>NC_015976.1:0-2195000 GCF_000283515.1 Sphingobium sp. SYK-6
TCATCCACATTTCCCACAGCCTGTGCGCAAACCGGCCCTGCTGTGGACAAGTGATCGAGTCGCGATCGCCGTAGCGCGGACGATTCCGGGTCGGCCTTTCATCCACTGTCCTGTCCCTTGCCTTATCCGGCATTTATCCACATGGTTCCCCGCATGGATCGGCTGAACCTGCACCTGCTTTCGGATTCCACCGGGGAAACGCTGGAACATATCGGCAAGGCGGCGATCGCGCAGTTCGAGAATGTGGAGACGATCCGTCATTTCTGGCCGATGGTCCGCTCCGAGCAGCATCTGGAACGCATCATGGAGGAAGTCGGGCGCAATCCCGGCATGGTGCTTTTCACGCTGGCCAACCAGTCCCTGCGCCGCAAGCTGGAGAGCAGCTGCCGCGCCATGGGCATTCCCTTCGTCGCGCCGCTCGACCCGGTGACGGATGCCATGTCGAATCTTCTCGGTCAGGAGACGCGCAACCGGCCCGGCCGCAAGCATGTGCTGGACGAAGCCTATTTCGCGCGGATCGACGCGATCCAGTTCACCATCGCGCATGATGATGGCGTCGGCTGGGAAAACTGGGAGGAAGCGGACATCGTCCTCGCCGGCGTGTCGCGCACTTCGAAGACGCCCACCAGCATCTATCTCGCTAATCGCGGCTACAAGACGGCCAACATCCCGCTCGTGCCCGAATCGCCGCCGCCGCCCAGCCTGTTCAAGCTCCGGCATCCGATGGTCGTCGGCCTGACGGCGGGCGCCGAACGGCTGGTGCAGGTGCGCCGCAATCGGCTGCTGTCGCTCAATCAGGCGCCGGCCACGCCTTATGTGGATATCGAGCGGGTCAACAGCGAGGTCGCGCATGCGCGCCGCATGTTCGCCGATCAGGGCTGGCCCGTCATCGACGTCACCCGGCGTTCGATCGAGGAGACGGCGGCGGCCATCGTCAATCTCTATCAGGAGCGGTTGAAGAATCTCGCCGCCGGGCTGGGCAGTTCGCTTCCGGTATGAGCGGGCCGCGTCTCATGCTGGCCTCGCAGAGCGAGAGCCGCCGCCGTCTGCTGGAGCAGGCCGCAGTCCCCTTCGAGCTGGTGGAAGCCGGCATCGACGAGGACGCCGTCAAGGGTGCTCTGGAAGCGGAAGGCCTCAGCGCGCGGGATCTTGCCGATGCGCTGGCCGAATGGAAGGCGCAGCGGCCCTCCATCCGCCATCCCGGCGATTTCGTGCTCGGCTGCGACCAGACGCTAGAGCTGGACGATGGCAGCCGGGTCGACAAGGTCGCGACACGGGAGGAAGCCGCCGCACTGCTGGAGCGGATGAGCGGCCGCGCGCACAAGCTGCACAGCGCGGCGGTGATCGCGCAGGGCGGCGCGGCGCAATGGCGCCACATCGAGAGCGTGACGCTTCACATGCGGCCGCTGAGCACCGCGTTCATCGACCGCTATCTCGCGCTCGATTGGGAGGCGTGCCGGTGGTGCGTCGGCTGCTACCGGGTGGAGGGGCCGGGCGCCCAGCTCTTCTCCCGCATTTCCGGCAGCCTGTTCGCCGTGCAGGGCCTGCCCCTGCTGCCTTTGCTCGACTATTTGCGCACACGCTCTATCTTGCCGGCATGAGCCAGCAACGCCCTTATGCCGAAGTGATCGGCGATCCCATCGCGCACAGCAAGTCGCCGACCATCCATAATTTCTGGCTGGAGGCGCTCGGCATCGATGCCGAATATCGCAAGACGCATGTGCGGCCGGACGAGCTTGCTGCCTATTTCCTGCGCCGGCGCGCCGATCCGGACTGGCTGGGCTGCAACATCACCATACCGCACAAGGTCGCGGCGCTGGAGTTCGTGGACGATCCGGGCGGCGTGCGCGAGCGGATCGGCGCGATCAACACCGTCGCCTGCGAGACGGGCGGGCCGCTGATCGGGACCAACACCGATGCCGGCGGCTTCCTCCAGCCGCTGCTGGCGCGCAAATGGCAGGGCAGCAGCGCTGTTCTCGCCGGCACGGGCGGCGCGGCGCGCGCCATCGGCTTCGCGCTGCGTTCGGTGGGCGTGAGCGCGATCACCATCGTCGCGCGCGATGCCGCAAAGGGCCATGCGCTGCTGGAAAAGCTCGGCATGGAAGGCGATGTGCAGGATTTCGCGGCGCCGTTGCCCGCTGCGGATCTGCTGGTCAATTCCTCCTCGCTTGGCATGGTCGGCCAGCCGCCTTATCAGCCCGATCTGCGCGCCTTGCCGGACCGGGCGGTCGTCTATGACATCGTATATGCGCCGCTCGAGACGCCCCTTCTCGCCGCTGCGCGCGCGCGCGGGCTCGAGACGGTGGACGGGCTGGAAATGCTCATCGGCCAGGCGGCGCTTGCCTTCGACATCTTCTTCGATGCCGATGCCCCGCGCGCGCTGGATGCGGAGCTGCGCGAACGCCTGCTCGCGCCCGCCTGACCGCCGTCCATGCCCCATCGCCCTTTCAGGCTCGGCCTCACCGGATCGATCGGCATGGGCAAGTCCGCCGTGGCCGGCATGATGCGCGCCATGGGCGTGCCGGTGTTCGATACCGATGCACAGGTGCACCGGCTGCAGGGCCCGGACGGCGCGCTGATTGGCGCGATCGAGGCGCGCTTTCCCGGCACCACCGGCGCGGGCGGGGTCGACCGGCAGGCGCTGGGCGCGCGGGTCATTGGCCAGCCTGAGGAAATGGCGGCGCTGGAAGCCATCGTGCATCCGGCCGTGCGCTCGGCGCGCCGCGATTTCCTGGCCCGGCATCGCGCTTATCCCATCGTGCTGCTCGACATTCCCCTGCTGTTCGAGACGCGGGCCGAGCGCGGGCTGGACATGGTCGCGGTCGTCTCCGCGCCTTTCTTCCTCCAGCGCCGCCGGGTCATGGCGCGGCCGGGGATGACAGAGGCGCGCTTCCGCCGGATCCGCGCCAGCCAGATGCCCGATCACGTCAAGCGCGCGCGCGCCGATGTGGTGATCGAGACGGGCTGTCCCAAATGGCGGACAAGAGCGCAGGTGCGGGGCCTGATTGCTTGCCTTCGCCGGTCGCTGGTCCGATAATGCCAACCCCACGAGTCTAGAGCGACAATGCGCGAAATCGTCTTTGATACGGAAACCACTGGCCTTGATCCGCTGACCGGGGATCGGCTCGTCGAGATCGGCTGTGTGGAGCTGGTCAATCGCATTCCCACCGGCGCGACCTATCATTGCTATTTCAATCCGGAGCGCGCGATGCCCTCGGCGGCCGAGGCCGTGCATGGCCTGTCCGACCGGTTCCTGGCGGACAAGCCGCGCTTTGCGGAGAAGGCCGCCGAGCTGCTGGACTTTCTGGGCGACGACAAGCTGGTGGCGCACAATGCCCGGTTCGATTTCGGCTTCCTCAATGCGGAGCTGGAACGCTGCCGGCTACCGCTCGTTGATCTCGAGCGCATGATCGACAGCCTGACCATCGCCCGCACGCTTCATCCCGGGGCAAAGCACAGCCTCGATGCGCTGTGCTCGCGCTACGGCATCGATCGCAGCCACCGCGTCAAGCATGGCGCCTTGCTGGACGCCGAGCTGCTTGCGCAACTCTATATCGAACTGACCGGTGGACGGCAGATCGGCCTTGGCCTGGTGGCGGAGGCGCAGATCGTGGTCGGCACGAGCGCGGCCGTTCTGCGTCCCGCCATGGCTGGCCGCGCGCCGCGTCCGCCCCGCCCCTTTTTCCCCAGCGAAGCGGAACTGGCGCGCCATGCGGCCTTTCTCGACAAGCTGGACAATCCCATCTGGCGGGATGGCGTGGCCTAGGGCAACGGCCCGGGGCCCCGCCATCCCGCTTACACAGGCCATCAAGGCCCAAGAAGAAGGAGAAAGTTGATGGACATCCGCGTATCGGGTCACCAGGTCGACACCGGTGAAGCCCTGCAGGAGCATGTCTCCACGCGCTTGAAGGCCATTGCAGACAAATATTTCTCGCGCACCATTTCCGCGAGCGTGACGTTCAGCCACGCCCCGCATGGTGCCTTCCGCTGCGATATCGTCTGTCATGTCATGTCCGGACTCATCCTGAAGGGCGCCGGTGAGGCGCATGACGCGCACCACTGCTTCGACCAGGCCGCCGAACGCATCGACAAGCAGCTGCGCCGCTACATGCGCCGCCTCAAGGACCGGCATGAGCAGACCGCCGCTGCCGAGGCGCAGCGCGACGCGACGGATACCATCGACGATGCGAGCTATGTCGTCTTCCAGTCGAGCGGAGAGGACGATGCGGAGGACATCGCTGACGCGCCGGTGGTGATTGCCGAGATGCGGGTGGATATCCCCCGGGCAAGCGTGTCGGACGCGGTGATGATGCTCGATCTGCGCAACACCAACGCGCTGCTCTTCGTGAACAGCGGCACCGCTGCCTTCAACATGGTCTACCGCCGCAATGACGGGACGATCGGCTGGGTCGAACCCCCCAAGTGACTGCCGGCGGCTGATCGGATGATGCGGGGCGGGAATGACGCTGCCTCGCTCGGATGGCCTTCGCTGCGCCGACCAACGACCCCACCCCTGCCCGGCGGCGGGGGTGGCGGTTGACCCCAGGGGCTATAAGCTCTATGGGGCCCCACGGTTTCTCCCCGCGGCAGCGCAGGGCCGGCTCGCCAGCATCCGACATCATCTGCAGGCCGCCGCAGGACACAGGTTGAACATGGATAATTTCAGCGACTTGCTGGCAGCGGACGCTGTTTCGTCTGCGGTCACGCTTCCCAACAAGAAGCAGCTTTTCCAGAAGCTCGGGCAGCTTGCGGCCGACGCCTACGGCCTCGATGCGACCGAAGTGATCGAGCGCATCACGGAGCGCGAGCGGCTGGGTTCCACCGGTTTCGGCGGCGGCATTGCCATCCCCCATGCCAAGCTCGATCATCTGGACAAGGTGCACGGCGTCGTCGTCCTGCTCGCCGAACCCATCGCGTTCGATGCGATCGACGAGGCGCCGGTGGATGTCGTGTTCATGCTGCTCTCGCCGTCGGACAGCGGCGCGGAGCATCTCAAGACCCTGGCGCGTGTCTCACGCCTGCTGCGCAACGAGCGTCACCTCGCCCGCATTCGCGGCGTGCGCTCGGATGCCGCGCTTTATGCCCTGCTCGCCGGCGGCGAGACGCGTGACGCTGCCTGAGGGCATGGCGCCCTCGGGTGAGGCTGCCCATTTTCGCGCGCTGGAGCGGCTATATGCCTCGGCGCGCATCAACCAGCTCTTTCCCTCCCGGCTCTCGGTCACTGCGCCGGGAGAAGCGCGCATCGCCTTCGATGTGAACGAGACCTATTTCCATGCCGGCGGCGCTACCCATGGCACGGTCTATTTCAAGATGCTCGATGACGCGGCCTTCTATGCCGCGAACAGTCTGGTGAGCGATCGTTTCCTGCTCACCACGGCCTTCAACCTCTTTTTCACGCGCCCGCTCCGCGCCGGTCCGGTCGTGGCGGAGGGACGCTGGCTCAGCGGGAAGCGGCGCGTCTATGTCGCCGAGGCGCGGCTGATCGACAGCGAGGGCGAGGAAGTCGGTCGCGGCACCGGCACGTTCATGCGCTCCACCATCGCGCTTGCCAGCCTGCCCGGCTATGCCGAAGCGCCATGAGCAGCCGGCCGACGACGCAGTTCCTGGTCGGTGCGCTTGTGCGCGCCGTGGAAGCGCAGGGCGGCATGGCCGCAGTGCTTCACAAGGGCGAGCCGGAGAGTGGCAGCATTGTCGTGCAGCTCGTTGAAAAGGGACGAAATCATGGCTTCTACGAGCGCGTGACGGCGCTGTCTGGTGCTGTGGAACTCACTCCCTGCGGGCCGCGAAATATGGATCAACCATTTGAAATGATGGAATATATTGAGCGTCGCGTGCGTTCGGACCCGGATATCTGGTTCGTGGAACTGGATGTCGCAGACGGGGAACAGCTCGCCGCCGCGATCCTCTGCGCTGCTTGACAATACAGCGCCCAGCGGCAAAGAGCGCCTCCACTCCCGCGCAGGTTGCCCAGGCGGTCACGGGGACACGCCATGGCAAACACGCAGACGGGGGGCGGACCGGAGCATCGAGTGACCGCATGACAAATGCGGCCCGGGCTTCGTCATCCGACCCACCGCCATATTCTGAAGGTTCATGCCCAACACTACTGTCATCGCCGCATTGACGGCGTTCGGACTCATGTCGTCCACTCTCGCGCTGGCTGAAGTCACGGATACTTCGCCGGCCGTCTTCGAGGTTCCTGCTACTGTGAACGCGCCAGCCGCGCTTCCGGTTCCGGTCGAGCCCGATACGTCTCTTTCGTCCGATGCGGGCTTCTCGCCGCTCGCGGATCCCGAGCAGCCCGACAGCCTGCCGGAACTGGTCGCCGCCGTCGATGAGCGCGGCGCCCTGAGCGAAGACGAGCATTGCCTCGCAACCGCCATTTATTACGAAGCGCGCAGCGAGAGCCTGTCCGGCCAGCTTGCCGTCGCCAATGTCGTCCTGCAGCGCGCCAAGTCGGGCCGTTTCCCCACCAGCCTGTGCGGCGTGGTGACTCAGCCCGGCCAGTTCAGCTTCGTGCGCAGCGGTCGTCTGCCCACGGCGCCCGAGACCGCACCGCAGTGGCGCACCGCCAAGGCCATTGCCGAGATCGCCATGGAAGGCAGCTGGGAAAATCCCGTGCAGGGCGCCCTCTTCTTCCACAGCACCCGGGTCCAGCCGGGCTGGAACCGGGCGAAGCTCACGCGCATCGGGGGCCATGTCTTCTACCGATAAGGCGTGCTTTCGGGGGCCGGATGCGTTCAGGCCCCTTGTTCTTGTTCCTGTCTTGTTCTAATCCGGTCGAATGGATTGCGTTTCCGGCCCTGATCTCGTCCTGCAGACCGCGTTGCTCGAGGGCACGGCGCCGGCAGTGACGCGCGGCGTCCTGCGCCTGTTCGCCCGGCACGATATTTTCGGCGTCGCGGAAGTGCCGCTGCCCAATGGCCGGCGGCTCGACATCATGGCGGTGGACGCGCGCGGCAGCATCATCGCGGTCGAGATCAAGTGCAGCCGGGCGGATCTGCTCGGCGATGGCAAATGGCCGGATTATTTCGACTATTGCGATCGCTATTTCTGGGCGGTGCCGGCGGGGTTCGATCTTTCGCTGTTCGAGGGCGAGGCGCTCTGGCCGGGACGCACCGGGCTCATCGTCGCGGATCAATATGATGCCGAGATCGTGCGGGCCGCGCCCAGCGAGCCACTCAGCCCGGCCCGTCGCAAGGCGGAGGTCCAGCGCCTTGCCCGCCGCGCCGCCCGCCGCCTCGCGCAGCTGGCCGATCCCGATGGGCAAATTCTCTGGGGCGAAGGCGCCTGACGCGACGGCATATCATGCGCGACCTCTCCCGCTGATCGCCGCCTGGGGGTGGCCAGCCCACGGCTCGCGTGCCGGAATCCATGGACAAGCGTGCCGGAACGTGCATCCATATCTGCAAAGGATGCAATCGCCAGCCCGGGTTCCCGGCCAATAGGATTAGGCTGCTGCCAATTCCAAACTTGGTATGTGTCCGGTCCGCCGCTCGCGGTCAGTCCGGCAAGAGTCAGGAGAGAGCGCCTTGAATCAGACCGTTTATCCCGTTCCCGCCGAATGGCGTCAAAGAGCCTATGTCGACGCGGAGGCCTATGCCCGCCTCTATGCGCAGTCCCTCAGCGATCCGGAGGGCTTCTGGCGGGAGCAGGCGCAGCGGCTGGACTGGATACGGCCCTTCACGCAGGTGAAGGATACGAGTTTCGACGAGGCCGATTTCGGCATCCGCTGGTTCGCGGACGGCAGTTTGAACATCGCCGCGAATTGCCTCGATCGCCATCTGGAGACGCAGGGCGATGTGCCGGCCATCCTCTGGGCAGGCGACGATCCGGCCGAGAGCCGCACCATCACCTATCGCGAGCTCCATGAGGAAGTCTGCCGCTTCGCCAATGTGCTGAAGGCCAAGGGTGTCCGCAGGGGCGATCGCGTCACCATCTACATGCCGATGATTCCCGAGGCGGCGATGGCGATGCTGGCCTGCGCGCGCATTGGCGCCATTCATAGCGTGGTGTTCGCCGGCTTCTCGCCGGAGAGCTTGGCGGGACGCGTCACGGATTGCGATTCGAGCGTCATCATCACGGCCGACGAGGGTCTGCGCGGTGGGCGGAAGATCCCGCTCAAGGCCAATGTCGACGAGGCGCTCGGCCATTGCACGGCGTGCGCGACGGTCATCGTCGTGCGGCGCACCGGCGGCCCGGTGACCATGGTGCCCGGCCGGGACTACTGGTATCATGAGTTGCGCGAGAGCGTGCCGGCGGATTGCCCGGCCGTGGAGATGGGTGCGGAAGACCCGCTGTTCATTCTCTACACGTCCGGGTCCACCGGAAAGCCCAAGGGCGTGCTGCACACGACGGGCGGCTATCTGCTCTGGGCGGCGCTCACCCATCATGTCGTGTTCGATTACAAGCCGGGCGAGATCTACTGGTGCGCGGCGGACATCGGCTGGGTCACGGGGCACAGCTACATCGTCTACGGCCCGCTCGCCAACGGCGCGACGACGGTGATGTTCGAGGGCGTCCCCAGCTACCCCGATTTCAGCCGCTTCTGGCAAGTGGTGGACCAGTTCGGGGTGAACATCTTCTACACCGCGCCCACCGCGATCCGCGCGCTCATGCGCGAGGGCGACGAATGGGTCCGCAAGTCCAGCCGCAGCTCGCTGCGCCTGCTGGGGTCGGTCGGCGAGCCGATCAACCCGGAGGCGTGGGAATGGTATTATTCCGTCGTGGGCGAGCGCCGGTGCCCGATCATGGACACATGGTGGCAGACGGAGACCGGCGGGCACATGATCACCCCGCTGCCCGGCGCCATCCCGCTCAAGCCGGGCAGTGCCTCGCGGCCCTTCTTCGGCGTGCAGCCGCAGGTCGTCGATCCGGAAGGTCATGTCCTGGAAGGCGCGGTGGAAGGCAATCTCGTCATCGCGGACAGCTGGCCGGGCCAGATGCGTACGGTCTGGGGCGATCATGAGCGCTTCTTCCAGACCTATTTCTCGACCTATCCCGGCAAATATTTCACGGGGGACGGCTGCCGGCGCGATGCGGATGGGGATTACTGGATCACCGGCCGCGTGGACGACGTCATCAACGTCTCGGGCCATCGCATGGGCACGGCGGAAGTCGAGAGCGCGCTCGTCGCTCATGCCAAGGTCGCCGAGGCGGCCGTCGTGGGCATGCCCCACGACATCAAGGGCCAGGGCATCTATGCCTATGTGACCTTGAACGCGAACGAGGAAGGGGATGATGCCCTGCGCGCCGAGCTGGTGCGCTGGGTGCGCCACGAGATCGGCCCGATCGCGACACCGGACGTCATCCAGTTCGCTCCTGCCCTGCCCAAGACCCGCTCGGGCAAGATCATGCGCCGCATCCTTCGCAAGATCGCCGAGAATGCCGTGGACCAGCTGGGCGATATCTCCGCGCTCGCCGATCCGGGCGTGGTCGATCATCTCGTGGCGAACCGGCATCGCGCCATCGCCTGAACCGCCGCCGCGCGCGCCCGTCCGGTCCTGCCGGCGCGGCGCGCGAGGCGCGTTGACAAGATTTCAAGGTTGCGACATAAAATTACGGTCCGCCATGACGCGATCCGGGAGAGTCCGGGCCCGATCAGTCAGGTCCGGCGCCGAAGGAGCAACCGGTCCCGGAAACTCTCAGGTACCAGGGACCGGATCGCCAGGACAGTCTGGAGAGAGGCGTCCGGCCAGGCGCCCACCGAAGGGGAACGGTCCGCGCCGCGGATCGACGCTCTCAGGTAACCGAACAGACGGGACTATGCCTTCTGTGGAGAGGGTAATGAGTCACGGCCTGCCCGGGAGTGTCCAGCCATGGCGAGAATCGCCGTCGTCGGTAGTGGAATAACAGGAATTACATCAGCTTATGCGCTGGTCCGCGCGGGTCATGAGGTGACGGTCATCGACCGGCATCGTTATCCCGCGATGGAGACGTCCTTCGCCAATGGCGGCCAGCTCTCCGCCAGCAATGCGGAAGTGTGGAACAGCTGGGGCACGATCCTCAAGGGCTTGCGCTGGATGACGCAGCCGTCCGCGCCGCTGCTCCTCAATCCCCGGCCGAGCTGGCACAAGCTGAGCTGGCTTGCCGAGTTCTGCGGACAGATCGGCAATTATCGTGCGCACAGCATCCAGACGGCGCGCCTCGCCATTGCCGCGCGGGAGCATCTCTTCCGGGTGGCGGAGGAGGAGGACATCGCGTTCGATCTCGAGCGACGCGGCATCCTGCATGTCTATCATGACGCGGCCGGCTTTCGTCAGGCCGATCGCGCCAATGCGCTGCTGCGCGAGGCGGGGCTGGATCGCTATCCGGTCACCCCGGCCGAGATCGCGCAGATCGAGCCGGCGCTGAACGGCACCTTCCATGGCGGCTTCTTCACCCCGTCGGACAGCACCGGCGACATCCACAAGTTCACGCGCGGGCTTGCCGCGGCTTGCGAACGTCGCGGCGCCGCACTCAGGCTCGGGGCGGGCGTGGAGCGGATCGTCGCGGGCGAGCGGGAGGTGCGGCTGGAGCTGGCGGCGCCCGATGGCGGTACGCTTATCTGCGATCGGCTGGTTGTCTGCGCGGGCGTGGAAAGCCGGCGGCTGGCCGCGAGTCTGGGGGACCGGGTCAACATCTATCCCGTCAAGGGCTATTCCATCACGGTCGCGCTCAATGACGAGGCGAGCCGCGCCGCGGCGCCGTGGGTCAGCCTGCTGGACGAAAGCGCCAAGATCGTGACGAGCCGGCTGGGTGCCGATCGCTTTCGGGTCGCGGGCACGGCGGAGTTCAACGGCTACAACAGGGATATCCGGGACGATCGCATCCGTCCTTTGGTTGCCTGGACGGAGCGGCTGTTCCCGGGCGTGGAGACCGATGCGGTCGTCCCCTGGGCGGGGCTGCGGCCGATGACGCCGTCCATGATGCCGGTGGTCCGCGCCGGGCGGAACCCGCGGGTGCTCTACAATACCGGGCACGGCCATCTCGGCTGGACACTCTCGGCCGCGACGGCGGAGATGCTGAGGGGGCTGCTCGACGGGGAATGAGCCCGTCCGGGCGGAAGATGCCCGGCGCTCGTCCCGCCACGGTTGAACAGGCACGCGCAGATGTGACATGCTGGGGGGACGATCCACCTCAGCCCAGGAACGATCTTGCTGTTTTTGTCCCGCTTTCTCCTCGCCCTGGCGGCCTTTCTCATCCTGCCTCTCTCCGGTCTCCAGGCCCAGCCGCCTTCCGCCAGCCGGCCGACGCCGGGTTATGTGCGGGTCCGGCTCGAGACGAGCATGGGCAATATCGTGCTGGCGCTGGATGCGAAGCGGGCGCCGCTCACCACGAAGAACTTCCTCGTCTATGTGGATGACGGGCGGCTGGACGACACGACCTTCTATCGCGCCACGCGCCACAAGGGCAATCCGAAGACCGGCTTCGTCCAGGGCGGCATCGATACGGATGCGCGGCGCATCTATTTCCCGACCGTGAAGCTGGAGCCCACGGACAAGACGGGCATTCGCCATCTCGACGGCGTCATTTCCATGGCGCGGCACAAGGACCCGGATTCGGGCACCGGCAATTTCTCGATCCAGGTCGGCCCCAATCCCACGCTGGACGCCCGGCCCGGCTATCCCGGTTATGCCGCGTTCGGCCATGTTGTGGCGGGCATGGACGTGGTGAAGCGCATTCTCGCGCTGGACACATGCTGCGGGCGCGGCGTCATGTTCGGACAGATGATCAAGAACCGGGTGACGATCGTCCGCGCGGTCCGGCTGGACGGCAAGCCCGCGCCGACCGGCGCGGTGAAGCCCTGGCTGATGCGCCGGAAATAGCGCAGCGGGAGGCACCGGCGCCGACTCCCGCCGGGGCCGGTGCCTCCCGATGTATCGCCGCTTATCGCGCCAGCAGTGCCCGGGCCTGTCCGGTCAGTTCCGCCACCATCGCCGCGCTCGGGCCGGCGGCCGCCTGCGCGCGGGTGATGAGCTGGCGGAACTTGGCCACCGCACCTTCGTTGCGCTCCAGCCATTCCGCCACATAGGGGCCGGTTTCCTTGTAGCGCGCGCCGGAGAGGAAGGAGAGGCGCATCTGCTGGAGGTCGCGGGCGCTGCCGGCGACCAGCAGGCGTTCCCACGGGTCGGTCGGGCTCATCCGCGCCGCCAGTCCCTGCAGCCAGTCGATGCCGAGCGCTTCGCCCAGATGGGTGAAGGCGCCGGCCACCGCGACTTCGCCCTGGGCGAGGTCCTTGGCGAGCAACGAAAGGCCGATCGCGCCGTCCATCTTCACCAGCAGCACGGTCCGCGCCGCCAGGGCCTTGCTCACGCCCAGCTCGCTCAGCTCGGACATCTGCGCGGTGGTCCGGCGTGCGGGCTCCGGCTGCAAGAGGCTGTCGACTTCCTTCACGAGCGTTGCCATCGGGGGCGTCAGCGCGGCGATCGCGTCGCTTGGCCGCATCGCGGCGGGCAGCGAGCGATGGGCATCGCCGATATGCGCCGCCATCGCATTGGCGACCTGGCGATACAGCGCGAGCCGTGCCTGTTCGCTCAGCTTCGCGGCGTCGATGTCATCCCACAGGGCGCGCACGTCGAACAATTGCTCGGCAATGACGAAGGCCCGTGCGATCTCGTCGAGCGTGCAGCTTGCTTCCTCCGCCAGCGTGAAGGGCAGGATGACGCCCAGCCGGTTGACGATGCGGTTGGCGAGCTTGGTCGCGATGATCTCGCAGCGCAGCTGGTGCGCCTCGATCGCGTCGGCCTCTTCCTCCCGCATCCGGGGCGGGAAGGCACGGATGAGGTCGCTGGTGAGCACCGGGTCGGCGGCGAGGCTGCTTTTCTCGATGGCGTCCTGAAGCGCCAGCTTCGCGGTGGAGAACAGCACGGCCAGCTCCGGCCGGGTGAGGCCGATGCCCTCGCCCGCGCGGCGCAGCAGTTCCTGGTCGCTGGCAAGGCCCTCCACTTTCCGGTCGAGATGGCCGCCATTTTCCAGTGTCGCGATCAGGCGGACATAGGATGCCAGATCGTCGGTGCCGCCCGCCTGCGCGATGGAAAGGCCGAGCGCCTGCAGGCGATTGTCCTCCAGCACGATCTCGGCGACGTCGTCGGTCATATCGGCCAGCAGGGCGTTGCGGGCGTCCTCGCTCAGGCGGCCCTCGGCCATTTCCTTGTTGAGCGCGATCTTGATGTTCACTTCATTGTCCGAGCAATCGACGCCGGCCGAATTGTCGATGAAGTCGGTGTTGATCCGCCCGCCCCGCAGCGCGAAGGCGATGCGCCCGGCCTGAGTCACGCCCAGATTGGCGCCCTCGCCGATCACCTTGGTTCGCACATCCTCGGCGTCGACACGCAGCCGGTCGTTGGCGCCGTCGCCCACGTCCGCGTTGTTCTGCCCGGCCGCCTTGATGTAGGTGCCGATGCCGCCGAACCAGATGAGGTCGCTTTCCGCGCGCAGCAGGGCGGAGATCAGCGCGGTGGGCTCCATCGACGTTTCGCTGGTCCCGACGATGGCCTGCATTTCCCGGCTGAGCGGGATGCTCTTGAGCGAGCGCGGGAAGACGCCGCCGCCCTTCGAGATGAGCTTGCGGTCATAATCGTCCCAGCTTGAGCGGGGCAGCTTGAACAGCCGCGCCCGTTCCTTCCAGCTCGCCGCCGGATCGGGCTCGGGATCGATGAAGATGTGGCGGTGGTCGAAGGCAGCGACCAGCTTGATCGCCTTGCTGAGCAGCATGCCGTTGCCGAACACGTCGCCGGACATGTCGCCCACGCCGATGACGCGCACGCTTTCCTTCTGCACGTCGATTCCCATTTCGGCGAAATGGCGCTGCACGCTGATCCAGGCGCCGCGCGCCGTGATGCCCATCGCCTTGTGGTCATAGCCGTTCGAGCCGCCGCTGGCGAAGGCATCGCCCAGCCAGAAGTCGCGCTCGATGGCGATGGCGTTGGCCACGTCGGAGAAGGTTGCGGTGCCCTTGTCCGCCGCGACGACGAAATAGGGGTCCTCGCCGTCATGGATGACGACATTCTCGGGATGGACCACCTCGCCCTTCACCAGATTGTCGGTGACGGAGAGCAGCGAGCGGATGAAGATCCGGTAGCTCTCGGTGCCTTCGGCGAGCCAGGCGTCGCGGTCCGCGGCGGGATTGGGCAGCATCTTGGGATAGAAGCCGCCCTTGGCGCCGGTCGGCACGATGACGGCGTTCTTCACGCGCTGGGCCTTCATCAGCCCCAGGATCTCGGTGCGGAAGTCGTCGCGCCGGTCGGACCAGCGCAGGCCGCCGCGGGCGACGCGCCCGGCGCGCAGGTGGATGCCCTCGACGCGCGGCGAATAGACCCAGATCTCGCGCCAGGGGAGCGGCCGGGGCAGGCCCGGCACTTGCGCGCTGTCGATCTTGAAGGCCAGCGCTTCCTGCGCGGCGGGCGAGAAGGCATTGGTGCGCAGCGTCGCGCAGATGACGGCGCGATAGAGGCGCAGGATGCGGTCGTCGTCCAGCCCGTTCACGCCCTCGAGCGCCGCGTCGATCTCGGCATTCAGCGCGGCCGCCGCATCCTTGTCCCCGCGGCGCTCCGGGTTGTGCCTCGCGTGGAAGAGGTCCACCAGCATCCGCGCGATGCGCGCTTCCCGCCCGAGCGAATCGACCACGGTGGACAGGCCGTAGGAGATGCCCGTCTGGCGCAGGTAGCGGAAGATCGCGCGCAGGATGATGATGTCGCGCGGGCCGATGTCCGCCGTCACGATGAGCTCGGCGAAACTGTCATTCTCGGCCCGTCCTTCCAGCACGGCGTCGAGCGCTTCGCCGACGATCTCGGCGCGGTCAAGCACGGGCGCGGCCGGGCCGCCGTCCTGCCGTTCGAGCGCGAACCGCTGGATGTGGCCGAGCGCGCTGTCGGCGCCGACGCCGGTGCTCCGCTCGTCGAGCGCCCGGAAGCCGAAATTCTCCAGCGCCGGCACGGCTTCGGAAAGCACCAGCGGCTCGAGGCTGTAGATCTTCACGCGCAGCCGGCTCTCACCGTCCGATGCGATGCGGTAGAAGCGCACGGAGCGGGTGCCCGGCCCCGGCAGCCGGTGCAGGGCGAGGATGTCCCGCGCCGCTTCCTCGGCTCCCGCGCTTTCCCGGTAGGAGAGCGGCAGGCCCGGCGCGTAGCGCTGGGCGAGGATCGCCGCGCGCGTGGTTTCGCCCAGGTCGAGCAATCCCTGCTCGACGGCCGGCACCCAGCCGCGCAGCATCCGCTCGAGCTGATGGTCGAGCGCCTCGGCGTCCGGCATGTGGCCGCCGTCGCGCACGTCGAACGTGAAGCGCACCAGCGCAAGGCCGCTGTCCTCCAGCGCGATGGACCAGCCGAGCAGCGTCGCATTGGCCGCGCTGGCGAGCATCCCGCCAATGGCTTCGCGGCGCGTGGTCGAGAGGTCGTCGCGCAGCATCCAGACGAAGGCGAAGAGATGCCGGTCCAGCGCGTCGCTCACCAGCTCCAGCTTGGGCCGGGGCCGGTCCGCCAGCGACATCGCGGTCAGCGTCACGCGCTCGCGGTCCTCCGGCTGGAAAGCCATCATGATGTCGTGCGGCAGGGTGGTGAGCGCATGCACCATCGTCTTGGCGGCATGGCCGGTCGGATCGTAGCCGAAGCGGGCCATGAGGCCGAACAGCGTGTCGCGCAGGCCCGGGATTTCCTCGGGCCGGGCAGCGAGCGCGGCGCTCGTCCACAAGCCGGCATGGATGGAGAGCGCGGTGATCTCCTCGCCCTCGCGCACCGGCACGATGAACAGGTCGATCAGCACATGGCGATGCACGCGCGACATGCGGTTGGATTTGAGGATCAGCGGCCCGGCATGGCCGGCCTCGAACCAGGCGAAGGCATCGGCGATGCGGCTGCGGGCGATCAGCGGCTCGTCGGCGAAGGTGCTGATGCCCTTGGCGCGGCTGACATTGCCTTCCCGGTCGCGCTGTTCGTGGCCGAGCTGGGTCAGGTTGCCCTTCTGCAGCCAGCGCAGCAGGTCGCCGCCTTCGCCCGCGCCCAGCCGGTTGGCATCCGCGTTCATCGCGTCGACCATGCTGCGCCAGGCGCCCACGGCCGCCCGCACATGCGCGAGGGTGAGTTCGAGCGCGCGCGCCAGGGCCTGCCGGCCTCGCGCATCGATCCGGTCGGTCTCGATGTAGATGAAGGATTCGCGCGTCGCGCCGTCATCGTCGCCGATGGCGGTGAGGCGGCCTTCCGCGTCGCGCCGGACGGGGAGGATCGGGTGCGCGAGCAGGTGAATCACCAGCCCCGCGTCGCTCAGGCAATTGCCGATGCTGTCCACGAGGAAGGGCTTGTCGGCATTGATGATCACCAGCCGCTGGCGCCGGGTCACGGCGTCGCCCCGCAGCTCGTCGCTGCTGCTGTCGATCAGGATGACGGATTCGCCGTCCTTGCGAACGGCCGCCGCTTCGCTGACGAATTGCGCGGCGGCGTCCAGCGCGCTGCCGCTCAGCGCGTCCCGTTCGCTGCCGTGCAGCCCGTCCGCGAGGGCCTTGGCGATGTGGAAAGTCGTCGATGCTTCGGAAGTGAGTGTTGCGCTCATGCCATCCTCTCTCGATGGTCGCGTCGAAGGGGTCGCGGCGCGCGACTGGCGCCGGTGTTATTTTCTTGCGTTAGACCTCTGACGATAAAACCGCAACTCGGCCTCTGCCCTTCGCGGCAGGGCGAGGGGAAAACTCAGACCTTTCGAGCGGCGGCGGCATAGACGCGGCCGGTCAGCCGGTCTTCCTGGTCGAGCGCGGCCACCATGGCGAGCTGCCCGTCCGCGTCCCGCCGCAGGATGACGACTGCGAGGCCCGTCTCGTCGAAGGGCAGTGCTTCGGGGGTGATCGTGCCGGCTCCGCGCAGCTTGCGCCGGGCGCGGCTGCCGGCTGCCGGGCGCGTCGGCACGCTGGCGCCGCGACGACGCGCGCGCACGCTGGCGACCAGCCCCTTGAGCCCCCCGGGGATGCTGTGGAGATACTGGGTCAGCGCGCCGGGCTCCATGCCCTCGGCCAGCGCATGGTCGATCGCGCAGACGAACTCGGCGAGGCGGGTCTTGTCATAGTCCGCGCCGAAGACGAGCTTGGCGAGCGCGGTCAGCGGGCTGCGCGGCTGCACCTCGATGCCGGAATCGGCCAGCAGCTCGGCATAGTCGTCCGGCCGTGCGGCTGCCACGGCCGCGAAGGCGTGGGCGAGGCCGATGGCGCGATAGAGGGCATGGCGCGTGCGGCCCTCGCTGGCGTTGGCGGCTGCCGCGGCCTCGCGTGCCTGCGCCAGCGAATCGCCCAGCGCCGTCTCGCTGTCGGAATGGTCTATGAGGTCGGGCGTGAGGTCGAGCGCGGCATTGTCCCACATCCCGTCCTCGGCCGTCGGCGTCTCATCGAGGTCGTCGAAGCCATCGTCGGGACCGAGGTCGAAGCTGGTGGGGCCGTCGGACCAGACCGGCACGCCGGTCGGCATGGCCAGCGCACCCGGCCCGGCCGCGGCGACTTCCGCGGCGATGCTGTCGGCCAGGTCCTCGGTGACCACTTCCTTCCAGTTGATGACGCCATAGACGAAGTCGATGGTGTCG
Organism: Sphingobium sp. SYK-6; assembly: GCF_000283515.1. Lineage (GTDB taxonomy): Bacteria > Pseudomonadota > Alphaproteobacteria > Sphingomonadales > Sphingomonadaceae > Sphingobium > Sphingobium lignivorans. The sequence goes on from NC_015976.1 coordinate 17,536, forward strand.
TCGTCGGTCGAGAAGGGCATCATGATGCCGCGATAGAGAATCTCGGCACCGCGCTGGTTGGTGAATTCCGCCTCGAAGCCGATCGGCGCGGCATTGGCGATGATCTGGAGATAATGGTCGGTGATGCGCGAGAGCAGCGTGCGCGCCGGGATCTGGCTGACACGGCTGACCGGGCTCGTCAGGTCGCACTGCGCGGCCAGCGCGCTGCCGAGGAAAGCGATCGTCGGGTCGTCGATGCCGCTGGTGAAGTCCAGCAGCACGCTATGCGAGCCGAAATCGTGGATCTCGGCGGGATTGAGATCCTCGATATTGGGCAGCGAGCGGTCGCCCAGCAGCGATGCCCAGTAATTATAGGCGCGGATGTGCATCCGGCGCTCGTCGAAGCGGACGATAGGCGGCGCGTCCATTGCGTCGTCCAGCATTATGGCCTCCTCGGCCGCGCTGTGCCCCTGTGCATCCATGGTCTGACTCGTCGATCCGCCGTTGCGATTGGCCGGACACTTGCGCACGGAAGGGTAAATTCGGGGTAAAGGCGGGGCCGGATCGTAACCGCTCATTAGGACTGTTGTCCCGCGCCGGGCCACGCGATCGTCCCGATCCGGCGGGATCGGGCGCCATGCCGGAGGATCGCACGCGCCGGCCCGCGCCCGCTCGTCCGCCCGCACCGATGCCCCGGCCCGCACTCTAATGGCTTGCCACGCGCCACCACTGCTGTTAAGCGCCGCCGCTGCGCGGGAAAGCCCTTCACCAAAGGCCCTCGCGCAGAAGGACCGCAGGCCGGTCCACCGGAGCCGCTTTAGCTCAGCCGGTAGAGCATCGCATTCGTAATGCGAGGGTCAGGTGTTCGAGTCACCTAAGCGGCACCATTTCTTCGAAACCGGCGGGAAAGCCGGATTCCGACAGGCCAATAGGTAACTATCTAAGAGCTTTTCTCTGTGGCTTGACCGCCGGGAGCCGCCGCAGATCGGCTGGGTTAAGAAAAACCTCGGCCGCGAAACGCCAGCGAAGCGATATAATGATGCCGCGACGGGCGCTCGGCCCGGTCAGGCGCCCACGTTGATGCGGACGATGCCGGATGGCTCGAAGCGGCCGGTCAAGTTCGATGGCGTACAGGGCGAATATGTGATCGACCGAAAGTTCAGGGTCGTGAACCGTCCCAGGGCGCGTGCCCAGTTATTGCGGCAGTCGGAAGCACTGGCGCATAATCGGGCCATTGGAACTTGGGAAGTGCCCAATGAAGCCGAGCGAATCGCTGCGCTCAAGTTGTTTAAAGAGATGAAGATCACGAACATCAAGGTGAGGGTGGTGAAGCCATGAGCGCAATAGGGGTGGCGCGGATTATCGCTGATTTCATATTGTTTCTGGATCTCACCGATGATGATGTTCTTGATCCTGATGCAGCTGTCCTCATGATGGAGGATGTGGCAGCGAGGCTTCAGGATTTGGACAAAGCTTTTCTTCGACAACTGGTCGATGCTTTTCCTGTGATTGCCTCAGAATATAGCGGCGAGGCCCACAAATTGGTGCTCGACATACCCTATAGCTTCTATCTTGAGGAAACACTTGCCGCCGGCGACCCGGTGAGGCTAGCCGAACTGGAAGCGCTCCGCGACGCGAGGGATTGAACGTCCGGTTCTAGCGCGGGGTCGGATCACGACCTTTCGACGCCGCCCCTGTTACGCGCGATCAATAGAAAATTCGCAGTGATTTGAGCGCCCATCCTTGTCGTCTGTGGGGCACCATTTTCTGTCAAAACCATGAACGGCGGTAGCACCGCCCATGCCGCTCTTTGCGGCAGCCGCTTTCAGGACCGTAGTGGATCCAGCGACACGCGCTCCCGGCGGACGCGTTCCAGATCATCCTTGCGACGCTTTTCAGCATCATCCGAACGGTAGGGAATATTCGCGAGCAACATCTGCAGCCGCGACGGATCGAGCACGCGCCCGAGCAGACCATCGAGGACCATCCCGTCACAGTTCCTTTTCCTGTCCGTTGACGCAAAAGCCTCTCGAGATCGTAGAAGGCTTGGTCCGGTGACCTGCTTAACTTGCCGTTTAGCAGAACTCCGATAGGGGAGGCGTCAATCCGCAGCAGGAGCCATCATGATAGAGGTTGATCTTCGCCGCCTTTGCACCATCACTCAGGGCGTGGCGCACCAGCATATGCCTGCATGGGCCAATCTGACCGCGAATGTCATCAAGGGCACAAAGACGGACCCCGGGGACCTTGCGGGGCCCGGCATTTATACCTGCTTCTGGGACCGGGCGCTGATCTACATCGGCGCTTACAGCGGTCTCGCTCACGATCCGTTCGGCGGCCACGTTATCGATCGTGCCTTCAAGCATATTGTCGGATTTACGCTGCGTTCCGATCAGCTGTTTTTCAACGATCGTCCGCTGCGCGCCATCATCGACGGCCTTGACCATGAGATCGCCCGAGATCTCGCGAGGGCACGCGAGCAGGGTGACCGAGTGCGTTCGGGGGGAGGGCCTGAAACCGCGCTGGGGCCCAATGGCGCCTTTTGTGCGACCGAGAGAAAGGCCCGTTTCGCGGCAAGGCACTGGGATGTGCTCCGCGGTGCAACCCCTGACGAACTCTTTCGCCGCCTGACCTTTGCCTATCGCCGGCTCATGCCGCCTGCCTCGCTGGTGAGCAAGAAGGCCATTCAGAAGGATTGGATCGACCAGATCGAGAAGAAGCTGATCACCGCATTCGAGCCATGCTGCAACACGTCGGGGCGTCGCGGTCCGGATGGCCCGCCCGCGAGCCTGCAACAGGTGTCCGAAGCCCTCGACACGGCAATTGCCGCGGTCCGCGCCTCGCATAAGCTATGATCCGCCGCAGATCGGTTGGGTGAACGAGCATCTCGGCCTCTTTGTCCGCTGTTGCGGCCATCCTGCTCCCACCCTCGGCCCTGCCCCGTCCCCGGCCACAGTCGCCTCGTGCGCCGATGATGTCCGCACCCTTCCTCGTCCGCCTTACATCCCCTGCGCGCGTTTCAGGGCGCGTTCGATGTCGCGGAAGCTGTAGGGTTTCGCGACGGTGGGCACTTGCGCATGGGCATCCTCGTGCATGGCGTCGCCATAGCCGGTCGCGAAGATGAAGGGGATGCGCCGCTCGGCCAGCGCCGCTGCAACCGAATAGCTCTGCTCGCCGTGCACATTCACGTCCAGGATCGCCGCATCGGGAGGCTGGCGCGCGATCATCTCCGTCGCTTCCGCGAGCGTGTCGGCGAGGATCGGGCTGGCGCCCGCTTTTTCCAGCATGTCCTCCAGGGCAAGGGCGAGGATGGGCTCGTCCTCGATGATGAGGATGGCGAGGCCGCGCATCGTCATGCCGGGCTCTTCGGGATGCGGGCGTCGATCGTGCAGCGCAGGCCCTCTGGCTCGAAGTGCAGGGCCACGGCCCCGCCCAGCCCGGGCGCTATGCCGCGCTGGATGAGCCGCGTGCCGAAGCCGCGCCGCGTGGGCGGCTCCACCGGAGGGCCGCCCCGCTCCCGCCACTCGATCGCCAGCCGGCAGTGATGCTCTTCCTCCTCCACCGTCCAGGCGAGGTCCACTCGCCCCTCGCCGGCCGAGAGCGCGCCATATTTGATGGCGTTGGTGCTCAGCTCATGCACCACCATCGCCATGGCCATCGCCGCTTGCGGGGGTAGCCGGATGTCCGGCCCGGCGAGGTGGAAGCGCGCGCTGTCCGATCCGGCCGTGGCCTCGATCGCGCTGCGCACGGTGTCGACCAGCCGCGCGGCCTGCCAGCTCTGCGCGGTGAGCAGGCTGTGCGCTGCCGCCAGCGCGGTGAGCCGGGCATCGAAGGTCGTGCGGGCCTGCTCCGATCCCGGGATGCCCCGGAAGGACTGGGTCGCAAGCCCCTGCACGACCGCGAGCGTGTTCTTCACCCGGTGGTTCAGCTCGTGGATGAGCAGTTCCTGCTGCTCCTGCGCCTGCACCTGCTCCGTCACGTCATTGCCCTGGACGAAGATGCCCGTCACCGCGCCGGCGCCATCGAAGATCGGCTGATAGATGAAGTCGAGGAAGCGTTCCTCGTCTCCTTCGGGCCCCTCATTGGCGAGCAGGATCCGCTGGTTGCGGCCGACATAGGGCTGCCCGCTCTCGCGCACCGTATCGAGCAGCGCGATGAAGCCCTGCGCGACGATTTCCGGCAGCGCCTCGGCGACCGGCCGGCCGATCAGGTTGCGCTGCCCCACGAGGCGGAGATAGGCGCGGTTGGCGAGGCGGACTTCGTGGCGCGGCCCGCTCAGCACCGCCATGAAGCCGGGCGCCTGGTCGAACAGGGCCTTGAGCTGCTCGCTTTCCTGGCTGAGGTCCAGATTGCGCGCCTGCACCGCATTGGCGCGCTGGACGAGGCCCATCTCGTCCCGCATCGCGCGCAGGCTCTCGAGCTCGGTCACGTCGACGGTGTGCTGGAGGATGTGGCGCACCTCGCCATCCGCATCGTGCAGCGGGGTGTGCGTCGCGCTCCAGTAGCGCTGGTCCATGCCGCCGTCCGGCCGGCTGATGTCGTAGCGGATGAGCGCCAGCTCGTCCGTCTGCCCGGTGTCGAGCACGCGCCGGAGCGAGCCTTCCAGCAGCTTGTAGCTTTCCGAGTCCGGGTCGCTGGGAAAGGCCTCGAACATCGTGCGGTCGACCAGCTCCTCGCGCGTCCGCATGGTGGCCTTGAGATAGGCATCGTTCATCCACACGAGCCGCAATTCGCGATCAAGCACGACATAGGCATTGGGGGATCGGGCAACCAGCATCCTGAAGTCGATCGTCGCCGGCATGCGCACCCATCTCCCCGCTGATACTGCTTCTGCCGGCCAGGTCCTGCAGAGGCGACTCCCACGTCAGCCGGCATTATCAGTGCTGCCGTGACCTTAGCGCGCTGCGGGCGGCGCGCAAGAACGCAGCGCCGGGCCGTTTGGGGAAAGAATGGCGGGGCGACCCGTGGCGCACGCCACCGGAACGAGCCGCGCATGCCGACGACATGACGGAACCTCGCTGGCCGCCATCGAGCGAGCGACGACCCTATGGGATGCCAGAGCCACGGCGGCCCAAAGTTCAATCGTCTGTCGCGCACGGAAGGGCTGACAGTCCCGAATTATTCCGCAGCTTCCTGACTCTTGGATGGCCTTATCCCGACTTGGGCCGTTCCGCGGCTCCTTCCGCACGCCCGACTGCACCCGCGCCGCCTTCTGCTGCCTGGGTGGCACCTTCGCCAATCGCGGGCTGAGCCATCAAGCCCGCCAGTGAGGAGCCGTCCAGGCCCAACTCTTTCATGAGCCCATCGAGGATCGGTGCTTGTGCCCGGTAGGATAGGGCGGCCGCCACGGCATCGTTTGCAAGGTTCCCACCGGACTTCGAACTGCTGCCACTTCCACTCTCGGCATTCCCGCCGCGCTGTGTGAGGCCATCGACTTGGACGATCTTGATGGAATCGATCGCTTCCAATGGCTTAGCGCTTTCGCGGACCAGTTCCGGGAGGACCTTGAGAAGGGCCAGCTTCATCTGGAGGCTGATCTGTTCAAGCGACAGAATGTTCGCTGCCTCGTTTACCGCCCGCTGGCCCGCTGCCTCGACTTCGAAGCGGACGCGGTCTGCCTCGGCGGTGAGCTTGGCGGCGTCGGCTTGACCTTCTGCTTCGCGTCGTATGGCCTCGGCACGGTTGGTGGCCGCATCCTTTTCTGCTTCCGCATCAACCTTGATGCGAATTGCGTCACGTTCAGCCTGCTTGGCTGCTTCGATCAGTTCGATTCGCTTGCCACGCTCAGCCACCTCGGTTTCGCGACTGGTCGTGACCGCCTCTTCAGCAGCAACCGCCTTGGCCCGTGCTTCATCGGCGAGCGCTTTTGCCTGGCTCTCCTCGCGGCTCTTGTTCTGGACCGCGATCTGTTGTTCCTGGCGGGCAATTTCCAGCGCCTGCTTCTGCAGGATCCTTGCCTCTTCCACGGTTCGATCGGCTTCGATCTGTCGGGAGTCGACCTCTCGCTTGGCGTTGATCCGCGCGCTTTCGGACTCCTGATTTCGCACTGCCTGTTCCCGGGCGATTTCAGCGGCTTGCGCGGCCCGCCGCACCTCGACCTCGCGCTCCTGCTCCAGCCGGGCATATTCCTGGTCGCGGGCAATCTCGAACGAGCGCTTGTCGGCCTCAAGATTCTTGGTTTCGATCTGTACCCGGGTGTCCTGCTCGATGTCATTGCGCAGTTTCTTACGCGCTTCGATCTGCTCGGTCAGCTTGGTAAGGCCTTCAGCGTCGAAGGCATTGTTCGCATTGAAATGTTCGATGCTTGTCTGGTCGAGGCCGGTCAATGATACCGATTCAAGCTCGAGGCCGTTCATGGCCAGATCGTTGGAAGAGACCTGCTGCACCTTCTGCACGAATTCCGCGCGCTGCTCGTGCAGCTCGTTCATCGTCATGCCGGCCGCGACCGACCGAAGCGCATCCACGAATTTTCCTTCCACCAGGTCCTTGAGCGCTTCAGGATTCATTGTCCGCTGGCCCAGCGTTTGAGCAGCCATAGCGATCGACCCTGCATCCGGCCGCACGCGGACATAGAATTCGGCCTTCACGTCAATGCGCAGTCGATCGAGAGTGATGAGCGCATCAGAGTTCTTGCGCTCGACGGCCAGGCGCACGGTGTTCATGTTGACCGGCATGGTCTCGTGGAGAACCGGGAGCACGAGCGCGCCCCCGTTCAATACAACCTTCTCGCCGCCAAAGCCCGTCCGTACGAAACCGACTTCCTTAGTGGCGCGCCGGTAAAGCCGCGCGATCGTGAAAGCCACGATCAACACAAACAGCAGAACTGTGCCTGCCAGAATCGCGATGTCAGTAAACGTGCCGAACACTGCCTTCCCCCGGATGATTCTAATCCATTGGTGTTAGCTGCCAGTCCTGCAGTGGCACACCATAAAATGTTTCCCTTTCCCGCCGGACAAGCAGCACCATCTCACCGTCGCGAATCTCGCCGGCCGCATCGTGCGGTTCCACCATGACATGATGCGGGTGGCCGAAGCGGTCCTTGACGATGGCGCGGGCGGGCGAGCCGGCTGACGCTCTGCCGAGCGTGATCGTCGCCCGACGGCCGACGAGACTTTCCAGCTCGACGGCTGTCGTTTCATCGCGGGGTAATATGCGTGACAGCGGACGCGACAACATGGCCGTCGCTGGGAGAGACACCACGCACGCCGCTGCTGCCGCTATCCAGCGATTAAGCGGACCGCCCAGCAGGTCGATCGCGATGGACTGAATTCCGATACCAGAGCCGGCGAACAGGAGAAGCAGGCTGGCCAGCCAGATCATGAAGGGAACGTGCCGAACGCCGGCGACACTCAGCAATCCGTCGAGCGGCCCACTGGTGTCGGCATCCGCGCTGGCCTCCGGGTCAAGTTCGATGCCGCTCAGTCCCAGGGCTTGCAGGAGGGCAAGCAGCGCCATGAGCAGCAGGGCCGCAGCAAATGGTATGTTGTGTTCAGCTAGCAGGCTCACGCTACGTCCCGTCGGCCGGGACCGACGCCTTCCCCCAATGGCTCCGGAGCATAAGACAATATAGAGACGGCTTGATCCAGCGAAATAGTTCGAGCGGTTTCGTCATTCGCATCTATGAGGCTTTACTGCCTTTTCCCGTACAATTCTCCGTCGGGCTCGGCGCGGATTTGTCGGTCCAGTCAAACGAACGCTGGGCGTGTGGCCCCTGCCTCTTGCCCGCCGATCCGGCTTGCCAATCCGCCGCGTGGCTGGCACCTCCGGGGTGTCGGCGGCACCGGCCGTGGCATATGGGAGAGTTCGGCCATGCATGTTTCCATGTCCCCCGCCCGCTATGCGCGTTCCGCCATTGCGCTGCACTGGCTGCTGGCCGCGCTGCTGCTGTTCCAGCTCTCGCTCGGCTGGCGGCTGGAGGATTTGGCGGGCCTGCCGCAGTTCGCCGCCTATCAGCTTCACAAAAGCGTCGGCATCGCGATCCTGCTGCTGACGCTGGCCCGCCTCGGCATCCGGCTGGCGGTGCGGCGTCCGGCGCCGGTGCCGGCCAGCCCGGCCGTCGCATTCCTTGCCCATACCGTCCATGTGCTCTTGTATGGGGTGATGATCGCCGGGCCAATCACGGGCTGGATCATCGTCTCGACGGCGCCGGTCAAGGTGCCGACATTGTTCCTCGGCATCCTGCCATGGCCGCACCTGCCGCTCGGCAGCGGCTGGAATGAGCCGGCCGAGACAGCGCATGGGTTGATCGCCTGGCTGTTCGTGGGGCTGTTCCTGCTCCATGTCGCCGGGGCGCTGCGCCACCATTTCATGGGGGATGACCTGATCGCGCGGATGATGCCGCGCGCGCTCTCCACGCGTCCGGCGCTCAGCGTGGCGACCCTCGCCGTGCTGATCGGGGCGGGGCTGGCCTTCGTCGCGGCGCAGCGCCTCTCCTTCGCGCCTGCGCCGGGAGAGAGCGCAGCCGCCGGGGCCCCTTCCGCGCAGGCGAACGGCGCGGAGGCTGCCGACCAGCCGGGCGAGGCACCGGCGGCGCTCGCCAACGCGGCGCAGGCCATGGCGACGGGATCGAACGCGGCGCGCGCGCAGGATGCGCCGGCGGCCGCCGAGCCGGCGCCCGAGGCCACGCCCGCGGCGGAGCAGGCGCGTCCCGCCGTGCCATGGCAGGTCCAGCCGGGCGGCCGTCTCGGTTTCCGGGCGGATTATGCAGGTTCGGCCATCGACGGCAGCTTCTCGCGCTGGGATGCCGATATCGTCTTCTCGCCCGAGGACCTTCCCGGGTCGCGCATCCGCGTGACGATCGATCTCGCCTCGGTGGATACGGCGGATGCCCAGCGGGACGATACGCTCCGCAGCGACGGGTTTTTCGACGTTGCGGCCCATCCGCGCGCGACGTTCCGCTCGACCGGCATCAGCTCTCGCGGGGGCAAGGCCTATCGCGCGGCGGGCGTGCTGTCGCTGCATGGGCGGGAGCGGCCGGTCAATCTGGACTTCACGCTGGACATTGATGGCAAGGATGCCACCGCCGCCGGCACCGCCAGCCTCAGCCGCACCGCCTTTGGCGTCGGCTCCGGCCAGTGGGCGGATACCGGCGAAATCAAGGACGGCGTGAGCGTGGACTTCCGTTTCAAAGCGAAACGGAAATAAGAGCCCTGGGCCCTTTTCGCGAGGCCTGTTTTATATGTCCTGATGTGTCCGGAAACGCACCTGCCTGCCCGTTTCCGAACGGCGGAAAATCGCGGATCGGGCGTGAATTTGACGTGCGGCTGTACCGTCCGCTCAGAGCAGGCCGGGCAGCGCGTCCTGACCGCCTTCCGGCGGTGTCAGTCCCAGATGTTTCCAGCCGGGCGCATTGAGGATGCGGCCGCGCGCGGTGCGGGCGATGAAGCCGAGCTGGAGCAGATAGGGCTCGATCACGTCCTCGATCGTGTCGCGCGGCTCGGACAGGCCCGCCGCCAGCGTTTCCACCCCCACCGGCCCGCCTTTGTAGATGTCCGCGATCATGTGCAGATAGCGCCGGTCCATGAGGTCGAGGCCGAGCCGGTCCACGTCGAGCCGGGAAAGCGCATGGTCCGCCGCACGGGCGTCCACCGTCTCGTGGCCGGCGTCATGCGCAAAGTCCCGCACGCGCCGCAGCAGCCGGCCGGCGATGCGCGGCGTGCCGCGCGAGCGGCGGGCGATCTCGGTGGCGCCGTCCGGCGCGATGGGCAGGGCCAGCAGCCGCGCCGCCCGGCTGATGACCAGCTCCAGCTCCTCGACCGTGTAGAAGCTTAGGCGTACCGGAATGCCGAAGCGATCGCGCAGCGGCGTGGTGAGCAGCCCTTGCCGCGTCGTCGCGCCGACCAGCGTGAAGCGGGGCAGGTCGATCCGCACCGAGCGCGCGGAGGGCCCTTCGCCGATCATGATGTCCAGCGCGCGGTCTTCCATCGCCGGATAGAGGATTTCCTCCACGGCCGGACTGAGCCGGTGGATCTCGTCGACGAAGAGGACGTCGCCCTCGTCCAGATTGGTGAGCAGCGCCGCGAGATCGCCCGCCTTGGCGATGACCGGCCCGGATGTGGCGCGAAAGCCCACGCCCAGCTCGCGCGCGACGATCTGGGCGAGCGTGGTCTTGCCGAGCCCCGGGGGGCCGAAGAACAGCACATGGTCCAGCGCCTCGCCCCGCGCTTTCGCGGCGGCAATGAACACGCGCAGATTCTCGCGGGCGCCCTTCTGGCCGACGAACTCGTCGAGTGTCTTGGGGCGCAGCGCGGCATCGGCATCCTCGGCGATGCGCGTGCCCGTCGTGAGGCGATCGGATGCAGTCATGCCCTGCCCTTGCGCTCCGCTCCGCTGCCTGTCGAGCCCCGCATCATCATCCTGGCCGTTCAGAACGGGTTGATCGCATAGCCCTGCTGCTGGAGCAGGACATGCGCCGACATGGCGGAAAGCGCGAGCTTCACACCCGGCAGCAGGTCGTCCTTGGCGATGCCGAGGCTCGCGGCGCTCTGGCCGCAGAGATAGATGTCCACGCCCTTCTCCAGAAGCTGCGCCACAGCGCTTGCCGATCCATTGGCGCCCCCCTCCTTGTGCGCGCGATAGGCCGCGTCCCGCACCACGTCCCAGCTCGCCGGTCCGTGGACGACCACGGCGACCTTGATGCGGTCAGGCGCCACGCCGGCCGCGACATGCATGTTGATGAAGCGCGCGGCGCTGTTGATTGTCTTGTTCACCTCTCCCGCCGGCGCGGCGTCCTTCGCGTCGAAGGCGATCCTGAGTTGCGCATCCGGCGGGATCACGAGGTCGCTGTCCACCGGCGCGGTCTGGCCGAAGTCGGTGAAGACCGGGCCGGGGCGGAAGGCTGGTCCCTGGGCGGCGGCAGGCATAGCGGCGGGCAGCAGCGCCACGCCGGCGAACAGAAGAACCGGTAACCGCATGACAATTCGTCTCCCTCGATATGGAACAGCGCGTGCGCGGAAACGGCGCCTCGTCCTCATTTCGCGGCCTTGCGCAGCGCGAGTCGCACTAGCCTGTCGAGGCTGACGTCTTCCCCCAGCTCCGCCAGTGCCGCGCTCACCGCAAGGCTTGCCTCGCCCGGCCGGAAGCCGAGGGATGCGAGCGCGGCCATGGCGTCGGCTTCCACGCCGCTCCCGGCCGCCGGCGCGATCCCGCCCTGCCCCCCGCCGATGGGCAGCGGACCGCTCGCGATCGTGCCCGTCCGGTCCTTGAGTTCGCGCACGATGCGCTCGGCAAGCTTGGGGCCCACGCCATTGGCGCGTGCCACCATCGCCTTGTCCTGCGCGGCGACGGCGCGATGCAGCTCATTGGGGTCGAGCACCGAGAGGATGGCCAGCGCGACTCGCGCGCCGACACCCTGCACGCTGGTGAGCAGCCGGAACCAGTCCCGCTCCGCTTCGCTGGCAAAGCCCACCAGCCGGATGAACTCTTCGCCGACCAGCATCTCGGTATGGATCATGACATGCTCGCCCGCCCGGCCGAGGGCGGCGAGGCTGCGCGTGGACATGCCGACCAGATAGCCCACGCCGCCGACGTCGACGACGGCATTATCCGCCCCGGTGGAGACGAGCAGGCCCTTGAGATGCGCGATCATGGCGCGGGTCTAGCGATGTTCCCGCTTCGTTTCCACCCATTCCGTGCATGACCCGGCAGAGCCTCTCCGCTTCCCCGCGCCGGGCAAATGGCATAGAATGAGGGCATGAGAGGGATGCTTCGCACACTGCTGCTGTGCGGCCTCCTCGCGACCGTCGGATCGGCGACGTTGGAGCCCGCCTGTGCACAGGAAAGATGCTGCAAGATCTGCCGCGCCGGCAAGGCGTGCGGCGACAGCTGCATCGCGAAGGACAGGGTCTGCAAGAAGGTCGGGGGCTGCGCATGCGACGGCTGATGCGGCGGGGACGTCGGTGGCCGATCTCGTTGCCGGGGCCTCATGATGTCCGTGCCGCGAGATTGACAAATCCGCCTGCTTTGCCTATCGGCGCGCCTTCGGACAGGCGGCCGCTCATCCCTAACCGGAGCGAGGCGGCCATTTTTGTCGATTCTGCAGAACCGATTCGATGTTGAGGAATGAACGATGAAGCGCACCTTTCAGCCGAGCAATCTGGTTCGGAAGCGCCGCCACGGCTTCCGTCTCCGCATGGCGACGGCGGCGGGCCGCAAACTGCTGAACGCGCGCCGCGCCCGCGGCCGCAAGAAGCTGACCGCCTGATTTCTTCGCGCGGCGGGGACGCGCCTCGGCGCGTCCTTGGGCGCATGACCCGCCGCGCTGATTTTCTGGCTGCCAATCGCGGCCTGCGCGCGCCCATGCCCGGCTTCGTCCTGCTGGTCCGTGATCGCCATGACGGCGATTCGATGCCGCGTCTCGGCATCACCGTGACCAAGAAGATCGGCGGCGCCGTCGTGCGCAATCGCATGAAGCGGCGGTTCCGGATGCTGGCGGCCGAGCTGCTGCCGACCGAGGGATTCGAGGGGGCCGATCATGTGTTGATCGGTCGCCAGGGTGGCATCGAGCGGGATTATCAGGCCCTGCGTGGCGAGCTTTCGCGCGCCTTGCGCAAGATCGGCGGCCGGCGTGGCAAGCCCTCGCCCGAGGTCAGCCAGCCCGACCCGCAGCGATGATCGCACGGGCGCTCATCCTCGTGGCGCGGGCCTGGCAAATCGGGCCTAGCCGCTTCATGCCGCCCACCTGCCGCTATTCGCCGAGCTGCTCGCAATATGCCATCGAGGCCCTCGCGAAACATGGCGCGATAAGGGGTGGCTGGCTGGCGGCGAAGCGGCTATTGCGCTGCCACCCATGGGGCGGATGCGGCCATGATCCAGTGCCTTAGCTGCTCATGACTGGCCGGAACGGAACAGGACGCAAGAGAGACTCGTGAACGATAAGCGCAACATCATCCTCGCCGTGGTGCTGACGATCGCCATCCTGTTCGGCTGGCCCGTGATTTCCGGCTATTTCTTCCCCCAGCTCAATCAGCCCGCGCCGCGCCCTGCGGCAAGCGCGCCGGCCGATCCCGCCTCGGACGCCGCTCCGGTTCCGGGTGCGCCCGGCGCGCCGGGTGCCGCGCAGGCCATGCGCTCGCTGCCGCAGGCGCTGCGTGACGCACCGCGCGTCGCGATCGAGACGCCCAAGCTGCGCGGTTCCATCAATCTGCGCGGCGCGCGCATCGACGATATCGTCCTGCCCACGCACAAGCAGACCATCGAGAAGGATTCGCCGCCGGTTCGCCTGTTCAGCCCCAGCGGCACGAAGGACGCCTATTTCGCGAGCTTCAGCTGGAGCGGCGAGGGCATGAAGCTGCCCGGCGCGGACACTGTCTGGACGCCGGACCGGCAGACGCTGACGCCGCAGTCCCCGGTCACGCTGCGCTGGGACAATGGCAGCGGCCAGCGCTTCCTCATCCGCCTCTCGGTCGACAATGACTATATGATCACCGCTGCCCAGACGGTCGAGAATGCCGGCACCGGCGCGGTCGTGGCGCGGCCTTATGGTCTGCTCTCCCGCCTAGGCCATTCGCGCGATCCCTCGACCTGGACGATCCACACTGGCCCGGTCGGCGTGTTCAATGGCTCCGCCAATTACGATGTCGACTTCGCGACGCTCGACAAGGAAGGCGACCAGCGCTTCGCCACCCGGGGGGGCTGGCTGGGCTTCACGGATCTCTACTGGCATGCCGCGCTCATTCCGGCGCAGACTCTCCCGGTCGAGGCGCAGTTCCGTTCGGGCGCGGACCAGCGCTATCAGGCCGACATGACCTATGGCCCCGTCGCGCTGGCGCCCGGCAAGACCGTCACCACCACCAGCCGGCTCTTTGTGGGCGCCAAGGAAACCCCGGTCCTCGAACGCTATGCCGATCAGGAAGGCGTGCAGCTTTTCGACCGCGCGATCGACTGGGGCTGGTTCCGCTGGTTCGAGAAGCCGATCTTCTACCTGCTGGACTGGCTGTTCCGGATGATCGGCAATTTCGGCGTGGCGATCATCTGCCTCACCTTCATCGTGCGCGGCCTCATGTTCCCCATCGCGCAGCGCCAGTTCGCCTCCATGGCGGCCATGCGCGCGATCCAGCCCAAGATGAAGGCGATCCAGGAGCGCTACAAGGACGACAAGGTCAAGCAGCAGCAGGAGATCATGGAGCTGTATCGCTCCGAGAAGGTCAATCCGCTTGCCGGCTGCCTGCCCATCTTCCTGCAGATCCCGATCTTCTTCGCGCTCTACAAGGTGCTGATGCTGGCGGTGGAGATGCGTCACCAGCCCTTCTATCTGTGGATCAAGGATCTTTCCGCGCCTGATCCGCTTCACATCCTCAACCTGTTCGGCCTGCTTCCCTTCACGCCGCCCAGCTTCCTCGGCATCGGCCTGCTCGCGGTCATCCTGGGCATCACCATGTGGCTGCAGTTCAAGCTCAATCCGGCACCGATGGATGAGATGCAGAAGCAGATCTTCTCGATCATGCCCTGGGTGATGATGTTCATCATGGCGCCGTTCGCCGCGGGCCTGCTCATCTACTGGTGCACGTCCAACATCCTCACCATCGCGCAGCAATGGTGGCTGTATCGCCAGCATCCGGTGCTGGGCCAGCCGGCGGCGGAAGCGAAGTAGCGCGGCGGCCGGCGCCAGCGCCGGGCGCGCTGGCGATCCTGAATGAACGGAGACTTGGTGATGGATGAGGCCGACCAGACAGATCGCATCGAGGAGGCCCGGCGCATCTTCGCGGGGCCGATCGCGTTCCTCAAGTCGGCCCCCAGCCTCAAGTTCCTGCCGGACGCGGACGTGCCGGAAGTGGCCTTTGCCGGCCGCTCCAATGTCGGCAAGTCCTCGCTCATCAATGCGCTGACGGGCCGCAATGCTCTGGCCCGCACATCCAATACGCCCGGCCGCACGCAGGAGCTGAACTTCTTCGACGTCGGCAGTCCGCTGCGCTTCCGGCTCGTGGACATGCCGGGCTATGGCTATGCCAAGGCGCCCAAGGATGTCGTCAAGCAATGGCGCTTCCTGGTGAATGATTATCTGCGCGGCCGCCCAGTGCTCAAGCGCACGCATGTGCTCATCGACAGTCGCCATGGCCTCAAGGATGTGGACGAGACGCTGCTCGACATGCTGGACGAGGCGGCGGTGAGCTATCGCGTCGTGCTGACCAAGGCCGACAAGGTGAAGGCAAGCGATCTTGCCGCCGTCATCGAGCGCACCGCCGCGGCCATGCGCAAGCGCCCGGCCGCGCATCCGCAGATCATCGCCACGTCGAGCGAAAAGGGCATGGGCATGGCGGAACTGCGCGCGGCCGTGATCGGCGCGCTGGACTGAGGAGAGCGCCCGATGCTCCGGCTCATCATCGGCAACAAGGTCTATTCAAGCTGGTCGCTGCGCGGATGGCTGGCGGCGAAACTATCCGGCCTGCCCTTCGAGGAAGTGGTCGTGCCGCTCTTCGATGCGGACTGGCCCGCCCGCAAGGCCCTGCCGGACCTCGCGCCCTCGCGCGGCAAGGTGCCGATCCTGTGGGACGGGGACAGCCCGGTCTGGGAAAGTCTCGCCATCATCGAGCATCTCGATGCGCTGACCGGCGGCACGCGCTTCTGGCCGGAAGAGAAGGCCGCGCGGGCCCTCGCGCGGTCCATCTCGGCGGAAATGCATGCTGGCTTCATGGCGCTGCGGCAGGCCTGCCCGATGAACCTGCGTCATGTCTTCCCGCCGCGCGAGACCAGCCCCGATGTGGCTGCCGATGTCGAGCGGATCGTCGCGCTCTGGCAGGATGCGCGCGAACGGTTCGGCCATGGCGGCGATTTCCTGTTCGGGGGCTTCGGCGCGGCGGACATCATGTTCGCGCCCGTGGTCACGCGCTTCGTGACCTGGTCGATCCCCGTTCCTGGTCCGGCCCGCGCCTATATGGACGCCGTGCTGGACCACCCCTTCATGCGCGACTGGCGCGCCGGGGCCGATGCCGAGACATGGATCATCGCGCGGCTGGAGCCGGCTGAGGATGATTCAGGCGCCGCCGCTCCGCGGGGCTGAGACGCAGCCGCCTTTCGTGGCGGTTCAGGGCAGCGGCCGCGTCGGATAGGGCGTGCCGTCCCGGCGCTTGTAGCCATCGGCGGTGAAGATCATGTCGATGTCCGAATAGCCGCCCCCCGCATCGCGATCGCCGGCGCTGAAGCACAGGAAGGTGCAGCGTTCCGTGCTGCGATTGACGAGATGATGGCCATTGGCGACACCCGCTGCCCAGGCCACGCAATCGCCGGGCCCCAGCACTGTCTCGCCCTCGTCCTCGATCAGCACGGCTTCGCCATCGAGCATCACGAGGAACTCGTCTTCTCCTTCGTGCCAGTGCCGCTGCGAGGACCATGCGCCGGGCTCCAGGACGACATGGCTGACGCCCAGCGCGGTGAGACCGGCATGGCGGCCGAGCCGCCGGTGCCAGCGGCCCTGCACGGCCGCGTCGAACGGCGCGGGATAGCCGGTGCTGTTGGCCTGCGGCACGGTGTCGATGTCGATGCGGGGCATGGTGCGTCCTTCAAGCGTTTTGCGCATCCTGCCAGCGCCGGGGACGCCGGACAAGCGGCCACGATTCCCCGCTCCCCTCTTCTCCCGGCCCTCTCTTCCCATGCGAACCGGCTTTGGCTAACGCGGGGGCAATGACACCCGCTCTCACCGATCCCGTCGCGCTGGCCGAAAAGCTGATCGCCTGCCCCTCCGTCACACCCGCCACCGGCGCGGTGTTCGACTGCCTCGAGGCGATGCTGCGGCCGCTGGGCTTCACGGTCGAGCGCTTCGTCGATGGCGACGAGGCGGAAGGCGGGCCGGTCGAGAATCTGCTGGCCGTACGCCGATCGGGTGACGGGCCGCATTTCGCTTTCGCCGGTCATCTCGACGTGGTGCCGCCCGGCGAGGGCTGGACAAGCGATGCCTTCCTGCCCGAGCGGCGGGGCGACCTGCTCCACGGGCGCGGCGCGGTGGACATGAAAGGGGCCATCGCCGCTTTCGTCGCCGCCGTGGCGCGCACGCCGAACGCTGGCGGCACGATCAGCCTGCTCATCACCGGCGACGAGGAAGGCGAGGCGGTCCACGGCACCCGCGCGCTCATGCGCCACATGGCCGCGCGGGCCGTGGTGCCGGACCTCTGTCTCGTCGGGGAGCCGACCAGCGTCGGGCGGCTGGGCGACACGATCAAGATCGGGCGGCGCGGATCGGTCAACATGTGGATCACCGTGCCCGGCGTGCAGGGCCATGTCGCTTATCCGCATCTGGCCGACAATCCGATCCCGCGCCTCATCCGCATCCTGTCGGCGATCGAGGCGATCGAGCTGGACGAGGGAACGGACTGGTTCCAGCCCAGCAACATCGAGATTACCGATCTGCATGTCGGCAATCCGGCCACGAATGTCATTCCCGCCCGGGCGGCCGCGCGCCTCTCCATCCGCTTCAATGATCTGCATCGCGGCGAGGCACTGGTGTCGCGGATCGCGGCGCTGGTGGAGGCAGAGGGCGGCACATTGCAGGCGAAGATCAGCGGCGAGGCGTTCCTGACCCCGCCCGGTCCGCTTTCCACGCTGGTGAGCGACGCCATCACGGCCGAAACCGGCCTTGTCCCGGAGCTGTCCACCAGCGGCGGCACGTCCGACGCCCGCTTTCTCTCCGCGCTGTGCCCGGTCGTCGAGTTCGGCCTCCTCAACGCGACGATGCACAAGCTGGACGAAGCGGTGGCCCTGCCGGACCTTGAAGGCCTCACCCGCATCTACATGCGCGTGCTCGCTGCCGCGCTCAGCCCGGCCGCCGCAGGATGACGTAAAGCGCGCCGTCCCCGCCATGGCGGGGATGAGCCGCGCGGACGCTGGCGATGCGGTGCGCATGGGGACTGCGCGCCAGCCAGTCCCCGATTTCCGCCCGGATGGCGCCCCGGCGCCGCGTCTCGCCCGGTTCCGGTGCCGGGCGCGGCTTTCCCGTCACCACCAGCAGGACGCGCCAGCCCTGTGCCACCGCATCGCCCAATGCCCGGTCGAGGCGGACATGGGCCGCCGCCAGATTGTGCCCGTGCAGATCGATGCTGTGATCAGGCACGAGCCTTCCCGATCGGATGCGCCGCTCCCAGCTCGTGTCGAGCACGGGAACCGGCGCGGGGCGCGGCGGCGCCTTGGGCGGCTTTGCTGGTGTCGCCGGCGGCAAGACGGCGGCCTTCGCAGCCGGGCCTTCGACGGGAACGGGCGGCGTGGCTGCGGCATCATTCGCCCGGGCCGGGCTCCGGCGCAGCGGCGTCACCGTGCGGGCGAGCTTCTGCCAGAGCGCCTGTTCCTCAGGGGAGAGGCGGCGGCGTGACATCTTGCTGGCTGCGCAGGCGCTGGTAAGTGCCAATGGGCAACAGCAGCAGCGCGCTGCCCCGTGCCGACATGCCGCCCGCGACGGCGCGCGCCCGCTCACCCGCGCCCCAGAAGGTGTCGAAGCGGTTGGCGCCCTTGATCGCGCCGCCGGTATCCTGAGCGATCCACAGGCCGCTGGCTTCCGCCCGGTCCAGCGAGAGCAGCACCGGCGCACCGAGCGGCACGAAGGTCGGGTCAGCCGCAACGCTCGCTTCCGGCGTCACCGGCAGGCCGAGCGCGCCGAGCGGCCCCGGCCCGGTCAGCTCGCGGAAGAAGATGTAGCTCTTGTTCTCGTTCATGATCGCGCGCCCCTCGACGGGGTTGGCGCGCAGCCAGGCCATGATGTCCTGCATCGAGCCGGCCTGGATGAGCCCGCGATCCTTCATCAGCTTGCCGATGCCGGTATAGTCGCGGCCATTCTGCCCGTCATAGCCGACCCGCATCACGCCGCCGTCGGGCAGGCGCAGGCGGCCGCTGCCCTGTATCTCCAGGAAGAACAGTTCGATCGGATCGTTGGCATAGGCGATTTCGAGGCCGCGTCCCGCCAGTGCGCCGCTGGTGATCGCTGCCCGGTCGTCATAGGGGACGAAGTTGGTGCCATCGACCTTGCCCCGGATGCGCCGGCCTTTCAGAGTGTCGCTGAACAGGCCCAGATCCACATCGATGAGGTCCTGGGGCCGCCGGTAGAGCGGCGTCTCGCAACCCGCCATGCGCTGGCGGCAGCCGGTGATCTCGGGCTCGTAATAGCCGGTGGCGAAGGCCTTGCCGTCGCCGATCTGCACGGCTTCGAAATAGCGGCGGAAGAATTCGCGGGCATTGGCCTCGCTGAAGCTGGCGGCGGCCGCGCAGGCCTGCTGCCAGTCGGAGGCGGATGTCAGGCCGCTCTGGTCCCGCCGTCTGGTGAGCGAGGGGCAGGAAATGCGAAACGCGCGGAAGGCGAGGCGCAAGCGCTCCGTATCGGGCGGCAGCAGCGTCTCGATGTCCGGCGCCAGGGTCATCCCGGCAGCGACCGCCGGACCGACCGCGGTCTCGCCCGGGGTGGGCAAAGGCGTCGGCGCGGGAGGGAGCGTGGGGCGTGGCTGGGCAGGCTGGGGCCGGACGCCCGGTTCAGGCGTGGCGCCCGGCGTCCCGGGCGGGATCATCCGTCCGCAGGCGGCGAGCGCAAGGCAGGCGGCCAAGAGCGCGAGCCACCGGCCAGGCCGGGCCGGGCGGGATTGAACGGAAGCAGGCATGAGGCAGCGCCGCATCCCTGGCCGTCAACCTTCGTCCGTCTCCGTCAATTGCCAGTTGGGGTCGCGGCTGCGCAGATCGCGGCTGAAGGTCCAGGTCTCGATCGTGGAGACGGCATCGTCCAGCGAGCCGGCGACGACCGCGCCGTTGCTGTCGCGCGTCACGGCAGACAGATCGGCCTCGAAATGAACCGCAACATGGGCCATGCCATCGTCCACGCGCGCGTCGACGATATTGGCCGTATCGATGCGCACCAGCTTGTTGTCGAGCGTCAGGCCGGCCGATTCGCGCTCGGTGATCGCGGTGTCGAAGGCGGCATAGACGTCGGCATCGCACAAGCTCTTGAGCGTCTCGCGATCGCCTTTCCAGAACGCCTCGAGGATCATGCCATAGGCCGCGCGCGCGCCGGAGAGGAACTGCGCAACATCGAAGCTGCGATCGGCGGCGATCAGGGCGCGCAGCCCCGCCTGTGCCGGTACGGCGACGGCGCTTTCGGCAGCGCGCTGGGCGGGCGTGCGCCCGTCCTGCTGCTCGCCGGCGGGCATGCGGGCGCCTGCCGGCCGATCATCCGCAGGCGCGGGGATCTGTTGCTGTTCATGGCCAGTCCGCCGCCCAAGCACGGAAAACAGCCGCAAGGCCAGCAGCGCAAAGATCATGGCCAGGACGACAATGACGGTCACGAGAACGAAACCCTTCCAAACAATCCGGAACCCACCAGACATAGGCGTCTTTGCGGCAAATTCAAACCTGCAACGTCCCGGGTGGCGTTCAGGTTACCCAGAGGCGGCAAAAAAAGCATCAACAATCTGGACTCGGCTCCGGGCCCGGCTGGCCGGGCGGCAGTGTCATGCGGGGACGCGGCCGGCGCGTGCGGGAGATTGCCCTGCCCCGGCCCGCCTGCTAAGCGGCCCGCCGACTGGGACGGCCGGGCGAGGACAAAGCCGGAACGCCACCCCCGCGACTTTTCAGCTATGGGTAGCGGCATGGTGGCCGGTGGCCCGGCAACAGCCTGAAGGACAGGAACGACATGACCGACGAAACCACTGCAAACGGCGCGGACAATCAGCCGCAGATCGGCCTCATCGCACAATATGTGAAGGATCTTTCCTTCGAGAATCCGAATTCGCCGGCAGTTTATCAGTGGCAGGAGCAGCCGCAGATCGACGTGAATTTCAACATCAGCAACAACAAGGTTGCCGATGACGTGTTCGAGGTCGCGCTGAAGGTTTCGGCCACCGCCGCGGGCGAAGCCGGCACGGCCTTTGCCGTTGAGCTGGTCTTTGCCGGCCTGTTCGGCATGCGCAACGTGCCGGAGGAGCAGATGCGCCCCTTCCTCTATGCCGAGGCGCCGCGCCTGCTTTTCCCCTTCGCGCGCCGCATCCTGGCCGATGCCGTGCAGGATGGCGGTTTCCCGCCGCTGCTGCTCGATCCCATCGATTTCGGGGCGCTTTACATGCAGCAGCAGGCGCAGATGGCTGCGGGCGGCGAAGGCATGCCGATCGGCAACGCCTGACCACCTGCTGCTGAAGCGACGGGCGCCATGACCCGATGAGCCTGCTCCGCGCGACGGGAACCATCGGCGCCCTGACGCTCGTCAGCCGCGTGCTCGGCATGGTGCGCGACATGCTGATGGCGCGCTATGTCGGCGCGGGCTTTGCGTCCGATGCCTTTCTGATCGCCTGGCGCCTGCCCAACCTGTTCCGCGCCCTTTTCGCCGAGGGCGCCTTTTCCGCCGCCTTCGTGCCGATGTTCAATCGCATCATCGCGCAGGAAGGCGGGGAAGAGAGCGAGGCCGGGCGCCGGGCGGCGATCGCCTTTGCGGGGCAAGTGCTTTCCGTCCTGTTTCCCATGCTGGTCGTGCTCACCATCATCATGATGCTGGCGGCCGGCCCGGTTGTATGGGCGATGACCGGCGGATTTCCCGACGGCGGGCCGGAGAAGTTCGCGCTGGCCCGGCATCTCACCATCATCACATTTCCTTATCTGGGCCTCGTATCGCTCGCTTCGCTGCTCGGCGGGATCCTCAACAGCTTTGATCGCTTCTGGGTGAACGCGGCCGCCCCCGCGCTGCTCAACATCTGCATGATCGTGGCGATCCTGTTCTTTCGTGGCGATACGGAAGTCGAGACGGCCATGACCCAGGCCATTGCGGTCACCGTCTCCGGAGCACTGCAACTGCTCTGGCTGGTCTGGTCGTGCCGCAGGATCGGCGTCGTGTTGCGGCTCACTTTGCCGCGCCTGTCGCCGCGCGTGAAGGCGCTGCTCGCCATCATCGGTCCCGCCGCCATCGGCCAGGGCGCCATCCAGTTCAATCTGCTCGTCTCTACCTCGCTCGCCGCGCGTTTCCTGCCGCAGGGCTCGGTGAGCTGGATCTATTATGCGGACCGGCTGAACCAGCTTCCGCTGGGCCTTATCGGCATCGGCGTCGGCACGGCCATTCTCCCGATGCTCTCGCGCCAGATCGGCTCGGGCGACGGCAAGGCTGCGAACGATACGCAGAACCGCGCGCTGGAGCTGGCGCTGTTCCTGGCCCTGCCCGCTGCCGTCGCTTTGCTCGTCTCTGCCGTGCCGCTCATTCGCGGCGTGTTCCAGCATGGCGCGTTCACGGCGGAGGATACGCTCGGATGCGCTGCGGTGCTCGCCGCCTTTGCGCCCGGTGTGCCGGCCTATGTGCTCATCAAGGTGCTCACCCCGGGTTTCTATGCGCGGGGCAACACCCGCACGCCGGTGCGCATCGCCTTCATGGCCATGCTCGTGAATCTCGTCGGCAATCTTGCGCTCATCTGGCCGCTGGGCGCCACCGGCATCGCGCTGTCGACGGCGGTCTCCGCCTGGGTGAACGTTGCCCTCCTCTATGCGGCACTGCGGCGCGAGGACCATCTGACTCTCGATGCGCGTTTCCGGGCCAAGGCCCTGCGCATTCTCGCCGCAGGGCTGCTGATGGGCGGAACCCTGCTGGCCGGCAATCGCGTGCTCGATGCGTCCATGGCCGGACCCTTCTGGGAGCGGATCGCCGCGCTGGCGCTGCTTTGCGGCGGGGGGGCGATCGTCTACGGGCTGGCGTCCATCGGCCTTGGCGCCTATCGCATTGCCGAACTCAAGGCGCAGTTGCGCCGCTCACCGAGACTTTAAGACCAATAGCAGAAAGCGGATCGATCCATGCGCGTGCTCTCCGGTATCCAGCCGACCGGCAATCTCCACCTCGGCAATTATCTCGGCGCGATCCGCAACTGGGTCGCCATGCAGGACAGCATGAGCGGTGATTCGCGCTGCTTTTTCTTCCTTGCGGACATGCACTCGATCACCGTGCACGAGACGCGCGAGCAGCGCCTCGCCAATGTGCGGGACATGACGGCTGCGCTGGTGGCTTGCGGCATCGATCCCGATCGCTCCGTGCTGTTCAATCAGGCCCGGGTGCCGGCCCATGCCGAGCTGTGCTGGCTTCTGTGTGGCACGGCGCGGATCGGCTGGCTCAATCGCATGACCCAGTTCAAGGACAAGGCGGGCAAGAACCGCGAAGGCGCGAGCGTGGGCCTGTATGTCTATCCGGTGCTGCAGGCGGCCGACGTGCTGCTCTACCAGGCGACGCATGTGCCTGTCGGGGAGGACCAGAAGCAGCATCTCGAGCTGACCCGCGACGTGGCGACCAAGTTCAACACCGATTTCGGCGTGGAGCTGTTCACGCTGCCCGATCCGATCATCCCGAAGGAAACCGCGCGGATCATGAGTTTGCGGGACGGCTCGGCGAAGATGTCCAAGTCCGATCCCAGCGACATGAGCCGGATCAATCTTACCGACGACAATGACATGATCGCCCAGAAGGTGCGCAAGGCGAAGACCGATCCCGAGCCTCTCCCTTCTGACGCCGCCGGACTGGCCGGCCGGCCGGAGGCGATCAATCTCGTGGGAATCTACGCCACCATGATCGGCTCGACGCCCGACGCGGTCTGCGCGCAGTTTGCCGGGCAGGGCTTCGGCGCGTTCAAGCCTGCGCTGGCGGACCTGCTGATCGAGAAGCTGGCGCCGATCCGGCAGCGTTATACCGCGCTCAGGGCGGATTATGGCGCGCTCGACGCCATTCTGGCCAGCGGTGCGGAGAAGGCATCGGCCGCGGCGGAGCCGACGCTGCGCGGCGCTTATGAAGCCATGGGCCTGATGCGCTGACCGTCCGATCGAAAGCATTTTCGGGTCCGGGCTGGAACGCCGACCGGATGGTCCGCCTGATCGCGCGCCGGGGCCTGCGGGTATCGGGGCGGCGTCTCCAACGGCCCTCCGCTGCAACCGGAAAATCATTCGCGCATTCAAGTGGAGTTCATTTGCACCAAGGCAATGTGCTCCCTACTTCGTCTACAGGGCATCGGACGCCCGAGAAACGGACAAGATCATGACTTTCAAGCGCACTCTCCTGATCGCCGCGGCCTCTGCGCTGGCGCTGGGCGGCCTTTCGGCCTGCTCGACATCCTTCAAGGCAGACGTGGCGCGCTTCCAGCAGCTTCCGCCTGCGCAGGGCCAGAGCTTCACTGTCCAGCCGGCCGACCAGCGGCTCGCCGGCAGCCTGGAGTTCCAGCATTATGCCGATCTCGTTGCGCAGAGACTGACCGACCAGGGCTATACGCGTGCCACGGATCCCGCCGCGGCGCAGCTCGTGGTCCAGCTCGATTATGATGTCGATCGCGGCACCCAGCGCATCCGCTCGACCGGCTTCGGGCGCGATCCCTTCTTCTACGACCCGTTCTTCTATCCGGGCTATTATCGCGGCTGGCGCGGGCGCTACATGATGGGCTGGAATGATCCCTTCCTCTGGGGCCCGGGCTACAACGACATCGAGAGCTATCTGGTCTACCAGAGCCGGCTGAACATGCGGATCAACCGCGCGGCCGATGGCGAGCCGCTTTTCGAAGGCACGGCGCGCGCGCAATCGGTGAGCAACAAGCTCACTTATCTCGTGCCCAACCTGATCGACGCGCTGTTCACGGGCTTCCCCGGTCGGAACGGCGAGGAGGTCAAGGTGACCGTGGCTCCCGAACCCCGCAAATAAGGACGGCGCCGGCTCGCCCGGCCGTCCATTTCTCCAGCGCGCGACAGGGCGACCACTCGCCTGTCGCCACCGGCTGCCATGGCCGGCGCGGTGCGCTGGTCAGGCGTTCGCCGGGTCCTGCAAGGCCTTCTTGCGGAACAAGGTGCGATCGGCATCCTTGAAGGCGAACCGCCAGATCAGCAGGCTGTAGACGCCCAGCATCGCCGGGATGCCGATCACCAGCTCGATCCACTCGAAGCGCGCGGGCAGCAGCGTGAGGCTCATGCCGGCGATCGCCACGACGAGTCCGCAGATCACGAGACTGGCGCGCCAGATGCGGACCCGCTCGTGCAACAGGCGCCCGAGCAGCCACGATTTGGCCAGCGCGCCGCAGGCCAGTGCCAGTGCCAGCGCCAGCGCCGGCATCGCCGCGATGTAGAGGTCCGGCAGGGCAAGGCGTCTCGCGGCCAGGATCAGGAGGACGGTCAGCCCGGCCTGCAAGGCGATCGCGAGCACGGAGATGGTGAGATTGCGCATGCGGGCGAGATAGACCAGCGCCGCTTCGCTCACGACCGCGGGTGCGGCCAGCACCTCGGCTGCCAGCAGGCAGGCGAGCGCAATCGCGCCGCCCACGAACGTCGGGCCCACCAGTCCCATCACCGCTTCGCCGGGAATGCCCAGCGCCAGTGCCACGCCCAGCTGCGCCGCGACGATCCAGAAGCCGACCTGACTGACCTGCCGGGCAATCGCCGCATGATTGCCCAGCCGGATGTTGCGCGTGATCACCGGGCCCAGAATCGGCTCGAAGCTCGTCTTGAGCTTCTGGGGCAGGGACGCGACCTGCTGCGCCACATAATAGATGCCCACGACATAAGGCGTGGCGAACAGGCCCAGAATCGCCAGATCGAGCCTGCGGCTCCCCCATTCTATGGCATCGGCCGCGGCCAGCGGCAGGTTGCGGATCGCGAGATGCCAGAGCCGTCCCGGATGGGGCCGCCACTCGCGCGGCAGGCCGTAATGGCGCAGCAGCGGCCAGAGCGATGTCGCGAAGGCCGCGAGCATGGCGAGGACATAGGCCAGGATCAGTCCGTCCCGGGCCGAGTAGAAATAGAAACCCAGCGACGCGATGCTGATCGTCCAGGGCTCCACGATGGACCGGGCCCGGACGGATGCTGCGATATTGAACTGATAGGCGCAGCCCGCCAGCGCGATATCCGTCATCGCAATGGCGATCACGATGAGCGGCAGCAGCCGGTCCAGCCCGTTCAGTCCGCTGTTGGGGAACATCGCTTCCGGAAAGATCAGGAGCAGCCCCGCCGTCGCGCAACTGCCGATGAGGCACAGCAGGAGCGCGTCCGCGACCACATGCGACTGGGGCCGCGCATCCTTCGCCAGTTGCTCGGCGAGCCCGCGCTTGAGGCCAAAGGTCGCCAACTGCGCGGCGAACTCGATGACGAGCACCGCATAAGCGAAGCGGCCCAGCACGGACGCGCCGTAGAGCCGGCCGGCAATGAACAGGAACGGCACGCGCGCCGCGAGGCGCAGCACGAAGCCGAACACATTGGCCCGCCCGCCCTTGGCGAGCGCCGCGATGTCGTCCCCCTCGGTCCGTTCGACCGGATCCCCCGCCTTCTGGCTCATGAAAGGCGCTCCCCGACGCCATCCGCAGACGCGCGCATGGCTTTCATAAGGGGAACTCGGCACTGACGCAAAGTCTCCGCCTCCCCTTATTCCGCGCGCAAGGGGCGTGAGAGAAGCGTGCGGATGGCATCGTCCACGTCGAGCGTGCCGGCGATCAGGGCGCAAACCGCTGCCGTGATCGGCATGTCGATGCCGCGAAGCCGGGCGGCCTCGAGCAGCACCGGCGCCGTGAACGCCCCTTCCGCCACCGTGCGGCGATCCGCCAGCAAGTCATGGGCCTTGCGCCCCTCGCCCAGTTCCTTCCCGAGCGTATAGTTTCGCGAGCTCGTCGAGGAGCAGGTGAGCACGAGATCGCCGAGACCGGAAAGCCCCGCAAGCGTCTCCAGTCGCGCGCCACACGCGAGCCCGAAGCGCGTCATTTCCGCAAAACCACGCGCGATCAGCGCGGCGCGGGCATTCTGTCCGAGCGCCGCTCCCTCCACCACGCCGCAGGCGATGGCGAGCACATTCTTGACCGCGCCGCCGATCTCGGCCCCCGCCACATCGTCGGTCACATAGGGGCGGAACGCCGGCTGGGCGATCCACTCCGCCAGCGTCCGGGCCAGCGCTTCGTCTTCCGCGGCGAGCGTGACGGCCGTCGGCAGGCCCGCCGCAACTTCATGCGCGAAGGTCGGGCCGGACAGCACGGCGACCGGGGAGCCGGGCATGGCCTCGCGCGCGACCTCGTGCATGAACTTGCGCGAATGCGCCTCAATACCCTTGGCGCACAGGATGAGCGGCTGCCCATGCGGCGCGAAACCGGCGAGGACCGCGCGCATATGCTGGGCGGGCGTCACCACCAGCAATGCCGCCGCGCCGTGCAGCGCGGCAGGATCGTCCGTCGCCCGGACGAGCGCCGACAGGGGACGGCCCGGCAGATAGACCGGATTTTCATGCAGCGCGTTGATCGACTCCACCACCGATCGGTTGCGTGCCCAGAGCGTGACCGGGCGGCCGCCCGCGGCCAGCACCTGCGCAAGCGCCGTGCCCCAGGCCCCGCCGCCGATCACCCCGATGGGTGCCTCCATGCTCATGCTTTCACTCCGGCCCCGCGCACGGCTTCCGCCGCCGGATCCAGTGGCCAGCGGGGGCGGGCAGGGAAGGACAGCGGATCGTTCGCACCTTGGGCGAACCGTTCGGCGCCGGCCCATGCGATCATCGCGGCATTGTCCGTGCAGAGCCAGAGGGGCGGCGCCACGAAGGGCAGGCCATGCTCGTTCGCCAGCTGCTCCAGTCCGCTGCGCACGGCCCGGTTCGCCGCCACGCCGCCGGCGACGACCAGCGCGGTGGGCGCATCCGCGACCGCCAGCGCGCGCCGGGTCCGGTCCACGAGGCAGTCGACGACAGCTTTCTGGAAACTCGCGGCAATGTCCGTATCACGCCATTGCCCGCTCTGCACCGCGCGCATCACGGCGCTCTTGAGCCCCGCGAAGGAGAAATGCGGCTCGGCGGTGCCCACCAGCGGGCGCGGGAGTGGGACGGTCGCGGCATCGCCCTGCGCGGCGAGTGCTTCCACTTTCGGTCCCCCCGGCATGCCGAGCCCGAGCAGCTTGGCGGTCTTGTCGAAAGCTTCTCCCGCGGCATCGTCGATGGTCGTCGCGCGCCGGCGGTAATCGCCCACGCCGCGCACTTCGAGAAGCTGGCAGTGCCCGCCCGAAACGAGAAGGAGGAGATAGGGAAAGCGCAAGGCGGGGTCGGCGAGGCGGGGCGAAAGGGCATGGCCTTCCAGATGATTGACCGCGATCAGTGGCTTGCCGGCGGCGTGGGCAAGTGCCTTTCCGGTCACCAGCCCGACCATGACGCCGCCGATGAGGCCGGGGCCGGCGGTGGCCGCAATGGCATCGACATCGGCAAGGCTCATCCTGGCATCAGCCAGCGCCGCCTCGACGAGCGGGATCAGTGCCTCGACATGCGCGCGCGCAGCGATTTCCGGCACCACGCCGCCATAAGGACGGTGCGCGGCTTCCTGCCCCGCAAGGCGGTGCGCGATGATCGTCCTGTCGTCGGCCACCAGCGCCGCCGCCGTCTCGTCGCAGCTCGATTCCAGGCCAAGGATGATGGGCATGTATTTTCCTGTAGAGCCCCGAACGGCGAGAGCAACCCACACGGTCTGAATTGAACGCTTGCGTGTCCCGGAACCAACATGGGTGCGGGGCGCCCGCATTTCCATCGGGGGACGGGCGGCGCCATCCTGCACGGCATCGAAAAGCGGCTCTCCCCGTTCCGGCGAATGGTCTAGGGCTGATCGACGTTCAGATGATGGCGTGACGAAAATGGTGGTTTTCCGGGACCCGGCGCGCAGCGTACTCAAGGTACGTGAGCACCGGAAGCCCGGGAAAGCGCCATTTGCAGGCCGCTAGCGCTGAATGGCGATTAGCCCTAGAGGGTCGCAGCTATGACCAGCCTCTTCCCCGATCCCGACCGGCCCTTCCGCCTTGGTACGCGCGGCTCGCCCCTGGCGCTCGCCCAGGCGGAGCTGACCATCGCGGCCCTGATCGCCGCGCATGGCTGGCCGCGCGAAGCAATCCGCATCGTGACGGTCTCCACCAGCGGCGACCGCATTCAGGACAGGCCGCTCGCCGAGCTTGGCGGCAAGGCGCTGTGGACGAAGGAGCTGGATCGCGCCTTGCTGGAAGGCGAGATCGATTGCGCCGTGCACTCGATGAAGGATGTGGAGACGATCCGGCCGGAGACGATCGCCATCGCCGCCATGCTGCCGCGGGCAGCCACGCAGGATCGCCTCATCGGCGCCCCGTCCATCGCGGCGATCCCCGAGGGTGCGGTGATCGGCACGAGCTCGCCACGCCGGGCGGCGCAGATGAAGGCGTTGCGGCCGGATCTCCGCACGAGCCTGCTGCGCGGCAATGTGGCGACGCGCCTTGCCCGGGTGGACAGTGGCGACATCGATGCCACGCTGCTTGCCGCGGCGGGGCTCGACCGGCTCGGCCTTGGCGACGTGGGGACGACGATTCCGCCGGAAACGCTCCTGCCGGCTGTGGCGCAAGGCGCGGTCGGCATTGAATGCCGGGCGGACGATGCCGTGGCCCGCGGCCTGCTTCAGGCGATCGGCGATGCGGCCACCGAGGCCTGCGTGCGTGCCGAGCGCGCGCTGCTGCTGGCGCTCGGCGGAAGCTGCCACAGCCCCATCGCGGCACTCGCGCAACTCGACGGCGGCAGGATCCGCCTGCGCGCGCAGATTCTGAGCGAGGACGGCTCCGAACAGGTGAGCCGCGAGACGATGCTGCCGGCGAACGCTCCGGAGGCCGGTGCCATGGCGCTCGGCAAGGAACTGCTCGACGAAGCCAGCCCCGCGCTGCGGGCGCTCTTCCATCCATGAAGCGCCCGCTCGTGCTGTTGCGCCCGCAGCCGGGCAACGATGCCTCGGCCAAACGCGCGCGGGCGCTTGGCATGGACGTCATACAGATCCCCCTGTTCGAGATTGCGCCCACGCCGGCCACCGCGTTGCCGGACGGGCCTTTCGACGCGCTGCTGGTCACCAGCATCAATGGCGCGCGTCATGGGGAGGCCGTGCTGCGCCAGTTCGCGGACCTGCCCGTCTTCACTGTCGGTGACGCGAGCGCGCAGGCCGTGCGGGACGCGGGCGGGCAGATCGTCATCACGGGCCAGGGCGATGCCGCCTCGACAATCCCTCTCATCCGGGCGGCGGGGCATGGCCGGGTTCTGCATCTGTGCGGGGACCATGTCCGGCCGTTCGATGCGATGGGGATCGATGTCGTCCGCCATGTCGTCTATTGCAGCGAGGCACGCGACATGCGCCCCTTCGCGAAGCTGCTCGCGACGTTGCCGCCCAGCGTGATCGCCGTGCATTCGCCGCGCGCGGGACGGCGGCTCAATGCCCTGATGCCGCCGCCCTGCCGCAACCATGTCCTGCTCGCCATCAGCGAGGCGGCGGCGAAGGACAGCGGCGGGGGCTGGCGACAGGTCCATGTCAGCCCGGCTCCGGACGATACGGCCTTGCTGCGCCTCGCAACCTCGCTATGTATGGGCACTTCTTGAGCGATCTGGCAGGACGCATGGCAAGCAATCCACCGGACGGCAGCGGCAACATCCCAAGCGCAGAGCCGCGGAAACCTGGCCGGACCCGGCTGGTCATCGCACTGACGTTGCTGGCATTTGTCGGCGGGCTGGCAGCCATGGCCTGGGTGATGGTGCATTGGCGTGGCGGTCTGGGCTTTGGCGATGAGGCGAGCGGCCCGCCCGCTGCTGCCGCGCCAGGCGCCGCGCAGACCGGCGTTGCACCCAGCGACCCGGCGATCGACATCACCGCCGCCATGCGCGCCATCCGTTCACCGCGCGAAGTGCTCACGGCCGATCAGCAAAGCGCGCGCGTCCTGGATCTGGATCAGCGGCTGGCGCGAATCACGATCGCGGCGCAGGCTGCGTCCGGCTATGCAAATCGGGCCGAAGCGATGATGGTCGCTTTTGCGGCCCGACGCGCGCTCGATGCGGGCAAGCCTTTGGGCTATGTGGAGGGCCAGTTGCGTCTGCTCTTCGGGGATGCCCAGCCCCGGGCGGTGGCGACGATCGTGAATGCCGCCGAGGAGCCGGTCACGCTGCCGGCATTGCGGGCCGGCCTCGAGGCGATCGGGGGTGCTGTCGAACGCGGCAGTCCCGGCGAGAGCTGGTGGGCGGTCACGATGCGTGAGCTCCGCGGGCTTGCCGTCATCCGTCATGCGGAAGACCCGTCCCCTCAGCCCCGGCAGCGGATCGAGAGGGCCCGCCTCAATGTCGAATCCGGCCAGATGGAGGCCGCGATCATGGAAATCGAGGCGCTGCCCGCTCAGCCGGAGATGGCGCGATGGCTGGAGCAGGCTCGCCGCTACAATGAAGCGCATCGCGCGCTCGACGTGATCGAGGCCGCTGCCATTCTCGAGCCACGCGCCGCTCCCATGGTCGCGCCGACCTCGCAACCGCCCGCCCAGACGCCCGCGCCTTCCGCTACACCGGCGCCGACGCAGTCGCCGGGCTGATCGGGCGGCAAAGGGTCAGGCGAGGAAGATCGCGGCGAGATCGGCCGGAACGCGCATGAGCCGGCCGGACGCCAGATCGATCATCGCCCAGGTCGTGCGGGCCGCCACGCGAAGCTTCCCGTCCGCGCCAAAGAACTCCGTCACCCTGTCAAAACGCGCGCCGCGGGGCGGGCCGTCGATTTGCGTGACGGCTTCGACTGTTCCGCCCTGCCGCACATTGCCGCGATAATCGATCTCGTGCCGGGTCACGACCCAAGCGACGCGCTGCTGCACGTCCATCGGCGCCAGGGCCTCCCAGTGGTGTGTCGCGACAATCTCCATCCACCGGACCCAGACGGCATTGTTGACGTGCCCCATCACATCGATGTCCTCCGGCTGCGCAACGAACGTCATTCTGAAAGCCGTGCTCATGGTGTATTTCCTAAAGCCTCCCGGCCCCCAGACATACACAAAAGGAGACCGCATGGCTGCGTGACTGTCGCTGGCGCTGCCCCGCTCCGGAGCGTAAGGAAGCGGTCATGCCCGAACTGCCTGAAGTCGAGACAACGGTTGCCGGCCTGCGGGCCGTGCTCCAGGACGCGGAACTCATCGAGGTCGAAACGCGCCGGGCGGACATGCGGTTTCCCTTCCCGGAGGATCTGCGCCAGCGGCTCACCGGCGCCCGGGTGACCGCGCTCGGCCGCCGCGCCAAATATGGGCTGATCGATACCGATCGGGGTGACACGATGATCTTTCATCTCGGCATGTCCGGCCGCTGGCGGATCGATCCGCTGGAGATCGGCAAGCATGACCATCTCCTCCTCGCGACCGCCCGGCACCGGCTGGCCCTGCACGATCCTCGCCGGTTCGGCTTCGTCCAGCTCACAGAACGCTCGGCCCTGGCGGCTTTCCCGGCCTTCGTCGCGCTCGGGCCGGAACCGCTCGGCGAGGCCTTCGATGCCGATTATCTGGCGGCGGCCTTGATGGGCCGCGCAGCGCCGATCAAGGCGATGCTGCTCGATCAGCGGATCGTTGCGGGGCTCGGCAACATCTATGTGTGCGAGGCGCTCAACATGGCGGGCATCGCGCCGACCCGGGCGGCCGGGCGCATTGGCAAGGCGCGCCTGGCACGATTGGTCGACGCCATTCGCGACGTGCTCCAGGCAGCCATCGCGGCCGGCGGCTCCACCCTGCGCGATTATGCGCGACCGGATGGCGAGCTCGGCTATTTCGCGAAGGACTGGCGCGTCTATGGGCGGGAAGGCCTTGCCTGCGTCTGCGGCGGCATCGTGAGACGACGACTCGATTCCGGCCGGTCGACCTTCTATTGTGCGGCTTGCCAGCGATAGGCCGGCTACGGCAGATCGACGAAACGGAAACGGGGCAGGGAGAGGGAACAGCCATGATGAGATGGCCTGCAACAGCGCGGCTGGCCGCAATGCTGGTGGCGCTCGTCGCCCTGTCCGGCCTGTGGATACAGTTCACCGTCTCGCTCGCGAAGACAGGGTCGCCGCAGGCGGCTTTGTGGACCATGGCGGGCTTCTTCACGATCATCGGAAACAGCATCGCGGCGCTGCTCTTCCTGGCCGTGGCGCTGCGAGGCGCCAGCGCGGCGCGGCCGGGCGCGCTTGGCGGCATCACGCTGATCACTGGCCTGATCGGCGTCGTCTACACCCTGATGCTGCGCCGCACGGAGCATCTGGTCGGTGCGGGGCAGCTGGCGAATGCGCTCCTGCATTATGTGATGCCGCTGCTTGTCGCGGCTTACTGGCTGGCCTTTGCGCCCAAGGGAAAGCTCAACCGGATGCATCCGCTGGTCTGGATGATCATCCCTCTGGCTTATTTCCCTTATGCGCTCGTTCGGGCGACAAGCGATGGGCGCTATGCCTATCCGTTCATCGACGTGACCAGCCTCGGCTGGCCGCATGTCATCGTGAACGCGCTCGTCATCGCGGTCGCCTATCTGCTGGCCGGTCTCCTGCTCGTCTGGCTGGACCGGATGATGGCCCCTCGGCCACCATCCGCCTGACGGTCTCTCGCGGGTTTTGCGCGGCCGGGCATTCCCGGCGACCGATCACAGCGGCGCGCACGCCCTTTCCAGCCAGGCCTTCGCCTCTCCTTCGAGCTGCGGACCGATGATCGCGAGCGTGCGGGCGTGATAATCGTCGACCCATTGCCGTTCCGCGGGTGTCAGCATCTCGGTGACGATGAGGCTGCGGTCGATCGGCGTGTGGCTCAGCGTTTCAAAGCCGTAGAAGGGCTTTTCCGCGCCGGGGATGTCCGCATCCACCACCAGCACGAGATTCTCGATGCGGATGCCGTAGGCGCCGGTGACATAATAGCCGGGCTCGTTGGAGAAGATCATGCCGGGAAGGATCGGCTCGTCGGTGCCTGCGCCGAACGTGCCGATGCGCTGGGGGCCTTCGTGAACCGAGAGGAAGCTGCCCACGCCATGGCCGGTGCCATGCGCATAATCGAGGCCTTCCGCCCACAGGAACTGGCGGGCCAGCACGTCGAGCTGGTTGCCGCGCGTGCCGGCCGGGAACTTCACGCTCGCCAGCGCGATGTGCCCCTTGAGCACCAGCGTGAAGTTGTGCCGCATCTCCTCGGTCGGCGTGCCGATGGCCATGGTGCGGGTGATGTCCGTCGTGCCTTCGCGATACTGGCCGCCGGAATCGACCAGAAAGAGCGTGCCCGGCTCGACCGGACGATTGGTCGCCTCGCTGGCCTTGTAATGGACGATCGCGCCATTGGGGCCGGAGCCCGAGATGGTATCGAAGCTGAGGTCGACCGCGCCCATCTCCTCGCGATAGCGCTGGAGCTGGTCGGACGCGCTGATCTCCGTCTGCTGCCCGGTTGGCCCCTCGATCGAGAGCCAATGCAGGAATTTCGCCATCGCCGCGCCGTCCAGCGCCTGGGCCTTCTTCTGCCCGGCGATCTCGACCTCGTTCTTGATCGCTTTCGGCAGGATCGTGGGGTCCCGCACGGCGCGGACGCTGGCACCGGCCTTGTCCAGCGTCTCGAAGATGGCGGCAACCGCCCGGTCGGGGTCCACCGCGACGGTCCTGCCGCCCAATGCCATCAGCGCCTGGGTGAATTCGCTCCTGTCGCGCAGCGTGACCGCGTTGCCGAGATGCGCCTGCACATCGGCGTCGATCTTCTCCGGCGCCACGAACAGTTCTGCCCGTCCGTCCGCATGTACCAGGGCATAAGCGAGCGCGACCGGTGTCCGCGCGACATCGGTGCCACGGATATTGAAGGTCCATGCGATGGAATCGAGCGCGGTGAGCACCGTAGCGTCGACATCCTCGTCCTTCATCCAGTCGATCACCTCGGCCCGCTTCGCGGCGCTGCTCTTGCCGGTATAGGCATCTGCCTGCGCGATCAGGCGCGCCTTGCTGGGCTCGGGCTGGTCATCCCAGACAGCGTCCACGGGGTTGGCAGAGACCGGCACCAGCGTGGCGCCCTTCTTGGCCAGCGCCTTCCCGGCGTCCTGCACCCAGCGGCGCGTATGGAGCCAGGGATCGTAGCCGATGCGTGCGCCAGCCGGCGCATGCTCGGCCAGCCAGGCCGCGATGCTGGTCTGCGGCACGCTCTGATACTGCCATTGCCGTCCATCGACCTGGTCGCGCACTTGCAGCGTATAGCGGCCATCGACGAAGATGGCGGCATCCTCGGGCAGCACGACGGCGCTGCCCGCGGAACCCAGGAAGCCAGTCAGCCAGGCCAGTCGCTGCGCATAGGCGCCGACATATTCCGAGAGATACTCGTCTGTGAGCGGCACGACGAAGCCATCGAGCGACTGTCGCGCGAGTTGATCCCGCAGGGCTTTCAACCGGTCTTCATGAGTGGACATCGCAGCTATCCTGTCTTCAATTCGGTCCCCGGAAAAGCGCGATTCGACGCCGTTTCTTGTCGAGACTCGGGGGTCGGGCGGGCGCCCTATCAGGCAACGAGCCCTAACCGCTTGTTAAGCTGCTGATCAATAGGCTAGGGCTGATCGACCTTCAGATGATGGCGTGACGAAAATGCTGGTTTTCCGGGACCCGGCGCGCGGCGTACTCAGGTACGTGAGCACCGCAAGCCCGGGAAAGCGCCGTTTGCAGCCCGCCCGCGCTGAATGTCGATTAGCCCTAGGCCAGCATCGAATGACCGCAGTCAGTTCTCCGCCCCATCCGCTCACGCACAGCTGGCCTCTCTTCGAGGCCCCGCATCGCTTGCCGCCCCGCGCCCTGGGCGCGCCGGTTCAGGCCGGGCGGCACTGGCAGGAGGATGAGGCCGTGGGCCTGTGGAGTTGCCGGCTCTGCGATGACAGCCTGTGCTGGTCGCCGGCCGTTCACGATCTCTTCGGCCTGCCGAGGGACGAGGCCATCCGCAGGCCATTCGCGGTTTCGCTGTATTTGCCCGACTCGCGCCGCGCGATGGAAGGGCTGCGGCGTCATGCGATTGACCATCAGCGGGGCTTCACGGCCGATTGCCGTATCCGCCGCCCGGATGGCGATGTGCGCTGGATGCGCCTCACGGCCATCCCGGTCCTTTGCCAGGGCCGGGTGGTGCGCCTCGCCGGGACGAAACAGGATGTGACGGTCGATTATGACGGGCCAGGTTGAACGGCAGATGCCTCATCGAAACAGCGGGACGGAACGGCCATGACTCCTGATGCCCTGTTCGCCGTCCTGGAGCCCTACAAGCCGTGGATCGGCATCGTCATCCTTGTCGGGCTGTTCGCTGCCTTCATTCGTGAACGTTATCCTCCCACGGTCATCGTGGTCCTGGGCGTCTGCGCCTTCCTCGCCACCGGCCTTCTGGACAGCGCTTCACTGCTGCAGTCCTTCGCCAATCCCGCTCCGATCACCATCGCATCGATGTTCGTGCTGTCGGCGGCCCTGATGCGCACCGGCACGCTCGATCTGATCGGCAACTGGATCGTCGCGCGCGCGCGGCAGCATCCCATCAGGGCGATCGTGGAACTGATTCTGGGCCTGTTTGCCGCAGCGGCCTTCATGAACAACACGCCCGTCGTGGTCATCATGATCCCGATCGTGCTGCGCCTTGCCGCCGCCATCGACGTCTCGGCCAAGAAGCTGCTCATTCCGCTCTCCTATCTCGCCATGCTGAGCGGCACGCTCACCCTTGTCGGAACATCGACCAATCTTCTGGTCGATGGCGTGGCACGCGATCTCGGGATGGCGCCCTTCGGCATCTTCGAGATCACGCCGGTGGGCATCGTGGTCGCGCTGGTCGGCACGCTCGCCTTGTTTGTGCTGGGGCAGTTCCTGCTCCCCGGCGGGGAGATGGCGCCCTATCACAGCGATGGCGACCGGATGTTTCTGAGCGAAGTGCGCGTCCCGCGCGACAGTCCGCTGATCGGAAAGTCCGCAGGCCAGATCGGTGCCCTCAAGCGCGCGCGGGTGATCGCGATCCATCGCGGCGGGCAGCGCGAGGAAGATCCCGATCGGCCCCTGATGGCGGGGGATCGCATCACTATCCGCGCCAAGCTGGCCGACCTGATGACCTTGCGGAGCGAGAAGGACATCGAGCTGGGCTTCTCGATCGTCGGCGGCGCGCGCGCCGATGCGCCGGTGGTGGTCGAGGCCATCATCGCGCCGGGGCATCCGAGCATCGGCGCGCTGATGCGGGATATTCCGTTCCTCAGCGCACAGCCTGTCCGCCTGCTTGGAATCACGCGGCATCGCCACGATCCGGGGCCAAGCCTGACGGAAAGCCGCATTCGCGCCGCCGACACCGTGCTTGTCACCGGCTCAGCGGAAGCCATGAACGCCCTGCGCGAGAACCCCAATCTTATCGGGGTCCAGGAAACGGAAGGGGTCGCTTTCCGGCCCACCAAGGCGCCTGTCGCCATCGGCGCGCTCGCTGCCGCCGTCGTGCTATCCGCGCTCGGGCTGGTGCCCATCATGATCGCGGGATTGATGGCTGTCGGGGTCGTTCTTGCCGCGCGCTGCATCGATGGCGACGAAGCCTGGGCTTCGATCAACGGCGATGTCCTCGTCCTGATCTACGGCATGTTGTGCGTCGGCACAGCACTTGAGCGGGCCGGGAGCATCCGTCTGCTGGTGGAACAGCTCACGCCTTTCCTGAGGGATCTCAGCCCCATCATGCTGCTGTTCGTCATCTATGCCTGCACGAGCCTGTTGACCGAGGCGATCAGCAACAATGCCGTCGCCGTCATCATGACGCCTCTCGTCATCGGGCTCGGGACCGGGCTGGGCGTGGATCCCAGACCCCTCATCATCGCAGTGATGTTCGCGGCCTCAGCCAGCTTCGCGACGCCGATCAGCTACCAGACCAACACGATGGTCTATGCCGCGGGCGGCTATCGCTTCGCCGATTTCATCAGGATCGGCCTGCCCATGAATTTCGTGGTTGGCCTGACCACCTGCCTGGCGCTGACATTCTTCTATTGAACGGCGGCGGTCGTGTGCCCCGCCGCACCGACCGCAGCCGCAGGCCCCGGCAAACACCATTGAGCCCGCGGGACGGGACGCCTATCTGCGTTTCATGAACGACATTCCCCGCCCGCCGATCGCGGCGCAACGCCCCCATCAGACCATCCATCACGGCCGTACCCTTGAGGACCCCTGGGCATGGCTGCGCGATCCCGGCTATCCGGACGTCACCGACCCGGCGGTGCTCGACTATCTCAAGGCCGAGAACGCCTATTTCGAGAGCCATATGGCCGCCAAGAAGCCGATGGTCGACGCGCTGTTCGCGGAGATGAAGGCGCGCATCAAGGAAGAGGATCGCTCGGTCCCGCAGAAGGATGGGGACTATGTCTACTGGAGCAGTTTCGAGACCGGCGAGCAGTATCGCCGGCACTGGCGCCGCCGGGTGGGCGCCCCCGAGGATGGTTCAGCCGACGAACTGATCGTGGATGAGCCGGCGATGGCCGCCGGCAAGGATTATTTCCGGCTGGGCGGCGTGGCGATTTCCAACGATGACCGGCTGCTGGCTTATGCCGTCGATGACAGCGGTGCCGAGCGGTACACCGTGCGCATCAAGGATCTTGCGACCGGCGAGATCCTGCCGGACGTCATTCCGGACGTGCTGTCCGCGCTGGTCTGGACGCAGGATGACAGCGGCCTCGTCTATGCGCCGGCCAATGCCCAGTGGCGCACGGATCGCGCGATGCTCCATCGCCTCGGCACCGGCGCGCAGGAAGATGTGCTTCTCTATCACGAAAAGGACGAGGGCTTTCGGGTCTCGGTCGGCCTTTCGGCGGCGGAGGACTGGATCATCATCGCCACTGGCGATCATGTGACGAGCGAGGTTCGGCTTGTGCCCGCAACTGACCCGCAGGCGGCGCCCGTCCTCGTCTCGGCGCGGGTGCCGGAGCGGGAATATGATGTCGATGTGCACGGGGAGTGGCTCTACATTCGCACCAATGACACGCATCCCAACTTCCGGCTGGTGCGCGCGCCTCTCGCTGCGCCCGATCGCTGGGAAGAAGTGCTGCCGCCTTCCGACCATTTCTATCTGACGGACGTCAGCCTCTTTCGCGATTTCTATGTGACGGAAGGCCGGGAGAACGGCCTCGACCAGATCGAGATCCGCGACTACGCGACGCATGCCGCGCGCCGCATCGACTTTCCCGAGGCGAGCTATGTCGCCGGGCTCGATGACAATCCGGAATATCATGTCACCAAGCTGCGCATCAGCTATGAGTCCATGGTCACGCCGGACACGGTCCTCGATTACAACCTGGCGGACGGACATCGCGAGATCCTGAAGGTCCAGGAGATTCCCTCGGGCTTCGATCCCGCGCTCTACGCGACGGACCGCCTGCTCATCCCGGCCCGCGATGGAACGTCGATCCCCGTCTCCATCCTCCATCGCCGGGATTTCCCGATGGATGGCTCGCGCCCCCTCTATCTCTACGGATATGGCGCTTATGGCATTGCCATCGAGCCGGGGTTCGGAACCACGCGCCTGAGCCTCGTCGATCGCGGCTTCGCCTTTGCCATCGCGCATATCCGCGGCGGCGATGATCTCGGCCAGCAATGGTACAAGGACGGCAAGCTCGAAAAGCGCACCAACACGTTCAACGATTTCGTTGATGTGGCAAAGGGCCTCATCGCACAGGGCTACACGTCAGCCGGGCGCATCGCGACGTCGGGCGGATCGGCGGGCGGTGAGCTCATGGGCGCGATCGTGAACAGCGATCCCGAGCTGTGGGGCGCCGTCGTCGCGCATGTGCCCTTCGTGGACGTGCTCAACACCATGCTGGACGAAACGCTGCCGTTGACGCCGGGTGAATGGCCCGAATGGGGCAATCCCATCGAGGACGCCGCTGCTTATGACCTGATCGCCAGCTATTCGCCCTATGACAATGTGAAACCGCAGGTCTATCCGCCCATGCTGGTGACGGCCGGCCTGAATGATCCGCGCGTGACTTATTGGGAGCCCGCGAAATGGGTGGCGAGGCTGCGCGCGACCAAGACGGACGACCATCTGCTGCTGCTCAAGACCAACATGGAAGCCGGCCATGGCGGCAAGTCCGGCCGGTGGGAATCGCTGCGCGAGACCGCGGAGGAGTTTGCTTTCATTCTCTGGCAGCTGGGGGTGGACGCCTGAGTCCCGCGACGCGCCTCTCAGAGCCAGGAGGGCCAGGGGAGTAGGAGCGGCGTCGCCAGGATCAGTGCGAGCGCGAGCAGGAAGCGTCGCTTGCCGGGGATGTCCAGAATGCCCGCGAGGAGGCCGTTCTGCGGCGCCCACAGAAAGGGGCAGGCGAGAACGGCGAGAGCGGCAAGGCCGGGCGCCAGCACGTCTGCCCCCGCGAGGCGCCTGTCGGCGCCCAGCGCGAGGCTGGAAAGCGTGAAGACGATGGTCAGCAGCCATGACAGCTGGCGCATGTGAATTCCCCGGTCTGCTCGTGCAGAGAACGGATGCGCGGCGGCGGGCTTAAATCGGGCAGGCCGGCCGCCGGGCCGCATGGGGCATGGCCTCGCGGCCCGAATCGGGCTAGGCGCAGGCCATGTCCCTCACCGATGACCTCGCTCTCGCCCAAGCCCTGGCTGACGCCGCCGGTGCCGCCATCCGCCCCTTTTTCCGCGCGCCATACGAAATCGAGGCGAAAACCGATGCCTCGCCCGTCACCGAGGCGGATCGGGCTGCGGAACAGGCCATGCGGCGGCTGATCGAGGCGGAACGTCCGCGCGACGGCATCATCGGCGAGGAGTTCGGCGCCGTCCGGGAAGCCGCCAGCCGGCAATGGGTGCTTGATCCGATCGACGGCACGCGCAGCTTCATCGCGGGCCGGCCCATCTTCGGCACGCTCATCGCGCTCATGCAGGACGGCTGGCCCGTGCTTGGCATCATCGACCAGCCGATTAGCGGCGAACGCTGGGTTGGCGCCGTCGGGCATGGCACACGCCTCAATGGCGTGCCGGTAACCACGCGCTCATGCCGCGCGCTCGACCAGGCAATTCTCGCCACCACCGGCCCGCAATATTTTCCGGGGCACAGCGCCGAGCATTTCTCGGTTCTCGGCGGTCAGTGCCGCGACACCATCTGGGGCGGCGATTGCTATAATTACGCGCTGCTGGCCACCGGCCATGTCGATATCGTGGTCGAGGCGGGGCTGAAGCTCCATGATATCGCCGCGCTCATTCCCGTGGTGGAAGGCGCTGGCGGACAGATGTGCGATTGGCGCGGGGAACCGCTCACTCAGGACTGCGAAGGCGACGTGATCGCTCTCGGCGACCCGGCGCGCCTCGATGATGTCATCGAGGCGCTTTCGCACCACCCATCCCACTGATCGCCCCACCAGCCCGGGGAGTCGTCGACCGGGCCAACCAATGGCGGTTCAGTGCATGCAGCAGTGCCCGGGCCGCTGGCGCACAGCGCCGTGCCTTGTTGCGGAGCGACCGATCCTGCCATGCTCGGGCAGGAACCGGTGATTCGCCCGCGTAATCCATCCTGTTATCATTGCCCAAAGCCCGCAGGCTCGGCGAGTCCATTCGGATATGGAAGGTCCAGAAACAGGACGGCAAGAGCTCAAGAGTTCATCCGTGAATCGTCTCGCCGTGAGCCATCAATCGTCGATGACGGTGCCTACGACGGCGCCCGCCGCGCCGCCGACTGCAGCGCCCTTGCCGACATTATTGCCTGTCACGGCGGCAGTACCCGCGCCAGCCGCTGCGCCGATGCCCGCGCCCCGCAGGGTCGAGCAACCGCTCACGACGAGCGCGCCAGCCATGGTCAGCAGGATGCAGACCTGTTTCATCACGTCCTCCATCAGCTAAACTGTTGATTGGAGAACGCATTGTCCCCGTTCACGTTCCCGCACGGGGGCGTCGGGGAGGCTGCCTCAGCGTTCGTCCAGCGCCTTGAGCGTCGCTGTGGCCGGCGGGTCATTCGCCATGGAGGCAGCCACTTTCTCGGCCTGCACCATCACGCGAAGCATGTTGCCCCCGGCGAGCTTCGCGATGTTCTCGTCGCTCCATCCGCGCTTCATCAGTTCCAGCAGCAGGGGCGGGTAGCTTTCCACGCCGTCCATGCCCTCCGGCAGCGCGGGCAAGCCATCATAGTCGCCCCCGAGGCCGACATGATCGTGGCCGGCCACCTTGGCGATATGATCGATATGGTCGGCGACCATCTGGACGGTCACCTTGGGCTCCGGATTGGCCTTGAGCCAGTCATCCATGGCCGCCTTGGCCCGATCCGGCTGGCCGATGAAGATACCGCCGAAGGGGGGCTGATTGTAGAGCGCCTGTTGGGCCCCCTGCTCGGCGCCCCACACGCGGCGCGGCTCGGAAATATAGTTGGGGGCGAAGGCCACCATCACGATGCCGCCGTTTTCCGCTACTTTCCTGAGCACGGTGTCGGAGACGTTGCGCGGATGGTCGCAAAGGGCTCGCGCGCTCGAATGGGAGAAGATGACCGGCGCCTTGCTGGCCGCGATCGCGTCGAGCATGGTCGCTTCGCTTACGTGGGAGAGGTCCACCAGCATGTTCAGCCGGTTCATCTCGCGGACCAGCGCGATGCCGAATGGCGTCAGCCCGTCATGCTGAGGGTTGTCGGTCGCGCTGTCGGCCCAGCTGATGGTCCGGCTATGCGTCAGCGTGAGATAGCCCACGCCCAGTTCTGCATAAGCGCGCAGGACGGAGAAGCTCTCGTCGATCTGGCCGCCGCCTTCCGCGCCCATCAGCGAAGCCACCTTGCCCGCCTTGTGGGCCGCGCGCACCTCCGCCGCCGTCCGCGCAAGCGCGAAGTCCTGCGGGTAGCGGCGCACGATCGCTTTCACCAGGTCGATCTGCTCGAGCGTCTTCTTGACCTGTTCCAGCGGCGGAAGATTGGCCGAGACATAGACCGACCAGAACTGGCCGCCGACCATTCCCTGCCGCAGCCTGCCGATATCGGTATCATAAGCGACCGGATCGAGCTTCCGGAGATCCAGCGTCCAGCGCTTGTCTCCCGCCTCGCTCACCAGCGTGCCGGGCCAGTCATTATGGCCGTCGATCAGCGGCGTTGCCTTCAATATCTTCTGCAGGCGGGGCCAGTTGGGATCACTCGGGTCGGCCGGCGCCGCCATCGCGGCAGAAGAGGCGACGAGCGCACCGGCGGTGGCCAGCAGAGCGGCGGCGAGGGGAAGAGGGGTCCTGAGCATGGCGGCATTAGAGCAGGACCGTCGGAGGCTGGAAAGTGCCAAAAGCGCGGCAGGCGGAGAATGGCTTTCGTCCCGATAACCAATGCCGGCAGCATTTCGTTCGCCAGCATCGGGCGAGAGATGTCGCCCGATGGGAAAATCAATCTGATGCACCAAATCGCAAGCCTGATCGAAGACCATGACCTCATGGAGGCGCTGGCGGACCGGCTGATCGCCATGGCGCGCCCCGGTCAGGGCGAGGCGGCGCAGTGCCATGCCTTGCTGACCGATCTGGCCCAACGGCATGCCGCCCACCAGGCAGTGGAGATGGAGTTCCTCCGGGTCGACCGCTGTCGCCCGGCCTCCCCCTTCGACCGGGAAGTCGCCTTGTTCGAAGCCCAGTTCGGCACGCTGGACGAAAGCTGGAGCGATTATCTGGGGCGCTGGAGCGTGAATCGGATCGCGGCGGAGCGGCTGGCTTTCTGCAGCGAAACCATGGACATGATGACGGCTCTCAAGCTGCGCTTCGCCTGCGAGAACGAGCTGCTCTATCCGCTTGCGCTGGAGGCCGGTCGCATTGCCTCCACGCCGGCGCCGCCACCTTCGTCACTGCCGCGCTCCCTGCAACTCTGAAGGCCGAGGGCCCTTCCGTTCAGCGCCAGGCGTGCCGCCCAAGGATGGAATGGAAGCGGACGGACGATTGCTCGCAGGAGAGGTCCAGCGGAACGGGCGCCTTGTCCTGCTCCCCGTCCACCAGCAGATCGAGATGCTCGCTCGATGAGACCAGCTTCAGTGCGGGCGCGACGTCGACGATCTCGGCGGGGCCATCGCGAAAGTCGCCCTTGAGCCAGGCGAGGCCGTGGCGAAGCAGGTCGCCGGCATCCCCGACCATGACGCCATAGGCATGAAGGCCGTCACCCCATGGCTCCACATAGATGGCGGGATAGCGCTCCTCCCGCCCTTCCACATTGACGCCGGGTGCCTCGAATGTCGCGCTGAGCGCGCGCGGCACCGTCTCGCTGAGCGAGGCGAGATCGCGATTGCGCAGATCCTCGCGGACTTCCCCCCAGAGCGCGGTGGGCCCGGCAATGATGCCGCAATAAGCGGTGAGGGTGCCTGCGCGGATCATGGGCACGGTCATCGCCTTGCCTTTGCCGGCGAGCCAGGCCTCGACGATCTCTTGGGGCGTATGGCGTCCGTGCAGGGCATGGGCGAGGAGATTCATCGTTCCGCCGGGCAGGATGAGCAACGTGCCTTCCCAGCCCGCGAGCCTGTCCGCCGCCGTGCTGACGGTCCCGTCACCGGTGAGCATGACGATGAGGTCCAGCCCCTGCGCCGTCGCTTCCGCCGCGTCGGGCAGATCCTCTTTCCCCAGCAGGACTGTTCGGCCGATCGGCTTTCCGGCCTTCTCGAACAAGGCCAGCAATTCGGCCACCAGCGCGGGGTTGAAGCTGCCGCTGCGCTCGTTGGCGACGAAGAGGCTGCGAATCATGACGTCGGATACCACATGCAGGCATGAGGTGGCCCGCGCGAAACCACAAATCAATGGCTTCTGCGGCGCAGCGCCTTCCTCGGCCCTTGAGCCCCGCGGACCGACGCGCTAGGACGCGCCCACGTCCGCGCTGCGGCCCGCCGCGCGCCCTGCCAGGGATCCATCGAGCAATGGCCGAATTCTCACTTCCCGCCAACAGCGTCGTGCGCAAGAGCGGCAAGGTTCACAAGGCACCGGAAGGCGCCGCGAACGTCAAGACTTTCAAGGTCTATCGCTACGATCCGGACAGCGGCGAGAATCCCCGTTACGATCGCTTCGAGATCGATCTGGACGATTGCGGCCCGATGGTGCTCGACGCGCTCATCAAGATGAAGGGCGAGCAGGACAGCTCCCTCACCTTCCGCCGCTCCTGCCGGGAAGGCATTTGCGGGTCCTGTTCGATGAACATCAACGGCCGGAACGGCCTCGCCTGCACGACCGCCATCGAGGACTGCAAGG
This sequence comes from Sphingobium sp. SYK-6, assembly GCF_000283515.1. Classification (GTDB taxonomy): domain Bacteria; phylum Pseudomonadota; class Alphaproteobacteria; order Sphingomonadales; family Sphingomonadaceae; genus Sphingobium; species Sphingobium lignivorans. The sequence goes on from NC_015976.1 coordinate 62,343, forward strand.
GCGAGGTGCAGATCACGCCCCTTCCGCACATGGACGTCATCAAGGACCTCGTCCCGGATTTCACGCACTTCTACGCGCAATATGCGTCGATCCAGCCCTGGCTGAAGACGGTGACGCCGCCGCCGAGCGGCAAGGAGCGGCTGCAGAGCCCCGAGGATCGCGAGAAGCTGGACGGGCTTTACGAATGCATTCTGTGTGCATGCTGTTCCACGAGTTGCCCCAGCTACTGGTGGAATTCCGACCGGTTCCTGGGGCCCGCCATCCTGCTGCAGGCCTATCGCTGGCTTGCGGACAGCCGCGACGAATATACCGGTGAGCGCCTGGACGATCTGGAAGATCCCTTCCGGCTCTATCGGTGCCACACCATCATGAATTGCGCGAATGTGTGCCCCAAGGGTCTCAACCCCGCGCGCGCCATCGCCGAGACCAAGAAGATGCTGGTCGAGCGCGCGGTCTGACGTCGCATTCCTTCCCGGCTGGCTCCGCCGGTCGTGTATTTGGGGCCCTTGGGCGCGGAATAGCGCTCTAAGCGCTGTAAAAATATGCATATGGGGGCGGGTCGCACCTGCCCCCGTTTACAATCTGGTTAACCCACGTTAACCATCCGCCCCGGGTCGCCGACGGGGAAAAAACCCCGCACTTCCAACCATTCTGAACATCAGAATTTCGAAGGGAATCGACCATGTGGGATTCGAAAATTCTATTCATTGCGCCTGTGGCCTTGGCTGCGGCGCTGGCGACGCCGGCGTCGGCCTCCAGTATGGGAAACTGGGGTACGCTCGGAGCGAACGGCGTTGTCACGGCGTCGCCGGATGGCGGCACCTATGGCTATGTGTCGACCGATGGTGGCGTTGAGGGCGCAGGATCGTTGCCGGGCGTGGGTGGGACCACGGGCTCGGTCTACGAGAGCAGCAGCTTCTTCGCCAACGCTGGATCGATGCTGCAATATTATTTCAACTACGTCACGTCCGACGGCGCCGGCTATGCCGACTATGCCTGGGCTGCGCTGCGTCCGGAAACGGGTGACGACATCATCCTCTTCACGGCCCGCACCACGACGTCCGGCGACACCGTGCCCGGCTTCGATCTGCCCGGGCTCGCGCCCGGTGTCGTCCTCGATCCGGGTAGCACGCCGATCATCGGCGGTGCGCCGACATGGAGCGCGCTGGGTGGTTCGTCGGGTACCTGCTGGTCGGCGGGTTGCGGCTATACCGGCTGGATCCAGGCCAATTACAGCATCGTGGACGAAGGCAATTATACGCTGGTGTTCGGCGTCACCAACTGGAGCGATTCCGGCTATCAGTCCGGCCTCGCCTTCGACGGGCTGACGATCGACGATGAGCCCATTGACCCGACCCCGCCGGTTCCCGAGCCCGCGACCTGGGCCATGATGATCGGTGGCTTCGCGCTGGTCGGCTCGACCATGCGTCGTCGCAAGCTCCGGGTGGCCTTCGCCTGAAGGCAGTTGCCTTCGACGACCAGATGATTCGGCGGCGCGGCAGGAAACTCTGCCGCGCCGCTTTTCCTTGTGCGCCGCCTGCGCTAGGCGCGCGGGATGACTCGGCTGATCGATCGCTATGACACTCTCGTCGCCGCCGGCGAGCTGAGGCCCGATCCCGATCAGCGCGCCGCCGCGGTGCGGCTCACCCGGCTGCAGGCCGAACTCGAGGCCGCGCCCAAAAGGGGCTCGGTCCTGTGGCGGATGCTGCGCAAGGCGCCGGAGCCGGTGCGCGGCGTCTATCTCTGGGGCGGGGTGGGACGCGGCAAGTCGATGCTGATGGACCTGCTGCGCGACTGCCTGGACGGTCTGGCCAAGCGTCGTATCCATTTCCACGAATTCATGCTCGATGTGCACGCCCGGCTGCGCGCGGCAAGGGAAAGCGAGACCGGCGATCCCATCCCGCCGGTCGCCGCCGCTTTGGCCAGCGAAGTGCGCGTGCTGTTGTTCGACGAGATGGTGGTGAACAACATGGCCGACGCAGCGATCATGTCGCGACTGTTCACGGCGTTGCTCGACGCCGGCGTCACGCTCGTGGCGACGTCCAATCGCCGGCCGGACGACCTCTACAAGGATGGCCTCAATCGCGAGCTTTTCCTTCCCTTCATCGACCTGCTGAAGGACCGGCTGGACGTGCTGCCGCTCAATGGCCCGACCGACTATCGGCTGGACCGGCTGGGCGGGATGAACACCTGGCATGTCCCCAATGGCGACGAGACGACGGCCCGGCTGCGCGAGATCTTCTTTCGCCTGACCGATTATCCGCCCGAGGACAGCGCGCATGTGCCCAGCGAGGAACTGGCGATCGATGGCGGGCGCACCCTTTATGTGCCCAAGTCCCTGAAGGGGGTGGCGGTCTTTTCCTTCAAGCGCCTGTGCGGCGAGGCTCGGGGCGCGAGCGATTATCTCGCTGTCGCACGCCGTTTCCATACGGTCATCATCGTCGGGATACCCCTGCTCGGGCCGGAGAACCGGAACGAGGCGGCGCGCTTCGTGACGCTGATCGACGCGCTCTATGAGCACAAGGTCAAGCTGATCGCCGGCGCTGCTGCCGAGCCGGCGGCGCTTTACCCGCACGGCGACGGCAGCTTCGAGTTCGAGCGCACGGTGTCGAGGCTGATGGAAATGCAGTCCGACGCCTATCTCGCGCTCGGTCACGGCGCCCACGCGGCATGAACGGGCCGCAGGGCATCGGCGCACCGACCGCCCTGCTTCCTGCCGCGCTCGCCATCATCGTGCCGACCTTCAACGAGGCGGCGAATGTGCGCCTGCTGATCACGCTGGTCGACAAGGCGCTTGCGGGGATTGCCTGGGAGCTCGTGTTCGTCGACGACAATTCCCCGGACGGGACCGCCAGCGCCGTCCGCGAGATCGCGCGCACCGATCCGCGCGTGCGCATTCTCCACCGGTTCGGCCGACGCGGTCTGTCGAGTGCCTGCGTGGAAGGCATTCTCGCGACCGCCGCGCCGATCGTGGCGATCATGGACGGTGACTTGCAGCATGACGAGAGCGCTTTGCGGCCGATGTTCGATCGGATCGGCAAGGGCGATGTCGACCTGGTGGTGGGGAGCCGCCACGTGGCGGGCGGAAGCGACGCGGACTGGAACGAGAAGCGCCGCAGGATGAGCCGGTTCGCGACTCGCCTCGCGCTTCGGCTCACGCGCGTGCCGATATCCGATCCGATGAGCGGTTTCCTGATGATCCGGCGCGAGGCCTTCATGGGCTCGCTCCCCCGGCTCTCCAATGTCGGCTTCAAGATCCTGCTCGACATCCTGGCGAGCGCGCCCGTGCCCCTGCGCGTCGCGGAAATTCCCTATGTCTTCCGCGACCGTCGGCACGGCGAAAGCAAGCTCGATACTCTGGTGCTGTGGGAATATGCCCAGCTTCTTCTCGACAAGGCATTCGGGCGGGTCATTCCCGTGCGGTTCGTCAGCTTTGCCATGGTGGGCGGGCTGGGCGTGCTCGTCCACTTTGCCGTGTTGACGGCAGCCTTCAAGGGCTTCGGCCTGCCTTTCGCGCTGGCGCAGGCGGTCGCGACGGCGGTGGCCATTTCGAGCAATTTCCTGCTCAACAACATCTTCACTTATCATGACCAGCGCCTGCGCGGCTGGGGCCTCCTGCGCGGTTGGATCAGCTTCAATCTGGTCTGCGCGTTCGGCGCGGCCGCCAATGTCGGCGTGGCCGACTGGCTGTTCACGCACCGAAGCTGGTGGGCGCTCTCCGCTCTTGCCGGCATCATGGTAAGCGTGGTCTGGAACTATGTGATGTCGGCCTTCTTCACTTGGCGCCGGCGAGACTGAAGCCGCATCGCGAGTCTCGCAAAGTTCCGGAAGTGATCGCGCCGCGCCGGACTGCCCGGCGCTCGACCAATATGATGCACTCGTCATCGCGCCACCCGTTCTCATGGCTGGCGCTGTCTTCATCCTCGGCGCAAATCACGTCGGTCGATTTGCCAGTCGTCGGTTCATCCGAGCTGGAGGAGCGGGTCGGGGCGGTCCGAAAATGCCGGCCGACCACCTGATTGCACCTCGGATCGCGACAGCCAAAATGAAACGATCGACCATTAATGATATTGCGAACTAATTGCAAAGAAAGTCGGAATTCCGGGCCGATCTTCATTGAACGGTTAGGAAAATGGGCTTAAGGCCCGGCCATTCCTTCCACTGCGCAAAGGAGACAGAGGCGCATGGCTCGCAAGAAGATCGCTCTCATCGGCGCCGGCAACATTGGCGGCACGCTCGCTCATCTCGCAGCCCTGAAGGGTCTGGGCGACATCGTTCTCTTCGACGTGGTGGAAGGCGTGCCGCAGGGCAAGGCGCTGGATCTCTCCCAGTGCGGCCCGGTGGAAGGCTTCGACGCGAAGATCACCGGCTCCAACGACTATGCCGACATCGCGGGTGCGGACGTCATCATCGTCACTGCCGGCGTTGCGCGCAAGCCGGGCATGAGCCGCGACGATCTGCTCGGCATCAACCTCAAGGTCATGAAGGCCGTGGGTGAAGGCATCAAGGCCAACGCGCCCGACGCCTTCGTCATCTGCATCACCAATCCGCTGGACGCCATGGTCTGGGCGCTGCGCGAATTCTCCGGCCTGCCGCACAACAAGGTGGTCGGCATGGCGGGCGTGCTCGACTCGGCGCGCTTCGCCACTTTCCTCGCCTGGGAATTCGGCGTGTCGGTGAAGGATGTGAATGCCTTCGTGCTCGGCGGCCATGGCGACACCATGGTGCCGGTTACCAGCTACACGACTGTCTCGGGTATTCCGGTCGACGACCTCGTGAAGATGGGCAAGTCCAGCAAGGAAAAGATCGACGCCATCGTGGCGCGCACCCGCAGCGGCGGCGGCGAGATCGTCGGCCTGCTGAAGACCGGCTCGGCTTATTACGCGCCGGCCACCAGCGCCATCGCGATGGCCGAGGCCTATCTTGGCGACCAGAAGCGCATCCTGCCCGCAGCGGTGCATGTCGACGGCAAATACGGGCTCGATGGCCTCTATGTCGGCGTCCCGGTGATGATCGGCGCGGGCGGTGCCGAGGAAGTGATCGAGATCGCGCTCGATGACGAAGCGAAGCAGAATTTCCAGGTCAGCGTCGATGCAGTGAAGGAACTGCTGGTGGCGTGCCGGGGCATCGACCCCAGCCTCGCCTGAGCGCATTTCACCTGAACAGTTGCCGGGCGCCGCATATCGGAGCCCGCAAAGGGGAAGAGACACGGCATGAGCATCCTCGTCGACAAGAATACCAAGGTCATCACGCAGGGTATGACCGGTGCCACCGGCACCTTCCACACCGAGCAGGCGCTGGCTTATGGCACGCAGATGGTCGGGGGCGTCACGCCGGGCAAGGGCGGCACGACCCATATCGGCCTGCCCGTCTTCGACACGGTCGAGGAAGCGGTTAAGAAGACCGGCGCGACAGCCAGCGTCATCTATGTGCCGCCGCCATTCGCTGCTGATTCGATCCTGGAAGCGATCGATGCCGAGGTTCCGCTGATCGTCACCATCACCGAGGGCATTCCGGTGCTCGACATGGTGCGCGTCAAGCGGGCGCTCTCGGGCAGCAAGTCGCGCCTCATCGGCCCCAACTGCCCCGGCGTGCTGACGCCCGGCGAGTGCAAGATCGGCATCATGCCCGGCTCCATCTTCAAGAAGGGCAGCGTGGGCGTTGTTTCCCGGTCCGGCACGCTTACCTATGAAGCCGTGTTCCAGACTTCGAATGCGGGCCTCGGCCAGACGACGGCCGTCGGCATCGGCGGCGATCCGGTGAACGGCACGAACTTCATCGACGTGCTCGAGCTGTTCCTGGCGGACGACGCGACCGAATCGATCATCATGATCGGCGAGATCGGCGGCAATGCCGAGGAGCAGGCCGCGCAGTTCCTGATCGACGAGGCAAAGCGCGGGCGCAAGAAGCCGATGGCCGGCTTCATCGCGGGCCGCACGGCGCCTCCCGGCCGTCGCATGGGCCATGCCGGGGCGATCGTCTCGGGCGGCCAGGGCGGCGCGGAAGACAAGATCGCCGCGATGGAAGCGGCCGGCATCAAGGTCGCGGCGAGCCCGTCCGAACTGGGCACGACGCTGCTCGAGGTGTTGAAGGGTTGAGGTGACAGGGCCGGCTCTGCCGTTCGGGCAGCGCCGGCGGCAGAGCGAACGGGCCGCGTCAATGCGGCGGATGACGTGGCGAAACGAGGATTCCGGCCATGGGTTTTGAGAATCAGGATTTCACTGGCCAGGGCGAGGTCGAGCAGGGTCCGAGCTGGGCCCGCAAGGGCTGGCCGCTCGATACGACGGACGATCTGACCGCCGCGCTCGATCCCACGCAGATGCAGCTCGCCGTCAAGGCCGCGAGCGCGAAGAGCGGCGCCACGCTGTCCGAAGCGGACATCGCGAAGGCGGCGGGCGATTCCATCCGCGCGATGATGCTCATCCGCACCTATCGCGTCCGCGGGCATCTTGCCGCCAATCTCGATCCGCTCGGCCTCGTCCAGCGCGATCTGCCGGCGGACCTGACGCCGGAATATCACGGCTTCTCGGGCGCCGACCTTGACCGGAAGGTCTATATCGGCGGTTCGCTTGGCCTTGAATGGGCGACGATCCGCGAGATCGTGGACATTCTGCGCGCCAATTACTGCGGCAATGTCGGCCTTGACTATATGCACATCGCCGATGTGGAGGAGCGCCGGTTCCTGCAGGAGCGGATGGAAGGCAAGGACAAGGAAATCATCTTCACCGAGAACGGGAAGAAGGCGATCCTGGCCAAGGTCATCCAGGCCGAGCAATATGAGAAGTTCCTGGGCCGCAAATATGTCGGCACCAAGCGCTTCGGCCTCGACGGTGGCGAATCGATGATTCCGGCGCTTGAAGCGGTCATCAAATATGGCGGCCAGCTCGGCGTGCGCGAGATCGTCTACGGCATGGCGCATCGCGGCCGGCTCAACGTGCTCGCCAATGTGATGGCCAAGGGCTTCCGCGTCATTTTCCACGAATTCTCGGGCGGCACCGCCAATCCCGAGGATGTCGGCGGCTCGGGCGACGTCAAATATCACCTCGGCACCTCGACGGACCGCGAGTTCGACGGGATCAACGTCCACATGTCGCTGGTGCCCAATCCCTCGCACCTCGAGACGGTCGACCCCATCGTGCTCGGCAAAGTGCGCGCGCAGCAGGTTTTCCGGGACGATATCGGCCCGGGTCAGCACAAGCAGGTCCTGCCCGTACTCATCCATGGCGACGCGGCCTTCGCGGGCCAGGGCATCGTGTGGGAATGCTTCGGCTTTTCGGGCGTGCGCGGCTACAATACCGGCGGTTGCATCCACTTCGTGGTCAACAACCAGATCGGCTTCACGACGAGCCCGCAATTCGCGCGCTCCTCGCCCTATCCGAGCGATGTCGCCAAGGGCGTGCAGGCGCCTATCCTGCATGTGAATGGCGATGATCCCGAGGCTGTGACCTTCGCTTGCAAGCTGGCCATCGAATATCGCCAGACCTTCCACCGCGACATCGTGATCGACATGTGGTGCTATCGCCGCTTCGGTCATAATGAAGGCGACGAGCCGAGCTTCACGCAGCCGCAGATGTACGCGCAGATCAAGCAGCACCCGCCGGTGAGCGAAGTCTATGCTGCGCGCCTGCGTGAAGAAGGTGTGGTCGACGACGCGTTCATCCAGGCCACGGCCGACGGTTTCGTCGCGCTGCTGGAGGAGGAATTCGAGGCCGCCAAGACCTACAAGTCCAACCATGCCGACTGGTTCGCCGGGCGCTGGTCGGGCCTGCATCAGCCGGCGGACATCGAGACGGCCCGCAAGAATGTCGAAAGCGCCATCTCGCCCAAGCTCTTCGAGAGCCTGGGACGCACGCTGACGACCGTGCCGCAGGACCTCAACGTCCACCGCACACTGCGCCGTATCCTCGACGCGAAGGCGGAGATGTTCCGCACCGGCGAGGGTTTCGACTGGGCGACCGGCGAGGCGCTGGCGTTCGGCTCGCTCCTCTCGGAAGGCTATGGCGTGCGCCTGTCGGGCCAGGATTCGGGGCGCGGCACTTTCAGCCAGCGCCATGCGGTGTGGCTCGACCAGGAGACGGAGCGGAAATATATCCCGCTCTCCACCGTGCCCCATGGCCATTTCGAGGTCTATGACAGCCCGCTCAGCGAATATGGCGTGCTGGGTTTCGAATATGGCTATGCGATGGCCGACCCCAAGAGCCTGGTGCTCTGGGAAGCGCAGTTCGGCGATTTCGCCAACGGCGCGCAGATCATCGTCGACCAGTATATCGCCGCGGCCGAAGCCAAGTGGCTGCGCGCCAACGGGCTCGTGCTGCTGCTGCCGCACGGCTATGAGGGGCAGGGCCCCGAGCACAGCTCGGCGCGCGTGGAGCGCTATCTCCAGCTCTGCGCGGAAGGCAATATCCAGGTCGCCAACTGCACGACGCCGGCCAATTATTTCCACATCCTGCGCCGGCAGATGCTGCGGCCGTTCCGCAAGCCGCTCATCCTCATGACGCCCAAGTCGCTGCTGCGCCACAAGCTGGCGGTCAGCAAGGCCGAGGACTTCATGGGCGACCGGCATTTCCAGCGTATCCTCTCCGACCCCAATGGGTCGGCGGATGCGCAGACCCGCAAGCTGGTGCTCTGCACCGGCAAGGTCGCTTATGATCTGCTGGAAGCGCGCGATGCGGCCGGAGACAAGCACACGCAGATCGTGCGCGTCGAGCAGCTCTACCCCTTCCCCACGGAAGCGCTTTCGGTTCGCCTCAAGCGCCTGCCCGCGCTGGAGGAAGTCGTCTGGTGTCAGGAAGAGCCGCGCAACAACGGCGCCTGGTTCTTCGTCGAGCCCTTCATCGAGCAGGCCCTGAGCGATGCCGGAAAGGGCCCGATGCGGGCCCGCTATGCCGGCCGCAAGCCTGCGGCCTCGCCTGCCACCGGCCTCGCGCGCCGGCATGCCGCCGAGCAGGGCGCGCTGGTCGCCGATGCACTTGGTCATAGCGTGCGGACGGAAATTCGCCGCCAGAAGAAAGCTTAAGTCCCGCGAGTCGCGCGGAACCAGGAGGAATGACATGGCCACCGAAGTGAAAGTGCCCACGCTGGGCGAATCGGTCACCGAGGCGACCGTCGGCCAGTGGCTGAAGAAGCCCGGCGAAGCCGTGAAGGCCGACGAACCGATCGCGAGCCTGGAAACGGACAAGGTCGCCATCGAGGTGCCTTCGCCCGTGAGCGGCGTGCTCGGTGAACTGCTCGTCAAGGAAGGCGACACCGTGAATGTCGGCGCGGTCATCGCGACGATCGAGGACGGCGGGGCCCCGGCGGCCAAGGCCGCCAGCGCAGCGCCGGCCCCGGCGAAGGCCGAAGCAGCGCCTGCGCCTGCAGCAACGCCTGCGCCCGCAGCACCGGCACCCGCCGCCGCCCCCGCGGCGGAATCCGAGAGCGCATCCGGGCCGATCACGCTGTCGCCCGCCGTGCGCCGTCTCGTCCTCGAGCATGGCCTCGACCCCAGCCGGATCACCGGCACCGGCAAGGATGGCCGCCTGACCAAGGATGACGTGCTCGCGGCCATCGCCGCCGGCACCGCCGTCGCGGCTGCCCCCGCGGGCGCCAGCCCGGCCGCGGCCGCTGCGCCGGCCTCCGGTCCTTCCCGCGAGCAGGAGCGCGTGAAGATGACGCGCCTGCGCCAGACCGTCGCCCGGCGACTGAAGGAAGCGCAGAACAACGCCGCCATTCTCACGACCTTCAACGATGTCGACATGACCGCCGTCATCGAGGCGCGCGCGAAGTACAAGGACCTGTTCGAGAAGAAGCACGGCATCCGCCTCGGCTTCATGGGCTTCTTCGTGAAGGCCGCGTGCATGGCGCTCAAGGACATTCCGGGCGTCAACGCGCAGATCGAGGGCGACGAGATCGTCTACAATAATTTCTGCGACATCTCGGTCGCGGTTTCCGCGCCCAATGGCCTCATGGTGCCGGTGATCCGCAATGCCGAGAGCATGAGCATCGCGGAGATCGAAAAGACGATCGCCGATTTCGGCAAGCGCGCCAAGGAAGGCTCGCTTTCCATGGCGGACATGGCCGGCGGCACTTTCACCATCTCCAATGGCGGCGTGTTCGGCAGCCTGCTGTCCACGCCCATCATCAATCCGCCCCAGTCCGGCGTGCTCGGCCTGCACCGCATCGAGGAGCGCCCGGTCGTCAGGAACGGCCAGATCGTGGCGCGGCCGATGATGTATCTGGCGCTGAGCTACGACCATCGCCTGATTGACGGGCGCGAGGCCGTGACCTTCCTTGTCGCGATGAAGAATGCGATCGAGGATCCCACCCGGCTGCTGATCGACTTGTAATCGACGCAGCAGGGGCCGGGCTTGCAGGGCCCGGCCCATTGTTCAGGTAGCGCAGCCCTTCGACAGGCGGGGGCGAACGGAGCAGGAAGATGGCAGACCAGTTCGATTATGATGTCCTCGTGATCGGCGCCGGCCCGGGCGGTTATGTCGCGGCGATCCGTGCCGCGCAGCTTGGCCTGAAGACCGCCTGCGCGGAGAGCCGGGAAACGCTTGGCGGCACCTGCCTCAATGTCGGGTGCATTCCCTCCAAGGCGCTGCTGCATGCGTCCGAATATTTCGAGGCAGCGGCGGGCGGCAAGATGGCCGCCATGGGCATCAAGGTGAAGCCGGAACTGGACCTTGCGACCATGCAGGGCCAGCGCATCGACGCCGTGAAAGGCCTCACCGGCGGCGTTGAGTTCCTCTTCCGCAAGAACAAGGTCGACTGGCTCAACGGCCTCGCCACCTTCAAGGATGCGCACAGCGTCGAGGTGGCCGGCAAGACCGTGACGGCGAAGAACATCGTCATCGCGACCGGTAGCTCCGTGACACCGCTCCCCGGCGTCGCGGTCGACAATGCCAAGGGCATCATCGTCGATTCGACTGGCGCGCTGGAGCTGGACAAGGTGCCGGGTCACCTCGTCGTCATTGGCGGCGGCGTGATCGGCCTGGAACTGGGCAGCGTCTGGCGCCGCCTGGGCGCGAAGGTCACTGTCGTCGAGTATCTTGACCAGATCCTGCCCGGCATGGACGGCGACGTGCGCAAGGAAGCGAACAAGATCTTCCGCAAGCAGGGCATCGAGTTCAGGCTGGAAACGAAGGTGACCGGCGCGACCGTGAAGGGCAAGAAGGCCACGCTGACCCTTGAGCCCGCCGCTGGCGGCGAGGCCGAGAAGCTGGAAGCCGATGTCGTGCTCGTCGCCATCGGCCGCCGCGCCAATACCGAAGGGCTGGGGCTGGACAAGATCGGCCTCGAACTCAACCAGCGCGGACAGATCGAGACCGATCACGACTTCTCCACCAAGGTGCCGGGCGTCTGGGCGATCGGCGATGTGATCCCCGGTCCCATGCTGGCGCACAAGGCCGAGGACGAGGGCATCGCCGTCGCGGAGAACATCGCCGGCCTCACCGGCATCGTGAATCATGACGTGATCCCGAGCGTCGTCTACACGCAGCCCGAGATCGCCGGCGTCGGCCTGACCGAAGAGGCGGCAAAGGCAAAGGGCTCTGTGAAGGTCGGCAAGTTCCCGATGCTGGCGAACAGCCGGGCCAAGACCAATCATGAGCCGGACGGTTTCGTGAAGGTCATTGCCGATGCGGAGACGGACCGGGTGCTGGGCGTCTGGATCGTCGCGTCGGTCGCCGGCACCATGATCGCGCAGGCCGCGCAGGCCATGGAATTCGGCGCCACGTCCGAGGACATCGCCTATACCTGCCACGCACATCCCACGCACAGCGAGGCTGTGAAGGAAGCGGCCATGGCGGTGCTCGGCAAGCCGATCCACGTCTGACGGCCCCCGGGGGTGACACAGCGCCTCCGCCGCCGGTTGAATCGCTTCCACGTCTGGCTCGGCTGGCTGGTGGCGGTGCCGCTGCTGGCGTGGACGATCAGTGGCCTCTTCATGGCGAGTTTCCCCATCGAGCAGATACGCGGCGCGCATCTGCGCCGTGAGATGCCGCCGCTGGACCGGGCCGTGCTCGTGCCACCGCAGCCGGGCAACCGGCCGGTCTCCTCCCTGACCGCCGAGCAGCAGGCGTCGGGACCGCGCTGGGTGATTGCCTATGCGGACGGGAGCTTCGCGCGGGCCGACGGACGCACGGGGAAGCGCGTGGCCGCCGTGGATCGGCGGGAGGCCCTGGCCATCGCCCGCGCCGCCTATGCCGGGAAACAGGCCGTGCAGAGCGTGACCTTCTTTGCGACAGACGCCAATCCGCTCGACCTGCGGCGCGCTCGGCCCGCCTGGCAGGTCCGCCATGCCGACGGAACGAATTTCTACATTGATAGCGAATCCGGACGTCTCCTCGCCGTCCGCAGTTCGCTCTGGCGCGTCTATGATCTGATGTGGGGGCTGCACATCCTCGATCTCCAGGATCGGGAAGACAGTCATCATCCCCTTCTTTACGGCCTTGCCGCCATCGCGGCCGCGGCAGTGCTGTTCGGCACTATCCTTCTGCCCCTGACGCTGCGGCGCAGGCGCAGGATGAAAAGCTGACGCCCTTCAGGCAACCGCGCGCTTCGCCGCTGCGGCGGACGCCCACCATTCCAGTTCGTCGGCGAAGGCGGGGAAGGCCTTTTCCAGCGCCGCGCCGCCCTCGCCGGTCGGTTGGCCGGCTTCATCGAGGCTCGCGGTGATGCCGCCCACCGCGACCGTCGCCGGCACCACCGCGATGCCGAGCGAGGCAAGTGTGGGATGCCAGGCCGAGCCGGACCGCGCACCGGCCATGCGCCCGGCGGAATAGGTCACGATCCCGGCCGGGCGCCGGCGCCACTCCTCGACATAGTGATCGACGAGATTCTTGAGGCCGGGCTGGATGCCCCAATTATATTCCCCCGCCACGAACAGGAAGCCGTCCGCCGCGCTGATCCGCCGCGCCAGCGCCGCCATGGACTCCGGCGCCTCGCCCGGCCCATGGTCCATGTAGCGCTTGTCCAGCATGGGCAGCCCGACTGCCCTGGCGTCGACCAGTTCGACGGCATGGCCACGTTCGGCAAGGCGCTCCACGCAATAAGTGGCAAGCCGGATGCCGGCGCGATTCTCCCGGTAGGATCCGTAGAAGACGAGAAGCGACAGGGACATGAGGCGGCTTCCTTTTCCATTGTGCCCGGCGGCGGGCGATAAGTGCTCGAAGGCGAGGTTAGAGCGTCGCTGCGGATATCGCCAGCCAGCCAAGCATGTGCTCGACAGGCTCCGGCCCCGGCAATAAAGCCAAGTCATGCCTCCGTCCGAGTTCAGTGTTCCAGTCGGCCCGATCCTGCAACTGCTGAGCTATATCGGCACGTTCGTCTTTGCCGCGTCCGGGGCTCTTGCGGCGGCCCGGGCGCAGCAGACGCTCGTCACCTTCGCGTTCTTCGCGCTCATTACCGGCGTCGGCGGGGGGACGGTGCGCGATCTGCTGATCGACGCCCCCGTCTTCTGGATCCACGATGCCTGGATGGCGATCATCTGCATTTCCGCCGCCTTCGTCGTCTATCTGACGCCCGAGCGCTGGTGGCCCGCGCGTGCGCTCGACTGGATGGATGCGGTCGGGCTCGCGGCATTCGCCGTGTTCGGAACGGCCAAGGCCATGAGCTTCGGGGTGCATCCCTTCGTGGCGGCGCTGATGGGCGTGATCACGGGTTGCGTGGGCGGCATCATCCGCGATCTGCTGGCGGGGGAGCCATCCATCCTGTTGCGCCCGGAAATCTACGTGACAGCGGCGGCACTGGCGGCGGGCCTTTATGCGCTGTTCCTCAGCCTCGGCCTTCCTTCCGCGCCGGCGAGCGCCCTGGCTGCGACCGCCGGGTTTGCCTTGCGGGCCGTCGCGATCGCGCGCGGGCTGGCCCTGCCGTCTTATGGTTCTCCGGGCGAACCACCCGGTCAGGCGGGCGGACCTTCGGGATAGCAAGGCACGTCATCTGGCAGCGGGACCCATGGCTGCCGGGCGGAGACCCAGATATGCGCGGACGGCGCGAATCGCCCGGGCTCGTCCAGGCTTCCCATGGTGAGACCGATTCTGTTCGTCGCGGCCCGCTCGGAGAATAATGTCGTGCCGCATTGCGTGCAGAAGCCGCGCCGCAGTTCGGCGGAACTGTGGTGCCAGCCGACAGGTCCGGTGATCGTCACCGCGTCGAGCGGCACCATCACGCGCGCATAGAAGGGCGCGCCGGTCGCCTTCTGGCAGAGCCGGCAATGGCACGCCCGGACGTTGATCGGTTCGGCGTCGGTGGTGTAGCCGCACGCGCCGCAGAGGCAGCCGCCCGAGATCATCGGCATCTCACGAGCCCATCTGCTGCCGGAACAGGGCGGTCAGCCACCCGCTGTTCGAGGCGGGGGCGGGCGCGCGGCCCGGCACGAACGCGCGGCACTCGAGGCAATCGGCCCGGATCGCCGCGCCGTCCATCAGCCCCTGAAGATCAGCGACGATCCGCTGCGCGACATGCTGCTGTTGCCGGGCGGCAAGGCTCAGCCAGTCACGCGGCGCAGCGCGGGCGGAAACCTCGTCCGCGCCGAAAATCGCTGCCAGCACTTGGGTGAACCGATCCGGCTCAGGGTCGAAATAACGCCCGCGAGCCGCACTGCCGCTCAGCCTGGCACGCCGCGCGGCTTCCGCGATAGCATCCTCGATGCCGCCGAACCTGTCGACAAGCTTGAGCTGATGGGCCGTGCCGCCATCCCACACGCGCCCCTGGCCGATCTCGTCCACGCGCTGTGGCGTGAGCTTGCGGGAAGCGGCGACGAGGCCGATGAACTTGCCGTAGATATCCTCCACGCTGGCTTGCGCCAGGGCGTCGAACGCCGGGCTGATGCCACCCACCACATCGGGCTCCCCGGAGAGCGCGGTCGCCTTGACGCCGTCGCTGGTGATGCCGATCTTCGCCAGAGTCGTTTCGAAGCTCGGCAGGATGCCAAACACGCCGATTGACCCGGTGATGGTGGCAGGCTCCGCGAACACGACGTCCCCGGCGGTGCTGGCCCAATAGCCGCCGCTCGCAGCCACATTCCCCATCGATACGACCACCGGCAGTCCCTGCGATCTGGCCGCGACCAGCGCCGACCGGATCTCCTCGGAGGCCGCCGCCGATCCGCCGGGCGAATCGACGCGCAGCACCAGAGCCTTGATCTGGGCGTCGCTCAGGGCATCGCGAATGAGGTTTGCCACCGTGGTTCCGCCCGCGAATCCCGGGGGCGCTTCACCATCGACGATCTCGCCGGCCACGGTGATGATACCCACTTGCCCGCCCTGGCCCGAGGTGTGGCGACGGGCATAAGGCGAGAAGGGAATGGCCTTGAAATCGCCGGGGCCGCCATCGTCCGCCGTCCCGGCCAGCTCGGCAATCCGCTTGCCGAAGGCGATCTCGTCTCCGAGCTTGTCCACGAGCCCGGCCGCCTGCGCCGCCTTTGCCGTATCGCCGCCCTGGCCGCGCAGCAGCGCGAGCGGATCGGCGAGATAAGCTTCCACCTTCGCCTTGGGACGCGCCTTGGCGACATTCTCGAGCCAGCCGCCCCAGATCGCCTTGACCAGCGCCTCGCTGGCTGCCCTGGCTTCCGGCGACTGGTCCGTCCGGATGAATGGTTCCACCGCGCTCTTGTAGGTGCCGACGCGATAGACATGTGTCTTCGCGCCGAGCTTGTCGATGAGGCCCTTGTAGTAGAGATTGCTGCCACCCGGGCCGGTCACGCCCACCATGCCCATCGGCGAGAGCCACACTTCGCTGGCATGGGCGGCCAGCAGATAGCCGTCATCGTCATAATAAGTGGCGTGTGCGAGCACCGGCTTGCCGGCCGCGCGCACCTTGTCCAGCGCTTCGCCGACGCGTTCCATGGCGACCTGCCCGCCTCCGCCGAAGCCATCGAGATCGAGCACCACCGCCTTGACCGCGCTGTCGCTGGCTGCCCCCTCGATGGCGCCGACCACGTCGCGCAGGCGATATTCGGTCTGGCCGGCGGATCCGGTCAGCCGCGAGAAGCCGTCCGCGCTGTGCGGCTGTTCCACGATCGGGCCATCCAGCGCGATGTGGAGTGCGCCGCTGGCCGGAAAACCGGTATCCACCCGCGCCATCTTCAGCCCGGCATAGAGCAGCGCAAAGAACAGGATGAGGAACAGGAGAACCAGTCCGTCCTTGATGGCCACCAGCAGTTTCCAGGCGCCTCTCACGATGCTGAGCACGATCAATCTCCTTCGCGAAGCGCATCGCCTAGCGCATCTTCGGCCGCGATGCACCCGGCCTTGTGCGGCCGGGGCGGGCGGGAGCGCGCTCCGCTGAAGGCCGGCGCAGGCCAAGCCTCATCCGGGACGGCTGTGGAGAGTCGCGGGGGCTTCACGGCGAGAGATAACTTTTCGCTGCTCTCCCCTTGACCAACTCCGGCGGCCGCCCATATGGCGCCTGCTAGCACTCACCCAGGAACAGTGCTAACAACCTGATTCACGAGCGGGGAACGAACCGAATCTGGTGATCACCGGTGCCATCGGCAAGGCTCGATGCCATCAGCACTGATACCGCCAGCCGGAACGGGCCACGCCCATAGGAAAGGACAGTAGAGAATGGCATTTCGTCCGCTGCACGATCGCGTGCTCGTTCGCCGCATCGAAGCCGATGAGAAGACCGCCGGCGGCATCATCATTCCGGACTCCGCCAAGGAAAAGCCGCAGGAAGGCGAGATCGTCGCCGTCGGCACCGGTTCCAAGGCCGAAGATGGCAAGGTGACCCCGCTCGACGTCAAGACCGGCGACCGCGTCCTGTTCGGCAAGTGGTCCGGCACCGAGGTCAAGGTCGATGGTGAAGACCTGCTCATCATGAAGGAAAGCGACATTCTCGGCGTGATCGCCTGATCGCGATCCATCGCCGGCAAGTCCATCCAGAACTCAGAAAGTAGAGGAAAGCAATCATGGCAGCCAAGGACGTCAAATTTTCCCGCGACGCCCGCGAGCGCATCCTGCGCGGCGTCGACATCCTCGCCGATGCCGTCAAGGTGACGCTCGGCCCCAAGGGCCGCAACGTCGTCATCGACAAGAGCTTCGGCGCGCCCCGGATCACCAAGGACGGCGTCTCCGTCGCCAAGGAGATCGAGCTCAAGGACAAGTTCGAGAACATGGGCGCACAGATGGTGCGCGAAGTCGCCAGCAAGACCAATGACGTCGCTGGTGACGGCACCACGACCGCCACGGTCCTGGCCCAGTCGATCGTTCGCGAGGGCATGAAGTCGGTCGCGGCCGGCATGAACCCGATGGACCTCAAGCGCGGCATCGATCTCGCCGTGATCAAGGTCGTCGATGATCTCAAGGCCCGTTCCAAGCCCGTCGCAGGTTCGTCGGAAATCGCGCAGGTCGGCATCATTTCGGCCAATGGCGATGTCGAAGTCGGCGAGAAGATCGCCGAAGCGATGGAGAAGGTCGGCAAGGAAGGCGTCATCACCGTTGAAGAGGCCAAGGGTCTCGACTTCGAGCTCGACGTCGTCGAGGGCATGCAGTTCGACCGCGGCTACCTCTCGCCCTACTTCATCACCAACCCCGAGAAGATGCAGGTCGAGCTCGCCGATCCCTACATCCTCATCCACGAGAAGAAGCTGTCCTCGCTCCAGTCGATGCTGCCGATTCTCGAGGCCGTGGTGCAGTCGGGTCGTCCGCTGCTCATCATCGCCGAGGACATCGAGGGTGAGGCTCTGGCCACGCTCGTCGTCAACAAGCTGCGTGGCGGCCTGAAGATCGCCGCCGTCAAGGCGCCGGGCTTCGGTGATCGTCGCAAGGCGATGCTCGAAGACATCGCGATCCTGACCAACGGCCAGATGATCAGCGAGGACCTCGGCATCAAGCTCGAGAATGTCACGCTGGGCATGCTCGGCCAGGCCAAGCGCGTCACGATCGACAAGGACAACACGACCCTCGTCGATGGTGCCGGCGATGCGGAAGCCATCAAGGGCCGCGTCGAGCAGATCCGCGCTCAGATCGAGACGACGACGTCCGATTATGACCGCGAGAAGCTGCAGGAGCGTCTTGCCAAGCTGGCCGGCGGCGTTGCCGTCATCAAGGTTGGCGGCGCGACCGAGGTCGAGGTGAAGGAGCGCAAGGACCGCGTCGACGACGCGCTGCACGCCACGCGCGCTGCCGTGGAAGAAGGTATCGTCCCCGGCGGCGGTACGGCTCTCCTCTACGCCACCAAGGCGCTGGAAGGCCTCAAGGGCGCCAATGACGACCAGACCCGCGGCATCGACATCATCCGTCGCGCCCTGCAGTCTCCGGTTCGTCAGATCGCCGAGAACGCCGGTGCCGACGGTGCCGTCGTTGCAGGCAAGCTGCTCGATGGCGGCGACGTGACGCTCGGCTTCAATGCCGCGACGGACGTTTACGAGAACCTGGTCGCCGCCGGCGTCATCGACCCCACCAAGGTCGTGCGCGCTGCCCTGCAGGACGCTGCCTCGGTTGCCGGCCTGCTCATCACCACCGAGGCGACGATCGCCGAGCTGCCGGACGACAAGCCGGCCGCTCCGGCCATGCCCGGCGGCATGGGTGGCATGGACTTCTAAGTCCTACGCCAGATCAATCGATTGGGAGGGCCGCCGGGCAACCGGCGGCCTTCTTGTTTTCCGTCGCTCTGCACAGGGACCAGTGCCGCGCCTGGCTGATGGCTGGATGCCCGGTTTCGTTCGGGCGTCGAATCACGTCTGGCAAGACAGCGCGAATCGGCGGGCGTCGGAGCATCGACCCTCGATCCGGCCGCGCCGCGACATATAACCAGGCCGAGCTACAGGGCACTTTGGCCCGGCGCAGAGACAACAGTGCAAAGACAGGCACCCTCGTTAACCAATAAAAATCCATCCACCTCAGTCATCCCTCCCGAGGCCGTGCAATTATGGGAATATTAAGGTTAATTTCCATAAATACATTTTGCGACAAATCTGTCCCTGAAGTTATGCCTACTCACCTAATCAAGTGGGAGAACTTCAGTGCGTTCAGTAAAGACACTCGCCATCATCGGCGCCCTGATCGGCGCTACACCGGCTCTGGCCGTGGACTTCACCTTCACGGGCCCGACCGCCATTCCGGGCAGCGGCACCTTCGGTCCGGCTGCTGACTTTCCGATCGAGTTCGCTGTCTCTGGCCTCGGCACCGTGACGGACGTGAACGTGACGCTCACCGGCCTGACGCACAGCTATTCGGACGATCTCCAGATGATCCTGGTCTCGGCCGCCGGTACGCGCGTCCTGCTCATGAACGAGGCTGGTGGCCCCGCGAACTGGAACAACGACACGGTCACCTTCGACCAGTCGGCGGCCGCTGCCATGCCGAACAGCTTCGGCGGCACGAACTTCAACATCCCGAGCGGCTCCTACAAGCCGTCGGCCTATTCGGTCGGCCCGGTGCTTTCGCTCCTGATCGACGGAACCAATCTCGACCTGTTCAACGGCGAGGATGCCAATGGCACCTGGAAGCTGTTCATCAGCGACGTCAATCTCTTCGATGCCGGTTCGGTCCAGGGCGTCACGCTCTCGATCGAAGCGCTGACCCCGCCGCCCGCCGTGCCTGAGCCGGCCACCTGGGCGATGCTGATCGGCGGTTTCGCCCTGACGGGTCTCGCGATGCGCCGCAGCGCCACGCGCGTTTCGTTCGCCTGACGGCGGCATCAACGACAAATCTGGACGGGTCGGGCGCATGTCGCCCGGCCCGTTTCCTTTTCCGCTCGTGAGAGGGGGGAAGGGCGGGGCGCCCGGAGCAGGCGAAGGGCCTCGGCCGAGCCTCGCACAAAATCAAATGGGGGCCGACATTGCTGCCGACCCCCACTGCACCATCGCCTTCCAGTCCGTTTCCGGACATCCGGCGACTGGCATGGCGCCTTCCCGCCGAAAGGGCAGGCGCGCCGGGCTTCCCGAAGACGCGAGGTCCGCGAGAAGCCGCGATCCCGTCCGGCTGGGTAGCCATCGAGGATCAGGCTGGCCAGGCCGCCCGCAGGCAGCACAGGCCTAACCTTGCCGGACCACGTCGCTTGTCTAGACGACAGGCTTCATGCTCCATCCCATCATCTCGCTGTCCACCCCGCAAGGCAGCCAGCATATCCGACGGGGCGGGTATGATGCAGGCAGCGCGTGGCCGCGCACACCGCAAAATCCCTCGAAAATACCCCTAAGCTTCTGATTTCTCTTGGGCTTTTTGGCACTCCGTAAGAAGAATGCTCTCATGGGCGACGAGTCGTGCCAAGTGGAATCTGGCTTAGCCAGCACCATTGCCCCAGCAAATCTGTGGATTAAGGTGGATAAGTCCGGGGATAAGCCGTGCGGATGGCCGGAAAGCGCGGTCTCGCGAGGCGCGTCATCCTCATCCGCCGCGCTTTTCCCTGTCCTACAGCCCCTCCGCCATGGCAGGCCTGCCGGACGCCTGCTTCCGTCGGCGACAGGGCAGGCAAGGCAGGGCTCTTTCTCATGCTCGGGGTGCCATCGCCCGCTCAGGCCACACAGGCTTGGCGGGACAGGCTCTGGCGTCCGCCGCATTCAAAGGTCATGGAAGCGGAAGATGACACGGACGTATCGTCATCTTTGTAAACTTCCAGACCACAGCGCCCTGTTGGAGCGGTATCGTCGGGTCATTGGGCGGCGCTTCAGGGCGCTGAGCGACTTCCATGCCAGGTGCTCAGGTCCGCCTTAGCACGGCGCAGCGCCGGGAAGGAAAAGGCTCAGCTCGCAGCGCCGGCCATGCGCAGGATGCAATCATATTCAGCGTCGGCGACCGGCGAGACGGACAGGCGCGACTGCCGGATCATCGCCATGCCGGCAAGAGCGGGCTCGGCCTTGATGGCCTTGAGGGTCACTGGCTGCGGCAATTTCTCCACCGGCGCCACTTCCACGGCGATCCATTTGCCGGTGGGATCGGTACTGTCCTGCTTGGCCGTGCGGACGATCTCCATGATGCCTACCGCTTCGAGGCCGATATTGCTGTGGTAGAACAGCGCGCGGTCGCCGAGCGCCATGGTCTTCATGTTGAGCTGGGCGGCGTGATTGCGCACGCCGTCCCACTCGGCGCGTCCTTTCTCGACCAGATCGTCCCAGGAGAACACGTCGGGTTCCGATTTCATCAGCCAGTAGCGCATGTCTGTTCCTGTCGCGGATGGATGGCGGCCCGCCTTTCCACGACGATCCCGCCCGCGCAATCCCCTGCAGGTGACAGGCCACACGAGAAGGCCTAGTCAGGCGCCCATCGGATCACTTCGTCAACGAGTCACACGCATGTCCCAGACTATCCTGCCCGAGCAGGTTCCTGTCCTTTCGCTTGCCAGCCTCAGCGCCGACGACTTCGCCGACGCGCTCGGTCGCAGCTTCCGCGAATATGGCTTTGCCGTGGTGTCGGATCACGGCATGGATCCCGATCTGATTGCCCGCGGCTGGGCCCTGGCCAAGGCGTTTTTCGCGCTGCCGGATGAGGCGAAGCGCGCCTATCTCGTGCCCGGTGGCGCGGGGCAGCGGGGCTATACGGCCTTCGGAACCGAAATCGCCAAGGGCGCGAGCGAGAATGACCTCAAGGAGTTCTGGCACGTCGGTCGTGAACTGCCGGCCGGTCATCCGCTCGCCGCGGACATGCCGCCCAATCTCTGGCCGAGCGAGATCGAGGGCTTCCAGGACGTCTTCTCGTCCCTGTTCGCGGCGTTCGATGTCGCCGGGGCGAAGATCCTCTCCGGCGTGGCGCGCCATCTCGGACTGCCGGCGGACTGGTTCGACGCGAAGATCGACGAGGGCAATTCCATCCTGCGCCTGTTGCATTACCCGCCCGTCTCGGCGGATGCTCCGGGCATTCGAGCCGGCGCGCATGAAGACATCAATCTCATCACGCTCCTGCTCGGTGCGGAGGAAGGTGGCCTGCAACTCCTCACCAAGAGCGGCAACTGGATCGCGGCGACGCCGCCGCCCGGCGCGCTGGTCATCAATGTGGGCGACATGCTCCAGCGCCTGACCAACCATGTGCTACCCTCGACGAGCCATCGCGTGGTCAATCCGCCGGTCGAGCGGCGTCACATCCCGCGTTACTCCATGCCCTTCTTCCTGCATCTCGAGCCGGATGTGCTGATCGAGGCGCTGC
Organism: Sphingobium sp. SYK-6; assembly: GCF_000283515.1. GTDB lineage: Bacteria > Pseudomonadota > Alphaproteobacteria > Sphingomonadales > Sphingomonadaceae > Sphingobium > Sphingobium lignivorans. The sequence goes on from NC_015976.1 coordinate 84,407, forward strand.
CGCAATGCGTGACCGCGGACAACCCGCTGCGCGAGCCGCCGATCACCGCGCATGACTATCTGCACCAGCGGCTGCGCGAGATCGGTCTCAAGATGTAGGCGGGGGCGCCGGCAGTCATGGCCGCCGGCGACGGCCGGTCATTTCCGCCAGCGTGACAGCGTGATCCCGATCTTCTCGCCACGCTCGGAAAGCGCCAGCTTCACGATCTTGACCGTGACGTGCAGTGCTTTCCTGTCCTGCAGGAAGATCGTGTCGATGATGTGGTCGGCGACCGCCTCGATCAGCGTGAAATGCTGGCCGCGCGTGATCGCGGTCGTCGCGGCGTGCTTGAGGTCCATGTAGTTCTTGGAGAGGCCGAGCGGCGAATCGGGCTCATAATGCCCGGCATGCGCCAGCAGCGCGCGCACGCTGATGCGCAACGGCTGGGGCAGGTGCGTCTCCTCGGAATAGATGCCGGTGAGCACATCGACCTCCAGATCGTCGATCTCCAGCACCAGCATGTCGTCCATCGACATGGACTGCATTTGCGGCTGCACCATGACTAACCTCGAATTGCCCTTTTCATTTGGGCGCGAACCGCTAAAGGCCGCCGCCTCGGGCGCTATTGCCCGGTTGGAGGTCCAACGGCAAGCGGTGACACGGATCAGGGAACTCGCAGGCGCAGGCGATGCGGCAATCACCCGGTTGCTGGATGAGGCATTCGGTCCGAATCGTCACGGCCGCACGGCCTATCGCATCCGTCTGGGAATGGCCTGGTTCACGGACCTGAGCTTCGCCGCTTATGATTCGGACGATCGGCTCATCGGCACGTTGCAATCCTGGCCCGTGGCTCTGCATGGGCCGCAGGGCGGGCCGGCGCCGCTCGTCATGGTTGGCCCGGTCGCCGTGGTGCCCGACCAGCAGCGCCATGGCATCGGGCGCGCGCTCATGGACCGGCTGATCGAGACGGTCGATGCGCATGGCGCCGATCCGCTGGTGATGATCGGGGATCCGGAATATTATGGCCGCTTCTGGGGCTTCTCGGCCGATGCGACGGGGCAGTGGGACGTGCCGGGCCCGGTCGAACGGCACCGGCTCCTGACGAGGGCGCCTGCCGACATCGTACTGCCGCCCATAGGCATGCTTGGTCCCCGCACGGCATTGCCGCAGCCATCCCTGCAGGCGACCGTCACGCCCTGAGCGCGCAGGCCGGAGGTTGCCCTCCCGCTCGCGCGCGCCCTTTGCCAAGTCGCCTCCGCATGCCTATCTGCTGATCCATGACTGCTGCTCCCACCGGATCACCCCAGGAACCGACCATCGCCGGCGTGCCGGAAGAGCCGGCCGGGGACCGGCGTTACCCGGTCGAGCAGTGGCATCCCCCCCATTGCGGGCACAGTGCCATGCGGATCGATGCCGAGGGCAACTGGCATCATGAAGGTCGCCCCATTGTCCGTCCCGAGCTGACGCGCCTGTTCGCGCGGCTGCTGCGGCGCGAGCCCGACGGTCGCCATGTCCTGGTGACCCCTGTCGAGATGCTCGACATCGATGTGGAAGACGCGCCCCTGATGGCCGTGGACATGGCCTGCGAGGGCAGCGGCGAAGCGCGGCGGCTCCGCTTCCGGATCGGTGCGACCGGCGCGTGGGTGGAGGCAGATGCCGCGCATGCCATTCTGGTGGAAGCCGGCGAAACGGGGCCGCGCCCCTATCTCCTGCTCGATGCCGGCCTGCGCGCCCGGATCACGCGTCCGGTCTATTATGCCCTTGCCGAAATCGCGCTGGAGGCGGGGAGCGAGGCGCCGGGCCTCTGGGCTGGCGGCGCCTTCCATCTTCTCGAGCCGCGGGCATGATGTTGCGCAGACGCCTCGCCGCCGCGCTGGCGCCCGCGCTCGATCAGGCGCAGACGCAGGATGTGTTCCTGTACCGGGATCGTCCAACACCGGACGGTCCCTTCACGCCTGCCGCCGTGCTCATCGCCATTACCGACCGGCGGGATCCGGGGCTCATTCTCACGCTCCGTCACGGTGGCCTGCGCGCGCATGCCGGGCAGGTGGCGTTTCCCGGCGGGCGCCTTGACCCGGAGGATGCCGATGCCGTCGCCGCCGCATTGCGCGAGGCAGAAGAGGAAATCGCGATGCCGCGCGATGTCGTGGACGTGGTGGGGCGCTCCGACCAGTTCCGCACGGGCACGGGCTTCTCGATCGAGCCGATCGTGGGGATCGTCCCGCCGGATCTGGCCTTGCGTCCCTCGGAAGCGGAAGTGGACGCCATTTTCGAAGTGCCGCTCGATTTCCTGCTCGATCCCGCGAACCGGGCCCTGCGGACGGTCGAGTGGCAGGGGGGCGAGCGCACTTATTATGAATATCTCTGGCAGGACCGGCGGATCTGGGGCGTGACCGCCGCCATGCTGGTCAATCTCGCCCGCCGCATCGAAGCGGCCGATTCGAATCTGGCGGGGACGCTTTCGTGACACTCACCTTGCCGGAGCGATTGCCCCCTGCCGACTGGCGCGCGCGCGCCGGACTCACCGCGCTGTGCGACGCGCTCGGCGCTGGCGAAGGCGCCGCGCGTTTCGTGGGCGGCGCGGTGCGCGATTCGCTGCTGGGCATCTCAGTCAAGGATGTCGACATCGCCACGGTCCTTCTTCCCGAGGACGTGGTGCGCCGCGTGAAGGCGGCAGGCTTCAAGGCGGTCCCGACCGGCATCGCCCATGGCACGATCACCGCCGTGCTCAATCACTGGCCCGTGGAAATCACCACCCTGCGCCGCGACGTCACGACGGACGGGCGGCGCGCGACCGTAGCGTTCGGCACGGACTGGCGCGAGGATGCCGCCCGACGCGACTTCACGATGAATGCCCTTTATGCCGATCCGCCGGACGGCACGCTGCACGACTATTTCGACGGACGCGCGGATCTGGCGGCCCGGCGGGTGCGCTTCATTGGCGATCCCCATGCGCGGATCGCGGAGGATCATCTGCGCATCCTGCGTTATTTCCGTTTCACGGCCCGGTTCGGCACGATGGATCCGGACAGTGCCGATTATCGCGCTTGCGTCGCCCGGGCCGCCAGCCTGATGTCCCTGTCACGCGAGCGCATCGCCGACGAGTTGCTGCGCTTGCTGGGCGTGGCGGATCCGGGCGAGGTGGTCGCGGCGATGATCGCGGACGACGTGCTGAGGCCCGTGCTCCCGGAGATAGATGCGCAGGGCGTAGCGCGGCTGCGCATGCTGATCGCCCGGGAAGCCGAGGCGGACGTCGCTCCCGATCCTCTGCGGCGCCTTGCGGCCCTGCTGCCGCCGGACGAGGCACTGGCCGATCAGATCGGTGCGCGCCTGCGCCTCTCCAACAAGGCCCGCGCGCGGTTGCGCAATGCGCTCGCGCCGATCGAGGCGGAAACGCCGGAAGCACTCGCCTACAGGATCGGCATGACCGGTGCGATCGACCGGATGCTGCTCGGCAATGCCTTTCAAGCGGCGGATATCGCGACAGTGAAGGACTGGCAGGTGCCCAGACTTCCGCTTTCCGGCGGTGACCTCATCGCCATGGGACTGGAAGCGGGGCCAAGGGTCGCGCGGGCGCTGCAGGCGCTGGAGCGGGCCTGGATCGCCGCCGGCTTCCCCGCCGAGGCGGAAACCCGGGCACTGGCGACTCAGATCATCGTGCTTGAGCTGCGATCGACCCAGTAGCGATAGGCCTCCACGGGCGGCAGGGGGCGGGCAAAGAAATAGCCCTGGCCGTAGTGGCAGCCGAGCGCCGCGAGCGCATCGGCCATTTCGCGCTTCTCGATGCCTTCGGCCGTCGTCTGCATGCCCAGTGCGCCGGCCAGGGAGACGATGGCGCGGATGATGGCGACCTTGTCCTCGTCGCCGATCATGTCGGTGACGAAGCTGCGGTCGATCTTGAGCAGGTCGATCGGCAGCGATTGCAAGCTGGCGAGGTTGGAAAAGCCGGTGCCGAAATCGTCCATCGCCACAGTGACGTTCATGGCCTGCAGCGCGGCGAGGAGCTGCCGTGTCTTGTCGGGATCACTGATCAGCGCGCTCTCGGTCAGCTCGATCGTGAGACGGCTGCCGTCGATTCCGGCATAGCGCAGCGCCTCTTCGACGGCGCGGGGGACATTGTCGCGCACCATCTGCACGGGCGAGAGATTGACGTTCATCGTCAGCGGGAGCGGTTCCCCAAAGCGCCGGTCCCAATCCGCGAGCGTCTGGGCACATTCGCACAGCGCCCAGCGCCCGAGCGGGACGATGAGACCCGATTCCTCGGCGACCGGAATGAACTCGGCAGGCGAGACCTGGCCCAGCACCGGATCGTTCCAGCGCGCCAGCGCCTCGAAGCCTTTGACCGCCCCTGTCTGGAGATTGATGAGCGGCTGGAAGACCATGGTGAGCTGTCCGCAATCGATGGCCTCGCGCAGGCGATTCTCGAGCGTGAATCGCTTCAGCGCCTCGCGCAGCACATGCGCACGATAGACTTCCAGCGTCCCTGACTTCTTGGCGCGCTTGACGGCCGCCTGCGCCTGGCGGAGCAGGTTTTCGGCCTCCTCGTCTTCTTCCGGCGCAAGGGCGCAGCCGAGCGCCACCTCGACATTGATGAGATAGGTCGAGAGCCGGATCGGCGAATCGAACGCCTTGCGGACGCGCTCCGCGATCTGCAGCACTTCCGACAGGCCATGCCCCACATGCGCGAAGATCGCGAATTCGTTGCCGCCGATGCGCGCGAGCACGTCGCCGGCGCGCAGGACGGATTTCACGCGCCGCGCGACGGTGATGATGAGTTCGTCGCCGGCCATGGCGCCCAGCGATTCGTTGATGCGGCTGAAGCGGATGAGATCGAGCGCGATGATGGCGTAGCCCGGCTTCCCGGGCACCGCCGCCTTGTCCTCGACGAGACATTCGATCTGCTCGACGAAGCCGATTCGATTGGGCAGCGAGGTGAGGCTGTCGGTCAGCAGTTCCTTGCGCAGCGTGCTCTCGGCCTTGCGCTCGCTGGTCCGGTCGGTCGCCGTGAAGAGCAGCATCTCGTGATCCGGCCCGGCCTCGTCGGTCGAGGCTCCGCTCACCCAGGTCAGCGTGCAACTGAACACGCGAACGCCCAGTCGGCCCTGGAATTCGAGCTCGAAACGGTCGGAGGCGCGCCGGGTGTCGAACATCGCGAGCGCTCGCCGGCGCCAGTCGAAATCCCGGCCAGACCTGCGATCGGGTGACGGAATGCTGGAGCTCAGTTCCTCGTCGAATCGGGAGAATTCATCGTTGCCCGCGCAATAATTCAGGTCTTCGCCCTCGCGCGAGACCAGCGCCGCAGGGTAAGGCAGCGCCCGCAGCAAGGCTTCAAATCCCGTAGGCGAGGCGCCCATTTGAGCGGCAAGACGCGAGACGCAATTCGAGGTCGTCCGCACCCGGGGAGCGGCCGTCGTGGAAGGCGCATCGCGTTTCGCGCGGACAGTCATGAGGGCGAGGCATAAGCGGCAGTATGTAAAACAAGGTTAACAACCGCGTGCCCGCCGACAGCTTGCTTGGCCGTTCAATGTCTTGCCTCGCAGGGCTTCCACGATGCCGCTCGCGCAGCCCCCTCCAGCCCCTGCCGGGTTCGGCCCCCGGGCTGGTTGCGGCTCCGAATTCTAGTCGAACCGGTTGTTGCGCGGAAATCCGTTCGGCGGCATGCGGCCGGCTGCACCCCGTGCCGCGCGCCAGGGCAGAAGGTCGGTTTCCGTCCGGACGCGGCCGCGCTCGCCCCCCATCGTCCAGCTGAGCCCTTGGGCGAGTGTCAGCGCGGTGGCATCCGACAGGCCGCCGTCACGATATCGCTGCAGCGTCACGCCCTGCCCGCGCGCCATCTCGGGCAGTTCGGCGAGCGAGAAAATGACGAGCTTGCGGTTCTCGCCGATCACTGCGATCGAATCGGCGTCGGCCGCGATCGGCCGCACGACCTTCAGCGTGGCATTGCCCTTCAGGTTGACCACTTGTCGCCCCTTGCGCGTCTCGGCGACGATCTCGCCCATTGAGGCAACGAAGCCGCGGCCGTCGCTGGCGGCGAGCAGCAGCCTGCCTTCCGGTCGCGCGGGAAGCAGAGCAACGATGCCCGTCTCGTTGGCGAGATCGACCATCAGGCGCACCGGCTCGCCGAATCCGCGCCCGCCCGGCAGCTTGTCGGCGCCGAGCGTGAAGAACCGCCCGTCGCTGCCGGCCAGCAGCAGCTTGTCGGTTGTCTGCGCGTGGAAGGCGAAGGCCGGCCCGTCCCCTTCCTTGAACTTGAGCGCTTCGGTCGCGTCGAGGTCGACATGGCCCTTCATCGCGCGGATCCAGCCGCGCTGGGACATGATGACGGTGATCGGTTCTCGCTCGATCATCGCTTCCAGCGGGATTTCGCGGGCCGGCGCGGCCTGTTCGAGGCCAGTGCGCCGTGCGCCGATGCCCTTTTCCGGCGTGTAGCGCCTGCGCAGCTCCGCCAGATCCTTCTTGAGCCGCGTCTTCTGCCGGGCCGGCGATTCGACCAGCTTGTGCAGTTCCTCCCGCTCGGCCGCAAGCGAATCGCGCTCGCGCCGCAGCTCCATTTCCTCGAGCCGCCGCAAGGACCGCAGGCGCATGTTGAGGATCGCCTCGGCCTGCCGGTCGGTCAGCTGGAATTCCGCCATCATCACCGGCTTGGGCTCATCCTCCGTGCGGATGATCTCGATCACCCGGTCGAGATTGAGGAATGCGATGATATAGCCATCGAGCAGTTCCAGCCGGTTGTCGATCTGGTCGATGCGATGCTGTGAACGGCGGACCAGCACCTCGATCTGGTGCGCGAGCCAGGCCGTCAGCAGCGGCTTGAGCCCCAGCACGCGCGGCGTGTGGCTGGCATCCAGCACGTTCATGTTGAGCGGAAAGCGGCTTTCGAGATCGGTCAGGCGGAACAGGCTGTCCATCAGCACGTCCGGGTCGACGGTGCGCGCGCGCGGCTCCAGCACGATGCGCAGCACCTCGTCGGATTCGTCCCGCACATCGGCGAGGATCGGCAGCTTCTTGTCCGCGATGAGCTGGGCGATCTGCTCGATCAGCTTGCCCTTGGCCACGCCATAGGGGATCTGGTCGATGACCGCGATCCAGGTGCCGCGCCCTTCGTCCTCCCGGTGCCAGCGCGCACGCACGCGCAGGCTGCCACGGCCGGTCTCATAGGCATCGGAGATGACCGAGGGCGGATCGACCAGCAGTCCCCCGGTGGGGAAGTCCGGCCCCCGCATGAGCTGCATCAGTTCGCCATGCTCGGCCGCAGGATTATCGATGAGGAGGCTCGCCGCATCGATGACTTCCGCGACATTATGCGGCGGAATGCTGGTCGCCATGCCCACCGCGATGCCCGCCGCGCCATTCGCCAGCAGATTGGGGAACAGGCCGGGGAAGACCTCCGGCTCTTCCTCCTCGCCATTGTAGGTGGGGCGAAAATCGACCGTGCCTTGATCGAGCCCGGTCATCAGGTCCGCCGCCGCCTGCGTCAGCCGCGCTTCGGTGTAGCGCATGGCGGCCGCGTTATCGCCGTCGATATTGCCGAAATTGCCCTGCCCGTCGATCAGCGGCGTGCGCAGCGAGAAATCCTGCGCGAGCCGCACCAGCGCGTCATAGACCGAGGCATCGCCATGCGGATGATATTTGCCGATGACGTCACCGACGACGCGCGCGCATTTCTTGTACGAGGTATTGTTGCGCTCAGGATTGGCGACCAGCACGTCCGGGGCCGGGCCGCTCGGTTCCAGGCGCAGCAGCCGCATGGCCCAGAGCAGGCGACGATGGACCGGCTTGAGCCCGTCGCGCAGATCCGGCAGCGAGCGCGCCGTGATCGTGGAGAGGGCATAGACGAGATAGCGCTCGGACAGCGCGGAATCGAAGGGATGGTCCTTGATGCTGTCGAGCGGATCGGGAATGTCGGTCATGCCTCGCCGTTACCAAGCGCGGGCCGCCTTGGGTAGGGCGCATGAAGGGCCGGCATGCGCGCATGGCGCCGCCGCCGGGGACGAAGCGCTTGAAGCCGGGCCGGAGCAGGCCTATCCCGCGGCGATGAGCCATATTCACGCCGCAGCCTATCCCGCCCTCCGTCTCCGTCGCACACGTGCAACCGGCTGGAGCCGGGCGATGCATGCGGAGAACCGGCTTTCTCCCGCCGATTTCATCTGGCCTCTGTTCGTGACCGAGGGCCGGGATGTGAGCGAGCCGATCGCGAGCCTGCCGGGCGTCTCCCGCTGGTCGGTCGATCTTGCGGTGGCGCGCGCAAGGGAAGCGGCGGCGGCGGGCATCCCCTGCCTCGCGCTCTTCCCCAACACGCAGGCGGACCGGCGGAGCGACGATGGCGCCGAAGCGCTCAACCCGGACAATCTGATGTGCCAGGCCATCCGTGCCATCAAGGATGCGGTCCCGGACATCGGCCTGCTGACGGATGTCGCGCTGGACCCCTATACCGTTCACGGTCAGGACGGGCTGCTCGACGAGGCCGGTTATGTCGTCAACGATGCCACGGTCGACATGCTGGTGGGGCAGGCGCTCAACCAGGCAGCAGCCGGGGCGGACATCATCGCTCCCAGCGACATGATGGATGGGCGCATCGGCGCCATCCGCGAGGCGCTGGAAACGGAGGGCCATGCCAATGTGCAGATCATGGCCTATGCCGCCAAATATGCGTCCGCCTTCTACGGTCCGTTCCGGGACGCGGTCAGTTCGCGCGGGCTGCTGAAGGGCGACAAGAAGAATTACCAGATGGACCCCGCCAACAGCGACGAAGCGCTGCGCGAAGTGGCGCTCGACATCGCCGAAGGCGCGGACAGCGTGATGGTGAAGCCGGGTCTGCCTTATCTGGACATCGTGGCGCGCGTGAAAGCGAACTTCAACGTCCCCGTCTTCGCCTATCAGGTGAGCGGCGAATATGCGATGATCGAGGCGGCAGCGGCTGCCGGGGCGGGGGAGCGGGACGCGCTGGTTCTGGAGACGCTGATGGCCTTCAAGCGCGCCGGTTGCGCGGGCGTGCTGACCTATCATGCGCTTCACGCCGCCCGGTTGCTGAATGGCTGAACCCGTCGCCCGGACCGAGCGGCTCCTGCTGCGGGGCTGGGACGAGGCGGATCTCCCCGCGTTCCTGCAGGCGACGAACACGCCCGCGGTCATGCGCTGGCTCGGCGGTGTCATGGACTGCGCAGCGCAGGCGGCGCTTCTTGAGCGGGTCATGACCTGCCAGGCGCGGAACGGCTTCTGCTTCTGGATCGTGGAGCGCATCGCGGATGGTGCCATGCTCGGCTTCTGTGGCCTCAAGCGGGCGGATGCGCCCGGCTCCTCGGTCAGCGGCGAGATGGAGATCGGCTGGCGCCTGCGCGAGGACGCATGGGGGCAAGGCTATGCCCGGGAAGCGGCAAGCGCCGCTCTGGACCTGGGTTTCGGCCGATTCGGCGCGGACCGGATTGTGGCGCTGACCGTTCCGGGGAATGCCGCCAGCCAACGCCTCATGCAACGGCTCGGCATGCAGCGCCGGACAGATCTGGACTATCAGGACTGCCGTTTCGGGCCAGACCTCAATCCCACGATTGTCCATGTGATCTCCGCCAGCCAATGGGAAGCCAACTCATGAACGCTCCGCTCATCCTGCCCTTCGGTGGCAAGACCCCCCGGATTCACGACAGCGCCTTCGTGGCCCCCGGCTGCGTCATCATTGGCGATGTGGAGATCGGGCCGCAGGCAAGCATCTGGTATAATTGTATATTGCGGGCGGACATCAATCATATCCGCTTGGGCGCGCGTTCGAACATCCAGGACGGCAGCGTGATTCACGTCGAGACCGACTATGGCGATGGCGGGCACCCCGCCATCATTGGCGATGACGTGCTGATCGGCCACATGGCGCTGGTCCACGGTTGCACGCTTCAGGATCGCGCGTTCGTTGGCATGGGCGCGATCGTGATGGACGGGTGCGTGATCGAAGGCGACGCGATGCTGGCGGCCGGGGCCATGCTCACGCCGGGCAAGCGCATGCCGTCCGGCCAGCTGTGGAGCGGCCGACCTGCCAAATATATGCGTGACCTTTCGGAAACCGATATTCTTGGGATGCAGCGCGGCGTGAAAGGCTATGTGCATGAAGCCGGGCTTCATGCCGCCGCGCTCAAGGCTGTCGCAGAGCGCCCCTGAGCGAATCGAGCGCGTCGTTCTGCGCATCGACGAGGGCGAGCACCTGCATCCGGACCGGATCGATCGTCGCGAGATCCGCCATGACGCGCCCGCTATCCTCGTTGTTCTGCCGTTCGACATGCAGCGTATCGAGGCTGGCGAGAGCCGCGATGCTCTCGTAGCGCGCGCCATCCAGAGCGCTCACCGCCATCTGGGCAGCGACCCAGGCCTCGCTTTCCGGCGCGGCGTTGCGCGCGGCGGAAACGAGCGAGCGTCCCTGGTCGAGCTGCTTGCGGAACGCGGCATCCGCGCCGCTGGCCTTTTCCGCAAGCTGGCTGACCTGCGTGGCGAGCGCGGCGTCAACGGAAGCCGGCTGCACGGGCGCTGGCTCGGGCGGTTGGCGATCGCGCGATTCGGCTGGCCGCTTCGCCAGCGAGGGGTAACGTCCGCTCTCGCTCGTCTGCGCATGGGCATTGAGCGAACCGAGAGCGAAGAGGGCGAGGAAAGCGGCGAGACGGCGGATCATGGTTCCGCTCATGTAGGCGACTGTCCGTGGTCCTTCAACGAGTCTCGGCGAACGAGCGCCGGCAGGCTTCGATCATGGCCTTCGCAGGGCGGTTTCCAGCCGGCCGGAGGGATTCGCGGCATTGACAGGCCTCCGATCGACCACTAAGGGGCCACTTTCCCGCGCGGGCACCCTTTGGCTGTGCCATCATGCTCGCGCCAAGCAATTTGAGCGAAAGAAGTAAAGCCCATGTTCGCTGTCGTGCGTACGGGCGGCAAGCAGTATCGCGTCGCCGCCGGAGACAAGATCGTCGTTGAGAAGCTCGCTGGCAATGCCGGCGACACCATCACGCTGGACGATGTCCTGCTCGCGGGCGAAGGCTCGGAGATCAAGGACAGCAACGGCCTGGCCGTTTCGGCCGAGATCATCGCGCAGGCGAAGGGCGAGAAGGTCATCGTCTTCAAGAAGCGCCGCCGTCACAATTATCGGCGCCGCAATGGCCACCGCCAGCAGCACACGATCCTGAAGATCGTGTCGATCGGTGGCGAAGCGCCGAAGAAGAAGGCCGCCAAGAAGGCCGAGGCTGCACCGGCCGAAGCCGAAGCCTGAGCCGCAGAAGAAATTCGAGGAGTTAGACCATGGCACATAAGAAAGCTGGCGGTTCGTCGCGCAACGGCCGCGATTCGGAATCCAAGCGCCTTGGCGTGAAGAAGTTCGGTGGCCAGAGCGTCATCGGCGGCAACATTCTGGTCCGCCAGCGTGGCACGAAATTCTATCCCGGCCGCAATGTCGGCATCGGCAAGGACCACACGCTGTTCGCGCTGACCGAGGGCCGCGTGGTTTTCCACGATGGCAAGCTCGGCCGGAAGTTCGTGTCCGTGGACCTGATGGCGGAAGCCGCGGAATAACCGGACGATCGGTGGGATCGTCCAGCGGGACGATCCCTTGGTGGCCGGACAGCCGGTTTACCTGAAAGCCAAGGGAGAAGGGATCGCCCCTCCTCCCTTTTTTCATATCTCCCCTGGAGCGATTCTCCCGGCCGGCAGTTGCGTCAGGCCCGGGACCTCGAGACATCCAGCTGCGAGCCGCTTGCGAACCCTGTTCGCAGTTCCCGGTCAAAAGGCTGTCTCACAGGCGTCATCTCGGTGCGGCAGGGCCGTATCGACAGGAGTTGAGATATGTTCGCACGGACCCAAAGACTGCTGCTGCGTCCCGGCTGGCCCGAGGATGCGGCGGCTCTACATGCAGCGATCGCCGACGAAGGCATTGTTCGCAACCTTGCCAAGGCACCGTGGCCCTACACGCTTGCAGATGCGCATGCCTTCCTCACGCGTGAGCGCGATCCGCGTCTGCCGGCGTTCCTGATCGTCAAGCGCACCAATGGCACGCCTCATCTGGTCGGCGGATGCGGCATCGGCGTCCAGGAGGATGGCGGGCTCGAACTGGGCTACTGGATCGCGAGGCGCTACTGGGGGCTTGGCTTCGCCACGGAAGCGGCCGGCGCCGTCATGCGCATCGCCCGCGCCGCAGGCCTGCGCAACATCGGGTGCAGCCATTTTCTCGACAATCCGGCGTCAGGCAAGGTCGCCCGCAAGCTCGGTTTCCGGCCGGTCGGTCGGCCGCGGCAACGCTACGGCCTTGGCCGCGGTCGCGCCGATCTTTGCCAGGTCTACGAGGATACAGGCGAAGGCGAGATGCGTGACGATCCCGCAATGGAACTCTACGCGGACGTCGATTGCCTGGCTGCCTGAGAGGCCGGCGCCACCCGATGCATGAGGACGATCGGCTCGCCATGGAAAGGCGGCCGGTCGACTTCCTTGAAGCCGAGCTTTCCCGCGACCCGTAGCGAGGGCGCGTTGCCCGGTGCCACGATGCAACCGATGCGCGGTGCGTCGAGCGCCTGGTCCGCCCAGTCCAGCACGGCCTGCATGGCTTCGGTCGCAATGCCGCGACCGGCCGCTTCCGGCATGCAGGCCCAGCCCGCCTCGGGCATCCCGGCGAGTCCATCGAGGCCACGCATGGCGTCCAGCAGGCCGCCCTCGCCGAGATAGGCGCCGGTGGCCTTGTCCTCGAAGACCCAGAAGCCGAAGCCCAGCATCGGCCACATGCCGCCATAGCGCAGCAGGCGGAACCAGACCGCCTGATCGTCCTGCGCCACGCCACCGATGAAGCGGATCGTCTCGGGATGCTGCCAGAGCGCCCGGCAGTTGGCGAAATCCTCCCGCCGGTGTGCGCGAAGCCGCAAGCGCTCGGTGTGGATCAGGGGAGCGGATGGAAGCATGAACGCGGCTTGCCGCTCCGTCAGGCCAAACACAAGCGCAAAGGGATGGCGCGTCGCCCGCCTTGCAATGGCTCTCTTGAACGCGCGCCAGAAGATCGTTGCGTGCCGTGGCACCTGACTGCATGATCCGATTGCGCCTCCATGCGACCGCGCGGGGAGGCGCTACCCCGGGGGCTGACATGTCGAAGTGCATTTTCCACATGGGCTATGCGAAATGTGGTTCGACGCTGTTGCAGGAAAAGGTGTTTCCGACGGTCGAGGGCGCGGATCTTCGCCTGACGCCGACGGGGGATTTCTTCGAGGGCATGGGCAGCGCACCCGTCCGGCGGCGTCTGGTTTCACAGATTTTCACTTGCTCGCCAGATGTGTGGGACAATGAAGAGATCGTCCGGGGGCTGTTTCCATCCGATGCCGCGCGGGATCTGCTGATCAGTGAGGAAGCCCTCTACACCACCGATCCTTCCAACGCGCACATCGCGGCGCATGTCGCGGCCATGGCCCGGACAGCCCGCCGGTTGGGATATGAGAGATTCGAGTTGCTCGCCATCCACAGGCGGCAGGATGAACGCATCGCATCGGCATATGCGCAGAACAGCCGCCATCTCGACAAGGCCGGCCAGGAGGATTTCGAGGCGGACTGCCGCCGCCTCATCGATCCCGCGCGAGACCTGTATCGCCGTTCCCAGCGGTTCGATTATGCCGGGCTGGCGAGCCTGCTTATCGATGCGCTCGGCAGGCAGGACGTGACCTTCATCCCTCTCGAACTGCTGGCGACCGACGCCCGGCGCTTCGCGGCGGACCTGGGCGCGGTACTGGAGCAGGACATCGATCATGAGACGCTCGTGGATCGCAGCGTCAACGCCAAGCAGGCGGGGGCGGGACGCTGGAAGATCTCGCCGCGCAAATATGAGCAGCGCGCCTCGGTTTATAATCGCCTTCGCGGCAGGCTGGCGCGCCGGCGCCGGCCGACCAGCTTCACGCTCTCCGAGACATTGGCGGGCGAGGTACGCGCGGCATTCGAGCCCGGGAACCGGCGGCTCGCCGGGATTTTTGGATATCCGCTCGGCGAGCTTGGCTATTTCTGACGATTCGCCCCGGCATGGTTCATCGTGCCCGGATGGCGCCTGCTTCCCGCCGCATGTGCAGGGAGGGGAATCGCTCGGCCGTCCCTCTCATTTGACCAGCCGCTAGCTGTCGATATTGCGCCGGAATGTTTCGGGCAGGAACAGCAGCCCGATGATCACGGTCGCGACGGCGACGAGGACCGGATACCAGAGGCCATAATAGATGTTCCCCGTCGCCGCGACCATGGCGAAGGCCGTGGTGGGCAGGAAGCCGCCGAACCAGCCATTGCCGATGTGATAAGGCAGCGACATCGAGGTGTAGCGGATGCGACTGGGGAAAAGCTCCACCAGCATGGCCGCGATCGGCCCGTAGACCATCGTCACCAGCAGAACGAGGTAGAAGAGGATAGCGATCAGCTTCACCGTGTCGATCTGCGCCGGGTCGGCCTTTGCGGGATATCCGGCGTCCGTGAGAGCCGTCTGCAGCGAGGCCTGATAAGCCGTGATCGCCTCGGCCCGGTCGGGTGCGGAAAGCTGTGCGGGGTCCGGCGCGCTCAGGGTCGTTCCGCCGATTGCGACCGAAGCGATCGTCCCGGCCGGCGCTGCGACATTGCTGTAGTCGATGCCGTTACGCGCGAGATAGGCCTTCGCGATATCGCAACTCGACGTGTCGAACCTGTTCTTGCCGATCGGATCGAACTGGAACGAGCATTCATCCGGATAGGCCGTGACGGTCACCGGGGCATTCGCCACCGCGACGGCCAGAGCCGGATTGGCCGCACTGGAAAGCGCGTGGAAAGCAGGGAAATAGGTGGCGGCAGCGAGAGCACAGCCACCCAGGATGATGTATTTCCGCCCGATCCTGTCTGACAGCCAGCCGAAGATCACGAAGAAAGGCGTCGCCATCGCGAGGGCAATGGCGATGTAGATGTTGGCTGTCGCCCCATCCACCTTGAGGATCTTCTCCAGATAGAAGAGGGCGTAGAACTGGCCGGTATACCAGACCACGGCCTGACCGGCGACGGCACCGAACAGCGCGACGAGAACCCAGCGCAGGTTGGTCCACTGGCCGAAAGCCTCGGAAAGCGGCGCCTTGGAGGTTTTTCCCTCCTCCTTCATCTTCTGGAAAACGGGGCTCTCGTTGAGCTGCAGCCGGATCCACATCGAGACGCCAAGCAGCAGGATGGAGATGAGGAACGGCAGGCGCCAGCCCCATGAGCCGAAGCTCTCCTCGCCCATGACGGTCCGGAATCCGATTACGACCAGCAGCGCGGCGAACAGGCCGAAGGTCGCGGTGATCTGGATGAAGCTCGTGTAGAGGCCCCGCCTGTTGTTGGGCGCATGTTCCGCGACATAGGTCGCAGCGCCGCCATATTCACCGCCAAGAGCCAGACCCTGGAGAATGCGCAGCAGCACTAGGATGATCGGCGCGGCAATGCCGATTGTGTCATAGCCGGGGAGGAGGCCGACCGCGAACGTCGAAAGGCCCATGATGCCCATCGTGACGAGGAACGTGTTCTTCCGCCCGACGATGTCCCCGATCCGGCCGAAGACGATCGCGCCGAACGGCCGCACCGCGAAACCCGCCGCGAAGGCACCCAGCGCGAGGATGAAGGCCGTGGTCTCGTTGACCCCGGCGAAGAAGACCCGGGAGATGAACACCGCCAGCAGGCCGTACAGATAGAAATCGTACCACTCGAAGACGGTGCCGAGCGACGAAGCGGTGATGACCTTCTTCTCGCTCTGCGTGGCGCGGTGATGTTTGGGCTCTTCTTTATGGGCGCTCGCCATGCTTCTCTCTCCCTCGGGCTCTATAGCGCATATTTTTGCCGCGACTTCCATGTGGTCCATGGTGCCGCCAAGGTCTCTCACGATGGGACACGGCCCGATGCCATGGATGAGCGCATGCAGATCCGCCGCCCATCCCCATGTGGGAGGCTATGATGCAGGTGCTGGAGCCCAGACGGTCGTCAGTGCTTCACCTTTGACGCCAAAATCCCTATGGCGCGGCGATGCATTTCCTCGATCAGGCCAAAATCTTCATTCGCTCCGGCGCGGGCGGCCCCGGAGCCGTGAGTTTCCGGCGCGAAAAATATGTCGAATATGGCGGCCCGGACGGCGGCGACGGCGGCAAGGGCGGCGACATCATCTTCGAGGCGGTTCCCGGGCTCAACACGCTCATCGATTTCCGCTACACGCAGCATTTCAAGGCGCGGCGGGGAACGCCGGGCGCCGGCAAGAACCGCACGGGCGCCGGCGGCGGCGATCTGGTCATCAAGGTGCCGGTGGGCACGCAGGTCATCTCCGAGCCGGACGAGGAGGGCTACAGCGAGATACTGGCCGACTTCACCGAGCCCGGGCAGCGCATCGTCCTGCTGCGCGGCGGCGATGGCGGCCGGGGCAATGCGAGCTACAAGACCTCGACCAACCGCGCACCGCGCCAGCATGGCACCGGCTGGCCCGGCGATGAGCGCTGGGTGTGGCTGCGCCTCAAGCTGCTGGCCGATGTCGGCCTCGTCGGGCTGCCCAACGCCGGCAAGTCGACTTTCATCAATCAGGTGACCAACGCGCAGGCCAAGGTCGGTGCTTATCCCTTCACCACCACGCGCCCGCAACTGGGCGTGGTGCTGCACAAGGGGCGCGAGTTCGTGCTGGCCGATATCCCCGGCCTCATCGAGGGCGCTTCGGAAGGTGCGGGCATCGGCGATCGCTTTCTTGGCCATATCGAGCGCTGCCGCGTGCTCATCCACCTCATCGACGCGACGGGCGACGATCCGGTCGAAGCCTGGCAAATCGTGCGGAACGAGCTCGCCAATTATGGCGAAGGGCTCGAGGAGAAGCCGCAGCTGCTGGCTCTCAACAAGGGCGATCTGCTGGGCGACGAGCTGATGAAGGACATCGCCGGAGATCTGAAAAAGGCCGGAGCGGGCAAGGCCTTCATCATTTCCGGCGCGACCGGCAAGGGCGTGGACAAGCTGCTGGATGCGGTGATTCCCCTGCTCGATGCGCCGAAGGAAAGCGACGAGGATGGCGCTGACGAGGCGGAGGACAGGCCTTGGTCGCCGATCTGACGGGGGCGGCGCGCGCGACGGCGCCGCAGGTGGAGGCCAGAGCCCCGACTGACGATCTTACCGGCTTCCCGCCCGGCATTCTCCGCCGCGTGGTCATCAAGGTGGGATCAGCCCTGCTCGTAGAGCCCGATGGCGCGGTGCGTCGCAAATGGCTGGAGAGCCTCGTTGGCGAGATCGCGCAGCGGCGCGCCGAGGGGCAGCAGATCGTCGTCGTCTCGTCCGGTGCGATCGCGCTCGGTGCCCGGCGGCTGGGACTCTCCCGGGGCGGGCGGGCCACGCTGGAGGACGCGCAGGCGGCGGCCGCTGTGGGGCAGATCATCCTCAGCCAGGTCTGGGCCGATCTTCTGGCAAGCCACGACATCGCGGCCGCGCAGATGCTGGTCACGCTTGGCGATCTCGAGGACCGGCGGCGCTATCTCAACGCCGCAGCGACGCTGGACCGGCTGATCGGCCTCGGCGTCGTGCCGGTGGTCAACGAGAATGACAGCGTGGCCACCGAGGAGATCCGCTTCGGAGACAATGACAGGCTCGCCGCGCGCATCGGGCAGGCTGCCCGCGCGGACGCGGTGGTCCTCCTCTCGGATATCGACGGGCTGTATACCGCCAATCCGCAGGCCGATCCCGAGGCGACGCTCATCCCGCTGGTCGAGAAGATCGATGCGCGCATCCTCGCCATGGCGGACGGCAACTCGGCCTCGGGCATGGGCTCGGGCGGCATGATCTCCAAGCTGCAGGCCGCCCGGATCGCGACCGGCGCCGGAACGCACCTCGCCATTGCCTCCGGGCGCGTCGAGTCGCCCCTGAGGCATTGGGCGGAGACCGGCATGGGCACGCTGTTCCGTGCCGCTGCCCGGCGGCGGGGACGCAAGGACTGGCTGGCGGGGCGCCTTACGGTGAAGGGGCGGCTGAGCGTGGATGCGGGCGCTGCCGATGCCTTGCGGCAGGGGCGCAGCCTGCTTCCCGCCGGCGTCACCGGGACGAGTGGCGCCTATGCCAGAGGGGACGTCATCGACATCGCGGACCCGGACGGCGCCGTGATCGCGCGGGGGCTGGCGCAATATGACAGTCAGGACGCCGAGCGCATCATCGGCAAGCGCAGCGAGGATGTGGCAGCCCTGCTGGGCGGCACGCCGCGCGCCGCCATGGTCCATCGCGACCATATGGTGCTGCTCTGAGCCGGCTCGCCGTCACCGGGGGGACGGGGTTCGTCGGGCGCGCCACGCTGGATCGCGCGCTCGCGTCGGGGCACAGCGTCCGGGCACTGGCGCGCCGTCCGCAGCCTCCGCGTGAAGGGCTTGAGTGGATCCCGGGGGCCCTGGAGGATTCTGGCGCGCTCGACCGGCTGGTGCAAGAAAGCGACGCCGTCATTCATATCGCCGGGGTCGTCAACGCGCCCGACCGGAAGGGTTTCGAGGCTGGCAATGCCACCGGCACGGCCGCGGTCATTGCAGCGATGGAGCGGGCGGGGATCAAGCGCCTCGTCCACGTCTCTTCCCTCGCCGCGCGCGAGCCCCAGCTATCGGACTATGGGTGGTCGAAGGCGGAGGCGGAGCGGCATGTCGAAGCCTCGGGCCTCGACTGGACCATGGTGCGCCCGCCGGCCATTTTCGGCCCGGGCGACGCGGAGCTGCTCGAGCTGTTCCAGATGGCCGTTCGCGGGTTCGTGCTGCTGCCCCCGGCGGGTCGCCTGTCGGTCATCCATGTCGACGATCTCGCGGACCTGCTGGTGCGGCTCGGCGGCGTGGAAAGCGCGGCGACGAAGGAAGCGATCTACGAAGTCGACGATGGCCGGCCGAATGGCTGGAGCCATGTCGCTTTCGCCAAGGCGATTGGCCATGCTGTCGGGCGCAAGGCCGTCCGCACGATATCCCTGCCCTCGGTCTGTGTCCGATGGGGCGCCCGTATCGATCGGCTGCTTCGCGGCGATCGCGCCCGGCTTACGCCGGACCGGGCCGCCTATTTCTGCCATGCGGACTGGGTGTCGCGCGCGGACCTGCGCCCTCCCGCCGATTTCTGGGCGCCGGGCATCGCGACGGAAACAGGGCTCAAGGCAACGGCCGCAGCCTATCGCGCGAAGGGATTGTTGCCGTCCTTGTCGCCCGAAGGGGTGCGCCGGGCCTGATTGGCGGCATTGTCGAGAAGCATCGCAACCTGGCGAACCAGCCGGATGCGCTCATTATGGCGCGGGTCGAGACTGTCGGCCGCTTCATAGCCGGCCCGGCGGCGCAACTTCTCCGCGAGGCCGTCAAGCTGGTCGGAAACGGGGGGCGCTGCCTCCTCGATGATCACGTCTGCTACCCATTCCAGCCCTGCATCGTCCAGCCGGGGCATCGCCCTCGCGGCGGCGAGGTTGGTGAGAGTGCGCGCGCTTCCGGCCGCCGCTCTTGCCCGCAGGTGGCGATGAAGCTGAAAGGCCAGATAGCCCCCGATCCACAGTCCGAAATAGCCGGACCAGAGCAGCACCCATCGGATATTCACTTCGACCGGCAATGGTTCCGCTGCCACGACCGCGTCCCACAGCGTCCGGACCAGCAGGACGACCAGCGCCGCAGGCAAGATCGTCGCGATCATCGTCCCCGGACTGGCCCAGCCCTTCTCGGACCCGCCCTTGCCATATTTGAGCGCGAGCCAGAATGTCGCTGCCCCCGCCGTCACGGCCACGAGACGCCGGCCTGTCAGCAAATTGAATGCATCGCCCATGGCGAGCTCGGAACTGAGCGAGATCACGGCATAGGTGAACAGCCAGAAGAGCGCGGCCAGGATCAGGATATGATTGTCCGACGGGTGCCTTCTCTGGGCGGTGAAAAAGAGACTCTGGTCCATGTCGCCTCGCTAGGCCCGCTTGGTGAAAATTCCTAGGCCCTTGAAAGGATGGTGTAAGATCCGCGACGGACCGTGCTGGTGGCGCGTCGAAACCTCTAGCAGCCACTCGCTCCGCCCTGTCTTCCCTCTGCTCTGGAGGCGACCGGCCGGCCGACCGCGGCACCCTGCCCGAATGCCGCCTTATTCGCTTGCCATAGGACTGCCGGACGGGGCATGCCCCCGCGCAACGAACCGCTTCAGGAAGAAAGCCAGCACTCATGTCGGATCGCCAGGACATTTTCGGGCAGGTCGCCGCGCAGATCGAACCTTTCAACAAGAAGGGCGTGGCCCTGAACGAGACCACCAGCTTTGCCGGAGACCTCGAGTGGGACAGTCTCACGGTCATGGATTTCGTGGCGGCCGTCGAAGATGAATTCGACATCATCATCACGATGAACATGCAGGCGGAGATCGAGACCGTTGGGCAGCTTGTGGATGCTGTCCTGAAGCTCCGGGCGGAGGGCTGAGCGATGATGGCGCCGACCGATGACAAGGCTGCAACCATGCGCGTGGCCGATGGCGACAAGGATCTGTTCTCGAAGTTCGATGCGCTGATCGCCGAACGCGAAGCATTGCTGGCCACCGGTGTGCGCGATCCGTTCGCGATCGTGATGGACCAGGTGCTTTCGCCCACGCGCGCGATCATCAAGGGCAAGGAGACGATCCTGCTCGGCACCTATAATTACATGGGCATGACCTTCGATCCGGATGTGGTCGCGGCGGGCAAGCAGGCGCTCGACGAATATGGCGCCGGCACGACCGGCTCGCGCGTGCTCAACGGCACCTACCAGGGCCACAAGGCCTGCGAAGACGCGCTCAAGGATTTCTACGGCACGCAGCATGCCATGGTGTTCTCGACCGGCTATCAGGCCAATCTCGGCATGATCTCGACGATCGCAGGCAAGGGCGATTACGTCATCCTCGATGCGGACAGCCATGCCAGCATCTATGACGGTTGTTATCTCGGCAATGCCGAGATCGTGCGTTTCCGCCACAACAGCGTGGAGGATCTGGACAAGCGGCTCGGCCGCCTGCCCGCCGAAGCGCAGAAGCTGGTGGTGCTCGAAGGCGTCTATTCGATGCTCGGCGACGTGGCGCCGCTGCCCGAGATGGTCGCGGCCGTGCGCAAGCATCCCAATTGCATGATCCTCGTGGACGAGGCGCATGGCATGGGCTTCTTCGGCCCGAACGGCCGTGGGGTCTATGAGGAGCAGGGTGTCGAGAAGGAGATCGACTTCGTGGTCGGCACCTTCTCGAAGTCGGTCGGCACCGTGGGCGGGTTCTGCGTGTCGGATCACCCCAAGTTCGAGGTCATGCGGCTTGTCTGCCGGCCCTATGTGTTCACCGCCTCGCTGCCGCCCAGCGTGGTCGCGACGGCCGCGACGTCGATCCGCAAGCTCATGCATGCGAGCGAGAAGCGCGCCCATCTGTGGGAAAACAGCAGGCGGCTGCACGAGGGCCTGCGGGACATGGGCTTCCGCCTCGGTACGGAAACGCCGCAGTCCGCGATCATCGCCGTCATCCTGACCGACCAGACGCAGGCGGTCGCCATGTGGCAGGCGCTGCTGGAGCTGGGCCTCTACGTCAACATGGCACGCCCCCCGGCGACGCCTGCGGGCACGTTTCTTCTCCGCTGTTCGCTGTGCGCCGAGCACTCGAGCGAGCAGGTCGGGGAAATCCTCGAAATGTTCAGGCAGGCGGGGCGGCAGACCGGGGCCATCGCGGCCTGAGGCGCGATCTCGGGCTCGTTCGCGAAAAAGGCTCCCCAGCCGCGCTCTCCTGGTCTAACCTGGGTTAGAGATGACAGAGGACGCACAAGGCCTCGACGACAGCGCCGATGAGCTGCCTCGCTGGCGGCGATGGGTGCCTTTTGTGCTTGCCGTGGTCTTCGCGATCGCGCTGGCCTGCCTTATCTATCTCGCCGGCCATGCGGCCGACCTGCGCGACCGGGCCATCGCGCTGCAGCGCCACAGCTACCAGGTCATGCTTCAGGCCAAGACGGTCGAAGCCCGGATCGGCAGCGCCGAGACGCTACTGGCCCGCTACGTCATCAGCCATGATGCGGCGGTTGGCCGGCAGTTTCAGGACGAGTGGGGCACCGCCATGCGCGAGCTGGTGGCCCTGGAGCGCTCCACGCGTGGCAACGCGCGCCAGAGCGCGGCGGTGGCGCGATTGCGCGCGGCGATGACCGATCGCGGATCGACCCTGACCGAGATCGCATTGCGGGTCCGCTACCAGCAGTCGCTTGGCGCGCTGGGGCAGCTCGAGGCGACCCGCAAGGAAGCATCGGTCCGCACCATCGCTGATGCGCTCAAGACGGTCGCCGATCTCGCAGAGGCCGAGCGCGCGCGCCACAATGTTCAGGTCAACCAGTCACAGTCGCGCGTGAATCGCCTTAACGACAGCTACAGCGTGATCGGGCTGGGCCTGTTCCTCGCGGCGATCGGGGCGCTCTGGTTTGCCAGCGCGGCGCTCAATGAACGGCGTTACGCGCGCCGCCTCGCCGCCGCCGAAGCGGCCCGCGTCGATAATCTTGAAGCGGCGGTTCTCCAGCGGACGGAAGAACTGCGCGAGGCCAATGCCAAGCTCTACCGGGAGATGGAGGAGCGCATACAGGCCGAGCAGAGCCTGCGCCAGCTTCAGAAAATGGAAGCGCTCGGCAAGCTCACTGGGGGCATCGCTCATGATTTCAACAACATGCTCGCGGTCGTCGTCGGCGGGATCGACGTGGCCCGGCGGCAGATGGGCAAGGATCCGGAAAAGGCGATCACGCATCTGGACAGCGCGATCGAGGGCGCCAACCATGCCGCGGCTCTTATCGAGCGCTTGCTTGCCTTCGCCCGCGCAGAACCTCTGCTTCCCGATCAGGTGGACATCGACAGGCTGATCGCGGGCATGGAAGATCTGCTCGCGCGTGCGATCGGCGGCGGCGTTCGGGTCGAGCTCGCGCTCGATGCCGGGGACTGGCCTGTCTGGGTGGACCGGGCCCAACTGGAAAGCGCGCTCGTCAACATGGCGATCAATGCGCGCGATGCCATGGACGGGCGTGGCACGCTGACCATCGCGACCGAGCGCCTCACGCTGGAGGAGCAGGAAATCGGCCAGTGCGCTGCGGGCGATCATGTCTGCCTCAGCGTGACCGACACCGGCACAGGCATGACCCCGGATGTTCTGGAGCGGATATTCGAGCCGTTTTTCACGACCAAGGCGATCGGCAAGGGCACCGGGCTGGGCATGAGCCAGATTTTCGGCTTCGTCAGTCAGTGCAGGGGCGCGATCGACATTCGCAGCGCGCCGGGAGAAGGTACCTGCGTTCGGCTCCTCCTGCCCCGGCTGGCGGAGGGCCGGGGCTTCGGGGCGACATCGCCGGCCGCCGGAGCATTCGCGCCAGCCGATGCGGCGGGTCCGGCCGGAGGGGGGCTGACCATCCTTGTCGTCGAGGACGATCCGCGCGTATTGCGGTCCACGCTCGCCGCCCTCGCCGCGCTCGGCCATGCGAGCCTGCCCTGCGACCATCCAGGCAAAGCGGCAGAGCTTCTGGAAGCGCATCCCGACATCGATCTCATCCTGTCGGACGTTCTGATGCCCGACATGTCGGGGCCCGAAATGATCGAGACGCTGGGCGCCGTCCTGGCCCAACGGCCAGTGATCTTCGTCACGGGCTTTGCCGGGGACAAGGGCATGACCGCGCAGCTTGCGGGCTTTCCCATTCTCCGAAAGCCCTTCACCGTGGCGCAGCTTGCGCAAGCCATCGCCGATGCGGTGGCGCCCGGTCACGATGGCAAGGCAGCAGCCTGAGCCTGATGTGAGATTGCCGACCAGCGGGAAGGGGCACGGACCGCGCGCTTTCCCGCGGGAATGCGGGGATGGCGCCGCGTCCCGCCGGCGCGATCCGTCGCGTCGGACCGCCTTGTTGGCCTTTTCCGCGGCATTCGGAGGTTGCGACCTTGCCGGAAGCGCCTTACGGCCAAGGGCCATGTCCGCAGGCCCGCTGGACGAAACAAGAAGGTTTCTGCGAGACTGCTCATGCTGACCGCACTGGATCGCTACATGGCGCGGTTGATCGCCGTCCCGCTGATCGCGAGCCTGATGATCGCCGCCATGCTGCTGGTGCTGGACAGGATGCAGCGCCTGTTCGTCTTCGTCGCGACGGAAGGCGGGCCGGTCAGCGTGGTCTGGCGGATGCTGGCCAATCTCCTGCCGGAATATCTGGGCCTCGGCATCCCCATTGGCCTCATGCTCGGCATCCTGCTCGCCTTCCGGCGTCTTGCCCTGTCCTCGGAGCTGGACATCCTGCGCGGGGTGGGCCTCTCCTACACCCGGCTCCTCAAAGTGCCCTACATGTACGCTATCGTGCTGGCGGTGCTCAATCTCGCGATTGTCGGCTTCATTCAGCCGCACAGCAAATATGCCTATGAGCGGTTGCGGTTCGAGTTGCGCTCCGGCGCGCTTGGCGCCTCGATCAAGGTCGGCGAGTTCAACAATCTGGGCGATGGTTTCACGATTCGCATCGAACAGAGCGCGGAGGAGGGCAGGCGGCTCACCGGCATTTTCGCGCGGATGCAGAGCGGGAGCGGCCAGTCGCTCGCGGTCACGGCCGCGCGCGGGCAATTTCTTGCGACGGATGATCCCGACACGATCATCCTGCGCCTGACCGAAGGTGTCCTGGTCCACGATTCGCCAAGCTACAATGAGCCGCGAATCCTCTCCTTCTCCTCGCACGACCTGCCGATCGACCTGCCTAAGATCGAGCAGTTCCGCACTCGTGGGGAGGGTGACGTGGAACTGAGCCTGCCGGAACTGTTCAAGA
Organism: Sphingobium sp. SYK-6; assembly: GCF_000283515.1. Classification (GTDB taxonomy): domain Bacteria; phylum Pseudomonadota; class Alphaproteobacteria; order Sphingomonadales; family Sphingomonadaceae; genus Sphingobium; species Sphingobium lignivorans. Next base: position 109,101 of record NC_015976.1, read on the forward strand.
CAGGCCTTTCAAGCACCAATACGCCTCTCGACCGGGCCAAGGCCTGGTCCAATTTCAATTTCCGGGTGGTGGAAGTGGCCATGATGCTCCTGTTGCCCCTTGCAGCGGTCGCTTTCGCGATTCCACCCAAGCGATCCACGTCGGCGCTTGGCGTCTTCCTGTCGATCGTCTTCATCGTGACCTATCACAAGATCAACCAATATGCGGAATCCGTGGGCGCGTTGGGCCGGCTCGACCCGTTCCTCGCGCTCTGGGGACCATTTCTCATCTTCGCCGGCATCATCGGCTGGATGTACTATCAGACGGCTTATGTGCCCGGCGGCCAGCCCATCGGTGCCCTTGAGCGTCAGTTCGCCAAGCTGCTCGGCCTGTTCAAGGCCCTCTTCAAGCGGATCGGCAATCGCCGATACCGCAAGGCGCACGAGAGTTGACGCCATGTTCCTGAACTTCTTCCCCTCGCGCACGCTCGCCATCTATCTCGTCCGCACTTTCCTGTGGCGATGCTTCGCCATGCTGGCGATGCTCGTGCTCGTCCTGCAGATGCTCGATCTGCTGAGCGAGGCAGGCGCGGTTCTGGCCTATCCGGGCAATGGCGACGGGGAGTTGTGGCGTTATGTCAGCCTGCGCGCGCCGCAGATCATTTCGCGCTTCCTGCCTTTTTCGGTGCTTCTCGGCACGATCATCATGCTCACCACGCTCAATGCCAACAGCGAGGTGGTGGCCATGAAATCCGGCGGCCTCTCGGCGCACCAGATTCTCGCGCCGCTCATGCTGGCGAGCCTGGGCGTCGCCGCCATCAGCTTCCTGTTCAACGAGCGTGTGGTGGTGCGGGCCACTGCAACATTGAGCGCATGGGAGCACGCGAAGTTCGGCCCGATTCCGGCGGATCGCGGCATCAAGTCCAACATCTGGGTGCGCGATGGCGAGGATCTGATCCGCGCCGGTACCATCACCGGCCGTGGCCGCGACGTGCGGCTCCAGGACATCGACATCTATGATCGACACGGCGACAAGCTGATTTCCGTGATGAATGCCAAGCGCGGCGCCTACACCGGATCGGGCTGGCGGCTGGAGGACGTGCGCGTTTTCGACGTCGTGCGGGGCACCAGTCGGGATGTCGCGACAATGACGGTGGGCAAGGAGATCACGCCGGATCAGTTCACGCTTTCCACCGTCGATCCCGACGGTCTCTCCTTCTCCGAACTGCGCGAGTCGATCGATACCCTGCGGGAAGCGGGTCGGCCGGTCACGTCGCTCGAAGGCTCGCTCTGGCACAAGATCACCGGCCCGCTGTCCGCGCTGCTCATGCCGCTGCTGGGCTCGGTCGCTGCGTTCGGCATCGCACGATCAGGCAAGCTGTTCGTGCGCGCGGTCATCGGCATGGCGCTCGGCTTCGCTTTCTTCGTCGCCGATAATTTCGCGCTCTCGATGGGCAATCTGGGCGTCTATCCGCCGATGCTCGCGGCCTGGGCGCCCTTCCTGCTGTTCCTCTTCGTCGGCGAGGCTGTGCTCATCACGACCGAGGAATAGCCCCCCGGGCGGGGGCTGACGGCACTCAAGCGGCCCTGCCGGGTTTCCGGCATGACAGACAGGTGGAAGGCTTCACCCCGCCTTCAGCGTCCTCCCTCATCCCAAGGGAGTTTTCACTCCACTGGGATAGAGGCTGGAGCCTGTCAACGCAGGCTCAGGCATCGCGCAGGGTGCCTCGAGGCGCGCCTTTGGACCGGGGGGGTGAGGGGAAAGCTTTACCCGGCCCGCATGGTGCTGCGCGCGATCTTCGCGACCAGCGGTGCCATGCCGCCATAGCTTGCCTTGCCATAGGTCGAGCCGTCGCCAAGATGCGCGACGAGGCGGCGATGCGTCTCGCCGAGCGAATGATAAGGCATGCTCGGCAGCAAGTGGTGAAGGGCATGATAGCGCAGGCCCACCGGTGCCCAGAGCGCGGCCAGCGGCGCGGGCGGCGGCACGTTGACCGAATCGAGGAACTGCCCCGTCACTGTCATCGGCTCGCCTTCATTCTCCCAGAGATGGGCGACCAGCGTGCGAAGCTGATTGACCACGGCCACGCACGCGAAGATGACCATCCCGGTCAGCAGCGGGCGCCATCCGAGCAGGAAGACGCTGGCGACCAGCGTAATGGCCCACAGGCTCGCGCCAGCTTCCTGCCAGGCCCACATGCGGGCGAAATCGCCGTCCGGGGCGCGCCGGCGATAGGCCGGGTTGATCGACAGGGCCGAATAGCGCTCCACCACGATCCGCCGCAGCGGCGGAATCATGACGCTCAGCGGCGTCAACACCGCGAAGCGGAAGATCAGTGCCAGCGGCGCAAGCATCGCCGCGATGATGAAAAGGGGCAGCGACCATGGCTTCATCAGCGCGAGCGGCAGATATTCAGGATCGTCCGCGGTCCCATAGCGCGTCTTGGCATGGTGCTGGGTATGCACGCCTTCATACATGAAGGATGGCACGAGCAGCGGAATGCCGACCATGAGGTTCCACGCCAGCCGGAAGCCGGGGAGCGCGCCCTTGCGGATATGCGTCAGCTCATGGATGAAGCCAACCGCACGGTAGAGCGCGAGCGCGGCGATCACCCCGCCGAGCACGACCGCCCAGCGCTGATCGGCGAGAATGGCGACGGCAAGGCCGGCATAGCCAGCGAAGGCCGAAGCGAGGAAGTCGGGCCAGTAGATGGCAGCGCGGGCGGTGCCGAGGTCGCGCGTGAGTTCCACGGCGGCGCGCAGCATGGCGCTGTCTTCCGGCGTTCTGGCCAATCCCCCGGCAGAGAGCGGGGAAGATGCGGCGTTGCGAGCGTCCATTCTGTTGTCCATTGCGGTCATGACGTCTTCCTATAGGGCAAATGCGAGCAGATCATGGCAGCAATGTGGTTCGTTCCGTCCCGGGCTGGAGAGGTTCGTCCGGCGCGGGTTGACAAGTCGTCCGCCAGCCCCTCTGTGCTGATCCTTTCAGATTGAGCGTCCGATGCGGGCGCAGGACGAGGGCACGGCCGTGGCGAATGCCGATCTAGTCATCACACCCGTCTCGGGCAAGGCGGACCTTAAAGATTTCATCGATCTTCCATGGGCGATCTATGCCGATGACCCCAATTGGGTGCCGCCGCTCAAGGATGAAGTGCGCAAGCTGCTGACGCCGGGCCACAACCCCTTCCACGAGCATGCGGAGCATTGCTATTTTCTCGCCCGCCGGGGCCGGGAAGTGACCGGACGCATCAGCGCGCATATCGATCATCTCGCCCTGTCCATGCCGCCTGAGCAGGGCATGGGGCCGGGCACCGGCAATTTCGGACTGTTCGAGGCGAAGGACGCGGCGAGCGCGGCCGCACTGATCGGTGCGGCGGAAGGCTGGCTGCGCGCGCAGGGCATGTCGCGCGTGCTCGGGCCGATTTCCCTTTCCATCTGGGAAGAGCCGGGGCTGCTGGTGAAAGGCTTCGATCATCCGCCCACGGTGATGATGGGCCACGCCAGGCCGGTCTATCAGGAGTGGATCCAGGCCGCCGGCTACACGCCCGCCAAGACGCTCAACACCTTCGAGCTGGACATCACCCAGGATTTTCCGCCGCTCATCCAGCGCATCGTCCAGTCCGGCGAGCGCAACGAGCGCATCAACATCCGCAAGGTCGACAAGTCGCGCTTCGATTCGGAAGCGGCCATCATCCTTTCGATTCTCAACGACGCCTGGGACCGGAACTGGGGCTTCGTGCCGATCACCGACCATGAGGTCGCCCATTTCGGCAAGGAGCTGAAGCCGATCGTCCGGGAGGATCTCATCCGCATCGCGGAGCTGGACGGCGAGCCCGTCGCCTTCATGATGACCCTGCCCGATCTCAACGAGGCGCTGGCACCGCTCAACGGCTCGCTCTTGCCCTTCGGCTGGGCGAAGCTGCTCTGGTGGCTGCGCCGGCCGCGGTGCCGCACGATGCGCGTGCCGCTGATGGGCGTGGTGCAGCGCCTGCAATCATCGCGCATGGCAAGCCAGCTCGCCTTCATGATGATCGAATATATCCGCCGCGACGCTGTCGTCGAATATGGATCGAGCCGGGGAGAGATCGGCTGGATTCTGGACGACAATCAGGGAATGGTGGCCATCGCCGAGGCGATCGATAGCCGCATCAACAAGAGCTATGTGATCTACGAGAAGCCACTGGGCTGACGGGCGCAGGAGCGGCCCGGTCTGCCGGACCCGTTCACGACGCTTGAGGGGGCCAGCTTGCTCCCCCCGGCTTGCCTTGTGCCGGGGGTTGCCTTGCGCCGGAGGGTGCAGGCAGCGTAGGGATGCCGGTCTCATCAGGGAGTGCCGCGATGCTCAAGCGACTGACGCCGTCCATTTTCGTCTCGCCCCAGATCGATGTCGGGACCGTCGAGGAAGCCAGGGCGCTGGGTGTCACGCTCATCGTCAACAACCGGCCGGAAGGCGAATCGCCCGACCAGACGCCGGGTGCGCAGATCGAAGCCGCGGCGCAGGCGGCCGGCATGGACTATGTGGCCATTCCCGTGTCGCACAGCGGCTTCGCGCCCTGGCAGCTCGATGCGCTGGATGAGGCGCTGGCGGCCAGCGGCGAGGGCAAGGCGCTTTGCTACTGCCGGTCAGGCACGCGCAGCACGCTGCTCTGGGCCCTCGCCCGGGCGCGGGCTGGCGACGAACCCGAGGCGATCGCTGCGACGGCGCGTGACGCCGGCTATGATGTGACGCCGATCCGCGAAATGATGCACGCTCTGGCGGCCGGCACTATCTGACCTCCCACCGGGCAGACGCAGCAGCGCGTTGCAGGCCCGGCACGAGCGGCATCAAGGGGCGGGTTGGCCCGACCGAAACCAGCTCAGACTGTGGCGCGCAGCGCGGGCCAGAGCAGCATCGCGATGCCGATCAGGCTGACACCGAAGGCTAATGTGCGGACCACGGGGACGCCGGCCGCGTAGAGCGGCAGGTAGACGATGCGCGCGCCCAGCCAGAGGAAGGCGCCCCATGTCGTCGTCGTGCCCAGCAGGCCGGCAGCCCAGTCGATCAGGATCGCGATCGCGACGATCGGAAAAGTCTCGAAGAAGTTGGATTGGGCCCGGGTCAGGCGTCCCACCACAGGCTCGGCGGGCGGCAGCGCTTCGTCGCGCGCGCCCATGTTCCAGGTCGTGCCATATTGCCGCGTCTTCACATGCGCGGCAGCGAAGATGTGGACGAGCCCAAGCACGCAGCCCCAGGCAAGAATGGCGAGTTCGATCGGCATGAGCAGCCCTCCCGGTGGCGGTTATGCGCTTCCGGCGGCCACAATGCAAAGCCGGTGCGCATCGCGACGGATGCATGGGATTGGCGCGGCGCCGCTGATGATCCGGCCGCGGCTCAGGGAGCCCTTTGCCCACCCATGCGCCGATCACGGATGAGCGGCGCGCGCTCCCGCCAAATATCAGATCAAAAAGAGGCCGATGCGCATGGCACCGGCCCCAGGGCTGTTCGCAGGAGGAACATCGTCGGGCCGGGCGGCGCCCCCACGGGCCGCCCGGCCAAATTTGATCAGTTGTAGGCGCGCTCGCCGTGCTCGCCGAGGTCGAGGCCTTCCTGCTCGACTTCCGTGCTGACACGCAGGCCCGTGAGAGCCTTGGCGATGTACATGGCGATGGCGGTGCCGACGGCGGAGATGACGATCGTGGCGACCACGGCCGAGACCTGCGTCACGAGCTGGGCGCTGATCGCGTAATCGTCGCCGCCCGGGCCGCCGAGCGACGGAGCATAGACGATGCCTGTGCCGATCGCACCGATGATGCCGCCCACGCCGTGGATGCCGAAGGCGTCCAGCGAGTCGTCATAGCCAAGCGCCGGCTTGATCTTCGAGACGAAGATGAAACAGACGATCGAAGCGACCGCACCCAGGATGATCGCGCCGAACGGACCGCTGTTACCGGCGGCCGGGGTCACGGCGACCAGACCGGCGATGATGCCCGAGCAGTAGCCGAGCGCCGATCCCTTGTGGCCCGAGACCTTCTCGGCAATCATCCAGAACAGCCCGGCCGAAGCCGTGGCGACGAAGGTGTTGATCATGGCGAGCGCGGCCGAACCATTGGCCTCGAGCGCGGAACCGGCGTTGAACCCGAACCAGCCGACCCAGAGCAGGCCGGTGCCGACGAAGGTCAGCGTCAGGCTGTGCGGGGGCATGGGTTCGGTCGGATAGCCCTTGCGCTTGCCGAGGATGAGCGCCGCCACCAGCGCGGAGATGCCCGCATTGATGTGCACGACAGTACCGCCAGCGAAATCGAGCGCGCCCATCACGAAGAAGACGCCGCGCGCTTCCCAGACCATGTGGGCCACCGGGAAATAGACGATGGTCAGCCAGACGATGGCGAAAACCATGATCGCCGAGAACTTCATGCGCTCCACGATGCCGCCCAGGACGAGCGCCACGGTGATCGCGGCGAAGGTCATCTGGAAGGAGATGAACACATATTCCGAGATCACCTCATCGGTGAACGTCGCGGCGGTCGAATCGGCGGTGACGCCGCTGAGGAAGAACTTGCCCCAGCTGATGACCGAGTTGCCCTCGGGTCCGAAGGCGAGGCCGTAGCCGTACATCACCCAGATCAGCATCGCGAGGGCGGCCACGCCGCCGATCTGCGTCATGGTCGCGATCATGTTCTTCGAGCGGGTGAGGCCGCCGTAGAACAGGGCGAGGCCCGGCAGGATCATCAGGAGGACGAGGACGGTCGCCGTCATCATCCAGGCATTGTTGCCCGGATTGGGTACTGCCGGAGCGGCCTCGGCGGCCGCCTCCTGCGCCCATGCGGGCAGGGCAGCGAACAGCGAAAGGGCGGTTGCCCCCGCCACGCCGCAGATCTTCTTGATCGGTGTCATGCGTTACCCCCTTTTCTTACAGCGCGGTCTCGCCGGTTTCGCCCGTGCGGATGCGCACGGCCTGACCGACGTCCAGAACGAAGATCTTGCCGTCGCCGATGGCACCGCTGTTCGCGGCTTGTTGAATGCCTTCGACCACACGCGGGGCGAGGGCATCGTCGCAGACGACCTCGACCTTGATCTTCGGAACCATGTTCGTGGAGTATTCCGCGCCGCGATAGATTTCGGTCTGGCCTTTCTGCCTCCCGAAGCCCTTCACTTCGCTCACCGTCATGCCGGCGATCCCCAGGCCGGAGAGGGCTTCACGCACCTCGTCCAGCTTGAACGGCTTGATGATTGCCATGATGAGTTTCATGCTGCCCCCTTTGGTGGTATGCCAAGGCAGTCAAGCAAGCACCGTGCCAATCGATTAACGGAGCATTAAAGCGGGACCGTGCATCGGCGCACCTCGCTGCGACGCACAATTTTTAAGCAGCGGTTCCGGCCTGCTCAAAAAACAGGCAGCAGAAGAGCGGCTATTTTCCGGGAACTGGTCGGCTGAGGGAGTATGCGCGAAGGCGCGCGCCCGTTCCCATCAGCATTGCTTTTTCCCTGTCCTACATCCCTTCCGTTGTGGCAGCCCCTGCCGGGCGCCTCCTCCTGGAAACAGGGGCGGGCAAAGCACGGCTCCTTCTCAATCAGGGACCTTCATCCTCCGTCGGGTCGCGCAGGCTTGCCGGAACGGGCGATGGCGTCCGCCGCATCGAAAGATGATGGAAGCGGAAGATGACACGGACGGGTCGTCATCTTCGTGAACTTCCAGACCGCAATGCCATGTTGGACCGGCATGGCCGAACCTCGCGCCGTCCGCGCTTTCCATCCTGTCCGCATGATCACCGCTGTCGTCAGGGCTCCGCGAATCATCTTGCCCCGCCCTTGAGCGCTATCTCCACGCGAGGGGAGGGAATCGATCCCGCCCCAACCGCCAACGCGCCCAGAGTTGATCGAAGGGCGATCAGCCGTGGAGGGATCGCGGGCGGGCCTGGCGGTAGCTGCCGAGCAGGCGCACCCATTTGCTATGGAAGCTCAGCTCCTCGAGCGCACGATCCACGGCCGGATCGCCCGGCATGCCTTCGATGTCCGCATAGAATTCGGTCGCGGAGAAACTGGCGCCGCGTTGATAGCTCTCCAGCTTGGTCATGTTCACCCCATTGGTGGCAAAGCCGCCCATCGCCTTGTAGAGCGCCGCGGGCACATTCTTCACCTCGAACAGGAAGCTCGTCATCACCGGCTCATCGCGCGAGGGCAATTCGGGGTCGCGAGCGAGGACGACGAACCGCGTCACATTGTCTTCGCTGTCCTCGATATTCTCCTCATGGATCACGAGGCCGTAGAGCTCGGCCGCCAGCGTGGGCGCAATGGCGGCTGCGCCCGGTTCGCGCACCTCGGCCACCAGAGCGGCAGCGCCGGCAGTGTCGGCATAAACGATGGGTCGGATCCCGTGTGCGCGCAGATATTTCCGGCATTGCCCAAGGGCCTGCACATGGCTGAGCGCGCTGACGGGGGGCGTGGTATCCGCGCTCATCAGCGTGTGCCGAATGGGGAGGAAGAATTCGTCCGTGATGTGGAGCCCGGACTCGGGCAGCAGAAAATGCATGTCCGCCACGCGTCCGTGCAGCGAATTCTCGATCGGGATCATGGCCCGGTCCGCTCGCCCTTCCCGCACCGCATCCAGCGCATCCTCGAAGCTAAAGCATGGCAGCGGAAGCGCTTCGGGGGCGTATTTCATGACTGCGAGATGCGAGTTGGCCCCGGGCGCGCCCTGGAATGTGATGGCGCGCGCCGGAACGCCCGCAGCGGCGTCCATCATCTCGGCGACCAGGCGGCGTGCGGGGAGGGGATAATTGTCCATGTCGGCCGCAGCGCTTAGGACTTCGGGCCGAGCCGCGCAAGGCGCGGTCGCGCCGGGGCGGGGGCACGGCCTTTCCCGGACTTGCACCCACGCGGCGCAGTCATTAAGGGAGCGCGCACAAGGGGCGCCGGAGCATCGCGGTCGGAGGGTCGCGCCGGTCAATTCGGAGACAGAAACCGCATGAGCGATCGTTTCAACACCATTGCGGGCTGGGCGCTGTTCGCCGGCATCATTGCGCTGGGCAGTGGCATCATCAGCAGCAAGCTGTTCCACGGCGAGCGGCCCGAGCCGATGGGCTACGCTATCGAGGGCGTCGAGGCAGAAGGCGCCGGCGGTGCCTCCGGGCCGTCGCTCAACACGCTGCTCGCGAGCGCCGACGTTGCGGCCGGCGAAAAGGTTTTCGCCAAGTGCGTGGCCTGCCACACGATCAATCAGGGTGGCGCCAACGGCATCGGTCCCAATCTCTGGGGCGTGGTCGGCGAGGAAATTGCTCACGGTCGCGGTGGCTTCGCCTTCTCCAACGCGCTCAAGGAAGTGGGCGGAAGCTGGACATTCGAACAGCTCGATCATTGGCTGGCCTCTCCCCGGGCATTCGCCAATGGCACGAAGATGAGCTTTGCCGGTCTCAGCAAGCCGGAAGACCGGGCGAATGTCATCGCCTACATGAATGCGCAGGGCACCAACCTGCCGCTCCCGGCTGCCGATGCCGAAGCAGCTCCGGCAGAAGGCGACAACGCAGCGGCGCCCGCCGAAGGCGAGAATGCCGCAGCACCTGCTGAAGCCGGGAACGCCGCCGCGCCGGCCGAGTAAAATCGCATCTACCGTTGAATGCGGTCACGAAGGCGGGTGCTTGCACCCGCCTTTTGCGTATCAGCAGCCCGGATCCGCGCCGCTTTCCCCATAGAATTCGTCGACCACGCGCCACGCCTCTTCCGCCGTCTCGACCCAGTTGATGAGGTCGAGGTCATGAGGGCTGATGACGCCTTCCTCGGCCAGCGCGTCGAAGTTGACGACACGCGTCCAGAACTCCCGTCCGAACAGGAGGATGGGAATGGGCTTCATCTTGCCGGTCTGCACCAAGGTCAGCAGCTCGAAGAATTCGTCAAACGTCCCGAAGCCGCCCGGGAAGACGGCCAGCGCCCGCGCCCGCAGCGTGAAGTGCATCTTGCGCAGCGCGAAATAGTGGAACTGGAACGAGAGGTCCGGCGTCACATAGGGATTGGGGTTCTGCTCGTGCGGCAGCACGATGTTGAGGCCGATGGTCTGCGCACCCACATCGGCCGCGCCGCGATTGGCGGCTTCCATGATCGAGGGACCACCGCCGGAACACACGACGAAATTGCGGCAACCCGCGGCGTTCACCGGAAACTGGGCCGCGATGCGCGCCAACTTGCGCGCTTCCTCATAATAGCGGGCCTTGGCCGCCAGCCGCTCGGCGACCTTGCGTTCCTGAGGCGTCCTGGCGGCCTCGATCCGCGCCTGCGCCGCTTCGGGCTCGGGGATGCGCGCCGAACCGTAGAAGACGAAGGTGGATGCGATCCTGGCCTCGTCCAGCAGCAGCTCGGGCTTGAGCAGCTCGAGCTGAAAACGCACCGGCCGCAGGTCGGGGCGCAGCAGGAACTCCGGGTCCTGAAATGCCAGCGTGTAGGATTTGCTTTCGGTCTGCGGCGTCGGAATGGCGCGCCGCGCGTCCCGCGCTTCCTCGATGGCCGGGCGGAACTTGCTTTCGTTTACGGAACCATGCTCACTCATGCGCGGGCGCTAGACGATTTCCGGCGGGAAGGAAACGCCGGACTAGCGGCAGAAGCTGCGGCCGCTGCTTCCGGCGTTCGCCATGTCGAGATGAAAATGATCGCGGTGCGCGGCATTATAGTCGGGCCCCAGTACCGTGCGGAAGCGTTTGCAGGCGCTCTGGTGCAACACGCGGAGGAACTGCGCCGGGGGGCCGTCCCCGCGCCAGTCGTCCACGAGGCTGATGCGTCGGCCGTCGGCGAGAACGAAGGCCGCCACGTCCACGGCATTGGCCAGGGCATGTTCGCTGCGCTTGCCGGCGATCGTGCCGCCCGTGCCGCGCACGTCCCGGCAGGCATAAGTGCCGAAAGTCTCGATGCGAACCACTTCGCTGCCGAGATAGAGCCGCGCGGCGGGACGCACCGCATAACGCGCCCAGGCTGCGAAATTGGCCGCGAGGGGGCAAGTCATCGGGCCGAGACTGGCCGTTGGGGTCCCTATGTCCATGAGCTTGATGGTGTCGATCGTCGCGCAGCCGCCGCCCCGGTCCTGATTGGGCAGGGGCTGGTAGCGAACCTTGGCGGCGTCGAGCTTGGCCGCGCACATGCGAAAGCTCTCGCTGTTCGGCATGGCCGAAGGCGGCGCGGCTGGTCGGGTCACCCTGCCCTGCCGCACGACGCTATGGTCCGCGCACGCGGCAACACTCGCGATCGCGACCAGCGCGGCGAGCCTGACAGACAAAGACGTCATTCCCGTCCCGACCATGACGCGAGCATCAGCATGGACATGGTTAACAAAGGGTTAAGCGCCCCGGCAGAGCGAGCCCAGCTGAGTCGAAACCGGGGCAGGCTGCCGTTGATGCCTCCTGGCGCCGGGCGTTCAGGCGCAGAGCGTGCCTCCTCCGGGGTCGGGGCTCGCGCCCCCATGAATGCTTGCGGAGGCCACAACGCGGCTTGACTTTGGCGTGGCTGAGCGTAGGGCCGCCGACGGGCCACGCGGTCCCAACGCCGCGCGTGCTCTCTGCAAGGAGACGCAACACATGACTGAGGTTACCAAGCCGGGCGTCAAGCCCGCGCGCCCCCATTTTTCGTCCGGACCCTGCGCCAAGCCGCCGGGCTACAGCCCCGACAAGCTGGCCACCGCCGTCCTTGGACGTTCCCATCGCTCGAAACTCGGCAAGGATCGCCTCGCTTATTGCATCGCCCTGATGCGCGAGCTGCTGAACCTGCCCGAGACGCATCGCATCGGCATCGTGCCCGGCTCGGACACCGGTGCCTTCGAGATGGCGATGTGGACGATGCTTGGTGCCCGCCCGGTCACGACGCTCGCTTGGGAAAGCTTCGGTGAAGGTTGGGTCACCGATGCCGCCAAGCAGCTCAAGCTCGATCCCACGGTGATCCGTGCCGATTACGGCCAGCTCCCCGATCTTTCGCAGGTCGACTGGTCGAACGACGTGCTGTTCACCTGGAACGGCACCACGAGCGGCGTGCGCGTGCCCGACGGCAACTGGATCGCGGACGATCGCGAAGGCCTCTGCTTCGCGGACGCGACCAGCGCGGTTTTCGCCTACGACCTGCCCTGGGACAAGATCGACGTCGCGACCTTCTCCTGGCAGAAGGTGCTGGGCGGCGAAGGCGGCCATGGCGTGCTGATCCTCGGCCCCCGCGCTGTCGAGCGGCTGGAAAGCTACACGCCGAGCTGGCCGCTGCCCAAAGTGTTCCGCCTCATGTCCAAGGGCAAGCTCGCCGAGGGCGTGTTCAAGGGCGAGACGATCAATACGCCGTCCATGCTCGCGGTCGAGGATGCGATCTTCGCGCTCGAATGGGCGAAGACCATTGGCGGCGACCGGGGCCTTATTGCTCGCGCGCAGGCCAATGCCGACGCGCTGAACGAGATCGTTGAGGCACGGGACTGGCTCGGGCACCTGGCTGCCGATCCGGCGACCCGCTCGATCACCAGCGTCTGCCTGACCGTCGAGGGCGCCGATGCCGACTTCATCAAGAAGATGGCCTCGCTGCTCGAGAAGGCCGATGCCGCTTATGACGTCGCGGGCTATCGCGATGCACCGGCTGGCCTGCGCATCTGGTGCGGCGCCACGGTGGACACGGCGGATATCAAGGCGCTCGGCCCGTGGCTCGACTGGGCCTATGCCGAGACCAGGGCCGCGCTGAGCGCGACGGCCGCCTGACATCTTGCCCTCTCCCCTTGAGGGGAGAGGGTTGGGAGAGGGGCAAACAACCTCTCCCTTATCGCTCCATTCATTCAATAAAAGGGCCGGCGCCGAGAGGCATTCCCCTCTCCCCGGCCCTCTCCCCAAAAGGGGAGAGGGAGATTCACATGACCAAGCCCAAAGTTCTCATTTCCGACAAGATGGACCCTCAGGCCGCGCAGATCTTCCGCGAGCGGGGCTGCGAGGTGGACGAGATCACTGGCCTGAAGCCCGAGGAACTGATCGAGATCATCGGCAAATATGATGGCCTTGCCATCCGCTCCTCGACCAAGGTGACCAAGGACATCCTCGATGCCGCCACCAATCTCAAGGTGATCGGTCGCGCCGGCATCGGTGTCGACAATGTCGACATCCCCTATGCTTCGGCCAAGGGCATCGTCGTCATGAACACCCCGTTCGGCAACTCGATCACCACCGCCGAGCACGCCATCGCGCTCATGTTCGCGCTGGCCCGCCAGCTTCCCGAGGCGGACGCCAGCACCCAGGCCGGCAAGTGGGAGAAGAACCGCTTCATGGGTGTCGAGGTGACGGGCAAGACGCTCGGCCTGATCGGCGCGGGCAATATCGGGTCCATCGTCGCCAGCCGCGCGCTTGGCCTGCGCATGAAGGTCGTGGCGTTCGATCCCTTCCTTACCCCGGAACGCGCGATCGAGATGGGCGTGGAGAAGGTCGATCTGGAGACGCTGCTGGCGAAGGCGGATTTCATCACCCTGCACACACCGCTCACGGACCAGACCCGCAACATTCTCTCCGCCGAGAATCTGGCAAAGACCAAGAAGGGTGTGCGCATCATCAATTGCGCGCGCGGCGGCCTGATCGACGAGGCGGCGCTCAAGGAAGGCCTGGAGAGCGGTCATATCGCCGGCGCCGCGCTGGACGTGTTCGCTGTCGAGCCGGCCAAGGAGAACCCGCTGTTCGGCACGCCCAATTTCATCTCCACGCCACATCTGGGCGCTTCCACCAGCGAGGCGCAGGTGAACGTGGCATTGCAGGTGGCCGAGCAGCTCAGCGATTATCTCATCTCCGGCGGCGTCACCAACGCGCTGAACATGCCGAGCCTCTCCGCGGAAGAAGCGCCCAAGCTGCGCCCCTACATGGCGCTGGCCGAAAAGCTCGGCAGCATGATCGGCCAGCTCTCGCATGACGTCATCCCGCGCATCTCCATCCACACCGAGGGTGCGGCGGCCGAGCTCAACCAGAAGCCCATCGTCTCGGCCGTGCTCGCCGGTTTCCTGCGCACGCAGACGGACACGGTGAACATGGTGAACGCGCCCTTCCTCGCCCGCGAGCGCGGCATCGAAGTGCGCGAGATCAAGACCGAGCGCGAAGGTGACTATCACACGCTGGTGCGCGTCTCGGTAAAGACCTCGCAGGGCGAGCGCTCGGTGGCAGGAACGCTGTTCGGCAATGCGGCGCCGCGCCTCGTCGAGCTGTTCGGCATCAAGGTCGAGGCCGATCTCGATGGCAACATGCTCTACATCGCCAACACCGATGCGCCCGGCTTCATTGGCGCGGTGGGCACCACGCTGGGCGAGGCCGGCATCAATATCGGCACGTTCCATCTGGGCCGGCGGGAAGCGGGCGGGGAAGCGATCCTGCTGCTTTCGGTCGACGGGTCCGTGCCGCAGGAACTGCTGCGCAAGATCGACGCGCTGCCGAGCGTGCGCCGCGTGACGCCGCTCAAATTCTGAACCATGAGGCGCACGCTTCCGGGTCCCCGGGGGCGTGCGTCTGGCGGTCGTTTCAGGACGGATGCGATGAATTTCTCCTCGCCTGCGCGCCCAAATCGACTAAATGCCCGGCCATGACCGACGCGATTGCTCCAGGCCTACTACCGGAAGGTCTTGCCGACCGTCTTCCCCCAAAGGCGGAAGCTTCCGCGCGCCTTGTGCGCGAAGTGCTCGATACTGTCGCGGGGCATGGCTACCGGCGCGTGATGCCGGCGCTTGCGGAGTTCGAGGAAACCCTCGTCGCGCGTCTCCAGTCGGCGGCTGCCGAGGACCTGCTGCGCGCCGTCGACCCGGTTTCGCAGCGCACGCTCGCCATCCGGCCGGACATGACCGCGCAGGTCGGCCGCATCGCCGCGACGCGCATGGCATCGACGCCGCGCCCCCTGCGCCTGTGCTATGGCGGGCCGGTGATGAAGCTGCGCGCGGACCAGCTTCGCCCGGAGCGCGAGCGCATGCAGGTGGGCGCCGAGATCATCGGCACGGACAGTGTCGCTGCCGCCGTGGAGATCGTGAACGTCGCCATCGAGGCGCTGCAGCGTGCGGGCGTGCAGGGCATCACCATCGATTTCACCCTGCCTGACCTGGTGCCGACGCTTGCTGCGGGACCGATGCCGCTGGCGTCATCGGAGGTCGAGGCGGTGCAGGCGCGGCTGGATGCCAAGGATGCCGGCTCTCTGGTGGAGCTTGGCGAAGGCGCGCGCGCTTATCTGGGCCTGATCGAGGCCACCGGGCCGTTTCATGCCGCCATGGAGCGGCTGGAGGCTTTCGATACCGGGCCCGCTCAAGGCGCGCTTGTCGACCGGATCGCTGCGCTGCGCGCCATCGCAAAACCGATTGGCTGGGACATCACCTTGACGCTCGACCCGACCGAACGCCATGGCTTCGAATATCAGAGCTGGTTCGGCTTCTCCGTTTTCGCGGAAGGATTCATTGGCGAGATCGGGCGGGGCGGCGCCTATCAGGTCGCGCGGCCGGATGGTACGAGCGAACCGGCGATGGGCTTCTCGCTCTATCCCGATCCCCTGATCGATGCCGGCTTCGGAGCCGAATCGGCGCGGCGCCTTTTCCTGCCGCTCGATCACGATCCGGTTCGCGCCGCGGAATTGCGCAGGCAGGGCTGGGTGACGGTGGCCGCGCTCTCGCGGGACGATGATCCGCAGGTGCTGGGATGCGAGGCGCTGCTGGCGGGCCAGGACATTCGCGCTCTTTGAGCCCGCCTGCGGGGCGCCTGCAGGGCGAGAATCGGGCGGCCGGCAGTGATCCGCGACGGTTCCCTAGTATTATTCCTTATTTCGGGAAGAGCTTGCCAGGAGCACAATGATCTAAGTCAAACAGATCGGAGGTTTCCATGGCGCGAATGGACGTGCTGCCCGTCGCTCGAGCCTATAGCGACATCGCAGGCCTAGTTGCCGCTCCCCCTCGCTGCCGCAATTGCGCCGTGCGCGACTCGGCGCTTTGCTCGAGCCTGGACAATCGTGAGCTGAGCGCGCTCAGCGACATCGGCCGGCGGCGGACCATCCCCGCAGGCCAGGTCGTCAGCTGGGCTGGCGACGCCAGCAGCAGCTGCGCCAATGTCGTGAACGGGACCCTGAAGGTCACCGCGACCATGGCGGACGGACGCGAACAGATCGTCGGCCTGCTGTTCCCGGGCGATTTCGTCGGCCAGCTTTTCTCCGACGAGACTTCGCTGACCGTGACGGCGCTTACCGACACGGATATCTGCAGTTATTCCCGCACGGCATTCGAGGGCCTGCTGGACGACCTGCCGCGGATGGAGCGGATGCTTCTCAAGCGCACCATGGCTTCGCTCAACGAAGCGCGCGACCGCATGCTGTCGCTGGGGCGCAAGAACGCGCAGGAGCGCGTGGCAGGCTTCATTCTCGATCTCGCCGATCGTTCCGGTCGCGAGGAGCATGATGGCAGCATCCATGTCCATCTGCCGATCAGCCGCGGCGGCATGGCGGACTATCTGGGCCTCACCATCGAGACAGTGAGCCGTCAGCTAACCAACCTCAAGTCCGCCGGCATCATCAGCTTCGCCAAGGGCGATCGGGAATGCCGCATCCTGGATCGCGACCAGCTGGAGGACATCGTCAATCCGGCGTGAGGGGAGCCTAGGGCGCCATCCAGCTTTCCTTCAGCGCGATGGCGCGGCGGCTTCCGTCGAAAAAGCAGCGAAGCATGTATGCCAGCTGCCCGACCTGGTCCCGGTCACCTTGTCGTGATTGCTGGAGGAGCGCGTTCACCAGGTCCTGCGCGTGCATTTCATCGAGTTCGTGCATCCGGCGTAGCGCGGCCAATGCGGCGTCATTCGGACGCACGGCTGGCGGCAGGGCGGCGAAATATTGTTCCGCACGCTTGAAATGCGTGGCGGTGACATGCTCGATCCGCTCGCACAGATGCTGGATCTCCTGAGGGGCCGGCAGCGCGGGCAAGCCATCGGCCAGCGTTTCGAGGTCGCGGCAGAGCATACGCTGCACAATATGATCCTCCCGGATCGCATCGTAGCTGGGCGGCTCGGGCAGCAGGGAAGGGGGGAGGCTTGGGGGGGGCATCCGTCAGGTCTCCTCTCGCGAATGTCGCTCATCATGAGCGAGCGGTGACAAAAGACCTTGATCCCGGTCAAGGGCGAGGAGGCCGAAGAGAAGGGCCATCCGGGCCGCGTGGGACGGATCGGCATTCTCTCCTCCCGAGGAGAAGCGGAATCGCGCCTGACGAGCTGATTCGCCGAGTTGTGGCGAGACCGGGGGCCATGAAGACCGGATGGAGGTGACGGCCCTGCAATGCCGGTCCAACACTGTGCTGAGCTCTGGAAGTTGACAAAGATGATGACACGTCCGTGTCATCTTCCGCTTCCCTGAACTTTGCGGCGAGGAAATTGAGGCGGATGCCAGCGCCTGTCCCGGCAAGCTTGCGCGGCCTGACCGGATGATTGAACCCTCCAATGAGAAAGAGCCGTGCCTTGCCTGCCCCTGTCGACAGGCGCGGCGTCCAGAATGGCTGCCACGGCAGAGGGTCTGTAGGACAGGGGAAAAGCGAGGCTGAGGTGGGAGCGGCGGGCCGCTATCCAGCGCGCTTCTCCGTCCCCCCAATGCGAATGGCGCGGGCCCCTGCATCGGCGCCATCCCCGGGCGCACCCCGCTGATACTCACCTTCGGAGGGTGACCGAGCCCATAAAGGCACAAATTTTCCCCGGACCACCTCACCACGCATGTCCGTTGCGCATTGTCTATTGCGCATTGCACAATATTTGCGTTGATTGCCCGGATGCTCAAAGCCGCCGTCTATCACCGCACCGCCTATCACTACAGCCGGCCTGTCCGCCTTGGCCCCCAGATGGTGCGCCTGCGGCCTGCCCCGCATAGCCGGACCAAGGTGCCGAACTATGCTCTGCGCATCGAGCCGGACAACCACTTCATCAACTGGCAGCAGGATCCCCATGGCAACTGGCAGGCCCGGCTGGTGTTTCCCGAGCCTGTCGACCGTTTCGTGGTCGAAGTGGACCTGCTGGCCGACCTCGACGTCATCAATCCGTTCGACTTCTTCGTGGAGCCTTATGCGGAAAATTACCCGTTCGCTTATGAGGAGGCGCTTGCCAGCGATCTTGCTGCCTATTTCGATCTCGAGGTGCAGGGGCCGCTGTTTGAGTCACTGGTCGCGCAGCATGCCGGGCATCAGGGCCGCACGATCGATTTCCTCGTCGACATCAATCGCCAGCTCGAACAGCGCGTCGGCTATGTGATCCGCATGGAGACGGGCGTGCAGACGCCCGAGGAGACATTGCGGATCGGCACCGGCTCGTGCCGGGACAGCGCGTGGCTGCTGGTGCAGCTGCTGCGCCGGCTGGGCTTCGCTGCGCGCTTCGTTTCCGGCTATTCGATCCAGCTCGTGGCGGATGTCGAGCCGGTCGAGGGGCCCAAGGGCGTGAGCCAGGATGTGGTGGACCTTCATGCCTGGGCGGAAGTCTATGTGCCCGGCGCCGGCTGGATCGCGCTCGACGCCACGTCCGGCATGTTCGCCGGCGAAGGGCATATCCCGCTCTGCGCCACGCCGCATTATCGTTCCGCCGCGCCGATCGAAGGCATGGCCGAGCCGGCCGAGGTCGACTTCCGGTTCGAGATGCGCGTCTCCCGCATCGCGGAAGCGGTCCGCATCACCAAGCCGTTCACGGACGAGCGCTGGTCAGCCGTGCAGGCACTCGGCGAGCAGGTGGATGCCGATCTCGCCGCGCAGGACGTGCGTCTCACCACGGGGGGCGAACCCACCTTCGTCGCCGTGGATGGGGGGCAGGAAGACGAGTGGAATGGCGGCGCCGTCGGCCCCACCAAGCAAGGCTATGCCGACAGGCTGACCCGCGCCCTGCGCGCGAAGTTCGCGCCCGGCGGCATGCTCCATCACGGGCAGGGCAAATGGTATCCGGGTGAAAGTCTGCCGCGCTGGGCCTATGCCATCTACTGGCGCAAGGATGGCGCACCGGTGTGGCGCGACGCGACCCTCATCGCGCAGGAGGATGGTGAAGGCAAGGCGCCCGCCACGCCCGCGATGGCGGAGCGCTTCATGGCCGGGCTGGCCGCCGGGCTGGGTGTGGGGCCAAGCTATGTGCTCCCGGTGTTCGAGGACGAGGAGGAATGGGCGAAGAAGGAAGAAGCGCTTCCCCTCAACGTCACGCCCGAGGACAACAAGCTCGACGACATCGAAGCGCGTGAACGGATGCGCAAAGCCTATGAGCATGGGCTCTCCAACGCCATCGGCTACGCGCTGCCGATCCAGCGCTGGCAGGCTGCGCAACCCGCGCCGCGCTGGATGAGCGAAGTGTGGAGCGTGCGCCGGGGCCGGCTCCGCGCGGTGCCGGGCGACAGTTCGCTGGGCTATCGCCTGCCGCTCGGGGCGCTGCCTTATGTCCCGCCGGCCGCCTTCCCCTATATCCACCCGCGCGACACCAGCGAACCACGCGAGCCGCTGGCCGATTTCCATGTCCAGCGCACCGAGCGCGCGGCCAGGCCCGATCCGCGCGAGCAGATGGTGGCCTCGCGCAGCGAAGCGCCGGACACCGCGGCGCAGGAGCGCGTCGAGCAGGAATTCATCGAAGGCGCGGTCCGCACTGCCATCACGGTGGAACCCAAGGCGCATTATCTCTCCGTGTTCCTGCCGCCGGTCCGCGCGCTGGAGGATTATCTGGAGCTGGTGGCGGAAGTGGAAGCGGTGGCATCCGCGCTGCAGGTGGAAGTGCGGATCGAAGGCTATGCCCCGCCGCCGGACCCCCGCCTGCAGGTGCTCAAGATCACGCCGGACCCCGGAGTCATCGAAGTCAATATCCAGCCCGTCGCGACCTGGGCGGAGACGGTGGACCTCACCGAATCGCTGTATGACATCGCGCGCGAGCACGGGCTGACCGCGGACAAGTTCATGATCGATGGCCGGGCGGTGGGCACCGGCGGGGGCAACCACATCGTGCTGGGTGGGCCGAGCCTTGAGGATTCGCCGTTCATCCGCCGGCCGGACCTGCTCAAGAGCTTCGTCCTTTACTGGCAGCGGCACCCCTCGCTCAGCTATCTCTTCTCCGGCCTTTTCATCGGGCCGACAAGCCAGGCGCCCCGCATCGACGAGGCGCGGCATGACGGCCTCTACGAGCTGGAAGTCGCGCTGGCGCAGGTGCCCGGGCCGGGGGCAGGCGAGATGCCGCCGCCATGGCTGGTCGACCGGCTGTTCCGCAACCTGCTGGTCGACGTGACCGGTAACACGCATCGCACCGAGATCTGCATCGACAAGCTCTTCTCGCCCGACGGCCCGACCGGCCGTTTGGGCCTGGTGGAATTCCGCGGGTTCGAGATGCCGCCGGATGCGCGGATGAGCCTGGCGCAGCAGCTCCTGCTGCGTGCCCTCACGGCCTGGTTCTGGCGCGCGCCGCAGGATGGCGGGCTCGTGCGCTGGGGAACCCGCCTCCACGACCGCTTCATGCTGCCGCATTTCGTATGGAGCGATTTCCTCGATGTGCTCGCGGACCTGCGGCACGCCGGCTATGTGTTCGACCCCGCCTGGTTCGAGGCGCAGCGCCAGTTCCGCTTTCCGGTCCATGGCACGGTGCGCGCCGGTGGCGTGGAGCTGGAGATCGCCCATGCGCTGGAGCCATGGCATGTGCTGGGCGAGACCGGCGCGATCGGCGGCACGGTGCGCTATGTCGACAGCTCGACAGAGCGGTTGCAGGTGCGAGTGAGCGGCCTTGTGGAAGGGCGCCATGTCGTCGCCTGCAATGGGCGACGCGTGCCGATGACGCCGACCGGCGTGGTGGGCGAAGCAGTGGGCGGGGTCCGCTACAAGGCCTGGGCACCCTCGGACTGCCTGCATCCGCGCCTGCCCGTGAATGCGCCGCTGACCTTCGACATATTCGACCAGTGGAGCGGGCGATCGCTCGGCGGCTGCGTCTATCATGTGGCGCATCCGGGTGGTCGCAACTATGATGACGTGCCGATCAATGCCTATGAGGCAGAAGCGCGGCGCAAGGCGCGGTTCCAGGATCATGGCCATACGCCGGGATCGATGGCGCTGCCGCTCGAGGAGAAGACAGGGGAATTCCCATTGACGCTTGACCTGCGCCGCCCCCCGAGCTTGTGACACGGATGGCAGGCGCCACAGTGACCATGGAAGATTTCGATCCCGCCCTGCAGCGTTACCGGCGGGAAGCCAGCCGCAGCGACCTGATGCTGAGCGCGCAGGGCGATCCGCGCATGGCCGCATGCTGGCAGTCCATGCTGGCCACGCTCGCCGGGCCGGACCGGGGCGGCCTTTCCGGCCTGCAGGAGCGCACGGCGCAGCAGGTGCTCGATCTGGGCATGGCCTTTCGGCTGACCGGCGAAGTGGAGGAGCGGGTCTGGCCGCTCAGCCCGGTTCCCATATTGCTCCACGCGACCGAATGGCGCGGAATCGAGGATGGCCTCGCGCAACGGGCCGACCTGCTCGAAGCGGTGCTGGACGATGTCTATGGAGCGGGACGCCTCGTGCAGGAAGGCGCGCTGCCTGCCGCTATCGTCACCGGCAGTCCCGACTACTGGCGCCAGATGCAGGCCATCCCGCCGCCGCATGGACATCGGCTGCAATTCTATGCCGCCGACATGGCGCGCGGGCCCGGCGGGGAATGGCGCGTGCTGGCCGATTATGTCCGCTCGCCGGTGGGGGCCGGATACGCGCTGGAAAACCGGCTGGCGATGACCAGAGCGACGGACGATGCGCTGGGCGCCATGAACTTCGCCCGGCTGGCGCCTTTCTTCGCCAGCTTCCGGCAGGGACTGGCGGCGATCTGCGCCCGCCCGGATCCGCGCATCGCCCTGCTTACGCAGGGGCGATACAATCAGAGCTATCCCGAGCAGGCGCATCTGGCCCGTTATCTGGGCATATTGCTGGTGGAGGGCGATGACCTGACCGTCCGCGACGGGCAGCTGTTCGTCCGCACGATCGAAGGCGTCAAGCGCGTGGACGGTGTCTGGCGCCGCATGGGCACCGATCTGCTGGATCCCCTGGCATTCGACGCGCGCTCGACTATCGGCGTACCGGATCTGTTCGAGGCGATCCGGACGGGTGGCCTTGCCATGGCGAACTGGCCGGGTGCCGGGCTGGTGGAAACGCCCGCCCTTGCCGCTTTCCTGCCGCGGCTGAGCAAGCGCCTGCGGAGCGAAGCGCTGCGCATTCCCAATGTCGCGACCTGGTGGTGCGGTCAGAAGAGCGAACGCGAGCATGTGCGCGCGCATGTCGATACGCTGGCCATCGGTTCCGCCTTCGGCCTGCCGGTGCCTGCCATCCCGCACGGCCGCGCCCGGCTCGCCGCGCGGCTGAGCAGCTCGGAGCGCGCCGCCTTCCTGGCGGAGCTGGATCAGCGGCCCGTCGATTATATCGGGCAGGAACTGGTGCGGCTCTCGACGACGCCGGCGCTGGTCGGCGGCCAGCTCCTCCCCCGCCCCTTCATCCTTCGGACCTTCCTCGCCCGGGATGCGCAAGGCAACTGGTGCGCCATGCCGGGAGGCTTCGCACGCCTCGCCGCCCATGACGACATGCGCGCGGTGCTGATGGGCGAGGGCGACATGTCCGCCGATGTCTGCATCGTCGCCGACGAGCCGCAGCCGGCCATGACGCTGCTGGAAACCGGCAAGGCGATCAGCATCCGGCGCGTGGCGGGCACGCTGCCCAGCAAGGCGGCCGACAATTTCTTCTGGCTGGCGCGCTATCTGGAGCGGGGCGAAATGGTGCTGCGCATGGTGCGCGTGCTCATCGGCGGCAGCATCGAGGCGGAAACCGCGTCCTCGCTCGACCAGCCCACGCTGCGCCGCGTTGCGGACGTGCTGATCGCCTGGGGCGCGGCGACAAACGCCGCCGTGACGGGCGGCATCCACCCGCTATGCGTCCATGCCCTGAGCGATCCGAAGATGCCCGGCAGCGTGCACGCGCTTTTCGAGGCGGCCGAGGCCATCGGACGGGGCTTGCGCGAGAGGCTCGCGATCGATTTCTGGAGGCTGCTCAACCGGGGGCTGGGCGATGTCGCCGCGATGCAGGGGTCACAGCTCATGGCGCATGTCGCCCGGCTGCTGGATCGCTGTGCGTCGCTTTCCGGCCTTTCTGCGGAAAACATGATGCGCGGGGCCGGCTGGCGCTTCCTCGACATGGGTCGGCGGCTCGAGCGCGCGGTGCACATTTGTCGGCTGGTCAAGACCTTTGCGGGCGACAATGCCAGCGCGCACGATCTCAATCTCCTGCTGGACCTCTCCGACTGCCAGATCAGCTATCGCACCCGCTATCTCGCCGGCCTCGCGCTTGCGCCAGTGCGTGACATGCTGGTGCTGGAGCCGGGCAATCCACGGTCGCTGGCGTTCCAGGCCGATGCTCTGCTGGAGCATCTCTCGGCGCTGCCCACGCTGCGTGACGATGGCATGCCCGAGCGGCCGGTGCAGATCGCCAATGCCATCGCCGCGCGGCTGCGCGCCACGACGGCCGAGACGCTTGCGGCAGGCGACCTCGACTTCATCGAGCGGCAGCTTCTCGACCTGTCCGACAGCATCAATGACCGCTTCTTCCTCAAGGGGGAGGATGCCCCGCGCGCGTCGGGCATGACCCGGCTCGCATGAAGGTGCCCGCATGAGATACAAGGTCAGCCACATCATCCGGGTCAATTATAATCCGCTCGTGCGCCTGGCGCATTTCAACCTGCGCCTGGCACCGATTCCCTGGCCCGGGCAGCAGGTCGATCAATACGAGCTCGCCGTTGATCCGCTGCCGGATCGGCGGGAGGAGCGGCCGGGCGCCTATCCTTTCAAGCTCGTGCGCGTCGAGATCATGAAGCCCATATCGACGCTTGAAGTGCGCTCGACCTTCATCGCCGAGGTCGGCGATGCGGAACTGGATTTCGCGGCCTCAGGGCTGACCATCGCACAGGTGGCCAAGGCGGCCCTTGAGGTGCGGCGGCTGGATGCCATGGCGCCGCCCCATTATCTTTTCCCGTCCCGCCTGCTGCCTGCCACGCCGCAGATCGCGCAATGGGCAAGACCCCTCCTGCCGCCGGACGCGGACTGCCTGAGCAGCGCTCTCGCCCTGGCCCAGACCATCCGGTCCAGCTTCCGGTATGACACGAGCGCGACGCAGGCGGATACGCCGGTCGCCGACGCCTTCGCTATCAGGCGTGGGGTCTGCCAGGATTTCGCCCATGTGCTGATCGTGGCCCTGCGGTCGGTGGGGCTGCCTGCGGCTTATGTGAGCGGCTATCTGCGCACTTATCCGCCCCCGGGTCAGCCGCGACTGGTCGGCGCTGACGCGATGCACGCCTGGGTGGCGCTCTGGTGCGGGCCGCAACGGGGCTGGGTCGGCATTGATCCCACCAACGGCGTGATGGCCAATGCCGATCATCTGGTCGTGGCCATGGGGCGCGATTATTCGGACATCTCGCCGATCGACGGGGTGTTCGTGGGCGGCGCCTCGCAGAAGACCTATAATTCGGTCGACGTCTCGCCGATCGATACGCGGACGATGGCGAGCTGACGCAACAAAAACGGCGCCGAACCCGTCGGCGCCGTCTTCAATATCCCGAAGGAATGAATTCAGCCGAGCGCTGCGACGCGCTTCGTCAGGCGACCGAACTTACGGGCCGCCGTGTTCTTGTGCATCACGCCGCGGGCCACGCCGCGCGCCATCTCGGGCTGCGCAGAGCTCAGCGCTTCCTGAGCGGCCGACTTGTCACCCGCTGCAAGAGCCGCCTCGACCTTCTTCACGAGGGTCCGGATGCGGCTGAGCCGGCTACCGTTGATCTCGGCGCGACGCGCGTTGCGACGGATGCGCTTCTTTGCCTGAGGCGTATTGGCCATTGAATTCCTCGAACTCGAAACTGTTGCATGGAACGCGGCGCGAATCCCGGGAGGGAGCCAGCGAGCCCGCGTGGAAGGCCGGGCCATTAGCTGCCATTGGCTCGATCGTCAACCGCCTTATGGCAAAAGACGGTCGGTTCAGGCGGCTGTGCTCGTCGAAACCTTCCGCAGGCCAAGGCCCAGAAGGACGAGAAACAGGCCCCTGAACAGGAAGCTGATTCCGACAATGATGGCGAGGAACGCCAGACTCGGCACGGGGCCCGAGAAGAGCAGGATTGCGCCCAGCACCAGATCGAGCAAGCCGAGGAACAGCCGCCACCAGCGGTCCACCGGAAAGCGCGCGGCCGTGACCAGTTGCATGACGCCGGACACCACCAGCCAGAAACCGATCGCCCAGACCAGCGACAGCGCACCCAGAAGAGGCGCGAAGAGGATGCTGGCGCCGGCAAGAAGCGCGAGCATGCCGAGAATGAGTTCAATCCACCGCCCGCGCCGGGACAGCGACGAAATGGCGGACGCGATGGCGGCGACGCCATAGACGATCAGGACGAGCGCGAGGATGATGCCCGTTGCCAGGCCCGTGGCGATCGGATTGGTCAGTGCCAGGACGCCGATCAGGATCACAAGGACACCATATGCCACGATCCAGCCCCAGCCGGTGCGCAGGGGAGGATCACCGGGAATGGACGATTCGCTGGTTGCCATGAACCTGTTTCCTCCGTGCGCTCAGAGTGTATCGACTGGTCGAGACCCCGCTGACGACTCGGCGGCGTCGCCCGGCACCATAGCGCTTTGCTCAGGCGCGCGCATGTCCGACACGATCGTCCATGTCGCGATGAACAGGGCCGCGATGACAGGACCGATCACGACACCGCTGAAGCCGAACAACTCGATGCCGCCCAGCGTCGAAATGAGCACGACATAATCGGGAAGGCGCGTATCCCTGCCGACGAGAATCGGACGCAGGAGATTGTCGACCAGTCCGATCACGAACAGGCCGCACAGGACAAGGATGATCGACTTGACGATGGCGCCGCTCACGAAAAGATAGATCGATACCGGGACCCAGACGAGGCCGGTGCCGATCGCCGGAAGCAGCGAAAAGAACCCCATGAGGACGCCCCAGAGAAGCGCGCCTTCCACCCCGAGCACCCAGAAGACGAGTCCGCCGATCAGCCCCTGAAGGATGGCGACGACGATGCTCCCCTTGATCGTCGCGCGGATGACCAGCACGAACTGCTTCAGCAGCGCTTCGCGCTGGGCGAGACGCAGCGGTGTGCTGTTCATCAGCCGTCGCGAGAGATCGTCACCGTCCCGCAGGAGGAAGAAGGTGAGGTAGAGCATCACGCTGAGCGCGATGAGGAAGCTGAAGGCGCCCTGGCCGATCACCACCGCCTGCGCCGCAAGAACGCGCAATATGTCGGCGATGCCCGCATTGAGCCGCGCGCGGGCGGCTTCGAAGTCGGCGAAGCCAAGCCGTTCGAGCACGCCCACTGCCCAGCCGGGGAGGTTTTCACGCAGGCGTGAGAACAGCATCGCGAAGTCGATCTCGCCAGATTGGATGCGCCCATAGAATAAGGTCGCTTCCTGGATCAGCGCCATGCTGAGCAGGATCGCCGGGACGATCACCATGGCCACGATCAACACAAGCGTAATGGCCGCGCTGGTGTTCGGCCGGCGCGGGAAAGCCGCAAGCAGGCGGTGATAGACCGGCGTGAAGAGGATCGCAGCGATCACGCCCCAGAGAATCGCCACGAAGAAGGGCTCGATGAGAAAGGCGAATGCAACAGTGACGAGCAGGACAAGGCCCAGGAAGAAGCCGTCCTCTACGCGCATTCCGGGGCGGGCCTGAGGCTCCATGGGCTCACTTTCAATCCGTTCCTGCCGGGAACCGGATGGGCTCCTGCGGCGACATCATCCCAAACGCGCACAAAAGGCAATCGGCTTCCGGCGAAGCGATCTTCCCGGACATGACGGCGGGAAGGCCGCGCGCATCCCGGCGTCATACTCAGGATGCCAGTTCGCGTTCCCAGAGCGCCGGCGCGAACCCGACGAGCAGGTGGTCCAGCCCCGTCACCACCGGCCGCTTGATGATGGAGGGGTGCGCCACCATCAGGGCAATGGCCTTCGCTTCGTCAATGGCTTCCCTGTCTTCGTCGGGCAGCTTGCGGAACGTCGTGCCGGCCCGGTTGAGAAGGGCCTCCCACCCCGCCTGCTCGACCCAGCCCCGCAGTTCCGCCGGTTCAGGCGGCGCTTTCTTGTAGTCGCGAAAACTGTAGGCAATGCCTTTCCCGGCCAGCCATGCGCGTGCCTTCTTCACGGTGTCGCAGTTGGGAATGCCATGCAGGGTGATCGTCATGGGGCCGGCCATTGCTCCGTATCGTGGTCGGGATGCTGGTGATTGCTGGCGCGGATGATCGGCGCTTCCTCCACCATATCGTCTTCGGTCGCGCCGTGGTCCGGCAGCGTGGCGAGATGATCGATGAAGGGGAGGCGCCCTTCCATGCCGACTTGCGTCCGGGGCGGGGCCAGCGCGGGATCGTCGAGCGATCCGAGCGTGAGGGCGGTGCGCCCGCTGGTCTTGCCGCGATAGAAAAGCGGCGTGCCGCAGCGCGCGCAGAAGCCCCGTTCCGCGAGATCGGACGAGGCGAAGACCGCAGGGGCGCCGCGCGTCCAGACGAGCCTGTCATTGGGGGCGCCGACCAGAGCGGCGAAGACATTGCCCACCGCCTTCTGGCACATGCGGCAATGGCAGATATGGGAATTGTCCAGCAATTGCCCGGCGCGGTAGCGCACCGCGCCGCACTGGCATCCTCCGGTCGCGATGATGTCGAGGCGCTTCATGCGAGCGCGTCAGTGCTGACATCCTCGAACTTGTCGGCCAGCGTCAGCCTGTCGAGGATTGCGGCCGTCTCGTCACGGACCTTGAGCATGATCCGCCGCAGTTCGCATTCGTCTTCCGGCAGGCAGTTCTTGCAAGGCTGGTGCGCATAGCGGCTGGCGCAGGGGACAAGAGCGAGCGCCCCGTCGGTCAGGCGGAAGATGTCGCCGTAGCGGATATCGATCGGCGCGAGGGCGAGCCAGTAGCCGCCGTCACGCCCCCGGCGCGTCGCGACCAGCCCGGCCCGGCTCAGTTCGGAGAGAATGACGGTGAGAAACTTGGCGGGTATGTTCTGCGCGGCGGCGATGTCCGCAAGTTGGATCGGCCCCTCGCCATAGTGCCGCGCAAGATGCTGAAGCGCGCGGATCGAGTAGCGAGTGCGTTGCGAAAGCATACCAACCTATTTGGCAGAGAATGCGTCCGGTGCAAGTGGTTTGGCCGAATTTCAGCCGTCATGCGCACATGGCGCGCCCTGTCGCAAAGGCCGAGCGCCTTGTGTCGGTTCAGAAGATCCGCCTGACGGAGCGTCATCGCAGGCGAAGCGCGCGTCAGGCGTCCGGATCTGTCCTCAGGCGGCCTGTTTGCGCCGCTCGGCCAGTTCGTCGTTCAGCATCTCTGCCAGCAGGAACGCCAGTTCGAGGCTTTGCGCCGCGTTGAGGCGGGGGTCGCAATGCGTATGGTAGCGATCGGCAAGGCTCTGCTCCGTCACGTCGACGGCGCCACCGGTGCACTCCGTGACATTCTGGCCCGTCATCTCCGCATGGATGCCGCCGCCGAAGCTGCCTTCCGCGCGATGCACGGCGAAGAAGCCGCGCACTTCGGCGAGGATCCGCTCGAAGGGGCGCGTCTTGTAGCCGGTCGCGGCCTTGATGACATTGCCGTGCATCGGATCGCAGGACCAGACCACCGGATGCCCCTCCCGCATCACCGCGCGTACGAGCGGGGGCAGGCCGGCCTCGATCTTGTCATGGCCATAGCGCGTGATGAGCGTGATCCGGCCCGCTTCGCGCGCGGGATTGAGCAGGTCGAGCAGGCGCAGCAGCACGTCCGGCTCCAGGCTGGGGCCGACCTTCATGCCGATCGGATTGCCGATGCCGCGCAGATACTCGACATGCGCCGAGCCCTCGAAACGCGTGCGATCGCCGATCCACAGCATGTGCGCGCTGGTATCGTACCAGTCGCCCGTGAGGGAATCCTGACGGGTCAGCGCCTGCTCATAGGGCAGGAGCAAGGCTTCATGGCTGGTATAGAAGCTGGTGCCGCCAAGCTGCGGCACCGTCTCGGGAGACAGGCCGCAAGCCTTCATGAAATCCAGCGTTTCGCCGATGCGATCCGCCATTTCCCGGAACTTCTTCGCCCAGGGACTGCGGCCCATGAAATCGAGCATCCAGCCATGCACCCGGTCGAGGCTGGCATAGCCGCCGGTGGAGAAGGCGCGCAGCAGATTGAGCGTCGCGGCCGACTGGTTGTAGGCGCGAATCATGCGCGCCGGGTCCGGTTCGCGGCCCTCGGCCGTGAAAGCGATGTCGTTCACATTGTCGCCGCGATAGCTGGGCAGCTCCACGCCACCCACGGACTCGGTTGCGGACGAACGGGGCTTGGCGAACTGCCCGGCCATGCGGCCGACCTTCACCACCGGCAGCTTGCTGGCAAAAGTGAGCACCACCGCCATCTGCAGCAGCACGCGGAACGTATCGCGGATATTGTTCGGGTGAAACTCGGCGAAGCTCTCCGCGCAATCGCCGCCCTGCAGCAGAAACGCCTCGCCATTGGCGACCTTCGCCAGATCCGCCGTGAGATGACGCGCCTCTCCGGCGAAGACCAGCGGCGGGAAATTGCCAAGCTGAGCCTCGGCCGCGGCCAGTGCCGCGGCGTCGCGATAGTCGGGCATTTGCAGCCCCTCATGATCCCGCCAGCTTGCGGGGTTCCAGTTCGCCGTCATCGCCGAAAAAACTCCGTGCACGGTGCCGAGCGCCCAAGATGGGGCGCGCCGGACCGGGGGCAAGCCCCTACGCCTTCGGCGTGTCGGAAGCAAGGATGCTGCTGCGCACCCGCAGCATGGCGAGCGTGCAGGGCCAGCCGCCGCCCGGAGCCATGCGTCAATTGCAAGACCGCACTCCAGAATTGCAAACTGATATCCTGGATATCAATTATCTGTTTTGATACATGAAGCGTCATGATGACGTCTGCCCAGATGCGCGCCGCTCGTGCCTTGCTCGGCATGGATCAGCGCCAGCTCGCCCAGCTCTCCGGCGTTTCGCTGCCGACGATCCGGCGCATGGAAGCCAGCGACGGCAATGTGCGCGGCAATGTCGACAGCCTCGTCAAGGTGGTGGATGCGCTCAGCGCCGCGGGGGTGGACCTCATCGGTGACGGCGCGCCGAGCCCGGATGGCGGTCGCGGCGTCCGGCTGAAGCCCCGGAGGGGAGAAAACGGATCATGAAGCAACGCGTGGCCGCTCCGAGCTTTGCGGAACTCTTCACGCCCAAGCTCGTCTCCGTGCTCCGGGAAGGCTATGATGCGCGCGGCCTCAAGGCGGACGCGGTTGCGGGCCTGACGGTCGCCATCGTCGCCCTGCCCCTCTCCATGGCCATTGCCATCGCGTCCGGTGTCGGCCCCGAGCGCGGCCTCTACACCGCGATCATCGGCGGGTTCATCGTCTCGATGCTGGGGGGCAGCCGTTTCCAGATCGGCGGGCCGGCGGGCGCCTTCATCGTCCTCATCGCCGCCACGGTCGCGCGGCATGGCGTGGACGGCCTGCTGATCGCGACCTTCCTGTCCGGCCTCATGCTCATGGCGGCGGGGTGGCTGCGGCTCGGCACGTTCGTGAAGTTCATACCCTATCCCGTGACGGTGGGCTTCACCGCCGGGATCGGCATCATCATCCTGGCCAGCCA
The DNA here is from genome assembly GCF_000283515.1 of Sphingobium sp. SYK-6. GTDB lineage: Bacteria > Pseudomonadota > Alphaproteobacteria > Sphingomonadales > Sphingomonadaceae > Sphingobium > Sphingobium lignivorans. Next base: position 139,653 of record NC_015976.1, read on the forward strand.
GCTCAAGGACCTCATGGGCCTCACACTCGCGGGACCGGAGCCCGGCGAACTGCTGCCCAAGCTGCAGGCACTGGGCGTGGCCCTGCCCACGGTGAACGCGGCGGCGCTCGGCCTTGCTCTGGCGGCCATCGCCATCATCCTCGCCTGCCGGAAATGGCGGCCGCACTGGCCGGCCTATCTCATCGCCGTGGTCGCAACCGCCCTGCTGGCCACGCTCGTGAACCTGCCGGTGGAAACCATCGGCTCCCGGTTCGGCGAAATTCCGCGCGGCCTGCCCGCGCCGGGATTGCCCGATCTTTCCCCGGGTCGCGTGGTGGAGCTTCTGCCGACGGCTCTGTCCTTCACGCTGCTGGGCGCGATCGAGAGTCTGCTCTCCGCCGTGGTGGCGGACAGCATGAGCGGGCGGCGGCACCGGTCCAATTGCGAGCTGGTGGCGCAAGGCGCGGCCAATTGCGCCAGTGCGCTGTTCGGCGGGATGTGCGTGACGGGCACGATCGCGCGGACGGCCACCAATGTCCGGGCAGGCGCGCGTGGCCCGGTGTCGGGCATGCTGCACGCCGTGTTCCTGCTCGTCTTCATGCTCGTCGCCGCGCCGCTCGCGAGCTATATTCCGCTTGCTGCCCTCGCCGGCCTGCTGGCGACGGTCGCCTGGAACATGGTCGAGCGCGATCATATCGCCACGCTCGTGCGCGCCTCGCGCGGGGATGCGCTGGTGCTGGCGGTCACTTTCCTGCTGGTGGTGCTTGAGGATCTCAGCCTCGGCATTCTCGTGGGCTTCAGTCTCGGTACGCTGATCTTCCTCAACCGCATGGCGCAGGCAGTGGAAGTGGAGACCGGCAGTCCCCTCGTGGAGGCCGACCGCGCGGACGATGATCGGACCGGTGGCCGATCAGGTTACGAGCTCGCCCCGATCGCGGATCAGGACATCGCCCTTTGCCGCATCTCGGGTGCCTTCTTCTTCGGCGCGGCGGGCGCGGTCTCCGCCATGCTGGACCGGCTGGACGAGAATCCGCGCGCCTATGTCATCAACATGGCAGACGTGCCGATGCTCGATTCGACCGGCGCCGCGACCATGGAGGCCTTTGCGCGCAAGGCGGCTCAACGCGGCGCGGCGCTCTACATCGCCGGGGCGCGCCCGGCCGTCCGCCGCGCTCTTCTGAGCCATGGCGTCCGCCCGCCCCATGCCCACTATCGCGCGAACATGAAGGAAGCCATCGAAGCGGCCCGACTGGCAAAATTGGGCAGCGAAGAAGAAACGCTGCATTGATGCGGCTCGGAGGCGCCGGGCGTACCCTGCCAGCCCTCAGTATCCCCGGCTCAGGTCAACCACATGCTCAAGCGGCTCGCCGGCGAGATAATGGCGCAGATTCTTCAGGAAACGCTGGGCACCCCGGCGGAAAGCGCTGGTCTGGCTCTGGCCGGACAGGTGCATGGTGACAAGCAGGTTCGGCGCATCCCATAGCGGGTCTTCCGGCGGCAGCGGCTCCGGCGTGGTCACGTCGAGGAAGGCGCTGCCGATCCCGCCGGACCGCAAGGCGTCGATCAGCGCGGGCTGATCGACAAGTTCGCCCCGGGCGATGTTGATGAGCCGGGCATCGGCCTTCATGGTGGCCAGCTCCGCCGCGCCGATCATCGCGCGTGTCTCGTCCGTGCTGGGGGCTGCAAGGATCACGATGTCGAATTCGCCGAGGCGGGCGCGCCAGTCGTCCGGCCCGATCACGGTCGGATCGCCGGAGTCCGCGGACCGCCGTACACCGGTCACGTCGACGCCGAAGGCCCGCAGCCGCGTGCCGATCTCGCGGCCGATCGCGCCATAGCCGATGATGAGTGCCTTCGCGCCCAGCAGCTCGAACGAACCGGGCGGCCCGCTGCGGATCCAAGCCTTGCGATCATGGGCGCGGACCACCTCGTCCAGCCGCTTGGCGAGGGTGAGCACGCCGAGCACGGCATAATCGGCAATGACATCGGGCATGAGGCCATTGCCATTGGTGAAGATCTGCCCGCGCTCGCGGATTTCCTTCACTGGAAAAGCATCGAGTCCGACGGTGACGGTGTTGATCCACCGGGCAGACGTCGCGGCGCGAGGGCCCTTCACATAAGCGCCCGATGCCCAGTCGTCGAACCAGCCGATCTCGGCTTCCGGCGCAAGCGCGAGGCATTCCTCGAGCGTCGAGAAACCCCTGACCTCCACGCCCTCCGGCAGCATGGCCGAAAGCTGGGCGCGATAGCGCTCGGGAAAGACGATCAGCGGCTTATGTGCCATGCTCCAGCTTCCACTCCCATCCCAGCGGATCGCCATCCATCACCTCGACTCCGGACGCGATGAGCGAATCGCGGATCGTGTCGGACGTGGCGAAATCCTTCGCCGCGCGCGCCTCTTTCCGCTGCGCCAGAGCCGCATCGATGTCGGCTTCCGCGATGGTAGCGGCTGTGGGGCGCAACCGCAGCGCCGTGCGGTCGAGCGTGAGAAGATCGAGCCCGAACACCGCGTCCATCCGCTCGATCAGCGCGCGCTTTTCCTCGGCCGGCACTTTCTTCATCGCAATCGCTTCCTCGACGACGATGAGCGCGGCCGGCGTGTTCAGATCATCGCTCAGCGCCTCGTCGAACCGCGCCAGCAGGGGCGCCAGGCGGGGATGCGTCACGGCGTCCGCCGCCTCCACGCCCCGGAGCGGTCCGACCGCCATCAGCATACGCTTCAGGCGCGTGAGGGCCGCCGCGAGATTGTCCCAGCTGAATTCCAGTTCCGATCGGTAATGCGCCTGCAGGCACAGCAGCCGGTAAGCGAGCGGGTGATAGCCCCGGTCGACGAGCAACTGCAGCCGCAGGAACTCGCCCGAGGACTTGCTCATCTTGCCGCCGCGATCGATCAGGAAATTATTGTGCATCCAGATGCGGGCACCGCTGTTCTGCGCGCAATCGAGATGGCCGTGATGAGCATCGAAGCCCTGGATCGCCTGATTCTGCGCGATCTCGTTGGGATGATGAATTTCGCGGTGATCGATGCCGCCGGTGTGGATGTCGAATGGCAGGCCCAGCTCGGCCCGGCTCATCACGGAGCATTCGAGATGCCAGCCCGGCGCGCCGCGGCCCCAGGGCGAATCCCATTCCATCTGGCGCGTCTCGCCCGGCGGGGTCCGGCGCCAGATGGCGAAATCCGCGCCATGGCGCTTGCCTTCCACCTGCTCGATCCGGCCCTCGCCTTCTTCCGTGGCCGCGCGCGCCAGCCGGCCATAGTCGGCGACGGTCGACACGTCGAAATAGAGGCCCGAGGGCAGCTCGTAGCAATGCGTATCGGCGATGGCTTTCGCCGCCTCGATCATCTGCGGCACATAATCGGTCGCCACCGTCCATTGCGCGGGATCAGACACGTTCAGCCATTGGAGGTCGCGCTTGAACTCGGCGGTGTAGAAGGCGGCGATATCCCAGGCCGATTTGCCCTGGCTCGCGGCGGCCTTCTCCATCTTGTCGTCGCCCGCATCGGCATCTGACGTGAGATGGCCGACATCGGTGATGTTGATGACATGACGCAGGCGATAGCCCTTGAACCGCAGCGTACGGCCCAGCGTATCCGCGAAGACATAAGCCCGCATGTTGCCGATATGCTGGTAGTTATAGACGGTCGGCCCGCAGCTGTAGACGCGCGCCTCGCCGGGATGGACGGGCTCGAACGGCTGCATCGCGCGCGTCAGGCTGTTGAACAGGCGCAGGGGCGTGGCTTGGGTCATGGCGGGCCATGTGAGCGTTGCCGGCGCCAGGGTCAACTCCCGCCCGCAGCGCAGGATGCAGCGAGTCCAAAAAGGAAGGCGGCGGCCTGTCCGGCCGCCACCTTCTTGGCCTTCTCTCGCATGGCTGCGCCAGCCGAGAGCGGGCGCTTTTCTTCAGACGAAGCTGAGACGGACGCGACGGCGACGGAGTGCGCTACCGACCACGCCCATCCCCGCGATCATCATGGCCCAGCTCGCCGGCTCCGGCACGGCTGCCGGGGGCGGCACGTCCTCGATCGCGCGCACGTCGAAGCGGATGTTGTCGAGGCCGACGTCATAAGCATCCGGTCCCCAGACGAGCCTGATGCCATCGGAGAACCAGCCGCTGTCGACCGCGAGCGTGCCATGGGTGGGATAGAGCGTCGGCGCCGAGCCGGCCGCGATCACTGTGCCGCCAAGCGAGCTGATGTCATAATTGATCGTCTGGCAGCTGCCGCGATTCTGATAGCAACCAAAATCGAGGGAAATCAGCGACACTTCATAGCCGGCCGCTGCCGTGAAGATGATCTCGCTGGCATGGGTCGTCGGCCCGGAGCCGCCCCAGACGATGTTCAGCAGATCGCCGTAGCCGGCCGCCCAATGCTTGAGGAAGCTCTCGTAAGTGACGCCGGTGCTGCTGTCGAAAGAGCGGTAGGACACGTCCACCTGCCCGGCGATATCCCCGTAATTCTGGCCAATGGCCGAGCCGTTGCCGCAGGCTTCGTTGCCAGCAACGCCGCAGATATTCCCGCTGAAATCGAGAACCGACACCGCGCCCGCGGCAGAGGGCAGCGCCATCAGGCCAGTGCCTGCCATCGCCGCGAGGACAAAGTTTTTCACAAACATATCAATCTCCCACATCATCAATCTGGAAGGCGCGCATGCACCCTTCCGACAGATCAAGCGGGAAATTGCCGCGAATCGGACCAGCGGTCCCGCACGGACCGCCGTCCCGAATCGAGATTGCGCAGATTTCTGACAGCCGGCGCGGCGAATGGCGCCTTATTTGGGCGCCAGCACCATGAGCATCTGGCGGCCTTCCATGCGGGGATAGGCCTCGACCTTGGCAATCTCGGTCACGTTCTCGGCAACGCGCTGAAGCAGCGCCATCCCGAGTTGCTGGTGCGCCAGCTCACGGCCGCGAAACCGCAGCGTGATCTTGACCTTGTCGCCCTCGCCGATGAAGTCGTGGACCTTCTTCATCTTCGTATCATAATCATGATCGTCGATGTTCGGACGCATCTTGATCTCTTTGAGTTCCTGCGTCTTCTGGGTCTTGCGAGCGATATTGGCCTTTTTCTGGGCCTCATATTTGTACTTGCCGATGTCGAGAAACTTGCAGACCGGCGGATCCGCAGTGGGCGAGACCTCGACGAGGTCGAGGCCGACATCGGCTGCCTGCTCCATCGCCTCGCGCGTGAACATCACGCCGAGATTTTCACCATTCTCATCAATGACGCGCACCTTGGGCACATTGATGAATTCATTGTAGCGCGGGCCGTTGAGCGGCGGGGGCGGCGCCATAGGGCGGCGCATCATTGGGGGACGTATAGCCAGTTCTCCTTTAATGACAGTTCGAGGCCTCTTAACTTAACGATTTTCGATGGCAACTGAAAGAGGCGTGCTACGCAAGGCACGCCGGTGCGGCGCGATAGCAACAGTGCGTTAATGAGCTGCCAAGATGCCGCGCGCCATCTCCCCATATAGGAATGATGGCGAGCGATTGCGAGACATCCGGCGGACATGCCGGCGTGGCGCCGATCGCCCGCGATCCTTCGATGCCGTCCGGCGCCGGACGAGGTTCGCCGGCGCGCGGGCGCCTATCGCAGATCGGGCGGAGTCGCTTCGGCGACGAGCATGGCGATGAGATCGTCCACCTTCATGACCTTCTGATGCTCGTCCGAGCCCAGCCGGCGCAGCGCTACGGTGCCTTCCTCAGCCTCGCGCCGGCCCACGACCAGCAGGTTGGGGACCTTGGCAAGGCTGTGCTCGCGCACCTTGTAATTGATCTTCTCGTTGCGCAGGTCCGTCTCGACGCGCAGGCCCGCCGCCTGCATCCTGGCCGCGACGTCCTTGGCATAGTCGTCCGCGTCCGAGACGATGGTGGCGACGACTGCCTGCACCGGGGCCAGCCACATCGGGAACTTGCCGGCATGGTGCTCGATGAGAATGCCGATGAAGCGTTCATAGCTGCCCAGGATCGCGCGGTGGAGCATCACCGGGCGATGGCGCTCGCCATCCTCGCCGACATAGCTGGCGTCGAGCCGCTCGGGCAGCACCGTGTCCGTCTGGATGGTGCCGACCTGCCATGTGCGACCGATCGCGTCGGTGAGGTGGAACTCGAGCTTGGGCGCGTAGAAGGCGCCTTCGCCGGGCATTTCCTCCCAGCCCCATTCCGCCGTGTTGCGCCCGGTGGCGGCGACGGCGTCGCGCAGGCTCTGCTCGGACCAGTCCCACATCTCGTCCGAACCGAAGCGCTTCTCCGGGCGCAGGGCGAGCTTGATGGCGTAATCCGAGAAGCCGAGGTCCTTGTAGACGACGTCGAGGAGGTCGCAGAAGGCGGCCACCTCGCTCACGAGCTGATCCTCGCGGCAGAAGATATGCGCGTCGTCCTGCGTGAACTGGCGCACCCGCATCAGGCCATGCAGGGCGCCGTGCGGTTCGTTGCGGTGGCAGCAGCCGAACTCGGCCAGGCGCAGCGGCAGGTCGCGATAGGATTTGATGCCCTGCCGGAAGATCAGCACATGCGCCGGGCAATTCATGGGCTTGAGCGCCATCCATTCCGCGTCCTGCGAGACGACGGGGCCTTCATCCTCGGTATTCGGCGTCTCGTCGGGGATGACGAACATGTTTTCGCGATACTTGCCCCAGTGGCCGCTCTGCTCCCACTGGCGCGCATCCATGATCTGCGGCGTCTTCACTTCCTGATAGCCCGCCGCGTCCAGCCGACGGCGCATATAGGCCTCAAGCTGCCTCCAGATCAGATAGCCCTTGGGGTGCCAGAAGACACTGCCATGCGCTTCCTGCTGGAGATGGAACAGGTCCATCTCCTGCCCGATCTTGCGATGGTCGCGCTTCGCCGCTTCCTCCAGCCGATGGAGATGCGCGTCGAGCTGCTTCTTGTTCAGCCAGCCCGTGCCATAGATGCGCGAGAGCATGGCATTGCGCTGGTCGCCGCGCCAGTAAGCGCCGGAGACGCGCGTCAGCTTGAAAGCATTGGGATCGACCTTGCCCGTGGAAGCGAGATGCGGCCCTCGGCACATGTCGAGCCACTCGCCGCCGGACCAGTAGACGGTCAGATCCTCATCGCCCGGCAACTCGGCCGCCCATTCGGCCTTGAAGGATTCGCCCTGCGCGGTCCAGCGCTCGATCAGCGCCTCGCGGCTCCAGACCTCGCGGCGCAGCGGCTTGTCGGCCAGGATGATCTCGCGCATCTTCGCTTCGATGGCGGGCAGGTCGTCCTCCGTGAACGGCCCATGATCGGCGGGCGGCGCGACATCGTAATAGAAGCCGTCGTCCGTCGCCGGACCGAAAGTGATCTGCGTGCCGGGGAACAGCGCCTGAACGGCCTCGGCAAGGATATGCGCATAATCGTGGCGCGCCAGCTCCAGCGCATCCTTCTCGTCCTTCGCGGTGACCAGCGCGAGATTGGCGTCCGCCTCCAGGGGGCGCGTGATGTCGACCAGTTCGCCGTCAACCCGGGCCGCCAGCGCCGCCTTTGCGAGCCCCGGACCGATGGCCGCCGCGATCTCCGCCGGCGTCGTGCCCCGCGCCACCTCGCGCTGCGAGCCATCAGGGAGCGTGATCTTCACTAGTTCCGTCATCGGTTTTGTTCCTGTCTGCGGCGATGCGCTTAGGGAAGCGCGGCCGTATTGAAAAGAGGCAGGAAAGGGAGGACGCCGTCCGCTTGCCCATTCCCCCGTCGGATGGGCCTCTGGCGACGTGCGTCAGCGGCGAAGCATGACGCGCGTGCCGAGGCCCCCGGTAGTGGTCCGGGTGATCGTCGTCGACCTGATGAGCGCGAACGGTCTCGGCATGGTCCACAACATAAGGGGAGCACGCCGGTTTGTCACGCCTCCGGCTCCCTGCGTGGACAGCGACCACGCCGGATGCGCGCCGGTCGGGTCCCCGAGGGGCGCAACCTGACAAGGGTGCTTGACATCAGGCATCGAATAGTCAACTATCCTTTACATCGATTCAATGGAGCTTGACTATGACCATTCTGTCCAAGGCGCTTTGCTGGGCGGCCGCGCTGATACTCCTGGCTGTCGGTGCACGGCTCGGCGTCGTGTCCGAGCGAGCGATGCGAGTGCTCATGATCGTCCTGCCGATTGTCGCCGTGCTCACATTACGCGGCGGGCGGTGCAGCCGTGCCGCCCGCGAAAGGGCCTGAGCCATGGCAGGCGCATCCACGAACATCGCCTACCGGCGCTATCTGCGGCGCATGGTGCCGATCAGCCTCGCTTATGTCGCGAGTGTCGCACTCGCCACGCGGCTCATTCCGGATGACGCGCCCGCCGATGCCGTCACCATCTTGATCGCGCTGGTGCCCGGCCTTGCCGTCTTCGGCTGGATCTGGGCCATGGCGCGGCTGCTCATCGAGCTGGACGACGAGTATCTGCGCCTGCTCGAAGTGCGCAAGTTCCTCGTGGCGACCGGCGTGACTCTGGCGGGCACCAGCGTCTGGGGCATGGTGGAACTCTATGCCGACGTGCCGCGCCTGCCGGTCTTCTTCGTCTTCCCGCTCTGGTGCGCCGGCCTTGCTATCGGCCAGATCGTCAATCGCCTGACGCTGGGCGACGGAGGCTGCGCGTGAGAAATCGCCTGAAAGTCCTGCGCGCCGAGCGGGACTGGACGCAGGGCGATCTGGCCGACCGGCTGGCGATCAGCCGACAAAGCGTGAATGCCATCGAGACGGGGAAATATGATCCTTCCCTGCCGCTGGCATTCCGCATCGCCGATCTGTTCGGCCTGCGGATCGAGGAAATCTTCCTGCGCGATTGAAAAGGTTGAGCCGCCAGCGGCGACATCAGTTTTTCTCGAGCACCAGCACATAGCCCATCGGCATGACATCGCGCATGCGCCGGCTGAGCGGCGCCAGCGGGGCGAAGAGCGCGCCGGTCATGTAGTGCACGATCCAGGCCGGGAGCGGAAAGCGGCGCGTGTAGACGATCTTGGTGAGCAGATCGCGCACGACATCCAGCCCGCCGGCATAAGCGCGCCCCTCCACCACCGCGAAGCCATGACGCGCCGCAAAGTCGCGCAGCTTGTGAATGGTGTAGCGATGATGATCGTGCGGCTCCTCATGCAGCCAGTAAAGAAACGGCACGCCGATGATCGCCCGCCCACCGGGACGCAGGACGCGCGCCACCTCGGCAAGCAGCCGGTCAGGCTCGCGCAGATGCTCCAGCACGTCGGTGAGCAGCACGGTGTCGAGCGAACCACTGCCGATACGCAGCGGCTCTTCCAGATCCTGCGCGACATCGGGTGCGACGAGCCTGTGTGGTCCGTCCGGGCGATCGACCCAGAGCATCGATGTGACGTGCGGCGCGTAGATGCCCGCCAGCGGCGCGTTGCCGCAGCCCAGATCGGCAAGCGCACCACAGGCATATGCACGGATCGCGGTGACATAGCTGTCCAGCGCCTTGTCCGCGGACAGGCGCGAAGCGATGCCGACATGCCTGACGGCGCTGCGCCATCGGCCGCGCCGCTCGACGAACTTGCTTGGCCGCCAGCCTCTGGCGACCAGTTTTTCCAACTGGACCATATACCGCCTGATCTGCCCCCTGCGGTCGACTCGTCTGCCGGGCCCCCACCCGACTCCTCCGATATAGCGTCCAAAGCTTAATTGTCGCTGCTTGACAGTGCGCGGGCCGGCAGTGTTCTTCCACTCGAGGATGCGGCGTCGAGGGGGCGGGCGCAGGGGGAAGGACATATCATGGAGGAACCGGACGCCGGCGCGTTCGCATTCACCGGCGACTGGCGAGATTATGCGCCGATCGCCTTCACCAATCTGCTGCTAACCATCGTCACGCTGGGGGTCTATCGCTTCTGGGCGACCACGCGCACCCGGCGCTATCTGTGGAGTCGCACCCGGTTCATCGACGAGCCGCTGGAATGGACGGGCACGGGCATGGAGCTGTTCATCGGCTTCCTGCTGGTGCTGGCGCTGTTCGGCATCCCCCTGCTGTTCCTCCAGTTCGGCATGCAGGCGCTCATCTTCAACGGGCAGGCGCCGCTGGCCTTCAGCCTCGCCTTTCTCGCCTTCGCCATGATCTTCTACCTCAGCGGCGTCGCGCGTTTCCGCATGCTGCGTTACCGGCTGAGTCGGACCTGGTGGCACGGCATCCGTGGCGGCAGTGACGAGAACGGCTGGGCTTATGGCTGGTCCTATGTCTGGCGCTATGTGGTGGCCGCCTTCTCGCTCTACCTGCTGATCCCCTGGGCCATGATGTCCCTGTGGAACGACCGCTGGAGCGCGATGAGCTTCGGCCCGTTCCCATTCCGCGCCAAGGCGGGGCCGGGGGCCGTCTTCAAGCGCTTCCTGCTCTTCTACCTGTTGCCTCTCGCCCTGTTCGTCCTGCTGACGATCGCCGGCATCGGCATGCGGGAAGGAGAGACGGCGCTCGATCCCGCGGCTGCGGCGATGGTGGGATTTCTGTTCTTCTTCATCTACGCCGGGCTCGGCGTCATCGCGCTCGTCTTCTACGCCAAGTTCTTTCGCGTCGCGGTCGGGGGCATGTCGCTCTCCGGACTGCATTTTCATTTTCGGGCGCGTTCGCGGGACTGGCTCATGCTCATCCTGGGTGACATCGCGCTGGTGGTGCTGACGCTCGGGATTGGGGCGATCTTCCTGTCCTATCGTCACTGGAAGTTCTTCATCACACATCTCTACGCCACCGGTGAGATCAGCCTTTCCGAGCTCACCCAGTCCACCACGGCGGCACCGAGGCAGGGCGAAGGCCTCGCCGATGCCTTCGATATCGGGGCGATCTGACAAGGGGATGGACATGGGATCATCCCGTTCCGGCAATGCATCGCAGGCGGCGCCCGGCGAGCGCAGGGCGCGCGCATCATGACGAGCGCCGGTCCCGACGAGCGCATCTGGCATTATGACGGGCGGGACGCGACGCGCCACCATCCCAGAATCGACTGGCATGCGGAGGGCTTCTCGCTCGTCTGGCCAGGGGGCAAGAGCGGGCCGCATCGGTGGAGCAATCTGGTGCCACAGGGCAATGCGGGCGGCCGCTCGGTCTATGGCCTGCGCGGGGAAGGGGGCTGGCGGCTGGTTTTCGACGGCCCGCCGCCGCATGATTTTGCCGTGCATCTGCCGCTGCCGGCTCGCTATGGCCGCTGGATCGACCGCATCGGCCTGTGGCCGGCCATCGCCCTCTTCGCCCTGATGGCTGCGATCCTCCTCTTCGTCGTCCTGCGCGCGCCCGCCTGGGTCGCGCCGCTGATCCCGCGAAGCTGGGAAGACCGGCTCGGCGACACGATGATCGGCGATTTCGGCGGCAGGCTGTGCGAAACGCCCGAGAGCCGCGCTGCGCTCGAGAAACTGCGGCGCGAACTGGGCGACGCCGTGCCGATCCGCCGCATCGCCATCGCCAATATCAAGATGGTCAATGCCGTGGCGCTGCCGGGCGGACATATCATCATTTTCAGGGATCTCATCGAGGAGGCCAAGTCGCCCGACGAACTGGCCGGGGTGCTCGCGCATGAAATCGGCCATGTGCGCAATCGCGACACGATGACGGCGCTGGTGCGCCAGCTCGGCCTCAGCGTCCTGCTGGGCGGCTTCAATGGCCAGGTGGGCGGCACCATCAACGGGCTGCTCGCGCTCAGCTATGGCCGCGATGCCGAGCGGGAGGCGGACCGCTATTCCATCGAGGCCCTGCGTGCGGCCGGTATCTCGCCGCTACCGACCGCCGCTTTCTTCGAACGGATGGAGAAGCGCTCCGGCGGCGAAAGCATCGAGCGAGCGATGAGCTGGATGGCCTCTCACCCCGTGTCCGCCGAGCGCAAGGCCGCGTTTGAAGATTCGGCCGTGAAGGGCGGACACTATAAGCCGGCGCTCAGTGCCGTCGAATGGAAAGCCCTTGTCGATGCCTGCGCCCATGACAAGGATGTCGCCCCGCCGCCGTTCGACTTCTAGGCAAGGGTCAGGCGGTGATCTCGTCCAGCGGTGCGCGCATCTCGAGCGAGAAACCGGTCGGCGCGTAGCGCCGGACCACGTCGCTGCGACTGCCGAGCCCCCTGTCGATCAACCGGGAGCCGAAGCCCGACTGTCCGGGCCCGGCAATTTCCGGCCCGCCGCTTTCCTCCCACGCGAGGCGGAACATGCCATCCTCGATGGTCCAGAGCAGGCGGATGCGTCCCTCCGGACAGGAGAGCGCGCCATATTTGACGGCGTTGGTCGCTAGCTCGTTGAGCATGAGCGACAAGGCGAGCGTTGCATGGGAGCCGATCGGGCAGTCCGGCCCATCCAGATCGATCTGCCCCAGCCCGTCATGCGGGGCCAGCGAATCGCTGATGACGCGGCGCAGCGAGACCGCAGACCAGCCCTGCCGCAGCAGGATGTCATGTGCATGGCCCAGCGCCGTGAGCCGCTCGCCGAAGGCATCGAGCGCAGCGGCAGGCGTCGCGTGGCGCAGCGTCTGGAATGCAATTCCCTGCACGACCGCCAGCGTGTTCTTGAGGCGATGCGCCAGCTCCTGGTTCACCGCGGCCAGATCCGCCTGCGCGCGCACCGTATCGCTGGTCTCGATCACGGTATCGAGCATGCCCGCAATCGTTCCGTCCGCGAGGCGCAGCGGGCTGTAGCAGAATGTGAACCACGCCTGCTCGGGGCCACCGGAGCGATGGATGACGAGTGGAAAATCCTCGATATAGGTCGGCGTCCCGGCGAAGGCGCGCTTCACGATCGGTTCGATGTCGGGCCAGACCTCCGACCAGACGTCAGCAAAGGAGCGGCCCAGCGCATCCGCCTTGCCACGAAGAATGGGCAGGAAAGCGTCATTATGGATCGTCGTGAGCTGAGGGCCCCAAATCACCGCCTTGGGAAAATGCGAATCCAGGATCTGGCGCGTGATGATCTTGAGCTCGGAAGGCCAGTCGGCCTGGGGGCCGAGAGGCGTCGTTGCCCAATCGAAGCGGTCGATCCGTTCGCTCATCGACTGGGAGGATCGACTTGTGGTCTCCCCGGTTCCTTCAGATGTCGTGGAAGCCGAGCATGCGTATCCCGCCGCCTCCGGCCTGCTGTTTCCATCCATCGCTTTTGCTCCGCTTGCGCAAGCCCACCTTCGGATGGTTTTCGGCCGAACGCGTGTTCGAGTCCGGCTCGGGTGCCGGATCGTTCCCGCTTATTGTCGCGATTTAGGCCCGTCCAACCGATTCCGATGAACTGAACAGATGGTCGGACCGGAGACACGGTCTCGCCGGTTCAATCTCTCAGCAAAGCAGTCTAGGACGACATAATGAGCGATATGCCCCTGGAGCCGCCGAGCTTCCTCTCCCGTCCGGACACTCCCCGGCTGGCCTACCGGCACCGGACCGGAGCCGGACCGACGACCGTGTTCCTCCCCGGCTACATGTCCGACATGCTGGGCGGCAAGGCTGCCGCGCTGGACAGCTGGGCTGCGGCGCGGGGGCAGGCGATGCTGCGGCTGGACTATGCCGGCTGTGGCGAAAGCGACGGCACCTTTGAGGATGGGACGCTGGCGAGCTGGCGTGACGATGCGCATGCCGTGATCGACTATGTCGCGCCGGACGGGCCGCTGGTGCTGGTGGGGTCCTCCATGGGGGGATGGCTTGCGCTGTTGCTTGCACAGGCGCTCGGCCGGCGCGTGGTCGGGCTGGCCGGCATCGCCGCCGCGCCGGACTTCACCGACTGGGGCTTCGACGCCGCGCAGAAGGAAGTGATCCGGCGCGAGGGGCGACTGGTGGAGCCCACGCCTTATGGCGACCAGCCTTATGTGACCACGCGCGCCTTCTGGGAGTCCGGGCAGGCGCTGCGGCTGCTGGAGAGCGAGATCGCTATCGATTGCCCGGTGCGGCTGATCCAGGGGCAAGCCGATCCCGACGTGCCATGGCAGACGGCGCTGCGGATCGCTGAACGCCTCCGTTCAGCGGACGTGCAGACGATTCTCGTCAAGGACGGCGACCATCGCCTCTCCCGCCCGCAGGATATCGCCCTGCTCTGCGGGACGGTGGCGGCCCTGACGGAGCTCTGATCCCCGCATGTTCCTGCCCATCGCGCTCGCCCTTGCCCAGCTCGCCCAGCCCGCGCAGCACGATCCCGAGATCGAGGCGCTGCTGCGGCGACGTGACGAGCGCAGGCGCAGCGAAGCGCTGGAACAGCCCGCGCCGCGAAACGGCGCGGATGCGGAAACCGGTGACAAGGCGGGGCTGGACCGGGTCCTCCCGCCGCAGATTGCCGAGCGGCTGGCGGCATGCCTTGCGAAAGCCGATGGTGATCCCGACACAGGGCTCGCCGACGCTGCCGCGTGGGCAAAGGCGGGCGGCGGTGCCTATGCGGCGCATTGCGAGGGTTATGCATTGGGGCAGGCCGGGCGCTGGACGGAAGCGGCCGATGCTTTCGCGCGCGGCGCCGGGACGAGCGGACTCGATGTCGAGACGCGCGCGCGGCTCTGGTCGCAGGCCGGCAATGCGGCTCTGGTGGCGGGCGATGTTCCGCGGGCGATCCGTGATCTCGATACGGCATTGGCGAATCCGCTGCCCCGCACCCTTTCCACTGGTGAAATCCATCTCGATCGCGCGCGGGCGCGCGTTGCAGCCGGCGACCTTCCCGGCGCGCGCGCCGACCTTGATGAGGCCGTGGTGCTCGCGGCGTCCGACCCGCTCGCATGGCTGCTGTCCGCCACGCTGGCGCGGCGCATGGACGACCTGCCGCTGGCGCGCCTCCATATCGGGGAAGCCGCGAAGCGCGCAGGCAATGATGCAGCCGTGGCTCTGGAGCAGGGCATCATTCTGGCGCTTTCCGGCGAGCGGGACGATGCAGCCCGTGCCGCCTTCTCACGCGCACGGGAGCTGGCGCGACCGGACAGCGCGATCGGCAAGCAGGCGGCGGACTATCTTGCACAGCTGGGCGCGGAGCCCGAGGCGCCGAAAGAATCGCCTGTCGAGCCAGGGCGATGACGGCCCTTTTTTGTGATTGACGTGGAGCATGGTCAAGAAAGACCCGGCGTGCTCAATCCTGCGCCTTGCCGCCGTACAGGGCATCCAGCTGCGACTGGTACTTCGCCCGGATGATATGCCGGCGGATTGATTGCTTGGGCGTCAGCATCTCGTTCTCGATGGTGAAGGGCTCGTCGGCCAGGGCGAAACGCCGGATCTTCTCGATGATGGAAAGGTCCGCGTTCACCCGATCGACCGCCGCGCGAATGGCGGCAAGAAAGGCCGGGTCCTCGCGCAAGGCGATCAGCTCCGGGGATTTGTGCCGCGTCGTTGCCCATTCTGTTGTCCACTCCGGATCGGGCACGATCAGCGCCACGATATGCGGGCGCCGGTCGCCATGGACCATGACCTGGCCGATCTCCGGCTGGAGCGTGAGCATGCCTTCCAGCTTTGCCGGCGCGACATTGTCGCCCTTGTCATTGACGATGAGGTCCTTCTTGCGATCCGTGATGCGCAGCCGGCCGCCCTCGTCGAATTCGCCGATGTCACCGGTGTGCAGCCAGCCGTCGCGAATGGCGCGCGCGGTCTCGGCCGGGTTGTTCCAGTAGCCTTTCATCACCAGTTCGCCGCGCACGAGGATTTCGCCATCGTCCGCGATTCGCACTTCGACATCCTTGAGCGGTGGTCCCACGCTATCCATGCGCAGGCCGCGCGAGGGGCGATTGCAGCTGACCACTGGTCCCGCCTCGGTCTGGCCATAGCCTTGCAGCAGCGTCAGCCCCAGCGCGTCGAAGAAGGCGCCGACATCGGGATTGAGCGGTGCGCCGCCCGAGACAAGTGCCTTCATCCGCCCTCCGAACCGGCTGCGGACCTTGGGAATGATCGTGCGATTGAGCACGGCCTGGAGCGGCCGGTCGAGCAGCGGAAGCCGGCCGCCATGCGCGCTCCGCTTGCCCCCAAGGCGCTGGGCCTGCTCCAGCAGCAGCGCCGGCAGCCGCCCCTGCTTCTCCACCGCCCGGGATACGCGCATGCGCAGCAGCTCGAACAGGCGGGGGACGACGACCATGATCGTCGGGCGCACCTCGGCGATGTTCGCGCCGAGCTTCTCGAGGCTCTCGGCATAATAGATCTGCCCGCCAAGGCCGATGGGCAGGAACTGGCCTCCGGAATGCTCATAGGCATGGCTGATCGGCAGGAAGGAGAGGAAAACCTCCTCGTCCCAGCCGAAATCGCCCGCGATGATGTCCACGCAGCCCTCGACATTGCAGAGGATCGCGCCGTGATGCTGGACGACGCCGCGCGGCGCGCCGCCGGTTCCGCTGGTGTAGATGATGCAGGCGGTGTCCTCGCGCGTGGCGGTAAGCGCGTCTGCGCAGGCCCACGGGTCGGCGGGGTGGAGCGCCAGCAGCGCATCCCAGTCATGGATGGCAACGGCGCTGCTCTGCATCGATTTCACCGGCTCGATGGCGATCGCGAACTCGATCGGCGAGCGCATCACGGCGGGCATGAGAGTCTTCGCGATCTTGGCGGTCGAGAAGATGACCGCGCGTGCCCCGCTATTGGCGATGATATGCTCATGATCGCGGATGGTATTGGTGGTGTAGGTGGGCACGGTGATGGCGCCGGCGGCCATGATCGCGAGATCGGCGATGCAGAATTCGGGCCGGTTCTCGCTCACCAGCATCACCCGGTCGCCCGGTTCGATGCCGAGCGATTGCAGCGCCTTCGCCATCGATGCGACCTGTCGTGATGCCTGGGACCAGCTCGTCGATTGCCAGTCATCCTCGCTCTTTGCCCAGAGGAAAGGGCGATCACCGCCCTCGGCCGCCCGCGCGAAGAACATGGCGGTGAGGCTCGGGAAATGTTCGAAAGCGCGCAAGCAGGCCTCTCCCTCGATACGATATCGCCGTCTGACGCGGCATGAACGCGCCGTATAGGCTGGCCGTTCCGTAAGGGCCAGAGCCAAGCATGGCAGTCCATGCGGTGCGAGACTGGGCATGCGGCCCTTGCCTTGTCGGCATCGCTCTCCCACTGTGCGGGGATATGCATGTCTTGCACGGCCTGAAGGGAACATCGCCGCATGAGTTTTCTCCGACCGCTCGTCAGCTTCCTTGCCGCTCTCGCGCTCGGCGCATGCGGCGCGGGCACGGGCACTGCGCCGCAAAGCGCCTCCGCTCAGCCGCCGTCTGCCAGCGCGCAGCCGCGCCACTTCGCCATCGCATCCAATCCGCTGGCCGTGGAAGCGGGACTGGCGGTGCTGCGCCGGGGCGGCAGCGCCGCGGATGCCGCGATCGCGGTGCAGGCCATGCTCTCGCTGGTCGAGCCGCAAAGCTCGGGCCTTGGCGGCGGCGCGTTCATGACATGGTTCGATGGCGCGCGCGGCACCGTCACGGTCTATGACGGCCGGGAGACAGCCCCTGCCGGCGCCAGCGAGACGATGTTCCTGGATGCCGCGGGCAAGCCGCTGCCCTTTGGCGACGCCGTGATCAGCGGCCGGGCGACCGGCGTGCCCGGCGCGGTGAGGATGCTCGCCATGGTGCATGGCGAACATGGCAAGCTGCCCTGGGCATCGCTGTTCGACGATGCGGAGCGGACGGCGCGCGAAGGCTTCGTCATCACACCCCGGCTCGGACGTTTCCTGGGCGGGCGTTTCCCGCAGCTCGGCGTGGCGGATGCCCGTGCCTATTTCTCGAATGCCGACGGCACGATGAAGAAGCCGGGCGACCGGCTGGTCAACGCGCCTTATGCCGATTTCCTGTTGCGGCTCGCGGCGCAGGGGCCGGACGCGCTCTATACCGGAGAGACCGCACGGCGCATCGTGGACAAGACCACGTCAGGGACCTTGCCGGGCACGATGACGGCGGCGGACCTTGCTGCCTATCGGCCGGTGAAGCGCGAGGCGCTGTGCAACCCCTATCGTGTCTATCTGGTCTGCGTGCCCCCGCCGCCCTCCAGCGGCGTGGGTTTCCTCGAATTGCTGGCGCTGCTCGAGCGCACGGATATCGACAAGCGCGGGCCGGACGATCCGCAGGCATGGTTCCTCTTCGCGCAGGCCAGCCGCATCATGTATGCCGACCGTGATCGCTATGTGGGCGACCCTGCCTTCGCACAGGTGCCCGTCAAGGGCCTGATCGACCCGGCCTATGTCGCGCAGCGGGCACGGCTGATCGGCACGACGGCGGGTGCACCGCCAGCCGCGGGCATCCCGCCCGGCGCCGCGCTCGCCGGGGTGGACGCCACGGTCGAGCCGGGCGGCACCTCGCATTTCATCGTGGGCGATGCGCAGGGCAATGTCGTTTCCATGACGACCACGGTCGAATCGATCTTCGGCACGGGCCGGATGGTCGATGGCTTCTTCCTCAACAACCAGATGACCGACTTTTCCTTCGTGCCGCGCGATGCCGAGGGGCGGCCGGTCGCCAATGCCGTGGCGCCGGGCAAGCGCCCCCGCTCGTCCATGATCCCGCTCGTGCTCATCGACGAGGCAGGCCGGTTCGCCGGCGCTTTCGGATCGGCGGGGGGCAACGCCATCCTCGCCTATGTGGGCAAATCGCTGGTCGCGGCCATCGACTGGCAGCTGCCTGTTCAGGACGCGCTGGCATTGCCCAATCTCGTCGCGCGCGGGGCCGCCTTCCAGGGAGAAGTCGACAAATTTCCTCCCGATGTGATCGAGGGTCTCAAGGCCCGCGGCATCGATCTGCGGCCGGGGCAAGGCGAGGATTCGGGCGTCCATGCCGTGATGATCCGCGAGGGTGACCGGTTCGATGGCGGCTACGATCCCCGGCGCGAGGGGCGCGCCATCGCCGAGCCGAAGTAAACCAAAGGGGGGCTCGGAGCCTGTCCGGGCCTCCCTGCCGTGCCTGACCTGCCGACAGGAAACGGGGAAGGTGCGATCCGCATCTTGACGCGCGCCTGCTCCCGCGCGAGCGTGCGCCATGATCCTCACCGCCCTGTTCCGGGCTCTTCCGCAGATCGCCCTGCCGGACATCCGGGCCGTGCTCTGGCGCAGTCTGGCACTCACGCTCCTGCTGTTTGCCGGGCTGGGAGTGCGGTCTGGTGGGGCTTGCGGACCCTTTTCATGCGAACGGGCTGGCTCGCGGCGGACGGTTTCGCCGGCGCGGCGCTGGCGGGGCTGATCGCGGCGCTTTGTGCCTGGCTGCTGTTCCGCGCCGTGGCCGTCGCGGTCGTCGGCCTCCATGCCGACCGGATCGTGGCAGCCGTGGAACGGGCGAGCTACCCCGGCCGACATGCCGCCGCCCGGATCGTGCCGGTGACGCAGGGCGCGGGCGGGGCCATCCGCTCCGTGGTACGCGCCATCGGCTGGAATCTCCTCATGCTGCCCCTCTATCTCCTCCTGCTCGCCACCGGCATTGGCGCGCCGCTGCTGTTCTTCGCGATGAATGCCTGGCTGCTCGGCCGTGATCTCGCCGAGCAGGTCGAGGGACGTCATCCCGACCTGCCGCCTCTCAGCGCCGGTCAGCGATCGCAGATCGGTCTCGTTTCGGCTCTGATGTTCCTGTTGCCTGTCCTGAACCTGCTTGCGCCCGTGCTGAGCGTGGCTATGGCAACCCACATGTTTCTTGGGCGCAGGGCGGACTGACGGCATGGTCCGCGCATTCATCATCCGACATGGCAGCGCGGCGGCACTGATGCTCGGCCTGCTGCCCGCGCTGGCAGCCTGCGGTGCCGGCGTCGTCCCGCCCGGCGATGCCGCGCGGCCGGCGGCGGGGTTCACGCCGGCCAGGAAGTCGCAGCCTGGCGGCCTGATGGGGGCCGATGCACGGGGACTGACGCGCCTCTTCGGCGAGCCGCGCCTCGACATCCGCGACCCGGCGGCGCGCAAGCTCCAGTTCGCGAACGGCCGGTGCGTGCTCGATGCCTATCTCTATGCGCCGGCTGCCAATCGCGAGCCTGTCGTCACGCATGTCGACGCGCGCGACGGCAACGGGGCGGACATGGACTGGAACGCCTGCGCGAAGATGTTGCGCGACCGCTAGGCGGATCAGCCGGTCTGGTCGCCCGTTGCTGTGATTTGCGTGGCGAGCCGCTCCAGAGCCCAGCGCGCCGCTTCCGCCACGACGGCGTCATCATCGTCCACCAGCCGTTGCAGCGCAGGCACCAGTGCGGGATCGGCGCTGTTGCCGGCAGCGATCGCAGCGTTGCGCACCATGCGGTTGCGCCCGATCCGCTTGATCGGCGAGCCGGCGAACACGGCCCGGAAGGCCGCGTCATCGAGTGCCAGCAGATCGGCAAGCTCGGGCGCGACCAGTTCTGCGCGCGGCAGATAGGCCCTGTTGGCTCGCGCAACTTGCGCGAACTTGTTCCAGGGACAGACGGCGAGACAGTCGTCGCAGCCATAGACATGGTTGCCAATGCCCGGCCGTAACTCCTCCGGGATCGGGCCCTTGTGCTCGATGGTGAGATAGGAAATGCAGCGCCGCGCATCGAGACGATAGGGAGCCGGAAACGCATCGGTGGGGCAGATGCGCTGGCATGCGTCACAGGAGCCGCAGCGATCCCGCGCGGGCGGATCGGGTATCAGGTCGGCCGTGGTGTAGATCGAGCCCAGGAACAGCCAGCTCCCCTCGGTACGACTGACCAGATTGCTGTGCTTGCCTTGCCAGCCGAGGCCTGCGGCGGCCGCCAGCGGCTTCTCCATGACGGGCGCGGTATCGACGAACACCTTGAGCGCCACGCCGCTGTCTTCCGCCAGCCAGCGGCCCAGTGCCTTGAGCGCCCGCTTCACGACGTCATGATAATCCTGCCCCTGGGCGTAGACCGAGATGCGGCCCGTGGAGGGATAGTCGGCCAGCGCCATGGGGTCGGATCGAGGCGCATAGCTCATGCCCAGCATGATGACGGACCGCACCTCCGGCCAGAGCGCGGCGGGGCTGCCGCGCTGCTCCGCACGGTCCTCCATCCATC
Organism: Sphingobium sp. SYK-6; assembly: GCF_000283515.1. Classification (GTDB taxonomy): domain Bacteria; phylum Pseudomonadota; class Alphaproteobacteria; order Sphingomonadales; family Sphingomonadaceae; genus Sphingobium; species Sphingobium lignivorans. The sequence goes on from NC_015976.1 coordinate 160,460, forward strand.
CCATCTCGCCATGGCACCCGGCGGCAAGCCAGGCGCGCAGACGCCCCGCCGCCTCCGGAATCGCATCCGCGCGCGTGATCGCACAGGAGGTGAAGCCGAGGCGCAAGGCTTCCGCCTTGATTCGCTCTTCCAGCGTCCGGGAGTCCGGCCGTGCCATGGCGGCGCTGCCTAGCCGAAGCGGGGGGACTTGCGAAGCCCGTTCGCGCGCCCACATCAGGGCGATGGAACACGGGACCGGACAGGACCGACGAGCGATGCTGAGCGGCGCGGCCTCGCTGGCGCTTCTCTCGCTGGCTGGCATCGGGCGGGCAAGCGCCGCCGGGCGACCCAGCGCGCCCTTTCAGCTCACCGATGCGGAATGGCGCAAGCGGCTCGGGCCGCAGGCTTATGCCGTTCTGCGTCGGGCGGCGACGGAACGCGCCTACAGTTCGCCGCTGAACGGGGAGAAGCGCAAGGGAATCTTCGCCTGTGCCGGTTGCGGCCTTCCGCTCTTCTCCTCCGCCACCAAATATGACAGCCGCACCGGCTGGCCCAGCTTCTGGCGACCCTTGCCCAAGGCGGTGGGCACCAGCACCGACCACATCCTGGGCTATGCCCGGACGGAAGTACATTGCGTGCGGTGCGGCGGCCATCTCGGCCATGTCTTCAACGATGGGCCAAGGCCCACGGGCCTGCGCTACTGCATGAACGGCGCCGCCTTGAAATTCATCCCGGCTGCGGCCTCCGGCTGACCGGCTGGCGAATTTGCGGCAGAGATGAAGCGGAGCCGGGCGGATGCCCCTCCGCATCCGAACGCGCCTTATCGAGCCCGAAGCCTGACCCGGTACACCAGCACGCTTTCGCCGGGACGCATCGGCACGAGTTCCAGCCACTCAGGCGGGTTCCCGGAGGCGAGGACTGCGGCGAGGCCACGCGGATTGAGCTGGCGGTACTTGCGCACCTCGTTCTCCTGCGCACACAGCACGACGTAATCCGCCCCGGCGCGCGCGACGATCGCCTGCGCGGCGGAAGGCGTCGCGGTCATGCCTTCGATGACCATCTTCATGCCCTCGATGTTGCGATGATGGCCGGTGCCGATGACGGCATGGTGTGTGTAGGCCAGCACATGCGCGCCGATGTCGAGCGGCGTGAACAATGTGGCGGGAGGCAAAGCGCTCAGCCCCCGCAGGCGGGAAAGACTGGCGCAAGCGACAGATCGTGGTGCTGCCTCGCTATCCCCGGCTTCCTGGTCGTGATGCAGGGCGGCGGTGGCCGAGACGGCCCCGAGCGGCGTGGCGATGGCTGTGGCCGCCGTGAGACTCACGCGCAACGGCATGAACCTCAGCCGCTGTGCCGCCGCTACCAAGCGCCCGAGCAGCACGGCATTGCCCGGAAGCGCGACGAGATGCGCGAATGACATGGCGCGCATGACGCTGAGGGAAACCGCTAGTGCGCCGAACTGGAGGATCAGTATCGCAACCCAGGCCATGCGCTCCGGGCCATGCGCGGCTCGCCGCAGGCCGATGATGCTCCCGACAAGGCCGAGCAGCGAGGGCAGGACGATCATCGCCTGCATGTCGGGCGTCTGCGCCGTCAGGGGCAACCCTTCGCGGACGGAGAGATACCAGTGCCGGTAAACGAGGGGATCGAGCGTATCGAACGGCCCGGCGAGGCATTGCCGCGACAGCGCGAGGAAGGCGGCAAGACCGGCGCCGCCGGCCAGCGCCAAGGGCACCGAGCGCTGCAGGCGCGTGCCGCCTGGAAAGGCGCGCTGCGCGCCGATCAGCACGATCGCGGCGAGCGCGAGCGGCACCAGATAGGCCGGCGAGACGCTGTCGCACCATGGAAACAGCGCGTCAGCCGGTGTGTGGGTGCCGAACAACAATATCGCCGAGAGGCCAGTGAGGGCAGCCAAATAAGCAAGCAGGTCCGGCCAGCGATCGGTGCGGGCAACGTGGCGAAGCCCGAATATGCTTCCGACCAGCACCGCATAAGGCAGGCCCTCGATGGATATCTGCAGCCAGCCCGCCATCGCGACGCCCGCCAGCAATCCGGCGCGCCCGTCACGCCAGTCCGCCCGCGTCAGGGCCAGCATGGCAAGAGCGCCCATGACGATCTGCATGCCATGATGATCGATACGCATGGGCGCGAACCGGATGAGGATCGACGCGGAGGAGAGCAGCAGGATGACCGCCAGCAGCGCCGGTCCGCGATGCAGCCCCAGCGCCCGCGCGGTGGCATGGACGATGAAGCAGAGCGCCAGCAGCATCAGGAGCGGTATCGCGACCAGCGTCACGCGTTCGGCCAGCGCCACACCCAGCATGGGCGTGAGGAGGGCCAGCATCGACGCGATCGGCAGGTCTACCAGCCGTGACCAGTGCATGGGCACGCCGGTCGGTGGATGGATGCGGTGCTGCAGGCTGTCGAACCAGCTCTGTCCTGCCAGCAGGTCCCGCACCTGCACCAGTCGCAGGGCATCGTCGGGATCAAGGAAATAGAGGGCGGTGATGTACTGCCAGTTGATCGCGATCATGACGCTGGCCGACAGCAGCCAGAGCATGAGAATCAGCACGCGCGGGCCCGGCGCGAAACTGGCCGAACCGCTCACCATCCGGAAAACACGATGGACCGGCGCAGCAGCCATGTGACCTGGAAACTGATGACGATGGCCATCAGCTTGGCGAAGATCGGCAGCAGGCCCAGCAGATGGCCAAGGCTCACGATGACGGTGGTGAGCGCGAGCCCCGCCAGTGCGGATCCGACGAACAGCCCTTGCTGGCGAAGCCTCTCGGGCCCGGGAGGCGCCGCGCAATCGGGGAAGACCAGCCGGGACGACATGAGCCAGTGCACGGCGATGCCGATGCCATAGCCCAGCGCGGCGGCGAGCGCCGGGGTCAGGCCGGTGCGCAGGAACAGGACGAACAACCCGACATCACAGACGAGCGCGGCGAGGCTGGCGACGCCATAGCGCATGTAGCGCAGCGAGATGAAACCGGTCATGATGCGGACTCAGGCAGCCCGTACGGGTGCCGGCACCGCGCGCGTGCTCGCCAGCGCCGCCCGTTCGCCCGCCGTCAGGTCCGGTCCCGAGAACACGCCTTCGCGCCCTGCCTCGTGATATTCGGCGTCCTCGTTCACGGCCCAGATATCGTAGATTTTCCTGCCGGCCTGGATGTTGCGCACGGTCAGCATCGCCGTCATCATCGCATGATCCTGGTTGTTGTAGCGATGCATGCCGTTGCGGCCGATCAGGTGAAGCGTGGGATAGGCCTCGTCCAACTCCGCGCGGATCGCCTCGACATTGGCGGCGTAGGTCTCGTCATAGACCGGATAGGCCTTTTCCTGTCGCACCACGGCGCCGCCGACCACCTGATCGGCGGAGACGAGGCCCATCAGTTCCATCTCGCGCGTGGCCAATGCGATGAGATCCGCATCGCTGGCGGACCACAGGCCATCGCCTTCGAAGCAGAAATATTCGAGGCCGACGCAGGCAATGTCGGGATCGGGCACCATTTCGGGCGACCAGCTGCGGAAGTTCTGGACTCGGCCCACCTTCACGCGCGGATCGTGAATGTAGATCCAGTTGTCCGGGAAAAGGTCCTCGGAGCGGATCATCAGCGCCACCGTCAGGAAGTCGCGATAATTCAGCGCAAGCGCATTGCCGAGCGTTTTCGGCACCGGATGGATGCGGCCCGTCAGCTCGCGCATCGGTGCGGAGCTGATGACATGGGCGGCGCTGATCGTGATGGTCTCTCCGGCCTTCGTGCTGGCAACCACGCGCCAGCGACCGGTCACCTGATCCCGCGCCATCCGGTTCAGCGCATGTCCCATCAGCACCCGGTTGCCCCCGGCGAGCACATGGTCGCGCGCGGCGTCCCACATCATGCCGGGGCCGAGACGTGGATAGCGGAAATGCTCCAGCAGCGTCTTCGCGCCCATGCCGTCGTTCGGCTTCCTGTTGAGGCCGAGGCTGCGCCGGAGGCCATCCAGCACCGCGGCGCCGAGGCTCAGACCCTTGATGCGTTGTGCGGCCCAGTCCGCGGACATTTCGTCGCAGGGCATGCCCCACACCTTCTCGGTGTAGGTCTTGAAGAAGATGGAATAGAGCTTGCGGCCGAACTGGTTCACCACCCAGTCCTCGAAGCTCTTCACCTGCCGGATGGGGCGCAGCTTCGCGCGAAGGTAGCTCGCCATGCAGAGTGCCGAGCGTAGCAGGCCGAGATTGCGGAGCGCCTCGAACGCGCGCAGAGGATAGCTGTAGAATTTGCCCTGATAATAGATGCGGCTCATCCGGGGTCGCTCGATGAAGTCGTGCGGCAGGATCTCGTTCCACAGATCGACGACTTCGCGCGACTTGGAGAAGAAACGGTGGCCGCCGATGTCGAACCGGAAGCCCTCATGCTCGACCGTCCGGCTGATGCCGCCGACCTGCGCCGGGTCCTTTTCGATCACGGTGACGCTGTAGCCGGCCTTGGTCAGCAGGTAGGCGGCCGTGAGGCCCGCGGGGCCAGCGCCGATGATCGCGACGTCGACCGGCTGGTCAGGACGAGACATGCAGGCAGTTCCCCCGGATAGATTGTCCTCGCCGGGAAGTGAACGAAATGGCCTAACAAAGCGTTAAACCGGCCTCAGCCGGGCCCTTCCCGTTCGCCATATTCGATGCGGATGCGCACCCAGCTCCCGACCATCGGCTTGCCGTTGATGCGCGGGGGCAGAACGCGGAACTGCCAGGCCGCCTCGCGCACGGCGCGGCCGAAGCCGGAGCCTAGCGGCGATTCGCCCAGCGTCCGGCAATCGTCCACGCGGTAATCCTCGATGGTGCGGCAAGCGATGAGCCCCCAGCCCCGGCGCGGGCGATTGGCCGGCAGATAGCCGGCCAGTTCCGCGTCGCTGGGCTTGCGATACCAGTCAGCCTCATAGAGACGCGCGCCGCCCGGGCCTTCCCCGGGGCCATAGGCAGCCTCGCTGTCAGCCTCTTGCGTCGACGAGCCCCGGCTGCGGCTATGCGAAGGCATGCGGCTTATATCGGCAGCCGCGAACTCGGCGCTGGTCATTGTCAGGTAATTGGGCAGGACAGGCGCGGGGGAAGGATCGGGCTTTGGCGGCTCGGGCGGGCTCGTCGCCGGTTTGGGCGCCTCGCTCGCCGCCTCTTTCGCCTGACGCTGCGTTCGCGCCTTCGAGGCGTCGGCTTGCTCGGGCTTGGAAGCCGGCAGAAAAATGGTGGTCAGCGATTGTTCGACCGTGCGTGGAATCGGCATCGAGCGGTGGAAGAGAAGCAGCGCGATGACCAGTGCGTGCAGCGCGAGCGTGAGCGCAAGCGGACCCAGCTTGCGCGCGCGTACGGAAACGCCGCCATAGCGCTCGCCGGCAAGCATCAGCGGCAGCGTCCCGAGGCAGCGAGAGCCGGGAAGATGAAGTCTGCAATCAAGGGCGGCACGATCTCGAGCTTATCCTCGCTTCGCCGTGTGTGCACGCATCTTAACGGCGGATGACCGGTATGGGCATTTCCGCCGAACCGGGCCCGCCTGCAAGCGCGAGATCTCCCCCGGCCCTCTCCCGGCGGCGTCGAAGATCGAACAATAGCAGCGTCATGTCGCGTTCTTCCGGAGCTGCCCCGCGGCGTGGCCTTCAGCGTAGCTCGTATGCCTTGCCTTTCACGATGACGCGCTCGATCCTCATCTCGGCGGTGCCGTCAGTGCGCGGGTAGCCGATCAATGTGACCGTACCGCCCGGCTTCATCATCGCCTCGGTGAGGCCACGGGCTTCCATGCGCGCGACCGGGGCGAGCACCACGTCCCAATCGCGCCCGTCATGGCGGACCGTGGCTGCGCCATGAGGGTTTGCCCAGCGCAGCGTCTTGAGCGATCCCTCGATCTCGATCGTTTTCCTGGCATCATAGCTGCTCCAGCCATGGTGAGCCGCAGCCAGTGAGGACAGAGGCAGCATCAGGGTCAGCAGACCCGCATGCGCGATATGGCAAAGTCGCATTGGCCAGACCTTTCATGAACGAAAAGACTCGCCCCCGGATCACCAGTGTAGCGACATGGTGCCGCCGGCAAAAGGCCGACGGTCAGTCGAACATCGAGGCGATTTCGCGGCCCCGCGCCGTGCGCAACGCGGCGCAGGCGCGAATCTGCTCGATGGCCCGGTCAAGTTCGAGCGCGCCGCGCTGATACTGGACCACCTTGGGCCGCAGTGCCGCTTCCGCGCGATCGGCTTCCGCCGCCGAGCATCCCGACTGGGTGATCCCGGGCAGGCTGGCCGCCGCGAAGATGCCGGCGCCGGTCACCACCGAATCATAGTTCGCGACCAGCCAGTCGATGGCCAGGGCCCGCGTGGCTGGCTCGCTCGCCATCCCGCGCACCATGCGCAGCGTATCCGTGGGCCGCAGGCCCTCCTGCCCAAAGCGGGAGATCAGCCATTGCGCGATCGCCGGATCGCCACTGCCGGCCAGCGCGCTCAGCATGGCGCCGCGCCGCACCGTATCCTCGCTCGCGAGGGCGCGAGTGAACAGATCGCCAGCCACGGCCTGCCCGCCCTGCGCCACATAGGCGCCAAGTGCGGCGGAAAGGAAGGAGAGGTCGAGCGCACCGGCATCTCCGGCAAGGTCGGCTTTCATCGCGGCGACGAGGGTGTCGCGCACGCCCTTGTCCTTCGCTTCGCCGGCCAGCAGCGAGACGAGGCTGCCGCGCCGCGCGCGACGATCCGGATCGTCGGCGGCATAAGCGCCGGCGCGGGGATCGAAGCCAAGCTCCGCCAGCATCGGCGCATAGATCGCATCGAGCGTTGCCTTGTAGGCATCCAGCGTCTTGCCGGGGAAAAGCCCGCGCCGGCGCAGTCCAGCCAGGCGATCGCCAGCCTCCGTCGCAGCTTCCGAATAGGCATGGCCGGCCATGCTCCGCGCCGCCTTGACCAGCAATGAGGGCGCGGCATGCCCTGCCCGCATGTCCGCCCAGAGACTGTCATTGAGCGCCAGTGCCTCGCCCGGTTCGAGACCGGGGCCGGCCTCGATCAGCCGCACCCACTCCGCCTCATCCAGCGAGAAGCGATAATAGCCGGTGCCGTCGGCATTAGGCATGATTGCGCCGGCCCCGGTGAGCGGCAGCGTTGCCGTCGGCCGATCGAGCAGCGAGCATTGCCGTGCCTCGCCGAGCTTCACGCAGAGCGGAATCAGCCAGCTCTGCGCCGGCACCTGGCTTCCGAGCAGGTGATAGCGGGACTGGCTGACCGTCAGGCCATTTGTCGCGCGCGCGAGCTTCACGACCGGAACGCCCTGCTGGTGGACGAAGCTCTTGAGCGCTTCGACGATCCGCGGGTCGCCCGCCGCCTCGGCCAGAGAAGCGAAGAAATCCTCGCTGCTTGCCGAGCCATAAGCGTGGCGATCCATGTGGAGGCGGACGCCGTTACGGAACTTCTCGTCACCCAGATAGGACGCAATCATGGAGACGACCTGGCCGCCCTTGCCATAAGTCACCGCATCGAAGGCGCTGTCGATCTCGGCATTGCTCTTGATCGGCTGACGGATCGGGCGGCCGGCGGTCAGCGCGTCGGTGTTCATGGCCTGGAACGCCTCGTCGATGGCACCGACGCCGATCTTCAGGTCCGGCCGCCATTCATCGCCGATGCGATAGCCCATCCAATTGGCGAAGCTCTCGTTGAGCCACAGATCGTCCCACCATTTCGGCGTCACGAGGTCGCCGAACCACTGGTGCGCCAGTTCATGGGCCACCACCATGCCGAACAGCTGCTGCTGTCCAACCGGAGGAATTTTGCCGAGCAGCAGGATCGGGTCGCCGTAGATGTCCGCCCCGGCATTCTCCATCGCGCCCTGCATCACAGGCGAGGCGATCTGGTCGAGTTTGGGGAAAGGGAAGGGGGTGCCGAAATAGCGTTCCAGCAGCGTTACGATCGGTCCGGTGTTCTCCAGCGCGAAAGCCAGCTTCTCGCTGTTCGGCTCGGTCGCGACGACACGCACTGGAAGCGGCTTCGCGCGCTCGGGCGTCGGCGCGACGCTGCCTTCCGCCACGGCCATCGGTCCCACGACGAATGCCATCAGATAGGTTGGCAGCGGCAGGGTCGGGGCGAAGCTGTGCTTCACCAGCGTGCCGACCGTCTCTTCACCGGTCTGCGGCGCATTGGTGAGCGCGGTCTGGCCGGCCGGGGCGGTCAGGCTGACCGTGAAGGGCGTCTTGTGGCCCGGTTCGTCGAAACCGGGGAAAGCGGCGCGGGCATCGATCGACTGGAACTGGGTCCAGGCATACCATTTGTCGGCCACCTTGACGCGATACAGGCCGGACGGGCTCGCCCCGAACGGTGCGTCATAATCGAAGACCAGCGTCGCTTTGCCTGCAGGTAGCGGACGAGCGAAATCGAGCCGGGCCACGCCCAGCGAATCGACCTCGGCATAGCTGGCGGCGATCACCTGCCTGCCGACACGCGCTGCCACTTTGTGCATCGCAAGGTCGCGGCCATGGATGAACAGCGACTGGGAGGCTTCCTTCACATCGATGTCGATCTCGACATGCCCCGAAAAGCGCTCACGCTCCGGTACGATGGTGAGATCGATGCGATAGGCGGAAGGCGCCGCCACGGTGGGCAGCAGCCCCTGCGGAACGGACGGCGAACTGGCTTGCTGGGCGGGCTGCGCAATCAGCGGCGCGGCAGTGGCCAGCAGGACCGGAGCGAAGAACTGACGGAAAAAGCGCATGGCCCTGATCCTCCCGATGAATGATGCCCTTAATGCCGGAAATGACGCATGCCGGTAAAGACCATGGCGAGCCCGGCGTCGTCCGCAGCGGCGATCACGTCCGCGTCCCCCAGCGATCCGCCGGGCTGGATCACCGCGGTGGCCCCGGCCTCGGCAGCGGCGAGCAGGCCATCCGGGAAGGGAAAGAACGCGTCGGACGCAACAGCCGAGCCGGCCGTGCGCGGCTGCGCCCAACCCGCGATCTCGGCGGCCTCGCGCGCGCGGATCGCGGCAATCCGGGAGGAATCCCGACGGTTCATCTGCCCCGCGCCAATGCCGGCGGTCACGCCGTCCCGGGCATAGACGATGGCATTGGACTTGACGTGCTTGGCCACGGTCCAGGCGAAGAGGCAATCCTCCAACTCACGATCCGTGGGCGCGCGCTTCGTCACCACCTGCAGCGACTCGCGCGTCACATGGCCATTGTCGCGGCTCTGCACCAGCACACCGCCCGCGATGCTTCGCAGCGTCATGCCCGTCCGTGCCGGGTCGGGCAGCGGGCCGGTGAGGATGAGCCGCAGGTTCTTCTTCGTCGCGAATGCCGCCTTCGCGGCATCATCGGCATCGGGTGCACACACGACTTCCGTGAAGATCTCGGTGATCGCTTCCGCCGTGGCCCCGTCGAGCGGGCGGTTGACCGCGATGATGCCCCCGAAGGCGGACACGGTATCGCACTGGAAAGCCGCCCGATAGGCTTCCGCCAGCGTCTCCCCCGTCGCGACCCCACAGGGATTGCCGTGCTTGACGATCACGACCGTGGGCGGCCCGTCGCGAAACTCGCTGATGAGTTCCAGGGCAGCGTCGGCATCGTTGAGATTGTTGTAGGAAAGCGCCTTGCCCTGCACTTGCCGGTGATCGGCCAGCGTCCCGCCCGGCGCGAATGCGGGCAGATAGAGCGCGGCCTGCTGATGCGGATTTTCCCCGTAGCGAAGCGACTGGCCGAGCCGCAGCGGCACTGAGAGGCGCGGCGGGAACATCTCGCCCTGATCGGCGAGCGCGAACCAGCTTGCGATCATGGCATCATATTCGGCTGTCGCGGCATAGGCCTTGGCAGCGCAGAGCCGGCGGAAATCATAGCTCGTTGCGCCGCCCTGCGCCTCCATCTCGGCCACCAGCCGCGCATAGTCGGCCGGATCGGTGACGATCGTCACGCTGGTGTGGTTCTTCGCGGCCGAGCGAACCATGGAGGGACCGCCGATATCGATATTCTCGATGATCTCGTCCCAGTCCGCGCCTTTCGCGACGGTCTGCGCGAAGGGATAGAGATTGACGACCACCAGATCGATCGCCCCGATCCCGTGCGCCTCCATGGAAGCGACATGCCCGGGATCGTCCCGCACGGCGAGCAACCCGCCATGCACGACCGGGTGCAGCGTCTTGACACGGCCGTCCATCATCTCGGGGAAGCCTGTGAGATCGGAGATGTCGCGCACCGCGAGGCCCGCTTCGCGCAGCGCCTTCGCGGTGCCTCCGGTCGAGACGAGCTCCACGCCATGACCGGCGAGCGCCTTTCCCAGATCGGCAAGCCCCGTTTTGTCGGACACTGAGAGCAGTGCCCGGCGGATCGTCACATCCCGCATCATTTCCTGTCCTTATCCAGATTTCCTGAGCAGCCAGCCAATGCTCATGCCGCCGGCTCCGGCGACGGCATTGACCACCAGTTGCTGCGTGGGATGGGGTCGGCCATCGCCGTCCACCCACAGACTGTCTTCCACGGCCAGTTCGCCCGCCCCTACGCGGAACTGCCAGAGTGCGCCATTGGGCAGGCGCAGCAGCGCGCCCTGCCGGTCCGCCGTCAGGGTGGGCTCCACGTCCGTGCCGAGATGGAAGCGGATCGCGAGCGGGCATTCCGCGATCTTGCGTTTCCTCTCGACCGGCAGGAGCACGTCCTCGCCGCGCAGTTCCCGGCCATCGCCGCTGAGCATGAGAATGCGCCGGCACGTGAAGCCGAGACGGCGTGCATAGCCGTCATGCCCTACGTCCAGCCGGCTGCCCTGCTCGAGCTCGTGGCGCTCCAGCTCCACTTCCACCACGCCCTTGCCCAGCGTGCCGTCCGGCAGGATCGCCGTGGAGTTGCTGTCGTCCAGAACCAGGGTGCTGTGCGCGGCTGTGGTGCGAAGGCCCTGCGCCAGATCCGCAGGCAAGGTCGTGCCTGCCATCACGGCGCCGCCGCAATTGACGATGATGCGCGTGGGTCCGTCGGAAAGTTCGAATGCGCCCGTGGATGCGCAGCCGTTGCGGGCCAGCCGGGCAACCGGCGGCGGTGCCGCATCCACCTGGACGACCGCCTGCCCGGCGGCGAGGCGCTGATAGCCCCAGTCGCGCGCCTGACGCAGCGGCCGCGTCCGAATGCCCGAGGCCGCAACAATGGTCGTGATCCGCGAAGGGTCGATCGGTACGCCACCCTGCCAGCATCCCGGCGCGCCGTCTCCGTGCAGGATGCCGAGCAGCGCGGCCACGACGCGCTCCAGCGTCTGGTTCACGAAGGCCGGCATATCCTCGCGGCGGACATCATAGACGGCGCGAAGCATGGAGAGCAGCGTGATCGCCTCGATCTGCTCCATCGGCGAGCGCGAGATGATGCCGCCGTCGGCGTAGAAGGCGCCTTCCAGCGCCCGCTTGAGCCCTGCCTCGCCAAAGACGCGGCGCGGCTCGCCGCCCGGCAGCAGCAGACTGGCCGCAACGATGCCTGCCCAGGCGGTGACGCGGGCCAGACCCATCGGCGCCTTGTCGGCGCCCCGATCGAGATGGCGAGCGGTACGGGCAATGCCATTGAGGACCAAGCTACGATAAACGAGATCGCCGCTCGACAGGATCAGGGGCGAATAAGCGGTCCAGTGGAGAATCCGCCAGGCGGCATTGTCCACGCGCCAGGCCGGTTCGCTCGGGGTGGTGGCGTGCGCGTCCAGCCAGGCGCGCATCTGCGCCTCGGCCACCGGGACGGCATTGTCCCGGCTGGTTGCGGCAGCGAGATCGCGCAGCCAGCGGAAGCTGTGCAGATAATCGACGAATGCCTCCGGCTGGTCGATCTTCCGCCAGTCGAGCGCCGCAACCGGCTGCTTGATGCCCCGGAACAGGAAATAGCCGGCGCGCAATGCCTTGCCTGCGCGCGCGTCGCCGGGGATGACATCATCCGGAACGGCAAGCAGCTTGAGCGGATATTTTCCCTTCAGGCGCATGCTGTGGAACGGCGTCGCCCAGGTCATGCGGTAGAAATGGTTGGCGAGACGCTGGGCCAGAGACACGCTTCGATCGTCCGAGAGGCGAATCAGCCGCTTGCCCTGTTCGATGCCCTCTTCCTCGGGCGGCTCCGGAACGGGCGCGGGGCGAGGGCGCGCGCTCATGATCCGCGCAATCTCCGGATATTCTCCGCATAAGCGGACGGCCCTCCCCGGAACGTGGCTGTGCCGGCGACCAGCACGTCGGCGCCCGCCGCGATCGCGCGGGGTGCGGTATTCACGTCGATGCCGCCATCGACCTCGAGCGCGATTTCCCGGCCGGACTTGTCGATCGCCTTACGGACGGCCTCGATCTTGCGCAGCTGGCTGTCGATGAAGCTCTGGCCGCCGAAGCCCGGATTGACGCTCATTACCAGCACCAGGTCGATCTCATCCATGAGATAGTCGAGCATCTTGGCTGGCGTGCCGGGATTGAGCGAGACCCCTGCCTTCTTTCCCAGCGCCTTGATCCGCTGGATCGTGCGATGGATGTGGGGGCCGGATTCCGGGTGGACGGTGATGACATCAGCACCCGCCTCCGCAAAGGCATCCAGAAATGGATCGACCGGCGAGATCATCAGGTGGACGTCGAAAGTCTTGGCGCTGTGCGGCCGGAGCGCCTTCACCACCATCGGCCCGATCGTGATGTTGGGAACGAAATGGCCGTCCATGACGTCGACATGGATCCAGTCCGCGCCCGCCTCGTCAATTGCGCGCACTTCTTCGCCCAGCCGCGCGAAATCGGCCGAGAGGATCGAGGGCGCAATACGGATGGATGGCACCATGGCTGTCGCTTAGCCCTGCGATTCGGCCAGCGCAACCGGTCGGGGGATAAAGTTGTGGATGGATTGGCCGGAATGGCCGCACCTGGCTCGCTACGGGACAGGATGTCGCTTCAGAATCGCTCCATCAGCGTCATGAAGAAGCCATCCAGTCCGCCCGTTTCGGCCAGTTGGCCGGGCAGGGTGCGCACGCGGCCGGAGGCGGTTTCGGCAAGTCCCGCCGGCAGGACGCCCGCTGCTATGGCGCGCGGGCGCATGTCGCTTCGCTTCACCAGCAGGGCGTCGACCTGCGCTTCGCCTTCCGCCCGTTCGAGCGAGCAGGTTGCATAGACCATCCTGCCGCCCGGCTTCAGCCAGCCCGCAGCGCGATCCAGCAGCGTGGCCTGGATTTCCGTCATTTCGGCGATCTGCCTCGGGCCCACGCGGTGGAGCACGTCGGGATGGCGGCGGAAGATGCCTGTGGCGCTACACGGCGCGTCGAGCAGAATGCCGTCGACCGGCACGGTGGGCTTCCAGGTCAGCAGATCGGCTTCCACCACCTCGGCGGAAAGGGCCGTGCGCTGCAGATTGGCGCGCAACCGCTCCACGCGGCGGCGCGACTGATCGACGGCGATCACGTGCCAGCCGGCGGCGACCAGCTGCATCGCCTTGCCGCCTGGCGCCGCGCACAAATCCAGCATCAGCCGGCCCTCGCCGGCCCCCAGCAGCCGGGCCGGCAGGGATGCCGCAAGATTCTGCACCCACCACGCGCCTTCACCAAGACCGGGCAGTGATGCGACGTCGGTCTCCGCGGGCAGGCGGACATGGCCCGGGAGAAGCGAGATGCCGCCAAGCCGCTCTGTCCATTCCGCGGTGGTAGCGGCATCGCGCAGGGAGAGGTCCAGGGGTGGGCGCACGGCCATCGCTTCCCGCGCCGCTGCGACCATAGCCTCGCCCCATGCGGCGCCCCAGCGCGCGTCCACCGGCGCCGGCAGCGCGGGCGGAGTGGGAAGGTGGAGGTCTCGCTTCAGCAAGGCGCTCAGCACGCCATGGACCAGCTTGCGCGGGCCTCCGTCGACCAGCGGCAAGGCGGTCGCAACAACGGCATGGTGCGGAGTCTGGAGCAGCAGGGCCTGCGCCAAAGCCAGCCGCAGCACCATGCGCGCCTTGGCGTCGTCCGGCAGGGTCTGCCGTGTCGCGCTGTCGATCAGCGCGTCGAGATCAGGCAGGTGGCGCAGCGTGACGGCGGTAATGTTGTGCGCGAACGCCCGGTCTGCCGGCAGGGCGATGTCCCGGGTCGCCGTCGCCAGCGCCTGTTCGAGCGGCATGCCTCGCCGCAGCACGGCATCGAGCAGCCGCAATGCCGCGCGCCGGGCCGGGAAGCCGGCCGGTTCGTCCTTGTGCCCTGTCGGGCCTTTCTGGGTGGGTCTGGTCATGAGGGGCGGCCTATAGCAGCGATGAGCGACTTTGGACCCCCGAATATCGCCCGACCGGCATCGGGACCGCGCGTGCCCCGAACCGGTGCTGGCCTCAGCGCGGCCAGACCGGCGGGCCCGCCAGCAAATGAGGCCCCGCATCGCGCGCCCGTCCGCAGCCGGTGAGGGCGAGGCCGGCGCGCAGTTCCGTCGCCATCTGCGCCAGCATTCGCGAGACCGCTTCCTCGCCGCCCGCCGCCAGCGCGAAGGCCCAGGGGCGGCCGATCATTACGCCTTTCGCGCCGAGCGCGAGCATGCGCAGGATGTCGAGCCCGTTGCGAACCCCGCCATCGGCAAGCACCGTGAGTCGTTCTCCCACCGCCGCGGCAATCGCTGGCAGGGCTTCGGCGGTGCCTGTCGTGGCATCGAGCTGGCGTCCGCCATGATTGGAGACGACGAGTCCATCCGCTCCGATATCCGCGGCGCGGCGCGCATCCTCCGGATCCATGATGCCCTTGAGCACCAGCGGCCCGTCCCAATGGCTGCGGATGAACTCAAGGTCCTTCCAGGTCACGGACGGATCGAAATTGCGCCCGCTCCAGCTCAGGAAGTCGTTGAGCCGGACATTGCCCTTCATGATCGGCACCAGATTGCCCAGCGTATGCGGCTTTCCGCGAAGGCCGACGTCCAGGGCCCAATGCGGGTGGCTGAGAATCTGCGTCCAGCGCCGCCACTGGCCTGTGAGGCCGGGGGGGCCGGAGAGGCCCGAGCGCTGGTCCCGCCAGCGCGGTCCGGGTACGGGCAGGTCGACCGTCATGAACAGCACCGGGCAGCCAGCCCCCTTCGCGCGCGCAAGCAGGTCCATGACGAAGCCGCGATCCTTGGCGACATAGAGCTGGAACCAGAAGGGCGCCGGAGTTGCGTTCATCACCTCGTCGATCGAGCAGAGCGCGACCGTCGACATGACGAACGGCACGCCATTGGCCTGCGCGGCCCGAGCCGCCTGGATCTCGCCCCGCCGGCGCAGCATCCCGCCCATGCCGACCGGTGCGAGCATCAGGGGCATGTCGAGCCGGTGACCGAACAGGTCGGTGGACAGGTCCGCTTCCGAAACATCGTTGAGCACGCGCTGCCGGAGCGCCACGGCGCGCACGGCGGCGGCATTGCGCGCCAGCGCGACCTGATCGAAACTGCCCCCGTCGACATAATCGAACAGGAAGCGGGGCAGGCGCCGTCGCGCGGCATCGCGCAGATCCGTGAAGCTGTGCGGCCAGACCATCTCAGGCGTTGTCCCGGCCGTGAAGGATGGAGGCGCAGGAAGCTGGCGTGCTGTTCATGGTCATCCTCTCGTCTCTTCACCCGGTCCGGATGAACCGTGGCTCGCGAAGCCCGGTGTCATAACGGCAAGAGATGCGGACAGCTAGCTTCCTATCTTTGGCGGCAGGGGCAGCTGTTGGGATTCCGGCGATTTTCCGCCTCAATGAAAGTCCCGCGAGCGCGGCAACAGTCGGACGTTGCGGGGATGCTGCGCCATGCGCTGCGGCGCCTTGTGGCGGGGATGCTGCGGATGGAGGAAGACGTCGGCACGGCTGAGCTGGGCACGCGGCTCGTGCAACGCCGACAGATGACCAAGCAGGTCGCTCCTGTCGATGATACGGCTCGCCATGACATGGAGAACACCCTCCCGGCTGCGCTGCAGCTCGCCATCGACGATCATCAGTCGCGCCGCCATGACCTCGCGCCGATAGCGCTCGAAGCGGCGTGCCCAGATCACGATATTGGCAATGGCCTCCTCATCCTCCAGCGTGACGAAGATGGCATTGCCCTTGCCGGGCCGCTGGCGCACCAGCACGATGCCGCCCGTGCGGACATGCGCGCCGGCCTTCGCGTCGCGCAGCGCGATGCAGGGGAGCGCACCTTCAGCGGCAAGGAATGGCCGCAGCAGGGCCATGGGATGCGCCTTCAGGGACAGGCGATGCGTCTGATAGTCCGCCGCGACCTGTTCGCCCAGCGCCATGGGCCGCAGCGCAACGGCCGGTTCCTCACCCAGTTCGCGTGCGCGGGCAGCCGCGAAAAGCGGCAGCTCGTCGGTTGGCGTGCGCCGCGCTTCCCACAGTGCCTCGCGCCGGCCATGCCCCAGCGAGCGCATGGCATCGGCATCCGCCAGCAGATGCAGCGCGCGGGACGGCAGGCCTGCCCGCCGCGCGAGATCCTCCACATTCGCGAACGCGCCTTCCGCGCGTGCCGCGGCGATGGCGTGGCCCCATTCTTCCCGGAAGCTGCCGATCTGGCGGAAGCCGAGACGCAGGGCGAGGGCGGAGGCGCTCGCGCCCGGCCCGTTCTCCAGCCCATTATCCCAGTCACTGGCATTCACGTCGATCGGGCGCACCGCGACGCCATGCTCAATGGCATCGCGGACAAGCTGGGCCGGCGCGTAAAAGCCCATGGGCTGGGAATTGAGCAGCGCGCAGGTGAACACGGCGGGCTGATGGCACTTGATCCATGCCGAGACATAGACGAGCCGCGCGAAACTCTGCGCGTGGCTCTCCGGAAAGCCATAGGAACCGAAACCCTCGATCTGCCTGAAACAGCGCTCGGCGAAATCGCGCTCATAGCCACGCGCGACCATGCCGCCGACCAGCTTGTCCCGATAGCGATCGATGGTGCCGAGATTGCGGAATGTGGCCATGGCGCGGCGCAGGCCATTGGCTTCGTCATTGCTGAAGCCCGCGGCCGTGATGGCAAGTTTCATCGCCTGTTCCTGAAAGAGCGGGACGCCGAATGTCTTGCCGAGCACGTCATGGAGTTCATTCGGGTCGTGCGGCGGGTGCGGCGCGGGATAATCGACCGGCTCCTCCCCGCAGCGGCGGCGCAGATAGGGATGCACCATGTCTCCCTCGATGGGGCCGGGACGGACAATGGCCACCTGCACGACGAGGTCATAGAGGTTGCGCGGCTTCAGGCGCGGCAGCATGTTCATCTGCGCCCGGCTCTCGACCTGAAAGACGCCGATGCTGTCACCGGTGCACAGCATGTCATAGACAGCCTCGTCGTCCGACCGGAGGTCGATCTCCAGGCTGTGGTCGCCCAGGCCATGCCGGCGCATCAGCTCATAGCTCTTTGCGATGCAGGTGAGCATGCCGAGCGCCAGGACATCCACCTTCATCAGGCCAAGCGCGTCGATATCGTCCTTGTCCCATTCGATGAAAGTGCGGTTGTCCATCGCGGCATTGTGAATCGGCACCAGCTCATCGAGCCGGCCCTGCGTCAGCACGAACCCGCCGACATGCTGCGAGAGATGGCGTGGCAGGTTGAGGATGCGCTGCACGAAATCGTTGAGCCGCGCGATCTCGGGATTGTCAGGGTCCAGCCCCGCCTCGACGACGCGCTTCCTCTCATAGGATGCCGCGTAACTGCCCCAGACGGTGCTCGCCATATGCGCCGTCACATCCTCGCTGAGGCCCAATGCCTTGCCCACCTCACGCACCGCGCTGCGGGGGCGGTAATGAATGACGGTCGCAGCAATGCCGGCGCGCGCGCGGCCATAGCGCCGGTAAATATACTGGATCACTTCCTCGCGGCGCTCATGCTCGAAATCGATGTCGATGTCCGGCGGCTCTCCCCGCTCGGCGGACAGGAAGCGGGAGAAGAGCAAGCGGTGCTCGGATGGATCGACCGAGGTGACCCCCAGCAGGAAGCAGACGATGCTGTTCGCCGCGCTGCCGCGGCCCTGGCAGAGAATGGGCGGCTTCTGCGCCCGGGCGAAGCGGACGAGATCATGCACTGTCAGGAAATAATGCGCATAAGCGCGATCCCGAATGAGCGCGAATTCCTCGGCGATGCGTTTCCTCACATCCTCCGGCAGATCCGCCCCATAGCGCTTGTGCGCTTCCTCCATGACGAGATGTTCCAGCCACTGCTGCGCATCCCAGCCGAAGGGCACGGGCTCGTGCGGATATTCGTAGCGCAGCTCTTCCAGCCGGAAGCCGACGCGGCGCGCGAACGCCTCCACCTGCAGCATGGCGTCCGGGCAGGCGGCGAACAGGCGCAGCATTTCCGCCGGGGGCTTCAGGTGCCGCTCGGCATTGGCATGCAGCACCCGTCCGGCTTCCCGCACGGTCGTGCGCAGGCGGATGGCGGTCATGACATCCTGCAGGGGGCGGTCTTCCGGTGCAGCATAGAGCGCATCATTGAGCGCGATGAGCGGCACGCCCGAGGCGCGGGCGAGCGCCTGCGCACGCGCGAGCCGCCGCGCGTCCCGCCCCTCGCGATTCATCATGGCGCCGAGCCAGACCCGACCCGGCGCGGCGGCGGCAAGGCGGTGCAGCAAAAGCGATGTTGCGGCTTCGCCGCCAAATTGCTGCGGCAGGACGATCAGCAGCAGATCCTCGCTATGCATGAGCAGATCATCGAGGCGCAGGTCGCATTCCCCCTTCTTCGCGCGAAGATTGCCGGTGCTGAGCAGCCGGGTGAGGCGGCCCCAGCCATGGCGCGTGGCGGGATAGGCAAGAATGTCATCCGTCCCGTCCGCAAAGACGAGGCGTGCACCCGCGAGGAGGCAGAAGGCCTCCGGCACGGCCTCGCCCTCTTCGCGCAGGCGATCGAGCGCGATCTTGGCGCGCACCACGCCGGCCACCGTGTTGCGATCCGCAAGGCCGATACCGCGATGGCCCAGCGCCACGGCCCGCGCGACCATTTCAGCCGGCGCGCAGGCCCCGTGCAGGAAGCTGTACGCGCTTGCGCAGCCCAGCTCGACATAGAAGGGCACGTCCGCCGTCATGCGAACAATCCGTGGAGATACCAGAGCGGCGAGACGGCCTCTCGTCCGTAAAGGCCATGGCAAAAGACCCAGAAACGGCGCCCCGCCGCATCCTCCACGCGGTAATAATCGCGCGTGAGGCCGGGGTCCGTGGCATGACCTTCCGGCCGGCGCCACCATTCCGGCGCGATCCGCTCGGGGCCTTCCTGCCGGGCGATGTGATGCACCGCGCCGCGCCAGCGGAACTGGCGCGGGGGTCCATCCGGCACCTGGGCGATCACGTCGATGCGCTCGGGCGGATCGAGCAGGCTGATCGGCCGTAGCGGTGGCTCGCCGGGCTGCGGTCTGGCCCATGGCCGCGGCGGGGAGGATGCCGGCGCCAGCCGCGTCGCGCGCTCGGGCACATGCGTTTCGCGGGGAGCGAGGCGGCGGAAGCGGCCCGGCCCGGCCCGCACGCCCAGCCGGTCAAGCAGGGCGGAGAGGTCGGACGCCTTCACCGGATCGCTCTCCAGCCCGCCCTGCTCGGCATCGTGCGCCTCGGCATGCGGCACGGCAAGGCGCACGAGATCGAAGCCGAAGCCCGGGTCGAGCGGATCGGCCAACGTCGCGATCCGCTCGTCGAACAGGCGGAGCACCACGGCGGGGTCGCGCACCGGTTGCCCGGTTTCCACGACGAGATCGCGCATCGCCCCATCGCTGCGATAAAGCCGGACCGCGAAGGCGCGGCCGCCCTGATGCCGGTTGCGCAGCATTTCGCAGACTTCGGCCAGCAGGTCCGCCAGGATCGCCATGACCGTCTCGACCCGCGCTATTGGCTCGGGGAAGCGACGCTGGGCATGGATGGCGGGCGGCAGGCGCCGGGGCGTGATGCGGCTGTCGGTGTGCCCGAGCAGGCGGTCCAGTGCATCGACCATGGCAGCCCCGAAACGCGCCGCAAGAGGCGCGCGCGGCAGTCCGGCCAGATCGCCGATGTTCGTGAAGCCCGCCCGGCGCAGCGCCAGCGCGACATCGGGATCGAGCCGCAAGGCCAGCAGCGGCAAATGGCGAACGGCTTCGGCCTCGTCCTCGTAGCGGCGTTCTCCCAGACGTGCCAGTGCCAGCGCCGCCTCGGGGGTTGCGGCCCGGGCGACACGCACGCGCAGGTCCCACGCACGCATGAAGTCCCGCGCCTCGCGCGCGAGGCTCGCCTCGTCGCCGAAGAGATGCGCACAGCCGGCAACATCCAGCACCAGCGCATCGGGCGGATCGATCGCGACCATGGGCGTGAAGCGGTCGCACAGGTCCGCCAGATGCTCCAGCAACCGCATCTCGCCGTCCGGATCATGCGGCACGGCCCGGAGTGCGGGCAGCCGCGCCCGCGCATCGGCCAGCATCATCCCCGGCTCCAGCCCGAGCGCCAGTGCGTCCGCGTCCAGTGCCAGCAGGCGATGGGCGCCGCGTTGCAGGGTGACGAAGACCAGCGGCGGCTCTTCCGCCATGCCGGA
Organism: Sphingobium sp. SYK-6; assembly: GCF_000283515.1. GTDB lineage: Bacteria > Pseudomonadota > Alphaproteobacteria > Sphingomonadales > Sphingomonadaceae > Sphingobium > Sphingobium lignivorans. Next base: position 180,822 of record NC_015976.1, read on the forward strand.
CGATCCGAGGGGAGAAGTCGCGTCAGACGGCGATGCGCCAGCCGCCGTCATTCCCGGCATCGCGCGCGCTTCCCGCATCCGGAACAGATCCGCTGCCAGGAAGGGGAAAGCGAGAGCCAGGAAGCGCCGCCGGCCTGAAACAGGCTGCTTCATGATTCCACTCCACGGTCCAGTCGAGCCCTGCCGCGCCGCCGCGCTGGCGCAGCAGGGAAATATGCAATGCCGGATGACCAGGCGCATCGGCTTCCAGTGGGGACGATGGCAGGGACGCCACCTGCCATCGCGTCTGCGCCGCGCTGGGCATCGCCCGTCCGCCCCGCAGGCGCAGCAGCAGTGGCGTCACGCCCGATGCCTCGGCGGCGAGCGTGAGTCGGCGGGTTGCGGTCAGGTCAAGCAAGGGCGGATTGCCGCCCAGTTCCAGCACCACCACGCCCAGTGCGGCGCAACGAAGCGCATCCACGCTCGTGCGCAGCAGGGCCCTGGCATCGGGCAGCACGCCTAGCAGCAGATGCGCGGGATCAAGCCCCAGATCGGCAAGGCCTGGACCATGCAGCCCGGCGCCTCGCTGGGCTGCATCCTCGCGCAGCCAGAGAATGGTGGGCGCGGCGCCTTGTGCCTGCGTGAGCAGGCAAGCCAGCATTGCCGCAAAGCCGGCGGTGCTGGCTTCGTCATGCCCTTCCCGAGGAAAGACTTCATGCAGCCGCCCGGCCGCAAGACCGCCGCCCAGCACCCGGTCGATCGCTTCCATGCCGAACGGGTGCAACGCCGGCGCGGTTACGCCACGGGGCGGCCCACCGGCGAGAGCCCGCTTGAAAGCAGGGGGAAGGCGACTCGTCTCATGCATGTTCTTATTATGTTCTCAAGTGCGCCATGGGAGTCAAGGGACTTGGCCTAGTCCCGGGTCTCTGCCCTGCACGGGCTGGCTGGCTTTGGCCCCGCGCTCCCGCACCAGAAAGGCTGTCATTCCGTAACGGAAAAAAACATCACGGACAGCATGAGGGCTTTGCAGGAAAATTCCCAACCCTTGGGCTTGATTGCAAACTGATGGGAAATCATCAGGCCGCAAGCGCTTCTGAAAAACCGGCAATATCCTTTAAAAACAATGATATGCCTGTTTGGCACGCTTAATGCACTAAGTCAGGTGCAAGCATCCCCCGCTTGCAAGGTTCAAAGTGAGGAGAGTTCAAAATGTCGAAGTTCAAGTCCCCCCTGGTTGCCGCTGCTGCTCTCGGCCTGTTCGCTGTTTCTGCTCCGGCGCTGGCCGGTACCGGCGAGCCCGTCCGCCACTATCAGGCCAAGACTGTCGAGACCGGTGGCGAGCCGCTCTACTGCGTCAAGGAAACGGTTGCCGGTTCGATGATCCCCCAGCGCGTCTGCATGACGAAGCGCGGCTGGACCGAAGCGGGCGCCCGCGTCGTCGAGAAGGATGTCGAGGTGCTGGCAGTCAACGCCACCAAATATCCGCGCCGGTGATGCGCGAAGGCCGCGGCGCCGCTCCATTCCCCCTCAGGAGCGGCGCCGGCAGGCCCTGCATTCACTTCCAAGGCAAGCTTGCGGCCGCGACGCCAGAGACGTCGGCGGCCGTTTCACTTTCAGTGAGGGCGTATGTTTCCCTCAAGGGCCTCGGCTGCCTTTCCGGCCTCCCGTCGGCGACGCGCCATGATGTTGAGCCCCTCCACAAGCGCCGAGAAGGCCATGGCGGCATAGACATAGCCCTTGGGCACATGCGCGCCGAACCCTTCCGCGATGAGCGTGGTGCCGATGAGCATCAGGAAGCTCAGCGCCAGCATGACCACCGTGGGATTGCGCTCGATGAAGTTGGCGAGCGGCGTCGCGGCGAACAACATGGTGCCGACCGCCACCACCACCGCGATCACCATGATGGCGATATTGTCCGTCATGCCCACAGCGGTGATGATGCTGTCGATCGAGAAGACGAGATCGAGCAGGATGATCTGGCCCACTGCGGCGCCGAAGCCGATTCCCAGCGCGCCGGCATCGAACATCTCGTCGCCCGAACGGGGATCGATGTTGTGGTGGATTTCCTTGGTCGCTTTCCAGACGAGGAACAGGCCGCCCGCCACCAGGATCAGGTCGCGCCAGGAGAAAGGCTGGCCGAACGCCTCGAACAGCGGCGCGGTGAGCTGCATGATCCAGGCGATGGACGCGAGCAGCACGAGCCGCATGATCAATGCGAGGCCGATGCCGATCCGCCGTGCCCGGACCCGCTGATGTTCCGGCAGCTTGTTGCTGAGCACGGAGATGAAAATGAGATTGTCGATGCCCAGCACCACTTCCATGGTGACGAGCGTGGCGAGGGCCACCCAGGCGGCGGGTTCGCTCGCCAGGGCGGCAAGGCCTTCCATCATGACCAATCAGACCTTTCGGCAGCCGGGAGAGCGCTTCACTCGCGCTCGCCGGTCAGGTTGAGCAGAAGCTGGAAGATGTTGACGAAGTTCAGGTAGAGCGACAGCGCCCCGAACACGGCCATCTTGCTCAGCGCCTCATGGCCGAGCGTTTCGGCATACTGCGCCTTGATGTTCTGCGTGTCCCACGCGGTGAGGCCCACGAACACCAGCACACCGACGATCGAGATGACGAGTTGCAGCGCGCTGGAGCCCAGGAAGAGGTTCACGAGCATCGCGATCAGCACGCCGATCAGGCCCATCATCAGGAAGCTGCCGAAGCGCGAGAGATCGGCTTTGGTCGTATAGCCGTAGAGGCTCATCGCCGTGAACATCGCCGCGGCAATGAAGAAGGTCTGCGCGATGCTGGTGCCCGTGAAGACCAGGAAGATCGACGCCATGGAGACGCCCATGGTGGCCGCGAACGCCCAGTAGGTCGCTTGCGCGGCGAACGCGCTCATCTTCTCGATGCGGAAGGAGAAGAAGAACACGAAGGCCAGCGGGGCGAACATGAAGACCCATTTGAGCGGCGTGCCGAAGATGGCGCTGACGAGCGCCGGCGTCGACGCCACGACCAGCGCCACGATGCCGGTGAGGAGAACGCCCGACGCCATATAATTGTAGACGCGCAGCATGTGCGCTCGCAGGCCGGCGTCAAAAAGGGCCGCATCCTGGGGCACGCCGCCGCGTGAGAGAACCCGCTCTTGTTCGTACATGGCAAAAACCTCGTTTGCTTGCTGTCCAAACGAGTGGCTCTTCTGCCGTTTTCAGGAACATCAACAAAACGGCCGGCATCGAGCGCACTCGATGCGGTCCGACATCACGACCGCCGAAACGATCGCCAGAGGGGCCCGGCCCGCATTGCTGCCATAAATAGAGGCATGGACCCCGCAAATCAATGATCCTGCGCGGCAGGCGCCTTGCATGGCCAATATTCTTCGCGTGGTGCGCGCCGAGGGCATCTCCTTCGCAGTCGCAGCAAAATAGCGCTTGATTCCGGAAGGCCCCGGTGACAGGAGCCCACGGCCCACTGGAAAGAGGCGGTGGGCTCCATTATATCTTCAAACCGTCCGATCGAAAGGTCAGGCCATGCGCACGCGCCCCTATCCGCTTACCGACCTGGAAGACATCCCCGGCACGACCGTGTTTACGGCCCGGCGATCGCGCGAGGCCTATCACCTGCACAAATTCTGCATGTCGCTGATGGAAGCCGCGAACCGCGCTGCCTTCAAGGCCGACGAGCGCGCCTATCTCGAGCGGTTCCGGATGAGCGAGGCGCAGAAGCAGGCCGTGCTCGCGCGGGACTTCAATCGCCTCATCGATCTGGGCGGCAACATCTACTTCCTCGTCAAGCTGTCGAATACGGACGGCTGGAGCACGCAGCGGGCGGTCAGTTCGATGACCGGCATGACTGCCGATGAATATGCCGCGATGATGCGGAGCGGCGGGCGTTCGCCCGAGGGCAACCGCTCGATCCGCGAGGGCAACTGATGGCCCGGATCACCGCAGGCGTCGCGACGAGCCATGTTCCCGCCATCGGCGCCGCGTTCGACCATGGCCGGACCGGGGAAGCCGACTGGCAGCCCATCTTCGCCGGCTATGAATGGGTGAAGGCGTGGGAAGCGCAGGAAAAGCCCGACGTGGTGATCCTGTGCTATAATGATCATGCGTCCGCCATGATGCTCGACGTGGTGCCCACCTTCGCGCTCGGCTGCGCCGAGGAATATCAGCCGGCCGACGAGGGCTGGGGCGCGCGTCCGGTGCCGACTGTCTACGGCCATGTCGAACTGGCGGCCCACATTGCCGAGCAGCTCGTGCTGGACGAATTCGACATCACCATCATGAACCACATGGATGTCGACCATGGCTGCACGGTGCCGCTCAGCCTGATGTTCGGCCAGGTCGAGCAATGGCCCTGCAAGGTCATTCCGCTCGCCGTCAACGTGACGCAGTTCCCGACGCCGTCCGGCAATCGCTGCTGGATGCTGGGGGAAGCCATCGCCCATGCGGTGGAAAGCTTCCCGGAAGATCTCAACGTCCAGATCTGGGGCACCGGCGGCATGAGCCACCAGCTCCAAGGGCCCCGTGCCGGCCTCATCAATCCGGAATTCGACAATGCCTTCCTGGACAAGCTGATCGACCGGACGGACGAGCTGCGCCAGATCACGCGCCTGGAATATCTGCGGGAATCGGGCACCGAGGGCATCGAGCTCATCATGTGGCTCATCATGCGCGCCGCGCTTGGCGCGCAGGTGGAGCAGCTCCAGCGCTTCTATCATGTGCCCGCTTCCAACACTGCGGTGGGACACGTCGTGTTGCGTCCGGTTGCGAGCGGCGTGACGGCGCAGGCGGCGGAGTAGCCACTCCGGACCGCGGCTGCGCGCCGGCAGCCTGTTGGACGGACGGGCAAAGCGCATTATGGGCCCTGCATGATCCGCCTTTCCGGCCTCACCCTCCCGCTCGACCATCCGGTCGAGGCCATGGCTCCGGCCATCTGCGCGCGGCTGGGCATTCCAGCCGAGGACCTGCAGCATTTCGAGATCGTCCGGCGCGGCAATGACGCGCGGCGCAAGAGCGCGATCCTGCTTGTCTACATGCTCGATGTCGCGCTGCGTGACGAGGCCGCCGTCCTGGCGCGCTTCGCAGGCGATCACGAGGTCCGCGCGCGGCCGGACACCGACTATCATTTCGTCGCGAAAGCGCCCGAAGGCTGGTCCGGCCTGCGCCCGGTCGTCATCGGGGCCGGGCCATGCGGCCTGTTCGCCGGGCTCCTGCTGGCGCAGATGGGTTTCCGCCCGATCATCCTCGATCGGGGCAAGGTGGTGCGCGAGCGGACCAAGGACACCTGGGGCCTGTGGCGCCGGTCAGTCCTGAACCCGGACAGCAATGTCCAGTTCGGGGAGGGGGGCGCGGGCACCTTTTCCGACGGCAAGCTCTACTGCCGCGTCAAGGATCCGCGTTTCCTCGGGCGCAAGGTGCTGGAGGAGTTCGTGAAGGCCGGCGCTCCGGAGGACATCCTCACCGAGGCGCATCCTCATATCGGCACGTTCCGGCTCGTCACCATGGTGGAGAACATGCGCCGCACCATCGAGGCGCTGGGCGGCGAATATCGCTGGCAGACCCGCGTCGATGATCTCGCGCTGGATCGGGACGGGGAAGGCCGCATGGCCCTGCGCGGCCTGCATCTGCAGGATGGCAGCTTTCTGGAAGCCGACCATGTGGTCCTCGCCATCGGCCATAGTGCCCGCCCGACTTTCGAGATGCTGCATGCGCGCGGCGTTTACATGGAAGCCAAGCCCTTCTCCATCGGCGTGCGCATCGAGCATCCGCAGAGCTGGGTGGATGAAGCGCGCTACGGGGCCTGCGCGAAGCACCCGATCCTGGGCGCAGCGGCCTACAGCCTCGCGCATCATTGCGACAACGAGCGCACGGTCTACAGCTTCTGCATGTGCCCCGGCGGGCGGGTCGTGGCGGCCACGTCCGAGGAAGGGCGCGTGGTGACCAACGGTATGAGCCAATATTCCCGCGCGGAGTTCAACGCCAATAGCGGGCTCGTCGTCGGCATCGAGCCCGCGCGGGATTATCCGGACGGGCCGCTCGCCGGCATCGCGCTGCAGCGTCACTGGGAGAGCCAGGCCTTTCTCGCCGGCGGTTCCGACTATCGCGCGCCAGCGCAGACCGTGGGCGACTTTCTTGCAGAACGCCCGTCAACAGCCACCGGCTCGGTCATCCCCAGCTACAAGCCGGGCGTGACGATGACCGATCTCTCCGCCTGCCTGCCTCCGTTCGTCATTGAGGCCTTCCGGGAAGCCTTGCCCGCCTTCGGCAAGCAGATCCGCAACTATGACCATCCTGACGCCGTGATGACGGGCGTGGAGACGCGCACTTCGTCTCCCGTCCGAATCACGCGTGGCAGGGACTTCCAGAGCCTGAACGTGGCGCGGCTGTTTCCGGCCGGGGAGGGCGCCGGCTATGCCGGAGGCATTCTCTCGGCGGCGATGGACGGTATCAAGGTCGCGGAAGCCGTCGGGAAAAGCATCCTGGCGCGCTGAGAGAGCGACCAGGAGCTTGCACCCGCCCGCTCCCCCCGTGAATTCTGCTTGACCTTCTTACTCTACTTAATAGATTGAGTTTCGCGGCCGATCGGGATCTTTGATCACAGGCGCGCCCGAGGCGACAACGCCAGGTCCGCGGTTGCCCTTCCGAAATACGGAAATGCGCCGCGATGCTTTTTCAGACGCTCGGCACCCCTCATGGCTCGAGGTCCATTCATGCTGCATTCTTCCTTGCGTCGGTTCATCACGCCTTTTCAGCAGGCCAATCTTCGCCGGCATGCCGCGTACCTTCTGTCGCTTCCCGCCGGTTATGAAGCGTTCGACATGAGGCGCATCACGAGTGAAGGTGCCCGGGGAGAGAGCCGCGCACCAGCCTATCTGCCGGCGGAGGGGATCGTCTGCTGCGCGATCGGCCATGGACCCAGAGCGGGCTTCGCGCCGGACGGAACGGAGAACTGGTATCGCTACTCCTGCCGCTATTTCATCGATGCCGGCGCAGGCTATTGGAGCGATGACGAGGAGTCTCCGGCGCGGGAGGCCTGGCTCTGGTGCTTCGACACGCTCTGGGCGGCCAGCGACAACAGCAGCGAGGGGGCGGCCCGCCGCATCCTCTGGCTGCTGGATCATGGCCTGCCCCCGCTCGCGGAGGCGCAGCGAGAAGGACTGGCGCCCCTGTGCTATCGCTGATCGCGATGCCGGAATGAGAGCGCGAGGGCCTTCCCTCAGTCGCTGATTTCCGCGACCAGGGCCTGTCCATCCGCGCCATCCCATTCGAGCGCGCCGATGACCCGGGCGACTTCGCTGCCCTGCGCGTCATAGAGGATCGTGGTCGGGAGAGTTCCCGTGCCGTAATGGAAGCCCAGCGCATTCTCAGGGTCGAGCCAGGTTTTCAGGGTGGAGAGCTTGCGCGCCGTCCAGAAGGCCGGCACGCCGCCCGGCTCCATGTCCTGCGAGATGGCGGCGACAGCCACGCCCCGGCGCGCGCCGGCGGCCGCGAGCCTGTCCAGCGCAGGCAGTTCCGCGATGCAGGGCGCGCACCATGTCGCCCAGAGATTGACGAGAAGGGGCTTGCCGCCGGCGATTTCTTTCAGCGTGGCAGCCTTGCCTTCCAGCGTGGTGAAGGGCTTGTCCGGCATCGCTTCGCCCTTGTGGCTGCGGTCCACCACATGCTTGAAAACGGCTTCGGTCTCGCCTCCCGCCGCGGACGGCACTTCATCGGCGGTCACTTCGTCAGGCGTGACTTCGTCGGGTGCCACCGCGTTCGCGCCGCTGCCTTGCGCGGTTTCCCCGGAACGCCTATCGCACCCGCTCGCGGCCAGCGAGAGGCCGATGAGGACAGCAAGGGCAGCGGAAAAGCGCATGGCAGACTCCGGTAAAAAGGACGCGAACAGCATGTGGGGCGGCCGTTTCGAAGCCGGTCCCGCTGCGGTCATGCGCGAGATAAATGCCTCCTTGCCATTCGACAAGCGGCTGTGGCGGCAGGACATCGCTGGCTCCATCGCCCACGCCCGGATGCTGGGCGCGCAAGGCATCCTCACTGTCGAGGAATCGGAGACGATCATTGCCGGCCTGCAGGCCATCCATGCCGAATATGAGGCAGGCGACCTGCCGACCGATCTGGACCTTGAAGATATCCACATGGCCACGGAGGCCCGGCTGGCGGACAGGATCGGCCCGGTCGCCGGGCGCCTGCATACCGCGCGCTCCCGCAACGATCAGGTGGCGACCGATTTCCGTCTTTTCGTCCGCGATGCCATGGATGATGTGGATGCGGGACTGGCGGCGCTCCAGCGCGCCCTCATCGATCGGGCGGACGAGCATGCCGCCTCCGTCATGCCGGGTTTCACGCATCTCCAGAGCGCCCAGCCGGTGACCCTCGGCCACCATCTCATGGCCTATTACGAGATGATCGCACGCGACCGCTCACGCTTCGCCGATGCGCGGGCGCGGATGAACCTCTCGCCGCTCGGTGCCGCCGCGCTGGCCGGCACGGGCTTCCCGACCGACCGGCACATGACCGCTGCCGCGCTCGGCTTCGACGGGCCGACGCGCAACAGCCTTGACAGCGTCTCGGACCGTGATTTCGCGCTCGATTATCTGATGGCTGCTACGCAATGCAGCCTGCATCTTTCGCGCCTCGCGGAGGAGTTCGTGATCTGGGCGAGCCAGCCTTTCGGTTTCATCACCCTGCCCGATGCCTATTCAACCGGCAGCTCGATCATGCCGCAAAAGCGCAATCCGGACGCCGCCGAGCTGGTGCGCGGCCATGCCGGGCGGATCATGGGCTGCATGACGAGCCTCGCCGTCACCATGAAGGGCCTGCCGCTCGCTTATTCCAAGGACATGCAGGACGACAAGCCGCCGCTGTTCGAGGCGCATGATCTGCTCGGCCTGTGCATCACGGCGATGACCGGCATGATCGAGACGACCCGCTTCCGCACGGACCGGATGCGCGCGCTCGCGGAAGCGGGGTTCTCCACCGCCACCGACCTTGCGGACTGGCTGGTGCGCGAGGCGAACGTGCCGTTCCGGGAAGCGCATCACATCACCGGCCGCGCCGTGAAGGCGGCGGAGGACGCCGGCAGCACGCTGGCCGACCTGCCGCTCGAAACGCTTCAGGCCATCGATCCGCGCATTGACGGGCGCGTCTTTGCCGTGCTCACTGTCGATGCCTCGGTGGCAAGCCGCCGCTCTTATGGCGGTACCGCGCCGGAGCAGGTCCGCGCCCGGATCGTCGAGGCGCGCGCCGCGCTGGACAAGGAGACGGCCCGATGAAAGCCATTCTGGCCTCGACTTTCCTGTTCGCGACGCTGGCAGCCTGTGGCTCGGTCACGCCGCTGCGCCCGCAGCAGGGTATGAGCGAAGTCCCCAAGGCGGCCGCGGCAGAGCGGCGCGAGACGCCGGCGGAACTCATGACGCCGTCCACGCAGGCGCAGCCCGAGCGGCGCGCCGACCTGCTGACGCGATCCGCCGAGCGCGAGGAAGATCCCTTCGCGCTTCCGCCGGGTCCGGACAACGGCAAGCCCAAGGACTGACGCCGACCGGCCGGGATGGCGAGGCCTCGTCGCCAGTCCGCGCGCCCTGACCGGCCCGGTGGACCGCTGGCGTTTCAGGCAGCGCAATCCTGCTTTCGCGCAGGCAGGGAAAAGTTGGTTCCCTTCCGCTCGCCCGCTCTCTAGGGGCAGCACATCATGGATCATTTCGCCTACAAGGATGGCGTGCTGCACGCCGAGAACGTGTCGATGAGCACGATTGCCGATGCGGTCGGCACGCCGGTATATGTCTACTCCCGTGCCACGCTGGAGCGGCATGCCCGGGTGTTCCGTGAGGCGCTGGACGCAGTCCCCCGCAAGCACATCGCCTTCGCGATCAAGGCCAATCCCAATCTTGCCGTGCTGCGCGTGCTGGCGCGCGAGGGCTATGGCGCGGACATCGTGTCGGGCGGGGAGATGCAGCGGGCGCTGGCTGCCGGCATGCCCGCGCGGGACATCGTCTTCTCCGGCGTCGGCAAGACCCGCGCGGAGCTGGCGGCGGCGCTGGAAGCCGGCATCGGCCAGTTCAATATCGAGCTGGAGGAGGAAGGCGTTGTCCTCGCGCAGATCGCGCAGGAAATGGGGCGCACCGCCGATGCCGTGCTGCGCGTCAATCCGGATGTCGATGCGGGCACGCATGCCAAGATCTCGACCGGCATGAAGGAAAACAAGTTCGGGGTGCCGATCGATCAGGCGGGCTGGATTTTTGCGCGGCTGGCGACGCTGCCGGGTCTCGCCATGCGCGGCATCGCGATTCACATCGGCAGCCAGCTCTTCGACCTTGCCCCGCTGGAAGCGGCCTATGGCAAGATCGGAGCGCTCATGCGCGATCTGCGCGCGGCCGGTCACGTCATCGACCGGGTCGATCTTGGCGGCGGTCTGGGCGTGCCTTACGAGCGCGACAAGATACCGCCGAGCCCCGCCGACTATGGCGCGATGGTGGCCCGCGCGACGAAGGACTGGGACGCGACGCTCTATTTCGAGCCGGGCCGCGTGATCGTGGGCAATGCCGGCGTGCTGTTGACGCGCGTCATCTGGGTGAAGCCGGGGGTGATCCGGCCTTATGTGATCGTCGATGCCGCCATGAACGACCTCGCCCGGCCTGCCATGTATGATGCCTGGCACGATTTCGAGGCCGTGGCGCCGACGGGCGAACGCTTCGTCGCCAATATCGCGGGCCCGGTCTGCGAGAGTGGCGACACTTTCGCGATGGCGCGCGATATCGATCTGGTGAAGGCGGGTGACCTTGCGGTGTTCCGCACAGCGGGCGCTTATGGCGCGACCATGGCAAGCACGTACAACAGCCGCCCACTGGTGCCTGAGGTCATGGTGGATGGCGACCGTTTCGCCGTCGTGGCCGATCGCATCATGCCCGAGGCGATCATTGCGGCCGAGCGCATGCCGGACTTCCTCCAAGATTGAGTGCCATGCACAGCCTGCCGCTCTTCTTCAGGATCGCAGGCAGGCCGGTGATCCTGCTCGGCACTGGCGAGGCGGCACAGGCGAAGCGAAGGCTGATCGAGCGGGCCGGCGGCATTCCGGTCGGCGAGGCGGACGAGGCGGCGTCCCTTGCCTTCATCGCTTTGGATGACCCGGAGGAAAGCGCTCAGGCTGCGGGGCGGCTGCGGGCCCGGGGCATTCTCGTCAATGTCGTCGACCAGCCCGCCCTTTGTGATTTCACGACCCCGGCGATCGTCGATCGCGATCCCGTGCTGGTGGCCATCGGGACCGGCGGCGCGTCGGCGGGACTGGCCAAGGCCGTGCGCCAGCGCATCGAGCGACTGCTGCCCCCTGGCCTCGGCGCGCTCGCGCAGGCGCTGGCGGAGGCTCGCGCGGCACTGCGGGCGCGCTGGCCCGATGCTCGCCAGCGTCGCCAGGCGCTGGACGACGCACTGCGCGAGAAGGGGATGCTCGATCCGCTTGGAGAGCGCCCTGCCGACGCCGTGCGCCTCTGGCTGGAGGGATCGGGAGAGGATGGACCGGCAGACCGCGCGGAGACCATCCTGCTCACGTCGTCCGACCCGGACGATCTCAGTCTCCGCGCGGCGCGTCTGCTCGGTGAGGCGGATCGCATCCTTCACGACCCGACGGTGCCCGAAACGATCCTCGCCCGGGCGCGCGCCGATGCGTCGCGGGTGCGCCTGACCAGCGGAAGCCCCCGACCGGCCGGCCCCGGCCTGACGCTGATCGTCACATGGGCAAAAGGGGCCTGAAACTGCTCCGATCCGGAGCATATGCTGCGTCGACAGGCCGCTTTTCCGCCTAGCTTGCCGGCGATGCCCGCCTCCTGCGGCGGAGCGCATCGAGAGGCGTGAGAAGGCGAACGTGCAGCGGATCGAGATCTGGCTCTGCCACCATGATGACGCGCGGGATCGCCGGCTCGCCATTCTGATGCGCGCCCTGCGGAGAGCGAATGTAGCCGTGCATCTGCGCACGATCAGGCCAAAGCACGCCGGCGTCGCTTCCCGTTCGCCGGATAATGCCCTCTGCTGGCAGCGCCGGGACGATGTGCGCGCGCGCATCCGGATTCTGGCGGCCGGTGCCGTCGACGTCATCGGGCCATGGATGAGCGAGATCGAAGCGCTGGCCCGCAGCTTGCGCCATGCCCGCGCGGTGGCCGTGGCAACGCCTTTTGCGCGTCCCCGCGTCCGCCTGGGCGAACTGGAGATCGATCTCATGCAGCGGGAGGCCTGGCGGCTCGGCCGCCCGCTCGGCCTCGTGCAGCGCGAGTTCGAGCTGCTGCATTGTCTCGCGCTGCATCCCGGACGGCCGCAGACGCGGGAGGCCTTGCTCTGGTCCGTCTGGGGTGTGGGTTTCGATCCGGGCACCAATGTGGTCCAGGTTCATGTCTCGCGCCTGCGCGCCAAGCTCGACCGCGATTTCGACTGGCAGATGCTGCGCACGGTGCGTGGCGTGGGCTATGCCCTGGTGGCGCGTCCACGCGCGCCCGGTGCGGGGCTCACGGGGGCGGCCGGAATGCCAATCCTGTCCGGTGCGTCCCGCCTTGCCGTCGCGCCTGGAGGGCATTTTGCGCCGGACCGCCTTGCCCCACGCGGCGAAACACGACATGCCCATGCGCGATGACTTCTCCCATCGTCTCCGTCGCGCTCGATGCCCATGCCGATCTCGGCGAAGCGCCGCGCTGGCACGCCGCCGAGCGCCGGCTCTACTGGGTGGATATCAACCGCAACGCGCTTCACCGATTCGATCCGGCAACGGGCGAGGACGACCTGCGCCGGTTCGATCAGCCTGTCGGCTGCTTCGCCTTTCGCGCTGGTGGCGGATTTCTGCTCGCGATGAAGGATGGGCTGGCGATGCTGGACGGCTGGGAGGCGGAACTTCGCCCCTTCGGCAATCCCATCCTCGCTGGCCGGCCGGACCTGCGCTTCAACGACGGGCGCACCGATCCTTCGGGACGGTTCTGGGCAGGCACGGTCAACACGGCCAAGAGCGCGCGGGACGCCGCGCTCTACCGGATCGATCCGGACGGGACTATCACCTGGATCGAGGGTGGCATGCTGACCTGCAATGGCGCGGCCTTCAATGCGGATGGCACCGCTTTCCGCCATGCCGACACGCCAAGCCATGTGCTGCGCGGCTATGATGTTGATCCGGCGTCGGGCACCCTGTCCCCCGCGCGCATCGTGCATCGCTTCGAGCAGGGCACGGGGCGCCCGGACGGTGGCTCCTTCGATGCCGAGGGCTGCTACTGGAGTGCTTTGTTCGACGGCGGGCGCGTCGTGCGCCTTTCGCCCGAGGGCGAGATATTGCAGACGGTGGCCTTGCCAGTCAGCCGGCCGACGATGATCGCCTTCGGCGGCGCGGATCTGCGCACTGCTTATGTCACCAGCGCGCGGACGGGGCTCTCCGAAGCCGATCTCGCTGCCCAACCCCATGCCGGGGCGGTCTTCTCATTTCCGGTGGACGTTCCCGGGCTGCCGGAGTGGCCTTTCGGGGCATGAGGATGTGCTGGCCGGGAGGGATGAAACGCCATCAGCCCCCGTTCCTTCATCCCACGGTGCCTTTCCTCTCCGCGCTTCCTCGGTCCGCTCAAGGCTGGGAGGCAGTGCGGTAGCGGCCAAACCATTCGAGAATGGCTGAAGCCTTGGCGGCGGACTGGCTGGGCCGGGCCGCGAAGCCGCCATGGCTGGCGCCCGGCACCTTGACCAGAGCCGTTGGGATGCCTCGCAGCTTGAGCGCGGTATAATATTGCTCGGACTCGCTGACCGGCGTGCGATAATCTTCCGAGCCCACGACAACGAGCGTCGGCGTCGTCACATTGCCCACAAGGCTGAGCGGCGAGCGCGTCCAGTAGCTGTCCGGATCTTCCCACGGCTTCTTTTCGAACCAGTAAGGCGAGTAGAAATTCGAACCGTCCGAGGTGAGCACGAAGCTCGACCAGTCGATCACCGGCTTCTGCGTCGCGGCTGCCTTGAAGCGGTTCGTCTTGCCCACGATCCAGGCCGTGAGCACACCGCCGCCCGATCCGCCGGTGACGAAGAGATTGTTCGGGTCCGCGATGCCGGACGCGATGGCCGCGTCCACGCTCGCGATCAGATCGCCATAATCGTCGCCGGGATATTTCTTGTCGATGAGATTGGCGAACTCCGCGCCATAGGAGGTGCTGCCGCGCGGATTGGTGTAAAGCACTGCATAGCCCGCCGCGGCGTAGAGCTGCACGTCCGTCGAGAAATAGGGCCCGTAGGCGGCAAAGGGTCCGCCGTGGATCTCCAGGATGAGAGGCACGCGCTGCCCTTCCCGGTAGCCGGGCGGCGTCGCGAGCCACGCGTCGATGGCGCGGCCATCGGGCGCGGTGACCGGAAGCTTGCGCACCTGCGCGAGCGATTTGGCGCCCAGCCACTCGCTATTCAGCCGGGTCAGGCGCTTCCCGTCCTTGCCGTCGGCCAGATAGATGTCAGCCGGGCTGAGCGGGTCGCCGCCCGAATAAGCAACGATGCCCGCCTTCGACACGCTGAACCCGCCGCCCGTATAGGGCCGATCCAGCGAATCGCCGGCCAGTCCCTGCGCCACCGGAGTCATCCTGCCGTCGAGCCCGATGCGGCCGACGCGGCTCTGGCCATGATCGTCGTAGGACACATAGAGCGTGGCGTTGCCGGCCCACTGCACATTGTCGATGCTGCGGTCCAGGGTGGCTGTGAGGGAGCGGACACCGCTGCCGTCCGCGTTCATCACATAAAGCTGCACATTGTCGTAGCCGCGCCGGCTGTCGTCATAGCCGAGATAAGCGATTTTCGAGCCGTCCGGCGAATAGCGCGCGCCGCCATCCGGCCCGTCGCGGCTGGTCAGGGCCTTCACCGCGCCGTTGGCCACGTCGAGCGCATAGACCTCCCCATTCACGGGATTGAGTTCCCAGTCCTCATTTCGGTTGGACGAGAAGAGGATCGTCCGCCCGTCCGGGGACCAGCTCAGCGGACCGCCATCGTCCCACTTGCCGAAGGTGAGTCGGCGCGGCGCACCGCCATCGGCCGACACCACGAAGATCTGGCTGACCCCGGGCTTCAGATAGCCGGCGCCGTCCGCGCGATAGGTCACCTTGTCGATCACTTCGAGCGGCTCGGCCCATCGGGCGCCCTCCGGCTTCTCCGGCGCCTTGCCCAGCGTGGCACCGGTCCCCGGCACTTGCATGGTGTAAGCGATCCGCCGACCGTCCGGCGACCAGGCGATGGCACCGGGACTGTCCGGCAGGCCAGTGATCTTCACGCTGGCGCGGTCGGCCAGCCAGAGGACATGGAGTTGCGGCGCCCCGTCCGACGCGGAGACATAGGCTAGGCGCTTGCCGTCCGGCGACCAGCGCGGCGCCATGTGCGCGCCCGGACCCGCGACCAGAGGCTGCTGGGTGCCGCTCGCCACGTCGATCAGCCAGATGGTCGGTCGGGCCTTGTCGGTCATGATGTCGTTCGACTTGCGGACATAGGCGATCCACTTGCCGTCCGGGCTGATCTGGGGATCGCTCGCGGCTTCCAGCGAAAAGAGATCGCGCCCGGTCAGGAGAGGCTGGGCCCCTTCGACAGCCGGTGGCGGCACCTGCGCCGGCGCGATGGAGGGAAGACCGAGCAGCAGCAGGGCGGGAGCGAAACGACGCATGCATGTGTCTCCTTGCCGAACGGGGCCCGGCGCGATGATGAGCGCCTCGATCGTCGGGAAGACGGCGGGACGCGACACGCCGAGCTTAGGCGGCGACGCGCGCGTCGGCAACGGTGCCGGCGTGCCCATGTCGACATCCCGGCCTCTCCTGCGGAAGGTGCGGCGAAGGGACATCCTTTGATGGGAGATGCGACAGGACGCCGGGGAACGGGAGCGGCATCCGGCAGCGGATGGTCCCTTCCCCCGGCGTTCGTCCGTCTCAGGCCATGACCAGTCCGGCGCGACGGCGCATCGTGTTGCCGATCAGGCCGAAGCCGGCGATCATCATGGCCCAGCTCGCCGGCTCCGGGACCGCACCCGGCGTCGGCGTCTTGTCGAAGCCGAGGAATGCCCCCGATTCCGACGTGAAGCTGCCACCGGGCGCGACGATGCCGATCGTGCTGGTGTGCAGCGCGTCCATCGTGATTTCGCCCGGCATGGAACCCGGCGTCGCGAGCAAGTTGAAGGCCGCGTAGACTTCGTAGGATTTGCCGGATTCCAGGAAGAGATCCGTCCCGAGGCTGCCGGCGTAATTGTACGAGAAGCTCTCGCCCTCGTCCTGGAAAGTCACGAAGGCGCGATCATTGTAGAGAGCCAGATCGCCATAGGGGCTGAAGATCGTCCAGGATTCCCAGTTGGCGCCGGTGCCCGCTTCAAACACCGCGAAATAGACATCCAGCGCCAGGTAGCGCGCGTCGTTCGGATCGTCGACAAATGCCTGATCGACGAACAGGTCCACATTGAAATCATAAGTGAAGGCAACGGCGACGTCCGATGCCCCTGTATAGCGGATCGTGTCACCCATGACGCCCGTCGCGCCGGAAAAGTTATTGCTGGGGCCATAGCGGCTGAGCAGCGTCTTGATCGTTCCGTCGCTGAGGTCGACATGAGCTTCCAGCGCGGTCGAGCCGTCATAATAGGTCTGGGAATTGCTGGTTGCGCCATTGATATCGATGCCGTCCTGCAGGCTGCCCTGATACTGGAGCACCGGCCGCACGAAATAGTCCGCCTGCGCGGCGGCGGAAAAACCGAGGCCCGCCGTCACCGCGATCAGCATCGCGGCCTTGCGTATCATCGCTGTCATCATGTCACTCCCACTTGTCCCATTGGGGCGGCACCTGCGCGCCGCCGGGGCAACGCCGTGTCGCCTCCATTCTGCTAAGCGCGCCTTGCGGAAGGTTCGGATCAGCCAGGGGCAACGATTTATTGACCATCTCCCCGCGCCCGTCTCATATCGGCACGGGGCCTAGCGCCGAACGGCGCTCTCGCTTCCGGCGGCCGCCGCCGCTATATGTCCCGCATGAGCATTCATCCGGTGAGTTCCCGTCATGTCCGAGCATAATCCCGGTCTGCGCCCCTGGCGTGACATCGCGCGGCGCGAATGCCGGCAGATCATGGTCGGCAATGTCCCCGTGGGCGGTGGCGCGCCGGTGACCGTGCAGACCATGACCAACACGCCGACCTCGGATGCGCGGGCAACGATCGACCAGATTCGCCGCTGCGAGGATGCAGGGGTGGACCTGATCCGCGTCTCCTGCCCGGATGTCGAGAGCACCGCAGCGCTGAAGCAGATTGTGCGGGCGGCGCGCGTGCCGATCATCGCGGACATCCATTTCCACTACAAGCGCGCGCTGGAAGCGGCCGATGCCGGCGCTGCCTGCCTGCGCATCAATCCCGGCAACATCGGGTCCGCCGCACGCGTCAAGGAAGTGGTGGATGCGGCCAAGGCCAATGGCTGCGCGATCCGCATCGGCGTCAATGCCGGGAGCCTCGAGAAGCATCTTCTGGAGAAATATGCCGAGCCGTGCCCCGAGGCGCTGGTGGAAAGCGCGCTCGATCATATCAGGCTGCTCCAGGACCAGGACTTCCACGAATATAAGGTGGCGGTAAAAGCCAGCGACGTGTTCCTCGCCGTTGCCGCCTATATGCAGCTTGCCGAGGCGGTGGATTGCCCGCTGCATCTGGGCATCACCGAGGCGGGCGGGCTCATCGGCGGGACGGTGAAGTCTGCCATCGGCATCGGCAATCTCCTGTGGTCCGGCATCGGCGACACCATCCGCGTCTCGCTCTCTGCAGAGCCGGAGGAGGAAGTGCGCGTCGGCTACGAGATCTTGAAGGCGCTGGGCATCCGCACGCGCGGCGTCCGCGTCGTCTCCTGCCCATCCTGCGCGCGCCAGGGATTCGACGTGATTCGCACTGTCGAAGCGCTGGAAACGCGCCTCCAGCACATCCACACGCCGCTCTCGCTTTCCGTGCTCGGTTGCGTGGTCAACGGCCCGGGCGAAGCGCGCGAGACCGACATCGGCATCACCGGCGGCGGCAACGGCAAGCACATGGTCTATCTCTCCGGCGTGACCGATCATCACATCAACGATGCGGAAATGATCGAGCATATCGTCCGGCTGGTGGAGGCCAAGGCGGCCGAGATCGAGGCCGCGAATGGCGCGAATGCCGATCCGGTGGCTGCGGAATGAGCATCCAGCCCGTCCCGAAGACCGAGACACCAGCCCCGGCTCCGGCCTCTCGAGGGGCCGTCGCCACCGGCGCTTCGGCAACCGGTGCGTCAGCGACCGGCGTTTCGGCCACCGGTGCCTCCGCGCTGGGCGCGGTCGCCGTCGGTGCGCTGGCCCTTGGGGCGCTGGCGCTCGGCGCGCTGGCCATCGGTCGCCTGTCGATCGGGGCCGCACGCATTCGCCGGCTGCGGATCGACGAACTGATCGTCGGCAAGGTCTCGCGCGCCGATGGTTCGGCCGTCAAGTGAAGCCCGGCCTTCCGGCGAAGCGATGATTGTCGGCCGCCGCCATGTGTTGTCCGGCGTGATGGGGACGGCCCTTCTCGCGCTTGCCGCATGCGACAAGGGGGCACAGCCACCCGAAGAACGTGAGGACACGCCCGATGAAGCCGCGCGGCAGGCATTGGCCGCGCTTGAGACTCGCTCGGGCGGGCGGCTGGGCGTGGCGATGCTGGATTCACGGGATCTTGCGCTTGTCGGCCATCGGCAGGACGAGCGCTTCACGATGTGCTCGACCTTCAAGCTCTCGCTCGCGGCGGCGATGCTCGTCAGGATGGACGCGGGAGCGTTCGGGGAGCAGGAGCGGCTTCTTATCACGCGCGACGATGCCGTGGGCCACGCGCCCGCCGTTCGGGCTGCGCTGGAAGACGGCGAGGACAGCATGACAGTGCTGGATCTTTGCGCGGCCGCCCAAATCGAGAGCGATAACGGCGCTGCCAACATCCTGCTGCGCAAGCTTGGCGGCCCCGAGGCCCTCACCCGCTTCTGGCGCGCGCTGGGCGATGATGTGTCGCGGCTGGACCGTTACGAGCCGGCGCTGAACACCAGCCATGGCGAGGATATTCGTGATACGACCAGCCCCGCCGCGATGGCGGGGGCATTGCGCGCGATAGTGGCCGGAGAGGTGCTGAAGCCCGCCAGCCGGGAGCGACTGACGGGCTGGACCATCGAGACGCGGACGGGCCTGCGGCGCCTGCGGGCCGGATTGCCGGCGGACTGGCGTGCCGGTGACAAGACGGGCTCCTTCTGGGGAGACCCGGCTTTCGGCGACAAGCTGAACGATATCGCCATTGTCTGGCGTCCGGACAGGCCGTCGCCGTTCTTCGTCACAGCTTATTTCGAATCGCCGATCAGGGGCGGAAGCGCCTTGCGCCCGCAGGACGAAGCGGTGCTGGCCCAGGTGGGGGCCATTGCCGCGCGCTGGATTGCGCACCGGACCTGAGCGCCACCGGGAAATGCGCTGTTCCTTACCCGCACCGCGGCGGGCAGCTCAGAAATAGATGTCGACATAATCGGTGAGGCCGTCGCAGGCTTCCATCTCCTGCAGGCGCCAGTAGCGCCGGTTCTGGGTCACCCGGAAGCTCATCTGGCCTTCGCGTCGACAAACCCGGCCGATGTCGGGCGTGTCGATGATGTCGATCCGCCCCTCAAAGGTGAAAGAGTCCCGGTCGATGCGCGTCACTACGCCGTCCAGCACCAGCTTCCCGGGACCATCGCTGGCGGACTGCCCGCCGCGCAGGTGAAGCAGATCCGTCGCATAATCAGCCGCGAGGTCGCCGCGCCGGCCCCAGCCGATCCATTGCAGCGTGATCCCGCTGTTGCCGAGCAGACGCTCGAGCGCTTCGCGGTCGGCAATGAAGGTTCGATCAGAAACGGAAGGGGCGGTCGGTGCCGGTCCGGGCACGGCGGCGTGGGGCAGGGCGACCCCATGCCTCCCATCGGGAGAATCGAGCGCAGGCTGCCCTGCGCAGCTGGCGAGCAGGAGGAGGGCGGGGAACGGACGGAGCGCGTGTGCCATGCCCCCCGGTACCAGCTTTCCGCGCTCATCAACATGGCTCTCGCTTCGCGATCGTGGCTGGCATAGAGCATGGCCGGCTCGCGAGTCGGGCGAGGCTCCGGCGTCTGCCATCCCGCCCGTCACTGCCGCCGGCCAGGGGACTGTTTTCGCGAGACGCCATGCCATCGACCCGTGCCAACCAGGCGCTCGTGCCTTTCGCGGTCGCCTGTGCCGCGATCGCGATCTTTGCGGGCATGGACGCGGTCATGAAGACGCTGTCGATCGCGATCGGCGCCTATAACGCGCTGCTCTGGCGCGCGATCATCGGCACGATCGTCCTGACGCCGCTGTATCTCCTTCGGGTCCGACGCATTCCGGACCGACAGACGAGGCTCCTGCATCTGGGCAGGAGCGCGGCCGGCGCCGTGTCAGTCCTCCTGTTCTTCTGGGGACTGGTGCGCACGCCGATCGCGCAGGGCATCGCCTTGTCCTTCATCGCGCCGCTCGTCGCGCTCGCCCTCGCGGGGCTGTTCCTCAAGGAGAAAATCAGCAGCCGGGCTGTCATGGGCTCGCTCGCCGCCTTCGTGGGCGTGATCGTCATTCTCGCCGGCCAGTCCGGCGCGAAGGGGCAGGCCGGAACATTGGAAGGCGCCGTCGCCATTCTCGTCGGCGCGGTGCTCTATGCGGTCAGCCTGGTCATTGCCCGCCGCCAGTCGCTCGCCGCAGGGCCCATTGAGGTCGCCCTCGCCTTTAACCTGATCGGCGCGGTACTTTACGGCCTTGCCGCGCCGTGGCTGGGGCAAGTGCCGGACATGGCGCACTGGCCCTTTCTGCTGCTCGCATCCGCCGGCGGCACGAGCGCGATCATGCTGCTCGCCTGGTCCTATGCGCGCGCGGAAGCGCAGCAGCTTGTCGTGGTCGAATATACCGCCTTCATCTGGGCTGTCCTGCTCGGATGGTGGATTTTCGGCGAGACCGTCCTGCCCACCACTTATGCGGGCGCGCTGATGATCGTGGCCGGTTGCCTCTGGGCAGCGCGGGCGCGACCGATCGCACCCCGCACCTTGAAACCGGAAATCCTGCAATGACGATCCATATCCGTTTCGCCGAGGCTCGCGACATCGATCTGATTCACGGCTTCATCCTTGCGCTGGCGGATTATGAACGCCTCGCCCATGCGGTGCGGGCGGATAAGGCGGTGCTGGCACATCATCTGTTCGGTCCCCGACCGGCAGCGGAGGTGCTGATCGCCGAAAAGGACGGGGCGGCGGCCGGCTTCGCGCTCTTCTTTCACAATTTCTCGACCTTCGAGGGGCGGCCCGGCCTTTATCTGGAAGATCTCTACGTGTCGCCGGAAGCGCGCGGGGCCGGCATCGGCCGCGCCTTGTTCGCCCGGCTCGCCCGCATCGCCGCGGAGCGGGACTGCGCCCGGATGGAATGGGCCGTGCTTGACTGGAACAGTCCGGCCATCGCTTTCTACCGGTCGCTGGGCGCCGAGGCGATGGATGAGTGGACCGTAAACCGGCTGGACGGCGCAGCGCTCGCCGCCCTCGCCGGGGCGCCGACCTGAGCGGAAGGCCGCGCGCCCAACCCGCCGACTCTTGACGGCGAGTCCGCGAAGGAGGATTGTGCCGCGACGGAACATTTCGGGATCGACGCGCTGCACTGGCGTTACCCGACGCAGGGAGTCACAGGCACATGGCAAGCCGGGCAAGCGGCCCTCGCACTCCCGAATGGCAGGCGATGCTCCGCCGCAGCCTCGTGCGCATCGGCACGTTCCTGGGCGCGGTCGGCCTCTATGCGCTCGCCCTTTTCCTTTTCCTGGCATTGCTGAGCTACAAGGTCGGCGATACCGCGCTGAACACGGCCGCCGGGCCGGATGTGCGCAACCTCATGGGCGCGGCAGGGGCCTGGGCCGCGGACTTCCTGTACACGATCGCGGGCGTTCCGGCGCTGCTGCTGCTGCCGCTGATCCTTGTCTGCGCACGACGGCTGTGGGCGGATCAGGACATGACCGGGTGGCAGGGGCAGATCGCCAAATGCGCCGCGGGCCTCGCGCTGATCGGCACCGGGCTCTGGCTGCTGCAGCCTGAGCCGCTTGTCGGCCTGCCGGCCCGCTGGGGCGGTGTCATCGGTTTCCTCTTCGCTCAGGGCCTGACGGCGCTCACTGCCAAGCTCGGCAATCCGGCCGACCAGATCCTGCAATGGCTTCTCCTCGCCCTTTGTCTGACCGGCGGCCTGTGGCTCTGGGTCCGCAGCCTGGCACTGGAAAAGCCGCTCTGGCACCTTGCCCGGCCGGCTCTTCCGCTGCTGCCCAGCATGCGGCTGCCGCGTCCGGGCTTCTCCAGCAAGGAGAAAGTGGCCGCGGACACAGCTGAAAGCGGCCCGGCGGCCGGGACCATGCGAGAAGCCGAGCCGCGCCGCCCGGTCGAAGCGACGGCGCGCCAGCCCATCACCATCCAGACGCCCAACGCCCATGCAGTCACCAAGGCATTCGCGCCCGTTTCGGGGCAAAGCGATCTGTTCGGCAACGGCGCTCTTCCTTCCGCCGACCTTCTCTCGCCCGCCCCGGAAACGCCGGGAAGCCGCATCGACCGGCAGGGGCTGGAGCGCAATGCCCGCCTGCTCGAATCCGTGCTGGACGATTTCCATGTGAAAGGCGCGATCACGGAAGTGCGGCCGGGGCCGGTCGTCACCATGTACGAGCTCGAGCCCGCGCCGGGCATCAAGGCCAGCCGGGTGATCCAGCTCGCCGACGATATCGCTCGCAACATGTCGGCTCTTTCGGCCCGCGTGGCGACGATCCCCGGTCGCACCGTCATCGGCATCGAGCTGCCCAATGCGGACCGCGAGTCCGTGGTGCTGCACCAGCTCATCACCAGCCAGCAGTTCGCGGACCAGAAATCGGCGCTCCCCATCATCCTGGGCAAGAACATCTTCGGCGAGCCGGTGATCGCGGACCTCGCCGCCATGCCGCATCTGCTCGTCGCGGGCACGACCGGTTCGGGCAAGTCGGTCGGTCTCAACTGCATGATCCTCTCGCTGCTCTATCGGCTGACGCCGGACGAACTGCGGCTCATCATGATCGATCCCAAGATGCTGGAACTGAGCATCTACGATAATATCCCGCACTTGCTCTCCCCGGTGGTCACCGAGCCCGCCAAGGCCATCCGTGCGCTCAAATGGGCCGTCGAGCAGATGGAGGACCGCTATCGCATGATGGCCTCCATCGGTGTGCGCAATCTCGCCAATTACAACGAGAAAGTCCGCTCAGCCCGCGCCAAGGGCAAGACGCTGGGACGGCGCGTCCAGATCGGCTTCGACGAGCAGACGCGCCAGCCTGTCTATGAGGACGAGGAGCTCGATTACCAGCCGCTGCCGCAGATCGTGGTCGTGGTGGACGAGCTGGCGGACCTCATGATGACGGCGGGCAAGGAAGTGGAGTTCCTGATACAGCGTCTCGCGCAGAAGGCCCGCGCGGCAGGCATCCACCTCATCCTCGCCACGCAGCGTCCCTCGGTCGACGTCATCACCGGCGTCATCAAGGCCAACCTGCCGACCCGCATCAGCTTCTTCGTTACCAGCAAGATCGATTCGCGCACGATCCTGGGCGAGCAGGGTGCCGAGCAGCTGCTGGGCAAGGGCGACATGCTTTATATGGCGAGCGGCAAGGGCCTGGTGCGCGTCCATGGGCCGTTCGTCAGCGATGACGAAGTACGCCTCATCGCCGATCACTGGCGCTCCAAGGGCCAGCCCGATTATATCTCCGCCGTCACCGAGGAGCCCGAGGACGGCAGCTTCGCGCTCGATGGCGTGGACCTGGGCGACGACAGCGCGGATGCCAAGCTGTTCCGCAAGGCCTGCCAGCTCGTCTTCGAGAACCAGAAGGCCTCGACCAGCTGGCTCCAGCGCCAGATGCGCATCGGCTACAACAGCGCGGCGCGCCTCATCGAGCGGATGGAGAATGAAGGCATGGTCGGCGCGCCCAATCATGTCGGCCGCCGCGAAGTGCTGCGTGACGAGATGGGCAATCCGAAATAGCAGCCATGGAGATGGCGAAGCGTTGGTTGACTGACGCATGGGATGCGTTCCCCACGTCGAGCGAAGGCGCACATTCAGTGGACATTCAAGGCCCGCACCCTATCTGCGCGTTCATGACGAACGCTTCTTCCCGCTTCGCCCGCGCGCTGCTCATCGGCGGCGCGCTTGTTCTCCCCCTTGCCGGATTCGCCGGTGTGACGGCCGGTCAGGCTCAGGCGCAGTCGCCGGCGGACGACCTCGCCCTCGTCAATCGTGCGATCCGCGCGATCACGACGATCAGCGGCAATTTCACGCAGACGGATCGCAACGGCCAGGTGCAGACCGGCAAGCTGCTGCTCAAGCAGCCAGGGCAGATCCGTTTCGATTATGGCGGCACGGGCAATGATCTGCTGATCGTCGCCGATGGACGCTCGCTCTACATGGTCGATTATCAGGTCAGCCAGGTCCAGCGCTGGCCGATCCGCAATTCGCCGCTGGGCGCGCTGCTCGATCCCACCCGCGACCTCACCCGCTATGGCAAGCTGATGCCGACAGGCGACCCGCGCGTGCTCTCGATCGAGGTGCGCGACCCCGATCATCCGGAATATGGCGTCATCAATCTCATCTTCACGCGCAAGGCGAGCGCGCCCGGCGGCCTGGAGCTTTACGGATGGGTGGCGAAGGATGCGCAGGGGAACCGCACCAACATCCGGCTGACGAATTTGTCTTATGGTGCAGCCATCGCGGATTCAGCCTTCAAATGGCGCGATCCGCGTCCGAACCGCGCCGGTCCCAGGCGATGAACCGAGGCCCGCGCGCGATGACTGGCGATGCGGCACTGGCCGTTCATCAGCCGCTCATCTGACGGGAGCTATCCAATCTTCGTGGCGTCGGAGCGCGCCGGGATTTCCCCCCTGTTGCCCGGCCGTCCCGCGCCACGCCTGCGCCAACGCGCTTTGGAAACCCCCGTTCCTGCCCCCCGGAGCGGGGGTTTTTCACGCCCGTGGGGCCGCGCCTTCACTCTCAAAAAAAATGCGGCGACCCTTGGGTTCACTGCCAAGGCTCGCTAGGGACATGCCCATGCCGACAAAAAGCAGCAGCCAGACTCTCAAGGTCGCATCCTGGAACATCAACAGCGTTCGTGCCCGGGCGGAGATCGTCGAGCGTTTCCTCACCGAGCAGCAGCCCGACGTCCTCTGTCTGCAGGAAACCAAGGTCGTGAACGACTCCTTCCCGGAAGGGCTGTTCCGCAGGCTCGGCTACAATCACATGATGCTGAACGGCCAGCGCATGCATCACGGTGTCGCCATCATCAGCAAGCTTCCCATGCGCGACGAGGATCGTCTGGACTGGCAGGCCAATGGCGAGGCGCGGCATATCGGCGTGCGGCTGGAGAACGGCCTGCGCATCGAGAATGTCTATGTGCCCGCCGGCGGCGATGAGCCGGACCGCTCGGTCAATCCCAAGTTCGGGCAGAAGCTCGATTTCATCCAGCGCATGATCGACTGGTCCGGTCGGCTGGACGGCTCGACGCTGCTGCTTGGCGATTTCAATGTCGCGCCGCTCGAATGTGACGTGTGGAGCCACAAGCAGTTGCTCAACGTGGTCAGCCACACACCGGTCGAGGTCGAGCTGCTGACGGCCCTGCAGAATTCGCACAACTGGGTCGATCTCGGCCGCCGGTTCGTGCCGGCGCCGGAGCGGCTCTACACATGGTGGAGCTATCGCGCGCTGGATTGGGCGAAGTCCGATCGCGGCCGGCGTCTCGATCATATGTGGATGAGCCCGGACGTCGCGACGGCGGCGGTCGGCCATCAGGTGATCGAGGGTGCGCGCAGCTGGACCCGCCCGTCCGATCACGCACCCCTCATCACGGAATTCGCGTTCTGATGGACGGGCGCGCGGCGGCCCGCGCCATCGACGCGCTGCGCCGGGGATGGCCGGTGCGCCTCGCCGGCAAGGCAGGCGCGCTGGCGCTGCTGCCGGTGGAAGGCGCGACGCTGGAAACGCTCGCCGCTTTCGATCCGGACGGTTCCGCGGCGCTGCTGCTTTCGGCAGCGCGCGGCGTGACGCTCAAGCTCGCTAACCAGCGGGAGGCGGCCGATCCGGAGGCGCCGGTGCTGATCGCGCGGGAGCGATGGATCGATGCCCCGGCTGCCATGGCGATCGCCGATCCGGCGCTCGATCTTGCCACGCCGTTCAAGGGGCCGTTCCGGGCACTACCTGTCCCGCATGCGGACGCGGCTGGCGCCGCCCTCAATCTCGCGCGGCTCGCGGGACTGCTGCCCGCCTATTTCGTCGGCGATGCGAACGCGCCGACCGAGGTCCAGTGCACAGTCGCGGACATTGCCGCTTATGCCGATCCGCATCGGCTGGCCATCGCCGCGCGCGCGCGCCTGCCGGTCGCGGCCAGCGTCGAGGCGGAGATCGTCGCCTTCCGCTCTGTGGAGGATCCGCGCGAGCATGTCGCGCTCGTGCTGGGCAAGCGGGACGGCACCCCGCCGGTCGTGCGGCTGCACAGCGAATGCCTGACCGGAGATGTGCTCGGCTCGCTCAAATGCGATTGCGGCCCGCAGCTTCATGGCGCGCTGCACGAGATCGCCCATGCCCGCTGGGGCGTGCTGCTTTATCTGCGGCAGGAAGGGCGGGGCATCGGCCTCATCAACAAGCTGCGGGCCTATGAACTGCAGGATCAGGGCTTCGACACGGTGGATGCCAACACCCGCCTCGGCTTTGCGATCGATGCGCGTGATTTCGGCGTGGCCGCCCGGATGCTGCACCTGCTCGGCATCGGCGAGGTGCGGCTGCTCACCAACAATCCGGCCAAGGTGGCGGGGCTGGAAGCACAGGGCATCAGGGTGATCGAGCGCTTGCCGCTCGCCTTGCCGAGCAATCCCCACAATGAGCGCTATCTGGCCACCAAGCGCGATCGAACCGGACACGATCTGTGAGCCGGTGCAGCGGCGGGACGCGGCGGACTCTCCCGCGCAGAGAGGCGCGCACCTGATGTCGGCGCCCCTCATCCGCGTCGATGGCATGGCGGGGCGGCTCTCCATTGGCGATTGGTCCTGCGCCTGCGTCATCGGCAAGGGCGGCCTCCTCGCAGCAGCCGACAAGCGGGAAGGCGATGGGGCGACGCCGCTGGGCGACTGGCCGGTCCGCGCCGCCCTGCTGCGCCCCGGCCGTATCGACCGGGCGCACGCTCCGGCTATTCCCTGGCGCTGGATCAGGGATGATGACGGCTGGTGCGACGACCCTGCCGATCCCGCCTATAATCGCCCGGTCCGGCTTCCCCGCGCGACGAGCCACGAGTGCCTTGCGCGGGCGGATCAGGCCTATGATGTCATCATCGTCCTCGGCCACAATGATGCGCCGCCGGTGCCGGGCATGGGCAGCGCCATCTTCTTCCACCAATGGGTCATCGGCGCGGACGGCGCGCCAAAAGCGACCGAAGGCTGCGTGGCAGTAGCACCGCAGGACATGCGCGAGGCGCTGGGACGACT
Organism: Sphingobium sp. SYK-6; assembly: GCF_000283515.1. Classification (GTDB taxonomy): domain Bacteria; phylum Pseudomonadota; class Alphaproteobacteria; order Sphingomonadales; family Sphingomonadaceae; genus Sphingobium; species Sphingobium lignivorans. The sequence goes on from NC_015976.1 coordinate 208,270, forward strand.
ACAGCCGGGAACGGTTCTGCGGATCGGGTGAATCCATGCGGTCCCTGCGCGACCGACCATCAGGGCTTTGCTGAAACGATCACGGCCTTGGCCTCGCAGCGATCCGGCGCAGACCCTGCGGTCATGAAGCGCGATACGACCTTCACGAAGCAGTCCGGCGCCACCAGCGGCAGGAAATGCGCCGCGCCCGTCACCGTCGTGAACCGGACATCTCCCCCAGCACCAGCAAGCGCTGCGGCATGGAGCTGGGCGCCCTCATAGGGCGTATTGGGGTCCAGCGTGCCGTGGATCACCAGCGTGCGAGGCAGTCGGGCCGGCACGTGGCCGAAATAGGCGTCCCGATCATAGAGGGGAGCGGGGCTGCCGACCAGCAGGCCGGGTATGGCGCTGGTGAACAGGGCATCCTTTGCTTCCTCCGTGACGATGCTTGCGGTGAGGTCGCGGCGATGATTGTTCTCCGAGCCGCCGATGAGCATGATCAGAGGCATTGAAGGTGGGGACTGCGGATAGGCGCCCAGCGCCTCCATTCGGCCTTGCAGGTCAGCCGTCACTTGAGCGAGCGGCGCCATATCATCGCGCAGAAGCCCGTCGATGATCGTCGGAATCTGGTCACGCAAATCTGAAAAGCTGAGCAGATGCCCCATGAACCGTCGCAAGTCGCCTCCCGGGACGGCCGCGCTCCAGCCGGGCTCCTTCTGAGCCAGCAGGGTCCGATAGCGCTCGGTCTGTTCCGGCGTCAGGGTTGCGCGCCCTACCGCATCGACGACCTGCGTGCGGCGACTGAGATCCCATCGCTGGTCGGCCTCGGGCGGCACGAGCCCGTCGAGGATGATTCCGTCGACCTTGGCCTGCGCGGCCTGCATCATGCGCAGGATGAGCTGGGTGCCATAGGAGACGCCATAGAGATAGACTTCGCCGGTCCCCCGGTGCCGGGCGATCAGAGCCGAAAGATCATGGGCGGCATTGGTGATGGTAAAGGCCCGGGTGCGAGCGGCGTTGGCATGCATGAAGCCAATGCACGGCCCCCATTCCTGACCGGCCAGGGCGATGCCCGCGTCACTTTCGGGCGCCTCCTCCCGGGGGCATATCTTGGAGGAGTAACCCGTCCCGCGATGATCGGGAATGATGAGGTCGTGGTCGGGAAAGGCGCGTTTCAGCACCGGAAGAACCGGCAGGAAAGAGGCGCCCGGTTCGCCTGGGCCGCCGGCGACCAGCCAGATCTCGCCCCTCCGCCGGTCCGAGTTGGCGGCCGGGAATTTCCGCACAAACAACGCGATCATTTCCTTGTCGACGGTCGACGCGCCCCCGGCATCCAGCGGCACCGCGCTCTCGATGCACAGCGAGCCCGCGAGGACAGGAAAGGAGGCCGCGTCAGCGCAAGGCTCGAAGGCCTGCGCAGCGGCCGGTTCGGACATGAGCGCAGCAAGCGCGAGCAGGCCGGGCTTCAGGAACTTTCTCAGCATCAAGACCGCCTAGATCGTTTTCAGGTCGGAGGGAATCATCTGCCGATCCGAAAAATGCAGAAAAAGGGCCCATCAATACAGGGGTGACGGTTCGATCCGGACGGCTCGCCAAAAAGCGGCCGAAGGCTGCGTGGCGGTAGCACCGCAGGACATGCGCGTGACGCTGGGACGACTACAGCCGGGCACGGTCCTGCGGATCGGGTGAAGGTCCGCCTCCGGAGAGGCGGACCGCATCGTTTCAGCCGAAGCTCACGGCTAGCTTGCGACGCCGCAGCGCTGCGCCGGCAAGCCCCATGCCGGCGATCATCATCGCCCAGGTCGCGGATTCGGGCACCGGCGAGACTGTCACTTGCGTCGCCGTGAAGGTGATCCGGTTCTGCCCGTCGGAGGTCAGCCAGTCGACCCCGCCATAAGGCAGGCCATAGGCCAGGACGGCGGACGGCTTGTTCGGCAACGTGAAGCCCTGGCTGGCGGTCGCGCTGTTATCCTGCCAGTTGAGAAAGAGATCGTGGAAAGCCATGCCGTTCACGTCGGCGGCATTTGCCTCATAGTCGTCGATCAGGAAACGGTCCATCGCGCCGCCGAATTCGTTGTCGGTCACGAAAGCACGAGCGCTGTTGCTGAACGTCGCCGTATAGCCGCTGACGCTGATGAAGCCGCCGACGACAGCGTTCGAAAACAAATAGGTATCCGGATAGAATTCGGAGCCCATTACGCTTGTGTCCAGCAGCAATCGCGCTGTCACTTCATCACCAAGCGAGAAACGCGACTCGACCGACTCGGATACCTGATAGAGATTGCCAGTGATATCGATCTTGATAATGGCAGCCTGTGCTGGAATGGCTGATGTCATCAGCAATAATGTCATGAATTTCTTCACTTTTACCTCCCACATCGTAAAGTGAATGTCTTATTGATGACAGAACAGACAATGGGAGTCCAGTTTCCGCTTAAACCGGCCATGACGAAATTGGGACAGTTCTCGGCGTGCGAAGAATAAGTATCGGAAAAGACTTGCTGATCGGGCTATTCGCTCAAGTATGAAGGGGAAGGACGGCGCGCCGCCGTCATTCCGCCGCATCTTCCAGCCGCCCGCTCCGCCGCACGGCGATCTCGCCCGCTTCCGGGTTCATTCGTTCGGCTGCCTGCCGTGCCCACATCTGGGCGTAGATCCCGCCGCTGGCGAGCAGGGATGCATGCGACCCCTGTTCGGCAATACGGCCATCCTCCAGCACGATGATGTTGTCCGCGTGAACGATCGTCGAGAGCCGGTGCGCGACGATGATGGTGGTGCGGCGCGCCGAGACGTCCTCCAGCACGCCCTGGATCGCGGCTTCGGTGCGGCTGTCCAGCGCACTCGTCGCTTCGTCGAGGATGAGGATCGGCGGGTCCTTCACCAGCGTCCGTGCGATGGCCACGCGCTGCTTCTCCCCGCCGGAAAGCTTGAGGCCCCGCTCGCCGACCCGTGTGTCGTAGCCGAGCGGCTGCGTCTCGATGAAGCGGTCGATCGCCGCGCCCCGGGCTGCGGCCTCGATGTCCGCCTGCGTCGCATCATCCCGGCCATAGCCGATGTTGAAGCCGATCGTGTCGTTGAACAGCACCATGTCCTGCGGGACGATGCCGATGGCGCGCCGCAGCGAGGTCTGCCGGACCTGCGCGATGTCCTGCCCGTCGATGAGAATGCGGCCGCCCTGGATATCGTAGAAACGGAAGAGCAGCCGGGCGATGGTCGACTTGCCCGCGCCGCTGTGCCCGACGATGGCCAGTGTCGAGCCCGGGGGCACGGTGAAGGAGACGTCCTTGAGGATGGTCCGCTCCGGCTCGTACCCGAAGACGACATGGTCGAACCGCACTTCGCCGGCGCGGATCTCCAGCGGCGGGGCGTCCGGCCGGTCGCGGATCTCGGCATCGGTGTCGATCAGGCGGAACATGGCTTCCATGTCGATGAGGCCCTGCCGGATCGTGCGATACACCATGCCCAGCAGGTCGAGCGGGCGGAAGAGCTGCATCAGCAGGGCATTGACCAGCACCACGTCGCCGGGCGTGAAGCGTCCCTGGCTCCAGCCCCACACGGTGAAGGCCATCGCACCGCCCATCATGAGGTTCGTGATGAGGGCCTGGCCGATATTGAGGAAGGCGAGGCTGTTATTGCTCTTGGTCGCGGCGTCCATGTAGCGTCGCTGCGCCTGGCTGTAGCGCGCCGCCTCGCGCTCCTCGGCGCTGAAATATTTCACCGTTTCGAAGTTGAGCAGGCTGTCGACCGCATGGGCGGTGGCGCCGGTGTCGAGGTCCACCATCTCCCGGCGCAGATTGTTGCGCCATTCCGTCACCTTCTGCGTGAAGCCGATATAGGCCGCGATCATCACCAGCGTGGCGGCAACAAGCCCGAAGCCGAACTTGATCTGGAAGATCACGGAGACGGCGACCAGCTCGATCGCGGTGGGGCCGATGTTGAAGATCAGGAAGTGGAGCATCGTCTCGATCGACGACGTGCCCCGCTCGATGACGCGCGTGACGCCGCCGGTTTTGCGGTTGAGGTGAAAGCGCAGCGAGAGATTGTGCAGGTGGCGCAAGGTCTGTTCGGCGATCAGCCGCTGCGCGTTGCGCCCCACCCGCTCGAAGGCGACATTACGCAGATTGTCCGAGAGCACGCCGCCGAACCGCGCGCCGGCATAGGCAAGCACCAGCGCGATGGCGAGGGCCACGCCGCTCTCCATGCCCGGCCCCATATTGTCGATCACGCCCTTGTAGGCGAAGGGCATCACCAGCGTGATCGCCTTGCCGGCCAGCACCAGCACCAGCGCCAGGAGGATGCGCGCTTTCAGGCGCGGCTCGCCGGCGGGCCAGAGATAGGGCAGGAAGCGCCGCAGCGTCACCCATGCCGATGGCGTGGTGGTCCCCTCGCCACCGGCAATCCCGTCTGCCTGCTTCATCGCCATCCGGCCCCACCTAGGCGCGGCCGGGGCGAATGCCAATAGGGTCGGCCGGCGGGGAAACGGAATGGGGGTTGGACCGGCTGATTCGCAGAGCCGGGGCGGGAGCGGGGCCCCATCAGGATGGGAAGGGGAGCGACGGCCGGCGCGTGAGCTCCACAAGGGGCCGGGAGGCCGTCCAACACTGCGCAGCGGTCTGGAAGTTCACAAAGATGATGATACGTCCGTCCCATCTTCCGCTTCCGTGACCTTCGCGGCAGGTCCGATGCGAGGGACGCCAGAGCCCATCCCGGCAAGTCTGTGCGGCCAGACCGGATGAAAATGCTTCCGGTGAGAAAGAGCCATGCCTTGCCTGCCCTCTTTCCGGAAGAGGTTTCCACCATGGCTGCCATGGTGGAGAGGGTGTAGGACAGGGGAAAAGCGAGACGGTTCGGGAAAGAGGGGAACTACTCCCCGCACCAGCTCGTCCGTGTGTGGCAGGACTGGTCGATCGAGCCGTGGACAAAAAGGCTGAAAAGCCCGCTTCTGGCTCCCTCAACGTCCGCGAATATGTCCGCGCAACCTAGATCGGCACATTCTCGTCAACGACGATCGTGACCTCCGCCGTATAGCCCGCCGAGGCACTTCCGGTGGCGACGAGGGTGCGTGCGTTGTTCTGCGCGGTCGTGTTGTTCCCGAAGACATTATCGTTGGCGACGGTTACGCCAGCGAAATTGGTCGCGGAGCCCGGATAGGTGGCGGTGTCCGCATAGGCGGCCGTGCACATCGCCGCCGGCAGGATGAGCTGGGTGACGAAACGGGCATTGCTGCCGATCGTCGCATTGGCCACGCTCGAGAAGATCTCGACATAGATGTGGGGATAGCGCCCCGCGATGCAGCCGGGCACGATGGTCGTGAACGTCACCTTGCCGTCCGCGCCTGTCTGCTGGACCCCGCGCAGATAGGATTCGGTCGGGATCGGCTGATAGAGCGAGAAGCGGCCCTGCGCATCGGCATGCCAGATGTAGACCGCATAGTTGGCGAGGGGGCCGCACTGGGTCCGGACATTGGCAAGCGTGATGGTGAGCGCCAGTCGCACACCAGCGGCCGTTGTCGTGGACGTGCCGAGGAAGCTGGTGCGGATGTCGCTGCGGACGACCCCCGTCTGCGAGAGAATGTTGTTGGTGATGCCATTGCTGGCCGTGGTGCCGTCGGCCGGATAATCGCCTTTCGATTCCTCGGGCGTGACCTCGCACGTCACCGGCGGTGCGGTGGGCGTGGGGCTTGGGGTCGGCGAGGGGCTCGGCGTGGGCGAGGGCGTCGGTGTCGGGGGAATGACCGTGTCGCCACCCCCGTCCGAATCCGAGCCGCACGCCGTGAGCAGCGCGAAGGTTCCCGCGCCCGCAAGCCAGCCGACGACGCGCCGCCGGCCGATGGAGGACCATTGTTGTTCTGGTATTTGACCATGATTCTCGACGTTGCGGTTTTCGGACACGCGATCGGACATGGTCATGGCATCTCTCCCACTCTGCCTCCACGGGCTCTCCAACGCCGAACGCGACAAAACGTTCCCGTGCATCGTTGAGGCGGGGATCAGGCCCGTGCCCTGAATATGCTCCAGCCAGTCGCTTCGGCCAGTCTTTCGAGCGCCAGCGTGCCCAGTTGGGAGTTTCCGCTCGCGTTCAGTCCGGGCGACCAGACGGCGATGCTCGCCTTGCCCGGCACCACCGCGAGGATGCCGCCGCCGACGCCGGATTTGCCCGGCATGCCGATGCGGAAGGCGAAGTCTCCGCTGGCGTCATAATGGCCGCACGTGAGCATGAGCGCATTGATGCGCCGCGCGCGGCGTGGGGAGATCACGCGGCCGGCGCCGGGCTGCATGCCGTCCAGCATCAGGAAGCGGCCCGCCATGGCGAGCTGGAGGCAACTCATCGCGATGGCGCACTGGTGGAAGTAGCAGCCCAGCACCAGCTCGACGGAATGATGGATATTGCCGAAGGCGCGCATGTAATTGGCGAGGGCGATGTTGCGATAGCCTGTCTCGGCTTCCCCGCGCGCGATGGCCTCATCCACCACGATCGTCTCGTCATCCGCGAGGAAGCGCACGAAGCGCAGCAGCTCGCCTATCGACTCCCGCGGCATGTGTCCGGAGAGATTGACGTCCGCGACGACGATCGCCCCGGCATTGATGAAGGGGTTGCGCGGAATGCCGTGCTCCGCCTCGAGCTGGACGATCGAATTGAAGGCATTGCCCGAGGGCTCCCGTCCGACCCGGCGCCAGAGCTGGTCGCCGATCTTGCCCAGCGCCATGGTGAGCGCGAACACCTTGGAGATGGACTGGATGGAGAAAGGCATTTCCGCGTCGCCGCCCATCGCGGTCGCGCCATCGGCCGTGACGACGGCCATGCCGAACCGGTCGGTGGATATGCCCGCAAGGCCGGGAATGTAGCGGGCCGGCGCGCCTCGCTCCGTCTCGGCCGCCATGGCGGCGACGATCTCGTCGACTATGGCCTGCAGATTTGGCGTCATCCGGGCGTCGTCAGGCCATGTCCGGATCGGGATCCCGGGCCCGGCTGAGGCTTGAGATGACCTGCGCGGCGACCAGGTCGCCGATCACGTTCAGCGTCGTGCGGCACATGTCGAGGAAGCGATCGATCCCCAGGACGAGGCCGATGCCTTCCGGCGGAACGCCCACGGTGCCGAGGATGAGCGCGATCACCGGCAGGGAGCCCGCGGGCACGCCCGCCGTCCCGATCCCGCCCAGGATGCAGACCAGCATCACCACGAACTGCTGCCCGAGCGTGAGATCGATGCCGAAGAACTGGGCGAGGAAGAGGACCGTGACTCCCTCGAACATCGCCGTGCCGTTCTGGTTGGCAGTCGCGCCGATGGTGAGCACGAAGCGGGCGATGGGGCGCGGCAGCCTGAGCTTGTCCTCGGCCACGCGCAGTGCGGTGGGCAAGGTCGCGTTGGAGGAGGACGTGGCGAAAGCCATCACCATGGCTTCCTGCGTCTCGCGGAAGAAGGCGACGGGGCTCTTCCGAGCGATGGTGGAGAGGATCAGCGGAAAGACGCCGAACATCTGCAGGCCGAGCGCCAGCAGCACCACGAAGACATAGGCCGAGAGCCGGATGATGAGATCCCAGCCGAACTGGGCGGCGAGATTGAACATGAAGCAGAAGATCGCGATTGGCGCGAGCTGGATCACGAGGCCGATGAGCCGCATCGACACTTCGAACACGCCGTCGAAGGCGGCCTTGAGAGTCGCGGTCTTGCTGTCGTCCACCAGCAGCAGGCCGATGCCGAAGAAGAGCGCGAAGAACATGACGGCCAGAATGTCGTTGCTGCTCATCGCGGCCACGAAGTTCGTCGGAACGATGGCGAGAAGCGCGTCAACGCCGCTCTTTGCTTCGCCCGCCCCCTTCAGGATCGAGGACGCGCCTTCGGAGGAGGCGGCGATCAGCCCGTTCGCCACCTCGGGATCCACGCCCGCGCCGGGCCGCAGCAGATTCACCAGAAGAAGGCTGATCGCCACGGCGATGGCCGAGACGATGACGGTGTAGACCAATGTGCGCAGGCCGATGGAGCCGAGCCGCTTCGCCTCGCCCATTTCGGCGACGCCCACGATCAGCGCGGAAACCAGAAGCGGTATGACCAGCATGAACAGCAGCCGCAGGAAGATCTGCCCGAGCGGCTGCGTGACGTAGCCGATGACGACATCGACCCAGGGCGCGCCGGCGGCGAAGCTGTGGACGATCAGGCCGAGCACCAGCCCCGCCAGGAAGCCTCCAAGCATCCGGTATTGCAGGCGACTTTCACCGCGTTCCGACGCCGCGCCGGTTGCATTCATGGCGATTGCTCCCTTGCTCGCTCCCATCACCTAACAGTGGCGGGGCGGGGGCGCAAACCCGGCCTCAGATGTTGGGCTGCTTGGGCCGCAGCATGGCGCGGCGCGGGCGCGTGAACAGCTTGCCGTGCTCGGCCCACAGGATGAAGCCCAGGCCAATCAGCCCGGTGAGGAAGAAGCCCTCCGCCAGCGGCTGGGTCGTCCCGTCGAATCGCTGGCCGGTGAGCGCGCCGATGAGCGTCGCCACGGCCATGCGCGCGAAGCTCTGGAAGCTCGCCGCCGCCCCGGCGATATGGCCGAAGGGCTCCATCGCGATCGAGCCGAAATTGGAACCGGTGAAGCCGACCATGCCCATGTTGAGCGCGATGAGGGCAAGGAACAGCAGCATCGGCTCGGGATGCAGCTGGCTGGCCCCCAGCTGCGCCAGGCTCAGCACGATGAAGGCGATCAGGGCCATGTGCGAGACGCGCCGGGCCCCGAACCGTTCGACGATCCGGCTGTTGGAGAAGTTGGCGATCGCCATCGATCCCGCGACGCAGGCGAAGGCGAGCGGAAAGATGTCCGCCGCATCGAACACGTCGAAGAAGATCTGCTGGGCGCTGTTGAGGAAGCCGAACATGCCGCCCATCATGATGCCGGCACCGAGCATGTAGCCCAGGCCCTGCCGGTCCGTGACGACGGACAGCCAGTTCCGCGCGATGACCGTGGGCGCGATGGGCTGGCGATAATCCGGATCGAGCGTCTCGGGCAGGCGGAACCAGGCCCAGACCAGCACGCCCGCGGCGCTGACCGCGAGCACGTGGAAAATCTCCCGCCAGCTCGCCACGATCAGCACGAGCTGGCCGATGGATGGCGCGAGCACCGGCACCAGCAGGAAGATGATGATGATGAGGCTCATCACGCGGGCCATGCGGTCGCCTTCATAGCGGTCGCGGATCACGGACACGGCGAGCACGCCGAGGCCCGCGGCGAAGAAGCCGTGGATCGCCCGCATGGTGAGCAGCGCTTCGTAAGTGGGTGCGACCGCGCTGGCGAGGCCGCCGAGCGCCGAGCATGTGATGCTGACCAGCAGCATGGGCCGGCGCCCGAAGCGATCGGACATGGGCCCCGCGACCAGCGAACCCACCGCATTCGCCAGCATATATGACGTAATCATATATTGCAGCGAATTGGGATCGGCCACGCCCAGCGACGCGCGGATCGCGGGGAAAGCGGGCAGCATCGCATCGATCGCCAGCGCATTGAGCGCCATGATCGACGCCATCAGCGCCACGAATTCGCGATCGTGCATCGGAAAGGGCTTCGCCTGCGTGGCCATGGCTCCTGCTCTTCATGGTGGTCGGTCGGATGCCTATGCACAGGCCGGCGGTGCTTGGCCAGCCCCGCGGCGCGCTTTCATCGCATGGATGCGGCGGCCGGCAAGCCGGCGGCGATTCATCCCCTCAGCAGGAAGACCGCATGTTCGGCGAACAGATTGGCATTGGCGGAGCCGGTTTCCCGGCCGTCGTTGAGGAACCATTGCCCGTCAATGGTCCAGCCCCGCTCGCGCACCATCGCCCGGAAATCGTCGATCGTCACATGGTGGATGTTGGGCGTGTCGTACCAGCGGTCCGGCAGCAGCCGCGTGACGGGCATGCGGCCGCCGAACAGCAGCGAGAGCCGCCCGCGCCAGTGCGCGAAATTGGGGAAGGACACGAACGCCTGTTTGCCGATGCGCAGCAGGGATTCGACCACCTTGTCCGGCCGGCGCGTCGTCTGAAGGGTCTGGCTGAGGATCGCGAAATCGAAGCTGCGGTCGGGATAATAGCGAAGGTCAGTGTCGGCATCGCCCTGCACCACGGCAAGCCCGCGCGCCACGGCGGCGGCCACGTTGGCGGGGTCCAGTTCCAGCCCGCGCACATCCGCTCCGACCCTGTCCCGCAGCGCCGCCATCAGCGCGCCGTCGCCGCAGCCCACGTCCAGCACGCGCGCGCCGGGCGTCACATGGCGCGCGATCAGCGCCAGGTCGGGACGCAGGACTTCGCTCATGCCGGGGCGTCCCCGCCGCCATTGAGCAGGGCGTCGAACGCGGGATCGAGACGCTCCATGTAGCGATCCGGCTTCTTCAGCGCACGGAAGCCGAGCGCGGCATAGACGCCATGGGCATCGAGCGTGGTGAGGCCGATGCGGCGCATCCCCTGGAAATCGGGATGATCGAGAAACCACTGCACCATCCGGCGCCCGAGCCCCACCCCGCGCGCGGCCTCGTCGATCCACACGTCGCTCAGCCAGCCGAATGTCGCATGGTCGGTGATCATCCGCGCGAAGCCGATCTGGATGCCGTCCCGATAGGCGCCGAGACAATGCGATCCGTCGATCGCCCGGTCCACGAGCGCGCGCGCGATGCCGGGCGACCAGTAGCTCGAGGCGAGCCAGCCATGGATGCGCGCGCGGTCCAGCCGCGCGGGATCGTCGCTCAACTCGATTTCGTCCTGCGCCTCGTTCACGCGCCCGCCCTCAGGAAGCCGTCCAGCACGCGATTCATCTCCGGCGCTTCCAGCAGGAAGCTGTCATGGCCGAAGGGACTTGAAAGCTCGACGAAGCTCGCCGCGCGGCCGGCGGCATGCAGCGCGTGGACGATGTTGCGCGATTCCGCCGTGGGATAGAGCCAGTCGGTGTCGAAGCTGATGATGCAGAAGCGCGCGTTCGTCCGCGCGAAAGCGCTCGCAAGGCTGCCGCCATGATCCTCCGCCAGATCGAAATAGTCCGTCGCGCGCGTGATGTAGAGATAGCTGTTGGCGTCGAACCGCTCGACGAAGCTGATGCCCTGGTGCCGCAAATAGCTCTCGATCTGGAAATCGGCATCGAAACCGAAGGTTTTGGCCTCGCGGGCCTGCAGCTTGCGGCCGAACTTCTCGGTCAGCCCCGCCTCGGACAGATAAGTGATGTGCGCGGCCATGCGCGCCACCGCCAGGCCGGCCGTCGGCGCGTTGCCGTCCGCATAATAGTCGCCGCCGCGCCAGCGCGGATCGGCCATGATCGCCTGCCGCCCCACTTCGTGAAACGCGATGTTCTGCGCGCTGTGCCGGGCCGTGGAGGCAATGACGATGGCCGCGCGGACGCGCTCGGGGAAGAGCGTGGGCCACACCAGCGCCTGCATGCCGCCCATCGATCCCCCGACGACCGCCGCCAGTTGCGCCACGCCCAGATGATCGAGCAGCATCGCCTGCGCGCGCACCATGTCGGCAATGGTGATGACGGGAAAGCGCATGGCATAAGGCGTGCCCGTGGCGGGATCGACACTGGCCGGGCCCGATGAGCCGAGGCAGCTTCCCAGCACATTGGCGCAGATGATGAAGTGGCGCGCGGGGTCTATCGGCTTGTCCGGGCCGACCGCGCGGGTCCACCATCCGGGCTTGCCCGTGACGGGGTGCTTGGAGGCGACGAACTGGTCCCCGGTGAGGGCATGACAAATCAGGACGGCATTGCTCCGGTCCGCGTTCAGCGTGCCATAGGTCTCATAGGCAATGTCGACGGGCTTCAGCGCGGCACCGCTGTCGAGCAGCAAGGGGCCCGGCAGGCGCACGGAACGGCGCAAACCATAACGCTGGTCGCCCGGTTGTGTCGCGATCTCGCTGTGCGCGGTCATGACCGGAGCGCTTGAGCCGATGCGCAGGCGTTGTCAATCGGGGCTCCGCCATGCAGGCGCCGTCATGCCCCCGCGACGCCCGGCAGCACGTTGGCGCGCCGCTTCCCGCAGGATCGCCGATCGCTGCCTTTGCCAATCGCGCCGCGCGGAGCTAAAGGCGCTGCCATGGCAGAGACAGACAGCATCCCCGCGGCACAGGCGCCCGTCCCCAAGGACTGGATCATGGCGATCGCGCCTTATGTGCCCGGCAAATCGAAGACCGATGATGGGCGGGCCGTGGCCAAGCTGTCGTCCAACGAAAATCCCTTCGGCACGTCGCAGGCCGCGCGGGACGCCTTCATCTCTGCCGCCGAATGCCTTGAGCGCTACCCGGACGCCGCGGCCGCCGAGCTGCGTGAGGCTCTGGGCGCGCATTACGGCATCGAGCCGGAGCGGATCATCTACGGCACCGGCTCCGACGAAGTGCTTCACCTGGCGGCCGGCGCCTTCGCCGGGCCGGGCGACGAGATCATCTATTCGCGCTTCGGCTTCTCGGTCTATCCGATCGCCACCCGCCGCGTGGGCGCGACACCCGTCGTCGCGCCGGACAAGGATTATGCGACGGATGTGGATGCCATTCTCGCCCGCGTGACCGAGCGCACGCGACTGGTCTTCATCGCCAACCCGAACAACCCGACCGGCAGCTATTCCACGCGGGAGGACATTGCGCGCCTGCATGCCGGTCTGCCGCGCCATGTGCTGCTCGTGCTCGATCAGGCCTATACCGAATATCTCGGCCCGGATGAGGATGACGGTGGCCTGGAGCTGGCTCGCACGCAGTCGAACGTGCTGGTGACGCGCACCTTCTCGAAGATCTTCGGGCTTGCCGCCGAGCGGATCGGCTGGGGCTATGCCAGCCCGGAGATCATCGCCGCGATGCATCGCATCCGCGCGCCCTTCTCGTTCGGCATCGGTGCGCAACGCGCCGCCATCGCCGCTCTCGCGGACAGTGCCTTCGTGGCACACAGCTACGCCCATAACCGCCACTGGCGCGACTGGTTCGAGAAGGAAATCGCCGCGCTCGGCAACAAGGGGCTGCGCGCCGTCCCCTCGCGCGCCAATTTCAGCCTCGTTCTGTTCGAGGGCGAGACCAGCGCCGAGACGGCCTACAAGGGGCTGATGGACGCGGGATATATCGTGCGCTGGCTGCCGGGGCAGGAACTGCCGCATGGCCTGCGCATCACGATCGGCACGGCCGAGCAGATGACGGGCCTCGTGGCCGCCCTGCGCAAGATCGTCGGCGCGGAGGCATGATGCCGTTCACGCGTGTCGCCATCATCGGGCTGGGGCTGATCGGCTCCTCGCTGGCGCGGGCCATTCGCGCGAGCATGCCGACGGTGCGCGTGACCGGCCATGACATGGACCCGGCGGTGCGGGACACGGCGCGGCGCCTCGACCTGTGCGACGACGTGACGGACCATGCGGGCGCGGCCGTGAGCGACGCCGATCTCGTGCTCCTGTGCGTCCCCGTCGGCGCGATCGGCGCGGTGGCGGCGGAGATCGCGCCCGATGTCCCGGCCGATGCCGTGGTGAGCGATGTGGGCTCATCCAAGGCGGGCGTGCTGGCGGCGATGCAGGCGGCGCTGCCGGGGCGGGCCATCGTTCCCGCTCACCCGGTGGCAGGCACGGAGAACAGCGGACCGGAGGCCGGTTTCGCAACCTTGTTCAAGGGCCGCTGGTGCATCCTGACCCCGCCCGAGGACGCCGATCCGCTGGCGGTGGAGCGTGTCGCGGCCTTCTGGCGGCGGCTGGGCGCCGATGTCGAGCTGATGGACGCTGCCCATCACGACCTTGTGCTCGCTGTCACCAGCCATTTGCCGCACCTCATCGCCTATACGATCGTCGGAACCGCCAGCGATCTGGAGGACGTGACGCGCAGCGAGGTCATCAAATTCTCGGCGGGCGGCTTCCGCGACTTCACGCGTATCGCCGCCTCCGATCCGACCATGTGGCGCGACGTGTTCCTCGCCAACAGGGAGGCCGTGCTGGAGATGCTCCAGCGCTTCACCGAGGATCTGACGCAGCTCCAGCGTGCCATCCGCTGGGGCGATGGCGACATGCTGTTCGACCATTTCACCAAGACCCGCGCTGTTCGCCGCTCGATCATCGAGCAGGGGCAGGACGATGCCGCACCGGATTTCGGCCGGCATCACGCATAAGGCGGGTCCGCCCCCATCCGGAACCAAGGCGCGGCTGGCCCGTTAGCGCAGCGATATCGTCATTGCCGCAAAAGGGGACCGATGATGACCGTTTCGTTCGCGGGCGTCGGCGCTATCGTCGCGCCGGCGCTGCTGATAGCCGCGCCCGTCTTCGCGCAGGATACGCCGCCGCGCCTCTCGCTGGGCGTCACCGGCGGCACGCTCGGCATCGGCCCCGAGGCTGGCCTCCGCTTCAATCGCACCGTGGGTGTGCGCGCGAGCGCGGCCTTCCTCGATTTCAGCCATGAATTCGATGTCGACGACATCGATTATGACGGCCGGGTGAAGCTCGAATCCTATGGCGCCATGGTGGACATCTACCCGACCGGGAGCGGCCTGCGCGTCTCGGGCGGCGTGCGCGTCGATCGCAACCGGGTGAATGTGACCGCAGCGCCGACGGGCAATGTGACCGTGGGCGACATCAGCTTCACGCCCGAGCAGATCGGCACCTTGCGGGGTCATGCCGATGCCGACGATGTCGCGCCGCTGGTGACGATCGGCTATGCGGGCGGCCTCACGCGCGGGATCAAGTTCGGCGTGGACGGCGGCGTGATGTTCCATGGCTGGCCGCAGGTGCGGGAGCTGACGGCGGACGGCAGTTTCGCCGCGAATCCGATCTTCCAGGAGGAATTGGCCAAGGAGCGCGTGAAGCTGTCCGATGAAGTGGACGGTTACCGCATCTATCCCGTCCTGCAGTTTTCGCTCTTCTACGCTTTCTGAACACCGGGCCGGCAGGGCCTCTCCTCAGCGCCGTTTGACCGGACCGCGCTTGCTCGACGTATGGCGGATATTGGCCGGTCGCCCCTGCCGGCGGATGGTGCGCGGCCCGCCGGGCGGGCGGCCACTCCGCCGGTCCCGGCCTGCCGGCATATGGCTGGCACCCTCCGGCAACTCGAACCGCAGCGCGCCGTTGATCGGGTCCGACTCGACGAGGCGCAGATCGATGTGGTCGCCAAGTGCATAGCGCTCGCCCGTTTCCTCGCCTTCCAGCGCCTGATGGACTTCGTCATAGCGGAAGCGCTCATGGCCGAGCGTCGAGACCGGGACGAGACCGTCCCCGCCCAGCTCCTTCACTGTGGCGAAGAAACCGAAGCTCTGCACGCCCGTGATGCGGCAGGCCATGATCTCGCCGACATGGCTCGCGAGGAACGCCGCGACATAACGGTCGACGGTCTCGCGCTCGGCCTCCATGGCCCGGCGCTCAAACTGGCTGATCCGTTCGCCAATGGGCGTCAGGTCGGCGGCGTCCTCGGCTGAGAGGCGCGTTTCCCGGGCAATGCCGCGATCCTTGGGCGCCGGCAGTTCAAGGCCATAGGCGCCGACCAGCGCGCGATGGACGAGAAGGTCCGCATAGCGCCGGATGGGCGAGGTGAAATGCGCGTAGCTGCCCAGCGCGAGGCCGAAATGCCCCAGCCTCTGGGGGCCGTAATAAGCCTGCGTCTGGCTGCGCAGAATCTGCTCCATGATCTGCGGACGCGCCGCCGCATCGTCCGGAATGCGCTCGATGATGCGATTGAAGGTCTTGGTGGTGATGACCTGTCCCAGCGTCAGGGGGATATCGAACGTGTCGAGATAGTCCTTGAGCGAAGCCAGCTTCTCGCGCGTCGGCGGCTCGTGGACGCGATACATGACCGGGGCCTTCTTCGCTTCCAAGGCCTTGGCCGCCGCCACATTGGCGGTGACCATGTAATCCTCGATCAGCCGGTGCGCATCGAGCCGCTCGCGCACAGCGATGCTGACGATCCGCCCCTCTTCATCGAGCACCACCCGCCGCTCGGGCAGATCAAGGTCCAGCGGGCCACGCGCCTTGCGATCCCGCGCCAGCAGCCGCCAGCAGGCCCAGAGCGGCTTCAGCGCCACCTCGACGAGATCCTCCGGGCCTTCGTTCCACGCGAAGCTGGCCGGCGCATCCGGGCGGCCTTTGCCTTCCGCCTTGTCCATGGCGGCCTGCGCCTGCTCATAGGGAATGTTCGCCGCCACGCGAATGAGCGCGCGCGTGAAGCGCCAGGATTGCATCTTGCCGTGCCGGTCGATCACCAGATGGCAGGCCATGGCCGCACGATCCTGCTCCGCGCGCAGCGAGCACATGTCCGATGAGAGGGCATGCGGCAGCATCGGCACGACCCGATCGGGGAAATAGACGCTGTTGCCGCGCTTGCGCGCCTGCCGGTCGAGCTGCGAGCCCGGCCGCACATAATAAGAGACGTCCGCGATGGCGACGATAGCCTTGTAGCCGCCCTCATTGGCGGGATCATCGTCCGGCGTGGCCCAGACCGCATCGTCGAAATCGCGCGCGTCCACCGGATCGATGGCGACGATCGGCAGGGCGCGCAGGTCCTCGCGCGCCTCGGCATGGAGCGGAAGGTCATGGACCTTCGCCGCTTCCTCTTCGGCTTCCTCCGGGAAGGCATCGGGGATGCCATATTTGTGAATGGCGATGAGGCTGAAGGCGCGCGGCTGGAAAGGGTCGCCCAGTACATCCGTCACGCGCGCGGTGATGCGCGGCGGCCGTCCGGTCTTCTCGGCAAGGACGAGATCCCCGGGCACGGCCTCGCCATGCTCGCTGATCGGCGTCTCGCGGCGGATGCGCTTGTCGACGGGACGCAGGACCAGCTTGCCGCGCTCGTCCTTCGCCACCACGCCGAGCATCTGCTCGGCCGCACCGGCAAGCTTCTTCATCGGATGGGCGACCCAGCCATGGCCCGCCTGCTCGGTGCGCGCGAGGATGCGATCTCCCACGCCCAGAGCCCCGCGCTTGCCGCGTTCGATGACGCGCAGCTTCGGAATCGGATGCCCCTCCGCTTCCCAGCGCTCCGGCACCGCGATGACCTGCGCGCCTTCCGTGTCGATGACGCGCAGCACCGTTACCTTGGGCACGCCGCCCATCTGGTGGAATGCGCGGGCCGGGCCGATATCGATCAGCCCCTCGTCCGCCATGTCCTTCAGCAACGCCTTGAGCGCGATCTTTTCGCTGCCCTTGAGGCCAAAGGCGCGCGCGATTTCCCGCTTGCCGGCCGGCTGGTCCGATGAGGCGATGAAATCCAGGATCTGCTGGCGGGAAGGGAAACCGGCGGGGCGGGGCTTTTGGGGTGATGCCATGGCACTGATATAGAGGCGGCGGCGCCAAGGGCCAATGAATTGCGGGCAGGATGCTACCTGTTCTCGCCCGGACCATGGCCGGACTGCGCGGCTGGCCGGGTTTGACATGGCGGACCCCACAGGGCAGGGTCGCATCTTCCCCATCCCCTTCAGGAGTATTCGCCGGCCTCGCGGCAGGTCGGCCAAATCATGCCCATGATCGATTTCACCATGTCCACCGCTGCTTTTCCCTGGCTCGGCGACGTTCCTCTCTGGACAGAGACGCTGATCGGCCTCGCCCTGCTCGCCACGGCCTCGTGGCTCGGCAATTTCCTCGTCAAGAAAGTCATCCTCCAGCTCGTGATGCGGGTGCTGCCGCATGACGGACCGACGCCGGTCAATGCGGTTGCGCGGCTGGCCAACATCGTGCCCGCCGTCATCATTTCGCGCGGCATCGCGGCCGTGCCGCATCTTTCCGAGGGGGTGATCGTGGTGACGCGCAATGTCGTCAGCGCGTTCATCATCCTCACGATCGTGCTGGCGCTGAGCACCGCACTCACCTTCGCGAACGATCTCTACCAGCGCCGGCCCGATGCGGCGAGCCGGCCGATCAAGGGCTATATCCAGGTCCTCAAGATCGTGCTGTTCGCGGCAGCGGCGATCCTGATGATCGCGGTGCTCATGGAGCAATCGCCCCTGCTGCTGCTCTCGGGACTGGGCGCGATGGCGGCGGTGCTGATGCTGGTGTTCAAGGACACCATCCTCTCGCTCGTCGCTTCGGTGCAGCTCACCTCCAACGACATGCTGCGCGTGGGCGACTGGATCGAGATGCCCCAGCTCAATGCCGACGGCGACGTGATCGACATCGCTCTCCATACGGTGAAGGTGCAGAACTGGGACAAGACGATCACCACCATTCCCACGCACAAGCTGATCGAGCAGAGCTTCAAGAACTGGCGGGGCATGTCCGAGTCAGGCGGCCGGCGGATCAAGCGCGCGCTGCTGGTCGACCAGACGAGCGTGCGCTTCCTCACGCATGACGAGGAAAAGCATCTACGCCGCTTCGCGCTCATCGACGATTATCTCGACCGCAAGCAGGCCGAGATCGACGCATGGAATGCCACGCGCGTGGTGAAGGAGGGCCGGGATCCCGTCAACAGCCGGCGGATCACCAATATCGGCACGTTCCGGGCCTATGTCTTCGCCTATCTGCGCGCGCATCCCGGCATCACGAACGACATGACACTGCTGGTCCGCCAGCTCCAGCCGACGGCACAGGGCCTGCCGCTGGAAATCTATTGCTTCACCGGCACGACCGCCTGGGCCGTCTATGAGGACATACAGTCCGATATTTTCGACCATCTGCTCGCGGTGATGGGCGAATTCGGCCTGACTGTCTTTCAGGAACCCAGCGGCGCTGATCTTGGTACTCTGGCTGCCCATCTGGGGGATCGATCACAGGCGACCGCCGGCCGAAGGTGAATTTCATGGCGGGAGGGGGCGGTTTGCCCCTCCCGCGATGGGTTGAGACGGTCCGCTCCACGGCTCGTCGCACAAATGCCCGGACGAGCGTCCCGCGCTACCTTTTCTTTACGGAATTAACCCTATCGCTCGCGGGACTCGTTTGGGAGCCTCCAGCTACAATGGTGCATGATGACGAAATCGCCGGGCGGGCCGAGGCCGTCTGGGCGGCACTGGATCGCTCGCAGGCGATCGTCGAATTCTCGACCGACGGTTTCATCCTTGATGTGAACCAGAACTTCCTGACGATCTTCGATTATGATCGCGCCACGCTCATGGGCGAGCATCATCGCCTGCTGTGCAGTCCCGAGGAAATCGCGACGGACGCCTATCGGGAGTTCTGGCGCCGGCTGGGACGGGGCGACTATCTGTCCGGTCGCTTCCAGCGTCGCGCGAGAGGCGGCCGCATCCGCTGGATTCAGGCGACCTACAATCCCATTCTGGACGGTGCGGGGAAAGTCGCGCGCATCTTCAAGATCGCCAGCGACATCAGCCGGCAAGTCGAGCTTGAGGAGGAAGTGAAGGCCAGTCTTCGGGCCGCCGAACGCTATCAGGCGGAGCTTGCGGACCGGAAGGCCGAGCTGGAGAGCGCGATGGACCGGATCGGCGGGATCGTGACCGCGATCGACAGGATTGCCTCCCAGACCAAGATGCTCGCGGTGAATGCTGCCATTGAAGCATCACGGGCGGGGGAAGCGGGCGTTGGTTTCGCGATCGTGGCCAATGAGGTGAAGAAACTGGCAGGCGATACGCGCAGCGCGACCGAGCAGGCGCGCCTCATGATGACTTCCGCGAGCACCGTGGCCGGTCCCCGGCTGCTTGTTCCGCTGGCGGCCTGAGCCGCTCGGCGCTCAGGAAATGCGGTCCCGATGGAAGCAGGTCTGCATCCCCTCTCTGCCTTGCCGCATGCCTGGCGCCGGATGTCTCCATCCGGCGCGGCTTTTGAAGCAGTTCAGTCGCGCAGCAGATCGTTGATGCCGGTCTTGGCGCGGGTCTGCGCATCCACGGTCTTGACGATCACGGCGCAGTAAAGGCTGGGACCGGGCGTGCCGTCCGGCAGCGGCTTGCCGGGCAGGGCGCCGGGCACGACCACGGAATAAGGCGGCACTTCGCCGATGAAGACCTTGCCGGTGGCGCGGTCCACGATCTTGGTCGACTGGCCGATGAACACGCCCATGGACAGCACCGATCCCTTGCCCACGCGCACGCCCTCGACCACTTCCGAGCGCGCGCCGATGAAGCAGTCATCCTCGATGATGACCGGGTCCGCCTGAAGGGGCTCCAGCACGCCGCCAATGCCCACGCCACCGGAGAGATGGACATTGCGGCCGATCTGCGCGCAGCTTCCCACCGTCACCCATGTGTCGACCATGGTGCCTTCGCCGACATAAGCGCCGATGTTCACGAAGCTCGGCATCAGGATGACGTTGCGGCCGACATGGCTGCCGGCGCGCACGATGCTGCCCGGAACGGCGCGGAAGCCGGCCGCCCGGAACTCGGCCTCCGTCCAGCCGGCGAACTTGCTGGGCACCTTGTCCCACCAGTGGCCGGCGCCGGGACCGTTGTCGATGAGGGCATTGTCGTTGAGGCGGAAGCTGAGCAGCACGGCCTTCTTCAGCCACTGATTGACTTGCCAGCCCTCTCCGGCCGGCTCCGCCACGCGTGCTTCACCCGAATCGAGCATGGCCAGCGCGCGGTTCACCGCGAAGCGCACGTCGCCCATGGTCGAAAGGCCGATGTCTGCGCGATCCTCCCACGCGGCATCGATGGTGGCGATCAGGCTTGTGTCGGTCATGGCGTCCTCTTCCGGAATGATAAGGTCGCGCGCCCCTTAAAGTAATTTCGGTCCGGGTGGAAACAACCGACGAAGCGAAGAATGAAGGAAAGCAGAACCATGGAACAGTCGCGGGTCGGTCGGAGCCCTGGTGCGGCCTCAGTGGCAAGCCGGCTCATCGTGGGGTTAGTGCCGAGCGTCGACAAACCCTGAGAATTCGAACGACTTGCCTCTATCGCCTCCGGCTCGCCCTCGCTATGCCCCTTGAGGAATCGCGCGGCCTCAGCCGCCAGCCAGCGGGAGGAAGTCATGAGTCAGATCACGCTCGAACAGGCCAATGCCATCATTGCCGGTGCTTTTGCCAAGGGACGGGAAGCGGGCTTCAAGCCGCTGAGCGTTGCCGTTGTGGATGCGGGTGGCCATCTGATCGCCTTTCAGCGCGGGGACGGCGCATCCTTCGCGCGCGCGCAGATCGCGACGGGCAAGGCGGCCGGCGCGCTTTCGTTCGGCGTTTCATCGCGCAAGGTGGGCGACATGGCCGTGGAGCGGCCTTGGTTCATCGGGGCGTTCGCTTCGTCCGCGCCGCATCCGGTCATTCCCGCAGCCGGCGGCGTGATCGTGGTCGACGGAAGCGGCGCCTTCATCGGCGCGGTCGGCGTGACCGGCGAGACCTCGGACAATGACGAGATCGCAGCTCTGGCCGGCATCGCCGCCGCCGGACTTGCCGCGCAGGGTTGAGCCAGGGAGACGAGGATCATGACGAAGATGGTTGAGCGTGCCGGCCTGTCGGTGGCTGCGGATCTGGCGGCCTTCATCGAGACGCAGGTGCTGCCGGGAACAGACATTCCCGCCGACGCCTTCTGGGCCGGCACGGCGGGCATCTTCGCGCAATATGCGCCGCGCAACCGGGCGCTGCTCGCCACGCGCGACAATATGCAGGCCCAGATCGACGCCTGGCACGCCGCGCGCGCCGGCAAGCCGCTGGATCAGGCGGAATATGAGGGCTTCCTGCGCGAGATCGGTTATCTGGTCCCGGAACCGGCGCCCTTCACCATCGGCACGAAGGATGTCGACCCGGAGCTGGCGGTGCTCGCCGGCCCCCAGCTGGTCGTGCCCGTGCTCAATGCCCGTTTCCTGCTCAATGCCGCCAATGCGCGCTGGGGCAGCCTGTATGACGCTCTCTACGGCACCGATGCCTTGCCGGGCGCGCCCGCCGGCAAGGGCTACGATCCCGCGCGGGGGGCGCAGGTCATAGGCTGGGTGAAGGCCTTTCTCGACGAGGCGGTGCCGCTCGCCAGCGGCTCATGGGCGGACTGGACCGGGCAGGGCGATCCTGATCTCGCCGATCCGACCCAGCTTGCCGGCTGGTCCGGCGACAACATCCTGCTGGCCCATCATGGCCTGCACATCGAGCTGGTGATCGACCGCACCCACCCGATCGGCAAGGATGATCCCGCCGGCATCGCGGACATCCTCCTGGAATCGGCGCTGTCCACCATCGTCGATCTTGAGGATTCGGTGGCCGCGGTGGACGCCGAGGACAAGGTCGCAGCTTATGCGAACTGGCTCGGCCTGATGAAGGGCGATCTCACCGCGACATTCGAGAAGAGCGGACACAGCATGACCCGCGCGCTCGAGGCCGACCGCCGCTACGACGGCCGGGACGGCGAGGAATTGCTGCTCAAGGGCCGCAGCCTGCTGTTCGTGCGCAATGTCGGCCACCTCATGACCACGCCGGCGGTGCGGCTGCACGATGGCAGCGAGGCACCGGAAGGCATATTGGACGGCATCGTCACCAGCCTGATCGCCCTGCACGACGTGCGGGGCCTCGGCACGTTCCGCAACAGCACGACCGGCAGCATCTATATCGTCAAGCCCAAGATGCACGGGCCGGAGGAGTGCGCCTTCACCAACGACCTGTTCGATGCGATCGAGGATCTTCTGGGCCTCGGCCGCCACCAGCTCAAGGTCGGCGTGATGGATGAGGAGCGCCGCACCTCTGCCAATCTCGCGGCCTGCATCCGTGCGGTGAAGGACCGGGTGGTGTTCATCAACACCGGCTTCCTCGACCGCACCGGCGACGAGATCCACACATCGATGCGGGCCGGTCCGATGATCCGCAAGGGCGACATGAAGACGTCCGACTGGATCAAGGCCTATGAGGACCGCAACGTACAGATCGGCCTTGCCTGCGGTTTCTCGGGCCGCGCGCAGATCGGCAAGGGCATGTGGGCAGCGCCCGACCGGATGGCGGACATGCTTGAGCAGAAGATCGGCCACCCGATGACAGGCGCCAACACGGCATGGGTGCCCTCGCCCACCGCCGCGACGCTCCATGCCACGCATTATCACCGCGTCGACGTGCATGCCCGGCAGGAAGCCCGGGCGAAGGAAGCGCCGGCATCGCTGGGCGCCTTGCTCAGCATTCCGCTGGCGCATGGCGTCAACTGGTCCGAGCAGGAAGTGCGCGAGGAGCTGGAGAACAATGCGCAGGGCATACTGGGCTATGTCGTGCGCTGGGTCGATCAGGGCATCGGCTGTTCCAAGGTGCCGGACATCAATGATGTCGGGCTGATGGAGGACCGCGCGACGCTGCGCATCTCTTCCCAGCATATCGCCAACTGGCTGCTGCACGGCGTGTGCAGCGAGGCGCAGGTCAACGCGGCGTTCGAGAAGATGGCGGCCAAGGTGGATGCCCAGAATGCGGGCGATCCGCTTTACCGGCCGATGGCGGGCCATCCCGAGAGCATCGCGCTGCAGGCGGCGCGCGCGCTGGTGTTCGAGGGCGTGTCGCAGCCCAGCGGCTATACCGAGCCACTGCTGCATGCCTATCGCGCGAAGGCGAAGGCACAGACCTGAGGTCCCCCATGCCGTCCGGAGCGCCGGCGGCTGGCGGCGGCGCGATACGGCGCTTGTCACCAATCTAACGATGATTGTCATCGGACAGTCCTCGACCGCACCGCTAGGACAGGCGCACAGCATCTGCCTGCAGGGGGTGGGGACCGAGGCATCCTCCGGGATGCGCGGGCCGCCAGCGGGTAGCTTGCCGCAGGCAGGTGGGTAGGCCGGCGGCAGGAACGGGCGGCGCACGCAGCGACCCGGTGCGCCGCCCGGCCCCGAGCGGGCCTTGCCCGGCCTGCGCCGGCATTGTGCCCTTCGCGCGAGCGGATATACCGGGGAACCAGATGGCCAGCCTGAACATCCTCTATGTCGAAGACGATCCTCTGGCGGCAAGCGCCGTGCAGGCGCTGGTCACGCAAGGCGGGGACCATCTCGCCTGGGTGCAGTCAGGCCGCGCCGGACTGCAACGCGCCGCAGCGGACCGCTTCGACGTCATCATCCTCGACCGGATGCTGCCGGATCTGGACGGCCTCACCATCGTCTCCCGGCTGCGCGCCGCCGGCATCGAGACGCCGGTCCTGATGCTCTCCGCACTCGGGCGCAGCGAGAACCGGATCGAAGGCCTGGACGCGGGCGTGG
This sequence comes from Sphingobium sp. SYK-6, assembly GCF_000283515.1. Lineage (GTDB taxonomy): Bacteria > Pseudomonadota > Alphaproteobacteria > Sphingomonadales > Sphingomonadaceae > Sphingobium > Sphingobium lignivorans. The sequence continues at coordinate 232,210 of NC_015976.1, forward strand.
ACGATTATCTCGCCAAGCCATATGAGCCGCAGGAGTTGCTGGCCCGGGTGAAGGCCCTGCATCGCCGTTCCTCGGGCAAGGTGCATGGCGCCGTCATCATCTACGGCGCGCTTGAATGCCATCTCAAGGCGCGCACCGCCTTCCGCGCCGGTCGCCACATCGCGCTCAGCCCCCGCGAGTTCGAGCTGTTCCGCTACTTCATGGAAAATGCCGGCGAGACGGTGACCCGCGAGATGCTGCTGCGGGACGTCTGGAACATGAGCTTCGATCCGCAGACCAATGTCGTCGACGTGAATATCGGCCGCCTGCGCCGCAAGCTGGAGGACGGCTTCACCACGCCGGCGCTCGAGACGATCTGGGGCGCGGGCTATCGACTGACCGCTTGCGAATGAGGCCGGAAGCTGGCGCCCGGCGGCGCGGATCGATCGTCTGGCGCGTCGCTGCGGCCTCCCTGTTGATCGCGGGTCTGGCCGTGACGCTGTTGTTCGCGGCGTCCTGGTCCACGCTGCGGCGCGGCACCAGTGAAGCGCTGGCGGCGACCGTGACCACTGACATTGCCGGGCTGATCGACATCCACGCCAGCGGCGGGGAGCGCGAACTGCTCCGCCGTGTCGCCGATCGCAAGGACGTGGTGACAATGGAGGGGCGGCGGCCCCATTATCTCGTCGCCCGCGCGGACGGAACGCCCCTGGCCGGGGACATCCGCGCCTGGCCGCCCCTGTCCGCCGCATTGTCCGAGCAAGGCTATGTGACGCTGGCGGGGGGAACACCGGTCTATGCGCGGGCAGCGAAGCTCGGCCCGGACCTCCAGCTGCTCGTCGCGCGGGAATATGCCCAGGACCGGGAGACGATGCGGCGCCTCACGCACATCTTCCTGGCGGTGGGCGCGGCCATCGTGCTTGGCGTCGGAGCGGTCGCGATGCTCACGGCGCGCGGCCTCGCGCGGCGGATCGATCATGTGAATGCAAATCTGAGGGCGGCTGCGGAAGGCTATCCGGCCGCGCTCGAGAGCCCCGGCACGCCGCGCGACGAGATTGACGAGCTGGCCTTGCAGGGCGCGCGGCTGCTGGCCCGGCAAGCCCGGCTCGTGCGCGTGCAGAAGCATGTTTCGGACCATGTCGCTCACGAGATCCGCACGCCATTGATGCACCTCGACGCCCGGCTCGCCGCCGCGCTCCAGGAGCGGTCCGAACCGGGCGGCAGCGGCACGCTCACGCGATCACGCGCGGACATCCGCACTATCGTCACCATGCTCGATTCGCTGCTGGACATCGCATCCAACGAAGGGCGGCGGGGCGATCTCGCCGGGCTGTCGGAACTCGATCTTTCCGCGCTCCTCACCGACGTCGCCGCGCTTTACGAAGGCAGCGTGGAGGAAGCGGGACTGGCGCTGGAAACCGCCATCGAGCCCGGCGTGACGATGCTCGCGGAGCGCATGCAGATCGTCCGCCTCGTCTCCAACCTGCTCGACAACGCGATCAAATATGTGCCGGCCGGGGGCACCGTGTGCCTTGCGCTGACGCATGGCCCGCGCATCATCATCGCCGATGACGGGCCGGGCATTCCGCCCGAGGACAGGGCACGGATCTTCGAGCGCTTCGCCCGCAGCGCCGGGCAGGTGACGCAGCCGGGCCACGGCCTCGGCCTTGCGCTGGCCCGCGCGATCGCGCAGCGGCACGGACTGGTGCTCCGCCTGGATGAAACCGCGCGGGGCGCCTGCTTTGTGGTGGAGCCGGAGACATGAGACAGGTCACTCTCGCCGCTGTCCTGACAGCGATGCTTGCCTCGCTGCCGGCCGGCTGCGCCAGTCCGCAGGCGCGCGGGGCAGCGTCTCTCCCAGCGGCACCTGTCACGCGCGCCGACATGGTCGCGCGCCTTCTGGTGGCAGCGGAACAGGCCGCCAATGCGCCCGACCCGCAGCCGGGCAGACTTGCAGAAGCGCTTGCTGCGCTCGACCGGCTCGGCGCGCGTCCCGCGCCCGGCGCGACGGATAGCCTGACCGATCCTCTCCCCGGCTGGCGCACCAGCGCGCCGAACGCGGCGGTGCCTACGATGCGAGGCAGGCTGCTCGGCCCGGCCTATCGCCGCGGCCATCTCGAACCCGGCGCCACGACGACGCTCGCCCAGCTCTTCGATGGTGGGCGCCAGGCCCGCGTCGCCATCGCCGCGGCGGGCGGCGGACCGCTCGGCATCGCCGTGCTGGACGGCACGGGCAAACCGGTCTGCCCCGTCCGGCAGGGCACCGGCAGCCAGTGCAGCTGGGTGCCGCCCTTCAGCGGCCGGCACCACATCAGGCTCAGCAACCCAGGTGCGATGCGGGTGGCTTATTATCTTGTGATAGAGTGACGAATTCCCGGTAACGCCGGGAAAACAGGCTGCCAAGCCTATGGATTTGTTCAGGATCGGGGTGCACGTTCACGTTTCGCTCGTGCCGCTTGGCACGCGCGAAGTGCATCCGAATTGTTCCCTCCTGGATAAGTTTCCGACGTCGCTTTGGACCACTCAGGCCACGATCCGGATTAGCGCATCTGTCAGCCATCGGCGCAGCGCACCGGTTCCGTGTCAGGGGAGGATGAAAGTGAATTGGCATAAGCTGGATCGCGCGAGCGTCATGGGAACAAGTGGGAGCTGGGCTTCGACGGTATCCGCTCTGGCGCTCATGTGTGCCGCTGCGCCTGCGCAGGCACAAGATAACATTGCACCGCAAGCGGCTTCAGAGGGCGAAGATGGGGCGGCCATTCTGGTAACAGGTACGCGCATCAAGCGCGACGGCTTCAATGAGCCGACGCCGGCCACCGTGATCGGGGCTGATCTGATGGCCAATCTTGGCCAGGTGAACATTTCAGAGACGCTGCGCGTCATTCCGCAGAACTCGAATTTCCAGTCGGATGCCACTGCAGGCATCACCGCAGGCGCCAATGTCGGTGCATCCTTCGCGAACCTGCGCGGGCTCAACCCGTTCAACGGCACCCGCACACTGACGCTTGTCAATTCCCGACGGTTCATCCCGACCTCCGATGGCGGGGCGATCGATCTCAACGTCATCCCTTCGGCGATGATCCAGCGCGTGGAAACCGTGACCGGCGGCGCTTCGGCAGCTTATGGTTCCGACGCGATCGCGGGCGTGGTCAATATCATCCTCGATACGCGCTTCGAGGGTATCAAGGCCCAGGCGGACTATGGCCAGACGACGCGCGGAGACGGCAAGAGCTATCATGCCTCGCTGATGGGCGGCACCAGCTTCGGCGGCGGGCGCGGCCATATTGTCGCGGGCATCGAGTACCAGAAAAACGAGGGGGTCGGCGACTGCGCGAAAGTGCGTCTCTGGTGCGCGGAGAGCTATGACATCTTCACAAATGCCAATTCGATCCTGCCGGGAACGACGGCCCGGACGGGCTACAATATCCCCGGCTCGCCGACTTACGGTCTGCCGCATTACATCATCGCGCCCGGCTCCAAGCAGGCCTTCAATGATCCTCGAGGCGTGGTGCGCGACGCGACGGTCACAAATCCTGCCGCCCGCTACAAGCGCTTCAATGATGAAGGGACCGGCGTGGTCGATTTCGACGCCGGTCGTTTCCTCGGCGCCGCGCTGATTGGGCCTCGTCAGGGGGGTGACGGTGCGTCGACCTATGACGACAGCGACCTGCAGACGCCGCTCAAGCGGTGGGTCGGATATATGTACGGCGAATATGAGCTGACCGACACCCTCACGCTCCAGACCGAACTGACCTATGCGCAACGCATCGCATCAAACACGAGCTACATCGTCGGTCCCCGGTCCACTTTCTATGTTCAGCCGGACAACCCCTATCTCCCCAATGACCTGAAAGCACTGCTCGCAGGAACCCGTTTCAGTCTCGGTAAGGATCTCGATGGCGTACTCACCTCGGAAAACCGGGCTGATGCAAGGGTGTTTCGCGGCCTGATCGGACTATCCGGGCCGTTGTTCGGCGACTGGACCTGGGATGCCTATTACCAGTACGGCCGCAACAAGCGACATCAGGACCGGACCAACAACCGCGTCAATCAGCCCTTCCAATATGCTCTGGATGCCGTTGACGAAGGGCTCGTGACCACCGGCGTTGCCTCCGGCAACATCGTTTGCCGGGAGCTCACACGGGCCAATCCCGATCCGCGCGCGCAGGGCTGCAAGCCCATGAACCTCTTCGGTCTCGGGAATGTCGATCCCGCCGCGCTCGCTTACGCCTACCGACCCGTGGTTGAGGACTTCATCTACGATCAGCACGTCCTTTCGGGTTCTGTGCAGGGTACGGTGTTCGAAGGCTGGGGTGCAGGGCCCATCGCGGCAGCCGCGGGTGTCGACTGGCGATCCGAGGGTGGCGACGTCACGCACGGAAACATTCCCGATTACAACGACTATGCCTTCACATTCGGCCTCGATTATTCGGGCCAAATCAATGTGCTCGAGGGCTTTGGGGAGCTGAACGTACCGATCTTCCGCGACTCCGCGATCGGCGATCTGCTCGAGCTGAATGGTGCTGCCCGCTACACGCGCAATCACGCGCGGAACAATGACAGCAGGGAAGAGAAGACTTCCGAGGCGGTAAGCTGGAAGGTTTCGGCGGTGTACGACATCATTCCGGATATCCGCATCCGGGCTTCACGGTCGCGCGACATTCGCGCGGCGGGCTTCCGCGAACTGTTCCTGCGCAACGTGCCGACCGAACCGGGATCGACGAGCGGCATCGTCAATAACTGGTGGCTCGATCCGGTGGGACAGCAGACCGGGAACGACTGGACGCCCATCCTCAATGGCGGCAGCTTTGCGCTGACGCCGGAGAAGGCGGATACCACGACGCTGGGCGTCGTTCTCCAGCCGAGTTTCATTCCTGGCCTGCGGGTTTCGGCGGACTGGTACCAGATCAAGATCAAGGATGCGGTCACGACGCTGACCGGCCAGCGCATTGTCGACTTCTGCTTTGATTATGAGCTGTTCTGCGATCGCATCAACTTCGCGACGGCGGATCGGAAGGACGTCAGCTTCATCGATGCACGTCAGGTCAATCTGGCCAAGATGGTGCTGCGCGGGTTCGACTTCGAGGTCGACTATCGCATGCGCCTTTCAGACGTCAGATCCGACTGGAACGGAGCTGTCAGCTTCCGGCTGCTGGCCAACCGGCAGTATGACTTCATCAGCCAGGCCAACCCATCGGTTCCCGAGATCAATTATGCCGGCCAGACCGGGCCTGTCGTCGATGGCGGTGACTTCAACCCGTCGCCGCCGTGGATATGGAACGCCTTCGTGACCTACGACAATGGCGGGTTCAACACGACCTTCTCCTGGCGGCGCTATAGCGAAGGCATTTTCAATGTCCTTCGTACCGGGCCTGAGGATGAAGGCTATGATCCCACGCAGGCGAACAGCATCAGCACGAACCGTGTGAAAGGCGCGAGCTATTTCAATCTCGCAATGACCTATCGAATCCCGATGGGCAGTTCGGATACGCGCTTTGTGGAACTGTTCGGCACGGTCGACAATCTGTTCGATCGCAAGCCTCCGGTGGCGCCCGGCGGCGGTGGTGGCGCAGGATCGAACTATCCCACCAATCCCGTCTTCTTCGATACGTTCGGATCACGGTGGCGCGCCGGCATTCGCGTTCGCTACTGAGGACGGGTTGAGGGCATGCATACCATGCCCGGTCACAATCAGGCCGCCGGAGGGTCACGTCCTCCGGCGGCTTCATTTTTCCTGAGACTTGTCACACGCCGTGAATGGCCTCGGATTGGGCTCATCATTGTGACGGTGCAGCTAGGAGGTGTCGGGGCTCTGGCTCAAAATCTGTGGAATGCGAGGACATCGGCGAATTGGCATGCATGCCCCGCAGATGGATCAGGATCAGGTCCCGGACCGCCGGCTGTGCCACCGATGCGGGTCGAATGTCGAAAGCGTCGGTCATGGGTGCCGTCATAGCCACGCGCGCGGGCCCATGGAACAGTGGACCGGCGCCATGACGCCCGAACAGATCCGCATGCAGCGCGTCGTACGAGAGCGTCGCTGCCCGCGGGATGAAGCGCGCATGCGTCTGCCCCAATCAGAGATGGCCGTAACGTTGATCGAAGAGCGCCATGTCTCCGCGCGCCAGCAAGCGGGCCTGCGCGATCCACTCATCGCGGATGATGCTGCCCTTGAAGGGACCGAGACTGCCGTCGATCCGTTCGATGTCTTCCGGAAGCCAGCCCGCAATATCCTCGAACCGCTGGACGCCCTGCCTCCGCAGCAGAAGTTCCAGTTCCGGCCCGATCCCCTTGATCCGCGTGAGATCGTCCGGTGGCAGGACGGTTTCCACCTCCGGCGCCGCCGGCATCACCACAAAATCAGCGTCAGGCGCCTCACCGGCCGACGACGCGGCCGCGATATTTGCACCATCCTCCTCCGGCCTGCTCGCGGCGATCACCGGGCCAAGCACATCCGCTTCCCCAGCGCCCGCCGGTTCTGCCATGGTCGGCCGATGGCCGATATCGTTGGCCGGCGCGACAGGCACGGGCGAGGCGACGCCCACCGAGGCCACGGGGTCTGCTGGCGACGGGACCGTATCGGCCGGCGCATGCCATGCTCCGTCCGGATCGAACGGGATCAGCTCCACAGCCGCTCGCCGGCCCCAGCTATGCCAGGCAGTGAACAGGCCGATGGCGAACGACAGAAGCAAGGCCGGCCAGTAATGGAGCACGAGCGCGGTCACCGGCGCCTCCAGATCGCCGCGCCAGCCACGAGCCCGAGGGCAAAGACCAGCAGGAACAGGGCAAGCGTCTCCACCAGCAGCGGCATCAGCTTGTCTCCCGGGATACCGTGAACGTGATACGCCGGCTGGACGGACCGCCATTGGCAAGCGGACGACTGGCCCCGAAGCCCCGCGCCGAGAGCAGCTCGGCCGGCGCGCCATGTTCCACCAGCAGGGCGCGCACGCGATCGGCACGCTCCTGCGACATGGCGCGATTGACCCCCTCGCTCCCCGTGTCGTCGCTATGCCCGCCGACCTCCAGTCGGTAGCCCGAACATTCCTTCAGCGCCGCGGCGACATCCGCGACGATCGCGCGCGTCGTCGGGTTGAGCCAGGCACTGCCGGAACGGAAACTGAGCGGCCGGTTCGCGACGGCAGCATCGACGCCGCGCTGGCATCCGTCCGGCCCTGCAAAGGCGATCGCCGCGCCTCCCGTGGGCGGCGTGAGAGGCGGCTTGGCGGATGCGGTGTCGGATTTCGCAGCTGGCGTGGCGGCGGCGGCGCTTGCGACAGGGATTGCCGGCGCGGGCTGAGTGCTACGAGCGACACCGCTCTCGCTCCAGATTGCGCCACCACCGCCAGGCAGCGCGCGCACCACCTGCAGCGCATCGCTCTGCCGCACGAGATCCGCGTCGCCGGACAGGACGGCGGTGCGGACGAGTGGACGCTGCGGATAGCGAACATGGATGTCCCCCAGCCCATGCGCGGCCAGCGCGCTCTCAGCGCGCGCGCCGAGATCGGCCAGGAAGGCCTCGCCCTGCCCGAGAGGACCATGAACCAGCAACGCCAGCAGCCCGGTGGCGCCGGCGCCGAGCATGATTTTCAGGCCGGCCTTCATGATGACGATTCTGCCCCCGCGGAATTGGGAGCAAGCTGACCCATTAGGCCGGAACCATCAATCCCTCATGGCAACCGATCGTGCCGTTATGACACGCCTGAGCGCCGCCATCCGGCAGGGACGGTGCAGCCCCAGCTGCGCCCTCAATCGAGGTAGAAGTCCACGGTCGTGACGACCCGGACCTTCTTGTACGGCGTATCGGCCGCGCCATAGCCGCCGGACTGCTCTCCATCCCGCGGTTCAATGGAGAAATAGCCCTGCGTGGCGCTCTTGATCCCGCCCACAGCAGTACCGGAATCCTTGGCAAACTGCTCCGCCGCGCTTCGCGCATCCTTGGTGGCGGCGGCCACCATCTCGGGCTTGATATCGTTGAGCTTGGTGAAGCTGTAGGTCATGCCCGAGCCCTCCTGCAGCGTCACGCCGCGCCGGACGAGGTCGAACTGACTGGCCACGGCGCGCTGGGCGCGGGCGATGTCGCTCGTGCGCAGTTGCATGCGCTGCGTAATCGTGATCGTGTTGACGCCATTGTTCATATATTGATTGACGCCGGCGCCCGTCGCGCTGAGCGCATCGGCGGGGAAGCCGAGGTTGCGGAAATAATCGCGCAGGGCCGTGGTGTTCGCCTCGATCTCAGCGCGCACGGAGGGCAGATCCGTACCATTGGCGGAATAAGCGATGGTCCAGGTGGCGAGATCGGCGGTCACGTTGCGCTCGGCCAGACCGCGCACCGTCACGGAGCGCTCCGCAGCATGGGCGCGGCGCAGCCCATCGCCGAGCAGATATCCCCCCACGATCAGGCCGCCGGAAAGCACCACCGCGCCCGCCAAAGCGACCTTGTTGACATCCTGTAACCAGCCCATCGGCAATTCCTCTCTTTTCCCGCTCCCACGCCGAGCTTATCTCAGCAGGACCGAATTGCCATCCCAGAGATGAACCGTTGCTGACGAGCGACGAACGGAGTTGAAGCTGCATGCCCAAATATCTCCACACCATGATCCGTGTCACCGACATCGATGCGACGCTGCGTTTCTTCGAGCTGCTCGGCCTCAAGGAGGTCCGCCGCTTCGATAACGAGGCTGGACGCTTCACGCTCGTCTTCGTCGCCGCACCAGGCGACGAGGACGCGCAGGTGGAGTTGACCTACAACTGGCCCAAGGCGGGCGAGGAATCCGAAGCTTATGGCGGGGGCCGGAATTTCGGCCATCTCGCCTATCGCGTGGAGAATATCTACGAGACCTGCCAGCGGCTGATGGACGCCGGCGTCACCATCAACCGGCCGCCGCGCGACGGGCACATGGCCTTCGTGCGCACGCCTGACGGCATCTCCGTCGAGCTGCTGCAGGACGGCAGGCTGGAACCGGCCGAACCCTGGGCCTCCATGCCCAATACGGGCGTGTGGTAACGCCATGCCGGTGCGCGCCCATGCGCGCCTCGGCTCGGCAGGTTGAGACCGAATGACCGGACTGCTCGTCATGTTTGCCGATCTGTCGGGCCATGGCTTCTGCCTGATCCAGTTCAACAAGGAGGGCCATGATGCCATCGCCTGAATCTTCCCCGCTCGAGATCGTCCGCGTGCCGGTGCTGAACGACAATTATGTCTGGCTGGTCCATGATCCGGTGAGCGATGAAACGCTGGTGGTGGACCCCTCCGTCGCGGAGCCCGTGCTGGCGGCGGCGGACGCGCGCGGCTGGCGCATCGGCCAGATCTGGAACACGCACTGGCACGGCGACCATATCGGCGGCAATGCCGGCATCGTCGCGGCAACCGGCGCGACGGTGACGGCACCGGCCGCCGAGCTGGCGCGCATTCCCGACGTGGATCGTCCCGTGAGCGAAGGCGACCAGGTCCGACTGGGCGCGCACGAGGCCATCGTCATGGCCGTGCCGGCACACACGGCCGGGCACATCGCTTATCATTTCCCGCAGGACGGCATCATCTTCGTGGGCGACACGATGTTCGCCATGGGCTGCGGCCGCCTGTTCGAGGGCACGGCTGAGCAGATGTTCGACAACATGCGCCGGCTTGAGGCGCTACCGGACGAAACCCGCGTCTACTGTGCGCATGAATATACGCTCTCCAACGGTCGCTTCGCCTTGCGCGCCGAACCGGACAATAAGGCGGTGGTGGCGCGGATGGCCGAGGTGGAAGCTGCCCGCGCGCGCGGTGAACCCACCGTGCCCACGACCATCGGTGCGGAACGGGCGACCAATCCCTTCCTGCGCGCAGGCAGCGTCGCGGAACTCGCGCGGCGGCGGTCGGAGAAGGACAAGGGTTGAGCAAGAGCCGACCGGCGGCTGCGCGCGCTGTCGAGATGACGCAGCCGCAGCCTTCTCCCGGCCAAGGCGAATGCCGGACGACTCCGTCGAAGGAGATGCGAGGCGGGCCGAAAGCTGCTAGGCTCGCCCGCAACACCCGCGCATCCGTGCGCCGGGAAACAGACAGACAGGGGTAAGAGGAGCAAGTGCGATGAAGAGGATATTTCTGGCACTGGCGCTGCTTCCCATTGCGGGCTGCACGCAGACCGAGACGGAGCCCAAGCTTGGCGTCCGGGAGGAGACGGAACTGGCCAAGGCGATCGAAGGCAAGGTGGCGGGCGAGCCCGTATCCTGCATTTCCGGCTATAACGCCACGAGCATGCGGGTGCTCGGCGACAACACGCTGCTGTACCGCGTCAACAAGGACTTCATCTACATCAACAGGTTGCAGGGCGCCTGCCGGGGGCTCGCACAAGGCGACACGCTGGTGCTGCGACGGACGACGAGCCAATATTGCCGGGGCGACATCGGCCAGGTGATCAACCTGCCATCGGGCATGATGAGCGGCAGCTGCGCGCTGGGCGACTTCATTCCCTACAAGACTGCCGGCAAGTAGCGCCGGGCGGGGCAGCGAGCCGCCGCGACCGGGGAGCCGTCAGGCAGTGCCGGCTGAGGTAACCGCGCCTTCCGGCTGCGTGGCGGCCTCGCGCGCGGCTTCCCGCCAGCCGATGTCGCGACGGCAGAATCCACCCGGAAAATCCACCCGATCGACAAGCGCATAGACCGCCTCACGCGCCTGCGTGACGCTGGGCGCGCGGGCCGTCACATTGAGCACACGGCCGCCGCTGGCCACGAGCTGCCCGTCCCTCAGCGCCGTGCCGGCATGGAAGATCATGGCGTCGCCATCGGCATCCGGCAGGCTGATCGGCGCGCCTTTCTCGGGCGTGCCGGGATAGCCTGCAGCAGCCATGACGACTGTGAGCGCAACGTCCGCCGCCATGTCCGGCACGGCACGCCCGGCAAGGCTCCCTTGTGCGACAGCCAGCAGCAGATCGGGCAGATCGCTTTCCAGCCGCATCATCAGCACCTGGCACTCGGGGTCTCCGAAGCGGCAATTATACTCGATGAGCTTGGGCCCCTGCGCGGTCAGCATCAGGCCCGCGAACAGGACGCCGCTATAAGGCGTGCCCCGCGCGGCCAGCGCTGCCACGGTCGGGCGGATGATCCCGGCCATCACCTGCTCTTCCAGCGCCGGCGTGAGCACGGATGCCGGGCTGTAGGCGCCCATGCCGCCGGTGTTCGGGCCGGTGTCGCCCTCCCCCACCCGCTTGTGATCCTGTGCGGAGCCGAAGGCCAGCACGTCCTTTCCATCCGTGAGGGCGAAGAAGCTGGCTTCCTCGCCTTCCATATATTCCTCGATCAACACCTGCGCACCCGAGGCGCCGAAGCCGCCATCGAACATGTCGCGGATCGCCGCGTCCGCCTCGGCGCGCGTCATGGCGATGATGACGCCCTTGCCGGCCGCCAGCCCATCCGCCTTCACAACCACGGGAATGGTGAAATCCGCGAGCGCGGTCAGCGCGGCCTCGGCGCTCTCGCAGCGCACATAGCGCGCGGTCGGAATATCGGCCTCGCGGCAGAGATCCTTTGTGAAGCCCTTCGATCCCTCGAGCTGCGCCGCCGCGGCGCCGGGCCCGAACACGGCCAGACCGGCCGCGCGCAGGCTGTCCGCGATGCCATCCACCAGCGGCGCTTCCGGACCGACAACAATCAGATCGACCGATTGCGCCCGGCAGAAGGCGATGACGCCCTCATGATCGGTAAGGTCGAGGTCGACCAGCGTCGCATGAGCCGCTATGCCCGGATTGCCCGGCGCGGCGAAGAGCGCGGTGCAGCGTGGCGATTGCGCCAGCTTCCAGGCGAGGGCATGTTCGCGGCCACCACCGCCCAGCAGAAGGATATTCATGGAAGAGGGTCCAGTCCGGTTCGATACGTCGGGCCGCCTGTTAGCGCAGGAGCGTCAGGGGGACAATCTGGCCGCGCTCAGCGTCTCGGAATTGTCCTCGCTGCTCAAGCGGACCGTGGAGGACCGCTTCGGCCACGTGCGGCTGCGCGGCGAGATTTCCGGCTGGAAGCGGGCCGCGTCCGGCCATGCCTATCTCTGCCTCAAGGACGACGCGGCGCTGATCGACGGCGTGATGTGGAAAGGCACGGCGGGGCGCCTCGCCTTCGCACCCGAGGATGGGCTGGACGTGATCGTCACCGGCAAGGTGACCACTTATCCCGGCCGCAGCAAATATCAGATCGTCATCGACAGCATGGAACTGGCCGGTGAAGGCGCGCTGATGCAGCTGTTCGAGAGGCTGAAGGCGAAGCTGGCGGCCGAAGGACTGTTCGACCCCGCGCGGCGCCGGCCCATCCCGATGCTGCCGCGCGTCATCGGCGTCGTGACCTCGCCCACCGGCGCGGTGATCCGCGACATTCTCCATCGCCTTGCCGACCGCTTTCCGAGCCGCGTGCTGCTCTGGCCCGTGCTGGTGCAGGGCGAAGGCGCCGCCGCGCAGGTCGCCAGTGCCGTGCGCGGTTTCGGCGCACTGCCGGCCGATGGCCCCATCCCCCGGCCGGACGTGCTGATCGTGGCGCGCGGCGGCGGCTCGATCGAGGATCTCTGGACGTTCAACGAGGAGATCGTGGTGCGCGCCGTCGCTGCATCGCCGATCCCCGTCATCTCGGCTGTCGGCCATGAGACGGACACGACCTTGTGCGATTTTGCCGCCGATCTGCGCGCCCCGACGCCCACCGCCGCCGCCGAGATGGCCGTGCCGGTGCGCGCGGAGCTGTTGGCGCAGGTGGCCGAGCTGGGCGCCCGCATGGGCCGCTGCGTCTCGCGCGGGATCGACCGGTCCCGCGAGCGGCTGGAAGCGCAGCGGCGCCTGCTCCCCCGGCCCGACGTACTGCTCGACCTCGCCCGGCAGCGTGCGGACGAGCTGGGCGACCGATTGCGCCGCGGGCTTGCGCACCGGCTGAGCAATGCGCGGCATGAGCTGGCCAATGCGACCGGAGCACTGCGGCCGGCGCTGCTCGACGCGCGCGTGGCGCATGCGCGACAGACGCTGTCTGCTACACGCCTCACGCCCGCCCTGCTGGAGCGCCGGCTGGCCGATGCCCATCGCCAGTTCGACGCGCTCTGGCGGCTGGCGCAGTCGCTCAACCCCGATGCCCCACTCAAACGGGGCTTCGCGCGGGTGATGGCGAACGGCGCGCTGGTGCGAACGAGTACCGAAGCGCTGGCTGCCCGCCATGTGATGCTCAAGTTCGCCGATGGCGAGATCGCTGCCGTGACCGGCGGGGACGGGGCAGCGCCAAGGGCGCCCGCCGTCAATGCCCCGGCAAGCGCCCCGCGGACCACCGGTGGAACGCGCGCCCGCAAGGCCGATCCGCCGCCCGGAGCACAAACCGACCTGTTCGACTGACATCATGAGCCAATCGGCGGACCGACCTTGCACCGGCCCGGCGCAATGGGCCATGGTGACGGCATGATCGCTTCGCGCCATCGCATCGGTTCCGTCCGACGCTGCCTGCTCATGCTGCCAGTCTTACTCGCAAGCTGCGTCTCACCGGGCGGAGGCCCTCGCGTATCCGCCCCGCCGATGCGGACACCCGCCCCCGTATCGCCCCCCGCCCCTGCGCCCGTACCCGCCGGTCCCGAGACGCTTCAGCTCCGGGGAGAAGCGCGGCAAGGCGGTCTCATGCGTGGGCTCGCGCCCGCGGGCACCCGCATGCTGATGCTCGACGGCGCACCGGTGCCTTTCGACGCGGAGGGCAATTTCATCATCGCCTTCGACCGCGATGCGCCGGCTGCGGCCACGCTGGTCGCGACCCTGGCCAACGGCGAGACGCAGACGCGTACCTTCGGCGTCGCGCCGGGAGACTGGCGGATCGAACGCGTCAACGCCTCCATCAGCGCGGGCGTCCCCAGCGAGGAATTTCAGCGCCGGCGTGCCGGCGAACTGGCGCGGATCGCAGCGGCCCGCGCGCGAAACAACCGCAGCGAGGGCTGGCGGCAAGGCTTCATCTGGCCCGTCAAGGCGCGAATATCGGGCGTGTTCGGATCCCAGCGCATCTATCGCGGCACGCCGGGAAGCTACCATAGCGGGCTGGACCTCGCTGGCGGCGCGGGCACCGTCTATGTGGCGCCCGCCGATGGCGTAGTGACCCTGGCGGTCGACGAACCTTTCACCCTGGAAGGCCGGCTGCTAATGATCGACCACGGCATGGGTCTCAACAGCGCATTCCTGCACAGCGAGCGCCTACTCGTGAAGGAAGGCGACGTGGTACGGCAGGGCCAGCCGATCGGCATCATCGGCGCCACTGGCCGGGTGACGGGCCCGCATCTCCACTGGAGCATGAAATGGGGCCCGGCGCGGATCGATCCCCAGCCGCTGCTACCTACGGAGTGAGTGAGCCGGAGCAGCTTTCAGCGTGAAAGCCGGCGGCTCTCTCAGTTCACCCGCTTGGCCCGGACTGTCCGCCCCGAGCCCTCGAACACCGCGAAGAAACCGCCGAGCGCCGCCCGCTTGAGAACCACGGACTTGCCCTTTGTCGGCTGCCCGTAAACCACCGCTTCGGTCGTGACCCATTGGGCGCCGTCCTCCAGCGCGAAGGCCCATTTCCCGTAACCGAGAGACTTGGTCGAGGCGATGGTGGCGGTCAACTGGGCTTCGCCTTCGCCGTCGGGCTCGCCTTCGTCACTCTTGCCGCCGCCGAGGAAAGGCAAGGGCGGGAGCGCAAGGCCGAACAGCGAGCGGCGTGTCTTGCGGACATCCTCCTTGTCGAGAACCGCGATTTCGTTCGCGGCGTCCGCCGCCTCGAGCGACGCGCTTTCCCGATCGAAGCAGGCCAGCCGATCCTCCGGGACAGCGACCTTCCGGCAATCGAGCAGCGGACGGATGGCCGTGGGCCGCGCTCCCGCCTGCGCCGATACGGGGGCGCCCGCCGCCGAGAGACATGCCGCGAACAGGACGGCAATCCCGCTCGCCTTGCTCATGTTCAGCCGAGCCATCATGCCTGCCTCCTGTGTTTTCAATTCACAACATCTCTGGTCGCGTGTAGTCGCGGCCCTACCTGTGCAACGCCGTGCGCGTCGTCAAGCGCTGTCGTCCCGCCGCCGCGTCGCTTTCCGCTGTTGCGAAGACGCCTCTCCCCAGAACTCTTGTTCCTTTGCTGCAGCAAAGACATCTGCAGCATACATTCTTGGCGAAATGGGGCGCGCTTGCGCAATTTTGTGTTGCAGCGCGCAAAGTTTGCGTTCGAATCCGGCCTCATTCATGTTGCGTAAATGTTACACCCCCTTCAAAACAGCCCTGTTCCTGCCGTCTTGCGCTTTACAGGCCGGGTACCGCCGCGCAGTTTTGCAACAGCACGTGCAGGGGAATCACGTGAGCACCAAGCATGCGTCCCTTGCCGTTCGGCGTCGGGTTTTCCCGGCGCGCCTCATCATTCCAGAGCAAGGGACTGGATCGTGAAAAAATTCTCCAACCAAACATTGCTGAAGGTCGCTGCGGCGCCGGCCGTGCTGGGCCTCGCCCTGCTGTCGACGGCGGCCAACGCGCAGGAGCCGCAGGGTGCGGACGACGCGGAAACCGGTGACGTCATCATCATCACCGGCTCGCTCATCAAGAACCCCAACCTGCAGGGCTCGACGCCGGTCAATGTGACCACCGCCGACGAAATCGACCTTCTCCAGTCGAACGTCGCCGAAGAGATGCTGCGTGAAATCCCGGGCATCGTGCCGAGCATCGGCTCCGCGGTGAACAACGGCAACGGCGG
Organism: Sphingobium sp. SYK-6; assembly: GCF_000283515.1. GTDB lineage: Bacteria > Pseudomonadota > Alphaproteobacteria > Sphingomonadales > Sphingomonadaceae > Sphingobium > Sphingobium lignivorans. Next base: position 247,876 of record NC_015976.1, read on the forward strand.
TAACTCCTTCGTCAACCTTCGCGGCCTGGGCTCCAACCGCAACGTCGTCCTGCTCGATGGCGTGCGCATCGTCCCCGCCGACCTGGTGGGCCGCGTCGACCTCAACAACATCCCGCTCGCCCTCATCGAGCGCGTGGACGTGCTGACCGGCGGCGCCTCGACCACCTACGGTGCCGACGCCATCTCGGGTGTCGTCAACTTCGTCACGAAGCAGGACTTCACCGGCCTCGAAGCCACCGCTGCCAGCCAGATCACCGAGCGCGGCGACGGCAAGACCTATCGCTTCGACGTGACCACGGGCGTCAGCTTCGACGACGGCCGCGGCAACATCGTCCTCTCCGTCGGCTACCAGCATGCTGATCCGGTCTATCAGGGCCAGCGCAAGATCGGCATGAACACCATCGGTTCCTACACCGGCGCTTCGGCCGGTTCTGGTACCGCGGTTCCCACCCGCTTCAGCGTCCCGGGTTCGGGCACGCTGCAAATCGCGCCCGACGGCCAGTCGCTCGTCGGCACCTATGCGCCGTTCAACTTCGCGCCGGACAACATCTTCCAGACGCCGTTCGAGCGCTACAACATCTACTCGGCTGCTCGCTATGAAGTCGCCGACGGGATCGAAGTCTATTCGCGCGGCCTATTCACGAAGAACACGGTCGACACGATCATCGCGCCCTCCGGCGCATTCGGTATCGCCGTCGACATTCCGCTGAGCAACCCCTACCTGCCCACTGGCATCCGCAACCAGTTCTGTTCGGCCTTCGACATCTCGGGTGCGGATTGCGCTGCAGCCGCCACCGCGACCGATCCGAGCGATCCGGCCTACCGGGAAGTGACCACGGCCATGTTCCGCCGCGCGGTCGAAGTCGGTCCGCGTATCAGCGAATATTCGAACACCGTGTTCGACTATCGCCTCGGCCTGCGTGCCGGCGTCACGGACTCGATCGATTTCGACGTCTACGGCGCCTATGGCGAGGCCGAGCAGGTCCAGACCATCATGGGCTACACGCTGAACTCGCGCGTGCGTGAATCGCTGCTGGCGACCAACACCACGACCTGCCTCGACGGCACGCGTTCGGACTGCGTTCCCGTCAACTGGTTCGGCGCCACGCCCGGTGGCTTCACCAGCGAGCAGATCGACTTCCTCACCGGCGAGAGCACGGTGCGCGTCAAGACGTCGCTTACCCAGGCCCACGCCACCCTGTCGGGTGACTTCGGCGTGGCCAGCCCGCTCGCGGCTGACCCGATCAGCTTCGCCGTCGCCGGCGAGTACCGCAAGTACACGGCGCAGCAGGCATCCGACACGCTGGCAGAGAGCGGCGATCTGGGCGGCTCCGGCGGCCCGGCTCCGAACATCCGCGGCGCCTTCGACGTCTACGAGGCCATCGGCGAGCTGGTCGTCCCGGTCGTGACGGACAAGCCCTTCTTCGAAGAGCTGACGATCCAGGCAGGTATCCGCTACTCGAGCTACACGATTGATGCCGTGGGCACGCCGAGCTTCGATACGACGACTTGGAAGGTGCAGGGTACCTGGACCCCGACGCCGGGCTTCACGCTCCGCGGCGGTTACTCGCGTGCCGTTCGTGCGCCGAACATCAACGAGCTGTTCGCGCCCGTCAGCACCGGCCTCACCAGCCTGAGCTCCGATCCGTGCGCCTCGATCAATGACGAAGGCGTGCGCATCTCGCCCGGACCGACGGGTGTTCTGCGTGATGTCTGCCTTGCGCAGGGTGCAACGCCGGCCAACGTCGACTCGATCAACGTGCCGATCGCCAGCCAGGCCAACCAGACGAGCGGCGGCAACATCAACCTGAAGCCGGAAACGTCGAACAGCTACACGATCGGCGCGATTTTCCAGCCGGCCGTGCTGTCGGGCTTCTCGGCCACGATCGACTATTACAACATCAAGCTGACCGGCGCGATTTCCACGCCGACGCCGGGTGACGCGATGGATGCCTGCTTTGCAGGCAGCAACCTGAGCCCGACGAACCCGGCTTGTACGGTCATCCGTCGCGATCCGCTCACGGGCGGCCTGAACGGTGATCCGACGACGACGCCGGGCCTCTTCCTGGCTTCGTCGAACCTCGGCGAGCTGGCGACGGACGGCATCGACCTCACGATGAACTATCGTCATCAGCTTGGCTTTGCCGATCTGGCCCTGAACTTCGTTGGCAACTGGACGAACAAGTCGACGTTCAAGTCCTCGCCCAGCGCTGTTGCGCTGGACTGCGTCGGCCTGGTCAGCGCGAACTGCGGCTCGCTCCAGCCCGAACTGCAGTGGTCGCTCCGTACCACGCTGGCGTTCAGCGGTTTCGACGTGTCGTTCCTGTGGCGCCACATCGACAGCTTCGTGCATGAAGATGCGCCCGACCTCTTCGTCGGCGTGCCCTTCGGCTACACGGAGTCGTTCGACTTCAACCGCATCAAGGCCTACGACTATTTCGACCTCACGGCGCGGTTCAACATCATGGAGAATCTGTCCCTCACCTTCACGGTGCAGAATCTCTTCGACAAGGATCCGCCGCTCGTCGGTTCGGACGCTGGTGGCACCGCATGGAACAGCGGCAACACCTTCCCGTCGACCTACGACGCGCTGGGCCGTCGCTACGGCGCCCAGGTCAAGCTGCGCTTCTGATCGAAACGCAGAGCGAAACAACGGAAAGGCGGGCCTTCGGGTCCGCCTTTTCTCTTTGGGCTGAGGAGATCGCCGGAGGACGGCCAGGTGCCGATAATGCCGATAGTGGCACGCGGCGATGCGTGGCTAATCCCGGCCTGCGACTGATGGATAACCAGTTGCCTCGGCAGGCTGGAGAAGCGCCGGGAAAGTCGCCGATGGCCGGAGCGTCAGTCCAGTAGTGGCGCCGGCAGGGTCATGGCAATGCCCGCATGATCGGCGACCGCGCGCGCCCAGACCGCCGTCTTCTCGATCTCTTCGGCATGCGCCGCAGCGACGGCATCATGCTCCCGGGTGCGGGTTTCGCGATCATAGGCTTCCCCCCATTTGGAATGGCGGGAGAATGTCGCGGCGACCGTCTCGCTCAAACGCTGCGGGCCGGGTGTGAGCGCAAACAGATCCATCGCGGCCGCCAGCGCGTCGGTCGGGCGCGCAAGGAAAAGCTGGCTGTCGATGGTCCTCACCCGATCCGGCCCGAACCGCGCGCACAGATCATGGAACAGCTTGTGCTGCGCCAGCCAGCCGACGGCGGCGCATTGCAGATCGGTATGGCGCAGATGATCCTCGCCCGTGAAGCCGAGGTCGATCACGCCATCCTTGAGCTGGCCCACCACGAGCTCGCGCGCCCAGAGTCGGCACCACATGCCTTTCTTGGCGACGGAAGTGAGGAAGGTATCGAGAGGCGCGACCATGAGCAGCGCGCGCGAGGCCGGCTTAAGCGCCAGCGCTGCGGCGGCCAGGGGATTGAGGATGTTCGATGGCTTGACGATCACGGCTTCGCCCGGCTCGAACGGCTTGGCCAGCAGCGTCCCCGCATTGTCGAGCAGGCGAGCGATCTCGCGCGGCTCCCCGCCACATCGGCGCCATCCCACCACATCCTGAAGAATCAGCGGTTCCTTGAGCGCCATCGAGACGCCCGGCATGTCGAAGGCGCGCGCGGCCAGCGTGGAGCAGCAGAAGGCGGAGTGAAAGATCCAGTGCAGCGGCGCGGGCGTGGCATTGGCCGCCAGCGCCGCCTGTCGATCGACCTTCTCGACCGTCGCGGCCGGCCCCAGATATTCGTCGGTCAGGAACACGGCCTTGCCGTGCTCCCCCCGCGTCACCCGGCGATACCAGACCGTGTCGGTGAGCGGATCATGGCGATGGGCCAGCCATTCCGGCCTGCCTGCCAGCATTGTCGGATCATCAGCGCCCATGCTCACCATCCTGCCATGGCATTCGCAGAGAAAGAACCTCCCTTGCAAACGCATCTTCGCAGCGAAAGGCCTGAGTGCCGACCGCGTCGGACGGCTCTAATAAGCTGTGCCAAAGCTGGCAAGGAAGGCGGGCGGCCTCTTGCACCTGCACAATCTCTATCATAGGATAAACCATGATTTTCCGCACCAGCCGACATCCGTGAGCGATCGGCAGACAGAGCAACTTCTCGCGCAGGCGATGCAGGCCGCAAGGCGCGGCGATGGCGCGGCGCAGCTTGCCTTTCTGGATCGGGCCTGTGCCACTGCCCCTCGCGATCCGCTGGTGCTCAACAGCCGCGGGATGCTGCATCTCCAGCGACAGGAATATGCCGAAGCGGCTGACATGTTCGCACGTGCAGCAAAGGAAGATCCCACGGCGCCGGCGCTCTGGATGAACCTCGCCAAGGCCCAGCGGCTGATGGGCGATGACGAAGGCGAGCGAAAAAGCCTGGAACAGGTACTCTCCCTCGACAGGCGCGATTTCCTGGGCCAGCTACGCATGGCCGAGCTGCATCAAAGGCTGGGCGAGACGCAGCAGGCATTGCAGGCCTGGCATGCCGTCCTTCAACTGGCGGCCGGCACTGCCCAGATCGCGCCGGAGCTGCGCCCCGTGCTGGATCAGGCCCGCGCCTGGATCGCACGCGAGCAAGCCCGGGTGGGAGAGGCCGTCGCAGCGGCGACGGATCCGTACATTGCGCCCCTCTCCCAGCGAGATGCGCGCCGGACCCGCGCCTTCATCGATCATGCGCTCGGGCGGCGGCGCATCTATACGAACGAATGTGCCGGCGTCTGCTATCCATTCCTGCCGGCGGACGAGTTCTTCGACAGGGAGCATTTTCCCTGGATGGCGGCCCTTGAGGCGCAGACCAACGTTATTCGGGAGGAGTTGTTGGGGATCATCGCCGATCCCGGCGACGCGCTGCGTCCCTATATCCGCCTCGACGAGGGTTCGCCGCAGTCCAAATGGACCCCGCTCGACCGTTCGCTGGATTGGGGCGCCTGCTTCCTGTGGGAATATGGCGCGCCCAATGCGCCGGTGCTGGAGCGATGCCCCGCCACCGCCGAGGCGCTGCGCGCGATCCCGCGCGCGGATATTCCCGGCCGTGGACCGACTGCCTTCTTCTCGCTGCTGCGCCCGCGCAAGCGCATTCCGCCGCACACGGGCGTGACCAACACGCGCACCATCGTGCACCTGCCGCTCGTCGTGCCTCCTGGCTGCGCCTTCCGGGTGGGCGGCGAGACACGGCCCTGGCGCGTGGGCGAAGCCTTCGCCTTCGACGACACGATCGAGCATGAAGCATGGAACGACAGCGACGCCTTGCGCGCCGTGCTGATCTTCGATGTCTGGAACCCCCATCTTTCCCTCGAAGAAAGGGACGTCATCGCGCGCTATTTCCGTGCGGCCGACGCGAGCGGGGGCGGCGGGGGCGGACCGATCTGACAAAAGGGCATTTACGCGATCGTCACACGATGCGACGATCAAGAAACAGAGACATCAAACCAAAGAAAGGGATCCTCTCGTGCATATGCTTCTCCTGAGCGCGATCGCGCTGAGCACCTCTCCCGCGCCGTCCGCCTTTGCCGATGCCGATGTCATCGCGGCAGAAGAAAAGCTCCCGCGTGATCATCCCCAGGCGATCCGCTGCAAGCGGCTCTCCGTGACCGGATCGCTGGCCCGGCGCGAACGCATCTGCAAGACGAACGCCGAGTGGCTCGCCATCCGCGAGCAGCAGCAGGATGATGCACGCGATCTGGTCGTTCGCTCGCGGGCCGGCATCGATTGCGGCGCGCCGGGCGGCGCCGGCTGCTGAGCCACCCGCCCTCATGATGTTGCCGCAGCGAACCATTGTGCGCTGCGGCAACTTGTCTTCGCGTTCTGTTTTTGGCATATTCACCTCATCTGCGGCTTATCCGCCTGCCTGAGGATGTGCTTCATGCGTCTTGCGCTCATTGCTCTTCTCCTTGCGACTCCGGCGGTGCCCGCCATGGCCCAGGCCCAGCCGGACTCGGCCGAGCCCGCCAAGCTTCCCAAGGATCATCCCGACGCTGTGCGCTGCCGTCGGCTCGAGGTCACCGGATCGCTCGTGCGCAAGCAGCGCGTCTGCAAGACCAATGCCGAGTGGCTTGCAAGCCGCGAACAGCAGCAGGGCGATGCGGATGATCTGGTGACGCGCAGCCGCGGCATGGGCGCGGGCATGGTCGGCGGCTGAACGCCGACATGACTTTGCCGGATTGCCCGGCCAGAACCTGATGCTCCGGCACCAGGGGACATGAAGCGCGAAAAGGCGGCGACCCTTTCATGGGCGCCGCCTTTTCGCGTCAGGCCTGTTCAGTCATCGGATCGGGCCGCCGCAGGGCGCAAAGACACGAGTCGGGAGGAGAGCATCGCCGTTGAACCGGCGACGCCCCCTCTGGCTGATCAGGTCACCTTCAGGCTAAGGCCGCCGTCCCCTTCATCGACATGGACCGTCGCGCCATCCGGCACTTCGCCGCGCAGGATGAGATCGGCCAGCGGATCCTGGAGATAGCGCTGCACCGCCCGCTTGAGCGGCCGCGCGCCATAGACCGGATCATAGCCCACCCGGCCCAGCCAGGCCCGCGCGGCATCCGTGAGGTCGAGCGTGACCTTGCGGTCCTTGAGCAGCCGCCCGACGCGGCCGACCTGGATGTCTACGATCGGCCCCATATGTTCGGCACCGAGGCGATGGAACAGCACGATCTCGTCGAGCCGGTTCAGGAACTCGGGCCGGAAATGGGCCCGCACCACATCCATCACCTGATCCTCGACCTTCTCGACGGGTTCATCGTCGGCAAGGCTGGCGATGAACTGGCTGCCGAGATTGGAGGTCAGCACGATGATGGTGTTGGTGAAATCCACCGTGCGCCCCTGCCCGTCGGTCAGACGGCCATCGTCGAGCACCTGGAGGAGCACGTTGAACACGTCGGCATGCGCCTTCTCCACTTCGTCGAACAGCACGACCTGATAGGGCCGGCGCCGCACCGCCTCGGTGAGCACGCCGCCTTCCTCATAGCCGACATAGCCCGGAGGGGCACCGATCAGCCGCGCGACGCTGTGCTTCTCCATGAACTCGCTCATGTCGATGCGGACCATCGCGTTGTCATCGTCGAACAGGAAGCCGGCGAGCGCCTTGGTCAGCTCCGTCTTGCCGACGCCCGTGGGGCCGAGGAAGAGGAAGCTGCCGAGCGGCCGGTTGGGGTCCTGCAGGCCGGCCCGCGAGCGGCGCACGGCGGTGGAGACGGCCTTCACTGCGTCGGCCTGACCGATCACGCGCTTGCCCAGCTCGGCTTCCATGGCGAGCAGCTTCTCGCGCTCGCCTTCCATCATCCTGTCGACGGGAATGCCGGTCCAGCGGGAGACGACGCTCGCGATATCCTCGCTCGTCACTTCCTCCCGCAGCATCGCGCCCTGGGATGCGGACTGCGCCTCGGCGAGCTGCTTCTCCAGCCCGGGGATGGTGCCATATTGCAGCTCGCCCGCCTTGGCATATTCGCCATTGCGCTGCGCCTGCTCCAGCGCGATGCGCGCCGCGTCGAGCTGCTCCTTGAGCTTGGCCTCGCCGGCGATCTTGTCCTTCTCCGCCTGCCAGCGCTGCGTCAGCTCGGCCGACTGCTGCTCGAGATTGGCGAGATCCTCCTCCAGCGCGGCAAGGCGATCCTTGCTGGGCTGGTCGCTTTCCTTCTTGAGCGCCTCGCGTTCGATCTGGAGCTGCATGATGCGCCGGTCGAGATTCTCGATCTCCTCGGGCTTGCTCTCCACTTCCATGCGGATGCGGCTCGCGGCCTCGTCCATGAGGTCGATCGCCTTGTCCGGCAGGAAGCGGTCGGTGATGTAGCGGTTCGATAGCGTCGCGGCCGAGACGATGGCCGCGTCCGCGATCCGCACACCGTGGTGCGTCTCATATTTGTCCTTGATGCCGCGCAGGATGGAGATGGTATCCTCCACTGTCGGCTCACCGACGAACACGGGCTGGAAGCGCCGCTGGAGCGCCGGGTCCTTCTCGACATATTTGCGATATTCATCGAGCGTGGTCGCGCCGATGCAATGCAGCTCGCCGCGTGCGAGAGCGGGCTTCAGCAGGTTGGAGGCGTCCATCGCGCCTTCGCTCTTGCCCGCGCCGATCAGCGTGTGCATCTCGTCGACGAACAGGATGATGTCGCCCTCGCCGGCCTTCACTTCGTCGAGCACGCCCTTCAGCCGCTCCTCGAACTCACCGCGATATTTAGCGCCCGCAATCAGGCTGCCCATGTCGAGCGCCATCAGCGTGCGGCCCTTGAGCGTATCGGGCACGTCGCCATTGGCGATGCGCAGCGCAAGTCCTTCCGCGATGGCGGTCTTGCCGACGCCGGGTTCGCCAATCAGCACCGGATTGTTCTTGGTACGCCGGGCAAGGATCTGGATGGTGCGACGGATCTCTTCGTCACGGCCGATCACCGGATCGAGTTTGCCCTCCCGCGCCGCCTCGGTCAGGTCGCGGGCGAACTTCTTGAGCGCGTCATAGCGGTCCTCGGCGGACGCTGTGTCCGCTGTCTTGCCCTTGCGCAGCTCATTGATCGCGGCATTGAGCGCATCGGCTTTCACGCCCGCCGCCTGCAGCGCCTTGCCAGCGCTGGTGTTGAGGCTGAGCGCCAGGGCGAGCAGCAGCCGCTCGACGGTAACGTAGCTGTCCCCCGCCTTCTGCGCGACCTGCTCGGCCTGATCGAGCACGCGCACCGAATCATTGTTGAGGCCGGGCGCCTGCTGGGCGCCGCCACCGGACACGGCGGGAATCTTCGAGAGGGCGAGGTCTGTCTCGCTGAGCGCGCGCTGCGCGTCACCACCCGCTGCGCGGATGAGCCCGCTCGCCATGCCCTGCTCGTCTTCGAGCAGCGCCTTGAGAAGATGGTCCGGCGCGATCTGCTGATGGTTCATGCGGATCGCCACGGTCTGCGCGCTCTGGAGGAAGCCCTTGGCGCGGTCAGTGAATTTTTCGAGGTTCATGGTCTCTCCCTTCGCGGCCTTCCAGATAGTGTTGCTGATGTGCAACACAAGGGTGCAGGCATGGGAATCTTAGTCCGCGCAGTGCCCCGCTCCCGTCCTCGAGGGGGACACTGCCCGGCCGCATGTGGGCGCGCCTTGACGCGAGTCAACCACAAGAGGAGCGCGCGGCGAGCACGAAGCCCGCCACGCGAGACTTATCAGGGCTTCCAGCTGCGCGCCAGTTCGTCAAGCAGGCGGACGCCCCAGGCGGTTGCCCCCTTGGGCGTCACTGCGTCGCCGCGGTCGGTCCAGGCCGTGCCGGCGATGTCGAGATGTGCCCAGGGCGTGCCTTCCTTCACGAAGGAACCGACGAACCATGCGCCGATGCTGGCCCCCGGGCCATCCCCGCCATGCTTGAGGTCCGCGATGGGCGAGCGCAGATCATCGGCGTAGCTGTCATGCAGCGGCAGGCGCCACACCGCCTCGCCCGTGGGCGTGCCGACGGCATCGATCGCCTCGATCAGATCATCATGCCGGCCGAACAGCGCGGTATACTCGTCGTCCAGTGCCCGCACCGCGGCACCGGTGAGTGTCGCGATGGTGATGACCGCGGCAGGCTTGTACCTGTCGACCACATATTCGATGCCGTCGGCCAGCACCATCCGCCCCTCGGCATCCGTGCTGATGATCTCGACGGTCTTGCCGCTCATCGTGCGCACGACGTCGCCGGGCCGCTGGGCATTGCCGCCGGGCATGTTCTCGGCCAGCGCGGCCACCGCCACGACGTTGACCGGCGCCTTCGCCTTTGCCAGCGACAGGACAGTGGCGACGGCAGTGGCAGCGCCGGACATGTCCGTCTTCATCCGCCCCATGCCCGCCCCGGGCTTGAGGCTGATGCCGCCGCTGTCGAACGTGATGCCCTTGCCGACGATGGCGAGCGGCGCGGCCGGCGCACCGGCACCCTTGTAGCTTACCACCATCATGCGGGGCGGTCGCGTCGAGCCCTGCCCCACGCCGAGAATGGACCCCATGCCCAGCTTGCGCATCGCCGGCTCGTCCAGCACCTCGATGCTGACGCCGGGCACGCCGGCCAGGGCGGTGCGCGTCCGCTCTACGAAGGATTCGGGATAGATCACATTGGCCGGCTCCGTCGCGAGGTCGCGCGAGAGCGTGACAGCCTCGGCCTGCGCGGCGAGGCGGTCACGCCACAGCGTGCCCATCGCTTCCGCATCGGCACTCACGAACGTCACCGGATCGACCGGGGGTGCCTTGCGATCGCTCTTGTATCGGTCGAACCGATACTGGCCAAGCGCATAGCCGAGCGCGAATTCGGCCGTCTGCGCAGCCGCGCCGAGACCAGTCGGTACGGCGAAGACCACCGGCTGCTTCTCGCTCACCAGCGCCTGCGCGGCACGGCCGCCGGCATCCCGCAAGGCGGCACGAAGCGCTTCGTCCTGCGGCAGCGGGCCCGTGCCCACCAGCAGGATCTGCGCCCAGCCACCAATCCCGCGCAGCGCCAGCGTCTCCTTCTTCCCGCCCTTGAAGCCGGCATCTCCGATCGCACGGGTCACGGCAGCGCGGCTGGCCTCATCGAGCGTTACGCCGGACAGCGCGGGCAGCGCGGTGCCGCTCATAGGCACCACCAAGGCGCCCTGCGCACTGGCCTGCGTTGCGAAGCGGAAGGGGCGCGGGTCGCTGTTCGGGACGGTGCTCGGCGGCACGGCGGTCCCGACCACGGCCTGCGCGGCAAGCGGCGCGGACGCGAAAGCAGCAAATGAAAGGGCAAGAGAAGCGACGACTGGGCGCACGAGTGTATGTCTCCTCTGAAGGCAGGATCGGATCTTTGCGCCCGAAGGCGTGTCCTTGGAGCCAGACTAGGCCGGAAAATGATCCTGTCCAGACAGCAGACGCATTGCACGGCCGCGCCACGCGGCTATGGTCCCGCCATCCTGAGGCGCCGCCGTGGCACGGCCGGCCGCCCGCCCTGCTCCTGGAGTTCCGCATGGCTCTGATTTTCCCAAAGCGCTCCCTCTCCTTCTTCTCCGGCGTCTGCAGCGCGGCGCTCATCCTGTCGCTGGGCACTGCGACCCCGGTCTGGGCGCAGGGCAGTCCCGCAGCCGCAGTGAAACCCGCGCCGCTGACCGACCTCGTCCGGCAAGTCGACATTCCCTATGAGATGTTCACGCTGAAGAATGGCCTGCGCGTGATCGTCCATACCGATCGGAAAGCGCCGGTGGTCGGCGTCACCGTCTATTATCGCGTGGGCTCCAAGAACGAGCCCGAGGGCAAGACCGGCTTTGCCCATCTTTTCGAGCATCTGATGTTCGGGGGATCGGAGAATGTGCCGACGCCCGACGAGACGCTGATGGGCGCGGGCGCGAGCGGGCTGAACGGCTCCACCTGGTTCGATCGCACCAATTATGTCGAGACGATGCCCACCGGCGCGCTCGACCTCGCCCTGTTCGCCGAGGCGGACCGCATGGGCCATCTGCTGGGCGCGGTCACGCAGGCCAAGCTCGACGCGCAGCGCGCCGTGGTCCAGAATGAGAAGCGTCAGGGCGACAACCAGCCTTACGGCCTCGTCGAATATGCGCAGCTCGCCGCCCTGCTGCCGAAGGGTCACCCTTATGCCCACTCCACCATCGGCTCGATGGCCGATCTGGACAGTGCCAGCCTGGAAGACGTGAAGACCTGGTTCCGGGACAATTACGGACCGAACAACGCGATTCTCGTGCTCGCTGGCGATATCGACCTGCAGACGGCGCGGGAGAAGGCGGAGAAATATTTCGGCGCCATTCCCGCCGGTCCGGTCGTGAAGCCGGTCGTCTCCCCGGTGCCGACGCTGCCGGCGCGCATCGATCAGGTGATGAAGGATCGCGTCGCGACCACCCGGCTCCACCGCATGTGGGTGACGCCGGGGCGCAACGACAAGGATTCCTCGCTGCTCGCAGTAGGCGCGGCCGTGCTCGGCGGGCTCTCCAGCTCGCGGCTCGACAACGAGCTGGTGCGCAAGGAACAGGTCGCGGTCGGCGTGACGGCGAGCCTGCAGCAATTCGAGCAGATCGGCTTCGTTGAAGTGACGGCTGACGTGAAGCCTGGCGTGGACCCCGAGCTGGTCTCGCGCCGGCTGGACGAGATCATCGCCGATTATGTGAAGACCGGCCCGTCCGCCGACGAAGTGACGCGCGTCGCGACCCGGCAGGTTTCAGCGGAAATCGCAGCGCTGGAAGTGGTCGGCGGCTTTGGGGGCAAGGCGACGACCCTTGCCGAGGGGCTGCTTTATGCGGGGGATCCGGGCCAGTACAAGAAGGACCTCGCCGCTATCGCCTCCGCCACGCCCAAGGGCGTGACCGCCGCGATGCAGCGCTGGCTGACGCGCCCGGTCTACGCGCTCAAGGTCGAACCGGGCGAGCGCGAGGCCTATGAGGAAGCCGCGGTGAGCGCGCCGGGCGAAGCGGCTGCGCAGGAAACCGCGCCTGCCGCCGCGCCGAAGCTGGCACTGCCGGACGTGACGTCGAGCCCGGCGCTCGATTTTCCCGATGTCGAGACCGCGACGCTCGCCAATGGCATCAAGGTCCACCTCGCCCGCCGCGCGACGGTGCCTGCCGTGCGGATCGCCGTCAGCTTCGACGCCGGCATCGCGAGCGACCGCAAGGACCGGCTGGGCCTGAGCGCGCTGATGCTGAGCCTGCTCGACGAAGGCACGACCACGCGCTCGACGATCCAGATCGCCGAGGAGCAGGAACGGCTGGGCGCCAGCATCTCGACCGGCCAGAGCATGGACCGCACGTCCGTCTCTCTCTTCGCGCTCAAGGCCAATCTCGCGCCCTCGCTTGACCTGCTGGACGACGTGGTGCGCAATCCCGCCTTCGCTCCGGGCGAGGTCGAACGCCTGCGCGCGACTCAGCTCGCCGGCATCGCCGCGGAAAAAACGCAGCCCCAGGGACTGGCGAGCCGCGCCATCTTCCCGCTGCTTTATGGCAGCGAGCATCCTTATGGCAGCTCGGCCAGCGGCCGTGGTGACGAAGCCAGCGTGAAGGCCATCACTCGCGAGGATCTCCTGCGCTATCACAGCTCCTGGATGGTGCCCGGCAAGGCACAGATCTTCGTGGCGGGCGACATCACCATGGCGGAGATCAAGCCTCTGCTCGATGCCCGGTTCGGAAGCTGGCCGCAGAATCGCATGGCCTCGCCCACCAAGGACTTCGCCGTGACGATTCCGGACCCCAAGCCCGGCGTTTATCTGATCGACCGGCCGCAATCGCCTCAATCGATGATCCTGGGCGGCGTGGTCACGAGCGCGAAGGGCAGCGACGACCTGCTGGCCTTCAGCACGGCCAATGTCATCCTGGGCGATGATTTCCTGTCGCGGCTCAATACCGACATCCGCGAAGTGAAGGGCTGGTCCTATGGCGTGCGCGCCTATCTCACGCCGCGCGTGGAGCGCAGCCCCTATATCGTCGCGGCGCCGGTGCAGGCGGACAAGACGGGGCCTGCCATCGCCGCCATGCGGGACGATATCGCGCAGTTCGTGGGCGCCAGGGGCGTGACGCCGCAGGAGTTCCGCCGCGTCATCAGCGGGGAGATCGCCAAGTTGCCGGCGCGCTTCGAGACCACGGGCGCGGTGCTTGGCCAGATGCAGGCGGACGCGCTGTTCGGCCGGCCGTTCACTTATGTGGAGACGCTGGGCCAGCGTTATGCCGCGCTGACGCCGGAGGAGCTGGACAAGGCAGCCCACACCCTGATCGATCCCGCCCGGCTGAGCTGGGTCGTGGTCGGTGACAAGGCGAAGATCAAGGACCAGCTCGATGCGCTCGGCATGCCCGTGACGGAGATTGACTCGGACTCGCCGGCTGCTCAATAGCCCGGCCATGCTATGAAGGAGACAGCCATGACCAAGGTCGACGGCGCCTATGACTGCATCACGAAGACGCCGATGGGCGAGCAGCCCAGTGTCTTCACGATCGTGACGGACGGGGACAGGTTCAACGGCACGAACGCCGGGCCGCTCGGTTCGCTCGACGTGAAGGACGGCAAGGTGGACGGCAATCGCCTGAGCTGGACGATGGAAATGACCATGCCCATGCCGATGACGCTGAAATGCGAGGCGGTGGTGAACGAGGGCACGATCACCGGCACGATCGATGCCGGCGCCTTCGGCACGCTCACCATGTCTGGCACGCGGCGCGGCTGAACCGGAACGGGGGGCGGCCTCCTGCCCCCCTTCTGCACGGCGCAGGATGCCCGATGGCAATCATCGGGCACTCGGGAACGGACATGCGGAATGAGCGGCATTATGTCGTTGGCGCCATCACGGCGTTCCTGAACCGCACCGGCAGCGGTCAGGACTGGGGCGACTTCACCTCATCGCCGCTTCGCGATGCGGAGCTGGACCGCATCCGGCAATGCGCCGGCGCCATCGACCTGCCGCTCGATGCCGAGGGCGAAGCCGCCTTGCGCGCCCTGCTCCAGCAAGCCGACCTCGTCAGCGTCTATGATGGTCCGGTTCCGTGGCGCCTGTCCGCCGGGGGTTTCGCGGGGCTCCTGCTGGGCGCCATCCTCTGGTGGTTCCACCATCTTCCCGGCGCGGGACTCTTTCACGATCTCCATCTGCTGGTGGTTCCGGCGGCACTGGGTGCTTTCCTCGTGGCCTTGCGCAACAGCCGGATGAAGGTCGGCGCGCATGACCCGCGGATCGTTGCCCAGAACAGGCGCGGTCGGGTCTGACGAGCCCGGGCGCTGCCTGGAAACGGCCGGACTTGCCGACTGCGCCCACGACACTTGCGCAATGCCCTGCTTCGCGCCTCAGCGCTTCCCCCCTCCTCCAAGCGCGGAAGCCGGACACGAAAAAGGGCGGTCGCAGTGACGACCGCCCTTTCCATGTGATCGATGGCTGCTTCAGTCGACCGTGACGGTGACCGCGCGGCGATTCTGGGCCCAGCTGGCTTCGTCCGATCCCAGCGCCACCGGGCGCTCCTTGCCATAGCTGATGGTCGTGATCCGGCCGGCGTCGATGCCCAGGGCCGCCAGATAATTCTTGGCGGCGTTGGCGCGGCGCTCGCCCAGAGCGAGGTTATATTCGCGCGTGCCGCGCTCGTCGCAATGGCCTTCCACCGTGATGCGCTTATTGGGATAACGCATCAGCCATTCGGCCTGGCTGCGCAGCACGGCGCGATCTTCGTCATCGATATCGCTCTTGTCGGTATCGAAGAGGATGGTGTCCGACGTGACGCTCGCGATGAAGTCCGCCTGGCTGCCGGCAACGGGGCCGGACGGCGGGGGCGGCGGGGTCGGTGTCGTCGGAGCCGTATCGGCTGGCGGCGGCGGAATGTCTTCGGGCGCTTTCTTGGAGCAGGCCGATAGTGCCAGCGCGGCACTGGAAACAAGTAGCATCACAGATGTCGTACGCATGGGTCTTCTCCTATTGTCCTCGCTCAAAGGGGTAACCGTTCATCGCATGCTCGGGGCGTTTGGCCGACAAGTCAACCACCAAACGTCATGAATTCGTTCCAAAATCTCATTGCAACAGGGGACCCCAGGCCGGGTCGGAACCATCTACCGGCGTCTGGATCTGCCGCAGGTTCACCCCGGTCAGGTCCACTTGCCAGATCGACGAGCGGCCGCCACGCCCCTGGCTGGTGCGGAAGAACTGCAGCACCCGGCCGTTGGGGGACCAGGTCGGCGCCTCGTCCTGCCAGCCATTGGTCAGCAGGCGCTCGTTGCCGCCGCTCGGGCTCATCACGCCGATGCGGAAATTGCCCGCGATCTTGGTGAAGGCGATGAGGTCCCCGCGCGGGCTCCACTCGGGCGTGGCATAGCGACCGCCGCCGAAGCTGATGCGGCGCTGGTCCGAACCATCAGCATTCATCACATAGATCTGCTGCCCGCCTGAACGATCGCTCTCGAACACGATGCGCGCGCCGTCTGGCGAGAAGGAGCCGCCGACATTGATGCCTGGCGTGTTGGTCAGCCGGACCGGCCGCCCGCCATTCACCCCGATCTTGTAGATGTCGGTATTGCCGCCACTTGCCATCGAATAGAGCAGCGTGCGGCCATCCGGCGACCAGCGTGGGGCGAAAACTGCGTTGTTCGTTTCGAGGATGGCGCGCTGGCGTCCCTGATCCACATCGTAGATGTAGATGCGGACGGTCTTCCCGACATAGCTCACATAAGCGATCGACTTGTAGTCGGGCGACCAGCGCGGCGTGAGCGCGAGGCTCTGGCCATTGGTGATGAAGCGGTGATTCGCGCCGTCGCTGTCCATGATCGCGAGGCGCTTGACCCTGTTATCCTTGGGGCCTGTCTCCGCGATATAGGCGATGCGGCTGTCGAAGAAGGGGCTTTCGCCGGTGAGGCGGGAGTAGATGAGGTCCGCGCAGCGGTGCGCGGCGCGGCGCCAGTCGCGCGGCGCGACGACATAGCCCTGCCGCGTCAGTTCGCTCTTGAGCGCGACGTCGAAAAGATAGCAGCCCACGGTGATCTGCGAGTCCCCGCCGGCCGACCGCACGAAACCCTGCACCAGCGCCTCCGCGTTCATGGCGGACCAACGCTCGAACTCGGGATTGGTGACAGCCGCGATCGAGGGGCGCGGCATGCCATCCGGCCCGAGCGGCGTGAACAGGCCGCTGTTGCGCAGGTCATTGGCAATGACTTCGGCGATTTTCTGCCCGAGCAGCTCGGTCGAACCGGCTGGCGTCTCGACATTCTGCTGCGCCGGCATGGGCGGAATCGCGATGCGCAGATCATTCTCGATCTGGCCGGTCACGTCCACGCTGAGCTGCGCGGCGGCAGGCGCAGTGACGAGAACGGTGGCGAAAAGACACATGGCGCCGCGCAGGCGCGGAAGAATGGACAAGGTCATTGGGACAGTCTCGCGTCAAATCTGAGGGGCTGGAGCCATTTCCACTGGTCGTAATATTCCGGCGGCAGGTTACGGAACGGCGACGCGCGCATCACGGCCTGGATGGCACGCTCGGCATGCAGGTCTGCCTGAGCACGATTGCTGGCGGTGATGCCTTGCTGGCCCACCACTTCGATCCGTCCCACGACCGCGCCGTTCCGGTCGAGATGGACGCTGAGCAACGTCACGAGCCGATCGGCATCGGCACCGGAAGGCGGGCGCCAATGGGGCTTGATCTGCCGGTTGATCTCCGCATTGAGCGCGCGCGCGGCCACCGCGCCCATCGGCGCGGCCGATCCGCTGGTGGCAGGCGCATTGCGGGATGGCGGCGCATCACTCTCCAGTCCCTTGAGGAAATCGCTGCCAAGGCGCGAAGCGCGCTGAGGCCGGGGCTTTTCCTGCGGCTTGGCCTCCGCCTTCGCTGGTGCGGGCTTCTGCTGTTCCTTCGGCGTGGCCTTGGGCGGTGTCGGCCGGGGCGTCTCGCGCGGCTTGGGCGGTGCGGGCTGCGTGGCGCTAGGCCGCTCCGGCGCGGCAGGCCGCGGCGGGGGAGCGAGCGGCGCCGGCGCCGCTTCCACGGGCTCGGGCGGCGCGGCATCGGGCTCCGTCTCGCCCACTTCGGGCGCAACGGCGCTGGTCGCGGTCTCCGCCGCGGGCTCGGTGGTCCGACTTTCGAGGGCAATGCTGTCCGCGAGCGAGACGTCGATCGTCGCGGGCGGCGGGGGCAGAGTCACGCTGGTCGTGAGCAGGCCGAGCGACAGCGCGCCGAACAGCAGGACATGGCCTGCCGTCGACACCCCCAGTCCGAGACGTTCGCTCCGGTCCATCATGAACGGCCTATTGATCGCCAGATGAACGCGTGCTGGACGAATCCGATCCAGTTGTGCCAGCCGTCGTGACGAGCGACACGCGGTCCAGCCCCGCCCGGTTCAGTTCGCCCATCACACGCATCACCGTGCCATAATCCAGTCCGGCATCGGCGCGCAGGAACAGCTGGTCGGTGGGTGAGAGCGTCTCGCGCAGAGCGGCAAGGCGCTGCGGCAGCGCCTGTTCCGGCACCGGCTCGTCGTTCAGGAACAGCGCGCCGTCCCGGTCGATGGACAGAACGCTCGGCCGCTGGTCCTGATCAAGCGCGCGGGCGCGGGATTCGGGCAGGCGGATGGGAACGCCGGTGACCAGCAGGGGCGCTGTGACCATGAAGATGATGAGCAGCACCAGCATGACGTCCACCAGCGGCGTCACGTTGATCTCCGCCATGGGAGCCCGGCGCCCGCCGCCGCGCCGGCCGGGAGGAAGGCTCATCGACATCAGGCTTCAAGCTCCCGGCTGAACGTGGTGTAGAGGCCGTCCGAAAAACGCTGGAGCCGCGCCTCGAGCCGGTTCACGCCATGGCTGAGCCGGTTGTAGGCGATGACGGCCGGAATGGCCGCGAAGAGGCCGATCGCGGTCGCGAACAGCGCTTCCGCGATGCCCGGCGCCACCACGGCGAGGCTGGTGTTCTGCTCGCCCGCGATTGCCGTGAAGCTGCGCATGATGCCCCAGACGGTACCGAAGAGGCCAACGAAGGGCGCCACCGAGCCGACGGTCGCCAGGATGTTCAGCCGGTCCGAAATCCGGTCGATGGTGCCGGCGAGGGCCGATCCCATCGCTGTGGCCAGCCGATCCCGCGTCCCTTCCGCCTGCATGCCCCGCAGGGCAGTGGAGCGCCGCCACTCCCCGATCGCGGCGGACAGCAACTGCGCGCTCGGCAGATCCTCCTTGCCCCGCTCCTTCACGAAGGCGTCCATGTCCTTGGCCTGCCAGAACGCGCGCTCATACTCCTCGCAGCCCTTGCGCAGGGTCTTCAGGCGGCCCGAGAAGCTGACGATGATGCTCCAGGTCCACACGCTCGCCGCCAGCAGGCCGAGCATGACGATCTTCACGACGATGTCCGCTTCCATGAACAGGGTGAGCGGCGACAGGGTGATCGGACCGGTCGAGGCCGGCGGCAGCGCAGCGGCAAGGAAAGGCGGCAGGGTCATGAGCGAATCAATCTCTCCGGGCTTGTCTGATGCTCTTTTCGAGCGGGGATAGCGGATGAGGCCGAGTGCAAGCGACCGGCCTGGAGGCACGAGTCGCTTGGGCAGCACAAGGTGAACCGCAGATGAATCTCATGCCGCGCGCAGGCGGTTGAACCGCTCTATCCAGTCGGCTGGCTGACGACGCGGGCGCCCCGTGGGATCGACGAAGGCCACGGTCACGTCCGCCTGTGCCAGCAACACGTCGCCCCGCCACACGGCCTGGGCGATCACGCATCGCGCGCCGCCCACATCCTCGAGGCGACTGCGCACGAGCAGGTCATCGTCCAGCCGGGCGGGGGCACGATAGCGAAGGTCCGCACGCGATACGGCATAATGGCCCAGCCCCTGCTCCACGGCGGCGCGCTGGTCGATCCCCGCCACGCGCAGCATGTCCGAGCGCGCGCGCTCCATGTAGCGCAGGAAATTGGCATGGTAGACGACGCCCGACAGGTCGGTATCCTCATAATAGACGCGCAGCGGGAACAGGTGCTCCGCGCCCTCGAAAAAGCCCGAGGCGGGCAGAGGTTCCGGCTTGGTCGGCATGAAGCGACCATAAGGGAGCGGATTCGCCGGGGGAAGGGAAAATGCCCCCCGCGTTCCGCTCGCGCCGGTCCTTTTCCGGGCGACCTTCCCCGCGCCCGCTCCAGCGGCACCTTCGGCGCTGGGGCACCCGCTTCCAAAAGACGCGCGATGGCACCGAAAAGGCCTTGATCTCGGGGCTGGCGCGATGAAGGAATCATCGCGGGTCATGACGGGGTGGGGATCGCATGAAGACATATCTGGCCGGCTGGGGCGCCGGCGCCATTCTTGCACCGCTGCTTTTCATCGGGCTGGCGATGCCGGGCGTGGCGAAAGCCCCCGTGGATCGCAGCAGGCTCGATGATCTGATCGCGCGCGCTGATGCCGCCGACCCCGATTCCGATCCGGAAGCTTACCGCGCGCTGGGCGCGGCGGCGCTTGCCGAAGCGAAGCGTCTCTACCCCGCGGGTCATCCCGAAGTCGCGGCACGGGAGCTCTCTGTAGCGCAGAGCATGGCGACCCGCGGCGAGATGGCCGAAGCGCTGGCGATGCTGGACCGGATCATTCCCGTGCTGGCGGGCGCCGTCTCCGATCCGGCCTACCGGGCCTCCTGGCGCAACGCGCTGGGGACGCGGGGCTATATCCTGAACTTCCAGGGCGATCATGCCGGCGCCTTGGCCATCACCGAGCAGGTCGTCGCCGATTTCGCGGCCGATCCGGCAGCCGGACTGTCCAAGGACCGGGCCACAGCGCTCAGCAACCTTGCCGCTTCCTATCTCGAGCACGGCCGGCTGGAGGATGCGCTCGCCCGCAATGCCGAGGCCATCGACATCGCGCTGAAGCTGCCGCAAGTGCCGGTCGACGTCGGCATCTGGTATGGCAATCGCGTCGTCTACCTCTACACGGCCGGCCGCACCGAGGACGCGATCACCACGGCGCAGACCGCGATCGCCCGCCTCGGCCCGGCCATCGGCCCCGAGCACGCGATGATGGCCAATCTCCATGCCAATCTCGGCGCCATCATGCTGCGGGTGAACCGGCCCCGCGACGCCATGCCCATGATCCGGCGCGCATACGAGCTGCTCGAGAAGGCCGCGGGCGCGCCGACGCAGACCAGCGCGACGATGCGCGTGCAGTTCGCGCAGGCCCTCGTCCGGGCGGGGCAGTTCGAGGATGCCGTCGCCTTCCTGGAGGTGGCGACGCCGATCATCGACGCGCAGCTGGGCAACCAGAGCGACCGGGCCCTCAATGCGCGCGACACGCTGCTCGTGGCGCTGATCGGCGTGGGCGATGGCGCGCAAGCGCAGGCGCTGGCGCAGCAGCTGGTGGCTGTGCGGGACGAGCGGTTGCCGGCGGGACATCGCGACCGGGCCAATGCCCGGGACAATCTGGCGAAGGCGGCGTTCGCCAATGCCGACTGGCCCACAGCCGCGCGCGCGGCGGAGGAAGCGGTGAGCCTTCGCGCGGCAATGCTCCCGGCCAGCCATCCCGACCTGTTGCTCGCCCGGGCCATGATGCTGCGCGTGCAGGACCGTGCCAACACGCGCGATGCCGCCGCGCTGCTTGCGGAGGCGCGGAGCCTGTTTGAGGCAATGGTGCTCAATGCGAATCTGCTGCGCGGCTCGGCGCAGGCGGAACGGCAGCGGCCCGCCTATGGCTGGCTGGCCGAGCTGTTCGCGCGGCGCGGCGCGGTCGAGGAGGCTTTCCAGGCGCAGCAATGGGCGGCGCGCACTGCGCTCGACGACGTGCTGGCCATCGCCGCGCTGGAGCGCGCCACCGCGACCGGCCCGGACCTCGCCGCGCTGATCGGTGAGCGGCGCCAGCTCCTCGCGGCACGGCAGGGACTGGAAGCGCAGCTGGACGCCAATCTCGGCAAGCCGGACGCGACATTCGATCTGGCGGGTCTCTCGACGGCGCTGGAAGCGAACCTCGCCGAGATCGCGCGGCTCGATGCATCGCTGGACGCCGAAGAGCGGGCGCGCCTGTTCTTCCGCCCTTCCACGCTGGCGGAGGTCCGGGCCGCAAGCGATCCGCGCACCCTCACGCTCATGATCACCGCGCTGGACCAGATGCATCTGGTGACGGCCATCGATGGCCGCAGGGTGCGGCAATATGAAATCGACGCCGCCGCCCCCATCGCCGCACTGGTCGCGCGGCTGCGCTCCGCGCTCGACATGGGCGAGGCGTCGACATTCGACAGGGACGCGGCCGCGCAGCTCCATGCGCTGCTCTTCCCGCGCGACATCGCGGCGATGATGCGGCCCGCCCGGCGGCTCGCGATCATCGCCAATGGCGCGCTGGGCGCTCTCCCTCTCGGCCTCCTCGTGCCGGACATCCGGTCGCGCGACTATCTGGCGGACCGCCATGTGATCAGCCGCCTCGTCCGCGCGCCGCGCGCCGGGCAGTCGACGCAGGAGGCTGCGATATCGGGCGCGGCCCTGATCGCGCTCGGGGGCGTGGAAGGGCGGCAGGCCGGCGCGCGAATGGCCATGCGTTCGGCCGGGACAGCGCAGGCGATCAATGCCCTGGCCGATCTGCCCGAGGCCCGCCGGGAGCTGGCCACCCTGGCGCAAGCGCTTGGCGCGCAGGCGCCGCAGATCTTCACCGGGGCGGCCGCAACCAAGGCGCGGCTGCGCGCTCTGGATGTCCCGCCAGACGCCATCCTCGCCTTTGCGACGCATGGCCTCGTGGCCGGCGATCTGGACGGGCTGGCCGAGCCTGCCTTGCTGCTCACGCCGGAAGGCGAGGACGACGGACTGCTCAAGCCCAGCGAGATCGGCCGGCTTGACCTGCCGGCCGGGCTCGTCATCCTCTCGGCCTGCAACACCGCCGGCGCGGCTTCGGGCGATCGGCCGCAGCTGTCCGGCCTCGTGCAGGGCTTCTTCCTGGCCGGGGCCCGGCGCGTGATGGCGAGCCACTGGCTGGTGCGCGACGACATGGCCCGCCGGCTCTCGGTGGGCACGGTTCGCGCCATCCGTGAGGGCATGGACCCGGCGGGCGCGCTCGGCAGGGCCATCCGCACGGTCCGCACCGGCAAGGACGGCGAAGCCGCGGTGGACCATCCGGCACTCTGGGCGCCGTTCGAACTCTTCTCTGGTTGAGGGCCCCGCGCGCGGGGAGTGGACGCTTCGGAAAGCCAGCGACCGGGGACAGGCCGGTCGCCGAGACGCCTACTTCTTCTTGCCGAAGTCGATCGTCACCACGTTCGAGCCCTCATCGCCATCGATCGCGGGCTCGTCATTCTCCGCCGCGTCATGGGGATCGGGCTCGTCGCCACTGTCCTGCACCTGGAACTCCAGGCTGAAGTTCACCGCAGGATCCACGAAGAAACGCAGCGCGGCAAACGGGATCACCAGATGCGCCGGCACCTGATTGAAGGTCAGACTCACCTCGAACGTGTCCGCCCCGACCTTCAGGTCCCAGAACTTGTGCTGAAGCACGATGGTCATCTCGTCGGGAAAGCGCTCGACCAGCCGCTGCGGAATGCTGACGCCGGGTGCCTGCGTCTTAAATGTGATGTAGAAATGATGGTTGCCGGGCAGCGCCCCGGTCCGCTCGATATCCTTGAGCACGCGCCCCGGTATGGCGCGAAGGGCTTCCTGGACGATCTCGTCATAGGGAATCAAGCTGTCAGGCGTCTCGTCCGTCATGGCCACAGTCCTAGCGCAGAGGACGGGGTGGTCAAGCGGGGAGCGGCGCCGGGCGTTCATGTCGCGGCGCTCCGGCCATGGGAGAAGCACGTTGCGCCCCTGCGCGAGCGCGCTATAGGCCGCAGCCATGCGCACGGCAGAAATCAGCAGGAAGACCGCGGAAACGTCCATCGACGTGCGGGTCAATCTCGACGGGACGGGCACCTACGCCATCTCGACCGGCATCGGTTTCCTCGATCACATGCTCGAGCAGCTGTCGCGCCACTCGCTGATCGATCTCGACGTGAAGACGGTCGGCGACCTGCATGTCGACCAGCATCACACCACGGAAGATACCGGCATTGCGGTCGGCGAGGCGATTGCCAAGGCGCTGGGCGACAAGCGCGGCATCCGCCGTTATGGCGAAGCGCATTCGCCCATGGACGAGACGTTGACGCGCGTCGCGCTGGATATCAGCGGCCGACCCTGGCTGGTCTGGAAAGTGCAGATCGGCATGCAGCGCCTCGGCGAATGGGATACCGAGCTGATCGAGCACTGGTTCCAGAGCTTCGCCCAGAGCGCCGGCATCACGCTTCATGTCGAGACGCTGTACGGCTCCAACAACCATCACATCGTCGAGAGCTGCTTCAAGGGGCTGGCACGGGCGCTGCGCAGCGCGGTGGAGATCGACCCGCGCAAGAGTGATGCGATCCCCTCCACCAAGGGCGTGCTGTAGGGCGCCATGACCGTCGCCCTCATCGATTATGGCGCCGGCAACCTGCACTCGGTGCACAATGCCCTGAGAGCGGCCGGCGCGCATGGCGTGGTCATCACGGCCGATGCCGAGGTCGTTCGCCGCGCGGATCGTGTCGTGCTGCCGGGTGTCGGCGCGTTTCGCGCCTGCATCGAGCCGCTGCGGGCCATACCGGGCATGATCGACGCCATGCGGGAAGCAGTGTTCGATGGCGGGCGGCCGTTCCTGGGCATCTGCGTAGGCATGCAATTGCTCGCTGATGCGGGCGAGGAATTCGGCCGTCACACCGGTCTCGGCTGGGTTCCGGGAACGGTGCGGCTGATCGAGCCGACAGTCCCCGGCATCAAGGTGCCGCATATGGGCTGGAACGATGTGACGCCGGCGGCGGCGCATCCGCTGCTCGTTCCCGGCGAGGCCTATTTCCTGCACAGCTATCATTTCGCGGCGGCTGATCCGGCGCATGTCATGGCCGTCACGGACCATGGCGGGGCGCTGGTGGCGGCCGTCGGCCGGGACAATATCCTCGGCGTGCAGTTTCATCCCGAGAAGAGCCAGGCTTACGGTCTCGCGACGCTCGCACGCTTTCTGGAGTGGAAGCCATGAGCGCTGCCGGCGGCATCCCGCCCTTCATCGTCTTCCCCGCGATCGACCTCAAGGGCGGGCAGGTCGTGCGGCTGGCGGAAGGCGACATGGACCGCGCCACCGTCTATGGTGACGATCCGGCCCATCAGGCGCGGCTGTTCGCCGAGCAGGGCTCCGATTTCCTCCACGTGGTGGATCTTGATGGCTCCTTTGCCGGCCGTGCCGTCAATGGCGCCGCGATCGCTTCGATCGTCGCGGCCTTTCCGGGGCATGTCCAGCTTGGCGGCGGCATCCGGGACGCGCAGGCGGTCCAGGGCTGGTTCGAGGTCGGCGTGTCGCGCGTGGTCATCGGCACGGCGGCGCTCAAGAACCCGCAATTCGTGAAGGACATGGCAGCCGCTTATCCGGGCGGCATCGTGGTTGCAGTGGATGCGCGCGACGGCATGATCGCCACGGACGGCTGGGCGGAGAAATCGGACATGCCGGTCGTCGACCTCGCGCGCCGGTTCGAGGATGCCGGGGTGGCATCGCTGCTCTTCACGGACGTGGGACGCGACGGGCTGCTCAAGGGCGTCAATATCGAGGCGACCGTCGATCTTGCCCGGGCGGTGGACATCCCGGTCATCGCCAGCGGCGGTGTGGCCGGCATTTCGGACATCCGCATCCTCAGCCTCCATGCCGGAGACGGGATCGAAGGCGTCGTGACCGGGCGCGCGCTTTATGACGGGCGGCTCGATCTGCGCACAGCGATCGAAGTGGCCAGCGCGGCATGACCGTCCGCACCCGGATCATTCCCTGCCTCGACGTGGCCAACGGCCGGGTCGTGAAGGGCGTCAATTTCGTCGACCTGCGGGACGCCGGCGATCCGGTGGAGCAGGCACGGGTCTACGACGCAGCCGGCGCGGACGAACTGTGCTTCCTCGACATCACGGCCAGTCACGAGGATCGCGGCACTCTGCTCGATATCGTCGCGCGGACGGCCGAAGTGTGCTTCATGCCGCTCACTGTGGGGGGCGGCGTGCGCTCCGCCGCCGATGCGCGGGCGCTGCTGCTTGCCGGGGCGGACAAGGTGGCGGTGAACAGCGCCGCCGTCGCGCGCCCGGAGCTCGTGGGCGAGATCGCGGACAGGTTCGGCAGCCAGTGCGTCGTGGCCTCGGTCGATGCGCGGCGCAGTGGCCCCGGACGTTGGGAGATCTTCACTCATGGCGGCCGCCGCGCGACAGGTATCGACGCGATTGCCCATGCGCTGCGACTGGCGGCGCTGGGGGCAGGCGAGCTGCTGGTCACGTCCATGGACAGCGACGGGACGCGGCAGGGCTATGACATCGAGCTGATCCGCACGATTGCCGACGCCGCACCGGTGCCGGTGGTGGCGAGCGGCGGGGTAGGTACGCTCGACCATCTTGTCGAAGGCGTGAAATCGGGCCATGCGAGTGCCGTTCTGGCGGCATCCATCTTTCACTTCGGGCAGCATAGCGTTAAGGAGGCACGGTTGGCGCTTGCGGCCGCCGGGGTTCCCGTCCGCAGTGCATGAGTGCCTGAGGGTCGCATTCCTTATCGTGACGAACGCCGGCTCGAGCCGGGCGCGATGACAGTGATTGTCCTTGTGGGGGGACGGATATGAAGCTTGGCATGGGCTTGCGCATGCTGCTGGCAGCTGTGCTTATCGGCGGAGCGATGCTCGGCATCGCTGCGATCTTCTATGCGCCCGCAAATGGCGCGGCACCAGGTTCCCGAACGCCTGACTGGGCGCTCCTTGCTGCGGCGGGCGCGGCATTCCTCATCGGCAGGCTTGTCATCCGGAGCGGCCCGAGGCCTGACCGGAAGCAGCGCCGCTGAACACAGCCGGCCCGGCGACAGGCGGCAGCAGCCGCCCGCCTGCGTTGCACCGGAAAGACACTTCCCAAACGCTGTCCCCGTCGCGCGCAGCGCGCAAAATCCATTGACGGCGGACGCCGCAGCGGCAAGGACGTCGCCCCATGGAGACATTGGCTCGCCTCGAGAAACGGATTCAGGACAGGCGCGGCGCCGACCCCGCGACCTCCTATGTGGCGAAACTCTTCCGGTCCGGCCGGCCCAAGATCGCGCAGAAGCTGGGGGAGGAAGCGGTCGAGACCGTGATCGCCGCTCTCGGGAGCGATCCGGATGCGCTGACCGGCGAGGCTGCGGACCTGATGTTCCATCTCATCGTCCTGCTGTCCGATTGCGGCGTCAGCCTGGCGGATGTCTGCGCCGAGCTGGACCGGCGGGAAGGCGTCTCCGGCATCGTCGAGAAATCGTCCCGCCCGAAGGAGTAGAGCCGTGCCCATCGATCCCACGCTCCCCTATGACGAGGGAAATATCTTCGCGCGGATCCTGCGCGGGGAAATCCCGAACAAGACGGTCTACGAGGATGAGCACGTCCTCGCCTTCCACGACATATCGCCCAAGGCGCCGACCCATGTGCTGGTCATCCCCAAGGGCGCCTATGTGAGTTGGGATGATTTTTCCAGCCGCGCCAGCGATGCGGAAATCGGCGCTTATGTCCGCGCCATCGGGCTGATCGCGCGCGAGGCGGGGCTGGTCGAGCCGGGCTATCGGCTGCTCGCCAATGTCGGCGAGGACGGCGGGCAGGAAGTGCCCCACCTCCATATCCACATATTCGGCGGAAAGCCGCTGGGGCCGATGCTGGCCCGCTGACCCTCGGCCGGGCGCATCGGCGGGTTTCGCGCCACCGCGCCGGACTGCTTCGCACTTGCACCCAATGATTTAGTCTCTAGTCTGCCTCCCCATTCAGGGGGACAGCGGCACATCGACCGCTGCACATCGAAAGAGACAAGCGCATGATCTTTGGCCGCATCAAGCCGCTGGACGCCATTCTCGCCACTGCCGAAAAGAAATCGCTGCACCGCTCGCTGGGGGCTTTCCAGCTCACCATGCTGGGCATTGGCGCAGTCATCGGCACCGGCATTTTCGTTCTGACCGCCGAGGCCGCCCAGAAGGCGGGCCCCGGCATGATGATCAGCTTCATCATCGCGGGTTTCGTCTGCGCCGTCGCGGCGCTCTGCTATGCGGAAATGGCCTCGATGGTGCCGGTGTCCGGCTCGGCCTACACTTACAGCTATGCCGTCATGGGCGAGATCATCGCATGGATGGTCGGCTGGGCACTCATCCTCGAATATGCCGTGGCGGCGGGCGCCGTGTCGGTCGGCTGGTCCGGCTATGTCATCGGCCTGATCGAGCACGCCTTTTCCATAGACATACCTGATCTGCTGGTGCTGGGCCCGTTCGATGGCGGCCTCATTAACCTGCCGGCGATGCTCATCGCCGGGCTCGTGACCTGGCTGCTGGTCATCGGCACCAAGGAAAGCGCGACCGTCAATGCCGTTCTCGTCGCCATCAAGGTGACGGCGCTCACCTTGTTCATCATCCTCGCGATCCCGGTCATGAACAGCGAACAGTTCTCGCCGTTCGCGCCCACCGGCTTCCTGGGCATCTCGATGGCGGCGGCATCGATCTTCTTCGCTTATGTGGGCTTCGACGCGGTGTCGACGGCGGCTGAGGAAACGAGGAACCCGCAGCGCAACATGCCCATCGGCCTCATCGGCAGCCTTCTCTTCTGCACCGTCTTCTACCTGCTGGTGGCAGCGGGCGTCATCGGGGCGCCGGGCCTCTCCAGCCAGCCGGTGCGTGACGCGGCGGGCCTGGTGCTCGAGCCCGGCAGTCGCGAACTCGCCAGCCAATGCGCGGCGCGCGCGGCGGAAGGCTTCAAGGACGTGGTCTGTTCCAAGGAAGCGCTGGCCTTCACGCTGCGCGAGATCGGCTGGCCGCAGATCGGCAACCTGCTCGGCCTCGCCGCCGGGCTCGCCCTGCCCTCCGTCATCCTCATGATGATGTTCGGCCAGACCCGCATCTTCTTCGTCATGAGCCGCGACGGGCTGCTGCCCCCGGCCTTCTCGAAGATCCATCCGCGCTTCAACACGCCGCACGTCATCACGATCATCACCGGCGTCTTCGTGGCGCTGTTCGCGGCCTTCTTCCCGGTCGGCCAGCTCGCCAACATCTCCAACTCCGGCACGCTGTTCGCCTTCGCCGCCGTGTCCATCGCAGTCCTTGCCCTGCGCCGGACGGATCCCAAGCGCCACCGGCCGTTCCGTACACCCGCCGTCTATCTCACAGCGCCGATCGCGATCGCCGGCTGTGCCTATCTGTTCATCAGCCTCGATCACAAGAGCATCATTCTCTTCCTGATCTGGGCAATCATCGGCCTGGCCGTCTATTTCGGATACAGCCGCAAGCGCAGCCATGTCGGCCTTGGCCATGTCGAAGTGCATGAGGACGATCCGGACGCGCCGCCGCAGCCGGTGCCGCCAGTCAACTGACCGTCTCGCGAACGGGACAAAGGAAAAGGGCCGCCCGGGGATCACCGGGCGGCCCTTTCCTGTTTCATCCGTGGGGCAGTGAGCGCCCCGGCGCGTTCTCAGGCGCTACCCCAGACTTCCTCGGCCACTTCGACCACCAGCTCCATCTTCGCCTTCTGCTGCTCGACCTCGATGTCGTTGCCATGCACCGTCGATGCGAAACCGCACTGGGGCGACAGAGCGAGCTGGTCGAGCGGCGCGAACTTCGCGGCTTCCTCGATACGCCGCTTGATCTCGTCCTTGGTCTCCAGCTCGCCGAGCTTGGTGGTAACGAGGCCCAGCACCACGATCTTGCCCTTGGGCAGAAAACGCAGCGGCGCGAAATCGCCTGAACGGGCGTCATCATATTCGAGCAGGAAGCTGTCGATCGCCAGTTCGTTGAACATGATCTCGGCGACCGGCTCATAGCCGCCCTCGGCCGCCCAGCTCGAGCGGAAATTGCCCCGGCACAGATGCACGGCGGTGAACATGTCGTCCGGCGCCGTCGCGATCGCATCGTTGATCATCTTGGCATAATGGCGCGGCAGATCATCGGGATCGAGGCCCCGCTTGCGGGCATTCTCGCGCTGCGTGTCGTCGCACAGATAAGCGAGGTTGGTGTCATCGAGCTGCAGATAGCGGCAGCCGGCATCGGCGAGATCGGCGACTTCCTCCTGATAAGCGGCCGCGACGTCGGCGAAGAACTCGGTCATGTCGGGATAGGCCGCCTCGCTGATCCCTTCGCGCCCGGCGCGGAAATGGAGCATCGTGGGGGAGGGGATCGTGACCTTCGGCGTCTCGCGCGTGACACTCGCCAGGAACTCATAGTCCGCGCGCTGGATCGGCTTGGCATGGCCGATCTTCCCGGTCACCACCATCTTGGGCGGGGCGAAATGCACGTCCTTGCCGATGGCATTGTGGAACGCCACTTCCATGCCGCCCTGCTCCTCGATGCCGGCGAGCTGGAGCAGGAAATCGGTGTGGAAGAACTTGCGGCGATACTCGCCGTCCGTGATGGCCTTGAGGCCGACGCTTTCCTGAAAGGCGACCACGCCACGGATCGCTTCGTCCTCGACCGCGCGCAGCGCCGCCGCGTCGATCTTGCCCTGGGCGAAGTCGTCCCGGGCGTCGAGCAACGCCTTGGGGCGCAGGAAGCTGCCGACATGATCGGCGCGAAACGGTGGTCTGGACGGCATGATCTTCTCCTTCGGGCGCGGCGCGGGGCGACCCGTCCGCTCAATCTGCAACAACATCATATAAAGCATTCTTTATATATAGGAAGCTTTATGTCGCAAAAGGCCGCCAATTCCATCGTTCGCGGAACACGGCCCGGAGGGCGCGAGCCGCCAACCTGCACCCCGCAGGAATGCGCGCGTTGTCTCTGGCGATGAAAATTCGGCTCCGGTCGGCCTCGAGCCGTCTGGAATTCAGGTGCCCAGAAGATGCAGGGCGATCTCGCGATGGTGCGGCCTGCGGCGATGCTCCACGAGGTAGATGCCCTGCCAGGTGCCGAGCGCAAGCGCGCCGCCGATCAGCGGGATCGAGAGCGTCACACCCGTCACCATGGCCCGGATATGCGCGGGCATGTCGTCCGGCCCCTCATCGTCATGGGCGTAGGGATGATCTTCCGGTGCGGCCCGGTCCAGCCAGTCGAGCAGGTCGCGGCGGACGGCCGGCGCGGCATTCTCCTGGATGGTCAACGAAGCGGAGGTATGCCGGCAGAGCAGCGTCAGCAGCCCTTCGTTCATGCCTTGCCCCGTCACCCATGAAGTAATCTCGTCCGTGACTTCGACCAGCGCGCGGCCGGGCGTGCGCACGCGGATGATGCGGCTTGCCTGCCGCAGCTCAGCCATGCGGGGAACGGCGGCTCAGGCGCATCCCTCGACCCACTGGACCTGTTCCCAGTTGCCGAAACGGTAGCTCTGCACGGTCTTGCCGTCCGTCTCCACGATCAGGCCGCGCGGCGCGCCTGCCTCATGCACCACCAGATAATGACCTTCCGGCCCGGTATAGGGATGCGGCTGGACCACGGCGCGGCCGCCGAGCCGCCGCAGCGCCTCGGCTTCGCTCTGGCCGACGCGGAGGCCGCCCAGGGTCGGATGTGCAGGCGTCGCGACATCGATCCGCGTCACGACCGGCCCGTCGAGCATGAGGAACACGTCCGGCAGGGACGTGATGCGCGCATAGGAGCAGGTCGAGCCGGGCAGCGGTTCGTCGGTCCGGATCGCCACGCCCGCGCTGCGCAGATCGGCCGCACGCGCGCCGATGCGCACGGGGCCGAGCCGGTCGAAGGGCGCGCTGTCCTCATCGGGCGCTGCCTCGGACGCGTCTTCCTCGGAAACAATGACGGTGTCGACGTCATTGGCCGCGGCGAGATTGGCTTCATCCTCGCGCGTCGGCCCGCCGCAAGCGGCAAGGGCGGCGAGCATCAGCAGCGGCCAGGTGCGTGTCATCCACATTGGGCCCTGTGTAGCAGCTTCTGGTCGGCGAGTACCAGTGCCACCATGGCCTCGACAACCGGCACGCCGCGAATGCCGACGCAAGGGTCGTGCCGGCCCTTCGTCCTGATCTCGGTCGCCTCGCCCTCGCGCGTGACGGTTTCGACGGGGATCAGGATGGAACTGGTCGGCTTGAAGGCCACACGCAGGCGGATCGGCTGGCCCGTGGCGATGCCGCCCGCGATTCCGCCGGCATGGTTGGCCAGGAAGATGGGCGTATGGCCATTGCCGGGCCGCATGGGATCGGCATTCTGCTCGCCGCGCAGGCGGGCGGCAGCGAAGCCATCGCCGATCTCGACGCCCTTGACGGCATTGATGCCCATGCAGGCCGCCGCTAGCTCGCTGTCCAGCTTGGCATAGAGCGGCGCGCCCCAGCCGGCCGGCACGCCGGTCGCGACGCACTCGACCACCGCGCCGAGCGAGGAGCCGTCCTTGCGCGCCGCGTCCACCAGCGCTTCCCAGCGGGCGGCTGCCTTGGCATCCGGGCAGAAGAAGGGATTGTTGCCGATCTCGGTGGGATTGAAGTTCGCCGGATCGATCGCATCGCCGCCAATCTCGCTCACATAGCCGGTGATCTGCACCTGCGGGATGACCAGCCGCGCCACCGCGCCCGCCGCGACCCGGCTCGCCGTCTCCCGCGCGGAGGAGCGTCCGCCGCCGCGATAGTCCCGGAAGCCATATTTGGCGTCATAGGCATAGTCGGCATGGCCAGGCCGGTAAGCCTGCGCGACTTCGGAATAATCCTTCGAGCGCTGGTCGACATTCTCGATCATCAGGCTGATGGGCGTGCCCGTCGTCAACCCCTCGAACACGCCCGAGAGGATCCGTACCTGATCGGGCTCCTGCCGCTGCGTGGTGAAGCGGGAGGTGCCCGGCCGGCGCTTGTCCAGCCAGGGCTGGATGTCGCTTTCCGAAAGCGCGATGCCGGGCGGACAGCCATCCACCACGGCGCCGATCGCCGGGCCGTGGCTCTCGCCCCATGTGGTGAAGCGGAAGCTCCGCCCGAAGGTGTTGAAGCTCATGCGCGCGTCAGCTGAGCGCGATGTCTGGCGCGTCCTCGGCTTTCATCCCGATGACATTATAGCCCGCGTCGACATGGTGGATCTCGCCGGTCACGCCCGAGGCCAGATCGGACAGCAGGTAGAGGCCGGCGCCGCCCACATCCTCGATGGTGACGTTGCGCCGCAGGGGCGAGTTCAGCTCGTTCCACTTCATGATGTAGCGGAAATCGCCGATGCCGGAGGCGGCGAGCGTCTTGATCGGCCCGGCGGAAACGGCATTCACCCGGATATTCTCCGGCCCCAGGTCCATCGCGAGATATTTGACGCTCGTCTCGAGCGCCGCCTTGGCAACACCCATGACGTTGTAATGCGGGATGACCTTCTCGGCGCCGTAATAAGTCAGCGTCAGGATGGATCCGCCATTCGCCATCATCGGCACCGCGCGCTTGGTCACCGCGACGAAGCTGTAGGCCGAGACGTTCATGGTCAGGAGGAAATTCTCCAGGCTGGTGTCGACATATCGGCCGCGCAGCTCGTTCTTGTCCGAGAAGCCGATGGCGTGGACCAGGAAATCGATCGTCGGCCAGCGCTCGGCAAGCTGTGCGAAGCAGGTGTCGATCGACGCCATGTCCGCAACGTCACAGGAGAGGAGGAAATCGGATCCCAGCTCCTCCGCGAGCGGGCGCACGCGCCGCTCCAGCGCCT
The DNA here is from genome assembly GCF_000283515.1 of Sphingobium sp. SYK-6. Lineage (GTDB taxonomy): Bacteria > Pseudomonadota > Alphaproteobacteria > Sphingomonadales > Sphingomonadaceae > Sphingobium > Sphingobium lignivorans. Next base: position 280,784 of record NC_015976.1, read on the forward strand.
CGCCCAGATAGGAAAAGGCAAGCTCCGCCCCCTGGGCATGCAGCGCCTTCGCGATGCCCCAGGCCAGCGACTTGTCGTTGGCGAGGCCCATGATGAGCCCCCGTTTGCCTGCCATCAGGCCTGTCATGCAGTCGGCTCCTCCGTCTCTTCCGCTGGCTCTTCTTCCTCGTCATCCTCGGGGAAATCGGCCAGCGCCGCATTGAGTTCGGCGCCAATTACCACGCCGAGCCCGATGATGAAGAAAAAAATGAGGGCCAGCATCGCGCCCGCCAGACCGCCATAAGTGAGGCTGTAGCTGGAGATGCGGGAAAGGAAGATAGGCAGGAGCAGCGACGTGCCATACCACCACAGGGCCGTGAAGGCAGCGCCGGGCCATTTCGGGAACGGGCCGGTGCGATAGCGCCCCGGCGTCAGCGCGACGAACAGGAAATAGAGCGCCAGGAACAGGAAGGCGGTCGGCACCAGTCGGTAGGCGGTGATGAGGCCGAACGCCTTGTCCGCCACCGGGAAGAATTTCTCGATCACGGTCTCGACCGCGGCGAGCAGCACTTGCAGCGACAGCGCCACCAGCGCGCCCAGAACGCTGAGAATGATGAGCCCCATCGCGCGCAGGCGGTAATGCCAGAAGGGCTGCTTGGAGCGCGTGCCATAAGCGCGGCGCAAGATATCCCGGATCGTCTCGATGAGGCTGCCGACGGTCCACAGGCCGACCAGCGCGCCGATCCACAAGAGATTGCCCGTCCGCGCGCTCAGAACGTCCGTGATGGCGGGGCGCAGCACGTCCGCCACATTGGGGGGAACGGTGAGCAGGAAGCCGTTCACCGTGGCGATCCCCGCCTGTGTCCGCCCCAGCAACTGCGCAATGGCGGCGGCGAGGATGAAGAAGGGAAACACTGCGACGAGAGTCAGATAGGCAAGATTGCCCGCGTGAATGAACCCGTCCGTATAGACGCCCACCGCCACCCGCTTCAGCACCGTGATCGCGCGGGCGCCCACCCGGCTCCGCCGGATGCCGGCATGCAGGCGCGCACCGCGCTCGCGCAGCCGTCGGCGCCGGGCTTCCGGCGATTCGGGAGACAGGCCAAGCATGGATCAGATCTCCGGGCGGGATGATGTCATGCGTCCAGCCGATCCTTTACATCGCGAGCCCAGCGCCACGGCACGGGCCCGTGCTTTCGCAGGATTGCGCGCCGCTTTCAACGCCGCCGGCCCGGCAATCGGCCGATCACACGCCCAGATGGGCCCGCAGCGGCCGGCTGTCCGACCAGTCCTCGGCAAAGGTCTTCAGTGCCGGATCGTGCGCCGGGAGATCGATCAACAGAGTCACGAGCTGGTCTCCGCGCCCGCCCTGCTTGTGCGTGAAGCCCTTGCCCTTGAGGCGCAGCGTCTGGCCCGAGCGCGCGCCGGCCGGTACGGCGAGCATGACAGGCCCGTCCACCGTCGGCACCTTCACCCGCGCGCCGTTCACGGCCTCGTTGAGGCTGATCGGCAGGTCGAGCCGGACATTGTCGCCCTCCTTTTCGAAGAAGGGATGCGGCGCCACCTCGATGGTGACGATGGCGTCGCCTGCGCCGGCAGCCCCCGGCTGGCCCTTGCCGGAGAGCTTCATCTGCGTGCCGCTCTCCACGCCGGCGGGCAGCTTGAGGTCGATCGTCTTGCCGTCAGCGAGCGTGATGCGCTGCGGCGCAAGCGTCGCGGCGTCCACGAAGGGAACCGAGAGGCGATAGCTCATATTGGCGCCGCGCTGGGGCGGCGCGCTCCGCCCCCCGAACCCGCCGAAGGGGCCGCCGCTGCGACGCCCGCCGCCACCGAACAATCCCTCGAAGATGTCGCCGAAGTCGGCACCGCCCGCCCCGAACTCGAATTCCGCGCCGGGGCCGCCGCCGCGCGAGTAGGCCGAGTAGCCCTGGCCGCCGCCATTGCCGAACCCGAAAGGATGAGTGGGATTGCCGTCGGCATCGATCTCGCCACGGTCAAACTGCGCGCGCTTGTCCTTGTCGGACAGCAGATCATAAGCGCGCGTGACCTCAGCGAATTTCTCCGCGGCCTTGGGATTGTCCTGATTCCGGTCGGGATGAAGCTCCTTCGCGAGCTTGCGATAGGCGGACTTGATCGCTTTCTCGTCCGCGCTCCGCGAAACACCCAGTAGGGAATATGGATCAGCCATTTCGTTCAATCACCCGTTCGCCCCGGCGCGCATGCGCCACCTGCATTCATCTGGCAACTGCAGGGGCCCGCCGCAAGTGGGTGACGGGGCGGTACTGACGCTGAATCTAGCGGCGAGCGAGGGTTTCGCCGCTCTTCCCGGGAAAGCCATCGAACAATGCGTCGGCCAGCCGCGTGGCGATGGCTTGGTCCGTCCAGCGGGAATCGCCTTCGCGCGTGGCCATCTCGGCCCTGCCTTCCCAGAGCGCCTTGCCGGTCGCGCGGTCAAGGACGCGGGCTTCCAGCCGGGTGGAGACGAGCGCCTTGCGCGGCTTGGTGAGATCGACCCCCACGGCCATACCGACCATCGAGCCATAGTTCGAAACGCCCACCGCCATCTCGCCACTCACCGGCTTGCGCTTCTGCTCCTCGGGCACGAGCACGTCGCGCACGATGCGGATCTCGGCGATCTGCCCGCCTTCGGGGCTGGCTTTCATCGTGTCATAGCCGGCCTTCACGAGCTGGTCTATGACGGCGGCTTCGTAGACCGCGGGCTCACCGGCCCTGGCTTCCCCGCCCGTGGTCGCGGTGACCGCGATGGGGCCGTGACCCAGCGCATCGCCGGCGTCTTCCGCGACGAAGCGCGCGGCGTCCACCTTGCCCTCGCGTTCATCCTGCCCGCGAGCAAGGCGCGGCGAACGCCAGTCGTCAGCGCCCGCGCGAGCGCGGCCCAGTCCGGGCGTGCCCCAGCCGGGCTGCGCGGAAGCCGGCATCGCACAAGCCAGAGCAGCGATCAGCAGCGGAAGCGAGAGAACAGGGCTGGTAGACATGGTTCCTCCTTGAAGCACCCCATGATGCCACCCGTGCGCAGGCCTAGCCGCCACGGCCTTGCGGGCAGGTGAACAACCCCGCGCCGTCGCTCGACAGTCCGCCCGGCCCGGCGTAGGAAGCGGCCATGATCAATCCCGCCGACACCACCTCCGCCGCGCCGACCACGCTCGCCGCCGATCCCTTCATGCTGTTCGACACATGGTTCGGGGAAGCGCAGGCCAGCGAGCCGGGCGATGCGAATGCCATGACGCTGGCGACCGCGGATGCGCGCGGCCGCCCTTCGGCGCGCATGGTGCTGCTCAAGGACCATGGGCCGGACGGCTTCACTTTCTACACCAATCTGGAAAGCCGCAAGGCGGACGACCTGATCGCCAATCCCCATGCCGCATTGCTGTTCCACTGGAAGTCATTGCGCCGCCAGATTCGCATCGAAGGGCCGGTCACCCGCGTCGACGACGCCACGGCCGACGCCTATTTCGCGAGCCGGCCCCGCGATTCGCAGATCGGCGCCTGGGCATCGGACCAGTCCCGCCCGCTCGATGCGCGCAGCACCTTCGAGCAGCGCATCGCCGAGGCCGAAGCGCGCTTCGCGGGCGGCGCGGTGCCGCGCCCGCCGCACTGGTCGGGCTTCCGGCTCGTGCCCGAGACGATGGAATTCTGGCTGGACCGCATGTTCCGGCTGCATGAGCGCAGCCGCTACGAAGCGGACGGCGCCGGGGGCTGGCGGGCTGGATATCTCTTTCCGTGACGGCCGAACACCGCCTCGCTGCCAGAGGCGCGCTCAATCGCAAGGCGGCGATCGCCAGTGTCGGCGTCGCGCTCATTCTCGGCACGCTCAAAATCTATGCGGTGCTGCGCACGGGCTCGATCGCCATGCTCGGCTCGCTGGCGGATACCGGCCTTGATCTGATCGCCAGCATCGTCACCCTCGTCGCGGTGCAGATCGCGGCCCGGCCCGCCGACGAGGATCATCGCTTCGGCCATGGCAAGGCGGAGGCGCTGGCCGCCTTGTTCCAGGTGTCGCTCATCAGCGTCGCAGCGGTCGGCATCGTGGTGCGCTCCATCGAGCGGTTCGGAAGCGGCGGCACGCCGGTGGACATCGAATATGGCGTCGGCGTCTCGCTTATCGCCATTCTCCTCACCATCGCGCTCGTCGGCTATCAAGCGCATATCATCCGCTCGACCGGCTCGATCGCCATCGCATCGGACAGTCTTCACTATCGCAGCGACCTCGCGCTCAATGGCTCCGTCATCCTGGCGCTGGTGCTGGAAAGCCTGCTGCAGGTCAGGGGCGCCGACGCCCTGTTCGGCGTGGCCATCGGCCTGTGGCTTGCCTGGAACGCGATGCGCACCGCCACGCGCGCCATCGATCAGCTGATGGACAAGGAATGGCCGGACGACAGGCGGGCGCGTTTCCTCGCCATCGCTACCGACCATCCCGAAGTGCGTGACGTGCATGATCTGCGCACCCGCACCAGCGGCTCGCGCGACTTCGCGCAGTTCCATGTGCGCGTGGATCCCGCCATGACCATCGCTCACGGGCACCGGCTGATGGATGCGCTCGAGGACCGCCTGCACCGCGATTTTCCCGACGTCGAAATGCTGATCCACCTCGACCCCGTGAACGAAATGGAGCCCCCGACACGCGCCAAGGAGCCGCCAAAGCCATGACATCCCTTCCCTTCACGCAGGTCGATGCCTTTGCCGACGCACCGTTCACCGGCAATCCGGCCGCCGTGATGCCGCTCGATCGCTGGCTCGACGACAAGGTGCTGCAAGCGATCGCGCAGGAAAACAATCTCGCTGAGACAGCGTTCACGGTGAAGCTGCCCGCGGACGCCGGGGCGGACTATGAGCTGCGCTGGTTCACGCCCTCCGTCGAGGTGGTGCTCTGCGGCCACGCGACGCTCGCCAGCGGTCATGTGCTGATGCCGGACGATGTCGACATGCTGCGCTTCCGCACCCGCCGCGCCGGTGATCTGGCGGTGCGACGGGACAGCGATGGCTATGCGCTCGATCTGCCCGCCTGGCCGACACAAGCGGCGGAGCGGCCGGACATCGCGGCCCTTCTGGGACCTGTCGCCCCGGTCGAGACGCGCTGGCGGGAAGGCGGCTACCTGCTATTCCTTTACCCCGACGAAGACAGCATCCGCGCGCTGCGACCCGATTTCCCCGCTCTGGCGCGCCATGGCGATGTCCTCACCATCGCGACCGCGCCGGGCATCGCCACCGATGTCGTGAGCCGCGTGTTTGCGCCCGGTGCGGGCATCGACGAGGACCCGGTGACCGGCTCGGCCCATGCCCTGCTGACCGCTTATTGGGCGCCACGGTTGGGGCGGGATCGCTTCACTGCCTTTCAGGCGAGCGCGCGGGGTGGCCATATCGGCTGTTGCCTGTCCGGCGATCGTGCCATCCTCACCGGTCGCTGCCGCACCGTCATCGAAGGACGGTTCATCCTTTAATCGGCGGGCGCTCAGTCCGGGAAGCGCCGGACAAGCCGCGCGAGCGCATCGCGAAGCGCATCCATGTCGTCCTCGCGCGTGATGCCGAGCCGCACGATGGTCAGCCTCTGACCGGGCGAGACCAGCAGATACTGGCCGCGATTGCCGACGCCGGCCACCAGCCGCTCCGTGGCCTGGCCGGGGAACAGCACGGCCTGCTCTCCGGCCCGGTTGAGCCAGATATGGCCGCCATAGGCCGCGTTCGCGGGCGAGGGCGCGAGCATGAAGTCGAACCACCGGTCCGCGATGAGCTGCCGCCCGTCCAGATGTCCCCGATGCCGGATGAATTCGCCGATGCGCGCATAGTCGCGCGCGGTCATGTGCATCATCACCGAGCCGTCCAGCGTCCCGCTCTCGTCATATTCGGGCGTGAAGCCGGTGAGGCCCAGCGGCCCGGAGAAGCGCGCCGCGAGGAAGCGGGCCATCGCGTCCCGCCGCGCCCGCGGGTCGCGAGTCGCGCCGGCGAGCTGGTCGGTCATGATGCCGGTCAGGATCATGCTGGTCGCGCTGCTGTAATTGAACGTCCGGCCATCCGGATCCACCAGCGGCTTGGCGGCGGCGAAGGCGGCCTGATCCGCTGCCCCCTCGCCGACCAGCATGTCGAGCGGATCGGAATGCCGCGCGGGCGTCCACAGCTCGCGGTTCAGCAGGCCGGAGCGCATCTGCAGCAGCATCCGCAGCGTGATGGCGGCCCGGGGATCACCTGCTTGCCGCCAGGCGGGCACGGGCGCCGGATCGTCCAGTGCCAACCTGCCATCCGATACCATGATGCCCGCGATCAGCCCGGTCACTGTCTTGGCGATGGACCAGGAGAGGAACCTGCTGTCCGGCCCGAAGCCCTCCGCGTAGCGTTCTGCGATGATCTCCCCGTCGCGCATCACGATCAGCGCGCGTGTCTCGCCCACGGACTTGCCGGACGCGGCATCGAACAGCGGATCGATCGCTTCGCGCAGCGCCGCCGCCGAGACGCCGGGGCTGTCCGCGAGCACGGCATAGCGCCGTGCCGGCACGTCCTGCGAGGCGCTGGCACCGGCAAGCAACAGGCTGGCGCCGAGAAGAGCGCTCCAGCGGCAAAGCATTTTGATCTTCATCACCCGGCGCCCTATCACGCCTCGCGATGAAAGGGGACAACCGCATCGCGAATCGCGCCGCGCGCTATCTGGTCTGGGTGCCGGCCGCTCTGGTCGCCTTCTATGTCGCGATAAGCTGGTCGGGATGGCGGCATCAGGCGGCGCAGGCCGCCGGCCTTGGCGCGCGCATGACCTGCTCCTGCCGTTATGTGGAGGGGCGGGGCCTCGAAAGCTGTCAGCAGGATCTGGCCGGCATGCCGTGGATGGCGCTGGTGCGCTATGGCGACGATCCGGCCGCGCGACGTGTCACGGCTTCCATTCCGATGATGGCGGAACGCTCGGCCGGGCTGCGCGAGGGCTTCGGCTGCCTGCCGGACAAACCCTGACCGGACAAAGACCCGGGATCAGATCGATGGATGCCGTCTTCGTCCCGGTCAGTGGCGGCCGCGCATCATGCCGATCACATGGACGATCCCCACGATCACCAGTCCCGCCAGGAAACCGAATACCGCAGAGAGCAGCGCATTGATCGTCCAGAGGACCACGCTCGCGTGGCTCACGGCTGCCGCCATGTCATGCACCGCATGCGGCAGGGCGGCGAGCGGCGTTCCTTCCAGTCCATGCAGGATGATCCCGCCGCCGACCCAGAGCATGGCCGCCATGCCGACCGTTTCCAGTGTTCCGAGGATGGTGGGCATCAGCTTGACCAGCCCCCGGCCGAACCGCCGGACTGCTGCGGGCTGGCGGCGAGCCAGGTGCAGGCCGATGTCGTCCAGCTTCACGATCAGCGCGACGACGCCGTAGACGCCGACCGTCACCACCAGGCCCACGGCGGCAAGCACCAGCGCCTGCATGGCCAGGGGCTCTCCCGCCACCTCGGCGAGCGAAATGGCCATGATTTCGCCGGACAGGATGAGGTCGGTGCGAATCGCGCCGGATACCTTGGCCTGCTCGAGATGCGCCGGATCGCCCGTTTCCGGTGCTTCCTCGGTTCCGTGATGCCCGCCCAGCAGCTCGACGACCTTCTCCGCGCCCTCGAAGCAGAGGAACGCACCGCCGAGCATCAGCAGCGGCGTGATCGCAGCGGGCAGGAAAGCGCTGAGCAGCAGGGCGGCGGGCAGCAGCAGCAGCAGCTTGTTGCGCAGCGAGCCCAGCGCGATCCGCCAGATCATCGGCAATTCGCGCTCGGGCGAGAAGCCAGTGACATAAGTGGGCGTCACGGCGGCATCGTCCACCACCACGCCTGCTGCCTTCATGCTGGTCTTGCCCGCTGCGGCGGAAACGTCGTCGAGCGAGGCAGCGGCCAGCCGGGCGATCGCGGCAACATCGTCAAGCAGAGCGGCAAGGCCGGAAGCCATGGGCAGACATCCTCATATGGTCGATCCGGCAACCCTCCTGCCCCAGCGCGCGGAGCGTGGAAAGCGGGATCAATGCGCGTCCGGCAATGTCCAGTCGATTTTGCCGCGGCCGTGCGCTTCCAGGAACGCATTGGCCTGCGAGAAGTGGCGGCAACCGAAGAAGCCGTTATGCGCCGACAGCGGCGAAGGGTGCGGCGCGCGCAGCACGAGGTGACGGCCGCCGCGCGCCACGTCCTCCACGAAACCGGCCTTCTTCTGGGCATGAGCGCCCCAGAGCAGGAAAGCGACGGGCTTTTCCAGCGCCGCCACCCGCGCGATGACCGCGTCGGTGAAGCGCTCCCAGCCCCGCCCCGCATGCGCGCCCGCCCGGCCCATCTCGACGGTGAGGACGCTGTTGAGCAGCAGCACGCCCTGCCGCGCCCAGTGGTCGAGATGACCATGGCCCGGCGGCGTGAAGCCGATATCCGCGCGCAGTTCCTTGAAAATGTTGACGAGGCTCGGCGGCGGCCGGACCCCGGGGCGGACGGAAAAGCACAGGCCATGCGCCTGCCCCGGGCCGTGATAGGGGTCCTGCCCGAGGATGACGGCCCGCACCTTATCCAGCGGCGTCAGCGCGAGGGCATTGAACCAGTCCTGTCCGCGCGGGAAGATCTGGGCGCCGGCCTGCTTGCGTTCCAGCAGGAAGCGCTTGAGGTCCGCCATGTAAGGCGCGGCGAATTCATTACCGAGCGCGGCGCGCCAGCTCTCATCGAGGGACGCAGGCACGGCGGGGGGATCGACAGGCGCGTTCATGCGCGATGCCTATCGCTGCCGCGCGCCGCTGCCAAGTGCGCGGCTGATGCCGGCCATGACCGAGAGGCCTGCAGGGACCTCAGCCGATCTGGTTCCAGGCGTCGGCGATGTCCCCGATGAAGCCGCGCGCCGCTTCCATCGGCACGGCGTCATTGGTCGTCGTGGCTTCCAGCACACGGCGGCGCACTTCGCGATAGACCACCGCGAGGTTCGTGGCGATCTCGCCGCCGCGCTCGAAATCGAGGCTGGTCTCCAGCGCGTGGAGAATGGCGAGGGCGCGGGTCTGGCGGTCGAGGCATTTGGCGCGGTCGCCGGCCCGCAGTGCGAGAGCCGAGGTATCGAGCGCCAGGATCAGTTCGTCGAACAGCACCTTCACAAGCTGGTGGGGGCTCGCACCCTCCACGCGGCTGCCGGTATCCACGGCCGCATATTGCCGCAGCGCCCGCATCGGTTGCTGACTCATGAACATGATTGCTTTCCCCGTTTTCTGGATGATGAAAAGTCGTTGCGGCCTCTGGCGGATCAGTCGTTGCTGCTGTTCCAGGCCTTGATCTGCTGGTCGAGATAGCTCTGCGTGGCCTGCAGCTTCAGCAGCCGCGTCTGCATGTTGCCGTAGGTCTTGGTCAGCTGATCGGAATAGGTCCCGCGCTGCTCATCGAGCTTGTCGAGATCCTTCTGCAGGCTTGCCTTGAGCTTGTCATAGGTGGTCGTGGAGCTGGTGAGCGGGCCATCCGGTCCGTTCAGATAGTCCGTCACGTCCTTGAGCGCCCCCGCGATGCCGGGATTGGAGGCGCTCGGCACCGTCGGATTAAGCATCTGGGTGACGGCCGCCGGATCGGCCTGGATCGCGGCTTCGAGCTTGGCGGTGTCCAGCGACAGCGTGCCGTCGCGCTCGGTGCGCACGCCGAGATCGCTCAGGGTGCGATAGGGGCCGCTGTCCGCCAGCTGCGTGCCGACCATCGCTCCGAGACGGCGCGACATCTCGCGGACGCCGGGGTCGGCCGTCAACAGCCCGGTCGTCCCTGCGGTGATGGCGGTGGCGCTGTTCAGGGCGCGCTTCAGTTCATTGTAGGCCGACACATATTCCTGGACGAGATCGTTCATCGTCGCGGTCGGCTGATCGGTCGCGAGGGTGACGCTGGTCCCCGGCGCGGCCTTGTTGAGGTTGATCCGCACGAAGGGGATCGCGGTGGTGACTTCGTTGCTCTCGAACGCCATCTCGACATTGTCGAGGCGAATGAGGGCATTGCCCGCCGTCTGATTGCGCGTCATGCCGCCCGCCGCGCCATCCCAAGTGAAGCGCTGGAGGTCGGCATCCGCGTCCGCGCCGGCAGTGAGCGTGAAGGCCTTGCTCTCGCCCGTGGCGCCCTTGAGGACGAGGCGAGCGCCGTTCTGGTCGGTCATGACGGAGGCAGTGACGCCCGCGCCCGAGTCATTGATCGCGGTGGCGAGGTCGGCGAGCGTATTGGCGCCGCTTGCCAGCGTGATGGTCTTGCTCTCGGCCCCCACGGTCAGTGTCAGGCTGCCGGTGCCCGCGACGGCACTGGAGGCCGTGAGCGTCGATGACTGCAGCACCTGCGCTGTCGCCAGCTGAAGCACTTCGAGCTGGGCGGGCAGGCCGGCAGGCACGCCGCCCTGCATCAGGCCCACGGAAGCGACCGTTGGGTCGCTGGATGCGGGTTGTCCCCGATAGCCGCTCGTCTTGAGCAGCTCGGTCAACGCGGTGGAAAAGGTTCCAAGCGCGCTCTTGGCCGAAGCAAGCGCGGAAATCCGGGCATCATTCGTGCTGACGCGCTCGTTGACCACGCTCGCCCGGGGCCCGAAGGTCGCATTGGTGAGATCGGCGACGAGCTGAGCGGTGTTGATGCCGGAACCAATACCGAGCGTGCCTGCGATGTCGATTGCCATGAGCAGCGGTCCTTTCAAGCACCAGAACGGCTGCGCGGCGACAAGCTTTAGAATATTTGCGGACAGGCCCCTGCGGCCCGCGGGCGCGGCTCAGTGCGCGGCGGCTTCCACCATGATGGGCGTGGCATGCGCCTGCGCCGCCCGGGCCTGGGCCGCCCGCTCGGCCACGGACTGGGCGACCTGCGCGACGAATGCGACAAGGGCCGGATCGGTCGGCGGCAAGGGCAGCATGATGACCGGGCTGGGCATCATTGCCAGGATCTGGCGCTCCGCCACGCCGGCGGTTTCGATGGTCTTGCTGCCGGCCGGGTCGATGCGGGCCAGCACGTCGGCGATGTCAGCCTGCAGCCGCGCATAATCCGCCACTGCCGAAGACCGGCTGCTGACGGTCGGCGCATAACTGGCCTCGCTCTCGTTCTCATCATGCGCTGACCGGGGAGGGACCGGAGCCGGGACGGCGGAGGAACCCCTTTCGGCGGTGCTGACGATCCGAGCCACGGGCCCCGTGCGGGACAATAATTCGCTCATGACACATGCCTTGTGATGTGTCCCCGTCAACAAAGGACGGACGAGTTGCGCTAAGCCTTAATTCACGATGTTTCGACCGTCCGCATCGAAACGCATCGCGTCCGGCAGGTCGATGTGCGGGCGATCCATTTCGCCAGCCATGCGATTCTCGATGCGGAACACAAAGGCGAGCACCATGGCGACGGCCATGAACAGGCGTTCGTCGATCTGCTGGCCGGCGCGCGAGGTGAAGTAGATGGCGCGCGTCAGCTCGGGATATTGCAGCATGGGCCGTCCCTTTTCCGCCGCCAGCGCGCGCATGGCCGCCGCCATGTCGTCCACGCCGCGCGCCAGCACGACGGGCGCGGCATCGCGGCCGGGATGATAGCGCAGCGCCACCGCAAAATGGGTGGGATTGGTGAGAATCACCGATGCTTCCTCGACGGCCTTGCGCATCGATCCGTTGAGCACTTCATATTGCCGACGCCGCAGCTGCCCTTTCACTTCCGGCGAGCCCTCGGTTTCCTTGTGCTCGTCGCGGATTTCCTGCTTGGTCATGTTCAGGCGGCGGGTGCGCTGGAGGATCTGCGCGGGCACGTCGATGCCGGCAATGAGGAAGAGTGACGCTGCGAGGGCCAGCGCAACGAGCATGAAGATAGACCCCATCTCGCTGATCGCGCGTTCGATCCCGGCCTTGCTCAGGCCCTGGATCACGTCCATCCGCTCCCAGAGGAGATAGGCGCCGATCGAACCGATCAGCAGGATCTTGGCGAGCGACTTGACCAGTTCGATCAGTCCCTGGATGCCGAAGATGCGCTTGAGGCCATTGACCGGATTGAGCTTGTCCGGCTTGGGCTGGAAGGCCTGGGGCCGGAAACCGAGCGAGCCGAGCAGGGCCGGCGCGGCGATCGCGGCAATGAAGGTCGCCAGCAGCACGCCTGCCAGCGGCAGGGCGATGACGGCCAGAAGGTGCAGCGCGCGCTGCTCCGGCGCGAAGGACGAGACGTCCCCGCTGTCGAAGCGCAGGCCGTCCGCCAGCATCTGGCCCACCGCGCCGATCAGCGTCGGCCCGGTCGCCGCGAGCCAGGCGACGCCGGCCATCACCACCATGGCGGTGGAAAGCTCGCGGGACTGGAGGATGTCTCCCTTCTTGGCGGCGTCGGCAAGACGCTTGGGAGTCGGTTTCTCCGTCTTTTCGCCGCCGGGCGCCTCCCCTGCCATGGCTCAGCCTCCCGCCAGCACCCGGACGAGGTCGAGGCTGTCGCGCAGCGTCTGGACGATCGCTTCGCCCATCACCGGCGCGGCGATGGCAAGCAGCACGAGGCCGGCCAGCAGCGTCGCCGGCATGCCGACCGCGAACAGGTTGAGCGACGGCGCCGTGCGAGCCAGCATCGCCATGACGAGCTGCACCAGCACCAGCGTGAACGTGACCGGCAGGGCAATGACGGCGCCGGCCGCGAACATCGTTCCGCCGAACCGCGCGATCGCCTCGAAGGCTCCGGCGGGCATGAGATGGCCGGGCGGCAGCGCCTGATAGCTCATCACGATGAAGCGGACGAGCAGCAGATGGCCGTCCATGGCGAGCAGCAGGAAAGTGGCGATGATGGAGAGGAACTGGCCGACGACCGGCGTCGCATTGCCGGACAGCGGATCGACCATGGTGGAAAAGCCCAGGCCCATGGCATTGGCGATCGACTCGCCCGCGATGAAGGCGGCCGAATAGCCGATCTGGAGCGCGAAGCCGAGGCTGAGCCCGGCGACCACTTCCGCCGCGACGAACGCGATGCCCGTGACACTGGCCAGCCCGTCGTCCGGCAGCGTGAAGGGCACGCTGTTGAGCGCGGCGATGCCGATGGCGAGCGAAAGGATGATGCGCAGTTGCAGGGGCACGGCCGCGGCGCCGAAGATCGGCGCCGCGATGAAGGCCGCCCCCGGCCGGATCATGGCAAGCAGCCAGAGCCAGAGCTGCGCCTCGACGCCGGCGAAACCCGGTGCGATCATGAGAGCAAGTCCGGGATCCGCTCGAACACTTCGCGCGTGAAATCGACCACGAGCATCAGGATCGAGCCGCCGAACAGCACCAGCGTCGCTCCCACGATGATGAGCTTGGGCACGAAGGACAAAGTTGCCTCGTTGATCGAGGTCGCGGCCTGGATCATGCCGATGATGAGCCCGGCGAGCAGCGCGGGCAGCAGGATGGGCGCGGTGGCGAGCGCCGCCACCCACAATGCCTGCTGGGCGAGGCCAAGGAAGAAGTCACCATTTTCCATGGTTCATGCCTCTCCCGGTCCAGCCGCCGTCATGTCGTGCGCGCGGATCATGTCGCGAACGACGCAGCGAGGCTGCCCATGGTCAGGGCCCAGCCGTCGACCAGCACGAAGAGCAGCAGCTTGAACGGCATCGATATGATCGTCGGCGAGAGCATCATCATGCCGAGCGCCATCAGCGTGGACGAGACCACCAGATCGATGATGAGGAACGGCAGGAAGATCATGAAGCCGATCTGGAAGGCCGTCTTGAGCTCGCTGGTCACGAAGGCTGGCAGCAGGATGGAGAAGGGAATGTCGTCCGGCGAGCGAAAGGCCGGCGCATTGGCGAGGTTCTGGAACAGCGCGAGGTCGCTCTGGCGGGTCTGCTTGGTCATGAAGCCGTGGAGCACCCGGGCTGAGCGGCTGATCGCTTCCTCCACCGTGATCTGCCCCTCGCCATAAGGCGTGTAGGCCGTGGCGGAGATCTGGTCGATCGCAGGCCGCATCACGAACATCGAGAGGAAGAGGGCAAGGCCGACCAGCACCTGGTTCGGCGGCGTCTGGGCAAGGCCGAGGGCCTGGCGCAACAGCGAAAGCACGATGATGATGCGGGTGAAGCTGGTCATCATGAGCACGAGCGACGGCAGCACCGTCAGCAGGCTCATGAGGACGAGGATCTGCAGCGAGAGCGAGAGCGGGCGGCCCTCGCCCGAAACATCGTCCAGAGCGCGGGTCAGCGCGCCGGAGGCATCCGCCGCGGCGGGCGCGACGGCCCCGGTGGCCGGTGCCTGCGCGGCCTGCGCCAGCGCGGGATCGGCCATGAGCGCCGCGCCGGCGACAAACGCCAGCATGAGCAGGAAGAGCCGCAGCATCCTAGCCATGACGCATGTCGCTTTCCGCGACTTTCTCCACCTTGCCGCGCGAGACCGCGAGCAGCAGGCGCTTGCCTTCGAACTCCACCACCGCGAGCTTGCCGAGCGTGCCGAGCGGCATCACGTCAACGAGGCGCACCATGCGGTCGCGCTGGCCGGCGATCATGCCGGGCTGATATTTGCGCCACAGCCAGAGCGCGCCATAAGCCATGCCGCCGACCATCGGCAGCAGGATGAGCAGCTTGAGGAAGTACCAGCCGAGCGCGCTCATGCGCGGCGCTCGATGCCGGCGAGGCGCGCTTCTGCCGAAGCGATCTCCACGATGCGCACGCCATAGCGCCCGTTCACCGTCACCACCTCGCCGCGCGCGACGAGCGTGCCGTTGACCATGATGTCGAGCAGCTCGTCGGCCTGCCGGTCGAGCTGGACCACGCTGCCTTCGCCAAGCTGCATGATTTCGGCGAGGCGCAGCTGGGTGGAGCCGACCTCGACCGACATGCGGACGGGAATGTCCGCCAGCAGCCGCATGTTGCCGCCGAATCCACCGTCGGCCCGGGTATCAGCATCCAGTCTGGGTGCTTCGGTCATGTCGCTCATTTCGTGTCCTCAGGCCAGTTTTTCGATCATGAAGGCTGCGCAGCCGTCCTGTTCGCCGATCGTGCCCTGCGCAAAGATGCGGTCGCCGATCAGCAGCGGCAGGTTCCGCGCGATATGGATGGGAATGACGTCGCCCGGCTTGAGGGCGACCAGTTCCGAGATCTTGAGATTGGGCCGCGCCAGCACCGTCCGTGCGGAAAAGCGCACGTCCTCGAGCCGGCGGGAAAGCTGGCGCTGCCAGAGCGGGTCCGCCACGCGCAGTTCCTCGGGCACCTTGCTGCCGCCCGGCAGTTCAAGGCCGGCAAAGCCATCCTTCGGGTAGACGATCTCGATCAGGCCCGGCGTGCGATCGCCGATATCGATCTCGAAGGACTGGACCAGCACGGGCGTCTCGCCGGCCATGAGCTCGGCATGCGCCACATTGGTCTCGCGCCCCACCAGCATGACCTCGACGGGCACGATCTCGGACCAGCACTGCACCAGCGCCGCCATGATCTGCTCGGCGAGGCGCGCGGAGAGGCGGACCTCGGTGGGCGTGAATTCACGGCGCTCGCCGGTGAGCCGCTTGCCATGGCCGCCATAGAAGCGATCGACCAGCAGCGAGACCAGTTCCGCATCGATCCGCAACGTGACCGGTCCCTTGATCGGCGGCAGCCGATAGATGGACAGATTCACGAAGGCAGGGACGCAAGCGTCCCACATCATGAACATGGTGTCGTCGAGGGGTTTGGCGCTGACCAGGGGCCGGCCGCCGCTGAATGGCTCCACGATCCCGCGCAGCCGTCTGGCCAGGCGGTCGCCCAGCTTCTCCAGCCCGCCGATCGCGGCGGAGGGCACCGGGCCCTGCCGCCCGAAGGCATAAGGTTGCACGTCGTTCATTCGTTCTGGTCCCCATCCGACCCCGGTCGGACACGGACGCTACTGAATAACGAAATTGGTAAAATAAACGTTATCCACCCCGCCGTAGCCGGTCTTCGCCTTGAGCGTTCCGTTGATAATTTCGAGCAGTTTCTGCTGCAGCGCTTCCTTCCCCTGAGGGGTCGAAAGGTCGATCTCGTTCTGCTGCGCCATCATCATGAGGATGGCCGAGCGGATCGCGAGTTCATGGCTCTGGACCGCCTGGATGACCCGATTGTCATAATAGGTCGAGACGGCAATGGAGATCTGCGCGAAGGCATCGCTCTCCGCCAGGTTCGACGTGAAGGGGGCCGGAATCTGGAAGTAAGTGGGTTGATAAGCCGCGGGATTCTGCGGCCGCGGCAAGTCGACGCCCTTGCCCTCCGGAAGGGCTGCCGCCCCGGCTTCCTTCGCCTTGGCAAGCCCCTGGTTCGCGATCTCCTCCGGGTTCTCGCCCTTGAGCACGAGCTGCGGCTTGTTGGGATCCTCGTGAGGTCCGGCCTCCTTGTGCATCGATCCGGCGACGAAAAAGCCCGCCGCCGCGCCGCCCCCACCCAGCAGCGCCACGGCCCCGAGCAGGATGATCATCTTTTTCTTGCCGCCGCCTTTTTTTCCGGCGCCCTTCTTGTCCGCTGCATCACTCATCGATCTGCTCCTTACGCAAAGCGCACACGGCCATCGGCTGCCCGCCCGGAGGGCAGGCGCGAGGACGCGTCGCTTCGCTGATTCGGTTCATCCCGGGCGATTCGGCTGACCCAATCGCCCTGCTGTCCATGGCCGGCCCGGCCGCGCGCATCGCCTTCGCCATGCTGCTGCCCGGACTGTCCGGCAAAATTCGTGCCCTCGCGCGGCTGTCCGGACCTGTCGTCCCGTGCGGCCGTGTCCTGCTGCGTCGCGGCCTTCTCGACCGTGATGGTGCCAAGGCTGATCGAGGCAAGGCGTGCATCCCCCTGCAGTGCCGGCCGTCCTTCGGCCAGGCGTCGGGCGGCTTCATCCGTCTCGGCCAGCAGGCGCACGTTGGTCTCCGCGCCATCGCGCCAGAGATCGATCTCCAGCCGCCCCAGATGCGGCGGGCTGAGGGTGAACCGGCTATGCCCCGTACCGGCGGCGAGATCAGTGATTTCCCGTGCCATGCGGTCGATCCACTGGCCGGAAACGCCCATGTCGATCACTTGCTCGCCGAGCGCCGCACCGGCACTTTCCGTCGGGGCAGGCCCCGCCACGACACGAACGGGCGTCGCCATGAGTTCGGATTGCAGGACCGGCGGCAGCCCCTCGACGATCGCGCGGACGGGCGCACTCATCGAGGCCGCTTCACCGGCGGCCGGACGGGCCGGGGACGATCCTTTTTCCGACGACGCATGGAAGGATGCCGGGCGCTCGGAAGAAGAGGCCGTCGCGGTTGAGGATGGTGCCGGGGGCACCGGCACCTGATCGGCCATGCCGGACTTCGCCTCGCTCGCTGTCACGGTTCCGGAGGACCCATCGGGCTTGAGTGCGGGTCGGACGGCGGCCGGGCTGAGTATCTCCACCGCCGGAGCGGACTTGCCGTCCTGCTCGCTCACCGCCTGCGCCGCCATGCCCACGGCCCGTTCGCCGGTCGATGGCGATGCCGGGCGCTGGTCCGGCGAGATCATCTGCGGCGTTGCTGCCTCGGATGCCGCTGCAGGCCGGGAAACTGCGATGTCCTTTCCAACGGCATGTGAGGACGGAACTCCGGGTGCTTCGACGCCAACCTCGCTGATCGGCGCAGCTCGGGATGGCTGGCCTTCTACCTGCTCGGCAGCACCTGCCATGGCGACCGCAGCCCCGCGCGGCGAAGGCATGTCGGCCCCGCGCACCGGACCCGTTGCCGATGGGGTCGCATCGACGCTGGTCCGCGCGGGCGGGGGCGCACCGGCGCTCTCATTGGTCGGCGCCGGCGCCGGGAGATGGGCCACTTGCACCAGAGCAGGGTTGAGCCGATCCGGCGTCGTCGCCATCGCCGGCTGGTCAGCCTCGCGCGGGGTGTCGGGCGTGCCTTCATCCACCGGCACAATGTCCCCCGGCGCGTCGCTCTCGGGTGCCTCGCGCACGGCAAGGGCAAGCGCCTCCGCCTCGGCCATCTTCTCCGCCCGGGAGGATCGAACCGCCATCTGTTTCGCAAGGGAGACATGAACCGGGACAGCCGGGACCATATCATCCGGCTGAGACTTCACGCCGTCCGCCCCTTCTGCCCCGGTCGTCGCCTGCCACGCTGGAGGGCGTCCGCCGTCCAGCACCGGCATGTCCTCGCCATCCGGCGAGATCGCCGCGGGCAGATTGCTCATTGCCGGCGTCGGAACCAGGGACGGCGCCAGGTCCGCGCTGTTGTCCACCACGAGGCGCGGGCGGCCGGCCCCGGTCTGCCCATCCGCTTCGGCGACATGACGGACCAGCGCGGCAAAGGCGCCGCCCGTGGCAATGCCCTGCGGCTGTGCCTGCCCTGCCTTGCCACCGGCCATCTGCGGCGATTCCTCGGCCATGCCCTTGCCGGTGATCCGGCCCATCAGCCCCGCCAGATTGATCATCATTCGGTCCCCCTGTCCTGCATCCGGCGATAGCTTGGCAGCGCCGCCAGACGGGCCTCACGCCGCGCTTCCCGCGCCGCATGGGCCTTGTCCTTCAATCGTTCGGCAATCTCGCGGTCCCGACCGGCCACGACGCGCTCGGCATCGCGCTGGTCGATCCGGCGGTTCGCATCGTAGAGCGCACCGTCGAGTTGCCGCCCCGCGCGCTCGAGCCGCGTGGCCAGTTCCCGCTTCGAAGCAAGAAGCGCGCCAGTTGTCGCGCCTTCGTTGCCGATCAGTTCATCCCGGACCAGCGCGATGCGGCGCGCATTCTCCGTAATCTGGCTGGCTTCGTCGCGCGCGCTCATCACGGCCGCCACTGCCTGGCTGTGCTGGGCATGCCGCACGCGCAGCAGCCGCTTGCGGGATGCGATGAGCCGGCTCACCGGCCGAATTCCGCCACGAGGGCGTCGGCGCTCGCGGTCAGGCCGATCGTGGATTTGCTGCTCTGGCGCAGGAAGTCGAGCAGTTGCTGGCGCCGCTGGACGGCTTCGTCGATCGTCGCGTCGTTGCCCGGCCGGTAGGCGCCCATCAGGATGAGATCGCGATTTTCCTCATAGGCTGCCCAGAGCCGGCGGTAATTGGCTGCGGCGGCAAGGTGCTGCTCGTCCACGATGTCCGCCATCACGCGGCTGAGCGAGCGCCCGACATCGATGGCCGGGAAAATGCTCTGCTCGGACAGCTGGCGGGAGAGGACGATATGCCCGTCCACGATGGCGCGCGCGGTGTCCACGATGGGATCGTCATTGTCGTCGCCATCGGCCAGCACGGTGTAGATCGCCGTGATCGCGCCACCCGAGCGGCTGTCCACGCCGGCACGTTCCACGAGGCGCGGAATGAAGGCCAGCGCCGAGGGCGGATAGCCTTTCATGGCCGGCGGTTCGCCAAGGGAAAGCCCGATCTCCCGCTGGGCATGGGCGCAGCGGGTGAGACTGTCGATCAGCAGCAGCACATTCTTGCCGCGAGCCCGGAAATATTCGGCGATGGCCGTCGCGCGGGCGGCCGCGCGCAGACGCAGCACCGGCGGATGATCCGCCGGGACGGCAACGACCACGCTCTTGCCCATGAGCGCGCCGCCGATCTTGGTCTCGAGGAAGTCGCTCACTTCGCGGCCGCGCTCGCCGATCAGGCCCACGACGATGATGTCCGCCTCGGCGCCCCCGATCATCTGGCCCATCAGCACGGACTTGCCGACGCCGGAGCCCGCCATGATGGCGATGCGTTGGCCGCGCCCTGCGGTGAGCAAGGCATTTACCGCGCGCACGCCGAGATCGAAACGCTCGGTCACGCGGCCCCGGTCCAGCACATTGCCGCGCACGCCGTTCAGGGGCCATTGTCCGTTCGCGAGGATCGGCCCCTTGCGATCGAGCGGCTGCCCCATGGCATCCACCACCCGGCCGATCAGCCCCTCGCCGACCTGCACCATGTTCGCCGCGCTGTCGGGTTCCACGCGCGCGCCGTTTTCCAGTGGCGCGTCCTGATCGAGCGGCACCAGCACGGCGCGGCTGCCGCGAAAGCCCACCACCTCGGCGCGGATCGCATGACCGTCGGCGGCCCGGATGCGCGCGCCGGCGCCAATCGGCCGATTGAAGCCGGTCGCTTCCAGCATGCCCGCATCATGGCCGACCAGCCGGCCGACATGGCGGGGCGCCTTGTTGGTGACCTGCATATGGTCGAGCAGCTTCACGGCCTGATCGAAGCGGGCCTGCCTCATAGCCGCCCCTCCATGTCGTCCATGAGCGCGCGGAGCCTGTCGAGGCGCACGTCGGGCCCATCCTCGACCCAGCCTTCGGCGGTAGCGAGGCGGACCGATCCGCGCGGCAGAGCCGGATTGGCCGCAAGCGCGACGCCAGTCTGCTCCATGTCCAGCAGCGGCAAGTCCTCGGGATTGACTTCCAGCACGGCGCGCGCGTCGTCGCCATCGATGCAGGCGGCGACCGCCTCGCAGCGGGCCTGCAGCACGTCCGCATCGACCGGCACTTCCCCGACGATCTGGGCGACGAGACGGATCACGGCGTGCGAGAGCATCGTCGCCAGCGCGCCTTCGCCGCTGCCGGCCAGCAGCCGCAGGGCGGAGGCCAGCTCGGCACGCGCGGCATTGTCCTGTTCCAGCGCCTCGCGCGTGAGCCGCTCCCCTTCCTGGAAGCCCTGGAGGAAGCCTTCCCGCGACGCTTCCTCGATCGGGTCGACCGGATCGAGCGTTGCGGGCGCGTGCGTGGTCTGGGCGGGATGCGTGACGTTCCAGGCGCGGCTCGTCTGATCCTCGGAATAGAGGGAACGGAAGCCCTCCCCGTTGCCGGCCAGGCTGCCGAAGGCGCCCCAGCCCGCGATCGGTGCCGCGTCGCCAATGCTGTTGCTGGACCAGATCCTAGACATAGTCGTCGCCCCGGCCGCCAAGCATTACCGTGCCTTCGTCCGCCATGCGGCGCGCTTCGGCGATGATCGCCTTCTGCGCTTCCAGCACTTCGGCAAGGCGCATCGGTCCGCGTTCCTCCATCTCGTCCTGGATGGACTGGGCGGCGCGCTGCGACATGCAACCGAGGATCTTCGTGCGCAGCGCTTCGCTCGCGCCCTTGAGCGCGATGACCAGCAGGCTGTTGTCCACCGAGCGCATGACCGTGCCCAGATCCTTGTCGGAGAGCTCGATGAGGTTCTCGAAGATGAACATCTCATCCTCGATCGACTGCGCCACCACCTTGTCCCGCTTGGTCAGCGCCTTGATGATCCGCTGCTCATGATCCTTGCGGACATTGTTCATGATCGCCGCGGCCTCGCTGGTGCCGCCGCGCTTCGTCGTCGACGCGCCGCCCCGAGCGTGGCCGGGACGGGTGGAAAGCAGTTCCTCCAGATCGTCGAGCGCCTCGGCGCTTACCGGGCCGAGCGTTGCCACGCGATAGACCACGTCATCCTGCACTTCGGGCGGCAGGAGCTGGAGCACGGCGGCGGCGGCCACGGGATCGAGATGCGCGAGCACGATCGCCATGATCTGCGGATGCTCCGTTTCGATGATCGCCGCGATCTCGGCCGGCTCCATCCATTTGAGCATGGCGAGCTTGGTCGATTGCGTCGGCGGCGTGATGCGCGCCAGCATGTTGTCGGCCCGCTCGGGACCAAGCGCCTTGTGCATGGCGCCGCGAATGTGCTGGCTGGCGCCGTAGCCGATGGTGGTGCGGCCCTTGGCCTTGCGCACGAACTGGTCGAGCGCGGCGTTCACTTCGCCCACTTCCACGTCGGCCACGTCATACATGGCATAGCCGAGCTGGCGCACTTCTTCCGGCTCCAGCCGCGAGAGGATCTGCGCCGCCTCGTCCTCGTCGAAGAGCATGAGCAGGACGGCGGCGGCGGCGCTGCCGGTGAGCCTGGCGTTCTCGGCCTCAACCTCGCTCTCAGCCATCGGCCTTGGCTCCATCCTTGAGCAGATCGCGCACGACCAGCGCGGCGCGGTCCGGATCCTGCTTCACGAAATTGCGGATGAGCGCGGCCCGGTCGGTATAGTCATGGGTCGAGCTGATCATGTCGAGCGTCACCGGCTGTTCCGGGTCATGCGCGGCCACCCGGCCCAGCTCCGCCTGGATTTCCGTGCCCAGCTGCTGGGTGCGCTGTTCCTCGACGACCTGCTGCTCCACCTTGGCGGCGGACCAGCGCTTGAGGAGCGGGCGACCGATGCCGAGCAGCAGCACCAGCGTCACCAGCAGCGCCGAGAGGTTGCGGGCCAGCAGCGGAACCCAGCTCGCTTCGTACCAGGGCACATCTGCCGCCGCTTCCTCGGACTGGACGAACTTGCGGGAAGAGAGCGCCACGACGTCGCCACGGGTCTGGTCGAAGCCGATGGCGCCTTTCACCAGCGCTTCGAGCGCGGCGATCTCCTGCGCCGTGCGGGCCTTCCCGTCCGGCCCGTCGTCCAGCGCGACCGCGATGGACAGGCGCTGCACGGTGCCGATCGCATCGCGCGTGACGGAGACTTCGCGGCCAAGTTCGAAATTGCGATTGAATGTCTCGGCCGTCTTGAACGGCGGCATGCCGGGCGCGGCGGGCGTCTGCGCCGTCGCCTGGTCGAGCGTGGGCGGCGGCGCGCCGGGATCGGCCGGGTTGACGGGTGCGTTGGGCTGCAGCGCGCCGGGAATGCCGCCGGCGGCACCGCCATTGCCTTGCGCGTCGCTGTTCCAGCTCCCCGTCTCGCTGCGCAGCCGCGCCTCGTTCTGGGGATAGGTCTCGCGGGTCGCCTGCCGCTCCGCGAAATTCACTTCGGCATGGACTTCCGTCGAGAATTTGCCGGCGCCCACGATGGGCGTGAGCAAAGCGGTCACTGCCTGGCGATAGCGATCCTCGATCTTGGCCTGAAGCTCGATCTGCCGGTCCGTCTGCGCCCCGTCGCCGGTCGACTGGCTCAGCAGCCGGCCGTTCTGGTCGACGACCGACACGGCCTGCGGCGCCATGTCCGGCACCGAGGACGCGACGAGGTGGACGATCGCCTCGACCTGCCCTTCGGAAAGCGAACGCCCGCTGGCGATCTGGAGCATCACCGACGCCGTGGGCCGCGAGCGCTCGCGCAGGAAGATGCTCGGCGGCTCGACGGCAAGATGCACGCGCGCCTTGAGCACGGAGTCGATCGCCTCGATCGTGCGGGCAAGGTCCATCTCCCGCGCACTGCGCAGCTTCTCGCCCTCGACGGCGCGGCTGGCGCCCATCGGCATGGAGTCGATCAGCGTGTCGCCATCCGGCGCGCTGCGCGGCAGGCCTTCGCCGGCCAGCTTCATCTTGGCCGCGAAATAATCGTCCTCCGAGACGGTGATGGCGCCCGTGGACTTGTCGAAGCCATAAGCGATGCCGCCCTTGCTGAGCACGTCGGCGACGGCGGCCTTCTCCGTGTCCGGCAAGCCGCGAAAGAGATCGCGCTGCGGCGGCTCGCGCAGCGCCAGCCATGCGAGGCCGGCCAGTGCGGTGACGCCGAGCAGCCCGGCGAGCGGCAAGGCGCGCTGCACGGCGGGCTGGCGCATGAAGCCGGTCAGCTGCAGCCGCAGGGCCTCCATGCCTGGCCCGGCCCGGCCCGATATTGCAGGGAGCGCCGGCTGGATGGCGGGGGCGGTGATGATGTTCGCGTCGCTCATCTGGGTTTATACCGGCATGCTCATGATGTCCTTGTAGGCGGACAACAGTTTGTTGCGGACTTGCAGGGTGGTCTCGAAGCCGACCGATGCCTGCTGCTTGGCAAGCATCACGGCCGCAATGTCGGTGGTCTCGCCCCGTTCGAAGGCCGCGGCGGCGTCGCTCGACTGGGACTGGAGATTGCTGACTTCGTGGACGGCGCTGCGCAGCGCATCACTGAAGCTGGCCTTGCCGGGCGCGCCGGCCGTCTCGCCGGCTGCCGGGGCGGCGCCGCTCGCGACATCCCGGATGGCATTGTTGCGCTGGAGGATGGACTGGCGCAGCGCCAGCACATTGTCGACGGAGAGTCCTGCCATGATTGCGTCCTCCTGCCTCAGACGGCCATTGCCAGGTCACGCATTTCGGCGAGCCGATAGCGCAGCGTGCGTTCGGAAATGCCGAGCATGCGCGCGGCATGGGCCCGATGCCCGCCGGTGTCCCGCAGGGCGGCGCGGATGGCATCCATGGCCGATGCGCGAGCGACGTCGTGCAGGCGCGCCGGCGCGGCGGGCCGGGCGGCGGCGCGCGACGGGAAAGGCGCAGGCGCTGCGGCGGGGCTCGGCGTGAGGCCGAGATCGCCAAGGTCGATGCGGTTTCCCTCGCGCAGCACGATGGCGCGCTGGAGGACATTGCCCAGCTCGCGGGCATTGCCGGGCCAGTCATGGGCGGCGAGCTGCTCGATCGCCCGGGGCGTGGGCCAGGCGAAGTCGCTGGCCGCGGCGCTTCCCGTCCGCTGGGTCTGGTGACGCAGCAGGAACGCGGCCGAGATCGCAATGATGTCGCCCCGCCGCGCGCTCAGCGGGCTGAGCTGAAGCGGCATCACGTTGAGCCGCCAGTAAAGGTCTGAGCGGAAGCGTCCGGCATCCGCCTCGACAGCGAGGTCGCGGTTGCAGGCGGCGATGACGCGCACGTCCACCGGCACCGGATGCGTGGCGCCGACGGGAAGGACTTCGCCTTCCTGCAGGGCCCGCAGCAGCTTGGCCTGCAGCGCGAGCGGCAGTTCGGCGATCTCGTCGAGGAACAGCGTGCCGCCATTGGCCGCGAGGAAGAGCCCCTCCGAGGAAGCGCCTGCCCCGGTGAAGCTGCCCTTCTTGTGGCCGAAGAGCATGGCTTCCATCATCGTTTCGGGCAGGGCGGCGCAATTGACGGCGATGAAGTCCTTGTCCGCGCGCGGCGAATGATCGTGGAGGAAGCGCGCGATGCCTTCCTTGCCGGTGCCGGTCTCGCCCTGCACCAGCACCGTGGCATCACTGGCGGCGATGCGGGCGGCGAGGCGCATCAGCATGGCGCTGGCGTCATCGCCCACGGCGGGCATGCGCGCCGGGCGCAGCAGTTCGGCAATGAGCGCGAAGGCCATCGTCCTGTCCTGCGGACCGAAGGCGATGCGGGCCGGGAAGCCGCCTGCCGCCGGCATGAGGCGCGGTTCGCCCTCGCGCCATTCGATCAGGATGTCCCGGCAGGTCGCATGAGCAATTTCCTCTGCCAGCAGGATGCGCCGCGTGGTCTTGCCTCGTGGCGTCTCGGCCGCGACCGGCCTTGTGGTGAAGCAGGCAGTATCAAGCCACGTCCCGAGATCCGGCAAAAGCCGGTGGACGCGCTGGCTCATGTCGACAGGCAACATGCATCAGTCCCCAGTTCTTTTGGCCCCGCTCCCCCGAGCCGGACCCTTTCGGTGCATCAGCTTTAACGGGAAAATGCTTATCATTCGGTTAAGCACGGCGAGTGATTGCCGGTTGCGGCAAGATCCTGCCGCGTCGCGGGACTGGGGGGAAACTTTGTGCGGCAGCCACCAAGGCACTTTTCCGCGCTGCCGGCGCTCTTGCAGGAAGACTCCCGCGCGTAGGGAGGGGCCCACAGACCGCCGCGGCCCCCTGCCGCCAGAAAATTTTCCCTGCGCCCTTAAAGCTCCTCGCCCCCTCGTCGTTATGGGGATCGTGGCCGCCACCGCCCGAGGGCAGCGACCCCATTTGAAAGCGGGAAAGGAACTCTCGAATGACTGTTATCGCGTCCAACATCTCTGCCATCCGCGCCCAGAACGCCGGCAACAGCGCCAATGCCGGCCTGTCCCAGGCGATGGAGCGCCTTTCGACCGGCAAGCGCATCAACACCGCGAAGGACGACGCCGCCGGCCTCGCCATCGCGACCAAGATGACGTCCGAAATTCGCGGCCTCACCGCCGCACGCCGCAACGCCAATGACGGCCTCTCCATGGCGCAGACCGCTGAAGGCGCGCTGGCCGACGTCTCCAACATGCTCGTCCGCATGAAGGAACTGGCCGTGCAGTCCGCCAACGGCACGAACGACACGGCCGCGCGCACCAATCTGAACGCCGAAGTTCAGGCGCTGAAGGCCCAGATCACCAATGTCGCGGCGCAGAAGTACAATGGCGTCGACCTGTTCAACACGGCGGCTGCTGATGCGACGAAGATCCAGGTCGGCACGGGCTCGACTGACACCGTCTCGATCGACTCCTCGGTTGTGAAGGCGGCGCTGACCGCTGTCACGGGCGCTGACCTCGACATCGCCACCGACAGTGCCTCGATCACGGCTGCGATGGGTGCGCTCGAAACGGCGATCACTGCCGTCGCGACCGGCCGCGCCAATCTCGGTGCGACGCAGAGCCGCCTCGAATCGGCTTCGAGCAACCTGACCTCGACCATCACGAACCTGACGGATGCTCGTTCGCGGATCGAGGATGCCGATTTCTCCGAGGAATCGACCGCGCTCGCCAAGAACCAGATCCTGAGCCAGGCCTCGACGGCGATGCTGGCCCAGGCCAACCAGAGCCAGCAGGGCGTGCTGAGCCTGCTCCGCTAAGCGGCAACAAGCTTCGGTCGGCGTCGGTTCTGGTCCACCGCCGCCGTTCGTCGGCCCCCGGCACCTAACAGTCCCCATCGTGCCGGGGGCCAAGACTTTCGAGAGGACCAGACTCGAAAACCCTCGCTCCCCCGGGCGGGGGTTTTCATCGTTCAGACCGTCGCGGGAGGCACGGCGCCTGTTCGCACCCGGGCCCATAAACGCCTTGGCCCCGCTCTCCGGGAGGGAGAGCGGGGCCGGCGGGGACCGATTCTGAAGAGCCCTGGGGGGAGAAGCGGCTCTTCTTTCACCAGCGCCGGGGGAGTAGCGCTGATGAGGACTGTATAGGGTCAGATTGTCACGAGAGTTTGTCGGCGACAGTCCAGATTGTATCAGATTGTCGCAAGCGCCCGGTCCATGTGAAAGATGCGCATGCTCGCATTGCCAGGCCTTCCTGCGGTGCCTGATTCGACTGCAATCGGCCCGGAGGGAGCAGCCTCGCGGCCATACGGCTCACCCCGCCTGCAGGGAGGCGCCCAAAGGCGCCGGAGGAAGCTTGTCGTCCGCAGCGCCTGTGCGCTGGGAGCTGGCCTCCGCGCATTCATCCCCGACCTCGTTTTTCCTCTGTCCTACAGACCCTTCGCCATGGCAGCCCTGCCGGACGCCACTTCCCGTCGGCAGGCGACGGGCGCAGCGCAGCAGGGCTCTCTCTCAATGGAAGAATTTTCATCGTCCGTCGGGCCGCACAGCTTGCCGGGACGGGCTCTGGCGTCTGCCACATCAAAAGGTCCCGGAAGCGGAAGATGACACCGACGGGTCGTCATCTTTGTAAACTTCCAGACCGTGGCGCCCCGGTTGGACCGGCAAGGCAAGGCCCTTCCAGGGGGTCTCGCGCCGCCCGTCGCGCCATCCCATCCTCATGGAAAAGGCTCTTCGCCACAGCTCCGCCAATCAGCCTGTCGGGCCCTGGCGGTGCGTCAACGCGTGCTTCGGACCGGCCGCAGCCCAATCCGCACCGTGCAGATCGCGGCGCAGGCCGCAAAGCCTGCTCCTGTTCGGGTGTCAGCCCTCGAGCTGCTTCTGCAACGCCCGGATGTCGGCATCCATTTCGGGATTGTCGAGCCGCATCGCCTCGATCGTGCGCACGGCATGGATCACCGTGCTGTGATCGCGCCCGCCGAACACCCGGCCGATCTCCGGCAGCGAGCGCAGGGTGAGCTTCTTGGCGAGATACATCGCGACCTGCCGGGGCCGGGCGACAGCCCGCGCCCGCCGGTGCGAGCGCATCTCGGATGCGTCGATGCGGTAATGCGCGGCGCAGACCTTCTGGATCTCGTCGATGGTGATGCGCCGGTTGCTGGCCCGCAGCGCTTCGGCGAGCATGGTCTGCGCCAGCTCGACGGTGATCGCCTTGTCGACCAGCTGCGCATAAGCGACGAGCTTGTTGAAGGCCCCTTCCAGCTCGCGGATGCTGGTGCGGATGGAGCGGGCGAGCAGCGCGATCACATCGTCGGGAACCGTGATCGGCGCGACCGCATCGCGACGCGCCGCGAGGATCTTCAGCCGCAGGTCGAGGCTGGCCGGCTGGATATCGGCCACCAGGCCCCCGGCGAAGCGGGAGAGAATCCGGGGATCGACAGCGCCGAGCTGCTGTGGGGGCCGGTCGGCGGCAATGGCGATGCGCGCGCCCGAATCGATGAGATCGTTGAGCGTGTGGAGGAATTCCTCCTGCGTCGGCCCCTTGCCTGCGATGAACTGGATGTCGTCGACCAGCAGCATGCGCGCCGCGCGCAGCCTGGCCTTGAACGAGAAGGTGTCGTTGGCGCGGATCGCCGCCACGAATTCGTTCATGAAGCGCTCGGCCGACATGTAGAGAATCGCGCCTTGGGGAGCGGCGCGTCCCTCTTCGCTCAGCGCGGCGCCATAGGCGCCCGCGATCGCGTGCAGCAAATGAGTCTTGCCGAAGCCCGTGGGGCCATGGATGAACAGCGGATTGAAGCGCGGCTTGCCGGGCTCGGCCATCGCTTTCGCGGCCGAACAGGCGAGCATGTTGCTCTCGTCCGTCATGAAACTCGCGAAATCGTGCCGCGGCTCGAAATGAGCGGTCCGCGTCGTCGCGGCGGCGCTCTGCACGGCAGTGCTCGTGGCCGCCTGCTTGGTGCGGACGGGGAGCACCACGCGCTCTGCGGCTTCACGCGCCCGGACGATGCGGATGTCCCGCACGGCCGGCTGCGTCGTGCGCCAGGCAAGGCCCAGATGGGAGGCGAAATTGCTCGAAACATAGCTGGCGGAAAACTCCGTCGGCGCTTCCAGGTCGAGCGTCCCCGAGAGGGTGCAGAAAGCGCCCAGACGCAGGGGCTTGATCCACTGGTCGAACTGGCGGACACCGATGCCTCGTCTCAGTCCGGCACGGACGTCCGACCAGCCTTGCTCCAGATGCTCGCGCGCGGGAGGCATATCGTGCGTTCCGCCTGCGTCCATCCCCTCCATTACCCCTTCATATCGTTGCTGGCCTACATTCTGCCCCATGTCCGTGACCGCCCCTTAAAGCTCGTTCTCGCCTCGATCGTCTCCCATGCGATGGGCACAGGAATGCCGCCACGGGAATTGCCCTTCCCGCGCGCGAGGCCCAATCTCGATCGCTGTGACAGGAGCCGCGAGTCGGGCCCTGCCGGAGGAAGGGTTCTGACAGCCCCCCCGGGCCCGATCAAGGGCAGCACATGTCAAAAATCTGAAATAAATTGCTTGACCAAGGATTCCTCAGGCATACGCGAGACGCCCATATAACCCATTGATTTTACATTATTTTTTCAACTCATCGCAGAGCGGTCAGGGGGCATGTCAGGCGCGAATCGCGGTGAATCCTGCATTCCCTGTTTTGGCGGCCGAACAACGCCTGCGACGCATCGCAAGCACCGGGTCACGCCGTCGTGCCGCCTCCTCCTGGCGGCAGTGCCGCGCATCGCCGTCAGGGCTGCCTCGAGGCCGAATCGACTGCGTCCGAGTCGAATTCCCAGCCGCCGCCCAGTGCCTTGTGAAGCGCGATCGCCGCTTCCGTGGCTTCCGCCTGCGCAGCCGCTTGCGCCCGCTCGGCAGCGACCAGAGCGAGCTCGGCGCGGGCCTGCGTCAGCCGGTCGTCTTCCCCGGCCGCGACGCGCCGCATGGCCAGCGCATGGGCCGCGCGCTCGCGCGCCGCGGCCGATCGCGCTGCGGTGAGCGCGACGAGGCTGCGATCGAACCGGTTGATCGCCGCTTCGCTGTCCGCCAGCGCGCCGATCACCGCGGCATCGTAGCGCGCCGCCGCCGCCTGCGCGCGCGCATCGGCGGCCCGCACCATCGCGCGGGCGCGGCCGCCATTGAAGATCGGCCAGAGCAGGCTCGGCCCGGCCTGCAACCGGGTGCTTCCCTCGTCGGCAAGGTCCGCGACGCTCCGCGCCTGCTGGCCGAGAGCAAGGCCGAGCGACAGGCGCGGGAACAGGTCGGCCTTGGCAACGCCGATGTCCGCCGTCGCCGCCGCCAGCTCGCGTTCCGCCGACAGGATGTCCGGGCGACGACGCAGCAGTTCGGACGGCAGGCCGGCGGCAATGGCCCCGGGCGGCGCCGGAATGGCCCCGGGCGCTTCCAGCCGGGCCAGCAGCTCGGCGGGCGGCTTGCCGGCGAGCACGGCCACGCGCAGCGCCGCCGCGCGCATGGCCGCCTGCGCGCCTGCCAGCGATGCGCGCGCTGCATCCGCTTCGCCCTGAATGCGATTGGCATCGATGGCGCCCGCCTCGCCATGGGCCGCGCGCAGGGCGATCAGGTCGGCAAGCGCAGTGCGCGCCGCCAGGGTGGCCCGCGCCGTTGCGAGGTCCGATTGGGCGAGGCGCAGGTCGACATAGGCCCGCGCCAGCTCCGCCACCAGTTGCAGCCGCGTGCCTTCCACGGAGAGCGCGGCGGCCTGCGCGCGCGCCTGTGCCGCCTGGTTCTCGCGCGCCTGCCGCCCCCACAGATCAATTTCCCAGCTCGCATCGAAACCGAGGTCGAAAAGGCCGAAGTCGCGCGCGAAGCCGGGTATCTGGCCGACCGGCATCTGGCCGTTCTCGCTCAGCACCACCTGATTGGCGCTCGCGCTGCCATTGACTTGCGGCAGGCGGCCACCACGCACCGCATCGCGATTGGCGCGCGCCTCCGCCAGCCGTGCCTGCGCCACGCGCAGATCGGGATTGTCGGCCAGCATCTCCTCGATCAGCGCATCGAGCATCGGATCGTGCAGGTCCCGCCACCATGGCGCGGCCGTGACAGGGCCCGCGCCGGCCGCGCCGGCCCATTGGTCGGCAATGCGCGGCGCCGGCGCGCGATAATCGGGCCCCATGACGCAGCCGGCCAGCATCAGCGGCAGGAGCAGAGTTAGGGAGACGGTGCGGGCATGCATGGACATCACTCCATTCGGGCGCGGAACAGCCAGACGGCCGCGCCGAGCGTGACGCAGGCGATCAGCGCCATCGGCCAGGTCTGGGAAAAGACGACGGACGCGGGCATGGCCTTGAGGAACAGGCCCTGCACGATGATGAGGAAGTAGCGGATCGGGTCCGCATAAGTGACGATCTGCAGCCAGTCCGGCATATTGTCGATGGGCGCTGCATAGCCGGAGAGCAGCATCAGCGGCACGGTCACCACGAACGAGCCGAGAAAGGCCTGCTGCTGCGTCATCGAGGCCGAGGAGACCAGCAGGCCCATGCCGATGAGCGCGAGCTGGTAAACCGCCATGGAGAGAATGAAGAGCAGGAAGGAGCCGCTGAACGGCACGCCGAAGCCGAACCGCGCGACCAGCAGGAACAGGATGCCGTTGAACAGCCCGACCAGCATCGGCGGCACCATCATGCCGATGAGGATCTCGTGCGCGCGCAGCGGCGAGACCATGAGCTGGTCGAACGTCCCCAGTTCGCGTTCGCGGGCCACGGCCTGGGAGGTGATGGCGATGCCGGCGATGGAGACGATGATCGCCACCAGCGAAGGCAGAGTGAACCACATGAAATCGAGGCTGGGATTGTACCAGTGGGTGACGTCGCTGCCCCCACCCCGGGCGGCCATGCGTGGGGACAGTTCCGCGCCATAGTCCGCGACGATGCGGCTCACATAACCACCGAGGATCTGCGCGGCATTGGAGCGGCGCCCGTCAAGCACGAGGCCGACAGTCGCGCTCTCCCCACGGGCGAGCTTCTGGTCGAAATCGCTTTCGATGACGAGGGCGGCCAGCACCTTCTGGCCGTCGATCGCCGCCTCCATCGCCTGGAAGGACGGCAGCACGATCACGTCCCGGAACTGGGGGCTGGCGGCGATGCGCTGGACAAGCTCCTGCGCATGGGCACCATTGGACCTGTCGACAAGGCCGATGTCGACATTCTTGACGTCGAGGGTCGTGGCGAAAGTGAAGATCAGGAGCTGGATGAGCGGCGGCAGGATCAGCACCATGCGCGACTTGGGATCGCGCAGCAGCGCCCAGATTTCCTTGACCGTCATGGCCTTCAGCCGGGTGAGGCGGCCGCTCATGCGTCAAGGCTCCGCCGCGTCGCCCGGAAGCAGAGCAGGAAGAAGAGGACGCCGAAGCCCAGCATGATGGCGATGTTGGGCAGGATGACCGACCAGACGTCGCCGGCCATGAACACCGTCTGCAGCGAGGGGATCAGGTAGCGCGCCGGTACCGCATAAGTGAGTGCCTGGATGGGCCAGGGCATGGACGCGATCTCGAAGATGAAGCCGGAGAGCAGGAAGGTCGGCAGGAAGGATGAGAAGAGGGCCATCTGGCTCGCCACGAACTGGTTCTTCGTCGTGGCCGAGATGAACAGGCCAAGGCCCAGCGCCGGCAGCAGGAACGCCGCGGCAATCGCCATCAGCGCGACAATCGAGCCCCGGAACGGCAGGCCGAAGAAGGCGACGGCGATCAGCGTGCACAGCGCCATGGAGCCGAGGCCGAGCAGGAAATAGGGCAGCACCTTGGACGCGACGAATTCCGCCATCCGCATCGGCGTCGCCATCAGCGCTTCCATCGTGCCACGCTCCCACTCGCGTGCGACGACGAGCGCGGTGAGCAACGTGCCGATCATCGTCATGACCACGGCGATGGCACCGGGCACCAGGAAGAAGCGGCTGTGCAGGCCGGGATTGAACCACACACGCTGCGAGACATCGATGGGTGGCCCGGCGCCGCGCATGCCCGCCATGTCCATTTCGCTCGCCATCCAGTTCATCCGCACCCCATCGGCATAATTGGCGATGAAGGTCGCCTGGTTGGGCTGGGTACCGTCGGTGACGATCTGGATCGGATGCGGGGCCCCTTTTCCCATGCTTGCCCCGAAATCGGGGGGAATCACGACGAAGCCTCGGATCGCGTCCCGCTCCATGAGCGCGCGCGCGGGCGCGACGCCGCGCAGCAGCGTGACGCTGAAATAAGGCGAATGGACATAGGCCTGCGCCAGCCGCGCGGCCGGTGCGCTTTCGTCCTGCACCACCAGGGCGATTTTCGTCTCGCGCGGGTCGAGCGAGATGGCATAGCCGAAGAGGAAGAGCAGCAGCAGCGGCATGGCGAAGGCGATCAGGAACGTCGAAGGGTCCCGCCGGATCTGCGCATATTCCTTGATGACCAGCGCGCGCATGCGCCGGCTCGCGCTGCCGCGCGGCGCAGGCGCCGGCTCGCCGGAGGAGGGCGGGAAGGCGCTGTCGCTCATGCCGCTTTCTCCGTGCCGTCTTCCTCGCGATGGGCATCCGAGGCTTCGATGAGGGCGATGAAGGCATCCTCCATCGTCGGGTCCGGCCGGCCGGTCAGCTCCGCGGTCTGCTGCTTGAGCGCATCGGGGGGGCCGCTGGCGATCTGCCGGGAGCGATAGATCAGGGTCACCTGATCGCAATATTCCGCCTCGTCCATGAAATGGGTCGTGACCAGCACCGTGACGCCCCGGCGGACGAGCCCGTTGATATGCGTCCAGAATTCCCGGCGCATGACGGGATCGACACCCGAGGTCGGCTCGTCGAGGAACAGCACCGGCGGCTCGTGCATCACCGCGCAGGCGAGCGCGAGCCGCTGCTTGAAGCCGAGCGGCAGGGTGCCGGCATTGCGGCGCAGATGATTGCCCAGCTCGAAAATGTCCGTCACGCGCTCGATCGCCGCGCGCGCCCGGCTGCCGGAAAGATCATAGGCCCCCGCGAAGAAATCGAGATTCTGGGCTACGGAGAGGTCGCCATAGAGCGAGAATTTCTGCGCCATGTAACCCAGCGAGGCGCGGGCCTGCGCGGCAGCTCGACGCAGATCATGGCCGGCGACGGACCCGCTGCCCTCGCTCGGCGTCAGCAGGCCGCAGAGCATCTTGAAGGTCGTCGACTTGCCGGCGCCGTTGGGGCCGAGCAAACCGAAGGTCTGGCCGCGCGGCACGGTGAAGCTCACGTCCCTGGCGGCGGTGAAATCGCCGAAGCGCCGCGTGAGGCCCTTCGCCTCGATAGCAGGCGCATCGCTGGGCGGGATCTCGCGATAGGCCTGGGCCAGCGCGCTCGTCCCTTTCGGCCCGCCGCCGAGCTGCTCGATGAACCCGTCCTCGAAGCGAGCGGGCGTGGGCTCCACCCTCGTGTCCGGCCCGAGGTCGAGCGCGGCGGCGTCGGGCACGCCGTGGCCCTGCCCGATCAGCAGGCGAATGGCCCGGCCCTGCAATGTGCCGTCGACCACATCGGGCCTGTCGAGCGCCTTCGTGAGCGCCTCGCGCCGCCGGTCTGAAAAGCCGGTGACGCGGATCACCCGGTCCGCGATCGAATCCGTCAGCGTGGCGGGCGGACCGGAGAAGATCAGCCGGCCCTCGTTCAGCAGGTACACATGGTCGCACAGCTCGGCTTCGTCGAGATAGGCCGTGGACCAGAGCACGCCGATGCCTTCGCTGGTCAGCTCCGCCACCATGGCCCAGAGTTCACGCCGGCTGATCGGGTCCACGCCCACGCCCGGCTCGTCGAGCAGCAGCAGTGGCGGCGTGCTCACCAGCGCGCAGGCGAGGCCGAGCTTCTGCTTCATGCCGCCCGAGAGCTTGCCGGCCGGACGCGTCTGGAACCGGGCGAGATCCGTGAAACTGAGCAGCCGCTCGAACACCGCGCCCTGTTCGGCGCGCGGCAGGCCGCGCAATTCGGCATAGAGGACGAGATTTTCCCGGACGGTCAGGTCTTCGTAGAGGCCGAAACGCTGCGGCATGTAGCCGATCGAATCGAGTCGCTCGACAGGCGGTCCGCCCAGGATCGAGACCTCGCCTTCATCCGGTTTCATGAGGCCTGCCAGGATGCGGATGAGCGTGGTCTTGCCCGCTCCGTCCGGCCCCACCAGTCCGGTCACCTGGCCCGGCGCGATGGTGAGGCTTACGCCCTCCAGCGCGGCGGGGCCGGTGCCGAAGCGCTTGACGATGTCGCGGACCAGCGCGACCGGCGCGCTGGCGTCTCTGGGAGTGGCGGCGGCGGTCATGCCAGCCGGGGGCGCGCCGGACGGCGATGCCACCGCCCGCGCGCCTGCTCGCTGCACCAATGCCGGATGGGCCATAACATGGAGGGCATGGCCTTAGTTCGCTTTCGCGTCCGGCCCGGTGATCTCCACCGTCACCGGCTGTCCCTGGCGCAGCTTGCCGTCCGGATCCTCCACGATGATGCGCAGGCGATAGACAAGGTCCGTGCGCAGGTCGCTGGTCTCCACCGTCTTGGGCGTGAACTCCGCGCGCGGCGAGATATAGCCGATCGTGCCGGTGTAGCGCTTCGGGTTGCCGTCGGCCGTCACGGCCACCTTCATGCCGGGCGCCACGCGGCTGAGCTGCTTCTCGCCCACATAGGCGCGCACGCGCAACGGCCGATCGATGGCAAGCGTGAAGACCGTTTCCCCGGGCGCAACGATGGCTCCCGGCTCGCGCGCACGCGTGATCACTGTGCCGTCCACGCTGGCGGTGAGCCGTGTATCGCCAAAGTCGGTGCCGACACCTGCCCGCGCGGCCTGCGCCGCCTGCAATGCCGCCTGCGCGGCTTCGATGTCTTCGCGGCGCGGCCCCGTGCGCACGAGCGAGAGCGCTGCCTGCGCCTCGGCAAGCTGCGCCCGCGCGCGATCCCGGGCAGCGACGGTCGCGTCCCAGACATCGCGGCTGATCGCACCGGGCTCGACCAGCGGCGCACGACGGGCATAATCGCGCTCGGCTGCGTCGGCGGCGGACTTCGCCGCGGTGAACCGCGCCTGCGCCTGCGCGACGTCCTCGGCGCGGCTGCCACGCTGCAGCTTGAGAAGTTCGGCGCGGGCCTGCGCGACCTGCGCTTCCGCCTGCGCCACCGCGCTGTCGATCGAGGCACGGTCGAGTTCGGCGAGCAGATCGCCCCGCTTCACGCGCGCGCCTTCCTCCACCGGTATTTCCGCGATGCGCCCGCCCACGCGAAAGCCGAGATCAACCTCGCGGATGTCGACATTGCCGTAGAGCAGGAGCGGACCATCGTCACGCTCGAACAGGCCGAAGCCGCGCGTTACGAGCGCTGCGATCAACAGGGCGGCAATGGCGACGAGGATGATCAGGCGCTTGCGGTTCATGGCATCAGCTCTCCATGAGCAGGGTTCGGGCGGAGCGACGGACGCTCGCAATCAGCATGTCCGCCGTCTCGGGATCGATGTCCTCGGCCTCCATGGTCCGCGCCACGCAGGCGCGCGCGATGCGCAGCACCAGCGCCATGCCGAGGCAATGGAGAACGAGGGCGCGCCGGGCCTGCTCGTCCAGCGATGGCCGGGCAAGGGCGAGCAGTCCCACGGCGGTTTCCAGCACAGGCGCCATCACCCGCGCATATATCCGCTCGAAAGCCTCGGTGGGCCGCTGCTGCTCGCGCACCACGAATTGCGAGAAGCGCTCGGATTGCGGCGCCAGCATGAACCGCGCGAAGTTTTCCAGCAGCGCCAGAAGCGCCGTCCGCGCCGACTCGGCGTCGGCGGGCGGATGCGCGCGGATCTGGTCGAGCAAGGGCGCATGCACGGCGCCGATCTGCTCGGCCACATGATCGGCACAGGCCAGATACAGGCCTTCCTTGCCGCCGAAATGATATGTGATGGACGACATCGCCGTGCCGGATGCCCGCGCGATCTCGCGTGTGCTCGCGCCCGCAAATCCGGCGCAGGCGAACTGCGCGATCGCCGCCTCGATGATTCGCAGGGAGACGAGGCTGCCGTCCTGACCGGCGCGGTCCTGAGCCGGGCGGTCGGCAGCCGTGACGGACGGCATTCCTGGCGCCGAACTGGCCAGGCCAGTCGCGCTCCCCTGCTCACGCGCGCTGGCGAGTCCGGGAGAATCGGGGGGAGGCGTCAGGGAAGAGCCCATAGAAGTTTCCTGTTCGATCGAACGAACATTGTCAAGCGGAGCGTCTCCTCCGCCCGATTTTCCCGGCCCTACCTTCAGTTCACTGGATCGTTGTCCCCGGGCGCTGGCTGCGCCGGTCCGCCCGTCGTGCCGCCTGCCCGCTCGCGCGCCTGCCCTTTGCGGCGGCGAAGATTGTTTCGCAGCGCCTGCGCCAGTCGCTGCTGCCGGTCTTCCTTGCTCTCGCTCATGCACCGCGCCTACCGAATCCCGGCCGTGCACCGCAAGTCGCCTTGACAAGAGCCGTACCGCAGGGCCATAGGCGCGACCTTGCTGGCGCGGGGCACCCTCCGCGTACGGTCGTGCTGCCGTAGCTCAGTGGTAGAGCGCATCCTTGGTAAGGCTGAGGTCGTGAGTTCAATCCTCACCGGCAGCACCATCATTTCCTGATCGATCATTTCCCCGGTGGGGGACTCCGCGGGGCTCTCGCTACCGCAATCCGGCGACGCCGCGCTTTCGCGGCTCTTCGGTGCGAACCGGACCTTCATATGCAATGATCTGCCGGCGGCACCCAGGTTGGGGGGCGGACGGGTGCCGCCGGCAGGGGCGCCCTTAGCGGGCGCGCCGGGCGGCGGCTTCCTTGCGGAATGCCGCCAGCTCGGTCGGGTCGACCACGCCGTCACCATTGGAATCGGCGCGATCGAACACGGGCATGGGGGCCTTCTGGAACTCCTCGCGGGTCACGCGTCCGTCGCGATTGGCGTCCATCTGCTCCATGAGCTGCGCGATGCGTTCGCCGATCTGGCGGCGCGCCAGCATGCCGCCGGACTTGTCGTCGGCATTGATGATGCCATCGCCATTGCGATCCAGCCGCTCGAACATCTGCATTCGCGCGTTCTGATATTCGGCACGGGTAATGCGTCCATCGCCATTGGCGTCCGCACGCTCGAGCAACTGGCCGGGGTCGCGCTGCGGCTGGGCATGGGCCGCGCCGGCCATGGCCGCCATGCAGCCGGAAAGCGCGAGCGCCATGATGGGGGTGAGGGAAAGTTTCATGATCTGGGTCATCCTCAATCGCGCCGGGAATAAGTGCGGGTGCTGCTCACGGCACGCCCGGAGCCGGTCGCGGCGTTGCGGTCGACGGTGACCGAGTCGCCGTTCACGGAGACGTCGCGTGTCGCCGAATAGCTTCGGCCGCTGGACGTAGCGCCGCTCCGCGTGCGCGTGTAGCCATCGTCCGTCCGGTAGATCGTGCTCCAGCCCGATTGGCTGTTCCCCGCGGGGCCCGTGCGATCGCGCTGGACGCTCACGGATCCGTCGCCGTTGCGCACGAGCGAGCTGTCGCGCGACATGCCGGTGCCGTTGGCATAGCGCCTGTCGACGCTGTTGGTCACGGCGCCGTCGCCCCATTGGGTGGAGCGGGTCTGGCCGTAACCGCGCCCGCCATAAGTCGCCGCGCCGCGCGTCACCTGCGTGGAGCCGGGCTGGCGGGACACATGACGGCCGGCCACATAGCCCCCGCCATAAGGGCCCTGGGCCCTCACGATCCGGCCGTGCTCGCGCGCTTCGGCGGGAGCAGCGACAAGGGCGCCGGCGCCACCGGTCGCCAGCATCGCGAATGCCGGAATGATCGCAGATCTGAACATGAATAATCTCCTGCATGGATGAGGTCTCCTTCATCCCCCGCCCCGGTAAGCCGGCCATGAACCCCTGGTGAGGAACGGCAACGAAGTGTAACAGCCGCCAATTGGGTCTTGAGATGCGCCCGCCATCCGGTGACATGAAGCGCATGACCCGTGCCGAGCCCGCTGCGGAACGCACTTTCATCGCCCTTGTCGAGGATGACGAGGACATCAGCGAACTGGTGAGCGATCTGCTTGTCCGGGAAGGCTTCGAGGTGGGCGCCTGCCGCTCAGGCGCCGAGCTGGACCGGCTCAAGGACCGGCGCCGGGTGGATCTCGTGCTGCTGGACCTCATGCTCCCCGGCGAGGACGGCCTGTCCATCTGCCGCCGCCTCCATGCCGCGGCGCTGCCCATCCCTGTCATCATGATCACGGCGAAGGGCGACGACATCGATCGCATCCTCGGGCTGGAGATCGGGGCCGATGATTATCTGCCCAAGCCCTTCAATCCGCGTGAACTCATTGCGCGCATCCGCGCGGTCCTGCGCCGGACGCGCGAGGCGCACCGGCCATCGCCCGTGGCCGGCCGATGGTATCGCTTCGCCGGGTGGAGCCTGGATGCCGGGTCGCGGTTGCTGCGCGATCCGGAGGGCGAGGCCGTGGAACTGACCGGGGGCGAGTTCGATCTCCTGATCGCCCTGCTCGATCATCCCCAGCGCGTGCTGACGCGTGACCAGCTGCTCGACTGGACGCGGGGCCGCGATGCCGGTCCCTATGATCGCACGATCGACGTGCAGCTGAGCCGCCTGCGCCGCAAGCTCGGCGATGATCCTCGCAGTCCGGTGATGATCCGCACCGTGCGCGGCGGCGGCTATCTGTTCGCCCCGGCGGTCGAAACCGGCGGCGCCTGAGATGGGGCGGATCACCGGCAGCCTGCTGTTTCGCATCGCGGCGCTTTTCCTGCTTGGCCTTCTCGCCCTGCAGATGACGATCCTGCTGGCGGCGATGTGGCCGGACGGGCGGCCCATCATGTTCCGCCTGATCGCGCCGGAAGATGCCCGCGAGATCGCGGAAGCCATCGAACAGGCGCCCCCGGCGCTCCGTCCCGCGATCGCGGCGGCCGCGAGCACCGGCCCGACCAGCGTCGAGCTTCTTGCGCACTTTCCCGAGGAAATGGGCACCGGCGCGCGAGAGGGTGAAGCCCGCCCGGCGCCATGGCTGGAAGAGCGATTTCGCCGCTATGCCGAGGCGCTGAGCGGCCGGCCGCTCCGGGTCCAGGCGCGCGAGGGCACCATCTTTTCCTGGAACCGCCGGCCCGGCGAGCCGCCGCGCGGGCCGATCCGCGTCCTCATTGGCTTGCGCAGTGGCGAAGTGCTGGCCATCGAGCGCGCCCCGCTTGCCCTCCAGCAGCTGGCCTCGCGCTATCTCCTCGTCGGGCTGGTGGCCGGCGCGGTGCTGCTGCTCATTCTGTTGACGCTGCTCTGGCAGGTGGTGCGGCCGGTCGCCCGGCTCGCGCAGGCGACCACGGCCTTCCGCGAGGATATCGCGGCGCCGGACATCGTGCCGGGCGGCGCACGGGAAGTCCGCATCCTGGGCGAAGCCTTCAACGCCATGAAGCAGCGGATCGGCGCGCTGGTGGGGGAGCGCACGCGCATGCTGGCGGCCATCGCCCATGATCTGCGCACCTGCCTTACCCGCTTGCGGCTGCGGGCCGACCATATCCCCGATGACCGGCAGCGCATGCGCGCCGTCAATGATATCGAGGAAATGAACCGGCTGCTGGAGGACATCCTGCTTTTCGCCCGTGCAGAGACGGGCCCGCCGGCACCGACCCAGACGATTGATGCCCGGGCGGAAGCGCTCGCTTATGTGGAGCTGCGTCAGGAGACAGGGGACAAGATCAGCTTCTCGGCGGCAGAGCCGGCCATGCCCTGCCGGTGCGCGCCGCTCGCCTTCCGTCGCATTCTCGCCAATCTGCTCGACAACGCGATCCGCTACGGCGCGCGTGCGCACCTGTCGCTGCGCCAGGAAGACACGAGCATCGCCATCGTAGTGACGGACGAAGGCGCAGGCGTGCCGGAGGATATGATCGCGCAGATCACTGCGCCGTTCGAGCGGCTGGAGCAATCGCGTGGCCGTCACGGCGGCGGAGTCGGCCTTGGCCTTTCGATCGTGAAGGCGCTGGCCGAAAGCCATGGGGGCAGCCTGACGCTGGAAAGCCCGGGCGACTCCGGCCTTCGGGCGACGGTCAGGCTGCCGGCGGCGGCCGGAGGATGAGAAGTCCCAAGATGGCCCGCCTCAGTTGAACTGCGCCTTGCGATAGTCGCCGGGACTGACGCCGAAACGCCGGCGATAGGCGCGCGTGAAGAGCGGCAGGCTCGTGAAGCCCAGCCCATAAGCGATCTGGGCGACCGTCGAGCCGCGCCAGCGCGGGTTGCGGAGCTGGCGCGCCGCCAGTTCAAGCCGGCGGCGCAGGATATAGGCCCGCAGGCTGTCGCCCCGGCGCGAGAACATGGCGGCCAGCTCGCCAGCGTCAATGCCGATCGCGCCGGCCACGAGCTGGGCGTTGAGGCCGGGGTCACGGATATGGTCCTCGATGAAGTTGAGCACCCGCTCCTGATAGACCGCATCCAGGTCGGGCCCGTTCAGCTGGCTGCCGAAGGCGACGCTGTAGGAAGTGGAGATCATGTCGAGCAGCTGATGGGCAATGCTGTCGTCATGGGCTGAGTGAAAGCCGCGTTCGAGCTGCTTCCACAGGCCGCAGGCCATCAGGGCGGCGGTCGGGGTGAGCCCTTCGCGCGCCGGAAGGCGGCGGCCGCACAGCAGTTCAGGGTGTGGCAGATAATCGTTGATGACGTCTCCCGGCACCCGGACGAGCAGCATTTCCGCGTCATCGTCCAGATTGAAGAAGTGCGGGACGGCATTGTCGCACATGGTGAAGTCGCCTGCGCGCAGCATCGCCTCGTTGAGGCCCTGATGGAAAAGCCCGCGCCCGGCGAGCTGGATCAGGAAGGAATAGACGCGCGGCGTACTCCCGCTGATATGGTCATCCGTGCGGCGGATGGTGCAGGGGCCCGTGACCAGCCGCGCGAGGCTGATCTGCCCCAGCCCGCCCAGCTTGAGCCCGGCGCTGAAATTCCCGTGCTGCGGAATGAAGTCGGTCGCGGAGAGGCGTGTCGAATAGATTTCGTTCCAGGCCTGGGCGCGCCCCCTGCACACCAGTGCCTCCGTGCTGAAGCTTTCCATAGCCCTCCGCGCTCCACGCCTCCGGACGAGCCGGCGACGCTTCCTCTCCCGCTGATCCTCTCGTCTGGAAATCCTATATCAGATAGGAAAATTCTTTCCACGAGAAGAGTTCAGCTCTCCATCGCTCGCCTTAGGGCCGATGTCGATCCGGGACTTGCACCAGTCGGAAGGAAAGAGGGCCATTTCCCGTGTTTCCGACGCTGCACACCGTGTGCGCGAAATCGGCCGCTGATCGCCCGTCATGCCGTGACATCGGCAACGCGTTATATTTTCTCGTTATATTGTCGACCCTTTATCCACCCGCCCCGGTCGAGGAACGGATGGTCGACCAATATTTGTCACATATCGGTCAGCGCCTAGATTGGAGGGGACGGTCCCCAAAAAAAGGAAGGCATTCATGATGAGAAATTCCCTCAAGATGGCCCTTGTCGGTGCCGCGATGGCCGCAAGCGCTCCGCTTCTGGCTCAGGAAGCGGCCCCGGCGCCCACCCCAGCCCCAGCCCCGGCGCCTGCGCCGGCGCCAAATTCGCCTGCTGATCCCGCACAGCCTGGCATGCCGCCGGCAGCGACCGAGCAGTATACCGACGCCGATCTCAAGGCCTTCGCCCGCGCCGCAATCGAGGCCAGCAAAATTCAGCAGGACGCCACCGTGCCTGCGGAAGAAAAGCAGCCCAAGATGCTTGCCGCCGTTCAGGCGCAGGGGCTGGATCCAGTGAAGTTCAATGAGATCGCGCAGGCTTCGCAAGCCAATCCCACGCTTCGGCAGCGCATCCAGCAAGTTGCTTCGGCTGAAGCGCAACCTGGCGCTCAGCCGCAGAACTGAGGCAAAAAATGCCCGACGGTCGCCGCCGGCTCCGGAAACGGGGCCGGCGATCCGTTTTTGAGGGACAACTTGATCCCGGCTGACCAGCCCCTTCGCCCATGAGCGATTGGGGCGTGCCTCCCACCCCTTTCCAGCGCCTGTTTGTTGCTGATAATGCCCCTCATGACGCCAGAACGAGCGGGTGAGGATCAACAGCGCCAATGTCGATGATAGAAGTGCATCACGTGTCTCCCGGCACCCGGGCGGGACGAGCACGTGCCTGGGAAGAGCTTTACGCCACTCAGGTGGAACGGGCCACGGCCACACTTGGCGAATCCGAGACGGGGCCGACCCTCAGCAGCGGAACGCTGGGTCCAATGCGGCTGGTGCGCATCGAGATGGGCTCAGGCTCGCTCCAGCGGACGGCCGAGGAAATCGGCCATGTCGCCGAACCCGCTTATTCCTTCCTGCTGCAGATCGCGGGTCAGGCCAGCTTCTCCCACTACGGGCAGGATTGTGTCCTGGGTCCGGGCGACATGTCGCTCTGCAACAATGCTGTCCCTTACAGCTACACCGCGCACGGCCCTGTCGAACTGCTCCTCATCCGCGCGGGAATCGGCACGATACGCGAGCATCTGCCTTCGCCGGAACAGTTTTGCGGGCGGCACCTGCGCGCCGCGGAGGGGCTGACCGAACACGCTGTTGGGCTGTCCCAAAGTGTCTATTTCCAACTCGCCGCGGACCTGCCGGAAGCGGTCCACAATCGCGTGGCGCGCAATTTGCTGGACGCGCTGGCCACCGCCTTCGCGATCGGCTTCGATGACCTCATCTCCTCTTCCGCAGTCCTCACCGGCCGCCATGCCCGGGTGCGTCTCTTCATCGAGGAGAATCTCCGAAATCCCGATCTCAGCCCCGGCTTCATCGCCACGCGCCTCAAGGTATCGTCCCGTTACCTGCGCATGATCTTCGCGGCGGGGAATGAGACCGCCTCGGCCTATGTCCTGCGCCGCCGGCTGGAGGAATGCGCCCGGCAGATGGCTGATCCAGCCTGCGCCCATCTCACCATCACCGACATCGCGTTCGGCTGGGGCTTCAATAGCGCGCCCCATTTTGCCCGCAGCTTTCGGGAGCGTTTCGGCGAGGCGCCGCGTGTCTATCGACGTGAAAAGCTGGAAGCGCTCGCCGCCGGCGGCGCGCCATCCGCAGGCGCCACCCAGAGCGTCTGACGCGGCACCGACTCTCGGCCGGTGCGCCGCCGCGCGCCCTGTTCAACGCGTAGTTCCGCCTCGTGCAAGTCGCACCCGGCGTTCGCTCGCAATGGTGCGCCGTTTCCGAAATGGCCAGACGGACCTGCGCGCATGAGCCTCAACCGCCCCGTTACGATCTTCAATGTCGGCGTGGTCCGGATCGGACAGGGCGTCGTCCTGTCCTGCGCGGAGGATTTCGC
Source organism: Sphingobium sp. SYK-6 (assembly GCF_000283515.1). Lineage (GTDB taxonomy): Bacteria > Pseudomonadota > Alphaproteobacteria > Sphingomonadales > Sphingomonadaceae > Sphingobium > Sphingobium lignivorans. The sequence continues at coordinate 324,470 of NC_015976.1, forward strand.
CGCACGGGGTGCGACCTCGGTGCTTCTCGTCACCACCCCGCCGACACGCGGCCTGTGCGCGCCCCTGATCGCGGCGCTGGAATCCCGGGCGATGAGCGTGACCGTCTGGGACGCGCTGACCGGCGAGCCAACCATCGAGAATTTCCACGATGCTCTGGCGACCACGCGCGCCTGCGGGGCCGATGCCGTCATTGGCCTGGGCGGAGGTAGCGCGATGGATGTGGCCAAGCTCGTCGCTGCCTTGGCGGACGGACGGCAGGGCATCGATGAGGTCATAGGCGTGGATCTGCTCGCCGGCCGGGCCTTGCCGCTCGCCTGCGTGCCCACCACGGCCGGCACCGGCAGCGAAGTGACGCCCATCGCCATCCTCGGGGACGAGGAGGAGGATCTCAAGAAAGGCGTGGTCAGCCCCTGGCTCATCCCTGATTTCGCTTATCTCGATCCGGAACTCACCGTCTCCATGCCGCGCGCCGTGACGGCGTCGACCGGGGTGGATGCGCTCACCCACTGTATCGAGGCTTATGCGAACCGCTTCGCTCATCCCGTGGTCGACATCTTCGCACTGGAAGGCATAAGCCTGATCGCATCGCATCTCGAGCGCGCCTGCGCCGACGGCACCGATCTGGTGGCACGCGAGGCGATGCTGCGCGCCAGCTATTATGGCGGCCTGTGCCTCGGCCCGGTGAATACCGCCGCGGTGCATGCCCTGGCCTATCCGCTGGGAGGGGAATTCCACATCCCGCACGGGGTCGCCAATTCCATCCTGCTCCCGCATGTGCTGCGCTTCAATCTCGCGGCGGCTCCGGGGCGCTATGCCGCCATCGCGCGCGCTATGGGCATCCCCGACGGGCCGGACGACGAAGCGACCGCCCGTGCCGGCATCGAATTCGTGGCCGACCTGTCTGCCCGCGTCGGCATCCCCGCCGGACTCTCCGGCATGGGCATCAGTGCCAATGCCATTCCCCGCATGGCCAGCTCCGCGATGAAAGTAACGCGCCTCCTCGAACGCAACCTGCGCGACCTGACCGAAGAGGACGCCGCACGCATTTATGAAGCGGCGCTGTAGCGCGGGACGACATTCATCCAATATTTTCGTCATGCTGAACTTGTTTCAGCATGACGTTTTACTGGGAGGCAACGCGCCCCAGAGGTTGAATGTCGATCAGCCTAGAGCGCGGGGCGACAGCTTGACAATCTGAGCAAAGTGGCCGGGCCGCCTTTCGTGTGAAGTGCGGAGGGATCGCCGCCCGGCCATGTCTGGGCTCTCGATCTCTCGGGCTATGAGGAGCCCTCGCTCAGCCTGTGGGGCGCCTGGCAGGGCGAGGCGCTCGCCGGTATGATTGCGCTCAAGCGGATCGCCCTGGGCCATGGCGAGATCAAGTCGATGCGCACACATCCCGATCATCTGCGGCAGGGTGTCGGCAAGGCACTGCTCGTCCATCTCGTGGAGGCGGCACGCGGGCTGGATTTCGTGCTGCTCTCGCTGGAAACGGGCCGTGGCGAAGCGTTTGAGCCCGCGCTGGCGCTCTATCGCGCCCATGGTTTCACGGATGGGCCGGCTTTCTCGCATTATGAGGCCAACGCGTTCAGCCAGTTCCTGCACATGCGCCTGACCTGACGCCTCTCCTCCAGCAACGGCGACGGGTTTACGGCTTCAGTCGGTCGTGGCGCTCACCAGCAGCTTGTCGATCTTGCGCCCGTCCATGTCGAGCACCTCGAAACGCCATCCTTGCTGGTCGAAATTCTCACCTTCCTCAGGCAGGCGACGCAACACCGCCAGCACGAAGCCGGCCACCGTTGCGAAGTCGCGGTCCTCGGGCAGGCTGATATCCAGCCGCTCGGCCAGCGCATCGATGGACATCTGGCCCGACACCAGCAGCGATCCGTCCTCCCGCTCCGTCACCATGGGCTGCGCGTAGAGATCGCTGTCGGAGGCGAACTCGCCTGCGATGGCCGACATGAGGTCGGATGGCGTCACGATTCCTTCGAAGTGACCATATTCGTCATGGACCATGAGCATGGGTACGTCGGCTTCGCGCAGCCGGTTGAGCGCGTCCATCGCATCCACCTGATCGGGAACGATCGGCACGGTGCGCATCAAGGCGCGCAGGTCAAGCGCTTCCCCGCGGAACAGCGCCGCCATGATGTCGCGGGCCTGCACCACGCCGATAATGTCTTCCACGCTGCCCTGCGCCACCGGCAACCGCGTATGGGGAGTTGCCAGCAGTTTCTGGCGCAGGTCGGCAGCGTCGCCGTCCGCGTCCAGCCAGTCCACTTCCGGGCGGGGAGTCATCACTTCGCGAACGGGCCGGTCCGCGAGGCGCACGACGCCCGAGATGATCGCGCGTTCGCTTTCCTCGATCACGCCCTGCCGGCTCGCTTCGGCCACGATGAGCTGCAGTTCCTCGGCCGTGACATGATTGGAGGAATCCGGCTTGATCCGCAGCAATCGGAACACCAGCTCGCTGGACTTGTCCAGCAGCCAGACGAGAGGAGCCGTGGCCCGGGCCAGTCCCTGCATCACCGGCGCGATCACCACCGCCAGCGGCTCGGGATTGCGCAGGGCCAGCTGCTTGGGGACCAGCTCGCCGATGATCAGCGAGAGATAGGTGGCGAAGAGGATGGCGATCGTGAAGCCCGCATTCTCGGCGATATTCGGCGCGACGCCATAGCTGGCGATGATGGCGCCGAGCGGCCCGCCCAGCTTGTCGCCGGAATAGGCGCCCGACAGCACGCCGATGAGGGTGATGCCGATCTGCACGGTGGAGAGGAAGCGGCCTGGCTCGGCGCTCAGTTCCAGCGCGGCGGCCGCCCCTCGCTTCCCTGCTTTGGCCATTCCCTGAAGGCGCGGACGGCGCGCGGATACGATCGCCAGCTCGGACATCGCGAACAGGCCATTGATGGCGGCGAGCGCAACGACGATCGCCAGATCGATCCATGGAAAAGCGGGGGTGACTTCAGGGAGGGGCATGAAGTGAGACTCTAATAGACATTTTTTTGCGGCGCGCCACAACGGAGAGCATGTCCAGGCAGTCAGCGTGATGGCGGATTTTGGCAGATTATATTGCCCTGCTTCCCGCAGCCTTTTATTTTGGCGCGAGAGCGAACGACCGGCGCCGGATGCCAGAATTGGTTCCCAGGAGGGATGGCCGTTCAGGGAACGATCAGGTTTTGAGGTGCGTTATGGGCGCGCCCGTGCTGGGCGGGCCCTGTAAAGGATGAGGGAGAAAGACATGAACGTTCGCAGCCACCCCCGAATTGCCCTAGCCGGGGCGGCGCTCGCGGCACTGGCTCTCTCCGGCTGCGTCACGGACCCCGAGACCGGTAACCGCACAATCTCCAAGGCAGCGATCGGCGGCGTCGGCGGTGCCCTGGGCGGCTATCTCCTTGGCGATCTGCTCGGCGGCCGGAACGACAGGACCGAGAAGATCGTCGGCGCAGGCATCGGCGCGATCGCCGGCGCGGGCGTCGGCGCCTATATGGATGCGCAGGAAAAGAAGATGCGCGAACGCACTGCCGGCACTGGCGTGGATGTCGTGCGTCAGGGCGACGAGCTGCTGCTGCGTATGCCCTCCGGCATCACTTTCGCAACCAATCAATCGAGCATCCAGCCGCAGTTCCAGCCCACGCTGAACGAAGTGGCCGCAACGCTCGCCGAATATCCCAAGACCATGATCGATGTGCTCGGCCACACCGATTCGGATGGTACGGAAGCCTATAACCAGGCGCTTTCCGAGCGGCGCGCGCAGAGCGTAGCCGATTATCTGGCGTCGCACGGAGTCGCGCGGGTGCGCGTGGCGACGATGGGCTATGGCGAGACGCGGCCCATCGCATCGAACGAGACCCCCGAGGGCAAGGCGCAGAACCGTCGCGTCGAGATCAAGATCGTCCCGGCCGTGGAAGGCTGAGGCCGGATCTCGCCCGGGCGCCGCATTCGTTTCACGCGGCGTCCGGGCCCCCTCCTGCCGTATGGTCACCGCGTGAAGGGGCTGGGTCGTCCTTCCCCGTCCACGGCGACCATCGTGAAGGTCGCCGCTGCCGACTGCCGGCGCTCTCCCGTCATGAGATCTTCCGCCCGCAGGTCGACTGCGACCCGCAACGAACTGCGTCCGACTGACAGCACGTGCGCGGCGAGATCGACCATTTCGCCTGACCGGATGGGCGAGGCGAATTCGATCCGATCGGAAGCCGCCATGACGATCACGGCCCTTGCATGGCGGGACGCGGCGATGAACGCGGCCTTGCCCATCATCTTGAGCGCGTCGCCGCCGTAGAGCGTGCCATAATGATTGGTCTGCGGCGGGAACACCATGTCCACCATGCGCAGCATGCCGTCCTCGGGAGCGGCGCTTGGCTCCCCGTGTCTCTCCGTCGTCAGTGTGGGCAGCGGAAGTTGCGTGCCAGGCCCCTTGACCGCGACGAGCGTGAAGCGCCCCCGGGTGCACAGGCGACGCTCGCCGGTCACCGGATTTTCGGCGACCAGTTCCACGTCAACATCCAGCGCGCTGTTGCCCACGCGGGCCACGCGTCCGCTTGCCTCGATCATGTCCCCGGTGCGTGCCGGCGCGGCGAAGTCGATCTTCTCGGAGGCCGCCGTCACGAACGGCGCCCGGCCGTGACGGGTCGCGGCAAGGAAGGCGATCTTGTCCATATGCGCCAGCGCAACACCGCCGAAAAGCGTGCCGTGGTGATTGGTGTCGCCGGGAAACACCATGTCGATCAACCGGACGGTGCTGTCGTTCGTAGCGGGGGCCGCGGGCTGGGTGGTCTGGGTCACTGCGTCATAATCCCGATTGGGACGGAGCAACGGACGGACGCCAGAATCCATCGCGCGCCTGTGACAGGCACGGCTGGGCAAGCGACCAGCCCGGACACCCCGCCGGTGGACGTTATCGCGTCGGAGGCAGGTCTCCTGGCTCGCGGGTCGGCGCGGACGGTCTGGCCTTCCCGGCAAGCGTGCTTGCCAGTGACGCGTGATGACCGCCGCTCGCCGCTTACAGTTGCGGGGGCAGCGCCGGCTTTCCACCGGCTTCCCTCTTGGCTCCGTCCGGCATGGGCCAGACGGAGAACCTCGACGGCGTGGACATCGCCGGAGCGGAGAGAGGCGTCAAGGGGCACGGTTCGTATCCGTGCGCCCGGTTCGTTTGGCCGCCGTTGGGAGGCCGGGCGCTTCAGCCCTTCGCGTTGACCGCCGAATAGAGGACCGGCCATTCCCAGGCGCCGCGACACACCGGCATGGATCGCGCCTCGGTCAGCCGGAACAGGGCACCGTCCCAGCGATAGGTCTCCGCAGTGCCGCAATCGCCCAGACCCCGCCCCTTGGCGAAGCTGGAGAGCTCGCCTCGAGCCGGATTCCAGCGCGCATTGACGAGCATGGGCGGCGTGCCGGGATCGCCGGTGAAGCCCGGCACATGGTCGAAGCGGGCAATGCTGAACTGCCACTGGCCGTCCCCGCCGGTCGCGAGGAGCGGCACCATGCTGACATTATAGGCGCCGCTGTCGCAAGGCAGGAGAATGAGGGCGTGCTGCGGATCGAGCCGGTGGGTTTCCAGTGGCGGCCCTGCGTCGACCTGTCCCTCGCAAGCCGCGAGCTGCCGGGCCGCGATCTGCTCCTGTGCCGTGAAGATGGGGGGCGGGCTGTCCGGCACGGCCGGCGCCGCGGGGGCGAGGTCGCTATCCGGCGGCAGCGGCTTGGCGAGATCCGCCGGGCCGTCGCCCAGCGCAGCGAGCGCGCCCTTGCTGCCCACCCGGCCCTGCTGTTCGTCGATGTAGCGCAGGGCGGCGGGCAATCCGCGCAGGGACGGCGCGTCGATCAGCACCGGCGCGCTCTTCCGTTTCTTCGGGCGCTCCCGCACTTCGAAAGCGTAGCTCGATCCGAGCGCGCGCATGATGTCCAGCGCCAGGGGGCCAGTCAGCTCGATCATGTCCTTGTTCGCGGTGGCCTGGGTCAGGCTCTTGTTGTCCACCACGATGTCGATCTGGCCACTGAGATGATCGGCGCCGATGAGGCGCAGCGTCGCTTCGCCCGTGGAGCCGCCGGCCCGCTGGATGGAAACGAGCACGGAATAGGCCGTGCCGGCTCCTTCCGGCACGAGTGAAACGGCACTGCAGCTGAGCCGGTTGTCGCAGCCCACTGCCCAGTCCTCGAAAATCTGGATGCGCCCGAGCATGGGACTTTCGACGCCGGGAAGTCCGGCCGTCATGGCGCCCATGCCGGGTGCGGCCGGGATCGACTGGCCCGCCTGTGGTGCCGCGGCCGGTTGCGGCACTGCGGCGGACGGCAGTGCGCTTGCGGTACAGGCAAGCGACAGGGCCGCGATTCGGTTCAGGGCAGTGACCAATCTTGTCATCGTACCTGTCATAATGCAGTTGCTCAGGATCGAGTAGAGCCTAGCATGGTTGGCGGTTCATTCATCGAAAGGATAGCGCATGCGCAAGATCGGAGTGATCGGGGCTGGCCAGATGGGCGCCGGAATCGCTCATGTCTCCGCCCAGGCCGGCTATGAGGTGCTGTTGCGCGACATGGATCTCGGCCGGGCCGAAGCAGGCAAGGCCGGCATCAGCAAGCGCATGAAGCGCGCGGTCGAGGGCGGCAAGATGGCGGAGAGCGACGCGCAGGCGGCGCTGGCACGCATCACCCCCGTTGCCGAGCTTGCGCCCTTTGCCGACTGCGATCTGGTCATCGAGGCGGCGACGGAGCGGGAGGAGATCAAGCGCACCATCTTCGGTGAGGTCGGCAAGCTGCTCGGCCCCGATGCGATCCTTGCGTCCAACACCTCGTCCATCCCGATCACGCGGCTGGCGCAGGCGACGGGGGACCCGGCGCGGTTCGTGGGTGTGCATTTCTTCAATCCGGTGCCGGTGATGGGACTCATCGAACTGATCCGGGGCCTTGCCACCGCGCCGGAGACGGTTGCCGCCGTGGAAGCGTATGCACGCACGCTCGGCAAGGAAGTGGTCCATGCCTTCGATGCCCCCGGCTTCATCGTCAACCGCATCCTCATGCCGATGCTCAACGAGGCGATCTTCGCGCTGGGCGAGGGCGTGGCGAGCATGAAGGATATCGACACCGCCATCCGCCTGGGCCTTAATCATCCCATGGGTCCACTGACGCTGGCGGATTTCGTCGGCCTCGATACCTGCCTGGAGATCTGCAAGGTGCTTCACGAGACCACCGGCGATCCCAAGTTCCGTCCGGCCCCGCTGCTGGTCAAATATGTCGAGGCGGGCTGGTATGGCCGCAAGACCGGCAGGGGCTTCTACGATTATTCGGGCGAGGAACCGGTGCCGACGCGCTGAGGCGCCGGCACCTTTCCTCACGCGGAAATCAGGCGCGGCCTGCCCGCGCCGCCTCCTGAATGAAACGGAAGACAGCGGCGTCGAACCCGGGGTCGGCCTTGCCTTCGCCCGTGCCGTGCCAGCTTTCCATGTCGTTATAGAGCCGCGTCACGCCTTGCATCATCGCCGGGGTCGCGACGGCCTGGAAGGGGGCGAGCAGCGCTTCCCATTCCCGCAGCAAAGCCTGTGCCTCTTCCCCGGCCGGGTCGAGCGGCAGGGCGCCCTTGATCCGTGCGCCGAGGTCGGCCCACTGTGCGGCATAGCGCTCCTGATCGAAATCCGCCGGCAGTGCGGCGTGAGCCGTGGCGAAATCGTCCTTTGCGTCTTCGGTCAGATATTGGTCGGTGATTGTCCGCCAGGTCTGTGTGTTCATGGTGCTTTCTCCATCCCGGATCAGCGAGCAGAAGGTCGCGACATCGATGGGCTCGCTGCGATCGATGCGGGACAGGATGGCCGAGAGGCGCGTGCGTGCGTCGGCGATCTCGCGCGCCTGCGCCGTGAGCGACGCGATCTGTGCGGTGATCAGCGCGCGCAGGTCCAGCCGTCGGCCGGCGGCAATGCGCTGGATCTGCGCAAGGCTGAGCCCGGCCCGCTTGAGCGCGAGGATCTGATGCACCCGCTCCAGCTCCGCCGGGCCGTAATGTCGCCGGCCGGATGCCGTGCGCAGCGGCGTCACCAGCCCCCGCGCTTCATAGAAGCGCAGTGCGCGGGCCGTCAGGCCCGTGCGGCGGGCGACTTCGGCAATATCGAGCGACTCGGTCATGCCGCGTCTATGCCAGTTGACGCTGCGTCAACTTCAAGAGGTCTTGGGCAGCGCGTCAGAGGCTGAGCATCAGCCCCGCCAGCGCCGCACTCATCAGGTTGGCGAGGCTGCCGGCGATCAGTGCCTTGATGCCCAGTTTCGCGATCATGGGCCGTTGATTGGGCGCGAGATTGCCGGTGACCGCCATCTGGATGGCAATGGACGAGAAATTGGCGAAGCCGCAGAGCGCGAAGGTCGTGATCGCGATCGTGGCCGGGGAAAGCGCGCCCTGGACCTGGCCGAGCTCGATATAGGCGACGAATTCGTTGAGCACGACCTTGGTGCCGAACAGGCCGCCCGCGATCTGTGCCTCGCTCCAGGGGATGTTGAGCAGCAGCATGACGGGCGCGAAGATCTTGCCGAGCAGCATCTGGAAGCTGAGGCCGGGATAGCCGAACCAGTCACCCACGCCCGCGAGGAGCCCGTTCGCAAGTGCGACCAGCGCCACGAAGGAGAGGACCATGGCACCCACGGCCACGGCCAGTTTGACGCCGGTCTGCGCGCCCTGCGCCGCCGCCATGATGATGTTGGCGGGCTTCTCTTCCTCATGCGTCGCGTCCGGCAGGATCACCGGTTCGATCTCGGCATCGTCGGGGTGGTCCGGCATGATGATCTTGGCCATCAGGATGCCGCCCGGCGCCGCCATGAAGCTCGCGGCGAGCAGATAGTCGATCTGGATGCCCATGGAGGCATAAGCCGCGAGGATCGTCCCCGCCACGCCGGCCATGCCGCTCGACATGACGGTGAAGAGCTGCGCGGGCGTGAGGCTGGAGAGATAGGGCCGGATGACCAGCGGGCTTTCGCTCTGCCCCACGAAGACGTTCGCGGCGGCGCACAGGCTCTCCACTTTCGAGACGCCGGTGACTTTCTGGATGCCGCCGCCCACCCAGCGCACGACGAGCTGCATGATGCCGAGATAATAAAGGATGGAGACGAGGCTGGCGAAGAAGATGATGACCGGCAGCGCGGCGATGGCGAAGCTAGTGCCGCCGACTTCGGGCCGGGCCAGCGGACCGAAGATGAAATCCGTGCCGGCCTGCGCATAATGCAGCAGGTTCGAGACGCCCTGCGCCATGCCGGCGATGATGGCCTTGCCGGCCGGCACGTAGAGCACCAGCAGCGCGATGCCGGCCTGCAGTGCGAAGGCGGAAGCGACCACGCGCGGACGGATGGCGCGCCGGTTGTTGGAGAGCAGGAAGGCGATGGCGAGGATGGCGAGAATGCCGCCGAGGCCGATGACGATGGGCATGAAGAAGTGCGCGGTCCCCTGACCCCCTGGCCCGAGCGGCGGAGGCACGGTCGCCCCTTATACAGGGGCGGGGCGCCGCGGCAATCCGGTGGCTCGGTTCGGGAGGATGGCGCCGTCGCGGCCGGTGCGACCTGTGGCACTTCGCCTTCGCTCGGGCCCTCCCAACGCCTTCTCAGAGGGCCGCGAGAATCGATCCGGCCAGCTTCTCGGGCTGCTGGGAGCCGATGAAGAGCACCTTGCCGTTGCGCAGCACGATCTTCACCGCGCGATTGCCGCGCGCGCTGTACATCCGTCCCTCGCGCCCGACCCTGAGCCCCCACCCGCCGAAATCGCGCAGCGGCCGGTAAGCCACCGCTTCCACTTGAGCGATGTCCGTGAGCGGCACGCGCCGGCGCAGTCCGGCCGGAAAGCCGAACTCGATCTCCGTTTCGTCCACCCTGGTCACGAGGCGGAAGGCATATTGGAGGATTGCAAGGATGCCCGCCACTGCCGCGAGCAACGCGAGCGCGCCGGCGACCTCATTGCGCGGCGCGGAGACCAGTGCCGCGATCGCGACCGCGCCGATGACGGCTAGCACTGCCGCGAGCACGCCGGGGGAGAACCGCTGTTCCTCGTGAAATCGCATCCATGTCTCTCCCCGGACGGTTTAGCTCCGTGGCGGAGCCAGCAGCTCCAGCGCCGCTGCCGTCATGGCCGTGGCACCGGTTACTACGGCCGGTTCGGGCGATATCTTGAACAGCGGGGAGTGATGGGAGGCAATCGGCGCGCCGCCCGCCTTCTCGGCGTCCAGCCAGGCCTTCTCGGCGCCGCCCACGGCAATATAATAACCTTTTACCCCGGTGTCCGGCGTGACGAAATAGGCGAAGTCTTCCGCACCCATCGTCTTCTGTTCGAAAGGCGTCACCTTGTCCGGCCCGAGCGCCTGCGCCACCGCCGCGTTGAGCTGCCGGGCGAGCGCGGGATCATTCGCGGTGACCGGCGTGCTCTCCACGACGTTCACGACCGGCATTTTGTCCTCGGACATGCCGTTCAGCGTCGCGATGCTGCTCGCGATGCGGCGGATGCCGTCGATCAACCGATCCCGTTCCGTCTGGTTGTTCGCCCGCACCGTGAGTTCGAGCTTGGCCTGCTCGGAAATGATGTTGTGCTTGGAACCGGCGTGGAAACTGCCCACGGTGATGACGCCCGGATCGAGCGGGGGGCGTTCACGACTGATGAGACCCTGCAGCGCGATCACCATCTGCGAGGCCATGTACACCGGGTCCTTGCCCATGTGCGGCGCCGCGCCGTGGGCGCCCACGCCCGGAAAGATCACGTCGACCGCGTCGGCCGAGGAATATTGCGTGCCTTCGGCTGCCGAGACGGTGCCCGCAAGCCGGGACGCGTCGACATGGAAGGCAAGCGCATAGTCTGGCTTGGGAAAGCGCGTGTAGAGCCCGTCCTTCACCATTGCGATCGCGCCGCCGATCCGCTCTTCTGCCGGCTGGACAACGAACAGAACGGTGCCGGACCAGCGATCCTTCATGGCCGCCAGCTGCCGCGCGGTGGCGACGAGCCCGGTAATGTGCGTGTCATGCCCGCAGGCATGCATGACCGGCTTCTCCACCCCGTCGATGTCGACCTGACGCGCCTTGCTGGCCATGGGCAGGCCGGAGCGTTCCTCGACCGGCAGGCCGTCCATGTCGGCGCGGATCAGCACGGTCGGGCCCGCGCCGTTCTTCAGGACGCCCACCACGCCGGTGCCGCCCACCTTCTCCGTCACCACCACGCCGGGCACAGCCCGCAGCGCGGCGGCCATCTTCCCGGCCGTGCGGTCCTCACGGAAGGAAAGCTCGGGGTTGCGGTGGAAGTCCTCCCACATCGCGCCGAGGTCCTTCTTGTAGTCGGCGCGGATCGCGGCGGCGTAATCGGTCTCGGCAAGCGCGGGCTGGCCGGCAAGAACGGCCGCCAGGACGGCCGGGATGGTGATGCGCATATATTTCCCCTTTTGGGCGAGCCTATCCAGCGCGGGGGCGGATGTCATCGGGATTTTTTGCGGACGCGAAGAGACGGCCGGGGCGCGCAGGGCGCCCGTTCCGCCGGCCCGAGCGACCAGCCCCGACGAAGGAAAGCGCACCGGCCGGGCGAGGGCACCGGAGCGGGAAGGAGTCCGCTGCGCCACGCTCCTCAAGGCCGCTCTTTCCGCATGGCGCCAAAGTGGATATGGATCGCGCATGCCAGCCTCTTCCACGCCGGATTTCCCCCGCGCCCGCCTCTCCACTTCGCTGTTCTTCTTCTCGGTCTTCTACGGGGGAATGGTTTGCGTCGCCGGTGTGCTCGGCAACAAGCAGGTGTCCTTGGGCCCGTTGTCGGCGATCGGCCCACTGCTCGGCGTGGGGCCGTTGGCGGTGGAAGCGGGCATCTTTGCCTTCCTGCTGCTCGTGGTGGTGTCGAGCGCCGTTGCCGAAGTGCATGGGCGTGCCCTTGCCAACCGGCTGGTCGTCTACGGCTTCGTTCCGTTGCTTGCCTCCATGGCGCTTTCCTGGCTGGTGCACTGGCTGCCCGCCTCGCAGGAGATGCAGCCGGCCAATCGCGAGGCGATCCAGCTCGTGTTGGGCGCGACATCGCGCATCTGGGGGGCCGGCATCATCGCTTACGGCATTTCGCAGACGCTCAATGTGACGCTCTTCGCCTGGCTCAAGGGGCGCGAGGGCAGTCGCCTGCTCTGGCTGCGCGCCGCAATTGCCAGCATCCTTTCGCAGATCGTCGATACGCTCCTGTTCGTATCGATTGCCTTCTACGGCGTGTTCCCGATCGGCGACCTGCTCATCGGGCAGATGCTCGCCAAGGTCGTGCTGTCGGCGCTGATGGTGCCGCCGCTCATCTATGTTTTCGTGGCGCTCGCGCGCCGCTTGGACGCGCGCTGACCCCGGGGAAACAGGCCCGGGACGGCGGCATTTCTTGCGCCTGTTCCCGCAAGGGCTTATGCGCGCGCGCATGACCAATCATCACGCGCCCGACCCCGCCCTGCTCGCCAAGGCCGAAACCCTGACTGAAGCGCTGCCCTACATGCAGCGCTATGCCGGCGAGACGTTCGTCGTGAAATATGGCGGCCATGCCATGGGCGATCCGGAAGCCGCCCGCGACTTCGCGGAGGATGTCGTGCTCATGAAGATGGTCGGCATCAACGTGGTCGTCGTGCATGGCGGCGGCCCGCAGATCGGCGCCATGCTCAAGAAGCTGGGCGTGGAAAGCAAGTTCGTGAACGGCCTGCGCGTGACCGATGCGGAGACCGCGCAGATCGCCGAGATGGTCCTGGCCGGCTCCATCAACAAGGAGATCGTGGGCTGGATCAGCCAGGCCGGCGGCCGGGCGGTCGGCATTTCCGGCAAGGATGCCGGCCTCGTGCTGTGCGAGAAAGTGGGCGACAAGCGCGAGCCGGACCCGAACAGCGGGATCGAGCGCAATGTCGATCTCGGCTTCGTCGGCGATCCGGTGCGGATCGACCGGCGCATTCTCGACAGTCTCTCGCGTGATGGCATCATTCCGGTCGTGGCGCCGGTCGGCATCGGTGCCGATGGCCAGACTTACAATGTGAACGCCGACACCATGGCCGGTGCGATTGCGGCCGAGCTCAACGCGCGGCGCTTCTTCCTGCTGACCGACGTTCCGGGCGTGCTGAGCAAGGACAAGGCGCTGCTGAGCGACCTCGATCCGGCGAAGATCGGCGCGCTGGTCGCGGACGGCACCATTTCCGGGGGGATGATCCCCAAGGTCGAGACCTGCGTGAAGGCGGTCGAAGGCGGGGTGGATGCCGCCGTGATCCTCGATGGGCGCGTGCCGCATGTCATGCTGCTGGAGGTCTTCACCAGACAGGGGGCGGGAACGCTGGTGCATCTCTAGGCCGTGCGGCGCGGGCTTGCATCCGGACGGCCGCGGACACATCTCTCCCCGGCCGGTCTTCCACGCCTCGCCCCTAAGCGCTTGTCCCCGGTGTATTAGCTGGGCTAGACTCCCTCCATCCCTTCTTCCACAGGATAAATCATGGCCCTTGCCCTCATCCAGACGCTGGCGATCCTGCTCAATGTGGCATGGTGGATCATCATCGTGCAGGCGATCCTGAGCTGGCTCATCGCGTTCAATGTGATCAACATGAGCAATGACATCATGCGCAGCATCTGGATCGCGCTCGATCGACTGACGGAACCGCTCTACCGGCCGATCCGGCGCATCATGCCCGATCTCGGCGCGCTTGATCTCTCGCCGATGGTCGTGCTCATCATCATCATCATCCTGCAGGGGCCGGGCCTGACCGCGCTGGCGTCCCTGCTGCTCTGACGGCGCGTGCCGGTCCGCCGCGACGGCGCCGATCTCATGCTCGCCGTCCGGCTCACGCCGCGCGCGGCCCGCGAGCGGATCGGCAGTACTTTCGCGGACGCGCATGGCCAGCGCTGGCTGCAGGTCAGCGTCACTGCGCCGCCGGACAAGGGCCGGGCCAACGCGGCGCTCATCGCGCTGCTCGCCAGGCGGCTCCGGCTGCCACAATCATCGATTTTACTGGAGACAGGCGATACCAACCGGCTAAAGCGCCTGCGGCTCACGGGCGCAGATCCGGGGGCTGAAGAGTCTTTGAGAGATATTGCCGGACAGGAGCGTAGCACAGCATGACTTTGGGCAAGGAAATCGACGGCAAGGCTTTCGCGGCGGGGCTGCGGGGACGCATCGCAGATATCGTGCCGGGTTTCGTGGCCCAGAAGGGCCGCAAGCCGGGCCTTGCCGTGGTGCTGGTGGGCGAGGATCCGGCCAGCAGTGTCTATGTGCGCTCCAAGGGCAAGGCGACGGTCGAGGTCGGCATGGAGAGCCTGGAGTTCAAGCGCCCCGCGACGATCAGCCAGGAAGAGCTGATCGAACTGGTCGAGGAGCTGAACGCCGATGACAGTGTCGACGGCATTCTCGTCCAGTTGCCGTTGCCCAAGCATCTCGACGATGCGGCGGTGATCGCCACGATCGATCCTGCCAAGGATGTCGACGGTTTCCATGTCGTCAATGCCGGCAAGCTGGCGGTGGGCGATCCCACGGCGCTGGTGCCATGCACGCCGCTTGGTTGTCTGATGCTGCTGAAGGACGAACTCGGCGATCTGTCCGGCAAGGAAGCGGTGGTCATCGGCCGCTCGAACATTGTCGGCAAGCCGATGGCGCAGCTTCTGCTTGGCGAGAGCTGCACGGTGACCATCGCGCACAGCCGCACGCATGATATCGCCAGCGTCGTGCATCGCGCGGACATCGTCGTCGCGGCGGTGGGCCGGCCGGAGATGGTCAAGGGAAGCTGGATCAAGCCCGGCGCCACGGTCATCGATGTCGGCATCAATCGCGTTCCTGCCGAAGAGGAAGGCAAGACGAAGATCGTGGGCGATGTGGCCACGGCCGAGGCGATCAATCATGTCGCGGCGATCACGCCCGTGCCGGGCGGGGTCGGTCCCATGACCATTGCCGTCCTGCTGCGTAACACGCTGGTCGCGGCGCATGTCCGTGCCGGCCTGCCGGTGCCCGAGGGGCTTTGATCGGCCGGGCTGCCTCCTTCGCGGCCTGCGCGCTGCTGCTCGGCGCGACCACGGTCGCGGCCGACGCGCAGCAGCGCCGGCCGCGCGGCGCGCCCAGTGCCAATCCCAGCGCCATCGTGTCGGCGGAGCTCGCCTTTGCCCGGCTGGCGCGGGAGAAGGGGCAGTGGACGGCCTTCCGCGAAACGGCGGAAAAGGATGCGGTCATGTTCGTGCCGGACGCGGTGAACGCGCAGACCTGGCTACGGAAACGTGCCGATCCTCCCGAAACCGTCTCCTGGCGTCCCGATCGCGTCTTCGTGTCGTGCGACGGCACCTATGCCCTCTCCACCGGACCTTGGAGCGGGCCGAATGATACCGCTGGCAGCTTCTACACCGTGTGGCGCCGCCAGAAGAATGGCGACTACAAGTGGGTTCTGGATTTCGGCACCACTAAGCCGCCCCCGGCGCAGGAAGAAGGCGTCATCGAGGGCAAGGTCGCGACCTGTGCGGGCGGCCCACGGCCGGACCGGCGCGGGGATGATCCCGCGCGTGCACCCGTGCTGATCGCCAACCCGCCGCCGCTTTCGGGCGAGGGCCAGTCCGCAGATGGTTCGCTGCGCTGGCGCTGGGCGCGCGAGGAGAAGAACCGCGTGTTCGAGCTGTTCATGCGGCAGGCCGATGGCGAGCAATCCGTCCTGCGCGTGGTCGAGCCGGTCGCGGAGACGGCTCCATGATCGAGTTGTTCCTCTCCGCTTTCGTCACCTTGTTCGTGGTGATCGATCCGCCGGGCTGCGCGCCGATCTTCTACGGCCTGACCACGGATGCGACATCGGCGCAGCGGCGGCGCATGGCGATCCGCGCCGTCCTGGTCGCGACGTTCATTCTCGTCGGCTTTGCCGCAGTTGGCGAGCAGCTGCTGCGCGCGCTCGGCATCAGCCTGGAGGCTTTCCGGATCGCCGGCGGTATCATGCTTTTCTTCATTGCCATGGACATGGTGTTCGAGAAGCGGACCCAGCGTCGCGAGGACCGGGCCCAGAAAGTGAAGGAGACGCCCGAGATCGAGGACGTCTCCGTCTTCCCCATGGCCATGCCCATGATCGCGGGTCCGGGCTCCATCGCCACGGTCATGCTCCTGATGGCACGGGCAGATGGCGCGCCGGAGAGCTTCGCCGTGCTGGCCGCACTGGCCGCCAATCTCATCCTCATGATCCTCGCGCTGCTGGCGGTCGGGCCGATCATGCGGCTGTTCGGCGGGCAGGTGGAAGCCGTCATCACGCGCCTTCTGGGCGTGATCCTGGCCGCGCTCGCCGTCCAGTTCGTGCTCGACGGGCTGGAGGGCAGCATCCTGTAGCGGCCCGGCGGGGATTTCCCGCTGCGGGCCGCTCGGGCGCTGCTTACTGTTTGCCGGCTACCGAATAAGTGATCGCGGCGTTGCGGGTCTTCTGGAACTCGGGAACCGAAAGACCGCGGAAAGCGGCGTAGACGTCGATATTCCCGATGCCCAGCACGGCCGCCATCTTCTCCAGCATGAAGAAGATCACGCCGTAATGGATCATGCCGATCCAGTCGCGGTTTCGGATGAGGCTCTTCTCCTCTTCCGTGAGGTCCGATTCCGCAAACAGCCCCTCCGGATCCTCGACGAAGCGCTTGCGGAAGTCCGGCTCTATGAGGCGGTGCAGGAAGTGATTGATGCGGAAGCCCTTCACGGCCCTGTCGATGGTGAAGGGATATGTGCCCTCGATCTCCTCGACGCCGGCCAGTTCGCGCTTCGCCCGGGCGCGCAGTGCCTCGTCGCTTTCCGCTGGCGGCGCGGCATCGCCCTGGTCCTCGAAGAGCATGGTCGCGATGGCCGTCATGGAGGGGAGGAAATAGCTCTGGTGCAGCGTCTTCACTTCCGGCGAGAGCGCGCCGCGCATCAGCAGCCACATCACTACTTCCGCACCTTCCCAGCCGCCCTTCTTCGCCAGGTCGGTCACGGTCGCGCCGAGCAGCGATTCGGGGTCGTTGGCGAGGCGCTCCATGAACTCCATGTCCCACTCGGTGTTGTTGAAGCCCGCGCGCTCGCCATGGACCTGGTGTGAGAGGCCGCCTGTGCCGGCGATCGCGACCTTGATGTCCCTGGGATAGCTCTGGATCGCGCGGCGCAGTGAGCGACCGAAGTTCCAGAAGCGCCGCGCCTTGGGGATGGGGTGCTGCAGCACGCCGCACTGGAGCGGCACGATCCGGCATGGCCAGCCATGCTCATGCGGCAGCAGCACGGACAGCGGCGAGAAGGCCCCGTGATCGAGCCCCATGCCCTGCCAGTAGGCAAGGTCGAATTCGTCGGCGACGAGGCACTCTGCGATATGTTTGGCGAGCTCGGGATCGCCCTTAATCGGCGGCAGGTCGCGCTGGCCGCCGCCTTCGTCCGCAGGCGAATATTCCTCGCCCACGCCCAGCGCGAAATGCGAATAATGCTCGAAAAAGGAGGTCATGTGGTCATTGTAGACGTAGAAGGTCACGTCCGGCTTCTGCTCGGCCAGCCACTGCTTTACCGGCTCGAAACCCTGGAAGATCGGCGCCCAGACCGGATCGTCATATTTGTTCGCATCGTGGGCGAACGCGATGGTGGGCGTATGCGAGACGGCGAAACCGCCGATGATCTTTGCCATATGACCTCTCCTGCATGTTCGGCTTCCGGGTCCGCCCGGTGCTGAGCAATGCCGGCAGACTGCCGAACTTCTGTATGTGACACAAACGAAATTTTTTCGAATGGGCAGTGCGTGAAACCGGCCGGAAAATCCGGTCACTCCGGGCCGTCCACGGCCAAGCTCTGTCCTTGATCCGGCGCAAGGCGCGGACCTTTGTCGATCTCGAGCGCCTGAGAGGGGAACGGCGCGACGAGCCGCCGGGCCGTTCTCCAGTCTTCGCGCAGCCAGTGTTCCTGATCCTCCCTATGCAGGATGACCGGCATGGAGCGGGGATTGATCGCCCCGAGCAGCCTGTTCGGCTCGCATGTCAGAAGTGCGAAGCTCTGCACCTCGCTATCGCGCCACAGGCCGGCAAAGGCGAAGGGTCGCGATCCGGGCAACGAAACCCGGTGGACAGCATGTTTCCCGGTGCGCGGGTCCACGGCCTGCGACCAGATCTGGAAGGATGTGGCCGGTATGAGGCATCGAAAGGCCGTGTGGCGCAGTGAACCGATCCAGAACGGGCTGTCGAGATTGCGGACATACGCGACGGGCGGCTCCCCGGCGAGCATGGCAAGCGGCGCGGGCGGCACGCCCCACAGGCGCGGCACCATGCGGCGCCCGCCCCGCGCCGTGCCGATGATGACAGGTGCGAAGCGGCCCGGCGCCACATAGCCGCCCGCCCATGGGTCCTCGCCGCGATCGGCGCTGAACATGGCCGCGACCGCTTCGGCCGGTGCATCGAGGCGGTAGAGACGCGTCATGCGGGGCACCGCTCCGGGCAAAAGGCAGGATCGCGCTCGAAAGCCTTGCGCGGCCCCGCGGCCATTGCCAGACAGGAGCCATGAGTGATCCGCAAGCCCGCGCTCTCATCGAGCGTCTGCAGCTTCAGCCGCATCCCGAAGGCGGCTGGTACCGGGAGACATGGCGGGCCGGGGCGGCGCCCGGCGCGCGGGCCGGCGCGACGGCGATCCATTTCCTGCTGGAGGCGGGGCAACGGTCCCATTGGCACAAGGTGGATGCCACGGAAATCTGGCTCTGGCATGCAGGCGATCCTCTTCTGCTCTCCACCGCACCGGGCGAGAGCGGCCCCATAACCTCCCTGCGTCTCGGCGGCGATGCGCTTTGCGGACAGGTGCCGCAGCATGTCATTCCGCCGGATTGCTGGCAGGCGGCCGAGGCGGATCAGGGCTGGACGCTGGTGTCCTGCATCGTGTCGCCGGGCTTCGAGTTCGCCGGGTTCACGCTTGCCGAACCCGGCTGGGCGCCGCGCGGCTGAGCGGAGGCGTTTCAGAACAGGCTGCCCTGCACGGGCTCCGGCGAGCGGAGTGGCCAACGGGCGACCACATCGTGCCGGTGCAGGCCGACGAAGCTGTGGATCCGCACGAAGTCACGCACGGGCCACCCGAACCCGGTCACTGGCCGGGAAAAGGGCTCGCCCTTGCGATAGCAGAGCGTTTCGTGCGGGCTGAATGCCCAGTCCGGCCGCAGGGCAACATCATGCTCGGCCATGGCCGAAACGATCCGCGCCTGGAGATCCACCAGCGGCGCCACGGTCCTGCCCGGCCGCAGCGCGATGGTGTGCCGGCCGGCTGACAGTCGGTCGAGCGACAGATCGAACGGCGCGGCGCGCACCGTGTCGCCCGCCCGCCGCAGCGCTTCGATGAGCGGCGCGGGCGCATCTGTCCTGTCGGGCGTCAGCGCCAGCGTGACGTGCAGGCGCTCCGGCTCGAGCAGGCCTGTCTGCCCGCACTCGCTTTCGGCGAAGGCATGGGTCCGCCGGGCCGTCACCGGATCGGGCCGGAGCGCGAAGAAGAAGCGATGCGCCGTCAGGCTCGGAGCGCCGGTGGCGGGAGGAATCAGGTTCATGATGTTCTTATTATGTTCTAAACGACGGCGGAGTCCATCCTTCATGGCGTCTTCAGTGCCGTGCCGGCTCACGCAAAGCTGAACCCCGAGATCGCGCTCTCCATCACCACCGCGCCGAAATCCTGTCGGCCGGGTGACGACGATGCGCCGGCCGCGACCATGAGCGGCAGCAGATGCTCCGCGCGCGGGTGGCTGGCGCGGGCATAGGGCGCGTCCTTCCAGTGGATCAGCCGCTCCGCGCGGGCGTCCGCCGGTGCAAGCGCGGCCTGCGTCAGCCACTGGTCGAACAGCGTGGAGGGCTCCAGCGCGCGCGGATCGCCATAAGCGCGCAGATTGTGAAAACTCATGCCCGAGCCGATCACGAGCACATTTTCCTCGCGAAGGGCCGCGATCGCCTCGCCGGCCCGGATGTGCAGCGCCGGGTCGAGGCTTGCGTCGAGCGACATCTCGACGAGCGGAATGTCCGCCTCGGGAAAAGCGACTTTCATCGGGATGAAGACGCCATGGTCAAGGCCCCGGTCGGGATCGATCGTCGCTTCCAGCCCGGCAGCCCGCAGCAGGTCTGCCGCCCGTTGCGCCAGCCAGGGTGCGCCGGGCACGGGATAAGCAATTTCATAGGTCTCGGGCGGGAAGCCGTAATAATCGTAGATCAGGCCCGGTCGCTCCGCGCCGGTGAGTGCGAAGCCCGTCGTCTCCCAATGGGCGGAGATGAGCAGGATTGCCTGCGGCCGCCGGGGGAGGCGTGTCGTCATATCGCGCAGATAGTTCTCCATCTCACGCCAGATGCCGCGCGGATCCGGCATGAAGAAGCAGGGGCCTCCGCCATGGGGAATGTAGAGGCTGGGCTGCGGCGTGGTCTTATCGTTCGTCATGGACCTTATGTGGCGTGTGCCGGGGTCGGGGAAAAGGGGGTCACTCCTCCGGCCTGGACGCCGCGCCTTCGTCGGCCGGCGAGTCCTCCTCGAGGCTCGACGGGTCGAAGTCCTCGAGGTTTTCGCCGGAGTTCAGTCGGTCGATCACCCGGCGCGCGAAGGCCGAGCCCGATCCGCCGTGCGGATTGTAGGCGACCGGCCCCAGCGTGACGACCGCCTCGTCATAATGTTTGTCGCGGATCTGCTGGAAGGCGAGCTGCTGACGCAGGCCGAGATCGAAAGGGGCGAGCTCGACGGCCCGCTGCAGCGCCTGCACCGCCGTGTCGGTGGGAGTGACGCCTTGCCCGACGAACGCCAGATAATAATAGACCAACGGCAGGGGATGGTCGTTCTCCAGCTTGTTGAGCGCGAGGAAGGGGGCGCGCGCCGCGCGATAGGCGGCTTCCGGGTCCTCGGCCTTCTCGGCCTTGCGGAACAGTGAGAGACCTTTCTGGACATAGGCATTGACTTGCCGAGGATCGATGGCGAGCGCGGCGTCGGCTGCGCGGATCGCGGCATCATCGTCGCCCGCGTCGTGCGCCGCCTCGGCAAGGGCGGTCAGCACGGCCGCATCGCCCGGGTAGCGCGCGGCGATGGCCTTTGATTCGGTGAACATTTGCCCCGCTTCCTCTTCCGTCACGCCGAGCTGCGAGCGGATGCGGATCGGCATGATGGCTGCCTCGCCGTCGCCCAGTTCGCGCAGCGCCACCGGGCTGGCCTGGATCAGCGCGGGAGAGAGGTGAATGTAGCTGAGCCGGGGCCGCTTCATATATTGCTCGACATAGCGCTCCAGCACATCGAGATCGCCGAAGGCTTCCTGCGCGGCGTCCACGGAGCGCTTGCCGCTCTGGAGCAGCGAGAGATATTTCTTGAGCTGCCCGCTGCGGCTCTTCTCCAGCGACAGATAATGATAGAGCAGCCAGGACTTGCCGTAATAAGCGTCGTAGCCCCGGCGGTTCTTCTTCTTCTCGTAGCTTTCCGGGTCCAGCAGGTCGCGCGCGGTGACGTCCGGCACGTAGAAAAGCTCTGCCGCCCGGTGCCGGGCCGGCATGCCGAGCATCACCGTGCCGTCCCGGCTGAACTGCGCCGAGGCGAAGAATTCCGCCGAACCTTCCATGAACCAGAGCGGCCAGGGAAACTGGGCGATCGAATAAAGGAAGTGATGCGTATATTCGTGGAGCAGCGCGATCATCGAGAAGTCGAGCCGGCCCGTGCCGGTGTTGACACGGGGCGTGACCGCGATCGAGGCGCCTGCGCGCGGCTTGTAGAAAGCGTAGACGAAGCCGGAGTTGTCGCGCGCCAGCTTGCGTACCTCCCGCTCGTTCTTCACCACGAATATGGTGACGCGATTGGAGGGGCTGGGCGGCTCCTTGCCCGCGTTCAGCAGGAAGGCCATGCCGCTGTGATAGCGTTCAAGCTGGTCCGAGAACTGGCGCAGCTCCTCTTCCGTGTCGTTGGCGTAGATGACGAAGTGGGCGGACGAGGCTTCGAGCCATTTGGCCTGCGCGGCGGCAGGCATCACCAGCATGGCGATAAGCAGCAGGAGCATCCTGCCCATAGCAAAAACCCCCCTTTGCTGCGGCAATGGCCGGCTTTCTCCTAACCGCTCCCGGTGCGGCCGACAACTCCCGGCAAAGCGGGGTCGGTCAGGCTGTTGATCGATTGTAGCGATCAGACTGCGCATCTTTGCTTTCTTGAAGTTGATAATCGTTCGCAATAAATAGGAGCCCTTCCACAAGGGACCTCCGCCATGCCGCGCGACCTGCTCAAGACCTTCACTTATCTGTCGATCCACCTCATCGTCGGCTTCTCGGTGGCTTATGCCTTCACCGGTTCGGTGGGCCTTGCCGGCGGCATTGCCCTCATCGAGCCCTGCATCAACGCCGTGGCCTTCTTCTTCCACGAGAAGGCATGGAAGCGGGCCGATGCGCGCGCGGTCCGCCCGGGCTCGACTCTGGATCCCTTCTTGCGCGACGCCGTGGCGCATGGTTGAAGCCCCCCGAATCACTGCGGCGCCGGTGCCGGATGATTTTCTCGCGCCGCCCGCCACCAAAAGCGGTGCCGGGCATTGAGGGGCCATGAAACTCCAGATCCACGCCACGCTCGACTATTCCGTCCCGGCGCCCACTGACCTGCTCCTCCATGTCGAGGCCGCGCATCTGCCCGAACAGGCGGTGTCGGACGCCGTGATCCAGCTCGGTGAGCACGAGCATTTCGCGCGGGTGCCCGCGCAGGATAACATTGGCGAGCGCATCTCCCTGCGCGTCGCCGAGCGGCTGAGCGTCGATTACCGCGCCACCGTGGACATCAACCGGAAGCTGGCGGACATCTCGGGGCTGGAAGCCGTGCCGCCGCACCTTCTGCCCGGCCCCACCGTGCCTTATCTGCTCGACAGCCTCTATTGCCCGGCCACCCGCTTCCGCAGCTTCGTGGAAGGCGAGTTCGGCCCGCTGAGCGGGGGCGCGCGCATTGCGGCGCTGCGCGATTATATCCACCAGCGCTTCCGCTATGTCCCCGGCTCCAGCACGCCGCAGACCGACGCGATGGACACCTTCGTGCAGCGCGAGGGCATCTGCCGGGATTTCGCGCATCTGCTCGTCACGCTCGCCCGCGCCTCGACCATCCCGGCGCGCTTCGCCAGCGTCTATGCCCCCTCGGTCAATCCGCCCGATTTCCATGCCGTCGCGGAAGTCTTCCTGGATGGCGAGTGGCATCTGGTGGATGCGACCGGGATGGCGCAGGAAGGCGAGATGGCCAAGATCGGCATCGGGCGGGACGCGGCCGACGTCGCATTTCTCACGGCCTTCGGGTTCGCCAACATGGTCGGCCAGAGCGTGGAGGTCACGGCCCTGTAGCGCTCGGAGCGGGCGCCTTTGCCGCCCTCCGGCACTGGACATCGCCGCTGCCAGCGGCCATGCCGCCCCGGACGCGTGGGGCGGGAAGGACCAGGGCATGAGCGACAGCGAAGAAGACTATGTCTATGACGAGGCGAGCGGCGAGTGGATGCCGGCCTCGCAACTGGCGGCGCAGCGCGCGGCAGCAGACACCGTGGAAGTGCGGGACGCGGTGGGCAATCTCCTCGCCGATGGCGACCAGGTGACGCTCATCAAGGACCTGGAGGTCAAGGGCGCGGGCCAGACGCTCAAGCGCGGCACGCTCATCAAGTCCATCCGCCTCACTGGCGACCCCCAGGAAATCGACTGCAGGTTCGAGGGCATCAAGGGCCTCGTGCTGCGCGCCGAGTTCGTGAAGAAGCGCTGAGCGGCTTTTTATCTGCGGCACCGGCCCGCTCCCCCACCCGGCCACCCATATCATACTGCCGTTGGGTGGCCGGGTGGGGGAGCGGGCCGGTGCCGAATGGAACTGCGCCCCCGACGCGCCGCTCCCGAAGACTCTCAGGGCGCCTTGTCGCCCTCGAAGGGATATTTGCCTGACCAGCCGCAGCCATGGCGCAGCGCGGCCTCGCCCATCTGTAGCGTGACGACGAAGGGATAGGTCCGGTCGGACATGCCGTCGCTGCACGCGCCTGGCGTCACGGCCATGGTGATGCCCGTGCCGTCGATCGTGCCGCTGTAGGAGAAGCCGCCGCGCCCGTTGAAGCGGGCGAGCGCCACGCGCTGGCCTTCCGGGCGCTCCGGCGTCTTCCAGATCATCGTCTCGCCCCTGATCTCGCCGGACCAGAAGGGCTCCGTGCCGACGATGCGCAAGATATCGTCCGGCGCCACGCCTTCATAAGGCTGGGTATCGCGCCGATCGCCGGGGATCTCCGCACCGTTCGTCCCGCCGGCGTGGCAGGCGGCGAGCGCTGCGGGAAGCGCCAGCGCCATCACCAGAGCGCGCGCACGTCCCTTTCGCGCGGGATTTGCGGGGGTGGCGGCAGCGGCGGGGCGCAGCGGGCGGCCGGCGGGGACGATGGCGGTGCGTGTCATGCCGCGCCTATGCCATGGGCAGGGCAGGCTGGAACAGGGGGAATGCGCGGGGCCGGGGGCGGGGGCGCCTCGAGCCCCGGAAGTTCACGAAGATGACGACACGGGGGCATCATCTTCCGCTCCCTCATCTTCCGCGTCCTCATCTTCCGCTTCCACCTCTTTCATGAAAGCCTCCCAGTCCCAGTCTTCCGTTTCCGACGTTTTCGAGTGGTCGGCCTTGGGCTTCTGCGGCTTGTACGCGTTCCTGAGTGTCTCGAACTGGGCCCAGAAGCGCCCGATCTCCTCGACCGTCGACAGGCGCGGCCGATAAGGCTCGTGTTTCGGGAGCGGCTCGCCCGCGTCATACGCATGGCCGTCCTTGAGCATACGCAGCAGCAGACGGGAGAAGTCGAGCACTACCGCATCGGGATCATCGCGCTCGAATATATGTTGGTCGTTAAACTTGCCGTAGCGGATGGGATCGCGATAGCGCAGCAGGAAACGGGTGAGATTCTCGTCATAATAGCGCCGCTCGCCGATCTGCTCGCCCTGGAAGAAGACCGGGCGCGCCACGCCGTTCAACGCGCGGCTGAAGGCGGCATCGGACAGGCGCTGGACGGCATGATCCAGCGCCGCCTCCCATGCGAAGCGGAAGCTCTGCGCATCAAGGCGCGCGCGCAGGGCATAGGCCGAGTTGACCGACATGCCGACCCGCGCGCACGCCTCCGTGACGCAGCCGCTCTCGGCCAGTGCCTGGATGAAGGTCATTTGCCTTTCCGCTGTCCAGCCATCATGACGCTTGCGCACGATGACGGGCTCGAAGGCGAAATCGGGCTCATCGGGGCCATGGAAGCCGGCCCGGGGCTGCTTGTGCTTGCTCATGCGTGCATGGGGCCATGAAAAGGGCCGTGTAGGACAGCTTTTTCGACGGAGACCGCGCGCAGGGCTGGGCAGGCGCCGGGGGCTGGCGCGAGAACGAGGCGCCAGAGCCAGCCGCCAGAGACAGCCGCCTGACTCAGGCGCCGGGCTCAGGCAAGCGTGAGGAAAATCTCCGCCTCGATCACCCATTGCCCGGCAACCTCGCGCCACTTGGCGGTGTAGAGGCCGGATGCGGCGACATCCTCCGTGCCCGCCGCCATGCCCCGCCATTCGCCCTGTTCCAGCGCGATCGGCTCGGCAGCCGAGGCCGTGATGACAGTGGACCGGCGCACATAGACGAGGCGGTGCTGCGCGGCAAACTCGCGCTGCCAGACCTTCACCTGCGCCGCGCGCCCAGCAATGACGGCGCTGTCCGTGCCCGTGACCATCACGCAATCCCTCGCGAGAAGCGGGCCGATGGCGGCGGCGTCGCCGTCCGCAATGGCCCGATTGAACGCGGCGCGGCGGGCGCGGATGGCGAGGTCTGCGGGGGTGGTCAATGAATGTCGAGCCCGGTTGTCATCAGATTGATCGTTCCTCATCAGAGAACAAAGCCACCAATGGGGTATTGATATAGTAATTGTTGCGCCCCGACTGATGCTTGATCAACAGCCCGGCCTCCGCAAGCTGATCGAGATAGCGAGCGGCGGTCTGTCTGGTGACGTTCAGGTCTTGCTGAACATATTCGATTCGGGTGTATGGGTGACGGAAAAGGTTGTTCAGAAGATCCTGCGAATAGATGCGGGGATGATCCGTCCTCAGGCGGTTCTTGTAGTCGGCCATGAGGCCGCGAATGCCTTCGATCAGGTCCAGCGTCTCCCGGGCTGTATCGCCGACAGCACGCAGCATGTAGATCAGCCATTCTTCCCATTCACCGGTTTCGCGCACGGTTTGGAGCAGGCGATAATAGTCTGCTTTTCGGGCGGTGATCGCTCGGCTGAGATAGAGAATGGGAATGTCGAGCAGGCCCTGACGGGTCAGATAAAGGACATTGATGATGCGCCCGATGCGACCGTTTCCGTCCGGAAAGGGGTGAATGCTTTCGAACTGATGATGGATGATAGCCATCTTCACCAGCGGGTCGAGGTCGCTTTGGTCGTCATCGTTTATGAAGCGCTCAAGCTCGGTCATCTGGCGAACGACATCTGTGCCATCCTGCGGCGGAACATAGACGATGTGGCCGCTTGCCTCGTTGAGCAGAGCCGTGCCGGGCGCGTTCCGGAAGCCTCCTGTCGTACGCTTGAGCACCCGGAACATGGCGATCATAGCGTTGTTGCTGAGGATGCCCTGCTGCTCCCTCAGCCTGTCGAAACCGCAGCGCAACGCATCACGATAGAGGGCGACTTCCTTGGCGGCCGGAGACCCGGGATGATCCGGGAACAGGCTGGCCTGAAACATTTCGTCCTGAGTGGTGACAATATTCTCGATCTCGGAACTCGCCTTGGCCTCCTGAAGCGAGAGCGTATCGATCAATATGCCTTGATTGGGAATGGCGGCTGCCCGGCCCTTGAGCTCAGCAAGATAACGATGGGCCCTTGCCGCTTCCCGCAGCACGGCATGGGTTTCAATGGCGCCGGAAGGCGGCAGGGCTGGGATAGCATAGGTGGGCTTGAGCGCCATATCATCCTGGTCATGTTTGAGGGGTTCGCGCAGAACGAACATATCAAAAAAATGTGTTAAAGAAACGGGAATATATTAACACGTCTTTCTGAAAGGGCGGTGCTCCGGGTGACACCTTTAAAGAGAGGCGTCCACATCCTCTGTCTGGATGGACCGGATCAGAGTGCATAAATGCATTAACCCGTCACTATCATTTTCCAGCTTAGGCTCCGGCAGCCTGTCCAAACGGTGCAGGTCTCGGTATTTCGGAGCCTTCGATGCCGTACGAGATCATCGCCTTGATCGACAAGCCCTGGCTGCTGCTGGCCGTTCTGGCCGTCGGTGCGGGACTGGGCATGCTGACGGAGCGGCTTGCCGAAAAGGCCAACAAGACTGGGCGCAAGGCTTGGTGGCAGACCAAGAACAGGAGCAAGTTCAGGACCCGAAATTCCGGCAACGGTGCGCTCGGCGCCGAGATTGCGGCCCTCAAGGGAGCGCCTTCTGCTCGACGGTTCCCGGACGCATCCGATCAGCTGCGTATCGTTCTGGGCGCACAATTTCGCGCAAGGCCGCTGCTTAACAAGCCGGAGCAACGTCTGCTTGCCCATCTTGACCGGACGCTGGCGCGTGAAGCGCCGGATTGGCGAGCAATGGCGCAGGTCTCGCTCGGCGAGATTCTGGCGAGCGAGGACCGCGAGGCCTTTCTGGCTATCAATTCAAAACGGGTCGACTTTCTGCTTGTCGACGCGGCCTCCCGGCCACTGCACGCCATCGAGTTTCAGGGGACGGGTCATCATCAAGGCAGCGCGGCAGCGCGCGACGCCGTGAAGCGGGAGGCGCTCCGCCGTGCAGGCATCGGCTATGTGGAGATCGCCAGCGGCGACACGCCGGCGGAACTCGGTGCAACCATCCGCAAGTTGCGCGAGAAGGCGAGCTGAGCCTCCTTCCCGCGCGACCTGCGGTGAGCGTCAGTCGTGCTCGCGGTCGCCGGCGCCGATGTATAGTTCGCGCCCGCCCTCGTTGTAGCGTTGCGCCATCTCCGCCATCCCGGCCTCGGCTTCCTCCGCAGCGATGAACCCGGTGCTCTCCTGATTCTGCTTCGCCGCAAACTCCCGCACTTCCTGCGTGATCTTCATCGAGCAGAATTTGGGCCCGCACATGGAGCAAAAATGCGCGGTCTTGGCGCCTTCGGCGGGCAGGGTCTGGTCGTGATACTGCTCCGCCGTGTCGGGATCGAGGCTGAGGTTGAACTGGTCGCGCCAGCGGAACTCGAACCTTGCGCGGGACAGCGCGTCGTCGCGGACCTTCGCCGCCGGGTGGCCCTTGGCGAGGTCGGCGGCGTGGGCGGCGAGCTTGTAGGTGACGACGCCGACTTTCACGTCGTCCCGGTCGGGCAGGCCGAGATGCTCCTTGGGCGTGACGTAGCAGAGCATCGCCGTGCCGTACCAGCCGATCATCGCGGCGCCGATGCCGCTGGTGATGTGGTCATAGCCCGGCGCGATGTCCGTGGTGAGCGGGCCCAATGTGTAGAAGGGCGCCTCGCCGCAGGCTTCGAGCTGCTTGTCCATATTCTGCTTGATCTTGTGCATGGGCACATGGCCCGGGCCCTCGATCATCACCTGCACGTCCTGCTCCCAGGCGCGCTTGGTCAGCTCGCCCAGCGTGTAGAGCTCGGCGAACTGGGCCTCGTCATTCGCGTCGGCAATGGCGCCGGGGCGCAGGCCGTCGCCCAGCGAATAGGCGATGTCATAGGCCTTCATGATCTCGGTGATCTCGTCGAAATGCTCGTAGAGGAAGCTCTCCTTGTGGTGCGCGAGGCACCATTTCGCCATGATCGAGCCGCCGCGCGAGACGATGCCGGTGACGCGCTTGGCGGTCAGCGGGATGTAGGGCAGGCGCACGCCGGCGTGGATGGTGAAATAGTCGACGCCCTGCTCGGCCTGCTCGATGAGCGTATCGCGGAAGATTTCCCAGCTCAGCTCCTCGGCGATGCCGCCGACCTTCTCCAGCGCCTGGTAGATGGGAACGGTGCCGATGGGGACGGGGGAATTGCGGATGATCCACTCGCGCGTGTCATGGATGTTGCGGCCGGTGGAGAGGTCCATCACCGTGTCCGCGCCCCAGCGGATCGACCAGACCATCTTGTCGACTTCGTT
Organism: Sphingobium sp. SYK-6; assembly: GCF_000283515.1. Classification (GTDB taxonomy): domain Bacteria; phylum Pseudomonadota; class Alphaproteobacteria; order Sphingomonadales; family Sphingomonadaceae; genus Sphingobium; species Sphingobium lignivorans. Next base: position 353,408 of record NC_015976.1, read on the forward strand.
GGCGACGTCGCTGGCCACGGCCGAGTTGCCGATGTTCGCGTTGATCTTCACCAGGAAATTGCGGCCGATCGCCATCGGCTCGGATTCGGGGTGGTTGATGTTGCTGGGGATGATCGCGCGGCCGCGCGCCACTTCGTCCCGCACGAACTCGGGGGTGACGTAATCGGGGATCTCGGCGCCCCAGTCCTGCCCGTCACGCACATATTCGGCGAGGCGCTCGCGGCCGAGATTCTCGCGCTCGGCGACATATTCCATCTCCGGCGTGATGATGCCGCGGCGGGCATAATGCATCTGGGAGACGTTCGCGCCCGGCTTCGCGCGCAGGGGGCGCTGGACCACATTGGGGAAGGGGCGCACGCCGCCGGACCGGTCGGGGCCGAGCTGGCCATTGTCCTCCGGCTTCACCGCGCGGCCGTCATAGGCCTCGACGTCGCCCCGGCCGAGAATCCAGTCGCGGCGCAGGGCGGGCAGGCCGGCCATGATGTCGATGTTCGCCGCCGGATCGGTATAGGGGCCGCTGGTGTCATAGACACGGATCGGCGGCTCGCCGGACGAAGGCTCGAGGTGGATTTCGCGCATCGCCACGCGGATGCCGCTGCCGGACTTCGCCGCGACATGGATCTTGCGGCTGCCGCGGATGGGGCCGGTGGTGACGCCGATCTCGGTCTTGGCGGGAATGTCTGCCATGCGGGAAATGCCTTTCTTCAGACGAAAACGGATTGCGCAGCGTCCGCCCGGCCCGTGAGCCCGGCAAGCGCGAGGAAGAGGCCCAGCGCGATACTCGCGAAGGCCCAGTGGCGGGTGAAGCGCAGCGACGCCTGGCCGATGCGGATGAGCGGGCCGGGCGTGGCGATGAGCAGCGCGCCTTCCAGCAGCGCCAGCCAGCCGATCACCGTGACGATGATCGCCAGCGGATCGACAAGGATGCTGTGAGCGATCGCCAGCGCCGCGCCAATGGCGAAGACAGTGAAGCCCATGACCATCTGCAGTCCCGCGGAGCGGGCGAGATCGTCCAGCATCGCCTGCCAGCGCTGCGGCGCCGCAAGGCCGGAGAGGCCCGCCACGATCATGTAGAGGCCGATTGCCTGCGCCAGGTGCAGGGTCAGGCTGGTCGCCGTGGTCATTGTCCGCCTCCTTGCCTCTCGCTCGGCCGGATCGCGGGCGGGGAAGGAAGGGATGACCGGTGATCCGGCGCGGTCCACTCCCTCCGCCGGTACGAGCCGGTTCAGGTTCGACGGGTCGGATGGCGCTACCCATCCCTCTCAGCCAGTCAGCAGGCTCCCCGGGGAAGGGCCCATGTTATCCTGCTTTGCAGGCGGGGCCAAGCCGTAAACGGGCCGACCCGGGATCGCTCAGAAGGTGTAGGCCAGCCCCAGACCCGCCATCCACTGGTCGCGCGATCCGGCGATGCGCACGACCGGGCTGTCCGCAATGTCGCCAAGCAGGCGGGTATAAGCGAGACCGCCGACCAGCGAGAGGCCGCCGGAGAGATCGCCGGTCAGCGAGACATTGCCTGCTGCGGCGAGCGTCCAGTCCTTCCAGCCGCTGCCCGCGCTGTGGACGGGCAGGGTGCTCGCGGCGCTCTGCTCCGGCGTGATGGAGAAGAAGGTGCGCGCATAATCGTCGTCCACATGATTGGCCGAGGCGGCGAGGATGACGAGGCTCTTCGTGCTGAGCGGCGTCATGTAGCTCAGCGAGGGCGTGATGATCGTGCCGCCATGCGCGCCCGCGACGTCCTTGCGGACAGTGACGGTGGCCGAGAGCCGGTCATAATTGCTGGTGATGAGGCCCCAGCGGCCGATGCCCGCGAAGCCGCCCAGCTCGACCGAATGGCCGACCTTGCCGAGCGCGCGGATGCGCTCGTCATCGATATTCTTCACGCTCGCGCGATTGAAGCCGACCGTGGCGACCGGACCGAGCTGGAAATCCCAGCGCGATCCGCCATCGTTGATGAGATCGAGGCTGAGGCGATTGCCGACATAGAGAAAATTGAGCCCGCCGACCTTGCCGACCGCGCCGGGCACCGGCACGAGGCTCGATCCGCTCGCCCCCTCATATTCCGGGATCAGCGCGCCGCCGAGGCCGACTGTGAGCCGGTCCCCCGCACGGGCCCGGGCGGCCGCACGCTCCTCGGCTGCCTCTGCGGCGTCCGTGGTCTGGGCGAAAGCGGGGAAGGAATGAGCGGCGAGAGCAGCGAGCAGGGCGGGCAGGACATGGAAGAGGCGCAAGTTGAAACTCCGGCATGGGGCTGATGCCATCAACGCAGTAGCCGGCACTTGGCTCCCGCTCCATGTTCGATGCTCGTGCGACGCCCGATTTCGGGGGGCATCGCGGGACGCAATCTGAATGGAGGCCACGAGGCTTCCTGCCTACCTCATCAACTGGATGACGGGAAAGAGGCAGCGATCCCGCTGTCTCCTCGGGTCCGGACCGGCCGCCGCGACGTTCGGGGTGTCCTGCCCCCGGGGGGCAGCGAGAATGGAGAGGAGGTTGCGTCAGGCGACCAGGGTGGTGGATTCCAATTCAGCGTCGGTCTGCTCCACGGCCAGCACGAATGCTGCCAGCTTCCCGGGATCAAGCTGGCCGGCAGTCCGCACCCCGGAACACAGGTCCAGCCCATAGGGTCGAACCTGCCTGATTGCGTCAGCCACGTTCGCGGCGGACAAGCCGCCCGCCAGGAAGACCGGCCTCTGCGTCGCTCGAACGAAGGCCGCACTTATTGCCCAATCGTGGGCGCGACCGGTTCCGCCAAGCTCCGCGACCGGGGCGTTCGGCCGACCCGAATCCAGCAGGAAAGCATGGACATGCGGCGCATAGACCGGGATCAGATCAAGAGCTTCCGGCCCTTCAACATGGATGACCTGAACACGACGCACATGCGGTTCCAGCGCCGCCAGCTTCTCGGATTCCGCCGGATCGATGTGCGAAACAACCTGAACCGTGGACGGGTTGGTGGCTCGTATATGAGCGGAGATCGCTTCGGCGGTCGTCTCGGATGTCAGCAGGAAGGTGGCGACAGGTGGCGGAACGAGCGCCGTTATCTCGGCGATCAGGGCGTCAGCGATAGGACCTGGCCCGGAAGGCATACGCGCCACCAGTCCCAGCGCGTCGGCACCCCCTTCGATTGCGATGCTTGCCTCACCAGGCGAAGCGATGCAGCACACTTTGATCCGCGTCCTCATGAGGAAGGAATATCGCGACGGCAAAGCGGCGGCAATCTGTCACTTTCCCGCAGACGAACAGTATCTTGCCCGCCGTGCTAACGACTATCCGAACCGGGCCCGGTTTGCTGCAGAATGCCGGCGAAAGAGGCCACAAGGCCGTCTCATCCTCGCCACCTGGCCGTCCGCGCGCAAGGGCGCATGGCTCGCGGCGGACCTTCGGACGTGCCCCCGCTTCTATCGCTTCTATCGCATCTATCGCTCGTCCCGCGAGCCGCGATCAGCTGCCGCGGATCGCGCTCAGCTTGCGCTCCCACGCGAGGGCATGTTCGACGATGACCGGCAGGTCCGCATAAGCGGGCACCCAGGGCAGTGTCGCCTTGATCCGGCTGTTGTCGGAAATGAGGGCCGGCGGATCGCCTGCCCGGCGCCCCTCGATCCGGCGCTCGACCTTCATGTTGGTGACGCGGTCCACGGCGTCGAGCACTTCGAGCACCGAGAAGCCCCGGCCATAGCCGCAATTCATGGTGAGGTTGCGCGCCGGCTCGGCCATCAGCGCTTCCAGCGCGAGCACATGCGCGGCGGCGAGATCGCTGACATGGATATAGTCGCGCACGCCCGTCCCGTCCGGCGTCGGGTAATCGGTGCCGAACACGCCGACATGGCTGCGCTTGCCCAGCGCTGCCTCCACCGCGACCTTGATGAGATGCGTGGCGCCGGCCGTGGACTGGCCCGAGCGCCCTTGCGGATCCGCGCCCGCCACGTTGAAATAGCGCAGCGCGCAGAAATTGAGCGGATGGGCCGCCGCCACGTCCCCCAGCATGATCTCGGTCATCAGCTTGGACATGCCATAGGGATTGATCGGCTGTTTCGGGCTGTCCTCGCGCACCGGGCTTTCCTCCGGCACGCCATAGGTCGCTGCGGTGGAGGAGAAGATGAAATGGGGCACGCCCGCGTTCACCGCCGCCTCGATCAGCGCGCGGCTGTTGGCCGTGTTGTTGCGATAATATTTGAGCGGATTCTCGACGGATTCGGGTACGATGATCGAGCCCGCGAAATGCATGATGCCTCGCACGCCATGGGTGCGCAGGACATCCTCCATGAACGCCACGTCGCCGACATCGCCTTCGACGAAGGCGGCCTTCTCATGGACGGCCCAGCGGAAGCCCGTGGTGAGATTGTCCACCACGACCACCGGCCAGCCGCCGTCGACCAGCGCCAGAACGGCATGGCTGCCGATATAGCCGGCGCCGCCGGTGACCAGGATGGTGGGCTTGTCGGTCATGGAAACTCCCTCGCAATGGCGCCGGTGCACTGGCATGGCGCATGTCTCCGCGGAAGGGCCTGCCTTCCCCGGTCAACCCCGTTCAATAGAAGCGCGCGATCAGCGGCACGATGACCATCACGAACAGCAGGATCGAAAGCGCAGCCAGCCAGTGCGGCCGGTTCATGCCGTTTCCGTTCCGCCCGCCGGTCATGTCTCGCCCTTCCGCTGCTTCATTGCCGCCACGGCCTTGCGCACTTCCTGTGAGCGGCCCCGCGGCAGGATCAGGATCTCGTCTCCGGTCGCGATGACGATGAGATTCTGCCCGCCGACCACGGTCACATGCGGGCCGTCGCTGCGGATCAGGCATCCATTGGCCTCGATCGCCTGCGCGGCGCCCTGTACGGCATTGCCGTCGGCATCGCGATCCGCGAGGTCATACAACGCATCCCAGCTTCCCACGTCGGACCAGCCCATGGCGACCGGTACGCAGGCGACCTTCTCGCCCCGCTCCATGACGGCATAATCGATCGAATCGGACGCGCAGAGCGCGAATGCCGCTTCGGAGGGGCGGATCACCTTCCCGTCCCGCTCGGCTTCCGCCATGGACTGGCGGGCCGCCGCGAGCATGTTGGGCTGATAGATCGCGAGCGCATCGAGGAAGGCGCGGGCGCTGAACAGGAAGATGCCGGCATTCCAGACATGGCCGCCCTGCGCGAGCATCGTCTTGGCCCGGTCCAGCGGCGGTTTCTCGATGAAGCGGGAGACCTTGCGTACGCCTTCAGCCAGCTCCTCGCCCAGTGCGATGTACCCGAAGCCCGTCTCGGGCGCATCCGGCTCGATGCCAAAGGTGACGAGCCAGCCCTCGGCGACCAGCGGCCGTGCCCGCTCGATCGCGGCATGGAAAGCCGCGACATCGGTGATGACGTGATCGCTCGGCATCACCAGCATGGCGCTGTCCTGTTCCTCCAGGGCCATTGCCGCAAGTGCGATGGCCGGCGCGGTATTGCGCGCGCAGGGCTCCAGAATGACGGTGATGTCCGGCCCGCCCTGGGCGCGGATGATGTCGGCATGGGCCGCGTTCGCCACGACGAGCGGCGTCTGTGCATCGGCCAGCCCGGCAACGCGCGCCAGCGTCAGCTCGAACATCGTCTGCGGCGCGGTGAGCCCGATGAACTGCTTGGGCTGGGCGGTCCGGCTGACCGGCCAGAGCCGGGTGCCCGAGCCGCCGGAGAGGATCACGGGCGTGACGGGCTGGATCTTGGGCAAGGCTGTCGCTCCTCCGGGCGTCTGGAATTCTCGTGGCCTAGTGGCGCAGGCCCGGTCGCATCGCAAGCCCCGTCAGAAGGCTTCGCTGATCGAACAGGCAGCCGGACCCAGAATGACCACGAACAGTGTCGGCAGGATGAAGAGGATGAGCGGCACAGTCATGATCGCCGGCAGGCGCGCGGCTTTCTCCTCGGCGCGCATCATGCGCTCGTGGCGGAACTCGGCCGAGAGGATTCGCAGCGCGGAGGCCAGCGGCGTGCCGTATTTCTCGGTCTGGATCATGGTCGTCACCACGCCCTTGAGCGCATCCAGCTTCACGCGCGTCGCCAGATTCTCGAAGGCCATGCGCCGCTCGGTGAGGAAGGAGAGCTCGATGGCGGTGAGCTGGAACTCCTCGCCCAGCTCGGGATAGGCCGCGCCCAGCTCCCGCGCGACGCGCGCGAAAGCGGCGTCCACGGTCAGCCCCGCCTCGGCGCAGATGACGAGCAGGTCCAGCGCATCGGGTATGCCCTTGCGGATCGCCTGCGAGCGCTTGGTGACCATATTGTCGACATAAAGGTCCGGCGCCTTGTAGCTCAGGAGCAGCGCGCCCGCGAACATGCCGAACTTCTTCATGGCGCCCCAGTGCGGCCAGAGATCGACCCCGTAGATGAGCAGGGCCGCCATGCCGCCCACCACGATCGGCAGCACGAGCCGGCCGAAGATGATGGCGATGGCCCAGTCCTTGGAGCGGATGCCGGCCTGCGCCAGCTTCACTTGCGCCACCTTGAGCTGGTCGTCCTGCAGCACCTTGAGCGACGACAGGAAGGTCCGCATCCGGTCCGTCGTGTCGTTCTGGTGAACGATCTTCGCGCGCCGCTTGCCGGTCGAGGCAGTGATGCCCGCCTTCAGTTGCTCGCGCCGGTCGTTGAGCGCCTTCACGCGCCGGTTCATCGGGTTGCGCACTGTCGAGGCGGCATAAAGCGCGACCAGCACGGCGAGTGTCGCCAGCGCCGCGAGCAGCGTGCCGACATCGGCTGCGGTCAGTCCCATCAGGGTGGCGCCGGTGGATGACATGGTCCCTGGAGCTCCCTAGATCTCGAAATTGATCATCTTGGACATGATGAACACGCCGATGCCCATCCAGCACATGCCGCCCAGCCCGACGAGCTGCATGAGGCTCAGCCCGAAGAGACCGCCGGGATCGCCGTTGAAGAAGGGCGTCATATATTTGAAGTTGATCCAGCTGATGAGGCCGAACACGAGGAAAGGCAGCGCGCCGATGATATAGGCCGAGGCCTTGGATTCGGACGACATCGCCCGGATCTTGAGCTTCATCTGCGCGCGCTGTCGCAGCACGGAGCCGAGATTGGCCAGCGTCTCGGCGAGATTGCCGCCCGTTTCCCGCTGGATGTTGAGCGTGATGCAGAAGAACTGGAATTCCGGCGTGCCGAGCCGCGCCGCGGTTTCCTGCAGCGACTGGTCCATGGACTTGCCGATCTTGATCCGCTCGGTGATCATCTTGAATTCCTCGCCCACGGGCCCGGGAATTTCCTGGCTCACCACCGTCATCGTCTCGCTGACCGGCAGGCCCGAGCGCAGGCCTCTCACCAGCAGGTCCAGCGCATCCGGGAAATTGGCGGTGAACTTGTCGATCCGCTTCGCGATCAGCTTGCCGATCACCCAGTGCGGCAGGCCGAAGCCGGTCGCCATCGCCAGCAGCAGGGCCGGCACGAAGGAAAAGCCGCGCAGCAGCAGGAGGGCGAAGACCGTGATGGCCAGCCCGACGCAGACCATCATATACTGGCTGAGCCTCCATTTCCGGCCGGTCATGGCCAGCCGCTTGGTGAGCTGCTCGGGCCGGGGGACAAGCGAGGTGAGGAGCTTGTGCTTCTCCTGCTGGGTGGAGGCGATCGCCTTGCGCATGCGCGCCTCGATCTGGTTGCCGTCATTGCCGGTGTGGCGCCCGCGGATCGCGGCCATGCGGCGCGCGCGCGCGCGCTCGGGCGACGGTCCGGAAAAGGCGAAGAACAGCATGGCGAGCATCGCCACCATGAGCAGGATCAGCAGGAGGAACCGTGCGTCCATCATCATCCCGTTCAATGACCGGGCGCGAAGTCAGCGCCGCGGCGATCCATCACCCCGAAACCAGGTCCGCACTGGCCGGGCCCTTTGCCTTGCCCTGCCGGGGCAGCTTGCCTTCCAGCAGGCGGCTGATGAGCGAGCCGCCGGCCGCCTTGCCGGCGCCCTTGCTGTCCGCCGGATCGACCGAACCGCCGCTGGTCGCAATCGTCCTGCCGAGCTGCGCGAGACCCTGGCCGAGCTTGCTGGCGCGGCCGCTTTCAGCGACCGTCTTGCCCAGCTTGGCGGCCTGCGCGGTCACCTTGGAATCATAGGGCAGGACGAGGTCGATCGGCCGCTCGATCGAATGTTCGAAATCCTTGCGCGCGATCTCCACCACGCCCGGCTGCGCCTTGTTGGCGACCACCATCACATGGCTTTGCGGCGCATTGGACTTGAGCCAGGAGAGGATGCGGATCGTGTCGCGGGCGGATGCGAGCGTGAACTCCGTCACCACGATCACCACGTTCGATTCGTGCACCAGATGCGGGTGCTGGATCAGCATCGAGCGCGGCAGGTCCACGAATGTCCATTCGAAGGCGCTGCGAAGCTCTTCCTCCAGCTGATGATAGGCAGAGCCGTCCGTGATGAGCGGCTGGCTGATCGGCGCCTCGGCGGAGAGGAGCGCGAGCGTCTCGCTGGCCCGCACCATGGCGCGCTCGATGAAGAGCCCGTCGATGCGGCTTGGATTCTCGACCGCGTCGGTAAGGCCGCGGCCGGGCTCCAGATCCATCGCGAGCGCCCCGGTGCCGAAATGCACGTCGAGGTCGAGCAATGCGGTGGGGCTCTTGCCCTTGGCGCTGCTGAGATAAGCGAGCGAGGTCGCGATCGTGGAGGCGCCTACGCCGCCCCGGGTGCCGATGACGCTGACCAGCACGTGCGGCCGATCATCGCCGATGTCGGCCTTGGGCGCCAGGAAGACGGCGTGCGCGCCGGCCAGGGCATCGCGCAGCGTGTCGGCGGACAGCGGCTTGAGCAGATAGTCCTGGATGCCGCTCGCGATGAGATCGCGATACAGGCGCACGTCGTTCACTTGCCCGCTCGCGATCACCACGGTGCCGGGCTCGCAGACTTCCGCAAGGCTGTTGATGTCGTTCAGCGGATCGCCGGATTCGGAGAGGTCGACGAACAGGACATTCGGGCTCGCCGACATGGAGAGCGACTGCACGGCATTGCGCAGGCCGCCCTTGTAGACCTTCTCGACCGGCCAGCCCAATTCCTGGACCACGGCGCGAATAAGATCGAGGCTGTGATCGTCGCACACATAGGCATGAAAGGGGTCGCGTCCATGGGGGCCGCCGGGTTTCCACGGTGCGTTCATCTCACTTGCCTCCCGCCGACATGGCCTGAAGTCCGCCGGCGCCGGTGGGCGCCTTTTCCTGATAGGCCTTGATCGCCTTGCCGCTCACGCCGTTGGTGGGATCGATGTCCGAGGCGCGTCCCTCGACGAGGTCGCGCGGATCGGCCACCATCGCGGCGAGATTGGAGGCCGCGGCGCAGCCATAATTGTCGCTGAGGCCGCCGACGAAATCGGCTTCCGCCTTGTCCCGCCAGCTCGGGCAGCCCGGCACGCTTGCCGTCGAGCGGCTGACCACGACGCGCACGCCGCCTGCCGGCGCTTCCCCGGCCGTGACCGGCGCATCGCCTTCCACCAGCAGCCCATAGCGCCCGACGACCTCGCCCACGGCATCGCGCAGGGCCAGCGATCCGCCGGCGCTGGCCAGCGAGACATGATCGCCATAGCCCAGGCGCAGCGCGCTGAACCAGGCGTTGAGGCGGCTGCGGTCAGCCGAACCCAGGGTGCCGTCGCTCTCGCCCGTCACGTCGAAGACGAAGTCGGTGCGCTCGACCACCGGCTGATGCGCCGATTCGACGCCGCGCTCGGCCTTGCGGGCCGTTGCCGGCGTGGCCACCAGCACAGGCGCGATGACAAGGCAGAGCGCCAGCGCACGGGCGGCGGGCCTGAAGAAGAAGCTCGTCTTTTCCATCCTGCGTATCTTCCCTTGTCAGAAGCTGAAACCGGGCGCGGCCTGGCCCTTGTTCGACCGGGCGGCATTGCCGACCTTGTCCGGCGTCACGGTGGTCGGCTGCGCCGCCTTGGGCGCGGGCCGGCTGGCACCGGTCTCGCCGGCATGGATCTGGCCGCCGAGGATGCGCTGGCCGTCGTCGGCATTGCGATAGCCATCGGTCGGCAGCACGATCTGGCGCGCATCCACCGGCTTCACCAGATACGGCGTCACGACGATGACCAGCTCCGTCTCCTGGCGGCGATAGCCCTGCGACTTGAACAGGTTGCCGATGATCGGCAGGTCGCCGAGGAACGGCGCCTTCTCGATGGTGTTGCCGCTGGAGCTGGACAGCAGGCCGCCGATCATGAAGCTCTGGCCCGAGCCGAGTTCCACGGTCGTCTCCGCCCGGCGGGTGGAGATGCCGGGGATGGTGAAGCCGTTGAGGCGCACTGCCGAACCATTGTCGAGCTGCGACACCTCCGGACGGACGCGCATCGAGATGCGGCCGTCGGCGAGGACCGTCGGCGTGAAGGCAAGGCTGACGCCATATTGCTTGTACTCGACCGAAACCTGACCCAGCGTCGTCGAGAGCGGAATGGGAATTTCGCCACCGGCCAGGAAGCTCGCCGTCTCGCCGGAGAGCGCGGTCAGGTTGGGATTGGCCAGCGTGGAGGCGAGCCCCTGCGTTTCCGCCAGGTCGAGCGCGCCGAGCACGTCGAGGCCGAACAGCCGGCCCTCGCCGAACAGCGACGTGCCGCTGGTGCCCGGCGTCACGGCCGTCGCGCCTTCCGACACTTTACTGCCGACCAGCAGCGGGCCGCCCATGGTCCATTGCGGATAGAATTCCCGGCCTTGCCCGACCCCGAACTTGAAGCCGCCGGTCGCGTCGGCGGTGGCGAGGTTGAAGCCGATATTCTTGGAGAGGCTCTTGTTCACCTCGGCGATGCGGACCTGCAGGTTGACCTGCAGCGGCGTCGCGGTCTTGAGGCGGCTGACGACATTGGTCTCCTTGCCCGAGAAGGCCTGGACGAGGCGCTCGACCTCGGCTGCGTCTTCCGGCGCGCCGACCGTGCCGGTCAGCAGCACCAGCCCGTTCATCGTGCTCACCTGGACATTGGCGTCCGGCATGGCGAGGCGCAGCATCTGGTCGATGCTGGTGATGTTGTTGCCCACGCGGACCGCATTGGCATAGAGCATCTTGCCATTGCCCGAGGTCACGAAGATGTTGGTCTCGCCCGGTGCCTTGGCGATCAGGTAGATCTGGCGCTGGGAGCGCACATGGACGTCCAGCACATTGGGATTGGCAATCACCACGTCGGTGAGGCTGTCGGGCAGGTTGACCACCCGGCTCTCGCCCACGGCGAGCAGCAGGGCGCCGTTTTCCTGCGGCGCGGCACCGGCGGCGAGCAGCCCCGGCGGGGCAAGCACGGCGCTGGACGCAATGGCGAGCGCGGCGGCGAGAGCGCCGGCCGCGACGCGCGCCAGCGATGGCTGGAGGACATGGCTCATCTTCACTTGCTCCCGACCTCGACGGTAGTGACGCTGCCGCCCCGCGCCACGCGCACGACCGGCCCCGAGCCGCTGCCCCCGCCCGCGGCGACCACGGCCGGCGCATTGGGGTCGACGGGCTTGCCGGGCACGCTGCTGCGCTGGTAGCGCGAGACATCCGCGCCGGTGGAATAGGACGAGCGGCGGTCGGACGGGCTGCGCGCCAGTGCGGCGATCATCGCCTTCTCGCCCTTCTCGTCGCCCGCGCCGGACGCATCGATGTCCCCGGAGGCGAGCGCCTCCTCAAGTTCCTGATTGTTGTCCGCGATCGAGCGCAGCGAGAGCGTGATGGCGCCGACGGTCTGCGCCACGCTGATCTTCTCCGCCATGCGCGGGGTGACTTCGAGCGTGACGTTGGAGAATGTCTGGACGACCGGCTGGCCATCCTCGCCCACCGCATTGGTGCGCTGGTCAGTGGCGAGCACGCGCAGATTGCGCAGGATCGTCTCGGCGACCTTGAGCGGCTCGCCTTCGCCGCCACCCACGACGCTCTGCGTGAGCATCAGATCCACCCGGTCGCCGGGGAACACGAAGCCCGCGACGCTGCTCTGCACGGAAACCGGCACGGTCACGGCACGCATGCCCGGCCCGAGCGCGGCGGCGAGGAAGCCGCGGTCGCCGGCCTTGATGAGCGAGCCCTGCGTGACGGGCTGGCCCGCGGCGATCGCCGTGCGCACCACGGCGCCGGCCAGCTTCGCCTCGTCGGCCTTGCCCTGGATGAAATAGGCTTCCTCGACCAGCTCCTTGGGCCAGGGCTGGTAGCGATAGGCATCCGGCCCCATGATCGTGCCGACGGGCAGCGACTTGGTCGCGACCAGCACATGGGGCATGTCAGCAGGATTGGGCATTGCGGCCGCCGTCGCGCTGGGCGCACCGCCGCCGCCTCCGCCGCTGAACATGGAGCGTGCGAGGAATGCCGTCGTCACCGCAATGATGAGGGCACCCGCCAGCAGCGCGATCTTCCTGGGTTCCATGTAGACAACCGCCTCCGATCGATGGGACCACGAGTCCCGGTCGCATTCATTATTAAGTCAAAGGGTTAAGATAGCGTTCGCCCATTACCCACAGCCCGGCGAGCGCGATGGCGACGCCATAGGGGATTTCCGGCCGGCCGATCCTGCGGCTCATCCGGTGATGGACGACCGTCGCGAGCGTCACCACGCCGCCGATCAGCGCCATCACCACGATGAGCAGAGACATGGCCTGAAGCGGCAGCCACAGCGCGATCGCGGCGAGCATCTTCACGTCGCCGCCGCCCATCATCCCGAGCGAGAACAGGACGGCGAAGAGCACGAAGACCGTCAGCGCCAGAGCGATCTGGAGGACCACGTCCGGATAGAGCGCAAGGCCATTGGCCCACCACCAGAGAGGCGCCAGCAGCGCGATGCCGAGATTGAGGCGATTGGAGATGATGCGGCTGCGCAGGTCCGTCGCCGCGCCCCACAGCAGGAGCAGCGCCAGAGCCGCGCTCAGCAAAGAAGAAGCCCACACCCCCAACATACCGGATTATGCCTAGACGTTGCGCCTTACCAAATCGTAACCAGCCCCCCATGCCCGCCCCCTCGCTCTCCCCGCTCTCGTCCGATCCCGCGGTCCTGTCCGCATGCTGACGACCGACATCCTCATCGTCGGCGGGGGCATGGCCGGGTTCAGCATGGCCGCGACTCTCGCGCCGCATGCCGGGGTCATCCTGATCGAGCAGGAGTCGCAGCCGGGCTATCACGCTTCCGGGCGCTCGGTGGCCTTCTGGGAAGAGAGCTATGGCGGGCCGGGCGTACAGCCGCTCACCAGCGCCAGCGGCCCGCTGCTGCGCGCGCCGGACCCGGCCTTTTCCGAGACGTCCTTCCTGGGGCCGCGCAGCGCCATTCACATCGGCAAGGCCGATGATGACGGGCTCGCAGAGGGCATGCTGGCGGCCTTCGCCGGGAGCGGCGTGACGTTCGAGCGGGTCGACCGGGCCGCCATGCTCCGGGCCCTGCCGGGCCTGCGCGAGCCCTGGGTCGTGGGCGTCGCCGAGCCCTCCTGCCGGGACATCGACGCAGCCGGCCTGCTCGGCGCCTATCGCCGCGCGGCGATTCGCGCGGGCACCCGCGTGCAGCTCTCGACCGCCTTTGCGGCCGCGCGCCGGGAAGGGCCGGGATGGCAGGTCGAGACGAGCAGCGGAACCATCGCCTGCGGCATGATCGTCAACGCGGCGGGGGCATGGGCGGACGATGTCGCCCGGCGCGCCGGGCTGGGGCCACTGGCCATCAAGCCCTATCGCCGCACGGTCGTGCAGCTTCGCTGTCCCGAGGCGCCGGCGCATTTCCCGCTGATCGCGGATCTGGGCGGCGGCTTCTACTTCAAGTCGGAAGGCGCGGGCCGGCTCTGGCTTTCCCCGCATGACGAGACGCCCGATGTCCCGCGCGACGTGGCGCCTGAGGAACTGGATGTCGCCATCGCGATCGACCGCTTCTGCGCGGTCGTCGACTGGCGGATCGCGGCCGTCGAGCACAAATGGGCCGGCCTGCGCAGCTTCGCGCCGGACCGGCTGCCGGTCTATGGCTTCGACCCGCGCACGGAGGGTTTCTTCTGGTTCGCGGGGCAGGGCGGCTTCGGCATCCAGACCGCGCCGGCCGCGGCCCTGATCGGTGGCGCCCTGGCGCTTGGCCAGCCGCTTCCGCCCGCCGTGGCATCGATCGACGCGACGGCCTACGCGCCGGGACGGCTCATCCCATCCTGACAGGAAGAGAGCAGCGGCGGCGCGCCGGGCGCCGCCTGCCGTGCCTTATTTCAGCGTATCGAGATAAGCGATGATGTCGGCGCGGTTCTTGTCGTTGGCGACGCCGGCGAATGCCATCTTGGTGCCGGGCACCACTTTCATCGGAGCGCGCAGATAATCGGAGAGAGTGGCGTTGGTCCACACCTTCCCACTGGCCTTCATCGCCGGGGAATAATTGAAGTCGGGCAGGGACGCGGCCTTGCGCCCGACCACGCCATGCAGCGAGGGCCCGAGGCCGTGCTTGCCCGGTTCGAGCGCGTGGCAGATCTTGCACTGGGCATAGAGCTTCGCGCCATTGGCTGCGTCTCCGCCAGCGGCGGTCTCCACCGGGGCAGCCGGCGTGGGCTCGGGTGCGGCCGGCGCAGCGGCAGCGGCCGGCGTGGCGGTGGCGGCCGGAGTCGGCTGGGCTTCGGGCTGCGTCACATTGGCAGGCGCGGGCTCGCCAGCGACATTGTCGGGCGCTTCGCTGACCGGGGCGTCAGGCACGGCCACGGCATTGCCGGCCGGTTCCGGCTGGCTGCCGCAGGCGGCGAGAAAGAGAAGCAGTCCCATGCTGATGGCGCCGGACGCGAGTCCAGCGTCGGTCCGACCTGGCCGACGAAGCTTGCCCACTTGATCACTCCCTGACTGTTCTGTCGTTCCCGTTGCCTTGCGGCAAACGGCGATCCTCTGCGCCGGGACGCGGACATCGTCAACTGGCAATCACCGCCCGGAGAAGCGTCCCGAAGCCGGGCGACCGCGCGGTTCCGCGTGACGAGGGCAGTTGACAGGGACCGGCAAAGATGTCGATGAACGGCCAACCAGCCGCGATCACCGGATGGAAGGGGCCGAGATTGAACGAGACGGGTGAGACTCTCCTGGAGGAGCCGGACGCCATGCCGAAACTGGACGGTACGACCAGGCTCGACCGGGAATATGGCTTCACTTACCGGATCATCCTGATTGCCCGGCGCTACCGGGCCCTGCTGGACGAGCAGCTGCGCCCGCTCGGCTACGGCACGGCGCGCATGGAAGCGCTGTCCACCATCGCCCGCTCCAGGGAGCCGAGCGCGCAGATCTCCATCGCCAAGCGCATCGGCATCGAAGGCCCGACGCTGACCCGGATGCTCGACACGCTCGAGGCGGACGGGCTGGTGGTCCGGCGGCAGGACCCCAATGACCGCCGCACCAAGCTCATCGAGCTGACCGCCGATGGCGAGAAGGCGCTCGAGGAGATCATGGAAGTCGCCAATGCTTTCCGGGCCAGCGTGCTGGAGGCGCTCAGCGACGATGAACTCGATCAGGCGAACGGCGTTACCGACAAGCTGATGCGACTGCTCTGCGAGGGCGCGGAACGCTGAAGGCCGGTTCGGCCGGGCGCGCGAAACGGGCCCGGGCGGTGCTGGACTTCGCCCGGCGGCCCATATAGTTGCAGAGCGAATGATCTGCGGGAGGATGCGGGAATGACGGACGGCGCGGGAACGGTTGCGGGCGCATTGCCCCGCATCGTGCATCTCGACAGGATGACGATGGGCGGTTTCGAGATTCCGCGCCCGGACTTCCCCCATGAGTGGATCGCCCATGAGTTCACCGAGCCGGACGAGGTCGTCCAGCGCCTGCAGGGCGCGCAGGTCGCGGTCATCAACAAGGTCCGCATGGACGCGGCCACGCTTGCGCAACTGCCGGACCTGAAACTGATCGCCGTCACCGCGACGGGCACCGACGTGGTCGACAGCGCGGCCGCGCAGGCGCAGGGCATCGCAGTGCGCAATGTCGTCGGCTATGCCGGGACCTCGGTCGCCGAGCATGTCATCATGCTCATCTTCGCCCTGACGCGCGGGCTCGTGCCGTTCCGCGATTCGGTGATCGACGGGCGCTGGGAGAGCGGCAAGGCCTTCTGCGTGTTCGCAGCGCCGGTGCGGGATCTGGCGGGGCAGCGGCTCGGCCTGTTCGGCAGCGGCGCCATCGCGCAGGCCGTCGCCGAACGCGCGCGGGCGCTCGGCATGGAGGTCGTCTTCGCCGGACGCAAGGGGCAGGCCCCGGCGGAGGGCAGGCTGGCTTTCGAGGAGGTGCTGGCGACAAGCGACATCATCAGCCTGCATTGCCCGCTGACCGACGAGACCCGGCACATGCTGAACGCGGACAGCCTCGCCACGATGAAGCAGGGGGCGCTCATCATCAACACCGCGCGCGGCGCGCTCATCGATCTCGATGCGCTGGAAGCCGCGCTGGAGGCGGGGCGGATCGGCGGCGCGGGCATCGATGTCGCGCCGGTCGAGCCGCCGCCGCCGGGCAGCCCGATCCTGCGCCTCGCGCGCCGCAGCGACGTGATCGTGACGCCGCATGCTGCCTGGCTCAGCACGCAGGCCGTGCAGGACCTCGCCCGGCGCACCGGCGAGAACATCGCGACCTTCCTCGCCGGCCGATGAACGGCCCGATGCACAAGCGGGCGCTCTTGGAAAGCGCCTATGACGCGGCGGTCGCAGCCTGCAAGCGCCCGGAGACGATCATCGCCGCGCTGCCGCCCAAACCGGCCGGGCGCGTCATCGTGATCGCCGCCGGCAAGGGCGCGGTGCCGATGGCGCAGGCGATCGAGGCGCACTGGCCGGACGCGACCGGCATTGCCGTCACGCGCACCGGCTATGGCGGCCCGCTCCGGCGGATCGAACTGGTCGAGGCAAGCCATCCGGTGCCCGACGCCGCCGGGCAGGCGGCCGCCGCCCGATGCCTGGCGCTGGCGGAAAGCGCCGGGGAAGGCGATCTGGTGCTCGTGCTGCTTTCCGGCGGCGCTTCCGCCCTGCTCGCCGCGCCCGCGCCGCCGCTTGACCTCGCGGCGAAGCAGGCCGTGACGCGCGCGCTGGTCCGCTCCGGCGCCTCGATCGGCGAGATCAATCTGGTGCGGCGGCATCTCTCGCGCATCAAGGGCGGGCGCCTCGCCGCCGCTGCCTTCCCGGCGGACGTGCTCACACTCGCCGTCTCGGACGTGGTGGGCGACATTCCCGAGGATATCGGCTCCGGCCCGACCGTGGGCGACGCCGGCACGACCGTCGACGCGCAGGCCGTGCTCGCCCGCTACGGCATTGCCGATCCGGGCGGCTGGAGCGAATCGGTAAAGCCCGGCGACCCGCGCCTCGCGCGCAGCCGGTTCGCGGTGATCATCCGCCCGGACGACGCGCTTGCCGCCGCCGCGGATTTCCTGCGCGCGCATGGCTACACGCCCGAGATCATCGAGAAGGAAGCGACCGGGGATGCACGCCTCGTCGCGCGGCGCCACGCGCGGATCGCCGTCGATTCCTGCAGCCGCGGGCAGCGCACGGCCCTGATTTCCGGGGGCGAGCTGACCGTGACCGTCACCGGATCGGGCTGCGGCGGGCCCAATCAGGAATATGCGCTGGCGCTGGCCGCCGCGATCAAGGGTCTGGCGGGTGTCGCCGCGCTCGCGGCCGATACCGACGGCGTCGACGGCAATCGCGATGTCGCGGGCGCCTATGTCGATGGCGAGACGCTGGACGATCTCGAGGAAGCCGACATCGACGTGGCCACCGTCCAGGCGAACAATGACGCGGGGAGCGCGCTGGGCGAGATCGGCGCGCTGTTCGTGCCGGGGCCGACACTCACCAACGTCAACGACCTGCGCATGATCCTGGTCGATCCCTGAGATGACGCCCGAGCGCCTCGTCGTCGCCACGGAGCTGCTCGACATCGCGCTCGATGCCTGGGGCGATCCGTCCGGCCCGCCGGTGCTGCTGCTGCACGGCTTCCCATTCGACCCGCGCTCGTTCGATGCGGCAGCGGCGCTGCTGGCGCAGGCCGGCATGCGCGTGCTGGTGCCCTGGCTGCGCGGCTTCGGGCCCACCCGCTTCCGCGACGCGGAGACGATGCGCTCGGGCCAACAGACCGCCATTGCCGACGATGCGCGCGCGCTGCTCGATGCGATGGGCATTGACCGTGCGCTGGTGGCTGGCTTCGACTGGGGCGGCCGGGCAGCTTGCATCATGGGCGCGCTGTGGCCCGAGCGCGTGCGCGGGGTGCTCGTCGTCGGCGGCTATCTGGTGCAGGACCTCTCCGATCCCACGCGGCCCGTGCCCGCCGCCACGGAGCACATGATCTGGCACCAGTATTTCCTCTCGTCCGAGCGGGGGCGGCGAGCGCTTGCCGAGGCGCCGCGCGACATCTGCCTGCACTTGCGGCGGCAATGGTCGCCGGGGCTGGTGGACGAGGCGCTGTTCGATCGCACGGCGCCCGCCTTCGACAATCCCGACTTCGCGGCGGTGAGCTGGCACAGCTATGCCCATCGCATCGGCGCGGCGCCGGGCGATCCCCGCTATGCCGCGCTGGACGCCGCGCTGCTGCCGCCACCGCCCGTCCCGGTCCCCGCCATCGTCCTCACGCGCGGCGGCGGCATGATGGGGGGCATGCGCGCCGCCGGCCAGTTCCCCGCGCTGGTGCGCGAATGGCCGGTCGAAGACACGGGCCATGATCCCGCCGCCGAGAAGCCGCAGGCCTTCGCCGAAGCGCTGCTGGCCCTTGCCCGCGCCGCACCCTGAGCGCCGCGGCGGGCCGGCGCGACATCGCGCGCCCGCCTGACACATGGCGATCGCCCACGGACGCCGGAAAACGCCGTTCCCGAGCCGGGAATCACGCGCCTGCCCGAGCAATTACCGGACAGATCAGGACACATAAAACAGCATCGGCTTTCCTGCCGCATCGGGGCCGGGGCAGGCGGTTGACAGGGCCCTCGGTGGCTATGAATGATATGGTATATCATACCAAAGCGGATCGCCGCCGGGACCAAGCGCTTTGCCGGGCTGTGAGGGCCGCCTTGCTGGCGCTGTTGCCGCCCCTCAGAACTGCCGGGAGGCATAATCCCGCCGGAAGCCGTCCGCGAAGGCCTTGAGGTCCCCGTGCGCGATCGCGTCGCGCAGGGCGGCCATCAGCGCCTGGTAGAAATGGAGATTGTGCTGGGTCATCAGCATGGCGCCCAGCATCTCCCCGGCCTTCACCAGATGGTGGAGATAGGCGCGGCTGACGCTGCCGCAGACCGGGCAGGTGCAGCGCGCGTCGAGCGGCGTGGGATCCTCGGCGAAGCGGGCATTGCGGATGTTGAGCGGCCCGCTCCAGGTGAAGGCCTGCCCGTTGCGGCCCGAGCGGGTCGGCAGCACGCAATCGAACATGTCGATGCCGCGCTCCACCGCGCCCACGATGTCGTCCGGCTTGCCGACGCCCATCAGGTAGCGCGGCTTTTCGGCCGGCAGATGATCCACGCAATGATCGAGGCAGGCGAACATCGCGTCCTGCCCCTCGCCCACGGCGAGGCCGCCCACCGCATAGCCATCGAAGCCGATGTCCACGAGCGCCTGCGCGGACTGGCGCCGCAGCTCGACGTCGAGTGCACCCTGCTGGATGCCGAACAGCGCCGCCCGCGCGGCATGGTCCCCGCCGCTGTCAAACCCCGCGCGCGAGCGGGCCGCCCAGCGCATGGAGCGCTCCATGGCCTGCGCCTGCGCGTCGCGGCTGGTCGTCGTCGGCACCAGCTCGTCGAACGCCATCACGATGTCACTGCCGAGCAGGCGCTGGATCTCGATCGATCGCTCCGGGCTCAGCATGTGGCGCGTGCCGTCGATATGGCTGGCGAAGGCCACGCCCTGCTCGGTCACCTTGGTGAGGGCGGAGAGGCTCATCACCTGATAGCCGCCGCTGTCCGTGAGGATCGGCCGCTCCCAGCCGGAAAGGGCGTGGAGGCCGCCCAGCTTCGCCACCCGCTCGGCGCCGGGGCGCAGCATGAGGTGATAAGTGTTGCCCAGGATGATGTCCGCCCCGCTGGCGCGCACCTCGGCCGGGCGCATCGCCTTCACGGTCGCCGCCGTGCCCACGGGCATGAAGGCCGGCGTGCGGATGACGCCCCGCTTCATGACGATCTCGCCGGTGCGCGCCTTGCCGTCCGTTGCATGGACGCTGAAGGCGAACCGCGCCTCCTGCGGATCGGCCGGCACGCGAAAGGGGGGCGGGGTCATGGATGCAGTCTCGCTCATGCCCGTGCCATAGCGGGCCACAGCCGCAATGAAACCCCCGCGCGCGGGGGTGGGTTGGACAGGTTGAGAAATTTGAGGGGCGGCTGCTGGTTGGGGTTATGGGGGAAGTGGACTGACGGGATGCGACCAGACCACGTCGCTTCGGTGCAATGACGAAATGTCGACTATCCGGCGCAAAACGGGCGTTAGCATTATGATAGCGAACCTGTGTGGGTCGAAAAGTACGTAATTCCAGTCTCTAGCTGGTTTGTGACTGCAACTGGAATGGCTCTTAGGCTATCAAGCGTCCCAGTTTTAATTTTGCCAATCACGGCGCGCATCGCATCTTGAACTTTGCGGGAGCTCTACCCAATTTGCCTCCCCAAGCATGGGGGCTGATAATGACAGGGTTAGTTGAGGAAATACAGGCGAAGGTGCTGGACAAGAATGTCAGCATTACTGAGCTTTTGCGCATGGTGAAGTTGGCGGCATCTAAGCTTCAACTCACTGATGCCATTGAATGGGTTGACCATGAGCTAAGGGGCTATCCAACGCGAGATAGTGTGCCTGAATACCGCCGCACGATGGGCGAATTGAAGGCCCACAACCCTATGCGTGGTCCCATTCCCGTCGCTGGCGATCAAGGGTTGATTAGGAAAATCTCTGAGCAATTTATCACAGAGCCAATCAGTAAGGTTGAGGCTCTGTGCGGTGATGGCACTGGTACGCTAATTTCTAAGGTTGATGGCGAACTTACGGCCGCCATCGCCAAAGGAAACTACGGCATCCACATGGATATGTTTGTCCACATGTCTGCTGCCGTTTTCGTCGACATTCAAGAACAAGTGAGAAATCAAATTTTGGATTGGGCAGTCAGTCTCGAGCAAGCTGGCGTGCGTGGTGAAGGAATAAGCTTTAGCATGGAAGAGAAGAAAAAGGCTGCTGACGTAGCTTCTTCTGTCATTCACAATTATGGTGTAATCCATAACGGCGATAATAGCGGAAATCAGAACCGCATGAACGTCAACGCGAGTGATAATTCTACTAACTCACTGGATATAGATAACACATTCCAGAATCTCTTACTGGCCGTTCAAGAGGGCGTTCCCAACGCTGAACATCGTGAAGAGATGATTGAAATCATCAAAACAATGAAAGAGACGAAAGGCACATCAGGCTACGTGTCAGCGTTTCAAAAGCTTGTTGGATATGCTGCGGACTATGCCACTGTGTTAGCACCGTTCATTCCTGCCCTTAGTTCCTTGTTGAGCTAGCCTCTCTAGGCGCCCAGAAGCGGACAGTTCGGATTGTCCGACGGTCCCGACCTAGGTAGTGGAGCCTGCGCAGCTATGCGAACGTCCGTTATCAGCAACCAGACATTGCAGTTTCAGGGTGATAACGGCGGCATTGTCCCATTTTCTACCGGAAGCCGCCTGTCCGCTCCCCACCCCCTTTCCGACATCCGATGACCCAAAAGCCCCAACAAAAGCGCCCCCCCTCCACCTGCCGGTTTGTCCCACCCCCCTCTCCCCTTCCCCAATTTTCCGGCTGGACCGGCGGCGCGGCCGCGCTAATGTTTGCTGGCCGAGGAGCGCATCAAGGCCCCGGTCAACGCGCTGGCCCTATGCTGCCCGGGGGCTGGCTCTCATGGGGAGAGGTTCGTGGCAGAATTCGACATGATTGACGCGACGGCCTGGGCGGCGATGCTGCTCGGGGCCTTTACACTCGCCGCCGCCATCGGCGCGCTGCGCAAGCCGGGGCTGTGGCAGGCCATGGTCCGGGAAATCGAGCAATCGCCGGCGCTGCAATTGCTCTGCGGGCTGGTCGAGCTGATGCTCGGCGCTGCCGTCTATCTCGCCAATCCCTGGATCCCGGCGGATATCCTCACCTGCATCATGAAGACGCTGGGCGGCATCATGATCGCCGAGGCGCTGGTGGTGCTCGCTTTTTCGGATCTCTACTTCCATTTCTGGCTGCGCAACCTGGCGCACATGCAGCGGACATGGGTGATCCTCACCTTCGTCTTCGGCCTCGCGCTCACCGTGGCGGGACTGGCGCGGCTGGCATAGGGCTGGATCCGCCCCAGGAAGCGGGGCGGCAGGGTCGAGCGGCCGCCACGCGTGGCCGGTCAGCCGGGGCTGTCCTCGAAGTGCCAGTGGCGGATGAAGGCCGAGGGCTTGTCCTCGAACAGATCCTCGCCCACACGCCGCGCCTTGCGCATGAGGCGCGCGATGCGCTTGCGGGCCAGCGCGGAGAGCAGGGCGGCGGCGGCCGGGTCGGGCAGGGCGTGAGCCTGCGCGCCGATCCAGTCCAGCAGCATGTCGAGATCATGGCGCTCGCCGAGCAGGTCGCCCAGACGGTCGGGCGGAGCGATCCGGTCGCCGGCATGATCGGGCGCGAGGCTGCGCAGCAGGCGCATGTGCTGCCAGTGATATTTTGCCTGCTTGCGCCACTCGTGACTGGCGGCCGATTCGGCAGGCGACCCTTCGAGCGTGGCCAGCGTCGCCATGGCGCGCCGCGCCTTGCGGTAGGTCTGGCGCAGGCCGGGGAGCAGGGCCGCCTTCCCATGATCCGTGAGCGACCAGCTTTCCGCCCGGACGCGCGCCGCGAGCAGGGGGGCGGCGCAGCCATCGAGCAGGGCCGCCGTCCGGCCGGTCGTGCCTTCGGCCTCGCCCGTCAGCGCTGTGCGCAGCGCGGCCAGCGCGGCGGGGGAGATGTCGTCCCCCGCGTCGCGCGCCAGCAGATCGATCGTTTCGCCCAGAACCCGCCTGTCGCGGGTGCCCGAAAGCGCCGCGCCGATATCGCGAAAGGCGGCATTTTCGGTGCGCCAGGCCGGGAAAGCGGGGCGGACGAGCCGCAGCAGCCCGCGCATCGCCTTGCAGGCGCGGCGGACCTGATGGATCAAGTCCTCGTCCGGCGCCGCGCGTTCCCGGACCAGCGCCAGAGCGCCATCCAGCGTCTCGCACGCGATGCGACGAAACCCGGCTTCCACCGTGTCATCCGATGGCCTGAAACGAAAGGGCATGCGACCCCGATCCTGACCTCACCCGCCAGCGACGCTAATTATTTACCTCCCGAGCGGCAATGGTCCTTTTTCGGGGGAGGCGCCTCAGTGCGCCGCGCCCCAGCTCGCGCCGGTGCCGATCTCCACGCCGAGCGGCACGGACAGCGTCACCATCGGCGCGGCGGCGCCGGCCATGACTTCGCGGATGACCGGCGTGGCCGCGTCCACATCGCTTTCCGGCAGCTCGAACACCAGCTCGTCATGCACCTGCAGCAGCATCCGCACCCGCTCCAGCCCGGCCTCGCGCAGCGCCGGGCCCATGCGGGCCATGGCGCGCTTGATGATGTCCGCGCTGGTGCCCTGGATCGGCGCATTGATCGCCGCGCGCTCGGCGCCCTGCCGCACATGCTGGATGGATGACCGGATCTGCGGGAACCATGTCTTGCGACCGAACAGGGTGAGGGTGTGGCCACTCGCCCGGGCCTTTTCCAGCGTCTCGTTGATGTAGACGGAGATGCCGGGGAAGCGATCGAAATAGCGGGCGATCATGGCCTGCGCTTCCTCCGGGTCGATCTCCAGCCGCGCCGCGAGGCCCCAGCGGGAGATGCCGTAGAGGATGGCGAAATTGATCGTCTTGGCGCGGCCGCGCGTATCGCGGTTCACTTCGCCGAACAGCTCCTGCGCGGTCGCGGCGTGAATGTCCTCCCCGCGCTGGAAGGCAGCGCGCAATTGCGGGACATCGGCCATGTGCGCGGCCAGCCGCAGCTCGATCTGGCTGTAGTCCGCCGCGAGGATGACATTGCCGGGCTCGGCGACGAAGGCGTCGCGGATCTGCCGGCCCATCTCGGTGCGGATCGGGATGTTCTGGAGATTGGGGTCGGTCGAGCTCAGGCGCCCGGTCTGCGCGCCGGTGAGCGAGTAGCTGGTGTGGACGCGGCCGGTCTCCCGGTTGATCTGCGCCTGCAGCGCATCGGTGTAGGTCGACTTGAGCTTGGCGAGCTGGCGCCAGTCGAGCACCAGCCCGGCGATCTTCACGCCATCCGCCTTCATTTTCTCGAGCACGGTCACGTCGGTCGAGTAAGCGCCCGACTTGCCCTTCTTGCCGCCCTTGAGGCCCATCTTCTCGAACAGGATCGCGCCGAGCTGCTGGGTGGAGCCGATGGCGAAGGCCTGGCCCGCCTCGGCATGGATCTCCTCTTCCAGCCGCGCCATTTCCTGCGCAAAGCGGCCGGACAGGCGCGAGAGATGATCCCGGTCCACTTTCACGCCGGCGCGTTCCATGCCGGCCACGACCGGGATGAGCGGCCGGTCGACCAGCTCATAGATGCGCGTCGCGCCTTCCTGGTGCAGGCGAGGGCGGAAACGCGTCCACAGCCGCCAGGTGACGTCCGCATCTTCCCCGCCATAGCGCGTCGCGGCGTCGAGCGGCACCTGCGCGAAGCTGATCGCCTTCTTGCCGGTGCCGGTGACGTCCTTGTAGCTGATGCAGCTGTGCTCCAGCACGGCATGCGCGATCTCGTCCATGCCGTGCCCGGCGAGCGACTGCCCGGCATCGAGGTCGAAGCTCATAACCATCGTATCGTCGATGGGGCTGACCTGCAGGCCATGGCGAGCCAGCACGTTGATGTCATATTTGATGTTGTGGCCGATCTTGAGCACGGCCGGATCGACCAGCAATGGCGCGAGCCGCGCGACGACTCCCGCCATCGGCAATTGCGGCGGCGTCTCGCCGAACATGTCGTCGCTGCTCTTGTGGGCAAGCGGGATGTAGCAGGCCGTGCCCGGCGCGGTGGCGAGACAGATGCCGACGAGCCCGGCGGCGATGCTGTCCAGCGAATCCGTCTCCGTATCGATGGCGATGATGCCGCTTTCGCGCGCCTGCGCGATCCATGCGTCGAGCCGCTCGAAGGTCGTCACCGTCTCGTAGCTGTCGCAATCGATGGGCGGCAGGGGCACGAAATCGGGCGTGCCGGGGTCTGCCGGCGCGGCCGCCGCCGCCACCGGATCGGCCTTCGTGCGGCCCGGCGCATGGACCGCCATGCGCGAGAGCAGCGAGCTGAAGCCCTGATCCTCCAGGAAATGCCGCAGCGGCTCGGGCGGGATGCCGTCCAGCTTCAGCTCGTCGAGCGTCTGCGGCAGCGGCACTTCGCAATGCAGCGTCACCAGATCGCGCGAGAGGCGGGCGAGGTCGGCATGCTCGATGAGCCGCTCCCGCAATTTCGAGGGCTTCATGTCCGGCGCGGCGGCCAGCACGGTGTCGAGATCGCCATATTCGAGGATGAGCTTCGCCGCTGTCTTGGCGCCCACGCCCGGCACGCCCGGCACATTGTCCACGCTGTCGCCCATCAGTGCGAGCACGTCGCGCAGCTTCTCCGGCGGTACGCCGAACTTCTCCATCACGTAGCTGTCGCTGCGCCGCTCGTTCTTCATCGTGTCGAGCATGTCCACGCCCGGCTGGATGAGCTGGGCAAGGTCCTTGTCCGAGGAGACGATCGTGACGTCCCAGCCCTGCGCGCGCGCCTGCACGGTATAGGTGGCGATGATGTCGTCCGCCTCGAAGCCGTCCTCCTCGATGCAGGGCAGCGAGAAGGCGCGGGTCGCTTCCCGGATCAGCGGGAATTGCGGCACCAGATCCTCCGGCGCGGGCGGACGATGCGCCTTGTACTGATCGTAGAGATCATTGCGGAAGGTGTGCGAGCCCTTGTCGAGGATCACCGCGAGATGCGTGGGCCCTTCCTCCTTGTCGAGCGCATCGGCCAGCTTCCAGAGCATGGTGGTGTAGCCATAGACGGCGCCCACGTTCAGCCCGTGCCGGTTCGTCAGCGGGGGAAGCTGGTGATAGGCGCGGAAGATGTAGCTCGAGCCATCGACGAGATAGAGGTGATTCCGGGAAGACATGGAATGCGGGATAGCGCTCCCTTGGTCATGAAGCCAGCCTCCCTGCATCCCATGTCGTGCCGAGCCGCGCGCCGTTCAGGACTGCGGCTGATCGTCCTCGTTCTGCGTCTCGTCCTCCTGCGGCTGCGTCTCGTCGGGCGCGGTGGAACCGCTTTCCACAAGCGCATTGCCTGCGGTCTGGAAATTGGTGACCGCTTCCAGCTCCACGCTCCTCAGCTTCTCCTGCAGGGCGTTGTAAGTGTCCGTGTCGCCCCGGGCGCTGGCCGCCGTCATGGCCTGCTGCACGGTCCGCCGCGATGCTGCCAGATTGATGTTCTTGAGCAGGGCGTCGGTTCCGGCCTTGTTCTCGGAGGCCTGCAATAGCAGTTGCAGGCCGAGCTGGAACGAGCAGGCCTGGTGATAGCCATTGACCATGCGGATCATGTCGTCTGCGGTGTAGCTCTCCAGCGCGAGCGGCCGCCGGGCGATGATCTCCGTGAGGAGCTTCCGGCGCTCGGCGTCGATCACGTTCGTGATCGCGGGGATGATCTGGTTCTTGTAGACATTGGCCGTCACATGACTGCGCGTGGCGGTCGACAGCCCGGCGAGACCGGCGAGAATGGACTTGGCCTGCTCTCCGCCCACAATGGTCGAGGCGGTCGACAGTCCCGAGGCGAGCACGTCAAAGGCCAGCCCGACCGAAGCCTCCTTCGCGTAGATACTCCCCTTTTCCTTTTCGCAATTCGCGTCGGCATGGGACAGCAGGACGGATTCCAGCCTGTTCCGGTAGACCTGCGATGCGCGGGCCAGCGAATATGCGGTGTACAGGGACTCATCGACCGTGGCTGGCGCGCCCTGCGGCAGCGTGCCGACGAATTGCTGTGGCGCGCCGTCCGCAGTCGGCTTCTGCAAGGTAAAACAATCGAGATTGATCGCGAAACTGAAATCGCCCCCGATTCCGGACACATATTGGCAAGCGGGCGTCGCCGGACGCGTGGCGATCGTTGCAGGATTGGCGCGGGCGGCGCGGCCCAACTGAACGCATCCGCTCAATAACGGTGCAGTCGCCAGAATGATCATGAATACACTTTTCATTGGCCTTCCCTCCCAAGGCGTTGAAAAGCGACCGAAGGTGTTCCTCCTTTTGGAAAGAATATCATTTCAGAGACTGCTCGGCAACGGGGCGGCGTCGCGTTTCCGCAAGATTCCAGGGGGTGGGAGGCCGGGATTTACAATCGCAGGACTGCGCTATGCCATGCGCCTCGACTGCCACGCAGGGCCCTCATGCCCGACGGAATGTCCGCACGGTCCTTCGGCCGGCACCGCCCCGTTGCCTCCGCGCCCCTCCCGCGATAGGAGGCGCGATCTTTTTCTGGGATCAAGTCGAAGGAGCCGGCCGTGGCAGGCCATAGCAAATTCAAGAACATCATGCATCGCAAGGGCGCGCAGGACAAGAAGCGCTCGGCCATGTTCTCCAAGCTCTCCCGCGAAATCACTGTCGCGGCGAAGATGGGGATGGCGGACCCGGACATGAATCCGCGCCTGCGTCTCGCCGTCAATGCCGCCAAGGCGCAGTCCATGCCCAAGGACAATATCCAGCGGGCCATCGACAAGGCGACCAAGGGGGAGGGCGAGAATTACGAGGAAGTGCGCTACGAGGGCTATGGCCCCGGCGGCGTCGCCATCATCGTGGAAGCGCTGACCGACAATCGCAACCGCACCGCCACCAATGTGCGCACCGCCTTCTCCAAGAATGGCGGCAATCTGGGTGCGTCCGGCGCGGTGAGCCACGGTTTCGACCGGATGGGGCTCATCGAATATCCCGCCGCCGTGGGCGATGAGGAAAAGGTGCTGGAAGCGGCTATCGAGGCCGGGGCCGAGGACGTCGAATCCAGTGAAGATGGTCACGCCATCTGGACTGCCATGGATGCCCTGCACGAAGTCTCCAAGGCACTGGAAGAGACGCTGGGCGCGGCCGACAGCGCCAAGCTCGCCTGGCGCCCGCAGACCACGGTGGAACTGGACGAGACCAACGCCGGCACGCTGCTCAAGCTCGTCGACATGCTCGACGATGACGACGACGTGCAGACCGTGTGGGGCAATTATGAAGTGCCCGACGAGGTGATGGAGAAGCTGGGCTGATGGACCCGCGAGGCGAGGCCATCGTCCTCGCCGCTCCGGGCGATGCACGGCCGGGCCTTGCAGGCGCGGGCGGTTCTTCCGATCGCTTGCCCACATGCTGATCCTCGGGCTCGACCCCGGGCTGGGGACGACCGGCTGGGGGCTGGTGAGAGCGCAGGGGAACCGGCTTTCGCATGTCGCCAATGGGCAGATCCGCACGGATGCCGCCTTGCCGCTGCCCAGCCGGCTCGTCGCGCTCGATGCCGCGCTTGCCGCCCTGATCGCCGCCCACGCGCCCGACGAGGCGGCGGTGGAGGAAGTGTTCGTCAACAGCAATCCGCAATCCACGCTCAAGCTGGGGCAGGCGCGCGGCGTGGTGCTGCTCGCGCCGGCGCGGGCAGGCCTTCCGGTCAGCGAATATGCCGCGCGGCTCGTCAAGAAATCGCTTGTCGGCGTGGGGAGTGCCAGCAAGGATCAGGTGCATGCCATGGTCGCCCGGTTGCTGCCGGGGGCTGTCATCAGCGGCGCGGACGCGGCCGATGCCCTGGCGGTGGCGATCACCCATGCGCATATCGGCGCAACGACCCGGCGCCGCGCGGGGCTTGCCTGAGCGCCTGTCCGATCAGGCGAATAAATGTATACGATTTGTGTCCGAGCTATGGCCGAGCGTTGCGTGATCGGATAAGGACCCCTCAGCGGAAAGGAGGATGTTCATGACGGTACCCGTGCGGGCGATCACGTGGATCGTCCTGCTGGCATCCGCGGGCAGCCCGGCAAAGGCCGAACTGCCGGCGCCGGTCCGGGCCATGCTGGATGCGGCCATCGCGAGCGGCAGCGAGGCGGACATCGCCAGCGTGGCGAAAGTGGCCAAGGTCGCAAATCCGGCGGATGCGAAGGAAATAGACGCGATGGTCGCCAGCCATCGCCAGGCCGTCAAGCGGGCGGAGCTGGCGCACAAGCGCGAAGCGAGCACGTTCGAGGACTGGCACGGCAATGGCGAACTGGGCGGTTCCACGACCACCGGCAATACCCGCAGCGCCGGCCTGAGCGCTGGTCTCACATTGACCAAGACCGGCATCAAGTGGCGCCACAGGGTGCGGGCAACCACGGACTATCAACGCAATGACGGCGCGACCACCCGCAACCAGTGGATGGCCAGCTACGAGCCCAATTTCCAGCTGCGCGACAGCTTCTATCTCTTCGGCCTCGCCATGTACGAGAAGGACCGCTTCCAGGGCTTTTCCGATCGCACCACCGTGTCCGGCGGCTTCGGCTACCGCGCGGTGGAAACCGACGATCTGAAGATCGATATCAAGGGCGGCCCCGCCTGGCGCGGCACGCATTGGCTTGACGACCCGGCGACCAACGAACTTGAGGGGCTGGCCGGCACCGATCTGGTCTGGCGCCTCACGTCGCGCATCGAGATCAGCGACAATGCCCAGGCGATCTGGGGTGCGGACAACAGCACCTACAGCAATACCGCCGCCTTCACGGCGAAGCTCAACGGTTCGCTGTCCGGCCGCTTCTCCTATGCCGTGCGGCACGAGACCAATCCGCCGCCCGGCTCGGTGGCGACCGACACCATCACGCGCGCCACGCTGGTCTACGGCTTCTAAGCGCAGGGCGGTCGCCTTTCAGCTTTTCTGACTGACTGAACAGGCGCCCCGGTCAGTCCGGCCAGGGAGCCTCCCGAAGCCCCCCAGCCCGGCACGCGGAACGCTCAGGACCTCAGTTCCGGCCCCAGAACAGGAAGGCCACCGCCCCCATCAGGCACAGGAAGGCGCCGGCATGCCGCCAGTTCACCGGCTCGCCGAGGTAGGTGACCATGAAGATGCCGAAGATACCGAGCGCGATGACTTCCTGCACGACCTTGAGCTGCCCGGCGCTCCAGCCGCTGGCATAGCCGAGGCGATTGGCGGGCACGGCGAAGCAATATTCGAACAGGGCAATGCCCCAGCTCATCAGGATGACCAGCAGCAGCGGGCGCGTCATGCCGCCCTTGAGATGCCAGTACCAGGCGAAGGTCATGAATATGTTCGAGACGAGCAGAAGCGCGATGGTCGGCATGGCGCCCTGAATGCCAGCAGGGCGGGGGAAACGCCATGGGGATGTGAGGCCAATCCGGCGCGGTGCGGCCGGGCGGCGGCGGGCGGTTCAGGTGCGCGCCACTCGCGCGAAGATCTGCCGGAGCGTTTGCGCGCATTGCTCAAGCTCCCGGTCGGAGAGGTCGGCCAGCATGGCGCGCCGCTCGCTGTCGAGGATCGGCTGGATCTTGTGGACCACGGCAAGGCCCGCCGGCGTGAGCGTCACCAGCTTGGAGCGGCCGTCGCGCGGATTGTCCCGTCGCTCGATGAGGCCGTCCGCCGCCAGGCCCTCCACCACGCGGACGAGGGTGGGCCACTGCACGAGCAGCCGCTGGCCAAGATCGGTCAGCGTCACCGGCTGCGGGCCGAACGCGATCGTGAACAGCGCCTGCCAGCGCGCCCGGCTCTGCCCCGTCTCGGCGCGCAGCCGGTTGTCGATATGTGTGACCCACGAGCGGCCGGACATCACGAGCAGGCGCGACAGGCGATACTCCCGGTCGAGCCGCTCGCCCACGGGATAGAAATCATTGTAGAAGCACGCCCAGTCGTCGAAATCGCTGATGGTGGCCCGCGCTTCGCTGTCCGTCTTCTTCATACCCCCGTCAGCAGCCATGCCCTCTCCGTCCCAGTCGTTAATCCTACCCTTGTAGACGGTTGCGGCGAGAAAGGAACGGCTGTTCGTGGACTGGCTGTGGCCGGGTGCGCGCCACTTCCCGCTGGCCTCGCCGCGCGCGGCGCCTATATGGAGCGCATGACCAGTCCCACGTTCCGGCAGATCCTGGAAGATTACGAACTCCTCGAAGGCGACGAGCGCTATCGCCTGCTGATCGACCTTGGCCGCGCGCTCGAGCCCATGCCGGACGCGCTGAAGACCGACGCGACGCTGGTGCGCGGCTGCTCTGCCGCTGTGTGGGTCTACCCCACCCGGCGCGAGGACGGCGCGCTGCATTTCCTGGCGGACAGCAATGCCGCGATCACCAAGGGTATCATCGCGCTGGTGCTGCTCGCCGTGCAGGACCGCATGCCGGCCGAGGTGGCGGCGGCCGACATCGAAGGCGCGCTGGCGCCCTTCGATCTCAAGCGCCAGCTTTCCTCCAACCGCACGCAGGGCCTGCCCAACATGATCGCGCTGATCCGCGAGACGGCCACGCGGCTGGCGGCCGGCGAACAGGGCTCGTAACGGGGCATCGTCCTGCCGCTTGGCGGACGCGATGCGCGAACGGCGCCCGTTCCGATATGCCTGCCCTGTCTCAGGGCGCCGGGGGTGCCGGCATCATTTCCCCGCCCAGCGCGCGGTAGAGCGTGACGCGGTTGCCGGCCGCTTCCAGCAGCGAGGCGACGAGCGTGCGCCGGGCAGTGTAGAGGCTGCGCTGGGCATCGAGCGCGGCGAGGAAGCTGTCGATGCCGCCGCGATAGCGCGCGTCGACCAGATAGGCGGCATCCTCGCTGGCCTGCACGCGCAGCCGGTCCGCGCCGAGCTGGTCGTCGATGGTCGCCTGCCGCGCCAGCGCGTCGGCCACTTCCCGATAGGCGGTCTGGATCGCCTTCTCATAAGCCGCGAGCAGTGCATCCCGCTGGGCCTGGCTGGCGGCGACGCCCGCGCGCGCCGCGCCGCCCTGGAAGATCGGCCATGTGATCCCGGCCGCCCCCTGCTGAAGCTGCGTGCCGCCGCTGCCGAACAGGCCATCCAGCGAGGAGCCGACGAGGCCGAACAGCGCGCCGAGCGTCACGCGCGGGAACAGCGCCGCGCGGGCCGCGCCGATCTGCGCATTGGCGGCGCGCAGGTCATGCTCGGCGGCCATGATGTCCGGACGGCGCAGCAGCACTTCGCTGCTCGTGCCGGGCAAAGGCGCGTCGATCGTCTCGCCCGCTTCCTCGATGCCGCCGGGCAGCAGGGCAGGATCGACCGGGGCGCCCACGAGCAGGGCAAGGAGATTGCGGTCCTGCGCGATCGCGGTCGTGTACCGCGCCATGTCGGACTGGGCCGTGGCGAGGATGGTCTGCGCCTGCCGCAGGTCGCTGCGCGGCGCGATGCCGCTCGCGAGCCGCGCCTGCGTGAGCGCTTCGGTCCGCTGCGCCGTCTCCGCCGTCAGCCGGCTGATCTCCAGCAGGCTCGCATCGGCCGCATGGGTGAGCCATGCCTGCGCGATGTCGCCGATCAGCGCGAGCCGCACCGCCTGCGCGTCCGCCGCCGTCGCGAGATAGTTTTCGCGCGCGGCATCGGTGAGCGAGCGGATGCGCCCGAACAGATCGATCTCATAAGCGGTGACCGACAGATCGGCGGTGGCGGTCGTCCGCGTCTCGCCGCCGGCCTGGTTGCCGCGCACCACATCGGCGCCCGCATCGAGCTGCGGGAAGAGATCGGCGCGCTGGATGCGGAACTGGGCGCGGGCCCGGGCGACATTGGCGGCGGCCTGCCGCAGATCGCGATTATTCTCCAGGGCGATGTCGATCAGCGCGATCAGCCGCGGATCGCGGAACAGCGTGCGGTAATCGGCGGCGGGAAGGCCGGCCTGATCCGCCAGCGCGGCCGCGTCCCCGGGCCATTGCGCCTGCACCGGCGCCGCCGGGCGCTCATAGGCCGGGGCGAGCGAGCAGCCGGCGAGCAGGCAGGCCGCCAGTGGCAGGGCGCGGCGCATGCTCACGGCTCCTTCCGTCCGGCGCGCCGCGCCACGATCCGTTCGCTGATCCGCTGGAGGGTGTCGCGCGTCAGGCGGCGCACGATCACGAAGAACAGCGGAATGTAGAAGATGGCGAGGACCGTCGCGGTCAGCATCCCGCCGATGACTGCCGTGCCGATCGCGATGCGGCCATTGGCGCCCGCGCCGGTGGAGACGGCCAGCGGCAGCACGCCGAAGATGAAGGCGAAGCTGGTCATGAGGATCGGCCGCAGGCGGCGCCGCGCGGCTTCCGCCGCCGCATCGATGATCCGCATGCCCCGCTTCTCCGCCTGCTCGGCGAACTCGATCATCAGGATCGCGTTCTTGGCGGCAAGGCCCATGGTGGTGAGCAGGCCGATCTGCAGGAAAATGTCATTGATGAGGCCGCGCAGGGTCACCGCGAGGACGGCGCCCACAAGGCCCAGCGGCACGATGAGCAGCACCGCGATGGGAATGCTCCAGCTCTCGTAGAGCGCGGCCAGGAACAGGAAGACGACCAGCAGCGAGAGCGCGTAGAGCAACGGCCCCTGCCCCTGCAGCAGCCGCTCCTGATAGGAGAGGCCGGAGAAGGCGAGGCCGATCCCGGGGATGTCCTCCACATGCTGCTCGATCCGCCGCATGGCCTCGCCCGAACTGTAGCCCGGCGCGGCCTGGCCGAGCAGCTGGTAGGAGGGAATGCCGTTGAAGCGCGAGAGGCTGGGCGGCGTCATCGACCAGCTCAGCGTCGCGAAGGACGCGAAGGGCGTCATCTGGCCATTGCCGCCACGCACATGCCACTGGCCCAGATCCTCGGGCTTGGCGCGATAAGGCGCATCGCCCTGCACATAGACGCGCTTCACGCGGCCACGATCGACGAAATCGTTGATGTAGCGGCCGCCCCATGCGGAGGAGAGGGTGAGATTGACATCGCTCTGGTTGAGGCCAAGCGCCGCCAGCTTCTGATGATCCACGTCGACGCGCAAGGCGGCCTGATCGGGCAGTTCCTGCAGGCGGACGGCGGCCAGCTCCGGGTCCGCCCGCGCGGCGGCCACGACCTTGTCCCGCGCCGCGGCGAAATCGGCCGCGCTCAGATTGCCGGTATTGAGGATCTGCGCCTCGAAGCCGGTGGATTGGCCAAGGCCCGGAATAGCGGGGGGCGTCAGCGCGAAGATCTGCGCATCGCGCAGGCCCGAGAGGGCGCCGCTGGCGCGCCGCGAGACGGCTTCGGCCGTGTTCTCCGGTCCCGGCCGCTCTTCCCACGGCTTGAACATGATGAAGCCCCGGCCGACATTCTGGCCGATGGCGCCGCCCGGGCCCGAGGTGCCCGCGACCGTGAACAGCGTCGCGACGGTGCCGCTCTCATGCTCCGCGAAATAATCCTCCACCACCTTCTGCACCTCGGCCGTGCGGTTGATGGTGGCGCCGGTCGGGAGCTGGAAGCTGACGATGCCCACGCCCTGATCCTCATTGGGCAGGAAGCCGGTGGGCAGGCGCTGGAACATGACGACGAGCAGCAGCACCACCAGTGCATAGATGGCCAGCGAGAGGCCCCGCCGGTCCACGATCTTGCGGACGGCCGCCACATAATGGTCGATGCCCCGGTCGAACCGGCTGTTGAAGCCGTCGCGCGCCCGCAGGAGCCAGCCGTGAACGCGCGGCAGGCGGCGTTCCATCCAGCTCCTGTCACCCTCCCGGATGGCGTCGCTCTCCCGGTGGGGCTTGAGCAGATGCGCCGTGAGCGCGGGGGAAAGAATGATCGCGACGAAGACCGAAAGGATCATCGCCGAGACGATGGTGATCGCGAACTGGCGGTAGATCACGCCGGTCGACCCGCCGAAGAGCGCCATGGGCATGAACACGGCGGACAGGACCAGCGCGATGGCGATCAGCGCCATGGTGATCTCGCGCATCGAGCGGATCGTCGCTTCCCGGGCCGTCATGCCGGGATTCTCCGCCATCAGCCGCTCGACATTCTCGACCACGACGATGGCGTCGTCGACGAGCAGGCCGATCGAGAGCACCAGCCCGAACAGGGTGAGCGTGTTGATCGTGAAACCCGCGACATACAGCACCCCGAAGGTGCCGAGCAGCACCACCGGCACGGCGATGGTGGGAATGAGCGTCGCGCGCCAGTTCTGCAGGAACACGAACATCACGATCACCACGAGGATGATCGCCTCGATCAGCGTCTTGGTGACTTCCGAGATGGAGAGCTTGATGAAGGCCGTCGTGTCCTGCGCGAAGCCATATTCGAAGCCCTCGGGGAAGGTGTCGGACAGCTCGGCGACGCGCGCCTTGATGAGCTCCGCGGTGGTGAGCGCGTCCGCCCCGGGCGCGAGCATGAACGCCACGCCCGCGCCGGGATGGCCGTTCACATGGATGGTGACGGTATAGTTGTCCGCCCCGATCTCGACGCGCGCGACATCGCCCAGGCGCACGGTCGCGCCGGTCGGCAGCGTCTTGACCACGATGTCGCGGAACTGCTCGGGCGTCTGCAGCCGCGCCTGCGCCGTCACATTGACGTTGAGATACTGGTCCGGCGCGGACGGCTCCGCGCCGAGCTGGCCGGCCGCGACTTCCGTATTCTGCGCCTGGATCGCGGCGATCACGTCGCCGGGCATGAGCTGGAAGCTCGTCAACCGCTCCGGGTTCAGCCAGATGCGCATGGCATTGGGCGAGCCGAACACATTGACGTTGCCCACGCCCGGCACGCGGCTCAGCGTATCCTGCAGGTTCGAGGAGAGATAATCCGAGACCTGCTGCGCGGACATGCGGTTGGACGCATCGTAGAAGCCCACGATGAGCAGCATGTCCGAATTGGCCTTGCGGACCTGCACGCCGCTCTGCTGCACTTGCTGGGGCAAGCGCGCGATGACCGACTGGAGCTGGTTCTGGACCTGCACCTGCGCGATGTCCGGGTCCGTGCCCTTGTCGAACGTGGCGGTGATGTTGGCGCGCCCGCGCGCGTCCGATGACGAGGTGAAGTAGAGCAGGCCGTCGATGCCGTTGAGCGACTGCTCGATGACCTGCGTCACGCTGTTCTGCACCGCCTCGGCCGATGCGCCCGGATAATTGGCGCTGATGCTCACCTGCGGCGGCGCGATGTCCGGATATTGCGCGATCGGCAGCGAATAGATCGCGCCGATGCCGGAGAGCATCACGATCGTGGCGAGGACCCAGGCCAGGATGGGCCTGTCGATGAAGATGCGGGAGAGCATGGCCGCTCAGCCCCCGGCGCGCGCGGGCGCCACCGGTTGCGGGGCATCCGCCGGCACGGCCCGGATATCCTGCCCGGGGCGCAGGTCGCCGGTGCCCTGCACGATCACGCGGTCGCCGGCCTTCAGGCCGTCCGTGACGACCCAGTTGGCGCCGAGCGTGCGTGGCGCCTGCACCGAGCGCGCCTCGGCCTTGTTGTCCCGCCCGGCGATGAACAGGCGGGCGCCGCCCTTGCCGTCCCGCGTGACGGCCGCCTGCGGCACGAGGAAGGCGCCGCGATCCACGGCCTGGGCGAAGCGCGCCCGCACGAACATGCCGGGCAGCAGCAGGCCATCGGGATTGGAGAAGCGCGCGCGCAGCGTCACCGTGCCGGTGGCGGGATCGACAAGCGTCTCGGAGAACTGGACGCGTCCGACGCCTTCATATTCGCTGCCGTCCTCCAGCAGGAGGCGCACGTCCGCCGAGGAGGGCGAGGCGCCGCCGCGCGCCAGCAGCCGCCGCAGCGCGAGCAGATTGCCGGCGCTCTGCTGGATATCCACGAAGATCGGATCGAGCTGGTTGATGACCGCCAGCGCAGTGGCCTGATTGCTGGTGGCGAGCCCGCCGGGCGTGACCAGCGAACGGCCGATCCGGCCACTGATGGGGGCAGGCACGGTGGTGAAGCGCAGATTGATGCGCGCCGTCTCCAGCGCCGCCCGCCGCTGCGCCACGGCCGCTTCGGCCTGCTCGGCCGCGGCGACGGCATTGGTATAGTCCTGCTCGCTGATCGCCTGGATCACGACCAGCGGCTTGTAGCGCTCCGCAAGTGCGCGTGCCGCTTGTGCGCTCGCTTGCGCGCTCGCCAGATTGGCCTGCGCTTCGGCTGCCGTGGCGCGATAGGGCGCGGGATCGATCTGGTAGAGCGGCTCGCCCGCGCGCACGAGCGCGCCCTCGGTGAAGAGGCGGCGCAGGATCACGCCGGAGATCTGCGGCCGCACTTCCGAGGTGAGATAGGCGTTCACGCGCCCCGCCAGCACGGTCTCGAGCGGTACATCCTGCGGCTGGACGACCACGAAACCGACAGTCTTCTGGCCCGGGCCACCGGCGCCGGGTTGCTGTTGCTTGCCGCCGCTGCCGCAGGCCGACAGCGCGACCAGCAAGGCGCTCGACAGAGTGATCGCCATCCATCGGGGTCGATAAGGCAAGGCGTTGGATCCGATGCTGAAATGGCGCGGTGGGGCTCGGCCTGAATTCCTACCGAACGGTAGACGATGTCAAGTCCTCGAAAAGGCTATGGGGAAAATCCGGGGCGCCATTTCGAGCCCGGCGGGTTTTGTGCCTATAAGGAGCGCGACTCGACCGGGCCGTCAATGCGGGCGGCAACGGGACGAGCGAGAGGTGAAGGAGGCAAGGCGCGTTGATCGATCCGAAGCATTTCCGCGATGTGATGAGCAGCTATCCGACAGGCGTGTGCGTGGTGACCGCCACCGCTGATACGGGGGAGCGCTGGGGGCTTGCCGTCGGCTCGTTCACGGCGATTTCGCTCGATCCGCCGCTCGTGGGCTTCCTGCCGGACAAGCGCTCGCGCAGCTGGGAGCAGATCGCGGGCGTGGGGCGGTTCTGCGTCAATGTGCTGGGCAGCGAGCAGCTCGACGAGTGCCGCCGCTTCGCCTCGCGCCATGACGACAAGTTCGACGGCATGGCGCATGGCCACAGCCCGGGCGGCCATCCGTTGCTCGACGATGCGCTCGCCTGGATCGATTGCGACGTGGCCGAAGTGGTGGAGCTGGGCGATCATCTGCTCGTCGTCGGCGCCGTGCGCGCCATGGAGCGGCGGGACGGCGGCGCGCCCCTGATCTTCTATCGCGGCGGCTATCACACGCTCGCGGGACTGGGCGAGGAAACCGCCTGACCGAAAGGCAGGATCGCTTCCAGCGCGGACAGCGGCGGCGCGCCGGGAACGGCGCGGCCGAGGCGCATCAGGAAGACATGGCGCACGATCTCGGCCTGCTGCTCGATGCCATAGCGCGAGAAAGGCCGGCCGGGCTCGAACGCATAGCCATAACGGCAGAAGGGATGCCGCCGCAGCAGGAGATTGAGCCCGCGCTGGTGCTGCCAGACATGCGTCATCTCATGCAGGAACAGGCCCTGATGGGCCAGCGTGCCCTCGCCGAAGCAGGCGCAGTAGCTGTGCCCCTGCGGATGGAAATGAATGTGTCCGCGCGGGGCCATCACGATCGCGCGAGGCTGGAAGGGCCACCATTTGCGCCGGCGGATGCGCACCGCATCGAGATCGATCGCGGTGCCGAACATGCGCCCGGCAAGCGCGCGCTCGGCGGCCGTCAGCGATCGCTCGCCATCATCCTCCGCCGCCAGAACGCGCATGTCCGCCATCGCACCGAGATAGGTGCGCGGCGGGCGTGAACAAGGCGGGTCAGGCCTTCGTCTTGTCCAGCACGGTGACGGCCAGCATGGTGATGGTGAAGGCGACCGTCATGCCGATGAAGACGATGACGGGCCACTGGGCGAGATGCTCCATGATCTGTTGCTCCGTAGCTCAATATTCCTTCTGCCATCCTGGCCATGGCGCGCGGCGAGGCATTGATCTGCGTCAATGACGGGAACGGAGATTTTGGGGAAAGGAAGGCAAGGTCTCGTTCGATGTCCGGCTGATTCTGCCGCTGATGTCGAGAGCTGGCGGGACGGATCATGCGGGGGTCCCACCAGATGGCGCAAGCCGATTGCCTTCGGGCCTTCTTTTCGGGATTATTAAGGAACCTCCGGAATGATGTCCGGCGGAAGGAGAGTCCCGTGCGCTGCCCCAGCCAGACAGAGGATGAGGAAGGACGCCTGCGTGCACTGGCCGATTATGGCCTCACGCCCGGCGTCGTGCTGCCCTCGCTAGACCCCATCGTGGAAATCGCGGCGCGCATGTTCGACGTGCCGGTCGCGGCCGTGAACATGATCGGCAGCGATCATGTCTTCCTCCCCGCCAGCGTGGGCATCGGCGTCTGCGATGACCGGCGGGAGGTCTCCTTCTGCGCGCATGCCATCAATCAGGACGAAGTGCTCGTGGTCGAGGATGCGCTGCTCGACGTGCGCTTCCATGACAATCCGCTGGTCCGGGACGGCATCATCCGCTTCTATGCCGGCGTCCCGCTGCGCACGCGCAGTGGGCATGCGCTGGGCGCGCTGTGCGTCATCGACAGCGAGCCGCGGGCCGCCTTCAGCCGGCAGGACAGCGCGCGACTGAAGGATCTGGCTTCGCTCGTGCTCGACAAGCTGGAACTGCGCCGGCTGGAAGTCTCCGCCACCAGCATTCCCCCGCGCCTCGAAGCGAGCGCGGCGATATCCCCCAACGCGGTGATCTGCTTCGATCCCCAATCGCGCATCACGGCCTGGAACGAGGCCGCGGCCACGATGTTCGGCTACCAGGCGGCCGAAATCGACGGGCGGCCGCTCGATCTGCTGGTCGCGGAAGATCAGCGCGCCACGGTGCATAAAGGCGTCGAACTGGTCCTGGCCGGCGCCCCGCCCAGCAATGTCGGCACGGACCTGACCGCCGTGCGCGCCAATGGCGAGCGCTTCCCGGTCGAGTTGTACTGGTCGCGCTGGTATGAGGGCGACCGGATGCATTTCGGGGCCATCGTGCGCGACATGACCGACCAGCGGCGCGAGCGCGATGCGCTTTATCACCTTGCCAATTTCGATACGCTGACCGGCCTGCCCAACCGCAACCTGCTGCATCAGCGCGCCGCCGAGGCAATCCGGCGCGCCAGCGGCGCCGCGCTCATCCTCACGGATCTCGATGGCTTCAAGGACGTCAATGACACGCTTGGCCATGGCGCGGGCGACGCGGTGCTGCAGGTCGTGACCCAGCGCCTGCTTGGCCTCGTGCCGCCCGGCAGCACCGCCGCGCGCGTCGGCGGCGACGCCTTTGCCGTGCTGCTGGTGGAGGATTGCGATCCGCTGCGCCTCGCCCGGCTGGCGCGGGAGATCGGCGCCGCGATCGCCGAGCCCATCGTCGTGGAAGGGCATGAAGTGCGCATTGCCGCCAGCTCCGGGCTCGCCGTCGCGCCGGACCATGGCGAGACGGTCGAGGAACTGACGAGCAGTGCCGATCTGGCGCTGTTCCAGGCCAAGAGCGGCGGCCGCGGCCGCGCCTGCCTGTTCATCCCCGCCCTGCGCGCGGAAGCCGTGGCGCGCAGGCGCTATGAGGCCGAGCTGCACCGCGCCGTCGAGCGCAGCGAATTCGTCCTGTTCTACCAGCCGCAAATTCGCCTGGGCGACGGCGCGCTGGCCGGGGCGGAGGCCCTGATCCGCTGGAAGCATCCGGAGCGCGGCCTGCTCGCGCCCGCCGCGTTCCTGCCCGCGCTCGAAAGCGGGGCGCTGGCCGCGCGGGTCGGCAGCTGGATTTTGCGGACCGCCTGCGCGCAGGCGGCGTCATGGCGCTGCGATCAGCCGTACTTCAAGATCAGCGTCAATCTCTTCGCCGAGCAGTTCCGCACCGGCAGCCTCGTGCAGGACGTGCACGAGGCACTGACCGCCAACGACCTGCCGGCCGAAGCGCTGGAGCTGGAGATCACCGAGAACATCATTCTCGACCAGCAGGAAGTGGTGCTGCGGCAACTGCGCGAATTGCGCAAGCTGGGCGTCGCGCTGTCCTTCGACGATTTCGGCACCGGCTTCGCGTCGCTCAACATGCTGCGCACCTGCCCCGTCACGCATCTCAAGATCGACAAGAGCTTCACGCAGAGCATCCACCGCTCGCAGCAGGATCAGGCGATCGTCCTTTCCATCCTGGACCTCGCGCAGAAGCTGGGGCTGGAAGTGGTGGCGGAAGGTGTGGAGAAGAAGGCGGACGCCACGTTCCTGCGGGAGCATGGCTGCGCCAAGGGACAGGGCTATCATTTCGGCCGGCCGGTCCCCGCCGCGGTGTTCGGCGAACTGTTCTGGCCCGAGCAGCGCACCGCCTGAAGCGCATGCCGTTCAGGCCCCAAGGCTGGGCCGCGAGCGCTTGCCGATTCGACGATGTGAGGGTGAGGAAGCTGGATGCCCGACGAGGATTCGAACCTCGATTGACGGAGTCAGAGTCCGTAGTCTTACCTTTAGACGATCGGGCAACAGGCGGCGGGCTCTAGGCCGCTGAAATCCCCGCGTCAAGGTTTTTGGGGTGCGAAAGTCCAGCAGCGCTTGCAGGGACGAAGCCGCAAAAATCAGGATCGCCCGGTGGCGGATAGCGCCCTGACGCGGCCGTGCTTGCGCCGCGCGCCGCGCGCGTCTAGCGTCTGCCTCAAGTCCCGGCGCCAGCGCGCCGGCGGGAAGGTACGGCGGTCATGGCACAGAAGGCCACATCCGTGCCGCGCACGGGTTCCTGGTCGAGGCCGCCGGGTCCGCCCAGCGGCAAGGACAGCAGCGGCGACGCGATGTCGCGAATCATGCCGCGCGGCAATCTCGCCGCGCTCGACCTTGGCACCAACAATTGCCGCCTGCTGATCGCCCGGCCCGAGGGCGACCGATTCGTCGTGGTCGACGCCTTCTCGCGGATCGTGCGGCTGGGCGAAGGGCTGGGCGCCACCGGCCGGCTCTCCGACGCCGCGATCGATCGCACGATCTCTGCCCTCTCGGTCTGCGCGGACAAGCTGCGCCGGCGCCGCGTCGTGCTGGCGCGGTCGGTCGCGACGGAAGCCTGCCGTCAGGCAGCCAATGGCGCGGAATTCGTGGCGCGCGTCGCGGCCGAGACGGGCATCATGCTGGACATCATTTCCGCGCAGGAGGAAGCGCGGCTCGCGGTGCTGGGCTGCCAGTCCCTGCTCGAATCGGGCGAGGGGCCGGCGATGATCTTCGATATCGGCGGCGGCTCGACGGAGCTGGTGCTGCTGGAGGACGGGCCGGATGGTCACCGCATCATCGACTGGCTGAGCGCGCCGCTGGGCGTCGTCTCTCTGGCCGAGGCCGTGCCCGGCCATGTCAGCGACCCGGCCGAACGCGCCGCCGCTTATGGCCGGATGACCGCGCTGATGCGGGAGGCATTCGCCGGGTTCGCCGCGCGCCTGCCGAAGGACCGGCCAGTGCGGCTGCTCGGCACCTCCGGCACCGTCACGACGCTGGCGAGCGTGCATCTCGGCCTGCCCCGCTATGACCGGCAGGCGGTGGACGGGCTGATCGTGCCGGCCGAGGCCATGCGCGACATCGCCCGGCGCCTCTCCGGCATGAGCATGGCCGAGCGGGTGGCGCTGCCCTGCATCGGCGAGGAGCGGGCCGATCTGGTCGTGGCAGGCTGCGCTATTCTGGAGAGCATCATGGATATCTGGCCAGCCGAACGGCTCGGCGTCGCCGATCGCGGCATTCGCGAAGGCATATTGCGGGCGCTGCTCGACAGCGGCTCGCGGCGGAAGCTGGGCTGATGGCGCGGGGAGACAAGCCCGTCGGCACGCGGGTGCGCACTGCGCGCGGCCGCACCGCCCAATCCACGCGCTGGCTCTCCCGCCAGCTCAACGATCCCTATGTGAAGCGCGCCA
Organism: Sphingobium sp. SYK-6; assembly: GCF_000283515.1. Lineage (GTDB taxonomy): Bacteria > Pseudomonadota > Alphaproteobacteria > Sphingomonadales > Sphingomonadaceae > Sphingobium > Sphingobium lignivorans. The sequence goes on from NC_015976.1 coordinate 395,951, forward strand.
AGGCGGAAGGCTATCGCAGCCGGGCGGCCTACAAGCTGATCGAGCTGGACGAGAAATTCGGCCTTCTGAAGGGCGTGCGCCATGTCGTGGACCTGGGCGTCGCGCCCGGCGGCTGGGCGCAGGTGGTGCGCAAGAAGGTGCCGCAGGCCGCCATCGTCGGCATCGATCTCCTGCCCGTCGAGCCGATCGCCGGCGTCACGCTGCTGCAGATGGATTTCATGGCGGACGAGGCGCCCGGGCGGCTGATCGCGGAACTGGGCAGCGCGCCCGATCTCGTCATGTCGGACATGGCCGCGAACACGGTCGGCCACCAGCAGACCGATCACCTGCGCACCATGGGATTGGTCGAGGCGGCGGCGGACTTCGCGATGCGGACCCTGAAGCCGGGCGGCGCCTTCGTCTCCAAGGTCTTCGCCGGCGGCACGGACGATGCGCTGCTGCGCCAGCTCAAGGCTGCGTTCCGCACGGTCAAGCATGCCAAGCCGCCGTCGAGCCGCAAGGGGTCGGTCGAGTGGTTCGTCGTCGCGCAGGGCTTCAAGGGCCAGCCGCAGGGCAGCGCCCCGGCGGACCATCTCCCCGAGGAAAACTGACCGAAATCCGGACAGTCCGGACAGTCCGGCACCCGTGCGGCCGATTGCCCGGCGCTTGGCGGCGGGATAGACGATTGTCCATGATCCGCCGCACTTTCTCCATCCTGGCCGCGATTGCCGCCAGCCTCGCCGCGGGGGCGGCCGCGCAGCAGCAGGCCGGCGCGCCTTTCCTGCTGGTCGAGACCGGGCAGGGCTATGCGCGCCTTGCCGACGCGCTCGCCGCGATGGGCGAGGGGGAAGGCACGATCCTGGTCGCGCCGGGCACCTATCGCCAGTGCGCGGTGCAGGAAAGCGGCGTGCTCACCCTGCGCGCCCGCGAGCGCGGCACCGCGATCTTCGAACGCATCGCCTGCGAGCAGAAGGCGGGACTGGTGCTGCGCGGCCGGAGCGCGACGATCGACGGCCTCGTCTTCCAGAACTATGCCGTCCCGGACGGGAACGGGGCGGGCATCCGGCTGGAGCAGGGCGATCTCACGGTCACGCACAGCATCTTCCGGGACAGCGAGGAAGGCATTCTGACCGCGCCCGACCCGGACGGCCAGATCGTCATCGATCGCTCGACCTTCCGGCGCCTCGGCCGCTGCGACCGCGACCTCGATTGCGCACACAGCCTCTATGTCGGCCAATATGGCGCGCTCACCGTCACGCGCTCGCGCTTCGAGGCGGGCAATGGCGGCCATTATGTGAAGAGCCGCGCGGCGCGTGCCCACATCGTGGACAACAGCTTCGACGACAGCGAGGGCCGCGCGACCAATTACATGATCGATCTGCCCGCCGGCGCCACCGGCCGCATCGAGGACAATGTGATGGTGCAGGGCCGCGACAAGGAGAACTGGAGCGCCTTCATCGCGCTGGGCGCGGAGGGCGGCGAGAATGGCTCTGAAGGCCTTGTGGTGCGCGGCAACCGGGCGAGCTTCGTCCCTGGCGTCTCCCGCAACAACACCTTCCTGGCGGACTGGACCGGCGAGCGAATCGCGCTGGGCGAGAATGTGCTGGCGAAGAGCATCAAGCCCTATGAACGGCGCTGAGCGCCTGTTCGGCCGGGCCCGCCGCAGCGGCGCCCGTCACTCCTCGATCAGGTCGAGATAAGCGATCACGTCATTGTCGGTGGCGATGAAGAGGCCGGCCTGCACGTCTTCGCTCTGCTGGGCCGCCATGGCGAGCGCGTCCGAAAGCGAACCGTACATCAGCGTCTGCGCGCCGCCGCCTTCCGCCTCGGAGAGATGATAGAGGCGCACGGTGACGCCATCCGACGTGCTGCGCATCGCCTCAGCCCTTGAGCCCCAGCTCGTGCGCCAGACCATCGAGATTGGCGCCGGGGCGGACGATGAGCCACTGGTCGGGATGGCGCGTGTCGACGACAGTCACGGCGCGCTTGGGGCAGATGTCCAGACAGCCGACCTCGATGATGCCGGCGCCGGACTTGGGCCCCTTGCCGAGGTGGAGCTGCTTGCGCAGCGCCTTGGCGAGCGGCTTGTCTCCATCCGGTCCGAAGCCGCCCTTCACTTTCTTGGAGCATTTGCGGCAGACGAGCACCGCGTTGGCCCAGCGTGATTTCGCGCGGCGAGTGGTCATGCGGGCTTCCAGCTGCGACGTTCCTCGGCAGCGCGCAGCACTTCATAAGCGGTCTGGATCGCCTGGAAGCGGGTCGCGGCCTCGGCGTCGCCGGGGCGGACGTCCGGGTGATTCTCCTTGGCAAGCGCGCGCCAGTTCCGGCGCACCGCGTCGAAGTCGGCATCGCTGTCCAGCCCCAGCACGTCGAGCGCGCGCATCTCGTCGCGCGAGCGGGTGCCGTCGCCGGGGCCGCCCCATTGATGATGCGCGCTGCTGCGGAAGCCGGAGGCGTCGCGCTGCTCGTCCTTCATGCGGGAAGCGCGCTCTTCCTCGTCCAGCCCCGCGAAATAGTCCCAGCCCTTGTTATACTCGGCGGCGTGCTCCTGGCAGAAATACCAGCGCTCGGGACTGTTGGGCGATTTGGGCGCGGGGCACTCGCCCGGCCGGTCGCAGCCATGCCGGTCGCACAGGCGAACCTGCTGCGCCTCGCGCGCGGAGCCATAGCCCCGCCAGCGGGGAAAGCCCCAGTCATTGGATCGCCGTGCCTTGGACATCCCACCCCAGATAGAGAGTCAATGTTACGAAATCCACCGCAACGCGTCCTTCGCCATTGCTTTGGGCTGGTTGCCATGGGCATGATCGGCGCGGGGCAGGCAGCAGGGTGGGGCTTCGGCAATGGAATTGCTGGAATGGCTGAACGCGGGATTCGACCTGTTCGGGGACAAGTTCGGGGATACGGCGGCGGGCCGATGGCTGGACCATGGCCTGAGCGCCCTTTCCCTCCTGCTGTTCCTGTTCGCGCTGGCGCTCATCTATCAGGAATTCCTGCGCTGCTATCGCCTGCTGCGCCGGATGAACCCCAATGTCCGCCGGGGCTCGCGCCTGCAGGTGGCGGAAAGTGTGCTGCTCCTCGCCATCACGGACCGCGCGCTGCTCTCGCGCGACCGGCGGACGCTGCTGCGGCGCACGCGCATTCTCGTCGAGCATGAGCTGTTCGTGCCCCGGCCCCAGCCGGACTGGCGCGACGGCGGGGTGGACGCGCCGGAAGGCGGGTTCCTCGGTCGGCAGATCTGGCGGATGGGCGGGCGCTGGCGGGCCTGGCGCGCCTATCGCGCGGAACTGCACGCCTGGCGACAGGACATTCGCCGTGCGCTGGCGCTGGAAGGCAACTGGACCATCCATGTCGACAATCCCGCGCTGGTGAGCGCGCGGCTGGATGACATCGGCCGCTATTTCGAATGCCTGCGCTCGCTGGGGCTGGATGGCGAGGAAGCGGACCGCTTCATCTGCCCGATCGAGATCGGGTCCGGCTTCATCGCGCCGCTGCACCTGCTCACCGGGCTGCTCATCCAGTTCAACGACAAATGGCGCCCGATCCTCGAATCCTTCGACCGGGATGCCAACAGCAGCGCCGAGGCGGCCGGCCGGCCAATCGATGCGACGGATCGCGACCTGCGCCAGATCCAGCTCTTCATCTATAATTGCTGGCTGCTGTGGGGCCCGAGCATCCCGATCTGCGAATGCCGCAACTGGGACGCGCGCTACGCCGTCGTCCAATATGGCTATGGCGACGAGAATAATTCCATCGAGGTGGTGGGCAGCCGGCGCGACATCGCCGCCGCGCTCAAGGGGCTGATGGACGGCCAGTGCCGCCATGAGCGGGCGATCGGCACGGTGGGCGCCACGCCGCCGCCCGAGAAGCCCTTCACCGGCATGGCCGTGCCGGCCAATGTCATGGGGCGCCTGCGCCTCTCCCGCAGCCTTGGCCGGCGCACGGCAAGCCAGGTCAATGCGCTGCCGCAGGCGGCCCTCACCAGCTGGGGCGGCGGTCAGGACGAGCGGCCGGTGCTGTTCATTTCCGAGATCGTGAGCAGCAACGCTGTGGAAGGCGATGTCGAGCGGCGGGAAGCCAGCCGTGGCCACATCGTCATGGATACCGGCGCTTATCCCTCGCGTTATTATTCGGCTTATCTCTGGGCGGCGGTGGTGGTGCTGATGCGCGGGCCGGATGGCCGCCTGACGCCGCTCACCAGCCTGCAGCCCGGGCCGGCGCAGCCGTGGAAGGACTTCATTCCCTTCTTCGAGCATGGCAATCTGGCGGACCCGGAAAGCTGCCTGTTCGGCAAGCGCCAGCTCGCGCTCAAGGTGGTGAGCGGCCTTGCCGCCGCCGTGCGCCAGTGGGGCACCGATCGCGAGCCACTGACCTTCGCCTTCGCCTGCGCGATAGACGAGGCGGGCTGCGGCCATCGCCTCGCTTATCCCGACTGGTCAGGCCATTTCACCATGCGGACCCTGATCGCCGAAGCGCTCGACAGCCTGGCTGAGAGCGATGCGGCCGCGCGGCGGCTGCGCGACGACAAGCTCCTGCGGTTCGACTATTTCAACGGCCAGCCGGGCGGGCACGACTTTTCCGCTTGCGGCTTCCCCGGCATCGTCTCGGCACATTACGACTGGATGGACGAGGCCACCGCTTCGCGCAGCGACTGAGGCCGCCCCGGGCTGCCGAGCAGCGCGCGCGGATCGCCGGGCCCGGCGAGGAAAGGCGCCGGATCGAGCAGGGCGATCGTCTCGCCGCGCACGGCCATGCCGTCCAGCCGGTCGAGCTGGGCCATGGCCGCCGGCACCGCGTCCAGCGGGGCGCCCTTGAGCACCGAGATGCCGAAGAAGGCAGCGAGGTGCCGGCGCAGCACGGCCGGGGCCAGCGTGGTGCCGGGCAAGCCCATTACCGAATAGACCAGCGTGTCGTCGGCCGCCTGTCCGGCGGAGAGAGGCGGCTGGACATAGGGGAAGTCCACCACTTTCGTGCCCATCCGTGCCCAGATGCGCAGCCGGTCGAACTGGTCCATGCCGCTGTGCGCCGAATCGCGCTCATAGGCTTGCGGCGTCATGCGGAAGGGGTCGTTCTGCTCGATGAAGATGGCGACTTCCGTCCCCGCGCGCTCACCGAAGAGGCCGCCGATCAGGCCATGCAGTGCTTTCATGAAGGCACGCAGCGCGCCGCGCCCGCGCGCCTGCGGGCAGACATAGAGATAATTGAGATTGGCGGTGACCGGCGCGCCGGGCGTGGCGGGATCGGGCGCCATGGCGATGAAGTTCGCGCCGCCGGTCATCGTGCCGTCCGCGCGGTCGCTGGCAATGACGCACAACTCGCGAAACGCACCGAAGCGCGCGGCAAGGCGCGCATGGTCCGGCCCGTGATTGAGTGCCAGGCAGCGGGCGAATCCCTCCCGGTCCTCCATCTCGTCCGGCAAGGTGAACGCGCCTTCATAGCCGGTGAAGAAGCGCTCGAAGAGCGGATCGTCGGCTGTGTCGGTCTGTGCGAGCGAGAGCATGAGGTCAGTCATCGCGCGCCTTCACCACAGCGCGGCCGGGGGCGCAAGCGCGGGTAGCGGTGCAAAAATGCCAGGCGGCCTGTAAGCCGGGTTCTGTCCACCGCCGCCGTATCCCCAAGGGGACGCGCGGGCGGATGGGCGATCATTCCTCTAGGACCGTTCTCTCGAACGGCCTCAAGCAACCAACCCGGGCGGTCGGGCCGAAACATGCCCTGCGGCTTGCGCCGCGTGCCGCCCCTATTCGGTCTTGCTCCCGGTGGGGTTTGCCGTGCCGCTCCCGTTGCCGGGCGCGCGGTGCGCTCTTGCCGCACCCTTTCACTTTTCACGCGGCCGAAGCCCTAGTCCGAAGACAGACGTGACCTGCTCTCTGTTGCACTTTCCCTGACCCCCGCTTGCGCAGGAACCGCCGGACGTTATCCGGCACCGCCGTTTCGTGGAGCCCGGACTTTCCTCGCCGATCCCATGAGGATCGCCGCGATCGCCCGGCCGCCTGGCGAGGCGCATATAGGCGCGCGGGCGGCGCGAGTCATCCCCTGCCGGCAAGCAGCCAGGCGGCGCAGGCGAGATCCTGCACGATGGAGCCAAGGGACTTGTAGATCGTCACGTCCCGCGCATCCGTCCGCCCCGGCGCGTCGCCGCTCAGCACGGCGCCGATCCCGGGCAGGACATGCGCGTCGGTGACGAGGCCCGCGGCCCGCGCGTTCAGGAACTCGGCGCCCTGCGCCAGCACACCCTCGCGATGATCGGGAATGAAGCGCGCGCGGGCGACGAGGTCGATGTCGATCTCGGACGGCCCGGCGCGGCTGGAGCCGACCGCATTGATATGCGTGCCGTCCGCCACATCGCGCGAGAAGAGGATGGGCTCGGCGGCTGCCGTGGTCGTGCAGATGATGTCCGCGTCCCGCGCCGCCTCCGCCACGCTGGCTACGGCGCGGGCCGGGAGCCCGAGTTCCTTGGCGACGCGCTGCGCCATCGCCTGCGCCTTCTGAGGCGTGCGGCCCCAGAACGCGACGCTTTCCAGCGGGCGGACATGGCGGATCGCGGCGGCATGGTGCCAGGCCTGCTCACCCGTGCCGAGAATGGCGAGGCGCGTCGCATCGGGCCGGGCAAGGGCATCGGTCGCGGCGGCCGACGCGCTGGCGGTGCGGATGGCCGTCACTTCGCCGCCATCGATCACGCCGGCCGGGGCGCCGGTGCGCGGATCGAACAGGACAATGAGCCCCTGATGCGATTTGCCCTGCGCGGCGGAGGCGGGGAAGACGCTGACGATCTTGGCGCCGAAGCCTGCCCCCTCCAGCGCGCCGGGCATCACGCCGAAGGCCGCGCCTTCGCCCAGATCGATGATGCCGCGCAGCAGCTGCTGGCTGCGCCCCCGATGCAGCGCGATCATCGCTTCGCGCATCAGGGGAATGCAGGCGGCATGGTCCAGCCGCCGGCGGACTTCCTCGGCGCCGATGACGATCATGGCTCAGCTGCCCCAGATCGTTTCGGCATAGCGCAGGAAGTTCGTCCCGAGGATCTTCTCGATGCGCGCCGCGCGGTAGCCCTTCTCGCGCAGCAGGCGAGCGAGCTTGCGGAACTGGTCCGGCCCGCGCAGGTCGACGACGAAGGGATAAGTGTCCGGCCGCTCGCCGGTGGCGCTGATGCCGGCGGCGCGGCGCTGGGCGATCTCCTCGGCCAGCGCGGCCTCATAGACCTTGAGATCGTCGATCTGCGTGACGCTGCCGTCCGTGCCGATGCCGACATGATCCTCGCCGCACAGATTCACCGCATGGTCGATATGCGCGACGACATGCTCGGCGCGGGCATGGCCGGAGACGTCGAGGAAAGGCATGAAATAGATGCCGACGAAGCCGCCCTTCTCGGCGACGAGGCGCAGCTCTGCATCGGTCTTGTTGCGCGGCAGGTCGGCGACCGCGCGGCAGCCGGTGTGATTGATGGAGATCGGCGCTTTCGAGATGCGCGCGGCCTCGAGGCAAGTGCGCTCGCCGCTGTGCGAGAGATCGACCATCACGCGCTGTTCGTTGAGGCGCGCGATCACTTCGCGCCCGAAGGGCGTGATGCCGCGATTCTCCGGCGCCATGGAGCCATCGCCGATCTGGTTGGCGGGATTGTAAGTGAGCTGGAAGATGCGCACGCCGAGATTGGCGAAGATGTCGACGCGGCTGGCATCCTCGCCCATCATCGCGCCGTTCTGGAAGCCGTAGATGATGCCGATCCTGTTCTCGGCTTTGGCGCGGCGGATGTCCGCTGCGCTCAGGATCTTGAGAAGGTCCTTCTCGTGGCGGCGCAGCAGTGCGTCCGTCTCCGCCACGTCGCGTACGCTGATCTCGAACGGGTCGCCGGGTCCGGAAACATAGCCGAAGGTGCAATTGACGGCGGTGAGGCCGGAAGCATGGGCCTCGGCCAGCACGCGCGGGCTGAACGGGTCCGCCTCGCCGCGCCGGTTGGGATCGCCGAGCCCGCCGAGCGCATTGATGACGATCCAGTCCTCGCCCATCGCCTCGCCTGTCGCCTTGTCTGCCGCCCAAGCGGCGCGCGGCAGGAGAGCGGCGGCGGCGAGCCCTGTCGCGCCGCCGAGCAGCGCGCGCCGGTCAATCCTCATCCCTGCCTCCCATTTCCGCCTTGGTGACGGGCGTGTAGTCCGCGCGGCGATAGGCGCGGCCGCGCTTCACGGTCGTCTCGATGCTGCGGACATGATCGATGTCCTGCAGCGGATCGGCGGTGAGGACGATGAAATTGGCGAGCTTGCCCGGCTCGATGGAGCCCATCTCCTTTTCCTGCCCGGCCGCCCGCGCGCCGATCAGCGTGGCGGCGCGGATGACCTCCAGCGGCGGCATGCCGACATCATGCTGGAGGAAATGAAGCTCGTCGAACAGCGCCGGCCATGGATCGTCCGTTTTGTGCACGAAGTCCGTGCCGGCCGAGATGGGCACGCCCGCCTGCCATGCCTGCCGGGTGAGGCGGGTGGTGGCCGGGCCGGTGCAGCGCAGCGGCTTGGCGGCGGGATTGTTCCGCCGCTCTTCCTCGAACAGCACGAACAGGCTGCCGGTCGCATCGAGCACGGCGCCGCGCTCCAGCATGGCGGCAAAGAGCCTCGCCAGCACCGGGTCGTCCCCGCTGGCGGCAAGACGGCGCTCGTCGACCGGGGTGCGGTCCTCATAAGCGGGCAGCATGGCCGGCTGGGTCTGGTAAGCGAGATAGCAGACATGGCTCAGCGAATCCGGCCCGGCCGCGATGACGTCCGCCGGCCATGTCGGGAAGACGGCGCTGTGGGCCCAGATCATCATGCCCTGCCGATGCGCTTCCTGCGTGATTCCGGCGATGAGGCTGGCTGGCAGGTTCGCATAGATCTTGATCGCAGTGGCGGAGGTTCCCTTCGCGAGCGTCACGGCCGTGCGCAGGTCGGTCTTGTCGTCGATCGCCTGCATCCATGGCGCGGTGCCGGGCGTCTTGCCCAGGCTGACCGCGAGGACGCGCGGGTCCTCGAAGAAGGACGGTCCGGCCATCAGCGCGGCGTAGAAGATGTCCGGCGCGGGCATCTCCCCGGCCAGCGAGGCGCGGGAGAGCTCGCCCACCGCGCGCAGGTCGTCGGCCATGTCGCGCACCGCCGTGACGCCGCCATAAAGCTGCCGGCGCAGCATCGCTTCGGCCCGTCCCCGATTGGGCGGCGTGGCGAGATGGACATGGCTGTCGATGAGGCCGGGCATCACATGGCGGCCGGAGAGGTCGACCGTTCGCGCGCCGCCGGTCCGGGCGGCGTCGAGCGTGCCGCTGGGCCCGACCGCCTCGATCCGCTCGCCCCGCACGAGGATGTCCTGATCTTTCCGCGCCGGCGCGCCTGTCCCGTCGATCAGCGTCGCGTGCGTATAGAGCACGGCTTCGGCCGCCTTGGCCGGCAGTTGCGCGGTGGCGGGCAGGCCGGCGGCGAGGAACGTCGCGGCCGCGACGAAAGCGGCAATGCGGGGTAAGGTCGTCATGACCTGTCGATATGGAAGCAACGGACGGCTGGCAAGCGCGGCCGTCTTGCAGACAGCCTTGCTTCTTCCACCCGTGTGAACCCCGAAGGCATCCGTAGGATGGTGTCGATCCGACCTAATCGTCGCCGCGGGGGCGGGGCAGCAGCAGCGCGAGCAGGATCGCCCGGCATTCGCCATCGATCACGCCGTCGATCAGCTCGGGGCGGAAGCGCCGCTGGAACGCGACGACGGCGGCCTCGGGATCGGAAATGTCGTAGCCGAAGCGCTCGAGCGCCAGCATGAAGCCGCCGTCCGACCAGTGCGGGTCCATGAGATTGCGAGTGGGGCGCGGAAGAGCGAGCCGCAGCCGGGCCAGCTTGTGCCAGGGGAAAAGCTCGCCCGGGTCCTGCTTGCGTGCCGGGGCGATGTCGCTGTGGCCCACGACATTGCCGCGCGTGATGCGATGGCGCGTCATGATGTCGTGCACCAGCGGGATGAGCGCGTCGATCTGCTCGTCCGGGAAAGGGCGATAGCCCCATTCATGGCCGGGATTGATGAGCTCGATGCCGATGCTGGCGGAATTGATGTTCGAGATGCCGCGCCACCAGGAGACCCCGGCATGCCAGGCGCGCTTGCGCTCGTCCACCATGCGGATCACTTGCCCATCCTCGGTCACCACATAATGCGCGGAGACCTTGCTTTCCGGGCTGGCCAGCCACTGGATCGCGCTCGGCGCATCGGGCATGCCGGTATAATGCAGGACGAGGACGGAGATCGGCAGGGTGCGCTCATCGAAATTGGGCGACGGCGTCTCGATCATGCAGGCTCTGGTGCCCCTGGTTCTTCCTGCCGCGACGAAGCGGCTCCCTGTCCCCTAGCCGATCGGCGGGCCGGGCGGAAGGGCCGTTCAGCCGGCGAGGCGGCTGATGACGCCATTCGCGGCGATCGGCCGCTCGGCAATGTAGATGCAGCTGAGTTCCCGGCAATTGGTGAAGGCGTTGTTGCCGCCCGCCAGCATCTCGCCGGCGCCGAGTACGAGGAACGTGCCCGGCCGGGCATGGCGGGCAAGCTGGTCCTGCGCGAGGCGGCGCTTGTCCTCCGGAAAGTAGAAGAGGAGATTGCGGCACAAGATGAGATCGAACAGGCCGGAGACCCGGCTGGTGTCGAGGAGATTGTCGGCCTGGAAAGTGACCATGGCGCGGATCTCCTCCGCGATCTGCCAGTCCTCGCCGAGCGGGCGGAACCAGCGCAGCAGATCGTTGACCGGCAGGCCGCGCTGCATGTCCATCTGCGCATAGCAACCGCGCCGTGCCGTTGCGATGGATAGCTCCGAGACGTCGGTGCCCAGGATGTGGATGCGCCAGCCGTCCCACATGTCGCCCATGCGGCGGATCATCATGGCCAGCGAATAGGCTTCCTGACCCGTGGAGCAGCCCGCGGACCAGATGCGCAGCACTTTCTCGCGCGCCTGATCGCGGATGCGGGGCAGCACCTGGTGCTCGATCGCCTCGAAAACCGCATGATCGCGGAAGAAGGAGCTTTCATGATTGAGCATCGCGTCGATCGCCTGACGCGTCAGCATGCCGTCCGGATCGGCATCCAGCGCCACGAGCAGCGCATCCAGCGAGGGAAGGCCCCGCGCGCGCAGCAGCGGCCGCAGCGAGGTCTCGATGCGCCAGCGCCGGGCTTCGGTCAGGATCTGCCCGGTCCGGCTGGCGAGCAGATCGCCCAGCCGCGCGATCGTCTGGTCATGCGTGCCGGTGCCGCTCATGCCGCGGTCTGCCATTGATCGAGGATGAGTTCGCCGATCGATCCGGGCGGCAGGATGGCACTGGCGAGGCCCGCCCGGGCGACCGAGCCTGGCATGCCCCACACGGCGCTGCTGGCATGATCCTGCGCGATCATCCATCCGCCGGCCTCGATGATGGCGTGCGCTCCGGCCAGCCCGTCGCGGCCCATGCCGGAGAGGATGACGCCGCACGCCCCCGGCCCGTAAACGCGCGCCATGGCGAGGAACATCGGGTCGACGGCCGGGAAGCTGCCATGCAGGCACCGCTCCCGCGACAGGCGGATGGTCACCCGGCCGCGCGCTTCCCGAACCAGCGAGAGATGCGCGTTGCCCGGCGCGACATGGATGACGCCGGCGCGAACCGGCAGCCCTTCCTCGGCGATCACCACCGGCCTCTGCGTCGCGCGATGGAGCTGCTCAGCGAAGAGCGGCTGGAAATTGGCGGGCAGATGCTGGGTGATGAAGATGGGGAAGGCATTGCCCGGGTTGAGGCCCGAGAGCAGAGTCATGATCGCGCTGATGCCGCCGGTCGATCCGCCCACGCCGACCGCGCGCACCATCGTGCCGAGCGGCCGCAGCCGCGCGCTTTCCTCATCGATGCGCTCGGGCGTCCGGTTGCGCTCGGGCGCGGGGACGAGATGACCGAGCCGATCGAGCAGATGCTCGACGAAATTGTCGCTGAAATGGCCGGCGCTGGGCTTGGCGACGACATCGCTGGCGCCCATGGCGAGCGCCTGCAGCGCGATCTCGCTGCCTTCACGGCAGGTTCCGGAGAGCAGCACCACCTGCACCTTGCGCTCGCTCGCCAGCAGCCGGGGAAGCACTTCAAGCCCGTCCATCCCGGGCATCTGCATGTCGAGGAGCACCAGATCGACCGGCTGGTTGCGCACGAAGTCGATCGCCTGGGTCCCGCTGGAAACCGCGCCGGTCACGCTGAACCGGTCGTCCGCCGCCAGCACCTTCGCCATGATCCGCCGGACGACCACCGAATCATCGACGATGAGAACATCGACAGGCCGGCGGGGACCATGCGGCTCGGCGAGGTCGAAGGAAATCGGCGTCATGGGACGATGCCCGCAGGGGGATTAGAGAACGCCGACGATCTGGAGCTTGCTTTCCAGCGTGTCGCGGTCGAACGGCTTCATGACATATTCGTCCGCGCCGGCGTCCACGGCGGCGCGGATGTGATCGACACCATTCTCCGTGGTGCAGAAAATGACCTTGGGCGGCCGGGGCAGGTTGCGGCGGGAGAGTTCCTTGAGGAAATCGAGCCCGCTCATGATCGGCATGTTCCAGTCGAGCAGCACCACGTCGGGCACGCTGGCATCGCATATCTCCAGCGCCTCGCGTCCGTCCCCCGCTTCCTCCACCTGGAGATCGAGAGATTCGAGGATGTGGCGGGCGACCTTGCGGATCACCTTTGAATCATCGACCACGAGACAGCTCGGCATGGTGCGCAACCCTTCGGCTTGTTGTTGTCCGGTCTATATCCTTGGGACGTAAGGTTTTCGTAAATGAGGTAAACGTCAGGCCGCGAGCGTGCTGGCGGCCGGCGAGCCGACGAAATCCGGGAGGCTGAGCAGCAGGTGACTGCGCCCGTCCCACTCCACCAGGCCGGAGGCGAAAGGCGCCCAGGCCGGATCGATGCGCCCGCGGATCGGCTGGATGCCTTCCGCCGCGGTGCAAATGTCACTGACCGAATCGACCAGGAAGCCGTAGCTGTGCGCGGCGATGTCCGCGATGATCGCCAGAGTGGCTGCCTGCGTCCCCCGGCCCGTCCCGAACACGCGTGCGTCCATGTCGATGACGGTGAGGACCCGACTGCGCAGGGCGGCGAGGCCGCGCACATAAGGCGGCATGAGCGGGATCGGGACGATATCGCCGATGCGAACGACCGCCTCGATCTGCGAGGCGCGGATCGCGACGGGCGTGCCCGCGATGGACGCGAACAGGAAAAGCGTGTCGGTCATGCGGCCCTCCGCGCGGCTTCGACGATGGCCGCCATGATCTTTTCGCGATCGTAGCGGTAGATGGAGGCATGAGCGTCCGAGGTGTCTTCCGCCACGTCGCGCAGCATCAGCACCGGCACGTCGCCGGCCGGATCGTCCGGCGGCGAATCGCCGCACAGGATCACGTCAGGCGATTCGGCCTGCGGGCCGAAGCGCACATCGTGCCCCGCCCGGATCAGCAGCGGCGCGAGGATGTTGCGCAGCCATGGGTCCTCGGCATCGGCAATCAGGCAGCGGATCGGTTGCCCCGCCGCGGCCGCCTGTCGCGTCCGCGCGGCATCGGCGAACAGTGCGAAGGGGTCGATCATCTCGAGCTGGCTCTCGCCGACCATGACGAGACCGGCGATCCGTCCCGCGCCTATCGGCACGTCCAGCGTCGCGGGAACCTCGATGATGTCGATCACGTCCTCGATCAGATAGCAGATCTGGTCGCGGCCATCGTGAAGGCGCAGGGACTTGGGCAGGCCGCTTTCCTCGCCCTGCGTGTTGAGCGCGGGCAGCAGCCGGTCCTCGATGCGGGCGAAGGCGCGGCCGTTGCTGGCAGTGATGCGGGAAGCCTCCAGGTCTTCGACGCGATCGACCACCGCGAGCGGCAGCAGCCGCGTCGTGCCGTCGCGCTCCCGGAAGACCAGCGCCTGGATCGTCTCCTCGCGTGTATCGGCCATGGCGGCGGCAGGCGCGGACCGCGTGCGCAATTCCGCCTCGCGCAACGGCAACTCGGCGACCTGCGCCAGGCCGGCCGCATCGAGCAGCAGCATCGGCTGGCCATTGTCCGGCAGCGTCATGCCCGCGAACACGCCGGCCGCGGTGATGGCGGGCGAGGCGGGGCGGATCACCAGCTCCTCGTTGCTTTCCACGGACTGGACGCCAAGCACATAAGGCTGGCCGAGCGAGGAGCGGATCACCATGAGGGTGCGCGGGCCGCTGCCCTCGACACGGGGGAGCCCGAGGATGTCCTCCAGCTCGACCAGGGAATAGTGCTCGCCGCGAATGGTGGCGATTCGCGCGCCGCCGACCGCCTCGATCGAGACCATGCTGCTGTTCTGGTGAAGCAGCTCGACCACATTGCCGCGCGGCATGGCGAAGAAATGCTCGCCGCAGCGGACGATCAGCCCGGGGATGATGGTGAGGGTGAGCGGCACGCGCATGGTGATCGTCGTGCCCTGACCCGGCAGGCTGGTGATGCCGATCACGCCGCCGATCTGCTCGATGTTCGCGCGCACCACATCCATGCCGACGCCGCGCCCGGAGACCGAGGTGACGCTGGCCGCCGTGGAAAGTCCGGGGTGGAAGATCAGGCCGAGCTTCTCGGCATCGCTGAGGGTTGCCGCCTCGACGGCCGTGCAGAGACCGGCCGCCACCGCTTTCTCGACCAGCGCGGCCCGGTTGATGCCGCGCCCGTCGTCGCTGATCTCGATGACGATCTGGTTGCCGGACTGGCGGGCCACAATGCGCAGCGCGCCGGCTTCCGGCTTGCCGGCGGCGAGCCGCGCCGCGGGTGCCTCGATGCCGTGATCCAGCGCATTGCGCACGATGTGCGTCAGCGGATCGACGACCATCTCGACCATCTCGCGGTCCATCTCGACGTCACCGCCGTCGAGGCTCAGCACGGCCTTCTTGCCCAGCTCGCGCGTGAGATCGCGCACCATGCGCGGGATCGCCGCGTAGAGCCGGTCAACGCGCTGCATGCGGGTCTTGCTGATCATGTCGCGCAGGTCCGCGACATTGGCGGACAAGCGCTCGAAGCTGCTCTCCAGATCGGCGTCGACGCCATGATCGCGCATCTTGCGCGCCAGGTCGTTGCGCGCCAGCACCATGTCCGAGATGCCGTTCATCAGCTGGTCGATCAGCGCGAGCGGCAGGCGTATGGTCCGGGGCGCGCGATCGCGGTTGCCCCCATCGCTGCTGCGGCGCGCCAGGGGCTCGGGCGCGGGTGCGGGGTCCGTCCCGCGTTCCTCGCCGTCGGGCTCGGAAGCGATCTCGGGCAGGGGCTCGAAGATCTCGAAGCCGCCGGAGCTGATCGACAGCGCGTCGAGCAGGGCATCATCCTCGGAGTCGGGGATCTGCACATCCTCGCCGATGCCGCGTGCGAGGGCGCCGATGCGGTCCATCACGGCGAGCACCGCGCTCACCGTGGCCGGATCGGCGACCCGCTCGCCCCGGCGCACGGCGGCCAGCACGTCCTCGGCGCCATGGGCGAGCCGCTCGAAGCGGGGCAGGTTCAGGAAGCCGCAGCTGCCCTTGACGGTGTGGAAGAAGCGGAAAAAGGCGTCCAGTCGCGACCGGTCGGTCGGGTCCGCTTCCCATGCGACGATCTCGCCGGAGAGCGTCTCCAGCGTTTCCAGTGTCTCTGCGATGAATTCCGCGAGTATCTCGTCCATGCGGCCAGCCCCGGTGTCAGGAGCGTCCTCATTGGCCGGACAGCGTTAAATCGTGGTAAATCCTTCGCAATTGCCGGGCGATATCCTCGTCAGCCCCGCATCGGCAGGCTCGCGCCGAACATGAGGAAAGCTTCCTCCGGCGCGGAGATCATGATCTGCCCGCCCGTCTGGTCGGCGATGGAGCGGATCAGATAGGCGACGGAGGTGCGCGTGGTGAGGTCGCCCGCGCCGGCCAGCGCGCTGCGGATCGCCGGATCGAAAGTGATCCGCTGGCCTTCGCCGCGCACCACGATCTCGATCGCGGTCGCGCCGACTTCGGCGCCGATGGCCAGCGTGCCGCCGCGCGGCAGGGCCTCGCCGGCCAGCATCACCAGATTGAGCAGCAGCTTGGCCGCCGGCTTGGGCAGGCTGTCGCCATCGATCAGCCACTGGATTTCGAGCCGGCCGCCCGGGGGGAACAGGCCTTCCACCGCCGCGCGTACCTCATGCACCGGGATGCCTTCGCCAAAGCCGCCAGCGGCGCCGAAGGCGAGGCGGAAGAATTTGAGCTTGCCCGCCGTGGTGCGCGCACTGTCGCCGAGCAGGCCCATGCATTGCTCGCGCATGTGCGGATCGGTCTCGTCGGCCAGCAGTTCGATGCCGTTGTTGAGGGCCCCGACAGGGCTCAGCAGGTCATGGCACAGACGGGAGCAGAGCAGGCTGGCGAAGTCGATGGGATCGGTCGCGGGCGTCTGTGCCAAAACGGGCATCCTCTTGTTCAAGAAACCGCGCCCTAATGCCGGTCGGGCGCAGGGGGCGCAAGACCGACATTAGGGCAGGGGGTTCAGTTCGACGGGTTCGAAGCACCCGTGGACACTGCCCGAAGGCAGGGCGCGCCATGCCTTCATCGCGCCCTCCCCGCCCATGATCAGCCAGAATTCCCCTTGCCCCTCTGCCATGGCGGCGTCCACAAGCGAGGGGAACGGCGCGCCGCCCGGATGCGAATGATAATGGCCGATGATGGCGGGCCCTCCTTCGCGCGCGGCGCGATGCGCGCGCAGCAGCACGATCGGGTCGATCTCGAAGCGATGGAGGGGCGCGTCCGCGACATTCCGGGCGGGCACGATCGCATGCACGTCGCTGCCCGTGCCGAGCAGCAGGCCGCAGCATTCCTGTGGCGCAGCGGCGCGCGCATGGGCGCGAATCTGGTCGAGAAGCGTGGTTGAAATGGCAAGGCTCATCCCCACATTCCTAGCATGACAGAGGGGGTTGTCAGCTTTTCGGCGGAGATCACGCCGGCGCTTGCCGGTGTGCGGCTTGACCGTGCGCTCGCGACGCTGGTGCCGACCCTCTCGCGCGAGCGGGTGAAGGCGCTCATTCTTGCCGGTCATGTGCGGGGCCCCGGCGGACGGCCGGTCAGCGATCCGGCGCTCAAGGTGAAGGCGGATACGGCTTTCGCCCTCGCGGTGCCCGAGGCCGCTCCGGCCGAAGCGCAGCCCCAGAAGATCGCGCTTGTCATCCCCTATGAGGATGAGGACCTCATCGTCATCGACAAGCCCGCCGGCATGGTCGTGCACCCCGCCGCCGGCAATCCGGACGGCACGCTGGTCAATGCGCTGCTGCATCATTGCGCCGGGCGCCTGTCCGGCATCGGCGGCGTCGCCCGCCCGGGCATCGTCCATCGCATCGACAAGGATACGTCCGGGCTGCTGGTGGTCGCGAAAAGCGATGCCGCGCATGAAGGGCTGGCCCGCCAGTTCAAGGATCACAGCATCGAGCGGCGCTATCTCGCGCTGGTGAACGGCGTGCCCGCGCCTGCCGCCGGCACGGTGGACCAGTGGATCGGCCGCTCGGATGCCGACCGCAAGAAAATGGCCGTGCAGCGCGCCGGGCGCGGCAAGCACGCCGTGACGCATTATCGCACGCTGCAGAAGCTGGATCGCGCGGCGCTGATCGAGTGCCGGCTGGAGACCGGCCGCACCCATCAGGTGCGCGTCCACATGGCGCATATCGGCCATCCGCTGCTGGGCGACCCCGTTTATTCGCGGGGCGGCCCGCACAAGGCACTGCTCGGCGAACTCGGCTTCCGGCGGCAGGCACTTCATGCCGCCTTTCTGGGTTTTGTTCACCCGGTGACAAGAAAGGCTGTGCAGTTCGATAGTCCGATTACGGATGACATGCAGCAACTGTTCAGTCATCTTCGCGTATAGGAGTCGACGCGGTGCCAGCATCCTCCCCTGCATCCGCGTCACACGAAAAAGGATCACGTCCGTGAGTAATGGCAGCAATGTCCCCGCGACAATTCCGGCGCTTGGCAGCGATGCCAGCCTGAACCGCTATCTGGCGGAGATCCGGAAGTTCCCGGTGCTCAAGCCCGAGGAAGAATATATGCTCGCCAAGCGCTACCAGGAGCATGGCGATCCGGAAGCCGCCGCCCGGCTGGTGACCAGCCATCTGCGCCTCGTGGCGAAGATCGCGATGGGCTATCGCGGCTATGGACTGCCGGTCAGCGAGCTGATCTCGGAAGGCAATATCGGCCTCATGCAGGGCGTGAAGAAATTCGAGCCGGACCGGGGCTTCCGCCTCGCGACCTATGCGATGTGGTGGATCCGCGCCTCCATACAGGAATTCATCCTGCGCTCGTGGAGCCTCGTCAAGATCGGCACGACGGCCGCGCAGAAGAAGCTCTTCTTCAACCTGCGCCGCATGAAGAACCAGATCGAAGCGTTCGAGGACGGCGACCTGCGCCCCGAGGACGTGACCAAGATCGCGACCGACCTCGGCGTGTCCGAGGACGATGTCATCTCGATGAACCGCCGCATGGCGATGGGCGGCGACACCTCGCTCAACGTCTCGATGAACGAGGATGGCGAGGGCCAGTGGCAGGACTGGCTGGCCGACGAGCGTCCGCTGCAGGACGAGCGCATCGCGGACGCGCAGGAAAGCAATGTGCGTCATGACATGCTGCTGGCGGCCATGGACGACCTCAACGATCGCGAACGGCACATCCTGCAGGAGCGTCGCCTCGCGGAGGAGCCCAAGACGCTTGAGGAGCTCTCGCAGGTCTATGGCGTCTCGCGCGAGCGGGTCCGCCAGATCGAGGTGCGCGCCTTCGAGAAGCTGCAGCGCGCGATGATGCGCATTGCCGGCGAGAAGCGTCTCATTCCCGCCTGAAACGGCGTGGGACGGCCCTAGGCGACGTGGACAAATTTCCGGACCTTGAGAGAGCCGGAAGCATAGTTTTCAGCCATTTTCCTTGGTCGTCCCGGGCTTGACCCGGGATCCCGCTGCCTTGAAGATTGCCGGGGCCGGCCTGCTTTGAGAAACAGGGAGAAGCGGGATCCCGGATCAAGTCCGGGAGGACGTCGTTCATGGCGGGATATGGTGCCTGCCATGGCCGCGGAATTTGTCCACGCCGCCTAGCGGTCTGTTAAGCATTTCCGGCTAACGGGAAGGCTCCTCATTCTGGGAGCCTTCCGTCATGACCTCCATGGCCGTTCATTTCCGGTCGCTTTGCCTTTGCGGCGGCCTCGCGCTGCTTGCCGCCTGCGGTGGGCCGAAGGAAGCGGACAATCTCGCCGAACTGGACGCGCGGCTGACCAACGGCAGCGATGCCTTGTCCGGCGATGCCAGCGATGCGATCGCCATCGCCGAGGCCGGCGGCAAGATCGAGAAGGCGCCCCCCGCGAAGGAAACCGCCGAGACCCCGGGTCGCGCGACGATCGGTGGCTTCGTCCGGCGCGGCGAGGGCACCGGTGCGGCGCCCGCGCCCGGCGGCTGCGCCAGCGATCTCAAGTCGGGTTCCGAATGGGCGGAGCGGATGCCCCGGCCTTTCCGGCTCTATCCCGGCGCCCGGCTGACCGAGGCTGCGGGCATCGACCGGGAACAGTGCCGCCTGCGTGTGGTGAGCTTCGCGACCGACGCCGGCATCGACCAGATCATGGACTATTATTACACGCAGGCGCGCCGGGCGGGCTATGATGCCGAGCATCTGCTGAGCCAGGGCGAGCATCAGCTTGGCGGCACGCGGGAGAAGGACGGCGCGGCCTATGTCGTCTTCGCGCGCGCGGGCAAGGACGGGCAGACCGACGTGGACGTGATCGCCAATGCCGAATGACCCGCTGGCCGCTGCGGCGGACCAGCCTGGTACCGGACGCGCGCCGATGCGCGTCTTCAGTCCGGCGGCCCGGGGGCATCTCGCCTTCGAGGTGCGGGAGCGGGACGGCTGCGTGCGCGTGTTCGGCGCCGGGCTGTGGTCGCCCGATGAGGCGCAGGCGCATTTCCGCGCATTGGAACAGACCATCCTGAAGCTGCGGCGCGAGCGGGCCCCTGTGCGGGTGCTCGTGAACCTGCGGGAAGCGGCAGTGCAGACCGCTCAGACCGCCGACCTGATGCGGACATGGACGGCGCGCATTTATCGCGCGGCCGATCGCGTGGCGGTCGTCTGCGCGACGACGCTGCTGGCGCTCCAGATCCGCCATGTCGCCAACGTTCCCAATCTCGCGACGTTTCAGGACGTCTTTCTCGCGGAGGAATGGATCGGCGAGCCGGATCCGGCCTGAGCGCCGGCCCCCAGATCGCGCCGTTTTTCCGCCGCGCGTCCGGGTCCGGATGGGTCTCTTGCGGGCCGATCGCGTGCTGAATGATGCCGGCATTCTCTTTTGCGCGCGGATGCTTTAGGGGCGTGCCATGGTGAACATGTTCCTCGTCATGGCAGGCGGCGCGATCGGCGCCGGGCTGCGCTATCAACTCGGCCGTGGCGCCCTGCGCCTGCTGGGCCCCGGCTGGCCATGGGGAACGCTGGCGGCCAATGTGCTGGGCGGTCTGGCCATGGGCTTGCTGGTCGGCTGGCTCGCTGCCCGTTCAGCGCCCGGGGCGGAGCCGATCCGCCTGTTCGTCGCCGTGGGCATCCTCGGCGGCTTCACGACTTTCTCGGCCTTCAGCCTCGAGACGATCCTCATGATCGAGCGGGGTGCGTGGCTTTCCGCGCTGGCTTATGTGCTGGTGTCCGTTCTGGCAGCCGCGAGCGCGCTGGCGCTGGGGCTGATGACGATGCGGACGGTGGCGTCATGAGCCGGGGCAAGGCAGGCGATCCGGCGGCCGTGCGCCAGTTCACCGTGGCTGCGGATGATGACGGCATTCGCCTCGACCGCTGGTTCAAGCGACACATGCCCGATGTGTCCTTCGCCACGGTCTCGCGCTGGGCGCGGACCGGCCAGTTGCGCGTGAACGGCGCGCGCGCCACGCCGGGCGACCGGATCGAGGAAGGGCAAGTGCTGCGCGTGCCGCCGCTCGAGGCCGCGCCGGACCAGAAGGCCGGCCGGACGCCGCGCGCCCGGCCCGTGCTGAGCGAGGACCAGATGGCGTTCGCCGAGAGCCTCGTCATCCATCGCGATGCGCAGGCGCTCGTCATCAACAAGCCGCCCGGCCTCGCCACGCAGGGCGGCACCAAGACGCATGAGCATGTCGACGGGCTTCTCGACGCGCTGATGTTCGAGCGGGACGACCGGCCACGCCTCGTCCACCGGCTGGACAAGGACACCAGCGGCGCGCTGCTGCTGGCGCGCACGGCGCGTGCCGCCGCGCAGTTCGCGAAATCCTTTTCCTCGCGCACCGCGCGCAAGGTCTACTGGGCGATCGTGATGGGCGTGCCCGACGTCGCGGACGGCGTCATCGACCTGCCTCTCGCCAAGCAGCCGGGCACCGGCGGCGAGAAGATGCATGTCGACGAGGAGAACGGCATGCCCGCGCGCAGCCGCTATCGCATCATCGAGCGGGCGGGCAACCGCGCCGCCTGGGTCGAGCTCCAGCCCTATACCGGGCGCACGCACCAGCTGCGCGTCCACATGGCGGCGATCGGCCATCCCATTGTGGGCGACGGGAAATATGGCGGCAAGGATGCCTTCCTGAGCGGCTCCATCAGCCGCAAGATGCATCTGCACGCACGCCGCATCCGCATCGATCATCCCGACGGCTCGCCGCTGGACGTGCGGGCGGACCCGCCGGCCCATTTCGCCGAGACGCTCGCGAGCCTGGGCTTCGACGTCGCCGAGGGCGACCTGCCGCTCGAAGTGGATAGCCAGCCGAGCGTGTTCGAAAAGAAGGTCGCGGAAAAGCGCGCCGCCAGCCAGCATGCCAAGGACATGCGCAAGGCCCGGCGCGGCGAGCGTCGCTCACGCGCCGGTGGGGGTGCTCCAGGTGGCAAGCCGGGTGGTGGCAAGCCGGGTGGCGGCAAGCCCGGCGGTGGTCGACCCGGGGGAAGCAAGCCGGGCACGGGCAAACCGGCGGCCGGCCGGTCGGCGGCTGGCAAATCCGGTGGCAAGCCGGCCGCGGATGGCCGTCCATCAGGCGGAAAGGCCCGACCCCGCACCACGGGCGCACCGGCCCCCGGCTCACGCGGAAAGAAGCGCTGAGGCGCGCTGCGCCCGGCGCCCGCGATCAGATATCTATCGCCGCGCTCGCCCCATGGGCCGTGTCGCGGGTCCCTCGTTGAGGGCAAGCTGGCCGGTGGCTTCCCGGTCGCGTTGCGCGGCCGCCGGCGCGGCGCGCAGCAGCGGGCCGCAGGCGGGCGCCCGGGCCTGATCGGGATCGACGAAGCCGAACATCGCGCGCAGATTGGGCAGGGGGAAGGTGAAGCCGAGGAAGCTGGCCGGGCTGGCCCAGGCGATCGGCTCGCGTGCGACCAGCGGGTCCGCCAGCGTGCCCGCGATGCGCAACGGGTTTGGGCGGCTGAAGAAGGCGAGGCGTTTGCCATCTGCCTGCAGGCGCAGGTTGAGGGATTCGTCGCGCAGGTCGAGGAAGCCGCTGCCGGACAGCACATGTCCGCCGGTATCGATGAGGATGGGGTCGGCGCTCGCCAGCCCGTTGCGCACGGTGAAGGCGATGAGGCCGCAATTCACGTCCGTCGCCTGCTGGGCCTCGTCGCGGAACATCGCCTCGCTCAGCGTCGCCATGTCGAGCGCGGAGGCACTGGCGCGCCGCGTGCGCATCTCGCCGCCGGGAATGACGAGCGCCATGCGACCGTTCGCCTGCCCGAGCGCCTCGCGCAATGTCGTGCCGCGCCCCGTGAGTTCGACACGGCCCTTTGCCATCACGGTCGTTCCGGCAGGCGCAATGCCCCAATCGTCCAGCAGCCGGCCCATCGGGGTGGGCGAGAGGCGGATGTCGGCGCGGACCAGCGCCGGGCTGGTGCGGGCGTCGACCAGCAGGTCGGACGAGACGAAGCCGCCGGCCATGTCGACGCTGGCGGGGGAAAGCTGCAGGATGCCGCCCACCAGCGCCAGCCGCATGGTGAGGTGCCGGGGTGCCTGCGTGGTGCCGATGATGCCGGCGGCGCTATAGTCCACGACCGCATCCACCTGACCAAGCGCTTCGGGCGACAGGCTGGCATCGGGCATCAGCCGCGCGCGCGTCGGGGCGAGGGGGCCGAGCGCGTCCGCTTCGATGAGCGGGGCATCGTGAAGGCCGAACAGGGCGCGGGCATCCGCAAGATCGAGCTGCCGTGAGGCGAGGCGCCCGACGATGCGCGGCCGTGCCCCGCGCTTGTCCAGCGTGAGCTTGCCGCTGATGTCGGTCCGCCCGATCCGGCCTTCGATCCGGCTGAAGAGCCAGCCTTGCGGCGCGTGGCTGAGCTGCCCGCTCAGCGCATAGCCGGGCATGGCAGGCAAGGCGATGCCGGCAAGATCGGCAAGGCGCGCGAAGTCGGCGCCTTCCGCCCGGGCCTGAAGGCGCGCGGTCGCCAGGGCGGAGGGCCGCTCCGCCGTCCCGCTCAGGGCCAGCGAGAGGCCCTGCATGCGGGCATTGAGATCGATGGCGGCGTCGCGGCTCTCGGATGTTTCCAGCGTGCCCCGCATGGCGAAGCGCTCGTCCGCGACGGTACCGTTGCCCGCCATGGCGATCAGGCCCGGCCCGCCGGCGGAAAGGGCGATCCGTGCCTGCGCGTCTCTGGCGGGATCGTGATAGCGCAGCGTCACGCCGTCCGCGTCGAGGCGGCGGATCGCGGTCAGGTCGTATGCTGTCTCGCGCTGGCCGTCCGCCCAGCTCATGGCCTTGCCGTCCGCCGAGCGCTCGAGGTCGAGCGTTCCGCCGCGCAGTGCGAGCGCACGAGGCACCGCGCGGCCGATAAGGAAATCGAAGGTGGCGAAGCGGGCCGTGAGATCGCTCACATCGAGCAGTGTGTCGCTGCGCGCCCATGCGGGATTGGCGATCCGCACGTCGGCGGCGGAGATAGTGACGGAGAGGGGCGTGAGCAGGATGCGCACCGGGCCAGCGATCGAGACCTCGCGGTTGAGCGCCGCGCTCGCCTCGCGCGCCAGCGCGCCCTTGAGCGGCGTCGCCGCGCCGGCATAAAGCGCCGTCCAGCCGATCGCGGGCACGGCGAGGGCGGCCCAGACCAGCCCGCGACGGCGCTTGCCAGCGCGCGCTGGTGGAGGATCGGGCTGATGCGAATAGCCGGCCCCGACATCCTCGGAGAGTCCCTGCGCGGGCGCGGGGAGGTTCGCGGCGGAACCGGACGGGAACGAACCGCTCATGACATTGCCTTTGGCGATTCGTTGCTGAACGCAGGCTGAGTGCCCGGCAGGGCCATCGGCGCATCGCTCCAGCCGTTCGCTTCGCCGCCAGGAAAGGGCAGATTTGCAATCGGTTAATCCCGGGGCCATGATGGCGCCATGTCTTCTCCCGTATCGTTCCCGGTCATCACGACCGACGTTCCCGCGAGACTGGACAGGCTCCCCTGGGGGCGCTTCCACTGGCTGGTGGTCGTGGCGCTCGGCGTCACATGGATCCTCGACGGGCTGGAAGTCACGCTCGCCGGCTCCCTCGCGGGGGCACTGCGCGAGAGCCCGGTGCTGCAATTCTCGGCCTCGGACGTGGGCCTCGCCAACAGCGCCTATCTGGCCGGGGCGGTGCTGGGCGCGCTGTTCTTCGGCTGGCTGACGGACAGGCTGGGGCGCAAGAAGCTCTTCAGCATCACGGTCCTGCTTTATCTCGTCGCCACGGCCGCGACGGCCTTTTCCTGGGATCTGGGCAGCTTCATGCTGTTCCGCTTCCTCACCGGCGCGGGCATCGGCGGGGAATATAGCGCGATCAACAGCGCGATCCAGGAGCTCATCCCGGCGCGGCGGCGCGGCTGGACGGACCTCGTCATCAACGGCAGCTTCTGGATCGGGGCGGCGGTGGCGGGCGGTGCCTCGATCATCCTGCTCGATCCGCGCATCGTGGACCCGGAGACGGGCTGGCGACTGGCCTTCTTCGGCGGCGCGGCGATCGGCCTCGTCATCCTCTTCTTGCGACGGCACATTCCCGAGAGCCCGCGCTGGCTCATCATCCATGGCCATGCCGAGAAAGCGGAAGGCATCGTCTCGCAGATCGAGGCGGGATTCGAGCGGGCCGGGCACAGCCTGCCGCCGCCGACGCATCAGGCGCGGCTGCGTGCCCGGCGCTATACGCCGCTGCGCGACGTGTTCGGGGCGCTCTTCCGCCTCTATCCGCAGCGCACGCTGCTGGGGCTCTGCCTGATGGCGGCGCAGGCCTTTCTCTACAATGCCATCTTCTTCACTTACGCCATGATGCTGACGGACTTCTACGGCGTCCCGTCGGAAGAAGCGGGCTATTATGTGCTGCCCTTCGCGCTCGGCAACGTGCTGGGCCCGCTGCTGCTGGGGCGCCTGTTCGATACGATCGGGCGGCGCACGATGATCGTGTTCACATATGGAATGTCGGGCCTGTTGCTGGCCGCGACCGGCCTGCTGTTCCAGCAGGGCATGCTCGATGCGACGACGCAGACCCTGTGCTGGAGCGTCACTTTCTTCTTCGCCTCGGCGGCGGCTTCATCGGCCTATCTCACCGTGGCGGAGTGTTTCCCGCTGGAAGTGCGGGCGCTGGCCATCGCGATCTTCTACGCGTTCGGCACCGCCATCGGCGGCGTCATGGCGCCCTGGGCATTCAGCGTGCTCATCGAGAGCGGATCGCGCGACCAGGTGCTGCTGGGCTATCTCTTCGCCAGCGCGCTCATGGGGCTGGCGGCGCTGGTCGCCGCACTGCTGGGCGTGCGCAGCGAGCGCCAGCCGCTGGAGAGCGTCGCACGGCCGCTCTCCTGGCATGATGACGACTGACGCCCTGCGCCGCCTCCGGCCAGCTTGCCGGAGGCGGCGGGCAGGTCAGGCCTCGGTCTTCGCGGCTTCTTGCTCGGCGGCCTTGATGGACGCGTCCAGATCGGCGGCGCTGTGCCGCTCGGCGATGCCGCCGCCCGGCCGGCCGGCGCTGTTCACGAGCAGGCCCCGCTTGACCCCGGTGCGCTCGGAAAGCTGCGTCACCCAGCGATCGACATTGCGATATTCATGGGTGGAGAGGAATTCCTGCGCATTGTAGCCGCCGCGCATGATCGATCCGTACCAGGGGAAGATGGCGAAGTCCGCAATGGTGATCTCGTCGCCGATCATGAACTCGCGGTCGGCCAGGTTCTTGTCCAGCACGTCGAGCTGGCGCTTGGTCTCCATGGCATAGCGGTCGATCGCATATTCGATCTTGAACGGCGCATAGGCATAGAAATGCCCGAATCCGCCGCCCACGAATGGCGCCGAACCCATCTGCCACATCAGCCAGTTGAAGGTCTCGGTGCGCTTGCGGATCTCGGTGGGGAGGAAGGCGCCGAACTTCTCGGCAAGATAGACCAGCATCGATCCGCTCTCAAACAGGCGCAATGGCGGGTCCAAGCCATGGTCCATCATCGCCGGGATCTTGCTGTTGGGATTGATCGCGACGAAGTCGCTGCCGAACTGCTCGCCGGTGTAGATCTTGATGAGCCAGGCATCATATTCCGCGTCGAAACCGGCCGCCAGCAGCTCCTCGAGCATGATGGTGACTTTCTGGCCGTTCGGCGTGCCCAGCGAATAGAGCTGGATGGGGTGCTCGCCCACAGGCAGCGTGACGTCCTGCCGGGCGCCCGCCGTCGGCGCATTGATGTTGGAGAACTGCCCGCCATTCTCCTTGTCCCAGGTCCAGACCTTGGGCGGCACATAGCCTGTAGGCTGGTTCATGGAGGGGTCGCTGTCGGCCATGTCTCGTCTCCTGAGGACTCGTGCTGATGGGCAAACAGTCTAGCGTCTCGCGGGGCGCTGGCTAGCCGTGGCGCCGGATGACTATTCTAGGCAGTGAAATAGCCCTTCTTTAGGACGCAAGGTTCATCGGTTATTGCGAACGCTTCGCAACCTTGTAGGTTGGGATCACCGTCATTGGAGGTTCCCATGCATCGTCTTGTCGTCCTTCTCCCGATCCTCGTGCCATGCGCCGCGCTCGCCCAGACCGGCGAGGCGCCGCGTCCCCAGATCGTCGTCACGAGTGCCGCGACGATCCCGAGCCCGCCTGACCGTGCCGTGGTGAGCTTTTCCGTTCATGGCGAGGGCGCGACAAGCGACGAGGCCGTGCGCGCCATGGTGGCGAAGCGGGATGCGATCGAGAAGGGGCTGGCAGGCGTCTCCGGCCAATCCGAGCTGCGCGCCGCGCAGGTCGCAATCGCCGAGGTGCGTGGGCGCGACTGCAATCGCAACTATGGTAATCCGCAGCTCTCCACCGGCGAATGCGCGATCATGGGCTATACAGCCGATCTTCAGGTGGAGGTGCGCACCTCAGCTGTGAACGATGCCGGCACGATGGTGTCGCTTGCCGGCCGCCTGGGCGCGACCAACCCCCGCATCGATCGCTTCTTCCTCGCGGAGGACAAGGAGATAAGGCGGCGCGGGATCGCGGAGGCGCTGGCCGAAGCGAAGCTTCAGGCGGAAGCCATCGCCCGGGCCTCCGGCGTCAAGCTTGGTAGCGTCATCAGCGTTTCCAACCTCAGCTTCAACGGCCCGGGTCCGTATGACGAGATCGTCGTCACGGCGCAGGGGGTCGTCGCGCCGCCCGCACCGCCGCCCCCGCCGCCAGTGGCCATTGGCATGAAGCCCCGTGCGATCGAAACGCAGGTGCGCGTGCAAGTGGTCTATGCCATCCAACCTGACCGATCCTGATCGGAAGCGCGGCAGCCGTCCTGGAATGACCGGCCTTCGAAGCAGTCGTCAGACGGTTCGGGGCGGGCTTGTCCTCAGAAGGGCATCCAGCGCCGCTTCTCGCTGAACTTCATGTAGCCGGCATTCACGCCGAGGCGATAGCCCACGCCGAGCCGGATCGGGATGATCACGACGTCCTTCCAGCGCATGTAGCTCGCCGTGAAGCCGCCGACGAGATAGGCCGTGCCCTCGCCGGCGGGGAAGCGCTTGTAGAGGTTCTGGCTGTCATAGAGATTGTAGACGAGCACGAAGGTCTTGCTGGCGTTGCCCCCCAGGTCGAAGCCCAGCGAGGGGCCGGTCCAGTAGACGTCCCGCTGGCCCTCGATCTTGTGGAAAAGCGTGCCCGAGCCATAGCGCAGGCCCACGCCGATGGCGCCCGAGGCTTCGCGCCCGGCGATATAGGCGACGGGCTCGCCCTGATCCTTCAGGATGTTCTCGATCATGCCGGCGAGGCCCTCGGCGCCCTTGCCGAACACGCCTTCCGCCGCGCCGATGAGGTCGTCCTGCTGATAGGTGCTCGCCGCTGCATTGGCGGGGACGCCGGCCGCCGCCGCCGAAGCGGTGGGCGGCGAGGC
The DNA here is from genome assembly GCF_000283515.1 of Sphingobium sp. SYK-6. Classification (GTDB taxonomy): domain Bacteria; phylum Pseudomonadota; class Alphaproteobacteria; order Sphingomonadales; family Sphingomonadaceae; genus Sphingobium; species Sphingobium lignivorans. The sequence continues at coordinate 424,166 of NC_015976.1, forward strand.
GGGCGGGGTCGTTGCGGTTTCCGACGCGGGTGGCGGGGGCGGAGGCGGAAGGTCCGCCTCGTCCTCATAGGCCGGCGGAGTCGGGACGGTGGCGTCGCTGGCCGGCGCGCCGGGCGCCAGATCGGCATCGATCGCGGTGTTCGGATCGACAGTGCCGACCTGCGCGGCGGCCGGTGCTGCCGCCAGTCCGGTCGCGATCGTCGCCGCCACGGCAAGTCTTGTCCAGTGACGGAGCGCTGACGTCATCCGGTTCATTTCATAATTCTCCCCGGCCGGTCGGCCGATCATTAGCTGCGCGCAGGCGCGACCCATTCTCACTCCTCGTCTATCCGCCGCGCGACATGAAACGACAATGAATGAACGGCGAGGCGAATCGATTTCGCGCCGGACCGAGTCCTTTCGATCAACGGCTCACCTCCCGCGACACACGGCCGGTCGCGGGAAACGCGTCTTCAGGCGCGCTCGCCTGCCGCCTCGCGATTGAGGGCATTGATGGCGGCATGGACGCGCGCTTCCGCCTCCGCGCGAGGTAGTCCGGTCGGGATGACCTCGCCGATCCGGTACGTGATCGTGCCCGCGCGCTTGAGGAAGCTGTTGCGCGGCGACAGCCGGCCGCTGTCCACGGCGATCGGGACGACCGGGCAATCGAGCACGGCATAGAGTCCGGCGAAGCCCGACCGCAGGTCCGGACATTCCCCGTGCGGAACGCGCGTCCCTTCGGGATAGAAGATCACCGGCCGCCCCGCCGCGAAGGCGGCCCGTGCTTTCGTGCGGATCGCCCGCAGCGCGCTCGCGCCGCCGTTGCGATCGACGATAATCAGCCCGTAAGCGCGCGCCACTGCCCCCCACACCGGGATCCGCCCCAGCTCGGCCTTGGCCGCGATGACGGGGCGGCGGAAGAGGCAGAGCGCATCCAGCGTCTCGAACATCGATTCATGCTTGCAGACGATGAAGCGGGGCTCGTCCGGCAGCCGGCCTTCCACCACGATCTTCTGCCCGAGCACATGGCGCACGAGCAGCCGGTGCATCCTGGCCCATGCCTCCGCCGCCGGCGCGACGGTGCGCGCGCGAATGGCCATCATGACCAGCGCTACCATGAGCATCACGACGGTCAGGCAGTAGAACAGCAGGGCGAACAGCACTGACCTCAGGAACGTGACGACGAGCGCTGGCGGCGAAAGCGGCGGCATATCGATGGCGCTCAGACGCCGAGGAGGCCGGCGGCGCGGCGAAGCAGATATTTGTGATATTCGCGCAGCAGGACCATCAGGCTGGGATTGGACCGCACCGCATCGGGGACGATGGTCACGGGGCCCTCGATCTGGCGCGAGAGCTCGTACCGCGCCCGGCGCATGTGCCAGTCCGCGGTGATGATCCGCACCGAGCGATATTTGTTTCGCGCGAGCCACTGGCTGGTTTCCACGGCGTTTGAGCGGGTGTCGATCGCCTCGCGGCCGAGCGTGACGCAGCAGTCCATCAGCTCTTGCGGAACATCATAGGCCGCGGCGAATTCCACGCGGCGGACATCCCGGTCGACGCCGGAAACGAGCAGCTTCTCGCTCTGCTTGCGACGCAGCAGGGCGAGGCCCCGATCGATCCGCCCGGCCGATCCGGTGAGGACCACGATGGCGTCGGTCGGCTCGTCGCCGCGCGGCTGGGGCAGCAGCAGCGCGAACCAGGCGAAGCCCAGCGCCCAGACCAGCAGCATGAGGGCGATCAGCCGCCGGGTCATAGCGACCGTTGCAGCGCGCGCTGCAGCGTGACGCGCGCGGAGAGCCAGGCCACCGCCACGCCGGCGAGCGGCAGCAGTGGCAGCAGCACCCACGCGAAGCCGGGCAGGGAAACGCTCTGGATAAGGTCCGAGGCGACTGCCGCCATCGACCGGCCGACCAGGATGATGACGGCGATGGCGCAGGTGAAGCCGATGACGGCGCCGAACAGCGCGTCGAGCATCATCCGCTGCTGGAACAGGCGGACGACCTGCGCGTCGGTCGCGCCCAGCATGTGTATGATGTCGATGGTGCCCCGGTGCGTCGCATGGGCGCCGCGCGCCGCCAGCACGACCACGGCGCCGGTCGCGATCGCGACGAGCGCCACCACGCCGAAGGAGAGGAGGCCGATCGCCCCGACCAGCCGCGCGAGCGGGGCAAGATAGGCCGCGTGCGGTTCCACGCGGGCCTGCGCGCTGATCGCCTTCACGGCCTTGTCGAGATCCGCGATCCGGCTGTCCCGTTCCGTGCGGGAGGCGACGAGATCCGCGTCGATCAGCGCCGGGAGGGGGATGTCGCTGATCCTGAGATCGCTGCCGAGCCAAGGGGTGAGCTGCGCGGCGAGGCGCGCCTCCGGAATGACCTCGACATTGCCTACGCCTTCGGTCTGCTCCAGCAGCGTCACGACGCTCCGGACCGCGCGGCCCCGCACTTCCGGGTCGGCTTCCGCGATCTGGATGGTCAGGCGATCGGAGACGTCCGCGCGCAAGGCGAAGGCGGCATGGTTGAGCGCGATGCCGGCCGCCGCCGCCAGCACCGTCAGGAACATCATGATGGCGATGACCCAGGGCATGGGCCCGGTCAGCCGCCCCTGCGGCAGCAGCGAGCCGGGCGCATAGGGCTTGTTGGGCATCTCTTTCTGCTCGCGCGCCATGGCTCAGTCGGCTCCGGCGGGGCGCGGGGGATAATGAAGGCCATCGGCGGGTTCGGCGAGCCGGCCCTTCTCCAGCCGCAGCATCTGGGCATCGCTCACCTTGCCGAGCAGATTGAGGTCGTGCGTCGCGACGACGATGGTGGTGCCCAGCTTGTTGAGCGCCTCGAACAGCGTGATGAGCCGCGCCGCCATGTCGACGTCCACGTTGCCGGTCGGCTCGTCGGCGACCAGCAGTTCGGGTCGGCCGATCACGGCGCGCGCGATGGCGACGCGCTGCTGCTCGCCGCCCGAGAGGGTCGCGGGGAGCGCGCGGGCCCGGTCGGTCAGCCCGACCCAATGGAGCATTTCCTCCACCGGCGGGCGAAGCTGGTCGTCGGTCACGCCCGCGATGCGCAGGGGGAGCGCGATATTGTCGAAGGCGGAGAGGTGCGGCACCAGCCGGAAATCCTGGAAGACGACGCCGATCCGGCGGCGAAAGCCGGGGAGACGCGCGCGCGGCAGCGTCACGACATCCGCGTCGAACAGGCGGATCGCCCCGCGGCTCGGCCGTTGCGCGAGATAGAGCAGCTTGAGCAGCGACGTCTTGCCCGCGCCGGATGCCCCGGTGAGGAAGTAGAACGCCCCCTCATCGAGCGAGAAGGTCAGGTCCGACAGCGTCTCGGGGCCGGGCCCGTAGCGCAGCCCGACATTCTCGAACTGGACAATCCTTGCCATCGCGGCGCTGCATATCCCCATTTTGCGGGCGCTTGTCTGCCGCGCCCGCGGACTATCGCGGCGTGCATGGCACAGGCTCCCGGTGCGGGCAAGGCGAAGCGCGCCCACGCGTGCCATACCGGCAAACGCTCCCTTGCTCTCCTGCGAAAAGCGGTGTTTATGGGCGCCAAATGATCCTCATCTGTCCGCAATGCGCCACGCGATATGTCGTCCCTGATAGCGCCATCGGTTCGTCCGGGCGGCAGGTCCGCTGCGCGGCATGCCGGCATAACTGGTTCCAGGAAGGCATCGAGATCCAGCGGCCGGAGCCGGCCCCGGCGGAACCGGCCAGCGCCGTGCCGGCGTCTCCGGCGCCCGCGCAGCCCATGCCGCCTGTGCAGCCGGATGTCGCTGCTGCCTTCCCGCCCGTGTCGGCGCCGGCCGTACCCGAGCCTGCCGCGCCTGAGCCGCCTTTCCCCGCCCCCGAAACCGCGCCCCCGGTCCAGCGGGAGCCCGAGGCATCGCCGGCCCCCGTCACGGCGGAGCAGGCCGTTCCGCGCCATGATCCGGTGGACGCCGCGCCCGTGGCCGCACGGCAGCCGGCGCCCGAGGAGTTCGTCCATTATCCCGACGAGGCCTATGAGGCGCCCGTCCGTCGCCGCCGCAACCCGGCGAAGCTCTGGACGATCGGCGCGATCGTCTTCTTCCTGCTCGTCAGTGCCGCGGGCGCGGCGCTGGTCTATTTCGGGCCGCCGTCATGGGCCGTGAATCTGGGCCTTTCGGCCCGGCAGGATGAAGCCGGCCTCGTCTTCTACCTGCCCAAGCCGCCCGAGCGGCGCAACCTGCCCACGGGCGAGGAATATTTCGCGTTCAGCGCGCGCATCCTCAACGATACCGATCAGGAACTGCCGGTGCCGCCGGTGGTGGTCGAGCTGAGGGACGATCAGGGGCGTCTGGTGTTCAGCTGGATGACCAAGGCGGACAAGTCCCGCCTGAAGCCCAACGAGGAAGCGCGCGTCTCCGAAAGCCGGCTCGACATTCCCAAGAATGCCCGCAATCTGGAGCTCAGGTTCGTCGATAGCGCGAGCTGACGAACCAGAAGCGGCCGCCCTGCAGCAGCATGGCGGCGACCATGCCCAGCGCGGACGCGATCGCCAGCCCTGCCGATCCCCATGCCAGCGTCCACGCCGCCCAGCCGGCGAGCGACATGATGCCGAAGAAGGCGATGATGCCGTTGACGCCCGCCATGACCTGATCGCCCAATGAACGCAGCGCCGCGACCAGAATGGCCTGCAGCCCGTCGCACAGGATGAACGGCGCGAGGATCATGACCATGAGGATCGCTTCGCGCGCGACGGCGTGATCGGCCGTGAGAGCATTGACGATCGGCCCGGCGAACAGGAGATAGACGAGCACCACCGCGCCCATCACCACGGTCGAGAGGCCGCAGGCGATGAGCGTGCGTGACCGCGCCGCCCATGGCTCGCCCGCACCCACCGCATTGCCGACGCGCACGCCCGCTGCCGATCCCAGCCCCAGCGCGAGCGCGAAGCCGATATTGTGCAGCGAGAGCATCACCTGGAAGCCGCCGGCGATGATTTCCCCCATGCGGGTGGAGAGGATCATCAGGAACGAGAAGCCGAGCACTTCCATCGCCGCGCCCACGCCCGGCACGACGCCGAAGCGCACGATCGCGGGGAAGCCGGCCAGCGCCTCCCGCCAGGCGCGCAGGTCGGTCCGCCGGATCTGCCGGGCATGGGCGCTCGGCAGGGTCCACGCCATGATCGCCATCGCCAGTCCGCCCAATGTGCTCGTGATCGAGGTCGCGAGCGCGGCGCCCACCGCGCCCATGGCCGGCATCCCGAGATGGCCCAGCGTCATGGCCCAGGCCAGCAGCGCGTTGACCGGCAGGGTCATGAGATTGACGATGAGCACCCGGCGCGGCGCGCTCACGCCTTCCAGAAAGAAGGCGCAGGCGATCGAGAGCATCTGCCCCGGCAGCCCCAGCATCATGGCGCCCAGCACTGCGGCGCCGGGCGCGACCAGATCGGGCGCCACGCCGGTGAGCGCGAGCAGCGGGCGGGCAGTCAGCCCGATCATGAGGGCACTGGGAATGCCCAGCAGCAGGCCCGCGAGCACGGCTTCCCGCCAGAGCGCGCCGGTGCGCGGCAGGTCGCCGGCGCCGTCCGCCCGGCTTGTGAACACGATGATGCCCGAGAGGCCGCTCAGCAGCAGCATGAGGATCACGAACATCACTGCCCGCCCAGCCGCCAGCCCGCCCAGCTCGTGCGTGCCCGCGAATCCGACGACGGTCACGTCGATCAGATGCATGATCGTCCAGTTGAGATTGGTGAGGACGATGGGCCAGGCGAGGCGCGAGATGCGCCGTGCTTCCTGCAGAAGCGAATCCCGGGGGGATGGGGCGTGCTCGGTGGTCTTCATTCCAGGGGTGTCATCCGGGGCGTGGTTACCGCTTCTCAGCCGCGCGCAGGCAGCGGCCGGGCGCGAGGGGCGCGCAGGGAGGGGCCGATCGCGGCGCAGGCGCGCGGAAGGTTCGGCATGGCGAATACTCTCCTGTTCTGTGTCGCTGCATCGGGCGCGCGCTCGGCATATCGCCCGCCGGTCCGGAAACACGCATCGGCGAGGGGCGCCGGATCGCCCGGCCGTCCGGCGAAGTCAAGCCGCGCGCGGGGCGCGGGACGCCATGTTCGAGAACATGATTTTCGACAGTTGCATAGCGCATGACGCTTTGCTAATGGCCGCCGCCTACCTGGGAGCCGACCGGCTTCCAACCCTCCTGATGTGCGGTCGTGGCGGAACTGGTAGACGCGCAACGTTGAGGTCGTTGTGGGCGAAAGCCCGTGGAAGTTCGAGTCTTCTCGACCGCACCAATCCCGGGTCAAAGATGGGCATTTGGCTCTCCTTTGACGCCGCTGCCGAGATGGCAGCGGTTTCGAGGGTAGAGTTCTGCCACCCTGATAGTGACCCAGTCTTGGTGTCGGCGCCCGGGCATGCGGAAACCACCACCTCCTCGACGAACATGCGAGCATGGTTTCGCTTTTGTTGAGCGCTATCCTCCCGAACTTATCCCGAATGAGTTTGCTCAACCGGACGAGCACATCGCTGGTGAGCGCCGTCGACTTCCAAGCAAGTTGTCGCTTCAGCAGCGAATCCGCTCGGACAGGATCGCAACGCGCGTTTCGTCCCGCACGCGCTCCGCGCCCGCAAAGATGCAACGCAGCGAATGGAAGTCATAGCCAGGGCCCTGGGGCAGGGGAACGGGTGAAGGAACCTTCGTGCGTGAGCCTGTCCATTCTGCGGGAAACGCCGATGACCCAGTCCCTGCCGACAGAAACCGTACGGCAGAGCGTGCTCCTCGCCTGAACGTCAATCCGCCCTAGTGTTCTACCTCAGCAGCATTGATCCTTGCCTTCGCGCTGGCCGGGGCGATTTCCCCCAATCAGGCGAAGCAAACCGCCAACGAAGCGACCGTCGAACGCACGATCATCTTTCCCAGGAAGCTGACGCTCGCGCAGCCTGACCTTTCACTGTTTCAGAGAGTGCCCGACGTGAGCGGCATCCCGTGCCCAAGCTAGCCGCTGTAATCGATTGGAGCGTCGGCCAATCGCAGCCATCTCATTGGCCGACAAGTTTGCAGGCAACGACACGGAGCCGCACTGGCCAGGTGGCAATCCCTCATGCCCGAAGCGCATCTTTCCCACCGGCGATTATGGCTCGTGGAGCCCGGTTCGCACGGACTGATGCCACCTCCTGACGACAGGCGGTCGCTGCTCTGCCGGCGTGGGACGGATTGTCGTTGGAACATCCAACAACAGGGTCGCGACGCTACGGCGCAGGGACGTTGGATGCGCTTTCGTGAAACTTGAGGGGATGCTCTGGCCGACGCTTTTATAGTTGACCGACGATCAAATATCATTAGCGGAAACTCAAGAAGTCGGCGGCTCCAATTTTCTGGCGCTTGTTGCCTTCGCCAAGGGCAAACCGTCGGTAACGGCGGGACGCAAAGCCTCCGGCCCCATGGGGTAGCGGGGTTGCCGGAGGACAAGCTGAGCACTGCTGTAATTACTGCATCTGAATGACGGTTCGATCCGGCCAGCCTGAACAGTCCGGCTGAGCGCTATCATTCCGCGCAGGCATGCACCCGCCATCGAGCGCGGGCAGCGCTTTCCCTCCGACACGACCATGCGCTGCTGCGCCCCGGTTCGCCCTTTGCATCGCTTTGAAGACCGATTGCACAGGGGAACGATAATGCAGGTTGAGGATCGCACAAAGAACAGCACCGTCCGCAAGTCTCTGAAGGCAGGCTTTTTCACGAGTGTTGGACTGGCAGGACTGCTGGCCGGTGCGCCGGCCTGGGCAGAGCCCAGCGTGTGCGAAACGACTGGCGATGTCATGTTCTTCAACTGCGGCACATCAATCACATACCGTGCCGAGAGCGGCGAGACGAGCCTCACCGTCACGGGCGCTGAGCTGACCGACGGCACCATCAACTACAACGCCAATGCGAATGCGGAAGGGCCACTGACCTCAACGCTGACCGTGACGGACTCGATCGTCAACGCGACCGATTATGGCGGCATCAACATGTTCTCGGCCAATGAGGGCGGCAATACGGTCACGATCTCGCTTGGCGAAGATGTCTCGATCACCAGCAGCGCCGGGTTCGCCGGTGTGTGGGTCCGCAACGAAGTGGGCGGTGACATCGATATCACCAGCGCAGCCGAACTGAATGTGTCGGGCACCGACACCAACGGCATTTCCGCCACCACCAACAGCGGCTCGGTGCACATCAACAACAGCGGCGACATCACGGTCGCCGAAACTCTCAACCCGGCAGATTATACCCAGCGCGGCATTTATGCCGATGGCGGCTACACCAATGTCGAGCCTGTGGAAGTTGAGGTCATCAACAGCGGCAAGGTCAGCGCGCAGGCTGCCGGTATCCGCGTGGTCAATTACAATGGCCTGGCAAGAATCGAGAACAGCGGCGAGGTCAGCTCCGTCAACAATCAGGGGCTGGTGGCCTGGACGCCCAATGGCGAGGTGGAGGTCGTCAACAGCGCTCAAGGGAGTGCCACCTCCCTGTCCGGCCCAGCCATTCAGGGCGCCTCCCAGATTGGCGACATCAGCATCGCCAACGACGGCTCGGCCGAAGGTGTGTCCGGCATCCTTGCCATCGCGGGATTTGACAGCGGGCAGCCCGGCGGCGGCAGCATCACGATCAGCAATTCCGGTGCCGTCACGGCCACCGGCGGCATCGGCGTCAGCGCCCGGACGCCGGACGGCGACGTGTCCTTCACGAACACTGGAACCATCTCAGCCGTTTCGGCAGGCGTTGACCTCGACACGATCGATGGCACGGTCCTGATTACCAACAGCGGCACGATCGAGGGTTATCACGGCATCGTCACGAATGATGCGGCGACCCGGATCGTCAATTCCGGCACCATTGCGACCAATGGCAACGGCTCTGCGATCGTGATGGGTTCGGGGGACGTGACGCTCGAACTGCATGCCGGTTCTGCGATCAGCGGCTTGGTGCAGGATGCCGACCCCGTCAACGGCACGAACACGCTGGTGCTTGGCGGGGCGGACAACGCCTCCTTCAATGCCGGTTCGATCGGCGCGGATGCCCAGTATCGCGATTTCGACGCCTTCGTGAAGGCGGGCGACAGCATCTGGACACTAAATGGCGAAGGCACCACGGGCTGGACGGTCGAAGCCGGCACGCTGACCGCTGACACTGGCGGAGCCTTCGGCGTGGATCAGGCCTACGTCGTGAATGGCGGCACGCTCGATTTCGCAGGCACGACGGCCAGCATCGCCAGCGTTACTGGCACGTCTGAAGGTTCGGTGAACATCGGCGCAGGTGGCGGTCTGACGCTCAACCAGGGCACCGACGGCACCTACGCTGGCCAAATCACGGGCAGTGGCAAACTCACCAAGGCCGGAAGCGGCACCCTGACGCTGACGGGTGACAGCAGCAGCTTCAGCGGCAATCTGTTCCTGACAGGCGGCGAAACCGTGCTCGATGGAAACAGCATGGCCGCGGGCATAGTGTTCCTTGGCTCAACAGATGAGCCGATGCTAACGGTTCAGAATGGCGGCGTGCTGAATGCTGCCAACGTCATCGTTGGTAACAGCACCAACAGCTATGCCCCTTATTTGGCAGACGAGAGCGGTTCGCTTTCTGTCACGGGCAGCGGGTCTGCCGTCAACGCGGATTTCCTGACAGTTGGTTACTATGGCGATGGCGCCCTGTCGATCTCCGGGGGCGGCACAGTGACGACCTCGACCGTAATTACGGTCGGCTCCGTCGCGGACAGCGCAGGCACGATCACCATCTCAGGCGAGAACAGCCGCCTCCAGGGAGGCAATCTCCAACTCGCGGGGAGCGGCACAGCAGTACTCAGCGTTTCCGAGGGTGCTACGATTGAGACGTCGTTCGGTGGCCTCGGTGTCAATGCTGGCAGCATCGGCACCGCTACAATCAGCGGCGCAAATACCCGTTGGGACATCACCCAATCCGGCCTCGCGATCGCAACGTCAGGGCAAGGGCAGGTTTCCGTTCTGGACGGCGCCACTGTCGCCGCGAGCAGTGGTGATATCAGGCTCGGTGCTGCCGCTGGAGGCCAGGGCAGTCTCACGGTGTCGGGCATGGGCAGCAGTGTCAGCACGACTGAAAATTTCATCGTCGGCAGCTATGGCACGGGTAATGTCACTGTCGATGATGGCGGTCAGATCCAAGGCGACAAGCTGATTGTCGGATTCGTTGATGGTGGCGCTGGCACGCTCAATCTCAGTGGTGCCGGAACGCAGGTGCAAGGCAACACCTACATCATGGTGGGTACCTACGCAGGAAGCAGCGGTACGGTCACATTGTCCGATGGCGCGACCTTGAAGGCCGATGGCACCCGGGGCATTACCCTGGCGTTCGAAGCGGGATCTGCCGGTACGCTGAATATCGGCGCGGCGGCAGGCGAGGACGCCGCAGCGGCGGGATCGATCGAGGCTGAATATGGGATCCAGTTCGGCAATGGGACTGGCAACCTTGTTCTGAACCACAATGAAGCCGGTTATGAACTGGCGACAGGGCTTTCGGGTGCTGGCGTCATCAACATATTGGCCGGCGAGACGATCTTTTCGGGGAATGGAAGTGCGTTCAGCGGCACGCTGGACATATCCGGCGGCAGCTTCGAAGTGACAAGCACACTGGGAGCGGACCATGTCTCGGTCGGCGGCGTGGAAAGCGCGCATCTTTCGGTCGTGCAGGGCGGCGTGCTCGAATCCAACACGGGCTCCATCGGCATGGGTGGGACCAACGGCAGCGTGACGATCGATGGCGCAGGATCATCCTGGGTCAGCAGCGGCGGCATCCAGATCAGTCGTGACGGAGGCTCGACCGGCTCGCTCGCCATCACGGACGGCGGATCGTTCGAGACGGTTCTGGGCGGGCTCTACATGGGCGCGGGCGGCTCTATCAGCGTCAGTGGCGAGGGTTCATCGCTGCTGATCGGCACGCTGCATAGCGAGCTGCCGGCAAGCTGGAACGATGCGGACGGCTGGTTCAGTGTTGACGAAGGCACCGTCTCGATCACCGATGGTGCGCTGCTGGCCACTGACGGCAGCTATATCGGCGGCAGCGGCACAACCGTCGCCACCATGACCGTCGATGGCGAGAACACCGTCTGGTCCAACGGCATTCCGCTGTTCATCGGCGGCACCGGCAATGGCACTGTGGGTCATGGTGACGTGACGGTCTCGGGTGGCGCGACCGTCACATCCTACACCAGCGCCCTGGGCGTCGACACCGGCTCGAGCGGCAAGCTGACGCTCACCGGCGAAGGCACGACCTACACCGTGCTCGGCCGCGAAGGCTTCGCTGGCAACATGCGTGTGGGCTATGACGGCACCGGGACGGTGACCGTGTCGAACGGCGCCCTGCTTGCCGCCACGGCGCTGGTCGACGTCGCCAGCCAGTCTGGCAGCGAAGGCACGCTCGTCATCGAGAATGGCGGTCATGTGACCGGACAATCCATGCGGATCGGCGGGCAGACGGAAACGGTCGGCAGCGTCACGGTGGATGGCGCGGGTTCCACGCTCGTGATCGGCAGCGGCCGGATTGGCGTCGGCATCTCCGGCGACGGCACGCTGACGGTCAGCAACGGTGGCTCGGCCAGCTCGGAAGGCGCAGTGATCGGCTGGGAAGCCGGAGGCAAAGGCACGGTCAATGTCACCGGCGCCGGCAGCACCTTCAGCAATGACGGCAGCCTCTATGTCGGCAATGTGGGCGAAGGCACGCTCAACATCAGCGATGGCGGCCGCGTGACCAGCACCGATGGCTATGTCGGCACGGTCGCTGGCTCGAAGGGCGTCGTCACCGTCAGTGGCCCAGAGTCCATCTGGGATATGAGCGGCGTCTTCATCGTGGGCAATGAGGCAACTGCCCGAGCCGAGGCCACCATCTCGGATGGCGGTACACTCCGCGCGGTTCAGGGGACCCTGGGCAATCTCAATTCCTCATTCGGGAGAATGACGGTTACCGGCGCCGGCTCCACATGGAGCGCTTATGATGATGGCATCACGAACTGGGCGGGCTACCTGAATGTCGGCCTCTCGGGTTCTGGACTCCTGAACGTTTGGGACGGCGGCACGGTCGACGCCGTTCGTCTCTACATCGGCAATGATGCCGGATCGAGCGGCACCGTGCTGCTGACCGGTGCTGGCTCCACGATCAGGACGGAGCAGGGCCTTTACGTCGGCGCAGAAGGAACCGGCGAACTCACTTTGATGAATGGCGCTCACATCGAGGCCCAGACCATCAAGGTGGGCTATCTCGCGGGGTCAACCGGCACGCTGATCATCGGCGGGCTGGCAAGCCAGCCGGCGGCAGCAGCAGGCACTATCAATGCCGATGAAATCCATCTCGGCAGCGGCAATAGCCGGCTCGTCCTCAACCATACGAGCACCGATTATGAGCTCGGGGCCAATCTTACCGGGTTCGGTGATGTGGATGTGTTCGCCGGCACGACTGTGCTCTCCGGCGACAACAGCACATTTGCGGGCAGCCTCGCCATCGACGGCGGAAGGCTCATCCTCGCCAGCGCCACCAATGCAGTCTCTACAAGCATCGGCACCGAAGGCACGCTGCAGATCGGCAATGGCGGCACCAGCGGCTCGCTCAACGCCGACATCGTGAACAACGGTTCGCTGGTTTTCGACCGCTCGGACGCGCTTCATCATAACCGGGTTATCTCCGGCACAGGCGATCTGACCGTTGCGGGCGGTGTCATCACGCTGAGCGGAATGAACACATTTACCGGCGCCACGATCATCGACACGGGGGCAACGCTGGCGCTCTCAAATCAGGGCCGGATCAACCAGTCCAGCCTGGTAACCGTCAACGGCACGTTTGATGTAACCGAAGGAAGCGCGCCACGGATCAAGGACATTGCCGGCAACGGCACGGTCGTCCTGGGCAACGCGGGGCTCCAGATCGACAACGCCTCGCATGTCTTCTCCGGCAGCATTACCGGCGAGGGCGGGCTGAACCTCAACGGCGGCATTCTGATCCTGACGGGCGCAAGCGATTTCACCAATGGGCTCGGCATCAGCAATGGCGCCGTCGTCCACATCGGTAATGGCGGTACAAGCGGATCCATCACATCCGGCACGACCAATTACGGCACGCTCGTCTTCGACCGTAGCGACGAATGGACCTATGGCGGAGCGATCACCGGTCAGGGCGAGATCATTCACGCCGGATCGGGGACCACTAACCTGACCGGCGGAATGGGCGGCAGCCACTTCATCATCGAGAACGGCACGGTCAACATGAGCGGTGGGCTGGTGGCGCTGCTCGGTGAAGGCGCCGGCATCTCGGTCGAAGGCCAGACTTCCGTGCTCAATGTCAGCAATGTCGGCGCGCGAGCCAATCACACGGTCTATCGCGTCAGCGATGGCGGCTCGCTTGCCATCAACGGCGGATCGGTCCGGGTCGGCACGGCTGCCGGATCGGCCGGCGTCCATCTGGTTTCGGGCAGCGCCTCGGTCACCGGCACCAGCTTCGATGTCAAAGGCGCCAGCACGTACGGCGTCATTGTCGAGGCCGGCAACACGCTCACGCTGGCTGACAGCAGCATCAAGACGATCGGCAATTCCGCGATCGGCGCACTGGCGCGGGATGGCGGCGTGCTGGATATCAGTGGCAGCACCGTCCAAACGACGGGGACGGATGCCTACGCCGCCTATGCGGCCAATGGCGGACGGATCACCCTGGCGAACAGCACGATCTCCACGTCCGGCATGGTTGCCGATGCGCTGGTCTCTGATGGCGAAGGCAGTCTGATTAGTGCTACCAATACGACGATCGAGACCACCGGCACCCAGACAGCGGCCGTCGTGGCCCGCAACAACGGGGCCATCGATCTGAACGGCGGATCGGTCTCGGCGACCGTCAATGAGGAGAGCCCGGCGGCCGTCTGGGCGCTGCTGGCCAAGGATGGCGGATCGATCACCGCGACCGACGTCAACCTCTCGCTGACCATGCTGGACAACAGCGCCTATGTGACCGGCGTTGCCTATGCGATGGATGAGGGCAGCAGCATCACCATCACCGGCGGCACGGCCACGGCGACCGGCAAGCGCGCGAACGGCATCTTTGCCTATAACAGCGGCTCGGTGAGCGCCGAAGGCCTGACCATCTCGACCTCGGGGGAGCAGGCACGTGGTGTCTATGCGAATGCTGACAGCAACGCGGCAGGCTCGGTGACGCTCAAGGATGCGAGCATCAGCGCGAATGGCACGAGCTCGCACGGTCTCTTCGCGGAGCGGGACAGCGGCTCGACAGGCAACCAGATCGCTACCATCACTGGCGAGAATGTGAACATCACGACCTCCGGCGATCAGGCAAATGGCATCTATGCGGCCGTGGGCGGTGTCATCACGGTTACGGGCGGATCGGTCACGACCACTGGTTACCAAAGCATGGCTTTGGCAGCGAGCGGTTCGGAGTCTGGCATGACTGGTGGCGGCATCCTGACCGTCTCGGATGTGACCGCCCACACACTGGGGAACTCTGCAGCAGGAGCGAATGTATACACCGCCGGTCAGATCGTCGCAAATAACATCACAATCCTGACGGAAGGCTCTTCGGCACAGGGCATCGTGGTTGCTGCCGGCATCGGCACATTCGCAAATTCCACAATCGCAACCACCGGCAATAGCTCAACGGGGACACTGGTCAGATACCAAGGCCAACTGACCCTTACAAACAGCGCGATCACGACCAGCGGGGCCCAGTCGGCCGGGGTTACCGTAGGCGGCAATTCACAGGCTCAACTGACCGACAGTTCGGTGGCAACCTCGGGTGAGGGCGCCCGCGGCCTGTTTGCCTCCACGGGGTTGATCTCCGTGACTGGCGGCAGCGTCACGACCAGCGGCGCGGGATCAGATGGCCTCAATACACGGGGTAATGGCGCGATCAGCCTGACCGGCACCGAGATCACCGTCAGAGATGCCAGTTCAGCCGGCGCAAGCATTGAGGACAACGGCATCATCGACATGACCGCCGGCAGCATCCGCAGCGCGGGATCGACCCTGGCAGCGACCTCGACGGACGACAGCCTAGCGCGGTTCAGCTTTGCGGGAACCGACCTCGCCAGCGATAGCGGCGCGCTGCTCTCCGTGGCGCACGGTCCGGGTGAAGGCACTGGCATCGTGGGCTTGTTGCTCACCGACGGCAGCACGGCAAAGGGCGACATTGCCGGCACCGGCGAGGGCATTCTTGACGTTTTGGTCAGCGCATCCAGCCTTGAGGGTGGCCTCTCCAATATCACGAAGCTGACGCTGGACAATGCGGACTGGACGGTGACGAGCCTTGCGGGCCTTGGCGAGCTGGAGATTGCGACGGGCACCGCCACGATCAGCACGACAGGCACGGTCAGCCATGATGGTGCGCTGACCGGCAGCGGCACCTTCAACAAGACCGGCACCGGACAGTTCATCCTTGCGGGCAACGGCAGCGATTTTGCCGGCGCCACGCAGATCGATGCCGGCTCCATGCTGCTCACCGGGTCGCTTGCCGGCAGCCTGCGCATCAATGCGCAGGGCACGATGATCGTCGGCGACGGCGTGACCAGTGGTGACCTGATTGCCAGCACGGTGAATGACGGCACGTTGATCTTCAACCAGCTTGGCGATTATGACTATGCCGGCGCGCTCTCGGGCAGTGGCGGGCTTGTCAAGCGGGGCAGTGGCACGCTGCTGCTCTCGGGCGATTATGGTTATACCGGCTCGACTGTTGTGGAGGGCGGCAAGATCAGGCTGCTGGCGCAACTCGACAGTGCCACCGATCTTGTCATCAATGACGGCGAGTTCGACCTGAGCGGCACCGACCAGACCGTCGCCGGCCTGAGCGGCACCGGCGGCACGCTCAACATCGGGACCAGCACGCTGACCGTCAATCAGACCGAGAACACGGCCTTTGGCGGCGTGTTTCAGGGCGGCGGAATGATCGTCATGCAAGGGCCGCAAGCGGGCCTCCCGCCTACCATTTACCTGACCGGCCAGAGCTTTAGCGGCTTCAATGGCGATCTGTGGCTGCAAGAGATCGTCGCACGCGTCAACGGCTCGCTGGGCGGAACGATCACAGTCGGCGAAGACGCGGGTCTTGGCGGCGCGGGTAGGGTCGACAACATCGTCGTGACCGCTGGCGGCACGCTGATGCCGGGCAACTCGATCGGCACACTCACCGCGTCCGGCAATGTCGTCTTCGAGACCGGATCGGTCTACGAGGTCGAGGTCAATGCCGATGGCGAGAGCGACAAGCTGCTCGTCGGCGGCACCGCGACGATCGAGGGCGGCACGGTCTCCGTGCTGACGGCAGCGGGCAACTACCGCTTCTCCAGCGACTATGTCATCATCAGCGCAGCCGGCGGCGTGACCGGCACGTTCGATGATACGGACGTCGACCTGCCATTCCTGACGCCGTATCTGAGCTATGACCCCAACAACGTCACGCTCACGCTGGTCCGCAACGATCGCACTTTTGCGAGCGTTGCCGCCACGTCCAACCAGATCGCCGTGGCCTCGGCCCTCGATGCAAGCGATCAGGAGGCGAGCCTGCCGCGCGCGGTAGCCGGGCAGATCGAGGAAGAGGGGGCGGTACGGGCCTTCGATGCGCTCTCCGGCGAAATCTGGGCGACCACTGGCACGCTGATGATCGACCGCAGCCGCCGCATGGGGGACATGGTGATCGGCCGTCTGGATCAGGCGGACAGCCTCAGCGCCTCGCTGGCCTCGGCCCGCAGCGCCGCGCGCCAGACCCGCGACGGGCAAACCGCCGTCTGGGGCCAGGGCATCGGCACATGGAACATGCTCAAGAGCAACGGCAATGCCGTGAAGGCCACGCAGAGCAGCTTTGGCTTCATCACCGGCCTCGATACGATGCTGGGCGACTGGCGCCTGGGCGTGGCGGTGAGCCAGAGCGAGGACAAGGTCCGCGTAGATGGCCGAAGCAGCGAAGCGACGGTCAAGGGCACTAGCGTGGCGGCTTATGCCGGCGGTGGCTGGGGCCCGCTGCGCACGCGGATCGGCGCGAGCTACAGCTGGCTCGATGTCGACGGCAGCCGCAAGGTGGTGTTCCCGGGCGTGAACGATGCGCTCTCGGGCAGCTATGACGCCAGGAGCGTCACGGCCTTTGGGGAAGTGAGCCTGGCTTTCGCCATGGGCGGGGCGAGCATCGAGCCCTTCGCCGGGGTGAACCATGTCCATCTCAAGAGCGACGCCTTTGCCGAGAGCGGCAGCGCCCTCACAGCGCTGGGCGTCGAGGAGAGCACTCGCAGCGTCACCTACACGACGCTGGGCCTGCGCCTGGGCAGCGTGATGCCGATCAGCGAGAGCGCCGTGCTTGCGCCTCGCGTCTCGGCCGCATGGCTGCGCAGCTTTGGCGATACCGATGCGACCAGCCGGCATATCCTCCCCACCGGGCAGGCGTTCTCCATAGCCGGCCTGCCGACCACGCGCGACACGCTGCGCATCGAGGGTGGCCTCCAGGCTAACATCCTGCCCGGCGGATCGATCGGCGCTACTTATGTCGGCAATATTGGTGACCAGTGGAAGGACCATGGCGTGAAGCTGGGCTTCTCTTACAGCTTCTGAGATCAGTCGCTTGTTCCAGGAGGCGCGGCTTGAGTCGCGCCTCCTCGTTGGCCCCCTGTCGCCGGCGTTCGATGGCCCTCCATTTGATCCTTTTGCGCTGTTGATGATGGCTTCGGCCCTGCTGGAGCAGGGGCCCGCCGGGTCATGACAAACATCTGGTCCCGTCCTGACCCAGCCGCGAAAGAGCGTGGCAGCTTCGGTGGCCGATCCGGCTCCTCCCCTTCCCGAAATGATCCCGGCCTCGCTGAAAGCAGCCATCCTGCCGCCACGCGCGTCTTGTCGCGCGCGGACGAAACCAGAAGCCGGGAGGGCCGTTAACAAGGAAGAGGTTTTCAGCTTGGAAAGGACGGCATGACCGGAATACGGAGCGAAACCCGCGCCCGACGCCTTCGGCGCGCAGCAGCAAGCCGGCCGGCCGATCATGGCGTTCCCCTGGCCGAAAGCCGCCCGGTTTGACAACAGCCACGAGGTGCAGTGATGGACGTGCAGATCAACAGCGACAATGTGACGGATTTCCGCTCGGACAACGTCCAGACCGCGGAGGACCAGATCCGGTCGCGGCTGGATCGCTTCTCCAGGCGGCTGACGCGCGTGGAGCTTCATCTTCGCGATCATGACGGCCCGCAGACGAGAACCGCCGATGGCCTTGAGGCGATGCTTGAGGCGCGGCCGGCCGGCGGGCAGCCGCTCGCCGTTTCCCATAAGGCGCGCGAACCCCTGGAGGCGCTGGGCGGCGCGCTCGCCAAGCTGGTGGCCCGGCTCGACAGCGCGTTCGGCAAGGCGGACCGGGTGCGCGTCGCCAATTAGCCCCCAAACCCTCCTGATCCCGCTATGAATCCCACTGGCCTCCGGGGCGATCCCGGGGGCCAGTGTGCAACCGACAGCGCCGCGACCATTGCGTCCGGAAGGCGAGATCGCATCCCCGGGTTGCTCCCTCTCCGGCGCCTTATTCCGCCCGGATGCGCACCGGCACCGACTTGGACGCCGGGGTCTTCGAGAGCTGGTCATGGTGGGACAGGGCGATCAGCGGGTTCATCTCGGGATAATAAGCTGCCACGCAGCCGTCCGGCAGCGAGAAGGGTGTGACGACCAGGCCGCCGACTTCCCGATGCTCGCCATCCCCGGCATCGCTGACCAGCGCGACCAGTTGCCCGCTTTCCAGCCCCGCGCGCGCGATCTCGTCCGGGTTCATCAGCAGCACGTCGCGCGTGCCTTCCACGCCCCGCATCCGGTCGGAATAGCCATAGATGGTGGTGTTGAACTGGTCGTTCGAGCGCAGCGTGATGAGGCGGTAGCGGCCCGGCGCATCTTCGAAGCCGCAAGCGCGGAGCGTCGTGGGCAGAGTGAACTCGGCCTTGCCGCTCTCGGTGGCCCAGATCCGCTCGCGCGCCTTGTTGCCCCGGTAGAAGCCGCCGGGCGTGAACATGCGCTTGCTGAAATCGGCGAACTGGTCGGGATAGGTGGCTTCGATCAGGTCGCGGACCTTGCCATAGTCGCCGGTCCATTCGTCCCATCGGACCTTGGGGTTCGGCGGAAGCGTGGCCTTGGCCAGCCCGGCGACGATCGCCAGCTCGGAAAGCAGATGCTCGCTGGCCGGCTTGCGCTTGCCGACCGACCCGTGAATGCAGGAGAGGCTGTCCTCCATCGTCACTGTCTGGGGGCCGCTGGCCTGCATGTCCTCCTCGGAGCGCCCGAGACAGGGCAGGAGATAAGCGACCTCGCCATTGACGAGGTGGCTGCGGTTGAGCCGGGTGGCGATCTGCACCGTGAGGCGCATTCCGGTCCACGCCTTCTCCATCCTGGCGCGTTCGGGAATGGCGCGCACGAAATTGCCGCCCAGCCCGATGAATGCCTTCACCCGGCCCGCGATGATGCCCTCGCACGCCTCGACCGTGTTCATGCCCTTCTCTGTCGGCGGGTGGAAGCCGAATAGTTTCTTCAGTGCATCCAGCGGCACCAGCTCGGGCTTTTCGGCAATGCCGACCGTACGCTGGCCCTGCACGTTGGAATGGCCGCGAACCGGCGAGATGCCGGCGCCTTCCTTGCCGAGATTGCCGCGCAGCATGAGCAGGTTCACCAGCATGCCGATGGTCTGCGAGCCATGGACATGCTGCGTGACGCCCATGCCATAGACGCCGATCACCGTGCGCGCCTCGCAATAGATGTCGCCTGCCGCCGCCAGATCCGCGCGCGAAAGACCGGATTCCCGCTCGATCTCTTCCCAGCCGGTCTGCTCGACGCACTGGCGGAACCCGTCAAAATCCTGCGTGTGCTGCGCGATGAAATCCACGTCGATGAGATGGCGCTGCTCGCTGGCCCATTGCCGGGCTTCCCGCTCGAGCACATGCTTGCACAGGCCCATGATCGCCGCGAGGTCGCCGCCCGGTTTCACCTGGAAATAGAGCTCCGAGATCGGCGTGTCCTTCCCGGTCAGCATTTCCGCGGGGCTCTGGGGATTTCGGAACGCGATCGATCCTCTTTCCCGCACGGGATTGAATGTGACGATCCGGCAGCCTCTCTGCACGGCCTCCTGGAGCGGGTGGAGGAAGCGGGGGCTGTTGGAGCCGGTATTCTGGCCGAAGAAGAAAATGGCGTCGCACAGCTCGAAATCGGAGAGGACGCAGGTGCCGACCGGCGAGCCGATCACTTTCTTGAGCCCGACCGAGGTCGTCTCGTGGCACATGTTGGAACTGTCCGGCAGATTGTTGTGGCCATAGAGCCTTGCAAACAGGGCGTAGAGATAAGCGGTTTCCAGGCTGGCGCGGCCAGAGGCATAGAAGACGGTCGATCGGGGATCGAGCGCCTGCAGCTCGGCCCCGATGGCGTCAAAGGCCTCCTGCCAGCTGGTCGGGACATAGCGGTCGCTGGCGCGGTCATAGCGCATCGGATGAGTGAGGCGGCCTTGCTGCTCCAGCGCATGGTCCGTCCAGCCCTGCAGTTCCGAGACGCTATGCTCCGCGAAGAAGTCCGGCGTGCAGCGGCGGCTGGTCGCTTCCCATAGCGTCGCCTTGGCGCCGTTTTCGCAGAATTCGAAGGGATGTGGTTTGGCGGGCTTGCCCCAGGCGCAGGAGACACACATGAACCCGCCCGGCTTGTTCTGCCGCCGCAGCGTTTCCAGCACGGCGGGCGAATCCATCTCCTTGCCGAATATCCGCGCGATGCCCTGGAGCGAGCCCCACCCGCCGGCGGGGCCGTCATAGCCGACCGTTTCGTCATTGCTGTCGCTCATCCTGCTCCCTCCGTTGCGGCCGAGGTCATGGCGGGGATGCCGCGACCGGAATATGTGGCTGGCGGATATGGGGCTAACGGCCACGCGGGCGCGATGTTCCCGCGCGATTCCGGAAACGTCCGGTCGCTGGCCGGCCTGGCAGCCCCCTTGACAGCGCCCCCCATGCGCCGCAGCTTGCTGGCGCCGGGAATGGCCGGCGGAGGGGGATGTTCTGACGGTGCTCTGAAAGCGGCAGCGGCTGACCGCCGTGGCCATCGGGAGGCCCAGCAGCTGACGACCTTATATCGCGCCCTGACAGTGCCATTCCGGACGACGCCTTCCCGGCGAGCCGCGCGGCCATGACCGAGGCGCTCGTCATGAGCTGGCTCGTCCCGGCGCTGATGATGCTCGGCGCGGGGTTGCTGGCCGGTTTCGCGGCGGGCCTTTTCGGGATCGGGGGCGGGTTCGTGGTCGTGCCCGCCTTGTTCGCCGTGCTGCCGCTGCTGGGCGCGGCGCAGGACGAGCTGGCGCATGTCGCGGTCGGCACGTCGCTGGCGACGATCGTGGCGACGTCAGCCCGCTCGGTGCAGGCCCATGCCCGCAAGGGCGCCGTGGATTTCGACCTGCTGCGCAGCTGGGCGATCTGGATCGTGCTGGGCGTGGGCGCGGGCGTGATGCTGGCGGCGCGGATCAGCAGCGACATGCTGGCGCTCATCTTCGGTGGCGGCGTGATGCTGATGGCGCTGCATTTCCTATTTCCCGTGCTGGCCCGGCGCCAGATCGCCTCGGAGCTGCCGGCCGGCTATGCGCGCGCGGGCATCGCCGGGGGCCTTGGCGCCTTCTCCTCGCTGCTCGGCATTGGCGGCGGCACCATCGCCATCATCGTGATGACACTGTGCGGCAAATCCATCCACCGCTCGATCGCGACCGCGGCGGGCATCGGCTTCATCATCGCGCTGCCGGGGATGATCGGCTTCATGCTCATCGGCCTTGGCATGCCCGGCCTTCCCGCTGGCTCCGTGGGCTATGTGAACATTCCCGCGACGCTCGCGATCATCGCGACCTCGGTCATCACGGCGCCATGGGGCGCGGCGGCGGCGCACCGGCTCAGCCCGGCGATGCTGCGCCAGATTTTCGGCATCTACCTGCTTTGTATCGGCGCACTCATGGTCCGGCATGGCCTGACATGAGCGGGGGCGCTTTCTGGTGAAGAAAGGACTGTGACGATGACATTCGAGCTTTCCCGGCGCCACCTGTTCGGCGCCGCATCCCTTGGCACGGCAATGGCGCTGGGGGGCGCCCCTTCCATCCTGCGCGCGGCGAGCGCGCCGGCCGGAGCCACGCTTTTCGGCCCGGCGGCCGGCGTCGCGCAGCTCTCGCGCAACGAGAATCCTTACGGCCCCAGCCCGAAGGCGATCGAGGCCATGATGGCCGCAGCCGCAAAGAGCTGCTATTATTCGGACGTCGGCGTGCGCGTCCTGACCGAGATGATCGCCGAGCGCTTCAACGTGCAGCCCGAGCAGGTCGTGCTGGGCGAGGGTTCGACGGAAGTGCTGAACGCGGCGGCGCTGGCACTCGCGCGGGACGGGCATATCCTCTGCCCGGACCTGTTCTGGGACACCACCGTCAATTATGCGGCGCACCAGGGCGCCCGGGTGGTGCGCGTGCCCCTGAAGGCGGACATGAGCATCGACCTCGATGGCATGGCCGCGGCGGTCTCGCCCGACACGAAGCTGGTGCAGCTGTGCAATCCCAACAATCCGACTGGCATGCTGGTCGACGGTGCTACCATGGCCGCGTTCGTCACGAAAGTGGGGCCCCAGGCGACCGTGCTGGTGGACGAGGCCTATAATGAGCTGGCCGATGCGCCGGAGGCCGCCTCGGTCGCTCATATGGTGAGCGCCGGGGCGAACCTCATCGTGTGCCGTACATTCTCCAAGATCTACGGCATGGCTGGCCTGCGTGTCGGCTACGCGATCACCACGCCCGAGCTGGCCGCGAAGATCCGCAGCCACATCATGAGCTTCGGCGGCAATACCATGGGGCTCGCGGCGGCGATCGCGAGCTATAATGACACGGCGTTCATGGCGGCCTCCAAGGCGCAGATCGTGGAAGCGCGCGGCATCATGCAGGAGGCGGCGAAGCGCGCGGGGCTGGACGTGCTGCCCTCGCAGGCCAATTTCCTGTTCGTGAAGGTCGCGGATGCCGACCGGCTGCGCACCGCGATGGCGGATCGGAACATCATGATCCGCGGCGCCTATGGCAAATGGACGCAATGGTCGCGCGTGTCGACCGGCCGGATCGAGGATGTGAAGCGCTATGCGGCGGCGCTGCCCGAACTCGTGCAGGCCTGATCCCCTGGCCGGGTGCGTTCGCCCGGCCTGAACCACTCGCGCCTTCGCGCGTTGCCCGGGCATCGCTTCTTCGCAGGGAGATGTTGATGGCCAGCGGAGCGCCGCGCGGAGCTGCCGGTTCCCCTTTCCCCGCCGTCGCGGGCCTCGCGCGGTGCGTTCCGGCCGTGCCTGCCAGGGAAAGAGAGCCGCGTGACCGAGCCGCGTGAAGAATTGAAGGACATGGAACTGCTTGTCGATCGCTTGCCCGGCGATCTCGAGCGGGCCGTGCGCGCCGTGCTGGCGCAGGCCTGCGAGCGCGACCTCAGGCTGGCGACGGCCGAGAGCTGCACCGGCGGGCTGCTCGCTGCGTTGCTGACGGACGTCGAAGGATGCAGCCACGCTTTCGAGCGCGCGTTCGTGACCTATAGCGAGGAAGCGAAGACGGATATGCTCGGCGTCGACCCGGGGCTGATCGCCGAGGCGGGGGCGGTCAGCGCCGCCGTCGCTCGCGCCATGGCCATCGGCGCGCTGGCGCGCAGCCGCGCCGACATCGTGCTCGCGGTGACCGGCTTTGCCGGCGCTGCCGGGCCGGACGACGAACCCGGTCTGGTGCATTTCGCCTGCGTGCGCCGGGGCCGCGAACCCACGCTGCGCGAGGCCCATTTCGGCAATGGCGGCCGGAGTGCCATCCGGCTGGAAACCGTGCGGATGGCGATCGGCATGATGCGCGACGCACTGGACTGAACGCGCGCTGCTGCGAGTCGTTCGCAGGGAACCGCAGCCCCATGCTGTGGCTTCTTGCAGCAGTCCGCACGAAGGAGATGATCCCCATGGCCACTTCGCAATTCACCGATGCCATCGCGCTGCTCAAGGCCGACCATCGCAAGGTCGAAACGCTCTTCGAGGAATTCGAGAAGGCGCGCTCGAGCAATCGCAAGCAGAGCATCGCTCATGAGATCTGCGTCGAACTGAAGGTTCACACGCTGCTCGAGGAGGAAATCTTCTATCCCGCCTTCCGCGGCAAGATCGAGGATGACACGCTGGATGAGGCCTATGTCGAGCATGATGGCGCCAAGCTGCTCATCAACGACATCGAGGCCGGCTCTCCCGGGGACGATTTCTACGACGCCAAGGTCAAGGTGCTTTCCGAGGAGATCAAGCATCACGTCCATGAGGAAGAGATGCAGAGCGAAGGCATGTTCGCCCAGTGCCGCAAGACCGACGTCGATCTCGTGGCGCTTCGCGACCAGATGCTCGCGCTCAAGGAAGAGCTGATGGCCAAGGCCAAGAGCGACGGACTGCCCCCCGCCCAGCCGCGCGCCGTCAACGTGGTCCCTGCCTGATCGGTGCCGCGGGGGAGGGCGGGGCTTCCCGCCGCCCCCGGCATCGCCTTCCGTTGAAATCGCCTGTGGACCTGAAGCGCGTCGACCCGAATGCTCGCCCCAGGCGGCGTGACAAATTCGCGGACTTTGAGGGGGTGGAAGCGCGCTTTCCCCCAATTTCCTTCGTCATCCCGGACTCGATCCGGGATCCCGCTTCTTCCTGTTCTTCGAACTGCCCGACCCGGCGATCGTCAAGGCAGCTGGGTCCCGGATCAAGTCCGGGACGACGTCGTGAATGACGAGATATAGCGCGCCGCCATCGCCTCGGAATTTGTCCACGCCTGCCTCATTTGTCCACCTGCCTCAGTGGTCCGGCAGGCTCTGCGTGACGAACCCCCAGCCCTGCAACGCCTTGTCCCGCGCCCGGTCCATGAGGGTCTTGGCATCGCTGATGCTGAAAGGATGCGCGTCCTTCATCTTGTCCAGCTCTTCCCAGCTGATCGGTATCGCGACCGGCGCGCCGGCGCGGGCGCGGGCCGAATAGGGCAGCACCGCCGTGCTGCCGCGCTGGTTGCGCAGCCAGTCGATGAAGATGCGGCCCTTGCGCTTCGCCTTGCTCATCGTCGCGACGAAGCGGTCCGGCTCGGCAAGGCTCAGCGCCTCGGCGAAGCGCTTTGAGAAGTCCTTGTGCGTTTCCCAATCGTGGTCGGGCGTCAGCGGCACCACCACATGCACGCCCTTGCCGCCGGAGAGCATCGCGAAGCTCACCAGCCCCAGGTCGGAGAGTCGCCGCCGGATGTCCCGTGCGGCGCGCTTCACTTCGTCGAACCCGAGGCCCTCGTCGGGATCGAGGTCGAAGATCATCCGGTCGGGCTGCTCCACATCCTCCGCCTTCGCGCCCCAGCCGTGGAACTCGATCGTGCCCATCTGCACGCAGGCGAGAATGCCGTCCGCATCGGTGAGGTAGAGATAATCCTCGGTCCCGCCGTCCTTTTCGCGGATCGGGACGTGGGAGACGTGCGGGCCAAACGAGCCGCTGTCATGCTTCTGGAAGAAGCAGTGCCGCGCCCGTCCCTGCGGGCAGCGCACGAGGCTGATCGGCCGGCCCGCCGCGAACGGCAGCATCAGCGGCGCGATCGCGCGGTAATAATCCGCAAGCTCTCCCTTGGTTTGCCCGCTTTCGGGAAAGACGACGCGGTCCGGACTGGATATGCGGATGTCGCTGCGCGGCTCCGGCGTGTCGGCAGGCGTTTCGGGCGTCACGTCTTTCGCCTCCTTGTCGCTGCGCAGGCCGAGGAAGCTCCCGTGGCGAACGCGGCCTTCCGCCGTGAATTCGGCAAAGGCGATCTCGCCCACCAGCTTCGGGCTCAGCCATTGCGCGCCCCGGGCCTCGCTCCGCGGCACCTCCGCCGGGGCGGTGGCGCGTGCGAGCCTGCCCATTCGCTTCGCCAGATCCTCCATCGTCGCCCGGTCGAATCCGGTGCCGACCTTGCCCTTGTAGACCAGCTTGCCGTCTTCATGCTGCCCGAGCAGCAGCGAGGCGAAGGCGCGGCCGCGCGCCGCGCTCTTCGTCCAGCCCAATATCACGAATTCCTGCCGGCGCGTGCATTTGATCTTGAGCCAGTTGTGTGTCCGCTTGCCGCGATAGGGCGCATCCACCCGCTTGGCGATGATGCCTTCCTGCCCCGCGCTGCACAAAGTCTCGAAAAGCGCTTCGCCCGCGCCGATGACATGATCGGCGACCTGCACGGGGGCCGTCGCCTGGCGCAGTAGCGCTTCGAGCCGCTCCTTGCGCTCGATGTTTGGCAGGGCTTTCAGGTCCTCGCCGGCAAGGCTGAGCAGATCGAAGGCGAAATAAGCGAGTGTCGCATCCCGTCCTTCCTTGAGCGCGGCCTGCAAGGCGGAGAAGCTGGGATTGCCGTGCCCGTCCAGCGCCACGACTTCGCCGTCGATCAGCGCGGCGGGCAGGTCGAGCGCGGCCAGCGCCTCGGCGATCGGCGGGAATTTCTCGGTCCAGTCGAGGCCGGAGCGCGTGAACAGGCGCACCTGCGCGCCCATGACCGCCGCCAGCACCCGATAGCCGTCGAACTTGATCTCGTGCATCCACTGGTTGCCGGTGGGCACGGTGTCGACGAGGGTCGCGAGTTGCACGGCCTCGAAGCCCGGGAGCCGGGCGTCCTTGTTCTGGCGGCGAGCGGGCCCCCGGGCGGTTTGGCGGTTATGCGCCGCCGCGTCGGCCATCACGGCATTGAATGCCTTGCCCCGCTTGCCGGCGAGCGAGCGCACGCCTTCGCGATCGGCAGCGATTTCCGCCATCGTGCGGCCGGTGAGCACGCTGGTCAGTTCGCGCTCGACCAGAATGTCCCCGGTGCCGGCTTCGGCATCGTCGATCTTGCGCAGCAGCCAGTTCTCGCGCTTCTCGCCCGGGCGGGGCTTCATGCGGACCAGCAGCCATTCGCCCTTCATGCGCTCGCCATGGAGCTCGAAATGGAGATGGCCCTTCTCGATGTCCTTCGCGCTCTTGCCCTTGATCGGCGCCCAGACGCCCTGATCCCAGAGCATCACCGTGCCGCCGCCATATTCCCCCTCGGGAATGCCGCCCTCGAACTGCGCGTAGGAAAGCGGATGGTCCTCGGTGCGCACGGCGAGCCGCTTGTCATGGGGGTCGAGGCTGGGCCCCTTCGTCACGGCCCAGCTCTTGAGCACGCCATCCATCTCGAGGCGGAAGTCCCAGTGCAGGCGCGTCGCGTCGTGCTTCTGCACCACGAAGAGATTGCCGCCTTCGCTGCGCCGGGCCTCGCCGGCCGGCTCCGGCGTCTTCCCGAAGTCGCGCTTCGCATTATAGGCGGCGAGCGGATCGGTCCGCGCCATCACTCGGCGTCCATTCCGGAGCCGCGATCGCGGTGCTTGAGCCAGCGCTCCTCGGCCACGCCGAGCACGGTGAGCATGACGACCGCCACCAGCGCGGCGACCAGCACCAGCGGCCATTGCCCGGCGCCGCAGGCGATGCCGATGATCGCCGCCAGCCAGATGTGCACCGCGGTGGTGAGATTGCGCACCTCGCCCTTGCTCACCACGATGAGGCCCGCCGCGATGATGCCGACGAAGGTGCCGGTCCCCTCGAAGATGCGCAGCGGATCCATCCGCGTCCCCTCGGTGGCGAGCTGGTGATAGAGAGCAATGGCGGAGACGGTCATCACAGCGGCAGTGAAGCATACGATGCCGTGCGTGCGCAGCCCCGCGCTATGGCCTTTCAGCTCCCTGTCGAGCCCGAGGAGCAGTCCGAGCACCGCCGCCAGCCCCAGCCGGAACACCACGTCGGTGTCGATCCAGTGCAGCGGGACGGCAGGATTGAGGACCATGTCAGGCGCTCTTGCGACGCCTCGCGGGCGCGGCGGCGCGCTTGGTGCCGCCGGAGGCGGACTTGCCGGATCCCGACTTGGCCGATCCCGACTTCGCGCTTCGGGAGGCGGTGCTTTCCTTAGTCCCGGACGAGGATCGCTCCGGCATGCGGCCGCCGCTGCCGACCGACTTCTTCAGCGCGGCCATGAGGTCGATCACATTGCCGCCGCTCTGCTGGCCGGGCTCCTCGACATCTTCCAAAATGCGCTTGCCGCCCTTGGCCTTGCGCTTCTTCTCGATCAGGCGCTCGAGCGCATCGATATAGCGATCGTGGAATTCCGCCGGCTTGAACGGCGCGGATTTCTTCTCGATGAGCGTGACGGCGAGGTCGAGCAGGTCCTCCTGCGGGGTCGCCTCGCCGATCTCGCGGAAATAGCCCTGGGCCTTGTGGACTTCGTCGGCATAACGCAGCACTTCCATCACCATGCCGCGTCCGCAGGGCTTGATGGAGACGAGCCGTTCGCGCCCGCGCACGGAAAGCTGGCCGAGCCCGACCCGTCTGGTCTGTCGCAGCGCGTCGCGCAGCACGACATAGGCTTCCTCCGCCAGATCGTCGGCCGGCACGATGAAATAGGGCTTCTCATAATAGAGGACGTCGATTTCGCTCGCCTCGACGAACTGCACCAGCTCCAGCGTCTTGCGGCTCTCGATCTTGACCGCTTCGATCTCGTCCTCGTCGAGCAGCACATAGCTGCCCTTGGAGACCTCGAAGCCCTTCATGATCTCGTCACGGTCGACCGGCCCGACGCCGGGCGCGACCTTCTCGTAGCGGATGCGCTTGCCGCTCGGCTCGTGGATCTGGTGGAAGCTGATCGCCGCGCCGGATCGCGTGGCGGGATAGACCTCGACGGGGATCGAAACGAGGGCGAGCTTGATCTGCCCCTGCCAATATGCGCGTGCCACCATGGAAACCTCCAGACCAGAAAGCCGTCCGGGCCCTGTTGGTTCCCGCGCGCGGCAGGCGCGGCGTGAGGGCGTATGCAGAGGGCGGGCGCAGGACCGCTTCCCCGCGCCTATTGCCAATCCGGCCATCCCGGACTAGTCGCTGCAACTCACTATCAATAGCGAACACTGAAGGTCCGTGAGCAGGCAATCCATCCGTGTCTGGTATCTCGTCCACAAATGGACGAGTCTCGTCTGCACGGCGTTTCTCCTGATGCTGTGCGTGACCGGCCTGCCGTTGATCTTCCATGACGAGATCGACGCGCTGACCGAGGACCAGTCCGCGATGGAGACGGCCGGCCCGGCCTCCTCCGGCGAGGGCCCCGGCCTGCAGCCGCTCGACGCCATGCTGGGCAAGGCGCTCGCCGCGCGGCCGGGGGAAGTCCCGGTCTTCATGGCTTTCGACAATGAATCCCCGATCCTGACCGTGACCACGGCGCCGCGCCCGGATTCGCCGGCGGCGGACATGACCATCCAGCTGTTCAACCGCGCGACAGGCGCGGCGGTGGGGCAAGTGCGGGACGAAGGCGTCATGCACTTCATCCTCCAGCTCCATACCGACATGTTCCTCGGCCTGCCGGGCATGTTGTTCCTGGGGGCGATGGGCTTGCTGTTCCTCGCCGCGATCGTCTCGGGCGTGGTGCTTTACGCGCCTTTCATGCGCAAGCTGCCGTTCGGCACACTCCGGGTCTCGCGGAGCCGGCGCCTCAAATGGCTCGATTATCACAATCTGCTCGGCATCGTCGCGCTGGCCTGGATGACCGTGGTGGGCGCCACCGGCGTCATCAACGCGCTGGCGACGCCGATCATCCAGGTCTGGCAGATGGGCGAGCTGGCGGAAATGACCCGGGCCTATGCGGGGCGCGAGGCACTGCCGCCCTCGCGCTATGGCTCGCTGGACAAGGCGATGGCCGCGGCGCGTCAGGCGATCCCCGGCAACAATCCGCAGTTCATCGCCTTTCCCGGCGGTTCCTTCAGCAGCCGGCATCATTATGCCGTGTTCTTCCAGGGGGCCACGCCGCTCACCGAGCGCGCCCTCACGCCGGCGCTCATCGATGCCGAAACCGGCGCGCTGACCGATGTGCGGCCCATGCCCTGGTATGTGCTGGCGCTCACTTATTCGCAGCCGCTGCACTTCGGCGATTATGGCGGCCTGCCGCTCAAGATGCTGTGGGCCGCGCTTACCCTGTTCACGATCGTCGTGCTTGGCTCCGGCCTGTATCTCTGGCTCGGCAAGCGCCGCTCGTCCCTCGACGCGCGCCTGCGCGAAGTCGAGTCCGGCGGGCGGCTGGCCCCGGCGGAATGAAGGGCAAGCTGCCGATGATGGCGATCTTCGCCGTGCCGACCGCGCTCGCGGCGCTCAGCCTCGTGGGGCTGGTGAGCGCGCTCACCGGCGATGGACTGCGCGACGCGATTTCCTGGGCGACTCTCGCCATGCCGCTCGCGGCTGTTGCCTGGGCCATGAGAGCCCGCCGATCCTGATTTGAGATGATGCGCGTGCGTGCGCGCAGGGAGATAAAAATCATGAATGCGTTCCGTTTCCCGACCCTGCTTCGCCTGACCGCCGCCGTGCCGGCGCTGGTCCTTGGCGTGCCTGCCCTCGCGCAGGCACCCGCCGACGACCCGCAGGACATCATCATCACCGCGCAGCGCGCGAACGAGACGCAGGTGCGCGCCGGCGGCAGCGTCGGCGTGCTGGGCGACAAGGCAGCGGAAGACGTGCCGTTCAGCATCCGGGGTTACAATGCCGCGCTCATTCTCAACCAGCAGCCGCAGACGCTGGGGCAGGTGCTGGAGAATGATCCGACGATCCGCACCACCTACGGGTTTGGCAATGCCGCGGAGCAGTTCGTGATTCGCGGTTACCCGCTCTATGGCGACGATGTCGGGCTGGACGGGCTCTATGGCATCGCGCCGCGCCAGCTCGTCGCGCCGGAACTCTATGAATCGGTGCAGGTGTTGAATGGCGCCAGCGCCTTCCTGAACGGCGCGGCTCCCGGCGGAACGGGCATCGGCGGCAGCGTCAACCTCATCCTCAAGCGGGCGGACCGCGCGCTCAATCGCGCCACGCTCAATTATGCGTCGGGCGAGCATTTCGGCGGCTCGGTGGATCTGGCGCGCCGCTTCGGCAGCGGCGAGGCGTTCGGGCTCCGGCTGAACGGCGTCGCGCGGCGCGGCGATGTCGGCGTCGATGACGAGTTCCGCAGCACTTATGCGGTGGGCGGCGCGTTCGATTATGATGGCGGGCCGCTGCGGCTCTCGCTCGATCTTGCCTATAACCGCGTCCATGTGCGCGGGCTGCGGCCCAAGGTCACGGTCGGCAGCGCCGAGATCCCCGCCGTGCCGGACGCCGCGCATAATTATGCGCAGCCCTGGACCTACACCACGATGCGGGACATCTTCGGCATCGCCCGGCTGGAATATGACCTGGCCGACAATGCGCTGTTCTATGCCTCCTTCGGCGCACGCGACGGCATGGAGGACGGGATCTACGGTGGCATCACCGTGACGGATGCGCAGACGGGTGCCGCGACCGGCAATGCGCTCTATGTCCCGCGGACGGACAATAACGAGGCGGCGCAGGCGGGCGTGCGGATCGACCTGGCGGCGGGCGGCGTCACGCAGCAGTTCAACATCGGCGGATCGGCGGTCTGGCAAGTCAACCGCAATGGCTATGACTTCCTCTACGGGCCCGGTTTTGCGGGCTTCGCCACCAATCTCTACGTCACGCCGGAAGTGCCGATCCCCGCCTCGGCGCTCGTCGGCGGCGATCTGGACAATCCTTTCCCGATCAGCCGCTCGAACCTGTTCAGCGTCTTCGCGTCGGACACGATCGGCCTGTGGGAGGATCGCATTCTCCTGACGGTGGGCGGGCGCATCCAGAACATGCGCTTCCGCAGCTATTCCTATGCCGATGGCGCGCTGGAGTCGGATTATGAGAGCAGTGCCATCACCCCGGTGGTGGGACTGGTGCTCAAGCCCGTCGCGGGCGTCTCGTTCTTCGCCAACCGCATCGAGAATCTGGCGCAGGGGCCAACCGCGCCGCTGTCCGGCTTCTATCCCGGCCTCGGCACGCTGCCGGTGAGCAATGCCGGCGAGATTTTCGCGCCCCATCGCGCGGTGCAATATGAAGTCGGCGGCAAGGTCTCGCTGGGCGGCATCGATGCGAGCCTTGCGCTGTACCAGACCGAGCTGCCGGTCGGCCAGGTGGGGCCGGACGCGGACAATCCTGGCTTCCTGCGCTTCGACCTGTTCGGCGAGCAGCGCAATCGCGGCATCGAGTTCACTATCGACGGGGAAGTGGCGCGCGGCCTTCGGGTCATCGCCGGTGGTTCCGTGATCGAGGCCGAACTGCGCGATACGCCTGGTGGCGTGCAGGACGGCAACAAGGCGCAGGGCATTCCCGATTACATGCTCAACGCCAATGTCGAATGGGACGTCCCGTTCCTGCCCGCGCTCACGCTGACCGGCCGCGTGGTCCACACTGGCAAGCAGTGGCTGAGCACCGCCAACACCCAGCGCCTGCCGGAGTGGACCCGCTTCGATCTCGGCATGCGCTATGTGGCGGTGGTGGGGGACAAGCCGCTCACCTTGCGCTTCAATGTCGATAACGTCGCCAATGAGCGCTACTGGGCCTCGGCCTTCGATGCGTTCAACCAGACCTTGCTGCAGGGTGCCCCGCGCACCTTCAAGGCATCGGCTTCGATCGACTTCTGAGGGCAGCGAGCGAAGGGAGGCGAGGACGCCTCCCTCGCGGGCGGGGCGCAACGCGATTCGTCGCGCCAAACTTGCGATTCGTTATCATTATCATTATTGCCGATTCGGCGGCCAAGGGGCCGATGCGCATGCCGGGGCGAGGTTTTTCGCCAGCGGCGGCCTGCGTTTTCGGTCGGCGAGGAGAAGGAGCCCGGCATGTATGATTTCATCGACCGCCCGATCGCCCGGCTGGATGGCGGCGCTGCTCTTCTGATCGCCGCGATGCGCCTGTGGGTGCGGGCTGCGGGAGAAAAGCGCTGCCCGTGCCGCGATGTCGCCGGGGCGTTCCGCGCCCGGGAACATATCGCCGCTCTCCCTCATTTCCATGTGACGATGGCCATGCTCAACCGGGACGCGACCGAAAGTCTCGGGTTCGGCTCTGTTGACTATCCGCTGGTGAGCGAGCATGAGGCGCTGATCCTCAGCATGGTCGGCTCTGTGGTCAGTCGGCCGGCGGATGAAGCGTGCGCGACTATGGCGCTGATCATGGCACCGGACGCGGTGAAGCCGCTGTTCATCGCCATGTCGGCCCTGGCGCGGTCGCTTGCGAAGGGCGGCCTGTTGCCGGTCGCGCCTGTCTCTGATCCTGATTGTGCGAGATTTTCCGAATGAACGACATGGCCCACCAGGGTTTCGAACTCGAACCGACCAAGGCGCTCAGCGTGGAGAAAGTGCTCTGGGTGCGGCACTGGAACGAGCATCTGTTCAGCTTCGCGGTCACGCGCCCGGCGAGCTTCCGTTTCCGCTCCGGCGAATTCGTGATGCTGGGCCTGCAGGTGGAGGGCAAGCCGCTGCTGCGCGCTTATTCCATCGCCAGCGCCGCTTATGCCGAGGAGCTGGAGTTCCTCTCCATCAAGGTACCGGACGGCCCGCTCACCTCGCGCCTGTGCAACATCAAGGAAGGTGACCAGCTCTATCTCGGCCGCAAGCCGACCGGAACGCTGGTGGCCGATGCGCTCAAGCCGGGCAGCCGCCTGTTCCTGCTCTCGACCGGCACGGGCCTTGCGCCGTTCCTCAGCCTGGTGCGCGATCCGGACATCTATGACTGTTTCGGCCAGGTGATCCTGGTCCATTCCGTCCGGCGCGTCGCTGACCTTGCCTATCGCGAGGAGCTGGAAAGCCAGCTCGCCGACGATCCGCTGGTGCAGGATCAGGCGCTTCTGCAGTTCCATTATGTGCCGACCGTGACGCGCGAGCCGTTCCGCACCAGTGGCCGGATCGGCACGCTCATCGAGGACGGCACGATGTTCCAGGGCGTCAGCGGCCCGGCGAAGCTCGATCCGGAGACGGATCGCGTCATGCTCTGCGGCTCCATGGCGATGATCCGCGAGCTGGCGGCCCAGCTTGAGGAATGGGGCTTCGAGGAAGGTTCGAATGCCAAGCCCGGCGACTATGTGATCGAGCGGGCTTTCGTCGACTGAGCTCTTCTGGTGGGGTCCCGGGGGTGCGAAGGGGGCCTCCCGGGGAGAAGGGCACGAGAGACGCGACAAAGGAAAAGGGCGGCCATGGAGCCGCCCTTTTTTTGTCCGCCGTCCATTCATTCCCGGCTTGCCGCCACGCGGGGCATGGTGGCAGGCCGCATCGCTCACAATCTGCGCGTGTTGGCGTCCATCAGCTTCTTCGCTTCGCTCAGGGCCGCCGCCGTGCTGGTCCTGCCCTTCGCGACATCATCGCCCAGCTCGAGCAGCCGGCCGGAAATGACGGTCCCCGTCTCGGCTTCCTCCTGGATGGCGATGCCGCCCTTGGCCGCCGCGATCCGGTCCCACTCGGCGCGGATGGCTGCCCAATAGTCCTTTGTCGCGGCCCAGTAGTCGTCGGCGGCCTTCACGTCATAGCCGTCGAAGCGGGTGTAGCTGTTCAGCACATATTCCTGCACGATCGGGGCGAGCTTGCCGTTCTTCGGCCCCATCTTGGTGTTGTCCTGCCAGTGGATCCACCCGTCGGGGGTGTTCTGGTGGCGATTGATGGAGAGGTAGCGGTCGTAGACGGGCTTGCGCACCGCGTCCCGCCGGGCGAGCGGCCGCCAGGTCCAGTTGGAGCGCCAGCGCCGGACACCGCCCTGCGTCTCGAACTGGCCCCAGCCGCCGTAGCGCGGGGAATCGTCCACTTGCCACACGGTTTGCGACCAGCGGCCGGTGCGCATCCGCTCCGGCACCTCCTCGAAGGTCCAGGCATTGCGGTCGGAATAGACGAGCACGCGGGCGGGCTCATATTCCCAGTCCTGCCGCCAGTGCTTGATGATGTGGCTCTGCCCCTCCATCTCGACCACCAGCAGATGCTGGAGGACGATCTTGCGCCCCGTGTCCTCGACCACGCGGACGACTTCATGTCCGCCGGAAATCTTGCGGTCGAGCGGCGTGTAGGCGCTGTCCCAGCGGGTCGATTCCTGCATGTCGAAGCGGACCTTGTAATTGCCGGCCATGGCGAGGATGTCGGCACGGTCCTGCTCGAAGGTGGCGGCGGCCTGCTCCGCCGCGATCGGCGGATGGGCGAGGGCGGGACTGACGGCGAAGGCAAGCGTGAGCAGGCCGGCGCCGAGGAAACTGCGGATGGAAATCATGATCGTTGGTCCTTTCGGCACGCTCAGAAGCGATAGCTGAGCGAGAGGCTGGCGTTGCGTCCGGGCTGGGTATAGGCGTCGGTCACGGTCGAAGAGGCGCTCAGGCCCCGCACGTCGCTCCACCACGCATATTTTTTGTCGAGGATGTTGAAGATGCCCGCGCGCAGCGTGAGGCCGTCCATTGGCTTCACGAACAGCGTGGCATCGAGGATGGTGAAGGCGCCCGGGCGATAGCATGGCGCGCCGCTGCAGATGGTCGTCGCGCTGCCGTCCACATCCGTGCCGGTCGTGCGATCCTCGGACTTGCGGGCGCTGTGCGTCGCGATGATCTGTCCGCCGAACAGGCCGCCCGGATCACGGTAGCCCACGCCCACGACGAGCTTGATCGGGTCGATGGTGGTCAGTGGCAGGTCGGTCAGGCCGGAGCCGTCGACGTCGCCCGTCGCGTAGGAGAAGGCGAGCGTGCCATGCAGGCCGGACTGCGCGCGGAACTCGGCGCGCGCCTCGGCGCCTTTCACTTTCACCCGCGAGAGATTGATGAACTGATAGATCGCCGGATCGCTGGGCGTGAAGCCGCCGCCCACCACTTCCTGGCTGATGAAGTCATGGTAGATGGAGGAGAAGGCGGTCAGGTCGAGATTCACGTTGCGGCTCGCGAAGCGCACCCCGCCCTCGAGGCTCTCGCTCCGCTCCGGCTTGAGGTCGGGATTGGGCTCCGACTTGTAGCCGAACGCCAGATTCTCGAAGAACTGGTTCACTTGCCCGGGCTCGGGCGCCTTGAAGCCGGTGGCGTAGTTGGCGAACAGCCGGATGCCCTTGTCCAGCTTGAGCACGGCGCCGAGCTTGGGTGACAGGCGCGAGCCGTCCTGCGCCGCGCCCGCGAAGGTGGGCAGCAGCGGGTCGTCGTCCGGCGAGAGGTCGTAGAAATCGAAACGCAGCGCCGGATACAGGGTGAAGAGCCCGTCCGCGATGCTGATCTCGTCGCCCACGAACAGGCCGCCCCGCGTGAAGTCGGTGCTGGGGAAGGCGCGGGTCGGGAAGGTCTCGCCGGCCGGCGGCACGGTGCCGTCCCGCAGGCCGCGCTGGCGGGTTTTGCTCACGTCGCCACCGAAGACGAGCCGGTGCGACAGAGCGCCGGTGGCGAATTCCGATTGCGCGTCGGCCGCCGCGCCGATCACCCGGTTCTCGAACGTGTTGAGCCGCTCGCGATCGACTGCGGGCGTGCGGTCCTCGTCAGTGAACTGGCTGTCGAGCCCGTCCTGCCAGTAGATGGCGGCCCGGGCGGCGGTGATCGCGCCGGTGCCGGTCCAGCTCCAGTCCAGCGCCACGCGCTTGCGCTCGCCGGTGTCGCGGCCGTGCAGCAGCTCGACAGTGGAGCTGAGGCCGGTCAGGCCGTTGGTGAACAGCCAGGTATCGAGATATTCGCCGGTCAGCCGGATCTTGTGGCCGCTGCCGCCCGGCGCATAGACGATGCGGCCGAGCAGGGCATTGGAATGGCCGTCCTGCGGGTTGGGCTCCGTGCGCGCGGCGCCCGTGCCGCCGACGCTGCCCTTGTTCTTCAGCTCGTTGAAGTCGCGCCGCGTATAGGCCGCCATGGCCGACCAGTCGCCCGCCCTGCCGGCGAGGATCGCGGTTTCGCTGAACTCGTTGTCCGCGCTGCTGTAGGCCGCGCGCACGAGGCCGCCGACCGGGGCGCTGCCTTCCAGAAAGTCGGCGGGGTCGGCAGTGATGAAGCTCACGGCGCCCGCGAGCCCATCACTGCCATACAGCGCGGAGGACGGGCCGCGCAGTATCTCGACGGATTTGATGAGGCCAAGGTCGACATAGTCGCCGCGCCCGGCGGCCTGGGCGCCGAAGCTGAAGCCGTCCGGCACGCGCACCCCGTCCACCTGGATGAGCACGCGATTGCCGCCGATGCCCCGGATGTTGAAACTGTCGTTGCCGGTGCGCCCCGTCGCGCTCAGCGCGGCATTGAAGCGGGCGGGCTGGCGCTGGACGCTCACGCCCGGTTCGAAGCGGATGAGGTCGCGAATGTCCGTGACCAGCTCATCCGCCATCTGCTCCTCGTCGATGATGGAGACGGTGACGGGCGAATCCTCGATCCGCACGGGCGTGCGCGTGGCGGTGACGACGATGCGGTTCAGCCGGTTGAGCAGGTAGAGCCCGTCATTGTCCTGCGCCATGGCGTCCGTGGCGCAGAGAGCGCTCGCGAGCGCAAAGCCCGCTGCGGTCGCGAACCGGATCGCGCCGGGGCCACGGCGCGGCACGCGCGCGGTTCCACGGTCGATATCCGATTTCGCCGCCCGCCGGCACGCCAGGGCTGCTGATCCCGCACTCGTCATTTCTTCTATTCCCCTTCTGCTTTTAAGAATGCGAATCATTCGCATTAGCAATGCGAATTGCGCCGGGGAGATCGCTGCGTCAAGGGAGGAGTTGCTGGCGAGGCAAATCGAGCGGGTAGGGGGAGGCGGCGGAATCGTCCGCCGGCTCTTGCCAGATCAGCACAGCCGATCCGCCGGAATCGTCATGGATTGTTCAGCCGGTTCGGGGCAATCATCGCTGGCCCGGCCAATCTCCCGCTGGACAAACGGACGCTTGTGCCTAGAGAGATAATGGTTGGAATATACAACGATATGACTGGAAGGATCGACTGTGGTTTCGCAAAAGGCAAGGATCGCCGGACGGATCGGCGCCGCGACGCTCGTGGCCACGCTGGCCCTCGCGCCGCTGGGACAATTGCTCGCGCAGCATGAGGGGCATGAGGGGCATCAACAGGCCGCGCCGGCGGGCAATGCCGAGAAGGGGAAGGCCGTGTTCGAGAATGCGGCCTGCGGGGCCTGCCATGTCCTCGCTGCTGCGGAAGCGACGGGCGAGATCGGCCCTTCGCTGGATGGCAACGCCAATCTCACCCATGCCTTCGTCCTGAGCCGCGTGCGGGACGGGCAGGGCGCCATGCCGCCTTATGCCGGCCAGCTCAGCGACGAGGATATCGAGAATGTCACGGCCTATGTGCTGAGCGCCGCCGCCAGGAAATAAGCCGGCCGCACCGGCACGCCCCGTCGTGCCGGTGGCGCCATCTTGCAGATGCTCTTGGCAGCGCGGGCGTGGCCCGGACAGCCGCCGGTAAGGGGTGTCGCCCTATCGCCCCGCCGCCGGCCGCTCGTTCGCGCCGGGCTGCGCGAAATAGTTGGTCACGCCGTCGGGATCATTGAGCCACACGAAGCGGATGCTGAAATTCGGCAGGCCGCCCAGCGGCTCCTCCACCGTCACCTTGTCCCGCATCGCGGCGGCATTCACGCCGTCGACATTGCCGATGACATACTGGATGCCCGCGCTGCCTGTGTCGGCGGGCAGGTCCTTGCCGGCGGACCACAGGCTGATCGTCGTCTCGCCATGGCGGAAGGGATATTTGGTGACGCCCAGCAGCCTGTCTTCCACCGATGGCAGTTCCTCAAGGCCCACGAAGCTGCGGTAGAAGGCCCGGCTGCGCTCGATATCCGAGACGTTGATGCCGACATCGACGCCCGGCCGCGCCTGCGGATCGATGACGAGCTGGATGCCGAACCCGGCCGGATCGCTCACCAGCGCGCCGCGCAGGCCGCCGCCCATGTCCTTGAATGCCGGTGCCGGGAAGCCCGCGGCCTTAAACCGGGCGGTCAGCGCGGCTTCGTCGGGGTAGCGCAGGGCGAAGAGGCGGATGCCGGTGGCATCGGCGGGGCTGCCGACATGATGGAGCCGCCCTTCCTTGAGGCCGGCCGCCAGCTTGATCTGCCCGGTGCCGATGCCGAAAAGGATCATCTGCTGGCTGGCATTGAGCTGGATCGGCTGGAGCGGCTTCAGCCCCAGTGCCTCACCGTAGAATGTCACCATCCGCGGCGTCAGGCCGGGCTCGAACCGCCGATAGACATTCATCGAGTCCTGCGTGAAGCGCGGCTTTTCCGGCGTGGCGGCTTCAGGGGCGGCCTCGGGGGCGGCGGCAGGGCCGGGGCTGGTCTGCGCTATGGCGGCCGGGGCCATCAGCAGCGATATCGCGACAAGGGCGGTCTTGAATGGGCCGTGCATCGCATCTCTCCTGTTCGTCGGTTCATTTCGGCAGGGCGAAGACCATGAGCGATTCATTGTTGCTCGGCTTGCCGCCCGCGCCCTGCGGGCCGCTCACCGCGCCCCATCCGCCGGCCATGATGGCGACATATTGCCGTCCGTCCTTGCCCTGATACGTGATGGGAACGGCCTGCGCACTATATTCGAGCTTCGCTGCCCACAGTTCCTTGCCGTTGCGCGCATCGAAGGCGCGGAAGCGCCGGTCGTCCGTCGCTCCGATGAAGACCAGCCCGCCGGCCGTGACGATCGGCCCGCCGAACCCGTTGTTGCGCCCGGTGTCCTTCCTGTCCTCGGGCAGGTCGTCGCTCACGCCGAGCCGGGTCGCCCAGGCGATCTCGCCGGTCTTGCCGTCCACGGCGATCAGCCGGCCCCAGGGCGGGCGGATGCAGGGCATGGTGACCTTGCGCCCGTTCTCGTCCTCATAGCTTGCGGTGAAGGTGGAATAGGCGCCGGGTCCGCTCAGGCTCGCGCGGTCGTAAAGCTGTTCGGAGCCGGCCGTGCCGCGTCCATAGTCGGCGCCTTCCTTGCGCTTCTCCATGAAGCCGATGCTGCCGCCCTCGCTCACATTGATGAAGATGAGGCCGCTCTCCGGGTCCACGGCGCTGCCGCCCCAGTTCGAACCGCCATTGTTGGGCAGGTTGATGGAGGCTTTCACCGGCCCGCCTTCCTCATGCAGGAAGAAGGGCGTGAAGGGGCCGGCATTGAAGAAGGTGCCGCCATAGCTCTCCAGCAGCGCGCGGCAGGCGGCGGCATGGGCCTCGTTCGTGTCGGCGGCGGAAACGATGTCCTCCGGCGTCCAGTGGTTGCGCACGAGGTCGCGCGGCTTCACCGGGATGGGCTGGGTCGGCGAATACCATTCGCCCGGAACGTCCGCCGCCGCGACCGGCTTTTCCTCCACGCCGAACACCGGCTTTCCGTCGTGCCGGTCCAGAATGTACATGAGGCCGGGCTTGCCGGTCTCGGCCAGCGCCTGCACCGTTCGCCCGCCCACCTTGGCGTCGTAGAGCACGGGCGGCGCGGGAAGGTCGGAATCCCACAGGTCGTGGTGGATCGTCTGGAAATGCCAGCGATATTTGCCGGTCAGCGCGTCCACCGCCACGATCGAGTTGCCGAACAGGTTGGCGCCGGGCCGGTCCCCGCCATAATAATTGGCCGAGGGTCCGCCCACCGGCATGTAGAGCGTGTCCGTCTTCTCATCGACGGTCATGTACCACACCCAGACATTGGTGCCGGAGCGGCCCTTCCAGCCGTCGTCCAGCCATGTCTCGTGGCCCACTTCGCCGGGCTGCGGCACGGTGTTGAATTCCCAGAGCTTCTCGCCCGTGCGGGCATCGTAGGCCCGGCTGTTGCCGGATGGACCGACCAGCATCTCCGCCACATTGGCACCGACCACGAGCACATTCTTGTAGACCGTCGGCGGGGACGCATAAGGCACGCCGAGCGCGACGGAACCGTCCTTGCCGAAGCCCGTGTCGATCTCGCCCGTGCGGGGATCGAGCGCGGTGATGCTGGCGCCGTTGCTGTAGAAGAGGCGCGGGCCGAGCGTGCCATCCCCGGGCCACCAGGAGACCGTGCGCCGCGCGAGGCCCTTGACCGGATGGCGCCAGAGCTCCTTGCCGGTGTGGCCTTCCAGTGCCACCACCGCATTGCCGATGGGCAGATAGAGCACCCCGTCCACCGCGATGGGCGTGGAGCTGCCGACCAGGCCGCCGCCGCCCTCGGGGCGCACCCGGAATGACCAGGCCTGGCTCAGCCTGCCGACATTGCCGCGATCGATCTGCCGGAGGGGGGAGAAGCGCGTGCTGCCAAGGTCGCGGGCGTAGCGCGGCCAGTCGCCGGGCGGCGGCGCGGAGCCGGATTGCGCCTGCGCCGTTTGTGCCAGCAGCGCAGCGCTCAGCATCAGGGCCATCGAACGACGCATGCAATCCCTCCCCCATGTCGGCTTCGTCCCCGTGCGTGTCTCGCCGGGTTGTGCGGGCCGGATGAACTCTCGCATGCCTTGTAGGCGCAATCTCGTTCGGCCTGCAACAGTAGAGATGCTTATGGCAGTGAGATTCAACCTTTGAGATAAGTAAACATTATGGAGCGCCAGGGAGTCGCAATCGCGGGCGGCCCTGCCGCCATTCCAACATGCCCGCATGTTTCGCGCCCCGTCGCAATTTTTCGCCAAGGCTCCGCCTCGCCGGTTCCGTCAGGACTGGCAGAGGCTGGAGAGGAACCCGGCCTGGGGATCAAGAAAAGACCGGAGCTTTCATGCGTTGCTATCTGCTTGCCTCGACCTGCTGTGTTGCTCTTGCGTCGGCCGCCACGGCCGAGACCACCATCACCACAAAGCAGACTGCCCCCGTGCGCACCTCGACCATCAAGAGCGGCGCGCCGGATGACATCAAGATCACGTCCGCCGGCTCCCTCGAGCTGACCACTGCCGGCCCGGCGATCACCGTGGACAGCGCGAACAAGGTGACCAATGAAGGCACGATCCAGATCGCCAATACCGATGATGCCCGGGGCATCGTCGCGCTGGCCGGCACGTCGGGCGGCATCGTCAACACCGGCAAGATCGTCCTCGACGAAAGCTACGCCCCGACCGACGGGGACAATGACGGCGATATCGACGGCCCCTTCGCGGTCGGCAAGAACCGCATCGGCATCCATGTCGGCGGCGCCTATACCGGCGACATCGCCAGTGATTTCGGCGGCTCGATCGCCATCGAGGGTAATGACAGCTTCGGCATCCGGCTGGACGGGCCGCTGAACGGCAAGCTCACCCACAATGGCTCGACGACCGTGCTCGGCGACCGGGCGGTCGGCATCCAGGCGGGCGCGATCAACGGGTCGGTGCGGCTGGCCGGCACCGTCGCGACCGTCGGCCTCGGCGCGGTCGGCGCCCGTTTCGACGGGCCGATCGACGGCACGCTCACGATCCAGGGCGCCATCACGTCCACCGGCTATCGCTACACGACGCCGCCCGCGGACACCTCCAAGCTCGATGCTGACGATCTGCTGCAGGGCGGATCGGCCGTGATCGTCGCGGACAATGTCGCCGGCGGCATCATCCTCGCCGTGCCGCCCAAGGACAACAGCACCACGGACAATGACGAGGACAAGGACGGCATCGAGGACAGCAAGGAAGGCTCGGCCGCCGTTCGCTCCTATGGCGCCGCGCCCGCGATGCGCATCGGCTCGGCAACCAAGGATATCGCCATCGGCGCGGTGCCGGCCACCGGCACGGGCTATGGCCTCATCATCGATGGCACGATTGCCGGCAGTGGCCTTTACAAGGACGTGACCGGCACGGGCCTCAGCGTCGGCGGCCTTGGCGGGAGTGTGACGATCGCCGGCGGCATCGGCGTGAGCGGCACCGTCTCGGCGAGCTCCGTCAACACGTCCGCGACGGCCATCCATCTCGGTGCGGGCGCCTCGACACCGCTCATCCATGTCACCGGCACGGTTTCGGTGAGCGGCAGCAGTGCGGCCAATACCGTCGCGGGCGGCATCGTGGTCGATGCCGGCGCCTCGCTGCCCACCATCCGCAATGCCGGATCGATCAAGGCGGCGACGACCGGCGAGGACGGCACGGCCGTCGCGATCTGGGATCGTTCGGGCACGGTCGGCCTCGTCGAGAATGCCGGCACCATTGCCGCTACGGGCGCGAAGGCGGACTCCGGTCGCAACGTCGCGATCGATCTCTCCGCCAACAACAGCGGCGCGACGATCCGCCAGACGCAGGTCGCGGCCGGCATCACGGCCCCCAGCATCACCGGCAACATCCATTTCGGCGGCGGCAATGACGTG
The DNA here is from genome assembly GCF_000283515.1 of Sphingobium sp. SYK-6. Lineage (GTDB taxonomy): Bacteria > Pseudomonadota > Alphaproteobacteria > Sphingomonadales > Sphingomonadaceae > Sphingobium > Sphingobium lignivorans. The sequence goes on from NC_015976.1 coordinate 467,102, forward strand.
CTGGACGTCGCGGACGGCACCGTCACCGGCAACACCTCTTTCGGCACCGGCGCGGACACGCTGCGGCTGAGCGGCGACGCCATCTACAAGGGCGACGTTGATTTCGGCACGGGCGGCGCGACCATGACGCTCACCGGCACCGCGCAGTTCCAGGGCAAGGCGGACTTCAGGGGAGAAGCCTCCACGCTCGGCATCGCGACCGGGTCGATCTTCTCCGGCAGCCTCGCCAATGCCGGTGCGCTGGCGCTCACCGTGAACGGCGGTGCGCTCGACCTCACCGCGCCGGCCGCGATCGGCAGCCTCGCGGTGTCCGACAAGGGCATCCTTGCCGTCACGCTGAGCGATGCCGGCAACACAACGCCGATCCTCGACGTGGCCGGCACCGCGAGCTTCGCGGCGGATTCCCGGCTCGTCCTGCGCGTGACCGATGTGGAGAATGCGGAAGGCAATCACCTCGTGCTGCGGGCCGGCACGCTCACCGGCGCGAGCAACATCACGGCGGATACCGCGCTGGTGCCCTGGCTCTACAAGGCGAGCCTCTCCTCCACGGCGAATGCGCTCAACGTCGCGCTCGCGCGCAAGTCGACCACCGAGCTGGGCCTCAACCGGTCGGAAGCGGCGGCCTTCGACGCGATCTACGCGGCGCTCGGCAAGGATGCGAAAGTGGAAGGCACTTTCCTCTCCATCATGAACGAGGAGACTTTCGGCCTCCAGATGCAGCAGATGCTGCCCGACCATGCCGGCGGCATCTTCTCCGCCGTCACGCAGGGCTCGCGGCTCTTCGCGGGCATGCTCCAGGATCCCACCGGCCCGTTCAAGGACGAGGGCAAATGGGGCTACTGGATCAATCAGGTCGCCTGGGGCGTCGAGAAGGACCGTGGCGACACCAGCGCCTTCGAGAACAGCGGCTGGGGCATTGGCGGCGGCGGCGAGATCAAGACCGGTCTCGGCAGCTTCGGCGGATCGCTGGCCTATCTCTGGAGCCGCAATCGCGGCACCGAGACGGCGAACCAGACCAATGCCAAGCAGTTCGAGCTGGCGGCCTACTGGCGCCTCAAGTCCGGCGGGCTTCGCGCCACGGCGCGTGGATCCATGTCGTTCATCGACCTGGACGGCAGCCGCGCCTTCGAGGGCATGAACGGCACCGAGAAGGTCTCGCTCACGGCGAACAGCGATCGCGGCGCCCGCCTCTATTCGGGCTTCGGCTCGCTGTCCTATGACTGGGTGTCGACCGGCGGCATCTCCTTCCGCCCCGTCGTCGCGCTGGATTATTACCGCCTGCACGAGAAGGCCTATACCGAAACCGGCGGGGGCGATGCCTACAACCTCGCCGTGCGGTCCCGCACCAGCGACGAACTGGCCGTCACCGGCAGCGCCGTGGTCGGCCTCGACATGGGCGGCGCGGATCAGTGGTCCGGCTGGTCGCGGTTTGAGCTCGAGGCAGGCCGCCGCGAGATCGTGAGTGGCAATCTCGGCAAGACGGTCGCGCGCTTCGCGTCCGGCGGCGAGGAATTCACGTTGCTGCCGGACGATCGCGAAAGCGGCTGGATCGGCCGCCTGCGCGGCCTTGCCGGCAATTCCGCCTTCCAGATCGGCGGCGAATTGGGCGCTGAGCAGCATCAGGGCAACTGGGCCCTGTCGCTCCGCGCCAGTCTCCGCGTCGGCCTCTGAGTCCCGGATGCCGACGCCTGGGCAAGAGGGAGTTCGCGATGCCCCCCACCGACCGACTCCCTCTTGCCCAACCTGGAGACGACGCAGAATGCATGCGACCGGCCTGAGGAGCGCCATGACGCGAGACCGTGACTCCGGCCGGCCAGCCCCCCGCCGCGCCGGGCAGCCCTTGCATGGCACCCCCACGCCGTTATATGCCGCGGCGACCGGGGGGATGCAGGCAGGAGCCCGTGCCGATCTGGCGCGGCGCATGGACCGGACAAGGCAAGCAATGACGGGAGAGCGCGGTCAGGGAATGGATGCCGTGCTGCTGGCGCATCGCCCGCAGCTCATCCGCTTCCTCGAGGCGCATGGCGCCGGGGACGCGGCGGAGGATCTCGTCCAGGAATTGTGGATGCGCGTCACGCAGCGCCCCACGGGCCCGGTCGCCAATCCGCTTGCTTATCTTTATCGCGCGGCCAACAATCTGATGGTGGATCGCTATCGCGCCGAGCGTCAGGCGCGCGTGCGCGATCAGGCCTGGACGGAAGCGCGCGGCGCCACGGGCGAGCAGGTTCCGGAGCCGAGCGCGGAGGAAACGATGGTGGCGCGCGAGGAATTGCGGCGGATGGACGCGGTGCTTGCCACGCTGGGCGAGCGCGTCTCCCGTTGCTTCCGCCGCTTCCGCCTGGACGGCATCCCGCAAAAGCAGATCGCGCTGGAGCTGGGCGTCAGCCTCAGCACGGTCGAGAGCGACTTGCGGCGCGCCTATGCGGCCCTGCTTGCCGCACGGAGGCAATCCGATGACGCATGATCCGCATCTCGAGACGACGGCGATCGACTGGCTGATGCGCCAGCGCGATCCGGCCTTCGAGGACTGGGAAGCGTTCGCGGACTGGCTCGCCGCCGATCCGGCGCATCAGCGCGTCTATGCCGAGCTGTCCGCGCTCGATGCCGATCTCGCGGGGCTGCCGGGGCCTCCGGCGCGTCACTCGGTCGGCGATGTGGATGCGTCCCCCGCCGCGCCGCGCCGGTTCGGGCGGCGGCAATGGCTCGCCGGCGCGCTCGCGGCATCGCTGGTCGGCGTCGTCAGCATCGGGCTGCTCCAACGCGCGCCGGACAGCTACCGGATCGAGACCGCGCCGGGGCAGATGGAAGTCGTCTCGCTGGAGGATGGCAGCAACATCGTGGTGAATGGCGGCTCCTCCGTGCTGCTCAGCCATGCCGATCCGCGCCGCGCGACGGTGGAGCGCGGGCAGGCGCTCTTCACCGTGCGGCACAGCGACGAGGCGCCGTTCCGCGTGGCGGTCGGCAATGCCCAGCTGGTCGACGTGGGCACGGTGTTCGACGTGACGCGGACGGACGACCGCACTGTCGTCGCGGTTTCGGAAGGCGCCGTGATCTACAATCCCGATGCGGATGCCGTTCGCGTCGATGCCGGCGCGCGCCTTGCCGTGCGCGATGGCGGCGCGGCGGACGTCTCGCCGGTCAGCCTCGCGGCGGTCGGCGGCTGGCGCAGCGGCCAGCTCGTCTATGACGGCGTGCCGCTGGCGGATGTCGCGGCGGAAGTCTCGCGCACCACGGGCATTCCCATTCGCACCGCACCGGGCGCGGGCGGCATCCTGTTTCGCGGCGCGCTGCAGGCCGGGCGGGACGAGACGCGCATCGTGAACGATCTGGCCGGCCTCTCGGGCACGCGCGCGACCCGGGATTCAGGAGGGTGGACGCTCGCGAGGTGACTCGATCCGGCCTGCTTCGCCTCGGCGTCGTCGCGCTGGTTTGCGCCGGCGCGCCCGTGTGCGCGCAGGCCTCCGAATCGCGCCGGATCGATGTGCCCGCCGGGCCGCTGGCGCAGAGCGTGCCGCAACTGGCGCGCCAGTCCGGCGTGAGCATCAGCGTGACCAGTCACGAACTCTGGCAGACGAAGGTGCGCGGGGTGCGCGGCCGGCTCACGGCAGGCGAGGCGCTGGCGCGGATGCTCTCGGGCACGCGCAGCCGCGCGGTGCAGCTCAGCGCCACGAGCTGGCGGATCGAGGCGATGGCGGCCCCGCTCGCCGCGCGCGACGCCCCGCCGCCCAAACGACGTGTGCCCGAGCAGCCGCTGCCGACCGTCTCCGACGACGAGACGCCGATCATCGTCACCGCCAGCAAGATGGACCAGAATTACCAGGATTTTCCTGGCACCGCGCATGTCATGAACGGGCAGGATCTTGGCTTCGGGGGGGAGCGCGGCACGGAGTCCATTCTTTCGCGCATGGCGAGCGTTGCCTCCACGCATCTTGGCTCGGGCCGCAACAAGCTGTTCATCCGCGGCGTCGCGGATTCGAGCTTCACCGGGCCCACGCAGGCGACGGTCGGCCAGTATCTCGGCGACCTGCGCCTCTCCTACAATGCGCCCGATCCGGACCTGCGCCTGCATGACATCAAGCAGGTCGAGGTGCTGGAGGGCTCGCAGGGCACGCTTTACGGCGCGGGATCGCTGGGCGGCATCATCCGGCTCGTGCCCAATGATCCGGACCCGCGCGCCTTCTCCCTGGAAACGATGGCCGGCGTCAGCGCCACCTGGCACGGCGAGCCGGGCGGCGACATTGCCGCGACAGTCAACATGCCGCTGGGGGAGAGCGGTCATGCCTTGCGGGTCACGGGCTATGGGCTGAGCGACGGCGGCTATATCGACAATCCCCTGCGCGGCGCGGAGAATGTCAATCGCACGCGCATCGGCGGTGGCCGCGCGGCGCTGCGGCTGGAGGCCGGCGATGGCTGGACGGTCGATGTCGGCGGCATCTACCAGACGACCACGATCGACGATTCCCAATATGCCGACCGGGACGGCCCGCCGCTCAGCCGCGCGAGCGCGGTGGTCGAGGATGCCGACGCCGATTATGGCATGGCGATGGTGGTCGTGCGCAAGGCATGGGGCGACCTGCTGTTCCAGTCCTCCAATGCCTGGGTGAGCCACGGCCTTGGCGAGCGCTTCGATGCCTCCTCCTCGACCGAGAAGCCCAGCGTGTTCGATCAGCGCAACCGCACGCGCATGTGGGTGAGCGAGAACCGGCTGTGGCGCCCCGTGACCGACGGGGTCGGCTGGGTGATCGGCGCGAGCTTCATCGACAACCGGACGGAGCAGCGCCGCGCCTTCGTGGAAGGCGGCGAGCGGCGCCCCATCACCGGCGTCACCAACCGGGTGACGGAAGTCACCGCCTATGGGAAGCTCAGCCTGGAGCTGAAGCCAGGCCTGCTGCTGAGCGGTGGCGGGCGCCTGACCCACAGCCGGCTGGGCGGCGAGGGCGAGGACGTCCAGCCCCTGTTCGTGGCGACCGGCCGCTCGATCACGGCGGAACGGACCGAGACCGAGCTGCTTCCCTCCATCGAGCTGCTCGCGCATGTCATGCCGGGCGTCACGCTCTACAGTCGCTTCGAAGAAGGATTCCGGCCCGGCGGACTTGCCATCGAGACGCATTTCGTCCGCCGCTTCCGCAACGATCATGTGGAAAGCTGGGAAGCGGGCGCGCGCTTCGGCAGCCCGCGCGACGGCATTGCCGCCAATCTTTCGCTCACGCATGTCTACTGGCGCGACATCCAGGCCGATTTCATCGATGGCAGCGGACTGCCGAGCACGGCCAATATCGGTAATGGCCGGATCACGTCGGTGGCAGCAAGTGTGGCCCTGGCGCCTACCCGCGACCTGCGCATTGACCTCAGCGCAGTCTATAATCACAGCCGCGTCATTGCCCTGACGCCCGAGGTGGCGCGGCTTGCCGCCTCCGCGCCGCTGCGCCTGCCGGTCACCGGGTCCAGCTTCGGCCTGCCGCTGCAGGGAACGCTTGGCACTTTCGAGCCGGAGGCGCGCCTCGGCCGCATTCCGAACGTGGCCGATTATGCGATCCAGGCCAGCTTCGATTATCGGATGCCCGTGGGTCGCGACGATCTCCGGGTGGGCGGCTGGCTCAAATATATCGGTCCCTCCCGGCTCGGCATCGGGCCCGTGCTGGGGGACGAGCAGGGCGACTATGTCGATACCGGCTTCGCGGCCCGGCTGGGCGATGCATGGCGCGGCGTCACGCTCTCGCTCACCAATCTTCTCGATACGCAAGGCAATCGCTTCGCGCTCGGCACGCCGTTCGACATCGAGACCGGCGGCTTCATCACGCCCCAGCGTCCGCGCACCATCCGGCTGGCGTTCGACTGGCGCTATTGATCCTCCCCTGATTCTTTTCCGGGGGATGACCACCAGACGCCGCCGCTTCGGACAGGCCCTTTCGCCACGGCTCATGGGGGACGTTGCGCCGCGCAAGGATGCGCGGGGCGTGGACAAGTGCCTTAAGCTATATATATAAGTATATAGCTCATCTGCTTCGAGAGGACCTTACCTTGTTCCTGCGACATGCCTGCCTCGCGTTGCTTCTCGCCGGTGCGGCCGGGACAGCGCTCGCCCAACCCGCCCAGCCCGCCTGCGAGGCGCCTGCCTTGCCCGCGCATCTCGCCGGCTGGTCCGCGCCCGTCGCACGCGTGGCGGCCCGGGACGCCGCATCGGCGCAGGCCGCGTCGCTCGTGCTCGGGCAGGCCGCCGACCTGTCGCTCGCGCCGGTGGGGGAGGTCCGCTTTGCCGCCGAGCCGGGCAAGCAGCCGGGGCCCGAAAGCCATGCCGGGCTCGCCGGGTTCACGGTGACGACGGCCGGCCAATATCGCGTCGCCGCGGACAGCCCCGTCTGGATCGACGTGGTCGCCGCCGGGCAGGCTCTGCCCTCCGCCGGGCATGGCCACGGGCCGGCCTGCTCGGGTATCCGCAAGATGGTGGACTTCGCGCTGGAGCCGGGCCGCTATCTGCTGCAGATCGCGGGCAGCGCCGGGGCGTCGACCCGCGTGCTGGTGGTGGCGCTTCCGGCGAACGAGGCGGAGGGAGAGGGCGGGGGCAAGCGCTGAGGGGCGTCAGAACATCCCGTTCACATTCGGCCCGCCGGTCACGACATCCTGCGCCACGTCCCAATGTTCCGCGATGAGGCCGTCCTCGATGCGGAAGATGTCGATCACTGCCCATCCGGCATCGTCCGGCCAGCGGCGGACATGATAATGGACGATGACATGGTCCCCGTCCGCGAACATGCGCTTCACATCATGGACGCCGTGCGGGTTCAGCGTTTTGATCGTGTCGAGAAACGCCTTGAGCGGCTCGCGTCCGGTTTCGACATTGGGATTGTGCTGGATGTAGCCCGGCGCGATGAACCGGTCGACCGCGCCTGAGTCCATGGGATTGAGCACGTCGTCGAAGAGCCCGCGCACAAGCTCCAGATTGGCCTGCTCGGCCGGCGTATGGGGCATGTCCTCTCCACTCTCCGCTTTGCGGGATGAGTATATGAGCGGTGGGATCAGGCCCGCAAGGTCGCGTCCGCTCAGCCGGGCGTCAATCCGGGAGCGTGGGGGCGCTCTTCGGCGCTGTCCTGTGCGTCGTTGGCGGCTGCGATGCGCGCGGACGCCGGCTCCCCGCTGTCGTCGAGCGCATCGAGGAAGCTGCGCAGCCACCAGTGGACATCCTCGCGCTCGACATTCGCCATGAGCGCTTTCCAGCGCGACTGGCGTTCGCCAAGCGGCATCCGCAAGGCCTGCGCCAGCGCGTCCGCCAGTTCCTCGGGGCTGAAGGGATTGACGAGCAGCGCTTCCTTCATCTGCTCGGCCGCCCCGGCGAAGCGCGAGAGGATCAGCACGCCGGGGTCGTCCGGGTCCTGCGCGGCGACATATTCCTTCGCGACCAGGTTCATTCCGTCCCGCAGCGGCGTGACAAGCGCAGCGCGCGAGGCGCGGAACATGCCGGCCAGCGAAGCGCGGTCATAGCCGCGATTGACGTAACGCAGCGGCACCCACAATGCGGTGGCGAACTCGCCGTTGATATGGCCGGACAGCGCATCGAGCTGCCGGCGGATGTCCTGATAGCTCTCGACATTCTCGCGCGAAGGGGGCGCGATCTGCAGCAGCGAGACTTTCTCCTGATATTCCGGATGGTCGGCGAGCAACCGCTCATAGCCGTGAAAGCGCTGCTCCAACCCCTTGCTGTAGTCGAGCCGGTCGACGCCGATGATGAGAGCGCGGCCATCGAGGCTCTTGAGCATGTCGAGCCGGGCCTGTTCGGCCTCCTCGCTGCGGGCACTGACCACGAATTCGCGCGTGTCGATGCCGATGGGGCAGGCGACGACCCGGACGGTGCGCTCGCCCAGCCGGATCGTGCCGTCCTCGGTCACGTCCGCTTCGGCGAACTGCTCCCGCACGTAGAGCAGGAAGGAATCGAGCCATGTCTGGCTCTGGAAGCCAATGAGGTCATAATCGAACAGGGCTTCGACGAGCTGCCGGTGGCTCGGCAGGGCAAGCAGCAGCCGGAGCACCGGCCAGGGCGTGTGCAGGAAGAAGCCGATATGATTGGTGACGCCGCGCTGGCGCAATTCGCTGCCCAGCGGAATGAGGTGATAGTCATGCACCCAGATCAGGTCTTCGGACGTGACGAGCGGCAGCATCGTTTCGGCGAAGCGGGCGTTCACTCGCTCATAGCCGCCCGCGAAGGTCCGCTCGAATTCCGCCAGGTCCACCCGGTCATGGAACAGGGGCCAGAGCGTCCGGTTGGCAAAGCCGTTATAATATTCCTCGACGTCCTGCGCCTCGAGGTCGACGGTGGCGGTGGTCACGCCGTCGTTGCGGGCGAAATTGATCTGGCCGGTGAAGGCGTCGATCTCGTTGCCGGACCAGCCGAACCAGATGCCGTTGGTTTCCCGCAGCGCGGAGGACAAGGCGACGGCGAGGCCGCCCTGGTTCGCCTTGCCTTCCCCCACGGGAGGACTCACGCGGTTCGAGACGACGATAAGCCGGGTCAACGGATGGCGCTCCAGGGTTTGCTCAGCAGGACGGCGCAATTGATCAGTCCGACCAACGAATAGGTCTGGGGATAGTTGCCCCACAGCTCCCCCGTCACCGGATCGATGTCCTCGGAGAGCAGCCCGGCAGCAGTCCGCCGGCTCAGCATTTCCTCGAACAGCACGCGGGCCTCGCCGATGCGCCCGGTGGCGTGCAGCGCCTCGATCAGCCAGAAGGTGCACACGTTGAAGGCGGTGGCGGGCAGGCCGAAATCGTCTTCCGTGGCGTAGCGCAGCATGTGGCTGCCGCGCCGCAGCCCTTCCTCCACCGCCTCGAGCGTGCCGAGAAAGCGGGGGTCGTCCGGCGCCAGGAAGCGCAGGTCGAGAAGCTGGATGATGCTTGCGTCCAGATCGTCGCCGCCGAAGGTCGCGGAGAGGCGGTTGGTATCCGGGCGCCAGGCCTCCCGCTCGATGGCGGCGCGAATGACGTCCGCGCGCGCCTGCCAGAACTCGGCCCTTTCGGTGAGGCCCAGCGCGGTCGCGGCATTGGCGAGCCTGTCGCAGGCCGCCCAGCACATGGCCGAGCTGTAGGTGTGGACATGGGCGCGGGTGCGCAGTTCCCACAGGCCCGCGTCCGGCTTGTCATAGACGGCCCATGCCCGCTCGCCCACGGCTTCGAGCGCATGGAAATCCTCGATGCCGCCCATGCGCAGCAGGCGCTGGTCGAAGAAGCTCTGCGTATTGGACAGCACGATCTGGCCATAGGCATCGTGCTGCACCTGTTCGGCCGCCTGATTGCCCACGCGGACCGGGCCCATGCCCCGATAGCCCTCGAGCCCCGGCGCGATCCATTCCCTGAGCGTCGCTTCCCCGCCCACGCCGTAAAGCGGCTGGATATGGCCGCCCCGGGCATTGTCGACGATGTTGCGCAGATATTCGAGATAGGTCTCGAGGACGTCCAGCGCACCCAGCCGGTTCAGCGCCTGCACCGTGTAATAGGCGTCGCGGATCCAGCAGTAGCGATAGTCCCAGTTGCGGCCGCTGTTGGCATGTTCGGGAATGGAGGTGGTCAAGGCGGCGACGATGGCGCCGGTTTCCTCATGCTGGCAGAGCTTGAGCGTGATGGCGGCGCGGATCACCGCGTCCTGCCATTCGACCGGCGTGGCGAGCCCTCGCACCCAGCCCTGCCACTCGCGCACCGTGCGATCGAGCATGGAATCGAGCGCCAGCCGCAGGTCCTCGCCGAAGCTCTCGTCCGGGCCGAGAAAGAAATGCAGCGGGCGCTCCACCCGAAACAGCCGCTCATCCTCGATCCAGCCGACCGGCGCCGTGGTGGTGAGCCGCAGCGTCATGGTGTCGAGCAGATAGCGCACATGATTGGTGCCGCGGGTATGGCCGGGGTCGCTGGCGCCCCAGTTGCGGGCCGGGCGCAGCCGCACCCGGATGCGCGGCGATCCCGCCACCGGCCGCACGATCCGCGCGAAGGCGACGGGCCGGTACATCCGGCCGCTGCGGAAGAAGCGCGGGCAGAAATCGGTGACTTCGATGGCGTTGCCCGCCGCGTCGCAGTGGCGCGTCACCAGCACCGGCGTGTTGCGGATGTAGCGCTGCGTCGTCTCCACGCAGTCTTCCAGGTCGATTTCCCAGAAGCCCCGTGCGCCCGGGGCGGCGCGAGCCGCAGGGTCGAGCAGGGAGGAGAAGGTGGGGTCGCCATCGACGCGGGGGAGGCAACCCCACACGAAGCGGCCGGCCCGGTCGACGAGCGCGGAGACCTGGCAATTGCCGATCGGCCAGAGGTCGAGCGTGGCGGTCATTGCGCGAGCCGCTCCAGCCAGCCGCGCACCGCGTCCGGGTCCGGCAGGGCGTGGATTGCCGCGGTCGGTTCGCGCTGGCCCACGAGCACGCCGGTGCCGCCCAGCGATCGCGCGGCGGCGAAGCCCGGCTCGTCCGTGGCATCATCGCCCAGGAACCAGGGGAGCGTGCCCTGCATCGGGGCGCGATCCATGAGCATCAGCAGCGCCTTGCCCTTGTCGCCGCCCGGCAGGCGCAGTTCCGTCATCATCTTCCCCGGCTGGACGACGAGGTCGAGCGTATTGGCAAGTATGTCCGTCAAGGCCTGCGCTTCCTTCTCCACATCGGGGGCCATGCGGTAGTGCAGGGCCACGCCGAAGCTCTTGTCCTCCACCAGCACGCCGTCGCGCCCTTCGGCAAAGGCGCGCAGCCGCTCGCGGGCCTCATCGAGCGCATGGGGGCGGATGGGATGAGCCGTCACGCCGCGCCAGCGATGTTCGCTGCCATGGCTGCCGGACAAGGCGAGCCTGTCCGCCACGGGACCCAGGATCGCGTCCATCTGCGCGATCGACCGGCCGCTCACGAGCGCGAGCCGGCCCTCCAGGCGATCGGCGAGCCGCAGCAGCAGGGTACGCAACGCCTCGTCGGCAACGACGTCATCGGGCCGGTCGACCAGGTCGAGGAGCGTGCCGTCGAGATCGAGGAACAGGCTGATGCCATCCGCTTCCGGGATGGGCGGGACGGTGAGGCGGAGACGTGGTGGTTCGAAAATGGTTCTTTCCCCCTGTCGTGTCTGACATTCTCGGCAGAGTCGTTTTCCAATGCAACGCATCGGATGCCGCCGACGTTCCCGCACCGGATGATCCACGGGAAGCAGAGCGGAATGACAGCGGCGCTCGGGCCTGCTACCGGGCGGCAATGGCCGTTCTTCCGCGACCCGCCGTGCTCTTCGTCTGCCTCGGCAATATCTGCCGCTCCCCCCTGGCGCAAGCTGCCTTTGCCCATGAGGCGAGGCGGGCAGGGCTCGATGTGCTGGCCGATTCGGCCGGAACCGGCGACTGGCATGTCGGCAATCCGCCTGATCTGCGGGCGCAGGCCGTGGCCTTGCGACACGGGATCGACATTTCCGGCTATCGCGCCCGGCAGGCCGGGGCGGCGGATTTCGAGCGGTTCGACCTGATCTATGCGCTGGACCACAGCAATCTCGAAGCACTGCGCGGAATCGCGCCGAGGGCCGCGCGCGCACGCCTGTCGCTCCTGCTCGATCTTGTCCCGGGCCGCGCCGGGCAGGCCGTCGCCGATCCTTATTTCGGACCCGACAGCGGCTTCGAGGAGAGCTGGGCCGATGTGACCGCCGCCGCCCGGGCGCTGGTGGCGCGCCTGCGCCGCTGACGGCAGGTCGGTCTCCCGCGCCGCGCGCGGCTGATCCGATCGGGCATAAGCAACAGAGCTGCACGTCACAGGGTGAAATGCCCGCGCGTTGGCAAGGCGAATTTTCTCTGCCGATGCCGGGAAAGACATTATGTTTCGATCGCGCCCGAGGCGGCGGTTCGACGCGAAAATACGGGAATTTCGGGCTCGGTCTGGGGCTCGCGACCCTCCCCGCTCAGGATGGGTGAAGGGCCCATCTCCCGCCTCGCCAACCATGCGATTCGAATTGTTTATTATCTCAACCATTATTAGAGTGACGAGAGTCGGCGCAAGAACCGGACTTAATCAAGAAGGCTGATCGGCACGAGCGGTCGGCGGGGCTGAGAGGAAAGATGCGGACCAGTCGCAATGACGAGGCGCGCGGATCGGGCAGGGAGCGCAGGGCGCCCCCGGCAGGTGTCCGGTCCTGGCTGGCGCGGGCGCTTGGCCTGTCGCTGCTTCTCGCGACCACGACTTCCGATCTGGCCGCGCTTCCGGACCAGCCGGACGTCACGACCGCTCATGGCTATGCCGTCTTTGGCGAGCTCAAATATCCCGCCGATTTCAAGCATCTCGATTATGTGAACCCGGATGCGCCCAAGGGCGGCACTTATCGCTATGCGCAGACCGGCAGCTTCGACACGCTGAATTTCTTCGGGTTGCTCGGCACGCCGCCCTTCGCGCTTCTCTGGATCTATGACACGCTGATGCAGCGCAGCCTCGATGAGCCTGCCTCCTATTATCCGCTCATTGCGGAGACGATCAGCTATCCCAGGGACCTTGCCTGGGTGGAATTCCGGCTGGACCCGCGCGCACGCTGGCATGACGGCAGGCCGATCACCCCCGAGGACGTGATCTTCACGGTCGCCAAGTTCAAGGAACTGGTGTCGCCCACTTACCGGCGGATCGGCGCGGCCGTGAGCCGCGTGGAGAAGGCCGGTCCGCGCAGCGTGCGCCTCTATTTCGTGCAGAAGGGCAATCCGACGATGCCCACGGTGGTCGCGGCGATGCCCGTCGTCCCCCGGCACATTTGGCAGGGCAAGGATTTCACGGCCTCCACGCTGGAGCGTCCGGTGGGCAGCGGTCCCTTCCGCATCGGCCGGATGAGCCCGGGCCGCTGGCTCGAGATGGAGCGGGTGAAGGATTATTGGGCGAAGGATCTGCCCATCAACAAGGGCAAATGGAACTTCGACATCATCCGGCATGATTTCTATCGCGATGTCGGCGTGATGAACGAGGTCTTCCTCTCGGGGCAGGCGGACCTGCGGTTCGAGGGCAGCGCGGCGCGCTGGGACGCGCAGGACCAGATGCCTGCCTTCAGGGCGAAGAATCTCGTCCGCGACGTGATCCGTTACGAGAACGGCGCCTTCTACATGGGCCTGATGATGAACAGCCGCCGCCCGTTTCTCGCGGACCGGCGCGTGCGCAAGGCGATCACGCTGGCTTATGATTATGAATGGGTGAAGCGGGTGCTGCTGGCCGGGCATCATGGCCGGCTGGCGAGCTTCTTTGCCAATACCGAGTTTGCTGCGGAGGGGCTGCCCGGCGAGGACGAGCTGGCGCTGCTCGCCCCGTTCCGGGACCAGCTGCCGCCCGAGCTCTTCACGCAGCCGCCGGAGCTTCCAGTCGCCGGCCAGTGGGGCAGCCGCAGGGAGAATCTGGTGCAGGCGGCCGCGCTGCTGCGCGAGGCGGGCTATCGCATCGACGACGGCCTGCTCATCGATCCGCGCACGCGCCAGCCGGTGCGCCTTGGCCTCGCGGCCTATTCCGCGCTCATGGACCGGCAGGTGAGCCTGTTCATCGAGAATATGCGCCAGCTCGGCATCACGGTGGATTTCCGCAGCTATGATACGGCGCAGTTCCGCCACAAGATCCGCAATTTCGATTTCGATCTGATGATCAACCTGCCGACCTTCCCGCCCCTGGTGACGCCGGGGTTGGAGCTCATGCAGTTCTGGTCGTCGCAGGCGGCCGATACGCCGCAATCGTTCAATTATATGGGCGTGCGCAGCCCGGTGGTGGATGCGCTGGTCATGAAGGTCGGCACCGCGACCGATCGCGCCACGGTGGTGAGCGCCATGCGCGCGCTCGATCGGGTGCTGCTGTGGGATTATTACGCCATCCCGTTCCAGCATACCTATCCCGCGCCCATGGGGCAGGTGCCGATCACTTACTGGAACCGCTTCGGCAGGCCGGCCAAGGACCCCACTTATAATTTCCCCTTCCTCACCATGGATCATTGGTGGATCGACAAGGAGAAGGAAGCGCGGCTGACTTATGGCGACTTCGGCCGTCGGGCGCAGGGCAAGTGACCGAGCGCCCGATGCCTCCCGCGCCGCCATCCGTGCGAATCGAATTGTTTCGGATATCAACCAACGATAGGGAAAGACCATGCCGGCGCGAGAACCGGCGAGGCTCGGGCCAGGGGCGGTCATCCCGTCCCCTGCGTGGCTGGGAAAGGAATGGGATGGCCAAGCGCGTGGACGGCGCGTGGATGCGAAGCAGTGCATGGGGCCGGGCCATGCATCGCGTCAGGGGCGGCGCGCGCTTCTGCTGGCTTCCGGTGGTGCTCTGCGCGGTGACGGCCGACGCCGTGGCAGTGCAGGAAGAGCCGGAGATCAGGACCGGCCATGGCTATGCCGTGTTCGGCGATCTCAAATATCCCGCCGGCTTCACCCATGTCGATTATGCCAATCCGGATGCGCCTAAGGGCGGCACGTACCGCTATGCCAATATCGGGAGCTTCGACAGCCTCAACCTCATGAACCTGCTCGGCACGCCGCCGCTCAGCATGGTCGCCATCTACGACACGCTGATGCGGCGCAGCGCGGACGAGCCTGCCGTGCGCTATGCGCTTGTCGCTCGCTCGATCAGCTATCCGCGCGATCTGGCCTGGATGGATTTCCATCTCGATCCGCGCGCGCGCTGGCATGACGGCCGGCCGATCACGCCGGAAGACATCATCTTCACGATCGACCAGTCGCGCGGGCTCGTGGCGCCGGCGCTCAAGCGGGTGGCGCAGGCCGTCGCTCGCGCCGAGAAGCGCGGCCCGCGCACCGTGCGCGTGTGGTTCGTGCAGAAGAACAATCCCACGCTCCCCAGCGTCGTCATGGATATGTGGCTGCTCCCGCGCCATCATTACGAGACGCACGATCTGCTGGCCGCTTCGCTGGATCGCCCGCTCGGCAGCGGGCCCTACGAGGTGGGCCGGTTCAGCGCCGGCCGCTGGATCGAATATGAGCGCGTGAAGGATTATTGGGCGAAGGACCTGCCCATCAACAAGGGCCGCTACAATTTCGACATCGTCCGGCACGATTATTATCGGGACGCGACCATCGCCAACGAGGCCTTCTTCGCCGGCAATGCCGATCTGCGGTTCGAGACCAGTGCCGTGCGCTGGGCCAGCGAGGCGAAGATCCCCGCGTTCCGGGCCGGCCGCATCCGGCGGGAATTCGTCCCCTACAGCAATGCCGCCTTCTACATGGGGCTGGTGATGAACACCCGGCGCCCGATCCTGGAGGACCGGGCGTTCCGCAAGGCGCTGATGCTGGCCTATGATTTCGAGTGGGTGCGCCGCGTCGTCCTTGCCGGCCACCATGGTCGCTTGCCGAGCTTCTTCTCCAACAGCGAGTTCGAGGCGAACGGCCTGCCCCAAGGGCGCGAGCTGGCCCTGCTGGAGACAGTGCGCGATCAGGTGCCGCCCGAAGTGTTCACCACCCCACCCGGCCTGCCGGTCGGTGGGAACTGGGCCAATCGCCGCGCCAATCTCGTCGAGGCGGCGCGGCTGCTGCGTGCGGCGGGCTATCGGGTGGTCGACGGGCAGCTGCGCGACAGGCGGTCGGGAGAGCCGGTGGTGCTGCAGCTGGTCGCCTACACGCCGCTCATGGACAAGCAGGTCTCGCTGTTCATCGAGAATGCGCGCCAGCTCGGCATCACCGTCAATTTCCGCGCTTTTGACAGTGCGGAGTTCCGCCATCGGCTGCGCCATTATGATTATGATCTGCTGGTGAACGTCCCCATGTTCCCCGGCGCCGAGACCCCGAGCACCGGCATGCTGCTCATGTGGGGCTCAAAGGCGGCGGACATGCCGCAGCAGCTCAATTATGCCGGCGTCCGGAACCCCGCCGCCGACGCCATGATGGAGCGGATGATCCAGGCGGAGGATCGCGAGACGGTGGTGGCGGCGATGCGCGCGCTCGATCGCATCCTGCTGTGGAATTATTATGCCGTGCCTTTCCAGCACAATTATCCCGCGCCGCTCGGCGAGATGCCGATCACTTACTGGGACCGCTTCGGCAAGCCGGACAAGCAGCCGCTCTACAACTTCCCCTTCACGACGCTCGACACCTGGTGGATCGATCCGGCCAGGGACGCGAAGCTCATGCACGGACGGTCCCAATGACAGCCCTCTGGTCCTACATCGCGCGCCGCCTGCTGCTGATGGTACCCACTCTCATCGGCATCGTGACGGTGAGTTTCATCATCATCCAGTTCGTGCCCGGCGGGCCGATCGACCAGATCCATGCGCGCTTCGCCGGGCAGGCCATGGATGCCACCGCCACGATCAGCGGCAGCACGGACGTGAGCGGCGGCGGCGGCCTCACGCCGACCGGCGAGCTGGACCCGGAAATGGTGAAGGAGCTGGAGAAGCTCTACGGCTTCGACAAGCCGGTGCTCTACCGCTATTTCAAGATGCTCGGCGATTTCGCCCGGTTCGAGTTCGGCAACAGCTATTTCAAGGACCAGCCGGTCGTCGATCTCATCATCGAGAAGCTGCCGGTCTCCGTGTCGCTCGGGCTGTGGACGACGCTCATCACCTATCTCGTGGCCGTGCCGCTCGGCATCCGCAAGGCGGTGCGGGCGGGCACGTCCTTCGATGCATGGACCAGCTTCTTCGTCACGGTGGGCTATGCCATTCCCGGCTTCCTCTTCGCGGTGCTGCTGGTCGTGCTGTTCGCCGGAGGCAATTTCTGGAGCATCTTCCCGGCGCGCGGCCTCGTGTCCGAGAACTGGGAGGAACTCTCCACGCTGGGCAAGATCGGCGACTATCTCTGGCACATCACCCTGCCGGTGACGGCGATGGTGATCGGGGCCTTCGCCAATCTCACCATGCTCACCAAGAATTCGATCCTCGATGAAGTGAGCAAGCAATATGTGACGACCGCGCGCGCCAAGGGGCTTTCGGAGAATGGCGTGCTCTACGGCCATGTCTTCCGCAACGCGATGCTCATCGTGATCGCGGGCTTTCCCGCCGCGTTCGTGGGCGTGCTGTTCACCTCCTCGCTGCTCATCGAGGTGATCTTCTCGCTGGACGGGCTGGGGCTGCTCGGCTTCGAGGCGACGATCAACCGGGATTATCCGGTGATGCTCGGCTCGTTGTTCATCTTCTCGCTGCTCGGCCTCCTCGCCAATCTCATCGGCGACATCACTTATGTGCTGGTCGATCCGCGCATCGATTTCGAAAGGCGGGACGTCTGATGAACGCCGAAGCGAAAGTCGCGACGGGGGGCGAGGTCGCGAGCGGCCCGGCGAAGCGCAGCCGGTTCAGCCCGCTCACCCGCCGCCGCTGGGCCAACTTCCGCAATCACAAGCGCGGCTACTGGAGCCTGTGGCTGTTCCTCGCGCTTTATGGCGTCAGCCTGTTCGCGGAGCTGATCGCCAACGACCGGCCGATCCTCATGAGCTACCGAGGCGAACTCCATGCCCCGGTGCTGAAGGCCTATCCGGAAACCGCGTTCGGCGGGGTGCTGGAGACCGAGGCCAATTACAAGGATCCGGCAGTGCGCGAGATGATCGCGCAGGGCGGCGGCTGGGCGCTCTGGCCGCTCATTCCCTACAGCTATCGCACCATCGATTATGACATTCCCGTGCCCGCGCCCGCGCCGCCTTCCGCGCGGCACTGGCTCGGCACCGACGATCAGGCGCGCGACGTGCTGGCGCGGCTCATCTATGGCTTCCGCCTCTCGGTCACTTTCGGGCTGGTGCTTACCTTGCTCAGCTCGATGATCGGCGTCACCGCCGGGGCCATCCAGGGCTATTTCGGCGGCTGGACGGACCTGCTCTTCCAGCGCGGCATCGAGATCCTGCAGAGCCTGCCCATGCTTTACCTGCTCATCATCATGTCCAGCTTCCTCCAGCCCGGCTTCTTCACCCTGCTGGGCGTGCTGCTGCTGGTGAGCTGGATGACACTGGTGCATGTCGTGCGCGCCGAGTTCCTGCGCGCGCGCAATCTCGATTATGTGCGGGCCGCGCGCGCGCTCGGGCTGGGCAACCGGAAGATCATGTTTCGCCACATCCTGCCCAACGCGATGGTGGCGACCATCACGTTCCTGCCCTTCATCCTGTCCAGCTCGATCACGATCCTCACCGCGCTCGATTTCCTGGGCTTCGGCATGCCGCGCGGTTCGCCGTCGATCGGCGAGCTGCTCAATCAGGCCAAGAACAATCTCTACGCGCCCTGGCTGGGCATTGCCGGCTTTGCCGTGATGGCCACCATGCTCTCCCTGCTGATCTTCATCGGCGAGGCGGCGCGCGACGCCTTCGATCCGAGGAAATCCAGATGAGCGCAGGCGAGACGAGCAGGACGGACCAGCCCCTGCTGGCCGTGGAGGACCTGAGCTGCTGCTTCCATTCGGAAGGCAAGGTGGTGGAAGCGGTGCGCGGCGTGTCCTTCACGCTGGAGAAGGGCGAGACGCTGGCGCTGGTGGGCGAATCCGGATCGGGCAAGTCCACCGCGGCGATGTCGATCCTCCAGCTCCTGCCTTATCCGATCGCGTTCCATCCCGCCGGGTCGATCCGGCTGGACGGGCAGGAGATCGTCGGTGCGGACGAGCGGACGATGCGCGCGATCAGGGGGCGGCGCGCCGCGCTCATTCCGCAGGAGCCGCTCACCGCGCTCAATCCGCTGCACACGATCGACCGGCAGATCATCGAGGCGATGAAGCTCCACCATCCGGAGATCTCGCAGGCGGAAGCGACCGCGCGGACCATCGACCTGCTCAAGCTCGTCGGCCTGCGCGATGCGGAGAACCGCCTGAAATCCTATCCGCACCAGCTTTCCGGCGGGCAGCGCCAGCGCATCATGATCGCCATGGCGCTCGCCAACGAGCCTGACCTGCTGATCGCGGACGAACCTACCACGGCGCTCGACGTGACGGTGCAGGCGCAAGTGCTCGATCTGCTCAAGAGCCTGCAGGAGCGGCTCGGCATGGCGATGCTGCTCATCACGCACGATCTGGGTGTCGTGCGCAAGATGGCGAGCCGCGTCTGCGTGATGACGGCGGGCCGGATCGTCGAGGCGGGCGACACGGCGGAGGTCTTCGATGATCCGCAGCATGCCTATACGCGCAAGCTGCTGGACGCGACGCCGCGCGGCGAGCCGCTGAAGATCGAGGGCGATCCGCCCGCGCTGGTGCGCACCGAGAATCTGCGCGTGCATTTTCCCGTCAAGGGCTGGTTCGGGCGGCCGCGCAGCGTCGTGAAGGCAGTCGACGGCGTCTCCCTCTCCATTCCGCGCGGGCACACGCTGGGCGTCGTCGGCGAATCCGGCTCGGGCAAGAGCACGCTGGGGCTGGCGCTGCTGCGCATCAGCCGGAGCGACGGGCCGATCTTCTTCGATGGCGAGCCTCTGCATGAGCGCAACTGGAAGCAGATGCGTCCGCTGCGCCGCCGCATGCAGATCGTCTTTCAGGATCCCTTCGCCTCGCTCAGCCCCAAGATGACCGTCGGCCAGATCGTCGGGGAGGGCCTACCCATCCATCGGCCGGACCTCACGCCGGGCGAGCGGCACGCCGCCGTCGCCACGATCATCGGCGAAGTGGGCCTCGCGCCCGACGTGCTCGATCGCTATCCCCACGAATTCTCGGGCGGCCAGCGCCAGCGCATCGCCATTGCCCGCGCCATCATCCTGCGGCCCGATCTCGTCATTCTCGACGAGCCCACCTCGGCGCTCGACATGTCCGTTCAGGCGCAGATCGTCGATCTGCTGCGCGACCTGCAGGCGAGCCACGGCCTCACTTATCTGTTCATCAGCCATGATCTCAAGGTGGTGAAGGCGCTCGCCCATGAAGTGGTGGTGATGAAGGAGGGCCGGATCGTCGAGCAGGGCACTGCCGAGCAGATCTTCACCGCGCCGCAGACCGACTATACGCGCGACCTCATCGCTGCCGCGCTGGAACTGAAGGCGCGGCAGGCCGCCTGAGCGCGGCCACCCTGCCTCACGCACGACAATCGTCACGAATGGTAAACGATCACTGCCGTTCTGCGCATGGTCGGGCTGTTGCGCGTCCGCTAGACGGCGAAGTGGCAATCAAGACCAAGGAGGACAGGATGGCAGAGGCAAGCAATGCACGCGTGGGTGACAGGCAGCGGGGCAGGATGCGGTCCCGCCTGGCGATGGCCGGCGCCGTTCTCGCCATGCTCACCAGCGGCTGCGCGCATGCGCAGAGCCGCGCCGATGCCGGTCCCGGGCCGATCGCGGTCTATGGCAACACCACCACCTTCGAGATCGCGCCTGTCTTCGTCGCCGCCGAATCCTATTATCCCGGCGTCGCGACCGTGAAGATGGGCAGCGTCACCAATCTGGTCGGCGAAGCCTCCGTCCCCGGCTATGGCAGCGAAGGCGTTGCCGACGTGGCGACGAACGCCGAGACGCAGGCCCTGCGCTATTCGCTGCGCAATCCGGACATGCGGATCATCATGACGGTGACCGAGGGGCTTTATCGCATCGTGGCGAAGCGCTCGTCCGGGATCAACAAGCTGGCCGACCTCAAGGGCAAGAAGATCGCCACCATTTCCGTCACCTCCTCCGGCTACTTCACCCAGAAGATGCTGAAGACGGTGGGCCTCACCAGCGATGACGTGACCATGGTCGGCATGCGCCTGCCCGACATGCCCAAGGCGCTTGCGGACGGGACGGTCGATGCGGTCGCCATCTGGGAGCCCGAGGTCGAGCGGGCTGCGCAGGCGATCGGCTCGGATGTCATCGAGTTCAGCGGCAAGGGCGTCTATCGCGAGCTGTTCAATCTCAACACCATCGCGCCCAACCTCGCCGATCCCGAGAAGCGCCGCAAGATCGTGACCTTCGTGCGAGCGATCATCGATGCCGCGGCAGAGGTTCGCGAAAAGCCCGCCCGCGCGCAGGAACTGGTGTCGGAGCACAGCAAATATCCGCTCGATCTGGTCAAGCAGAGCTGGTCGCACCACGCCTTCATCGCCGACTGGACCGGCGATCTTCTCGACGTGATGGAGGAAGAGGAGGCCTGGCTCGCCAGGCAGGACAAGCGCACGCCGCGCACGCGCGCGCAACTCGCCACACTCATCGACACCAGCGTGCTCGAGGAAGCGATGGCCATGAAGCCGCTGCCCCGGCGGAAATAGGCGCGCCGGGAGCAAGGGCGGCGCAGGCACGCGGCCGGCGGACTTGTCCGCCGGCCGCGTGCCACGCCCTCCGGCGGGTTCAGCCTTCTTCGGTATCCAGCTTGCGGATGAAGCCGATCAGCCCGGTCTGCCGCGAGCGCTTGAGGCGCTCGGCGTGCAGGATGGTGCGGACTTTGGCGAAGCAGGCGTCCGCATCGTCATTGACGAGCACATAATCATAGCCGTCCCAATGCGCGATCTCGCTGTGGGCGCGGGCCATGCGGCGATCGATCACGTCGTCGCTGTCCGTCCGGCGGCCGCGCAGGCGCTTCTCCAGCTCGGCCATGGAGGGCGGCAGGATGAACACGCGGACCACGTCCCCGCCCGCCAGCTGGTAGAGCTGCTGCGCGCCCTGCCAGTCGATGTCGAACAGGATGTCGTGGCCACGCTCCAGCAGGCCTTCCACCGGTGCGCGCGGGGTTCCGTAGCGATGGTCGAAGACATGCGCCCATTCGAGGAAGGCGTTGTCGGACACCATTTCGCGGAACTTCTCCAGGTCGACGAAATGATAGTCGCGCCCGTCCTCCTCGCCCGGCCGCATCGGCCGCGTGGTGGCGGAGACGGACATGGTGAGGCCCGCATCGTCGGCCAGCAGCTTGCGCGAGATGGTGGACTTGCCGGCTCCCGAGGGGGAAGACAGCACGAAGAGCAGACCCCGGCGCTTGAAGGAGGCGGGCTGGGCAAGCGCGTCGGCGCTGGCGTTTTCGGTCATGTCGGCCATGCCCGCTCCTGCCGCGACTTGCGGGCCGCGTCAATCAGGGTAGCATGGCGAGGACGACAAAAGCGCCGGGATGACGAGTCGCGGCAGAGCCCTGATCGGCCCCGGCAACCGTTCCGTCGGCCGATCGTTCTTCCATGTGATGAAAGATGGAGGACAAGATGACTCGCAATGCCATCATAGGCTTCTTGCTCGGCGCGACCCTGATGCTCAACGCTTGCGCGACAGTGAAAGGCGTGGGCCGCGACATCGAATCGGTGGGTGAAGCCGGCTCCGAAGCAATCGACCAGTAAGAGGCGGCGAAAGAGGAGGACAGCATGATCCAGCCCGAGGGCGGCAGACCTGTGAACAATGATCCCGAAAGGGAGAATGCCGAGCAGGACGAAAGCGACACGCAGGCGCAGGACGTCGCCAGCGACGCGCTCGAGAATCCCTGGCGTGGCGGCGAGGAAACAGAGCATGGCGGCCGCCCGAATGTCGCTCAGGTCATACCCGACGATGTTCAGGATGTGGTGGACCACATGACCGACATGGAGCGCAGCGGACGCATCGACATGGATGCGTTCGAAGGCGAGGAGAATATGGACGACGAGGACGGATCGGTGCCGGACACGGGCGCCTGATCCTGTCACCCCGTCGAGCGAGAGTCCCCGGCCGGTCGCAGAACCAGCCGGGGCTTGTCTCAGGCGTGGTCGATCACTGATCGATCACTGGATGCCGGTGCCGGACGTGGCGTTCGGGCCTGCGCTGCGTGCCGAGATCGGCGTGCCGGCCGGAAGGCTGGCCGCGCCGCCGCTCGCTGCTGCCGCTGCCGCACGGGCGAGCTTCCCGTCGGGATCGGGAATCCCGGCCGCCTTGTTCAGCTCCCAGAGCATCGTGGTCGCATGTTCCGAGAGATGCAGGGCCGTGGCGCTCTCGGCCTGCGTGAGCAGCTCCTTGGAGCGGCCGCAGAAGGCTTCGCGCGTCAATGTGCCGGAATAACCATTGTAGACCTTGGTCATCTTGTCGTCATAGACTTCCTGCCATTTCTTTCCGCCGGTGGCGCGGAAATGCTCCACCGTGGCCCGCGCCGCTTCCGCGAGCAGGCCCTTGTGCGTGTTGAGCAGGCGGTTGTAGCTCGCGACCATCGCCTCGTTGTCCGGGCCCTGGCACAGCAGGACCGCGACGTTGAGGCCGGAGCGCAGATGCCACAGGTCTTCGTTGCGGCTCTGGTTGATGAGCACCGGGGGCGGGGGTGGCGGCGGCTCGATGAGCGGGATATTCTCCGGCAGCGGCGCCGGAATGTTCGCGATCGGCGTTTCGGTCGCCTTGGGCGGCCCGCAGCCCACCAGCGCGGCAAGCGGCAGGGCAAGCGCCACCAGGGCGGACGCTCTGGTCATGCGCACGGCCATTTCCATTCTCCCCAATGGGGCGGCGCCTTGACTTGACGCGCACCCGTTGATCCATTCCCCCGTCCTGATCCCCATATCTTCTCATCCGAGTCGCATGGCAAGAGTCCGCGCGACTCGGCTCATCGTTTTGCCGGAGATCTGTGGAGCAGCGGGCACGCGCGTGCCGCGAGCCGGGAGACTGCGCAGGGGCGCTGCGCACCGGGCGACAGCATCGCCCGGCGGCATGGCGCCCGTCGGGGCAGGGGGATCAGGCGGTCGCTCGGGCCCGCTCGTCGGCAGCGATCATGTGCTGCAGCACCACCACGCGCTCGCGCTCGCGCGTCCAGTCGCGCGAGGGATTGGCCTGGATCTGCTCGAGCAGGCTGCGCAGCTCCTTCTTGCGATCGTCGATGGTTACCGGTGTCATGAATATCCTCCTGCAGAAAAGGGCGATCCGCCGGTCCGCTGGCGCATGTGCGGGATGTCTCTCCGGCGCGCTGCCAGCGCCCGTGGTCGCACGGGCTCTCCCGGCAATACGCATGCGCACAGCGCCGGTTCCCTTGCGCACCCTTGATGCCCGTCAAGGCCGGCGGCGGCCCCATCGGCAAGGTGCGGGCGAGGAGGGCAAGCCGCCATGCGCATCTTCATCCTGCTGGGCCATCCGGACGCTGCGAGTTTCAACGGCCGGATCGCCGACGCCTATGAGGCGGCCGCGCGCGAGGCGGGGCATGAGGTCCGCCGGCAGGATGTCGGCGCGCTCGCCTTCGATCCGATATTGCGCCGGGGCCATCGCGATCCGCCGCCGATCGAGCCCGATGTCGCGGCCGCGCAGCAGGCGCTGATGTGGTGCGAGCGGTTCGTGCTCGTCTATCCCATGTGGTGGGGTGGCATGCCGGCACTGCTCAAGGGCTGGATCGACCGGGTGTTGATGCCCGGCTTCGCAT
Organism: Sphingobium sp. SYK-6; assembly: GCF_000283515.1. GTDB lineage: Bacteria > Pseudomonadota > Alphaproteobacteria > Sphingomonadales > Sphingomonadaceae > Sphingobium > Sphingobium lignivorans. The sequence goes on from NC_015976.1 coordinate 491,238, forward strand.
TCCGCTATCATGACGCCGATCCATGGTGGGACCGGCATCTGGCGGGCCGCACGGCGCATATCATTTCCACCTGCGATTGCCCGGCCCTCTATGCACGCTGGCGCTATCGCGACTGTGATTTTACCGGCCTGCGCCACGCCATTCTCGGCTTCTGCGGCATGCGGACGACGCGAACGAAGCGCATCGGCCGCGTCAAGTTCCTGGATGCGACGGCGCGGGAGCGGGCGCTGGCGGCCGTGGCGAAGATGGCGCGCCGCTGAGCCGGGCGCTGCACCGGATTGCATGGCCCGCCGCTTTGTGGAAGATCGGCGCGGAATGAGAAAAGGATCGGTTATGAAGGGCTCGCTTCTGCTGGCCGCGCTGCTCGGCGCGGCGCTCGTGCTTTCCGGCTGCGCCACGGTCAAGGGCCTTGGGCGGGACATCGAATCGGTCGGGCAGGCCGGCTCGGACGCGATCAACCGCTAGAGACTGCCAAGGGTGGAGCGGCCGCCCTTCAGTCCACGGCGCGATGGCTGAGGCTGAGGACGCGCGCGAGCCGCCACGGGCCCTGCCCGTCCTTCTGCCAGAGCTGGACGAAGCGCGCGCGGCCGACCAGCCGCTCCGGCCCGTCTCCCTTGTGTTCGTAGAAGAGATGCTCGCCTTCCTCGATCGCGCCGAAGCCGGGGACGGGCTCGACGTTCAGGCTGTCCTCCACCAGTGCGCGGCGGCTGCGCCAGGCATCCGGGCGGGACCGCGCGGCGCATCCCTGCGCATAGCGCGCGACGAAGCTCTTGCCGTCCCGCGCCACGACGCCCTCGCGGTCATGATACATCTCGAAGTCGGGCGCGACCATCTCGCTCAGCGCGGCCGGATCGCATCGCTCGAAGAACAGGGTGAAGAAGGCCGTATCCGCCGCCTGGATCTCCGCGCGTAACGTGGCGGCGTCTGTCGGGATGGGCGAGGCACTGCCCTGCGCAAGGGCCATGGCAAGCAGCAGGGAAAGCATGGCGGCCTCCAATGTGTATTATGCGAATAATACGCTTGGGAAGGTCGACGCGCAAGCGGCGCTGATGCCGCCCGTCGAAGCATGCGAAAACGGCGCGGGGCAAGGGGGCCCGCGCCGTTTCCATCTCATGCCGGCGGGTGTCCGGCGGGCGATCGAGGTCGCCCGCGGCCGCCGGGTCGCTTGCTCAGCGGCAGACCACGTCGCCGCGGTCGATCTCGCGGCCGATCATCGCCCCGGCGCCCGCGCCCAGCACGGCGCCCAGGATGGACGAGCGGCCCTGGTCGATCTGGTCGCCCAGCAGTCCGCCGACCGCCGCGCCGATGATGAGGCCGGTGGTGCCGTCCGAGCGGCGGCAGTAATAGCGATTGTCATAGCCGCGATAGACGCGGGTCTGGCGCGTCACGCGGATCGGGGCATAGCCGCCGCGATAATAACGGTCCGCATAATAGCCGCGATAGCGCGGGTCGGGCCGGTTCCAGTCATAAGCATAGACGACGCGCGGCGCCGGGCGGACGACAGGGCGGCGATCGATCACCACGACCCGGTCCGGCCCGCGACGGTCATGCTTCCAGTGGCGGTCATTCCGGCGGTCATGATGCCGGCGATCGTCGCGATCGCGCTTCCAGTTGCGGTCATTGTCCCGCCCGCGATCGGCATAAGCCGGGGTGGCGGCCAGTCCGCCGATGGTCACCGCGCCCAGCACGAGGGCCGCGACGCTCTTCTTCAGTGCCTTGTACATCTGTCTCACTCCGACATCTGTTCTGTCTCTCCCGGCAGCGGGGAGAACAGGTCGGAACCTAACGCGATTCGCCTGAACCGGCAGCGACGGGCGGTTCATGTGGGAGAAAGGGGGTATTTCGGTGCCAATGGCATTTCTGCTATCTGTGTTCGGCTTTGGCAGTCACGGTAGAAAGCATCGTCGTAGGCCGTTCCCAGCACCCATTCTTGCTGCGCTTCATTCCACTCGGCCCATGCATCCAGCGCAACGGCCGTGCCCTGGCAGTTCAGGCAGATATATGTGACGGGCTTGCGACCAGTTTGCACCTGAGTAGGATCGCACGCTGTGGCAAAGGGGGCAAGTAAACGTGACGAAAAGTTGGTCCGATGCGGTGACCGATGCTGTGAGACGACACGTCGCCGCCACGGGTTTGCGAACCTTCACGCGTCAAGCGCTTATAGATTCTCAGTTAGACAATATTGTATCGGAAACCGGCTCTGCTGGAGCGACACCTCACCAGACTCTCAGCCGGGAATTGCAGCAACTTCGCGATAGGGGATTACTCGAATTTCTCGATCATGGAATCTATCGTTGGATGGGTGCTGCGCCTAACCCGGATCGCAAAGGGTTACATAAAGGCGTCTTCGTTATCGGGTCACATTCCATTTATCAGGATGAACCTGATCGTTTTTATCGCTTCCCGGTAAAATGGCTTGCCAATGCCTCCAAGCTCGAAGGCAACTGGATTATCTATCAAGAGCCCCGGCGTGCCGGACGGCGGGGCTATTATGCTGTTGCCAGGTTCGAAAAAATTGTTCCTGACCCGGCTAAAGAGAAAATGTACTTGGCCCTCATAGCGCCCGGTTCATATTTGGAATTCGGTCGTGACGTACCTTTTCAGGTGGAGGGCGCGGCGGTCGAGCGAGGGCTCCTAAATCCCGATGGTCGGCTGAACAACGGACGAGCCATTCAATCCATAAGGCCGATTTCGGACGAGGATTTCAATCGTATCGTTGGCTTGGGCCTTGTCGATGAAGACGAGCTTTTGCCGAGAAGCGAGAATGCTGAGGTCCTCAACACCGTTCGGGAAGAGGCTCTACCCTGGCACGGCCAAATCGACCGGGCCACAATGCTTGTCAATCGCACTGTCAGAGATCGGCAGTTTCGCAAGCGAGTGCTTGATGTCTACGATTGCCGTTGTGCACTGACTGGGATGAAGTTGATCAACGGCGGTGGTCGTGCTGAGGCACAGGCCGCGCATATTATGAGCGTCGCGGCCGGTGGGCCTGATCTGGTTAACAACGGAATCGCTCTTTCCGGCACCGTTCACTGGATGTTTGACAGAGGACTGATCTCGTTGAGCGATGATGGCGAGATTTTACTCTCTCGCAAAATCAACGACATTGAAGGCGTCCGCAGGCTCATCCATGATGACCAGAAAGCTCGATTTCCGATCTCTTTGGCGCACCGTCCCCATGCGCGTTACCTTGATTGGCACCGGCGCGAGTGCTTCAGCCCTTAAGGTTCAAACTTTCGAGGGCAGAGGGATTGCTTCTCTGTAGCCCTACTCCGCCGCCACCCCGGCCCGGGAGAACATGTCCTCGCCGCCTTCGGTTTCGTCGCCTGCGCTGTCGTTCGCGCGCATTTTCTTGCGGCTGTCGAAGCTGTCCCACACTTCGTTCCAGTTGCCGCGCGTGGCGCCCTTGGAATATTCGGTGGCGCGGGTCTCGAAGAAGTTGGCGTGCTCCACGCCGTTGAGCAGCGGAGTGAGCCAGGGGAGCGGGTGCTCCTCGATCATGTAGACCGGCTTGAAGCCGAGCTGGCCCAGGCGCCAGTCCGCGATGTAGCGGATGTAGCGCTTGATCTCGTTGGCGGTCATGCCCGGCACCGGCCCCTGCTCGAAGGCGAGGTCGATGAAGGCGTCTTCCAGCCGCACGGTCTTCTGGCAGCAGTCGATGATGTCTTCCTTCACCGCCCGGGTGAGGCAGTCGCGCTCCTTCACGAATTCGTGGAACAGGCGCACGATGCCTTCGCAGTGCAGGGTCTCGTCGCGCACGGACCAGGTGACGATCTGCCCCATGCCCTTCATCTTGTTGAAGCGCGGGAAGTTCATCAGCATGGCGAAGCTTGCGAAGAGCTGCATGCCCTCGGTGAAGCCGCCGAACATGGCGAGGGTGCGGGCGATGTCCTCGTCGCTGTCCACGCCGAACTGCTGCATATAGTCATGCTTGGCGCGCATCTCGTCATATTCGAGGAACATCGAATATTCGCTCTCGGGCATGCCGATGGTGTCGAGCAGGTGCGAATAGGCCGCGATGTGGATCGTCTCCATGTTGCTGAACGCGGTCAGCATCATCTTGATCTCGGTCGGCTTGAACACGCGGCCATATTTGTCGTGGTAGCAATCCTGCACTTCCACGTCCGCCTGAGTGAAGAAGCGGAAGATCTGCGTGAGCAGGTTGCGCTCATGGTCGGAGAGCTTCTGCGCCCAGTCCCGGCAGTCCTCGCCCAGGGGCACTTCCTCGGGCATCCAGTGCACCTGCTGCTGGCGCTTCCAGAAGTCATAGGCCCAGGGATATTCGAAGGGCTTGTAGACCTTGGAGGCTTGAAGAAGAGACATGGGATTACTCCGGAACGGCAGAAGAAGCGTGGATGGACGAGGGCCGGGCGGGGGCGGCGAGGCCCGGGCCGGCGGCACGGATGGAATATGGGCGGATCTGGTGCCCGGGGGAAGAGCGGACGAGCCCTGCGCGGCCGTGAAAAGCGCGCGCCTGCATGCGTTGCCGCCCGCGCGACCGGCGGCGCATATCGCTGCCCGGACAGGACAAGGACGGCATTGACGATGGACTCCCCGCTGGACGTTGCAACACCAGATCAAGGGGTATGCTACGCCGATTCACCACAATGTCTAGCGTCGAGATGGGGGTTGCCCACAGCAAAATTTCTTGCCCGCGGGCTTGACTTTCCCGCAGGCGCGCGCGGTCCGCGCGTCAGCCCTGGATGCGCTCCAGCCCCCAGGCGAAGATGGCGAGGATGAGCGCGAAGGAGAGCGCCATCGTCCCGGCGATGCGCTTGAGATAGACGGCCTGCATGCTGCGCGCGGGGCGGGCGAGCAGGATGCCGCCCGCGAGCGCGGAGACGGCCGCCACGCCGGCCATGACGAGAGGCGGCGTTATTTCCAGAACAGTTCCTTCCGGTGGCGCGCGCGCCGCTGGCGATACATCTGGAGATACATCCACATGCCCGACCCCGCGAAGAACAGCAGGGCGAAGCCGGCGAGAAGCGAGATAATCACGCCCACAGGGCCGAAAAATTCGCCCGAGTGGAGATGATGGAACAGGCCGACGAGCTGGCGCGCGGCGCTTGGTGCGGGTGGCGTGGCCGGTGTGGTCGCGAGAGCCGTCGCGGGCGCTGCGCCGGCGGCCGGAGCGGCGCTCGCGGGCGCGCCGCGGGGCGGTCCTTCGCTCTGCGCCTGTTCGAAGAAGCTGCCGCGCGCATACATCGCCGCGAAATGGCTGCCCAGCCCGGTGAGGGCAATGAACAGCATGAAGATGCCAATGAAAACCGTGATCCAGCGATGCCACTTGCGCATATTGTGCTCCTTGCGAGGACGGGAACGTGGCAGCGGAAATTCAGCGCGATCGCCAGCGATCGACATAGACAGTGACGGTCTTCGATTTCCGCGCGCCCACGCCGAACACGACGATGCCGAGGAAATAGCCGAAGTCGTACCAGCCGCCCGTGTTCGGCACGGCATAGATGGCGACGTCCGGGAAGATCAGCGAGAGCAGCCAGGCGACCGGAAAGATGAAGCCGTGCCACAGCCCGAGCAGGAAACCGGGCGTATCCGGCGCGGTGGAGACGGCCTGCGCGCTCTGGCGTGCGCAGGCGGCCAGCGCCAGCAGCGCGGAAGCGGCAAGAGCGAGGCGGGGCCATGCGATCACGAGGGCGAAGGGTAGCGAAGGTCCTGATGGCTGGCAACTCAGGGTTTCCCCGCATTGCGGCGCGCGAGGCAACGCGCGGGCAAGGCCCGACGGGGCGTTGGAGAGTCGCGGCGTGCTGCGCGCCTTTCCGGGAACCGCGGGCCGGGCCCGGGGGTTGTCCCCACGTCAGTGGGAGACAATCATCATGCATGAGGGACTGCGGATCGAGCCCGGCTCGGACGTCATCGATGCGAACGGGCAGCGCGTGGGCACGGTCCTCTCCGTGGAAGGCGGGATCATGCGCATGGCCTTTCACGACGCCGGGGTCTCGCCCAGCCTGCCGATCCGGGTGAACGGCATTGCGCGCGTCGATGCGGATGGCGTGCATCTCGCCGGGCCGGTGTCGCAGGATCTCGGGGGCGAGGGGGACGAGGACGGGAGCGGCATTGATCTCAACCCCGCCGCCCTGAACGCCCTTCACCGGGGACAGGAAGGCTCCGCCGCGTGAAGCGCTGCGCCTGAAAGAGGCCATGCGGGCTCGCCTGCCCGCTGCCCCTTCCCATTGCCATGGCTGACATAGCTACGCCCGGTCTGCCGGAGGTCCGGCGACGCTGTCCGAAGGGACGGCCGGTGCAGCCCTTGCGCCCGGCCGCATCGATCCTATCTCCTGTTTACCGGGTTCATCTCCCACAAGGGAGGAGAGAAACTGCAAGGCGACGGACTCCCACACGCCGCCTTCCGGTTGAAATGGTCCGGCCTTCCATCCCCCCGGAAGGCCGGACTTTTCTTTTCAGGCTCTTGCGGGCTGTCTGCGTCCGCTCGCCCTCTGCCTTACTGGCAGGCGAGGCACTCGTCATAATCGGTGTTCGGCAGCTCGATCTTCTTGAGCTCGGCGGTGTTGTCCGCCTCGACCCCGCCCGCGAAGCCCGCGCGCTGGATCGACTTGGAGCGCAGATAATAAAGCGACTTCACGCCCAGCTCCCAGGCCCGGTAATGGAGCATGAGCAGATCCCATTTCTCCACGTCGGCGGGGATGAAGAGATTGAGCGACTGGGCCTGATCGATGAACGGGGCGCGGTCGGCGGCCAGTTCGAGCAGCCAGCGCTGGTCGATCTCGAAGCTGGTCTTGTAGGCGTCCTTCTCGTCCTGCGTCAGGAAGTCCAGATGCTGGACCGAGCCGCCCTTCTCCAGGATCGAATTCCACACATTGGTCGAATCCTTGCTCTTGGCCTGGAGGATCTTCTCCAGATACGGGTTCTTGACGATGAAGCTGCCGGACAGCGTCTTGTGCGTATAGATGTTCGCCGGGATCGGCTCGATGCAGGCCGACGTGCCGCCGCAGATGATGCTGATCGAGGCAGTCGGCGCGATCGCCATCTTGCAGGAGAAGCGCTCCATCACGCCCTGGTCGGCGGCGTCCGGGCAGGGGCCGCGCTCATGGGCGAGCAGCATCGATGCCTCGTTGGCCTTGGCATTGATGTGCTTGAAGATGCGCAGGTTCCAGCTCTTGGCCATCGCGCTTTCGAAGGGGATGCCGCGCGCCTGCAGGAAGCTGTGGAAGCCCATGACGCCCAGACCCACCGAGCGCTCGCGGCTGGCGGAATATTTGGCCCGCGCCATCTCGTCCGGCGCGCGGTCGATATAGTCCTGCAGCACATTGTCGAGGAAGCGCATCACATCCTCGATGAAGCTCTTGTCCCCCTGCCACTCGTCCCAGGTTTCCAGGTTGAGCGAGGAGAGGCAGCACACGGCGGTGCGATCGTTGCCGAACTGGTCCTTGCCGGTCGGCAGCGTGATTTCCGAGCAGAGGTTGGACGTCGAGACCTTGAGCCCCAGGTCGCGGTGATGCTTGGGCATCGTGCGGTTCACCGTGTCCGAGAACACGATATAGGGCTCGCCGGTCGCAAGCCGCGTCTCGACCAGCTTCTGGAAGAGCGAGCGGGCATCGACCTTGCCGCGCACGCTGCCGTCCTTGGGGGACCTGAGCGCGAACTCGCTGCCGTCCCGCACCGCTTCCATGAACTCGTCGGTGACGAGCACGCCATGGTGGAGGTTCAGCGCCTTGCGGTTGAAGTCGCCCGAGGGCTTGCGGATCTCGAGGAACTCCTCGATTTCCGGGTGGGAAATGTCGAGATAGCAGGCCGCCGAGCCGCGCCGCAGCGAGCCCTGCGAGATGGCGAGCGTGAGCGAATCCATCACCCGCACGAAGGGGATGATGCCGCTGGTCTTGCCGTTGAGGCCGACCGGCTCGCCGATGCCGCGCACGCTGCCCCAATAAGTGCCGATGCCGCCGCCGCGCGAGGCGAGCCAGACATTCTCGTTCCAGGTGTTGACGATGCCTTCCAGGCTGTCGTCCACCGAGTTCAGATAGCAGCTGATCGGCAGGCCGCGCCCGGTGCCGCCATTGGAGAGCACCGGCGTCGCGGGCATGAACCACAGGCGCGAGATATAATCATAAAGCCGCTGGGCATGCGGCTGATCGTCCGCATAAGCGGCGGCCACGCGGGCAAACAGGTCCTGGTAGGATTCGCCGGGCAGCAGATAGCGGTCCCGCAGCGTCTCCTTGCCGAATTCGGTCAGCAGCGCGTCGCGGCTGGCGTCCGTGGCGATGTCGAAGCGGCGCGCATCGACGCTGTTCGAGGCCGCGGCCTTGCGCGTCTCCCGCGCCTTGGGCTCGGGACGCGCGCCTTCGGTCGCCGGCTCGGCGACAACCAATTCCGCTGCTGAACCTTCTGCCTGCAAATCGCGAAACTCCATGCTCAAGACCCCCAATATTTTCTCTACATTCGCTTCGATCAAGGGGCCGCGGCGCTCATGCGCGCGGCGGCGGGAAAACGCGCTGCAGTGCTGACTTCAGCCTGCCTGCAGCCACAATCTGTTGCGTGAACCCCTGTTCCTGACCACCATCGATTGTGCCACAGCGGCACGGCGATGCAAGGCGTAAACGTTCTGGTCATGATTCATTTCGTCGATGAAATGACTCGTCTCATGGACGGCGGGGCGGGCCGGCAGGGCGCGACGCGCGGCCAGTCCTCGCCTGCCGGAAATGCAAGGGAGAAAGCGCTGCCGAAAAAATAATCCTGTGGACAGCGGGAAGGGGCCCGCCGCACCGCGTTCCTTCCGATCCGCCCGTCCGCGTCGCCGCCGATTCCCGCTTCCGGGCGTGCAAGGCGCTTTTCCTCGCCACGCAACTCCCTTACTGGCAATGGCCGGCCGCCATGCGTATGATTGGCGCCGTTTCGCACGATTTCCGAAGGGGCCTCCATTGAGCCAGAACCTCATCCTGATCGTCGTCGCACTGCTGGTCGCGGTGCTGGTCATCTGGCTGCTGCGATCGCGCTCCGGCCAGGCGGGGCATCATGTCGACAGCTCGGCCACCGCCGTCGGCGCGGCGAGCGAGACGGCCCGGAACGTCGCGGAGGAAGTCGCCCAGACCGTCGAGGATTCGCTGGAGGCAGACGTCGTCGCGAGCGGCGCCAAGCCGGACGATGCGTCCGCGGTGGCGAGCAATGCCGCGGCGATCATGGCCAGCGGCGGCGCGGCGGCCGGTGCCATGTCCTTCACCGAGATCGGCGTGCCCGCGGATGGCGGTGCGCCGGACGATCTTCGGCAGCTCAAGGGCGTGGGCCCCAAGCTCGCCAGCCTGCTGACCAGCCTCGGCATCACCCGCTTCGACCAGATCGCGGCGTGGAGCGATGCGGACATCGTGTCCGTGGACAGCCAGCTCGGCACGTTCAAGGGGCGGATCACGCGTGACAACTGGGTGGAGCAGGCCCGCTTCCTCGCCGCCGGGGATATCGCCGGCTTCGAGGCGAAGTTCGGCAAGCTGGACAGGCCGGGCAACAACTGACGGATCGATCGTTCCGGACCATGGCCCATCGCACCGATAGCGGGTCGCGGCGTGACGCAACGTCTGCCGGCCCCGAGAAGCTGCCGCTCGGGCAGATCATCCTGCTTGCCGCGCTGACGGCAGTACTCCCCGCGTCGATCGATGGTCTCTCGCCCGCTCTGCCCGCAATCGCCGCCGCGCTCTATACGCGGGCGGCGCATGTGCCCGCGGCGATCAGCGCCTTCGTCATCAGCTTCGCCATTGCCCAGCTGCTGGGCGGCATGCTGGCCGATGCGCTGGGCCGTCGCCCGGTCGTGCTCGCCGGCCTTGCCATCTATGTGCTGGCCAGCGTCCTTGCCTTGTTCGCGACCAGCTTTCCCCTGCTCCTCGCGGCCCGCGCGCTGCAGGGGCTGGGCGCCGCCGCCGCCGTCCTCCTCGCGAGGACGATCGTGCGCGATCAGCTCCCGCGCGAGGCGGCGGGGCGGGCGCTGGCGCAGATCGGCATCTTCTTCTCCTGCACGCCCATCATCGCGCCGCTCATCAGCGGCGTGCTGGTGAGCGTGGGCGGATGGCGGGCGCCGCTGCTGGCCATGGCCGTGCTGGGCGTCGTCATCGGCGCCGCCAGCCTGCTGCGCCTTCCCGAGACGCTGGCGCGCGACAAGCGCCTGCCGTTCGATGGCCCGGGGCTGCTCGGCTCCTTCGCGCGCCTCTCCCGCTCGCCCGCGCTGCTGGCCTATGTGCTGGCCAATGCCTTCGCCTATAGTGGCATACTGCTCTTCTCGGCCGCCGCGCCGCAGGTCATGATCGATCATATGGGGCTTGGCGCGCTCGATTATGCGCTGCTGTTCGCGCTCTCGACCATGGGCTTCATGGCGGGCAATGCGGCGTCCTTCCGGCTCGTGCGGCGGCGGGGCGTCGATGGGACGCTGCGCATCGGCGTGCCTTTCCAGCTCGCGGGGCCCATCGCCATGCTCGTGGCGACGCAGCTGTGGCCGGAAGCCTGGGCGGCGCTGATCGTCCCGCAGATACTCTACACTTTCGGCTGGGGTATCGTGCAGCCGCAGGCCCAGGCCGGCGCGCTCTCGACGCATCCGGAGAGCATCGGCCAGGCCTCCGCGCTGCTCGGCTTCGTGCAGCTCGCCATCGCGGCGGTCATCGTGGCGGTCTTCTCGCGCCTCACCGGCGGCACTTCGCTCGCCCTGGCCCTCGGCATGGCCTTCTGCGGCGCCGGAGCCCTGCTGTGCGGCTGGCTGATGGTCGGGCGGCGCTAGGGGGGCAGCCGCGCCCAGGCTTCAGCCCTGCTCCTGTCAGGCCACGCGTTCGCGCTGCGGGAGCGGGGCGGGTTGGTCGGCTTCGGCCTGCGCCGCCGCCCGGCTGACGGGGTCCTCATAAGCGAGCTGGAGCACGCCCCAGTGGCGGCCCGCCACATGGATGGACGCGATCACCTGCTTGAGCAGCATCACGCCGCCCGTGGCGACCGGCCGGCGATAGGCCTTGAGGCAGAAGGGCTGCGTCATCTGGCATTGGTCGCGCGTGTCGGAGAAATTGAAGATCTGGCCGGCGCGCGAATATTCGAGGTTCCAGTCGATCTCGCCGGGCCGCTGGGGCAGCGACCGCTCCGGCATGGCGACGGCGCCGAAGGCATTGCGGTCGGTGCAGCTCATGCCGAAAAAGCCCGGCAGGCTGCGGGCCTTCTCCTGCCACGGGCGGGCCGCGCGCGTGATGATCGGCTGGGCGGGATGCGCGTAGAGCGGCGGATCGCTCCCCGGCACCGGCTCATAATGGTCGCTGAGCATGGCCTCGGGCGTGATCTCGCCGGCCGCGAGCGCGGCTTCCAGGCCCAGCACGATGCCCTCCGCCGCTTCCAGGCCGAACTGGATATAGGGCGAATCGGGGAGGTCGACGCCGCTTTCCGCCAGATACTGGAGCAGCAGGTTCGTATCATCGCTGACCGAGGTCACGCGTGTGGAGAGCCGCTGCAGGCCGATCGCATTGTCGATCGAGGCGTCGGCAAGGTCGCTCAGCCCGCCCCGGATCTCGCCGATCGCGCCCAGGATGGAATGAACATTGCCCGAGACCGCCTCGCTGTTGTCGGACAGGCCGAGGATGAGGTCGCGCAGCCGGTCGACGAGCGCGCCGATCTCGCCGGAGGCGCGATGCGCGTCATTGGCTTTCTCGCTGCCTGCCACGATGCGCGAGAGCATGGCCTCGGCCTCGCTGGTCAGCTCGCGGATGGAGCCTTCGATCTGCTGCGTGGCGAGCGCGGTTTCCTGCGCGAGCTTCTTGACCTCGCTGGCGACGACCGCGAAGCCCCGCCCGGCATCGCCCGCGCGCGCGGCCTCGATGGCGGCATTGAGCGCGAGCAGATTGGTCTGCCGGGCAATGGTGCTGATGATCTTGCTGGTATGGCCGACGCTGGCGAGCGCGTCGTTGAAGCTGCCGAGGCCATGATGGATGCGGGAGACCTGCTCGATGAGTTCGAGCACATTCTGGGACGCGGAGCTGAGCTGCTGGCTGGAATCGTCCACCACGGCGCGCGCGGTGTCGGCCTGGGCGCGGGCGGCATCGACTTTCTTCTCCACCTGGTCGCTCGACTGGGCGAGGCCGATCGCGGCTTCCTCCAGGGATTCGAGCATCGCGGCCTGATCGGTCACGCGGTCGGCGAGTTCGGCGATGTCGGCCTGCAGGTCGAGCGTCCGGAGGCCGAGGTCTCCGACATTCTCGACGGTGCGGATGATCGTGGTTTCCAGTTTGCTCGTCTGCGCCACGCTGCTGTGTCTGCCTGTTAGTCCCTGCCCCGGTTTCGCTAGATGAAAGCGGTTAACAGGCCCTTGTCCTTCCGCTTGCATAATATGCATCATGGGGCGGCGGAGCGAGTGCTGGCCGGCGCCGCGGCAGAACAGACATGGCGGGCATCGCGTCGGCCGGAAAGGGAGCGGATGACGATCGAGATGGAGACCGTGGCCGAGGGGCTCGACTTCCCGGAAGGGCCGATTGCCTGCGCGGACGGATCGGTGCTGCTGGTCGAGATCGCGCGGCAGACCCTGACCCGCGTGCGGCCGGACGGCACGGTGGAGATCGTCGCGCATCTGGGTGGGGGCCCCAATGGCGCCGCCATCGGCCCGGATGGTGCCGTCTATGTCGTCAACAATGGCGGCGCGCTCGAATTCCCGGAAGGATGGAAGGAGGCCGGCAAGCTCGGCCTGCCCGCGCATTATGAGGGCGGCTATGTCCAGCGGGTCGATCTCGCGACCGGCGCCGTCACGCGGCTCTACGACAATTGCGACGGCAAGCCGCTCAATGCGCCCAACGACATCGTGTTCGATGCCAATGGCGGCATGTGGTTCACCTGCTTCGGCTTCTCGGACGGGGAGACGCGGCGGCTGGGCGGAGTCTATCATGCCAGGCCGGACGGCTCGGCGATCACGCGCTGGCGCTCCGAGCAGATATCGCCCAACGGCATCGGCCTCTCGCCGGACGGCCGGACGCTCTACTGGGCGGATTCCATGCTGCAGCGGCTCTGGTCGCTCGATATCCTGGAACCGGGCGTGGTCGCGCCGGAAGCGGGCCATGACAGCGGCGCGATCCTCACCAACCTGCCCGGCATGCAGTGGTTCGACAGCCTGGCCGTGGAAGCGGGCGGCAAGGTGGCGGTCGCGACCCTGTTCAATGGCGGCATCACGCTGGTCGATCCGGCCGACGGCAGCGTGGAGCATATTCCCGTGCCCGATCCCATCGCCACCAACATCTGCTTCGGCGGCGCGGACATGCGCACGGCCTGGATCACCGGATCGGCGACGGGCAAGCTCTTCCGCTGCCGCTGGCCCCGGCCGGGCCTGCGCCTCAATTTTCAGGCGGTCTGACCGGCCGGCGCGGCGCCGGCGCGCCGGGGAAGGCAATGAGCGCGGGGAGCAGGGCGAAGATCACTTGCCCGGCAAGACCGATCCAGCCGGGCGTGCGCAGGAGGTCCGCCGCCCATGCGGCAGGATCGCGCCCTTCGAGCAGCAGCGCCAGCCCCGCGTCCGCCGCCATCAGCAGGACGAAGGCGATCGCCCCCATGCCGAGCGCCGCCGGCGCGCCAATGCCGCGCTGGCGCACGATCCGCCGCGCCACATAGCCGCTCGCGGCCAGCATGACCGGCAGCTCGATCAGCACCGCGCTCGTCGCGTCGGTCGCGGGCGAAAGCCAGATCACCCGCATCGTCCCCAGCAGGAAGCCAAGGACGAAGATCACGCCGAAATAATTGAACGCCGGAAGGATCATGCGCCCCTTCTAAGCGGCGCGGAGGAAATTGGACAACCGCCGTGAGCAATGCCTGCCGAAAAAATGGGACAGGGCGGGACACGATGAAAAGGAGAGGTCATCTCGTCCTCCCATCGTCATTCCCGCGCGCGTGTTGTGTTTCGTGAGGATGGCAAGTTGTTGCGCTGGGGCGTGGTATGCGAGGCATCGCAGTCTTGTTCGGTTATAGTTATTGACGAACTGTCGGATGAAGCTGTTGCGCTCCTGATGTGAAGAGAAGTGGTTTCGGCCTGCATTTTGGTTGTTTGCGGGGTGAGCGGCGATGGCCTGGCTGATACGTCTGTTGAAACGCTCGACCATGCCGTTGGTTTGGGGATGATAGGGCCGTGTGAGCTTGTGCTTGATGCCATGGGCGGCGCAAACCTGATCGAAGGCATGGCGGCCTGTTCCGGTGTTGCGTTTGCCCCAGTAGGCGCCACCGAAGCGATCGGTGAACTCGCTGCCATTATCTGTCAGCACGGTGTGGACGGGATGGCTGAAGGCTTTGAGGAAGCGCTCGAAGGCGGCAGCGAGGGTTGCGGCGCTGCGATCATCGAGGATGTCGACATGGACGAAGCGGGTTGCCCGCTCGATGACGACAAGCACATAGGCTGGTTTGCCGAGCAGGCGGGGCAGATGCTTGAGATCGGCATGGACATAGCCGAAGGGTGCAGGATCGAAGGGCAGGCTTGCGCCAGCGCCTTGATCGCTGGTGCGCGGGGCAGCGATGCCATGCCGACGCCACAGGCGGTAGAGAGCGGCGCGGGAGATATCGGCGCGCAGACAGCGGCGCATCACCTCGAGTGCATCGTCGAGCGAGAGGGCAAGGCGGGAGCGCAGTTCGACTGCGATATCCTCTTCCTCGGTTGAGAAGCGGGTCATCAGGCGGTGGGGTGTTGATGGCCGGTCCATCGTATCACGCCGCCCTTTCCAGCGGCGGATGCAACTCTGGTTGACGCCCAGTTCACGCGCCAGGTCCGCAACGCTCTTGTCGCTGGCCTGGATATAAGCCCGCTGGCGCGGGGTCGTGGTCGCATTCCGGTGAAGCTTGATCAGCATAGTCCGCGACTCCTCAGCCACGTCATGCCTCTCTCTACCCCAGAGGCTTCATGCCAACCATCCGAAACACTACACGAACGCGGGAATCCAGCTTAGCGACGTTACGATGAAGCGCTGCCGCAGCCTCGGTTTCGCGCCGCTAGGGTGACTGGATTCCCGCGTCCGCGGGAATGACGGGAAGTGGGAGTGTTATTTCTGCTTCCCACAACAATACCGCCTTTCAGGACACCACAACATTGCGGACGTTAACGCTGGCCATTCTCTTGCGGAAGGCGATGCGCTTTCCTTCCCGGACGAAGCGCATTCCCGCTCAGTGCCACGCCCCTGCGAGCGCCAGCACCACCCCGGCGACGACCAGCGCCAGCCCCGTCACTTCGCTGCGCCGGAGCGGCTCGCGCAGGTAGAAATGGGCGAAGCTCAGCGTGAAGAGCACTTCCACTTGCCCCACGATCCGCACCAGCGCGACCGGGGCGCTGGCGAAGCCGGTGAACCAGCAGGCCGAGCCGAGCGAGGAGAGCAGGCCGACCTGCCCGGAGATGCGCCAGCTCGTGAACACCGCGCGCACCTGCAGCGGTTCCCGCCAGATCAGCCAGGCACCCTGCATCAGCGTCTGCAGGGTCACGGTCACGGCCAGCACGATCAGCGCGGCGGAGATGGCGTCGCTGGTCGGCACTTCCATCGTCGCGCGCCGCACGCCCACGGCAGTGAACGCGAAGAACAGGCCGGAGGCGATGCCGTAGCGCGCCGCCGGATGGCCGAGCGCGCGCAGGAAGTCCGCGGCGCTCATCCGCCGTCCGCCGGTGGAGAGGATCATGACGCCCGCCACGCCCGCGCCGATGCCCGCCCAGGCCAGCAGGCCGAGCCGTTCGCCGAGCAGGGCCCAGGAGAGCAGGGCGCCCTGCGCCGCTTCCGTCTTGGAATAAGCGGTGCCGACGACGAAATTATGCTCGCGAAAAGCCATCAGCAGCAGGTTGGTGGCGATGATCTGGGCCAGCCCCGCCGCCGCGCTGAACATCAGCAGGCCCGCGCCCGGCATGGGCAAGGCACCGCCATGGACGACCGCGTGATAGCAGAGCGCCAGCAGCAGCGCGAAGGGCAGGCCGTAAAGATAGCGCACGAGCCCGGCGGCATTGACGGAGAGGCTCTGCCCCACCCGGCGCTGGACGGCCGTGCGCCAGGCCTGCAGCGCGGCGGCGGCGAGCGTGGCGGGCAGCCAGATGAACGCGTGGATCAGAAGAGGCTCCGCAAGGAGAGGGGATGAGGGCGCGCGCGAATGGCTTGCCCGGCGGGATGGCTGCGATGCGCTCTCCTATCCCGCGGCGCTGGGGAATCAATGGCTGGCGCGCAGTCCGCGCTTGCCCCGCCCGGGCGATCCGTCGCACAGAAAGGCGATGATCGCTTGTCTTCGCTGGGTCCTGCTCCTGCTTTCCTGCGCCGGTGCCGCCACCGCCGCACCGCCACCCGCAGACGCCGCGCGCGCCTGGGCGGCCTTCGATCGCGCGGGCATAAAGGCGTCCCATGCGTCCGGGCTCGCCGATCGCAAGACGGGGCGATCCGTCACCGCCGACGACGCGGCGCGCATCGCGTCGGTCTCCAAGCTGGCGGTCGCGCTCGGCGTCATGCGTCTCGTCGAGGCGGGCCGGCTCGATCTCGATGAGGATGTGTCGGTGCGGCTCGGCTGGCGGCTGCGCCATCCCGGCTTCCCGGACCAGCCGGTGACGCTCCGGGCGCTCCTCTCGCACACCGCCGGCATTCGTGACGGGATCGATTATGCCCTGCCGCTCGATGCGGATCTGGAAAGCGAGATGCGTCGCCCGGAAGCCTGGGACGTCGCTCACGGCCCCGCAGCGGGCTTCTACACATACAGCAATCTCAATTTCCCGGTCATCGCGGCGGTCATGGAAGCGGCGACGGGCAAGCGCTTCGATGTGCTCATGAAGGAGGAAGTGTTCGCGCCGCTCGGCATCGACGCCTGTTTCAACTGGACGACCTGCAGCGACGATGCGGTTGCGCGCGGCGTGGTGCTTTATGATGGCGAGGGGCAGGCGCTGCGGGACGATAATGGCGGCGTCCGCCCCGCCTGCGGCGCGATTCCGGCGCGGGACGGCTCCTGCGACGTCGCGACGTATCGGCTCGGCCGGCAAGGTGCTTTCTTCTCCCCGCAGGGCGGCATGCGCATTTCCGTGAAGGGCCTCGCGCGGATCGGCCAGCTGCTGCTCGGCGCGGTGCCGGACTATCTGCCCGCCGCGCGGATCGCCGAGATGATGCAGCCCCAGTGGCGCTATGATGGCCGCAACGGGGATATCGAGAATGGCTATCCCTGCGCGTTCGGCCTCGGCGTCATGATCCTCGCCTTGCCGGACCAGCCGGCCCCCTGCCGCGACGATCCCTTCGGCGATGGCCGCACCCGCGTTGGCCATAGCGGCGAGGCCTATGGCCTGCGCTCGGGCCTCTGGGTCGATCCGCAGGGCGGGGAAGGCGTCTCCTTCTTCGTCACCGCGCTTGCCCCCGACACGCCCCGGGGACGCACCGCCTTCACGCTGGCCGAGGAAGAGATGATCGCCCGCGCCCGGCGCTGAAGTGATCGCCCGGAAGGGCGCGGCGGCGGCTCAGCCCGGTGCGCCGCGCCTCATGCCTTCTCCAGCAGCCCTTCCTTCGCGATCTTCTCGCGCCAGACGAGCGGGGCGAGCTGGTGGACATTGTTGCCCTCGCTGTCCACGGCGACCGTGACCGGAAAGTCCTTCACCTCGAATTCGTAGATTGCTTCCATGCCGAGATCGGCAAAGCCCACGACCTTGCTGCCCTTGATGGCGCGCGCCACCAGATAGGCCGCGCCGCCCACGGCCATCAGATAAGCGCTCTGCGCATCCTTGATCGCCGCGGTTGCCGCCGGGCCGCGCTCGGCCTTGCCCACGCAGGCGAGCAGGCCCTGATCGAGCATCATGCGCATGAAGCTGTCCATGCGGGTCGCGGTGGTGGGGCCGGCGGGGCCGACCACTTCCTCGCCGACCGGATCGACCGGGCCGACATAATAAATGACGCGGCCGCGGAAATCGACGGGCAGCTCCTCGCCTTTCGCCAGCATGTCCTGGATGCGCTTGTGCGCGGCATCGCGCCCGGTGAGCATCTTGCCGCTCAGCAGGATGCGGTCGCCCTGCTTCCAGCTGCGCACCATCTCCGGCGTCAGCGTGTCGAGGTCGACGCGGATCGCCGCGCTGTCCGGCGCCCAGTCCACCTTGGGCCATTCGTTCAGTTTCGGCGCTTCCAGATAGGCGGGGCCCGATCCATCGAGGCTGAAATGCGCGTGGCGGGTCGCCGCGCAATTGGGGATCATCGCGACCGGCTTGGAGGCGGCGTGGCACGGCGCGTCGAGTATCTTCACGTCGAGGATGGTGGCGAGGCCGCCCAGCCCCTGCGCGCCGATGCCGAGCGCGTTCACCTTGTCGAAAATCTCGATGCGCAGCGCCTCGAGATCGTTCTGCGGCCCGCGTTCCTTGAGCAGGCTCATGTCGATCTGCTCCATCAGCGCCTTCTTGGCGAGCAGCACGGCATGTTCGGCGGTGCCGCCGATGCCGATGCCGAGCATGCCCGGCGGGCACCAGCCGGCACCCATCTGCGGGATCATCTCCAGCACCCAGTCGACGATATTATCGCTGGGGTTCATCATCTTGAACTTGGACTTGTTCTCGGAGCCGCCGCCCTTGGCCGCCACGTCCACATGCACATGATGCCCCGGCACCATCTCGACATGCAGCACGCAGGGCGTGTTGTCCTTCGTGTTGCGGCGCGTGAAGGCGGGGTCGGCGAGCACGGAGGCGCGCAGCTTGTTCCCGGGGTTGAGATAGGCGCGGCGTACGCCCTCGTCGACGATCTCCTGCAGAGACTTGCTGGTGTCGTCGAGGCGGCAGTCCATGCCCCATTTCACGAACACGTTGACGATGCCGGTGTCCTGGCAGATCGGCCGGTGGCCTTCCGCGCACATGCGGCTGTTGGTCAGGATCTGCGCGATCGCATCCTTCGCGGCGGGGCCCTGCTCGGCCTCATAGGCCGCGCCGAGCGCGCGGATATAGTCCATCGGGTGGTAATAGCTGATATACTGGAGCGCGTCGGCAACGCTCTCGATGAGATCGGCGGTCTTGATGGTCACGGTCATGGCGCTTGGCGAGCTCCCGGCAGGACGGCGGAACAGGGCGGACGGGCGCGCTATACGCCAATGCCCGGGGGTGACAAGATGCCGGAACGCTTGCGTTCCATCTGTATTGCTGCGACAACACACGTGGACGGCCCGGCGCCTGCCGCGTCCGTCGCGAAGGTATCAGGAGAGCGGAACGCCATGGGACGGGTTATCGGCACCATCATCGTCGGGTTCATCGTGGGCGTGCTTGCGCGGTTCTTCTATCCCGGGCCCGTGCCCATGGGCTTTGTCGGCAGCGTGCTGCTCGGCATCTGCGGGTCGCTGGTCGGCGGGTTCGTGCCGCGCCTGTTCAGCGGCAACCGGTCGACGGCGCCGTTCGAGCCGGCCGGCATGGTGGGCTCGGTGCTCGGCGCCATCCTCGTGATCTTCCTGGTGCGCGCGCTGTCCTGATCGCGCGTTTCCGGCCGGCGCGCGCCCGCTTCAGCGGCGTATCGCCTTGCTGAAGAGCGGCAGCCGCGCCAGGTCCTCGCGGTCGAGGTCGAGATGGAACTGCCCGGCGAGGCAGCGGTGATAATCGTCCGGCCCGGCAAGCACGGCCTCGTGCAGCGCGCCGCCGCGATGCACCTTGAGCGCCTGTTCGGTCAGGGATGCAAAGCCGTCCGGCAAGGCGATGCTCACCACATGCAGCGTCGTGAAGCGCGTCGCCGGGCGCGTGGCGGTCCAGTGATTGCACTGGTCGAGATCGGCCTGCACGACGGGCAGGAGATCGAAGCCATATTGCGCCTGCCAGTCCGCCTGCGGGCCGGCGCGCCCGTCGGTCGCACCCGCGTCGCCGGCGCGTTCCAGCAGCCATTCCCCGCCGGGATCGCCGGCCTCCCCGATCCTGCGCAGCCGGTGCGCCGCGCCGTCGCCGGTCCGCACGGATGCGCCGTCGCGCAGCGGCAGCGGCGGCACATAGCTGCCGCCGAAGCCCGCATCCGCGATCCAGGGCGCGCCATCGACCTGCGCGAGCAGCAGCACATGCGTGCGCGGCGGTGTCTCGTCCGGCGCCACGCCCAGCCGCACCCGCGCCAGCAGCGGCCGGTTGGGGATGCCGAGCATGGCCAGCATGTCGCTGAACAGGCGGTTATGCTCGAAGCAGTAGCCGCCCCGCCGCCGCGTCACCAGCTTGCCGAACACCGCGTCGCTGTCGATCGCCGGCGGCCGGCCGAGCCGCACGTCGAGATTCTCGAAGGGGATGCGTTCGCGATGCGCCGCCTGCAGCGTGGCGAGGCCCTCCGCGCTGGCCGGGGGCGCGTGCTCGAGGCCGAGGCGGTCGAGATAGAGGGAGAGACGATCGGGACTGGTCATGGTCCGGCCAGTGGCACGATTGGCCTCCGGGCTCAATCGGTGCTCACCGGGCACGATCAATCGTCGCCGCCCGGCCCGACGCAGTAGAAGCAGAGCTTGTTGCCATCCAGGTCACGCACATAAGCGGCATAGAAGGCCTGGCTGCCATCGGCGCCGCGCACGCCGGGCATGCCCTCGTCAGATCCGCCCAGTTCCAGCGCCTTGGCGTGAAGCGTGCGGACCTTGGCGCGGGTCCGCTGGCCGAGCGCGATCATCACCCCGTTGCCCGGCGTGGCGCGGCTGCCGTCATAGGGCTTGGCGACGCCGAAGATCGGCTTGCTCCAGTTCACGCCCCAGGCGGCGATCTGTGGCAACTCGAGCAGGCGCGTGATGCCGACGCTTCCGAAGAGCGCGTCATAGAAGGCCATGGCCCTCTGCAGGTCATTGGTTCCAACCGTTGTATAGCCGATCATGGATCAAGCTCCGGTCCGGCCGTTGCGAGGCGCGCGACTCGTTTTATCTCTGACGATATAGAACATAGCGTTTCCCGCCGGGGCGGGCCAGCGATGCTTGGCTGGCCACTGCCCCGAAATGAGCCTGCCGGGGCAGGCGCCGGGGAGGCGTTCAGCTCTCGTCCTCGGTGCCGCGGCAGACGCCCACGCGCTTGGCATTGACGGACATCTTCATGGACATCGCGCCCATCGGCGAATTGCCCTCGGCCCTGGAGGTCATGTCCATGCGATAGGTGTCGGCGGAATAGTCGCCCTTCATGCTCATGGTCATCTTGCCTTCATCGCCGCGGTCGCAGGTCATGCGCGCGTCGATCTTGCCCCCGGACAGCGAGAAACTGTCATATTTGCAGCTCTTGTCGTCCATATCGCCAGTGAATAAGGCCTTCTGCTGCTTGACGTCCTCCTCGGTCACGCAGCTGACGAAATTGTTGGTGCGGCTGAGCTGGGCCCGCATCTGTTCCTTCGCCTCGGGCGGCATGTTGGGCACGTCGATCTCGTGAATGGCCATCGCGCCTTCCCATCGGCCGGGCTGCACCATGACCGTGTCCCCGGCCCCGGACGCCGCCAGCTTCTCCTGCACTTCCGCCTGTGTCGCATTGGTGGCGGTCACGCTCGGGCCGCTGTCGCAGGCTGCGAGCGGCAGGATCAGGGCAATGACAATCGGGGCGAGACGCATCTGGACTATCCTCTCATGCTGGGAACGGCGCGACCGGCGCCCCTTCGGGGTCTGCAGGCGAGATGCCGCCTTCGATCCGGCGGGGCAAGGCCTTTCGCTTCCGGGGAGCGAAAGGGGCAGTGTGAGGAAAACGACTCCGTCGCGCCCCGCTCCCCGGAAGGGCCTGTCATCGGATACACAGCCCGGAAATGCGACGAGCCGAGCCAAGAGTTCCCGGGCCAGCGGCAAGGCGTTGCTAAATCGGGTTAATTTTCTGTTACCTAATGGGATCGATTGGGCTGCAGGGGCGTATAAGGGCCGGGGCGAGGCATCTTTGCGCGTGCACGACGCGTCTGGGTGTCCGGCCTCGTGGGAAAACCATGGGAGAAAAATACATGAAACCCTATCTCTTGGCGGGGGCGCTTGCCGCGCTCGTGGCAACGACTCCTGCTGCGCAGGCGGCTGTGTTCAACGTGGGAAGCGACAACTTCTTCCTGACCAGTGGCGATCCGTTCAGCCCGTCGATCACGGCGGTGTTCTTCAACGGCTTCGAAACGACGACGGAGTTCGACGACACCTTCCAGTTCACCATTCCCCAGAATGGCGTTGGCAGCGGGTCGATCTCGACGAGCTTCTCGAGCAACCTCAACATGCTCGTCATCGATGAGCTGTGGATCAACGATGTGCTCTACAACGTTCCCTCGACCGGCAGCGGCCAGTCGGTGACCGTGGGCAACATTCCGATCTTCGACGGCGTGCTCAACTCGATCCGCGTTGTCGGCCGCACCTTCGGGTCGGGCAGCTATTCGGGTACGGCGACCTTCTCGGTCAGCCCGATTCCGGAGCCCGCGTCCTGGGCGCTCATGATCGGCGGCTTCGCGCTGGTCGGCTCGGCGATGCGTCGCCGCGCGGTGAAGGTTTCCTTCTCCTGAAATTGAGGCTTGAGCCGCCGGCGGAGCGCCGGCGGCTCAACCCCTTGGGCAGGCAGGCGAATCGCCGCCTTTCCCCTTCCGGCAGCGCGCCGTTTCCCCCATTTCACGAACGATCCCAGGGCTGATCTCAAAGCGGACACAGTTCGTCGCGCGCGGGCCCGTTAGTAAATAGAAAATTTACTTCTCTGCTGCTTAGTGAGCGCACTGCACGACGCGGGCGTTCTGCAAGCGCACATCAAGATAGCGCAATCAGGGACGTCTCGAACGGGCAGAGCCGGTGATTTTCGGCCACTGCTCGAGTGGTGGCCGGCACATGCCATAGTCGGGAGAACGGGGGCTTCGTTCACCTCAACGATCTGACTGCGAAGCAGCTGCTTTGCAGAACGACGCCGCGTGTCGACCGACTTGGCCAGAGACAACCCACTGTCAAAGGTCGCTACGCAATGACGCTCATGCTTTTGGATCAAAGGGAGAAGGTTGGCCCTCCCTTCAGCCGCTTCCGGGACCTCGATGATGCCCGGACGCTTTATTCAGCGGACGTGACGACGGCCACGCCCGGCCAGCCGTCCTGCCGGCTCGATGTCCGGCTGGCGACCAGCGATACGGATCGCACGGCCGCCCGGCAGCTCATCAATCATCGCTATGAATGGCGGGGCTATGGCAATAGCCATGTCCTTCCTGCGCGCCAGACGCATTCCACCTTCGTCGCGGCCCTCGACGACGAGATCGTGGGCACCGTCACGCTGGCGGTCGATTCCCCCGCCGGCCTCGCCGCGGACACGATCTTCCGTGACGAGATCAACAGCTATCGCCGGGTTCCGGGCGCCAGCGTCTGCGAACTGACCAAGCTGGCCTTCGATGCGGAGATCCCCTCGCGCAAGCTTCTCGCCTCGCTGTTCCACATCGTCTTCATCTATGGGCGGCGGCAGCATCGCTGCACGGACCTCTTCATCGAGGTGAACCCGCGGCACCGGCGCTATTATGAAGCGATGCTGGGCTTCAAGCCCATCGGCGAGCTGCGCACCAATCCCGGCGTCAATGCGCCCGCGCAGCTGATGTGGCTGCGGGTGGCCGACATCGCCGCGCGGATCAGCGAATTCAGTGGCAAGGGCGAGGCTGCGAACAGTCGCTCGCTTTACCCGTTCTTTCTCAGCCGTTCGGACGTGCGCAATGTCCACGCCACGCTCAGCCGTGGCCTGCGCCGGAACCCGATGCCGCCGCCGGGGCATATGACGGGCGGCGCGGCCGGCATGGAGAATTTCGCCTGATCCCGGTTGCCCTGATTCCGATTGCATCGACCTGATGCCGGGGAGCGACTGAAGCGCCTCAAGAGTCGCTCCCGGGCCATCTCTTTCAATTCCCGGCCTGTGGGCGTGGGAGGGCACCCGGGCCGATTGACCTAGAAACGGCCCAGAAGCCTGCGGGTTCCCGGTGGCGCGGCGCCGCTTTGCGCGTCCGGCCGTGCGCGGCTTGCCCCACATTTGTTCTTCTGCGCATTGCCGCCGGGCGGTCCGCTCGCCATATTGCCGCCATGGCGATCCAGATCCGCACCACGCTCGATGAACCGCAGACCGGCGACTCCTTCGTGCCGCACCGGCCCGCGCGTCCCGAAAAGGCCGAGGGCGGCCGCAAGTTCCGGCTTGTCTCGGACTATGAGCCGGCGGGCGACCAGCCCACCGCGATCGCCGAGCTGGTGGAAGGCGCGATGGCGGGCGAGAAGGATCAGGTGCTGCTCGGCGTCACCGGCTCGGGCAAGACCTTCACCATGGCCAAGGTGATCGAGGCCGTGCAGCGCCCGGCGCTGGTGCTGGCGCCCAACAAGATCCTCGCCGCCCAGCTCTATGGCGAGTTCAAGAGCTTCTTCCCGGACAATGCCGTCGAGTATTTCGTCAGCTACTACGACTACTACCAGCCAGAGGCCTATGTGCCGCGCTCCGACACCTATATCGAGAAGGAGTCGAGCGTGAACGAGGCGATCGACCGGATGCGCCACTCGGCCACGCGCGCGCTGCTGGAGCGGGACGATGTGCTCATCGTCGCCTCGGTCTCCTGCCTGTACGGCATCGGCTCGGTCGAGACCTATTCGGCGATGACCTTCTCCCTCAAGAAGGGCCAGGTCGCCGACCAGCGCGAAATCGTCCGCAAGCTTGTCGCCTTGCAGTACAAGCGCAACGATGCGGCCTTCGCGCGTGGCAATTTCCGCGTGCGCGGCGACAATCTGGAGATCTTCCCCAGCCATTATGAGGACAATGCCTGGCGGATCAGCTTCTTCGGCGACGAGATCGAGGAGATCGTCGAGTTCGATCCGCTGACCGGCAAGAAGGCCGCGAGCCTCGATTACATCAAGGTCTTCCCGAACAGCCACCATGTCACGCCCGGCCCCACGCTCAAGCAGGCGATGGAAGCGATCCGCCATGAGCTGACCGAGCGGCTCAAGGAGCTGGTCGAGGAAGGCAAGCTGCTGGAGGCCCAGCGGCTGGAGCAGCGCACCAATTTCGACCTGGAGATGATCGCCGCGACGGGCAGCTGCGCGGGCATCGAGAATTATTCCCGCTTCCTCACCGGCCGCCTGCCCGGCGAGCCGCCGCCGACCCTGTTCGAATATCTGCCGGAAAACGCGGTGCTGTTCGTCGACGAGAGCCACCAGACCGTGCCGCAGATCGGCGCAATGGCGCGGGGCGACCATCGCCGCAAGGTGACGCTCGCTGAATATGGCTTCCGCCTGCCGAGCTGCATCGACAACCGGCCACTGCGCTTCAACGAATGGGATGCGATGCGCCCGCAGACGGTCAGCGTCTCGGCCACGCCCGGCCCCTGGGAAATGGAGCAGACCGGCGGTACCTTTTCCGAGCAGGTCATCCGCCCGACCGGCCTCATCGACCCGCCGGTGGAGATCAAGCCGGTCGAGGACCAGGTCGACGATCTCATCAACGAGGCGCGGATCACGGCGGCAAAGGGCTATCGCACGCTCGTCACCACGCTCACCAAGCGCATGGCCGAGGATCTGACCGAGTTCATGCACGAGGCGGGCCTCAAGGTGCGTTACATGCACAGCGACGTCGAGACGCTGGAGCGCATCGAGCTGATCCGCGACCTGCGGCTGGGCGTCTATGACGTGCTGGTCGGCATCAACCTGCTGCGCGAGGGGCTGGACATTCCGGAATGCGGCCTTGTCGGCATTCTCGATGCGGACAAGGAAGGGTTCCTGCGCTCCGAGACCAGCCTCATCCAGACCATCGGCCGCGCCGCGCGCAATGTCGACGGGCGCGTCATCCTCTATGCCGATCGCATCACCGGCTCCATGGAGCGCGCGCTCAACGAGACGGGCCGGCGCCGCGAGAAGCAGATGGCCTATAATCTCGAGCACGGCATCACGCCGGAAAGCGTCAAGAAGCAGATCGGCGACATCATCGCGCATGTCTCGAGCAAGGATCAGGTGACGGTCGAGACCGGGCTGGAGGATGCGCCGCACCTCGTCGGCCACAATCTGCGCGCCTATATCGAGGAACTGGAGAAGAAGATGCGCGCCGCCGCCGCCGACCTCGAATTCGAGGAAGCCGGCCGCCTGCGCGACGAGATCCGCAAGCTGGAAGCCGAGGAACTGGGCCTGCCCGCCGACCAGCAGGTCACCGCCGGCGCCGGCCGCTACCAGGGCCGCGCGACCGAGGGCAAGCCGGGGACGCGCAAGATGCGCTACGGCAAGACGCAGCGGAAGATGGGGCGCTAGGCGGCGCGGAGGAGGTCTTCCGGCTTGCCATTCAAGATCATGCAAGCCGTCCGGCGGCGAAGTCGCGCGCGAGGGCGATAAAGGCCTGGAAGGCCGCGGAGGAATTGCGCCGATTGGAATAATAGAGGCACAGCGGCACCAGCGGCGGCGTCCAGTCTTCGAGAATGCGCACGAGCCGGCCCGCCGCAATGTCGTCGCGTATGTCGGCTTCCATGAAATAGCCGATCCCTACGCCGTTGGTCACCGCGATCCGGGCTAGCGACGCTTCGTCGAGAGTCATCGGGCCCTCGACGTCGAGCTGCAATTCTTCACCGCCCTTCTCGAACCGCCATCGGAACAAGGCGCCATTGGGAAGCCGCACGCGAACGCAGGGATAAGTGAGCAGCTCCTGCGGCACTTGCGGGATAGCCCTGCTTTCGAAGAAGGCGGGGGCCGCGGCAACCGCCATGCGTCGCATCTGACCCAGCGGTATGGCGATTGCGTCGCTGGGCACCAGATCCGCGCTGCGCACGCCCAGATCGAAGCCCGCCGCCACGACGTCGACCAGCCGTCCTTCGGTGACGAGGTCGATATGAACCTGCGGATAGCGCTGCAGATAGGTCAGGACCAGCGGCACCATGATCTCGCGCGCCGCCGTCGCGAAGGCATTGATGCGCAATGTGCCGGACGGCGTCTCCTGCTGGGAACGCGCCGTGTTCATCGCCTTCTGGATGTCCTCCAGCGCTGGCTTGATCTGTGCGACGAAGATCCGACCCGCATGAGTGAGCGAGACGCTGCGTGTGGTGCGATTGAACAATCGCACGGCAAGCTCCCGCTCGAGCTTGCCCACTGCGTTGCTGATGGCCGTGGTCGACATGCCGAGATCGAGCGCCGCCGCGCGGAACGATCCGCAGCGGACGATGGCGAGAACCGCCTCGAGCTCGATCAGCGAATGGCGATTCATTGTCCCGATATCCGCAACATCCTATGTCGATTTGTCTCGATTATCAGGCGAAATGTCCATCGCTAAATAGGCCTCCTCACTGTCGAGGAGATGACCATGTCAATGGACCTGCCCAAGCCGATTGCCGACTATGTCGAAGCGAATGCCCGTCTCGATATCGACGGCATGTTGAAGTCTTTCCTGCGCGAGGCCGTCTTCATCGACAACGGCAAGCCTTTCGAGGGGCAGGCGGCGATCCGCCGGCTGTTCGAGGAAGAAGTGATCCCGGTGAAAGCGATCTTCACGCCCGATACCGTCCGGGAAGACGGCAACGATATCGTCGTCGAAGGTCCCGCTCATGGTGACTTCCCGGGTAGCCCGCTGCGCTTCACTTACCGCTTCACGCTGGTGGACGGCGCCATCGGGACGCTGGAGGTCACGCTATGAGCATCAGGGTCGATCCCACCGAGTTCGCCGGCAAGCGCGTGCTCGTCAGCGGCGGCACCAAGGGCCTCGGCCGCGCCACGGTCGAGCGCTTCCTGGCCGGCGGAGCCCGTGTCATCACGGCTGCCCGTGCGATCAAGGATCCCATGGAGGGCGTCGACTATGTGCAGGCGGACCTGACGACCGCGGAGGGCGGCGAAGCACTGGCCAGGGCGGCGCTCGAGCGGCTGGGCGGCATCGACATTCTCGCCCATGTCATTGGCGGTTCGGCTTCGCCGGCGGGTGGCTTCGCCGCGCTGACGGACGACCACTGGCTCGCCGAGCTGAACCTCAATCTGCTGGCGACGGTCCGGCTCGATCGGCTGCTGATCCCGCAGATGCTCGAGCGGAGCGAGGGCGTGGTGGTACACGTCACCTCGATCCAGTCCGTCCTGCCGTTGCCTGAATCCACGACCGGCTATGCCGCTGCCAAGGCTGCGCTGAGGACCTACAGCAAGTCGATCTCGAAGGAGCTCGGTCCCAGGGGCGTGCGGGTCAACTCGGTCTCGCCCGGCTGGATCATGACGGATGCCGCCGGACATTTTCTTGAAATGCTGCGGGCTGCCAATGGCGGCACGATCGACGATGCGCGCCAGTCCGTGCTCGATGCCCTGGGCGGGATTCCGATCGGCCGGGGCGCCGAACCGGAAGAGGTGGCCGACCTCATTGCCTATCTCGCCTCGGACCGTGCCGCCGCGATCCATGGCGCCGAGTTCGTGATCGATGGCGGGACCATCCGCACCGTTTGAGCGGCCATCCGGCGCTCGTCCTCCGGGGAAGCCCCTCGCGCAAATGCTGAACGGCAGCTTCTGACAGGGGCTGCCGTTCCACCTGTCGCACGAGACCGACGGCTTGGTCCCTCCGGGCCGTTTCATTTCCGACGCGCGGATAATTTCGGTGTGTTTTTCATAGCACTATTGGGCGCGCGATGCAGTATAACGCGGCAACGGCACAGTGAAACCGATTGACTCAAGGTCGACGAACTCTACAGAGACTGCCGGTCGTTTCGGGCTGCGCTGGCGGTTCGGAGGCGAGATACAATCAGCCACATGCCGAGCTTAATGCCCTGTTCATGGCGGAAGGACCACATGGCCGCAGGCCATGACTGGCCGGCCGGCTGGGGACGAGAATGTTGCAGCTGCGAAATTTCTTCGAATCCGGCTTGTCGGTGGTGATTTATTCGGATAATACAGTGCGGACCACGAGGGGCGCTCATGCACCGAGGCGGCGGAACCCATGAATTACGAAACCAACATGAAATACGAGGCCATGCTGGGGGACGAAATCGACGCGGAGACGGCCCGCAAGCGGCGCAGGATGCTCCTTTTCGTTGGCCTTGGGGTGCTGCTCGCGCTCGCGGTCTTCATTGGCTATCGCATGTTTGCCGGTTCCGGCGACCAGGGTGAGACGGCCAATCAGGTCCCGCTGGTCACGGTCGCCGTGCCGGGGCAGGAAGCTGTCACCCGCATGGCGAATGCCACCGGCACGCTCGCGGCGCGCGTCGACATGCCCGTGGGCGTGGTGGGCGAGGGCGGTCGCATCCTCGCGGTCCATGTCCAGCCGGGCGATCGCGTTGGGGCCGGCCAGATCCTCGCCTCGATCGAGCGTTCGGTCCAGGCCGAGCAGATCGCGCAGCTGGCCGCCAGCGTGGACGTGGCGAAGGCTGATGCCAAGCTCGCCCAGAACAATCTCGATCGTGCCCGCGCCCTGCTTTCGGACGGCTTCGTCTCGCAGGCCGATATCGATCAGCGCGTCGCGACGCGGGATGCCGCCGTGGCGCGGGTCAATGTCGCGGCTGCCCAGCTCAATTCCATGCGCGCGCAGGTCGGCCGGCTCGATATCCGTGCCCCCGCCGCCGGCATCGTGCTCACCCGTGATGTCGAGCCCGGCCAGGTGGTCAGCGGCGGCAGCGGTGTGCTGTTCCGCATCGCCCGTGGCGGCGAGATGGAACTGCGCGCCCTGCTTTCGGAAGACGAACTTGCCCGCCTGAAGATCGGCACGGTCGCGAATGTGACGCCCGTCGGCTTCGAGCGCAGCTTCGAGGGCCATGTCTGGCAGGTGTCGCCGGTGATCGACCAGTCGACCCGGCAGGGCATCGCGCGCATCGCGCTGCCTTATGATCCCGCCCTGCGCCCCGGCGGCTTCGCCCACGCGCAGATCGCGATGGAGCGGCTGGATGCTGCGGTGCTGCCGGAATCGGCGGTGCAGAGCGACCAGAAGGGCAGCTTCGTCTACATCGTGGGCAAGGACAACAAGATCGAGCGCCGCGACGTGCGGACCGGTGCGGTCACCGCTGCCGGCATCGCGATCACGCAGGGTCTCAAGGGTGGCGAGAAGGTGGTGCTCTATGCGAGCGGCTTCCTCAACCCCGGCGAGACGGTGAATCCGCGAATCGAGAAGAAGAGCAGCTAAAGGCGCGTCCGCGCCGGCGATCGGCCGGCGGGTCGCAGCCTGACGGAGCAAGTGGCTATGCGCAATATTTCGGCCTGGTGTATCCGCAATCCGGTGCCGCCCATCGTCATTTTCCTGGGGTTGCTGCTCGCGGGCATCATCTCGTTCATGAACATGGCGGTCGTGGACAATCCCGACATCGATTTCCCGGCGGTGGAGATCACGATCACCCAGCCGGGCGCCGCGCCGACGGAAATCGAGACGCAGATCACGCAGCGCATCGAGTCCGCGGTGCGCGGCATCAATGGCGTGGACGAGATCCAGTCGACCGCGCGCGAAGGCTCCAGCGACACGTTCGTCCAGTTCCAGATCGGCATCGATCCCAACGTCGCCGTGCAGGAAGTGAAGAACGCGGTCGACCAGATCCGCTCCGACCTGCCGGACGGCATTCTCGAACCCTTCGTGCAGAAGGTGGACGTGGGCGGCGCGGAAATCGCTTATTATTCCGTCCAGGCCTCGGACATGACGATCGAGCAGCTGAGCTGGTTCGTCGATGATACGGTGGCCAAGCGTCTGCTCTCCATTCCCGGCATGGCGCGCGTGGGCCGCGGCGGCGGCGTGGACCGCGAGATCCGCGTCATCCTCGATCCGGTGAAGATGCAGTCGCTTGGCGTCACGGCCACGCAGATCAATCAGGCGCTGCGCCAGGTGAACCTGAACGCGGCGGGCGGCCAGGCGGAAATCGCCGGCTCGCGCCAGTCGGTCCGCGTGCTCGCCAACGCGCAGTCGGCTTATGATCTGGGCCAGACGCAGATTTCGCTCGGCAATGGCCGCAGCGTGCTTCTCTCCGAGCTGGCCACCGTGACGGACGGCTATGGCGAGCAGAAGCGCATGGCCAAGGTGGCCGGCAAGCAGGTCGTCAATTTCTCGATCGAGCGCGCCAAGGGCGCATCGGACGTCAACGTCTATGACGAGACGATGCGCGTGCTCAAGAGCCTGGAGGAAACCAATCCGGGCGTGAAGTTCTACCAGCGCTTCACCAGCGTCAATTATACCAAGAACCAGTATAACAGCTCCATGCACGCCATCGTGGAAGGCGCGGTGCTGGCGGTCATCGTGGTGTTCATCTTCCTGCGCGACTGGCGCGCCACGGTCATCAGCGCCATCGCCATCCCGCTCTCGGCGATCCCGACCTTCTTCTTCATGGACATCATGGGGTTCAACCTCAATTTCCTGTCCCTGCTGGCGCTCGGCCTGGTCGCGGGCGTGCTGGTCGACGATGCGATCGTGGAGATCGAGAACATCGTCCGGCACATGCGCATGGGCAAGACGGCCTATCAGGCGTCGATCGACGCGGCGGACGAGATCGGCCTCGCGGTCGTGGCGACCACCATGTCCATCGTCGCGGTGTTCCTGCCGGTCGGGCTCATGCCCGGCATTTCCGGCCAGTTCTTCAAGAATTTCGGCTTCACCGTCGTCATCTCGGTGCTCATCAGCCTTGCCGTGGCACGCATGATCACGCCGATGATCGCTGCCTATTTCCTCGAGCATCATGGCGAGGAGAAGCATGGCGAAGGCTGGCTGATGGACCGCTATATGGGCCTGCTCGCCTGGGCGCTCGATGACCGGCGGGCCAAGGCCTATGCCAGCGGCGGCGGCTTCGGCCGGCGCATCACCGCGAAGTTCCTCGATCATCGCCTGTGGATGATGGGCTTCGGCCTCGGCGCGTTCGTCCTGACGATCGTGCTGCTGATGACGATGCCGCAGCAGTTCGAGCCGAACCAGGACAATGACTTCAGCCGCATCAACATCGAGATGGTGCCGGGCACCACGCTGCGGCAGTCGGAAGCCGTCGCCGATCGCGTCGCGGCGCTCATCAATGCCCAGCCAGAGGTGGAAAACGCCATGGCGAACATTGGCGAGGGCAATGCGCGCATCTTCATCACGCTGAAGAAGGATCGCAAGCGGTCGAGCATCGAGCTGGAGCGCGAACTGGCGCCGCGGCTTGCCGAGTTCCCCGATGCGCGCGTCACCTTCGCTTCGCAGCAGGGCGGCTTCGGCACCGGGCGCGACATCTCGGTCATGCTCAACGGTTCCGATCCCAAGGTGCTTGAGGAGACCGCCGCAAAGCTCGCCGAGGAAATGAAGTCCATTCCCGAGGTGGTGGCACCGCGCGTGAATGCGGACATGCAGCGCCCCGAGCTCATCATCCGTCCCCGGCTTGATCTGGCCGCGCAGCTTGGCGTGACCACGACCTCGCTGAGCCAGGCGATCCGCATCGCCACGCTGGGCGACATCGACCAGAACAGCGCGAAATTCTCGCTGTCGGACCGGCAGGTGCCGATCCGGGTGATGCTGCCCGAATCGTCCCGCCGCAATCTCTCGACCATCGAGAACCTGCCGGTGCAGACGGCGGGCGGCGGATCGGTGCCGCTCAGCCGTGTCGCCGAGATCAGCTTCGGAGCCGGCCCGACCACCATCCAGCGTTATGCCCAGCAGCGCCGCATCTTCGTCGGCGCGGATCTGGCGCGCGGGGCCGTCAAGGGCCCGGTGATGAACAAGATCAACGAGCTGCCCACGATGAAGAACCTGCCGGCCGGCGTCACCAATCAGGCCGTCGGCAGCGATCGCTGGCAGCAGGAGCTGATCGTCAACTTCATCGTCGCGGTCGCCTCGGGCGTGATGCTGGTCTTCGCGGTGCTGGTGCTGCTCTACAAGCGGTTCATTTCCCCGCTGGTCAACATGTGCTCGCTCGCGCTGGCGCCGCTGGGTGGCCTGCTCTTCCTGCTCGTGCTGGGCGAGCCGATCTCGCTGCCGGTCTATATCGGCCTGCTGATGCTGCTCGGCATCGTGGCCAAGAACTCGATCCTGCTGATCGACTTCGCGCTGGAGGAGATGGATCGCGGCGTGCCCAAGTTCGAGGCGATCATGGAAGCGGGCCACAAGCGCGCCCAGCCGATCGTCATGACCACGGTCGCGATGACCGCGGGCATGGTGCCGACCGCCCTGTCGCTGACCGGCGATGGCGCCTGGCGCTCGCCGATGGGCATCACGGTGATCGGCGGCCTCGTGCTCTCGACTCTGCTGACCCTCGCGATCGTCCCGGCGGCCTTCAGCCTGGCGGACGGGCTGGAGAAGCGGCTCGGGCCGTGGCTGCGCCGTCGCTTCCTCACTTATGACGGTCGCGAAGACACGCCGGCGGCCACGCACCCGGCCGAATAGCGCGCTTTCGGGAACCAAAGCGCGCCATCGGGCTTGTCACCATGCCGGGTGGGCGGCATGACAGGCGAGCGATGGGCGGCGAGAGAGGCATGATCCGGATTTCCGCTGGCGGCGGCGCACGGCAGATGCGGATCGTCGCGACCGGTCTGCTGCTGGTGATGGCCGCGCTTTACGTCACTGCCCGCAGCTTCGAACCCGTGCATCCCGGCATCGGCTTCGTGCGCGCCTTTGCGGAAGCGGCGATGGTCGGCGGGTTGGCGGACTGGTTCGCCGTCACTGCGCTGTTCCGCCATCCGCTTGGCCTGCCGATCCCGCACACCGCGATCATCCCGCGCAACAAGAACCGCATCGGCGACACGCTGGCGGCCTTCCTGCGCGACAATTTCCTCACGCCCGCCGTCGTTGCGCGCCGCATGGGCCGGGTCGACGTGGCCGCCGCTGCCGGGCGGCTGCTCGCGGCGCCGTCCGGCACGGACGACCGGCTGCGGCGCGGCGCCTCGCGCCTGCTGGCGGACGGGCTTGAGGCGCTCGATGACCAGCGCCTCGGCGGCATGATCAAGGCCGCGCTGGTGCAGCGCATCAGCCAGGTGCAGCTTGCGCCGCTCGCCGGTCAATTGCTCAGCGCCGCGATGCGGGAAGGGCGCCACCGCCCGGTCATCGACGCGCTGATCCGCTGGGCCGCGCGCACGCTGGAAGCCAATGCCCCGCTCATCCACCAGATCGTGCACGAGCGGTCGGGCACGATCATGCGCTGGACCGGTCTCGACGAGACGCTGGCGGGCAAGATCATCCAGGGGCTGGAAAACCTCCTGCAGGAAGCCGCCGACGATCCTGACCACCGCCTGCGCGCCAAGGTCGAGGAAGGGCTGATGACGCTCGCCTTCGATCTGCAGCATGACCCGAAGATGCAGGCGCGGGTCGATCGCATGCGGGACGAGATGATCGCCAATCCCGCGATGCAGCGCTGGCTGGACGGGCTCTGGCAAGCCGCACGCGAGGGGCTGCTGCGCGCGGCGCGCGATCCCGAGGCGGTGCTCGCGGGCCGGCTGGGCGAGTTCACGCGGCAGATCGGCGAGACCATGCGGGACGATCCGGCGCTGCGCCGGCTGGTGAACCGCTTCGCCCGGCGCGTCGCCGTGGGCACGGCCGCGCGTTATGGCGGCAGCATCGTGACGCTCGTCTCGGAGACGGTGCGCAGCTGGGATGCCCGCACCGTGACCGACCGGCTGGAAAGCGCGGTCGGCCGGGATTTGCAATATATCCGCATCAACGGCACGCTGGTCGGCGGGCTGGTCGGCGTCGTCCTGCACAGCATGTCGGCGCTGTTCCCCAGCTGAGGGCCCATTAGCGCCGAACGTCGATCAGCCTCACAGTTGCGCGCATGGCCGCAGGGCCGTGCGCAGCGTCGCCGGGGCATTGGCAAGCGAAGCCTCGCCTTCCAGCTTGCCGTTCAGCCGCAGCATCACCGTGCCTTTCTGCTGCATGAGCAGCGGCAGCAGCGGCGTGCCGGAGACGCTGCCGATCCACTGGGTGCCGTTGTTGCTCGCGGCGCGCACCGGCAGATTGACCAGCCGCCCGGAGAAGTTCCACGTCATGGTGAGCGCGCCCGGGCGGGCCGGCTTGTTCAGCAGCATCGCCATATAGGGCTTGCCGCCCTCGCAATAGAGGCTGAGCGATTCGATGTTGGGCGATCCGGCGGCGCTCACATAAGCGAGCGGGGCGCGGCCCTGCACCGGCACCAGCTCCCAGGGCGTGCCCGGCAGCGGCGTGGCCGTTTCCGGCGGGCTGTTCTGCAGCATGGTCGCGATCTCGGCAGGCACGGGGATGCGGCCGCCCTGCGCCGGGGGATAGACGGTCAGCTTGCCCTTTTCCCAGAGGCCCACCTGCACGGCCTTGCGCGCGGGGTCGATCAGCACATAGGCCTGCTCGACGCCGCCCTGATGCTGCGCATTGCCGGAGATATAATAGAGATTGCCCTGCCGGCCGAGCGGGCCGACCACATTGAGGTTGGTCTTGAGCACGTCCATCTTCGGGCCGAGCCGGCTGCGCAGCGCGGCGGCGACCGCGCCCTTGTCGAACAGGTCGATATTGTCGCGCGCATAGCTGCCGGGATATTTGCCGACGAGGCTCGGCAGGTTCGTCCATTCCATCGGCAGGCCCGCGACCGGCGCGACCGGTGCTGCCCTGGTCGCCGCCGGGGCAGCCGTCACCGCCGCGCCGGTGCCCTTGCAGAGCTGGAAGGGGGAGGCGGACGTGAAGGCCGCCTGGAAGGGGTCGGCGCGCTGCCCCGGCCCCAGATCGGCATCGAAGCGGATGACGCCCCGCTTCTCGTCGTCATTCACGAACATGATGAGCCGGCCGAAATCGTTGGCGCTGACCGGGAAGGGGAAGAAGACGGACGTGATGCCGTCATAGGTCGGTCCCATGAAGGATGCGGCATATTCCACGCGGTGCTGCGTCACCGTGCGGCCCGTGGCGCGAAAGGTGAAGCCCTTGTCGTCGATGGTGACGCTCGGCCCGCTCGCGCACTCGCCGCGCGGCGCGTAGCTGCCATAGATCTCGCCGAAGGCGCCGCGCGTGAGGCCGTTCAGCGTCACGGCCTGCGCACTGCCCGATATCAGCAGCGCCGCGATGCCCAGCGCAAGACCATGTCCGTGCCGGGCCACCCGCCCGGAGCGTGCAATCTCACTCGCCATATCCTGTTCCCTCCCACCATGAACCCAGGCGAAGAATAATGCGACGAAATGAACGATGGTGGAATGGACTTGTCAGCGCATCGACAGCTTGATGTCCCGCCTGCCCGGGCGCGGCCGCCCCGGCGGGCTCATGAAGGCCATGCAAAGGCGAGGCGGGTTTCGCCTGCCGGCGCGCCGTCCGGCGTGAAGCGTCGCTCGATGATCGTGCCCTTGCCGGCCCGGTCGATCGCCACCACGCTGCTGCACCGCGTGCCATAGACGGGATTGCGGATGAACACCGGCGACTGGCGCGGCTCCTGCGCGATCTCGGACGGGACGGCGGGCGCCTGCCCGAAATCGGGGAGATGTTCCTGCCGCAGCGGGTCGAGCAGCGCGGCGGGGTCGCCGGCATCCGTCAGCAGCCAGTCGAGCAGGGCGGCCTTGAGTTGCACGGTCTTGGGCCAGGGCTCGTCGAGCGCGCCGTTGGAAAGGCCGTAGAGGCCCGGCCCCAGCCGCACGCGGACGGGCGACGGCCTGTTGGTCATGAACAGCGCGCCCTGCCGGTCGGCGACGATGAGGTTGAAGGGATTGAAAGCGGTGAGGTCGGCCGTCCGTGCGTCGGCATGGGGGCCCGTCCCGGTGAGCAGGTCGGCGACCAGGGCCCCGCGCGAGGCCCGGCCGGGCACCGGCGGGCCGTAGCCGCGCAGATTGGTCACCACGGCGAAGCGGCCTTCCTCGGAGACACCGAGCCAGCTTCCGCCCGATTGCAGGTCGCGCCCGCCGATCACATGCTCGGCGTCCGGCCAGCGCCCGAGCGGCGCCGCCGGGCGGTCATGCAGCTCGTCGCGATTGCCCGCCATCACCAGCGCCCAGCTTGGGTGAGCGTCCCAGGCGAAGGCCAGCACGCACATCGCTCAGACCGCCACGATCTCGGCGAGGATGCCGTCGAGCAGCAGCATGCCCGCCGGGGTGGTGGCGAGCCGGTCGCCCGCGCGCGTCACCAGCCCGTGCCCGGCCAGTCGCGTCACGGCGGCCTCGTCGATGAGGGCGTCGGGGGCGAGGCCGGTGCGTGCGGCGATCGCGCGCAGGTCCACGCCATCGGCGAGGCGCAGCCCCATCATCAGCGCTTCCCCCGCCTGCTCGGCGGGCGAGAGCAGGCGCTCCTCCACGAGGCCATGGCCATTGCGCTCGATGGCGCGCATCCAGTTCTCGGGCTTGCGGTGGCGCGCGGTGGCGGTGCCGCCGCGCCGCCCATGCGCGCCCGGACCAATGCCGGCATAGTCGGCATAGCGCCAGTAAGCGAGATTGTGCCGGCTCTCCTGACCGGGGGCGGCATGGTTGGAGACTTCATAGGCCGGGCGCCCGGCAGCGCCCGTCATGGCGCGCGTCAGTTCGAAAAGGTCGGCGGCATGGTCCGCATCGGCGGGCGTGAAGGCGCCGCGCCTCACGTCCGTCTCGAACCGCGTGCCGGGCTCGATGGTGAGCTGGTAGAGCGAGAGATGATCGGTGCCGAAGGCGAGCGCGCGGCGCAGCTCGCCGTCCCAGTCGGCAAGGCTCTGGCCGGGGCGTGCATAAATGAGGTCGATGCTCACGCGCTCGACGCAGGCCTGCGCCGCGTCCAGCGCCGCGAGTCCCTCGCTCAGGTCATGCGCGCGGCCAAGGAAGCGCAGCGCCGCGTCGTCGAGCGCCTGCAGGCCCAGCGAGAGGCGGTTGATCCCGGCATCGGCCGCCTGCCGGAAGCGCGCGGCTTCCGCGCTGTTCGGATTGGCTTCCATGCTGATCTCGATGGTCTCGTCGAAGTGCCAGTGCCCCGCCGCCGCGTCGATCAGCGCGGCAATGGTGGCGGGTGGCATCAGCGAGGGCGTGCCGCCGCCGAAGAAGATGGAGCCCAGCGTCCGGCCCGGCAGCAGCGCGGCCTCATGGGCCAGGTCGCGCAGCAGCGCGTCCCGCCAGGCCTCCTGGTCCACCTCTTCGCGCACATGGCTGTTGAAGTCGCAATAAGGGCATTTGGCGACGCAGAACGGCCAATGGATGTAGAGGGCAAGAGGCGCCGCGGGAGTCATCGCGCCGCTATAGCGGCTGCGCGCGGAAAGTCAGCCGGCCTGCGTCTCCCGGGGCGTCGCGCCCAGCAGTCGCAGCGCGGGCCAGTAGAGCAGCCGTTCCTCGCGTTCCATCATGACGCGCAGCTGGTCGAGCATCTGCGAGAGCGCCTGTGCATAGCCGGCCCGGTCCGCGTCGATGGCGGGGAGCGTCCATCTGCGCACATGGTCGGAATAAGCGCCATGCCCGGCCCGGCATTCGGCGATCAGCGCCGCGGCGCCGGGGATCTGGTCGATCCGGCCGCTGCTCATGAGCGGCCTGACGATCGTTTCCTCCTCGGCCTTGAGATGCGCCATGGCCAGCCCGGCGAGGCGCACGCGCAGCTGCGCGATCTCCTCGAGTCGCGCCGGTGGCGTGCGGCGCGCCGTCGCTAGCAAGTCTTCCCCCGCCGCGATCATCACGCGGTGCTGCCTGAAAATGTCGTCCGTCATTGCGGACTGCCCCCTTATTGACCCTGTCTAGGACCATAGCCATCGGCGGAAAGACCATAGCATCTGGTTAACGAGGGCCGGCACAGGGGCGGAAAACTGCGAAAAAAAGGCGCGTCCGCGCCTCCGCCGGGGTCAGAAGAGCCCGGCGACCAGCCGCTCGAAGGCGCGGGTGCGGTGGCTGATCGCCTTCTTCGCCTCGGGCGCCATCTCGCCGAAGGTCAGGGTCTGGCCGGCGGGCTGGAACACCGGATCATAGCCGAAGCCCTGCCGGCCGCGCGGCGGCCAGACGAGCAGCCCTTCGGCGCGTCCCTCGAACAGGGCGGTCTCGCCGTCCGGCCAGGCGAGGCACAGCGTGCAGACGAAGGCCGCGCTGCG
This sequence comes from Sphingobium sp. SYK-6, assembly GCF_000283515.1. Taxonomy (GTDB): domain Bacteria; phylum Pseudomonadota; class Alphaproteobacteria; order Sphingomonadales; family Sphingomonadaceae; genus Sphingobium; species Sphingobium lignivorans. The sequence goes on from NC_015976.1 coordinate 529,922, forward strand.
GTCGGCATCGGGGCCGATCTCGCACAGCAGGCCCTCGACCTTGCCCATCGCCATGTACCAGTCCCGGCCTTTCTCGCCCTCGAACCATTGCCGCTCCGCCCAGTCGGCGGTGTAGACGCCGGGCCGCCCGCCCAGCGCCGCGACTTCAAGGCCGCTGTCGTCGGCCAGCGCGGGCAGGCCGGACGCGATGGCGGAGGCCAAGGCCTTGATCCGCGCATTCTCGGCGAAAGTCGTGCCGGTCTCCTCGGGCTCGGGCAGGCCGAGCGACCCGGCCGAGACCGGCTCCATGCCATGCGGGCCGAGCAGCGCGGTGATCTCGCGCACCTTGCCTTCATTATGGCTGGCGATGACGAGGCGGCCGGGGGGGAGCGTGCGGGTCATGGCAGCGTGCGCGGGCTCAGCGCCCCGTCGCCTTGTCCTGCGCCGCGAAGATCTGCGTGCAGCCGATGCGGGCGAGGCGCAGCAGGCGCAGCAGCGCTTCCTCGTCATAGGTCGCGCCTTCCGCCGTTGCCTGCGCCTCGGCGATGTTGCCGTTGGAGAGCAGCACGAAATTGGCGTCGGCATGGGCATTGCTGTCCTCGATATAATCGAGGTCGAGCACCGGATTGCCTTCATAGATGCCGCAGGAGACCGCCGCGACCTTCGCCTGGATGGGGTCCACGCTCAGCGCGCCGCTCGCCAGCAGCTTGTCCACCGCGATGCGCAGCGCCACCCATGCGCCGGAGATGCTGGCCGTGCGCGTGCCGCCATCCGCCTGGATGACGTCGCAATCGAGCGTGATCTGCCGCTCGCCCAGCGCCTTCAGGTCCACCACCGCGCGCAGCGAGCGGCCGATGAGCCGCTGGATTTCCTGCGTGCGGCCCGATTGCTTGCCCTTGGCCGCCTCGCGGCTGCCGCGCGTGTGTGTGGCGCGGGGCAGCATGCCATATTCCGCCGTCACCCAGCCCTCGCCCTTGCCGCGCAGGAAGGGCGGCACGCGCTCCTCGATGCTGGCGGTGCACAGCACCCGCGTATCGCCGAAGGAGACGAGGCAGCTCCCTTCCGCGTGCACGGTGAAGCCGGGCTCCATCGCGATGGTGCGCATTTCGTCGGGGGCTCGGCCGGATGGGCGCATGAACGTCGGTTCCTTCTTTGCTGACTCGAGGGCGCTCTAGAGCGATTCCGGGCGCGGTGGAACACCCGCCGGGCCGAAATCGCGCGATGAGCGCATATCGCGCGAGAATGCTTGGCCCGCGCCCCGCGGCGTCCTACATTGGGCAGCATGACAGGCCCGCCTCTCGATTTTCTGAGTGATCGCGCACGCGACATCTTCCGGGTGGTGGTCGAATCATATCTCGGCACCGGCGCGCCGGTCGGCTCGCGCACGATCAGCCGCCTGCCCGGGCTCAACCTGTCGCCCGCTTCCATCCGCAACGTGATGCAGGACCTGGAGGAAGCCGGCCTGCTCGCCGCGCCGCACACCTCGGCCGGGCGCATGCCTACGGAAACCGGGCTGCGCCTCTTCGTCGACGCGATGATGCAGGCGGATGAGCCGCATGACGACGACAAGCGGGCGATCGAGCGGGAGCTGTCCGGCGAAGGGCCGATCGAGAATGCGCTCAACACCGCCACGGCCTTGCTCTCCGGCCTGTCCGCCTGCGCGGGGCTGGTGATGGTGCCGCGGCGTGAGGCGGTGGTGAAGCAGTTCAGCTTCGCCTGGCTCTCGGGCACGCAGGCGCTGGCCGTGCTGGTCGGCACGGACGGCAGCGTGGAGAACCGCGTCGTCGATCTGCCGCCCGGCACCACGCCGTCCATGCTGATCGAGGCGGCCAATTTCCTGTCCGCCCATGCCAGCGGCCGCACGCTTGGCGAGGCGCAGCAATGGCTCGCGCAGCAGATCGCGGACGGCGAGCATGCGCTGGACGAGGCGGCGGCCAATCTCATCGCGCGTGGCCTCGCCGCCTGGAGCCGCGATTCGGAGGACCGGCCGGTGCTGCTGGTGCGCGGGCAGGCCAATCTCATCGATGCGCATGCGACGGCCGATCTGGAGCGGGTGCGGCAATTGCTCGACGAGCTGGAAGGCAAGAGCGAGATCGCCCGCCTGCTGGACAGTGCCCGGGCCGGTGCCGCGACGCGCATCTTCATCGGTTCGGAGAACAAGCTCTTTTCCCTGAGCGGTTCTTCGGTCATAGCGGCCCCGTATCGCGGCCCCGGCGGCCGCGTGATCGGCGTGGTCGGCGTGATCGGCCCCACCCGGTTGAACTACGCCCGTGTCGTCCCCATGGTGGATTTCACGGCGCAAACCCTCAGCAGATTGATGCAGTGACGGAACGACATGACTGACGAGACAAGGAACGAGAACGAAACGCTGGCCGCCGACGTGGCGGAAAGCACCGGCAACACCGGATCGCCCGAGGAAGCCGTCGCCGCGCGCATCGCCGCGCTGGAGGACGAGCTGGCGACGGCGAAGCAGGAAACGCTCTATGCCATGGCCGAGACGCAGAATGTCCGCCGCCGGCTGGAGAAGGAGCTGACCGACACGCGCGCTTATGCCGCGACGGCCTTCGCCCGCGACATCCTGTCCGTCGCCGACAATCTCTCTCGCGCGCTCGATGCCATTCCGGCCGAGCTTCGCGACGACGAGAAGATGAAGGGGCTGGTCGCCGGCCTCGAAGCGACCGGCAAGGAGCTGGAAAGCACCTTCCGCAAGCATGGCGTGGAGAAGTTCGTCTCCGTGGGCGAGGCGCTGGACCCCAACCGGCATCAGGCGATGGTCGAGATCCCGTCGGACGCGCCGGCCGGCACGATCGTGCAGGAAATGCAGGCGGGCTACACGATCAAGGATCGTCTGCTGCGTCCCGCCCTCGTCGGCGTCGCCCGCGCGGCGGACTGACCGGGCGGCCATGCCCTTTTCCGGACGAGGCGGGCGCGCCGCTCTTTTCGCGGGCCTCGGCCTCGGCGTCGGGATGCTTGCCGCTCTCGCGCAGGCGCAGGCGACAAACCCGCCTGCCGCGCCGGCCGCCTCCGCCCCGGCCCCGGCTGCCCCGGCACTGGCCGATGCGCTCGCGGCTTTCGGCGCGGGCCGCGTCGGCCCGGACGATCTGCGTGAGATCCAGTGCAGCCCGGCCGCCGCGGAAGAGCCCACCGAACAGGAATGCCGCTGGGAGCAGCGCACCGCGCGGGGCTGGTATCGCTATGCGAGCTGGCTGGCGCACGACGGGCGCGGCTGGACCCTGCTCGAAGACCCGCTCCCGGTGCCCCGGGGCGATGACTCAAAGCTCAGGAAAGCTCTCTAGACGAACTGGACAACTTCCCAGACTTTGAGGGCGCCAAAAGCCAGATTTTCAGCCATTTTCCTACGTCATCCCGGGCCTGACCCGGGATCCCGCTGCCTTGAATCTTGCAAGCCCGGGAGGACATCATTCATGACGAGATAGGGTGCCTAGCCATGGCGCCGTAAATCTGTCCACGCCCCCAGGCCGCTTTGATCCCGGCCTGCGCTGTGGAACCGCAAGGCCGGGATCGCTCTGTTCAGGCGAGGGCCGGCGCCATCTTCCCGAAGCGAACGGTCCGCCGCCGCAGCGATGCCCCGATGAGCGCGAAGCCGCCGATCATCATGGCCCAGCTTGCCGGTTCCGGCACGGCGCTCGGCCCGAACATGGCGGCCGTGGTGATGCGCAGATCGGGGTCGGCGAGCGCGTCGACGCTGAGATTCCAGCCAAGCGCATCGAACATGGCGAGGTCCAGTGCCCTCAGGACGCCCATTTCGCCCTTCGCGGCGGTCGGGTCCATGATGCCCAGCCCTTCCTTCCAGTGCGAGGCCTGCTGGCCATCGCCCCAGTTCGCGCCGGTCGAGAAGGCGCCGCCCAGCAGGGCCGTCTCGCCGCCATCGATCGAGAAGAAGGGCGTGCCGCCCAGCGACCAGTCCAGCCCGTCTTCCGAATAGCGGAAAATGTCGGTGCCGTGGCCGATCCAGTCCCAGTCCCAGTGATAGCCGTCCGAGGGCGCGAAGGCGTCATAATAGTCGACGCCGGAGGTGAAGCCGAGGATGTGGCCGATCTCGTGGAAGGCGGTGAAGGTGAAGTCGTAGCTGCCGGCATCGATGCCGTCGGTCGGATCGAAGTCGAAGGACAGGTCGGAATTGAAATTGATCGAACCATCCTTGTAACTGTCGACATAGACCAGCCCCAGCGCCTTGCCGAGCGCCCATGTCACGCCGAAGGTGCTGTTGTTGTTGCTGCCGTCATTGTCCCATTGCTTGGCGAACGGGTCGGCGCCGGTCTGCGCCACGGGATCGGTATAGGCCGGGGTCCACATGCCGATGGAGCCGGAGCTGGCATCGGGCAGATGAGCGATGGCCGTCTGATCGATCGCCGAGCCGGATGCGACGCTGGCCATGGCGTTCAGCACCGTGGAGACATTCGCGGTATAGTAATAGTTGCTGGTGCCGCCGATCGGCCCGTTGATGCCCTGCGCATTGAAATAAGTGTCGATGCGCACGGTGGTATCCGTGGTGATCAGCTTTTCCCAATAATTCGCCGCCGTGCGGAAGGCGGTATACTGCGCCGTGCCCTGCGCCATGCCGCCCATGTCGAACAGATCGATGGTGAGTGCCTGTGCCGGCGCGGCGGCAAGAGTCGAGGCCAGAAGAATGGCGGCGACCGACGTCCTCATGATGATGATACCCCCCTTGTTAACTATGTCGGCGAAGCTGGTTCACGCGCCGCAAAAGTCAACTGCCGACATGGCGACATGGCTCAATCCGGGACATTCCGCGCCGGATCGCAGGAGCGTGGCCATCCGCGCCCGGCCTACCCCCGCCCGATGAAGGGCATCTTCGTCGGCATCACCGTCAGGAACTGGGCATTGGCGTCCGGGGGCAGGCTGTCCATATAGGCGACCGTCTCGCCCACCACGCTGGCATCCATCACCGGCTCGGGCACCAGCCGGCCGTCCGCCTGCGGCACCCCGCGCGCGAAGGCTTCGGAGAAGGCGCTGGCGGCATTGCCGATGTCGATCTGCCCCACCGCGATGTCATGCCGACGCCCTTCGAGCGAGGCGGCCTTGGTCAGCCCCAGCACGCCATGCTTGCTGGCGCAGTAGGCGACGGTGTCCGGCCGCGGGCTGTAGGCGGAGATGGAGCCGTTGTTGATGATGCGTCCGCCGCGCGGCTGCTGCGCCTTCATCACGCGGAAGGCCGCCTGCAGGCAGAGGAAGGCGCCGGTCAGGTTGACGTCCACCACTTCGCGGAAGAGCGCGACGTCCATGTCCTCGATCGGGAAGCGCCCGCCATTGAGGCCGGCATTGTTGAACAGCAGGTCGACGCGGCCGAAACGCGCCACCGCCTTGTCGAACAGCGCCGCGACGGACCCTGCGTCGGAGACGTCGGTCGGCACGCAGAGGATCGGCTCGGGCGATCCGCTGGCGAGCGCGGCCGTCTCGTCCAGCGCGTCCGCCCGCCGGCCGGCAAGTACGAGCCGATAGCCCCGCGCGGCGAGCGTGAGCGTGACGGCGCGGCCAATGCCGCTGCCCGCCCCGGTGATGACCGCGACGCGTCCCGTCATGCTGCGCGGCCTTCAGACATACACGGCGGTGCCGGTGGCCGAGACCATCAGCATCGATCCGTTGGCGCCCAGCACTTCATAATCGAGGTCCACGCCGATGACGGCATTGCCGCCGAGCGAGGCGGCGCGCTCGCGCATCTCGGCCAGTGCTTCCTCGCGGGCGCGCGAGAGCACTTCCTCATAGGCGCCCGCGCGGCCCCCGACGATGTCGCGCACGCTGGCGAAGAGGTCGCGGAAGAGATTGGCGCCGACGATCACTTCGCCGGTCACCACGCCGCAATAACGCTGGACGGGGCGGCCATCCACATTGTTGGTGGTGGTCACGATCATCTCGCCCGGGTTGCCGCCCCATGGTCCGTCGGTCATATCGCCTGTCCTCTCGCTCTGTCCCGGGTTCGGGTCCCGGAGAGGATGGCTAGCGCGCGCCACGCGAAATGACCAGAGGGCCCTTACTCCATGCCGAGCGCGGCCAGATAGGTCTGGAGGATGGCTTCCATCTCCTGGCGGTCGTGCGCCGGCATCTTCCGCAGCCGGATGATCTGCCGCATGATCTTGACGTCATAGCCGGTGGCCTTGGCTTCGAGATAGACGTCCTTGATGTCGTCGGCGATGCCCTTCTTCTCTTCTTCCAGGCGCTCGACGCGCTCGATGAGAAGGCGCAATTGATCGGCGGCGATATTGTCGCTCATGATGTGATGGTCTCCGGAAAGGAATGTGGGTCAGAATCGGATGCGCGCTCCTAGCCATCCGGCCGGGCCGGTGTCCAGCATCGAGAGTGGGCAGGGGCGCTCGCGGTGCGCGCCTGGCCCCGCCAGCATGAAAAAATCGGGGCCGATGTCACATTCGCTGGCGCCGGTTCGTCATGTCCGTGCAACCTGACCGAAGGAGATGACGATGACCACCCGCTTCAATCCCTATGCCGCCGCGCCCGCGCTGATGAAGAGCTGGACGGATGTGTCCCTCGCCGTGGCCGACAGCCTCGAGTCCAGCCTGATCGAGCTGGTCAAGATCCGCGCCTCGCAGATCAACGGCTGCGCGAACTGCATCAACATGCACAGCCATGAGGCGCGCGCGAAGGGCGAGACCGAGCAGCGCATCTACCTGCTCTCCGCCTGGCGCGAGGCGCCCTGCTACACGGATCGCGAGCGCGCGGCGCTGGGCTGGACGGAAGCGCTCACCCGCCTGTCGGAGGGCCATGCGCACGCGGCGGCGAAGGAAGCGCTGAACTGGGAATTCACCGAGGAGGAGCAGGTGAAGCTCACCTTGATGATCAACATCATCAATGGCTGGAACCGCATCGCCGTCGGTTTCGATCTCTGGTACGACATGCCCGTGAAGGCAGCGGCCTGATGGAGCGGGGGACGCGGCAGGACGCGGCGGCGCGGTTCGATCCGCTGCGTCCCCGGCTGGTCCGGGTCGCTTACCGGATGCTCGGCTCGGTGGCCGATGCCGAGGACATGGTGCAGGAAGCGTTCATTCGCTGGATGGGCACGGATCAGGCCGCGATCCGCGAGCCCGAGGCGTTCCTGCGCCGGGTCGTCACGCGCCTGTGCCTCGATCATCTCAAGTCCGCGCATGTCCGGCGGGAAACCTATGTGGGGCCGTGGCTGCCCGATCCGCTGGTCGAGGAGGATGCGGGCGAGGAGGAGGAAGACGTCACCTTGCCGCTGATGCTGGCGCTGGAGCGTCTCTCGCCGCTCGAGCGGGCGGCCTTTCTCCTGCATGATGTGTTCGGCCTCGGCTTCGCGGAAGTCGCCGCGACGGTCGGGCGGGATGCGGCGGCGTGCCGGCAGCTCGCGGCGCGGGCGCGCACGCATGTGCGGGAAGCGCGGCCGCGCTTTCGCATCGCGCGGGATCGCGGGCTGGAGATTGCCGGCGCTTTCTTCGCTGCCTCGCGCAGTGGCGACATGAGCGCGCTCGGGGCGATGCTCGCGCAGGATGTGAGCATGCACAGCGATGGCGGCGGCAAGCGCCCGGCGACGATCCGCCCGGCGCTCGGTTTCGCGCAGGTCATGCAGCTTCACAAGGCGCTCGGCATCCTGTTCCGCAAGCATGGATCGCAGCTGGTGCGCGTCTGCTTCGTGAACGGCCTGCCGGGCTTCGTGACGCTGGAAGCGGACGGCGAATATCAGACGACGGCGCTGGACATCGAGGATGGCCGCATCGCCGCCATCTACGTCATGCGCAATCCGGACAAGCTGCGCCACCTGCATTGAGGGGCGCGCGCGGCTCGGGTCCGGATCGAAGCGTCAGTCCGCCCGCCGCGTGCACAGGCGCGGGGCGGGCGGGACGATCATATCTTCGCGCAGAAGCGGTCAGCCGCTCCGGCCAGCCCGGCTGCGGCGCCCGCCGCCACCGGCATTGCCCTGCGGACGGCCATTGCCGAAGCGGCGCTGGCCGCCGTCGCGGCGCGGGCCACGCTCGGCTTCGCCACCGGCGGGCGCGCCTTCGCGCATCCGCTTGGGCAGTTGCTCGCCGTCGCGCCGGGCCGGCTGATCGCCATAGACGGCCAGCGGATCGAAGTTCGGGCGGCCCTGCCCGCCACCGCGTGCCTCGCCCTGGCGAGCGCCGTCGTGGCGCTGTCCGTTGCGGCCGCCGCGCTCGTTGCCCTCGGGGCCACGACGCTGGGGGCGGCCATCGCGGCTCGCATGATCCCGACCGCCCTCAGGCGTGCGCTCGGACCAGGCCGGGCGGCCGCGGCCTTCGATGCGGATCTCGATCAGCGGCCGCTCGCGACGGCCCTCGCCCTGCGGGGCGGCCTGCTCGGCGCGGGCGGGCCGGCGATCCTGCCGCTCGGGCCGGGGTGCATGCCCGTCCTGCCGGCGGTCGGCCTGTGCCGGTGCGCCGCGCTCGCCATGGCGTGCGCGCTGCGGACGACGGCCCTGGCGCGCGCTATTGCCGGCATTGCGGCCCGGGGCGCTGTCGCCCACGGCCTGCTCGATGGCTTTCTTGGAGGGCAGCGGCAGGCGCCGTGCCTCGACCACGAAATTCTCGGGCAGCGGCATCTGCTCCAGCTTCACGCGGGTCAGCCGCTCGATGTCACGCAGATAGGGGCGCTCGTCCGGCGCGACGAAGCTCATCGCGATGCCGTCTGCGCCTGCGCGCGCCGTGCGGCCGATGCGGTGGACATATTGCTCGGGCACGTTGGGCAGCTCGAAGTTGAACACATGCGAGACGCCCGAGACGTCGATGCCGCGCGCCGCGATGTCGGTCGCCACGAGGATCTGGACGCTGCCGTCACGGAAGCCCTTGAGCGCGGCGGTGCGCTGGCCCTGGCTCTTGTTGCCGTGGATGGCGGCGGCGCTGATCTGGGCGGCGACGAGGTGGCGTGCCACGCGGTCCGCGCCATGCTTGGTGCGGGTGAAGACGAGCGCCCGGTCCAGCGCGCCCGAGGCGATCGCCTCGCGCAGGCGCAGGGTCAGCAGCGCCTGCTTCTCCTGCTGCTCGACGAAGGTGGCATATTGTTCCACCCGCTCGGCAGTGGTCGATTGCGGCGCGACTTCCACCTTCACCGGATTGTGGATGAACTGCTTGCCCAGGTCCGCGATGGCCTGCGGCATGGTGGCGGAGAAGAACAGGCTCTGCCGCTCCTTGGGCAGCATCCCGGCGATGCGCTTGAGCGGCTGGATGAAGCCGAGGTCCATCATCTGGTCGGCCTCGTCGAGCACGAAGATCTCGACATTGCGCAGCGTGAGCGCGCGCTGCTCGATCAGGTCGAGCAGGCGGCCCGGCGTGGCGACGAGGATGTCGCAGCCCGGCACCAGCGCGCGCGCCTGCTTGCCCACCGGCACGCCGCCGAAGACGACCTGCACGGAAAGGTTCAGATATTTGGCATAGCCGCGCATGTTCTCGGCGATCTGCGCGGTGAGCTCGCGCGTGGGCGAGAGCACCAGCATGCGGCAGGAGGCCGGCTTGCGGGCCTGCGCATTGCCGATCAGCCGGTGCAGCGAGGGGAGGGAGAAAGCGGCGGTCTTGCCGGTGCCCGTCTGGGCAATGCCCAGCAGGTCGCGCCCTTCGAGCAGCGCGGGAATCGCCTGCTGCTGGATCGGCGTCGGGTCGGCATAGCCCTTGGTTTCGAGCGCGCGAAGGAGGGGCTCGGCAAGACCAAGGTCGGAAAAATAGGACATGAATATACTCTCGATAAGGACATGCGGCGCATGCGCGTCAGAGGCGCGCGCGCAACAGGGGTCTCCGTTACGGGCGACCCTGCGTGAATAAGGAAGCTTTTGCGGTTTCGCATCCGTTCGTCCCGGCCGCCCTTGTGCGAAGATCGCGGGGCCTCACGCTGCTCGGAATTGCGCCGGATCACTAGTCCGCGCGCCGAATGCTGCGATGCACATAGGGCTGTTCGCGGGGAAAAGCAAGATGGGGCGCCGCAATGTCGCGAGCGACTGGCTTGCCGTAGTTCCGTCACAGGCCTATATTACAAAATGCCGGACCATGATCGGCATTTTGCAGGAGTCGGATATTGGGCGCAGTGGCAAGAATTCAGGCGCTGCTCGGCGGCGAAAGCGTGACCGGTCCGCTGAACGACGAGCGGGATATCGTCCGGCTCGTGCGGCGCGGCGTGCCCACGCAGGCGGTCGATCATTTCCTCGCCGCCGCCGGTCTGCCCTTCAATGCGCTGGATCCGCAGGTCCTCAATCGCCGCACCTTCCGGCGGCGGCAGAAGAGCGAGCAACCGCTCGACCAGGCGGAGTCGGACAGGCTTCTGCGCCTCGTCGGCGTCGTCGCCGCTGCCGAGGAAACCTTCGGCGACACGCAGAAGGCGCATCTCTGGCTCAATCGGGAGAACCGCGCGCTTGGCGGCGAGACGCCGCTGGCCACGGCCGATACCGATCAGGGCGCGCGCGTGGTGGAAGCGCTGCTGGGGCGGATCGCGCACGGCATCGCCGCGTGATCGTTCACCGGCTGTGCAAGGCCGCCCATGTCGCGCTGGACGGGGAGGGCGCGCGCCTGTGGGGCGGGCGCTGGAATTCGGCGGGGCGGCCCATGGTCTACACCGCCGCCAGTCCCGGCCTCGCGGTGCTGGAAGTGCTGGTGCATCTCGATCTGCCGTCCACCCTGCTGCCGGACGATTATCAGCTGCTCGCCATCGAGATACCCGATGATGCGCCGGTCCATCGGATCGAGCCCCGCCCGGTTACGGACGCAGCCTGTCGCCGCGCCGGGGATGATTTTCTGACGGCGGGCGCGGCCCTCGTCCTCATGGTGCGCAGCGTCATCGTGTCGCAGGAGTGGAACATGCTCCTCAATCCCCGCCATCCGGCCATGTCGGGCGTAGCCATCACCCGCACCGACCCGTTCCGCTTCGATTCCCGCCTGTTCCCCTGATCGCACCCCCTCCCCGGCGCATCACCGGGGAGGGGAGGCTACGTCAGCTCATCGGCCGCAGAGCACTTCGCCGATCTGCACGGCGTTGAGCGCGGCGCCCTTGCGCAGATTGTCGCCCACCACGAACATGGCGAGGCCGTGGTCCACCGTGCGGTCGGGGCGCACGCGGCCGACGAACACGGGATCGGCGCCGGTCGCTTCCAGCGCGTTCGGCACGTCGCTCAGCACCACGCCGGGCGCCTTGCCGAGCAGGGCCAGCGCCGTCTCCACGTCGATGGGCCGCTCGAACTCGGCATTGATGGAGAGGCCATGGCCCGTGAACACCGGCACGCGCACGCAGGTGCCCGAGACGGGCAGGTCGGGAATGCCCAGGATCCTGCGGCTCTCGTCGCGCAGCTTGAGCTCTTCCTCGGTGTAGCCGTCCTCGCCCAGCACATAATTGAGCGGCACGATGTTGTTGGTGATGGGCACGGCCCACTTCTCGGGCGCGGGAAGGAAGTCCGCCTTGCCGTTGAAGGCGAGCGCGGCGCCCTTGTCGCCCACGGCGGCGATCTGCCGGGCCAGCACATCGATGCCTTCCATGCCGCCGCCCGAGACGGCCTGATAAGTCGCCACGATCAGCCGCTTGAGCCCCGCCGCCTCATGCAGCGGGCCGAGCACGGGCATGGCGGCCATGGTGGTGCAGTTGGGATTGGCGATGATGCCCTTGGGCATGTTGGCGAGCGCATGGGCATTCACTTCGGCGACGACGAGCGGCACGTCCGGATCGCTGCGCCAGGCCGAGCTGTTGTCGATCACGATGGCGCCCGCGGCGGCCACCTTGGGCGCCAGCGCCTTGCTGGTCGAGCCGCCGGCGGAGAAGAAGACGAGGTCGAGCCCGGCGAAATCGGCGGTGGCGGCGTCCTCCACCGTCACTTTCTCACCCTTGAAGTCCACCTGCGAGCCGGCCGAGCGGGCGGAGGCGAACAGGCGCAGCGTGCCGACCGGGAAGTCCCGTTCCTCGAGCAGCTGGCGCATCATCGAGCCGACGAGGCCCGTCGCGCCGACGACGCCGACATTGAGCGGAACATTGGATGAGAAGCGGGCAACCATGAGTGAACGTCTCCTTGTGTTGGGCGGAGAACGCGGCGGTCAGGCTTCCGGTCGGAAAGTCGGCCCCGCGCGCTTCGCGGGGCTTGCGGTCCGGATGATCGTGGCCCTCAGGCCGCGCGCGTACCAGACACCGCCCCGCGAATGCGGGTCGGTTTGGTCATAATCGTCGGCAGGGCGATCATCGTGAACATCGCGCGGGCCTCTAGCGGCGTCGGTGCCCCAAGTAAACAGGGGGTGCGCAAATTTTGTGACAAGGCTGCACGGCGCGCCCGCTTCACGACATTTCCTTGCGTGAAAAGCGCTCCCCGCGCGCCGCGACACAGATCAGCCGGCGTTGCGCGCCACGCTGGCTTTCATGCGCTCCAGCTGCTCGGGCGTGGCTTCGCTCTGGTGATGGTCCTTCCACTGCGCATAGGGCATGCCGTAGATGATCTCGCGCGCGCTTTCGCGGTCCATCGCCCCGTCCGCCTCGGCCACCCAGTCCGCGAGGCAATTGCGGCAGAAGCCGGCCAGGCCCATCAGATCGACATTCTGCGCGTCGGTGCGATGGCGCAGATGGTGGACGAGCCGCCGGAAAGCCGCTGCCGCCGTCTTGTCATCGAGCGTCTCTATCGTCATTGAATGCCTCTTCTGCTTTCTGTTCGAACCATTGCCGCCCTGTTCGCCGCGCTTGCCGCGTCGCTTTCGTCATTTGGGCAGGCATATCGCTGACGCAAGGGGTTGCCTTTACCGATGAAGAAACTTGCCCCCCGAACCCGCAAGGTCCGCATCCTCGCCACGCTCGGCCCGGCCAGCAGTGGCAGCGAGATGATCCGCCGGCTGTTCCTGGCCGGGGCGGACGCGTTCCGCCTCAACATGAGCCATGGCGGGCATGAGGGGCATGCGGCGAATGTCGAGGCGATCCGCGCGCTGGAGAAGGAGCTTGGCCGGCCGACCACGATCCTGGCGGACCTGCAGGGCCCCAAGCTGCGCATCGGCACCTTCGCCGATGGCCCGGTGATGCTCAAGCCGGGCGACAGCTTCCGGCTGGACCGCGACACCGAGCCCGGCGACGCGCGGCGCGTGGCGCTGCCCCATGCGGAGATTTTCGCTGCCGCTCAGCCGGGCACGCGGCTGCTGCTGGACGATGGCAAGCTGGTGCTGCGCGTGAAGGCCGTGAGCGACGATGCCATCGAGACGCTGGTCGAGGTCGGCGGGCAGCTCTCGGAGCGCAAGGGCGTCAATGTGCCGGACGTGGTGCTGCCGATGGCCGCGCTCACGGACAAGGACCGGCGCGACCTCGCTTTCGCCATCGAGGCGGGGGTGGACTGGATCGCGCTCTCCTTCGTGCAGCGGCCGGACGATCTGGCCGAGGCGCGCCGGCTGATGGGCGGCTATGGCCAGCTCCTCGCCAAGATCGAGAAGCCCGCCGCGCTCAACCGGCTGGAAGAGATACTGGAGATGTCGGACGCGGTGATGGTGGCGCGCGGCGATCTCGGCGTCGAGCTGCCGCCTTATGCGGTGCCGCCGCTGCAGAAGCAGATCGTCGAGAGCGCCCGGCGCCTCGGCAAGCCGGTGGTCGTGGCGACGCAGATGCTCGAATCGATGATCAAGTCGCCCACGCCCACCCGCGCGGAAGTGTCGGACGTGGCCACGGCGGTCTATGACGGCGCGGACGCGGTGATGCTCTCGGCCGAGACGGCGGCAGGCGACTGGCCCGAGCAGGCCGTGGCGATGATGGACAGCATCGCGCACAGCGTGGAGCATGATCCGGGCTATCTCGATCGGCTGCACTTCACCAAGACCATGCCCGATCCCACCACGTCGGACGCGCTGGCCGGCGCCAGCCAGACGATCACCACCACCGTCTCGGCCAAGGCGATCGTCTGCTTCACCGCATCGGGCAGCACCGTGCGCCGCATCGCGCGCGAGCGGCCCTCCGCGCCCATCCTCGCCCTCACGCCGCGCGCCACCACCGCGCGCCGCATGGGCCTGTTCTGGGGCGTCCACGCCGTGCGCACCAAGGATATCGGCAGCTTCGAGGAAATGATCGGCAAGGCCAAGCGCATGGCCCTGCGCCACGGCATCGCGGCAGGCGGCGACAAGATCATCGTCCTCGCCGGCGTCCCCTTCGGCACGCCAGGCTCCACCAACGTGCTGCACGTCGCCACCATCCGGGGCGATGAACTGCGGGTCCATGGGGAGGGTTAGGGGCGCGGAGATGGGCCAGGCTGAGGGGGCGCGCGATTGGGGCGCCTGGTGAGCCGCGAACTAGTTCCGAAGCGTAATTTTCCTTGGATTTATCCCAAAAGACGGATGGCTTGATCAATCGCCGCTCGCGTCAAGTCCGAACCAGTTCGGGCCCGATAATCAGCAGGCAAGCGCGACAAGGTGGCACTGAGACGTGATAGCCAGAAGGCCAACGCCACTTTTTCACCCGAACTAAAGTCGCCGCGTCTCAGATCGATGAGAGGCGATATACCCTCTAATACCTTTATTGCGAACGATCTGTGGCTCTCTTCGTTTAACATGCTATCGAAGAGTTCGAGCATTTTGATAATCTCGTCGAAATGCGCGACGGCCTTTCCAGGCCCCTCATCGATCTCTGTAAGCAAGAGAATTCTAAATGCTTGCGTATCGATCTGATAGGTTTGGAACCCCGGCCGATCGGCGGCACGATCGTAAGCGGTTTTGATAAATTCCCTTGCTGGCAGTAAGCGCCCGCGTTCCGCCATCGCAATAGCATATTGGAGCCAGAACAATGGTTCGTCGTTAATTCTTTCGTCGTATCGCAGCCTCTCATATATATCGAGAACAATAAATGAGGCATTTTTATGAGATTTAAGCGTCTCGTGAAGATTTGAATACTGAAGAAGATTCGACATCAAAACTCTGTATTGACGGGATGATTTTCGCTCGGCCGCAGCCAACGCCGCGCTGACAACGCAATCAGCGATCTCATTCGGCGTCATAAAGTGCCGGACGGCATATTCAGAGAATATAGAAGACCTCATACGGAACGCGTCTGCACTTAATTCAAATACCTCATCCGCAATTTCCTGAACGGGTTTAAATTCATGGTAAGGATCTACACCCGTCACCGTACGAATGAAGCTAGGATCGGCAGATACTTGATAGGTGCTCAGAAGCATCGTCAGTAACAAGACCTTTCTACGCGGCTCGTTAGAGAAAACAGAAGAAAGTTCATTGCGTATTCTATCTTTTATTTGCTCACTTTCAAAAAGTTCCAACAGAACGTCTCGCATTTCTACCGTCGTCCTGCTGATGGATACTCCAGATGCTAATCCAGCCTTCCGGCAAAGCTCCCTAAAGGCAGCCACGTCGGCTGGCGAAAGCTTGTTGACGCCAACACGAACGAAAGGACGTGGCACGCTGTCCAGTAGGTCGTGGTAACGGACCTCCAGAATCGATGTTCTGACCTCTACAATAAACTTTGCCGCGGGAATCTCAGATCCCAATCGAGCAATAATGTCCTGGGCCATTGTGAACTGATCGAAAATAATTACCGGACGGGGAGCATGCCTAAGTAAATCAATTTCGGCATCTATTTCTGGTCCAAATCCCTTGAATAAGAAGCAATTGTATCCCTGAGAGGCCAGCTCAATAAAGCATAGATGAAGAAATATTGTTTTTCCATTGCCGAGTCTACTATCAATAATAGCAGAACGATTTTCTGATAGCGCTGTTACAACATCACGAATTTCTTTTTCTCTAGATATGACATAAGTCTGCTCGGGGAGTGTTGATACACACCTTGCATAATTGAAGCTTCCGTAAATCAGAAGCTCAAGAACTTCGTTTGCGGTTGGTGCGCGGACCGCCTTGTTATCTCGCAAGGGATCAAGATATTTGAAGCTTTTGAGCCGTGTGACGTCAGAGGGCTTTGCTGGACGAGGAAGAACGCGGATAGCCTCTGCTAACCCTTTGACGCCGATGAAAAGAGCTGTTCCGTATGAACTAGTCCGCCGAGAGAAGACAGGATCAACTCGGTTAGACTGTACAAAAAACGTCTTCGACGCCAGATCCGGATTTTCCATTAGGAGGGCGGAAATATGATAGTCAGAAAGACTATATCCCACGACGATAAGCTTTGAGGCAAATTTAACATCTGCCTGAAATTGATTGTACCAAGGCGATTTCTGAAGATACTGTCGAATATATGACGTTTCACCAAGAACGAGGCTGGTAGTTATATTTTCCGGTGTTAAAGTTCGGATACTACCATGCAGATGAACGATGGAGTTTTTCGGAAATCTATTCGGGATTGGTTGAGATACATCAAACGATGACAGAACGCGGCCAGAATCCAGATGCTGAAACTCGGCGGCATCGTCATAGTTAGTGGAATAAATGCGCAGCCACGTTTCGGCCAACACCGCCCTCTGCTCGGGGGATATCGCCGATATGCGAAATGTTTCGTATAATTCTTGATAAAGGAGCTCTGCGTCTTGCTCGGCGAACTCCTCTGTCAAAACCTGAAGGTCGTAGCCTGTCTCTGGGGGGGAGCCCTAGCAGGTCAAGGAAGTGGCGACGCAGGCCCGAACCGTTTGGCGGCGATTTGCCCCGGAGGTTCGTGCAGCCAAGGCTGAATCCCGAACCCAGAAGGAGGACCGTCGAGTTAGGGTCGATCTCATTCAAGGCGACGATTGCTTCTGACACCACTTTCTCCATTCAAGCTGCGCTCCACTCTATCGCGGCCGCTTGTACGGGCCAGCAATTTTAGCGCTGGCCAATAGCGGCGCCCGCCCTTTCGCCCTACACCCCCCCAATCACACCGTCGCCGCGTCCGGTTCCCAAACCCAGAACTTCTCGCCGAATCGGGCGTGGAGCTGGTCCAGCAGGTCCTTCTGGATCGCCTTCACCCGCGCGGCAGTGGTGAGTTCGGCTTCGTCGACTTCCTCCCACACCAGGCTCGTCTTGTCCTCGTAGAGATGTTCGCCGGCCAGCAGCGCGCGGCTGTCATAGGGCCAGATGAAGGCCTGCCGGCTGCGGACATGGTAGAATTTGTGCGGGTCCGGCACGTCATAGCCGATCGCCTGCATGATGCCGCCGAGCCCCAGCAGGTTGAAGGTCAGCTCGTCCGCGATGCCCCAGTCGGCCACGGCGATGCGGTCATCGCTGTTCCAGAGCACCACGTCGCCCACGCTGTCGTAGAAAGCCTTCACGCCCTCGCGCCCCTCGATCACGGCGGGATTGGCGCCCCATGTGATCCGGTAGACCGGCCGCTCCACCATCATGTCGTCGGCGCAGATCTGGTCGTAGAGCCCGGCGCCCTCGAGATGGACGTGGCGCCAGAAGTTGAGGATGATCTTGCGGTGGAAGGGGTTGCGCGTCTGTTCGTAAAGCGCCTCGGTGGGCTTCATGCAGTCGTAGACGGCCTGTTCAAACCGGTTCATCCTCTCGTCTCCTCTCCGATGCGGCACCGGCCGGGCCTTGCGCCCGTTCCCGGTCCATCATCGCCTGGAGGATACGGCGGCCCTGCACCGCTGTCACGTCGCTCTTGAGCATCAGTTCGGGCGGCAGCGCGTCCATGGTGCTGATGATCTTCTCGATTTCCTCGGTCGCGAAACTGTCCTCGGCGAGCACCGGCTCCAGCCGGATCTTCGCGTCCTCCAGCCGGTCGCGGGAAGGCGCGCTCATGCCGAAGAAATAGTTGCAACTCGTCTTCGTCGCCGGCGTCACGGCATGCCACACGCGGCTGGTGTGGAGCAGCCGCCCGCCCTGCGGCCGGTCTTCCGGAATGCGCGATTCGCCGATCCCGGCGTGGAAGCCCGGGAAGTAGAAGTCCATGCCCGAGATCCGGTCGACGGGACCGTCATATTCGCTGCGGTCGTGATAGGGCGGCATCGGCGTGTTGTGCATGAAGCGGCGGCTGGAGAGGCGCCGTTCGTTGAGGTCGCGCACTTCGGGCGTGGCGGCATCGTCCGGCGTCCCGATCGAGGTCGCGTGCAGATAGCCCAGATGCGAGAGATCGAGCAGATTGTCGTTGAGCAGCTGGTAGCGGCCCTTGACGTGCATCGAATAGAAGGCGTCGGGGATCATGCCGGGGATGTTGAAGCCGATCTCGTCGAGCGTCGGGATCAGCGCCTCGTCCGCCTTGTCCGGGTCGCCCGGCCAGATCCAGGCCCACAGGCCCCGCTCGACCAGCTTATAGGCCTTGATCGAATAGACGCCGGGGATCGTCTTCTGGCTCGGCACGAAAGTGCATTTGCCGTCCGCGCCGAAGGTGATGCCGTGATAGCCGCACTGGATGGCATCGCCCACCCGCTTGCTTTCGCCCAGCGGATAGTGCCGGTGCGGGCAGCGCCCGTCCACCGCCACGGCCGTCCCGTCCGCCTTGCGATAGAGCACCACCGGCTGGTTGAGGATCCAGCGGCTGAGCAGCGGCTCGCCGATCTCGCGGCAGAAGGCGGCGACATACCAGCCGTTGCGCGGCGCGTAGCTTCCGGGCGTGAAGGGGTACATGCATCGTCTCCATCGGCTAATCGAACAATGTTCGTTTTGCGATGGATGCTTTTTGCGCGCGTTGGTGTCAAGGCGCTTCCCATGTCTTTCTCAAAGCTCGACCGGGACATGATCGTGGCGGAGGCCGTCGCGCTCCTTCGGGCGGAAGGGCTTGGCGCGGTGAGTCTGCGCCGGGTCGCCGCGCGGCTGGGCGTCAGCGTCTCCTCGCTTTACTGGCACGTGCCGGACAAGGGCACGCTCCACGGGCTGATGTCCGCGTCCATCTTCCGCGCCTGCCTGGATGCCATTGCGCCCGCGCAGGACTGGCGCGGCTGGCTCCATGGCTTCGGCCTCGCCTTGTGGGACGCGCAGATCGCGATTCCCGATGCGCGCCAGCTCATCATCGTCGCGCGCCCGCAGGCGGAGCTTGCCGAGGCTTCGCTGGCGCGGATCCTGGACGCGCTGGAGCAGCTCGGCCTGCCGGCGCCGCACGCGCTTGTCGCGCAGCGCTCGGTACAGGCGCTGGTCACCGGCTGGACGACCTTGCGCTCCGTGCGCCCGGATGCCGTGGCCGCCGATCGCGGCAGTTTCGTCATCGCGCTCGATGTGCTGATCGACGGCTGGGCGAAACGAGTGGCGGCGGAGGCCTGAGGGGAGCGGGCCGGTGCCGCACGCCACAACATGCCTCCCTATTGCCGATAGGCCCCGTCCACCAGCAGCGGCGCGCCGTCGCTCGCGTCGATGTCCAGCGCCATTTCCACGTCGCCGCCATGGCCGGCCGCGATCAGCTCCCTGCCGGAAGCCGATGCGCGCACGAGCCGCGCCACGTCCGCCCGGGCCGCGTGCCAAGCCATGCAGGCGGTCTCCGCTTCGGCAGCAAGGTCGGGCCCGAGCCCGGCGATGATCGCGCCCGCGCCCAGCCAGTCCTCGATCGCCGGGCGCAGCGATCCGTCGGGCCAGCGCTCCCCGGCGGGAATCACCGCGATGTCGCGCCCGGCCGCGAAGGCGCGCACCGACTCCGCGAGCGCGGTGGCATTGCGCAGGCAGCCGGTGAACACCGGCCGGTCGCCGCAGGCCAGCGAGAGGCGCCCGCCATTGGGGGAGGGGAGGATGAGCCGCGTGGCCGGCGCGATGTCCGACAGGCTCACCGGGGAGAGGGAGAAGCCGCCGCCGGGCGCCCCGCGCGGCTGAGCGATCACGCTTCCGGCCGGGGGCTCAGCCTCCCGGGTGCCCGGTGCGCCGCCGTCCGCCTGCCCGAGGTCACGCGGGCAGACCAGCGCCCCGCGCGCCGTCGCCACGTCCACGGCGGTGGAGAAGGACAGTACATCGACGATCACGATCACGCCGACCGCGTCGCGCAGCGTCTCGATGCCGTGCAGGCCCCATTCGCAATGGACGGTCATGCCGCTCTCCCGTGCGCCTCTCATGGGCCGGATCGGCAACGCCAAAACGCCCGGCCAGAGACTGGCCGGGCGTCTTCTGTTCCGTCAAGCGGACTTGAGGCAGTCCGCCGCGTGCGCTGGATCAGCCCTGGCGGGCCTTGAAGCGACGCTGCGTCTTGTTGATGACATAGGTGCGCCCGCGACGACGGATCACGCGGTTGTCCCGGTGGCGGTCCTTGAGCGACTTGAGTGAATTGCGGATCTTCATGATCGGGCGTCCAGTGAATCGTGCGGTCGGAAAATCGAAGCCGCGCCTCTATGGGCCGGTCCGGGGAAAGTCAAGGCGCGAGGGGCCGAAAAATCGCCTTCCCTCGCCCGGCCGCATGGTCGCAGCGCGGCGGGGATCGGCCGTTTTCCCCCGTCATGCGCCGCGCGGGGCGGGCGCGGGATGGGCTGGGCGCGACCGGCGGCGCCCGCTCCAGCGCCGATTCGCGCGAGGGTGCGGGAGCGGCACAATGGGCCCCCTGCATCGCGCATCCTTACCGGGCGATGATCTGTTCCATGGTGGCGTTGCCGCACTTGTCGTTCGTGGCGCCGCTGCCGCCGCCGAGCACGCCCGCGAGCAGCACGCCGCCCACCAGCAGCACCGCGAAGGCCGCCGTGATCCAGCCGAGATAGCGCTCCAGATAGACCTTGATCGGCGCGCCGAACTTCCAGAACAGCGCGCCCACCAGCACGAACTGCATGGCGCGCGAGGCGACGCTGGCCCACAGGAAGGTGAACAGCGGCAGGCCGATGAAGCCCGCCGTGATGGTGATGAGCTTGAAGGGGATGGGCGTGGCGCCCTTCACGAGGATGATCTCGGCGCCATAGTCGCGCAGATAGCAGGCCGCCTTGGGGAAGCTCTCGGTCAGGCCGAGCGTCGCGAGCAGGCTCTGCCCCAGGGCCTCGAACAGGAAGAAGCCGATCGCATAGCCGAGCAGCCCGCCCGCGACCGAGGCGAGCGTGCAGATGATCCCGTAGCGCAGCGCCCGGGCCGGGCGCGCGAGGCACATCAGCCCGAGCAGCGGATGCGGCGGGATCGGGAAGATGCTCGATTCGAGAAAGGAGACGACGATGAGCCACCATTCGGCATGGCGGTGCGCGGCCTTGGCCAGCGTCCATTCGTAAAGGCGATGCAACATCGCCGGCGCCCATAGCCGCTTTGCCGGGCGGGCGCCAGCGCCGGTGCGGGAGAAATCAGGCGCTGCCGACGACGAGGCAGGCGAGGAACATCAGCAGGCCCGCGAACCGGTTGGAGCGGAACTTGATGAGCGGGTCGGCCCCGTCTTCGCGCAGCGTGCCGACCTGCCAGAGGAACTGCGCGGCGAGCGGCAGCAGCGCGACCGGCGCGAGCCACACAGGCGCGACCAGCCAGAGCGCCGCGCCCCAGAGCGCGAGGGCCAGCGCGAAGCAGGCGGCGACGCCCGCGCGCACATGCCGTCCCATCGCCAGCGCGCTGGAGCGGATGCCGACCAGCGCGTCGTCCTCCCGGTCCTGCAGCGCGTACACCGTGTCGTAGCCGATCACCCAGAAGAAGGCGCCGGCATAGAGCAGCAGCCCTGCCGCGTTCATGCCGCCGGTCATTTCCACCCAGCCCACCAGCGCGGCCCAGGTGAACACCAGCCCCAGCCAGGCCTGCGGCCACCATGTGATGCGCTTCATGAAGGGATAGGCCGCGACGAGGGCAAGGCTGGCGAGCGCCACCAGCTGCGCTTGCCAGCGCAATTGCAGCAGCACGATGAGCCCGATGAAGCAGAGCGTCAGCAGCCATGCCCAGCCGGCCTTGAGCGAGACGGCGCCGCTCGCGATCGGGCGGCTCGCGGTGCGCGCCACCTTGGCATCGAGGTCGCGGTCGACGATGTCGTTGTAGACGCAGCCCGCCCCGCGCATGGCGATGCTGCCGAGCAGGAACCAGAGCAGCATCGGCCAGCGATCCGGCAACCCGCCCGCCAGCGCGATCGCCCAGGCGCCGGGCCAGAAGAGCAGCCACCAGCCGATCGGCCGGTCGAACCGGGCAAGCAGCGCATAAGGGCGCGCGGCGGCGGGGAGCAGGCGCATCAGGCCGCGCATCTGCGTATCCGGTACGAATTGCGCCGCGTCCATGATGTGCCGCTCCGGTCCCCGTGCTGTGCCGATGCTCCGGCCCATAGGATCGATCGCCGCGCAAGGGGAGTCCCTCTTTCGCTCGTCCTTCCGCGCAACCTTCTGCCCGGCGCCGCATTGGCAGGAAGATGGAGATGGAAAAGGAGAAAGCGTGATGGAAGACGATCGCGTCTGGTCGCATGAGAAGGCGTTGTGGACCGGCAGTGCCGAGCAGTTCGCCGCGGCACTGGATGAATCGTGCCTGATGGTCGTGCCGGCGCCGCCTTATGTGCTGGAAGGCCGCGACGCCATCGAGAGCATTGCCGCCACGCCGCGCTGGGCGGAGGTCACGCTGGCTCATGGCTGCATCGTGCGCCCGCAGGACGGGCTGATCGTCGCGGCCTATGAGGCCTATGCCAAGCGCCCCGACGCCACCGAGATGCGCGCCTGGTGCACCTCGACCTGGCGCCGCATCGCGCATGACGACTGGCGGCTGGTCCAGCACCAGCAGATGCATGCTGCCGATGGCCCGCTTCGCTCGGGCTGAGGGCCTGTCTGGAAATGCGCGCATGTGCGCATTTCGAGGCCGCACCAGCCCGCTCCCCCGTCCGGCTACCCATGGCTTACTGTCGTTGGCTGGCCGGGTGAGGGAGCGGGCCCGCACCGCACAGCCTGCCATCGCCGCCCGCTTTCCCTTTTTCCCCATGCGCACGGCGATCTTGATCCCGGCGCGGGGAGAGTGCACTGCATTGTCGGTCGCCAGCGGGCGGCAGGAACAACTGGCAAGAGACGCAAGGATGGAGAGGCGATGATGCGCACGAAGCACTTGAAAGGCGCGCTGCTGGCGCTTGCGCCGGCGCTTCTGCTCGCGGGCTGCGCCACGTCCACGGGCCCGGTCGAGGTCACGCGCTTCCATGCCGATCAGGTGTCGCGCCAGGGCCGCGTGACGATCGTGCCGGCCGATGCGGCGGACAGCAACAGCCTGGAGTTCCGCGCCGTCGCCAATGCGGTGAGCGCCGCGCTGGCCCGCAACGGCTTTACCGTGCTCGATGAAGGCGCGGCCGGCGGCGATGTCGAGGCAGTGGTCGCCCTGACGCGCGACACTTATGCGCCCGGCGCGCAGGGCCGCTCGCCGGTGAGCGTCGGCGTCGGCGGATCGACGGGCAGCTTCGGCAGCGGCGTGGGCGTGGGCATCGGCCTCAATCTCTCGGGCAAGCCCAAGCCGGTGGTGGCGACGCGCCTGCGCGTGCAGCTGCGCCGCGTGTCGGACAAGGTGGCCTTCTGGGAAGGCCGGGCCGAGACGGCCGCGAAAGAGGGTTCGCCCGCCGCGCAGCCGGGCATTGCGGTCGGGCGTCTGGCCGATGCGCTTTTCCAGGGCTTCCCCGGCTCGTCCGGCGAGACTATCACGGTGCAATGACCAACCAGACACGTCCCGCGCCCGCCCCTCTTTTCATCACCAGCCGGTTCGACAGCGGCAATATCATTGTCGAGCGGATCGATGGCACCACGGCCACCCTCTCCATCCGCAAGGACAATGAGAGCGATTTCTTCCAGTGGTTCCATTTCCGCGCCGCCGCGCCGGCCGGCACGGCGCTGACGCTGCGCATCACCGGCCTGCATGGCTCGGCTTATCCCGATGGCTGGCCGGGCTATCATGCCGTCGTCTCGGAGGATCGCGAGCAATGGCTGCGCGCCCCCGCCACTTATGATCGGGGCGAGGATGGCGGCACGCTCACCATCCGCCACGAGATGGGCGCCGATGCCGCCTGGTTCGCCTATTTCGCACCCTATTCGCTGGAGCGCCATCAGGACCTGCTGGCGAGCGCCGCGTCCTGCCCGGGCTTCACGCTGCGCCAGCTCGGCCTCAGCCTGGATGGCCGGCCGATCGATTGCCTGGAGCTGGGCACGGGCGAGAAGCCGGTCTGGCTCATCGCGCGCCAGCACCCCGGCGAATCCATGGCCGAGTGGTGGATGGAAGGCGCGATCGACATGCTGACCGATCCGGCCAATTCCCATGCCCGCCGCCTGCTGGCCGCCTGCCGCTTCCACATCGTGCCGAACATGAACCCTGATGGTTCCTTCCGTGGCCATCTGCGAACCAACGCGGCCGGCATCAATCTCAATCGCGAGTGGCATGCGCCTGCCGCCGAGCGCTCGCCCGAAGTGCTCTGCGTGCGTGACCGCATGGACGAGACCGGCGTCGCCTTCTGCATGGACGTGCATGGCGACGAGGCCATTCCCGCCGTGTTCCTCGCGGGGTTCGAGGGCATTCCCACCCTGCGGCCGGAGCGGATCGCCCTGTTCCGCAAATATCGCGATACGCTCGCCACCCGCACGCCGGATTTCCAGACGCGCCTCGGCTACACCGAATCGCAGCCCGGCAAGGCCAATCTCTCCATGGCCACCACCCAGATCGCGGAGCGCTATGGTGCCGTCGCCATGACGCTGGAAATGCCCTTCAAGGACAATGACGACCTGCCCGATCCCCGGCAAGGCTGGAGCCCCGAGCGCTCCATGCAACTCGCCCGCGATTGCCTCGCCACGCTGGCGGAGATGGTCGGGGACATCTGAGCGGGGAGGAGGCACCCGCGCGCCGGACGCGCCGATCGGGGCTGCCACCCCCGGCCCCGCACGCCCCGACATTCACGCCCGGTCTTCTCAGCGCCCCGGCCTTCTCACGCCCGGCCCCCATATCCTTCGTCATCCCGGGCTCGACCCGGGATCCAGCTTCTTCTTTTCTCAAACCTGCCGGGCCCGACGCTCCTCAAGCCAGCGGATCCCGGGGCAAGCCCGGGATGACATCGTGCCAGGATGACATCGTACGTAACAGGACAAGGCGCCCCCCAAGCCCCGCCGCGTCACGCCATCATCGCCGCCTCCTCGCGGCGCAGCGTCAGCACGTCCACGCCGCGCCCGGTCACCGCGACGGTATGCTCGAATTGCGCGGAGAGCTTGCCGTCCTGCGTCACCACCGTCCAGCCGTCGTCCTGCGTC
The DNA here is from genome assembly GCF_000283515.1 of Sphingobium sp. SYK-6. Classification (GTDB taxonomy): domain Bacteria; phylum Pseudomonadota; class Alphaproteobacteria; order Sphingomonadales; family Sphingomonadaceae; genus Sphingobium; species Sphingobium lignivorans. The sequence continues at coordinate 554,835 of NC_015976.1, forward strand.
GTCACTTTGCGGCTGCCCTGGTTAAGCATCGGCTCGATGGTGAAGACCATGCCCTCGCGCAGCTTCATCCCCGTGCCGGGCTTGCCGAAGTTGAGCACCTGCGGCTCCTCGTGCATCTCGCGGCCGATGCCGTGCCCGCAATAATCGCGCACCACGGAATAGCCGTGCTGCTTGGCATGCCGCTCGATCGCGAAGCCGATGTCGCCCAGATGCGCGCCGGGCCGCACTTGCCTGATGCCTTTCCACATCGCCTCGCGCGCCACGCGCACCAGCCGCCGCGCGGCCGGGGGCGCATCGCCCACGATGTAGGTCTTGCTGGAATCGGCGATGAACCCGTTCTTCTCCAGCGTGATGTCGAGATTGATGATGTCGCCCTCGCGGATGATCTGCCCCGCATCGGGCACGCCATGGCACACCACATCGTTGATCGAGCAGTTGAGCACATAGGCAAAGCCATATTGCCCCTTGCTCGCCGGCCGCGCGGCAAGGTCCGCCGTGATGAACCGGTCGACCAGATCATTGACCGCGAGCGTGGACATGCCCGCCAGCGCCTGGCCGTCCAGCATCTCGAAGACCGATGCCAGCAGTCGGCCGGAGATACGCATCAGCGCCAGCTCGTCCGGGGTCTTCACCATCTCAGGCGGCCACCGCCTCGGGCACCGCAGCCTGCCCCTGCGCCGCCGCCACCTGCATCCTGACGATCTCCACATAGGAGAGCGCCGGGTTCGCCTCGGCCAGCATGCCGATCTTCATCCAGAACTCCGCCTGCGCATTGATGGAGCGGCACATCACCCCGCTCGCCCGCCGCACCTCCTCATGCAGATCATCCCCGATCTTGACGATACCCATGTTTGATTCCCCGTGATGGACTATACGGTTCGTATATGAATCGTATATTGCGGGGTGTCAAAGGGGGATACATGTTTACGAATGACAGCTATGTCTCTCGTTATCGCCTGGTTCCGCAATCGGTCATCCTCTCCTAAGTGCACCGCAAACAAGGAGGATGCTTGCGATGCGAGCCAGAGGCGAGTGCCCGACGGGACTCGACGACAAGGCCCAATGAGAGCGTAGCGTCTGTGCTGACGTGGAGTTACCGGCTCGCGCTCCTAATAGTTTCTTCGACAAGGATTACATTAGGGGCGGCATGCTGAATATGCGCCGCAACGCGGTCCATGCCTCGACCAGCCCTGTTCGCCAATCGTCAGGGCTGGCCCCGCCTACCTCGAACTCAATCTCCAACGCTGGTTCAAGCGCCGCTGGTGGCTCACCGCCCAAGGTCTGCATGGCGGGCCAAAACAACCCTTCGAGGCCCGTAACGCCAAGCCGGACGCGAAATGGCCCTGCGCCGCCGCTTTCCGAGAGCCGTTTCAGCGATGCGTCAAGCAATTCGGCCCAATTAGCAGGAATCTGATCCCCAAAAAAACATGGCCGTCCTTTCCAGTCGCTACCGATACCAGTCTGGGCAGTCCAAATTTCGCCCGTGCTTCGAAACCACATAGATGCAGCATCCAATTCCGCCACGACATTCGCTCGGACGCTACCACTATAAGTCAGCACACCGCCGGTCACATTGCCCCAGTTGTAACCGCCATAGCCACTGATAAACGGCCCGTGCGTGCCCCCATCGAGAGCGGACGGATCGAAGGTTCGCGGCAAGACGCGGACATACCAGCGCCCGCCTTGTCCCCATACCCTGTTTCCCGATCCGGAGCGCTCGTTGATCCTAAATTGCGAGCCGGGCTCGATCCAGAGCGATGGGTCACTTTGGGACGTGGGCTGCCAGGCTGGACCCGCAAAGGCCGGGAGTGGAATGCCGTCGAGGCAAGCGCCGATGCGATCGACAAATCCCTCCACTAAGACGCCCCGTGCTTTGCCAAGCTCCTCGCGGCTTGCGCCGGCTTCAAGGGCGTAGGTGATTGGGCCACGGCGACCGCGAAGATCGAAAGGCAAATCCTCGAAGCGGCTCTGAGTGAAAGCCGTATTCCATACTGTCAGGACGCGATCGACGCCCAAAGCTTTCTTGGCGTAGCCCAACTCGATCAGTACGTTGGGGTTGGCGACATGCTTGCCCATCTCAGAGATGGTGATCGGTGTCACGTCGGCGACAAATACCGCGGCGGCGTCAATCTTAGCGAGGATAGCTGTGACAATATCAGGGGAACCAGGCAGGCCGCGTGTGTCGTGGTCGATCTCAAGTCGCTCTTCAATATGGGCACCGCCAGTCAGATGACCGAGCGCAAGAACAAGTGCCTCGCGAATCAGATGACGCGTCACACGTTCATCGCGATCGCTTTCCCAGGACCAGAATACCGTTCGTGCCACGTTTCTCAAACCCCTTCGGCTGTCCGGCGACGGCAGAACATCTAACCCCCGGAGGGCTGCCATAGCCGGGCAAAAACGTGCCGATAATGCCATGCCAGCACGGCCCACCAGATGGGCCAGATGCTACCCCAGACATAACTGCCGGTCAGGAAATAGTGAAACAGGGCGATCACCGTGATGGCAGGGGCCACCAGCAGGAGTCCCACCGGCGATGACCGATTGAACATCAGCGCCGCGCCCCCTGTCAGCAGCGAAACGATAAGAAGCGGGTTCATGAAACCGGACCTGTTGAGTGCGCCGGTGAGGTCTGCGGCAGCTTCAACGGCTTCAGGGGGATGATTTCCGTCAAACTGTATGACGACGGATAGCGTCAGGCCGATCAGGCACAATCCGAACAAGTAGCGCGCTACCTTCCAACCGATCTCGTTCCAACGCATCCTGACCGTTCCCCTGCGGAGCTCAAGGAGGATAAACATCAGAATCGAGGGGCCGACAAGCCAGGACTTCGCGCAACTTTGGGCGGCGACGCTTCATCCCCGTGCCATCATGAAATGCCCTGCGGCGTTTACTTGAAAGCCGGCATGCCGCTTCGGCCCGTTTCTGGCGAGGACCTGCCGTTCAGCAATCGGCTATGAAGGGACATCGATGAGCTGGCGCTGGCCGCCCCTGCGCCACCCGGCATTCAGCTATCCGTTAATCCCGGCCCTCACCCCAGCATTTCCCCCAAAAAACCCGTCGCCGCTGCCCAGCTCCTGCGGTTCGTGTCCGGCTGGAAGCCGAAGCTGCGGTCCGCGTTCAGGGGCACGTCGTCGGCGGTGAAGGCGTGGCCGGTGCGGCTGTAGGTGATGAACTGGAAGTCCACGTTCGCCTGCGCCAGTTCCTTGCACAGGGCCGTCTTGGCTTCGGGCGGGCAGAGATTGTCGTTCCAGCCGTCGCAGATCATCAGGCTGGCGGTGATGGGCGCGTTGGGGAAGGGCGGGGCGTCGTACACGCCGTGGAAGGAGACGCCGGCCTTGATGTCGGCGCCCGCGCGGGCGAGGTCGAGCACGCATTTGCCCCCGGCGCAGAAGCCGATCGCGCCGAGGCGGCCCGTGTCCACGCCCGGCAGGCCCTTCAGCTCGGCCAGCGCATCGAGCAGCCGGGTCTTCACAGCCATGCGGTCCGCCATGAAGTCGTGCAGCAGCTTGCCGGAACTTTCCATGTCCGTGCCGCGCTTGCCCTGCCCGTAATAATCGACGACGAGCACCTTGTAGCCGAGCGCCGCGAGCGTCTCGGCCTTGGCGAAGTCCCATTCCTTGGCGCCGAAGAAATTGGGGAAGAGCAGGATGCCCGGCTGCGCGCCGGCCGCCGCGTCGCTCACGAACATCGATTCGAACGGGCCGCCGGGGCCCTCATGGATGTGCACGGTGCGGGTGATGGCCATGATCCGTCTCCTTCGCTTTGTCGGGTCGGGGGCTTCAATGGCCGATTGTCCGGCGCCGGACAAGTTGCGCCGTCCTGAAATCGCGCTATCAGGCCCCCAGCCCAAGACAATCCGGAGTGATCCTGCATGCCCACGCTTGTCCTCATCCGCCATGGCCAGTCCGCCTGGAACCTGGAGAACCGCTTCACCGGCTGGTGGGATGTGGACGTGACGGAGAAGGGCGCGGCGGAAGCGACGGCGGCAGGCGCGCTGATGAAGGAGAAGGGGCTGGATTTCGACCAGTGCTTCACCTCGCTGCAGAAGCGGGCGATCAAGACGCTCCATCTCGCGCTGGAGGAAATGGACCGGCTCTGGCTGCCGGTGGAGAAGGACTGGCGCCTCAACGAGCGGCATTATGGCGGCCTCACCGGGCTCGACAAGGCGGAGACGGCGGCCAAGCATGGCGACGCGCAGGTGAAGATCTGGCGCCGCAGCTTCGACGTGCCGCCGCCGCCGCTGGAAGCGGGCAGCGAATATGATCTCTCGAAGGACCGGCGCTATGCGGGCATCGACATTCCCGCGACGGAAAGCCTCAAGGATACCATCGCGCGCGTGCTGCCTTATTGGGAGAGCCGCATCGCGCCGGAGCTGAAGGCGGGCAAGCGCGTGCTCATCTCCGCCCACGGCAATTCGCTGCGCGCGCTGGTCAAGCATCTCTCCAACATTCCCGATGACGAGATCACCGGGCTGGAGATCCCCACCGGCCAGCCCATCGTCTATGATCTCGCGGACGATCTCACGGCGCTCGACCGTTATTATCTCTCCGAGCGCTGAGCAGGGGAACGCGCGGGGGGCGCGGCAGGGGCCTTGTGCCGCCGTTGCCCTCCCCGTATGCGGCAATCCACCATCAAGCCATTGATATAAAAGAAAAATAGGATCGACCGCGATCCGCTCGCCCGGGGCGACCGTCCCCGGGCGGAGACCACCCTTTTTATATGTCCTGATGTGTCCGGAAATGGCGCGCGGCTGGCCGCGCCGCCGGGATCAGATCCCGCCGAAAACCGCGCTTCTTCCTGCTGAAAACACGCCATCGCACCGATGGCGAACCGTCCGCCTTTTTCCGTCAGGCAGCGAGCACGTCGCCTGCCTCGGGGTGCCGCCGGAAATAAGTGACGACATAGCTGCACAGCGGCCGGATCTTCAGGCCCCGCGCCCGCGCATCCGCGACCACGCCGTCGATCAGCCGGGCCGCGATTCCCTGGCCCTGCAACGCGGGCGGCACTTCGGTATGGGTGATCGCGAGCACATCGCCCTGCCGGTGATAGTCGGCGAGCGCGAGCCCCCCATCCACCGCCAGCTCGTAGCGGCTGCGTTCCGCATTGTCCCGGACGTCGCTCATGCCTTTCTCTCCTGCGGGCGGGCGGGCGGGTGGGGACCAGCTCCCGCCGCTCGCCTGCCTTTTGGCGCTGTACATGGCCATGTCCGCGCGGGCGATGGCGGCGAAATCGCTGTCGCCCGGGCGCAGGTCCGTGCAGCCGAACGAGGCGGAAAGCGGCAGCAGATGATTGCCGAAGCGGCATTCCGTCTCCGCGATCATGCTGGCGAGCTGGCGCGCCTTGTCCGCCGCGCCGCCCTCGCTCACGCCGTCGAGCAGCAGCGCGAATTCATCGCCGCCCACCCGGGCCGCGATGTCCGTGTTGCGCACGCAGGCGCCCAGCATCCGGGCGACGTGCAGCAGCGCATAGTCGCCGGCGCTGTGGCCGAATGTGTCGTTGATGAGCTTCATGCCGTTCACGTCGACGAACACCAGGGCCGACTGCGCACCATAGCGCTCCAGCCGGTTCAGGCGTTCCGCGAGGCAGGCGATGAAATGCCGCCTGTTGTAGAGCGGCGTGAGCGTATCGCGCACGACCAGTCGCTCCAGCTCCTCATTGGCGAGTTGCAGCAGGCGCACTTCCTTGCGGAGCGCGTCCACTTCCTGTTCGAGTGCCGAAACGTCGCCGCTGCTCTGATCGCGCGAAACGTCCCGGGTAGTGGCTCGTGCCAAACTCTACCTCCCTTGCGCGACCGCGGGATGATGATGTTTATCGCTGTATAAATTCATGTTCTGAAAAATGCAGCCCAAAAAGCGCGTTTCGGCCCATGGATGGACCGCTTTGACTGGTTGTGCAGCATGGCAGTGATCTCTATTGGCCAGTGCCTTAACGATACATTGCCAGCTATTCCCTACCGGAAAGTTCGGCATCTTTTTGAAACCGCAAGGGCAGGGACGCGGCCATGGTGAAAGTGGGAATTATCATGGGGTCCCGGTCGGACTGGGAGACCATGCGCCACGCGGCCGAGACGCTGGAAGCGCTGGAAATCCCCCATGAATGCAAGGTGGTGTCGGCTCACCGCACGCCGGATAGGCTGGTGGACTATGCCAAAAGCGCGGTCGGCCGGGGCCTTCAGGTCATCATTGCGGGCGCCGGCGGGGCCGCGCATCTGCCGGGCATGACGGCTGCGATGACTCGCCTGCCGGTGCTGGGCGTGCCGGTCCGCTCGGCGGCGCTCTCCGGCGTGGACAGCCTGTATTCGATCGTCCAGATGCCGGGCGGCATTCCGGTCGGCACGCTGGCGATCGGCAAGCCCGGGGCGATCAATGCCGGGCTGCTCGCCGCCGCGATTCTCGCCAATGGCGATCCCGCACTGGCGGAGCGCCTTGAGGCATGGCGTGCCCGCCAGACCGAATCGGTCGCGGAAACCGTCGCGGACGATGTCGAATGAAGGTCGTTCCGCCGGGGTCCACCATCGGCATCGTCGGGGGCGGCCAGCTTGGCCGGATGATGGCGATGGCCGGGGCGCAGCTGGGCTATCGCGCCCACATCTTCGCGCCCGAGCCGAGCGGCCCGGCCGCTGACGTCGCCGCGGACTGGACGCAGGGCGCTTATGAGGATGCCACGGCGCTGGCCCGCTTTGCCGAGGCGGTGGACGTCATCACTTATGAATTCGAGAATGTGCCGGCGGCCACGGTCGATCTGCTGGCCGGGCTGGGGCATGTCCATCCCAATGCCCGCGCGCTCGGCATCGCGCAGGACCGGCTGAGCGAGAAGGCCTTCTTCGCGGGCCTCGGCGGACGGACGGCGCCTTATCGCCCGGTGGCCGATCGCGCGGGGCTGGCCCTGGCCGTGGAGGAGATCGGCGCGCCCGCCATCCTCAAGACGACCCGCTTCGGCTATGACGGGAAGGGGCAGGCCCGCATCATGGCGGCCGATCCCGCACAGCTCGATCGCGCCTGGGCGGAGATCGGCGGGCGCCCGGCCCTGCTGGAAGGCTTCGTGCGCTTCGATCACGAATTCTCGGTGATTCTCGTGCGGGCGCGTGACGGGGAGGTCCGCTTCTGGGATTCGCCGCACAACGTCCATGTCGAGGGCATCCTGTCGACCTCGGTGGTGCCTGCGCCCGCGCCGGTGCTGGCGCAGGTGGATGAGGCACGGGAGATCGCCGCGCAGGTTGCCCATGCCCTCGATTATGTCGGCGTGCTGACGCTCGAATATTTCGCGGGCGACAAGGGCCCGATCTTCAACGAGATGGCGCCGCGCGTGCATAACAGCGGCCACTGGACCATCGAGGGCGCCGTCACCAGCCAGTTCGAGAATCACGTCCGGGCGATTTGCGGCCTGCCGCTGGGCTCGACGGCCCGCGCCGCGGCAGGCGTCGCCATGGAGAATATCATCGGCGCGCGAGCGCACGACTGGGCAGCGATCCTCGCCGACGAGACCGCCCATCTCCATCTCTATGGCAAGCATGAGGCCCGGCCCGGCCGCAAGATGGGCCATGTGACGCGGCTGCGCCTGAATGGAACGGCCTGACATGCCGGAGGATCGCACCATGACGGAAGATCGCCCTGAGATCGTTCTCCTCCTCGCCCGCGCCGATAATGGCGTGATCGGCAGCGAGGGCGATATTCCCTGGCATATTCCCGGCGAGCAGCGGCGTTTCAAGGCCATGACGATGGGCACGCCGATGGTCATGGGGCGCAAGACGTTCGACAGCCTCCCCCGCCTGCTGCCCGGCCGGCGGCACATCGTGCTGACGCGCGACCGGGCGTGGCAGGCCGAGGGAGCGGAAGTCGTCCACAGTGTCGAGGAGGCGATTGCCATCGCGCGGGCGCCGGTCCTGTCCGTGATCGGCGGCGCGGAGATCTATCGCCTGTTCGAGCCGGTCGCGGATCGGCTGGAAATCACGCAGGTCGGGCTGAACCCGCCCGGGGACGCGCGCATCGATGCGCCGTCACCGGCGCGCTGGCGCGAGGCTGCGCGAGAGGATTTTGCGGCCGCGGGCGATGTCCCCGCCTACAGCTATCTGACCTTCCTGCGCGCCTGAAGGCCCTGAGAGCTTCCTCTGCCGTGGCCGGGGCATCGCGCGCCCGGGCGGCCAGGCCGCGCCATCCTTTGCTGCGCCGGCACGCGGGGACTGGCGCAGGCGCGGCCCGGTGCCTATAGCGCGCCGGAATGGAACGGATCACGAGCGATGAGCCCATGCCCGCGCATCTGCGCGGCGCCATCATCGCACTGGGCAATTTCGATGGCTTCCATGCGGGGCATCAGGCGGTCGTTGGCCGCGCCGTGGCGCGTGCCCGCGCGGAAGGGCGTCCCGCCATCGTCGCGACGTTCGATCCTCATCCGATCAGTCATTTCCGCCCGGACCTGCCGTTTTTCCGCCTGACCACGCTGGCGCAGCGCGAGCGGCTGTTTGCCGAGGCGGGGGCGGATGCCATGCTGGTGTTCCGCTTCGGCGCGGAAATGGCGGCCATGAGTGCCGAAGCGTTCGTCGACCTGCTCTGCGGCAGGCTCGCGGCGGCGGGCGTGGTCACCGGCGAGGATTTCACATTCGGCCGCGGTCGCAGCGGTACCATCGCGACGCTGGCGACGCTGGGCGCGAGCCATGGGCTGGCCGTGGAGGCCGTTGCCGCCGTGCGGGACGAGACGGGCGCCGTGATCTCGTCGAGCCGCATCCGCGAGGCGCTGGCGGCGGGGGATTGCGCCACCGCGACGCGGCTGCTCACCCGGCCTTTCACCATCGCCGCGCCGGTCATCCACGGGGACAAGCGCGGGCGCACCATCGGCTTCCCGACCGCGAACATGGATCTGGGCGACTATCTTCGCCCGGCCTACGGTATCTATGCGGTGCGGGTGCTGCTGTCGGACGGGCGAGTGCTGCCGGGCGCCGCCAGCCTCGGCATCCGTCCCACTTTCCAGCCTCCGAAGGAACTGCTGGAAACCTTCATCTTCGATTTCTCGGAGAGTCTGTACGATCAGACCGTGGAAATCGCGTTGATCGAGCGGCTGCGTCCCGAGGAGAAGTTCGACAGCCTGAAGGCTCTTGTCGCGCAGATGGACGAAGACGTCGCCCGCGCCCGGGCGATCCTCGCCGCCGCGCCCTGAGACGCGGGGAAAGACTCGCCCCGCGCGCGTCCCTTGCGCAGATCTGTTGCATCGGTCGCTCTCCTGCCCTCAGATAGGAAGACAAGAGGACAGGAGAGGACCGTGACCCAACCGCCCACCATCGAAGCACCGCGTCTCATCCTGCGCGCTTTCCGCGCCGAGGATGTCGACACCTTCTGCGCGCAGATGGCTGACGATGCGTTCGCCACTTTCATCACCCGGGAGGGCCGGGGGCTTTCCCATGGCGAGAGCTGGCAGCGCTTCTGCTCGCTTGCCGGCCATTGGGTCGCGCGCGGCTTCGGGAATTTCGCGGTCGAGGAGAAGGCGAGCGGTGCCTTTATCGGCCATGTCGGTCCGCTGGAGCCGCCCGGCTGGCCGGCCTTCGAGATCGGCTGGGGGATTTTCCCGTCCTATCAGGGCAAGGGATATGCGAGCGAAGCGGCGGCGGCGGCTTTCCGCTGGGCGCATGACGCGCTGGGCAGGACCGAGACGCTGCACATGATCGATGACAGCAATGCGGCCAGCCAGAAAGTGGCCCGTGCCCTTGGCGCAGAGCCCGGCGAGATGTGGACGCCGTTCTGGCCCGACGCGAAGCCGGTCCGCAAATGGCGCACCACATGGGAGGCCTTCACGGCCTCCCCGGCCTTTGCGCGGCTGACGACGTAAGCGGAGGGGGAACGGTATGACGGATGCCCAGCGGGCGATCGAAGCCGCGAACAAGCAGGTCGTGCTGGAGATGTGGCACGAGGTGATCGACGGGCGCAACGTCGCGGCGGCGGCGAACTATATCGCCCGCGATTACATCCAGAACAGCCCGAGCGCGCCTTCAGGGCTGGAGGCGCTCGTCGCTTTCCTTCGCAAGGAATTCGAGGATTCGCCGCCCCGGGCGCCGGGCACCTATCCGCTCACCCGCTTCGAGTTTGTCCTCGCCGAGGGCGATCTGGTGCAGCTCATGTTCCGCCGCGAGGTGCCGGATCCGCATGATCCCGCGCGCCTCCGCCCCGTCTGGTGGTATGACAGCTATCGCGTGCGCGACGGCCTGATCGTGGAGCATTGGGATTCGGCGCTGGAATGAGGCGCGTGCCTCAGCGCCGGGCCCGGCGGAAAGTATAGCTCAGCGCCAGCCCGCCGGAAATCTGGTCCCGCGATCCATAGTCCCGCACGATCGGCGAGTCGGCGACATCGCCGATCAGCCGGTCATAACGCGCATAGCCATGCACGCTCCAGCGCTGGTCGATCTGGCGGATGAAGCCGACCGTGCCGCCCACGGCCTGCGCGCCGCCGCCGGGATCGAAGGCGGGCAGGCCGGAAGCCGCGCTTTCCGCCTGCGACACCCCGAAATAGGCGCGATGAAGGCGCTTGCCGCCCAGCGTGAGGCGGGGCCCGGCCGAGACCAGCCAGTTGTCCGCGTCCCGCAGGACCCAGTCGGCACTGAGCCCGCCGACCCAGGCCTTGTGGCCGCCCAGGCCGCGCCGCACGTCCGCGCGCAGTCGCAGCGTCTCCACGACATAGAATTGGACGAAGGCGCCCGCTTCCAGGGTTCTTTCGACCGTGGCGATGCCCGGCGCGGTGTCGCTGCTCCGGCGCCTTCCCTCGAAATTGAGCGCGGGGCCGATCTCGAATGTCCCCACGCGCGCCAGCGGAAAGCCGAAGCTTTCATCCGGCGCCTCGAAGGGAAAGGGGCTCTCGCCACGGGCCAGATCGACTTCCATGAACGGACGCAGCGAGACCCGGTCGGCTCCGGGATAGGCGGGGACGAGCTGAGGCCCGAGCGCGACGCGGATGCGCAGGGGTTCCTTGTCGCTGCTCGTCTGCTGGGCCTGGGCGGTGGCCGGAAGAAGGAAAGCAAGGCCAGAGAGGAAAGCTGTGCGAAAAAGGGCGATCGGCATGTCGTCTCCGGCTCGCAGCCTGGTGCCCGGCCCGGTGCCGACGCCGCTTGCGATGTCTATGCTCTCTGCATAACCCGCTGCGCCGCCCTGTAAATATTGAAAGCCCGAAGCGGCACCGCGATGCCGGCTTCGGGCTTGTCATTCGCATTTGGATTGAAGGGTCAGTCGCGGATCCGGTTGCCGGCCTCGCTCATCGCTTCTCCGGTTTCGTCAGCCGCGGCATCTGCGCCTTCGCTGATGTCCCGGCCGAGGTCCCGCGCGGCTGCGCCAGCGTCGTCGGCCGCCTCTTCGGTGGCCTGCACCGCGTCATCGCCGGCTTCCTCGATATCCGAGCCGATCGCATCGCCGGCCTCGCGACTTTCCTCCTGAGCCCGGTCACTGCACGCCGGAAGCGTGGCAGCAAGCAGGGCGGCTCCAAAGATTGCCAGGGACGTTTTCATGAGTTCTCCTTCTGTGAAAGCATGTAGGCCGGCCCGCCCGGCGGCGGGACCGGAACCGCGCCTGCGATCAGTCGACGCGCACGTCGCCCAGCGAGCCCAGCACGCCAAAGGCCTGCAGCAGCCAGAGGATCACGGCGATGACGACCACGACGTTCAGGATGCTTTTGATCTTCCCGTCCATGGGGATGTAGGTGTTGATCAGCCACAGCAGCACGCCGACGACGACCAGAATGATCACGACACTGACGAGCGACATCGGAATTCTCCCTGCATTTTGGCCGTCGACGGTCGGAATGAAGATCGCGGCCGGGCATAGGCCCTGTTGATGACGCGCAAACGTCCAAACGCGCGGGAAGGTTCCTTCGTCGCAGTTCTGAGCCGGGATCGGGCGTTGCGGACCGGCGCGGCTTCCCATGGCAGGACAGGCCTCTCGCTTGCGCAGGTCCGCGCGCTCGCGTAGGGGCGCATGCTGAACGATGCACCTGCATGTAAGCCAAGCCCGCTCGGCTGAGCCTGTCGAAATGCCGCCCCATTGCTCCGGGGCGTCCGGCGTCTCGACAGTCCCGGACCGGCGGCGGACCTGACCGGAAAACCATGACCGACCAGCCAGACTATAAGAGCACCGTCTTCCTGCCCCAGACCGACTTTCCCATGAAGGCGGGCCTCGCGCAGAAGGAGCCGGGCATTCTCGCGCGCTGGGAAGCGATGGACCTGTACGGCAAGCTGCGCGCCCAGCGCGAAGGGCGCGAGCGCTTCATCCTGCATGACGGCCCGCCTTATGCGAATGGCGACATCCACATGGGCCATGCGATGAACAAGGTCCTCAAGGACATCATCGTGCGCAGCCAGAGCCTGCTCGGCAAGGACGCGCCTTATGTGCCCGGCTGGGATTGCCACGGTCTCCCCATCGAGTGGAAGATCGAGGAAGCCTATCGCAAGAAGAAGCTGAACAAGGACGAGGTGCCGCCGCAGGAATTCCGCGCCGAGTGCCGCGCTTATGCCGAGCAGTGGGTCGGCGTGCAGAAGGAGCAGTTCAAGCGCCTCGGCATCATGGGCGACTGGGATGACCCCTATCTCACCATGAAGTTCGAGGCCGAGGCGGCGATTGTCGGCGAGCTGCTGAAGTTCGCCGAAAGCGGCCAGCTCTATCGCGGCGCCAAGCCGGTCATGTGGTCCCCGGTCGAAAAGACCGCGCTGGCCGAGGCCGAGGTGGAATATGAGGATGTCGTCTCGACCCAGATCGATCTGGCCTTCGAGATCGTCGAGGCGCCGAACGCGCCCGAGCTGGTCGGCGCTTATGCGGTGATCTGGACGACGACCCCGTGGACGATCCCTGTGAATCAGGCGATCGCTTATGGGGAGGATATTGAGTATGTCGTCCTGACCTATTCGTCTGACAACAAGCGTCCCAGCCCTGTACCGGCTACCCGTTTCCTGGTCGCACGGGAACTGATGCTCCCTGTCCTCGATCGCTTGCAAGGTCTCTTTGAAGATCCCGATAGTGAAGAGAATGTCCTTTGGGAGCGTTCGGAAGGGTTCATCAAAGGCTCCCAGCTCGCCGGCGCCATCGCGCGCCACCCGATGGCCAACCTCCTTCGTCATCCCCGCGAAAGCGGGGATCCAGCTTCTTCTTCAACCGGCGGCGAAGGCAGCGGGACCCCGGATCAAGTCCGGGGTGACGCGAGCGGGAAGGGCCCGCTGTCCAACTTCTTCGATCGTCCCCGCCCGTTCATCGCCGCCGATCATGTCACCACCGATGCCGGCACCGGCCTCGTCCACATGGCGCCCGATCATGGCGAGGAAGACTTCATCGCCTGCAAGGCGGTGGGCATCGATCCCGTGTTCGCCGTCACGGACGATGGCCGCTATCGCGACGACTGGCCGTGGCTCGGCGGCCAGGGCAGCGTCATCAACACGAAGTTCAATGGCCCCGACGGCCCGATCCTGACGGACCTGCGCGCCACGGGGCAATTGCTGTCCGTGGGCGAGCTGAAGCACAGCTACCCCCATTCATGGCGTTCCAAGGCGCGGATCATCTATCGCTGCACGCCGCAATGGTTCATCCCGATGGACAAGGCGGCCACCGCATCCGATTTCGTGGTGCCGAGCCTCATGGCCGGGGTGGGCGCGGGCATCGCCATGGCGGTGAACCCGGACACGCCCGATCACATCATGACCAATGGCCCGACGCTGCGCGAAGTCGCGCTCGATGCCATCGAGCAGACCCGCTGGGTGCCCGCGCGTTCGCGCAACCGCATCCATGCGATGGTGAGCGACAGGCCGGATTGGGTCATCTCGCGCCAGCGCGCCTGGGGCGTGCCGATCGCGCTTTATGTGGACCGCCAGACCGGCCAGTATCTGAGCGATCCCGAGGTGAATGCCCGCATCGTGGAGGCATTCCGTCAGGGCGGTGCGGATGCCTGGTTCGGCGCCGATCATCAGGCGCTGCTGGGTCCGCGCTATCGCCTCGCCGATTTCGAGGTGGTGAACGACATTCTCGACGTGTGGTTCGACAGCGGCTCGACGCACAGCTTCGTCGTCGAGGCACGCTATGGCGAGGGCGTCCGCGCCGATCTCTATATCGAGGGCTCGGACCAGCATCGCGGCTGGTTCCAGTCCTCCCTGCTGGAGAGCTGCGGCACGCGCGGGCAGGCGCCCTACAAGGCTGTCCTCACGCACGGCTTCGCGCTCGACGGGCAGGGGCGCAAGATGTCCAAGAGCCTGGGCAATGTCGTCGATCCGCTCAAGGTGATCGACGAAAGCGGCGCGGACATCCTTCGCCTGTGGGCGGCCAGCACCGATTATTTCGACGATGTGCGCATCGGCAAGGAAGTGCTGTCCGGCGCGTCCGACGCCTATCGCAAGCTGCGCAACACCTTCCGCTATCTGCTTGGCGCGCTCGCCGGCTTCGAGACGGCGGACCGGGTGCCCGTCGCCGGCATGCCCGAGCTGGAGCGCTACATGCTCCACCGCCTCGCCGAGCTGGACATGGAACTGCGGTCCGTGGTGGATCGCGAGGCGCAGTCCGAGGACTGGCTGGAATTCGGCCGCTATGTGCGCGCGCTGGGCGAGTTCGCCAACAATGATCTGTCCGCCTTCTTCTTCGATATCCGCAAGGATTGCCTCTATTGCGACGTCAACCCGGCGAGCGGGCAGGAAACGGACAAGCGCCGGGCCTATCGCACCGTGCTGGATCATCTGTTCCATGCGCTGGTGCGCTATGCCGCGCCGGTCATTCCCTTCACGGCGGAAGAAGTCTGGCAGGCGCGCTATCCCGATGAGGACGGCTCGGTGCACATGCTCGAATGGCCGGACGTGGATGCCCGGTGGCGCGATCCGTCGCTTGGCGTGCGCTGGGCGGCGATCCGTTCATCTCGCGATCAGGTGAACGAAGCCATTGAGCCCCTGCGGCGGGAGAAGGTCGTGCGGTCCAGCCTGGAGGCGGACGTGCGCATGGCCGATGTTCCCGAGGCGGTGGATTTCGCGGAGATGTGCATCGTGGCGAATGTGAGCGAGGATGCGGCTCTGGAAAGTCCCGCGATCAGCCCGACGACGCATCACAAATGCGGCCGCTGCTGGCGCCACCTGCCCGAAGTGACGGACGACGGCGCGCTGTGCGATCGCTGTGCGGCGGTGCTGGCGTGACGCGCGTGCCGGCCTTTCATCGCAGGCTTGGCCTGTCGCTTGCGGGCGGCATCGTGCTGTTCGACCAGCTCATCAAGTTCTTCGTGACGCACACGCTCCAGCTCCAGTCGCGCGGGCCGCTGGGCATCGAGCTGCTGCCCTTCTTCAATCTCACCTGGACCGAGAATCGCGGCGTCTCGATGGGCTTCTTCTATGCCGAGACGGAGCTGATGCGCTGGGCGCTGGTGGCCATGACCATGGCGATCGCCGGTTTCGTGGCCTGGTGGATGTGGCGCGAGACGCAGCGTGACGATGCCGTGGCGCTCGGCCTCGTGCTCGGCGGCGCCATCGGCAACATCATCGACCGCGTGCGCCTGGGCTATGTCATCGACTATGCGGACTTCCACATTGGCGAGTGGCGTCCCTTCCTCATCTTCAACCTCGCCGATGCCGCGATCACCATCGGCGTCCTCATCCTGCTTGCACGCGCGCTGCTGCTGCGCGAAAAGGCCGCACCCAAGGAGTCCCGTTAAGATGCGTACGACTTACCGCCTTCCGCTGATGCTCGCCGGCGTCGCGACGCTCTCGGCCTGTGGCGGCACCAATCTGTTCAATCGTGACCGGCCGGACGAGATGGCGGTCTCCCGCCAGCCCCCGCTGGTCATTCCGCCCGATTTCGCGCTCACCCCGCCGGCGCCCGGTACGGCGGCGAGCCAGCAGAACACGCTGCAGCAGCAGGCCCTGGAGGCCATGTTCGGCGGCACGGCCCCGCGTAGCGGCGGCGAGAGTGCCGCGCTGCGTGAGGCGGGCCGGTCGACGGCCGAGGTCGGCATCCGCTCCTCCGTGGGCGACAACCAGACCGAGGTGATCGACAAGGGCTCGACCACGCAGGACATCGTCGCCGCGCCGGAAGGTGACGGCCAGACCGCACGCGTGGTCGGCGGCGGTCAGTAACGCCGCCGCACGGCCGGGCAACCAAAGCCCGCGCCGCCCGTTGCATGGAGGAAAGGAGAGCCTCCATGTCCGACGATCTTGAGCGGGAAGTCACGCATCAATTCTGGAAGGCGCTGGCCGACAGCCCCATCCTCATGGTCCGGCGCGATGGCAGCGGGGAACACGCCCTGCCGATGACCGCGCAGCTTGACGAGGCGCTGGGCCCGCAGCGGGGTGGCGCGATCTGGTTTTTCACCGTGACCGACAACCGGCTCGCGGCCGGTGGCCCTGCCATGGCCCAGTTCGCCGCGCGGGATCATGATCTCTTCGCCTGCATTTCCGGCCGGCTCGTGGAGGAAAAGGATCCGGGCGTGATCGATCGCTTCTGGTCCAGCGGCGTCGCTGCCTGGTACGAGCAGGGCCGGTCCGACCCCAAGCTCCTCATGCTGCGCTTCGATCTCGACGACCTGGAGATCTGGACGGCCGACATGAGCATCAAGGGCCGCTTCAGATTGCTCTTGGGGCGCAAGGTCGACCCGGAGGATGCGGGCGCCCATATCCGCACCCACGCCTGATTGGCCGACATCCGGCAGGGACGTTTCGGGTGACGAGATGTCTCTGCCGGCCGGTTGAAAGCGAGGGCGGGCCCCTCGGGGATCGCGCCTAAGCGGGATTGGCCAGTCGATCGGCGAGAGCCATGGCTGCCGCCGGGTTTCTCAGCTTGGCACCTGAAATGAAATAGATGAACACGTCGCGGGCCGATCCGTCCGCGGCGTTTTCGCCCGTGACATCTCCGTCAGTGACATAGGTCAGCTCCGCCGGACATTGTCCCTCGGACCACATGCGGGCAATGCCTGCCCAGCGGTCCAGTTCGTCCGGACCATAGCCCGTTGGCACGTCCTCCTGGCTCTGCATGAGCCGTGCATACATGAAATCCGCCGTGGGATCGGCGATCATCGGATGCTTGTCATGCGCCGCCACGACGATACCCACGCCGTGCCGCCGCGCCAGCGCGACAAACTCGGGGCAGGCAAAGCTCTCGTGCCGCACTTCCACCACGTGGCGCGTGCGCACGCCATCGATCCGCGCGGGCAGCATCGCCATGAAAGCGGCGATGTCGTCCGGATCAAACTGGCGCGTCTCGCGGAACTGCCACAGGATCGGGCCGAGCCGGTCGCCCAGTTCGGACAGGCCGGATGACAGGAAGCGCCCGATGGACTCCTCCGCTTCCGCCAGCTTCTTCTTCGCCACGCAATATTGCAGCGCCTTCACCGCATAGACGAAGCCCTCGGGCGCGGCGTCACGCCATTTGGCGTATGTCGCGGGAGTCTGGGTGCGGTAGAAAGTGCCGTTGATCTCGATGGTGCCGAGATGATTGACGGCATAATCCAGCTCCCGGGCCTTGGGCAGATCGGCCGGGTAGAAATTGTCGCGCCAGGGCTCGTAGGTCCAGCCGCCGACACCGGTGCGGATGGTGCCCGGCGTCACGCGCGCGCGCCCGCTTCCTCCACGCCCGCGCTGTTGTGGCGCAGCGCCGTCAGCACCGTCTCGACGATGTGCGGCGCATTGAGGCGGGCGTCGTCATATTGCTTCTCGGGCTTGTCCTGATCCTGGAAGATGTCCGGCAGGCGCATGGTGCGCAGGCGCAGGCCGCCGTCGATCAGGCCCTCGTCGCTCGCCAGCGTCAGCACATGGGCGCCAAGGCCGCCAATGGCGCCTTCCTCGATCGTCACCGCGACGTCATGCGTGGTCAGCAGCCGCCGGATGAGCGCTTCATCGAGCGGCTTGGCGAAGCGCAGATCGGCCACGCTGGTGGAAAGGCCGCGCGCGTCCAGCGTGTCAGCGGCTTTCAGGGCCTCCTCCAGCCTTGTGCCCAGCGAGAGGATCGCGATCTTCTTGCCTTCGCGCAGCAGGCGGCCCTTGCCGATCGCCAGCCGCTCCGGCGTCGCGGGCAGCGCCACGCCCACGCCATTGCCGCGCGGATAGCGCAGGGCGATGGGGCTCTCGTCATGGCATGCGGCGGTGTGGACCATGTGGACCAGCTCCGCCTCGTCCGCCGCCGCCATCACCACCATGTTCGGCAATGTGGCGAGATAGGTGATGTCGAAGCTGCCGGCGTGAGTCGAGCCGTCCGCACCCACCAGCCCCGCGCGATCGATGGCGAAGCGGACCGGCAGGTTCTGGATCGCCACGTCATGCACCACCTGATCATAGGCGCGCTGGAGGAAGGTGGAATAGATGGCGCAGAAGGGCCGCATGCCCTGCGCCGCCAGGCCGGCGGCGAATGTGACGGCATGCTGCTCGGCAATGCCGACATCGAAGCAGCGCGCCGGGAAGGCCTTCTGGAACTTGTCCAGCCCCGTGCCCGAGGGCATGGCGGCCGTGATGGCCACGACCCGATCGTCGCGCTGGGCTTCGTCCATCAGGGCCTGCGCGAACACATTGGTATAGCTCGGCGGCCCGGCCGGCGCCTTCACCTGCTCGCCGGTGATGACGTTGAACTTCTGCACGCCATGATATTTGTCGGCAGCGGCTTCGGCGGGCGCATAGCCCTTGCCTTTCTGCGTGACGACATGGACGAGCACCGGCCCGTCCGCCATGTCGCGCACATTCTCCAGCACCGGGATGAGCTGGTCGAGATTGTGGCCGTCGATCGGCCCGACATAATAGAAGCCCAGCTCCTCGAAGAGCGTGCCGCCCATCGCCATGCCGCGCGCGAACTCGTCGGTCTTGCGGGCCGCGTGGTGCAGCGGGCGGGGGAGCTTGCGGGCCAGCTTCTTGAGCGCCTCGCGCACCGAGAGGAATTCGCGGCTGGAGACGATGCGCGCCAGATAGGCGGACAGTCCGCCCACCGGCGGCGCGATCGACATGTCATTGTCGTTGAGGATGACGATCAGCCGGTTGCCGGCTTCCCGCGCGTTGTTCATCGCCTCATACGCCATGCCGGCGGACATGGCGCCATCGCCGATGACGGCGATTGCCTTGCCCGACCTGCCGGTCAGCCGGTTGGCGATGGCGAAGCCGAGCGCGGCGCTGATCGAGGTCGAGGAATGCGCGGCGCCGAACGGATCATATTGGCTCTCGCTGCGCTTGGTGAAGCCGGAGAGGCCGCCACCCTGCCGGAGCGTGCGGATGCGGTCCCGCCGGCCCGTGAGGATCTTGTGCGGGTAGCATTGATGGCCCACGTCCCACACCAGCCGGTCCTCCGGCGTGTTGAACACATAATGGATGGCAGCGGTCAGCTCGACCACGCCGAGCCCGGAACCGAGATGGCCCCCGGTGACGCCTACCGCGGAAATCATCTCTGCGCGCAGTTCGTCCGCGAGCTGCCGCAGCTGGCCCGGGGCAAGTTTACGAAGGTCGGCAGGATCGCGCACCTGGTCGAGCAGGGGCGTCTCGGGCTGATCGATCATGTCCGGCATTTAGTGTGCCCGGGCTCAAATGTCGAACCATGTTCGCGCGAAACTTGTTATAAGCGCCTGGGCGAACGAAAGGAGTGAGTTCATGGGGGTCGTGAGCGGAGGGCGCGCCATCGCGTTCGTGCTGAGTAGGGACGTCGGTGCTCTCAAGCCATTCTACCGGGATGTGCTGGGTCTGCCTCTGCTCGCGGAGGATCCCTATGCGGCGACGTTCGACCTTGGCGGAGGGACGTCGCTGCGCCTGACCGCCGTGGGTGACCATGTGCCCGGGCCGCATGCCGTGCTGGGCTGGCAAGTCGACGATCTCGACACCGCGCTGGGCCGGCTGGAGGCCACCGGGACCTCATGCGAGATCTACACCGGCTTCGGGCAGGATCCGCGCGGCGTCTGGACCAGTCCGGACGGCGATGTGCGAATCGTCTGGTTCAAGGATCCGGAAGGCAATCTGCTGAGCATGACGCAGTTCAACTGACGCGTGGATTTCATTCAGCAAAGCAAGGTCTGGCTGGTCGCCTTTACCGGCCTCACGCGGGATGCGCTGCATATCCATGTCGCGCTGGTCCTGTATTTCGGCGCCGTGCTGCTCCTGCGCTGGCGGATCGGCAGCTGGAAGCCGTGGCTGCTGGTGCTGGGGTGCGCCCTGCTGGGCGAGGTGATGGATATCTGGGAAAGCCTGCGCAGATCACTGCCCATCCCCTGGCAGGAAAGCTGGAAGGACATCTGGAACACGATGGTCTGGCCCAGCGCCATCCTGCTGCTGGCACGCTACACCGGGATATTCCGGCAGAGGCGATAGTGGGGGGCAAGGTTCATGTGGGCCAACACCGCGCCGGGGCATGCATGATTATTGATTCGGTCCGGGCCTTCAGCCGCACTTGGCGCAGGTGCCGAGCACTTCGATCACGGGGCGTTCGGCCTTGAAGCCCTCATGCGCCGCCACGCCCCGCACGCGCCCGGTCAGCGTGTCGTCATCGATATGCGTGGCTTCCCCGCAGGTCTTGCAGACGAGGAAGATGCAATCGTGAAGGCAGCCGGGATGCGCGTTGGCGATGTAGGCATTCGCGCTCTCGACCCGCTGGGCGAGATTGTTCGTCACGAACAGATCGAGGATGCGATAAACGCTGTTGGGTGCCACGCGCTTGCCGCGCTTGCGTGAAACCTTGTCGGCGATGTCATAGGCCGAGGCGGGCTTTTCCTCCGCCGCGAGCACGGTGAAAATGTCTCCGCGCATCTCGGTCCATTGCTCGCCCTTGCCTTCAAGCGTCGCGCGCGCGGCCGTCTCCAGCAGGGAGCCGGTGGGTTCGTTGTGATCGTGCCGATGGTGGGCCATGGTTCCCAATCTAAGTCTTGCCGAGGCAACCCACAAGCCTTGCCGAGAAGCCTTG
Source organism: Sphingobium sp. SYK-6 (assembly GCF_000283515.1). Classification (GTDB taxonomy): domain Bacteria; phylum Pseudomonadota; class Alphaproteobacteria; order Sphingomonadales; family Sphingomonadaceae; genus Sphingobium; species Sphingobium lignivorans. The sequence continues at coordinate 575,678 of NC_015976.1, forward strand.
GCATCGCGCGCCCGCTGCGCTATCGATGACTGGACAAAATCAACAAGGAGGGGGTATGCGATTCCCGGGATGGATGCGGCGGCTCGGCGAAGGCCTGGCTGCCCTCGGCCTCGCGATGGCGGTGCCGGCCACGGCGCAGGTGTCCGTGGAGAAGGTGCGCGTGCATTCCCCGGCCATCGCGGGCAATCTTGAGGGCAACAGCGCCGAGCGCGAGGTGATCGTCGTCCTGCCGTCCGGCTATGCGCGCGATACGAACCGGCGTTATCCCGTCGTCTATTTCCTCCACGGCTTCATGGCGACGGCCGCGAAATATGACGGGTTCATCGGCTTCGCGGAGGCGCTGGGCGATCGGGACATGATCCTCGTCGTGCCGGACAGCTATACCAAGCATGGCGGCGCCATGTATTCGAGCTCGTCGACCGTCGGCGATTTCGAGAGCTTCATTGCCCGCGATCTGGTCGCCTACATCGACGGCCATTACCGCACCATCGCCCGGCGCGAGGGACGCGGCCTTTCCGGCCATTCGATGGGCGGATACGGCACGCTCAAGATCGGCATGAAATATCCGGGCGTGTTCTCGAGCCTTTATGCCATGAGCAGTTGCTGCCTTTCCGCCCGCGGCATCACGCCGGAACGCGGAAAGCAGCTCGAGGCGATGGACATGGCGCAAGCGCTTGAGGGCGATTTCGGGGTGCGCGCCGATTTCGCGGCGGCCGCAGCCTGGTCACCGGCGCCGGACAAGCCGCCCTTCTTCCTCGACCTCGGCACGAAGGATGGCGTGGTGCAGCCCGGCGTGCTCGCGCAATGGGCCGCGAATGCGCCCCATGCGCTGGTGCCCCAATATCTGCCGGCGCTGCGCAGCATGAAAGCGATCGCCATGGACGTGGGCGACAAGGATTTCCTGCTCGCCGACAACCAGGAAATGACGCGGCTCCTCACCCGCTTCGGCGTGCCGCACAGCTACAGCATCTATGACGGCGATCATGGCAATCGGGTCGCGGAGCGGTTCCGCACGTTCGTGCTGCCGTTCTTCGCGGAGCATCTCGCCACGCAATAAGGGGGTGGCGCGGGCGCCGGGCTATTTGCCCAGTGCCCGCGCCAGCATATCGCGATCGAGCTCGCCTTCCCATTTGGCGACAACGATCGTCGCCACTGCATTGCCGATGAAGTTGGTGAGCGCGCGGCATTCGCTCATGAACCGGTCTATGCCGAGGATCAGTGCCATGCCCGCGATGGGCACGCTCGGCACCACCGCCAGCGTGGCGGCAAGCGTGATGAAGCCCGCGCCTGTCACGCCCGCCGCGCCCTTGCTGGAGATCACTGCGACCGTCAGCAGCGCGATCTGCTCGCCCAGTGACAGGTCCACGCCGCAGGCCTGCGCGATGAACAGCGCCGCCAGCGTCATGTAGATGTTCGTGCCGTCGAGATTGAAGCTGTAGCCCAGCGGCACCACGAGGCCGACGATGCCGGGCGCGCAACCGGCCGATTCGAGCCGGGCGATGAGCGGCGGCAGCGCCGCTTCCGAGGACGAGGTACCCAGCACCAGCAGCAATTCGCTGCGGAGATAGGCAATGAGGCGCAGGATGGAGAAACCATTGGCCCGGGCGATGGCCCCCAGCACCAGCAGCACGAACAGCGCCGAGGTGAGGTAGAAGGCCGCGACGAGCCCCACCAGATTGCCGAGCACGCCAAGGCCATAATGCCCGATCGTATAGGCCATGGCAGCGAAGGCACCGACCGGGGCAAGTCGCATGAGCAGCGCGACGAGCCTGAAGACGATCACCGCCAGCCGGTCGACGAGATCGACCACCGGCTCGGCGGGCTCCCCGACCAGCGCGATGGTGATGCCGAACAGCACCGCGACGAACAGCACCTGCAGGATCGATCCCTCCGTAAGGGCGGAGAGCGGCGTGGTGGGAATGATGTCCAGCAGGAAGGCGGAAAGGCTGCTGTGCGCGGCCGCGCCGACATAGCCGGACACAGCCTCGCTATCGAGCGTACGCGGATCGATGTTGAGGCCGGCGCCGGGCTGCGCGACATTCGCGACGACGAGGCCGACCACCAGCGCCAGCGTCGACACCACGATGAAATAGCCGAAGGCGCGGGCGGCGACGCGGCCCAGCTCTCCCAGCGCGCGCATGTGGGCGATGCCGCTCACCAGCGTGAGGAAAATGACCGGCGCGATCACCATCTTGATGAGCTTGATGAACCCATCGGCCAAAGGCTTCATCGCGCTGCCCCATTCCGGGCGCAGCGTGCCGAGCAGCACGCCCGCGACGATGGCGATCAGCACCTGCACATAGAGCTGGCGCGACCAGGCGAACCGCCGCCCCGGCGCACCGCTCCTTTTCATCCCGATCGTCTCCATGATGCAGGCGTGTCCCCGTCCTCGCTCGTCGGCCGATCGCCGGACCTACACGAGCGTCGCGTTTCGCGATACAGGTCGGTCCAAATCAATGGAGAGGATTTTTATGGCGGACTATCACGCGCCGACCGGCGAGCAGCTTTTCGTGCTGGAGACGGTCGCGGGGCTGGAGAGCCTGAGTGCGCTGCCCGGCTTCGATGACGCGACGCCCGAGCTTGCCCGCCAGATCCTCGAGGAATCGGCGCGGCTGGCGGAACAGGGCTTCGCGCCGCTCAACGCGATCGGCGATCGCGAGGGCGCGCGGCTGGCGGAGGGCAGGGTAACGCTGCCAGCGGGCTTCGCGGAGGCCTATCGCGATTATGTGGCAGCGGGCTGGAATGGCCTTTCCGCCGATCCCGCGCATGGCGGGCAAGGCCTGCCCTTCGTGCTCTCGGTGGCGGTGCAGGAGCAGTTCACGGCCGCGAACATGGCCTTCTCGCTGTGCCCGATGCTCACGCTGAGCGCGATCGAGGCCCTGCAGGCGCATGGCGACGCGGCGATGAAGGCGCTGTACCTGCCGCATCTCGTCTCCGGCCACTGGGCAGGGACCATGCTGCTCACCGAACCCCAGGCGGGCTCCGATGTGGGCGCGCTGCGCACGTCCGCCACGCCTGCGGACGATGGCACCTATCGGCTGCGCGGCCAGAAGATCTTCATCACCTGGGGCGAGCATGACCTCGCCGAGAACATCATCCATTTTGTGCTCGCGCGCTTGCCGGACGCCCCGGCGGGATCGAAAGGGATCAGCCTGTTCCTGGTCCCCAAATATCTGCCGGACGCGGACGGGAAGCCGGGCACGCGCAACGACATCCGCTGCATCGCACTCGAGCACAAGATGGGCATCCATGCCTCGCCCACCTGCACCATGGCGCTGGGCGAGGAGGGGGCGTGCGTCGGCTGGCTGATCGGCCAGCCCCATGGCGGCATGGCGGCGATGTTCACGATGATGAACCACGCCCGCATCAATGTCGGCAATCAGGGCGTCGCCATCGCCGAGCGGGCCTGGCAGGATGCGCGGGCCTATGCAGCGGAACGCGTGCAGTTCGGCCCCATCATCGGCCATGCCGACGTGCGCCGGATGCTGATGACCATGCACAGCCTGACACAGGCGGCCCGCGCGATCGTCTATGCCAATGCCGCTGCCGTGGACCGGGCGCATAGCGAGCCGGAGTCAGAGGCGCGCGCTTACTGGAAGCGCCGCGCTGATCTGCTGACCCCGATCAGCAAGGCCTGGGCGACCGACGTCGGCATCGAGGTGTCGAGCCTGGCGATCCAGGTGCATGGCGGCGCGGGCTTCATCGAGGAAACCGGCGTCGCCCAGCATTACCGCGACGCGCGCATCGCGGCCATTTACGAAGGAACCAACGGCATTCAGGCCATGGACCTGGCCGGCCGCAAGCTGCGGCTCGACAATGGGACTGGGATGGCCGAACTTGAAAGCGCGATCCGGCGCGACATCGATGACTGGCAGGATCAGGAGGCGCGGCAAGCCATGACGGTCGCGCTCGAGCGGCTGGCGCAAGCCCGCGAAGCGATGCTCGCGCATGATTCGGCGGGCGTGGGCGCGGCGGCCTCGCCATTCCTTGCCCTGTGCGGCGCTGTGGCCGGCGGCTGGCTGCTCGGGCTCCAGGCCGAGGAAGCGGAGAAGCGTCTGGTCGCCGGGCAGGCGGATCAGGGCATGCTGAAGTCCAAGCGGGCCGCCGCGACATTTTTCCTGCACCAGCGCCTGCCGGTTGCGCTGGCGCAGATCGAGGCCGTGCGTGCGTCCCCCGACCAGCTGCTCACCGGGAGCGATTTCCCCTCGGCCTGATCGCATCGCCTGAGAGCCTCAAGTTGATATTATCCATTTCGGTCACCGTTCGGCGCACAGAGAGACCATGACAAAACGCCGCTCAGGACGGAATATTATTCAAAATATTCAGTCATTTATAATACATGTTGCTTTCAGGGCACAGTCGGCTGTTCGTTGTGTAAGGATGATGAACTCCGCTTGAATGAATATATCATGATAGCTAGTTTCCCTCCGCCAGCCTGTGAAACCGGCACGCCAGCATCGCTGGCAACCTCGATAATGAGCAATTCAGCGAGGGTCCGGTTCGCCAGGACTGGTCGGCCCACCAGACGGGCCACTGGTAAGGGAGAGGAACCAATGACTTCCATATTCGGCATCCATTGCAGGCGCGCGGCCCTGGCATGTTCCACCGCGCTCACCGTCTTCACGCTGCCCCAGGCCGTGCATGCGCAGGAAGCGCCGCAAGCCGCCGAGGAGCAGGCGATCGTCGTCACCGGCTCGCGCATCGTGCGCCGCGACTATGAAGCCAACAGCCCGATCGTGACGGCTGGCGAAGAACTTCTTCAGCGAAGCTCCACAGCAGCGCTGGAAACCAACCTCAACAAGCTGCCGAACTTCACGCCGGTGCAGACGCCTTCGTTGGGTGGCGATATCCAGCCGACCGCGACAAACACGCCGGGCGCGGCGACGGTCTCGCTGCGTGGCCTCGGCACCAATCGCAGCCTTGTGCTGGTCGACGGCCGGCGTACCACCCCCGCCAACGCACTGGGCGTGGTCGACATCAACACCATTCCTTCCGCCGCAATCGAGCGTGTCGAGATCATCACTGGCGGCGCCTCGGCAACCTATGGTGCTGACGCCGTCGCCGGCGTGGTCAACTTCATCCTGAAGAAGAATTTCCAGGGCCTGCAGCTCGATGCCCAGATGGGCATCTCCCAGCGAGGCGACGGTCAGGAATATTCGATCAGCGGCATCATGGGCTCGAACTTCGAGGACGGGCGTGGCAACATCACCATCGGCCTCTCGGTCAACAATCGTGAATCCGCCTATCGCCGTGACCGCCACTGGTTCCGTGATGCGTGGCAAGATCCGCGCTTCACCGGCAACGAGTTCTTCCCCTACTTCTCGGGCTATCAGCCGATCGGTTCAAATACGCCGTCGCAAGCCGTGATGAACTCCATCTTTTCCGGGGCAGCCCCCGGTGCGGTCGGCGCAGGCTCGCGCCTTTACTTCAACGAGGATGGCACGGCTTTCTCCGGTTTCTTCCAGAGCCCGGCGGCAGGCGCCTATCGCTTTAAGGGTGATCTGACTGGCCTCAAGTACAAGAGGCAGGGCGACGGCACGCTGGGTCAGAACTTCCAGGACGAGTTGCTGCTGCTCCCGCTCGAGCGCTACAACATTTACACGCGCGGCAACTACGAGATCAACGACTGGGTTGGCGTGTTCGCGCAGGGCACATTCACCCGTGTGCAAACCCGGACGATCAACCAGCCCTCACCGTCGGTGAACGGTTGGTCGGCAGCCATCCCCAATGACGGCCGCGCGATCCCGACCGAGTTGGCCACGATCCTGAACAGCCGTGCGGATCCAACGGGGCCCTGGCAGCTCACTTATTATCTCGACTTCATGAACCGTGAGTCGAAGACCGACGTGCTTACCTACAACATGGTCGCCGGCTTCGAAGGCAAGATCCCGGGCACGGACTGGACTTGGGAGGTCTACGGGTCGCAGGGTGAATCGGAGACCAGCTCGCTAATCACCGGCACGGCCTCGCTGGAGCGGTTCCGCGCGGTGATCTCGGCGCCAAATTGGGGTGCCGGCTTCAGGGCGCAGGGGAATGCCGCATTCGGCGGCTTTGGCGCATCCTCAGCGACCTGCACCAGCGGCTTCGATCCTTTCAACAAGGCCACGCCGATCTCGCAGGATTGCATCGACGCGATCAGCGCGCCGCTCTCCAACCGCGCCGTGATGCAGCAAACCGTGTTCGAGGCGAACGCCCAGGGCGGCCTGTTCGAACTGCCTGCTGGCCAGGCGCGGGTCGCGCTCGGTGCCAGCTATCGTCAGAATGCCTATGACTTCCACAACGATACGTTGACCGAGCAGGGCACGTCCTTCCTTGACCAGACGATCGGTATCTATCCGAGCGGAAGCTCGGCGGGCACGATCCGCAGCAAGGAGCTCTATGGCGAGTTGCTCATTCCGATCCTGGCGGATCTGCCGCTGGTGAAGAAGTTCGAGCTGAACCTCGGCGCCCGCAACGCGGACTATAACACGACGGGCAATGCGTTTACGTGGAAGGCCGCCGGCGACTGGGAAGTCACCGACTGGCTCCGCGTGCGCGGCGGATACAACAAGGCGATCCGCGCGCCTAACGTTGCCGAACTCTACCTTGCCCCGCAGCAGACCTTTACGGCAGCTGGTGGCGGTGACGTCTGCCGCCTCAACAACACGCTGGCCTGGTCCGCCAATCCTGCGGCAAATCCGAATGCGGCGAATGTCCGTGCGGTCTGCTCGATCTTGATGAATCAGAACGATGGCACCAGCGGCCGAGACACGGCGGCCGTCTTCTACGGCGACCCGCAGTTCTACAACGCCCTCGGCCCGGCATTCGCATTCCCGACTCTTGTCGGTAACCCGAACATCAAGCCCGAGACGGCGAAGACCTGGACTCTGGGTGCGGTGATCAACTCGCCGTCGTCGAACGAGTTCTTCCGCCGCTTGCGCCTGAGCGTCGATTACTACAACATCAAGGTCGACGACGCGATCGGACCGCTCACGCTGGACACCGCCCAGCGCGCCTGTTTCGATTCGACCTTCAACCCCGCGATCACCAGCAATCCGGCTGCCGCTGCGGCTACTGCGCAGTGCCAGGCAATCGGTCGCGTGACGGGAGACGGCGCCCTCGGCAACGTGCAGGTGACCTATCTCAACAATGGTCGCTTCCGCACGCAGGGCATCGACGCTCAGCTCGACTGGGCCTTCCCGGTCGGTCCGGGCACGTTCAGCCTCAACACCGTCTTCAACTATCTGCTCACGCTCAAGTCCGCTCCACTTCCGGCTTCTGCCGGCGCGGCGGGTCAGCTGGTGGAATATGCGGGGACGCTGGGCCCGGCAGGCAGCAATGCCATCGCCGAGAATGGGCTTAATCCGGGCGCCTTCCGCTGGAAGTTGTTCAACACCTTCACCTATGGTGTCGGTCCGGTGTCGGTGTCGCTGCAGTGGCAGCATCTCCCGGCGGCCAAGTCGATCGCCTACACGTCGAATAACGCCACGCCCTTCGTCGGTGCTCCCGCCTACGATCTGTTCAACCTGAACGGCAGCTTCTCAGTGACAAAGACGGCGTCGCTGCGCTGGGGTGTGGATAATCTGTTCGACAAGGCCCCGCCGCTGGTGGAATATAATGCTTCCAGCACGGGTCTGGCGAACGGCATTGGCGCGAGCCCGTTCAACGCCTACTTCTATGACTTGAATGGCCGGCGGTTCTACATCGGCGGAAGTTTCAAGTTCTGATCGACCGGAAGATGAGGGGCTGCCTGACCGGTGGCCCCTCCATCCAGACATCCGGCGAGCGCTGCTCTCGCCGGGCGCTGTGATCTCGCCCCGGTCGGAAGCTGAAGGCGGACAAGCGACGGTTCATCGAGGGAGGGGAAAGAATGGCAAGGCAGGCAAAGCGGTTTCTGAGCACCGCGCTGCTGGCACTGGCCCTCGCCGGCTGCGGCGGCGGCAGGGAGGAAGCGGACAAGGGCCCCGGCGCGATCGACCAGGCCCGGCTCGAAGCGGCCGCAAGCGATGACGACAACTGGCTGACCTATGGCCGCACTTATGCCGAGCAGCGCTTCTCCAACCTCACGCAGATCAATGACGGCAATGTCGGCGAATTGTCGCCGGCATGGGTCGTCGAGCTGGACACCACGCGCGGGCAGGAAGGCACGCCGATCGTGGTGGACGGCATCCTCTACACCTCCACCGCATGGTCCAAGGTGGTCGCCGTCAACGCCGCGACCGGACAGAAGCTCTGGCAGTTCGATCCGGAGAATGAGGGCTCCAAGGCGGCCCATGCCTGCTGCGACGTCGTCAATCGCGGCATCGCGGTGTGGAAGGGCCGGGTCTATGTCGGCACCATCGACGGCCGGCTCATCGCCATCGACGCGAAGACGGGCCAGAAGGTCTGGGAAACGATCACCGTCGACCAGAAGAAGCCCTATACCATCACCATGGCGCCGCGCGTGGTGCGCGACAAGGTCATCATCGGCAACAGCGGCGCGGAACTGGGCGTGCGCGGCTATGTCTCGGCCTATGACACCGCGACGGGCAAGCTGGTCTGGCGCTTCTACACCGTGCCGGGCAATCCGGCGGACGGGCCGGACGGCGCCGCCTCGGACGAAGCCATCGAGAAGCTTGCCCGGCCGACATGGTCCGGCGACAATTACTGGAAGCTGGGCGGCGGCGGAACGGTGTGGGATTCCGTCGTCTACGACCAGGAGCTGAACCAGCTCCTCGTCGGCGTCGGCAACGGCTCGCCCTGGAACCACAAATGGCGCAGCGAGGGCAAGGGCGACAATCTGTTCCTTTCCTCCATCGTCGCGCTCGATCCGGATACCGGCAAGTACAAGTGGCACTATCAGGTCAATCCCGGCGAGACATGGGACTATACCGCCACGCAGGGCATCATGCTCGCCGACCTCAAGATCGACGGCAAGGACCGCAAGGTCTTCATGCAGGCGCCGAAGAACGCGTTCTTCTATGTGGTCGATCGCACCAACGGCAAGCTGATCTCGGCCAAGCCCTATGCCTATCAGAACTGGGCCGAGGGCATCGATCTCAAGACCGGCCGCCCGATCGAGAAGCCCAATGTGCGCTATGAGGACGGGCCGCAGCTCATCATCCCGTCGGGCATCGGCGCCCATGCCTGGATGCCGATGAGCTATTCGCCCAAGACCGGCCTCGTTTACATCCCCGCGATGGAGCATCCGCTGGTCTATGGCGACGCCAAGCCGTTCGAGATCCATGAGGGCCGGTGGAACACGGCCGTCTCCTTCCTCGATCCGCCGCCGCTCCCCGGCCTGCCGGACACGGTGGAAGGCCGCCGCAAGGCGCTCGAGGGCATGGTGAAGGGCAAGCTGGTCGCTTATGATCCGATCGCGCAGAAGCCGGTCTGGGAAGTGCAGCGCGACTGGCCGTGGAACGGCGGCACGCTGGCCACCGCCGGCAATCTCGTTTTCCAGGGCACCGCGAAAGGCGATTTCGAGGCTTATCGGGCCGACAACGGGCAGAAGCTCTGGGCCTTCCAGACGCATCGCGGCGTGCTTGCCGGGCCGATCACCTATCGCGTCAATGGCGAGCAATATGTCGCGGTGATGGCGGGCTATGGCGGATCGATGGGCATGGCCTCGGGCACGCCGTTCATGAAGAACAAGATGCCCAATGGCCTCATCATCGCCTTCAAGCTGAAGGGCAAGGCCACGCTGCCGCCCTATACGCCGATCCCGCTCGACAAGCCGACGCCGAGCGACGAGCGGTTCACGGCGGCGCAGATCGCCACCGGGCAGAAATATTTCTTCACCTTCTGCCAGATCTGCCATGGCGGCCCGGTCAACCCGGATCTGCGGCGCTCGACGCTGCTGCGGGAGAAGGACGTGTGGCAGCAGGTGGTCATCGATGGCGCCTTGTCGCAGAACGGCATGGCGAGCTTCCGCGACTATCTCACTCCCGCGCAGGCGGAAGGCATTCGCGCCTATCTGAACCAGCGCGCGAAGGAATTGCTGAAGGAAGAGGAAGCCAAGGACGCCAAGGCGGACTGAGCTGCCTCTTCTTGCTCGGATGCGCTGTCCGGCCGAGGGCGGTCGATCTCCGCCGGTCGCCTCGCAGGCTGCGCGACAGGAGTGATCGACCCGAAAGCGCTCTCCCAGCGGCGCAACCGGACAGTGTCGGGGAGCAGAATGACCGTAGGTTGCCGACCTTGCATGCTGAGGTCGGCAAATCCGGAATCGCGCCTCTTCGCCGGACAAAAAGGCGCGTTCACCCCATCGCTGCGAAAACCGCCGCGCCATCCCATTCCCGGCCTTGAAAGCGCAAGGCGTTTGACCCAGTTCAGGGCCGGGACGCTGTGTGTCCCTCAAAACCAAGGAAGCTCATTGATCGAGTGAATCGATCTTTGGGCTCACTTTAATCAATTTTGCGCATTTAAGCCGGACGCCTATCTAAAGGTCGTCATTCAACCCAAGGAGCAGACCATGAGTCTCGTCAATACCCCGATGAAGCCGTTCGCAGCCACTGCCTTCAAGGAAGGCAAGTTCGTCGACGTCACCGACGCGGACGTGAAGGGCAAGTGGGCGGTCTTCTTCTTCTATCCTGCCGACTTCACCTTCGTCTGCCCGACGGAGCTGGAGGATCTGGCCGACATCTATCCCACGCTGCAGGGCATGGGCGTGGAAGTCTACTCGGTCTCGACCGACACGCATTTCTGCCACAAGGCATGGCATGACACCTCGCCGGCCATCGGCAAGATCAATTATTACATGCTGGGCGACCAGAACCACAGCATCTCGAACAATTTCGAGATCCTGCGTGAAGGCGTCGGCCTTGCTGATCGCGGCACCTTCGTCGTCGATCCGGACGGCATCATCCAGCTCGTCGAGGTCACGCCGGAAGGCGTCGGCCGCAACGCGACCGAGCTTTTGCGGAAGATCAAGGCGCTTCAGTACTGGGCCAGCCATCCTGGCGAAGTGTGCCCCGCCAAGTGGGAAGAAGGCGAGAAGACTCTCGCGCCTTCGCTCGACCTGGTCGGCAAGATCTAATCAGTTCTCCCACGGTTCCGGGGCCCTTCGGGGTTCCGGGATCGGGAGCAGCCCGACCCCTGGCTGTCAGGCAAGGGGCAGGGGGTGAGGCGCACGCAGCAATCTGCGAAAACCCCGCCCTGACCCCGGCCCCTCTCCTGAAGAGAAGGGATTTCATCCAAAGGAGCTCACCATGTTGGACGCCGCGATCAAGACCCAGCTGCAGGCCTATATGGCCAACATCAAGCTGCCGATCGAGCTGGTGCCCTCGCTCGACGGCGGCGCCAAATCGGCCGAGCTGCGCGACCTGCTCCACGAAATCGAAGGGCTGAGCCCCCTCGTCACGCTGGCAGCGGACGAAGGCGATGCGCGCAAGCCCAGCTTCCTCATCCGCCGCACGGGCACGGACATCAGCGTGCGCTTCGCCGGCATTCCCCTCGGCCACGAGTTCACCTCGCTGGTGCTTGCCCTGCTGCAGGTCGGCGGCCATCCGCCCAAGGTGGACGATGACGTGATCGCGCAAGTGAAGGCGCTGGAGGGCGACTTCGTCTTCGAGACCTATTTCTCGCTCTCCTGCCAGAACTGCCCGGACGTGGTGCAGGCGCTGAACCTGATGAGCGTGCTCAATCCGCGCATCCGCCACACCGCGATCGACGGCGGCCTGTTCAAGGCCGAAGTGGACGCGCGCAAGGTGATGGCCGTGCCGACCGTCTATCTCAACGGCGAGGTGTTCGCGTCCGGCCGCATGGACATCGAGCAGATCATCGCCAAGCTGGACACCGGCGCGACCGCCCGCGCGGCCGAGAAGATCGCCGCCAAGGAGCCGTTCGACGTGCTCGTGGTGGGCGGCGGACCGGCCGGTGCGGCCGCGGCGATCTATGCCGCGCGCAAGGGCATCCGCACCGGCATCGTCGCCGAGCGCTTCGGCGGGCAGGTGCTCGACACCATGGCCATCGAGAACTTCATTTCCGTGCCCCACACGGAAGGGCCCAAGCTCGCTGCCGCACTGGAGCAGCACGTCAAGGATTATGACGTGGACATCATGAACGTGCAGAAGGCGAAGAAGCTCGTGCCGGCGAAGACGCCCGGCGGCTATGCCGAAGTGCAGCTCGAGAGCGGCGCCTCGCTGAAGGCCAAGGCCGTGATCCTCTCCACCGGCGCGCGCTGGCGGCAGATGAATGTGCCGGGCGAGGACGAGTATCGCAACAAGGGCGTCGCTTATTGCCCGCACTGCGATGGCCCGCTGTTCAAGGGCAAGCGCGTCGCCGTGATCGGCGGGGGCAATAGCGGTGTGGAAGCGGCGATCGATCTGGCGGGCATCGTGGCGCATGTCACGCTGATCGAGTTCGACAGCCAGCTGCGCGCCGACGCAGTGCTCCAGCGCAAGCTCTACAGCCTGCCCAACGTCTCCGTCATCACCTCGGCCCAGACGACCGAAGTACATGGCGACGGCGAGAAGGTGATCGGCCTGACCTACAAGGATCGCAACAGCGGGCAGTCCCATCTGCTGGAGCTGGAAGGTATCTTCGTGCAGATCGGGCTCGTGCCGAACACGGAGTTCCTGGTCGACACGGTCGGCCTCTCCAGCCGCGGCGAGATCGAGGTCGACGCGCGGGCGCATACGTCCCAGCAGGGCATCTTCGCGGCCGGCGACTGCACCACCGTGCCCTACAAGCAGATCGTCATCGCCATGGGGCAGGGTTCCACCGCCGCCCTCTCGGCCTTCGACTATCTCATCCGGCTCGCGCCTGCCGACGAGCAGGCGAAGGCGGCATAAAAGCCACAACCGGGCGGAAGAGGCGCCGGGAGTTTCCCCGGCCCGGCGCCTCCACCTTGCAACACCTTGATGAGCCGGTAGACTTCCGGTCAACGATCCGCCTCTTGCGCGGTTCAACGTCAATCAAGGATATGCATCGATGCACGCCAGGTTCGTTCTCACATCCCTGACGGCTCTTGCCGCCGTTTTCGCGACACCCGCCATGACCCAGACCAGCAACAGCATCACAGCCGAATGGACCGGACCTTATGGCGGCGTGCCCGCCTGGGACAAGGTGAAGGTGGCGGACTTTCCGCCCGCCTTCGAGGCGATGATGGCCTCGATCAAGGCCGACTTCGAGAAAGTGGTGTCCAGCAAGGCGGCGCCCACCTTCGACAACACGATCGCCGCCATGCAGAAGGAAACGCTCGACGACCGGGTGATGCCGATCTGGGGCGTCTACACCTCCAATCTCTCCAATGACGAGGTGCGCGCGCTGCAGCGCGACTGGAGCCCGAAGCTGAGCGCTTTCTACAGCCAGCTCACGCTCGACCCGCGCTACTTCCCGCGCGTGAAGGCCCTCTATGACAAGCGCGCGACGCTGGGGCTGGACGCCAAGCAGATGCGCCTGCTCGAGCGCACCTATGACAATCTGGTGGCCAATGGCGCGCAGCTCGACGCGGCGCAGAAGAAGGAGCTGGTGCGGCTCGGCACCGAGCTGGCCCAGCTCTACAGCACTTTCTCCAACAATCTGCTGGCCGACGAGGAGAAATATCTCACCTTCACCAGTGAGGCCGACCTGGCGGGGCTGGAGCGCGACTTCATCGCCACGATGAAATCCGCCGCGGAAGAGCGCAAGGTGCAGGGCTGGGTGCTGGTCAACACGCGCAGCTTCGTCTCGCCCTTCCTCGAAAGCTCGACGCGGCGCGACCTGCGCGAGACCGTGTTCAAGGCCTTCGCGAACCGCGGCGACAATGGCGATGCGCATGACAATAATGCCGTGATCGCCAAGATCGTGGCGTTGCGCGCGGAGCGGGCGAAGCTGCTCGGCTTTCCCACCCATGCCCATTTCCGCATGCGCGACACCATGGCCGGCACGCCGGAAAAGGCGATGGACCTCATGATGAAGGTGTGGCCGGCGGCCGTCGCGCGGGTCCATCAGGAAGTGGCCGACATGCAGGCCATTGCCGATGAGGAAGCCAAGGCGGGCAAGGGGCCCAGGATCGTCATCGAGCCCTGGGACTATCGCTTCTATGCGGAGAAGGTCCGCAAGGCCAAGTACGACCTCGACCAGAATGAGGTGAAGCCCTATTTCCAGCTCGACAAGATGGTTGCCGCGATGTTCGATGCGGCGGGGCGGCTCTATGGCTTCAGCTTCACCGAGAATACGGGCAAGGTGCCGGTGTTCCACCCCGACATCCGCACGTTCGAGGTGACGCGGAACGGCAAGGTGGTCGGCCTCTTCTATCTCGACACCTGGGCGCGCACCGGCAAGCGCTCGGGCGCGTGGATGACGACCTACAAGAGCCAGAATCACCTCAATGACAGCGAATATGTGCTGGCATCCAACAACAATAATTTCGCCAAGGGGCAGCCGGGCCAGCCCACGCTCATCAGCCTCGATGATGCAAGCACGCTGTTCCACGAGTTCGGCCACGCGCTGCATTATCTGAGCTACGACATCACATGGCCGGGCCTGGGCGGCACGCCGCGCGACTTCGTGGAATATCCGAGCCAGGTGAATGAGAATTGGCTGCTCACGCCTTATGTGCTCGAGACCTATGCGCGCCATTACCAGACCGGCGAAGCGATCCCGCAGGCGCTGCTCGACAAGATCGAGGCCAGCAAGACCTTCAACGAGGGCTTTTCCACCGTGGAATATCTCTCCTCGGCGATCGTCGACATGAAGCTGCACAACCGGGCGACCGCGCCGACCGACATCGACGCCTTCGAGCGCGAGACGCTGGCGGAAATCGGCATGCCGAAGGAGATGATCATGCGGCACCGCCTGCCGCAGTTCAGCCATCTCTTCTCTTCGGATGCCTATTCGGCGGGCTATTACAGCTATCTCTGGTCCGAGACGATGGACGCCGACACATGGGCCGCGTTCGAAGAGACCGGCAATGTCTGGGACCCCGCGACGGCGAAGCGCTTCAACGCGACATTGCTCTCCACCGGCAACGAGACCGACCGCGCCGAGGCCTATCGTGCCTTCCGCGGCCGCGATCCCGACGTGAATGCGCTGCTGCGCCGGCGCGGCTTCCCGGTGCCCGGCGAAGCGGGCGAAAAAGGCAAGTGACGGATTGAGGAGAGGGAGTGCGGCCGGCCGCGCTCCCTCTTCACATCGGGCGGATCATTCCGGCCGCGTCCATATCCAGGTGCCGAACACAAGAGCGGCGGCGATGGAGGCGAGCGGCCACGGCCAGGGCGCCATCGCCAGCGAGATGCCGACGCTCAGCGCGAAGGCGACGAGCGCCGCGCGCTTGCCCCGCCGGCTGATCGCGCCCCGCTCGCGCCATGCCCGGATCGGCGGACCGAAGCGGGGAGACTCGATCAGGCGCCGCTCCAGCGCGGGGCTGCTCCGCGCGAAGCAGAACGCGGCGAGGATGAAGAAAGGCACGGTCGGCAGCAGCGGCAAGACGATGCCCGCCGTGCCGAGCAGGACGGAGAGCGCGCCGCCTGCGAAGAACAGCGGTCTCAGCAGCATCGCGCGAGGGGACCGTGCGGGCCCGTAGACCAGCCCCGAATGAGCGACAACGTCAGGATCGCCTGAAGCTCCAGCGCATCGGCCGCGACCCGTCCAGCATCGCGATCTCCGCTTCGAGATGGCCGTCGGTCAGCCGATAGGTGACGCGCTGCGGATAATCATTGTCCGGATTGACGAAGCTGACCGACGCCGCCTCCGGGCCGCCGGGCGGGGTCTGTCGGTCGAGTGCGAAGCGGGTGGGCGGCGCGCCGCCGGGCTGCGCGATGAAGACGATCGTCCTGCCCTCGCGCACGATGCGCATATGCTCGAAGCTGTAGCTGCGCTCGCCGCCGAACATATGGCCGCTGCCGATCATTATCGCGCCGCGCGGGGTAGTCCAGCATTCCTCGCTGAAGCGCGCCTCGCCCGTCTCGGCGAGCCAGCAGCCGGCCATCCAGCCGGGCAGCGACGCGACGACGGGCGCATCAGCCCGCGCGCCTGCCGCCGCCAGCAGGCCTGGCAGGATCATGACCGCCACGAGCATGTTTCGCCGCCCCAACCGCATGGCCCCTTCCTGCCCGTGCGACGGGGCGGAGTCAAAGCTTCGTCCATCGTCGCCATGCGCAGGCGCGGTCGATCCTAAAGCTGTTGCTGCGGAACCCGCCGCGCGGCTTCGGCCGCCGCGCTCGCCAGCCGGTCGGCGCGCTCGTTTTCGGGATGGCCGGCATGGCCTTTCACCCAGCGCCAGTCGACCCGGTGCCGCCCGCTCGCTTCCAGCAACGCTTGCCACAGGTCCGCATTCTTGACCGGCTTCTTGTCGGCCGTGCGCCACCCATTGCGCTGCCAGCCGTGAATCCAGCGGGTGATGCCGTCCTTCACATAATTGCTGTCGGTGGAAAGGATCACATGGCAGGGGCGCGTGAGGGCTTTCAGACCCTCGATGGCGGCCATCAGTTCCATGCGGTTGTTGGTGGTGTGGACCTCCCCGCCGGACAGTTCCTTCTCATGGCCGTTGAAGCGCAGCACTGCGCCCCAGCCGCCGGGCCCGGGATTGCCCTTGCAGGCGCCATCCGTGAAGAGCTGGACCGTCTGCGTCATTGCGTGTGCCGGACCAGCTCCGGCGCATAATGGGCCAGCCGCCGCACATAAGCGAGCGGGTCCTTGCGCGTGACCAGCGCGTCTGCCGGGGTGTTCAGCCAGTCCCACGCGCGCGAGAGGGCGAAGCGGATACACGCGCCGCTCGCGAGATTGCGGAACTGCGCCTGCTCGAAGAGCGAGAGCGGGAAGCGGCTTTCATAGCCCCGCAGCAGCCCGTCCCCCACGGCGGCGTCATGATGGCGACCCGTGGCATCGAACGACCAGGCGCTGTGCATGATGGCGAGATCGTAGACGCGGATGTCCGTGCAGGCGAAATAGAAATCGATCAGCCCGGTGACCTTGTCCCCCAGCATCAGCACATTGTCCGGGAAAAGATCGGCATGGATCGCGACATGATCGAAGTCGCCGGGCCGCCAGGCGGCGGTCACCGCGTCGATGGCAAAGCCCAGATCGTCATGGAGACCGGGCGCGATCTCGTCGAGGCTGCGCCCGCAGCGCTCGAACAGCGGCTGCCAGCTCGCCATCCCCATCGAATTGGCGCGGGTGGGCGTGAAATCGGCAACGGCGGCATGCATGTCCGCCATGGCCCGGCCCGCCGCGAGAGCCTGCGCGGGCGTGGGGTGCGAGAGCGAGACGCCGGGCAGGAAGCGGATGAGGCAGGCGGGGCGGCCCGCCAGCTCCTGGATTTCCCGCCCTTCCCGATCCTTGACCGCAGGGGGGACGGGCAGGCCCTTGTCGGCCAGATGATCGAGCAGGGCCATGAAGAAAGGCAGGTCCGCCGCGTCGACCCGCTTCTCGTAAAGCGTCAGGATGAACCGCGCGCCCGTGCCGTCAGCGCCGGTGGTGTCGACCAGATAATTGCTGTTCTCCACGCCCTCGGCGATGCCCTTGGCCGCGACCAGCGTGCCTACGTCATAGCGCTCAAGGAAAGCGGCCAGCGTCTCGGCCGGAACCTGCGTATAGACGGCCATGCGCTCAGGCTGCTTCCAGGCCGCGCGGCAGCTTGAAGGAAATCACCTCGGTCGAGGTGCGCACTTCCTCCTCGGTGATGGCGAAGCGCTGGCCGAGCGCGTCGATCACGCCGCGCACCAGCACTTCGGGCGCGCTGGCGCCGGCAGTGAGGCCAAGCGTCGCGATGTCCCCAAGCCACTCGAAATCGAGATCGTCCGCGCTGCGGATGAGCCGGGCGCGCGCGCCGCATCGCTCGGCCACTTCCACGAGGCGCAGCGAATTGGAGCTGTTGGGCGCGCCGATCACCAAGACCGCCTGCGCCCGGGCCGCGATCTCCTTGGCGGCGGCCTGCCGGTTGGAGGTCGCGTAACAGATGTCCTCACCCTTGGGGGCCGCGATATCCGGGAAGCGGCGCTGGAGAATGGCGACGATGGATGCTGTGTCGTCCACCGAGAGCGTGGTCTGGGTGAGGAACGCCAGCGACTGGCCCGGCGCGGGCGTGATCGCCTCGGCATCCGCTTCGGTCTCGATGAGAGTCATCGTGCCCTCGGGCACCTGGCCGAAGGTCCCGATCACTTCGGGATGATTGGCATGGCCGATGAACAGGATATGCCGCCCGGCTTCGACCTGCCGTTCGGCCTGCCGATGGACCTTGGAGACGAGCGGGCAGGTCGCGTCCAGATAATCCAGTCCGCGCGCCTGCGCATGGGCCGGCACCAGCTTGGGTACGCCATGGGCGGAAAAGACGACGGGCCGGCCATCGGGCACTTCATCGAGTTCGTCGACGAACACGGCGCCGCGCGCGCGCAGGCCATCGACCACGAAGCGGTTATGGACGATCTCGTGGCGGACATAGACCGGCGGCCCGAATTTCTCGAGCGCGCGCTCCACGATCATGATTGCGCGGTCGACACCCGCGCAGAAGCCACGGGGCGCGGCGATGAGCACGTGGAGCGGCGGGAGCGTTAATGATGCGGCCATGTAGCGCTCTTTAGGGCCATGGAACGCGCAGGGAAAGGCGCTTCCTTTCAGTTGCGCGGCCGGGGGTCCGCGACTAAGAAGCGCGGACTTGTTTGCGAGCCGGTGCCGCCTTGCGCGCCGGATGAAGAAGGGTTTGGGCCATAGTGCGGATCGCCGCTGCATCGAAATTCGTCGTTCTGGCCGGCGCGCTGGCAGTTGTTTCCGGCTGCGCGAAGCGGGGCGACATCGATCCGACAGGCCAGGGCATCATCCAGTTCCGTTCGGCATGCCCCCTTGTCGCCATCCCTGCCCACACCGGCGACATCACGGTCTTCGATCCCCCGCAGAGCCGGGATGCGGCGGCCGTGGACATCGTAGCGAACATCACCAATCTGCGCTCCAGCTGCACGCCCACGGGCGAGGAAATCCACAGCCAGGCCACTTATCTGGTGAGGGCGCTGCGTCGCGATCCGGGTCCGGCCCGCGACGTGGATCTGCCGGTTTTCTCCACGGTGGTGCGCGGCGGCACGCAGGTCATCGCCAAGCGCGTGACGACCGTCCGCCTGCATTTTGCGGAAGGGTCGCTGCGCGCCGAGGCGAACGGCACGGCCGCCGCTTATGTCAATCGCGCCGCAGCGACGCTGCCGTCGGACATCGAGCAGATGATCACCAAGCCCCGCCGCACGGGCGATGCGGACGCCGCGCTCGATCCGCTGGCGCGCCCGGAAGTGCGGGCGGCGATCCAGCGAAGCAGCTTCGAGCTGCTCGTGGGGTTCAACCTGACCACCGATCAGCTCCGCTACAACATCACTCGCTGAGATTTTTTCCCGGCGGCCGGGCGATCATGACCATCCTGTCGCCGGACGCCGCCGCTGACAGGACTGCATGACATGAGTATCTTTGCCCGCACTGCCGCTGCGCTCGACGGCCTGCTCGACGAGATGGTGGCCGCCGGAGAACTGCCCGCCGGCCTCAACCGGACGGCCGTGACCGTCGAGCCCCCGCGCGACCCTGCCCATGGCGACATGGCGACCAACGCCGCCATGGTGCTCGCCAAGCCGGCCGGCACCAATCCGCGCGCGCTCGCGGCGCTGATCGTGGCGCGGTTGAGTGCGCTGCCGGACGTGGAAAGCGTCGACATTGCCGGGCCCGGCTTCATCAACATGCGCCTCGTGCGGTCGGCATGGGAAGGCGAGCTGGCCGCCGTCCACGCGGGCGGCGCCGACTATGGCCGCTCCGCCACCGGCGCGGGCCGCACCGTCAATATCGAATATGTCTCTGCCAATCCGACGGGGCCCATGCACATGGGCCATTGCCGCGGCGCGGTGGTGGGCGATGCGCTCGCCAGCCTGCTTGCCTTCAGCGGCTACGATGTCACCCGCGAATATTATATCAACGATGCCGGCAGCCAGGTGGAGACGCTCGCCCGCTCCGTGCACCTGCGCTATCGCGAGGCGCTGGGCGAGGACATCGGCGAGATTCCCGAGGGCTTCTATCCCGGCGACTATCTGGTCCCCATCGGGCAGGCGCTCGCCGCCGAGTTCGGCGACACATATGTCGCCGCCGCCGATTCGCTCTGGCTGGAGCTGTTCCGCACGCGCGCCGTCGCGGCGATGATGGACATGATCCGCGACGATCTCGCTCTTCTTGGCATCCATCACGACCTCTTCTCCTCCGAGGCGGAAATGCAGCGCAGCGGCAAGGTGGACGCGGCGATCGCGCGGCTCGAGGGCATGGGGCTCATCTACGAAGGCACGCTCGAGAAGCCCAAGGGCGAGGCCGACGAGGACTGGGAGCCGGTGCCGATGGTGCTTTTCCGCGCCAGCCAGTTCGGCGACGACAGCGACCGGCCGGTGAAGCGGCCGAACGGGCAGTACACCTATTTCGGCAACGACCTCGCTTATCATGCCGAGAAGGCCAGCCGCGCGGACGAGCTGATCGACATCTGGGGTGCCGACCATGCCGGCACCGTCAAGCGCATCAAGGCCGCCGTCGCAGCGCTGACCGGCGGCAAGGCCAGGTTCGACGTCAAGCTCGTGCAGATGGTGCGGCTGCTGCGCGACGGCGAGCCGGTGAAGATGAGCAAGCGCTCGGGCAATTTCGTCACGCTCGCCGATGTGGTGGAGGAAGTGGGCAAGGATGTCGTGCGCTTCACCATGCTCACGCGCAAGGCGGACGCGCAGATGGACTTCGACTTCGCCAAGGTGGTGGAAGCCTCGAAGGACAATCCGGTGTTCTACGTGCAATATGCCCATGCCCGGATTTCCTCGCTCGGCCGGCGCGTGAAGGAGACATTTCCGGACACACTCCCGGCGCCCGACCTGTCCCGCTTCGGGGCGGAGGAGCTGGACCTCATCCGGCAGCTCGCGAATTTCCCGCGGGTGGTGGAGAGCGCCGCCCTGGCGCGCGAACCGCACAGAATTGCCTTCTATCTCTATGACTTGGCTGCATCTTTCCATGGCTGGTGGAATCTCGGCAACGATCAGCCCGAGCGGCGCGTCATCGTCGCGAGCGATGGCGCGATCACGGCGGCGCGACTGCACTTGAGCGCGGGAATCGGGCAGGTTATCAGGAACGGGCTCGCCCTGATGGGTGTCGCGGCGCTTGAGGAGATGAGCTGATGACTGCCGAACAGGGGGATGGTTTCAATCTGGACGATCGCGACCGACTGCCCTGGCTGGAGCCCGCCGGAGCCGAGGAAGAGCCGGAGCGCGCCTCGTCCGCGAAAGTGATCGGCCTCGTGCTGGCCGGGCTCGTTCTGCTCGGTGCCATCGTCGGCGGCGGCTACTGGCTCAAGAACCGCAACGGCGCGGCAGGCGGAACGGAAGAAGCCCGGCTCATCCAGTCCGAGGGGCAGAGTTTCAAGATCCCCGCCAATGCCTCCGATGCCCGGGAATTCGACGGGGAAGGCGACGCGGCCTTCGACGCGAGCGAGGGTGGCGAAGCCGCCGGCCGCATCGACGCCAGCAAGGCGCCCGAGGCGCCGCGGACCGACCTCAAGGCCGCGATCGAGCCGACGACGCCGCCAGCCCGCCCTGCCGCCGGCAAGCCCAATGTGACCGCGCCGGTCAAGACCGTCTCCGTCGCCTCGAAGAAGCCTGCGACCACGGCCGCGAGCGCGAGCGACGGCACCCCGCGCATCCAGCTCGGCGCTTTCGGCTCCAAGGAGATCGCGGAAGGCGTCTGGAAGAAACTGTCCGGCCGCTTCGAATATCTCACGCCGCTCGGCCATTCGGTGGAGCCGGTGGAGACCGGTGGCAAGACGCTGTACCGCCTTCGCGTGCCCATGGCCTCCGTCGCGGAAGCCGGGACGACCTGCGGCAAGCTCCGCGT
Organism: Sphingobium sp. SYK-6; assembly: GCF_000283515.1. Taxonomy (GTDB): domain Bacteria; phylum Pseudomonadota; class Alphaproteobacteria; order Sphingomonadales; family Sphingomonadaceae; genus Sphingobium; species Sphingobium lignivorans. The sequence goes on from NC_015976.1 coordinate 597,434, forward strand.
GGCGGGCGAAAACTGCATGGTCGTCCGCTGAGCTGCATGGGGGAACCGGGGCACAGGCCATGAAGCCAGTGATCTTCGGCCTTGCGGGCGCGCGAGTGAGCGAGGCGGAGCGCGCGCTGTTCCGCGCCTGCGATCCGGCGGGCTACATCCTCTTCGGCCGCAACATCCGCGACCGCGCGCAGGTCCGCGCGCTGACCGGCGAGCTGCGCGAGATCGCCGGGCGCGACGATCTGTTCATAATGGTCGATCAGGAAGGCGGCCGGGTCGCGCGGATGCGCGCGCCGGAATGGCCGGATTATCCACCCGCCGCCGCGTTCGACGCACTTTACGAGCTGGCCCCATCGAGCGCGATCGAGGCGGCGCGCTGCAACGCGCGCGCGCTCGGCGCGATGCTGGCCGAGGTCGGCATCACGGCGGACGCGGCGCCGGTGCTGGACGTGCGGCAGGAAGGCGCCAGCGATATCGTGGGCGATCGGTCGTTCGGCAGCGAGCCGATGCGCGTCGCGGCGCTCGGCCGCGCGACGCTGGACGGCCTGCGGGCCGGCGGCGCGGTGGGCATCGTCAAGCATATGCCGGGTCATGGCCGGGCGCTGGTGGACAGCCATCATGCGCTGCCCACCGTCACCGCGAGCAGCTGGGACCTGGAAAGCGACATGGCGCCGTTCCGCGCGCTCAACGGCGCGCCGGCGGGCATGACGGCCCATATCGTCTACACTGCCTGGGACGCGGAGCGCCCCGCCAGCCTTTCGCCGCGCGTGATCGGCGAGATCATTCGCGGCGCCATCGGCTTTGACGGGCTGCTGATGTCCGACGATCTCGACATGAAGGCCCTGAGCGGTGCGGCGGACGAACTGGCGGCCGGCGTCATCGCGGCGGGCTGCGATCTCGCGCTCAATTGCTGGGGCCGGATGGCGGAAATGACCGCCATCGCCGCCCGGCTGCCCGACATGAGCGATCGCGGACGCGAGCGACTGGCGCGGGCGATGGAGACGATCGCCGACGGGCCGGACGCGGACTGGCCGATCGAACTGTCGCTCGCCACGCGCGATGCCCTGCTGGCGCAACGGGCATGAGCGGGGACGCCGGCTCCGGGGCGGGGGCGTCGGCGGACATGGATCGGGTCGGCATGGCCGGCGATCCGCCCCGCGATCCGCCCCGCGACATCGACTGGAACGAGCCCGTCCGCCGGGCGCCGGGGGAGGCCGTGCTCACTGTCTCGGTGGAGAGCTGGGAAGGGCCGCTCGACGTGCTGCTCGCACTGGCGCGGACGCAGAAAGTGGACCTGCGCGAAATCTCCATCCTCGCCCTTGTCGAGCAATATCTGCACTTCATCGAGGAAGCGGCCGAGCTCCGGCTGGAGCTGGCGGCGGACTATCTCGTGATGGCGGCCTGGCTGGCCTATCTCAAGTCCGGCCTGTTGCTGCCCCGGGAAGCCCAGCCCGATCCCTCGCCCGAGGAACTGGCGCTGCGCCTGCATCTGCGCCTGCAGCGGCTGGAAGCGATGCGCGAGGCGGGCGCCCGGCTGCTGGCCCGCGACCAGATCGGCCGCGACGTGTTCGTCCGGCCCGCGCCGGAAGGGCTGCATCGCCCGCGCGCGATCGTCTGGCGCGCGAGCCTTTATGATCTCATCCAGGCTTATGGGCAGGTGAAGGCGCGCACGGCGCCGCGCATCCATATCGTTCATCGCCGGCCGGTGATGACGCTGGACGAAGCGATCGAACGGGTCTCGCGGCTGGTCGGCATGGAGATCGACTGGGCCGCGCTCGGCCGCTTCCTGCCCGACACGGCCGATCCGCAGCTGCGCCGCTCGGCGCTGGCGAGCAGCTTCGTGGCGGCGCTGGAGCTGGCCCGGCAAGGCCGGGTGGAGCTTCGGCAGGAAGGGATTTTCGAGCCGCTCTATCTTAGGGCTGCGTCGCGCCCGGCGGGAGCAGGCGCATGACGGGGGACATGGCCGCGCGGCTGGTGGAAGCCGTGCTTTTCGCTGCCGAGGGGCCGCTGACACCGCAGGAAATCGCGCGCCATGCCGGGCTGGAAGGCAGCGCGCTGCCGCATCTCGCGGCCCTTGCCGATCATTATGCCGGGCGCGGCATCGAGCTCGTCGAGCGTGGGGGGCGCTGGCATTTCCAGACCGCGGCGGACCTTTCCCACATCCTGCGGCGCGAGCGCGAGGAGCCGCGCAAGCTCTCCCGCGCCGCCGTCGAGACGCTGGCGATCATTGCTTATCATGAGCCGGTGAGCCGCGCCGAGATCGAGGCGATTCGCGGCGTGCAGGTGGCGAAGGGGACGCTTGACGTGCTCATGGAAGCGGGATGGGTGCAGCCGGCGGGCCGGCGCGAAGTGCCCGGGCGGCCCCTCATTTATGCCACGACGCCCGATTTCCTCAGCCATTTCGGCCTTGCCAGTCGCCGCGATCTGCCGGGAATCGACGATCTGCGGGCAGCCGGTCTCCTCGATCCCGTCGACCTCGCCATGGAAGCCGCGGAAGCGCATTCGCTGCTGGAAGGGGAGGACGAGGATGAAGCGCGGGACGAGCCGGAAGACGAGTGACTCGCGATTTTCCGGCCGGACGTCCCGGATTTGTCACGATCACCGGGCATGGCGCGCTGCCCGCATGACATCATGGCGGACAATCGACGCCGCCATGCATTGCGCATCGCGCCCGCAGGCCCTAGTTAGATCGGATTGACAGGAGAATTTCGCATGGGTTTCGGTTCCCCCCTGCATTGGATCGTTCTGGTCCTGGTCGTCGTGCTGCTGTTCGGCGGCGGTCGCATTTCGGGTTTGATGGGCGACGTCGCCAAGGGCATCAAGAGCTTCAAGAAGGGGCTCGCCGATGACGAGGATGAGACGGCGGCCTCGGCCAAGCCCGCGCAGCGGATCGAGCAGCGTCCCGTGGCTGCTGGCGAGCAGGCCGCGACGCGCGACGAGCAGAAGCTCGATAGCTGATTTCAACGCGCTGACACGGCGGGCCGCCTGCAATGCTTGATATCGGCTCGTCCGAGCTGCTGCTGATCATCATCGTGGCGATCGTCGTGATCGGCCCGAAGGATCTGCCGCGCGCGCTCTACAAGGTCGGGCAGGTGGTCGGGAAAGCGCGCGGCATGGCGCGTCATTTCCGCACGGGCCTCGATGCCATGGTCCGCGAGGCGGAACTGGAAGAGCTGCAAAAGCAATGGGCCCGCGAGAATGAGCGGATCATGCGCGAGACGCAGCTCCCTGGCATGAGCACGTCCGCGACCGCGTCCGCTTCCGCAGCGGACGGCGCGCCCGCGCCTGCCCTCGAGTCGCCCGGCGCTTCTCCGGAAGGGACATCCACCGCTGAGAGCGCGTCGCCTCCGGGCGAGGCAGTGCCGCCATCGCCATCCCTCGCCGGCACGGACCAGCCCTCGCTCCCGCTCGACGGAGGCACAGAGCCGCCCAAGGGGTCCGCGGCATGATGGACATCGACGAAAGCAAGGCCCCGTTGCTCGATCATCTGATCGAGCTGCGCAAGCGGCTGCTCGTCTGCGTCTGGGCCTTGTTCCTCTCCGGCGGCATCTGCTACTATTTCGCCAGTGAAATCCTCGGTTTTCTGATCCAGCCGCTGAAGGACAGCTTTGGCCCCGGGCAGGGGCGGCTGGTCTACACCAAGCTCTACGAGGCCTTTTTCGTGGAGCTGAAGGTTGCCCTCTTCGGCGCGCTGTTCATTTCCTTCCCGATCACCGCGAACCAGCTCTGGGCTTTCATCGCGCCCGGCCTCTACGCCAAGGAGAAGCGGGCGCTGCTGCCCTTCCTTCTCGCCACGCCCGTGCTGTTCTTCTCGGGTGCGGCGTTCGCTTATTATCTGGTGATGCCGACGGCCTTCCATTTCTTCCTGAACTTTCAGGGGGAAGCGGGCGGGCTCGATGTCGAGGCGCTGCCCAGCATGGAAAGCTATCTCGGCCTCGTCATGCAATTCATCCTGGCGTTCGGCATCAGCTTCCTGCTGCCGGTGCTGGTGATGCTGCTCAACCGGGCCGGCATCGTGACGCGCGCACAGCTAGCTGGTGCGCGCCGCTACGTGATTGTCGGGGCGGTCGCGCTGGCGGCCGTGCTGACGCCGCCGGACGTGATCTCGCAGCTCATGCTCGCGATCCCGCTGTGCCTGCTCTACGAACTCGCGCTGATCGCGATCTGGTTCACCGATCGCCGCAGCGCGCGCGAACAGGCGCTGGCAGAAGTAGAGTAGTTTCCCCACAGGCTGTCGCCAGCCCTAGCGAAGCGACCGGCCGCTTTCGAGATATTCGCGCTTGATGTGCGATTCCGGGAGGCCGCGCGCGGCGCTCTCCTGTGGGACTTGCTGGAGGGAGGCGGGCGCCGCGCTGGGGGAGCGGGGCGCCAGGTCGCGCATCGGCACCGTATCGGCGACCGGCAGAGCGGACAGGGCCGGCATGGCGAAGGCTGCCTTGCGCGGATCGATATAGGCGTTGGCGCCCGGTCCGTTCACGCTCTCGATGCCCGCATAGGATGCGCGGAACCGGGTGGGCAGGCCGGCATCGCCCGGCGCGCGGTAGAAGACGTGCGCGCCGATGATCGCGACGGGGTGCATCCGGCTCGCCCAGCCGGGAAACACCGTCATGGCATGATAGAAAGTCGCGTGGCCGGCGGGCGCGAAGGTCGCGCCGCCGAGCGCGGCCTGCGCGACGCGGCGGGCCCTCAGCCAGCGGCCGGGCTCGGGCGCGCGGGCCATGGCGCCATTGCAGGCGAAGGTGAACTGGCAGCGCAGGTCGTCCCGCTCCGTGCCTTCGTAGACGACGCCGCAGACGCTGTTCGGCCAGTCCGGATGGCGCACCCGGTTGAGGATCACCTGCGCGATGGCGCGCTGTCCTTCCTCCGGCTCGTTGGCGCCCTCATAATAGATGGCGTTGGTGAGGCAGGAGAGGGCGCGCATCCGGTCGATCGCGGTGCGGCCGGCAAAGCGATGAGGGGCGGGCGGCGCGCCGATATCGATGGCGAGAATGTGCCGGTTGCCGCGCCATTGCGGGGGCAGGCCGTCGACACGGCGCGCGGCCTGATCCGCCGTCGGCATCAGGGCGCCTTCCGCGTAGAAATAGGCCGATCCGGGAAAAGTCGCGCCCGGCTGTGCGAAGGAGGCCGGGGTGCCGGAGCCGGCGGGTTCATGGCCTCCCGCGATCTCGCTCGCCGCCATGGGAATGAGCCGCAGGCCCAGCGCCAGGAACGCGAACGGCAAGATCCAGCGCCAGACCGACAGGCCACTGCGCGGCGCAAGGGCGTGGGCGCGCGAGCTCTGTAGGGCAGGGGCGATCGGCGGCATGGCGCTTCCTATCACAAGCGGCGTAAATTTTCCCGAAAGCCGTGCGCCGGGCGGAGCGCGAACCGGCCGGGGAAGCCTGCCGGCGCGGCCCCGTGGGAACACCGGTGCATATGAGGACAGCAGGCGCCCAATCTGCGCTTGCGGGCGCGCGCAATCTCCTTGCTTGCCGTGCGCGTGCAGGCATCCTACGTCAGGGCGCATGACCCTTCACAGCAACACGCTTTCCCTGATCGGCAACACGCCGCTCGTGCGCCTTGCCGGTCCATCGGAGGCAAGCGGCGCCGAGATCTACGGCAAGTGCGAATTCATGAACCCCGGCGCATCGGTGAAGGACCGTGCCGCGCTCTCCATCGTCGAGGATGCCGAGGAGAAGGGACTGCTCCTGCCCGGCGGCACCATTGTCGAGGGCACGGCGGGCAATACCGGCATCGGCCTGGCGCTGGTTGGCAATGCCAAGGGCTATCGCACGATCATCGTCATGCCCGAGACGCAGAGCCAGGAGAAGAAGGATACGCTGCGCGCGCTCGGCGCGGAGCTGGTGCTGGTGCCGGCCGCGCCCTTCTCCAATCCCGGCCATTTCGTGCATACTTCCCGCCGGATCGCGGAGGAGACGCCGAACGCGATCTGGGCCAACCAGTTCGACAATATCGCCAATCGCCGCGCCCATATCACCGGCACGGCCGAAGAGATCTGGGCGCAGATGGAAGGCCGGATCGACGGGTTCACCTGCGCGGCGGGTACCGGCGGCACCATCGCGGGCGTCGGGCTTGGCCTCAAGGAGAAGGACGAGCGCATCGCCATCGCGCTCACCGATCCGCATGGCGCGGCGCTCTATAATTATTATGCCCATGGCGAGCTGAAGGCGGAAGGATCGTCGGTCGCCGAGGGCATCGGGCAGGGCCGCATCACCGCCAATCTCGAGGGCGCGCCGATCGACACGCAGTTCCGCATTTCCGATGCCGAGGGCCTGCACTGGGTGGAAAAGCTGATGGGCGAGGGGCTGTGCGTGGGCCTTTCCACGGGCATCAATGTCGCGGGCGCGGTGGCGCTGGGGCGGGCGCTGGGGCCGGGCAGCCGGGTCGTCACCATCCTGTGCGACACCGGCCTGCGCTATCTCTCGACTCTCTACAATCGTGACTGGCTCGAATCGAAGGGGTTGACGCCATTCCCATGGCTGTCCAACTAAGGCTCGGGGTGGATCGGCCGCGCTGGGTAGCGTCGGCTGGCCGACCGGGAGTTTGAGCGTGGCTCAAAAAGGCGAAGTGCGCGCCCATCGCGAGGAACTGCAGCGTGTCCAGATCGGTCTTGTCGGTCTGGCGGCGGTCCTGTTGATCGTCACCCTTGCCAATCTCGTGGTGCAGACCGCGCGGGGAGACAAGTCGAGCAACGGCACCCCGGTAGTGATCGACGAGAGCGCGATCGGCATCGTGGTGCCCAATGGCAGCGGCAGTGCCCAGCCGAGCGCGAACGAGCCGCTCGCCGACCTTGGCGTGACGCCGACCGCGGACAGCGCGGCCGCACCCGCGCCCCAGTCCACCGCGCCGAGCGGTGCCGTGCCCGACCTCGAACCTGACCCGCGCCTGCGCGAACGCATGGACCAGGACGCCGATCGCACCAATTCCACGCGCTGATCCGGCCGTGCAAATCCTCGCTTCGCCCCGGCGAGTCCTTCCTTCATTCCTGCTGACGCTGGCGGTGCCGGGTGGTGCGCTGCTGGCCGGCTTTGCCGGGTCCGCATTGCGCACCGGCCGGCTCGATCCGCTGGACTGGCTGCTGCCGGGCATGGCAGCGGTGCTGCTGCTGGTCTGGTTCACGTCGGGCGGCCCGGGCTGGCTGCGGGCGGGCCGGGCGATGAGCCTCGTCGCCGCGCCGCTGCTGGCGCTCTTCATCATCGCCGGCACCGGCTGGCCATGGGCAGGCCTCGTCCTGCTGGTGGCCGGGCTGGCGCTGGCGGCAGGGGCAGGACTGATTGCGGCCCGAAATGCCGGGAAGGCGCGGTGGCTGGCGCTCTGCGGGCTTCTCCTTCCGGCGATCGCCTTACCCTCTCTTGCCGACGCGCTTGGCGGCGCGGGTGGCGCAAGGGGTGCGGTCGGGCCGGTGGGCGTCATGACAGCTTTGCCGCTGCATGGCGCGGCGGTGGCGGCCGCGCCCGGCCATCCCTCGCTCGATTCGGTGGGACTGCGCGCGCCGCTCTGGCTTTGGCTGGAGCGGCATGGTCCCCTGCGCCCGATCGACGCGCTGGACCGCGCCGCGCTCGACGGGGTCGGCACGTTGCTCCTTGCCCAGCCGCGCGCGCTCGCGCCGGACGAACTCGTGGCAGTCGACGACTGGGTCCGGGCCGGCGGGCACGCGGTGATCCTGGCCGATCCCCTGCTGCACTGGCACGATCCCCGGCCGCTCGGTCATCCTGCGCGACCGCCGCTGACCAGCCTGCTCGATCCGCTGCTCGCGCATTGGGGCCTGCGCCTCGACATGGCGGAAAGCGCGGGCGCGGCGGATGCCGTGGAGCGGCGCCCTCTGGCATCGGGAGCGCTGCTGCAGCTTTCGGGCGCCGGGCGCTTCGAGCGGCATGGGAAAGGCACGGCATGCGTCCCCGATGAGGCCGGGCTGATCGCGCGATGCCGGATCGGCGCGGGGCAGGCGCTGCTCGTCGCCGATGCCGACTGGATCAATGACGCCCTGTGGACGCTGGCGCCGGACCGGCCCGGGGATCGCGGGGCGTGGACCAGCGACGCGCCACGCGTGCTGGAGAGCTGGCTGCGCGGCGGGGACTCGCCTGCCGATCCGGTCACGACATGGCTGGCCAGCGGCGAGGCGCTGGTGCGTGGCCTGCGGGCATCGCTGCTCCTGCTGCTCCTTCTCGCACTGGTGGATGGGCTGGTGGCACGGCGCCCCAGCCGTTCCCACGCGGCGAAAGAAATGAAGAGGGATCAAAGAAGGAACATTTCAAAAACATCGATCGATACGGGGTGAAGTCGGAGCGAGTTCCCCCATCTCAGCCCAGTTTTCCCAAGATTCTCCCTTCCGTTCCCCGGCGTCTCCTGCTAATTGGAAGCGTCAAGGGGCGCTCGTAGTGTGTGCGAGTCTGTTGCCCGGCATGCGGTTTCCCCGCTTGCCGGAACGGGAAGCGCTGCGCCCTGGCAGGGAGGCCTTGAGCGGGTGTCGTCGGCGGTTTTCATGGGCAACGGAGCAAGCGCCCTGGATGGGAAGGGGCGCTTTGCGCTGCCTATTTCCTTCCGCTCCGTGCTCAACGCCCATAGCGACGAGCCCGGATCGATGCTCGTTCGTGCCGAACCGCGCCGCAAGTGCATCACGCTGTTCGGGAGCAAGCAGGTCGATTTCTTTCAGGCAAAGGCTGACGAAACCGCGCAGATTGCCCTGACGCGCGGCGACGATTTCGATCCCGACCAGGCTGCCGTGGACTTCTGGAGCACCATCAAGTCCGTGACGATCGATTCGGGCGGGCGCTTCACCCTGCCGCCCGCCTTCCGCCGCCTCTACGGCATCACCGACGGCGTGTTCATCGTCGGTGGCGGCCGTTTCGCACAGATCTGGGATCCCGAGCGCTATCTCGCCGAGAGCCCCACCAATCCGCTCGCGGTCGAGGAATGCGAGATGTTCCTCGAGGAGCTTCGTTCCAAGCGGGAGGGTCGCGCATGAGTGCGGCATCCCCCGCGAACCCGCCGGCCGAGCAGCACCGCCCCGTGCTGCTCGATGAAGTGCTCGACGCGCTCGCCATTGCCCCTGGCGAGTGGCATGTCGATGGCACTTTCGGTGCCGGCGGGTACAGTTCGGCCATGGCGGCGCGCGGCGCGCGCGTCTTCGCCATCGATCAGGATCCGGACGCCATTGCGGAAGGCCAGCCCGTCATCGCCGCGAGCGAGGGCGCGATCCGGCTGGTGCAGGGCAATTTCGGCGAGATGGACCGGCTGCTCGCGCATGAAGGCGTCGATGCCGTGGACGGCGTCACGCTCGATATCGGCGTGTCCTCGATGCAGCTCGACCGGCCCCGGCGCGGCTTCGCCTTCCGCTTTCCCGATGCCCCTCTGGACATGCGGATGAACCAGTCCGGCGAGACGGCCGCTGAATTCCTGAACCGGGTGGACGAGACCGTGCTGGCCGACATCCTCTACACCTATGGCGAGGAGCGCCAGTCGCGCCGGATCGCCCGCGCTATCGTCGCCGCGCGGCCGCTGGCGACCGTCGGCGATCTTGTCGGCGCCGTGCACCGCGCGATCGGGCGGCGGCCCGGTGACAAGACCGACCCGGCGACGCGCACCTTCCAGGCGATCCGCATTCATCTGAACGGCGAGCTGGACGCGCTGGAGCGCGGGCTGGACGCGGCCGAGGCTGTGCTGAAGCCCGGCGGTCGCCTCGCCATCGTCACGTTCCACAGTCTCGAGGACCGTATCGTCAAGAATTTCCTGCGCGCGCGCAGCGGTCAGGAAGGCGCCGGTTCGCGCCACCGGCCGGAGACCCGCGCCGCGCAGGCCCCCACCTTCCGCAAGCCCGCCCGCGCCGTGCGCCCCGGCGAAGCGGAAATCGCCGCCAATCCGCGCGCGCGCTCCGCCACGCTTCGCAGTGCCGTGCGCACCGCAGCCCCCGCCCGCATCTCTCGACAGGGAGCAGACTCATGATCGCCATCAAGCGCCTGCAAAGCATCATGTGGATTCTCGTCGTCGCGATGGGCGCGCTCGCCGCTTATCTGATCAGCCTGCGCGTCGCGACCGAGCGGAACGCGGTTCATCACCTCATCGACCAGATCCGCTGGACGCGCTCGGAGATTCGCTATCTGGAGGCGGAGTTCGGCGCGCGCGCGAGCCTGCGCCAGCTCACGGCCTGGAACCAGAACGACCTGCGCCTCTACGTGCCGGGCCCGGGCCAGTATCTGCCCGACGAGCGCGCGCTCGCCAATCTGGAAGGCATGGCGCCGGTGGGGGACGGCTACGCGCCGCCGCCGGTGATGGTCGCCATGGCGAAGCAGGATGAGGCGGCGCCCGTCGAGCTGGCCGCCGCCGCGCCGCGCAAGCCCAGCACAGAGGTGCGTGCCCCTTCGGAGTTCGCGCTGATCCGCACCGCATCGGCTGCCGAGCCGGTGCCCGGACGCGTCAACCTCGCCGACACCAGGCCGCTGCCAAAGCGGACCGACAAGGCCGCCGTCCGGCCTGACCCTGCCGCGCGCAAGACGGCACGCCTCGCGCTGCTGGACGAGAAGCTGCTCGGGGGCACGGCCTTCGCCAGCGGCGAGGGCAAGGTGCGCTGATGGCAACCATCCTCGCGCAGCCGGAGCCGCGCCCCAATCACGGCAAGGCCGTCGATCTCGTCTCCGTTGCGCATGGCCGTCTCATGCTGGTGCTGCTCATCTTCGTGGCGATCACCGGCGTGATGACGGTGCGCATGGCATGGATGGGCGTGGACGCCGGCGTGCAGCATGAGCGGTCGATCAGCCCGCTGCCCGTGCCGCGCCGCGCCGACATCGTCGACCGCAACGGCGTCCCGCTGGCGCGCGACATCGACGGCTATGCGATCGCGGTGCGCCGTGACAGGCTGCTTGGCGACCCCCGCGAGCTGGCCGTGAAGCTGCACGAGATCTTCCCCGACCAGACGGTCGGCTATTTCTACAAGAAGCTGACCTCGGGCAGCCAGTGGAACTATCTGCGCACGCGCGCCCTGCCGCGCGAGGTCGCCGCGGTGAATGCGCTGGGCGAGATCGGCATCGAGTTCCCCCGCGAGCCCGAGCGGCTCTATCCGCAGCGCACGCTCGCGGCGCATCTGGTCGGTTTCGTCGATCGGGACGGACATGGCGCGATGGGCGTGGAACGGGCTTTCGACAATCGCCTGCTCGACGCGCAGATGCGCGGCAAGCCGCTCCAGCTCTCCATCGACACGCGGGTACAGGCAGCGCTGGAGGACGAGCTGACGCGCGGCATGGAGGACCAGCGGGCCAAGGGCGCGGTCGGCCTCGTGCTCGATGCGCGCAATGGTGAAGTGGTCGCCATGGCCTCCCTTCCCACGTTCAATCCCAACCGGATCGATCCCGTGCCGGCGCCGCCGCCGGTCATGGGCGCCGACGGCAAGCTGCGCCCCGGCCGCATCACTTGCGACATGTCGCCGCGCTGCAACCGCGTGGTGCAGGCGCGCTACGAGCTGGGCTCCACCTTCAAGCCGCTCTCCTTCGCCATCGCCATGGACGCGGGCGTGATCGTGAGCATGACCAAGCGTTATGACGCGACCGCGCCGCTGCCCGTCGGCCGCTTCACCATCAAGGACGATCATCCGCTCGGCCGCTGGCTCACCGTGCCCGAGGCGCTTGTCCATTCCAGCAATATCGTCACGGCCCGCATCGCCGACGAGATGGGGCAGGCGCCGCTGGAGCGCGCCTATCGCTCGCTGGAGTTCGACCGGCCCGCCAGCGTCCAGCTCCGTGAGCAGGCCGGCACGCTGTTCCCCACCAAATGGTATCGCACCACGATCATGACCACGGCTTATGGCCATGGCATCGCGGTGACGCCGATGCATCTCGCCAGTGCTTATGCCGCGCTGGTCAATGGCGGCATGTGGCATCCCGCAACGGTGATCCGTCGCGCGCCGGGCGAGAAGATCGATTCGCGCCGCGTGTTCAGCGAGGCGACCAGCGCCCGGATGCGCCAGTTGCTGCGCATGATCGTGCAGACCGGCACCGGCCGCAATGCCGACGCCGCCGGCTATCGCGTCGGTGGCAAGACCGGCACGGCCGAGAAGCCCAAGGACGGCGGCTATGCCCGCCGCTCGCTGGTCTCGACCTTTGCCTCCGCCTTCCCGATGGAAGACCCGCGCTATGTCGTCGTGGTGATGATGGACGAGCCCCAGGGCAGTGCCCGTTATCCCGGCATCCGCACCGCGGCCTATACTGCGGCGCCGGTCGTCAAGGCGTTCGTCTCACGTGTGGGGCCACTCCTCGGCGTCTATCCCGAAGCCAACCGGGACGTCGACATTTCCGAGTTGATGCCGCTGGTCGAAGGGGACAAGGAGGCCGAATGATGCGTCTCTCGACCTTTCTTCCCGACCTCGAGTCCGCTGCGGGCGACGCGGCGGTGAGCGGCTTCGCCATCGATCATCGCAAGGTGGCGCCCGGCACCATTTTCGGCGCGTTCCGGGGCGCGCGGCTGAACGGCGAGGACTTCATCCCCGCGGCCGTCGCGGCCGGGGCGATCGCGGTCGTCGCGCGGCCCGAAGCGAAGGTCGAGGGTGCCGTCCACATCGCCGACGAGGATCCGCGCCGCCTGTTCGCCGCGCTCGCCGCGCGTTATTATGCGCCTTATCCCGAGACGGTGGTGGGGGTGACCGGCACCAACGGCAAGACATCGACGGTGGAACTCACGCGCCAGCTCTGGCGGATGCTCGGGCACAAGTCCGCGTCCATCGGCACGCTGGGCGTCACCACCTCGGTCGATCAGGTGTCGACCGGCCTCACCACGCCGGACATCGTGACATTTCTTTCCAACATGGCTGGCCTCGCCAGGGAAGGCATCAGCCATGTTGCTTATGAGGCGTCGAGCCACGGTCTGGCGCAGTTCCGCAGCGAGGGCTTGCGCGTCGCCGCCGGCGCCTTCACCAATCTGAGCCGCGATCATCTCGATTATCACGGCACCATGGAGCATTATTTCGCCGCGAAGATGCGCCTGTTCGACGAGGTCGTGGCGCCCGACGGGACGGCAGTGGTCTGGGCGGACGACGAGCGCTCGGGCGCGGTGATCGAGCATGCGCGCGCGCGCGGCCTGCGGGTCGTCACGGTCGGCACGAAGGGCGAGACGCTGCGCCTCGCCGGCCGCACGCCGACCCAGCTCGGCCAGACGCTGCTGATCGAGGCGGAAGGCGCGACGCACAAGGTGGAGCTGCCGCTGATCGGCGCCTATCAGGCCGCCAACGCGCTGACCGCCACGGGGCTGGTGCTGGCGACGGGCGGCGCGCTCAAGGAGGTGCTGGGCCTGCTCGCGCGGGTGCAGCCGGTGCGGGGACGGCTGGAACGCGCGGTCATCACGCGCGTCGGCGCGCCGGTCTATGTCGATTATGCCCACACGCCCGATGGCCTGCGCGCCGCGATCGAGGCGCTGCGGCCGCACACACGGGGGCGGCTCATCACGCTGTTCGGGGCCGGCGGCGACCGGGACGCGGGCAAGCGGCCGCTGATGGGGCGCGTGGCCAGCGAACTCAGCGACATGGTGATCGTGACCGACGACAATCCGCGCAGCGAGGAACCGCAGGTCATTCGCGCCGCGATCATGGCCGGTGCGCCGGACGCGCGCGAGATCGGCGGGCGCCGTGCCGCCATTGCCGCCGCCATCGCGGAAGCGGGGCCGGACGACATCGTCCTGCTCGCCGGCAAGGGCCATGAACAGGGGCAGATCATCGGCGACAGGGTGCTGCCATTCGACGACGTCACGGTCGCACGGGAATGCGCCGCATGACGCCCTTGTGGACATCCGAGGCGATCGCCGAAGCGACTGGCGGGACGGCTAACTCGTCCTTCGACGTGACCGGCGTGGCCTTCGACAGCCGCGAGGTGGCGCCCGGCGACCTGTTTGTCGCGCTGCGGGGCGAGCATGCCGACGGGCATGACTTCATTCCCATGGCGCTGGCGGCCGGAGCGGGCGGCCTGCTGGTCGAGCGTGAGGTGAACGGCCCCTTCGTCAAGGTGGCGGACGCCGCGCGCGGCCTTGAGGATCTGGGCCGGGCATCGCGCCGTCGCACGGGCGCGCGCATCATCGGCGTCACCGGATCGGCCGGCAAGACCGGCACCAAGGAAGCGCTCTACCGTGCCTTCGACCGGATGAGCTTCGGCGGCGCGCACCGCTCTCTCAAGAGCTACAACAATCATGTCGGCGTCCCGCTCAGCCTCGCGCGGATGCCGGCGACGACGCGCTATGGCGTCTTCGAGATGGGCATGAACCACGAAGGCGAGCTGCGGGCGCTCAGCCGCATGGTTCGCCCGCATGTGGCGATCGTCACGACCATCGCGCCGGCGCACATCGAGTATTTCGGCAGCGAGGAGAAGATCGCCGATGCCAAGGCCGAAATCTTCGAGGGGCTGACGAGCGACGGCACTGCCATCATCCCGGCCGATTCGCCACATGCCAGCCGGCTCTACAATGTCGCTGCCCGCCATGCCGCGCGGATCGTCACGTTCGGTCTGCGCGCCGGCGCGGACGTGCGCGTGGTGGAGGAAGCCCCCTCTGCACGCGGCGGCACGCTGGTGACGGCCCAGTTGCGCACCGCGCGCCTCAGCTTCACGGTCGGCATGCCCGGCCGCCACTGGGTGAGCAATGCGCTGGCGGTGCTGGCGGCCGTGGAAGCGGTCGGTGGCGATCTCGCCCAGGCCGGGCTGGCGCTCGCCGAAATGAACGGCCTGCCGGGGCGTGGCGCGCGCCGCACGCTGCGCACGGCCGATGGCGGCGAGGCGCTGCTGATCGATGAATCCTACAATGCCAATCCCGCCTCCATGGCCGCGACGCTGGCGCAGCTCGGCGAGGAGCGAGGCGAACGGCGCATCGCCGTGCTGGGCGCGATGAAGGAACTGGGCGCGCTGTCCGAGAGCCTGCACCGGGGCCTCGCCGATGCGGTGCGGGCGGCCGGCGTCAGCCTTGCCGTGCTGGTGGGTGACGAGATGGCGCCGCTGGCCGATGCGCTGGCCGGCGATGTGCCCGTGGAGCGGGCGAAGGATGTGACGGACGTGCTCGACCTGCTGCCCGGCCGCCTGCGCGGCGGCGACGTGATCCTCGTCAAGGGGTCGAACAGCATCGGGCTCTCCCGCCTGGTCGACCGGCTCGCGGCGGAAGAGGTGGCGGCATGATCTACTGGCTTGCCGAGCAGCTCAATTTCCCCGGCGTGCTCAACCTGATCCGCTACCTGACGTTCCGTGCCGGCGCCGCCATCATCACGGCGCTGCTGATCGGCCTCATCATCGGCCCGCGTTTCATCGGCTGGCTGCGCGTGCGGCAGGGCAAGGGGCAGCCGATCCGCGACGACGGACCGCAGACGCATCTCGCCAAGCGCGGCACGCCCACCATGGGCGGGCTGATGATCCTCACCGCGCTGGTGCTTTCCGTGCTGCTGTGGATGAACGTCGCGTCCATCTATCTGTGGGCCTGCCTGCTGGTGACGTTGGGCTTCGGCGCCATCGGCTTCATGGACGATTACGACAAGGTGACCAAGGCGAGCCACAAGGGCCTTTCCGCCCGCATGCGGCTGCTCGCCGAGTTCGCCATTGCCGGCCTCGCGACCTGGCTGATCGTGCGGCACAACGGCACGATGCTCTATCTGCCCTTCTGGAGCGGCGGCGCGATCGATCTCGGGCCGCTCTACTATCTCTTCGGCGCTTTCGTGATCGTCTCCTTCGGCAATGCGGTGAACCTGACGGACGGGCTGGACGGCCTCGCCTCCATGCCGGTGATCGTCGCCTGCATGGCCTTCATGCTCATCGCCTATCTGGTCGGGCGCGCGGACTATGCTGCCTATCTCGGTATTCCGCATGTGCCGGGCGCGGGCGATCTGGTCATCCTGTGCGGCGCGATCGTCGGCGCCGGGCTGGCCTTCCTGTGGTTCAACGCGCCGCCGGCGGCCGTGTTCATGGGCGACACCGGCAGCCTTGCGCTCGGTGGCACGATCGGCGTGATCGCCGTCGTCGCGCATCACGAGATCGTGCTGGCAGTGATCGGCGGCCTGTTCGTGATCGAGGCGCTGTCCGTCATCATCCAGGTGTTCTTCTACAAGCGCACCGGCAAGCGCGTGTTCCGCATGGCGCCGATCCACCATCATTTCGAGCAGCTCGGCTGGGCGGAATCGACTGTCGTCATCCGCTTCTGGATCATTTCCTTCGTGCTCGCGCTGGCGGGCCTCTCCACGCTGAAGCTGCGATGATCGTCTCGGACGCCTTTGCCGGCAAGCGCTATGCCGTCCTCGGTCTCGCCCGCTCCGGGCTGGCGACGGTGGACGCGCTGGCGGCAAGCGGTGCCTGGGTGATCGCCTGGGACCAGCGGGAAGACGCGCGCGCGCAGGTCGCCGGCAAGGCCGTGCTCGGCGATCCCATGGAAATGGACCTCAATGGGCTGGACGCGCTGGTCGTCTCGCCCGGCGTGCCGCTCAATCGCCATCCGGTCACATGCCGGGCGCGCGCGGCCGGCGTGCCGATCATCGGGGATATCGAGCTGTTCGCGCTTGCGCGGCCCACTTTGCCGCCGCACCGCGTCGTCGGCATCACCGGCACCAACGGCAAATCGACGACCACCGCGCTCATCCATCATATCGTGCGGGTCGCCGGCCTGCCAACGCGGATGGGCGGCAATATCGGCCTGCCCATCCTCGCGCAGGATCCGCTCAAGGCGGGCGGGGTCTATGTGCTCGAACTGTCGAGCTACCAGATCGACCTCACCTTCACGCTCGACTGCGACGTTGCGGTGCTGCTCAACGTCACGCCCGATCATCTCGATCGCTATGCCGATTTCGATGCCTATGTGGCGTCCAAGGTGCGTCTGTTCGGCATGCAGTCGCCCGATCACACCGCCATCATCGCGGTCGACGACGATGTGACGCGCGGCGTGGCGGCAGGGCTCCCGCGCGTCCGGCGCGTTTCGGCGGCATCCGTCGATCCCGCGATGCAGGCCCGCTGGCCCGCCCTGCAGGGGCCGCACAACGCGCAGAATGTCGCGGTCGCGGTCATGGTGGCGCAAGCGCTCGGGATTTCCGACGCGAATGTCGGCGCCGCGCTCGAAAGCTATGCCAGTCTGCCGCACCGCATGCAGCGCGTGGCGGAGATCGACGGCGTGCTCTACGTGAACGACAGCAAGGCGACCAATGCCGCCTCGACCGCGCCGGCGCTGGCCGCCTGGCCCGCGATCGGGGGGCGGCCGCGCATCCACTGGATATTGGGCGGCCTCGCCAAGAGCGAATCGCTGGACGAGTGCGCCGCCGGTCTTCCCAACGTCGCCCATGCCTACACGATCGGCGAGGCCGGGCCGCTGTTCGCCCGGCTGCTGGGCGAGGCCGATGTCCCCGTGACCGAATGCGAGCTGCTGGTCACTGCCGTTGCGGAAGCGGCTGCTCGCGCGCAGGCTGGTGATGTCGTGCTGCTATCGCCGGCCTGCGCATCCTTCGATCAGTTCCGGGATTTCGAGGCGCGCGGCGATGCCTTCGCGGCAGCCGTCGCCGCGCTGGGCGAGAAGGCGCCTGCGGGGGACAGCCGATGAGCGACCAGAGCGACGAGGGCATCACGCTGATCGACGGCGGCGCGCCGCGCCAGCCGCGCTTCGGCCAGCTCGACATGGCACTGGCGCCGCTGCGCGCCCGCCCCGGCCGGCCGCTGCCGCGCGAACGCACCGCGCTCGCCATCTGGTTCTGGGAAATCGACCGGGTGCTGCTCGGCCTCATCGTGGTGCTGATCGCCATTGGCCTGGTGGCCGTGGCGGCCGCTTCCCCGGTCGCCGCCGCGAAGCTGTCCGGCCGGGGCAACGAGCTGACGCCGCTCTATTTCTTCTATCGCCAGCTCATGTGGATCGGCCTCGGCCTGCCCATCATGGTGGTGATCTCCATGCTGCCCCGCCCGCAGGCGCGCCGGCTGGCGGTGGCGCTGGCGCTGGTCTTTGCCGCCTTTCTCCTGCTCGTGCCGTTCGTGGGCACGACCGTGAACGGCGCGACGCGCTGGTTCGGCAGCGGCGCTTTCCGCTTCCAGCCCTCGGAGTTCCTCAAGCCTTTCTTCGTGGTCAGCATCGCCTGGCTGCTCTCCCTGCGCGCGCGCGATCCCTCGCTGCCGGTGATACCACTGACCGGCATGCTGACCGGCATCGTCGCGCTGCTGCTCATGCGCCAGCCCGATTTTGGCCAGACGGTGATCTTCTGCGCGGTGTGGGCCGGGCTGCTGCTCATTGGCGGCGCATCGATGCGCATCATGGCGGGGCTGGGCTGCGTGGGCCTCGGCCTCTTCGTGCTCACTTATCTCTTCTACGAGAATGGCCGTGACCGCATCGATGCGTTCCTGTTCCCGGTCGCCGACCCCGCCGCCGGGCCCGATCAGGTGCAGCTCGCCCATGCCACCATCACGCGCGGCGGCCTGACCGGCGTTGGCCCCGGCGGCGGCACGGCGAAGTTCAACCTGCCCGAGGCGCATACCGACTATATCTTCTCCGTGATCGGCGAGGAATTCGGCCTCATCGCCTGCATGGCGATCGCGCTGGTCTATCTCGCCATCGTGGTGCGCGTCCTGCTGCGGCTGCTGGACGAGGAAGACCCCTTCGTCATCCTCGCGACCGCCGGGCTGGTCATGGTGATGGGCTTCCAGGCGATCATCAACATGGGCGTCAATATCCATATCTTCCCATCCAAGGGCATGACGCTGCCCTTCATCAGCTATGGCGGCTCCTCGATGATCGCGCTGTGCGCCGGGGTAGGCCTGTTGCTGGCATTCACGCGGCGCAATCCGTATATGGCGCGCTCACCTTATGTCGTGACATGGAGCGGCCGATGAGCATCTTCCGCCACTATGTGCTGGCGGCGGGCGGCACCGGGGGGCACATGCTCCCGGCCCATGCCGTCGCCCAGGAACTGATGGCGCGCGGCCACCGGGTGGCGCTGG
The DNA here is from genome assembly GCF_000283515.1 of Sphingobium sp. SYK-6. GTDB lineage: Bacteria > Pseudomonadota > Alphaproteobacteria > Sphingomonadales > Sphingomonadaceae > Sphingobium > Sphingobium lignivorans. Next base: position 616,330 of record NC_015976.1, read on the forward strand.
TGACCGACGAGCGCGGAACGAGGATTCCCGGCATCTTCGAGGATGTGCAGACGCATGTCCTGCCGGCCGGGCGGATGAGCGGCGGCCCTTCCGGCTGGTGGAAGGGGCTGAAGGCGATCCGCGAGGGCCGGGCCATGGCGCGCCGCCTCTACGAGACGTTCGAACCCTCCGCGGTCGTCGGCTTCGGCGGCTATCCGGCGCTGCCCGCGCTGCTGGGCGCCTTTGCCGAGCGCATCCCGACCGTGATCCACGAGCAGAATGCCGTGCTGGGCCGCGTGAACCGGCTGGTGGCAGGCAAGGTCAACGCGATCGCGACGGCCTATCCTGAAGTCCGGCGCCTCGCCGGGCGCCACGCCGGCAAGGTGCATCTCGTCGGCAATCCCGTGCGGGAGAGCGTGCTCGCCCTGCGCGAGGAGCTATTCCCGGTCTTCTCGGACGAAAGCGTGCTGCGCCTGCTGGTGACGGGCGGGAGCCTGGGCGCGAGCATCCTCTCCGATGTGGTGCCCGCCGGTCTCGCCCTGCTGCCCGTCAGCCTGCGCCGCCGCCTGCAGGTGACGCAGCAATGCCGGCCGGAGGACATCGAGCGCGTCCGCGCCATCTATGCGGAGATGGAGATCCCCGCCGATCTCGCGACCTATATCGACGACATGCCGACCAAGCTCGGCTGGTCGCATCTCGTGATCGCGCGGGCCGGCGCCTCGACCATCGCGGAACTGACCTGCGCCGGCCGCCCCGCCATCCTCGTGCCGCTGCCCATCGCGACGGACGATCACCAGACCTTCAACGCGCGGGAGCTGGCCAGGACCGGCGGCGCCCGGCTCATCCCCCAACCCAAATTCACGCCAGCGGAACTCGCCAAGCAAATGCAGAAACTCGCCATGGAACCCGGCGCCCTCCAGAATGCAGCCGCGCGCGCTCGCGCCGCCGGCTTTCCCGACGCGGTCAGGGACATGGCCGATCTCATCGAGAGCTTCAGCCCCGCGCCGCAGACGATCGACACGGTGCGCGTCGAGACCCCGGCGATGCCCGGTCTCGCGGGAGCAGGCGCATGAAGGGCGTCGGCACCGACATCGGCACGATCCATTTCATCGGCATCGGCGGCATCGGCATGTCCGGCATCGCCGAGGTGATGCACAATATGGGCTACACGGTGCAGGGCTCCGACGTGGCCGAGGGCTATGTCATCGCGCATCTGCGCGAGCTCGGCATCAAGGTGATGATCGGCCATGCCGCCGAGAATCTGGGCGATGCCGCCGTGGTCGTCACCTCGACAGCGATCCGGCGCGGCAACCCGGAAGTGGAGCTGGCGCTGGAGAAGCGCGTGCCCGTCATCCGCCGCGCGGAAATGCTGGCCGAGCTGATGCGCCTCAAGTCGACCATCGCGGTCGCGGGCACGCACGGCAAGACGACGACGACTTCCATGGTCGCCGCGCTGCTGGATGCCGGCGGCATCGACCCCACCGTCATCAACGGCGGGATCATCAATAGCTATGGCTCCAACGCGCGGCTCGGCTCGTCCGACTGGATGGTCGTGGAAGCCGACGAGAGCGACGGCAGCTTCCTGCGGCTCGACGGCACGCTCGCTGTCGTCACCAACATCGATCCCGAGCATCTCGACCATTATGGCTCGTTCGACGCCGTGAAGGACGCCTTTGTCGAGTTCGTGGAGAATGTGCCTTTCTATGGCGCGGCGATGCTCTGCCTCGATCATCCCGAAGTGCAGGCTATCCTGCCGCGCGTGCAGGACCGGCGGATCGTGACCTACGGCTTCTCGGCGCAGGCGGACATCCGCGGCGAGAATGTCCGCCCCGTGCCCGGTGGCAACATGTTCGACGTGCAGATCCGCGAGCGTGACGGATCGGTGCGGCGCATCGAGGACATCACCATGCCGATGCCCGGGCGGCACAATGTGCTCAATGCCATGGCGGCCATCGGCGTCGCGCTGCAGATGGGCATTGCGGACGCGACCATCCAGTCCGGCTTCGCCAGCTTCGGCGGCGTCAAGCGGCGCTTCACGCGCGTGGGCGAGATCGCGGTGGATGGCGGCGAAGCCGTGGTGATCGATGACTACGGCCATCATCCGGTGGAAATCCGCGCCGTGCTTGCCGCTGCGCGGGAAGGCGCGCAGGGCCGCGTCGTCGCGGTGGTGCAGCCGCACCGCTTCACGCGGCTGCGCGATCTCATGGACGAGTTCCAGCAGGCCTTCAACGATGCCGACATCGTCTATGTGACGCCGGTCTACCCGGCGGGCGAGCAGCCCATCGATGGTGTCGATGCCGAGGCGCTGGTCGCCGGGCTCAAGCGCCGGGGCCATCGCGCGGCCCAGACCATCCAGAGCGCCGAGGCGCTCGCTGCCGATCTCGCCGCCGAGGTGAAGGCGAACGACATGATCGTCTGCCTGGGCGCGGGCGACATCACCAAATGGGCCGCCGGCCTTGCCGGTTCGGTCACCGCACTGCGCAAGGAGGTCGCCTGATGTGGGAGCTGATGCGCATCGGCCTCGAAATGCAGGAGCGCATGATCGAGGCGCAGAGCAAGGGGCTGGACGTCGCGCGCTCGATGATGGACGCCGCCGAGAAGCAGGGCGACGTCGCCCGGTCCGCGCTCGACATGGGCGAGGCCATGAACCGCGCCGGCAAGGCGCAGGCGGACCTGTTCGACCGCTGGATCAATTTCTGGAGCGGCCGTCTTTGATGAACGCGGCCGCCCTCATGCCCGATCTGCCGCCGGTGCGCGGGAAGCTGACGGCGCATGCGCCGCTGGCCCCGCTCGTCTGGTTCAAGGCGGGCGGCGCGGCCGACTGGCTGTTCGAGCCGCAGGATGCGGACGACCTTGCCCATTTCCTTGCCGCGCTGGACCCGGCCATGCCGGTGATGGCGCTGGGCCTCGGCTCCAACCTGATCGTGCGGGACGGCGGCGTGCCGGGCGTCGTCGTGCGGCTGGGCAAGGCCTTTGCACGGGTCGAACGGCTGGACGCTACGAGCCTGCGCTGCGGCGGCGGGGCGTCGGGCATCCTCGTCTCCTCCACGGCGCGCGACGCGGGCATTGGCGGCCTTGAGTTCCTGCGCTCCATCCCCGGCACGGTCGGTGGCTTCGTGCGCATGAACGGCGGCGCTTATGGCCGCGAAGTGAAGGACGTCCTTGTCGAGGCCGACATCGTGCTGCGCACCGGCGAACGGGTGACACTGCCGCTCGATGCGCTGGGCTATACCTATCGCCACAGCGAACTGCCCGAGGGCGCGGTGGTGATCGCCGCGACGTTCCGTGGTCATCCCGAGGCGCCGGAGACGGTGCAGGCGGAGATGGACCGTATTTCCGCCGCGCGCGAGGCGAGCCAGCCGCTGCGCAGCAAGACCGGCGGCTCCACCTTCAAGAATCCTCCCGGCGAGAAGGCCTGGGCACTGGTCGACCGCGCCGGCTGCCGGGGCCTGACGCTGGGCGGCGCGCAAGTGAGCGAGAAGCACACCAATTTCCTCATCAACACCGGCGCGGCGACCAGTGCCGATATCGAGGCGCTGGGCGAGGAAGTGCGCCGCCGCGTGAAGGCGGAGAGTGGCGTCACCCTCGAATGGGAAATCCAGCGCGTCGGCCGTGCGGCGGAAGGGGACGGCGCATGAGCGGTCCCTGGAAAGTCGCGGTGCTGATGGGCGGCTGGTCCGCCGAGCGGGAGGTGTCGCTGAGCAGCGGCGCGGGCATCGTCAAGGCGCTGGAAGAGCGCGGGCACAGCGCAATTCCCATCGATCTGGGTGCGAGCCCGGCGGAAGGGCGCGACTTGCCCGCCAAGCTGATCGCCGCCGATCCCGACATCGTGTTCAACGCGCTGCACGGCGTGCCGGGCGAGGACGGGACGGTGCAGGGGCTCATGGACATCATGGGCTATCGCTACACCCATAGCGGCCTTGCCACCTCGGTCATCGCGATCGACAAGCAACTCACCAAGCAGCATCTGGTGCCGCACGGCATCCCCATGCCCGGCGGGCACATCGTGGCGAGCGAGGATCTGTTCGCCGCCGATCCGCTGCCGCGGCCTTATGTGGTGAAACCGGTCAACGAAGGGTCATCGGTCGGTGTCGCCATCGTCACTGCCGAAGGCAATTACGGCAATCCCATCGGTCGGGACGTGAAGGGGCCGTGGCAGGAATTCGACGAGCTGCTGGCCGAGCCGTTCATCAGGGGGCGCGAGCTGACCGTCGCGGTGCTCGGCGATCGGGCGCTCGCGGTGACGGAACTGAAGCCCAGGAGCGGCTTCTACGATTATGACGCGAAATATACCGACGGCATGACCGAGCATGTCTGCCCGGCCGACGTGCCGGTGGACATCGCGCAGGCGATGATGGACATCGCGCTGCGCGCGCACCGGCTCCTCGGCTGCAAGGGCACGTCCCGCTCCGATTTTCGCTGGGATGACGAGCAGGGCGTCGAGGGCCTCTTCCTGCTGGAAGTGAACACCCAGCCCGGCATGACGCCGCTCAGCCTCGTGCCCGAGCAGGCGCGGCATCTCGGCATGAGCTACGGCGCGCTCGTGGAAGCGATCATTGCGGACGCGCTGGCGGAAGGCACGCCGGCGAAGGGAGCGAAGGAATGAGCACGGCAACGATCAGGCGCGGATCGGGACGCGGCGCGCGATCGGGCTCGAGTGGCGCGGGCAACCGCCGGCCGCGGCGCGGCAAGAGCACGATCGACCGGCTGATCGGTCTCATCCCGCTGTCCCCCGAGCAGATCGCGAAAGGGATGACGTGGGGCATCGCGCTGGTGGTGCTGGTGCTCCTGTGGGTGGCGGCCCGCTTCCTCGGCTTGCCGGCAATGATTGGCGCGGAGATCAGCGAGCTGGCCGGCCGGGCGGGCTTCGCCGTCACCAAGATCGAAGTGCACGGGCTCGATCGCATGGACCAGATGCCGGTGACCGACATCGCGGTCAAATATGTCGATCGCTCGATGCTTTCCGTCGATCTGGACAAGGTGCGCGGCGAGGTCATGAAGCTCGGCTGGGTGAAGGACGCACGCGTTTCCCGCCGCCTGCCCGATGCGCTGATCGTGGACGTGATGGAGCGCCAGCCGGTCGCGGTGTGGCAGCATGACGGGCAGCTCAGCCTTGTCGACGCCACCGGCGTGGCGCTGGGCGGCGTCGATCCCGATGCCATTCCCGATCTGCCGCTGGTCGTCGGCCCGGATGCGAATCTCAAGACCGCCGCGCTCGCGCGCCTGATGGATTCCGCCCCCGCGCTCAAGCCGATGCTGGCGGGTGCGACTTGGGTTGGCAATCGCCGCTGGGACCTGCGCTTCCAGTCGGGCGAGCAGCTTCTCCTCCCGGAAGGCGAGGCCGAAGCGGCCGCCGCTCTCGTCAACTTCGCGCGGATGGACGGCGTGGACCGGCTGCTCGGCCGGGGCGTGCTGCGCTTCGACATGCGCGATCCCTCGCGCTTCGTGCTGCGGCTGCCGCCCGGCCAGAGCAAGGCGGATGCGCCGACGGTGACGTCGGCACCGACCAGCCGCGCGGTGGTGACGGATGGCGGCGATGCGGGGACGACCCGCTCCACTCAGGCGACGGAGGGCTGAAGCACATGGCGGGGGGGCGCAACGACGGGCTCATCACGGCGATCGACATCGGCACCTGGAAAGTGTCGGCGCTCATCGCGCGCAAGCAGGAGAACGGCACGCTGGCCGTGCTGGGCACTGGCCAGCGGGAAAGTCGGGGCGTGCGGCGCGGCTTCGTGATCGACATGGAGCGCACCGAACTCGCCGTGCGCGAGACGGTGGAGCAGGCGGAAAAGGTCGCCGGCACCAATATCGAGAAAGTCATCCTCAGCTTCTCGGGCGGCAGCGTCGAGAGCAAGGTCGAGCCAGTGGAAATGAGCATCGGCGGCCGGCGCATCGAGCAGGCGGACATCGACACGCTTTATGACCGCGCCCGCGAGCGCATCGATCCCGAGGGCCGCGTCATCCTGCAGGCGCAGCCCACGCTCTACACCATCGACGGCATGCGCGGCGTCGCGCGCCCGCTCGGCCTCCATGCCGACCGGCTGGGCGTGGACATCCATGTCGTGCTGGCGGACGGCGCGCCGCTGCGCAATCTGGAGACGAGCGTGCGCGGCGCCTATCTGGACGTGCAGGCGATCGTCGCGGCGCCCGTCGCCACCGCCACCGCCTGCCTTTCGGACGAGGAGCGCGATCTTGGCGTCGCGCTGGTCGAGCTGGGTGCGGGCGTCACGAACATCTCGCTGCACATCGGCGGCATGCTCGTGGGGCTGCGTTCCATTCCCATGGGCGCGGCAGACATCACGGACGACATCGCCTCGGCTTTCGGCATCCGCCGCAGCCAGGCCGAGCGCATGAAATGCTTCTACGGATCGGCCATGCAGTCGCGCCGGGATTTCCGCGAGATCATCGAGATCGCACCGGCAGCCAGCAGCGGCGACCATGCCGAGGCGCGCCGGGTGACGCGGGCCGAGCTGGTCGGCGTCATCTGCGAGCGGCTGGGCCGGCTCATGGGCGAGGTCGGCAAGGCGCTGGACGAGATGGGCTTCCATTCGCCGGTCGGCCGCCAGGTGGTGCTCACCGGCGGCGGTGCGGAACTGAAGGGCATCGCGGACTATGCGCAGACGGCGCTGGGCCGGGCCGTGCGCATCGGGCGACCAAAGGCGCTGGAGGCGCTGCCGGAAGCGCATCGCGGCCCCGCGTTCACGACCCTGACAGGACTGGCGTCCTATGCGCTGAAGGAGCGCGAGGACTTGCTGAACCGGCCTCTGGCGGAGCAGCGCGTGCACCGCGCGCGCGGCACCGCGATGGTGCAGCGGCTGATCGCCGCGTTGCGTGCGGGCTACTAGGGCCGGACGCAATATATTGTGGATGAATGGTTAAAAAGGACGTGAATTGGCCTCCCAACTGGTGCATGGTCCCCATGTATTGTTGGCGAGGATAGCGCCGGTAGGAGATTATTCGATGAGCATTGAGATCGGGCCGCCCCATGTGGACGAGCTGAAGCCGCGGATCACCGTGATCGGTGTCGGCGGCGCGGGCGGCAATGCGATCGCGAACATGATCGGGGCGTCGGTCGACGGGGTGGATTTCATCGTCGCCAACACCGATGCCCAGGCGCTCAATGCCTCCCCGGCGGAGCGTCGCATCCAGCTTGGCCCCCGCATCACCGAGGGGCTCGGCGCCGGATCGCGACCGGACATTGGTCGCGCGGCCGCCGAGGAAACGATCGCCGAGGTGCAGGAAGCGCTCGAGGGCGTCCATATGTGCTTCATTGCGGCGGGCATGGGCGGCGGCACCGGCACGGGCGCCGCGCCGGTCATCGCCAAGGCAGCGCGTGACAAGGGCATCCTCACGGTCGGCGTGGTCACCAAGCCGTTCACGTTCGAGGGTGCGCGTCGCATGCGCTCGGCCGAGCAGGGCATCGAGGACCTGCAGAAGCATGTCGACACGCTGATCGTCATCCCGAACCAGAACCTGTTCCTGATCGCCAATCCGAACACGACCTTCAAGGAAACGTTCGAGATGGCCGACGAAGTGCTGCAGCAGGGCGTGCGCGGCATCACCGACCTCATGGTCATGCCTGGCCTCATCAACCTCGACTTTGCCGACGTGCGCTCCGTGATGGAGGAAATGGGCAAGGCGATGATGGGCACCGGCGAGGCCGAGGGCGACGGACGCGCGCTGCAGGCCGCCGAAAAGGCAATCGCCAATCCGCTGCTCGACGGCGTCTCGATGCGTGGCGCCAAGGGCGTCATCGTCTCCATCGTCGGCGGCGAGGACATGCGCCTCATGGAAGTGGACGAGGCCGCGAACCACATTCGCGAGCTGGTCGATCCGGACGCCAACATCATCTGGGGCTCGGCCTTCAACGAGAGCCTCAACGGCAAGATCCGCGTCTCCGTGGTCGCCACGGGCATCGATACGGAAGCCGGCGCCAGCCAGCCCAAGAGCCAGCCTTTCCGGCTCGGCGACATGGGCGGCGCCTCGCGTCCGGCGGTCGGCACGGCGCCGTCCTTCGCGGCGGCCGCGCCCGCGCCGGCGGCTCCCGAGCCCGAACCTGCGACCGTGCTGGATCTCGGTTCCGTCGACGAGGATGAGGAGGAAGCCGCGCCGCCGGCCACCTTCACCGTTTCGGCACCGGAAGCGCCGGCAGGGGCAGCGCCCGCTTCCCCCCGTTTCCAGACGACGAAGTTCGACGACATCACTGGTGATGACGAGCTGGTGCTGGACAGCCCCTTCGAGGATGCGCCGGCGCCCGTCGTGCAGCCGCCGTCTCCGGCGCCCGCACCGGCGGCCGAGCAGCCCAAGGTGGTGGGCGGTACGCTGTTCGAGCGCATGTCGCAGCTCGCGCGCGGACAGACCCGCCCGGCGGACGACGATGACGGCGACAATGACCGCACCGACTTTGAAGTGCCGCGTTTTCTCAATCGGCAGAACAATCAGTAATCCGGCGTGCCGGGCGCTCTCCAGCGCCCGGCCGACCGGAGAGGGTATCGCATCGTGACAAGGACGCGCTGGTTCATGGCCCTGATGCTGGCCACGACCGCGGGCGCGCAGGCCCAGACGAGCGGCGAGGTGGTGCAGGCCACGCCTCCGGCCGCGGCGGTCGAGCAGCTCAATCGCAATCTGGCGCAGCTCTCGCGCAATCCGCAGGACGTCAATGCCCTGCTCGGCGCGGGGCAGGCGGCGCTCGACCTGGGTGACATACAGGCCGCCAACGGCTTCTATGCGCGCGCCAACATGGTCAATCCGCGGCTCGGCAAGGCAAAGCTCGGGCTGGCGATCGTCCAGATCGCGCTCAAGCAGCCGGTCGAGGCGGCGATGAACTTCGATCTCGCGGCGGAGCTTGGCGAGCAGGCGCAGGGCCATCTCGCGGAGCGGGGCCTGGCTTATGACCTTACCGGCCAGCAGGAGAAGGCCCAGCGCGATTACGCAGCGGCGTTACGCGCGAATCCGGGCGACCAGCTTGCGCGGCTGCGTCATGCCGTGTCGCTCGGCATATCCGGCCGGGTGGCTGAATCCGACAGCGAGCTGGAAAAACAGCTTTCCGATGGCGACCGGGAAGCGTGGCGCATGCGCGCCTTCATCTACGCCATGAACGGACGGATCGGGGAGGCGCGTCGCGTCACTCAGTCCGTCATGCCCAAGGGGCTCGCCGAGGCGCTCGATCCCTATATGCAGCGCTTGCCCCTGCTCGATGCCGGGCAGAAAGCGGCTGCGGCTTATTATGGCGAGTTTCCCGCCAATGTGCTGAAGCTGGCGGCGCCCGATCCGGTGCGCGAGCGTGACGTGCAGGTCGCGGCGGCCAATGCCGAGCGCGAGGCAGCACGGTCCTCGCGGCGCAACCGATCATCAGACCGCAATGCGGGCCGGGACAGCCGCCAGCGTACGGCGAATGCGGGGCAAGCTGCGGAGAGGCCGAGCGCGAGCACACCGGCGTCTGCTGGCTGGTCAAACGCGCCCAAGGCACCGGCCGGGCAGCCCCCGGCGCCGACGACACCCACGCCGACGCCTGCCCCCGCGCCTGCAGCATCGGCGCCCGCATCCACGCAGCTCGCCTCCGGCGCACAGACGGCGCCGCCGTCGCGCGCGACCACGCCACCCCCGGCACCCGCGCCGCAGACTCAAGGCGCGACAGCCGCGCCGCCGCGCGCGCAGGGGCCGAGCGACCCTGGCACCGCCATCGCCGCCGCGACGCCTTCGACGCCGCCCTCCGGGCCCGCGCCGGCACCGGCTCCATCGGCCGGGGCGCCTTCCCCCGGCTTCAGCCCCTCCGCCCAGCCCGTTGCCGCGCCGGCGCCTTCGCTGGCCGATGCGCTTTCCGCTCTCTCGATTCCCGAGGAAGAACGGCGGAGGGCCGCCGCCGCCGATCTGGAGGCCGTCGCGCGCATCCAGGAGCAGCGGCGCAAGGCGCAGGCCGCAGCGGACGCCAAGGCGAAAGCGGAGGCCGAGGCAAAAGCCAAGGCCCGGGCCGAGGCGGAAGCCGAGAAGAAGGCCGAAGCCGAGCGCAAGGCTAAGCTCGCCGCCAATCCCTCCCGCAACTGGGTGCAGATCGCCACCGGCAAGGACGTCGATGCGCTTGCGTTCGACTTGCGCCGCATGCGCCGGACCTATGCCGACGCAATCGGCGATCAGGCCGGCTGGACGGCGCAGTGGGGCGCGACCCGGCGGCTGCTGGTCGGCCCGTTCAAGAATGTGGAGGATGCCCGCGCGGTGGTGGCGAAGATCGCCAAGTCCGGCGGGGACGCGTTCCTCTGGCAAAGTGAGGCGGGCGAGGACGTCACGAAGATCGGCGGCAAGTGACGCGGCTCGCATCCTTTGCCTGCGATCCGGCGCACAGCCGGGGCCGGTGCCATGCCGAGCCGGGCGGCGAGGCGCGCGGCCCGCGCGACATGTTCCAGCGCGATCGTGACAGGATCATCCATTCCATCGCCTTCCGCCGCCTGCGCCACAAGACGCAGGTGTTCATCGCGCCGGACGGCGACCATTATCGCGTCCGCCTGACGCACAGCCTGGAAGTCGCGCAGATCGGCCGCACCATCGCGCGCGTGCTCGGCCTCAACGAGGATCTGACCGAGGGGCTGTGCCTGGCGCATGATATCGGCCATCCCCCCTTCGGCCACAGCGGCGAGGACGCGCTTGAGGAAGCGATGGCGGCGCATGGCGGCTTCGATCACAATGCCCATTGCCTGCGCACGCTGACCACGCTCGAAAATGCCTATCCGCGCTTTCCCGGCCTCAACCTGAGCTGGGAGATGCTGGAAGGGCTCGCCAAGCATAACGGCCCCGTCACCGCGCCCAACTGGGCCATGCGGGAAGTCGATGCCGCCTTTCCGCTCGATCTGGAAAGCTGGCCGTCGCTGGAAGCGCAGGTCGCCGCGCTGGCGGACGACATCGCTTATGACAATCACGATATCGACGATGGGCTGCGCGCAGGCATCCTCTCGCTCGAGCAGATTCTGGCGGTGCCGCTGGTGCGCCGGAGCTGGGACCTGGTCACGGCCCGCCATCCCGATCTTCCGGCCGAGCGGCTGATGCGCGAGCTGGTGCGCGAACAGATCGGCCTCATGGTCAATGATCTCATCGCCACCACCCGCGCCAACATCGCGGCCGCCGGGCTCGCGCAGGCCGATGTGGCGGCCGTGCGCGCCGCGGGCCATGCCATCGCCGCTTTCTCGGACGGGATGCGCGAGGAAGAGCGGGTGCTCAAGCGCTTCATGTACGCCAATCTCTATCATCACCCCAGCCAGCTGGAGGCGGCCGGCCGGGCGCGCATCATCGTGCGGGACCTGTTCGCTGCCTATCATGCCGATCCGGCGCTGATGGGAACGGCGTGGGACGCAACCTGCTCGGCCGATGAGCCCTGGCGCAGCCGTCACATCGCCGATTATATCGCCGGGATGACCGACCGCTTCGCCGAGCGCGCCCACCGGGAGATTTTCGGCGACCGCGCGTCGTGAACCTTGCGGGCGTGGAGCAGGACGGGAGACCGGCGCATGAGTGAGGATCGCGGCCTGCCACCCGGCGCGCGGCCATGGCTCGCCGCCGAAAGCCCGGCCGCCGGGGACAAGCGCCATGCGCCCGCCACGGCGCGCAATCGCGATGCCATTGCCGAGGTGCTCGCACGGACCCTGCCGCCGCACGGCCGCGTGCTGGAAGTCGCGAGCGGATCGGGCGAGCATGTCGTCCATTTCGCGCGGCTCTTCCCCGGCCTCGTCTGGCAGCCGAGCGACCCCGATCCCGCGGCGCTGGCGTCGATCGCGGCGTGGAGCGCCGAGGCAGGCCTTGCCAATGTCGCGCCGCCGCTGCGCCTCGATGCCGCCGCGCCGGAGACATGGGGCGTCGGGCAGGCGGACGCGGCGCTGTGCATCAACATGGTGCACATCAGCCCATGGGCGGCGACGGTGGGTCTGTTGAGCGGATGTGCGTCGATCCTGCCACCGGGCGCGCCGCTGATCCTTTACGGTCCCTATCTCGAAGACGATGTGGAGACGGCGTCCTCAAACCTGGCGTTCGATGCCTCGCTGAAAGCGCGCAACCCCGAATGGGGATTGCGGGACGTAGCCGACGTTGATCGGCTCGCAGCCGAATGCGGTTTCGAGCGAACGCAGCGCGTCGAAATGCCCGCGAACAATCTCAGCCTGATCTACCGGCGCGGTCCTCGTTCGGGCTGATGATGCTTGCGCGACGGCGCACATGCTCGCGCCAGGCGATGTAGAGGCCGCTCACCGCGATGAGGGCGGCGCCGGCCCAGGTGGAGGGCGCCGGCCAGCTGGCCCAGAGCAGCCAGCCTGCCCAGGTGGCCCAGATCATCTGGCTGTAGTCCATGGGGATCACGATCGAGACCGGGCCCCAGCGCAGCGCGGCCGTCATCAGCAGTTGCGCCGCGCCGCCGGTGACGCCCAGCGCCACGAACAGCGCCCAGCCGACGGGATCATGCGCCTGCCCGGCCCAGAGCATGACGATGCCGAGCGGTGGCAGCGAAAGCAGCGTGAACCAGAAGACGATGACCGGCGCCTGCTCGACGCGCCCGAGATCGCGCAGCACGATGGCGACGATGGCCGTGACCAGCGCGCCGGAGAGCGCGACGACGAGGCCCAGCGATGCGAAACTGGCCGATTCGGGATGGGCCATGATGACCACGCCGACGAAGCCCAGCAGCACCGCGCCCCAGCGGTGAATGCCGGTCGGCTCCTTGAGCACCAGCGCGGACAGGATCGTGGCGAAGATCGGCATGGTGAAGCCGATGGTCGTCGCTTCCGCCAGCGGCATCAGCGCGACCGCGCCGAAGTTCAGCAGCATGCCGAACAGGCCGAGCCCGGTCCGCGCGACATGGGTGCGCATCGGCGCCATCGGCACCAGCGCCAGCCCGAGCGTGGCGAAGGCCCAGCCGGCCGCCACCGGAAAGGCGAAGAGCTGGCGGTAGAACAGGATCTCGCCCAGGTTCGCGCCGCGCTCCACCAGCAGCTTGCCGATGGCATAAGTGAGCGCGAGCATCATCATCGCCAGCAGCCGCAGCACGATGGCGTAGATCGGCCGGTCGCGCCTGTCCTCGCGGATATGCGGGAGCGCCCCTGCGGGCTGCGTCATGCCCTGCGCGCTCCCCGCAGGCTATCCCAGACGAACAGCGCGAGCGCCGCCCAGATCAGCAGGAAGCTGGCCCAGCGCTCGGGCGAGAGCGTCTCGCCCAGCAGCAGCACGCCGCTCAGGAACTGCAATGTCGGCGCGATATATTGCATGAGGCCGAGCGTCACCAGCGGCAGCGCGCGCGCAGCACTGGCGAAGAGGATGAGCGGCACGGAGGTGACGGCACCCAGGCCGATCAGCAGCGTCGTGGTCCAGATGTCGCGGCCGAACACGAGGCTGCCGTCGCGCGCGACCCAGGCCAGCACCGCGAGCGCGAGCGGGGCCAGCAGCAGCGTCTCCACCGCGAGTCCCACCGAGGCGGGCACCGGCGTCAGCTTGCGCACCAGCCCGTAGAGCGCGAAGCTGATGGCCAGCGTGAGACTGATCCACAGCGTCTGGATTTCTCCCGCCGCCAGAATGGCCACGCCGACGCCCGCGAGCAGCACCGCGATGAACTGGCCGCGCTGCAGCCGCTCCTTGAGCACCAAAGTGCCGAGCAGCACATTGACGAGCGGATTGAGGAAATAGCCAAGGCTTGCGGCCACGACATGGCGCGTGTCGACAGCCCAGACATAGACCAGCCAATTGGCGGCGATGAGCAGGGCACTGATCGCCAGTGCCGCCACGATGCGTGGCTGGCGCAGCGAATCGCGCAGGGCGGGATAGAGCCGGTAGCTCGCCAGGACGATCGCGAGGAACGCGACCGACCAGACGATGCGGTGCGCCACCACTTCCATCGGCAAGGCGCCATGGATCAGCTTGAAATAGAGCGGCAGCAGGCCCCACATGCCATAAGCGCCAAGGCCGGCAAGCAGCCCGGCGCGATGGCGGGCCTGCAGCTCGGCTTCGCTGAGGGGGAGCGGGGCGTTCAAAACAGGCCGCCCCCCGCCCACAGGCGCAGCATCCCGAAGGCCGCGACTGCGAGGCAGAAATTGCGTGCGCCGTTCCCGCTCGCGAACTGGCCGACAAGCGCGCCGAACAGCGCGAGCGGCACGATCAGCCAGTTGGCCCAGCCGAGGCCGGGGATGATGGCTGGAATGGCGAGGATGAGCGCGACCGCGCCGATCAGGACGGAAAGCAGCGAAACCATGCGCGCGCCATGAGCCTCGGCGCTCGTCTTGGCAAGAGCGCCGCGCCCCATGACAGGATCGCGCGGACAGGGCGCCCGCAAAAGGGCCGTGCAGCAGGGGCCAGCCGGGTGGCCGACCCCTGCTTGCCGCGATCAGGCGAACCGGATCCGGGTGGCGCGCTGGCGGCGCATCGCGCCACCGGCGAGCGCGAAGCCGCCGATCATCATCGCCCAGGTGGCGGGCTCGGGCACCGCGCCGGCGCTGGCGACATCATAGGTCACGTCATCGATGACCCAAAAATTGCCGCCCGAGCCCGTGATCACCACCTTGTCGACGAGGCCGGCATAGCCGTTGCCGATCAGGGTCGGTGCAGCGCTCAGCGACACAGCGCCCGTCGAAGAGACCAGCGACCCGCCGAGATAGAGGTCGACCAACAGCGTGTTAAAGCCTGCGAAATATGCGCCGCCGAATGTGATGGGGGCGGCCCACATCATCGTGCCGGTGGGCGATGACGAGTCGGCATAGGCACGGAAGCTGCCGGACGCCGGGGTGTAGGGCGACTGCTCGCCTTCATAGACATACCAGCCATTGGCGGACCAGTCGATGCCGCCATAATTGGCCGGTATCGCGCCGTTGCTGAGGTCGTCGAAATCGACCACCACGGCCTGCGATGCGGAGGGCGCAACCGCGAGAGCGGCGGCGAGCAGCAGATATTTCGTCTTGAACATGATTTTTCTCCCACGATTCGCCGCCAGCAGGACCCCCGTACGCGGCTCATGCTCCCTGGCCGCGCACCCACCCGGGTTGCAATCTGATTAACCCTGTATCGCGCGTGCCTGATCGGGACAGGTGACCGCAGCCGGTCAGGCGAGGTCCAGCGCGAGCCCCAGATCGGCGATCAGGTCGTCGGGATGCTCGATGCCGATCGACAGGCGGATGGTCGAATCCAGCACGCCGATCCGCTCGCGCACCGCCGCCGCCACGCCGCTGTGCGTGGTGGTCGCGGGATGGCTCGCGAGCGATTCCGTGCCACCCAGGCTGACGGCCAGCTTGAAGATGCGCAGCGCGTTGAGGAAGCGGAACGCAGCGGCCTGCCCGCCCACGATGTCGAAGGAGAAAGTCGATCCCGCGCCGGTGCATTGCGCGTGGAAAGCGCGGCCGGTGGGTGAGAGCTGATCGGCGAAGGGCAGGTAATGGATGTCGCCTACCTTGGGATGATCGCGCAGGAAGGTGGCGATGCGGCCCGCATTGTCGTTGGCGCGCTCCATGCGCAGCGCCAGCGTTTCCAGGCTGCGGCCGAGCATCCAGCAACTGTTGGGGTCGAGCTGGGTGCCGATGGCGCTGCGCAGCGCGCGCACCGGCCGCATGACGTCCCTCGCGCCCAGCGCTGCGCCGGCGATCAGGTCCGAATGGCCGCCGACATATTTGGTGAGCGAATAGAGCGAGATGTCCGCGCCATGCTCGATCGGCCGCTGGAAGACCGGGCCGAGCAGCGTGTTGTCGCACATGATGATCGGGCGGTGGCCTTCCTGCTGCGCCGCGATCTCCTCGGCGATCTCGCGGATCAGGGCAATGCGCACCAGCCCGTTGGTGGGATTGGCCGGCGTCTCGATGAGGATGGCGGCAAGGCGACCCTTGCCGGCGGCTTCCCGCGCGGCGGCCTCGATATTCTCGCGGTCCACGCCATTGGTGAAGCCGACCGAAAGAATGCCGAGCCGTGCGAGGCTATTGCCCAGCAGTGTCTCCGTACCACCATAGAGCGGCTGGGAATGCAGCACCACGTCGCCGGGGCGCAGATAAGCGAGCAGGCTCGTCGTGATGGCCGACATGCCCGAGGAGAAGAGCACGCAGGCTTCCGTGCGCTCGTAGACCGCAAGGCGATCCTCCACGATCTCGCTGTTGGGGTGATTGAAGCGGGAATAGACGAGGCCGCCTTCCTGCCCGGCCGGCGGCTCCCTGCGGCCGGACACATAATCGAAGAAGTCCTTCCCTTCCTCGGCGGACCTGAACGCGAAGGTGGAGGTGAGGAACACCGGCGGCTTCACCGCGCCTTCGGAGAGGGCGGGGTCATAGCCATAGTTCAGCATCTGGGTTTCGGGGTGCAGCGCGTGGCCGCCGATATGGGTCTTGCGGGAATTGTCGGTCATGGCGCGCTCCTGGCGGCAATGGGTTCATGCTCCGAGCATAGCCCGGGACAGCGCCGACACCATGTTATTTTATTGCGGGCGCCTGTTGCCCGCCGGTCCCTCAGCCGTCGCTGTCGCGCTCGATGTCGGCGCCGACGGCGGAGAGCTTCTCCTCCAGCCGCTCATAGCCCCGGTCGAGATGGTAGACGCGATTGACGATCGTCTCGCCCTGCGCGGCGAGGCCCGCGAGAATGAGGCTCATCGAGGCGCGCAGGTCCGTCGCCATCACGGGCGCGCCGGTGAGGCCCGGCACCCCGCGCACGACTGCCGTGCGGCCGTTCACCGTGATGTCCGCGCCCATGCGCGTCAGTTCGGGCACATGCATGTAGCGGTTCTCGAAGATCGTCTCGGTAAGCACGCTCGCGCCGTCCGCCAGCGCCAGCATCGCCATGAACTGCGCCTGCATGTCCGTCGGGAAGCCGGGGTGCGGCGCGGTGGAGAGCGTGAGCGGCTTCAGCCGTCCATTCGCTGCCACGCGCAGGCTCCGGCCGCTTTCCTCGATATGCACGCCCGCGTCGCGCAGGCCCTTGAGGATGGCATGCATGTCATCGCTGCTCGCGCCGACCAGCTCCAGCTCGCCGCCGGTGATGGCGGCCGCGCAGGCATAGCTGCCGGCCTCGATCCGGTCGGGCATCACTTTGTAGGTGGTGCCGTAGAGCCGCGGCTTGCCGTGGACCACGAGCCGGTCCGTGCCGATCCCCTCGATCTCGCTGCCCATGGCGACGAGCAGGCCGCACAGGTCCACGATCTCCGGCTCGCGCGCGGCATTCTCGATCACGGTCTCGCCGCTGGCGAGCGACGCGGCCATGAGCGCGTTCTCGGTGGCGCCGACCGACGGGAAGGGGAAGGAAATGAGCGCGCCGCGCAGGCCGCCGTCCGGCGCCAGCGCGCGCACATAGCCATTGGCCATCTCGATCGTCGCGCCCAGCGTCTGGAACGCCTGGAGGTGGAAGTCGATCGGCCGGTTGCCGATGGCGCAGCCGCCCGGCAGCGAGACGGTCGCTTCGCCCGCGCGCGCGAGCAGCGGCCCCAGCACCACGATGGAGGCGCGCATCTTGCGCACGATGTCATAAGGCGCGACGCTGGACGTGATGCGGTTCGCCCGCAGCGTCATAACCCGGCCGAAATCCTCCTGCCGCGAGCCCTCGACAGTGGTCGAGACGCCGAGCTGGTTGAGCAGGTGGCCGAAGCTGTCGACATCCGCCAGCCGCGGCAGGTTGCGCAGCGTCAGCGGCTCCTCGGTGAGCAGCGCGCAGGGCAGCAGCGTGAGCGCTGCGTTCTTTGCGCCGGAGATGGTGATCCTGCCGGAGAGCGGCTTGCCGCCGCGAATGACGATACGGTCCATCGCGGCTTCCTAGCGTGTGCCGCGCCGAGCGCAAGTGGGGCAGGGGTCCGCGCGCCGATGCCGGGCGGATTTTCGCCCGATGCCATGGCCCGGGCGCGGCCGCCTATCGTGCCGACGGCTCGCGGCTCAGCCGGGACATCAGCAGCGCGGCGCGCTTGGCCTGCCGCTGGAAGCTGGGCAGGTCCACGCTTTCACCCGGCGCATGGCTGCCCGCGCCATCCGGCCCCAGACCGGCGAGGCCGTCCACGTCCGCCGCGACGAAGCCGATGTCGCCCGCGCCCCGCCGCAGCGGATCGAGCGCCGGCATCGCGGGGAGGCCGAGGTCGCCGTTCACGGCATTGAGCCGGGTCAGCAGCGCGGTGTTGCCCTCGGTCGGCGCCATCGGCGGATAGCCTTCCTTGAAGCTGATCGTGGCCTGCGCGCCGGGGCCGTGTGCCGCGACGATCTGCTCGATCTTCTGGCGCACCCGCGCCGCCTGTTCGGGCGTGAGCGCGCGATAATCGCCGGTGGCGACGGCCTGCGCGGGAATGATGTTGGTCTTGCCGCTGGCGCTCACCGAGGCGTCGTTCGCCGCCAGTTCCGCCTGCGCGCCCCCGGCGACGAGGCCGATGTTGAAGGTGAGGTTAGGCTCGGGCAGTTCCTTGCGCATGGTGCTGATGATGCGCGCGACTTCATAGATCGCGCCATCGCCCACCTGGCCGAAGATACCGCTGGAGTGCCCCGATTTCGCCGTCACGCGGATGGTGTAGCTGGTCGAGGAGCGCCGCGCGATCGAGCCATAGTCCTGCCCGTCGATGGTCACCAGTCCCTCGAAGTCGAGCGCGGCGTCGGCGCGCTTGCCCGCCGCGATCAGGTCCGCGCGAGCGGCGTCGATGGGCTCGCCCACCGATTCCTCGTCGCCGGTCAGCACCACTTCGATGTTGGCGTCGCGCAGCGTGCCCGCGTCCTTCATGGCCTTGAGCGCCATCAGCATCACGACCACGCCGCCCTTGTCGTCGCCGATGCCGGGGCCGGTCGCCGTATCGCCCTTGCGCTCGAACCTCTGGAACGGCGAGCTTTCCTCGAACACCGTGTCGAGATGGCCGATCAGCAGCAGCCGCTTGGTGCCCGGCTTGCCGCTGTGCGTCGCGATGATGTGCCCGGCGCGGCCCGTTGCGTCCATCGGCTTCCATGTGACGGTGAAGCCGAGCGTCTCCAGCTCCGGTCGCACCATTTCGGCGACCTTGATGACGCCCGGGATGTTGCGGGTGCCCGAGTTCTGGTTGACCATCCGTTCCAGCAGCGCGATCGCCTCTTCCTGCTGCGCTTCCACGCTGCGGACCATGCGCTGCTCGGCGGCGCTGAGCTTCGCCGCGGCGGGACTGGCGGCGAGCGCGAGGAGGGGAAGGGCGAGCAGGCGCGCGGCGCGGGGGAAGTGGATCATGGCGCGCACGATAGGCGAAGTGCGGCGGGCTTTTCCAGCCCTCGCGCATCGCTCCCGCGCAATGCCGCCGCGTCGTCTCTCCGGCCGGAGTCGCAGGCCTCAGGCCAGCAGCTCGACATCCCAGTAGAGCCAGTCATGCCAGCTGTCGTGCAGATGGTTGGGCGGGAAGGCGCGGCCATGATCCTGGAGTTGCCAGCTCGTCGGGCGGATTGGCTGCTCGCGCAGCGCCATGTTGGCCTCGCGCGGGGTGCGGCCGCCCTTGCGCAGGTTGCAGGGCGAGCAGGCGGTGGCCACATTCTCCCATGTCGTGCGTCCGCCGGCGCGGCGCGGCACCACATGGTCGAAGGTCAGGTCGCTGGTCGCGCCGCAATAGAGGCAGGAGAAGCGGTCGCGCAGGAAGAGATTGAAGCGGGTGAAGGCGGGATATTCGCTCGGCCGCACATATTGCTTGAGCGCGATCACCGATGGAATGCGCATCTGGAAGCTGGGCGAGTGGACTTCCCGGTCGTAGCTGGAGACGATGTCCACCCGATCCAAAAAAACCGCCTTGATGGCGGTTTGCCAGGGCCAGAGGCTCAGCGGATAATAGGAAAGCGGGGTATAGTCGGCATTGAGGACCAGTGCCGGACAGTTTTCTGGATGGCGTATTCGATCGGGATGATACATGCGCGCTCGTGCCCCTTTCGTTGCGCCGCGATCCATCGTTGAGAACCGTGACGTCCTCATGACAGCAGAGATGATGACTCCTCGTCAAGAGCTAGTATGACCCGGGTAGACGCTCCACGACATCTGGTGACGCGCTTCGCGCCCAGCCCGACCGGCCGGCTCCATATAGGGCATGGCTGGTCCGCCCTGCAGGCCCATGATCTCGCGCGGGAAAGTGGCGGCACTTTCCTCCTGCGCATCGAGGACACGGACGTGACTCGCTGCCGCCCGGAATTCACCCAGGCCATCCTGGAGGATCTGCGCTGGCTCGGCATTGGCTGGGATGGACTCTTGATCCAGTCGACGCGGTTCCCGGCCTATGAAGCGGCGCTGGAGGCACTGAAAGGGCAGGGCGTTGCTTATCCCTGCTTCTGCACGCGCGGCGACATCGCGCGCGAGCTGGCGGCGAGTCTCCACGCGCCGCACGGGGCGGACGGGCCGCTCTATCCGGGGACATGCCGTGGCCTCGATCCGGCGACGCGCGCGGAACGGATCGCGCGGGGCGATCCCCATAGCTGGCGGCTGGACATGGGCGCGGCGCTTGCCCGCACCGGGCCGCTCAGCTGGCACGATGCGCAGGCGGGGGACGTGCCGGTCGACCCCGGCGCGCTGGGCGATCTTATCCTCAAGGGGCGCGACCGCCCGGCCAGCTATCATCTCGCGGTGGTGGTGGACGATGCCGCGCAAGGCGTGACGGACGTGGTGCGCGGGCGCGACGTGTTCGCCTCGACTCATGCGCATCGCACCCTGCAGGCGCTGCTCGGCCTGCCCGTGCCGCTGTATCGCCATCATGCTCTGGTGGTGGATGCCGAGGGCAAGCGCCTCGCCAAGCGCAGCGAAGGGCTGGCTCTTGCCGATCTGCGGGCGGCGGGCGCGGACGGGCGGGGGCTGGCGGACGATCTGCGGGCAGGGCGGTTTCCGGTTGGAATATTCCTCCGCTGAACCTACATCGCTCCAAACGGAGTCTTATCCCGATGGGCAATGTCGTTCTCGTAATCCTCATCATCCTCGCGGCGCTCGGCGCGGTGGCTTATCTCGTGCGTGGCGTCGTCACGTTCCTGAAGACGACGGAAGCCGATCTGCGGAATGACGGCACCGGCCCCAGCCAGTCGAGCCTCAAGCAGAACCGGATGATGATGGGCCGCGTCACCATGCAGGCGGCGGCGATCCTGCTGATAGCGCTGCTGCTGCTGTTCAACGGCAGCAAATAACCGGCTGAACAGTCTTGGTCCGCCTCAATCGCATTTACACGCGGACGGGCGATGACGGCACGACCGGGCTGGTCGACGGCACGCGCGTGGCCAAGGACGATCCGCGCATGGCCGCGATCGGCGAGGTGGACGAGCTGAACAGCGCGCTCGGTCTGGCCATCGCCGCCATGGCAGGCGAGCCGTCGGCGGCAAGTCTCCTCCAGGGCATCCAGAACGATCTCTTCGATCTCGGCGCCGATCTCGCGACCCCGGGCGAGAACTTCACGCCTTCGGAGATGGTGCTGCGTATCGTCCCGGCGCAGGTCGAGCGGCTCGAGCAGGCCATCGACCGGCTCAACGATCCCATTCCGCCCCTGCGCAGCTTCATCCTGCCCGGCGGCAGCGAGAGCGCCGCCCGCGTGCATCTCGCCCGGGCCATTGCCCGGCGCGCCGAACGGGTGGTGCTGACGGCGAGCCGGGCCATGGCGATCAACCCGGCCGCGCTCGCTTATCTCAACCGGCTCTCCGACCTGCTGTTCGTCCTCGCGCGTGCGCTCAACGGCAATGGCGCCGGGGATATCCTCTGGGTGCCGGGCGCCAGCCGCGCGGCGCAGGACTGAGGCGCAGGCCCGGGGAGGGGGCCCCACCCCGATCAGGCGTTCCCGCATCGCACCCGGCGACTGTCGGCAATGTCCAGAGACTGCCCGTCCGCGCCGAGTCCGAGCGTCAGTGTCCTTGTCCACTGCTCGCCTTCGCCCGTGAAATCCGCCGTGATCCGGACGCTGTCCGGCGAGAGCATCTGCACGCTGCGCACCATGCCGCTGCTTTCGTGGAAGGACAGACGGTCGGCGGCGATCGCCAGCCGGCTTTCGTCGTCGGCCCGGCCGCAGGCCTCGCGTGATGAAGCCCAGCGCCCCTGGAACGCAACCGGTATCCGCGCCGCCGTGGCGTCTGCGCCGGCCGGAACGACCCTGACCGTGCCGCGCGGCCGCAGGTCCGAGTCGCCGATGAGCCAGGGCCTTTCCCCCGGCTCGCCTTTCTGGCCATCGGGATTGCGCACCAGCGTCATCGTGCCGATCAGGTTGAACGGCGCGCCGTTCTCGCGCAGGCGGCCATAAGCCTGCACCGGCACGCGCGCCGTCACGGTGCCGCCGGTCTGCGGTCGCCCGACGAGGACGTGGAACTCGGAATATTTCCGGTAGCTGTCGGCGAAGTCGGCCTCGGTCATGCCGCTCTGCCGGCCGTCCTCGCTCCACAGGCGATAGGCATCGCCATAGCGGCCTTCGCCGATCGCGAGGCCCCAGAGTTCGATCGTCGCGCCCGACGCCTCGACGCTGGCGGGATTGCGCGCGGCGCTTTCGTTGAGCGGCGTGCGGTCGTCCGGGAGCCCGCCCTCCTCGCCCGGCGCGGGCGGGACGAGCATTCCCCCGGCCGCGCCCGCGCTGTTGCCGGCGGCTCCGGGCCCGGCGACGTCGGCCGCATTCGCCGCGTTCCGGGTCATGCCATTCTCGGCCATGTCGTTCGCAGGGTCCTGCTGCTGTGATCCGCAGCCTGCCATCAGCGTCGCCAGTATCAGCGGTGCCAGACCGAAAGATTTCAACGGCATGTTGCTGTCCTCCTCATTGCCGGAGCGGGAACGTCCGGACCGGTCGCCGGTTGCAGCCATTTGCGTGCTTCCCCGGCCATGCTATGGGGATCGCCCCCCGCCGCCGGAGCGCCGAACCAGCAATGAACGATCTCACGCAAACGCCGGAAATGCTCATTGCCACCATGGGCGCGCGCGCACGCCGCGCCGCGACGGAGATGGCGATGGTGCCAAGCGCGCGCAAGGCCGAAGCGCTTCTCGCCGCGTCCGCTTCCCTTCGCGAGTCCGCCGCCAGGATCATTCTCGCCAATCGCGCGGACATGGAGCGCGGCGCTGCCAACGGGCTTTCCTCCGCCATGCTGGATCGGCTGCGGCTGGATGAGGCGCGCATCGCCGCCATCGCCGATGCCGTGGCCAATGTCGCCGCGCTGGACGATCCGGTCGGGCAGGTGATCGACGAGGCGGTGCGGCCCAATGGCCTGCGCCTCCAGCGCGTGCGGGTGCCGCTCGGCGTCATCGGGATCATCTACGAGAGCCGGCCCAATGTGACGGCGGACGCCGCCGCGCTCTGCCTGCGCTCGGGCAATGCGGTGATCCTGCGCGGCGGCTCCGAAGCGCTGGAAAGCAATCGCGCGATCCACGCCGCGATGGTCAGGGGCATCACGCAGGCGGGGCTCCCTGCCGAAGCGGTCCAGATCGTGCCGACCAGCGACCGCGCGGTGGTGGGCGCCATGCTGCGCGCGGTGGGGCTGATCGACATCATCGTGCCGCGCGGCGGCAAGAGCCTGGTGGCGCGCGTGCAGGATGAGGCGCGCGTCCCCGTGCTCGCGCATCTGGACGGCATCTGCCACACTTATGTCCATGCCGCTGCCGATCCGGTCATGGCGCGCGAGATCGTGGTCAATGCCAAGATGCGCCGCACCGGCATCTGCGGCGCGATGGAGACATTGCTGATCGACCGCGCCTATCCCGAGCCGGAAGCGCTCGTGCAGGCGCTGCTCGACGCGCGCTGCGACGTGCGCGGCGACGAGGGCGTGCGCAAGCTCGACGATCGCGTCGAGCCCGCCCAGCCGGGGGACTGGGACACGGAATATCTCGATGCCGTCGTCGCTGCCCGCTTCGTGAGCGGGATGGACGAGGCTCTGGCCCATATCGCGGCGCATGGCAGCCACCATACAGACGCGATCGTGACCGGGGACCCGGCCGTCGCGGAGGATTTCCTCAACCGGTGCGACAGCGCGATCGTGATGTGGAATGCGTCCACCCAGTTCGCCGATGGCGGCGAGTTCGGGCTTGGGGCGGAGATCGGTATCTCGACCGGTCGGCTGCATGCGCGCGGGCCCGTCGCGCTGGAAGGGCTGACCACGTACAAATGGGTTGTGCGCGGCAACGGGCAGATCCGGCCATGAGCGGCGCGCGCTCCCTGATGCCGTCCCTGAAGCCGTCGCTGCGCCACCTCGGCATGCTGGCCGCGCTCGGTTGGCTGGCAGGATGCCAGGCCGTGCCGCCGCCGCGAACCGAGCCTGCCCCGCGCCCCGCGCCGCCGCCGCCACCGCCCGCACCCGCACCAGCGCCGCAGGCACCGGCCGTGCCATGGGATGTCGCGCCGGTCGAGCCGGGCGACTGGTCCTATCGCGCGGAGGGGCGTGACAGCCTCGCGATGTTCGCACAGGCCGGCGCGCAGCCGCGTGTGGCGTTCGTCTGCCGGGCAGGCACCCGCGAGGTGGCGATGCGGCTGCTTTCCGTGGACGGGTCCGCGCGGCAAGTGGTGATCCGCACCAGCTACGGCGCCTTGCAATGGTCCGCGCTTGCCGCGACCGACGGGACGCGGCTGGTGACCATCACCCGGCCGGCGAGAGATCAGGGCTTCGACTGGATCGCCTATTCGCGCGGCCGCATCGGCATCGAGGCCGGTGGAGAGCCGTTGCTCGTCATCCCGGTGGGAGCGGAAATTGCGCGCGTTGTGGAGGACTGCCGGAACTGAGGTTTTCCGGCGGTTTCTGCCCGGATCGGCGGACGCATGATTATGATTCGAAAAAAGATAAATACAAGTCTTGTTCGCACGTGCGTTATGAATCACATCTATGCTCATCGCAGGGCAGAGGCTTCCAGCCGCAACCTCGCGAAATGGTTTTAACGCAAGCGAAAGGAGGTGATCCGATGTCTCATGGTTCAGCAATGGGGTCGGTCAAGTCCGTTCGGGGAGCCTGCCGCTAAGGCATTGGCGGCGGGTCGCGCGAGGATCCTGACAAGGGATCGGAACGCGGCGTAAATCCCCGGGTGGCGGCACTTCCGGCCGCTGACCATGTATGATGGGCCGCTCGGCGCCTCCAGAAGCAGGAGGTTCCGGCGGCCCCTCTCATTTGGGGGCATGAGCGAGGAATGGCGCGAACGCTGCTGGGCATGGCCTGTGCGCTCTGCATCGCGAGCGTACCCGCGCCGGCGATAGCGCAAGAGGAGGGCTGGTCCGCGGCGCCATGGCGCGAGGATCTGGCGGCCGGCCCGCCGCTTCCCGACGCGGGCTGAGAGCAAAAGAGTTTCGCGGATCTCGGCAGACGCGCCGAGCCGTGAGGCCCCGCTCAGTTGCTGTGCAGGGCGGCCTGCGCCATCTGCGCGCCCTGCGGCACGGCCATCATCTTGCCGGACGTGACGATCACGCGCGTGCCGAGCTTCGCCTCGGCGAAGACCAGCTTGGCGAACGCGAGCGGCACGCCGATGCAGCCATGCGTGGCATTGCCCCAGGCGACTTCGCTGGCGTGGATCGCGACCCCGTCATTGGTGAGGCGCATCATGTAGGGCATGGGGGCGCCATAGAGGTTGGACACATGGTCCACTTTCTTCTGCATGATGGGGAAAGTGCCGAGCGGGGTGGGCTTGTCGTCCGCGCCATAGAGGATGACGGCGGCGCCGATCTGGTAGCCCCCGCGGAACACCGCGATCGTCTGCGCCTGCAGGTCCACCGTGATGATGACTTCGCCCGGCGGCACGCCTTCCTCGTCCCACACATAGTCGCCATGGCGGAACGGCCCCTTGACCTCCAGCACGCGCTTGAGCTGCATGGGGTCGCCGGCGTCGAAGGACGCGGGATGCGCCTCGGCGGCCGGGACCGGTTGCGCAGGCGCGCTCTCCTGTGCCTCTGGCTGCACCGCCGGTGCCGCTGGCACGGGCGCTTCCCGGGCCGTGTCGGCGCGCGCGAAATGCATCGGGGCGAGGCTGGTCGTCAGCACGCCCGCCGCCAGCACGCCTGCGAGGGCGAGGCCGGTGCGGATCATCCTGCGTTGCGTGGTCGCTTTCATGGCGCGGGTCCTGCGCCCATTCGGGGCCGGTGCGCAATGTGCCATTTCCGGTCGTTTCCCGATGGGACAGCCGCGCACGGATATCTTAACGGGTTAACGCGGGGCCTTGTCGTCCTCCGCCGCGCCATTCTCCTCCTCGGCCTGATGGTAGAGGATTTCGTTGCGGATATGGATGACTTGCGATCCCAGCCGCGTCTCGACGATGAAGATCGCGAACGCGCTGGCGATGGAGATCATCGATCCCATGAACAGCAGCGCGATCAGCGTGCCCAGATTGGCCATCACGAGATTGGATGCGAACAGCAGGATGACGACCGCGCTGATCAGCAGCGCGGCCAGCACCGACAGGAAGATGGCGGTATTCACCACCGATATCCGCCGGTCGAGGATGCGGATTTCCTGGATCAGCCGGTCATGCTCGGCCCCGGTCGACTGGGGCACGAGCTTCTCCACCACCCGCGCCCGGTCGATGACGCGGGCGAGGCGGCTGGCGCAAACGTTGAGGAAGCCGCCGATGCCTGCGAGCAGGAACACCGGCGCCACCGCAAGCTGGATGACATGCGTGACTTCGCTGACCTCGGGATAGCTCAGCGCCGGGATGGCACTCATCCGGTCGCCTTGGTGCCGGGCACGTTCACGCCCATTGACTGGAGGTAGCGCTTCACGTTGCGTGCCGCCTGGCGCAGCCGCTGCTCGTTCTCCACCATTGCGATGCGGACATAGCCCTCGCCGTCCTCGCCATAGCCGACGCCGGGCGCCACCGCGACCTTCGCCTCGGTGAGCAGTTGCTTGGAGAATTCGAGGCTCCCCATCTCGCGCAGCGCGGGCGGCAGCGGGGCCCATGCGAACATGGAGGCGCGCGGCGAGGGGATGTCCCATCCCGCGCGGGCAAAGCTCTCGACCATCACGTCGCGGCGCTTCTGGTAGAGCTGGCGGTTCTTCTCCACAATGTCCTGCGGCCCGTTGAGCGCGGCGCAGGCAGCGGCCTGGATGGGCGTGAAGGCGCCGTAATCCAGATAGGACTTCACCCGCGTGAGCGCCGCGATCAGCTTCTTGTTGCCGACCGCGAAGCCCATGCGCCAGCCGGCCATGGAATAGGTCTTGGACATGGATGTGAATTCGATGGCGATGTCCTTCGCGCCCGGCACCTGCAGGATGGAGGGCGTCGGGTTGCCGTCATAATAAAGCTCGGAATAAGCGAGGTCGGAGATCAGCCAGACCTGATTGTCCTTCGCCCATGCGACCAGCCGCTCGTAGAAAGCGAGGTCCACCGTCTCCGCCGTCGGGTTCGACGGATAATTGACGATGAGGATGCTGGGGCGGGGCACGGTGAAGTGCATCGCGCGCTCCAGCGCCCGGAAATAATTCTCGTCCGGCGTGGTGGGCACCGAGCGGATCGTGGCCCCGGCGATGATGAAGCCGAAGGTGTGGATCGGGTAGGAGGGGTTGGGCGCCAGCACCACGTCGCCCGGCGCGGTGATTGCCGTGGCGAGGCTGGAGAGCCCTTCCTTGGAGCCCATGGTCACGACCACTTCGCTCTCGGGATCGACGTCCACGCCGAAGCGCCGGGCATAATAATTGGCCTGCGCCTTGCGCAGCCCGGGAATGCCCTTGGACTGGGAATAGCCGTGGGCGTTGGGTTTCTGCGCCACTTCGACCAGCTTGTCGATGACATGGGCGGGCGGCGGCAGGTCGGGATTGCCCATGCCCAGATCGATGATGTCCTCGCCTGCCGCACGCGCCGCGGCCCGCATCGCATTCACTTCGGCGATGACATATGGCGGCAGGCGCTTGATGCGGTAGAACTCGTCGGACATTGTGAAGTCGGTCTCCGTGGATGGAACGGGCCGGGCGATCCTGTCTTGGGACTGCCGGGCCACTCGTCCATATAGCCTGCGCAGCAACCACGTGCCACCAAAACCGAAGAGGTGCCCTGATGGAACAGCAGACGATCGATGCGCCGGGTCTGGCCCAGATGCAGCACTGGACCCGCGTGATCGGCCTGGCGCAGCAGCGCATCCTCGAGCGCAGTGCCGATCTGGCCGAGCGGGCCATGCGTTTCCGCAGTCTGGAAGCGCATCCCAATCTGGAGAAGATCGCCGAGATCCAGGCGCAGATGGCGAACCGCAGCATGGCGCTCTGGGAGCAGTTCCTGGCGCGCGCCGGCGGATCGGAGAGCGGCGAGGGCGAGGCACCTTCGCAGGCCGATCTCGATCGGCGCTTCGCCGATCCGCGCTGGCGCGACAATCCGGTGTTCGATCTCATCCGCCAGATCTATCTGCTCGCGTCGGAATTTCTTCTCCAGCTTGCCGAGAATGTCGACGGGCTGGACAGCCGCGAGAAGGAGAAGCTGCGCTTCGTGACGCAGCGTTTCGTGGAAGCCTCGAGCCCGAGCAATTTCCCCTTCACCAATCCGCTGGTGATCGAGCGGACGATCGAGACGCGCGGCGAGAACCTGCTCACCGGGCTCGAGCATCTGCTGGCCGACATCGATCGCGGCCAGCTCACGCATACGGATGGCTCTGCCTTCGAGCTCGGCCGCAACATCGCCACGACGCCGGGCAAGGTGGTGCACGAGACGCCGCTTTACCAGCTCATCCAATATGCGCCCGCCACGCCGGATGTGATGGCGACGCCGCTGCTCATCTTCCCGCCGTGGATCAACCGCTTCTACATTCTCGATCTCAATCCGCAGAAGAGCTTCGTCAAATGGGCGGTCGACCAGGGCCTCACCGTGTTCATGGTGAGCTGGAAGTCGGCCGATGCCAGCATGGCCGATGTCGGCCTCGATGATTATGTGCTGCGCGGGCAGATCGACGCCATTGATGTCGTGCGGGGCCTGCTCGGCGTGCCGGCGGTCCATGCCGTGGGCTATTGCGTGGCGGGCACGGTGCTCTCCGCCACGCTGGCCCTGCTTGCCGCGCGGGGCGAGGCGGACAAGGTGGCGAGCGCGACGTTCTTCACCACGCAGGTCGATTTCTCGCAGGCGGGCGATCTCAACCTGTTCGTGGACGATGAGCAGATCGCGCTGATCGAGAGCCTCGTCACGGAGGGCTTTCTGGACGGGCGCTACCTTGCCGCCACCTTCAATCTGCTGCGCGGGCAGGACCTGATCTGGAACTATGTCGTCAACAACTACCTGCTCGGCAACGACTATCCGCAGTTCGACCTGCTGTACTGGAATGGGGACACCACCAATCTCCCTGCCCGGTGGCATCGCGCTTATCTGACGGATTTCTACCGGGACAACCGGCTGGTGCAGCCGGGCGGTCTCGTCGTGGACGGTACGCCGATCGACCTCAGCCGTGTCGAGACGCCCAGCTACGTCCAGGCAGGCATCGAGGACCATATCGCGCCGGCCTGCTCGGTCTGGAAGATCATGGATCATTTCACTGGTCCCCGGCGCTTCGTGCTGGCCGGTTCGGGCCATATCGCCGGGGTGGTCAATCCGCCCGCCGCGGGCAAATATCAGTACTGGACCAGCGAGGAGGCACAGGGCGATTTCGACTCCTTCCGCGCGCATGCGAAGGAGACACGGGGAAGCTGGTGGCCGGACTGGGTCGCGTGGCTGAAAGGCCTTGATCCCACCCGCGTCGCGGCGAGCGGCGCCCGCATCCCGGGGGAAGGCGCGCTGGCCGCGATCGAGGACGCGCCGGGGCGTTACGTCCGCCAGCGCTGAGGGCGTGCGCGCGGCGCCTGACGGGCGCGATCCAGCATAAGGACGGGGCCGCGAGCGCGGGGCAGGCGCCCGCGCAAGAGCCTCCCAGCGCCTGTAAGACACTTTTGTTGCAGTGCATCATTATCCTTGCCAACAGGGGCGGAATCGCCTATGCTGCATTGCAACAAAACATTTCAGGAGATTGTTTTGGCTACTCCACCAAAGCCTGCTTCGCGGAAACCGGGCGCAAAAAGCGCGCCCGCAGGTGCGAAGCCAGCGACCGTGAAGTCGTCCACAGCGAAAGCCGAGACGCCGTCGAAGCCTACCGTCAAGGCGAAGCCGGCGCCGTCTGCCGCGGCACCCGCGCCCAAGCCTGCGGCGCCTGCGCCGAAGGTCGCCACGCCTGCATCGCAGGCCAAGCCTGCGCCCGTCGACCAGAAGGCGGCACCGGCGCCCAAAGCTGCTGCCCCGGTCGAATGGCCGGTCTCCTCGCCGGCGAAGTCCGAGCCGGCCGTAGAACAACAGACTGCTGAAAAACTGACTGCGCAAGCAGCCACCCCCACTCCTCCCAAGGCGGTTGGCGTCGACACCCCTTCTGTCGCGACCGCCAAGACGAAAGGCGAATTGATCATGACCGATGCGATGGAAACCGCGAAGACCTTTGCTGAAGAAACCAAGACCCGCATGCAGAGCGCGTTCTCTGAAATGAACGATAAGGCCAAGACGACGATGGAGAAGTCGGCGAAGGCGTTCGAGGAGCTGGGCGAGCTGACCAAGGGCAATCTCGAAGCCATGGTCGAATCCTCCAAGATCGCGGCCAAGGGCGTCGAATCGCTGAGCCAGGAAGCTGCCGACTTCGGCCGCAAGTCCTTCGAGAAGACCAGCTCGACCATGAAGAGCTTCGCGTCGGTCAAGACGCCCGCCGAGTTCTTCCAGCTCCAGAGCGAGCTGCTGAGCCAGGCGATGGACAGCTTCGCGTCGGAAGCGTCGAAGAACAGCGAAGCGATGCTGAAGCTGGCCGGCGACATCGCGCAGCCGATCAGCAACCGCGTCTCGATCGTCACCGAGAAGATGAAGAAGACGCTCGCGGCCTGATCGCGCAGCTCTTCCGGAAAAGAGAAAAGGCGGCGCGCTCCGGTGCGCCGCCCTTTTTTTTCGCTTTATGGGCTCGGCCCTTGCAAGGGGGGCGGGCGATATCCTATTTTCGGGACATGAGAATGACCGGCGCTGAGACTTTCCGCCCCATCATGGCCGGACGGCAGGATGAGGAAGGGCCTGGGGGACCGGGGCTCGGCATTGCCACGCGCGCGCGCACCCGCACCAAGAAGCCGACGCCCTACAAGGTGCTCATGCTCAATGACGACTACACGCCGATGGAGTTCGTCGTGGATGTGCTCCAGCGCTTCTTCCGCATGGACCTCGAGCAGGCGACCCGCGTGATGCTCCATGTCCACCAGCGCGGCGTGGGCGTGTGCGGCGTGTTCAGCTATGAAGTCGCCGAGACCAAGGTCAATCAGGTGATGGATTATGCCCGGCAGAACCAGCACCCGCTGCAGTGCACGCTGGAGCACGCCTGAGCGCCACCTAGCGGCAAGGGCCAAGCCCTCCGCCTCTCACTGACTCCCTGCGAAACAACCGTGTGACCCACGGCGGGGGGCGCTTCGTGCGCTCGCCCGTTGGGCGTCCGCGTCAGCGCCAGCGCCGGCGCCTTCCGTCCGCCAGCTCATCAATTCGATAATCGTCGAAATATCTGTTGACGTGAAAAACGGGCAGGTTATTTCGACATTCATGGAAATGAACTCTCCCGCCGTGATCGAAGCGCTTGGCGCTCTTGCCCAGGAGCACCGGCTCCGCCTGTTCCGCCTGCTGGT
Source organism: Sphingobium sp. SYK-6 (assembly GCF_000283515.1). Classification (GTDB taxonomy): domain Bacteria; phylum Pseudomonadota; class Alphaproteobacteria; order Sphingomonadales; family Sphingomonadaceae; genus Sphingobium; species Sphingobium lignivorans. The sequence goes on from NC_015976.1 coordinate 647,763, forward strand.
TCAGGCAGGGCAAGAGGGGCTCCCCGCTGGTGCGATCGCCGAGGCGCTGGATATTCCCAACTCCTCGCTGTCCTTCCACCTCGCGCAACTCAGCCGGGCCGGGCTCATTCAGCAGCGCCGCGAAGGGCGTTCGCTGATCTACACCGCCGACTATGCCGCGATGAATGCGCTGGTCGGCTATCTGATGGAGAATTGCTGCGGCGGCGCGGCCTGCGCGCCCGAGGTCGCCGCAACGGCGATGTGCCGGTCATGAGCGTCACCATCTATCACAATCCCGCCTGCGGCACGTCGCGCAATGTGCTTGGGCTGATCCGCGCGACCGGCGAGGAGCCGCGTGTCATCGCCTATCTCGAGACGCCGCCGACGCGGGAGGAACTGGTCTCGCTGATCGCGCGGATGGGCATCACGCCGCGCGATCTGCTCCGGCAGAAGGGCACGCCTTATGCCGCGCTGGGGCTCGACGATCCGACCCTCGGCGATGACGCCCTGATCGACGCGATGATGGCGCATCCCGTGCTCATCAACCGGCCCATCGTCGTGGGGCCGCGCGGCGTCGGGCTGTGCCGGCCTTCCGAACGGGTGCTCGCGCTGCTCGATCGGCCGTTGCGCGAGGATTTCGTGAAGGAAGACGGCGAGGTCGTGAAACCGGACGCGAAGGCGCCGCGATGACCAGCCTTTCCGATGCCCGGCAAGAGGCTGGCGCGCTCGGGCTCTTCGAGCGGTGGCTGTCGCTCTGGGTCGCGCTGGCGATCGTCGCCGGCCTCATCCTCGGCAATGCGGCGCCCGGCCTGTTCGGTGCGCTCGCCGGCCTTGAATTCGCCTCGGTCAATCTGGTGGTCGCGGTGCTCATCTGGGCGATGATCTACCCGATGATGGTCGCGGTGGACTTCGCGAGCCTGCGGGACATCGGCGCCCGGCCGAAGGGGCTGATCCTCACCATCGTGGCCAACTGGCTGGTGAAGCCGTTCACGATGGCGGCGCTTGCCGTGCTGTTCTTCGAGTTCCTGTTCGCCGACCTCATCGCGCCCGCGGATGCGCAGCAATATATTGCCGGGCTGATCCTGCTTGGGGCCGCGCCCTGCACCGCGATGGTGTTCGTCTGGTCGCAGATGACGCGTGGCGATCCGGCGTACACGCTCGTCCAGGTGTCGGTGAACGACATCATCATGGTGTTCGCCTTCGCGCCGATCGTCGCCCTGCTGCTCGGCATCACGGACATTGCGGTGCCGTGGGAAACGCTGCTTCTCTCCACGCTTCTCTATGTGGTGATCCCGCTCGTCGCCGGCGCCCTGACGCGTCGCCATCTGCTGGCCGGAGCATCGGGCGACGTCGAGGACGTCACTCGCTTCACGGCCGGTCTCAAGCCGCTTTCGGTGATCGGGTTGCTGCTGACCGTGGTGCTGCTGTTCGGATTTCAGGGGCGCGTGATCGTCTCGCAGCCGCTGCTTATCGCCCTGATCGCGGTGCCCATCGTCATCCAGAGCTATGGCATTTTCCTGCTGACCTATGCGGCCGCATGGGCCTGGCGGATCCCGTTTCCCATCGCCGCGCCCTGCGCGCTGATCGCCACGTCGAATTTCTTCGAGCTGGCCGTGGCCGTCGCCATCGGGCTTTTCGGTCTCGGCAGCGGTGCAGCGCTGGCGACGGTGGTGGGCGTCCTTGTCGAAGTGCCCGTGATGCTCTCGCTGGTGGCGATCGCCAACCGGACCCGGCGGCGGTTCCCGCCCGTCTGAACTGCGCGAATTCAGCCCTCCCCGCCAATCCGTCCTTGACCATCGCCACGCTGCAATGCAGCATGATGCCATGGCTCCGGCACGCCCGCCCATCACGCAGAATCCGGACATCCGCTATCTCGGGCGGCTGCTGGGCGACGTGATCCGCGTCTATGGCGGGGACCGGCTGTTCCGCCAGACCGAATATATCCGCTCCACCTCGGTCGATCGTGCGCGCGGCGTGGCCCCGCCCGAAGGGGTGGATACCGGTCTCTCGGCGCTCACCCTGGACGATACGCTCGCTTTCGTGCGCGGCTTCATGCTGTTCTCCATGCTGGCCAATCTGGCGGAGGACCGGCAGGGCATCGCTGCCGAGCCCGGCGCGGACGTTGCCAGCGCCATCGCGAAGCTGGAGAAGGACGGCATCGCCCCGGCGGATGTCATCGCGCTGTTGCAGAAGGCGCTGGTCGTTCCCGTCCTCACGGCGCACCCCACCGAAGTGCGCCGCAAGTCGATGATCGATCATCGCAACGTGATCGCGGACCTGATGGCGCTGCGCGACACCGGCGCCACGGAGACGCCGCAGGGCGAGCTGATCGAGGAAGCGATCAGCCGGCAGATCGCGCTGCTCTGGCAGACGCGCCCGCTGCGCCGCGAGCGCCTGTTCGTGCGCGACGAGATCGACAATGCGCTGTCCTATTTCCGCGATATCTTCATGCCGGTTCTGCCCGGCCTCTATGCGCGGTGGGACCGGGTGATGGGTGCCCGCGTGCCCGGCTTCCTGCGGCTGGGCACATGGATCGGCGGGGACCGGGACGGCAATCCCTTCGTGCAGGCCGAGCAACTGCGGCTCGCGCTTGGCCGGGCCAGCGGCTCCACGCTGCGCTTCTACATGGAGGCGCTGCACGAGCTTGGCGCGCAACTCTCCATCTCCAGCGAACTGGCCGCCGTCCCCGCGCCGATCCGGGAGCTGGCGGCGGCGAGTGGCGATGATGCGCCGAGCCGGCGGGACGAGCCTTATCGGCGCGCCGTCGCGGGCATCTATGCCCGGGTCGCCGCCAATTACGAGGCGCTGACCGGCCAGCCGGCCCCGCGCCCCGCCAAGCTCAGGGGCGAGCCTTATCCCGATGCCGCCGCACTGCGGGCCGATCTCGTCACGCTTGGCCGGGGGCTGGCGGTGGAAGGAAATGGCGCGCTCGGGTCCGGGGGCGGGCTTGCGCGGCTCATCCGTGCCGTCGAGATTTTCGGCTTCCATCTCGCCACGCTCGACATGCGCCAGAACAGCGCAGTCCATGAGCGCGTCGTCGCCGAGCTGCTGAAGGTCGCGGGAGTCGAACCGGACTATCTGGCGCTGGACGAGGACGCGCGCGTCGCGCTGCTGCGGCGGGAATTGGCGCACAACCGCCCGCTCGGCACGCATTTCGCCGATTACAGCGAGGAAACGACGACCGAGCTCGCCATCGTCGAGGCGGCGGCCGAGGCGCACCGGCTCTATGGCCCGGCCTGCATTACCCATTATCTCATTTCCAAGGCCGAGACCGTCTCGGACATGCTGGAAGTGAATATCCTGCTCAAGGAAGCGGGCCTGTGGAAAGCGGCCGACGCCGCCGAGCCGCCCCGCGCGCCGATCATGGCGGTGCCCCTGTTCGAGACCATCGCCGACCTTGAGAATGCGCCGGGCATCATGACCGCCTATTTCGAATTGCCGGAGATCGGCGCGCTCGTCCGTGCGCGCGGCCATCAGGAAGTGATGATCGGCTATTCCGACTCCAACAAGGACGGCGGCTATCTCACCTCCACCTGGAGCCTGCACGAAGCGAGCAAGGCACTGGCGCCGGTGTTCGAGGCGGCAGGTGTGTCGATGCAGCTCTTTCACGGGCGGGGCGGCGCGGTGGGGCGCGGCGGCGGCTCTTCCTTCGCGGCCATTCAGGCGCAGCCGCCCGGCACGGTGCAGGGGCGCATCCGCATCACCGAGCAGGGCGAGGTCATCGCCGCCAAATATGGCACGCAGGAAAGCGCGCGGACCAATCTGGAAGCGGTGACCAGCGCCGCCATCCTCGCCAGTCTCGAGCCCGAGCAGCTCTCCCCGCGCGATAGCGCCCGCTTCTCCGCGGCGATGGACCGCATCTCGGCGCTGGCCTTCCGCTCTTATCGGGACCTGGTCTACGAGACGCCGGGCTTCCGGGATTTCTTCCGGCAGCTCACGCCCATCCAGGAGATCAGCGGCCTCAAGATCGGCTCCCGCCCGGCGAGCCGCACCAAAAGCAGCCGCATCGAGGATCTGCGCGCCATCCCATGGGTCTTCTCCTGGGCGCAGGCGCGCGTGATGCTGCCGGGCTGGTATGGCGTGGGGCAGGCGCTGAAGGAATTTGGCGACGATGCGCTGCTGCGTGACATGGCGCAGGGCTGGGCCTTCTTCCGCGCCAGCATGGCGAACATGGAGATGGTGCTCGCCAAGTCGGATCTCGGCATCGCTGCCCATTATCTGCCGATGGTCGAGGACCGGGAGGCGGGCGATGCGATCTTCGGCCGCATCCGCGAGGGGTGGCAGCTCGCCCATGACAGGCTGCTGAGCGCGACCGGCCAGCCCTATCTGCTGGCGGACAGCCCGGCGCTCGATGCCTCGATCCGGCTGCGTCTGCCCTATATCGAGCCGCTCAACCTGCTGCAGGTGGAATTGCTGAAGCGCCACCGGAGCGGCGAGGACGATCCGCGCATCCGCGAAGGGATCGAACTGTCGATCAACGCCATCGCAACGGCATTGCGCAACAGCGGCTGAGGCGTCGCTTTCCGGGCGTTGCCCTGCGGCCCGTCCCCCAAAAGGGAAACGGCCGGGGAGGGGCCCGGCCGTTTCGTCTTCATTCAGGTGATCGCGGGGCGATCAGAACTTGGCGACTACGCCGACCATCGGGCGGAAGCTGTGGAAGTCTCCGCGCGTGTCGATCTGCGCGCGCAGGCGCATGTTGCTGCGGTCCGCCGTGCCGCCCATGTCGGCGGGGGAGAGTTCCACGCCGAAGCCGTAGATCGTGCCGTCATAGTGGCGATTGGTGGAGACCGCCGGGCGGGCGGAATCGTCGAACTTGGTCCACTGGTAACCGGCCCGGGCGAAGAACAGGCTGTCCTTGCCGGCCTTGAAGCCGACGCGGCCCGCGGCGGTATATTCCCAGTTGATGTCCTTATCGACGCCCTTCGCCACGGCGCCCTCGGCACCGACGACGAGCTTGCCGAAATTATAGTTGGCGCCGGCGACGCCTTCCACGAGCCAGCCGCGATAGCCGCTCGGCGGGCTGCCGTTATACTGGTCGTTGTCGAAATCGTGGAGGCCGCCCAGCACGCCGACATAAGGCTCGAACCGGCTGCTGTTGTCGGTCGTGTCCTGGGCCAGGGCCGGCGCGGACATGCCCGCGCCAAGCGCAAGAGCAAGGGCAGTGAGGGGAAGAGATTTCATGATACTGAACCTTCTGTTTTTGACGAAGCGGGCTGGGTGCCCGCAATCACGATCGAACCGCGTCGATCGCCTGCCAAAAATGAGCTCAGCGCATGAACCGTTCCCGAATGAATTGTGGCGCAAAAGTGGAGAGGCCCCACTGTGTCATTTAGATGACACTGCGGGGCCTATTCATTTGGCGTTCAGTTATATTGTACAGCGCCCGGCGGAAGACTTGTCTTCTCCTCCGCCGGCCGCGTTTGTTGTTCAGTTCACCGTCGCCTTGATGATCTTGCCCGGCTGTGCGGGCGGCTCGCCCTTGGGCAGCGCGTCGACATGTTCCATGCCTTCGGTCACCACGCCCCACACCGTGTACTGGCGGTCGAGGAAGGTCGCGTCGTCGAAGCAGATGAAGAACTGGCTGTTGGCGCTGTTCGGGTTGCTCGCGCGGGCCATCGAGCACACGCCGCGCACATGCGGCTCGGTGTTGAACTCGGCCTTGAGGTCGGGCATTTCCGAACCGCCCATGCCGGTGCCGGTCGGGTCGCCACCCTGCGCCATGAAGCCGGGGATGACGCGGTGGAACACCACGCCGTCATAGAAGCCTTCCTTCGCGAGCGTGGTGATCCGCTCCACATGGCCGGGCGCGAGGTCCGGGCGAAGCTGGATGACGACATCGCCCGTGTCGAGCGTCAGGGTAAGCGTTTGATCGGCCATCTTGGAGAACTCCTTCTTTCGCCGCGCGATGCGGCGGGGGGGCTGGCTGCCCGGCACATGGAGGGCCGCCCTTGTGGTTGCAAGGCCTAAGAGGCGGTCGGGCCGCTCGCCGGGGCGGGAAAATGATCCCGGCCGGGCCGGAACGTGCCGGGGATGGCATCGGATCGTCGGAAACCGCCCTGCCGGGATGCCCGGCGCGTGTTGCATTTGCGAAAGCCTTGGGCGAAAGGGTGAGGATGGCGCGGCCACGGGGGCGGGCGCGGGAAAGGGAGACGCCGCATGAGCGAGTCCGACGCCGCGCATCGCCTGGACGCGTCCTCCGATGATCTGGACATCGCGATCGAGACCAATCTCGACGAGGACGACCGGCTGAAGCCCGAGTTCGTCTCCGCCGTCCTGGACGCTGTCGAGGCCGGGCGGGACGAGGATGCGCGGGCGCTGGTCTATCCGCTGCACCCCGCCGACGTCGCCGACCTTATCGAGCTGACCCCGGAGGACAGGCGCGCCGCCGTCGCCGCGGCACTGGGCGATCTGGTCAGTGCCGAGGTGCTCTCGGAACTGAACGACTATGTGCGTGACACGGTCGTGGATGCGCTTGAGCCAGCGCAGCTCGCCGAGCTGGCATCGGAACTGGATACCGACGATGCGGTCGCCATCATCGAGGATCTCGACAAGGCGGACCAGCAGGCCGTGCTGGACGCGATGGAGCCCGAGGACCGGGCTGCCATCGAGAACGCGCTGTCCTATCCGGAGGAAAGCGCCGGCCGCATCATGCAGCGCGATCTGGTCGCGGTGCCGGAGCACTGGACCGTCGGCCAGACCATCGACTATCTGCGCGACACCGTCGACCTCACGTCGGATTTCTGGGAAATCTTCGTCGTCGATGCGGCCCATCGGCCGATCGGCACCTGCCAGCTGAGCTGGGTGCTGCGCTGCCCGCGCGACATCGCCATGACCGACGTGATGAAGCGCGAGCAGACGCTCATCCCGGTCGACATGGATCAGGAAGAGCTGGCGCTGCGCTTCCAGAAATATGCGCTCATTTCGGCGGCGGTGGTCGATCCGGCCGGGCGCCTGGTGGGCATGATCACCGTCGACGACGTGGTGCACATCATTCAGGAGGAAGCGGGCGAGGACATCCTGCGGCTTTCCGGCGCCGGTGATGGCGACATCAACGAGCCGGTGCTGGACAGCTACAGGGCGCGCGTGCGCTGGCTGATCTCCAATCTCCTGACCGCGCTGCTCGCATCCTTCGTCATCGGCATGTTCGAGCACACCATCGAGGAAATGGTGGCGCTTGCCACGCTGATGCCGATCGTCGCCGGGGTCGGCGGCAATGCCGGCAGCCAGACGATGGCCGTGACGGTCCGCGCGCTGGCGACCAACCAGATCACCGCGTCGAACACCTGGCGCACGGTGCTGCGCGAGATCCGGGTGGCGCTGCTCAATGGCGTGACCGTCGCGACGCTGCTCGGGCTCGGCGTGATGATCGTGTTCGGCAATCCGCAGCTCGGCGGGGTCATCGCGGCGGCGATGATGACCAACATCGTCACGGCAGGCGTGGCCGGCGCGTCGATCCCGCTGATGTTCGACCGGTTCAATATCGATCCGGCCGTCGCCTCCTCGATCTTCGTCACCATGATTACCGATTCGATGGGCTTTCTGGCCTTTCTGGGCCTCGCGACGCTGGCGGGGCTCGCCGGCTGAACGCCGGGCCGGGCCCGGCGTCCGCGAGTCCTAGCTGAACCGGCTCGGGTCGGTCATGGGATCGAGCTCGCCCGCATCGGGCGCGCGGGAGCGGGGCAGCGAGCTGGTCTGGCGCTCGATCCGGCGATGGACGACCGGCTCGGTGCCCTCGATCCGCAAGCCCCGCAGTTCCTCGGTGTTGGCCTGATCGGCCTTGGTGCGCCGGCGATTGTGCCGGACATAATCGAGCCAGGTCGCGACATGATAGCGCTCGATCCAGAGCTGCGGCTCGGCGAGGTCCCGCAGCAGCGTCCAGTGGCTCGCGCCGTCGCGCCGGCGGATGCGCTTGCGCTCGTCCATGGCGGCGAGGAAGCGCGGCACATTCTCCTCGGCGACCCGGTATTCGATGGTGATGACGATGGGCCCGCTGCGCGGCTCGATCCGCAGCGCGGTCTCGGGTTCGCGCCAGCCGTCCGCGGGTGCCAGGTCGAGGTCCTCGATGGCGGGTAGCGGCATCAGGAAGGCCAGCGCCAGTCCCAGCAGCTGAACCACCGAGGCGATGGCCAGCGCGGCGGCCACGCCGTGATGGTCGGCCAGAACGCCGAAAAGCCAGCTTCCCGCCGCGAGACCCCCGAACGCGGCCATCTGATAAAGCGCCAGCGCCCGCGCCACGACCCAGCGGGGCGAGGCCATCTGGACGCTGACATTGAAGGTCGAGAGCGCGAGCACCCAGCCGCCGCCCGCCAGCGCGAGCGCGACGAGCGTGGGCAGGAGATAGCCGAGGAATGCGGTCAGGCAGGCACCGGTCGCCACCGCCAGCGATGCGAGGCGCACGATCATCTCGGTCGAGAACCGGCTGCGCAGCCTGCGGCTGGCAAGCGCGCCGCCCACCGCGCCGATGCCGAATGCGCCGAGCAGAATGCCGTAGGTCAGCGGCCCGCCGGCAATGAGGTCCCGCGCCACCAGCGGCATCATCGCGGGAATGGCGGCACCCGGCACGCCGAAGATGATGGCGCGGACGAGGACGATGCGGATCGCGGGGGAAAGGCTCACATAGCGCACGCCGGCCAGCATCGCGAGGCCGAGGCTCTCGCGCGGCAGGGTGCGTGGCGGCCTGTCCGGCTTCCAGCGCGCGAGCACCAGGATGAGCCCGACATAGCTCACCGCATTGGTCGCGAAGGCCGCCGCCGCGCCCGCGACCGCGACGATGGCGCCGCCGATGGCCGGGCCAAGGCTGCGCGCGATATTGAAACCCATGCTGTTGAGCGCCACCGCTTCGGGCAGCATGGGGCGCGGCACCATCTCGCCGACAGAGGCTTGCCAGGCCGGGCCGTTCACGGCGGTGCCGCAGCCGATGAGGAAGGTGAAGCCCAGCAGCGCCCAGGGCGTGAGCAGGCCCGCCCAGGCCGCCAGCGCCAGGATGACGGAGGCCACGAGCATGAAGGACTGCGCGCAGAGCATCACCTTGCGGCGATCGAGATTGTCCGCCACCGCGCCGGCCCAGAGCGAAAGCAGCACGATCGGCAGGCTGACCGACGACTGGACCAGAGCCACCATCTCGGCGGAGGCGCCCATGCTCGCCATCGTCCAGGACGCGCCGACCGACTGGACGAGGCCGCCGAAGTTCGACGCGAGGCTCGCCATCCAGACCGCCCTGAACAGGGGCAGGCGGAGCGGGGAAGAAGGGAGCGATGCCTGTGCCATGGTTCCGTTAAACTCGAGACGCGTCGCCTCGATCCGTCTCCTGCCATTTCTTTCCGGCATTCGGCACATCGCGGCCGAACATCAACCCCAAAAGCCCCGTTCGCGCGCGCAAAGTTGAAAACATGGGCGGCCAGCGCTGGATGTCGATTGGACCTAAAGCAGGTTAGGTCCATGCAACCAACAGCTTCACTGCACCATTTCCCGCCGGAGTGACAGGCAGACAGGTCGAGGTCGCAAGGCCTCCTTGCAGATAAGGCAGAACGCCATGACGGACAGGAACGACACCAGCCAGGACAGCGACAGCGGGAAGCAGCCCGTGCAGGCCAATGATGGCCGCCCCCATGGCAATGCGCCGGACGGCGTCTCCAGCGCCGCGACGCACGGGCGAGGCGGGAAGGGCGAGAGCGGCGGCGGCGCTTATCCCAATCCTCACCAGGGCAAAAAGAAGGATCGCAAGGCCGACCCCGGCAGCTTCATGGGCCATGGCGGCCAGAGCGACATGGCCTATCACGGCACCGGCCAACTCGGCGAAACCGACGTGCCGGAGCAGGACAATGACAATTCGCCCACCAGATCGGACTGACGCCCGGCGCGCGTGAGGCCGGCCGTGGCGGGGCTGCCGTCCCCCGAGCGGGACCGCGGAACCCGCCGCCCGCCCCGCCGTTTCTTCAGGGCCTTCTCCAAAGTCTGGACCCCATTTCATGCTCGATATTCCCGGGTCGCAGGACCCGCCCAGCTTCGATCCCCCGCCGGAAGCGGCCGCCTTTTATGCTGACAGCCTGAAGCTGCTGAACGAGTGGGACATCCCCTACCTCCTCTCGGGGACCTATGCGCTCACTTGCCATACCGGCGTCGTGCGGCCGACCAAGGACATCGATATCTTCTGCAAGCCCGGGGACGCGCCCCGGCTGCTCGCCCGGTTCAAGGAGAGCGGGTACGACGTCACGGTCGAGGATGAGCGCTGGATCGCGAAAGTCTGGTCCGGGGACAATTTCTTCGACGTCATCTTCAACATGTCGTCCGCGTCCATCCCGATCACCGACGCATGGTTCGTCGAGGCGAACACGGCGGACGTCTATGGGACGACCGTCCGCGTGACGCCGCCGACCGAGTTCATCGTCTCGAAAGTCTTCATCCAGGATCGCTATCGCTACGACGGCGCGGACGTCGCGCACACCATCCTCAAGAAGCATGACCAGATCGACTGGCAGCGCCTCCTGTCGCTCATGGAGCTGCATTGGGAAGTGCTGTTCATCCACATCCTCAATTTCCGCTTCATCTACCCCACCGAGCGCCACCTCATTCCGCGCTGGCTGTTCGATACCCTGCTGGAGCGCATTCACGCCCAGGCGGAGCTTCCGGCGGCGAAGGTCCGCATATGCCGGGGCCGCCTGTTCTCGCCCCGCGACTATCTGGTCGACATCAGCGAATGGGGCTTCGCCGATCTCGTCGGCAAGGGAATGGACGAAAAGCATGAACGCCACCTCTGATCCGGAGCTGTCCGACCACACCGGGCCCGAAGCCGAGCGGCCCGATCGGGTCCGCGTCGCCGCCATCGGCGATCTCCACGTCACGGAGCAGGACGATCGGCGCTACCGTGACATGTTCGAGGAAATCTCCCGCAATGCCGACATTCTCGCGCTGTGCGGCGATCTCACCAATTTCGGCAAGACGAGCGAGGCCGAGCGGCTGGCCGAGGATCTCTCCGGCTGCTCGGTCCCCATCGTCGGCGTGCTGGGCAATCATGATTATGAGTGCGGCCAGCCCGAGGAAGTCGCTCGCATCCTCCAGCAGGCCGGGGTCCGCATCCTCGACGAACAAGCGGTCGAGATCGAAGGCGTCGGCTTTGCCGGGGTGAAGGGCTTCGTCGGCGGTTTCGGTCGCGGCGAACTCGGCGCTTTCGGGGAGACGGCGATCAAGACGTTCGTCGATGAATCGATCAACGAGGCGCGCAAGCTCGAGAACAGCCTGCGCTCGCTGCGCACCGAGCGGACCGTCGCCGTGCTGCATTATGCGCCGGTCGCGGCCACCGTGGAAGGCGAACCGCTGGAAATCTTCCCTTTCCTCGGCTCTTCGCGCCTCGCCGATGCCATCGACCGCTTCGAGAATGTGAAGATGGTCGTCCACGGCCATGCGCATCGCGGCACCTATGCCGGCGAGACCCTGCGCGGCATCCCCGTGTATAATTGCGCGCAATGGGTGGTGTCCGAGAAGTTCGGCCGCCCTTATGCACTGCTGGAGGTGTGAGCGCGTCGGGCGCTCTTGTCCGCTCTTCATGAAGGCGGCCTGCGCACTGAAGTAGGCTCGGTTCAGGCGGCTTGTATGAATTTATTGGCTTTGCGGAACGGCGACTATCCGACGTTTTCGCTCCAAGAGCGGTCTGTCCAGACAGGACGACATTGCGGTCATTGAGCCCCAATAATAGTAGGCACAACATGACGTTGATCCTAGGGCCAAATTGGGAGCGAAATCTATGGTGCTCGCCTTTTCGGCTCAGGTTTGGGCTGAACGAGGGTGGAGCTTGCGTGACGATGTTCACGACCAGCTACGATCGTGCCCGCAGTCTGGCCCGCGCCGCACTCTCAACCGAAGAGCCGATTGCCGTTATCGCGGCATATCCTGATCCAAAAAAAGGATTGGGTGCGGAGCGCCACGGATGGATGAGCGGGACAGGCTTCGATCACCTGAGAGAACTGGGCGTGCCAACCGACGATGCGGTGGCAACGTGGGCTGGCTACTGTAGGCCCGGGGAAGAGGACGACGATGAAGCAGAACCCTGGATCCATAGGGCGGTAAAGCTAAGCTGGGATCAGGCTGACATCCTACTCTGGAATCAAGTCGCGCAGGACTTAGGTGTTGCACCGCGCGCCCCGGTCAAATCGAAACTCGTCGATCTGGGACGAGGCCTCTCCGTCGACGCATATGATGATCGGGGCATGGATATTACTGCACTGACCAAAGCGACCATTGCCAGACTTTACGAACAGTTCGATGAGTGGTTGCTCGATTATGACCGAGACCGGATGAAGGAAGCATTTGAACACTGATCGCATGCCCGGTCTCCACAACATTTCAGCCATGGCGCTGGCTATCAAGGCGACCCGATATCGTCTCCCTGCCAAGCCGGAACCTATCCGCTCCGCCTAATCCACCAGCCGTTCCGCCGCGCGGGAAATGCGGTCGAGCATGTCGCGCAGCAGCGTGAGGTCGGCGGGGTCGAGCTGGCCGAAGATGCGGGCTTCCAGCTCCAGCGCCTTGGGGGCGACATTGCGGTAGAGCTCGGCGCCTTCCTCGCTCAGCGTCAGCAGCTGGGAGCGGCCGTCCTGCGGATGTGCCTCGCGGCGGATCAGGCCGCGTCCGGCCAGCGCGATCGCGGCCCGGCTGACCGTGACCTTGTCCATGCGCGTGCGCAGGCAAAGCTGCTGCTGCGTGATCCCGTCGTTTTCCGCCATCACCGCGATGAGGCGCCATTCCGGCACGGTCAGCGCGAACAGCGCGCCATAGGCCCGTGCGATCACGTCGCTCACCAGGTTGGAGGTGATGGAGAGGCGATAGGGCAGGAAATCGTCCAGCCTGAGAGTGCGCTGCGTCATGCGGCAGGAAGTATCATTTGACACCATCTCTTCGGAAGGGCAAAATAGTATCAATTGACACAATATTCCGCACAGTCGGAGAGGATGCCCGGATGTTTCAGTCATTTCCCAATCCCGTCGGGCTCGACGGGTTCGAGTTCGTGGAGTTCTGCGCGCCGGAGCGCGGCGTGCTGGAGCCCGTGTTCCAGGCGCTCGGCTTCACGCATGTCGCGCGCCACCGCTCCAAGGATGTCGATCTCTGGCGGCAGGGCGACATCAATCTCATTGCCAACTACGAGCCCGGCTCGCCCGCCGCTTTTTTCGCGGCGGAGCATGGCCCGTCCGTCTGCGGCATGGCCTTCCGCGTGCGCGACGCGCACAAGGCCTGGGATGAAGTGATGGCGCGCGGTGCCGAGGCGGTCGAGATCAGGACGGGGCCGATGGAGCTGCGCCTGCCGGCCATTCGCGGTATCGGCGGCGCGGTCGTCTATCTCGTCGATCGCTATGGCGATGCGCTGTCCATCTACGACATCGATTTCGATTATCTGCCGGGCGTCGACCGCCATCCGGAGGGTGCCGGGCTGAAGCTGATCGATCATCTCACGCACAATGTCTATGCGGGGCGCATGGCGCACTGGGCCGCGCAGTATGAGCGCATCTTCAATTTCCGGGAGATCCGCTATTTCGACATCAAGGGCGAATATACCGGCCTCACGTCCAAGGCGATGACCGCGCCGGACGGCCTGATCCGCATTCCGCTCAACGAGGAAGGCAAGGCCGGCGGCGGCCAGATCGAGGAGTTCCTGCGCGCCTATAATGGCGAGGGTATCCAGCATATCGCGTTCCTGTGCGACGATCTCACCGCCACCTGGGACAGGCTCCATGCGCTGGGCGTCCCGTTCATGACGCCGCCGCCCGACGCTTATTACGAGATGCTGGAGGAGCGCCTGCCCGGCCATGGCGAGCCGGTCGAGGCGCTGGCCAGCCGGGGCATCCTCCTCGACGGATCCACCGAGGACGGTGACCCGCGCCTGCTGCTCCAGATCTTCTCGCAGACGATGGTGGGCCCGGTCTTCTTCGAGTTCATCCAGCGCAAGCGCGACGAGGGCTTTGGCGAAGGCAATTTCACCGCGCTCTTCAAGTCCATGGAGCGCGAGCAGATGCGCAAGGGCGTGCTGACGGCGGACGAGAAGGCCGGCGCATGACTCATCCCGTCACCCTGAGCCGCATCCATCATGTCGCCTATCGCTGCCGGGACGCGAAGGAGACGGTGGAATGGTATGAGCGCGTGATGGGCATGCGCTTCACCACCGCTTTCGCCGAGGATCATGTGCCCTCCACGGGTGACTATGATCCCTATATGCACGTCTTCCTCGATTGCGGGGGCGGCAATGTGCTGGCCTTCTTCGAACTGCCCAATCAGCCGGAGATGGGGCGGGACGAGCATACGCCCGCCTGGGTGCAGCATCTCGCTTTCGAAGTGCCGGACATGGATGCGCTGCTCGCCGCCAAGGCGCATCTGGAAGCGCAGGGCATCAAGGTGCTTGGTCCCACCTGGCACGGCGTGTTCCGCTCGATCTATTTCTTCGATCCCAACGGCCACCGGCTGGAGCTGGCCTGCAACATCGGCACCCCGGCGCAATATGAGGAGCTTGCCCGCGTCGCGCCGCTGATGCTGGAAGAGTGGTCGCGCACCAAGAAGGCGCCGCGCCATGCCGAGTGGCTGCACAAGGAGCCCGCGGACTCATGAGCATCACCGATGTGACGCATGATCCGGCGGCCCGCTGCTGGGTGCCGGGCGCGCAGGCGCATCCCGACTTCCCGGTGCAGAACCTGCCGCTGGGCGTCTTCTCCTCACCGGGCGGGGCCGCGCGGGGCGGAGTTGCCATCGGCGACCATATTCTTGATCTCGCGGCTGTCGCGCCCTTGCTGGAAGGGCAGGCGGCGACCGCCGCCGCGCTCGGCGGGCAGGGGACGCTCAATGCCCTGCTTTCCGCTGGCGGCGAGGCGCTGCGAGCGCTGCGCCACGGCCTCTTCGCGCTGCTGACCGATTCGGCGTGCGAAGCGGCGGCGCAGGCGGTGCTGCACCCGGCAAGCGACTGCACGCTGCATCTGCCGGTCGCCGTCAGCGAATATACGGATTTCTACAGCGGCATTCACCATGCCGTGAATGTGGGCAAGCTGTTCCGGCCGGATGCGCCGCTGCTGCCCAATTACAAGTTCGTGCCGATCGGCTATCATGGCCGCGCGTCCTCCGTGCGGGTCTCGGGCGGCGATGTGCTGCGGCCGCGCGGGCAGGTGAAGGCGCCGGATGCGGACATACCTATGTTCGGCCCGTGCCGGCGTCTCGATTATGAGATGGAAATGGCGGTCTGGATCGGCAGCGGCAACGCGCCGGGGCAGCCCATCCCGATCGGCGGGGCGAGCGGCCATGTCGCCGGCCTGTCGATCCTCAACGACTGGTCCGCGCGCGATGTCCAGGCATGGGAATATCAGCCGCTCGGGCCCTTCCTCGCCAAGAATTTCCATACGTCGGTCTCGCCGTGGATTGTGACCATGGATGCGCTGGCGCCGTTCCGCACGGCCCAGCCGTCCCGGCCCGAGGGCGATCCCGCGCCGCTGCCCTATCTGCTGGACGAGGCCGATCAGGCTGCCGGCGCGTTCGGTGTCACGATGGAGGTCCACATCCTCACCGCGGCGATGCGCGTGGCGGGGCTGCCGCCGCACCGGCTCAGCCGTGGATCGATGACCGCGATGTACTGGACGATCGCGCAGCTCGTCGCGCATCACAGCTCGAACGGCTGCAATCTGCGCACGGGCGATCTGCTGGGCACCGGCACCTTGTCGGGCGAGTCGGCCGAGAGCCGGGGAAGCCTGCTGGAGCTGAGCGAGGGCGGCCGGCAGCCGATCGCTCTTCCTGGTGGCGAGCAGCGCACCTTCCTGGAGGATGGCGACGAACTCATCATGACCGCCTTCGCGCAGGCGCCGGGCTTCGCGCGGATCGGCTTTGGCGAATGCCGCGGCCGGATCGCGCCCGCGCCATGACCGCGCCGGGCCCGCTGATCCTGCATGACTATTGGCGCTCCGGCGCAAGCTACCGCGTGCGCATCGCGCTCAACATCAAGGGTCTGGCCTATGAGCAGGTAGCCCATGACCTGCGGACGGGCGCGCAGCGCGCACCGGATTATCTCGCGCTCAATCTGCAGGGGCTTGTGCCCGCGCTGGTGACGGACGGCGGCCTGCTGACGCAGAGCCTCGCCATCATCGAATATCTGGACGAGACCTGCCCCGATCCGCCGCTGTTGCCCGAGGGGGCCGCCGATCGCGCCATGGTCCGCGCGATGGCGGCGGCGATCGCCTGCGATATCCACCCTCTCCACAATGCCCGGGTGCTCGGCTGGCTCGGCGATGCGCTGGGCGCCGACGAACCTGCCCGCCAGCGCTGGATCGCGCACTGGGTCGGCACCGGCTTCACTGCCCTTGAAGCCATGATCCGCCAGCATGGCCGGGGCTTCGCGTTCGGGTCGCGGCTCTCGCTGGTCGATTGCTGCCTCGTGCCGCAGCTCTATGCGGCGCGGCGGTTCGGCGTGGCGCTGGAGAGCTTTCCCGCGCTCATCGAAGCGGCCGAGAATGCCGCGGGCGATCCCCGCGTGGCGGCGGCGCATCCGGACCGCCAGCCCGATGCGCCGGAGGCGGCAGCGCCGCACATCTGAGGGGACCGCGGTCAGGCGGCGTCGGTCTCCTCGTCGTAGCGGGCGCGGTGCCCGTCTATCTCCGCCAGATGCGCGAGCACCCACTGGCCGAGCCGCTCGCCTTCCTTCGCCAGCGAGTGGCCCATGGCGGTCAGCGCATATTCGACCTGCGGAGGCACGGTGGGGTGCACCGTGCGGGTGACCATCCCGTCCCGCTGCAGCGCGCGCAGGGTGCGGGTGAGCATCTGCTGCGAGATGCCGTCCACGACGCGGCGGATCTGGTTGAACCGCAAGGACTCCTCGCTCAGCGCCACCACCACCGGCAGTGTCCAGCGGTCGCCGAGCCGGCCGAGCAGCTGCGTGATCCGCATGCATTCGCCGGCGTCGTGGCGGGAGACGGTCATCTTCATGTGACTATACCTCAAAAATATGCGTTCTTGTCCCTGCCCCGGGGCGTTCCTAGTTCGTTGCAAAGCGATACCGGTCAGTCAACGCCACGAAAGGGCTCTCTTCATGAATCTGCTTCACATCGATTCCAGCATCCAGGGGGATGCGTCCCTCAGCCGCGCGATGTCGGCCGCTGTCGTTTCCCGCCTGCGGGCTCTCCATCCCGATGTCACGGTCACGTATCGCGACCTCGCCGAGCATCCCCTGCCGCACATGACGCTGCCCGGCTTCGCCACGCCGGAGGCGCAGGCGGTGCTGGAGGAATTTCTCGCGGCCGATGTCGTGGTGATCGGTGTGCCCATGTATAATTTCACGATTTCGAGCCAGCTCAAGGCCTGGCTGGATCATATCGCCATTGCCGGCAAGACGTTCCGCTATACCGAGCAGGGCCCGGTCGGCCTGGCGGGCGACAAGCGCGTCATCCTCGCCTTGTCGCGCGGCGGCTTCTATTCGGAAGGACCGGCCGCTTCCATGGAGCATGCCGAGACCTATCTGCGCGCGATCCTGGGCTTCATGGGCATCACGGCGCCCGAGCTCGTGCTGGCCGAAGGCGCGGCACTGGGCCCGGACCAGCGGGAAGCTGCGCTCGCCGGGGGTCTGGAAGCCGCGAACAGGATCGAGCCGACACCCGCCGAGTCCGTGGCCTGAGCCGCCGGGCCGGCACGCCGCCAAGCGGTTGCCGGCCTTGTTCTTCCCGTGCGCCCGGGCGGCGCGCCCTATCTCGTCATTCACGACGTCCTCCCGGACTTGCTCCGGGATCCCGCTTCTTCCTGTTCCTCGAACCGGCTGGACCCGGCGAACGTCAAGGAAGCGGGATCCCGGATCCAGTCGGGAATGATATACTTGACAAAGCAGCGCTGACAGAGTAGTCAGAATGCATGGATATCACCGCGCCCCGCTTCACCGACGAGAATGCAGCCCGCGAGCACCTTGAGGCTCTGCGCTGGCCGGAAGGACCGTTCTGCCCGCATTGCGGTTCGTTCAATGCGAAGCGGCTCCCGGCACAGCGTGGCCGTCCCACGAAAGCTAATCCGGAAGGCGCAATCCGCGCTGGCGTGATCCAGTGTAACGATTGCCGCCAGCAATATTCGGTGACCGTCGGCACTGTGTTTGAGAGCAGCAAGATCGCTCTGCACAAGTGGGTGCTGGCGACCTTCCTGCTTTGCTCATCCAAGCGCGGCATGTCGGGCCACCAGCTCGCTCGCATGCTTGGCGTGACGCAGAAAACAGCTTGGTTCATGTCCCACCGTATTCGCGAGGCCATGAAGCCCGTTGACGGCGAGCCGCCGCTTGGTGGCGAAGGCAAGACTGTAGAAGCGGATGAAACCTTCATCGGCGGCAAGGAAAAGAACCGCCATAAGTCCAAGCGCGCGATCAAGCGCCTTGGCGGTAGCTGGGGCAAGGAAACTGTCTTCACGCTGGTGGAGCGCGACGGCAAGGTTCGCTCAACCCATGTCCAGAGCGTCACCGCTGCAAACCTTCGCCCGATCCTCGTTTCACAAGTGGACAAGGCGACGACGCTCTACACCGATGATGCCGGTCAATATCGCCACATGAACCGCGATTTTACGCATGAAGTCGTGAACCACGGCAAGGATGAATATGTTCGCGGCAAAGCCCACACGAACACAGTTGAAGGCTATTTCTCAATCCTCAAGCGCGGGATCACAGGAACCTATTATCACCTGAGTGCGGAGCATCTGCATCGCTACTGTGTCGAGTTCGATTTCCGTTATAATACGCGGAAAGAAACTGATTTCGAGCGTTGCCAGAATGCGCTCAAGGGCATCACCGGTCGCCGCCTGACTTATCGGCGGTCTGATCAAATCGCCGCCTAAGAAGATTGGTCCGCCACAACTTACATTTGGCTTTGTGACGGATCGGAAGAAGCGGCGTTAGCTTTCTTCTGGTCTTTATCGGTGTCTTTCGGACTCGACTCTTTCGCCGGTTTATGCGGCTTAGGTGGCGTGCTGAGCATCCGGCGCAGCACGTCATCTTCTTGCTGTTGATCGGTGTGTGTCATGGCTTCCCGCTTCGATGAAATAGTTAAACCGTCACTACTCAAGATCGATCGGGCAAAGCATCACGTCAACCAGCTTGCTAGCTGCATCGATTCCTACCTCGCAAAAAATCCTTTTCGTCTCGTCATCGTTGGGAATGCAAAAACCTTGGAGAAGGCCCATTCCATCGAACAGCAAATGCCCTTCCCTGATGAAATTTCGCTGTGTCTCGGTGACGCTGTCCACAACCTTCGGAGCGCTCTCGATATTTTGATGTTCTCCATGATCGGAAGTCGCGCCAAGCGCCCTGAGGGCGTGCAGTTCCCTTTCGCGTGGAAGAAGGACAGCCTTGTATCCACCATGACGAATAGAGAGACAGAGCTTGCCGGAAAAGAGGTCGTCGCTGAAATTGAGGCTATGGAGCCTTACCCAGGCGGAAGTGAGTGGTTCCACGGCCTTCACGCTCTCGATATCACAGACAAACACAAGCTCATCATTCCGGTCGGTTCGAGCGGGACTATGACAACGCTTGAGTTCAGCGTACTTTTTGGAGGCGCTGTGGATGCAAATTTCCCCAGCACTCAAATTGTAATGATGCAGGGAACGACTCTTATCCAGCGCTATCACGGCAGTAGGGCTCAATACACTGCACAAAACGGCCGTTTCCGTGCCGGAAAATATGAAAGCGATAAACAACCCACCTTCCAGATATGCTTTGGTGAGGGCCAACCCTTTGACGGGAGGCCTATCATTCCCATAATGGTCGCTCTCACGGGCGAAGTGGAGCGGGCAACTTTGAAACTCGCGGGAATTTTCATCGCCCATCCTCCCGCCTAAGAAAGCTGGATGAACTCCATAAGCTAGCGCCGGCCTGTCGGGCGCCGACATAGCAGGATCAGTCTGCTTTGTCATCTATATCACTCCCGATCCAGTCCGGGACGACGAACGAAAAGGACTGAAAAAGCGCGCCTCCGGCTCCCTCAAAGGCCGCGAATCCGGCCCCGCAATCTGGGCCCCTACAGCTGCCTCAGCGCGCTTGCCGGCCGGACCGACATCAGGGGCACCGAGCCGGCGAGCCCAATGCCGAGCGTGAGCAGGGCGCCGCCGCCCAGCGTCAGCAGCACCACGCCCCAATCGGGCGCCCAGCCGAATTCGAAGACCTGCACGATCACGAACCAGGCCGCGCCCATGCCGAGCAGCAGCGAGACGCCGGCCAGCATCGCCGCGAGCAGGCCATATTCGAGCGCCTGCGCACCCAGCACCTGACCGCGCGTGGCGCCCAGCATCTTGAGGATCACGCTGTCATAGCTGCGGCTCTGGCGCGAGGCGGCGATGGCGCCGACCAGCACCGCGATTCCGGCGAGGATGGTGATCGACGCCGCCGTCAGGATGGCGCTCGCCATCTGGTCGAGGATGCCGCTGATCTGTTCGATCATCTCGCCCACCGCGATCACGGAGACGCCGGGAAAGGCGCCCAAAAGCGCCTGCGTCATCGCATTTTCCCGTCCGGGCGGCATGGTGATCGTCGCGGTGAGGCTGTGCGGCGCGGATGCGAGGCCGCTGGGCGAGAAGACGAGGACGTAATTGAACCCCATCGTGTCCCAGTTGATGCGCCGCAGCGAGGCGATGCGCGCCTCGATCTCGCGGCCGAGCACGCTCACGACCATCGTGTCGCCGACGCCCACGCCGAGCGCGCGCGCCTGCTCCTCGTCGAGCGAAAGCAGCGGCGGCCCGGCATAATCGGCGGGCCACCATTGGCCTTCCACCAGCTCGCTGCCTTCCGGAAGGGTGGCGCTGTACGTCACGCCGCGCTCGCCGCGCAGGATCCAGGCGCCGTCCGGCCGGGTCTCCAGGTCCGCGACGCGCTGACCACCATAAGCCACCACGGTTCCGCGCAGCGAGGGCACGATGTTGAGCGTGGCGTCCGACGCCCGTTCAGCGACGATCCTGCGGAAATCGGCCTCGCCGGTCGAGGGCAGGTCGAGCACGAAGAGATTGGGCGCCTTGCGCGGTACGGTGCGCTCGATTTCCGCGTCGAGGCTGGTCTGGATGCCGGCAAGCGTGACGAACAGGGTGAGCGCGAGGCCGAGCGCGACGACCAGCGCCGATGTCTGCGCGCCCGGACGATAGAGATTGGCGACGGCCAGTCGCAGCAGCGGCCTGCGCGGGCGGCGCAGGCGCCGGGCAATCCGGCTGATGGCCTGGCCAAGCAGCAGCAGGAGCAGGAGCACGGCGGCCGTCGCCCCCAGCACCGCCGCGGAAAAGAGCGGCTCGCGCGCGGTGCCGAGCGCGATGGCGACGAGCGCCGCCAGCGCACCGCCGACCAGCAGCAGGGTGCGCCTGTCCCGCGTGCGCGGCGGATCGACCAGCGCGCGCAGGATCGCGGCGACCGGCTCGGTGCGCGCGCGAGCAAGCGGGGGCAGGGTGAAGATCAGTGCGACCAGCATGCCATAGGCCGCGCTGGTGACCAGCGGCAGCGGATGAAGCCGGAAGCCCGGCTGCACCGGCAGCACGTCGCCCGCCAGCGCCACCACCAGCGGCGGCACCAGCGCGCCGACGCCCAGCCCCAGCAGGATCGCCACCGTCGCGACGGCGCCGATCTGGAGCAGATAGATGCGCTCGATATCCGCCGAGGTGGCGCCCAGCACCTTGAGCGTCGCGAGGCTGCCGCGCCGCAGCGCGAGATAGGACGCCACGCCGTTGCTCACGCCGATGCCGGCGATGATGAGCGCGGTGAGGCCGATCAGCGAAAGGAACTGGCCCATGCGATCGATGAAGCGGTTGGTGCCCGGCGCCGCGCGGTCGCGGTCCTTATATTCCCAGCCTTCGGAGGCGTAGCGCTGCTCAAGTTCCTTGCGCAGCGCGGCGGCATCTGCGCCTTCGGGCAGGCGGATGCGATATTTGCTCTGGAAGAGACTGCCCGGCTGGATGAGGCCAGTGCGCCGCAATCCCTCCATGGAGACGATGGCGACCGGCCCGAGCGTGAAGCCTTCACCCACCCGGTCCGGCTCGTCCGCGATGATGCCGGCGACGGTGAAATCAGCATCCCCATAGCGCAGCCTGTCCCCGGTGCGGATGATCAGCCGTTCGGCCAGCGCCGGGCCGATGAGGATGCGGTCCGCCGGCAGCGGCGCATAGCGTCCGGCTGCCAGCGTCAATGTGCCATAGAGCGGATAGCGCCCGTCGACGCCCTTGAGTTCGGTCAGCACGCTCTCCGGCGCGCCGGGCGCGGCAGGGCCGAGGCGCCGGGCCATGGCGCGCATGCGGATGGTCTCGCTCAGCGTGCCGAGCGCGCGCAGGGCGGCCTTGTCCGTCTCGCCCAGTTCGCGCTGGCTCATCTCCACTTCGATGTCGCCGCCCAGGATGCTTTGCCCGCGCTCGGCAATCTCGCCGGTGATCGCGGCGGTCAGGCTGCCGATCGCCGCCAGCGTCGCCACGCCGAGAAACAGGCAGATGAACAGGAGGCGCAGGCCGCGAAAGCCACCGCTCAGGTCCCGGCGCGCCATGCGCCAGGCAGTGCGCCAGGGCAGCGCGGTCACGCGCGCCGCTCGGCGATCACGCGCCCGTCGCGCATTTCCAGAATGCGGTCGCAGCGCGCCGCGAGCCCCGGATCATGAGTGATGATGAGAAGGGTCGCGCCCGTCGCCTGCTGGCGGCCGAACAGCAGCTCGACTACGGCGGCGCCGGTGGCGGCATCGAGATTGCCGGTCGGTTCGTCCGCGAAGAGGATGGCGGGGCCCGGCGCCATGGCGCGGGCAATGGCGACGCGCTGCTGCTCGCCGCCGGAAAGCTGGGCGGGATAATGGTCGAGCCGATGCCCGAGCCCCACGGCGTGCAGTTCCTCGCCCGCTCGGCCGAAGGCGTCGTCATGCCCGGCCAGCTCCAGCGGCACTGCGACATTCTCCAGCGCCGTCATCGTCGGCAGGAGGTGGAAGGATTGCAGTACGATGCCGATGCGGCCGCGCCGGGCGCGGGCAAGCGCGTCCTCGTCCAGCGCGCCGAAATCGGTGCCGGCCACGCTCACCGTGCCGCCGCTGGCGCGCTCGAGGCCGGAGAGCACCGCCATCAGCGATGACTTGCCCGATCCCGATGCGCCCAGGATGGCGAGGCTTTCCCCGTTCACGATGTCGAGGTCTATGCCTTTCAGGATTTCAGTGGCGCCAAGGGAAAGGGTGACATCGCGCGCGCGGATCGCGATAGTGGTGGGCGCGGCGGTGGCATGCATGGAAAGGACGGTCTCCTTGACCTTTAAGTTTCGACAATATGGGGTATCTTTTCTGCTTGTCCACTTGGCAGTGGGCTGTTCGCCTTCCCAGCCGTCGCCCGAGGACGCGCCGGTCACCAATGCCGCCGCGGCCGCGGGCAACGTCGCGGCACCGGCGGGCGCGCCGGTGGAGGATGCCAGGCTGGTCGTCGTGTTCGGCGACAGCCTCTATGCGGGCTATCAGCTCGAGCGAGAGGAAGGCTTCGCCCCGGCGCTGGAGCGTGATCTTGCCGCGCGGGGCATCGCTGCGCGCGTGGTCAATGCCGGCGTCTCGGGCGATACGAGCGCGGGCGGGCGCGGGCGCCTCGCCTTCGTGCTGGATGGATTGCCGCGCAAGCCCGATCTCGTGGTCGTCGGGCTCGGCGGGAACGACATGCTGCGCGGGCTCGATCCCGAGCAGACGCGCGCCAATCTGGAAGCGATCCTCACGGACCTGAAGGCGCGGGGCATTCGCGCCATGCTGACCGGCATGCTGGCCGCGCCCAACATGGGCAGCGATTATGCCGCGCGCTTCAACGCCATCTATCCGGATCTCGCGCGCGCGTTCGACGTGCCGCTCTATCCCTTCTTCCTCGATGGCGTGATCGGCGATCGGGCCCTGATGCTGGCGGACGGCATTCACCCCAATGCGCAGGGCGTGACCGCCGTGACCGGCCGCGTGGCACCGCTGGTCGTGCAGGCGCTGGGCGACTGACAGGGGCCGGCCGGGCGGCAAGGGTCCGCGGACCCTTGTCGAAGGCCGGTGCTGTCAAGCGATCCTGCCAGTCTGTGCAAGTGGCGGTCCCCGGCTTCGTCCAGACATGGGCAGAGTCAAGGGAGGCAGGATGGGCGAGCGCGGAACCACGGACAATGGCGGATCGGACGCGCCCTTCGTCGATAGCCATGCCCATATCTTCCTGCAGGACATGCCCCTCAGCAGCGAGGCATGGACGCAGATCGACTATGGCTTCACAGCCGAGGACCTGCTCGCGCTGATGGACGCGCATGGCGTGCATTTCGCCGTCATTTCGGGCCTCAGCATTTCCGGCTTCTACAATGACTATATGATCCGGGCTCTGCGGCGGTACCGGCGGTTGCGCGGCACGGCCATCGTCCCGCCGGAGACCGATCTCTACGCGCTGGAGAGGATGAACGCCGACGGGATCGTGGGCATCCGCCTCCAGCTCGCACGGCAGGAGCAGCTGCCGGACCTGCGCGGCGACGCCTATCGCATGCTGTTCCGCCGCGTGCGCGATCTTGGCTGGCATGTCCATGTCGCCATCGAGGGCCCTTGCCTGCGCGCCGTGCTGGAACCGTTGCTCGAAACGGGCGTCAATATCGTGGTCGATCATTTCGGCCATCCCGATCCGGCCGATCCGCTGGGCTGCGACGGGCAGCGCGCGATGCTGGAAGCGGTCGATCGCGGCCATACATGGGTCAAGATGTCGGGCGGGTTCCGCCTGCCGGGCACCGATGCCTGGCGCACCGATCCGGATGGCGACATCGATTCGATCGCGCAGCTCGTCGCCGGGTCGCTGCTTGGCCGCGTGGGCCCGGACCGGCTGCTCTGGGGCAGCGATGCGCCGTTCGTGGGCTATGAGCGGCGCGTGACGTACGGCCGGGTGCTTGCGAGCTTCCGCGACTGGGTGCCCGATCCACTGATGCGGGCGGAAATCTCCCGCACGGCGCTGCGCCTCTATTTCTCCTGAGCTCCCACCGCCCGGGCCGTCCCCGCCGCTCTTCAGAGCCGGGGATTGCCCGGGCTCCACCGGACACTGAGCTCGATGCCCTGGCCGATGGGGAGGAGCATCGTCTGGAGGTCGCTCCGGGCGCGGACTGCCTCGCGATAGTCCCACACGGAGGCGCGGGCGGAGGCCGGCTCGATCATGTTGTCCGCCGCGATCAGCGCTTCCTCGGCGAGCTTGGGGTAGAGGGCCTCGAAGCAGGGCCGGTAGGCATCCTTCCAGATATCCAGCAGCACGAAATCGAACGGTCCCGGATCGGCCTCGATCATCGCTACCGCATCCCCCGCGCGGAAATCCACGAAGGCCGCGAGGCCGGCGCGTTCCAGCTGCTCCCGGGCATGGTCCTGCTTGTAGGCGGCGAGATCCATGGAGATGACGCGCGCGCCCGTCCGGCGCGCGGCATCGGCGAGGAAAAGCGTCGAATAGCCGTAGCTGGTGCCGAGCTCCAGGATGCGCGCGGGCCTGCGCCCCAGCACCAGCGCGTGGAGCAGCGCGGCCGCTTCCGGGCCGACCGGCAGCAGCAGGTCGTCGCGTGCGCGCGCGCCGTTGCCGGGCGCCCGCTCGGCGGCGATGCGTGCTTCATAGTCCGCGAAGACCGCGCGGACGGCTGGATCGTCGAAGATCATGGCCATGCCTCTCCCGTTTTCTTGCGAGCGCCATGGTCCCTCAAGTCGCGGGCTTATGCCAGCGGGAATGCGCTCGGGCCGTCCGCCCGGGCGTCCGCCTCAGCCCAGCAGGCCGAGCGCCCGCAGTTCGCCGAGCCCGTCGATGATGCGGTGCGGCCGGCGCTCGGGCGGCTGGGCGGCCCATTCCTGGGCGCTGGTCGTTCCGGTGGTGACGCCGATGCCCATGGCGCCGCCGGCGCGGGCCATCTCCGTCTCGACCTTGGGATCATCGCCGATCACTGCGATGCTTTCCATCGGCACGCCGAGCCTCGCGGCGACGAAGTTCATCGCGTGGAGCGAAGGCTTGCCAGTGAGTTCCGGCTCCTTGCCGGTCACGCGAGCGATGGCCCCGCCGATCGCGCAGCTATAGCCGAAGGCCCGGCCGCTCTGGGACGCGAAGAAGGGTACGTCGGACGCGGAGAACAGCGCCGCCCCCGCGAGCACGGCCTCGCAGGCGGCATGGATGTCCGGCATCGCGCAGTCGGGATGCCAGGCGACATAGACGGCGTCGGCGCTGGTCGCGCCGTCCTCGCCCGGCCGCACGGTGGCGATGCCCTCGCCGGTCAGCGCGTCGACCACGCCCTGCGTGCCGAGCACGAGCACGCGCCCGAAGCCCCGCTCGCGGAACACATGGCCCGCCACGCTGTTCGGCGTGAAGAGATGCGAATCGGGGATCGGCAGGCCCAGCGCGCGCAGGCGCGGCCCCTGCTGGGCGGCCGGATAGGCGCTGCCATTGGTGAGCGCGAGGAAGGGGAAGCCGCTGGCCTCCAGCTCGCTCAGCAGTTCCACCGCGCCGGGCAGCAGCTTGTAGCCGCCCAGATTGCGGTCGCTCAGGATGAGCGTGCCGTCGAGGTCGAACATGATGCCCTGGGCGGGCCGCAGCGTTTCGGTGAAGGGGGCGGTCATCGCGATGGTCCTTTTCGGGCAGCAGCCAGCCTCTCCCTGGTAAAGGGGGAGGCGGTCAGTCAGCCATGGCTTTCCAGTTCCAGCCGGAAGCCGGCCTTCTCCACGCTCACCCGGTCGATGTCCGTCCGGGCCAGCAGCTTGCGGATCAGCGCCATGGCCGGGCGGAGTGTCGGGTCGTAATGGCGCGGCGCGGGACCGGCGGCCTGCATCGCGTCCACCTGCCCGGCGGGCATGGTCGCGCGCAGCAGGAATTCCTCGTCCGGCAGATGGGTGCCGATGCGCTTGCGCAGGTCCGGCAGGTCGGCCATGCCGGGCTCGGCGGCGAGTTCCTTCGTGCGCGGCAGGGCCATGATCCGGTCGAGCACATTGGGGGCGATGGGCTGGTTGGGGCGGCCGAACCGGCCGATCGCATAGCGGATCACTTCGTCCGGGATCACGCTGTAGCGCTCTGTCCCGGTCACGTTCATCACCGCCTGCGTCATCACCATCTGGGCGAAGGGCGTCATCACGATCGGCCAGCCCAGCTCCTCGCGCACGCGGCCCAGCTCCTCCACCACGGCGCCTTCCAGATGCGGCACGCGATGGTCGGCCAGATGCCGCCGCATGGTGCCGACCATGCCGCCGGGCAACTGGTGCTGGAGATAGGCCGCATCGAAGGGCATGGGCGCACCGGTCGGCAGTCCCTCGGCCTGCGCGAGATCGGTGAAGTAGCGCCCGGCCTCCGCCAGCGCCGCGTCATCGATGTCGACGCTGTGGCCGAGCGCGCGCAGATTGGCGACCACGCGCTCGAGCGGCGGATTGGATGTGCCGTCGCCCAGCCCGCCGGATGCGCCCTGCAGTGCCTCCACGCCGAGCCCGGCGGCCTCATAATAGCTCTGCTCGCCCAGGCCGATGGTGCAATGGGCGTGGAGTTCCAGCGGCTTGTCGCCGATCACGGCGAGGATCGCGGGGATGAGCGTCCGCGCGCGCTGGGGCGAGAGCAGCCCGCCCGGATCCTTGATGTAGAGCGCGTCGATATCCGGGCTGGCCGCCATCGTCGCGGCGGCCTGCGCATAATGGGCATCGTCATGAATGGGGCTCAGCGTGAAGACCAGCGCGCCGACCACATAGGCATCGCCGTCGCGCTTGATCATCCGCGCCACCTGCACATTGGCCTCGGCATCGTTCATCGGATCGGCGAGGGCGAAGCGGCCGATGCCGTTCTTCATGAGCGTGGCGAAGGCCAGCGCCATGAAGTCCGGGCTCGCCGTCTCCCAGGCAATGAAGCGGAAGCCGGTGGAGAGGAACTGCAGCGGCGTGGTGGGGCAGGCCTGCTTCATCAGCCGGATGCGCTCCCACGGGTCCTCCTGCTTGTAGCGCACCGCCACGCCCATATGCGTCGACGTGGTGAAGTCGATCGCTTTGAAGCCGACGCGTTCCAGCACCGGCGCGATGGAGAGAGTGCGGGCGGTGTCCACGCCGAGCGCCCCCCACAGACACTGGTTGCCGTCGCGCAGCGACGTTTCGACGAGCTTGATGTCTGCCATGGTTCAGGTCTCTGTGCGCTCCGCCTGCCGGGCGGCGCGGCGGGCGAGGAAGCCGGTATCGACGCCGCCCGCCGCGAAATCGGGGTCGGCCAGTATCTCTGCCTGAAAGCGAAGGTTCGTCGAGACGCCTTCGATGCGGGTTTCACGCAGCGCCGCCTGCAGCCGCGCCAGCGCGGTGGCGCGGTCCGGCCCGTGGGCGATGACCTTGGCGATCATCGAATCGTAGAATGGCGGGATCTTCGCGCCGTCCACGATATGGGTGTCGACGCGGATGCCCTCGCCGGCGGGCCAGTGCGCCCGGCTGACCGTGCCGGGGCTGGGCATGAAGTCGCGGGCCGGGTCCTCGGCATTGATGCGGCATTCGATGGCGGCGCCGTCGATGGCGACGTCGCCCTGCGCGAGGCGCAGGCCCTGCCCGTCGGCAATGGCGATCTGCTCGGCGATCAGGTCCACGCCCGTCACCATCTCGCTGACCGGATGCTCGACCTGGATGCGGGCATTCATCTCGAGGAAGTAGAATTGCTCGCGCGCCATGTCGTAGAGGAACTCGACGGTGCCGGCGCCGCGATAGTCAAGCCGCGCGGCGAAGCGCATCGCCGCCTCGTGCATGGCCGCGCGCGCCGCGTCCGGCACGCGGGGCGCGGGCGTTTCCTCCACCAGCTTCTGATAGCGCCGCTGCACCGAGCAGTCGCGCTCGCCCAGATGGATCACCTTGCCCGCGCCGTCGCCCAGTACCTGCACCTCGACATGGCGGCCCTGGGAGACATAACGTTCGAGATAGACGCGTGCATCGCCGAAGGCGGCGCCGGCCTCGGCCGATGCCATGTCCATGGTCGCGGCGAGATCGTCCAGATCCTCGACCAGCTTCATGCCGCGCCCGCCGCCGCCGCCCACTGCCTTGATGAGCAGCGGCGCGCCGATCCCGGCCGCCAGCGCCTGCGCTTCGGCGAGGCTGTCCACCGGGCCGCCGGGCACCACCGGCACATCGGCGGCGATCGCTTCGGCGCGGGCGCGCAGCTTGTCGCCCACCGCCTCGATCTGCGCGGCGGTGGGGCCGATGAAGATCACCCCTTCCGCTTCGCACAGGCTGGCGAGCGCTGCCCGCTCGGAGAGGAAGCCATAGCCGGGATGGATCGCGTCGCAGCCCGATCCGAGCGCGGCCTGCACGATGGTCTCGACGCGCAGATAGCTCTCGCCGGGCCGCGCCGGGCCAATGCACAGCGCGCGCGTCGCCATCCGCGCGCCGAGCGAATCGCGATCGGCCTCGGAGACGGCGAGAACCGTCTCCAGCCCCAGCGAGTGGGCAGTGCGGATGATGCGCACCGCGATCTCGCCGCGATTGGCGATGAGGATCCGGCGGATGGTCATGAGAGGTTCTGGAATGAGCCGGCTCCCCCTACGTTCGCCGTCATCCCCGCGAACGCGGGGATCCAGTCGCCGTGGCAGGAAATGATCTCATGACCGAAGCTGGATTCCCGCCTGCGCGGGAATAACGGATTACCATCAGGAACAGGCATCTCCGCCTCAGGCGTCCGGCCGCACGAGCATCAGCACTTCGCCATGCTCCACCAGCTCGCCATTGCGGCCGATGATCTCGACGACTTCGCCGCTGACCCCGGCGGAGACGGAGTTCATGAGCTTCATCACCTCGATGATGCCGATCACCGTTTCCGTGTCGACGCGGCTGCCGACATCCACGAAGGGCGCTTCGCCGGGCTTGGGGGCGTGGTAGAAGATGCCGAGCAGCGGTGCGTTGATTTCCACCAGTCCCGCCTCGCGCTCCGGGCGAGCGGCAGCGGGCGGTGGCGCCGCCGGGGCGGGGGCTGGTGCCGGCGCGCTTTCCGCAGGCGATGCGGGCGCGGCGCCGGTTGCGCGCGCCGGTCGCGTCGCGCCCGCGCCGCCGCGCTCCAGCTCCAGCCTGATGCCGTCCATTTCAAGGCTCAGCCGGTCGAACGTCGAGCCTTCGAGGAGCTTCATGATCTCCTCGACATCCTTTGCCGTGAGGCTCATCTTATCTGCGTCCCCCGAAAATCGTCATGACATGCTTGAGCGGGTCGTCGATCACTGGTGCCACCGGCTTCTGTTCCTTGGCCGACCAGACCGTTTCCGGCCGGCTCTGCAGCAGCAGCAACGCGCCGCTCTTGTCGATGGCCCACTCGATGTCCTGCGCGCGGCCATAATGTTTCTCGATCCGGCGGCCGACGCCGCGCAGGGCCTGAAGCTCCTCGTCGGAGAGGCAGGGCGTCTTGCGCAGCTCTGCCGGCACGTCTTCGTCGACAATGCCGCCGCCCGCCGCGGGCACTTGCCGGATATGCTTGTCCGAGATGTCGCGCACGCTGATCTCGCCGGTGATCTTGCCCATCACCCAGCGATCGGGCGTCACTTCGCCGGATACGACCGCGCTCCCCAGGCCCCAGGCGCCCTCGATGGTGATGACCGACTTGTCGCCAGTGGTGGGCGAGCGCGTGAACATCACGCCCGCCGTCCGCGCGTCGACCATGGTCTGCACGACCACCGCCATCGCCACGCCGTCCTCGGGCAGGCCGTGCTTGCGGCGATAGCAGATCGATTCCACCGAATAGAGGCTGCCCCAGCATTCGCGCACGCGGTGGATGGCGTCCTGCGCGTCGGGCACCCACAGGAACGTGTCCTGCAGGCCGGCGAAGCTTGCATCCTCCGCGTCCTCGGTGGTCGCCGAGGATCGCACGGCGACGGTGAGCGCGGGATTGTCCTTCGCCAGCGTGGCATGCGCCTCGAGGATTGCGGTTTCCACCATGGCGGGCAGCGGCTCGTTCTCCACGCGGACGCGCAGACTGCGCGAGATCCGCGACACCGTGTCGAGATCGTTCGGGTCGAGCGTTTCCACCAGCGCGCGCACCGGGGAGGATCGTTCGAGCGCATCGAGGAACAGCTCGAAGGCCTGCGTCGTCACCACGAAGCCCGGTGGCACGTCGATGCCGGCATGGGTCAGCTCGCCAAGGCTGGCGCCCTTGCCGCCCACGGTGGGCCGATCGGTGATCCACAGGTCGGGGAACCAGGAGACGGCGGCCGTCATGCGCGCGCCGCCCGGGCGGGAGTGGAAAGGCCGGGCAGTGCCATCATGCGTCCTCCAGAACCCGTTCTTCTTCCAGGATCGTCACGGTGCCGCGCCCGCCATCCACGCGGATGCGCTGCCCGTCCTTGATCTTCTGGGTGGCCGAGCCGGTGCCGACCACTGCGGGCAGGCCATATTCGCGCGCCACGATCGCCATGTGGCTCATCGATCCGCCGATGTCGGAGACGGCCGCCGCTATCTTCTGGAAGATCGGCGCCCAGGTCGGGTTGGTGACCTGGCAGACGAGGATGTCGCCCTGCTGCAGCCGGTTGATCTCCTCGACGGACCGGACCACTCGCGCGGTGCCTTCCACCACGCCGCTCGACGCCGCGAAGCCCTTGAGCTCGTTGCTGTCCCCCTCGCCGTCGGACAGCCAGACGTCGAGGCTCTCGCGCGTGATGCCCCAGAGCATGACGATCGCCGGATCGTCGATCACGTCCGGCACCTGGCCGAGCGCGGGCGGCACCACATGGCCCGCCCATGCCTTGATCGCGGCCTTGCGCTCGGCGACCTTCGCCGGCCAGACGCGCGGCCCGATCGGGTCCGAGCCGCTGGACCAGGCGAGCATCAGGTCGATGATCGCGCTTTCCAGCTCATAATGGGTGAGGTTGAAGACATCCTCTTCCTTCTCCCAGAAGCCATGGTCCCGCAGCAGCGCGCCGAACTCGCGGATCTTGTTGAAGAAGAGATTGGTGTACCAGTGCTCGCAGTAGAATTTGTGGCCTTCCACATAAGGGAAGACGCGGTGGGCGAGCGTGATGAGCTGGTCGTAGGTCGCCCGGTCCTCGTCGGTGTCGAGCAGGTCGCGATAATCCGCGATGAGCGCCTGCCGCTCCTCGATCAGCCGTTCCATCGGCCGCTCGATCGCGGCGCCGGCCTTCACCTTGGCGATGTAGCCCGGCAGCGCCGCGAAGGGCATGGACAGGTCATCGTTCCATGAGCGGTGATAATGGTAGAAGCCGTCGCCGACATTCACGTTGAACCACGGGTTGCGGCTCGTCTCCAGCTCCCGCAGCCAGGCCTTGCCGTTATCGCCGAGCTGGTCGAGCGCCGTGAGCACGTCCTCGATCACCATGCCGTCGTGGAACCTGTCGTCCACGCCCAGTTCCACCGCGCGGCGGGCGAGGCGCTTCACTTCCTCGTCGGGCCTGAAGATCTCGGCTTCCATGCCCGCCACCATGCGGCTGATCGCCTGATCGCTGATCTCCGGGAAGGCCTTCTTGCAGAAGTCGAAGAAGGTCAGATAGGCGCCATAGCCGAGCAGCAGGAACTCGAAATGATGGTGCCACATGCGGAAATAGCCCTCGAGCGTCTTCCGATATGTGTCGATGAGGTCGTGGTTCGCCGCCACGCCCTTGCCCGTGTGCGTCGTCTCGATGGGTTCAAGGTCGGGCAGTGACGGCTTGGAGAGCGCCTGCGCGTCCGCGATCAGCGCCTTCATCTTCTCCTTCCACTGGGCATAGAGGTCTTCCCAGTGCTCGTAATAATAGAAGGCGCGCTGCTGGAATTCCTTCGCGCGCGCCTCGATCTCGGCGGGGTCGGTGACGGCCACGCCGCCGATGAACACCCGGCCGTTGATGATGCGGTGATCGATGCCCTTGGTGGTGGGCAGCACATGCACGCGGGTGTTGAAGCTGCCGAGCGCGCAATAGGCCGCTTCCGCCGTGATCATGTCGAAATGATGCATCGGCTCGGGGAAATGCATGCTGTTGTAGAACCAGAAGCGCTCGTCGTCGCCGTCATGGAACTGGCAGTAATAGGGATAGGCGGCCTGGGCTGCCTCGGTGCCCGGCACGATTTCCAGCGAGCTGGGCAGGGGGAAGCCCTTGGTCGGTTCGCTCATGGCAGTCCTCTCATATGCTCTTTTCCGCGCCGTCCGCCGGCCGAATCCGCGAGGGATCGACCGGCAGCGCCGCGGGATCGTTGAGGAACCTAACCATGTGCGCTGCGCGCCCCAAGGATTTGCGCGCAAGCGCATCAGGACAAAAACGCAGCGCTGCAGTCTTGTTGACCGCATTTCATTTCCGCATGGATTTCCCGGCCCGGGGGAAGGCGCGGCGCGGCGCTATTGCGCGCGGTGGCGTTCGCGCCAGTCCTTGGGCGTCATGCCGAAGCGCTTGCGGAAGAGCCGGGTGAAATAGCCCGGGTCGAGGAAACCGCAGCGGAACGCGATGTCGCCGAGCGAGAGGCCGCCTGCCCGGGGATCGGCAAGCAGGTTGCTGGCCCGGTCGAGCCGGGTTGCGTTCAGTTCGCGCACGAAGCTGGTGCCCGATCCGGCGAGCAAGGCCTGCAGGTAGCGGCGCGAGATGCCGAGGTCGCCGGCGATCCGGTCCGGCGAGAGTTCCGGGTCGGCATGGTCGGTCTCGATGCGGCGCAGGATCTGCCGGGCGAGCTGGCCGCGATGGCGGCTCGGGGCAGGCTCGTGGAAGCCGGTGGCGAGCGTCAGCAGCGCGCCGACCTGCTCGGCGATGAGCGGGCGGGGGAGGGGGCTTTCGTCGATGCCCGCGACCATCGTCTCCAGCAGGCTGCCGAGCGGCGCCCCCCAGCCTTCGCAGGCGGAGATCGGCCGGGCGAGCAGCGCCTCGGGGTCCGGCAGATATTTCTCCAGCCAGCCCTGCGGCATCATGAGGTCGATCGCCTCGTGCGCGGTGTCCATCTCCATCTGGTAGAAGCGGGTATTGTCGAGCAGCACGAACTGCCCCGGCGCCACGGTGAAGCGCTTGCCCTGCATGCTGGTATCGAGCGCGCCGCGCCGGGCATAGACGAGCTGGATGGACGGCGTTGCCCGCCCCGCGCTGCCGTCCGTCCCGCAATGGACGACGCGCTGCGCCGGGGCATGGAGCTGGAGCAGCCTGAGCTGGCCGACGCCATGGCTGGTCCACTGCGCGGCGAAATGATCGGTGTCGAACACGGTCACGTCGATGGGCGCGATGGTGCTCGCGGCCCAGTCGCGCCACTGGTGGATCGCCTCGCTGCGCGCAAGGCCGCTGGAACTCCAGCTATGGTCGTCCTGGCTTGGTTGCGCCTGCATGTCAGGGGCCCTCTCCGGCTTCCTGAGGGCAAGTCTATGCCCCGGGGCGCCCGGGCGCAAGCGCGCGGCGCTCAGGCGGTCTCCCCGCGCTCCGGGTCGCCGATCGCGGGCCGGCCCCGGCGCACCCGCCCGGTCAGCTCCGCGCCTGCGTCCCGGGGGAGCCGCGCGAACAGTGGCGCCGCGCAGGCGGCCATGGCGGCGAGAATCAGGATCGCCAGCCGGAAGTCAGGCAGGCTCGGCGCATCGGCCTGGCCGGCAAGGAGACCGAGCAGCGCCGCCGCACCGGAAATGGCGACGGCCTGTGCCAGCGAATTGCTGAGGCTGCCGAGCACGGTGGCGCCGCCGATCTCGCTTTGCGGCATGTCGGCGAAGCGCAGCGGCATCAAGGCGGTGAAGAGGATGGAGCGCGCCATCCCCACGCCGATCATGATCGCGAAGAGCAGCCAGAACGGCATGCCCGGCGGCAGCGCGGCGCAGACCAGCAGGGAGACCGCGAGGCTGATCGAGCCGCTGACGAGCGCCGTGCGAAAGCCCAGCCGGCGCAGCGCGCGCGAAGCGATCGTCTTGAGCGCGAGGTCACCGGCATTCTGCGCCAGCAGCAGCATGCCCGCCTGGAAAGGCGTGAGGGCAAGGCCGATCTGTAGCATCAAGGGCAGGGTGAAGCTCATAGCCATGAAAGGGATGCGCACGAAATTGCCCGCGCCGATGGTTGCGGCGAAGAAGCAGGGGTGCCGCAGCGGCGTGAGCGGCACGATGGGGTGCGGCGCGGTTCGCGCATGGCGCCATGCAAGGAAGCCGAACCCGGTGGCCGCCACCAGCAGCGCAGCGCCGATCCGGGGGCCGTTGCCGCCCTGGCCGAACCGGTCCATCGCGCCGATGAAGGCGCACAGGAAGCCTGCCGTCACCGCGAAGCCGCGCAGGTCGAAAGGCGTGCGCGCGGCGGCGGGGATGCGCGGGATGAAGCGTAGCGCGGCGGCCAGCGCCAGCAGGCCGGTCGGCACGTTGAGGAAGAAGATCCAGCGCCAGTCCACGAAGGTGGTGATGAACCCGCCCAGCGGCGGCCCCAGCACCGGCGCGACCAGCGCGGGCGTCGAGCTGATCGTCATCGCCGTCACCAGATAATGGCGGGGCGTGATGGTGAGCTGCACGATGTTGCCAACGGGAATCATCAGCGAGGCGAAGGCCGCCTGCGAGACGCGCGCCGCGAGGAACAGGGTGAGGTCGGGCGAGAAGCCGGCACCGACCGAGGACAGCGTGAAGCCGACGATGGCGGTGAGGAACACGCGGCGCGAGCCGAAGCGCTCGCCGATCCAGCGGCTCAGCGGCTGCAGCGCGGCGGAGACGAGGATGTAGATGGTGATCGTCGTGCTCAGGGTCGTCGCCGGCACGCCGAAATCGGCGCCCATGCGCGGCAGGGCAGTGATGAGCGTCGTGCTGTCGATGCCTACCATGAACATCGTGCCGGCCAGCACGATGGCGGTCGCGCGGGCCCGGGCCAGCGCCGCGCGCTCTTCTGCGCGCTGCGTTTCGCTGGTCGAGACGTCATCCGGCATGCTCATATCCTGCCGCTCATGGCAGGCGCGGCGCGCGCGGCCAAGCCGCGAGGCGGATATCCGGTCAGGATGCCGGGCAGTGAAATGCGGCGCTGCCGGCGGTCATGCGCCGCCGGCAGCGCGATGTCGCGAACTCACTCGGTCGTGCGGCCGTCAAAATGCTCATGGGCCTGCTGCGCGTCGGCGCAGCTCTTGTGGACGGTCCCGTCGAGATGTTCCGGCGGCCCGTAGATGGTGTAGAGCTTGAGCGGCTCCGTGCCGGTGCAGATGACATTGTGCCGCGCGCCCTGCGGCACGATCACGCCGTCATCGGCCTTCACCTTGTGGCACACGCCGTCGATCCAGACTTCGCCTTCGCCCGCCTCGAAGCGGAAGAACTGGTCGCGATCGTCATGCACTTCCTCGCCGATCTCCTCGCCCGGCCGGATGGCCATGACCACGAGCTGGAGATTGTGGCCGGTGTAGAGCACGCGGCGGAAATCCTCGTTCTCCTCGGTCGCCTTCTCGATGTCGTCGACATATCCCTTCATGCGAAATCCCCTTCATTTGTCATGGACCCGGCCGATATCGGGTCGCGCACCGACACCCGCAACAGGCGTTTGTGAGGATATCCGCCTTTGGCTATGATCGCGCGACAAGCAGAGTGAAGGAGAGAGCATGGCCGTCCGGCAGATCGACATCGAGGAGAGCGTGCGCAGTGTCGAGGCGGCGCTGAACTATCTGCTGCCCGGTCCGGACATCAACCGGCGGTTCGTTTCGGCGGGCGTCGAGGTGAATACCGGGCGCTACGGGCCCTTCGTCACCACCATTCGCGACGGGCGCGCCATTCGCGATCATTTCTCCTTCGACCGGCAGGGCTTCCGCCTCCTCGATGCGCCGACGCAGGTGCGCGATTTCTCGGATACGGCGGAGATCGACCGCGTCTATCCCGCCGAGGTGGAGGGCTATGTGCGCGAGGCCTTCGGCGCCGATCTGGTCGTGCCGATGGGCTGGATGATCCGCACGTCCGGCGAGGTCGCCAGCCGCCAGAAGAAGAGGGACCAGCCCTATCGGCACCAGGGCGGCGTCCAGCCCCCGGCGGGCGAAGTCCATGTCGACACAGAGCCCAGCCGGCAGCTTGCCGCCGCCCGCCGGACTTATGATCGCGTCCGTCCGGGCGGGCCGGGCTTTCGCCGCTTCATCATCTCCAGCTTCTGGCGCACTTTCTCGCCGCCGCCGCAGGATTGCCCGCTGGCGCTGTGTGACGCGCGCAGCGTCAGCGATGACGAAGGCACGCCCAATGTCCTCTGGGTGGTCGACGAGATTCCGCAGGGCGATGCGATGTTCGCGCCGATGGACGATGACGGCCAGATGGCGGCGGCGATCTTCCGCCACAATCCGGCGCATCGCTGGTGGTATTTCTCGGGCATGACGCGGGACGAGGCGCTGCTCTTCAAGTTCCACGACAGCGATCGCAGCGTCGGCTGGCGCACGCCGCACACCGCTTTCTGGGACGACAGCCTGCCCGGCGCCCATCCGCGCGAAAGCATCGAGCTGCGCAGCATCGCGTTCTTCGAATGACGGGGGCAGGATCATTCGTTGTTCGACACAATAGTTGATATTATCCACTCTATCCGCCAAGAGAGCGGCTCGGGCAACGCGAGCGAAAGACGGGACGACATGAGCGAGAATGCGCAGGCGAGGGACGCGGCGGCGATTGCCGAGCGGATGAACTGGGGCCCGCTCTCGAGCGCGGTCGGCACCAATGTGCGCCTGTTGCGCAACGAGCTGGTGACCCGGATCGTCGAGGCCTACGCGCCCTTCGACCTTCGCTCCGGCGCCTTGTCGGTGATGGTGCTCATCCGGGGCAATCCGGGCTGTTCCCAGTCCGAGCTCGCCCGGGAAGTCGCCATGGACGATTCCGCGATGGTGGCGATCATCGACGAGCTGGAACAGCGGGGGCTGGCGCGCCGCACCCGTTCCACGACCGATCGCCGCCGCAACAGCCTCAGCCTCACGCCGGAAGGCGAGGCGCTGATGACGGAGATGGTCGGGTGCGGCACGGCTGTCGAGCGCCCGATCCGCGACGAACTGAGCGCGGTGGAGCTGGAGACGCTCATCGCGCTCCTCCGGCGCGCTTATGGTGCCCTGATGGCGGCACCGCGCGACAGGGCCTGATTCCCGCACGGCGGGCGAGGCAAAAAAGAAGGCCTCCCCGAGGGGAGGCCGGCAAGGGAGGAGGGGGCGCTCGCCTTCAGAACTTGAAGTTGGCGCCAATGGCGAAGCGACGGCCGATCAGGTCGTAATCCTGGCCGGCGGCGGTGGAACTGGGCGCGCCCAGCGCGCCGCCGCGCAACTCGCCATTCGCGGCGTTCGGCGCGGTGTTGTAGTTGATGAGCGGCGGCGCCTTGTCGAACAGATTGTCGATGCCGAAGCGGATCGTCGCATTGCGCGTGATCGAGATGCTGCCGTTCAGGTGGAAGAGATCATAAGCCGGCGCGCCGAAGAGGGTGGTGTCCGGGTTGGTCGCCGCGGCCGAGGCCCGGGTCGCCGGCAGATGCGACCATTGCAGGGCGATGCGGACGCTGTCGAGCGCATAGCTGAAGGTGTTGAACAGCTTCCACCGATAGGCGCCGCCCGCGTTCAGGCCGTTCTGGACCGTGCCCAGCGTCCCGGCGAACTCGTCCATCGGGTTGGTCGGGAAGTTCGCGGACTTGAGCGAGATCAGGTAATTGAAGACGGTCGTGATGCCGAACCGGCCCGGAAGGCCGATGCCCGCATCCTGCAGGTCGATCGTCCAGTCGAGCTGGGTATCCACGCCCGAGGTCTTGATGCGGCCGAAATTCTGGTACTGGCCGACGAGATTGCCGATGGTACCGATGCCGACATTGCGCACCACTGCCTCGCACGCCGCGCTGTTCGGGTCGAGTGTCGGGTTGAACGCCACGTCGAAGCATTTCTGCTGGATGAAGTCCCCGGTCTCCGCGCCGATCGCGTCGTCGATCTGGATGTTGTAGTAATCGACCGAGAGGCGCATCCCGCTGAGCCAGGGGGATTGCACCGGCGAGGCGATCACGGCGCCCACCGTCCAGGTCTTCGCGATTTCCGGCTTGATGGCGAGATTGCCGGTGGAGGTCGCGAAGCCGGTCGTCGCGCCCGAGACCTGCGTGCCGCTGTAGAACTGGTCGGCCGTCGTCGGGTCGATCGCGTTCATCAGCGTTTCGCACAGCGCGCGCACGGCGGCACGGTTGGTGGTGTTGGCGGGGCCGGCACCATAAGCCAGCAGATTGTTGGTGCTGGAGCAGGCATCGCCGCGATTGAGGCTCACGAAGGATTGCTGCGGGGCCTGGAACAGCTCGGCGATATTGGGCGCGCGCACCGCCCGGTTGTAGCCGCCGCGCACGCGCAGCCAGTCGGTGACTTCCCAGTCCGCCATCGCTTTCCAGGTGAAGGCATTGCCGGTCGTGTCATAGTCGGAGGTGCGGGCGCCGAGCTCCAGCTCCAGCTTGCGGATGAGCGGCAGGTCGGAGAGCAGCGGCACCAGCAGCTCGCCATAGAGCTCCTTGACCGTGATCGAGCCCTTCGAGTTGCCGCTCGGATAAAGGCCCGCCACCTGGTCGAGGAAGGACTGGCCCTGCGTGGAAAGCGTATCATTGGTGAAGGTGAAGCGGTTGCGCCGGTAGGATGCGCCGACCGCCGCGCGCAGGTCGCCTGCCGGCAATGCCACCAGCGAGCCCTGTGCATTCGCTTCCCAGTTGGTCTGCTGCATCACCGAGCGGGACTTCACGTCCGCCGAGATGGCGTCGAGGCAGTCCTGGCTGGTGGCGATGTTGTCGAAGGGGTTGAGGCCGCTCGTGCAGGTCGCGCGGGACGCGCCGAAGCCGCCCTGGCTCTGATTGCCCTGCGCGGAGAAGCCGGCACCCCAGTTGGGCGCGGTGATGACCGTGCGATAGCGCTCCAGCGAGACGAAGCCGGAGGAGAGGAAGCTGGTCTCGGATTCGCCCTGCGAGCCGGAAATGTCCCAGGTCCAGTCGGTGCCCGGCACCCGGCCTTCCAGCGCGACGAGCATCTGGT
The DNA here is from genome assembly GCF_000283515.1 of Sphingobium sp. SYK-6. Classification (GTDB taxonomy): domain Bacteria; phylum Pseudomonadota; class Alphaproteobacteria; order Sphingomonadales; family Sphingomonadaceae; genus Sphingobium; species Sphingobium lignivorans. The sequence goes on from NC_015976.1 coordinate 687,536, forward strand.
AGGTATAGACGTCCGCATTCACGGAGCGAGGCACGTCGAGCGGATACTGGTTGAGCTGCCAGTCGCAATTGGCGGCCGATCCGGGGACCAGCGGACTGGCTTCCGGGCAATTGAGGTTCGCCAGCGCCTGTGCGGAGGTGCCGGGCGCGGGCGTGCGGCTGGCGAGGATGGCGCGCAGCTCGGCGGGCACCTCGTGCGTGATGGGGATGTTGGCGCTCCAGCCGTTCACGGCGCCCGCGCGCTGCTGGATGGTGCGGGTGGAGGTCTTGTTGAAATAGCCCTGTGCGGTCAGGCTCACCCAGTCGGTGATCTCGAAATTGCCGCGCGCGTAGAGATTGAAGCGGTTGAGCGGCAGGACGAGCTGGTCCTCGAGGAAATTCTCGCCGAGGAAGCCGAGGCTGTTCTCCTTGAACCCCGGCCCGTAGGCCCCCGCATAGCGATAGGCCCCGGCCCGGGTCGCGAAATTGTTGATGCCGCCGAAGACGGTCCCGTTGGTGTTGAACCAAAGCGTGCCGGTCGTCGGATAATTGGGGAACTGCGCCACGTTCCGGCCGGAGAAGATGCTGTTCATCACGGCTTGCGAGGGTCGGTTCACGCCCGGGATGTAGCTGGGATAATCGGAGAAGTTCTGGTTTCCGACGGTGTCGGGGTCCGAATAGAAATCGCGGAACCACTTGCGGTCGACCCGCTTGGACGACGAGCGGTCGTTGGTTTCCATCGCGATGCTGATGTTGCCCCGGCCATCGGCGAAGTCGGTGCCCATGATGCCGTTGATGGTATATTCCTGCCCGTCGCCGCGCTGGGAAATGCCCATCCGGCCATCGAGCTGCAGGCCCTGGAAATTCTTCTTCAGGATGAAGTTGACGACGCCGCCCACTGCGTCCGCGCCATAGGTTGCCGATGCGCCGCCGGTGATGATCTCGACGCGCTCGATCGCGGCCGAGGGAATGGAATTGATGTCCACCACCATGTTGGCGTTGCCCGGCGTCGCGCGGCGTCCGTCGAGCAGCACGAGATTGCGATTGGCGCCAAGGCCCCGCAGCGAGACGCTGGCCGCGCCGGGCGTGTTGGTGGCGGTCGCCTGGATGTCGCCGCCCAGCGCCGGCGTCTGGGCCGGGGTGAATTGCGGCAGCTTGTTGAGGCTGGTCTCGATGGCCGCGGACGTGGAGGTCTCCAGCAGCTCCGAGCCCACGGTGACGATCGGGCTGTTCGCTGAATAGTCCCGCCGCGCGATGCGCGAGCCGGTGATGACGATGGCTTCGTTTTGCCCGGCGGTGTCGGCCTGCGCTTCCTGCGGTTCCTGCGCCAGTGCCGGCGCGGCGAAAATGGCGCTGGCGGACATCGTGCCGGTCAGCAGCAGTGCGCGCAATTCACGTCTCATGATCGTCTCTCCCTCTGTTCTCGTTCGGACTCTTGTTCCGTGACCGGCCGGCACATGCGCCGGCCGGCCCGATCATGCCGGGAAGGATGAGGGGGAAATGGCTTTGGAAACCGGAGGATCGAGCGGTCGGGCAGGGGACTCGCCCCGGCGCCGTCCGCATGGTTCACGCGGAATGAATATGCCTCGCCGCCGGGTTCCGGTGCCGTCCTCTCCTTCGGGCTACAATCGTTGATAACCTCAATTTTTGCGATGTCGTATCGTTGCTCAGGATGACTGTCCAGCCCGGGGCCGGCATGCGCCCGGGTCGCCGGCCGGCATGGGTCGGCCACAGTGGGACAGAAGCGTTCAATGGTCAGGACGATTGTGTCGGGCGCCTGCCGCCGGGGCACGGAATCCCTAGGAACCCTGCGGGATAAGCACGCCCGCCCGGCTTTGAGAGGCTATTTCATCGCATGAAATGCGCAGCGGGCCCGGATGGCCTTCCATCGGGAAGCGCAGGCGCAGGCTTGCCCGTCCCGTATGGTGCCCTACGCGGTGAGGACGAATTCCAAGGCCATCGCGGCGTACCCTATCGCGTCATTCACGAATATCTCGTCATCACTTTGACGAACTGGTCTATTTTCCCGGCCTCGCGGGCTTGCTTAAGCGTGGTCATCATGCGATTCTAACGGAACCGGTGGGCCATGTCGCACAAAGAAAAATCACGAGAAACAACCAGAGAATGGATCACTGGCCTTGTCGTGCTGGCCGCGACGATCATTGGCTTAGCTAGTTTTGCCCGCATATCTCTCGGCGTGATGATAGCGGCCTCGGCGATTAGCCTGTGCGGCCTATTGGGCGTATCGTGGGTGATCGGATCAAGGCTTCGGCGGCAAAGGCGTAGGTGATATCACCTTCACGACACGGCGGCTTTTCGGTTCGGTCTTCCACACTTGGCCTTCTAACCGCTCTGAATAGGCGAGGCGGATTCTCATCACGACGCCTTCCTGGAGATTGATAGGCACGCGGCCTTCTTTCACAGCAAGCAGGAACTGCGCATCGTCCATAAGCGCGCTGAAAGTGAGGCCGTCACGCGAAAACTGCCACGGCAAGCGTTTGTGTGAAAACGGCGCGCGAAGTAGCACAACGTCCCACTCGTCGATCTTCTCGTGTGCTGGAGCTGGATCTTCCTCAATCGACCAAAGTCCGCTTCTTGCATGAAACTCGGACCGGGGGACGATTACAGGCTCCTCTTCTCGCGATTGCGCGACACCCACACCTGTAATGGCGGGGTCTCTCTCGACGATTTGATAGAACTTCCGGCTCGCAGTCTGGACGGAAGTCGACTCGCTGATTTTCGCTTCCATTTCAGATTTCGCTGCTTGCCCACCCTCTGTGAGTTCTACTTTCTGCACTTCTGGCGCCAATGATGCCGCAATCAGGCCGCCGACCACGCCTGTGGCCAGAACGTGCGCTGAGCCGATGACCGCCTTCCGAATATATGGATACTGCTGCCAAGCGGCATCCACGTCCGCGATGCCCTGCTCAATGAATTTGATGATCTGTGGGAAGCGAAGACTACCGCGCTCGTTGCCGATAATTTCGAGTTCCACGGTCCCCGCCGGCTCGATCGCCTTTACCGCTGCCTCTACCAGTTCAGCCCAACGAATGAGGGCTTCCGCTACAATCTTCGTGTCTGCGAACTGGCCGGGAGCCAACTCAAAATGAAGGACGATTTCGTCCTTTCCGGCCCCCTCTTCGTATGAGATTTCCATACTTCCCCCTGCAAGGAAGCTATGTCGTAACGGCCCTTTTCGTCAATTCAGTATGCGAAGGGGATAAACGCCGATTGAGTCCGGGATGACAAAGGAAAAATGGCTGAAAAGGGCTTCTCGCTCCGCCTCTCAAAGTCCGTCAACCTGCCCGCCGCCAGCGCTGGAGGCATCAGCCTTCACGCGTCTCGAAGCGCTCCAGCACCTTCCCCGCCCAGCCCATGATGTCCTTGGAGCGGATCAGCCATTGCCCGTCCACTTTCGCGACCACGTCGCGGACATGGCCGCACCAGTGGAGATGCGGCGGTGCGGGCGGGTGATTGATGGTCGCCCAGGCGTAGGAGCGCACCACCCAGTGATCGGGTCGCCCATCCGGATCGGCCTCGAACAGGAACTGCGCCATCTGGTGCTGGTGGCCGGGGAAGTCCGGCCGGTCATGGAATTTGAGGACGAGCCGGTGAATGTCCGCCTTGCCCTTGAGCACCTCGAGCGTGCCGTCGCTGGCTTCCTCGGTCGCTTCGCAATCCTCGGTGAACAGGGCGACATAGCCGTCCGTATCGCCGGTATCGAGCGCCCAGCTGTAGCGGGCGTAAAGCTCGAAGATGGCGAGGCGGTCTTCCGTGCCGGGGCCGGTCATGTCTCTCTCTCCTCTTTTCGTCTCCGGTCTCGACGGACCGTTCTGCAGATGTCGCCGCTGCCGTCGGCCGGGGGCGGGCGCCGGTGTCTAGCGCGCCCCCGGTCTCCGCTCAGTCCGCCAGCGGGGCGATGTGGAAGATGCGCTCGGCATTGCCATGGTAGAGCGCGTGGCGTTCCGCCTCCGTGACCGGCGCGGCGTCCATAAAATCCACGGCCGGCTTTTGCGGCTGATAGGGATAGTCGATCGACCAGAGCACATTGTCGATGCCGATCTTGTCGATCGTGTAGCGCAGCGCCAGCGGGTCCTCGACACCGCTGGTGGTGACGACGAAGTTCTGCTGGAAATATTCCGCGATGCTGAGCTTCGTCTTGGGCGCGCGGCCGATCTTCTGCGCGCGGCTGTTCATGAAATTGATGCGCCAGATCCAGAAGGGGATGGCCTCGCCCATATGGCCGATGCAGATCTTGAGCCTGGGGAAGGCATCGAACACGCCGCCGGCCATCATGCGCACCACATGGGTGCCCACTTCCACGCCATAGCCCCACATGGCGCTGTCCATGCCATAGTCCTGCAACGGGCCCTTGAGCGTGTCCGATGCGGCGCGCGGGTGGATGTAGATGCAGGCGTCGAGCGCTTCGGCCGCCTCGAGGCACGGCCAGTATTTCGGATCGTCCAGATACTCGCCATGGGTGTGGCTGTTGAGGATGAAGCCGTTGAGCTTCAGCTCGTTGATCGCGCGCTCCATTTCCTTCGCCGCGCGCTTCGGGCTTTGCGGCGCGAAGCTGGCGAGCCCGGAGAAGCGGTCCGGGCGCTTGCGGCAGACCTCCGCCAGCCGATCGTTGGCAAGCGCGGCAAGGTCCGTCGCGGTATCGGCATCGAACATCTGCACGCCCGGCGCGGTGAGCGAAAGCAGGTGCATGTCGACGCCCAGCGCGTCCATTTCCGGCAGGCGCTTCTCCTCGATGTCGAGCAGGCCGTCGAGGAAGTTCATCGCCGAATAGCCCGATGCGTCCGCCGGCGGATCGTAGATGCCGCCGACGAGCAGCTTGTCGAGGCTCTGCGACGGCCCGCGCGAGACATCGCGCAGCGCGGCGGCGACTTCGGGGATGGTCCAGGCTTCCTCGGTGGCGATCTTGCGCATCTTGGTCATGGTGTGTCTCCGTGAGGGATGGGATCGGGAGCGCCCGCCGGCTCGGGCGGCAGCGCGGCGGTGCGGCGCGCCAGCCAGATCGCGAGGGCGCAGGCGATCAGCAACGGCACAACCGGCAGGATGAAGAAATGGCGCGGCGCGGCGAGGCCCAGCAGGATGGCAAGCGATCCCACCAGTGGCCCGGCGATGGAGCCGATCCGCCCCATGCCGAGTGCCCAGCCCAGCCCGGAGGCGCGCATCGCGGCGGGGTAGGTCGCGCCGCACGATCCGTTGAGGCCGTTCTGGGTGCCCGTGCTGAACAGGCCGACCAGCACCAGCAGCAGCGAGAGGCCGACGATCCCCCAGTCGCGCAGGGTGATGAGCGCCAGCGCCGCGGCCGCCATGCCCGCGAACAGCGCGACGACGGACCAGCTGCGGCGCACCAGCAGCAGGCTGGCCATCACGCCGCCCAGCACGCCCCCGGCATGCGATGCCGTGGCGATCCAGGAGGCCGTCGCCGTGGAATAGCCCTGATCCTTGACCAGCAGCGGAATCCAGCCCGTCAGCAGATAGACGACCATGAGGACGAGCGCGAAGACGATCCAGATGACGATGGTGCGCGCGCGATATTCCGGCGCGAGGATGGCGCCGACGCCGGAGGTGCGATGCGCTTCCCCGCCGCGCTGCCGCAGCGCCGGGCTTTCCGGCAGGCCGATCCAGAGCAGCACCGCGATGGCGATCGGCAGCAGTCCGCCCGCGATGAACAGGCTCGGCCAGCCATGGGTCGGCAGGAACGACGCGGCGACGGCGCCGGCCAGCACCCCGCCGAAGGTGATGCCGATGCCGACCAGCGCAGTCGCCCGGGCAAGATATTTGCGCGGCGCGAGTTCGCCCGCCAGCGCGAGCGCATTGGGCAGCACCGCGCCCAGCCCCACGCCGATGAGGAAGCGCAGCGCCATGAGCTGCGTGATGCTGGTGGCAAAGGCCGCCGCCAGCGAGATCAGCCCATATGTGAAGCAGCAGGTGATGAGGATCGTGCGCCGCCCGATGCGGTCGCCGAGCGGCCCGATCAGCACCGCGCCGATCAGCACGCCGACCAGGCTCGCGGAAAGCAGCGGCCCGATTTCCGTGCGCGTGACGCCGAAATGCTCGAGGATGGAAGGCGCCGCGAAATTGGCGGCCTGCAGGTCGAAACCCTCGACCACCAGCGAGAGCAGGATCAGGAAGAAGCCGCCCCAGCCACGCGCCGGGTTGTCGATGCCATCGTCCAAATCTGTCCTCCCCGCAGCTGCCCTGTCACCGGCGCGGCCGGCAATAGGGCGGCTTCGCGCCAGCGATGCAAGCGGAAACTGCCTGCATCGGGGTGATGGGGCAGGGCGGGGGCGGAAGGGCGCCCCTCGCGCGCTGCGCCCGCAAGCGGCAGGCCCGGCCGCCACGGCCTCCCCGATATCGCGGCCCCCTCTTCGTCATTCCCGCGAATGCGGGAATCCAGCTGAACCCTCGCGATATCATGACGACGAAACCGCGAAGGACGACCGCTGACACCGCAGTCCCGGTCCGCGCTTTCAACGCGCGCCCAGGCGACGCGACCAAATTCCCGGCCTTCGATGGAGCCAGAAGGCGCGCTTTTCAGCCATTTTCCGCCGTCATCCCGGACTCGATCCGGGATCCCGCTTCTTCCTGTTTCTCAAACCTGCTGGGCCTAGCGAGATTCAAGGCAGCTGGATCCCGGATCGAGTCCGGGATGACATCGTGAATAACGAGATAGGGTGCACCACGATTTCCACATTGGTCTAGGAAACATGGTCAAAAGCACAGAGCCCTATGGCAGAAATGAGGGGCGAGACCTCAAAAGCGGCCTGTCAGGACACGACGACTTTCTGGTCATTCCCCGCTTGCAATTTACTGCCTAATAGCGGTCATTGCAGACACAATGATGACGCTACTTCGCCGCAGTCTGATAGGCCTTGCGCTAATAGGTGCTGTTGGCGCGTTAGCTGTGTTCGTCTGGCGTTGGGACGATCGCCACCATGTGGCAACGATGCTGAACTTAGAGAAGTTGCCGCAATCCATCAGAGGAGTCGATTGTACCAGCTTTGGCGTCACCGATGTCCTTGAGCGGTGCTCGTTTGAAGTAGAGCCTGACGATTTCTCCAAATTAATGTCGGGACACAAATTTCAGGTGCCACCGGTTTGCCGAACTGGACAAAGTAGTCTTTGTGTCGATAAGGCTGATGCCGGTATGGCCCATGATTATTGTTGTGGCCCGAAAACTGGCGAGAACTTTCCTATCGCGACAATCTACATTGCGACGCCACGCGATGCGCCGCACGGGGGCACTCTGACGATCCTTACTGATACGTCCAAGCGGCGCGCAATGGTTGATCTCTACGTCGAATAAATGGCCGCTATTTCCTTTTTCAAGTTTGATAGCAGACCGTCCCCTCACCACCCCATTTACGCCAAAACCCCTGCGAGCCGACTGCCCTGAAAGCGGACATTCGCAGTTTTCTGCGACTTCTTCGGTGTTACAACCAAAACCCCTTGCTCGGAATTGGTCCACGCTGCCGGGAGCACAACCCCGCGCCCTCTCACCCAGCCCCCGCCCCTACTCCTCCCCGGCGCGCTTTGTGCGCACCCAGCGGGTCTCGCCGCCGCGTGCGAGGCGCAGGTAGACGGGGATTTTCCAGGCGAGGTAGAGCGGAATGCGCGCGAGGGTCGCGGCGCTCACGGCCTGGCGTCCGTCCCGGGCCCAGCCGAGCATCAGCAGCAGCGCCGTCAGGGCGAGCGCGCAGCCGAGAGCGAATGCGGGCACCGGGCTCGCGCCGATCAGGGCGAGCACGGTCGTGGCGACGAGCGCGGCGAGGCTGGCGCTCATCAGCAGCGCCAGGGGCGGCACCATCAGGCTGAGGCCGAACCAGGCAAGCCCCGGCCGCAGCTTGCCGATCCCTTCGGCGAACAGGGGCAGGCCCTGCCGCAGCGCGGTCTGGATATAGCCATGTTCCCAGCGGGTGCGCTGGGTCAGCGTGTCCTTCTGGCTGGCCGGGTCGCTCCAGGTCGTCGCCTGCTCCAGATAGGCCGGCGCATGCCCCCGGCGCGCGAAATCGATGCCGAGCACGAGATCCTCGACCAGATGGCTCGTTGCCAACGGCGCGTCCGCCATCAGCGGCCATGGAAAGGCCATGCCCGTCCCGCCCAGAATGGCCGGCGCGCCGAGGCTGGCGGCGCCGCGCTGGCGCACCCGGTTCTTGATGAGGAAGGCGAAATTGGAGATCTGCGTCATCGCGCTGTCGCCGGGGCGTGATCGCAGCAGATAGCAGCTCTGCACCGGCCGGCCGCTGCGCGCCGCGCTGTCGATGAGCCGGCGCAGGTCGTCGCGGCCGATCTCGCAGTCGGCGTCCAGTACGACGACGCAGTCCGGCGGGTCGGCGCGCAGATGGTCGCGGCCGAAGGCGAGCGCATGGCCCTTGCCGCGCCGCGCCGCGTCGTGCCGTTCGAGCACCGTGGCGCCTGCCGCGCGGGCGATCCGCGCCGTGTCGTCCGTGCAGTTGTCGGCAGTGACGATGAGGCGGATGGTCTCGTCCAGCGCCGGCCGCAGCCGCTCGATCGTCGCCGCGATGCCGCCGGCCTCGTCATGCGCGGGCATCAGGATGGCGGCGCGCGGCCGGCCGCTGTCCGGCGCGGCCGGACGGGCGGGCCGCGCGAGGATGCCGGCCAGCAGCTCGATCGCGAGCACGATCAGCAAGGCGAGCGGCACGGCCGCAAGGCACCAGGCGATGATGTCGGCGATCATGGTCCGGCTCTCCGCGATGAGGCGCCCGGCGGCGCGGAGGCGCGCCGGGCTGCTGGCGGGTCAGGAGAGGCGCGGCCTCGCACGGCGCGCGCCCCTGCGCTGTCCCTTTGCCGGATCAGGGCGTGGCGGGCGCCGCGCCGTTGGTCGCCGCGCCGATTGCGGGCGCGCTTTTCTCCGCGCCGTCCTTGGGCTCGAAACCGGACTGATACTCGATCTTGGCCTTGGCCTTGGCTTCCTGCAGCCGCTGCTCGCCGATCTTGTTCAGCTCCTCGTTGCGCATCGCCTGCGCCGCCATCTGGCGGGATTGTTCGGGCGTCACGGTGATGGGCTCGCGGCCCACGATGGAGTTGATGACGAGGCGGTTGCCGTTCGGCACGATGAAGGGCTCGCCGGCGGGCAGAGCAAGAATGCGCTGCAGCACCTGCGGCGCGATCGTGGCGGAATCGAGCGCGCCGGCGTTGCGCTGGAAGCTGATGCCCATTGCGGTCAGGCGGCTCGCCACTTCGTCAAGCGTATGCGCGCTTTCGAGTTCCTTCAGCCGCTTGGGGTCGGACGGCATGTCGATCACGAGCTGGTCGAGCCGGAAGCGGGTGCGCTCGGCGAACTGCTGGGGATGCGTCGAGACGAAGCGGTCGAGCGCGGCCGTGTCCGGCACCTTGATCGTGTCCATCGCCTTCTTGCCATACATGCTGACGAGCAGCTGCTCCTGCATGCGGCGCTCCTGCGTCAGATAGGCAGGGTCGCGGTCGAGCCCGGCTTCCTTGGCGGCCTGCACGAGCAGGCGGCGGTCGACCATGCGCTGGAGCACCCGGCTGCGCACCGCATTCTTGTCGGCGGAGGCGGGCAGGTTCATCTCGGCGATTTCGGCATTCAGTTCCGTAAGGGTGATTTCCTCGCCATTGACGATGGCGACAACCTGTCCCTCGGCCTTCTTCTGGCAGGCGGAAAGAAGCAGGGAAAGGGAAGTCACCGCAACGAGCGAGACGCTCCTCAGCTTAGGCATCGATAGTCTCCAGACAGGCATGAAACAGGATGGAATGGCTTGATGAGGGCAGTGTGTGCGACCTTCCGGAACCCGACGCGCGACGCGGCCCATTCTCTTGCGGACCTGCCTGCCAATAGGGGAAGATGAAACCGGACGACAAGATCAACGCTCTCCAGCAGCCACTGCCAGCGCTGGCGGGTTGGATCTCATCCGCTCGGACCTCCTCTCGCCGAACCTCGTCGGGCTGTTGAATGTCCGGCCGGCGTCGTGTCGCGCCTCTTACCGCGCCCCACGGGCCTAAACAAGTCCGTCCCACCATCGGAACGGCCCTGTACCGTTCCGGCACCGAATAAGCCGGGACGATTAATTTTGCATGGAGGATGCGCCCCCGGGAGAGGGGATGGGGGCGGTGCGGGGCCGGGCCGGTCGATAGCGGTCGGGAGCGGTGCGGTGCCAATAGATCGTTCCGCGAGCCCTGCCGACCGCGTCCCCTCTTTCCCGTCATTCCCGGCATTATGTAGCAAACGCACCAAGGCCGGAGACGGCGAGTGATTAGCGCGATAGCCGCGCTAGTGTTAGGATTAGGTGGCTCGGCTCAATCCAGTTCTCTGGACGGTCATATCTTTCGCAGAGAGGTTGTCCGGGAAATCGTAAGACAACGTCCGGTTGTCGATCAGGCTATTGTTCTGCCCGACAGAAAAGCTCTGCATGGCAAAGCGCCACACCTTGTCGCCGGGGAGGCGGTATCGAGCCATGGCCAGTATCATAATATAGCAGTCCTTACGGAAACCAACGCGGGTATTCCAAGGCATGGATTCAATCGCGTGCGAGGCTTCCGAACTCCACTCGGTTACGTCACCGGGTATGATAGCGCGATCTTCCACGACTTCATTCGCTTCAAACTGGTCGAACCATTCCTTGATGTGCTCGGCCAAGTGGCTGTCCATCGGGACGAGGCTGACATGGGAATGAAAATTTTCTGCCACCATTTGGCCAGTGTTGCGAAACTGGACTTTAAACCCGAGCTTAATACCCCGCCTTTCGATCAAGGTGCACGACAAGAGATCAATGTTAATGAATATCCATGGCCGTTGGGCATTGGCCGCAATCTCATTCTGAACCAGCATCGCATTGGTAGCTTTGCCGGTATCTTCAACAGCATCCAAAGTGGCGTCCAGAGTTTTTTTAACAAACCACACACCGACAGCAGAAAGCGCGAGCGTAGCAACGCTGGCTATGAGCATCAGGAACGCCCATTTAGCCATGTCCTGCTGAGCATAAAGGTCTTGTCGGGATTCGGATTGTTCCTGGGCGGCCTCTATGGCTTTGGTCACACACTCAGCCAGAGCCGAACTCTGTCGCCCGGCGCAGGCCTCAAGCGCGTCCTTCTTGGCGCGCTCATAATGCTCGCGGGCTGTTACTTGATTGCGTCCGGCCTCTATTCCGTAGGCTCGCCCCGTTGCGTAAATGACGGCACAGAGGCCGAGCAACGCCAGAATGCAGAAGAATGCTTCTAAAGGCGTAATTCGTTTGCGCCGATTGCCTCCAGACATTGTATCAGAAACACCGCTGTAAATTTCCCCCGGCTTAGCTTGTTCCTGATATTCGGTTCAGAGTCCACCACGCCAATCTCAGCCAGCTTTTCCACAAGCTGGGCATAGCTCACATTCCTGCGCTTTAGCTCTGCCTTCAATAGCCCCTTAACGCGGGCTTCCCACTCTGCACTGTCTGCCATGGTATCTCCTATGATGCGAAACGTATCATATTCGATGCAAATGCCATTGACAACAGTGGCTGTATGTCATTATATGCAGTGCATAGGCACCGCAAACGATGGCACAACATTTCCTCCTCTCGGCCCAAGCCCGCACGATCAGCCTCAAGGCTGTCTTCACGATGGGCGAAGAAAAGGCCTACGAGACGTTCCGCGCCATGCGATGGCCGGAGACGGACGGTGAGGCTGTTTGCCCGCGCTGTGGCTGTGTCGAAACCTATGACATTGCCACGCGCCGCAAGTTCAAGTGCGTTGCCTGCCATCACCAGTTCAGCGTCACGTCCGGCACCATCTTTGCCTCGCGCAAGATGAGCTTCACGGACCTGCTGGCCGCCATCGTCATCTTCGTGAACGGTGCAAAGGGCGTTGCCGCTCTCCAGCTTAGCCGCGATCTGGCTTGCCAGTATAAGACGGCCTTCGTTCTCACGCACAAGCTGCGCGAGGCGATGGCACGCGAGCAGACAGGCCGCACGCTGAACGGCGCCGTGGAAATCGATGGCGCCTATTTCGGCGGCTACGTGAAACCGGAAAACCGCAAGGAAGATCGCCGCGACCGTCGCCTGACTGAAAACCGTTCTGGCAAGCGCCAGTGCGTGGTCATCATGCGCGAGCGCAACGGCAAGTCATTGCCCTTCATCGTTCGCAATGAAGGCGATGCCGTCCCCTATGTCCGCGACCACGTTGGCACGCTCGCCACGATCCACGCCGATGAAGGAACGGGCTGGGATGCGCTGCACGCCGGTTGGGATACGAAGCGCGTCAATCACTCGGTCTCGTTTTGGGATGAAGGCGCCTGCACCAATCAGGCGGAAAGCTACTTCTCACGCCTGCGTCGCATGGAAGTCGGCACGCATCATCATATCGCTGGCCCCTACCTGCACCAGTATGCGCGTGAGGCTTCATGGCGCGAGGATAACCGCCGCGTCGATAACGGCATGCAAGCTGCGATGGTTCTGGATGCTGCGATGGGCGCGCGGGTTAGCCGGAATTGGAAGGGGTATTGGCAGCGCGGCGAGCAATCTCATCCTGCGCAAGCCTAACCTGTTCGGCTAATAGCCGCGCAATAAGTTCATCCATTTCAGATAAGTCAGTAATCATGTCAGGACGGTTTCTGGCATCATGCATGCGCTGCAGAATATCGCAGTGATGGTCGCGATGTTGGGTGCGTATTAGCTCTAAGACCGTGGTTGAACCGGGAAGCCATTGAGATAATTTTCGACATAGAACAAAGTAACTTAGGGCGCGCGCTGTACGCCCATTTCCCTCACAAAACGGATGGATATGATTGACGCCCCACAACGTATAGGAAGCCGCCTGGGTGGGTGACCACCCCGACCAATTTCTATGCAGGACTTCTAGAAAGGCCTCCATTTCCTCGTAGACGAGGCACCAATCTGAGGGGCGATGCTGCCCGACTTCGACATTGTAGTGAAGGCGATACTTCCCCGGCTGTTGAGAAATGTAGCGCGTTGCATAGGCGTTAAGTGTGCATATGAATTCATGGTCTATCTGAAGGCCAAAACCGGCGTTAGCGATGACAAAGGAAGTGTGCAAAAAATCAAATTGTCTTGCTCGATTCCGCGCCGATACGAATTGTTCCGCCTGTTGCCCCGCAGCAGTTTTGGTATCGATTAAAAATGGCATGTCCCCTCCCACGAAAAAGGCCCGACGATTGCCGGGCCTTTAATCGCATTCCACCGCGATCGAGTGTCAAGCCATTTGTGCGAGGTCGATGGCCTTTTTCACTGATTCTTTGGTGTCATTTCCCTTTGAAGGAGCGTTCCCATAAACGAAGCTAATGCGCTGAGCATCAAGCTCCGCTTGGGACATGCGATATCCTTTTAGGCTATCCAACGCCTTCCTTAGCTCTTCGGTCATGTATGGCCTCCTTACCCACAAAACGAAAACAACCTAATGTTGTTCCCGTTAAGAAAGAGTGCAGAGTATCATATGTGATGCTTTTGCAAGCGTCGTTGATACTCTTTGACCACAGAATTATGTGGTTATTCCCACGGCGGCGCAACAAAGTTTTCATTTCTGCGAACGATTAGCATTAGCGCGCCACCTCCCACCGCCGAGGGCGCCCTTCAATCACAACGACCTCGCCGTCTCGCTTCGCCAGCGCTTTGTTTATCGGCCCCACAAGAGCCTTCACGGCGGCCTTGTCGCTTTCTGCGTGAGGATCGAACGCCAAGGCCCGCTCTGCTATCTCCAGCGACGTGAGCGGCCTTCCTGCCTCGCGCAGAACAGTCAGGAAAACGCGAAGGCCGATTCCGCGCTGTTTCCAGCGATTATAGCTGCGCGGCTGAATTGGCCGCGTGTCTGACAGGTCCAGCCCGTCATCAAATAGCTTGGCTGCAATCTCGACATGACCGGCAAGATCGCGCAGCCTTTCCGCCTCGCGCTCGTGATGCTCAGCCTCTCCGATAAGGCGCGCATACTTGTCCCGAAGCGCGAATGTGACGTGACGCTCTGCCATCCCCGCAAAATAGCGAGAGACACGCTTTTAGGGGATTCTCATGCTGGTGCGTTTGCTACATAATGCCGGTCATTCCCACGCAAGTGGGAATCCAGTTGCCACGCCGCGATGCAGAGCGGCATTCATCCCCGCCCGCGCCTGTCCCCCGGGGAATGTTTGAGCGACTCAGCCAGTTCCTTCATGCTGCCCGCCTCACTGTGGGAGGTGAACATCATGAAGAAGTTATTTCTGGCGACTCTGCTGATTGGTTCCGCCATGCCTGCGCAGGCGCTTACAACATATCGCTATGATTTCGCCTGGGGCACCGGATCATCTTATTATTATGTTCCGGAGTTGGGCTATGTAGATACTCCAGGCTGGTTCTCGGCCACGATGAAGCTGAGTATTACGGACGAAGGATTCATCTGGTGCTCGATGTGGTCCGGCTCAGCAATTTGCGAGATCGGCCCGTCGGGTTTCATTGTGGAATACGAAAATTATCAGACAATGTTCAGATTTGAGGCCCGGTTTGATCCGTTTGTTGGCCGATTGCCCACCTCGTCTGAGGGCTTCCGATATGCCACTTTGAGCGGTTACTACCCATTCCGGGGCTATTGGGCTGATTTCAAGCATGTAACGGTCTCTGTCTACCAGGAGGATGAGGAGCCGTCCGATACATTCAGGTTCAGCTTCCACCCCGGCATCCCCGAGCCCGCCACATGGGCGATGATGATCGGCGGTTTCGCGCTGGCGGGCGGGGCGTTGCGGCGGCGGGGGATGGCGGCGCGCGTTCGGGGCGTTCAGTTCGCCTGATCGTTCCAGGTCCGCGCTTCGGCGCGGGCCGCCTCATAGGCATTCACGGTGCCGGCGTGGCGCAGCGCGCACTGGCCGAGCAGTCGGGCCGTCTCGGCGAGCTTGAGCGTCAGCGTGGCGATGTCATTGCGCGCCAGCAGCGGCGGCATCGGGCAGGGTGCAGACAAGGCCGCCGGCAGGGCGGGGGGCACAGGCGACAGCCGCGAGGGCGCGGTTGAGTTCGGCGCGCACGCCGTCAGTAATGCCGGCAGCAGGGTCGGAAAAGCGTGTCTCACGGGTCAGCTCCCTGATGAGCGTGGGCTGGATGATGGTGGCGTGGCGCGCGTCCAGCGCGTCGATCTGCCCGGTCACCCGCGTGCCGATCGCGCCGATGCTGCCGGCGAGCCGCTGCTCGCTGCGGCGCAGTTCCGCACGGAGCTGGTTCTCGCTCATGATCCGCGCGGTCTCGATCTGGGCGCGGGTCCGCGTGGCGGCATTGCGGTCGATCCAGAGCATCGCGCCGAGCAGGGCGGCGAGCGCGATCCCATGCGGCAGCAGGCGCAGGAGCCAGGCAGGCATCACAGGTCCAGGCATCACAGGCTCCGGCATCACAGATTGGTGAGGCACAGCTTGCGCTCCGCCTCCCGCCGGTTGACGAGCCCCTGCACGCGCTGGCCGCCCGCATTCACCCACATCAGGAAGGCGTCGCAGCCGCCTTTCCAGTCGCCGGCATTGAAGCGCCGCGCCACGGTCGAGCGGGCGAAGGCGGCCGGGCCGATATTGTAGGTGAGGCTGATCGCGGCGGCGAACTGATGCGGCCGCTCGCGCAGGGCAGGGACGGCGGCAAGCACGGCCGGAGCGAACTCCGCCGAGAGCGTGCCGTCCAGCATCGCCTCGCATTCGGCGGCGGTGTAGCGGCGCATCGCCACGCGCGTTTCGCCGGTGCAGACGGTCCAGATGCCGACCACGTCGCGATAGGGCTCGGTGCGCGTGCCTTCCCAGCGCTCGATGAGCGGGGACGCGATCAGGATCGCCAGCGCCACGAAGGCACTGCCGATCGCGCCGCCGGTGGCCTTGGACTGCGCGCTCATTGCCGGGCCTCGCGCCGGGTCCTGCGTCCGTGGGGGATCAGTCGTGCGCGCAGCGCGCTGCGCATCCTGCCGTGCATCATTGCGTCTCCTATCTGTGCAGGCCGCCGCCCTTGATGGCAGCGATGATGCCGCCGATGCCGGCGAGCAGCGCCGCCACCCATCGGATGAGGCGGCCGGCGGTCTTGGCGGTCGTCCAGGCAGCAAGGACTTCCCGCGTCTCGCGGGCGATCTGCTCCAGCAGAGCGACGCGCTCGGCCAGCGTGCCGAGCTTCTCGCCCTGTCCATCTACCTTGCCGGTGAGGGCGCCGATCTCGCCGATGAGCCGGTCGAGCTTGGCGCCGAGGTCGTTGTGGGTGCGGGGCATGGCCGTTCAGCCCATCTGCTCGATGTGGCGCAGCGTGCCGGCCATCAGCGCCGCCGTAGCGGCATAGCCTTCCGGCGTCTGGTGGATGCCGTCCGCGAGCAGGTAGCCCGCGCTTACCGCCGCATCGCCGCTGCCATAGAAGCTGCGCAGGTTGACGACCGGCACATCATTGCTCGCCGCGAGCGCCAGGATGGCGTCGTTATAGGCGAGCTGCCGGGCCGCGGGCACGGCCTCCGCGCTCGTTTCGGCCGAGGGGCAGGGGCACAGCAGGATCACGTCCGCGCCGCCCGCCTTCGCCGCCGTGATGAGCGACTGGAGCGCGACGTCATAAGCGGCGGTCCAGTTGCCTGCCCGCCAGTCGTTGATGCCGAGGTTGATGATGACGAGATCGGCCTGCTCGGCCTGCAGCAGCTCCAGCCGGTAATAAGGCCGGCCGGTCGGCGTGGGCCAGGCCACCGCCTTGCTGGACGAGATCGCGGCATTGTAGACATTGACGAGGCGCTCGTCCCGCAGGCCCTCGATCGAGATGACCGCGTGATAGCCGCTCACCCACGAGAAGCTGATCGTGTGGAGGCCGGGCGTTGCCAGCGCCGGCACGGTGGCGGCATCGATGATGAGCTCGCCAAGCGCATAGCCCGCGCCGTTCTGCCGGTCGACGCTCGTCGCCGCGCCGCCGTCGATGCTCCAGGAGAAGACGCCGGTCGCGGTCGATCGCGTATAAAGCACCCGGAAGCCGGTCACATCCTCGCTCGGCGTGAAAGTGAACGTGCCGGTGGTGGACTGGCCGAGGATCTTGCCGCCCAGCGAGTCCTCCACCGGATTGCACTGCCCGGTGAAGGTGAAGTTGGGGAAGCTGGCGTTCATGGCGACGGCCGTGCCCTGGCCGTTGAAGCCCACCAGATTCTCGTGGCTGGTCGCCAGCCCGGCCTCGCGCAGCAGCCGCGCCATGCGGGCCGGCCACGAATGGTAGCGCGAGTTGCCAGTGACGACGCCGCCCGTGGCGGTCGTGCTGTCGCCCACGGTGATGACCCGCATGTTCCGCGTCCCGGCCCGCACGGCGGCGAACCCGGCGCGGATGGCGGCCGTGTTGGCGAGCGTGAGGCCGCTCACCGAGGGATCGAGCGGCGGGGCGGCTGGAATGCCGCCACCCCCGCTTCCCGCCGGCGGGCGATGGCGGCGCATGCTGCCCGCCGTGCCGAGGCCGAAGCCATAGTCGCGCAGCGTCATCAGGCGAGGCCCACAATGTCCGCGGCCGTGGTGCCGGCGACGCGGATGAAGCGGGGGCGCACGTCGAGGATCTGGCCCGAGGCCACGTTCCGGAACGTCACGTCGGCCGCCGCGCCGGCCGTGCGCAGGGTGATGTGGCCGCCGGTGCCGACATAGATCGCCTTGGGCAGCGGATCGATCTCGCTGGTGGCGTGGGGCGTGATCGCGAAGGCGTCGCGCGCGGGGAGGGAAAGCGTGTCGATCTGGTGATCGAAGCGGTCGGCCATGAGTCTGCCCTTCCTTGGCTGGTCAAGCGCGGCCGAATCGCCGCCTCGCCCTTAAGCCAGGAAAGGGCCGCTGTAGGACAGCGGAAATTTACCTATTTGGATATTTTCGGATCGACGAGGATCTTGTCGCGGTACAGGCAGATGTCGTTCACCGGGCAGCGCCAGCATTCCGGCCGCCGCGCCTTGCAGATGTAGCGTCCGTGCAGGATCAGCCAGTGATGCGCATCGCGCCGGAAGGGCTGCGGCACACGCTTCTCCAGGCCTTTCTCCACCGCAAGGACCGTCTTGCCCGGCGCCAGCCCCATGCGGTTGGCGACGCGGAAGATGTGCGTGTCGACCGCGAAGGTCTCCTCGCCGAACGCGGTGTTCATCACCACATTGGCGGTCTTGCGTCCCACGCCCGGCAGGCTGGTCAGCACGTCGCGGTCGCGCGGCACTTCACCGTCATGGTTCGCGATCAGCGCTTCGGAGAGGGCGATCACATTCTTCGCCTTGGTGTTGAACAGGCCGATGGTGCGGATATGGTGCTTGAGGCCGTCCTCGCCCAGCGCCACCATCTGTGCCGGGGTCTTCACCGTTTCGAACAGGCGCCGCGTCGCCTTGTTGACGCCCGCGTCCGTCGCCTGTGCCGAGAGCACCACGGCGACGAGGAGCTGATAGTCATTGCCATAATCGAGTTCGGTGCGCGGCGCCGGGTTCGCCTCGGCGAGGCGCGAGAACAGCTCGAAGATCTGCGCGCGGTTGAGCTGGCGAGCGGCCATGGCGGCGTCAGAGCCCCAGCACGTCCGCCATGGTGTAGCGCCCCGGTGCCTTGCCGATCAGCCATTGCGCGGCCTTCACGGCCCCGCGCGCGAAGATCACCCGGCTCTCCGCCCGGTGCCCGAGCTCGATCCGCTCGTTTTCCCCCGCGAGGATCACCAGATGGTCGCCCGCCACCGATCCGCCGCGCAGGCTGGCAAAGCCGATGTCGCCCGGCCGCCGCGCGCCGGTGATGCCGTCGCGCCCCCGCGCGCTGTGGGTGGCGAGGTCGACGCCGCGTCCCTGTGCTGCCGCCTGCCCCAGCAGCAAAGCGGTGCCGGAGGGGGCATCCACCTTGTGCCGGTGATGCATCTCGGCGATCTCGATGTCCCAGTCGTCGCCCAGCCGGGCGGCCGCCTCGCGCACCAGCGCGGCGAGCAGGTTCACGCCGAGCGAAGTGTTGCCGGTCTGCAGCACTGCGATGTGCGTCGCCGCCGCGTCGATCGCGGCCTGATGCTCGGCTTCCAGCCCGGTCGTGCCGATGAGCAGCGGCTTGCCCGCCGCGATGCAGGCATCGAGATGCGCGCGCAGCGCCGCGGGCACGGAGAAGTCGATCAGCACGTCCGCTCGCGTCGCGAGGGTCCCCGGATCAGCGGTGATCGGCGCGCCGGCCGCGCCGATGGTTCCCTCGGCCTTGCCGTCCGTCCCGCCCGCGATCGCGAGCCCGGCCGCGTCCGCTACGCCCGCAATCGCCTGGCCCATGCGCCCCCGCGCCCCGAAAATGCCGATCGCCGTCATCCTTGCCGCGCCCTTCATGGAAATGCCGTCCGCCCGGCCGATGCCAGACTGGCGCGCGCTTGTCATCCGCTCTCGTCCGGCGTCATCCGTGGCCCGGCGCCACCCGGCGTGGGAAGGGAGTCTGGTCGAGCAAGCATGTAGGGTTGTAAGCTGGAAACAGCGATCCGCTAGGAAAGCCGCGAAGCGATCGAGTGCCAATCGTGCGGCAGGGGCCTTGGAGTCATTCGCTTCCGGACCCATGATAACAAACCGCTACTGGATGTTTGCCTGAGCGATTTTTCCATGATTGCCTGAACCTCATCCTTCGACCACGGCGCCCATTCGCCCGCGATGGAGAACAGGTTGCCGCCAAATGCGGGCGACACCTCTTCCCTTAAGATGTGTTCGAGCTCGCTTTTTCGATAGGGAGATTCATTGAGAACCGTGGCAATACGATCATAATCGGCATCATCGAATGAAGTGTCGAGGAATAGTTCGCTCAGAACCGTCCAGACCGGCAGTCGTTTCTCAATGTCAAGCTGCGGATTCATGGCGCTCAAGATACCACTCGAGCGGTTGACAGCAATAGATCTCGCTTTTTGAATTGCACGTTTTCGAGGGCTCTGTTTGTTGCGGCTTATGTCTGAAGTTCATAACATCGTCATTCTCACCGGCGCCGGCATTTCCGCCGAGAGCGGCCTTGCGACCTTCCGCGGCCCCGGCGGCCTTTGGGAAGGGCACCGGGTCGAGGATGTCTGCACGCCCGGGGCGCTGGCGCGCGATCCGGCGCTGGTGCATCGCTTCTATGATCTGCGCCGCGCCGCGCTGGCGGGGGTGGCGCCCAATGATGCGCATGCGGCGCTCGCCCGGCTGGAGCGTGCCTGGGCCGGCGACTTTCTGATCGTCACCCAGAATGTCGATGATCTTCACGAGCGGGCGGGCTCGCGCCGGGTGCTGCACATGCATGGCGAGTTGCTGTCCGCCCTGTGTGCGGCCTGCGGCCACCGGCTGGCGTGGCAGGGCAGCCTTGCACCCGGCGCGCTATGCCTCAGCTGCCGCGCCCCGCGGCTGCGGCCGGACATCGTGTTCTTCGGCGAGATGCCTTATGCCATGGAGCGGATCGAGGCGGCGCTGTCCCGCGCGGATCTGTTCGTTTCCATCGGCACGTCGGGCGCGGTCTATCCCGCCGCGGGCTTCGTCCGCATGGCAGGCGCCTTCGGTGCCGCCACGCTGGAGCTCAATCTGGAGCCCTCCGCCGGCAGCGACTGGTTCGACGCGTGCCGGCACGGGCCGGCGAGCGTGGTCGTCCCTGCCTGGGTGGATGAAATGCTCGCGCCTTGAGGCGGTGGAGCCGGCCCCGCATCGGGCGCCCTTGCGCCGCCGCCGCCCCGCTGCCACATCGGCGCCATGAACGCTCCCACCGAAAATCCCCCGATGCGCGCGACCATGATCCCGGTCACGCCGCTCCAGCAGAATTGCACGTTGATCTGGTGCACGCGCACCATGCATGGCGCGCTGGTCGATCCGGGCGGGGATCTGCCGCGCCTCAAGCAGGCGGTGGAGCAGCATGGCGTGATGCTGGAGAAGATCCTCGTCACCCATGGCCATATCGATCATTGCGGGCAGGCGATCGTGCTGGCGACGGAGCTTTGCCTGCCCATCGAGGGGCCCCATGAGGATGATCGCTTCTGGATCTCCCGGCTGGATGAGGACGGTAAGCGCTGGGGCCTGCCCGGCAAGCCCTTCGAGCCCGATCGCTGGCTGGTGGACGGCGATCAGGTGACGGTCGGCGAACTCGTGCTGGATGTCATCCATTGCCCCGGCCACACGCCTGGCCATGTGGTGTTCCATCACGCTCCCTCCAAGCTCGCGCTGGTCGGCGACGTGCTGTTCCAGGGCTCGATCGGCCGCACCGATTTCCCGCTCGGCAATCATGATGATCTCATCGCGTCGATCACCCGCAAGCTCTGGCCTTTGGGCGGGGACACGATCTTCGTTCCCGGCCATGGCCAGCCCAGCAGCTTCGCGCATGAGCGCGCGAGCAATCCCTATGTCGGCGATGCCGTGACAGGCCTGCGCGGCTGACCGACGCGCCGCGCCCCACCGCGCCCTCGACCCTGGATTCCCGTGTTCACGGGAATGACGAAGAAAAGGCGCACCACGTCCCGCACTCAAGCGCCCTGAACCCTCTCCCCTTCAAGGGGAGAGGGTTGGGAGAGGGGTCGGGCCCCTTCCGACCCCCGGCACCCCTCAGGCGTGCCGCACCTTGTCGATGCGCAGGGTGCGCTCGGCGCCGCCGCGGTCGGGCCAGAGGATGGACTGGCCTTCGCGCAGGCCGATCAGCCCGGCGCCCACCGGCGTGAGGATGGAGATGCGGCCGGCGGCGATATCCGCGTCGCCGGGGTAGACGAGTTGCACGCAATGCTGCGCCCCGCTCGCCTCGTCCGTGAAGTCGACGGTCGCGCCCATCGTCACGGTGCCCGCCGGCATGTCCTGCGCGTCGTGGACGTCCGCGCGGCCCACTTCCTCGAGCAGCAGCGCGCTCACCTGGGGCAGGCGCTCGGCGGCGGCCAGGGCGAGATCGGTCAGCGCGTCGGCTTCGGTCTCGATCATGTGCACCGGCGGGCGCCGGTCGGGCGAAGAAAGGGTCATGGCTGGTCACTCTATATATGTTGATGGAGAATGTCGGCTGGCGAGGGTGGCGGCGCGGCTGCGCCGGGCGCGGTCTGTGCCGCATGGTCCCTTGCCAATGGCTGGCCCCGGGCTCGGGGCATGACGCACCTGACCCGGGGCTAGATGCCCGCGAGGCGCTGTCCCCCGTGATGCCGGGAGCGCAGACAGGATCGGTAGCAAGTCATGGCGGGCAGGATGTCAGCCCCCTGGCCGACCGTCAACCATGCGTTCGATCAGGCGTTCGCGCGCACAGGTTGCGGGGCGGCGGGGAGGGCGGGGCTGGCCGTCTGCCCTCTCCCGGTATAAGAGCGCGATGCGTCGTGGCCGGCTGGCGGAACGCACCCGCCGGTCATGCCGGGCGGCGCAAGGAATGGGTTGCGTGGGCGCAAAAAAACGCTATAGGCGCTCACTCTCGCGAATGCCCGGCCCCCTTTGAGGTCGCGTCCCTTTGTGGCCGCCGCGATGCCGAACAGGCGGCCAGGCAAGCGACCCGTTTTGACGATCAAGATTTTGAACAGGTGCCCTCATGGCTGTCCCTAAGAGAAAAACCACGCCGTCCAAGCGCGGCATGCGCCGCAGCCATGATACGCTGCGCGTCGAGGCGTTCCAGGAATGCCCGAATTGCGGCGAGCTGAAGCGTCCGCACAATCTGTGCACGGCCTGCGGGCATTATAACGGCCGCGAAGTCGTCGCGATCGGCGCCTGACACCCGGTCTGGGGGATAATGTCGTGACACTGCCGCGAATCGCGATTGATGCGATGGGCGGCGATGAAGGCGTGCGCACCATCGTGGCGGGCGTCGCGCTCGCGCGACGGCGCCACGAGGGGCTGCGCTTCATCCTGTTCGGCGATGAAGCCCAGATCCAGGACGCGCTCGGCCATCACCCCAATCTCTCCCGCGCGGCCGAGATCGTTCATACCGATCGTGTCGTCGCCGCGACGGACAAGCCGAGTCAGGCGATTCGCCAGTCGCGCGGCAGTTCCATGGGTCTCGCCATCCAGGCCGTGAAGAACGGGGATGCGATGGCGGCCGTCTCGGCGGGCAACACCGGCGCGCTGATGGCGATGGCCAAGCTCGCCTTGCGGACGCTGCCCGGCATCGATCGTCCCGCCCTCGCGGCCTTCCTGCCCACGCTCGGCGACAATGATGTCGTAATGCTGGACCTTGGCGCGAACACCGAGTGCGATGCGCGCAATCTCGTCCAGTTCGCGATCATGGGCGCGGCTTATGCCCGGGTGGTGCTGGATCTGGAGACGCCGCGCGTGCGGCTGCTCAACATCGGGACCGAGGAGCTCAAGGGCACGGACGAGATTCGCGATGCCGCGGCATTCCTGCGCGCGGCATCGGGGCTGCCCCTGCGCTTCGATGGCTTCATCGAGGGTGATCGCATCGGCAGCGGCGATGCGGACGTGATCGTCTCGGAAGGCTTTGCCGGCAACATCGCGCTCAAGACGGCGGAAGGCACTGCCCGGTTCGTGACGGACGTGCTGCGCCGCGCCTTCACCAGTTCCCTGCGCTCGAAGGCGGGCTTTCTCCTGTCGAAGCCGGCGCTGCATCTCCTCAAGGTCCATCTCGATCCCAACAATCACAATGGCGCGGTCTTCCTGGGCCTCAACGGCATGGTGGTGAAAAGCCATGGCGGCGCGGACGAGAAGGGCATCGCCAATGCGGTGCATGTGGCCGCCCGTCTGGTGGAAGCCGATCTGGCCGCGCGGATTGCCGGGGACATGGCGCGCGTCGGCCCCATATTGAGCGAGGAACTGATCGCCAAATGACCTTGCGTTCCGTGATCATGGGAACGGGTTCGGCCTTGCCGCGCCGCTGTGTCGACAATGCCGAGCTGGCCACGATGGTGGACACGAGCGACGAGTGGATCGTCGGGCGCACCGGCATCCGGACCCGCTATATCGCGGGCGAAGGCGAGACGACGGCCACGCTCGCCACCGAGGCATCGCGCAAGGCGCTCGAGGCGGCCGGCATGGTCCCCGGCGACATCGATCTCATCGTGCTGGCGACGGCGACGCCCGACCAGACCTTTCCGGCCAGCGCGACGATCGTTCAGGCCGCGCTCGGCATCAACGACTGTGTCGCGTTCGACGTCGCGGCGGTCTGCTCCGGCTTCCTTTATGCCATCACCGTTGCGGACAACATGCTGCGCGGCGGCGCTGCGAAGACGGCGCTCGTCATCGGCGCGGAAACCTTCAGCCGCATCCTCGACTGGGAGGATCGCGCGACCTGCGTCCTGTTCGGGGACGGCGCGGGCGCGGTCGTGCTGCAGGCGCAGGATACGGACGAGGCGACCGGGCGCGGCATCCTCGCCAGCCGCCTGCATGCCGATGGACGCCATAACGGGCTGCTGAATGTCGATGGCGGGCCGTCCACCACGGGCACCGTCGGCAAGGTGCGCATGAAGGGGCAGGACGTGTTCCGCCATGCCGTCGTCAATCTTGCCCAGGTCATGCGCGAAGTGCTGGAGGATGTCGGCGTCACGCCCGATCAGGTGGATTGGGTGATCCCGCATCAGGCCAATGCGCGCATCCTGGATGCGACGGCGCGCAAGCTGGGGCTCGATCCCGCGCGCGTGGTGGTGACGGTGGACCGGCATGCCAATACCTCGGCCGCCTCGGTGCCGCTGGCGCTCGATACGGCCGTGCGGGACGGGCGAGTCAAGCAAGGCGACCTCGTCGTGCTGGAGGCGATGGGCGGCGGTTTCACATGGGCCGCTTCGATCCTGCGCTACTGATCATTGCGCCCTGCGCAACGGCCCGGCAATTTTCCGCCCAGAATCGGCGGCTTGCCCCTTATGTTCCCATTGCAAAGCCCGGATTTCTGGCTCACAGATCATGTTGCGGCGATATGGGGGTATGGCCGCGAATCTTTCGTTTTTGGGGGACGAAATGAGTGCTGATGAAACCTTGACCCGTGCGGAGATCGCCGAGCAGCTCAATCGCCAGATCGGGCTGTCGCGCGCGGAGTCGGCGCAATTGGTCGAACAGGTGCTGGAACTGGTCACCGAAGCGCTGGAACATGGCGAGAATGTGAAGATTTCCGGCTTCGGGACATTCGTGCTACGCGACAAGAATGAGCGGATCGGCCGCAATCCCAAGACCGGCATCGAGGTCTCGATCACGCCGCGCCGGGTGCTGACCTTCCGTCCGAGCCAGTCGCTGCGCGATCGTGTCGCGGGCGCCTGAAACGCCCGAGCCGGATTGACCCGCGCGGCGGGATCGTTGCACAATGCGCCATGGCCAAGGATGACGGCGCGTTTTTGACGATAGGAGAGCTGGCTCGGGAACTGGGCGTCGCTCAACATATCCTGCGCTATTGGGAAACGCGCTTCCCGCAACTCCGTCCGCTGCAGCGCTCGGGCAATCGCCGTTATTATCGGCCCCGCGACGTGGAGATCGCCCGGCGCATCAACCGGCTGCTCAACGAGGAAGGCTTCACCGTGAAGGGCGCCCAGCGGGCCCTTGCGGGGCGGAGCCCGGCGCCGGCCGACATGCCCGGCCCGACGCCATCCGCCGATGGGGCCGCAACCGCGCCCACCGATGCCGCGCCCGCGCTGCAGCAGGCAGCCCCTGTCGCCCCGGTCCCGCCGGCCGGTCCGCAAGGCGTCCTGCCGATCGGTGATCTGCCGGTGGCCGCCCGGCCCGCGCCCCGTCAGGTCGCGCAGACCGATCTCGCGCTGCTCATTGCCCGGCTGACCGTCATTCGCCAGAATCTCGCGGACGCGATCGAGGGCGCCTGAGGCTTGCCGCGCGCTGGCGCGGCGCCTCGCTCAGCGCTGGTCCGGGCCCAGCGCCGGGTCGAGATCGCGTGGCCGCACGAAGCTGCGCAGCGTTGCCCGCCCGGCGAAATCATGGGCCAGGCTCGCCCAGTCCGTGACATCGAAGTCCAGCACGGCGAGCGCGGCGGTGGGGAATTTGGTCTCGACCGAATCGCGCAGCGGTGATCGCGCATCGTCGGGCACGGCGGTGAGGATCAGCTCCTCCAGCCCGGGGCTGTGCCCGGCCAGCAGGATGCTCGAAGCGGGTTCCTGCGTCTCGGCCAGCACCTCGGCCAGTGTCGTTCCGGCCGCCAGATAGATGCGCAGGTCATAGGCCGGCTCGGGGCATTCGCCATAAGCCTCGCGGAAATGGCGCAGCGTATCGACCACTCGCGCGGCGGGCGAGGCGATGATGGCATCGAAGGTCAGCCCGTGATGAGCGGCCCAGCGGCCCATCACGGCAGCGGCGCGATGTCCCCGGTCGTTCAGGCTGCGGTCAAAATCCCGCAAGGCGGCGTCGCTCCAGTCGGATTTCGCGTGACGCAGGACGATGACTCTCTTCATTCCCTTGTCGGCACTCCCTCGATCCGCGACCCGTTCTGCGCCTCCTGCCCCAATTTCGTAGCGGAACCAAGCCGGGAGCGCACTCTTTCGATCGCTTCGTCGAGCGGGATGCGCAGGATCGGGACGCCGGGGGGAAAGGCGCCGAGCAGCCGGCTCGGCATGGCGGCGGAGAGGATCACGAACTGGCCGCGATCGTCCGCGCGGCGGATGAGGCGGCCGAAGGCCTGCGCCAGCCGCGCGCGTACCTGCCGGTCGTCATGCGCCGTCGGGGCGCCGCTCGCCTGGCGCCGCACCGCGTTCAGCACCGAGGGCTTCGGCCATGGCACGCCTTCCATCACGACGAGGCGCAGCGAATCGCCCGGCACGTCCACGCCGTCGCGCAGCGCGTCGGTGCCCAGCAGCGAGGCGCGCGGATCGTCGCGGAACATGTCGATCAGGGTCGCGGGGTCGAAGGGGTCGACATGCTGCGCGTAGAGCGGCAGCCCGGCCCGCGCGAGCCGGTCCGCGATTCGCGCCTGCACGGATCGCAGCCGGCGGATGGCGGTGAAGAGGCCGAGCGTGCCGCCGCCCGCCGCCTCGATGAGCCGCGCATAGGCGCCCGCCAGCGCTGGCAGGTCGCCGCGCTTGATGTCCGTGACGATCAGCACTTCGCTCTGGCTGGCATAATTGAACGGGCTCTCCACATCGAACCATCGCGGCGTGGCGGCGAGATGGCTGGCGCCGGTGCGGCCGATCGCTGTCTCCACCTCGCCGCCCGCGCGCAGGGTGGCGGATGTGACGAGCACGCCATGCGCCGGCTGCAGCACCACTTCGGCCAGCGGCCGGGTCGGGTCGAGCCAGTGGCGATGCAGGCCGATGTCATATTCGCGCCCCTCCGCACGGTCGACGGCAAGCCAGTCGACGAAATCGGGGTCCGGCGCGCTGCCCACGCGCAGCAGCAGGGCGATCCAGCTGCGCAGCAGGTCGCACCGCCAGCCGAGCGCGGAGATCGCGCCGTCGATGCGGGCCCGAGCCGGCGTGTCGAGCCAGTCGGGCGCGAGTTCGATCACGGCGACGAGCCGCTTGGCGAGCCGCTGCAGGGGCGTGAGCAGCGCTTCGAGCGCCGCCGCGCCTTCCGTTGCGGCATCGATCAGCGCGCCATCGGCCTCGGCCAGGTCCACTTCCAGCCCATAGCCGGGGTCGGTTTCCTTCCCGTCACGCTCCGCGCGGGCATAGACGGTGTCGCGCACCGCGCAGAGCAGCGCCTCGATCTCGCCGTCCGGCGCGCGTTCGTGCACGCGGCGCATCCATTCCTCGCCCGGCAGCGCCCGCGCCGCCTCGCGCGCATCGTCGATGGCGTGGGCGCCGTCGGCGTCATAGCTCGCCACGTCGGAGAGGCGCGCCGCAAGGCCCCGCCGCCGTCCGCGCCGCTCCTTCTCCGGCCCCATGATCCAGCGGCGCAGTTCGATGGCCTCGCGGCCGGTCAGCGCGGCGGCGAAGGTCGAATCGGCCGCGTCGAAGAGATGATGGCCCTCGTCGAAGACGATCCGCGTCGGCGCGCCCTGCGTCTCGCGCCCGCGCGCGGCATTGATCATCACCAGCGCATGATTGGCGATGACGATGTCCGCGCCCTGGCTCGCCCGGCTCGCGCGCTCGATGAAGCAGGTGCGGAAATGCGGGCAGCCGGCATATATGCATTCGCCGCGCCGGTCGGTGAGCGCGGTGGCCCCGGCCCGGCGGAAGAGGGCGGGCAGCCATCCCGGCATGTCGCCGCCCACCATGTCGCCGTCGCGCGAATAGGCCGCCCAGCGCGCCACGAACTGCGCGAGCACTGCCGCGCGCCCCGCGAAGCCGCCTTGCAGCGCGTCCTCCAGATTGAGCAGGCAGAGATAGTTCTCGCGGCCCTTGCGGATGACCACATGCCGCCGGAAGCTGGCGTCGTCCGGATAATGGCGGCGCGCCTCGCGGTCGAGCTGGCGTTGCAGCGCCTTGGTGTAGGTGGAGATCCACACGGTGCCGCCGGCGCGTTCCGCCCAGAGCGTGGCCGGCGCGAGATAGCCCAGCGTCTTGCCGATGCCGGTGCCGGCCTCTGCGAGCACGATATTGGGCATGTCCTGCCGCGTGCGCGGATCGAAGCCGTCGGCGGCGGCGAGCGAGAAGTCGCGCTGGCCGCTGCGCGTCTCGGCGCCGTGCCCGGTCAGCGCGGCGAGGCGGCCGAGCACCTCCTCGTCGGCCAGCGTCACGGGGCGGGGCTGCGGGCGCGGCGGCTGGTCCTCCCATTGCGGCAGGCGGCTGAACAGCCAGCGCTCGGCCTGCGCGGGCTGGGCGATCCGGTCGCGCAGCAGCGGCACCCAGCTCCAGCGCAGCCGCTCGAGCTGCTTCAGGCTCGTCCATGCGCCTTCGCGCTCGGCCCAGTCCGGCCGCCCGGTCCAGTCCAGCATGGCAAGCGCGAGGTGCGGCACCAGCGCGGTCGCTTCGGTGTCGTTGGCCGGCGGCGCCATGGCCAGTGCCCGCGCCAGCCCCGCGACCGTGGGAATGACGAAGCGCGCGGGAAAGAGGAAAGCGAACAGCTCGAGCAGGTCGAGGCCGGAGAGGTCCGCATGGCCCAGGCGCGCGCCGAGCAGCGGGGCATTCACCATCAGCAGCGGCGTGTCAGCGGCGCGGGCCAGCGCTTCGCCCCGGCTCAGGGAAAGGACGTCGTCACGCCCGTCGCTCAGCCAGATCCCGGCATGGTTGGCGTGCAGCGCGGGCGGAAGCGGGACGGGGAGGGAGGAGAGAGCCACGCCACACCCATAGCCTGCTCGCGACGAGGTGGGAACGCTTGGAGAACATCGCGGGGAAGATTTTTGCCCGGGCCGGTGGCGGGATGGTCCCTGCCGGCGTCAGCGCCGATGCCGGGGTGGTCGCCCGGTCGTGCGTTCAGCCCGTGCGGCGGCCGAAGCCCCCGGTCGCGCGGCCGAATGGGCGCAGGCCCTGTCCGCCGAGCCGCGCCTGCATCGGTTCATAAGCGAGGTGCGTGCCGGTCGGTGCCTCGCCGGGCAGCTGGCTGGCGCGCGCGAGCATCAGCCGCTCGTGCAGGGGGCCGTCGGTGAGCGGGAAGGAGAATTTCACGCCCATGCGGTCCACTTCGGCCCAGCGACACTGGGCGTAGAGGGTCTGGCCCATATATTCGATCTGGAAGCGCGTTCCGGCCGGCAGGGTGCAGCCGATGACCTGGGCGCCATGTTCGGTCATGTCGGCGATGGCCGCCTCCAGCGAGTCGAGCACAGTCGTGATCGTCACCGGAATTTCGACGCCGATCCGCCTTTGCCGCTCAACCTGTGTTTCCATGCCCGTTTCCTTGTGTCTCCGCCATGCTGCGTCGTCGTTCGAAGTCGTGTCGAAAACTGCCCTCTAGCCTGTTATATTAGGACTGCACTGGTAAAATTTCCCGTAACCGCGAATATTGGAAATGGGGGCGTGCCGGGCTTTTTGGCTTGGCGCTCCCGGTGACTTGAAGCTAGAGCGCCCGCCATGACGACGCGTGCGATATCTCCCGAGCTCCGTGAAGCCGCCAGGGTCTCCAAGGCCTGGCCTTATGAGGAAGCGCGCAAGCTGCTCAAGCGCTATCCGGGCGGCAAGCCGGATGGTGCGCCGGTGCTGTTCGAGACCGGCTATGGCCCCTCGGGCCTGCCGCATATCGGCACTTTCAACGAAGTGCTGCGCACGACGATCGTGCGCCATGCCTATGAGGAACTGTCCGGCGCGCCCACGCGCCTCGTCGCGTTCAGCGATGACATGGACGGGCTGCGCAAGGTGCCGGACAATGTGCCCAACCAGGCCATGCTGGCGGATTATCTCGGCAAGCCACTCACGCAGGTCCCCGATCCCTTCGGCAAGTTCGAGAGCTTCGCGCATCACAACAACGCGATGCTGCGCGACTTTCTGGACAGCTACGGCTTCGACTATGAGTTCGTCTCGTCGACGGACATGTATCGCGGCGGCCAGTTCGACGACGCGCTGAAGAATGTCCTGCGCCATTATCAGGCAATCATGGACATCATGCTGCCGACGCTGCGCAAGGAGCGGCAGGCGACCTATTCCCCGGTCCTCCCGGTCAGCCCGAAGAGCGGGAGCGTGCTTCAGGTCCCCATCGAGGTGGTGGATGCCGATGCCGGCATCGTGCGCTTCACAGATGAAGGCGATGTGATCGAGCAGTCCATCCTGTCCGGCGGCGCCAAGCTGCAGTGGAAGGTCGACTGGGCGATGCGCTGGGTCGCGCTCGGCGTCGATTACGAGATGGCCGGCAAGGACCTGATCGACAGCGTGACGCAAAGCTCCAAGATCGCTCGCGCGCTCGGCGGTCGCCCGCCCGAGGGCTTCAATTACGAAATGTTCCTGGACGAGAAGGGCGAGAAGATCTCCAAGTCCAAGGGCAACGGCCTCTCGATCGAGCAGTGGCTGACCTATGGCACGCGGGAAAGCCTCGCTTTCTATATCTATCGCGAGCCCAAGGCGGCCAAGCAGCTCCATATCGGCGTGATCCCGCGCGCGGTGGACGATTATGAGCAGTTCCGCGCCGCTTATGCCGACCAGCCGCTCGACAAGCAGCTCGGCAATCCCGTGCATCACATCCACAATGGCGATGTGCCGCAGGACGGGCTTCCGGTCACCTTCGGGCTGCTGCTCAATCTGGTCGGCGTCATGGGCGCGGATGCGACCGAGCATCAGGTCTGGGCCTATCTGCGCAATTATGCGCCCGACGCCACGGTGGAGCGCTATCCGCGCCTCGGCGGGCTGGTGCGTCATGCGCTGGCCTATAATCGCGATTTCATTGCGCCCACGCTGCGGCGGCGGGCGCCCGAAGCCCATGAGGCGATGGCCCTGCGCGAACTGGATGCCCAGCTTGCCGCGCTCGATCCGCAGGCGGGGGCGGAGGAGATCCAGAACATCGTCTATGCGATCGGCAAGGATCCGCATTACGGCTTCGAGCAGCTTCGCGACTGGTTCAAGGCGCTTTACGAGACCTTGCTCGGGGCCGAGCAGGGCCCGCGCATGGGCAGCTTCATCGCGCTCTACGGTGTCGAGAACAGCCGCGCGCTGATTGCCCGGGCACTGGAAGCCGCGCCCGCCTGATCCCTGTTGAGGGGAAGGGCGGGCAGGACGTCTTGCGCCTCGCCGCTCATGCCTCCGGGCGCTGTGGCTGCAACCGGGCCGACTGGATCGCGCCGACCGCCGCCACCGCATCGAGGAACAGCCGCCGCGCCGTGAATTCGGGCACCATGTCCCGCAGCAGCGTGACGGCGCAGGATTCGTCCCCCTGCGCCGCCATGACGGTGAGGTCGCCCAGCACCGCCTCGTCGGGCGTCAGGGTCATGCAGCACGGCCGGTGAATGAGGAACTGCTCGGGCCAGCTCTGCTGGATGCCGTGCACCAGCCGCGCCAGGCGCCGCGCCGCGTCCATGCTGCGCAGCCGCACCGCCAGGTCGGGCAAGGGGTCCCGCCCGGCCTGCCCGAACATGATGCACAGCCGCGTCGCCATCACCATGTGCATGGCCGTGAGCGGAAAGGAGCGCAGGTCCCTGAAGCGAAACAAGTGCGAAAGCGTCTGATTCATGGGGGCTCCTCCGGTCGCGCTGCCATCGTCTCTCCCGGCAAATTATGCTATTGCGAACGAATTGCAATAACTTTCAGAAACACCAGTCGCACCGGGACGCGTTTTATCTGTCCTAATATGTCCGGTTTCTTCGTCGCAGATCGGGAGAAAATGGCGGTTTCCCGCGCCATGGCGGGCCGTCGGATCGACGGCGCGGACTGTAAGCCCATGTCCCGGTCCGCGCCGTTCCCCTCCGCGAACCTTCCCCCGAGCCGTCCCACCGATCGCCCCCGTAGTTTTGCGGATTCCGAAGGCCGGCTGGCCCCGCCACAAAGGGCGCATCAGGCCTGGCCCCAGACCTGCGGAGACGGACAATGATCGAACTGAGCGGCCCCCATGCCCACGCCCTCATCATCGAGGACAACATGATCATGAGCCGCGCGATCGAAGCCCAGCTCATGGCGGCGGGCTTCCGCTCCATCTATCATGCCCGCACCCGGAATCGCGCCATGGCGCTCGCCCGCGTGCAGTCGCCCGATGTCGTGGTGGTGGGCGAGCATGTCGATCAATGGGCGGGGATCGCCGCCGCGCAGGAGCTCAGCCATCGCGACGGGACCGCTGTCATGATGGTCACCACCGATCCGCAGTTCTGGCGGCGCCCTGTCCCCGAGGATGTTCCCATGCGCGGGCCCTATCGCATCGATCAGTTGAGCCGCGCCTTCAGCCCCCGGCGGCAGGGAAGCGCGGCGCCCGTCGCGTGACGGGGCGGGGGAACGGACGACTCCGCGCGCCGGTCCGCCGCGATCCCTTGGGCGTCCCACATCTCAACCAGTCAGGAGTCAGTTCCCATGCAGAAGACCATGAAAGCCGCCGTCGTCCGCGCGTTCGGCAAGCCCCTCGTCATCGAGGAAGTGAAAGTGCCCGAGGTCGGTCCCGGCCAGATCCTCGTCAAGGTCGCCGCGGCCGGCGTCTGCCATACGGATCTCCATGCCGCCGAGGGCGACTGGCCGGTCAAGCCGACGCCGCCCTTCATTCCGGGGCATGAGGGGGTGGGGCATGTGGTCGCGGTGGGCGCCGGCGTTGCGCATGTGCGCGAGGGCGATCGGGTCGGCGTGCCTTGGCTCTACAGCGCATGCGGCCATTGCGTGCATTGTCTGGGCGGCTGGGAGACGCTGTGCGAGGTGCAGCAAAACACCGGCTATTCGGTGAACGGCAGCTTCGCCGAATATGTCCTCGCCGATCCGAACTATGTCGGCCATCTGCCCGCCAATGTGGGTTTCGTGGAGATCGCGCCGGTGCTCTGCGCGGGCGTCACGGTCTACAAGGGGCTGAAGGTCACGGACACGAAGCCGGGCGACTGGGTCGCGATATCGGGCATCGGCGGGCTGGGGCACATGGCGGTGCAATATGCCAAGGCGATGGGGCTCAATGTCGTGGCGGTCGATATCGACGATGAGAAGCTGGCGCTCGCGGAGCGGCTGGGCGCCGACCTGTCGGTCAACGCGCTCCACGCCGACCCGGCCGCCTTCGTCAGGAAGGAGATCGGCGGCGCTCAGGGCGTTCTGGTGACAGCGGTGAGCCCCAAGGCGTTCCAGCAGGCGATGGGCATGGCCCGCCGGGGCGGCACGGTCTCCCTCAATGGCCTGCCGCCGGGCGATTTTCCGGTGTCCATCTTCGACACGGTGCTGAATGGCACCACCATCCGGGGCTCGATCGTCGGCACGCGGCTCGATCTCCAGGAAGCGCTGGATTTCGCGCAGGCGGGGAAAGTCCACGCGACGGTGAAGACCGATGCGCTGGAGAACATCAATGACGTGTTCGCGCGGATGCACCGTGGCGAGATCGAGGGGCGCATCGTCCTCGATTTCGAGGGCGCCGGAACGCCGGCCTAGAACGCCTGAACTCTGGTCGCGGCCGGAGCCTCCGGTCGCGACGCCAACCTTCGCATCCCTGCCTCGCGGGGCGACATCGCACGCCCGGAGGGCGGCCTGCCGGCGCGCGCCTGCCCTGAGCCCTCCGGGATCCGAGGCGGCTACGTAGCATCCCCAATGATGCCCGTCGCTGCGCTGCGGTAACAAACCCGGAAAGCTGAACGGACGGGCAAATTGGCAAGTTTCCTCAGACGATCGATGGCAGTTTTCGGGGCCGCGTCGCTTGCCGGCTGCTCCTTTGCCCCTGCACCGCAGCATCCGGCGATGCCGGTGCCGGCGCTCTATCCCGAGGAGAGCGCGCCGCTCGGCGGGAACGCCGCGGCGCAGATCGGCTGGGAGGCCTTTTTCGGCGACGCGCAAGTCAGGGCGCTGATCGGCCGCGCCCTTGCCAACAATCGCGATCTGCGTGTCGCTGCGGCCCGGATCGAGCAGGCCCGCGCGGCGCTGCGGGCGCGTGGTGCCGATCTCGCGCCCCAGCTCGCCGGGTCCGCCGGCATGGTCAAGGCCGGGCTGCCGGAAAGCTTTTCCCAGATGCTCCGCGAGGACACGCTGACCAGCTATGACGGCATGCTGCAGACGAGCTGGGAAATCGACCTGTTCGGGCGGCTGCGCAGCCTGCGGACGGCCGCGCTCCAGCAATATCTCGCCAGCACGGAAGCGCGGCGGGGTCTGGCGACGATCCTGGTCGCGCAAGTGGCGGCGGGCTGCCTTGCCGATCGCGAATATGCCGAGCGGCTGGAACTGGCGCGCGAAACGCTCGCCAACCGGGAGCGGGCACTGCAGATCCTCACCCGGCGCTACGAACTGGGGTCTGGCTCGCGGATCGAAGTGACGCAGGCCGAGACGCTGCGCACGCAGGCCGCCGGCGCCATCCAGTCGATCGAGCTTTCCCGTGCGCAGAACCGGACGGCCCTGGCGCTGCTGGTCGGCGCGCCGGTCGAGGAGGCGGCGCTGACGCACAGCCTCGCCGAGATGGGGCGCACCCAGTCCATTCCCGCCGGCCTCCCCTCCGAGCTGCTCGCCAATCGGCCGGACATCGTGGCCGCCGAGCATCAACTGCGCGGGGCGGAAGCGAATATCGGCGCCGCCCGTGCCGCCTTCTTCCCCAGCATCAGCCTGACCGGCGCGGTGGGCACCACCAGCAACGATCTCGATGGACTGTTCGGTGCCGGCACCGGCCTGTGGCTGTTCCGCCCCACCGTCTCGCTGCCGATCTTCACCGCCGGCAAGCTGCGCGCCAGTCTGCGGGCAAGTGAGGCGCAGCGTGACGAGATGATCGCCACTTATGAGAAGACCATTCAGGCCGCCTTTCGCGACGTGGTCGATGCGCTGGCGCAGCGGCGCTGGCTCAATGAGCAGATCGCGACCACCGAGCAGGCGATTGCCGCGCTGAGCGAGCGCTCCCGCCTGGCGACGATCCGCTTCGAGGCCGGCCGCGCCGCCTATCTCGAGGTGCTGGATGCCGAGCGCGACCGTTTCTCAGCGCAGCAGCAGCTCGTCCAGCTGCGTCGCGCCTGGCTGGCCAGCGGCGTGGCGCTTTACGCTGCGCTGGGCGGCGGCTTTTCCGAACCCGAAGGGCAGGGGCAGATGCCATGAGTACCAACTGGAAGAAATGGGCGATACGCCTCGCCATAGCCGCCGTGGCCATCGCCGCTGTCCTGACCTGGCGCTACTATCTCACGCGCGATCCGCTTGGCGAAGGGATCGCCAGCGGCAATGGCCGGATCGAGGCGACGGAAGTGGATGTCGCTGCCAAGGCGCCGGGGCGCATCCGCGACATCCTCGTCGATGAGGGGGATGAAGTGAAGGCGGGCCAGTTGCTGGCGACGATGGACGTCGACACGCTGGAAGCGCAGCATGCCCAGACGAGCGCGCAGAGCGAAGCGGCGCGGTCCAGCGTCCGGTCGGCGCAGATGCAGGTGGCGCAGGCGCTCAGCCAGCGCACGGCAGCCCTTGCGCAGCTCCGCCAGCGGCAGGCCGATCTCGCCACCGCGCGCCAGCATCTCGGCCGCTCGACCGCGCTCGCGGCCGAAGGCGCGACGCCGCGCCAGGAGCAGGAGGATGACCATGCCCGGCTGCAGGCCGCTCAGGCCGGTGTCGACGCGGCGCAGGCGCAGGTCGCGGCCATCGATGCCGCGATCGCCACGGCCCGCGCGCAGGCCAGTGG
This sequence comes from Sphingobium sp. SYK-6, assembly GCF_000283515.1. Classification (GTDB taxonomy): domain Bacteria; phylum Pseudomonadota; class Alphaproteobacteria; order Sphingomonadales; family Sphingomonadaceae; genus Sphingobium; species Sphingobium lignivorans. The sequence goes on from NC_015976.1 coordinate 723,355, forward strand.
GGCGCAGGCCAATGCGCAGGCGGCGAGCGCGCTGGTCCGTCAGGTCGAAACGAATATCAACGATGCCGCGCTGCGCGCGCCTCGCGCCGGGCGCGTGCAATATCGCATTGCCGAGCCGGGCGAGGTCATCGGCGCGGGCGGCAAGGTGCTCAATCTCATCGATCTCACCGATGTCTATCTCACCTTCTTCCTGCCCGAGCAGGCGGTCGGCCGGGTCGGTCTCGGCGACGAGGCACGCCTCGTGCTCGATGCCGCGCCGGATCGGGTGATCCCGGCGCGCATCACCTTCATTGCCGACGTCGCCCAGTTCACGCCCAAGACGGTGGAGACGAAGGACGAGCGGCAGAAGCTCATGTTCCGCGTGCGCGCCTCGATCGATCCCAAGCTGCTGGCCCGCTACCGCAATGTGGTGAAGTCGGGCATGCCGGGCATGGCCTATGTGCGGATCGATCGTTCGGGGGCATGGCCGGCGCAGCTCGCGCTGACTCCGCTCAAATGACCGACGATGCCGTTCGCCTGTCCGGCGTGCACCTGCGCTTCGGCGATGTGGTGGCGCTCGACGGCATCGATCTTCAGCTCCCCGCCGGGCGCACGGTGGCGATGATCGGGCCGGACGGCGTCGGCAAGTCGAGCCTGTTCGCGCTGGTTGCCGGCGCCCGCGCGATCCAGGAAGGGCAGGTCGAGGTATTGGGCGGAGACATGGCCGACGCCCGGCACCGGCGGCGCATCTGCCCGCGCATCGCCTATATGCCGCAGGGCCTGGGCAAGAATCTCTACCCGACCCTGTCGGTCTTCGAGAATATCGATTTCTTCGCGCGCCTCTTCGGCCAGGCGCGTGCGGAGCGCGAGGCGCGCATCGAGACGTTGCTGGCCGCGACCGGCCTCGCACCGTTCCGCACGCGCCCGGCCGGCAAGCTCTCCGGCGGCATGAAGCAGAAGCTCGGCCTGTGCTGCGCGCTCATCCACGATCCGGATCTGCTGCTGCTCGACGAACCGACGACCGGTGTCGATCCGCTCTCCCGCGTGCAGTTCTGGGAGCTGATCGACCGGATCCGCGCCGAGCGCCCGGGCATGAGCGTGCTGGTCGCCACGGCCTATATGGAGGAGGCCGAGCGCTTCGATCATCTCGTCGCCATGGATGCGGGGCGAGTCCTTGCGACCGGCACGGCAGCCGAGTTGCGCGAGCGCACCGGCGCCGCGAGCCTGGAGGAGGCGTTCATCGCCCTGCTGCCCGAGGAGCAGCGGCGCGAGCATCACGCCGTGACGATCCCGCCCCGGGACGCGATGGCGGACGGCATCCCCGCGATCGAGGCGCGCGGCCTCACCATGCGCTTCGGCAACTTCACGGCCGTCGATCATGTGGATTTCAGCATCGGGCGCGGCGAGATCTTCGGCTTCATCGGGTCGAACGGCTGCGGCAAGACGACGACGATGAAGATGCTGACCGGCCTGCTCCCCGCTAGTGAAGGCCAGGCCCTGCTGTTCGGCCGCCCGGTCGATCCGCGCGATATCGAGACGCGCAAGCGGGTCGGCTACATGTCGCAGAGCTTCTCTCTCTACACCGAGCTGACAGTGCGGCAGAATCTGGAGCTTCACGCCCAGCTCTTCCAGGTGCCGGACGACCGGATCGCGGCGCGCGTGACCGAGATGGCCGAGCGCTTCGGCCTGCTCGATCTGATGGACGCCTGGCCGGAAAGCCTGCCGCTCGGCCAGCGCCAGCGTCTCAGCCTCGCCGTGGCGATGATCCACGCGCCCGAGATCCTGATCCTCGACGAGCCGACCTCGGGCGTTGATCCCATCGCTCGCGACGCGTTTTGGCAGATGATGATCGACCTGGCCCGCAAGGACATGGTGACCATCTTCATTTCCACCCATTTCATGAACGAGGCCGAGCGTTGCGACCGGGTGGCCCTCATGCACATGGGCCGGGTGCTGGCGACCGATACGCCGGCCGGCGTGGTGCGCGCCAGCGGGGCGGCGGACCTCGAGGCGGCATTCATCGATCATCTGCGCCGCATGGGCGGTTTCGAGGGCGATGGTGAAGCGCTGGCGGGCGATACCCCGGCGACGCTGGCCGCCGCGCCCCGCACGGGCGATAAGGCGGACGCGCGCTTCAGCCTGCGCCATATGCTGAGCTACAGCCGGCGCGAGGCGCTGGAGTTGCGCCGGGACCCGATCCGCGCGACGCTGGCGCTGGTGGGCAGCATCATCCTCATGTTCATCATGGGCTATGGCATCAGCCTCGACGTCGAGAATCTGACCTTCGCCGTGCTCGACCGGGACGGGACCACCACCAGCCAGAATTATGCGCTCAATCTCTCCGGCTCGCGCTATTTCGTCGAGCATGCGCCGGTGCATGGCTATGCCGAACTCGACCGGCGGATGCGGGACGGCGAGCTGAGCGTCGTCATAGAGATTCCGGAGCATTTCGCGCGTGACATCCGCCGGGGCAGGCCGGTGTCCGTGGGCATGTGGGTGGATGGCTCGATGCCGAGCCGCGCCGAGACCGTGCTGTCCTATGTGCAGGCCATGCACCTCAGTTGGCTCTCGGATTTCGCCATGCGGGAGCTGGGCGCGCGGCCAAGCCTCGGCCTTGCCGGCATCGAGACGCGCTATCGCTACAATCCCGATGTCGCGAGCCTCGTCGCGATCGTGCCGGCCGTGATCCCGATCCTGCTCCTGCTCATCCCGTCCATGCTGACCGCGCTCAGCGTCGTGCGCGAGAAGGAGCTTGGCTCCATCGTCAATCTCTATGTGACGCCGGTGACCCGCACCGAGTTCCTCCTCGGCAAGCAGCTTCCCTATGTGGTGCTGGCGATGCTGAACTTCGTCCTGCTGACGATCCTCGCCGTCACGGTGTTCGGCGTGCCGCTCAAGGGCAGCCTGTTCGCGCTGAGCCTGGGTGCGCTGCTGTTCGTGCTCAGTTCGACCGCGATCGGCCTCATCTGCTCCACTTTCCTGCGCACCCAGATCGCCGCCATCTTCGGCACCGCCATCGCCACCATCATCCCGGCGGTCCAGTTCTCGGGCATGCTGACGCCGGTCGCCTCGCTGGAAGGGTCGGGCCGCTTCATCGGCACGGTCTATCCCGCCACGCACATCCTCACGATCAGTCGCGGCGTCTTCTGCAAGGCGCTGGGCGTCTCGGATCTTCCCGGAGCCTTCACGGCTCTCGCGATCACCGCACCCCTGCTGATGGCGGCAGGCATTGCGCTGGTGCGCAAGCAGGAGCGTTGAAGCGATGCGGCTGGCCAACATCATGCGGCTCGGCATCAAGGAGATGCGCAGCCTGTGGCGCGACCGGATGATGGTCGTGCTGATCCTGTGGGCCTTCACCGGCTCGGTCTATGTCGCCGCGACCGGCATTCCCGAGACGCTCAACAAGGCGCCGATCGCCATCATCGACGAGGATGGCTCGCAGCTCTCGCGCCGGATCATCGGGGCATTCTACCCGCCTTATTTCAATCCGCCGGTCATGATTACCCAGAGCGATATCGATGCCGCGATGGATCAGGGACTCTACACATTCGTCCTCGATATCCCGCCCAACTTCCAGCGCGACCTGCTGGCCGGCCGCAATCCCGCCATCCAGCTCAATGTCGATGCGACACGCATGGCGCAGGCCTTTTCCGGCAATGCCTATGTCCAGCAGATCGTGAACAAGGAGATCGCGACTTATGCGGCGCGCAGCGCGCCCGCGGCAGCGCTGCCGGTCGATGTGGCGGTGCGCGCGCGCTTCAACCCCAATCTGACCTCGCTCTGGTTCGGCGGGGTGATGCAGGTCATCAACCATGTCACGCTGCTCTCGATCATCCTGACCGGCGCGGCGCTCATCCGCGAGCGCGAGCATGGCACGGTCGAGCATCTGCTGGTCATGCCGGTCACGCCATTCGAGATCATGGCCGCCAAGGTCTGGTCCATGGGGTTGGTGGTGCTCGTCGCCACCTGGTTCTCGCTCAGCATCATCGTGCGCGGTGCCATGCAGGTGCCGATCGAGGGCTCCGTTGGGCTGTTTCTGCTCGGCGCGGCCGCGCATCTTTTCGCCACCACGTCCATGGGCATCTTCCTCGGCACCTTCGCGCGCTCGATGCCGCAATTCGGCCTGCTGGTGATCCTCACGATCGTCCCGCTGGAACTGCTGTCCGGCGGCAGCACGCCGCGCGAGAGCATGCCGCAAGCGGTGCAGGACGTGATGCTGGCCGCGCCCACCACGCATTTCGTGAAGCTGGCGCAAAGCATCCTCTACCGGGGCGCGGACATCAGCGTGGTCTGGCCGCAGCTTCTCGCCATCATCGCCATTGGCGCGGTCTTCTATGCGGTCGCGCTCGCCCAGTTTCGCAAGGCCATCAACACCATGGCCTGAACCTTGCGCTTCACAACGGACCGGAAGGGCCGCAGTTCTGGAGGACAGATTGATGGACAGGATCATGGTGGCGACGGACGGCTCGGCGGGTGCCGACCGCGCGGTCGACATGGCGGCGCAGCTTGCGCGTGGATTGGAGGCGGATCTCGTGATCCTCACCGTCGCCGGGGAGCTGTCGGCGGAAGAGATGCGCCAGCTCAATCATGCCGAAACGGACATCGGCAGCGCTCTCGACAGCGCCGCCGAGCAGATCGTGGCGGCAGCGGTCGAGCGCGCCAGTGGAGCCGGCGTTGTCACCATTCATCACTGCTTTCTCTGGGGCGATCCGGCTGAAGCGATCCTGTCCGAAGCGGCACGCAGAGCCGTGGATCTCATCGTCCTCGGGCGGCGCGGTCGCGGTCGCCTCACCGGCCTGCTGCTCGGCAGCGTTTCCCAGAAACTCGCATCGCTGGCGCCTTGCCCGGTGCTGGTCGTGCCCTGACCCGGCCTTTTCAGGCGAGCGTCACGTCGAGGAAGATCATGATTGCAAGGCCAGCCATGAGCCAGGCCCTGCTCGTGCGGCCCTCGGGCCGGTCATGCATGTCGGGGATGATCTCGGCGGTCACGATGTAGATCATCGCGCCCGCTGCCGTGCCCAATGCCCATGGCAGGAAGGATTGCGCCACCGCCACGGCTGCGGCGCCCGCCATCCCGGCGATCGGCTCGGCGAGGCCGGACAGCAGGGCAATGAGGAAGGACAGGCCTCGCGAGAGCCCCAGGCTCATTGCCGCGCCTGCGACGGCGAGTCCCTCGGGGATGTTCTGAAGCCCGATCCCCAGCGCCGTGGTCATGCCGGCGGCATAGTTTCCACCGCCGAAGCTCACGGCCACGGCCATGCCTTCGGGGAAATTGTGCAGGGTTATCGCCGCGATGAACAGCCATATGCGCCGGCTTCGGGCATCGGCGAAGGATACCGGCCAGGGCCCGACGGCATGGAGTTTCGGGAGGGTCGCGCCGAGCACGCCCAGCGCCCCGGCACCGATGAGCACCGCGATCACCACGATGGCCGCAGCGGCAGGGCGCGTCGCGCCCAGCGCCTGCGCCTGCTCGATGCCCGGAATGATGAGCGAGAAGAAGGATGCGGCGAGCATGACGCCCGCCGCAAACCCCAACAGATTATGATGTTGTCCCTCGCTGGGTTTGAGCGCCAGGATGGCCAGCGCACCCAGGCCCGTGGCCAACCCGGCGACCAGGCTTGCGAGGCTGCCCGCCCAGAAAGGGCTCAATGGCCGGCCTGTTCGCCGGCCGCCCGCAGTGAAAGATATTTCGTCACCACGGCAGGGAGGGTTTCATCGAGGAAAGTGATCATGGCTTCCTCTTCACGCAGGGTCTCCTCCAGCAGCGGAATGGCCTCGCGATAGCCACCGGCCTCCGCCATGATGATGAGGGCCTTGTAGCTGGCTTTCTCGAAATTCTCGAAAGCCATGTTGGCGAAGCTGTTCTTGAGGATCTCGTCCGACGCGAAGCTGTGCGCCAGCGCGGCCAGTGAGCCGCCGATGCTCATGGTGATGTCCTTCACCGTCGAATGAGTCTCGCCGAGCGAAGCCAGGATGCGTTCCAGTCGCTCGACCTGATGTTCGGTCTCGCCGCGATGGCTCCTCAGGCGCTGTTCGACCTCGGCATATCGGGCAAGGTGCTCGATCTGCCGGTCCATGATCGAAAGTGCCTGCTGCTCCATTGCGTGAGCATTTTTGAGACCGACGACGAATTCATGTCGCAGCGCTTCGCTGCGGTCAGTCGCTTGCGTCGCCATTTCGTTGTTCCTCAGGATTTTGCGTCGCTCATTTTCTTCGCCTGCGCCATGTCCTTGGCGCCGCCGAGATCCTCGTCGGTGGTCTTGCCGGCACCGGGGGCGGCTCCAAGATCTGCGCCGGTCGTGGGATTGGCGTTGGGATCCGATTGCAGCCGCGCCATCATCGCCGCGGACCGCTTCATGTCCACGCTCGGGAGCTTGACGCTCGCCTGCCCGTCACCGCCATCGAGCGGCAGATTGGCCTCGACCTCGTCGATCCGCTCCCATTGCTCACCCGTGTTCCAGGGGCCGGTCGCATCGCCCTCGCCCTGCGAGGTGTTCACGTAGAGATTGGCGTAGGGCTCCAGTCCCGGCAGCTTGCCCGGCGGGAAGTTGTCCTTGATCGAGTACAGGGCTTTCTCGAAACTCTTCTGGTGAGCGATTTCGCGCGTCATCAGGAACCCCAGCGCATCCTTGATGCCAGGATCGTCGGTGATGTTGATCAGCCGCTCGTAGACGATCTTGGCCCGGCTTTCCGCGGCGATGTTGGACCGCAGGTCGCAGGTCGGGTCGCCACGGCTGTCGACATAGGCGGCCGTCCACGGCACGCCCGAGCTGTTGGTGAGTGCGGGGCCGCCGCCGTACAGGATCGATTGCGTATGGCTGTCGCCACCCGCGTTCAGCGACATGTAGAGTTCCGCTTCCTCAAGCGCGCCTTCGCTCATCGCGGCCTTGGCGCCCTTGTTCAGCATGGCGACGATCGACCCGATGACTTCCAGATGGCTGAGTTCCTCGGTCGCGATATCGAGCAACATGTCCTTTCGGCCCGGATCGTCTTCCGCCAGGCCCTGCGTGAAATAGCGCATGGCGGCTGCAAGCTCGCCATCCGGGCCGCCGAACTGCTCGAGCAGCATGGAGGCCAGGGCCGGGTTCGGCTCGGATACGCGAACGGTATATTGAAGGCGCTTGTTATGAAGGAACATCGTCTCGTCTCCTGGGGGTTGGGTAGGGGCGGTCGAGATTATGTGGTTCGGGAATGACAGAGGGCGCGGGTCGGCGAGGCCGCCAAGGCAGTGTGGCTGAAGCGACCGCTCAACAGCAGCGCCGAGGCTGTGCCGAGCGTATCGATATGTGCCGTGAGGTTCATGTCACCGACCAGGTCGGCCAATCCGGCCACGGCTCCCGCAATGACGATCGCGACTCCGCACAAACGCCGGACGGTCCATATCTCCTGCCGCACCGTTGCTCTCCCGCTGTTGTCCCATGCAGGAGGAAGGAGTTTTCGGGGGTGGAAGTTCCGCATGAAGCGGCAGCGCAATAACCTGCTTTATCGGAGCGTCCCGTGCGGGGTGGCCCTGGACAGGCCCTCGTCGAAAAAATGGCCCGACAACCAGAGTTGCCGGGCCAAAGTTATAGGTAGCCGGTGAGCCACCTTCGGGTCGCAGGTGGAGAGCTAGCAGATTTTTCCGCCGGGGAGCGTGACGGAGATCACGGCCTCGTTTTGCAGTCGCTCGTCAGCAGGCGGTTTCACGCAGGGCCGGAAGTGCGCTATGCGCTGGAAAGCTAGTCGGGGAGCGGCATCCATTGGAGATTGAGGAGCAAATCATGGCCGTCGGGGCCATCTTGCAGTGCGATGAGGCAACCGCGCGCCTCCTCCTCGCCGACGCGCTTTGCCATGTCCGCGTGGCCGCTAAGGAAGTGCTCGCGCAGCAGGGCGCTGCACTCGATCACAACTGGCTGGTGGTTGATGGTCGCGTGCGGGTCCAGACCTTGCGAATGGATGGGCAATGGCAGCAACTGGCCCAGCATGGGCCGGGCGAATTCTTCGGGGCCTATCCTGCCGCAACCACGTGCAGGGGCGAGATCGTCGCGGTGGATGACTGCCATCTTCTCCGCGCCGAGGCCCGGACGATCGCCGCACTCGCGGCGAAACATGCGCAGATCGGGGCCGCTCTGGCGATTCTGCTTGCACGGCAGCTCGACAGGGCCCTCGATCGCATGGCCGCGCGAACCACATACAGCGCTGCCGGGCGAGTCTATGCCTTGCTGATGGAACTGGCCGACGAGGACAATCGGATCTCGCCGCCGCCTCAGGTCACGACTCTGGCCCTCAGCGCCAACACGACAAGGGAGACAGCCTCCCGGGCGATCGCCATCCTCTCCCGCCGTGGCATCATCAGCAGGGATGATGACGCGATCATCATCCTCGCGCCGCGCATGCTCCGCGACATGATCAACTGAGCTTGCGGGGCCGGAGGCGGCTCAAGCGGCGCCGGAGAGCGAAAACAGCCGAATCGGGATGTCACCGAACTGCGTCACCAGTTCGCCGGCCGCTTCGAAATGATGGCCGGGCGCGCACAGGTCGAGCGCGAAGGCACCGGGCGCCGCCGCACAGATCGTTCCCTGCGGCGCACGGCAGGCAAGCAGGCTCGCAATCTCGGCGAGCTCCTGTTCATCATCGTCCTTCCTGTCGACGACGTGATATACGAGGCCGAGGGAGTTTTCCGGGGCGCTACGCAGGAAGGTCGTGGCGATTTCGATGGCGTGACCCAGATCGTCGAAGTCCATCAGCCACACATCCTGCACGAACCGTGGGCGATTGCCTGACGTCCGTTCGAGATCGGCCGGAAAGGCTTCGGTGGAAGCCAGGATGGCGCGTCTTCGGCCCGTGTCCAGCGTCGCGAGCATCGAAGCCGGAGATTCCCGGTCGATCGCGAGGTCATAAACGGGGAGTCCCCGGCGTCGCCAGACCGCTTCCGATGCCTTCACCTGATCCGTCGAGCGTCGCAGGCGCAGCGCAACCGCCTTGCTTGCGAGCGAATGGGCGTGGCGGATCGCCAGCCCCATGGCCATCTCCTCGGCCAGCGTGACGGCCGCATCCGACAGGCGCGTGATCCCGCCCAGCGTCTCCACAGCGTCGGCGGCCTCGATCAGCGTATCGAAGCGTCGCGCCCACTGATCGCCGAAGGGGATGACCGAGGATTCGCGAAAGAGATCGACCGGGCCGGGCAGCACGACATGCAGCCGGGCCCCGCGCGCCAGCACCATTTCGCCGATCAGAATGTCCGAGCCGGCGGCGAGCGCGCCAAATGCGAAGCCGGGCCGTATCTGGTCGAGCATCGCTTCCACGACGTCGCGGATACCCTCTTCCTGAACCGGCAGGTGGATGATGCCACTGAAATGCAGGCATACCGGAGGACGCAAATGATCGAAAAGATCATTCGCGGCGTTCGCCTGCTGGAGGATCAGCTGCAGCTGGCGGATAGTGGCTGCATGGTCCTCCCAGGCCTGGGGCGCTCTGGCGACGGCGGCCTCCAGAGCGGTGACGCCTCCGGGAATGTCTCCCAGCAGCAGCAAGGCCTCGGCCCGGGTCGCCCCCAGCCAGTATGCCGTTTCCGGTTCGTAGTCGCCGCTCTCGAGAACGGCCAGCGTTTGCTGCGCCAGCATCTGCGCGCGCTCGGGCTTGCCATTGAGGAAGGCGATCGTCGCTGCGTTGATGAGAGGATATGTGGCGCGCCGGTTGCCCGCGGCGCGCATATAGGCAGCCTCGGCCTCGTCAAAATAGCGCGTACGGTCCTCGCCGGCGCTCCTGAGGGCCCGATCCTTCAGGAGTCGCCCGCGCAGGCTCAGCGCGTCGGCCTCGTCGGAGTTCAACCAGCCCGCGGCCTCGAACATGCGCCACGCACGAAGCGTGTCGCCTGTTCGGGCCGTTTGCCTGATCTGGGAGAGGCTGAACAGGGTCAGGACCTTTCGTTTCCGGTCAGCTCGGGATCGGCGGGGGATTCTTGATGTCCGGATCGATGGTCAGTGCCGTCCACTTGGGTTGCCGCTGATCGTCGAACCCGCGAAACAGATCCACATTAACATTGAAACCATGAATTGTCCCGGCCTGGCCGCCGTTATTGTATCGCGCATGAAATGAAACCATACGATATCGACCCGTCTTACGGTCATACTGCTCGTAAGTGAGGCCGCCATAGAAAGAAGCCAGCTCGGTCTTGGTCGTGATGCCGTCCAGATCCTTGGAGAAAAAGATCTGGTCACCATGCAGGACGATTTCCACGAAACAATCCTCGGTGATGGTGATGAAGTCCTGACCCGGACATCCAGCCTGCTCGAACTCCAGGACAACGGCCCCGTCCTTGGCGCCGAGCGTGATGTCGAACCGCACCTTGTTTGTGGTCGAGGCCGCCTCCGGCGGCGCGAAGGGAGCAAGCTGCTTCTGAACATAGCTGGGGCCGTACATTCGTGTCTCCTGGTTCCTATTGTTCGAACTTGGTCCGCCACACCCGCCAATCATTATTCTCGGGATCCGTCGAGATCAGGTTGTCCGCCAGCTTCAGCGCTTCCTCCCTCATTTCGGTCGCTTTCTGGTGTTGTCCCAGAGACTGAAGAAGGCTGGACGTCGAGTAGCGGGCGAGCATCCAGTCCTGAAGGAAGGAGGCGTTGCGGGGATCCTGCCTCAGCAACTCTTCAATAATGGTTGATTGCTTCAGTCTCTCGGCGAGCGCTTCTTCATCGCGCCCCGTCAGATGCAGGGCATCGGCGAGCCAGGCATGGCGATTGGCGAGATCGGCCTGGATGCCCTGGTCTTCCGGCTGGGAGCGGGCCACCCGCTCCATGGTTTCCAGCGCGCTCCGGCAAGCCTGAAGATCTTCGCTGGGTTTTGCCAGCGCGATGGCGACCGCGCAGATATTCCCGTCCGCATAGGCCAGCTCGCGCTGGTAGCTCATGTTGTCCGGCGCGAGCCGGATCAACTCGCGGGCATAGTTCCGATAGGTGGTGAAGCCCCTCATGGCGTCCGAATGGCGTTGCCGAACGAAATCGAGATAGGCGAGCCAGAATTCGCTCTGGGCATGGGCGTAGATCCGAAGCGGGTCCTCCGGCGCGGAGCTGAGCAGGGCGCTTGTCACCCTGTGCGCTTCCCGGAACTTGGCCTGTGCCGCGCGGGTGTCCCCTCGGCGCTGATCGTCCTCGCCCATCGCGTGCAATATGCGCGCGCGCCGCTCGAGGGATGCCGTCGGCAGCGCCGCCAGATCCGTCTGCTCCCCGTAATAAGCGAGGGCGCGCTCGTTCACGGACCGAAGCACGTCGAGGCGACCGACGCCCTTCAGCCTGTCCCGCAAGTCAGTCAGCATGAACTCGACCAGACCCTCTGCCTGATAACGCGCTCTTTCTGCCTCCCGCCGGGCATTGGCTACATAAACAAGCATCAACGCCATGAATATCACGACCAGCAGAAACAGAAGCGTGACGGCGATCACGCGTTGCAGTTGCCGCTGCGCTTCCCGCTGGAGCAGTTGGTCGAGCGCCAGGCCTGTCAGGCCGGCGACGACCTTCAGTCGGGCGAGCTTGGGACCGTCCTGATTCTTGCGAAAATCGGCGGCGACCGGCTCACGGGCGATGCCCTGCTCGTCCGGCGCCAGCAAGGCGTCGGGGAAGCTCTCTTCCGGCTCGCCGTCCAGCAGGGCCGCGATGACGGGACGGTCGGGATGCAGGTCCCGAAAATAGCTGATCTCGGCGTTGACCCATCTGGAGCCTTTCGCAGCCGGGGAGCACAGGACCAGCAACGTTTCGGACGCTGCCAGCGCTTGCCTGACCTCGGCATTGAGATCGCTGGCCGCCGGCAGCTCGAGGCGATCGCGAAAAATGGGGGTGAGCCGGCCTTCTACGGTGCCGCGGCTTGTCTTCTGGCCTTGGAGCCGCTTCGGGATCCTGTAGCGTTCGAGCCATTTGTGCAGCTTCTGGGCAATCGCTTCGTCGCTATGGCTGTAGCTGATGAAAGCGCGATAGGTCTTCGGGCGGAGATCACTCTCGGAAAGGGAACTGGCCATGAATTTCCGTCTTGCCCCCATTTGTGCCCTGCGCGAACCGGGCAGCCCCGGTTACTGGCCCGCCTTCGCAGCTGCACGTCCCCGGGCCAGATGCGCCCGGCGCTGCCTCCCGGTCAAGTCGACATTCCCCCTCACGGTCAAGCGGGGCGGGCATCCAGTGCAGCAATGCCGGCCGACATGACAATTCCCATGCCTTCACACTGGACTTGAGCGGGAGTCGCGGCAAGAAGGTCCCCGTCAATGGACTCAGCGCGGATCGCGCCAGACCAGGAGAGAGACAGAATGGAATTTACCCGGCTTAACCCCATGACCGGCGAAGTCGCTTCGTCGGCGCCCGCGCTCAAGGCGGGTGACATTCCCGCGATCGCCCGCAAGGCCCGCGAAGGCTTCACCGCCTGGTCGGTGATGGGCCCCAATGCGCGCCGCGCCGTGCTGATGAAAGCCGCGACGGCGCTGGAAGCCCGCGCGGACGCGTTCGTCGATGCGATGATGGGAGAGATCGGCGCCACCAAGGGCTGGGCTCTGTTCAATCTCGGACTGGCGGCCAGCATGGTGCGCGAGGCAGCGGCCCTGACGACGCAGATCAATGGCGAAGTCATCCCCTCCGACAAGCCCGGCTGCCTCGCCATGGCGCTGCGCGAACCGGTGGGCGTCATTCTCGGCATCGCGCCCTGGAATGCGCCGATCATCCTCGGCGTGCGCGCCATCGCCGTGCCGCTGGCTTGCGGCAACAGCGTGATCCTGAAGGCGAGCGAGACCTGCCCGCGCACCCATGCCCTCATCATCGAGGCATTCGCAGATGCGGGGTTCCCCGAGGGAGTCGTCAACGTCGTCACCAATGCGCCAGCCGATGCGGGCGAAGTGGTCGGCGCGCTGATCGACGCGCCGGAAGTCAAGCGGATCAATTTCACCGGCTCCACCGGGGTCGGCAAGATCATCGCCAAGCGTGCCGCCGAGCATCTCAAGCCCGTGCTGCTGGAGCTGGGTGGCAAAGCCCCGCTCATTGTCCTGGAGGACGCCGATCTGGATGAAGCCGTCAAGGCGGCCGCCTTCGGCGCTTTCATGAACCAGGGGCAGATCTGCATGTCCACGGAGCGGATCATCGTGGTGGATGCGGTGGCCGACGAATTCGCCGCCCGGTTCAAGGCAAAGGTTTCGGCCATGCCTGTTGGCGATCCCCGGCAGGGAAGCACGCCGCTGGGAGCGGTCGTCGACACCAAGACTGTCGCGCATTGCCTGTCCTTGATCGAGGATGCGCTTGGAAAGGGCGCGGAGCAGCTGACGGGCGGCGAGACGACGCAGAATGTGCTGATGCCGGCGCATGTGATCGACCGCGTCACGCCCGACATGAAGCTCTTCCGGGACGAGAGCTTCGGTCCTGTCGTGGGGATCATCCGCGCACGCGACGCCGAGCATGCGATCGAACTGGCCAACGACACCGAATATGGTCTCTCGGCCTCGGTCTTCACGCGCGACACGGCCAAGGGCCTCAGCGTCGCCCGGCGGATCGAATCCGGGATCTGCCATGTCAACGGGCCGACGGTCCATGACGAGGCGCAGATGCCCTTCGGCGGCGTGAAGGCTTCGGGCTATGGTCGTTTCGGCGGCAAGGCCGGCATCGACAGCTTCACGGAGCTGCGCTGGATCACCATCGAGACCCAGCCGGGACATTTCCCGATCTGAGGGCGTCGCGCGGCCGGCTCATCGAGCCGGTCGCGTCCGCAGCTGCCTGGTCGCTCTCGCGCGCTCAGGGACGGCTGATCAGGTCCAGACGCCGACCGCTCTGCGAGACGGTCACCTCATGGCGTGCGCCGGCTTGCGCTGCCAGGGCTTCGAAGAGGGAGCCGCCAAGGCCGCTCCCCGACGTCGCTGCCTTCGTCATGTGACTGGCTCCGCCAACGCCATCATCCATGATGGCAAGCTGCCAACCATTCTCCGTGACAACCAGCGTGACACGCACGGTGCCGGCCCGACCTTCCGGAAAAGCGTGCTTGGCGCAATTGGTCAGTGCCTCGTTGAGATAAAGCCCCACGGCTACGGCGGCCTTGCCCGGAAGCGAGACGTCCGTAAGCGCGCTTTCGATGGCGATGCGCTCGCTGAACAGGCCTTCGCTGAAGCGCTCGAGAAGCCGTGCGAGATAGGGCTTCATGGCAACCTCGCTGCTTTCCCCCGGGCTGGCTTCGAGCTGGGTGTAGGCATCCGCGAAGATATGAATGCGCTTTATGGCATCGTCGAGCGCGAGGCCGACCTCCGGAGAGGTTGATTGCCGGCGCTGGAACTCCAGAAGGCTGGCGACCATGGCGAAGTTGTTGCGGGTGCGATGCTCGATTTCCCGCAGGAGCATCTGCCGCCGGGCAAGCTCGGTCTCCCGTTCCAGGGCCAGGCGATCGACATGCGCGCGGAAAGTCTCCGTCAGGAACAGAAGAATGAAGCCGATCAGCCCCACTGTGAGCGCGCGCGCGCCATCCGTGAGAGGAAGAACCTGATAGACAGCCTGATTGGGAAGGATGAAAAGCCAGATCCCGAGAATGCCTGAGGCCATCGCGACCGTGCCGGCCAGCCAGCGTCCGTAGAGCGTCGCCAAGACGATGGCCGGAAGAAGCCAGGCGAAGGGAGCCGGAAGCCTCGTTGTCGATCCGATAAGCCGCATGCACGCGATCAGCAGCGCTGCGCAGCCCACCCCGAACAGGACCCGTGCGAGGCGTTGCGTGTGGCGATGCGCGAAATATCGACCGATGTCGTGCTTTGCGAGGCGATGCATGTTTCTCCCGCCCCCTGCATGACCAGCCGGCTTGACTACCCGGCAGCCAGGGCCGCTGGGGATGCCAGCCTACAGGCGAAGCGAGGCTTTGCGCAATATGAAGCGCGCCGTGCAAGCCGGCAATTCCCACACGCATGTTAGCGGCCCATCAGATTGGCTGATCGATATCCGCACCTGCTGCCTTTCAGGGCAGCGCGATCACGCGATCGTCATCAGGCTCGCATTGCCGCCCGAAGCGGTGGTGTTGACCGATGTCGAGACTTCCTCGACCAGCCAGTCCAGTCGATAGACGGGCCCTCCGGCACAGGCGGCCGGGCTGGCGCCTTGCGGCAGCATAACGGCGCCCGGGCGCGCGGCGATCTCCGCCAGAGCAGCGCTCAGGCGCTCGGCCTCGCCCTCGATGAGGGCGCCGCCAAACGCGTCCTGCGCGCTGGCGGACAGGCGGGTCGCGACGCCGGGCGGCAGATCGGCCGGCAGCGACATGCCCTCGACACGGCCCTTGTTACCTGTCGCGAGAATGGCGGCGATCTGCTGGTAGAGGCCGTTGGTCGTCGCGGGCATCAGCAGGATGGCGCCACGCGGATGCAGCGCATAGACATTGGTCTCGCCGACGGGGCCGGGCAATTCCGTTTCCAGTCCAAGCGGTGATCGCGCGCCATAATCCCGCGCGACGGCGGCGGCCGAGGTCTCCCCCCGATTGTCCAGCCAGGCAATGAAGGCCGCAAGGGCCGGATCGGGCCGCGCAAGCGCGGGCGGCAATGCCTGCGGATTGCCCTGCACCATGCGGCCGAGATAGAGCGGCCCGCCAGCCTTGGGGCCGGTGCCCGACAGGCCCCGTCCGCCAAAGGGCTGCACGCCCACCACGGCGCCGATGATGTTGCGGTTCACATAATGATTGCCCGCCCGCACGCGGGACGTGACATGCGCGATGGTTTCCTCAAGCCGCGTGTGCAGGCCGAAGGTCAGGCCATAGCCGGTGGCGTTGATGGCATCGATCAGCCGGTCGAGATCGGCGCGCTGGTAGCGGATCACATGCAGCACCGGACCGAAGACCTCGCGGGTAAGATCCGTGATGTCGTCCAGCTCGATGATGGTGGGCGGCACGAACGTGCCGTGGGCGGTCTCCTGCGGCAGCGGAAGCTGCTCGACCGTCCGTCCCCGCGCGCGCATGGCGTCGATATGCTCTTCGATGCCGGCCTTGGCCTGCGCCGTGATGACCGGGCCGATATCGATGGCCAGCGCATCGGTGCGGCCGACGCGCAGTTCCTGAAGAGCGCCCTTCAACATCGTCAGCGTGCGGTCGGCGATATCGTCCTGCAGGCAGAGGATGCGCAGGGCGGAGCAACGCTGGCCCGCGCTGTCAAAAGCCGAGGCAATGACATCGGCCACGACCTGCTCGGGGAGCGCGGAACTGTCCACGATCATGGCGTTCTGGCCGCCGGTTTCGGCAATGAACGGGATCGGCCGGCCGGCCGGAGAAAGGCGCTGGGCAAGCGTGGCCTGGATGAGCCGGGCAACTTCCGTCGAACCGGTGAACATGACGCCGGCGGTCTCCGGGGTCGCGACGAGCGCCGCGCCAACCGCGCCGTCCCCGGGGATGAGCTGGAGCGCATCGGCGGGAACCCCCGCCTCATGCAGGATGCGCACGGCCTCCGCCGCGATCAGCGGCGTTTCCTCCGCCGGCTTGGCGAGCACGGGATTGCCCGCGACCAGCGCGGCCGCGATCTGGCCCGTGAAGATGGCGAGCGGGAAATTCCACGGAGAGATGCAGACGACCGGGCCGAGCGGCGGCATGTCGGGCGCCAGGGTCGCGCGCGCCTGCTGGGCGTAATAGCGCAGGAAATCGATCGCCTCGCGCACTTCGGCAATGGCGTTCGGCGCGGACTTGCCCGCTTCCCGCATGATGAGGCCGAGGAGGACCGGCATGCGTGCCTGCAGCGCATCGGCGGCCTTTTCCAGAGGGGCGGCGCGCTCGGCGACGGATATGTTCGCCCATGGGCTGGCGGCGGCGCGGGCGACGGCGGCGGCCGCATCCTCGGGCGCCATCTCGACCACGCTGCCCACGACATCGCGATGGTCCGCCGGATTGACGACTTTCCGTTCCGTGCCCCTGCCGTCCGCTGGGGCAGCGGTCCATGGCATGGCGGCACTGTCCAGCAACGCGCGGGAGAGCGAGGCAAGCTGGCTCTCGTCGCTCAGGTCCAGCCCGGCGGAGTTGAGCCGGTCAGGGAACAGGCCGGAGGGCGGGGCGATCTGGTCGTGCCGGGCGCCGGGTATCGGCATGGCGGCCACTTCCGCCACGGGATCGGCGATCAGGGCCTCGACCGGCACGCGAGGGTCCGCGATGCGGTTGACGAAGCTCGAGTTCGCGCCGTTCTCCAGCAGGCGACGAACGAGATAGGCCAGCAGCGTCTCATGGGTGCCGACCGGTGCGTAGATGCGGCAGGGACGGTCCAGCTTGCCCGCGCCGACCACCTCCTCATAAAGCGGCTCGCCCATGCCGTGCAGGCACTGGAACTCATAGTCGCCAAGCGTGAACTCCGGCCCGGCCATGTGATAGATCGTCGCGAGCGACTGGGCATTGTGCGTGGCGAATTGCGGGAAGATCACGTCCCGCGCCGCCAGCAGCTTTGCCGCGCAGGCGACATAGGCGACGTCGGTGTGGACCTTGCGGGTATAGACGGGAAAGTCCGGCAGGCCGTCCACCTGCGCCCGCTTGATCTCCGCGTCCCAATAGGCGCCCTTGACGAGACGGACCATGAGGCGGCGATTGGCACGGCGCGCCAGATCGATGATCCAGTCGATCACGAAGGGGCAGCGCTTGCCATAGGCCTGGACGACGAAGCCCAGGCCGTTCCAGCCCGCCAGTTCGGGATCGAGCGCAAGGCTCTCCAGCAAGTCGAGCGAAAGTTCGAGCCGGTCGGCTTCTTCGGCATCGATGTTGAGACCGATGTCATAGGAGCGGGCCAGCGCGGCAAGCGCCTTCACCCGGGGCAGCAGCTCGGTCATGACGCGGTCGGCCTGCGCGCGGGCATAGCGCGGATGGATGGCCGACAATTTGATGGAAATGCCATTGCCGGCATAGACGCCCCGGCCGGCCGCGGCCTTGCCGATGGCGTGGATCGCCTGCTCATAGTCGCGCATGTAGCGGGCGGCGTCCTCTGCCGTCGCGGCGGCCTCGCCCAGCATGTCGAAGCTGTAGGTGAAGCCCTTCGCGTTGAGCTTTCCGGCCCGCCGGAGCGCTTCCCCGATGGTTTCGCCGGTCACGAACTGCTCGCCCATCATGCGCATGGCGATGTCGACGCCCTTGCGCACCACCGGCTCGCCGGCGCGCGCGACGAGGCGAGTGAGTGCGGCGGAGAGGCTGCCGTCATGCACCGGGTCGACCAGCTTCCCCGTGACGACCAGTCCCCAGGTCGCGGCATTCACGAACAGCGAGCGCCCGCCGCCCAGATGCGAGGCCCAGTCGCCGGGGGCGATCTTGTCGCGGATCAGCGCGTCGCGGGTCGCGGCATCCGGGATGCGCAGCAGCGCTTCGGCCAGGCACATGAGCGCCACGCCTTCCTGGCTGGAAAGCGCATATTCCTGCACCAGTCCCTCGACGCCGCTGCCTTTGTGCTTGGCGCGCAGGCGGGTGATGAGCATGCGGGCGGTCTGGGCCGCGGCGGCCGCGACGGGCTGCGGCAGAGTCGCGGCGGGAAGCAGGGCGGCGATGCACTCCGGCTCCGGGCGGCGATAGGCGGCGGTGATGGCCTGGCGGAGAGGGGACTGATCGCGGACGGGGGGCGCGAAAGCGGCGAAGGGGGCGGTGTAGGACATGGACAATCTAGTACAGCAGTCTCGACTTTTTCGCATGCCTGATTATGACGCTGGGATTGGGCATATCGCCTGATTATCGGCAGCTTGATAGGCAAGAAGCTATGAGAAGTCCTGAACAGCAGGCGAATCTTGATGCATTCGACCGCAAGATACTGGACATTCTCCTGCGCGACGGGCGCATTCCCATCACCGAGCTCGCCGCGCAGGTCGGCCTCTCCAAGACGCCCTGCCAGAACCGCGTGAGGAAACTGCAGGAGACCGGCGTCATCCGCGGTTACCGGGCGATCATCGATCCGCGCCGGCTCGGCCTCGATCATGTTGCCTTCACCGAAGTGAAGCTCTCCGACACCCGCGAGGCCGCGCTGGAGGAGTTCAACCGGGCGGTCCGTCGGATCCCGGAAGTCGAGGAATGCCACATGATCGCGAGCAACTTCGACTATCTCCTCAAGGTCCGCACTGCCGATATCCGCCGTTATCGCATCGTGCTGGGCGAAAAGATCTCCAGCCTGCCGCATGTCGCCAGCACGTCGACCTATGTGGCGATGGAGACCGTGCTGGACACGAGCAGCCCATCCGCGCGCCAGAGCTGATCTCACGCAGGGCCTTGCGTTGGAGTGGAAGGCTGGTGCGAGCCGGCTTGTCCCAAAGCAGGACATGCCCGGGGGCGACGACATTGACCGTGGCGCTGGTTGTGGAATCATCGGCCCCGGTTCAGCGATGAGTCGTCATGGACTGGCCCGACCGGGGGAACAATGCTGCAAGAAGGCCATCGGCTGCCGGCCGATGCGCACTGATTATGTGGGAGGAGGCGGGCGCGCTTGTCGCGTCCGCCTTTTGTTCGGCCGGGGCTGCAGATCGACCGGCGCTTTCGCGGCTCTGGCAAGGCGGCGTGGACAAAATCGCAAACCTTGAGGATGCCGGAAGTGCGCTTTCAGCCATTCTCGTTGGTCATCCCGGGCTTGCCCCGGGACCCCGCTTCTTCAAGCTCCCCAAAGTGGTTGGACCCGGCGATCTTCAAGGCAGCGGGCTCCCGGATCAGGGTCCGGGAGGACGTCGTGCATGAAGAGATGTGGTGGCCGCCATGACCTCGGGATTTGTCCATGCCGCCTTGGCGCGTGCGGCGCTGCGAGGTGACGCGCCGGGCTCGGGGGCGACAGGCCACGGCGCCTTGCCGCGGGCCGAGCGGCACGAATTGCGGCGACAACAAGCGGCGCTTGTGCCATAAGGCCGCATTGCCGCGAACCCGCTCCGCAAGCTTTCGCCGCAACTGAGAGACCATCCGCGCTCCCGCTTGCTGATCGGGACATGCCTGATGGAAGATTTCAATGGACTTTTACACGACCAGCAGCTCGCGCTGCTGCGAGCCCAGTTCTCCGACTGCGGCCAGAGCCGCCGGAAATTGCGCGAGACGGCGCGGGCGATCGGGCGCCGGATAGCGGCCCATCCCTACGCAGTGAACGGCCTTCCTGGGCCGCAGAAGCAGCTCGGCGGCCGCCGCATCCTCGGGGTTTCGTTCGCATGAGCCGCGCGATCGCCATCAACGCTTCCGTGGCGGAAGTGACCGACTATTGCGCCAAGCAGGATCTGGGCATCTCCGTGATCGAGCCGCTGACATCGGGGGGCACGCGGGTCGTGCTCAACAATGTGCCGGACACCGAAGCCCTTCGGCGGGGCATGAAAGCGCGGGTGATCGAGACGCCGGTGGTGCGGTCCTCGCTGTATGTCTGCCGGATGCCGAAATCCTATCTCTAGGGCTAATCGACATTCAGCGCTGGCGGCCTGCAAATGGCGGTTTTCCGGGCTTCCGGTGCTCACGTACCTTGAGTACGCGGCGCTCCGGGTCCCGAGAAACCACCATTTTCGCCACGCCATCATCTAAATGTCGATCAACCCCAAACCGCAGGGGCGGCGCCCGTTTCGCGTGCAATCGCGGACCGGTCGCCGCAATTGCCTTGTCTCCCCGCCTCCAACCTGCGCATGGGCGATGCGTATCGCCGCTTGATGAAGGCCATCCGGCTGACGCCGCGCGCAATATCAACCTGACAGGACGATTGATGAGCCAGTTGTGCAGAGCCGGCCGCCGGCGCCGTTGCGCCATTCATGCCAGGCCGAAGGGGGCCTTGCCTGCATTTTCCCTCGTGACGGCGGGCGTCGCATGAGCAGTGCGCCCGGCAATCTGGCAGAGGCCAGCACGCTGCCGGTCGAGCTGATCGACACGGCGGAGATTCCCGGCGGCGGCCAGTTGCTGCTGCGGCAATGCGGCAAGGATTTCGCGATCGAATATGGCGACATCCAGCTCATGGTGAGCTGGGCCAGCCGATCCGAGCGGGCGCTGGCGACGCTGGCCTGCCAGCGCATCGCCACGCCGGACAGCCGGATGCTGATCGGCGGGCTGGGCATGGGCTTCACGCTCGTCGCCGCGCTTGCCGCCTTGCCCGCCAGCGCCCGCATCGTCGTGGCGGAACTGGTGCCCGCCGTGCTCGAATGGGCGAAGGGGCCGCTGGCGCATCTGTTCGGCGACGCGCTGCAGGACGAGCGCGTGACGGTGACGATCCGCGACGTGTACGACCTGATCGTCCATTCCCATGAGGATTTCGACGCGATCCTGATGGATGTCGACAACGGGCCGGACGGACTCATCCATGTGCCTAACGACCGGATCTATTCCCGGGAAGGGCTCGCCATGTGCCACGCCGCGCTGCGGCCCGGCGGCGTTCTGGCGATCTGGTCGGGCTATCCCGATCCCGGCTTTGCCGACGAGCTGGAGGATGCCGGCTTCATCGTGGAGGAAATCAGCATGCGCACCGGCGAGAACGGCCGGGGCGACAAGCACGTCATCTGGCTCGCAACGCGCGAGTAGGGCACGCCGCCGGCCTGACGCGCGCACCGGGCCGGAACGGTCCGGGTGGGCAGGGCGAGGATCAAGGCAGCGGGCAAAGGCAGCAGTCAGCGCGTCACAGGCGATCCATGCGGAGCCAGCGCCTGTCCCCCTGCCATGCCTTGCCGAGCGCCTGTTTTGCCGCGGCCGCCTCCAGCCGGTGGCCTTGCGAGGCTTCGCTGCGCATGAGGCCGTAGAGCGCCCAGCCATTGCCCGGCGTCTGCACCAGCGCGGCGCGGAAGGCGTCGGCCGCCTCGTCATGGCGCCCGGCCCGGAACAGGGCGGCGCCGAGCGACTGGCTGACCGGATAATACCAGTAGGATGGCTCGGTGTAGGGCAATGTCGCCTCGATGGCGATGGCCCGGCGATAATGGTCCGCGGCGTCGCCATGGCGCCCCTGCGCATCGGCGAAGCGGCCTTGCGCCACGGCCTGGGCGAGCGCCAGCAGATCGGGCGCGGGGACGTCCTGCGCGACCATGTCCGCGAAGGCATCGGATGCGGACCATCGGGCAAGCGCCGCCATTTCGCGATCGAAGCCTTTCCGGTCCTGCATCCGGGCAAAGGCGATCGCACGCGCATAATGCCGCATGGCAACGGCATAAGGCAGCCGCGCGTCGCCCTCGGGCAAGGCAAGGATCGCGCGCGCTTCCGCGAACTGGGCATAGGCCTGATAGGGCGCCGCATCGATCAGCTGGATCCAGGCGATCCTGGCCGATGTCGCCGGATCGAGCACGGCGCGCAGCCGCTTCGCTTCCCGGATGGCGGTCGCCATGTCGCCGCTCATCTGGGCCGAAGTGACGATGAAATGGATATTGTGGGGATAATAGCCGTAGCGCACGAGGCTCCGGTCGTCCGTATCGCGGATGAAGGCTTCGTCTGCCCGGACGGCGGCGACGTTCACCCGGATCGACTCCGCATAACGCCCCCGCCGCGCATAGATGTGGCCGGGCATGTGGACCAGATGACCCGCGCTTGGCGCGCGCGGGCTGGCGAGCCGGTCGGCGGCCGCCTCGGCACGCGCCGGATCGCTGGCTTCCATGAGATGGATGTAGAGATGCGCCGCCTGGACATGCGCGGGATCGCGCTGCAGCACGGCCTCGACCAGACGGACGGCTTCCCCGGCGCGGCCGATGGGCGTGCGCTTGTCGGCTTCCCAGTAATTCCAGGGCGTGGTGTCCATGGCCGCTTCGGCGGCGAGCAGGGCGATATCGTCATTGGCGGGGAACGCCCGGGCGACGGCGAGCATCGCATCGGCATAAGCGGCATCCAGTGCCGCGCGATCGGCCCCGGCATCGGGCGAATAACGCTGGGCGAGCGCTTCGATCAGGGCCCGCTCATGTGGCGCGGTACGCGTGCGCAGCGCCATGGCCTTCTCGATCGCCGCCAGTGCTGCCGGCCGGTCGCGTTCCTCCATCGGCGCATTGATATTGGGGCCGAGCGCCACGGCCTCGCCCCACCAGCACATCGCGCAATCCGGATCCAGCCGCTGCGCCTCGCGGAACGAGCGCACGGCGCCGGCATGATTGAACCCGTAAGTGAGCAGCAGGCCCTGGCTGAAATAACGCTGCGCCTCGGGAGCGGCGGTCGTGACCCGGAAGGGCGATGTCGCCAGATCGGAATAGAGGGGAATGGGCCCGAGCTGGTCCATCGGCGCCGCGACTGCCGCGGCGATGAGCAACTCGCGAGCAAGCGCCGTGCCCACGGCCCGGGAGCCGCACATGAACGCGGCGAGGCGCCCGGGATCGAGCGCTGCCAATATCGCAGGCGAGATATGCGGCGCATGAGCCGAGCCAGCGAGGGTGAGCGCCGTTCCCCCCAGGACGCAGGCCTTCCAGAACCTCTTCATCCGCCTTTCCCCCGCGGAAGACGCCGTGCCGCGTTCCACGGCTGGGGGATAATACATGATTCAGGGGGTGCGGGATAGCGCTGCGCTCACCGCCCGGCCCGGCCGATGCGTCAGCTTCCGAACAGCGTGGGATAACGGCGGGGCTGGCAGCGCAGATATTGCGGCGGAGCCGTGACTTGCGCGCCCAGATGCGCGGCGGCGTGCCAGGGCCAGCGCGGATCGTAGAGAATGGCGCGGGCGATGGCGACGAGGTCCGCATCGCCCGTCCCGACAATGGCTTCGGCATGCTCGAAATCGGTGATGAGGCCGACGGCCACGACCGGCATGGCAACGGCCTGCTTCACTGCGCGGGCCAGCGGCACCTGATAACCGGGGCCGACGGGGATGGCCTGGCGCGGATCGAGCCCGCCGCTGGAGACATGGATCGCCGCGCAGCCGCGCGCTTCGAGCGCCTGCGCGAAAGCGACGGTCTGCTCGCTCGTCCAGCCGCCTTCCACCCAGTCCGTGCCGGACACGCGGACCGTCACCGGCCGGTCGGCCGGGAAAGCGGCGCGCACGGCATCGAACACTTCCAGCGGGAAGCGCATGCGGTTCTCGAGGCTGCCGCCATAATCGTCATCGCGCCGGTTGGAGAGGGGCGAGAGGAACTGGTGCAGCAGATAGCCATGCGCCGCGTGGATCTGCACCGCATCGATGCCGATGCGCGCCGCGCGCCGGGCCGACTCCGCAAAGGCATCGCGCACGCGGGCCAGCCCCTCCCGGTCGAGCGCGAGCGGTGGCGTCTGGCCCTCGGCGAACGCGAGAGGCGAGGGGGCCTGCGTCTGCCAACCATTGGGATCGGTGGGCGGCAACTGGTGACCGCCCTTCCACGGCACTTCCGTCGAGGCCTTGCGCCCGGCATGGGCAAGCTGGACCGCCACCGGCATGTCCGACCAGCGGCGGATGCTCTCCAGCGTGCGCGCCATCGCCGCCTCGGTCTCGTCATTCCACAAGCCCACATCGGCATGGCTGATGCGGCCTTCCGGCACCACGGCCGTCGCCTCGATGGTGAGGAGCGCCGCGCCGGACATGGCAAGCTGCCCCAGATGGATGAGATGCCAATCGGTCATGCAGCCATCCACCGCCGAATATTGGCACATCGGCGCAATGACGATGCGGTTGCGCAGCGGCAGGGCGCCGACGGACAGGGGCGTGAACAACGCGGCCTTTGACATGGGCATTCCTCGAAAGAACGGGATGAGGGCTCACAGATGGTGGCGCGGCGCGAGCAGGGCAAGATGCGCGGCAACATGACCCGCGAGGCGGCCCGAGGCCCGACAATGCCGTCAGCCGTGGCGCAGGCGCGGCGAGGCGGACTTGTCAATTGAAGAAGTAGACATTAGCTTCAGATCATGGCCGGAACGTATGCCGAGTCGACTGGTCGCCATGCCCCCTTACACAAGGAGACTGACCAATGGCCCATGCATCAGACCGCGCGGCGCGCACGCCGCTCATCCTGACCGTCCCCGGACTGGGCAATAGCGGCCCGACCCACTGGCAAAGCATCTGGGAACGCGAGCTCGAGGATTGCGCGCGCGCCGAACTGGGAAGCTGGGAGAAGCCGAATCGCAACGGCTGGGCGAACCAGCTCAACCTTGCCATCCGCCGCGCCGGGCGGCCGGTGATCCTCGTCGCGCACAGCCTCGGCTGCCACGCCGTTGCCTGGTGGGCGGCGCTGGAGCGGCCCGCTTATGGCGAACCGGTGATCGGCGCGCTGCTGGTGGCTCCGCCGGAAGTGGACGTCGCGCCGACGGACAGCCGGCTCAAGCCTTTCGGTCCCGCGCCGCGCGGCCCGCTGCCTTTCCCCTCGATCGTGGTGGGCAGCCATGACGATCCCTATATCCGCATGCATCGTGCGCGACGACTGGCGCAGTTCTGGGGCAGCCGCTTCGCCGATGCCGGCGCGGTGGGCCACATCAATGCCGCCTCGGGGCTCGGCGCGTGGCCGTTCGGCCAGTTCCTGCTGCGCACGCTGCAACGCGCCGGCACGGATGCGCAGCGGGCGGAGGCGGGACCAGTCCCGCACATTCCGGTAGACGACGCGCCGGGGATCGATCTGTCGATCTGACCGTTCAACCTTTGCCTCTCCGTGGAGAGGCCGGGAAGGGATCGCGGCCCCGATGAACCACGCTCCCAAAGCTCTACTTGTCCTGGTCGTGAGCCCTTCCCACATTTTCCTCATGGTGCACGCGCGTAGACGCGCTCTCAAAGCTCCACGCAGCCGCCATCCACATAGAGATCGATGCCGGTGATGAAGCTCGCCTCTTCCGACGCGAGGAAGAGCACCGGGCGCGCGATTTCCTCCGGCGTGCCCATGCGCTTCATCGGCACCGCCTGCGTCATGATCTCGCGCAGGCCCGGCACGGCCTCGGCCGGGACGCCGCCGGTGCGGTTGATGATCGGCGTCTCGGTGGGGCCGGGGCTCACCATGTTGACGCGGATGCCGCGCCCGACCAGCTCCGCCGCCAGCGTGCGGGCAGCGGCGCGCAGGCCCGCCTTGGCCGTCGCGTAGATCACATTGCCCGGCACGGTGGCGACGGAGCCGATCGAGCCGGTGATGACGATGGCGCCGCCCTTGCCCATCAGCGGCAGCGCTTCCTGCACCGCGAAGAAGCAGCCGCGCAGATTGACATTGTGGACCTCGTCCCACTGCGCGGGCGTCACCTCCGCGACGGGCGCGAAGGTGCCGATGCCGGCATTGACGAACAGTATGTCCAGCCTGCCATGCGCCTCCCGGATCGCGGCGAGCGCCTGCGCCCCGCTGCCGACCTGCGCGATATCCGCCTGGAAGCCGCGCGCGCCGGGGATGGCGGACACGGTCTCGTCGATCGTCGCCTGCGCGCGGCCGGTGAGGAAGACATGGGCGCCTTCCGCCGCGAATGCCTGCGCCGCGGCACGCCCGATGCCGCTGTTGCCGCCGATCACCAGCACGGCCTTGTCCCTGAATCGCATGCGCCTCTCCTACATCTTGTGACGCCGTTCTAGAGGGCGGGGAAGGACGCGCTCAAGCCCCGTTCCACGCCCGATTGCACAGGGCGGCGCAACGATGCAGTCTGCGGCCATGAATCACCCCGCGCCCGCCCGTCCGCCCGCTTCTTCCGCCGCCGCCGATGAAGCCCGGAGCCTCCCCGTCAGCCAGCGCGAGCCGGCCGCCATGCCGTGGTGGCTGGGCGCAGTGATCTACCAGATCTATCCCCGCAGTTTCGCGGACAGCAATGGCGATGGCGTGGGCGACCTGCCCGGCATCACCGCGCGGCTCGACCATGTGGCGGGGCTGGGCGTGGACGCCATCTGGCTCTCGCCCTTCTTCACCTCGCCGATGCGCGACTTCGGCTATGACGTGGCGGATTATTGCGATGTCGATCCGCTGTTCGGGACGCTCGCCGATTTCGACGCGCTGGTGGCGCGGGCGCATGCGCTGGGCCTGCGCGTCATCATCGACCAGGTGTTCGCGCACACGTCCGACCGGCACCCATGGTTCATGGCGAGCCGCGCGAGCCGCGACGGGGATCATGCCGACTGGTACGTCTGGGCGGACGCGAAGCCGGACGGCTCGCCGCCGTCCAACTGGCAAAGCGTGTTCGGTGGCCCCGCCTGGACATGGGACGCGCGCCGGCGGCAATATTATTTCCACAATTTCCTCAAGGAACAGCCCCAGCTCAACGGGCATAATCCGCATGTGCAGCAGGCGCTGCTCGATGTCGCGCGCTTCTGGCTGGAGCGGGGCGTGGACGGCTTCCGGCTCGATGCGCTCAACTTCCTGATGCACGATCCGCGATTGCGCCCCAATCCGCCGCATCCCGATCCGGCCGTGGCGCGCAACCGCCCGTTCGATTTCCAGCGCCGCGTGCACAATCAGGGGCATCGGCACATTCCCCGCTTCATCGAGCGGGTGCGGGCGCTGATGGACGAATATGACGACCGCTTCACTGTCGCGGAGATCGGCGGGGATGATGCGCTGCGCGAGATGAAGCTCTACACGCGCGGCGCTGGGCGGCTGAACACCAGCTATGGCTTCGATTTCCTCTATGCGCCCGCGCTGACGCCCGGCGCCGTCGCCGGGGCGCTCGGGCAATGGCCGGACGGGGCGGACACGGGCTGGCCGAGCTGGGCCTTCGAGAACCACGATGCGCCGCGCGCCGTCACCCGCTGGCTGCCCGAGGACGCGGACGAGACGGCGCGTGCGCGCTTCGCCGCGATGAAGATGCTGCTGCTGCTCTGCCTGCGGGGCAACATCTTCCTCTATCAGGGCGAGGAGCTGGGCCTCACGCAGGTGGACATCGCCTTCGAGGACCTGCAGGACCCCGAGGCGATCGCCAACTGGCCGCTCACGCTGAGCCGCGACGGCGCGCGCACGCCGATGCCCTGGCAAGGCGATGCGCCGCACTGCGGCTTCTCCACCGCCCGGCCTTGGCTGCCGCTGGGGCCCGACCATGCCGCGCTGGCGGTCGACGCGCAGGCGCGCGACCCCGCTTCGCTGCTGCATCTCACCCGCCGGCTGCTCGCCTTTCGCAAGGACCATCCCGCGCTGCGCTGGGGCGCCATCCGCTTCCGTCGCGCCGCCGGCAATGTGCTGCTCTTCGAGCGCAGCTTCGGCGAGAAGCGCCTGCTCTGCCTCTTCAACATGGGTGAGGCGCCGGCGCCCTGGCCCGCCACCGCCCCCCGCGACGCTGCCCCGCTGACCAGCGTAGGCGGCGCGGGGCAAGGGGAACTGCCGGGCTGGTCGGGCTGCGTGATCGCGCTCTGAGGGGCGCTGGCGCAGCGGTGCCGGCCTGACGACAGGGCCCAGAGAGGCTGCCTCGTTTCCGAAAGCCCTTGCTTCCCCTTGCGCGCGCAGCGCCTGGGGCTATGACGCGCTTATTCGCATGGACCCGGTGAAAATCCGGGTGGCTATTCCGGCCGCCGATCCGCCGGACAACATCACACATGAAACATAACCCCGCGTCCCCATCCGGACGCCATGTGCCTTGTTGTGGAATTTTCCCCAGATGACAGATTTTCTCTCCCGCTATCGCCATCAATGGTTCGGCGGCCCCGACGCAGTACGCCGGGATTTTCTGGCCGGTGTCGTGGTGGCCCTGGCGCTCATTCCCGAGGCGATCGGCTTCTCGATCATTGCCGGTGTCGATCCGCGCGTCGGGCTCTATGCTTCGGTCGCCATCGCGATGGTCATCGCCTTCGTCGGCGGACGGCCG
Organism: Sphingobium sp. SYK-6; assembly: GCF_000283515.1. Classification (GTDB taxonomy): domain Bacteria; phylum Pseudomonadota; class Alphaproteobacteria; order Sphingomonadales; family Sphingomonadaceae; genus Sphingobium; species Sphingobium lignivorans. Next base: position 751,861 of record NC_015976.1, read on the forward strand.
GGCATGATCTCGGCCGCGACCGCTGCCGTGGCTGTCCTCGTCGTGCCGCTGGTCCGCGACCATGGCGTCGAATATCTCTTCGCCGCCACCATCCTCATGGGCCTCATCCAGATCGTGGCGGGCCTGCTTCGCCTCGACCTGCTCATGCAATTCGTCTCGCGCTCGGTGATCGCCGGCTTCGTCAACGCGCTGGCGATCCTCATCTTCATGGCGCAGCTCCCGCAACTCACCAATGTCGGATGGGAAACTTATGCGATGGTCGCGGCCGGGCTGGCGATCATCTACCTGCTTCCGCGCGTCACCCGGGCCGTGCCTTCGCCGCTGGTCGCCATCCTCGTGCTTTCGGCAATCAGCATCGGGCTCGGCCTGCCGGTCAATACGGTCGGCGACATGGGCAAGCTGCCGGAGGGCCTGCCGAGCCTTGCCCTGCCGGATGTTCCCCTGACCATGGACATGCTGCGGATCATCCTGCCCTATTCCCTGACCATGGCTGCCGTCGGCCTTCTGGAATCACTGCTGACCGCGCAGATCGTGGACGACATGACCGATACGGACAGCGACAAGAGGCAGGAATGCGCGGGGCAGGGGACCGCGAATATCGTCGCAGCCTTCTTCGGCGGGATGGGCGGCTGCGCGATGATCGGCCAGTCGGTCATCAATGTGACATCGGGCGGGCGCGGGCGCTTCTCCACCTTCGTGGCAGGCGCCTTCCTGCTGTTCCTGCTGGCCGTGCTCGGGCCGTTCGTGGGGCGCATTCCCATGCCGGCGCTGGTCGCGGTGATGATCATGGTCTCGATCGGGACGTTCAGCTGGAACTCCATCGCCAATCTGCGCCATCATCCCGTCACCTCCTCGATCGTGATGGTCTCGACAGTCATCGTGGTGGTCGCCACGCATGATCTCTCGCTCGGCGTGCTGGCCGGGGTGCTGCTTTCCGGCATCTTCTTTGCCGGCAAGGTGCAGCGGATGATGTCGGTCGAGCGCACAGGCAGCGCGGACGGCGAGGAGATCGTCTATCGCGTCACGGGCCAGATCTTCTTTGCCTCGGTCGATCGCTTCACGCGCGCTTTCCAGACCGAGGAGCGGGCCGCGCGCGTCCTCATCGATGTGTCCGCCGCGCACTTCTGGGATATCTCGGGCGTGGCCGCGCTCGACAAGATCATCGCGCGTTTGCGTCGCGACGGATGCGCAGTGGATGTGGTGGGCTATAACCGCGCAAGCGCCGACATCGTCGATCGCTTCGCGCTGCATGACAAGACCGGCGTGGAGACCGGTGCCGTGCCGCACTGAGGGACCGGAGCGGCGCTGGTGGCCTGCAAATGGCCGTCCTCAGCTATCTGGCCTATGCAGCCCTAAAGCGGGCCGAGCCTTGGGGGCGGGGTGCGGAGCTGGCGCAGCAGCCGGGTGACTTCCGCGTCGTGCCGCCATTTCGCTTCCATCCGGCGTGTGACGCTGTGGGAATACCAGCGCTCGCCGAGCAGCACCGCCTCGTGCAGGAGGTCGAGCATCTCCGTCCGGTCGCCGACGGCCGAGGCATAGAAAGCGGGGACTTCCCGGATGCGGCGCGTGCCGAGCGCGATCTCGCGGCGGGCATCCTCGATGAGGACGCGGTGCGCGGTGGCGGGATCCTGTTCCACCGCCGCGTCGAGCCGGGCGGAGAGGGCGAGTAGATCGGGCTCGCGGCGCAGGGCGGCAAGTTCGCGATAGGCCTGCGCGGCGCCGGCCATGTCACCAAGCCCGATATGCACCCAGCTCAGGCAATTGCGGATCGTGGGATCGGCAGGATGCTGCGCCCGCAGCGCCTCCAGAAGCTGCAGCGCGCGCTGATCCCGCCCCGCCTGCCACTGGGCGCAGGCATGCTCGATCGCGATCGGCACGGAGCCGGGCGAAAGCAGCCGCGCCTGCGCATAATGGCGCTCGGCGGCCTGATCCTGCCCCAGATCGGCAAGGATGTTGGCGAACCAGAAATGCGTCTGCCCGTCCCGGTCGTCCAGGGCCAGTGCGCGCTGGAAAGCGCTGACCGCGCCGGCCGGATCATTGTCCCACCAGTAATCGATGAAGCCGAGCGCGCGGTGGGCGCTGGGCAGCCCGGGATCGAGGCTGATCGCCTTCTGCGCCGCGATGCGCGCCGCCCCATAGGCCCGCGCGTCCGTGACGGCGCCATATTCGCGCCGGATGAGCCATGCCTCGGCAAGGCCGGCACGCGCGGGCGCGAAGCCGGGCTCGGCGCGGATGACTTTCTCATAGAGCTGGATCGCCCGGTCGAGATCGGCGGGGGTCCGCCGCGCCCAGGCATCGCGCGCCGCGATGAAGTCCGCACTGGCTTGCGCGCCCTGCGGAAAGGCGGAACGAGGCGCCTCCGCGCCGCCGCCCATGGCGAAGAGCGAGGCGGCGCCGATGACGCAAAGCGCCACGCCGACGCCGAGCACCCGCCGGCCGGGGCCAAGTGCGCGGAGCCGGGCGAGGATCCGCGCCGGCAGACGCGGCTTTTCAGGGGAGAGCGAACCGGTAGACTCCGGTCGCGGTGGAACGGGTGCCGGAACGAGCGGGATGGCAGGGGCTGCAGCCTCGTCGGCGGTGGTGTCGTTACCGAAGTTGCGCGTTGCCCAGTCCCGCAATTCATTCTCGAAGGCGAAAACCGAGCGCTGCTTGCCGCCGGGAATGACATGAACGGGAAGACCCCGCTCCCGCGCCCAGCGCGCGACCGTGTTCCGGTCCCGACTGAAATAGGCGGCAATCGCTTTCCAACCGACAAGCTTCTTGTGTGTCGACATTCTTCTGGTCTGGTTCCCCGCCACCCGTCAGCGCAGCTCTATCATCGGCCTCGTTAATATCGAGAGTCAATCGATCGTATACTGCGCAGATATCCTGTGGAGCGCTGGGTCTCCTGATAATATTATTACGCGCCCGGCGTTGGGAGATGACACCCCTATAGCCGCGCGGCGCCGGTAACGTACCGTTCTGGCACGATTTCCTGAAATCCTGGTAAACGCTGGCAGCGCAGCGAGCACTGCGGCGCCGCAAGTGCGCAATATTGCGCGCTTTGCAGCAATTTGCAGCACGCGCCGCATCGCCCGGCCATGCCAGAGATTGCTCAGCGCCGCTCCGTGGTCCCGGCCGTTGCGCCGAGCCCGTTGCGGCCGAATGTGGGAGATTGTGATGACGAAATATCTGGCCGCCATGGCCATCATGCTGGCGACGCCCGGCATCGCGAGCGCCAGCCAGATCGTGCTCAGCGCGAGCAACATCGTAGGCGTCAGCAGTGCCTATAACCAGGGCGCCGGCGATAATGGCCCGGCCTTCGTGGCGAATGGTGCGCGGGTGACCGGTGTCTACGGCGCCGGCAATCTGTTCAACGCCCAGATCGGCCAGCCCGCGGTGGAGAACTTCACCGACGGAAGCTACTTCCTCACCGGCGACGGCGTTTCCTCTCCGACGGTGAGCAATCCGTTCGTGGCGGTCGACCTCGGCGCGGCCTATACGCTTTCCGGCTTCGAGCTGTTCAATACCAGCAATGGGCATGTCCAGGATCGCGGCACGGCGACCTTCGCGATCTTCGGCTCGAATGTCCTGATCGACGACGGCGCGAACGGTTCCAGGATCGGCGGCGCTCCGACCCTGCTCGCGGTGGGATCGCTGATGGTCCACACCCATGGCGTCGCGCCGCTTGCGCAATCGTTCAGCGCGCTGTCGGACGAGAGCTTCCGCTACATCCAGTTCATGCCGCTGACCGGCGGCGCGCACAATCTCTACCAGCCCTTTGCCATGGGGCTCAACGAGCTGAAGGTCTTTGGCAGCGACCAGAATGCCGGACCCGGTGCGGTGCCGGAACCGGCGACCTGGGCCATGATGATCGGCGGTTTTGCGATGGCCGGCGCGACGTTGCGCCGCCGCAGGATGGCCCTGCGTTTCACCTGATTGACGAGGCGACCCGAGGAGCACTGGACACGCCCCGGCCGGCAACGGTCGGGGCGTATTTTCGTAGCTCGGGCGGCAGCGCCGCGCCGATCAGCCCTCTGCCCGCGCGAAGCTGGTGTGATTGGGCATGGCGAGCGCGGCCGCCACGCCGGGGCGGGCCTTCATGCGCTCCAGCCACGCCATGGCATGCGGCGTGCGCTCGGCATTCCAGAGATGGCCATGGCTGCGCGGCATGGAGATGGCCATGGCGAACACGGCGATGTCCGCAAGGGTGAAGCGATCCGCCACCAGCCAGTTATGGCCGGTGAGCGCCTGCTCCACCCGGTCGGTCACTTCGGCGAGATTGTGCCGCCAGCTCTCCAGCTCGCGCTCGGTGAAGCCGCCGCTCGCCGCCAGCGCCCATTTGTCGCGCTTCTCCTTCAGGGGGATGCGGGCGAGCCGTTCCTCGAACGCGCCCTCGGGCATGGCGCCGGCAAGCCCGGGAATGACCGCATGCCAGGCCAGGAAGGAGAGGGAGGGGCGGAACACCTCGTCGACATATTTGGTCCAGATGCGCATGAGGCCCTGATCGTAGGGATCGGCCGGCTTGAGCGGCGGGCCGGGAAAGGCATCATCGATATATTCGTTGATGACGGTGGATTCGACAAGAACGCGCCCGTCATGCACAAGTGTCGGCACCTGTCCGGCAGGATTTATCCTGAGATATTCCGGATCATGCTGCTCGAATTTCGTCAGGTTTATGTAATGGCTGGTGAAGGGCACGCCCTTCTCGTGAATGGCCTGAAGGACCTTGAGGCTGTTAGACCCCGGTTCGCCATGATAAAGATCGACAGCCATCGATTAATTTCCTTTTTGCGTTGACTTTTCACTTTCCCGGTCATGAGAAATGCGGGTGAGCGACGAGTGTCGACAGGAGGGATGATGGAAAGCGTTTCCGGTGCGATGAGCTTCGTGACGGGCGGCGGCAGCGGGATTGGCCTCGGCATCGCGCGGGCGCTGGCGGCGCAGGGCGCGCGGGTGGCGATCTGCGATCTGCGGGAGGACCATCTGGCGCAGGCGCGCGATGTCGCGGCGCGGGAAGGCTGGGCCGACCGCTTCGCTGCCTTCCGCCTCGACGTGACGGACCGGCCGGGCTTCGCCGCCGCGCTGGACGAGGCCGAGGCGCGGCTCGGGCCGCTGCGCATCCTCGTCAACAATGCCGGCGTGGGCATCGCGGGGCCCGTCGACGAAGCCACGCATGAGGACTGGGACTGGGGCGTGGGCGTCAATCTCATCGGCGTGGCGAACGGGCTCGTCGCAGGGCTGCCGCGCATCAAGGCGCACGGAAAAGGGGGCCATGTCGTCAATGTCGCGTCCGAAGGCGCGGTGATGAGCGCCCGGCTCACGCGGGGCATCTACGCGCCGACCAAGGCGGCAGTGATCTCGCTCACCGAGCATCTGCGGCTGGAGCTGGAAGCCAAGGGCCTCGCCATCGGCGCCAGCGTGGTCTGCCCCGGGCCGGTCGCCACCAACATCGCGCAGACGGAAGAGAACCGCCCGGCCGCTTTCCGCGTGGAAAGCCCGTTCCGCGCAAGAGGCGAGCCGCACGGTGCGCTGCCCGCCGACACCGGCGGCGCGCCTTTCTGGCTCGATCCGCTGGACGTGGGGCACATGACGCTCCACGCCATCCGCGCGAACAAGCTCTATGTCATCACCCATCCGCAGTTCATCGACTCCGTGAAAGCGCGCCACGCCGCCATCGAGGCCGCGATGGCGCCGGATTATCTGCCGCGCTGAGAGAGGCCCGCGCGGCGGCATCGACCTCAGGCCTGCGCGCTTTCCTGCCGGCGGCGATACTCATAGGCATCGATTTCCTCGCCGCTCTCGTTGATCGTGGCGCGGCGCATGTCGCGGCGATATTTGTCGGTTTCCAGCGGCGTTGCGGCGTGCAGCGCAAAGCGATTGTCCCAGATCACGATGTCGCCGAGCCGCCAGTGGTGGCGATGGACGTAGCGGGGCTGCGTCACATGATCGTAGAGTTCCTCGACGAAGCGATGGCCTTCCTCCGGGTCCATGCCGACCACGCCGACGCAATGGCCGCCGACGAACAGCGCTTTGCGCCCGAGCGGCGCCTCGCGCACCAGCGGATGATGGACCGGCGGCATGGGCATCGCCGCCCGCATCTCCTCGGTGACTTCGAGTCCCGCATATTTGCGGCCGAGCCAGAAATCATGAATGCCGGTCATGCCCTCGACCCGGGCCTTCATTTCCGGCGGCAGATCGTCATAGGCCGCGCGCAGGTCCACGAACAGCGTGTCGCCGCCGACTTCCGGCGGGGGGCATTCGACACCGCGCAGCATCGACCATTTGGACGGCAGCGGATTGAAGGAACTGTCCGCATGGAAGCGCTCGGCGCCCTTGGCGACATTCTGGTTGGCCGGGGTGAGGGGCTTGATATTGCCCTCCAGATCGAGATTGCCCGCGAAGAACAGCTCGGGCGCCATGCGGCCCGCGGGGCGGGTGCCATAGCCGGGCGGCAATTCGAGTGGGCCGAAGAGGCGCGCGAAGCGGATATGCTGCTCATCGGTGATCGGCCCCTGCCGCACGACGCAGACGGCGTGGCGGTCCATCGCATCCTGAACGGTATTGCGCAGGTCCTCGCTGGGTTCGGCGGTGAGGTCCGCTCCGACGATCTCGCCGAAGAAGAGAGGGTGCAATTGATTGACGACGATCATGTCCGGCGGTCCTCTCTCCTGCGCGCGTCCTGCGTCGCCCGCTTAGGGACGGGACTCGCGCATGCGCCGCTATTGACTTTTTCCGGACACATCTGTGAACCGGCTCAAGTGCGCAAGTCAAGATGGTTGTGAAACTCAACCATTGAATGGGCGCATGGTCAGTTTTGCAGCAACGCGCCGCCGTCGCGCGCCAACAGGGACCAATGCCATGACCGAGCCGCTTCAGGACCAGTCCGGTGCAGCCGAGACCCGCGCGCCGGATGCGGGCATCGGGCCGGGCATGAATCGCGGCATGCTGGGCGAAAGCATCGGCCCGACGATCCGGCTGCTGCGCAACATGCTCACCACGCGCATCGTGGCCGCTTTCGAGCCGTTTGGCCTGCGCTCGGGCACCTTCTCCACCATGGCGCTGATCGCCGCCAATCCGGGCTGCTCGCAAACCGAGATCGCGCGCGAGATCGGGACGGACAAATCCATCGTGGTCGCGATCGTCGACGATCTGGAAAAGCGCGGCCTTGCCGAGCGGCAGCGCTCCACGCAGGACAGGCGCCGCAATGCGCTGCGGCTGACCGGGGCGGGCGAAGCCGTGATGGCGGACCTTGCCGCGCTGGGCCGGCAGATCGAGCAGCCGATCCGCGCCGCGCTGTCCGAAGCGGAAGTGACGCAGCTCATCACGCTCAGCCGCCGCGCGGTCGACGCGCTGATGGCGGACGGCTGAACCCGGGCGGCCCGTCGGGAGGCGGCCCCACGCAACACGCCAGACAAAGTCAACAAATCGTCGCGGCCGGCGATGTTTGCACTTGCGCCGCGCAAGTGCCGATGATTAGCATTCGACCCATCGAATCCCATGCCTGAAGCGACATGGGACCATGGCTGTCCGCCAACAAGGCGGTGGCCGCATGCAGGAGAGAGAGCGTGGCCCAGCCAGGACTGAACCCCGAAGGCGTCTTCGTGAAGCATCCCGACAAGCTGTGGATCGGCGGGGAATGGCGCGCGGCGCATTCCGGCCGCATGATCGAGCTGGTCTCCCCCAACAGCGAGCAGGTGGTCGGCGCCGTGGCCGAAGCTGATGACGCGGACATGGATGCCGCCGTCGCCGCCGCGCGCGACGCCTTCGACCGGGGGCCGTGGCCCCGGATGAGCGTCGCCGAGCGCAATGCCGTCATGGAGAAGATCGCCGCGCATCTGCGGAGCCGCGAGCCGGAGCTGGCCCGCGCCTGGACTGCCCAGATGGGTGGCCTCGCCACTTTCGCGCCCGGCATGGCCGCCACGGGCACTGTCCAGTTCGACAATATCCGGAAGGTTGGCGCCAGCTTCGACTATATCCAGCAGCGCGAGACGCAGGCGGCCGCGGCCGCCTATCTCGCTTATGAGCCGGTCGGTGTTGTCGCCGCCATCGCGCCGTGGAACGCGCCTTATGCGCTCATGGCGTCCAAGCTCGCCAATGCGCTCATCACCGGCTGCACGGTCATCATGAAGCCCTCGCCCGAGACGCCGCTCGAAGCCTATATCATCGCGGAAGCCTGCGACGCGGCGGGCGTGCCGGCGGGTGTCGTCAATCTCGTCTGCGGCCATCGCGAGGCAAGCGACCATCTGGTCTGCAATCCCGGCGTGGACAAGGTGAGCTTCACCGGCTCCACGCTCGCGGGCCGGCGCATCGCCAGCGTCTGCGGCGAACGCATCGCGCGCTGCACGCTGGAGCTGGGCGGCAAGTCCGCCGCGATCGTGCGGGACGACTTCAGTGCCGAGGAAACCGCGAAGCTGATGACCAACACCATCACGCTGCTTTCCGGTCAGGTCTGCGCGATGCTCAGCCGCCTCATCGTGCCGCGCGGCCGGCAGGACGAGATCGCCGACGCCATCGCCGCCGAGATGCGCAACGTGAAGATCGGCTATTCCGACGATCCCGCGACGCAGCTTGGGCCCCTCGCCATGAAGCGGCAGCTCGAGCGCGTCGAAAGCTATATCGAGGAAGGCAGGAAGACGGCCGATCTGGTGACGGGCGGCAACCGGCCCACGCATCTCAACCAGGGCTATTTCATCGAGCCGACGCTGTTCAAGAATGTCGACAACAAGTCGCGCATTGCCCAGGAGGAGATCTTCGGGCCGGTGCTCAGCATCATCCCCGTGGAGGACGAGGAGGAAGCGATCGCGGTGGCGAACGACAGCGTCTACGGCCTCTCCGGCTCGGTGCTGACCAAGGACCCGCAAGCCGCCTTCGACATCGCCCGGCGCGTGCGCACCGGCGGCATCGGCCAGAACGGCCTCAAGGTGGACTGGAACCTGCCCTTCGGCGGCTACAAGCAATCCGGCATCGGCCGCGAGGGCGGCGTCGACGGGCTGATGGCCTATCTCGAGATCAAGGCCATGTATGTCGACGCGCCGGTGCGCGCGGCCTGACCGGATGACACACGCAGCGCCTCCCGGGGCGTTGCAAGGCTGGCTCGCGGCCCCGGTGCCGTGAGCTGCACGCCCTGCCGTTCGCGACCGGGAAAGCCCGGCGAGGCAGGGCACGATCGTCGAGCCGATAGCGAAGAATGCGCCTGCAGGCGCGGATCGGGGGAGGGGATGAGAGGACCAAGGCTAGCCCTAGGGCTGATCGGGGCCATGTGCCTGCTGGCGCTGGCCGCATGCTCCGGCGCGGACGGCGGATCGGGCAGCGGGTCGCTCGCCGGGCAGGACTGGGTGACGCCGGGCGGGGACATCGGCAAATCCCATTATTCGACGCTGACCGACATCGACACCGGCAATGCGGACCGGCTCGGCCTTGCCTGGGAAGCCGCGCTCGGTACCGGGCGCGGGCTGGAAGCGACGCCCTTGGTCATTGACGGCGTGATGTACACGAGCGGCGTCGCCGGGCGCGTCTATGCCTTCGATGCGGCGAGCGGGCGCGAATTGTGGCGCTTCGAGCCCGAGATCGACATGCAGGTCAATCGCACGGTCTGCTGCGACATGGTCAATCGCGGCGTCGCGGTGGCGCGCGGCAAGGTCTATGTCGCGAGCCTCGACGGCTGGATGTACGCGCTGGATGCGAAGAGCGGCACGGTCCTGTGGAAAAGCGATATCGTGGTCGACCGCGCGCGCGGCGACACCTCGACCGGCGCGCCGGAAATCGCGGGCAATGTCGTCGTCATCGGCAATGCGGGCGCAGAATATGACGTGCGCGGGGCCGTGAGCGCCTTCGACCTGGAGACGGGCAAGCTCGCATGGCGATTCTTCGTCGTGCCGCGCGACCCGGCGCTGGGGCCGCAGGACCATCCCGACCTCGAGCCGGCGGTGAAGACATGGGACCCGCAGAGCCGCTGGGACATCGGCGGAGGCGGCGCGCCGTGGGACGCGATCAACTACGATCCCGAGACCGGGCTCGTGCTGGTGGGCACGGGCAACGGCGGACCCTATGCGACCTCCCGCCGCAGCCCCAAAGGCGGGGACAATCTCTACCTCTCCTCCATCGTTGCGCTCGATGCGAAGACCGGCCGGCTGAGATGGCATTATCAGGAAACGCCCGGCGACAACTGGGACTATACCGCCACCGCGCCCATGATCCTCACGCGCATGACGGTGGACGGCGAAGAGCGGCCGGTGGTGCTCCATGCGCCCAAGAACGGCTTCCTCTACGTGCTCGACCGGCGCGACGGCAAACTGCTGCGCGCCAATCCGCTGGTGCGGGTGAACTGGGCGGACGGCGTGGACATGAAGACCGGGCGGCCCCGGCTGACGCCCGAACGTGCCGACTATACGGACGGGCCGAAGATCATCTTCCCCGCCACGCCGGGCGCGCGCAACTGGCATCCGGCCGCTTATGACCCGAAGACCGGGCTCTACATCGGCGCGGTACAGGACATGGGCAATGTCATCTTCATGACGCCGGGCCAGAAGCCGGTGGCGCGCAAGATGCTGAACACGGACGCCGCGCTGCTGTTCACCTCCGACCTGCTCGCTATCCTGCCGACGCTGCCGCCGCCGCTGCGCGCCGCCATCGAGGCGCGGCCCGAAATGGCGTGGGTGAAGGAGAATCCCGGCAGCACGGAGCTGCGCGCCATCGATCCGCTGACCGGCAAGACGAAATGGGCGCGCAGGACGGCCGGCTGGCAGGACCGGGGCGGCGCGCTGGCGACGGCGGGCGGTCTCGTCTTCCAGGGCAGCATCGACGGGCATCTGCGCGTGTTCGACAGCGCGAACGGCAAGCTGCTCAAGGATATCGACACCGGCACGTCCATCCTCGCCGCGCCGATGACCTACAAGGTGGGCGGCGTGCAATATGTCGCGGTGATGGCGGCCTGGGGCGGCGGCGGATTTCCCTATGTGCCGCCCTATTCGGCCGCCTACAGCCGCGGCAATGCCGGGCGCATCCTCGTCTTCCGGCTCGATGGCGGGCCCGTGCCGATCCCCGACGAACTGCCGCCGCTCCAGCCCGCGCCGTCGCCGCCCGCGCAGGCGCCGGGCGTCACGCCGCAGACCATCGCACAGGGCATGGAGCTGTTCATGGGCAATTGCGCGCTCTGCCATTCCAACCAGCCGCGCTCCATCACGCCGGACCTGCGGCGGATGAGCGAAGGCACGCACAAGGCCTTCCGCCAGATCGTGCTGGAGGGGCTGCTGCTGCCCAATGGCATGCCGCGCTGGGACGACCGGCTGGGCCCGGCGCAGGTGGACGCCATCCACGCCTATCTGATCGACCTGCAGGGCAAGACGCGCGCGGAGGAACTGGAGAAGCAGAAGCGCGGACTGCCGCTCGATACGCCGGGCCTCACCATCCTCTCCAATTATTGAGAGGGTGAGTGCAGGAGCGCCATCCGGGACTGCCGACACAGGAGCCGAGCCATGACCTATTCCACTCTCGACAATCCGGTGCTCGAATTCGCTTTCGAGTGCCGCCTCATGTTCACGCGGGTCTTCGCCGTGCCCAATGTCCACAATGGCGGCTTCCGCTCCGCCGTGCTGGTGGACGAGGGGCATTTCGAGGGGCCGCGCCTGCGCGGGCGCGCCGTGCCGAACTCGGGCGGCGACTATGCCCATTTCCGCGATGACGACACGGCGGTGTTCGATGCCCGCTACCTGCTGGAAACGGACGACGGCGAGATCATCTACATGCAGAACCGGGGCTATCTCTGGGGGCGCAAGCCGGACTCGATGGCCAGGCTGCGCGCCTGGGCGTTCGAGGGCGGGGAGCCGGTGGCGCATGAGGATTATTATCTGCGCGCGCAGCCGACCTTCGAGACGAGCAAGGGCAGATATGACTGGATGACTCGCCATGTCTTCATCGGCGTGGGCGAGCGCAAGCCGGACGGCAATTTCGTGCGCTATTACGCCCTGAGCTGAGCGCGAGGGATTCGCGCGGGTCGGGCGCCGAGCGAAACACATTGAGCCTGCCCGAAGGCCCTCCGCTGGCCGTTTTTCCAAGGCTTTTCTAGCCCTTAGACAACTCGTCGCGGATCGCAGCAAGACGGGTTGTATTTAGTATACGGTTTGATACTGTCCCCTTCATCACGGGGGATAGACATGGTTCGATTCATGATCGCGGCAGTCACGCTGCTGCTCGCGCAGATCATTCCGGGCATGGCCGCGCGGGCGGAGACGCTGGCGCTGGTCGGCGGGACGCTGGTGGACGGTACGCTCAAGGCGCCGATCCGCAACAGCGTGATCCTTGTCGAGAACGAGCGGATCTTGGCGGTGGGCACGGTCGACACGCTGGCGGTGCCGGCGGACGCGAAGCGGATCTCCACCGAGGGCATGACCGTGCTGCCGGGCCTGTGGGACATGCATGTCCATCTGATGCTGACCGGCCATTCGGTCTATGAGCATTGGCAGAAGACCTATCCCGACCAGTTCCGCGACGTCATCATGCCCGCCAGCGCCAAGCAGCTGCTGATGGCCGGCATCACCGGCGCGCGCGATCTGGGCGCGGCGCTGGAGGACAGCATCGCGGTGCGCGACGCGATCAAGGCCGGCAAGATCCCGGGGCCGACGCTGTTCGTCTCCGGCCCGTTCATCCAGAAGAAGCCTTATCCAGGCACCGAGCGCTATCGCTGGGGCGTCTCCTCGCCCGAGGATGCCCGCGCGAAGATCCGGCGCATCGCCAAGGCGGGCGTCGATCTGGTCAAGCTGATCGACGTGGACGAGATGAGCGAGGCCGAGATCACCGCGATCGTCGACGAGGCCCATGCCCATGGCCTGCAGGTGGTGGCCCATGCCCATCGCCCCGAGGAAATCCGCCTCGGCCTGAAAGCGGGCGTCGACGATTTCGAGCATACCGGCCTTGGCGCAGCGCCCGAATTCCCCAAGGACGTGATGGACATGCTGGTGGAGCGCACGGGGCGCAGCGGCGCGCTCGGCCCGCTGTTCTGGACGCCCACCGTCGCGATCCTCAACAATTATCCCGACTGGATCAACAATCCCGAGTTCGTCGACGGCGAGGCCTGGCATGAAGGCCTGCCTCCGGAGATCGTCACGGACATCCGCCAGTCCCTGAGCCATCCAGAGCGCATCGAATATTTCAAGCAGGTGCCCCAGCGCGGCCCCACGCTGCGCCGCAAGTTCGACCAGCTGCGCCAATCCGGGGCGGTGCTGCTGATCGGCACGGACTCGGGCGTGCCCATGTTCTTCCACTCAGGCAGCACCTGGCAGGAAATCGACCTGTGGGTGAACAAGTTCGACGTGCCGGCCATCGAGGCCATCCGCGCCGCCACTTACTGGCCCGCCGTCGCGATGAAGGCGGACAAGGATTACGGCACTGTCACCGAGGGGAAATATGCGGACATTATCGCGGTGAAAGGCGATGTGCTCAATCAGGTGGCGCTGCTCCAGCGCGTCGACATCGTGGTGAAGCACGGGAAGCAAGTGAAGTAATCCAGCGAGGTTGAACGGTCCCCATCATCCGTTTCCGCGGGGGGCCGTTCCGCAAGGCTCCGGCCGTTCTGGCGGCCGGAGCCGTCCTTTTGTCCGACTTGTCCGGGGAATGCCTGCGGGCGGCGTGTTCAGCCGGGCGGCATGAGCGCGCATTCCACATTGGCGATCCTGCCGTCGCGCAGCGTGTAGAAGATGAATTGCCGCATCTCCTGCACTTCGCCCTTGCGGATGGGGAAGAGTCCCGGCGCGCCATGCGCATCGAGCGGCGCGCGGTCGAGATCGCTGATGCCCTCCACCCGCACGATCGCATCGACGGCGGTGAGCGTCTCGCTGGCCGCGAAATTGAGGACGCGCACACTTTCCAGCACATGGGCATGAAGAAAGCCGTAGAAGCGCTTCATGCCCTCCCGGGAGCGCAGCACGACGCCGAAGAAGCGCATGTCCATGGGCTCGGCATAGAAATCGCAGACCGCGTCCAGGGCTCATCGACATCCAGCGCTGGCGGCCTGCAAATGGTGGTTTCCCGGTCTTCCGGTGCTCACGTACCTTGAGTACGCTGCGCGCCGGGTCCCGGAAAACCACCATTTTCGTCACGCCATCATCTGGATGTCGATCAGCCCTGGTCCTTTGCATGGAAGGCGGTGAGGTAGCGCGCATAATCGGCGCGGTTCATGCCGGCTGGGCCGCATTGTCCGCCGCCGCCTGCAGCATCGCCCGGTTCTCCTCGATCATCTGGCGCACGGAGCGCGCCTTGCGACCGGTGAGTTTCTCCACGTCGTCCGTGCAGATCTCCAGGAAACCCTCGCGAATGGCGCGGCCGAACGTCACCATGTCGTCGCTGTTCCAAGGAATGCCCCTCACATACTGGTCGTCCACCGGGCGGCGCGGAATGCCCATGGCATCGAAGAGGGCATATTGGCCTTCATCGCCCACCTTCACATGCTCGAGCGGGCGGCCGGTGATCTCGCGCACCAGCGCGGCGACCTCGTCGAAGGTCTGAAGCGCCGGCCCGGTGATATTGTAGACCTTGTTCTCATGGCCCGGCGTGGTGAGCACGGCGACCGCGCAGGCCACGCAATCGTCTCGCCAGACCATCGCCTCGCGCCCGTCGCCGGCATTGCTCACCCATTGGCCGGTGGCCATCATCCCCGGGCCCGCCATGAGCAGCATGGCATCGGCATAATGGGCGTCCCGCAGCGCCGTCCATGCCATGCCGGAGGCGCGCATGAGCCGCTCGGTCTCGATATGGTCGTGCCGCACCTCGGCGGGATTGGCGGGATCGTCGATGCCGATGAAGCTGGTGTAGAGGATGTGGCGGACGCCGGCCGCCGCCGCCGCGTTGATCGCGGCCTTGTGCTGGACGACGCGCGCGCCGACGCGGGTGCCGGAAATGAGCAGCATCTTCTCGGCGTCCCGGACGGCATCGGCCAGCGTCTCCGGCTTGTCATAGTCGCCATAGCGCACCGTGCAGCCCTGCGCGACGCGATCGGCGAGGCGGGCGGGGCTGCGGGTGATGAGGATGAGCCGGTCCGCCAGCCCCTGCGCGATCAGCAGGTCCGTGGCGAGCCGTCCATATTGGCCCGAGGCTCCGGTGATGACGATGCGGCCCTGGCTGGTCATTCGCTCTCCTGTCGCTTGCCCGGCCGGTCCGCCGGATCTGTCAGGGGAGTTTAGCGATCTTCCATGGCCCCGCAACTGCCCGTGCGGGCAGGGCTGATCGACATCGCCACGCCATCAACTGAATTTCGATACCCCACGGTGTGGACAAATTCGCGGACTTTAAGGGAGCCAAGGAGCGTGCTCTTCAGCCATTTTCGCTCGTCATCCCGGATCGAGTCCGGGATGACGTCGTGAATGACGAGATGTGGTGCGCCGCCGGCCTCGGGAATGTGTCCGCGCCGCCGCGGCGTTACCGGGCCGGGCAGCTGCTCGCGGCGGTGGCATCGAGATCGAGGCATTTGCCATCGATGCCGGTCGCGGGCAGGGCGAGGCCGATCTGTGCGGCGAGGGTGGGGAGGATGTCCACCGTCTCGACACCGAGCGGCTGCTCCATGTGCACCATGTCCTTGCGCCAGAACAGCATCGGCACGCGGCGATCATAGTCCCACGGGCTGCCATGCGTGGCGACATAGCCCGCGCCGCCGTCCGCGATGGGCGTGACCCGGGGCTTGAGCAGCACGACGAGATCGCCCGAGCGCTGCGGGTCGAAGCTCGCCTTCGCCATGGTGAGCAGGCTCCAGCTTTCCGGCGGGCCGGAAGGTTCGGGCGCAGCGACCAGCTCGGCGCGGGTGAACACGGTCTCGACCTGCGGATGGGCGAGATAGAAAGCGCGCGCTTCCTTGAGCACCTGCGCCTGCTGCGCGGGCGTGAGGCTGCGGTTGACGTAGACGTCGCCAAAGGGGCCGGTGCCGAGGATGAGATCGCCGGTGAGGCCGGTCTTCGCCGCCAGCGCCGCGCTGACCGCCTTGGGGTAAAGCGACGGCTGCACGCGCGCGGCATCGCTCGCCGCCTGTTCGCGCTGCCGCTCGGGCAGGTCCTGCCCGCCATGATCGGCCGTGAGCGCGACCATATAATCGATCCCGGCGGCATCCAGCCGGTCGAAGAAAGCGCCCAGCTCGCGATCGAGGCTGTCCATCTGCAGGCACATTTCCGCGCCGCGCGTGCCGAAGCTGTGGCCGATATAATCGGTGGCGGAGAGGCCGAGGATGAGCAGGTCCGTCGCATCGCCACGGCCCAGCTTCTGGTCCTCGAGCAGGCTGGCGCCGAGCGCGAGCACTGCCGCGTCATATTCCGGCGAGGCGCGGAAAGCGCGGATGTCGCCTGCCTTGCGCGCGAAATGGCCCGCGCCCACGGAGACGGTCGGCGTCACCTGCACGGGCCGATCCACCGCGCGGCACTGATCCGGGATTTCCATGGCGGGGCGATCCTGATCGATCAGAATCTTCACGCCGGCATTCACGCGCTGCACCAGCGGCGTCACCGCCGTGCCCTTGTAGCTGGTGAAGCCGTCCGCGCCCCACCACCAGATCTGATCGAGCTTGCGCCCGCCCATCATGATCGCCGCGCGGTCCTTGCCCGCGACGGACACGACCTTCGAGGCGGGATTGGCGGTCTTCATGTAATCGCCGAGCGTGGGCACGCGCAGGAACTGGACGGACGCGACATAATCGCGCGAGCTGCTGCCCGGTTGCGCGGGGTCCTCCGAGCAATAGACCGTCTTGTCCTGCCGGGCGACGGACTGGTCGATCCAGTCATTGGCGACGATGCCGGTATGGCCCGGGCGATTGCCGGTGAGGATCGTCGAGTGGCCGGGGCAGGTCTCGGTCGCGGCGTGGCTCTGATAGCCCTTGGGGAAGACGGCGCCCTGCGTCAGCCGGGCAAGGCCGCCGGTCCATGAAGCGCGATGGGCCGCGAAGACGTCTGCCGAGAACTGGTCGACGGAAATCACCACCAGCAGCCGGGGCGGTTTGGCGGGCGTCGCGGCGGGCGTGGACACGGGGGCCGGGGCGGGCTGGGCGCTTGCCGGCGCCGATAGGACCAGCATGGTGCCTGTGAGAAAGCCCGCGAGCATGCGCTTCATGAAATTCTCCTTGGGATGACGATAGGCTGCGCCTAGATATCCGGCCGATGGATCGCTCCATGGACCTTCCCTTGCGCCTGCTCAATGGCCTTTTGTTGGCGGCCTGCCTGCTGCTGGCGGCGCTGGCGAGCGCCTCGGGCGCCCATGCCCAGGCGGGCGGTGCCTTCGCGCAGAGCGGCACGCCGCATATCCGCGCATCGCTGGCGGCCGAGACGTCCACGCCGGCGGCCGGCGAGACCGTGACGCTCGCCATCGTCATGCGGCCGGACAAGGGCTGGCACGGATATTGGGAAAATCCGGGGGATGCGGGCGCGGGCATGCGCGTGGCATGGGACCTGCCCGAGGGCGTGAAGGCCGGGCCGTTCCGCTATCCGGTGCCGGAGCGGCTGCTGATCGCGGGCCTCATGAACCATGTCTACGAGCATGACCATGCGGTGCTGCTCGACGTCACTCTGCCGGCCGGTCTGGCGAAGGGGACAAGGCTGCCCATTCGCGGCAAGGCGCAATGGCTGGCCTGCACGGACAGCATCTGCGTGCCCGAGCAGGGCGAGATCGCGACCACGCTGACCATTGGCGACGGCGCGGTCCGGCCCGAGGACCGGGCGCTGTTCGACGGCTTCCGCGCGGCGCTGCCCCGCCCGCTCGACCAGCAGGCGAGCTATGCGGCGCAGGACGGGCGCATCGCCATCGCCGTGCCTTATCCCGCCGCTGCAGCAGTGGGCGAGCCGTGGTTCTTCGCGCTGACACCGCAACGCGTGCGCTATGCCGAGCCCCAGCGGGCGCGACGGGTCGGCGACGCGCTGGTGATCGAGATGGAGGCAAGCGACGGCGCGGCGACGGACGGCGTGATCGAAGGCGTGCTGGCGATCTCGCCCGGGGTCGCACTGCAGATCCGTGCGGCGCCGGGGCCGGTGCCGTCCGGCGGGACCTGGGCCGACGGTGGTGGCGATATGGCGGCCAGCGGGGGCCTCAGCCTTGCGGGCGTGCTGCTGGCGCTGGGCGGGGCCTTCCTCGGCGGGCTCGTCCTCAACATCATGCCCTGCGTCTTCCCGATCCTCAGCCTCAAGGCGATCAGCCTCGCCAAAGCCGGGGGCGACCAGCGGCAGGCGCGCGGGGAAGCGCTGGCCTATACCGCCGGCATCCTGCTCACCTGCCTTGCGCTGGGCGCGCTGATGCTGGCCATTCGCGCAGGCGGCGCGCAGATCGGCTGGGCCTTCCAGCTCCAGGATCCGCGCGTCATTGCGCTGCTGCTGGTGCTGATGGTGGCGATCACGCTCAATCTGGCCGGCGCCTTCGAGATCGGCACCATCGGCGTGGGACAGGGCAAGGCCGGGCAGGGCGGCCATGTCGGCGCGTTCTGGACCGGCATCCTTGCCGCCTTCGTCGCCACGCCCTGCACCGGGCCCTTCATGGGTGCGGCCATGGGCGCCGCGCTGGTGCTGCCCTGGCCGCTCGCGCTGACCGTCTTCGCCGGGCTGGGACTGGGGCTCGCCACGCCGTTCATCGCCATCGCCTTCGTCCCCGCCTTGCGCCGGCTGATGCCGCGCCCGGGCGGCTGGATGACCCGCTTCCGCAGGATCATGGCCGTGCCGATGGGGCTGACCGCGCTGGGGTTGGCGTGGCTGCTCTCGCGCCAGCTCGGGACGGGCGGCATCGCGCTCGGCGCGGCGCTGGCGCTGGCGACCATCGCCCTGCTCGTGCTGCTCGGCCGCCGCCAGCGACTGGGCCATGTCACGCCCCGGGCGGCCGGCGCGCTGGCGCTGGTGCTGCTGGGCACGGCAGCGATCGCCGCGCCGCCGCTGGTGCGCTCGGACCGGCCGGCCACGGGCGCGGAACTGGCGGGGGAACCCTTCAATGCCGCGCGCCTTGCCGCGCTGCGGGCGGAGAAGCGCCCGGTCTTCCTCTATTTCACGGCGGACTGGTGCCTGACCTGCAAAGTGAACGAAGCCAACGCCATCGACCGCGACGAAGTGCGCCGCGCCTTCGAGCGGGGGAATGTGGCCGTGATGGTGGGCGACTGGACCAATGCGGACCCCGCGATCAGCCGCTTCTTGGAGGAGCACGGGCGATCGGGCGTGCCGCTCTACCTGCATTATGCGCCGGGCGCCGCACAGCCGGCGGTGCTGCCGCAAGTGCTGACGCCCGCCATGCTCACCGCCCTCGTGAAGAACTGAGCCCATGGCGAAGAAACGGCTCGACCAGTTGCTGGTGGACCGCGGGCTGGCGGAGAGCCGCACCCGCGCACAGGCGCTCATCATGGCCGGCAATGTGCTGGTGGGCGACAAGCCGGTCGACAAGGCGGGGCAGGCGGTGGCCGAGGATGCCGCGATCACGCTGCGCGGGCGCGATCATCCATGGGTCTCGCGCGGGGGGCTGAAGCTCGCGCACGCGCTGGCGCATTTCGCGCTCGACGTGACCGGCCGCGTGGCCATGGACGTGGGCAGTTCCACCGGCGGGTTCACCGACGTGCTGCTGGCGAACGGGGCCGCGCGAGTCTATGCGATCGACAGCGGCACCAACCAGCTCGCCTGGAAGCTGCGGCAGGACCCGCGCGTCATCGTCCATGAGCAGACGAGCGCCCGCATCCTCACCGAGGCCCATGTGCCCGAGCCGATCGACATCATCGTGTGCGATGCGAGCTTCATCAGCCTTGCCAAGGTGCTGGAGCGCCCGCTCGGCTTCGCGGCGCCCGGTGCGCTGCTGGTCGCGCTCATCAAGCCCCAGTTCGAGGCGGGGCGCGCCGATGTCGGCAAGGGCGGCGTGGTGCGCGATCCGGCGATCCATGCGCGGGTGTGCGAGGATGTGCGCGGCTGGCTCGCTGCGCAGCCGGGCTGGCAGGTGATCGGCATCACCCCGAGCCCCATCACCGGACCGGAAGGCAATGTGGAATTTCTCATCGCGGCACAGCGCGCGGCGACCTGACACGATCCTGTCTCGCATCTGCGGCATTTCCGCTTGCGTGGCAGGATGAGAGGCCGCAAACCTTGCGCATCCGGGATTTCAGCGGTTGGGGGATTCGGAAAATGAGCTCTGGCTTCGAGGCGCACGCGTGAACGAAATAGCCTCGCGAGGACAGCTTCGCCTTTCCTATCTCCGCTGGGCACTGGTCACTGTGCCCACCATCATGTTCCTGGGCGTGGTCTCGGGCTATGTCTCCGGCAGCGGCTACGGCAATCGCTGGTTCGCCGCGCTGGACAAGCCGGACGTCACGCCGCCGGGCTGGGTATTCGGCACCGTCTGGCCACTGCTCTACCTGCTGATGGGCCTCGCGCTGGCGATGGTGCTCCATGCGCGCGGCGCGCGGGGGCGGGGCATCGCGATCACATTGTTCCTCGTCCAGCTCGCCTGCAATCTCGCCTGGTCGCCGCTGTTCTTCGGCGCGCACGAAGCGACGCTGGCCTTCTATCTCATCCTCGTGATCCTCGCGCTGGCGGTGGTCACGACGCTGCTGTTCGGCCGCGTGCGGACGCTGGCGGCCTGGCTGATGGTGCCTTATCTCGTCTGGCTATCCTTCGCGAGCATACTCGCCTACCAGATCGACCGCGCAAATCCTGACGCGGAAAGCCTTGTGCCGCCCGGTGTGCGTACCCAAATCTGACGATATGCCGCCACGGGGGCGGAAAGGAATTCGAACGATGCAGAGCGAGAACCGTTTTTTCGACGACCTCTCAAGGATCATCAACGGCGCCGCGGGCACGGTCGCGGGCATGACTCGCGAGTTTGAAGGCAATGCCCGCGAGCGCGCGCGCGAATGGATCGGCGGGCTGGATTTCGTCAGCCGCGAGGAATTCGATGCCGTGAAGCAGATGGCCGCCGAGGCGCGCGAGCAGGTCGCGCAGCTCGAGGCCCGGCTGGCTGCGCTCGAGGGCAAGGCGCCGGCCGCGTCTGCCGCTGCATCGGAAGCCAAGCCGCGCACCCGCGCCGCCCGGAAGCCGGACTGAGCGCCGGCTGCGTCTCGGCGCAGACCTATCTTTGGCCTGCCCTGCCGAAGCGCGGGGCAGGCGCATGCTTGTCCGTTGAAAGCGCGCCGGATCGGCTGTGGCGCGTCGGCGTGCCGCCCGAGGGACGAGAGCGTTTCGTCCCCGCCTTATCCGCCGCTTATCCACAGCTTATCCACCATTTGGCGCACATTGGCGGCCTTAGATGGCAGTGCCGGTGCCCCCGGCGCTTTGCGCTCCAGCGGCGCCATGCTAGATATGGCGTGACAAGGGCGGACTGCGGCCCGACCCAACAGATACGGATTTGCGATATTTTGAGATGATGGACCGGGACGGATTTACCATCGGCGAGCAGGAAGCCGAACCGATCGACATGCTCGCTGCCTATTTCGAAGCGCATGAATGGGCCTTCGAGCATGTCGGCGAGGACGAGATCGTGGCGCGCCACCGCGGGAGCTGGACCGAATATGAGGTCCGGGCGATCTGGCGGGACGACGACATGGTGCTCCAGCTGCTCGTCCTGCCCGACATCCGCGTGGCGGACGACAAGCGCATC
This sequence comes from Sphingobium sp. SYK-6, assembly GCF_000283515.1. Lineage (GTDB taxonomy): Bacteria > Pseudomonadota > Alphaproteobacteria > Sphingomonadales > Sphingomonadaceae > Sphingobium > Sphingobium lignivorans. The sequence goes on from NC_015976.1 coordinate 773,416, forward strand.
GCCATCTGCGAGACCATCGCGCTCATCAACGAGCAGCTCTGGCTCGGCCATTTCGAACTCTGGTCGGCCAGCAGCACCCTGCTGTTCCGCCATGGGGCGCTGCTGGGGCCGAGCGGATCGCTCACGCTCGACCAGGCGCAATTGCTGGTGGAAAGCGCGATCGACGAGTGCGAGCGCTTCTACCCCGTGTTCCAGTTCGTGCTGTGGGGCGGCAAGACGCCGCTCGAAGCGATGGCTGCAAGCATGATCGAGACGCATGGCGAAGCCTGACGCGGACGCCGGCTGGCCGGCGCGACTTCTGCTCATCGGTTGCGGGAACATGGCGGGCGCCATGCTGGCCCGCTGGCTGGAGCTTGGCCTGCCTGCCGAGCGCGTGACGGTTGTCCGCCCGAGCGGCCGGCCCGTCGCGCCGGGCGTGACCGTCGTCACCCAGGTCGAAGGGCCATTGGAGCCCGGCACGGTGGTGATGCTGGCCTTCAAGCCGCAGCAGCTCGGCGCGGTCGCGCCCGGGCTTGCCGGATCGATCGGCGCGGAGACCGTGCTCCTCTCCATCCTCGCGGGGGTCCCCGTCGCGCGGTTGCGCAGCGCTTTTCCGCAGGCAGGCGCGATCCTGCGCTGCATGCCCAATCTGCCGGTGCGCATCGGCAAAGGCGTCTCCACGCTCTATGGCGAGCCCGGGATGCCGGACGGCGTGCGGGCGCAGGCCGATGCCCTGTGCCGTGCGCTGGGGCTGGTGGAATGGCTGGAGGACGAAGCGCTGTTCGACACGGCGACCGCGCTGGCCGGTTGTGGTCCCGCTTTCGTCTACCGGTTCATCGACGCGCTGAGCGCGGCCGGCGCGGAGCTCGGCCTCGCCCCCGACATGGCGGCGCGCATGGCGCTCGCGACGATGGAAGGTGCCGCGCTGAGTGCCGCATCGAGTGACGTGACGCCGGCCGCGATGGCCGATGCGGTGGCCAGCAAGGGCGGCATGACGCGGGAAGGGCTGAACGTGCTGGACGAGGAGGACGGGCTTGCCCCGCTCATCGCCCGCACCGTGCGCGCGGCGCGCGATCGCGGCGCGGCGCTGGCGGCGGCATCGCAGCAGGCGGACTGAGCCTCAGGCCGAGAAATAAGCGTACCAGGCGACGAGCAGTACGAGGCGTGGCGCGAAGGGACCGCCGCTGAGCATCGCCAGCCCGAGCGCCCCGGTCGAGGCCGCCGCCCCGGTGCCGAGCGCGAGCAGCAGCGGATCGGGCGAGAGGCGCACCAGTGCGGCAGGCAGTGCCATCAACAGCGCCCAGAGCGTGCCCGCCGCAAGAAAGGCAGCGCGGCGCGCGGCCGGCGGGAGGGATGTCGTGCGCGTCAGCATGAGCAATCCGCGCGCCTCGCACCGGCCCGCATGGGCACTCAGCGCGAAGGCGAGCAGCAGCAAAGCGGCGACGCTGCCGCCGCGCCGATAATCGCCGGCCAGCCCGATGGCGGTGGCGGCGCTCGCCAGCAGCAGGAAGACCCGGCCCGTGCCGATGAGCCTGAGCTCGCTCCACAGCAGGCCGGCGAACGGCCGGCGCGCGGGCAGCGCGGGCGGCGCTGCCGGATCGGCGCGAGGCGGCGGGCCGGCCGAAAGCAGACGGGCAAGGCGGCCCTGCATCGGCGCGCGCCGGCCGGCACGGTGCGGCCGATAAGCGAGCCCCGAGAGGATCACCAGGAGAATGGCGATGCCGATCCACGCCATGCGCGAGGCGACATAGCCGGGCGCGCCCAGCGCCTTCGCCACGTCCAGCACGACGCGCCCGGGCTCGACCTCCACCCCGCCGATCGCGAAATCGCTCGCGCCGCCCGGCGCCCCGGCGACCAGCGGCCGGTAATAGCCGGCGAAATCGAGCAGATTGCTGCTGAAGGAGGACGCGCTGCCCTGCATCATGGCGGGCATGGCGATGGACGTCAGCCACAGCAGAACGAACAGCAGATCGCCCGCCCCGCCGCGCAGCCAGGGCCGCGCGCTCAGCCAGGAGCGCAAGGCGGCAAGGCCGATGAGCGAGGGCGCCGCGATGATCCACAGGCTATAGCTCATGCCCGGCAGATCGAGCGGGCCTTGCGCAAGCAGCCAGCAGAGGAACCAGCCCGCCAGCGTGAGTGCGGCGAGCGCGGCGAGGAGGACCGCTGCATCGGCAACGAAACGCCCCAGCATGATCGCGATGCGGGAGGCCGCGGTCACCTCCTCCACTTGCCAGGGCTGGCGGCGCGTGACGTTTGCGCGCAGATAGGCATAAGCCACCGGCAGCAGCAGCGTGGAGACCACGATGCCCAGCCACAGGCCAAGCACCGGCGCGGTGAGCAGGGGCAGCCGATTGTCGATGGCGATGTGCACGCCGCCGCTCTCGTCCCCGATCATGAAGCGCGCGCCAACCGGTGCGACGAGCAGCAGCAGCCACAAGCCCCAGCTGCGGCGATAGCGCAGCAGGCCCGCGCGGGCGGCCGAGCGGACCACGCCGGCCGCGCTCATGACGCGGCGGTCATCTTGCCCGCCTCGACCCGCAGCACCTGCACGGCCTGCGGCGCCAGCGCATCGGCCAGATGCGTCGTCATGATGACGCAAGCCTCCTGCGCGCGCTCGAGAATGAGCAGGCCGACATGATGCGCCGTCTCCGCGTCCAGCTCGGCCGTCGGCTCGTCGAGCACCAGCAGGCGCGGTGCGCCCAGCAGCGCCTGCGCGAAGACCAGCCGCCGGCGCATCCCGCCGGAATAAGTGGCGATCCGCCCGTTGATGTCCGCATGAAGACCGATGCGATCGGTGATGGCGCCGAACTGCGCATCAGCGGCGCGCAGATCGAGCCCCTTGAGCGCCGCCATGTGCATGGCGAACTCGCGGCCGGTGAGTTCCTCGGGCAGGTCGACGGCCTGGGGCGCATAGCCCAGCGTGCGGCGCAGCGCCGCGCGGGCGCGGGGAAGCGGCACGCCTTCCCATCCGATCACCCCGCCATCGGGCTTTTCCACCGTGGCGATGAGGCGCAGCAACGTGGACTTGCCCGCCCCGCTCGGCCCGACGAGCAGCGAGAGGCCGACCGGGAAATGCGCGGACACGCCAGCCAGCACCACCTTGCGGCGATAGGATCGGGACAATCGGGTGACCGTCAGCATCATCGTGTACTATACCAATAACACAGTTCGTGCAATCATTGCAGGTGGCGGGCGCGGGACGCACGCGCGGTTCATTCAGGCCGTATTCCTGGCCCCGAGCGGCTAGGCGCCGATCTGGAGCCCCGCGACCATCCGCTGATGATCGGCATCGAGCAGGTTTTCGAGCACGCGCCAGAAGCCGGTCACGGAGCCCTGGCCGGCGGCGGAATAAGCCGCAGCGACTCGCTCGCGCATGGCATCGAACAGGGCCCTTTCGATCGCCTCGCCGCTCGCGGTGAGACGCAGCAGCCGCTGGCGCCGATCCCGCAGGCCGGGCGCCATCTCCACGAAGCCGCGCTCGGCGAGCTCGTCCAGCACGCGCCCGAGCGACTGCTTGGTGACCCCGAGCAGGCGGATCAGCGCGGAGACGCTGAGATCGGGCCGGCGGGCAATGAAATAAAGCGCCCGCTGGTGCGCCCGGCCGAGCCCGTGGGTCGCCAGCACCGGCTCCATCACCTCCGCCAGCGCGGCATGGCCGAACTGCAGCAATTCGATGCCGCGCCGGATCTCCTCCTCGCGCAGGAAGAGGGGGGAGGCAGCGGGACTGGAACCGGGCAACGTCATGACCGCCTCCTAGCCCATCGGGCGCCGGGCGCAAATCCGCTCGCGCGACGGACACGGCCGCTTGGCTTTTGCCCCCAGCGCGCTATATGACGCCGCTCTCGGCGCGATGCCGCGATGCTGGGGCGTAGCCAAGCGGTAAGGCAGCGGTTTTTGGTACCGCCATGCGGAGGTTCGAATCCTCCCGCCCCAGCCAAACTTCCAGATTTCGTTCAGCCCGGGACGATCGCGACATCCGGACCGGCGCGTTCGACCTGTCCCCGGCCGCGCAGGATGCGTATCGCCACCACGGCACCGATCATGACCGGTGCGCAATGCAGCAGGCGGATCGCTACGAGGCGCAGATCGTCCCACGCTTCGCCCGAAACCAGAGCAAGCCCCCACATCACGCCGCCGCTGCCCAGGCCCATCGCGATCTTCAGGGCAATGCTGCTCACGCCATAATAGCTCCCGGCCACGGTCGTGCCGTCCGCATCCTTGTCCGACAGATCGGCTACCATCGCGCGCAGCAACATGAAGTCCACACCCCAGCCAAGGCCCTTCAGCACCAGGATGCCGGCGAGCATCAGCGGCGCGCCCGGGGGCAGGGCCAGCAGCATCGCGACGCAGACGGCCTGCCAGCCATAAGAGATCATGAGGACGTTGCGCCGCCCGATCCGGGCACTGAGGCGACTCCAGACCGGCAGCGCGACCAGCGCCACAACGGGCTGGATGAGCAGGAGCGAGGCGCCCCACCGCTCCAGCGACAAGGCATCCTCCACGAGGTAAAGAAAGCTGCTCGCCGCGGCGGCATCCCCGATGCCCGTGACCATGTAAAGCATCAGCAGCGCGCGCATCGCGGGATCGCGGAGCATCGCGAGGAAGAGGTGTCCCGGATGCCGGGGAGCTTGCGCGACCGGCGTGGCGCGCTCCTGGAACAGGAGAATGACGCACAGCACCGTCAGGGGCGCGAGAAGCGCGATCGTCCAGCCGACCAGCGCCATTTCCGCGCGCAGCGATATGCCGAAGCCGCGCTCCAGAACCGCCAGAATGCCCAGCATGGCGAGGGACCCGAGCACGCCGAACCACACCTTGGCGCCCATGATGCGCGTGCGCTGGTGCCTGTCCCGCGAAAGCTCCAGTCCCCAGCCGCCATGAGGGGTGATGATGAACGAATAGCCGATGTGAAGCAGCAGGCTCGCGATGACGATCGTCCCGAACGCCGAGCCATCCGGGGCGAGGAACAGTGGCAGCGCACCGAGCGGCACGAGGATGGCGCCGAGCGCCATCCACGGCTTGCGCCGGCCGAAGCGCGTCGGCCGCATGTCGCTCAGCCAGCCCAGCAGTGGGTCCGCCACCGCGTCGAGCAGCCTGGCGCCCAGCATCAGCGCACCGACGAGACCCAGCGCGATGCCGACATCGAGGTTGAGGAACCGGGGAAGATAAGCGCGCCAGGCCATCTCGATCGCCTGGAACAGCAGCACCGGCAAGGTGAAGGCCGCCAGATGGAGACGGCTGATGCGCACGTCCGCCAAAGGCGGTGCGGCGGCAGTCGCCTGCGAGTCTGGGCTGGCTTGCATGCCCCGCCGTTAGGTTGCGGCGATGACATTGCTGTGACCGCGCGTGTCAGAGCAGGGAGACCATGCTCTCGATCGCCTGCCGGATGCGCGGGCGCGCATCCGTCGGCGCGTCATCGGCATGCATGCGCGGCAGCGAAGACAGGAAGCTGGACAGCAGGGCAGCCTCCAGATGGCTCGGCTCGGCACGATCGGGCCGGAGCATCGCCAGCAGCGACCCCGAGGTCATGCCGCGCAGGTAGCGCAGCTGCAGGCCAAAGGGCCGCAGGGCCGGATCGCGCGCAACGGCGAGGTGCAGCGCGTGAACGCCCTGACCGCGCAGGGACTGGCTCATGAAGTCCGCCAGACCATCGAGTGTCGCGTCCGCCGTCGCCGGGCTGATCGTCGAGGTGTGCTCGCGCAGGCGAGTCACCGCGGTGAGATAGACAGCCTCGTAACCGGCCTGAAGCAGGTCCGTCTTGGTGCGCAGCTTGTGCGAAACAACGCCGAGCGTGAGGTCGGTCCGCTCGGCGACGGCGCGGTGCGTCACGCCGGACGGGCCAGCCTCCTCGATCAGGGCGGCGGTGGCAGCGGCGATGCGGCTGGTCGTGCCGTCGTGGCTCGGCATCACGGGCGCCGCCCGCAGCGCCTCGGTGCGGGCGAAGTCGCGCCAGGGGGCCGGCGGCACCGGCTCGCCGCTCATCCAGGCACTGACGCCCCGCGCGAACTCGTCAAGTCCGGCCCGGTCAACGGCCCTGTGCCAACCGATCATGTGGACGAAGGACTCATTCTCGAACAGGTGCTCGGCAAGCCAGGCGCGATCCCCGAGGCCAAATCGGTCGCAAGCTTCCTGCCAGAAGGCAGCCCACAGCTGACGCCAGCCGAGTCGCATCTGCATGCCGGGCTCGCCCTCAATGCGCAGCATCTGTCCTTCCCGCCATGCGAAGGCGAGTCGCCGCTGCTGGTGCACCCAATCGTCGATGGTCGCCGCGAAGAAGGGGGCGAAGGCCCGGGCATCCGCGGAGAAGCCGGCCAGCTGGTCGAGCCGCGTCTCGCACCAGTCGCGCGCGCAGGCTTGCGCCTGTTCCTGAGCCAGAACCAACAACTGTTCCAGAGAGCCGAAGTGATGATAGATGGACGACACCGGAACGGCGGCATTGGCAGACACCTGACGGGCGGAAACCACCTCATTCCCGCCGCTCTCCCAGACGTCGATAACGGCGTTCAACAGCCTGTTATCTGAGGATAATTCTGTTGTTTTCATTGTCGCTATCCAAGCATTTCCCGGCGTGCAGCATAGCCATGTCCTCCCCAAGTGACGAGAGCGTTTCCGCAGGGCACGATCGTTCCATCATCTTCGACAACTGTCACATAGCTTACATACAAGCGTTCTAGGCGCCGCGGCAAGCCAGACCAGATCCACCAGGGAGCCGACCATGACCTTGCCTAGCGCCTTGCTTTTGCGCACGACCGCGATTTGCGGCGTGCTCCTGTTGACCCAGCCATATGCTGCCCTGGCGCAGCAGACGGTCGCGCCGGAAGACGGCGCCGAAGAAGCCGACGAAATCGTCATCACCGGCTCCATCCTCTCGGCGCAGCAGGACTCGATCGCCCTGAAGCGCAATGCGCCGAACCTCTCGGACGTCGCGGCATCGGACGCGGTGGGCCGCTTCCCCGACCAGAATGCCGCCGCAGCCTTGTCCCGCCTGCCCGCCGTCGCCGTGCAGCGCGACCAGGGACAGGAACGCTACATCCAGGTGCGCGGCGCGCCCAATCGCTGGACGTCCGTCAGCATCGACGGCATTCCGATGGTCGGCGTGGACGAGGGCGGTGACACGCGCGCTTTCCGCTTCGATGCCATTCCCGCAGTGCTGCTCTCGCAGATGGTCATCAACAAGTCGCTGACCAGCGACCTGCAGGCCGACGCGGTGGTCGCGACCATTGACCTGCGCACCTATTCGCCGATGGATCGCAAGGGACTGCACGTCTCGGGCGATCTCGGCTATGGCCAGATGAGCCTGGGCGGTGGCGAGCAGCGCCAGGGCTCGCTGCGCCTCTCCTGGTCGAACGACAATTTCGGCGTCGTGATCGGCGGCTCGCATTATCGCCGCAAGCAGCTGACCGACAATCGCGAGGTGGGCGCGTATGACGCGAAGGGCCCGACCGAGTTCGATATCCGCCAATATGAGATCGAGCGCTGGAACAACGGCCTGTTCGGCGGCGTGGAGTTCGATCCGGGCAATGGCCTGCGCCTCTACGCCAAGGCGATCTTCTCCGAATTCAACGACAATGAGCAGCGCAATCAGTACGAGTTCCGCCTCGACCGCGCGACCGGCGGCACGCGCACGCAGGACAGCGGTTCGCTGACCGGCGTGCCGTTGCGCGGCAGCTTCAACTTCGGCGAATATCGCAACCGCAACTATATCGGTACGATCGGCGGAGACTATGACACGGGCGACGGCCTCACCGCCTCGCTCAAGCTGAACTACACGAAGACCGAGAACACGAGCTACCTGCCTCTCGTCCAGGCCTCGACCAGCGGCGCCAACAATCTCTCGCTGAGCTACGACAACAGCAACCCCAATTTCCCGATCGTGACGATCAACGGCACGTTCAATCAGGCCAGCATGACGAGCGCCGGCGCCTACATGATCGCGGCGCGGCAAAAAACGGTGTCGGACAGCTACACCGCCAAGCTCGACGTCGCGAAGGAAATGGGTGACCTCACCCTGTCCGCCGGCGCGCTCTATGCAGACCGCGACATCGACGGGACGCTCTTTTCGACCTCCAATCTGGCGATGATCGGCGCGCAGGGCGCAGCTGTCGGCCAGCCCTTCGATATCAACAGCTACGTCACCAACCGGCCGTGGGACACCGGCTTCCCCCTCGGCGTGACGTTCAATTATATGGACAATGTCGCCATGCGCCGCGACATCGACACGCTGCTGGTGCGGATGCAGGCGGCCGGCCTTTACAACCCCGCGCTCGATACGCCCGCGAGCGATCGCTACGCCCAGCGCGAGAAGACGCTGGCCGGCTATGTCATGGGCAAGGTGGAAAGCGGCGCGCTGACCGCCGTGGGCGGCATCCGTGTGGAGCGGTACAGCATGGACAATCGCGGCACCGTGATCGCGGGCGGCGTCGCCACACCGCTCAGCTACGACCGGACGAAGACGGACATCTTCCCCAGCCTGAACCTCAAATATGCCGCCACCGACAATCTGGTGCTGCGCCTGGCGGGCCAGCGCGGCGTATCCCGCCCCGCTTATGGCGCGATCCGCGTCGGCGCCTCGATCAACGACACGAACAGTCCCGGCACGATCGGCGGCGGCAATCCCATGCTGCGTCCCGAATATACCTGGGGTGCGGACGCCAGCATCGAATATTATCTGCCCGGCAACGGCATGATCTCGGTCGCCGCCTTCCATCGCTGGGTCGACAATGTGCTTTACCAGAGCCAGGCGGTCGTCGGCACGGACTTCTATAATTTCGGTGGTGTCGATCGCTCCGGCTACCTGCTGAGCGGCACTTACAATGGCGAGAGCGGCAAGCTCTACGGCGTCGAGTTCAATCTGCTCAAGCAGTTCGACTTCCTGCCCGGCGCGCTCGACGGCCTGGGCTTCCAGGGTAACGTCACTCTGCTCGACGGCAGCTTCGATACGCCGACGGAGAAGGACATCGCCTTCCAGGGCATGTCCAAGACCATCGCCAATGCCTCGATCTTCTACGAGAAATATGGCATCTCGGCGCGCGTGAGCTATCAGTGGCGCTCACACTGGCTGGACACGCTCGGCGGCCTGGGCAGTGGCGAATATCGCCAGGGTTATGAAAATCTCGACGTGTCGCTGCGCTACGCGCTCACCGACAATCTGACGCTGTTCGCCGATCTCGCGAACCTCACGGACGAAACCTACATCGCCTATCAGGGCACGCCCGCCACGCCGACCGAGGTCGAGCAGATCGGTGCGCGCTACCTGTTCGGCGTCCGCTTCAGCTTTTGACGGGAGCCAGACCCATGCGCATCACTCACATCACCTTTTTTGCGGCCCTCGCCGCATCGACCGCCTGTCCCGCCCTCGCGCGGGAGGCAGCCACTGTCACGCGCATCGATGCCCAGAGCGTGACGCTCGACCGGGGCGAAACCGCCCCGGCCGCGATCTGGATCAGCAAGGACGGGACAATCGACGCGTCCGACCAGAAGGTCGATGCGGCGACCATCAAGGCCGCGGGCAAGGACGGCGGGATCAGGCTCGCCATTCCGGCCAGCGAGCGCCGCTATGTGCTCCTTGATGATGGCAAGGGACGCGTCACGGTCGTCGCCGAACGCGTGCTGCCGACCGAGCAGGGCAGCAACTTCCGCGACATCGGTGGCTATGTCACCAAGGACGGGCACATCGTCCGCTGGGGCAAGGCCTTCCGCTCCGGCGCCATGCCGATGCTGACGAAGGCCGACTACAGCCTTATCGACCAGCTCGGGCTCAACGCCGTGGTGGACCTGCGTTCGCTCGAGGAGCGCGAGGTGGCGCCCGATCAGGTTGACGATCGCACCGGTGCCCTGTTCGTCGCCAATGATTATTCGCTCAAGCCGCTGCTTGCCGCCTACGGAAAGGGCGATGGCGAGAATGCCTATCGCGGCATGGAGAAACTGCTGATCCCGCAGCTTCGCTCGCTCTATCGGCTTCTCGCCGCCGACGACGGCGCCGTTCTCTACCACTGCTCGGCAGGGCAGGACCGCACCGGCATGGCGACGGCGCTGCTCTATGACATGCTTGGCGTCGATCGCGAGACGATCCTGAAGGACTATCATGCCTCCACGGCGCTGCGCCGGCCGCAATGGGAAATGCCGGACGTCGACCCGGCCGACTATCCCAACAACCCGATCCTGCGTTTCTACATCGACAAGGACGGCAAGAAGCGCACGGTGGCCGAGCCGCTCTACACGCCGAGCGGCGCCTCGCATCTGGCGCAGTTCTTCACTTATATCGACACGCAATATGGCGGTTCGGAAGCCTTCATGAAGCAGGCGCTGCGTCTGGACGAAAGCGATATCGCCAAGCTGCGCAAGACCATGCTGGATTGAGTGATTTGGCCGATATGCTGCCCCGAACAGCGGCATATCGGCCGGGCTTCCCCGCCGTCGCCGCGATCCCCGGCCTGCTAGGCGGTTTCGGACGCCCGGCTGCGCCGGCGGATTTCCATGCAGAAGCAGGCGCCGCCGTTCAGGGGCTCATAGGTCGCCTCACCGCCATGCGCCCGGGCGATGACGCGCACGACCGAGAGACCGAGGCCGCTGCCTTTCGCGCTGCCGCCCTGCGCCATGTAGCGCCGGAATGGGTCGAAGGCGTGCCGCGCGAAATCCCCGTGCAGGCCGGGCCCCTGGTCCGCGACGCTGAGACGGACATGCTCTTCCCCGATCCGCAGCGCGACGTCGAGCCGTGCCGGGAGCGCATGGCGCCGGGCATTGTCCAGAAGGGCAAGGAGCGCCTGGCGGATGCGGGCGGTGTCGACTTCGCAGAACCCCCTGTCGAGGCTGGCGGAAATGGTGAAGCCGGCTGACTCGAGGGAGGGCTGCATGAGGCGGATGACGGCCTCGATCTCGTCCGCCAGTTCCACCGACTGAAACTGCATCTCCATCCGTCCGCCCTCGAGCAGGCTGACGGTGCGCAGGTCCTCGATCAGCCGCGCCAGCGCATCGACCTGCGCCACGAGCGAGCGGAACAGGGCCTCGTCCGGCTTGAACACGCCATCGGCCAGACCCTGCAGGCGGCCGCTCAGGATCGTGACGGGCGTGCGCAGCTCGTGCGCGATGGTCGCGTTCCAGCGCAGCAGGGCTTCCGAGGCGCGCGCCAGCTCATCGGCGAGATGGTTGAAATCCTCGACCAGCATCGTCGCCTCGATCGTGGCGCGATCGCCGGCTTCTGCCCGCGCCGTCAGGTCCCGCGCGACGATGCTGCGCGCGCTCTTCGCCACCGAGACGAGCGGCTTGACCACGCGTCGGGCAAGACGCGTCGCCATCGCCGCGGAAATACCGGCCGCGACGATGCACAGGGCCAGGATCACCAGCCATTCGACCCCGCGCGGCAGCCACTGGTCGTTGAGCGGGAACAGGAGGTCGGGCGCGAAGCGGATGACGACGCCGTAGAAGATATAAAGGCCGGCGATCGCGACCATGACGGAGGTCAGCGTGGCGATCACCGTGGAGAGGATGATCTCCCGGCCGAGGCCAGAGGAGGAGCGCTTTCTCACGACACGTCCGCCAGCCGGAACCCGACGCCCCGGACGTTATTGACGAGCCCCGGCGCGCCTGCTTCCTCGAGCTTGCGGCGCAGCTTGCTCAGATGCGTGTCGACGGTACGGTCGAGCGCCTCGCCCCCGGGGAGGCAGGCATCGACCAGCTCGCTGCGCGAGAAGGCCCGCCGCGGCGCCCGCGCCATATGGGACAGAATGCGGAACTCGGTGAGCGTCAGCGGCAGCGTCACGCGATCTGCATTCTCCTGCGCGACCACGCTCGCGAGATGACTGTCGAGATCGACCTCGACGGGCCCCACCCGCAATGTCTTGCCATTGCCGCCGCCCGAACGGCGCAGCACGGCCCGGGCGCGCACCGCGACTTCCATGGCATTGAACGGCTTCACCACATAATCGTCCGCACCGATCCGCAGGGCCTGCAGCTTGTCGATATCCTGATCCAGCGCCGTCAGCATGATGACCGGCGTGTCGCCCCGCCGCCGCAGTTCCGCGAGCACGGCCCATCCATCGAGGCGCGGCATCTGCACGTCGAGCATCACGAGATCGGGCTTGAGAGCGAGATGAAGCTCGAGGGCCGAACGCCCGTCGGCCGCCCGCACCGTGCGGAAGCCCTCGCGCTCCAGATAGGCGGCGATGACCTCGGCGATCTCGGGCTCGTCTTCGGCCACCAGGATGAGGGCATTGTCAGTATTCATGGTGGGCACGCTCTCCGTTGGCCGTATAATGCGCGACATACAGCCTGCGCGCTATGCATCTCCACACTCTCTCCACATTGTTTCGACAATTGTTCGACAAGGCGAGTGCAAGGCCGCAGCGACACGAAAGCCAGAGCAAAGCAATGATGATTTCCTCCCGCCCCGGGCGTTGCCACGCCCTGTTCGTCATTGCCTCTGCGCTGACGCTGTCCGCCTGCTCCGGAGACGCGCCGCCCCCTGCGCCTCCGCCGCCAGACGTGTCCGTCGTGCGGGTCTCCCCCACGCAGATGGCCGTGGCGGACGAACTGCCGGGCCGGGTCGTGGCGTTCCGCGTGGCCGAAATCCGGCCCCAGGTGAACGGCGTGATCCAGCGCCGGCTGTTCGAGCAGGGGACGGAAGTGCGGGCCGGGCAGCCCCTGTTCCAGATCAATCCCGCGCCTTTCCGTGCCGATGCCAACAGCGCCGCCGCCGCCGTGCAGCGCGCGCAGGCGGCGCTCGCGCGCGCCAGCCTGCAGGAAAAGCGCCTCGCCCCGCTGGTGAAGGCCGACGCGGTGAGCGGACAGGATTATGACGATGCCGTGGCCACCCGCGACCAGGCCGCCGCCGATCTCGCGGCGAGCCGGGCGGATCTGGCGCGCAGGCAGGTCGATCTCGGCTTCGCCACGGTGCGCTCGCCGATCAGTGGGCGCATCGACCAGGCGGTGTTCACCGAGGGCGCCCTTGCCAGCATGACCAGCGAGCAGCCGCTCGCCACCGTTCAACAGATTGACCGCGTCTATGTGGACGTGCGTCAGCCGGCCGCCCGCCTCGAAATGCTGCGCGAGGCGGCGCGTGCCGGTACTGCCGCCAAGGGCGCGCCAGTGGAAATCGTCTCCAGCGACGGACGCGCGCTGCCGGTCAAGGGCCGGCTGCTCTTCTCCGGCATCAGCGTGGACCCGAGCACTGGCGAAGTGATTGCCCGCGTCGAGGTGCCCAATGCCGACCGCGCGCTGCTGCCCGGCATGTTCGTGCGTGCCCGCCTGCCGCGCCTCGCCATTCCCGACGCCCTGACCGTGCCCGAACAGGCCGTGCAGCGCGACCCGACCGGAAAGGCGAGCGTCAGCGTCGTAGGCAAGGACGGCAAGGTCGCGCCCCGGCCGATCCAGACCGGCGACACGCGCGACGGCAAGATCATCGTGACCGGCGGCCTCAAGGCCGGCGAGACGATCATCGTCGAGGGGCAGGACCGCGTCCAGCCCGGCATGGTCGTGAAGCCGCAGCCCTGGCGCGCCACCGCGCCGGCGCAGCGCTGAGCCGCGCCGATGCCCCGTTTCTTCATCGACCGGCCCGTCTTCGCCTGGGTCATCGCGATCGTCATCGTGCTGATCGGCGTGATCTCGATCCCGCAATTGCCGATCGAGCGCTATCCGAGCATCGCGCCGCCGAGCATCCAGATCACCGCGACCTATCCGGGTGCCACGCCGCAGACGATGAACGACAGCGTCGTCAGCCTGATCGAGCGTGAACTCTCCAGCGTCAAGAAGCTGCTCTATTTCGAAAGCTCTGTCGACACGTCCGGGCAGGCGACGATCACCGCGACCTTCCAGCCCGGCACCGACCCCGAGCTGGCGCAGGTCGACGTGCAGAACCGCCTGAAGACCGCCGAGCCGCGCCTGCCGCAAGTGGTGCGCCAGCTCGGCATCGTGGTCGAAGCGGCCAATCCGAACTTCCTCCAGCTCGTCAACATCGAGTCCAAGAATGGCGACCTCGATGCGACCGCGCTGACCGACTATGCGGCGCGCTATGTGGTCGAGGACTTGAAGCGCGTGAACGGTGTGGGCCGCGTGCAGCTGTTCGGCTCCGAGCGGGCCATGCGCATCTGGGTGGACCCGGCCCGGCTTGCCGCCGTCAACCTCGCCATGAACGACGTGACGCAGGCGATCGGATCGCAGAACGCGCTCATCGCGCCGGGCGCGCTCGGCAGCGAGCCGACCGCGAGCGGCCAGCGCGTGACCGTGCCGCTGCTCATCGACGGGCAGCTCCAGACGCCCGAACAGTTCCAGCAGATCGTGCTGCGCGCCAATCCTGACGGATCGAGCGTCAAGCTCGGCGACGTGGCGCGCGTCGAACTCGGCTCGCAGGCCTTCTGGTTCAAGACGCGCTCCAACGGCAAGCCGGTGGCGCTGGTCGCGGTGCAGCTCGCGCCCGGGGCGAACGCCGTCGCCACCTCCGCCGCCGTCAGCGAGCGGATGGCGGAACTCGCCAAGGCGATGCCGCAGAACATCACCTATCGCATCCCGTTCGACACCGCGCCCTATGTGCGCATCTCGATCGAGAAGGTGGTAACCACGCTGATCGAGGCGATGGTGCTCGTCTTCCTCGTGATGTTCCTTTTCCTCCAGAAGTTCCGCTACACGCTGATCCCGGCGATCGTCGCGCCGATCGCGCTGCTCGGCACTTTCTCGATCATGCTGATCGCGGGCTTTTCCATTAACGTGCTGACCATGTTCGGCATGGTGCTGGCGATCGGCATCATTGTCGACGACGCCATCGTGGTCGTCGAGAATGTCGAGCGCATCATGGCCGAGGAAGGCCTGTCGCCCCTGGAGGCGACACGCAAGGCGATGACCGAGATCACCGGTGCGATCATCGGCATCACGCTGGTGCTGACCGCCGTCTTCATCCCGATGGCCTTCTCCTCGGGCTCGGTGGGCGCGATCTATCGCCAGTTCACCATCTCGATGGCGGTCTCCATCCTCTTCTCCGCCTTCCTTGCGCTCACGCTGACCCCGGCCCTTTGCGCGACTTTGCTCAAGCCCGTGCATGGCCATGAGGAGAAGCGCGGCTTCTTCGGCTGGTTCGACCGCAAGTTCGACGCGATGGCCAATGGCTACCAGAGCTGGGTGGCGAAGCTGCTCAAGCGGACGGGCCGGATGATGGCGGCGTTCGCGGTGGTGCTCGTGCTGCTCGGCGTGGGCTTCATGAGCGTGCCGTCCGCCTTCCTGCCCGAAGAGGACCAGGGCTATTATCTGACCCTGTTCCAGCTGCCGCCCGACTCCACCGCGGAGCGGACGCTCGAAGCGATCAATGTGCTGGAGAAGCACAGTGTCGGCCGCCAGGGCGTGGCGGATATCGAGGCTGTGCAGGGCTGGGGCTTCACCGGCGCGGGCTCGAACGTGGGCATCGCCTTCACGATCCTCAGCCCCTGGGGCGAGCGCGAGGGCGCGACGGCCGCCGGCGAGGTTGCCGCCGCCAATCAGGCGACATCCGTGGTGCGCGAAGGCATGATCATGAGCGTGATGCCGCCCTCCATCGACGGGCTCGGCACGACCAGCGGCTTCTCGCTGCGTCTCGAGGATCGGGCCGGGCATGGCAATGCGGCGCTGATGGCGGCGCAGTTCCAGCTGCTCGGCATGGCCGCGAAGAGCCCGGCGCTGGTTGGCGTCTATCCCGAAGGTCTGCCACCCGGCAGCGCCATCAAGCTGGAGATCGACCGGCAGAAGGCGCAGGCACTGGGCGTTCCCTTCGAATCCATCGCCGCCACGCTCGGCACGGCCATGGGCTCGACCTATGTGAACGACTTCCCCAGCAATGGCCGCATGCAGCAGGTGATCGTGCAGGCGGAAGCCTCCGCGCGCATGCATCTGGAAGACGTGCTCAAGCTCTATGTGCGCAACAGCGGCGGCCAGCCGGTGCCGCTCGCCGAAGTGGTGACGCCCAAATGGGAGCAGAGCCCGCTGCAGCTCGTGCGCTACAATGGCTATCCGGCCATGCGCATCTCCGGTGCGGCCGCGCCCGGCCATTCGAGCGGCGAGGCGATGGCCGAGATGGAACGGCTTGCAGCCCAATTGCCGCCCGGCTTCGCGGTCGAATGGAGCGGGCAGTCGCTGCAGGAGATCCTGGCGGGCGACGAGGCGCTGGTGCTGATGGCGCTTTCCATGCTGGTGGTCTTCCTGGTGCTGGCGGCTCTTTACGAGAGCTGGGCGATCCCGCTCTCGGTGATGCTGGTGGTGCCGCTCGGCCTCATTGGCGCGGTGGCGGCGGTGCTGCTGCGCGGCTTCCCCAACGACGTGTTCTTCAAGGTCGGCCTCATCACGCTGATCGGCCTCTCCGCCAAGAACGCGATCCTGATCGTGGAGTTCGCCAAGAGCGCGCGGGAGCAGGGCATGTCGACGATCGACGCGACGATCCACGCGGCGCGGCTCCGCCTGCGTCCGATCCTGATGACCAGCCTTGCCTTCACGCTCGGCGTGGTCCCGCTGATGATCGCGGGCGGTGCCAGCAAGGAGACGCAGCAGGCGATCGGCACCGGCGTGTTCGGCGGGATGATCAGCGCGACGGCGCTCGCGATCTTCTTCGTGCCCGTCTTCTTCGTCGTCGTCCTCGGGCTCGTCGAGCGGTTGCGGCGGCGGCGCAAGGCCGGCCCGGCTGCCGAACAGACAGTGGAGGGATGACCATGCGCAAGCTTTCGCTGATCGCCCTGCTCCTGACGGGCGCCTGCTCGATGAACCCGAAGCTGGAAGTGCCGGCGGCGCCCGTGGCGCAGACCTATCCGGATGCGCAGGCGGCGGAAGCGGCGAGCGCGGCAGGCATCGACTGGCCCAGCATGTTCGGCGATCCGCGCCTGCAGCGGATCATCGCGCTGGCGCTGGAGAATAATCGCGACCTGCGCATCGCGGCGCTCAACGTCGAGGCGGCGCGCTCCCAGTTCCGCGTGGCGCGCGGCGCGCAATTGCCGCAGGTCGATGCGACCGGGAGCTATACCCGCCAGCGCGTTCCGACTGCCGCCGCGACGGCCGGCATTGGCGGCGTTCCGGGCAATGGCGACACGCCGAGCGGCTTCGAGTTCGAGCAATATACGGCGAGCGCCGCGCTCACGAGCTTCGAGATCGATCTGTTCGGGCGGCTGCGCTCGCAGAGCCAGGCGGCATTCGAGCGCTATCTGGCGTCCGACGAGGGGCGGCGGGCTGCCCGCATCGCGCTGATCGGATCGGTGGTCGATGCCTATCTGGAGGAGCGGCTGGCGCAGGAGCAGCTTGCCCTCACCGAACGGACGCTGGCGGACTGGACGGCTTCGCTCGACATCACGCAAAAGCGCCATGCGGCGCGGCAGGCGAGCGGAATGGATCTGGCGCAGGCCGAGGGGCAAGTGCGTCAGGCGGAGGCCGATCAGGCGATGCGGACGCGCGCGCTCTCCCAGGCGCGCAATGCACTGCAACTGCTCGTGGGCGGACCGCTGCCGGATGACTTGCCGGCGCCCATGAGTCTCATGGACCAGCCGGTTCGCACGCAATTGCCCGCCGGCCTGCCGTCCGACCTGCTGCGCAACCGGCCCGACATCCGTCAGGCGGAGCATACGCTGATCGCCGCGAATGCCGATGTCGGCGCGGCGCGGGCGGCCTTCTTCCCGCGCCTTTCGCTGACCGCGATGTTCGGCTTCACCAGCCTGGCGTTCGACGGGCTGTTCGACAACGACAACCGCAACTGGTCCTTCTCCCCGCAAGTGACGCAGCCGATCTTCCGGGGCGGCAGCCTGCGCGGCGAATTGCGGCTGGCGGAAGTGCGCAAGTCGATCGCGGTCGCCGAATATGAGCGTGCCATCCAGGCGGCCTTCCGCGAGGTCGCGGACGGGCTTGCCGGTCGCGCCACCTTCGCCACCCAGTCGGAGGCGCAGCGCAAGGCAACGCAGGCCGCGGCGCGGCGCGTGGAGCTCTCGACGCTGCGCTATCGCGCGGGGCTCGACAGCCGCCTCGAACTGCTCGATGCCCAGCGCAGCGACTATGCGGCGCAGCAGGCGCTGCTCGACCTGCGGCGGCAGGAACTTTCCAGCGCGGCAGGCCTGTATCGCGCGCTCGGGGGCGGAGACGAAGAGCCTGAAGGGAACTGACCGGCCGGGCGGGATCGTCCGGGCCGGCGCCTGCGATCAGATCTTCGGCGACAGACCCTTCACGGCGGAGGCGATCAGAAGGCCGGAGGAATTGACGAATTTGGGGATGGGCCCGCGTTGCGGCGTCGTGTCTCCGCCGAAATCGATCTCCACCTCGTCGATATAACACCAGCCCCAGCCCTCGGGTGGATCATAGCCCTCGATGATCGGATGGCCCGTCGCGTGGAAATGCGCGGTCGCGTGGCGATTGGGGGAATCGTCGCAGCAGCCGACATGGCCGCAGGCGCGGCACAGGCGCAGATGCACCCACCAGCTGCCGCTGGCGAGGCACTCGGCACAGCCGAGGCTCTGCGGCGTGACGTCGTTGACGGTGGCGGCATGATCGCAACCTTCGGCCATGCTTTACTCCTTCGCGCTGTCCTCATCCTGACTTACCATGGCCTCATCGCGTCGCGAACGATTCGATCAGTTGCCGAGCGAGTGCCTGAATGCGCGTACAATGAGCCAGAGTTTCGATGCCATCATCATCGGTGCCGGGCAGGCGGGGCCGCCCCTTGCGGGTCGCCTGACCGCGGCGGGCATGAAAGTGGCTCTCATCGAGCGCAAGCTGATCGGCGGCACCTGCGTCAATACGGGCTGCATGCCGACCAAGGCGCTGGTCGCAAGCGCTTATGCCGCGCATCTGGCACGGCGGCACGACCTCGGCGTGATCGCCCGCGACGTGCAGGTCGACATGAAGGCCGTGGCGGCGCGCGCGCAGAAGGTCGCGAGCGATGCGCGCGGGCGCAACGAGAGCTGGCTCGGGAAGATGGATGGCCTCACATTGCTGCGCGGCCATGCGCGGCTGACCGGCCCGACCAGCGTGACCGTGGACGGCGCAGAGCTGACGGCGCCGCGCATCTTCCTGAATGTCGGCGGACGGGCGAGCGTGCCGGACATGCCGGGCGTGGGCGATGTGCCGCATCTCGACAATACCGACATGGTGGCGCTGGACAGCCTGCCTGCGCATCTCGTGGTCGTCGGCGGCAGCTATATCGGCCTCGAGTTCGCGCAGATGTACGCGCGCTTCGGCGCCAGGGTCACGATCGTGGAGCGTGCCGGGCGGCTGATCGCGCGCGAGGACCCGGAGATTTCCGAGGCGATCCGCGATTTTCTCGAAGCCGAAGGCATCACGGTGCGCACCGATGCCGATTGCATCGGCTTCAAGCCGCATCCCTCGGGCGCCATCGTGACAGTCGCTTGCCGGAGCGGCGAGCCGGAAGTGGTGGGCAGCCATGTCCTGCTGGCGGTCGGGCGGCGGCCAAACACGGATGATCTCGGCCTGGATGCCGCGGGCGTCGCGACCGACGAGCGCGGCTATGTCAAGGTGGATGACCGGCTCGCGACCAATGTGCCGGGCATCTGGGCGCTGGGCGATTGCAATGGCCGGGGGGCGTTCACCCATACCGCCTATAATGATTTCGAGATCGTCGCGGCGAACCTGCTCGACGGGGAGGACCGCAGGCTCAGCCAGCGCATCACGGGCTATGCACTCTATACCGATCCGCCGCTCGGCCGCGCGGGCATGACCGAGACGGAGGCACGGGCGAAGGGGCATGACATCCTCGTCTCGACCCGGCCGATGTCCCGCGTCGGCCGCGCCGTCGAGAAAGGCGAGACGCTCGGGCTGATGAAGGTGATCGCCGAGCGGACGACGCGGCGCATCCTGGGCGCGGCGATCCTGGGGACGAGCGGCGACGAGGCGATCCACGGCATTATCGATGCCATGTCGGCGGGCGAACCGTTCGATACCCTGCGTTGGGCCGCGCCGGTGCACCCGACCGTCTCGGAACTGATCCCGACATTGCTGCTGGGGCTGGACGAAGGGAAAGCATGAGATGAGCGTGGTCGAGGAGCGGGCGGCACAGCTCTTTCCGGTGCTGGACAAGGCGCAGATCGAGATCGCATCCCGCTTCGCCAGTGGGCCGGCGCGGCGTTTCGGGCCGGGGGAGGCGCTTTATACGATCGGCGAGACCGGCGATCCGGCCTGGCTGGTGCTGGAAGGCTGCATCGAGGCGATCCGGCGCGACGGGATCGCGGGGGAAGCGCTGATCCACCGGCATGGCCCGGGCGAACTCAGCGGCGAGGTCAACCAGCTGGCGGGCCGGCCCTCCCTGGCGAGCGGGCGCGCGGGCGCGGAAGGCTGTCTCGCGCTGCCTTTCGATGCGCCGCATCTGCGCGCCTTGATGGTCGGCGCGGCGGAACTGGGCGAGACGATCATGCGGGCGCTGATCCTGCGGCGCGTCGGGCTGATCGAGGAAGGCGCCGGCTCGATCCTGATCGGCCGGCCCGGGTCCGCCGATCTCGTGCGGATCCAGAATTTCCTGACGCGCAGCGGCTATCCCCATCTCGTGCTCGATGCCGATGCCGAAGGGGAAGGCCATGATCTCGTGGCGCAGCTGGGCGTCGGCCCTGCCGACCTGCCGATCATGGTCTGCCCCAATGGCAGCTTCCTCAAACGGCCGCAGGATGTCGAGGTGGCTGCCTGCCTCGGCATGGCGCCGGAGATCTCGCCGGACACGCTTTACGACGTCGCGATCGTGGGGGCAGGGCCGGCAGGGCTCGCCGCCGCCGTCTATGCCGCGTCCGAGGGGCTTTCGGTGCTGGTGCTGGACGAGCGGTCCTTTGGCGGACAGGCGGGCGCATCGATGCGGATCGAGAATTATCTCGGCTTCCCGACCGGCATCACGGGGCAGGCGCTGGCGGGCCGCGCTTTCAACCAGGCGCTCAAGTTCGGCGCGGAGATCGCGATCCCGAACTGCGTTTCCCATCTCGAATGCGGCGGCGATGACGGCGAGCATCAGCTCGTGCTGGCGGGCGACCAGCGTGCCCGGGCCCGGGCGGTCATCATCGCATCGGGCGCGCGATACCGCCGGCCGGACATTCCGGGCATCGAGGCCTTCGACAATGTCGGCATTTCCTACTGGGCCTCGCCGATCGAGGCCAAGCTGGTGCAGGGGCAGGTTGTGGGGCTCGTCGGCGGCGGTAATTCGGCGGGGCAGGCAGCCGTCTATCTCGCACCCTTCGTCGAGCGGCTGCATCTCGTGGTGCGCCGCCCGCTGGAAGCCACCATGTCGCAGTATCTGATCGAGCGCATCGCCAGCCAGCCCAATATCGAGGTGCATGTCGGCAAGGAGATTTCATCGCTCGAAGGGCCGGGCGACGGCACCATCGCGGCGGCCAGCTTCCGGTGCCGCACGCATGGCGAGATCGTGAGCCAGGCGATGCAGCATCTGTTCCTGTTCATCGGCGCGGAGCCCAATGCGGACTGGACACGCGGCTGCGTCGCCACCGATCCGGGCGGCTTCATCCTGACGGGGCGCGATATTCCCGGGGATGCGCGGACGCCGGACAATGCGGCGCAATCCCTCGAGACCAGCATGCCGGGTGTCTTCGCGATCGGCGATGTGCGCGCGGGCTCGACCAAGCGGGTCGCCGCCGCCGTGGGCGAAGGCGCCGCCGTCGTCGCGCAGATCCATCAGGCGCTGCAGGCGGCGCGCTGAACGCCGATCAGCCCTCGGCTCGGCGCAGCAGGACGCCCTGATCCACGAGGCGCGACTGGAGACTGGCCATGTCCACCTGGCGGGGCGGCACGCCGGTCCGGCAGGCAAGGCTGGCTGCCGCTCCCGCAGCCTCGCCCATGGACATGCAGGTCGCCTGATCCCGCACCGCGCCGAGCGCCGCGAATGTCGTCGAGACACAGCGGCCCGCGACGATCAGGCCGTCCACATCCTTCGGCAGCAGGCAGCGATAGGGGATGTCATAGGGCGCCTTGAATGGTGAGGCCACGCCTTCGCCCCACAGTCCGGTGACCGAATGGAGATCCGGCCCGCGCGGGCCGCCCATAGCGATCGCATCGGCGAACCGGCGGCCCGCGAGCACGTCCTGCTCGGTCAGGACATAATCGCCGATGATCCGGCGGCCTTCCCGGGCGCCGCCGGTCGGCGATTCCATGACGATATAGGCATCCTCGAAGCCGGGGATGCGCTCGCGCAGGAAGCTGAGATAGACCCGGTTGAGCTTGCGCCGATAGATCAGCGACTTGCTGACTTCCTCCTCGTTGGTGTGGTCGTACCAGACTTCATAGACGCCGGACATCATCTGGCCGTCGCGCATCTTGCCGTGGCGGAATATGCCGGGGCTGCCAAAGCGCGGGGGCGGGTAGACCGGCGCCACCGCGCCAAGCAGCAGCGGCACCTTGCCGGCCTTGATATAATCCACCCATTCGCGGTCCAGCCCGGCCGGCAGCGGCACATATTTGCCATCCACCCTGGGCGCCGTGGCCTTGCCGGGAATGGGGCCGCCGGCGGCCGGCGAGAGGCGCAGCCTGGGAATGCCCCCGGCCGCGCGGATGCGATCGACCTCGTCCCAGTCGGTGGGCTGTACCACCGGCTCGCTGTAGAGCGTCTCGCCATCGAGGGACTTGTAGACATTCGGCGGGCGGCCGCCGCCCATCAGTTCGGAACGCTCGCGGTCCAGCTCGGCGCGCTCTTCCTCGGTGAGGAGGGGCTGGGCGCGCAGATAGGCGATCAGCCTGTCGACATCGATGCCGCCGATCTGCATGTCCATGGACCCGCCATGATGGCGCCCGTCCTCCTCGCGCCCATGGTTGAACGGCGCCCCGGCCCAGGCGGCGATATCGGCATCGGCGGACGCATCGATGACGACATCGGCCAGCATGATCTGGCCGCCGGACTTGTTGGCGATCGCCACGCCCTTCACTCGGCCATCCTCGACGAGCGTATCGAACACCATGGTGTTGAACAGGACCTCGACGCCGGCTTCCTCCATCATGTCGTCGAGAAGGCTCGTCATCATGACCGAATCGGTCGGATGCCGGGCGATGGGGTCCCCTTCGGGCGCGCCGCCAATGGCCTGGATGCGATGGAGGATCTCCAGCGAGATGCCCTTCACGACCGGCGTGCCGACGCCCTTCTCGATGATATAGCCATTGATGCCGATGCCGCCGATGCCGCCGCCGGTCATCATGCCGCCGAGATAGCCGACGCGTTCGATCAGCATGACGTCGGCGCCGTTTCGCGCGGCACTCAGCGCGGCGACACAGCCGGCAGGTCCGCCCCCCACGACGACGACATCCTTCTTCTTCGCAAGCCGCAACGACGTGCTGAAGCCGTCATCCTGATTGTTGATCGACATCCTGTCCTCCCGTCGCGCGGTAAGCCCGCGCTGATTGCATCGCTTCACCTCGTGCGCAGCGAAGGATGGTATAATGAATAGACGGTATTACAGTTTAAGCCGGGAGCCGCAAGGGATCGAGCGCGGCAGCGCCGACTGACAGGGCCTGTTCGATACGCTCGCCTAACAAGAAGGGAGCCCCGGACCGAGACTGAGATGACGATGTTGGCTGTGAGCGCAATATCGTCGTGGCCGAGATTCTGTTTTTGGCCCAAGAAAGGGACGAGCGGTGATGATCGGACTTTGCCGTCGTTCCCTAGGAAACGCCTCAGATGGCAGGTTGAGTCAGGAGCGGACACCGGAAGTTTGCCCGTCTCGCAAGGCAGAATGACGGAGAGGGAGTCGGGGACGGATAGGCAGCTTCTGGCCGACTCGCCGCCAAGAGCGCACGTTGCCAGCGCTCAGCCATGATCGAGGGAAGTTGGGCCGGTAGGGGAATGGCCGCTCCTTGCGGTTGGATTGCGAACGCTGACAACGTGCGGGTCGCTAGCGAGACGGCTCAGAATAGCGTGGCTGATGCGCCCGAGATTCCGGGGTGCTTCCAATCGTTGCCAGGCGAGCATGCTTTGCGGTCAGGCCGCTAGCCGACCCACGCGAAGCGAGATAAAAGCCGAGGCCCAGGGGGAACATCATGACGGACATCTCAGCGTCGGCGGTGGGAAAATTCGCGCCAGCAGCCGATCGCGTTCATCTGCTCGACGCACTGCGCGCGATCGCTCTCTTCGGCGTGATCCTTTTCAACATCACTGGGATGGTCGGTGCCTGGGCGGGGTCCGAAGTGTTGTCGAAGGCGACTCCGTTGGATCTCGGTTTCATCGCGTTCGACCTGATCCTCATCCAGGGCAAGGCGCGCGCCTGCTTTGCCCTGCTGTTCGGCGTCGGCTTCGGATTGATGATGGATCGGGCAGCCGCGAGCGGACGCCGCTTCGTTCCGTTTCACCTGCGTCGCATGACTGTGCTTCTGCTGATCGGCTGCTGCAACCTCGCCTTTCTTTTCTTCGGCGATATCCTCATCCTCTATGCACTCATCGGCATGCTGCTGCTCGCCTTCCGCGGCTTGAGCAATCGTGCGCTACTCGTGAGCGGGCTCGTGCTGCTGCTCGTCCCGCCGGTCGCAATCGGTCTTGGCGAAGCCGTCACCGGCGCGCCGCTGCCCAATCTGGCCGGGCTTGATCCCGCGCAAGCCGAAACATGGATGGCGACGCTCGCGCCCGCTTATCGCAGCCCGCACTATCTCGATTTCGTCGCCGCCAACCTGCGCTATTACCTTATGCGCGACGGCGTCGAGACCGCCGATGCGATCATGTACGACCTGAGCGTGCTCGGCCTGTTCGTGATCGGGCTGTGGACCGCGCGCTGCCGGGTATTGTTCGATGTCGAGCATTGGCGCCCGTTCCTGCGCCGCGTCGCATGGTGGACGCTGCCGATCGGCCTGGTCTTCAGTCTCGTCTTCGCCACGCGCCGTATGGGCATCGAAGCGACTGGGGTGCTGCACGGCCTGGTTACTGCCAGCTACGCGGGCCTCGCCTTCATGGCGTTCGGCTATGTCGCGCTGCTTGCGCTGTTTCTGACGGGCAAGGGAGAGGGACTGCAGCGAGCCCTGGCGCCAGCTGGGCGGATGGCCCTCACCGGCTATCTCGCGTCGAATGCGATCGGGGGCTTCGTCTGGTATGGCTGGGGTCTGGGCCAGCTCGGCAAATGGAACGGCGCGGCAATCAACCTGCTTGGCTGTGCCATCTTCGCGGCGCTCTGGCTGTTCAGCGCTCTGTGGATGCGCGCGTTTCGCTTCGGCCCGGCCGAATGGATTTGGCGCTCGCTGAGCTATGGCAAGGCCCAACCGCTTCTGCGGTGAGCAAGTGCTCACGCAGTCTCCCTGTGAGAGCGGCGACCGCGATGGCGGCCCACCGCGGAGGACAATTGCGACGTTAGTGGCCGCTTTCGAGATTGAGCGAAGCGGGCGGGAATGACCGATTATAGGGCGCGTTGGCGACCGCCCACTTGCCCTGCGCGATCATCAGCTTTCGTCAAGACCGGACCTGAACCGGAGATGGAATGAGCGACGGTTCCGGTCGAACCGTCATTCCACTATGTCATCGAAGCTGTCCCCGCCGCTCAGCCTTTCGGGGCGGCATCCGCGGCGGCGCGGGCCTGATCGCTCATCTGCTTGAGGCGGTAGAGCATGGATTGCCGGCGATCGAGCAGGTGGGCGCGCATGGCGGTGAAGGCGCCTTCGGGGTCATGCGCCGCGATGCGATCGTAGATGCCCTGAAGCGCCTTGTAGCCGATGCGGCTGCTTTTCGGTGAGGCCTCGATCGCCGTGAAAAGGTTCAGCAGCGCGTGTTCGAGCGCATGCATGAGCGTGACGAGCGTGCGCGCGCCGGACGCCTCGACGATCGCGCGGTGGAAGGCGAGAATGCGCTCGACGGCTTCGGGGCGGGAAATGTCCGGTTCCATGATGCGATCCAGCGCAGCCTTGAGCGCCGCCAGCTGCGCATCGTCGATCCGCTCGGCCGCCAGTTCCGCTGCCCGGCACTCGATGCCGAGGCGAGCGTCGAAGACCTCTTCCGCCGTCACCTGGATGAGCATGAACTGGACGGCGAGCGCCGTGGCGAACTGATCGGGCTTGCCTTCGGCGATCGTCGCGCCGCCGCCGACTCCGGTCTTCACGGTGATCACGCCCAGCGCCTCGAGCCGCCCCAGTGCCTCGCGGATCGGCACGCGGCTGGTCTGGAAGGTTTCGGCCAGCTGCGCCTCGGTGCCGAGAAATTCGCCGGGCTTGAATTGCCCCGCGAACAGGGCGGCGATGACCTGCGACACGATGCGCGACGCCAGCGATTGCGACCGGATGGAGCTGAAAACGGGTTCTGAATCGGCCACGCGCAAGCAACTTTCTCTGGAACAGCCCCGGAAGCGGGCAGGCGGCATTCTGTCTTTTCGTATGATGAATCCCCGCAATTCACCAGATGCCGCTTGAGAGCTGGCTTGACAAGCCGAACCCTTCCTTCGAAAAGAAATAACGATAATATAGTTATATATTCGAGGAGGCGGCATGCGGGCAGACGAGAACAGGACCCTGACGCAAACGGGCCCCGAAACGCCGATGGGACGCCTCATGCGGCAATACTGGATCCCGGCCTTTCTCCCGGAGGAGACCCCGGCCGGCGGCGCGCCGCTGCGCTTGCGCCTGCTGGGCGAGAACTTCCTCGCGTTTCGCTCGCCGGACGGGAGCCTCGGCGTGGTGGACCATCGCTGCGCCCATCGCTGCGCCTCGCTTTTCTATGGGCGCAACGAGGAGGGCGGCATCCGCTGCGTCTATCATGGCTGGAAGTTCGACCGGACCGGCCAGTGCATCGAGATGCCCAGCGAACCGCCCGAAACGGACTACAAGCATCTCGTGAAGATCCGCGCGCTGCCGGTTGTCGAGCGCTATGGCGTGGCCTGGGTCTATATGGGGGATCGCGACGTCCCGCCGCCCTTGCCGCATTTCGATCTGGACGAACTGGGCGCGGACGAGCCGATCTCGGTGAGCTTCATGATGCGCGAGTGCAACTGGCTGCAGGCGCTGGAAGGGGACATCGACACTTGCCATGTCGGCTTCCTGCATCTGGGCGGCGCGAGTCCGGACCAGTTCGAGGAAGGATCGATCAATTATTATCGTCAGCTGCCGGAGAATCTGGCCCCGCGCTACGAAGCCATCGAGACGGATTATGGCGCCGTATACTGCGCCTATCGCCATGCTGGGCCGGACAATCTCTATCACCGCATCGGCCATTTCGCGCTGCCCTTCTGGACCATGTCGCCGTCCGAACCGATGGACCATATCCGGGTACGGGCCTGGGTGCCGATCGACGATCATCACGCCATGCTGGTCGTCATCGGCGGACCGCGTACGGGCGGCACGACGCTGACCAGGGAGGGAAAGCCCCTGCCGGGCACGACCTCGCCGATCAAATTCCTGCCCAACAGCAGCGACTGGCTGGGCCGCTGGCGCATCGAGGCCAATCTGCGCAACGATCATCTCATCTCGCGGGAGGTCCAGTCGACGCAGAGCTACAGCGGGATCGAGGCGATTCCGGTGCAGGACCAGGCCGTCACCGAAAGCATGGGGCCGATCGTCGATCGCACCATGGAGCATCTGGGCACCAGCGACCGGATGATCGTGCTCACCCGGCGCAAGCTCCTGCGGACGGCCGCGGCGCTCAGCAATGAAGGGATCGTGCCGGACGGTGTCGACGAGGCCGGCATCTATCACGACATGCGCTCCGGCTTCGCCGTGCTGCCCGCCGATGAGGACTGGCTGGCTTATTACAATGCGCGCCGCGCAGCCTGGAGCGGCGGCAAGGCAAAACCGATCGCCCGCAGACCAAAATCCCTGCCCGTATCCGCTTGAGGAGCAGCCATCCATGTCCGATTCCGTGAAGCCCGGCCCGCATTTCCTGCAATTGCCGGGACCGACGACCACGCCGCTGCGGATGATGGAGGCCATCGCACGACCGACCATCAATCATCGCGGCCCCGAGTTCCGCGCGCTGACCGTCGAGGTGCTGGAGGGGATCAGGACGATCTTCAAGACCTCCGGACCGGTCATCATCTACCCCTCCTCGGGGACCGGCGCGTGGGAAGCGGCGCTGGTCAACGCCCTGTCCCCGGGTGACGCGGTGCTCATGTACGAGACCGGCTGGTTCGCCACGCTCTGGTGCCGGCTGGCGCGCAAGATCGGCCTTGAGCCCGAGCTTCTGGCAGGCGACTGGCGCAGCCCGGTCGATGCCGAGGCGATCGGCGCGCGGTTGCGCGAGGACAAGGCGCACCGGATCAAGGCGGTGTGCGTCGTCCACAATGAGACATCGACCGGGGTGACGTCCGACATCGCCGCCGTGCGGCGCGCGATCGACACGGCAGGGCACCCCGCGCTGCTGATGGCGGACCTCGTGTCGTCGCTGGCGTCGGTCGATTATCGGCATGACGAATGGGGCGTGGATGTCGCCGTCGGCGGTTCACAGAAGGGGCTCATGCTGCCGCCCGGCCTGTCCTTCAATGCGCTGTCCGAAAAGGCGATCCGGGCCGCCGAAGCATCGCGCATGGCGCGCGCCTACTGGGACTGGGCCGAGATGCTGGAGGCCAACCGGCGGGGCTTCTTTCCCTACACGCCCGCCATCAACCTGTTGCAGGGACTGCGCGTCGCCATCGAGATGCTGAACGAGGAGGGGCTGGACGCCGTGTTCGCCCGTCACCGGCGCGCGGCGGCCGCCACGCGGGCGGCGGTCGCCCGCTGGGGCTTCGAGACGCAGTGCAGCGATGCGACCGCACATTCGCCGGTGCTCACTGCGGTCCGGATGCCCGAGGGCGTATCCGCCGACGCCGTGCGCGACCATGCGCTCGAGCGCTGCAACATGAGCCTGGGCAATGGCCTCGGGCAGCTTGACGATCGCGTGTTTCGCATCGGCCATCTCGGCGACTTCTCCGAGCCGCTGCTGCTCGGGACGATCGCCGGCATCGAAGCCGCGCTCGGCTATGCGGGCGTCGCGCATCGTCGCGGCGGGACCGAAGCGGCCATCGCGGCGCTGAGCGGCACCGGGATGGCCGGCGCGGCCGATATGGCGGCATGACCGCGCCACGGGAAAGCTGTCGCGGCTGACGCCGCGAGAAGGGGAGAGCGGACGATGACGAGCCTGTCAGTCTTTCAGGAGAAGCTCGGCATCCTCCGGGCAAACTGGCGCTACCCCGGCTGGGGCATCGTCGCCAAGGCCTTCGTCATCTTCTTCCTGGCGTTCGGCGCGCCGCTCACCATGCCGTTCGTCTATCCGGAAGTCATGAAGGAGTTCGGCTGGACGCTGACGCAGGCCACGCTGATCTACACCTACAAGAGCATCACCGGCGCCATCATGGCGCTGTTCATCATCGGACCGCTCGTCGAGCGGCTGGGGCTGAAGGCGGTGCTGGTGACCGCGATGGTCGCCGAGGCGATCGGCCTCGCCAGTTTCCTGTTCGTCCAGTCGCTCTGGAGCTATTATCTCGTCGGCTTCATGATCGGTACTGGCCAGGCAGCGGTCATCATCAGCCTCAAGCTGCTGGTATCGCGCTGGTTCATGCGCAATGTGGGGCTGGCCGGCGGGATCGCGATCGTCGGCGCGAGCTTCGGCGGTGTCGTCTTTCCGTTGGTCACCAGCCAGCTCATCCCGGTCTATGGCTGGCGCGTGGCGTTCGCGTGCCTCAGTCTCGGCATCTTCCTCGTGTCGATCCCGCTGGCCCTCTCGGCCCGGGCCAATCCGACCGAAGAGGACGTCCTGCCCGAGGCTGTGCAGGCCAGCGCCGGCGTAAGCGGCGAGCGGCTGCGGGCGGTGGAGCTCGATTTCGGATTTCGCGACCTGTTCCGGCAACGCAGCTTCTGGTTCATTGCGCTCGCGACCTGCCTCTCCGCGGCGGTGGACCAGGCGCTGTTCCAGCACAGCATCTTCTACCTGACCAACGAAGTGGGCCTGACGCGGACGCTGGCGGCCAGCGCATGGTCCGTCACCTTCCTGGTGGGCATGGCCGCGAAATTCGTGGCCGGCGCGACGTTCGACCGCTTCTCGCTGAAAGGCGTCGCTTTCTGGAACCTGCTGCTGGGCACGGCGATCATCCTGGCGCTCCCCGCGCAGGGCCTGCTCACCGCCCTCGTCTTCACGTCCGTGCTGGGGCTGGCGCATGGCGGGCTGGTGGTGGACAGTCCCGTCGTCGCCAAGCATGTCTATGGGCCGCGCCACATGAACCGGCTGCTCCCGCTGCTCTCCGGCTTCAACACGCTGGGGTCAGCGATCGGGCCGGTGCTGCTCGCGAGCACATATGACCGGACGGGGACATATCTGGCGGGCTTCACGCTGTATCTGGGCCTGACCGTCGTCGCGGCGCTGCTGCTCTGGCGCGTGCAGCCCGTCTATCGGGACCGATTGCGCGCCCTGCTGCACGGCTGATCGGCGACCGGCAGGGCGCGCATGCGCTCAGTCGACCGGCACGGTCACGACCTGCATTTCCATGTAGGAGCGCATGCCCTCGACGCCCTGCTCGCGGCCATAGCCTGAATATTTGGCGCCGCCGAACGGCACGTCCCGCCCGTTGCCGCCATGCCGGTTCACCCAGACGAGGCCAGCCTGCATATGCCCGGCGACGCGCGCGCCCTCGCGCAGGTCGCGCGTCCAGACCGACGCGCCAAGGCCGAACTCGGTGGCATTCGCGCGCGCGATCGCATCGTCGACATCGTCATAGCGCAGGATGGGGAGGACCGGCCCGAACTGCTCCTCGCGCACCAGCGGCGCGTCGTCCGGGAGGCCAGTGACGATCGTGGGATCAATGAAATAACCGCTCCCCTCGTGGACAGTGCCGCCCGTGACGATGCGTGCCCCGGGGGTCTGCTTCACCTCGCGGAGGAGGGCGGCCACCTTCTCGAACTGCATGCGGTTCTGGAGCGGCCCCATGCGCGTATCGGGCGCAGTGCCCGGTCCGGTCTTGATGGCCGCAGCACGCGTGGCGAGGGCCTCGACCGCAGCGTCATAATGAGAGGTGTGGACGAAGACGCGCTTGATCGCCATGCAGACCTGCCCGCAATTGGCGAAGGCGCTGCGGACGATGCCCTCGGCCGTGAGGTCGAGATCTGCGTCGGGCAGGATGATGGCGGGATCATTACCGCCCAGTTCCAGCGTCACGCGCTTGAAGGTGCCCGCCGCGCTTTCCAGCACGCGCCGGCCGGTGGCGACCGAGCCGGTAAAGCTGATCTTGTCGATGCCGGGATGGCTGGTGATCCACGCGCCGAGATCATTGCCGCCGCTCACGATATTGACCGTGCCAGCGGGCGCGATGTCGGCGATGGCCTGGCCGATCGCCAGCGTGGAGAGGGGCGTGAAGGGGGACGGCTTCAGGACGATCGTATTGCCGGTGTAAAGCGCCTGCGCGACCTTCACCATCGCGAGCATTACGGGCACGTTCCAGGGCGTGATGCCGCCGACCACGCCGAGCGGCCGGTAGCGAATCTCGACGCGCTCGCGCGCGTCCTCGCGCAACAGCTGGTCGGAGAGATCGAGCATCGTCAGCGCTTCGATATGATCGGCCGCGCGTCGGATTTCGCCGATTGCGTCGCTCAGCGGCTTGCCCTGTTCGGCCGTGAGCAGCGCGCCGATCGGCTCGGCCCTTTCGCGCAGGCGCGCGGCAATGGCGTGAACGACTGCGCGCCGGTCTTCCGGCGATCGGGCCGTCCAGTCCGGGAAGGCCGCCCGCGCCGCTGCGACGGCCCGATCCAGATCATCGCGCGTGGCCGCCGGGGCAAGGGCGAAAGCCTCGCCCGTCGCCGGATCGATCACCGGCAGGGGCTGACCATCCCCGGCGATCATCTCCCCGCCGATGAGCATGGCGGTTGCGAGGGGATGCCGCGTGAGAGACGGCGCGATCATTGTCTGGATATCGTTCATTTGCTCTCCTGAGGCCCGTGGCGCTTGCGACCTGCGACTTAAAAGATATGATGGTTGTACAGTTATAGCAATGAGTGCCGGGAGGGGTGATGCTCGACGATTTCGTGACCTTCGGTCGATCCGGTCTGCGCATCAGCCGCATGGCGCTGGGCGGCTTCAATTTCGGCGGCGGGCAGCCGTGGAGCCTCGATGGCAAGGCGGCCGGGCAACTGATATCGCGCTATCGCGATCTCGGCGGCAATCTTCTCGACGTTGCCAACAGCTATGGGGGCGGGGAAGCGGAGACGATCGTCGGGGACTATCTTGCCGCGCATCCCGGCGTCCGAAACCGGATGGTCATCGCCAGCAAATTCGGATCGAACGTGCATGCCGGCGATCCCAATGCCGGCGGGGGCGGTCGCAAGGCCATCATCCAGAGCTGCGAGGATTCGCTGCGCAAGCTCGGGACGGACCGGATCGATCTCTACTGGATGCACATCCATGATCCCATGACGCCGATGGACGAGACGCTGCGGGCGCTCGACGATCTCGTGCGGGCGGGCAAGCTGCTGCATGTCGGCCTCTCCAACCTGCCGGCATGGCAAGTGGCGGAAGCGCACTGGCTGGCGCAGTTCCGCGACAGGACACCGATCGTCGGGCTGCAGCTCCAATATTCGCTCATGGAGCGGAGCATCGAGATCGAGCATGTGCCGATGGCGCAGGCCTATGGACTGGGGATCGCGGCCTGGTCGCCGCTCAAGAGCGGGGCGTTGAGCGGCCGCTACCGCCGCGAGGATACGGCCAATCATGACGCCGAGGGCCGGGGCGCGTTCCTGGCGCGCGTCCTCGATGAGAAGGCGGAACGCATTCTCGCGGTGGTGACGGAGATTGCGGATCGGATGAGCGTGAGCCCCGCGCAGGTGTCGCTGGCATGGCTGCTCGCGCGGCCCTGCGTGACCACGATTCTCATCGGCGCGAACGATCTCGCGCAGCTGGAGGAAAATGCTGGCGCGAGCAGCGTCACGCTCGCGCCGGAGGATATCGCCGCGCTGGAGGACGTGGGGCGGCCCGCCATGCCCTATCCCGCGGACTTCGCACGGCGGGCGATGGGATCGATCAGTGGCGGGACACGGATCAACGGCGTCGCGCCCCCCACCGGTGGCGGCTCGCCCAGCCAGGCACGCCGCTGATCCCGCCCCGCGCTACAAGGTGAGGGCGGCATAGCGCTCAAGATGATGGTTTCGATCGCCATATGAGAGCTCGAACAGGCCGAGCCGCGCGAAGAGATGGGCGGCCTGATATTCCTGCACCAGCCCCATGCCGCCGTGCAGCTGCACGCATTGCTCGCCGACGAGGCGCGCGGCTTCGCCGACCCTGACCTTGGCCGCCGAGACGGCGCGCATTCGCGCGGTCGGATCGCTCCCGTCGCAGGCGGCGATGGCGGTATCGGTGATCGCGGCGGCAAAGGCCTCATCGATGAGCATGTCGACAAGGCGATGCTGGAGGACCTGGAAGCTGTCCAGGCTCCGGCCGAACTGGCGGCGCGTGTGCGTATGATCGCGCGTCAGCCGGTTGGCAGCCCGGATGCTGCCGACCGCATCGGCGCAAGCCAGTGCCGTCGCTTCGTCCAGAGCGGCGGAGAGAACGTCCTCGCCGCAAGGCAGCCGTGCATCGGTCGGCAGGTCGACATCGTCGAGCAGGATGTCTGCCGCGCCCGTCCAGTCGAAGCAGCGATAGGCGCGCCGCTCCACCGCGTCGGCCGGCACGAGGAAGAGGGCGATCGCATCGTCAAGCCGGGCCGAGACGATGAGCATATCGGCGCTGTCGCCGCCCGCAACGGTGAGCTTGCGGCCCCGGAGGCGCCAGCCATCCCCGTGCCGAATGGCGAGGACGGGACGCGCGCCGTCATCCTCATGCGCCAGTGCCGCGCGGAGGCGGCCCTCCACGATGCCGGGCAACCAGGCCGCTTGTTGCGCCGGCGTCGCGCCCGCGGCGATCAGCCGTGCCGCAACCATCGTAGGGATATAGGGCTCCAGTGTCATGGCGCCGCCCATGGTCTCGGCGGCCATGGCGATGTCTGCAAAGGCAGCGGGCAGGCCGCCCTGCTCCTCGGGCAGGGACAAGGCCAGGAGGCCGAGCTCTGCATAGGCCGACCAGGCCGCCGCCGATTCGCGCGCTTCGGATTCATGGGCATCGCGCCGTTGTTCGAAACTATAGTGGCGGGCCAGAACCGTCTCCAGCGACTGGCGCAACTGGTCACGGATGTCCTCGGAGTCGTCGGTCTGGTCGATGGCCGGGGCCGGGTCCGCAAAAGTCGAAATGGTCATTTCCCGCCTCCAAGGCCAAGCGTCTTCGCGATGATGTTGCGCTGGATCTCGTTCGAGCCGCCGTAGATGCTGACGACGCGCGTATCGAAGTGGTTCTTGAACAGCCGGTGCTCCCAGGGGCGATCCGGATCGCGAGCCTCCGCGCCATGGCGGGCCGCGCCGCGTCCAGCCGCTTCGACCAGCAGGCGTGTGAGGCGTTGCTGCAACTCGGAGCCCCGGATCTTGAGCATGTTTGCTTCGATGCCCGGGACGAAGCCGGCCCGGACCCGAGCGAGCATCCCCATGGCAAGGGCTTCGATCGCGGCCAGCTCGATCTCCGCTTCCGCGATGCGCGCGCGGAACGTCGGCGATGCGGTAAGGCCCTGCTCGCCGGCGATGCGCTTGAGCCGGGCAAGCTGGCGGCGGTTGATGCCGATCCGTGCGATGGAGAGCCGCTCATTGCCGAGCACCACGCGCGAATAGGTCCAGCCCTTGTTCGCCTCGCCGACCAGATTGGCCGCCGGGACCTTCACATTGTCGAAGAAAACCTCGTTGGTCGTGCGCTCGCCGTTCAGCAGGATGATCGGCCTGATGTCGATGCCGGGCGTGTTGGCCAGATCGATCAGCAGCATGGAGATGCCCATCTGCGGCTTGGGCGCCGCCGGATCGGTGCGGACCAGAGCGAACATCATGTTCGCCTCATGGGCCATGGTCGTCCACATCTTCTGGCCATTGACCACCCAGTGATCGTCGACAAGCTCGGCACGCGTCTTCAGCGAAGCGAGGTCGGATCCGGCGCCCGGTTCCGAAAAACCCTGGCACCAGATGTCCTCGCCCGACAGGATGCGCGGGAGATAGCGGCTTTTCTGGGCCTGCGTGCCATAATGCATGAGCGTGGGCCCAAGCATCTTCAGCCCGAAGGAGCCCAGGTCCGGCGCGCCTTCCTCGGCGAGCGTCTCCGCGAAGATATAGCACTGGATGGCGCTCCAGCCCGTGCCGCCATGCTCGGGGGGCCAATGCGGCGCTGTCCAGCCGCGCGCATGGAGCGCCCTGTGCCAGGCCTGCCGCTCGGCGGCGGTTATGCCTGCCGCCTCGCAGACCTTCGCCCGCACCTCCGCCGGACAATGCGACCGGACGAACTGACGCACTTCCTCCGCAAATTCCTGTTCCTGAGCCGTAAACATCTCTCTCCCTCCGCAAGGCGGCTTTGGCCGCTTCGACGCGTTTATATGACAAGCAGCTTTATATAAAGCGACTGAAGAAATATAGTTGTCATTAGCATCGATATGCGCAACAATCGAATCGGCCATGCGAGTGGCTTGAAGCCCGGCCCAGGGCTGGGAGGAGGCGGATGATCGCAAGCGGACGGCCACGCCAAGGCAGCGCGGCTCAGACTGGAAGTGCCATCCGGCTCTGGCGGATAAAGATAATATAGTTATACCATAGTATTGACTTGACCGGTGCGGTCGATAGTTTTCAAACGCCAGCGGGACACTCGATCTCGCGGCCAAGGAGGAGAGGAATATGGCTCGCGGAACGTACTTGCTCGCATCCGTCGCGGCTTGCGGTGTCCTGGCATTCGTGTCGCCGGCGCATGCGCAGCAGGCGGCTCAGGAAATGACGGCGCAACAGGCTCAGGACATCATCGTCACCGGGTCGCGCGTGGCCCGAAGCGGGTTCGACGCGCCGACGCCGACACTCGTCATGACCGCGGAGACGATCGCGGAGCGCGGCGCGACGAACATCGGCGACTTCCTCAACGAAGTGCCTTCGTTCCGGCCGAGCGTGACCAACCAGACGAACACGCAGTCATCCAATCTTTCCGGCGCGACCTTCGCGGACCTTCGCGCGCTGGGGAACATCCGCACGCTGGTGCTGGTCGACAACCGGCGGCACGTGCCGACATCGCCCACCGGCCAGGTCGATCTCAATCTCATTCCGACCGTGCTGATCGAGCGTGTCGATGTCGTGACGGGCGGCGCGTCCGCCGTCTACGGCTCGGACGCCATTTCGGGCGTGGTCAATGTCATCGTCAACAAGACGTTCGAGGGTTTCCGGGGCGATCTTTCGCTCGGCCTCTCGGAGGAGGGCGACAATTTCGAGCGCCGCGTCGGGCTCGCCTGGGGCACGAGCTTCGCGGATGGGCGCGGGCATTTCGTCATCGGCGGCGAATATGTGAAGTCGGACGGCATCGACTCGTTCGAGGAGCGGGCATGGAGCCGGCGCTATGATGAATCGGTGTCCTTTGCCGCCAACCGGCCGGCGGGGACGCCTTCGCGCATGTTCGCGAGCGGCGTGCGGTTCATCAATTCCCTCCCCGGCGGCGTCATCCTCGGCAACAACAGCGACGAGAACCCGGCAAACGGCGTGGATGTGCTGCGCGGAATCTATTTCCCCGATCCGGGCGTCGTGGGCTCGTTCACTTATGGCCAGAATTCGGGCGGATCATCCTACAACATGTCGAGTTCCGTGGGTACGCCGCCGCGCCTGGGCCACACGCTGGTTCTCCCGATCGATCGCCATGTCGTCATGGGTCACATGGACTATGAACTGAGCGATTCGATCGGCTTCTTCGCCGAGGGCAGCTATGGCCGCTCGGGGTCCGATTATTCGGGGCCGATGCCGCGCGACACCGCCGTGAGCGGTGGCCGGGCCGTCATCATCCAGCGGGACAACGCGTTCCTGCCGGCCGAGGTCGCCTCGATCATGGACGCCAACAATATCCGGTCCTTCGTGCTCGGCCGGTCCAATCCCGATTTTTCCTCGACGCGGATCGTCAATTTCAACAGCACCTATCGCCTTGCTGCCGGCCTGAAGGGTGATCTCGGCAATAGCTGGGGATGGGATGCCTATGTGCAATATGGCGAGAACAAGCTCGACTCCCAGATCCGCAACATGCGCATCCAGCAGAACTTCATGTGGGCCTTCGATGCGATCCGGCTGCCCAATGGCCAGATCGTCTGCCGGAACGAAACGGCGCGCGCGCAGGGCTGTGTTCCGCTCAATCTCTTCGGACTGGGCGCCATGTCGCCGGAGTCGGTCGATTATGTGAACGGGACGCAGTTCCAGTCGATCACGACGACCCAGACGGTCGCGGCCGTCAATCTTCAGGGTCAGCCTTTCTCGACCTGGGCCGGGCCCGTGGCCTTCGCGATCGGCGGCGAGTATCGGCGGGACAGCGCGCGCAGCGTGGTGGACTCGCTGGCCGAGGCGGGTGCGTATAATTTCTCGAACCCCGCTCCCTATTCCGGCGCGTTCGTGACCAAGGAAGGCTATGTCGAAGTGCTCGTTCCGCTGGCGCGAGACATGCCCTTCTTCCGCTCGCTCGATGTGAACGGCGCGGTTCGCTACACCGACTATGAAACCTCGGGAGGCGTCACCACCTGGAAGCTCGGCGCGACCTGGGAGCCACTGGACGGCCTGCGGTTCCGGACCACGCGTTCGCGCGACATTCGTGCACCGAACAGCGCGGAACTCTTCTCGGTCACCTCGACGCAATCGACCTTGCGCAATCCGTTCAACGGTGTCTCGCGCTCCTACACCGTCTCCTTCGCGCCAAGCGCTACGCTGGCCCCGGAAAAGGCGAATACCTTCACCATCGGTGCCGTGGTTTCGCCGCCCTTCCTGCCCGGGCTCTCCGCGTCGGTCGATTATTACAACATCGATATCGGCGGCGCGATCGCCAGCTTCCCGGCGCAGCAGATCCTCGACAATTGCTATGCGGAGATCCAGGCCGGAAGCCCGGGAAGTTTCTGCAACAATGTCGAGCTCTCGGGCAGCGGCGCGGCGACCGAGATCGACTCCGTCACGGTGCAGCTGCTGAACCTGGCCTCGCTCAAGACGCGCGGCGTGGACTTCGAGCTGAGCTATCGCTTCAACATGGGGCCCGGCCGGGTGACCACGCGCCTGTTCGGCACCTATGTCGCGGAGCTGACCTCAGACGATGGCCTCGGCGTGGCGCCGTCCTATAATGCGGCGGGCATCATCCAGACCCGTGGCAGCGTGATCGACCGCGCGGGGCAGCTCGGCGGATTTACGTCCGGCCTCAACACGGGCGCGACGAGCGTTCCTCACTGGCAGCTCAATGCCAGCCTCAACTACGAGACAAGCAAGTGGGGCACTTCGCTCACCGCACGCTGGATCGACGGCGGCATCGTGGATGCCACGCTCGTCCAGCCCGGGGACCCCGACTACAATCCTGCCTCGCCGATCTCGGTCGCGGACATGAACGTCAATTCGCGCCTGTATCTCTACTGGTCGGGCAACGTCACGCTGATGGAGCGGGACGGCAAGCGCGTGCAGCTCTACGCCGTCATCAACAACCTGCTCGACAAGGATCCGCCGTTCCCGAACACCCAGCTGGCCGGCTTCTACGACCGTATCGGCCGCGCCTACAAAGTCGGCGTGCGGTTCGGCTTCTGAAGACACAGGAGCGGCGGCCGATGCATGCGGCCGCCGCTCTCATCCCCTCACTGGCAGGGCGGACGGAAAGCGCCCCGGATTCACGATTGGAATGACATGACTGCCACCTTGCTGCCCGCCAGAACCGAATCACCCAGGGGCGCGGAGGCAGTTGCCCTCTTCATGCGGCCGAGATCCATCGCGGTGATCGGCGTCTCCGCCAAGCCAAAGACGGCGGGCCGCACCGTTCTCGCCAATCTCCAGCTCAACGGCTATGCAGGCGACGTCCATGTCGTGGGCCGCGCCGAGGGCGAGATCGACGGCTATCCCGTCACGCAGAGCGTGGACGAGCTTCCCGAAGGCATTGACCTGGCGGTCTTCACCTTGCCCGCGGCGGGGGTGAAGGATGCGCTGGAGGCCTGTGCGCGGCGTGGGGTGCGCGCGGTCACGGTCTTTTCCTCGGGCTTCGCCGAAGCGGGCAACCGCGCCGGGCAGGATGAGCTGGTGAAGATTGCGCAGGAGGGCGGCATTGCCCTGCTCGGGCCGAACTGCCTTGGCTACACCAATCTCGTGCAGGGCCTCCCGATCGGCTTTGCAAATGCCCGCAAGGTCGCGCGCCTTGAACAGGACAATCCCAATCCGGCCGTCGCGATGGTGTCCCAGAGTGGCGGCCTGATGGCTTATGCCAGCACCAATCTTGCCGCGCGGCACTTGCCGGTCGCCTATACCGTATCCACCGGGAACGAGGCCGGCATCGGCATTCCCGACTTCATCGATTTCTTCGCGCAGGACGAAGCAACCGCCGTCATCGCGCTCTACCTTGAGGAAGTGCGCGATCCGCAGGCCTTTCTCGCGGCGGCGCGGCGCGCGCGGGCCGCGGGCAAGTCGCTGGTCGCGATCCATCCCGGCCGGGGCGAGAAGGGCAAGGCAGCGATCCAGTCGCACACCGGCGCTCTCGCCGGCGACTATGCGACGATGCAGCTTCATCTCGAACGGGCGGGCGTGGTGCTGGTCGAGACGCTGGAGGAATGGGTCGACGTCATCGAACTGCTCGCCCGCTATCCCGTCCCGCCCACCAAGGGGCCGGGCGTATTGACCTTTTCCGGCGGCTTCTGCGCGATCGCGCATGATTATTTCGAGAAGCTGGACATGGAGATGCCGGCGCTCTCGGAAGAGACGCGCGCGTCGCTGGCGCCGCAATTGCCTGTCTTCATCCCGCCCCGGAATCCGCTCGATCTCGGCACGCAGGCGATCTTCCAGCCCGAGCTGATGCCGATGGGGACGAATGCCCTCATGGCGGACAGCGAGGTCGGCAGCGTGCTGATCGCCATCAACAGTGGCACGGCCGCCTCGCAGCGTGGCTATGGCCATTATTTCGTCGATGCCATCAAGGGGAAGGCGCGCCCCGCGATCCTGGCTTTTCCCGCGCCCGAACTGGACCCCGGCTTCGAGGCATCAATCCGCGAGAACCAGCTCATCCTCAGCCGGTCGATCGAGCGATCGATGACGGCGCTTGCGCGCGTGACGCATCATGGGCGGTCGCTCGAACGCGCCGCGCGCTCGGTAAGCCATGCGCCGTTCGCCGATCTTCCCGCGCTGGGCGCCGGCCCGCAGCCCGAGTGGCTGGGCAAGCAGCTGCTCGCGGCCATCGGGGTGCGCGTGCCGGACGGCGGGCTCGCCCGGAGCCCAGATGAGGCGGAAGCCATTGCCGAGCGCGTCGGCTACCCGGTCGCCATTAAGGCGCAGGCAGGCGCCCTGGCGCACAAGACGGAAGCGGGCGGCGTGCTGCTGGGCATTCGCGATGCCGCGCAACTGCGCGCGGCATGGCAGGACCTGCAGAACAATATCGCCCGTGCCCAGCCCGGCCTCGTCCTCGACGGCGTGCTCGTCGAGCGGATGGCGCCCAAGGGCCTCGAACTGATGATCGGCGCGAAGCGCGATGCGAAGTGGGGGCCGGTCGTGCTGGTCGGCCTCGGCGGCATCTGGGTCGAGGCGCTGGGCGATGCCCGCCTGCTTCCGGCGGACATGGCGGAAGCGGACATCCTGGCCGAGATCATGAAGCTGCGCACCGCGAAGCTGCTCAAGGGCTTCCGGTGTTCGCCGCCGGTCGACGTCCAGGCCGTGGCGCGCACGGCATCACTGGTCGGCCGCCTGATGACGACCGTGCCGGACATCGAGGAGATCGATCTCAATCCGGTCTTCGTTCATCCCGAGGGGGAGGGGCTGACCGCTGTCGACGCCCTTGTCATCACGAAGCAGGTGGGGTGAGGCGATGAGCGACACATTCGCAACCTATGCGCTCGAAGGCGATGTCGCCCTCATCGGCATCAACCGGGCGGCCAAGCGCAATGCGGTCAGCGCGGCCGTCATGGCCGATCTGCACGAGGCCTTCGAGCGCGCCGTGTCCGAAGCGCGGGTCGGCATCCTGTTCGGCCATGGCGGCAATTTCTCGGCCGGGCTCGATCTGGCCGAGGCCGCCTCACGCATGCAGGGCGGCAGCGCGCCGAAACCCTGGGAGCGCGGACGCTGGACGGTGCCGCTCGACCTGATCGCGCGCGGCCCGATCCCCTGGATCGCCGCGCTCGAAGGCGCCTGCATCGGCGGAGGGCTTGAGATCGCATCGGCGTGCCATGTGCGCGTGGCGGATGCGACGACCTTCTTCGCCCTGCCGGAAGGCAAGCGCGGCATCTTCGTCGGGGGTGGGGGCGCGGTGCGCATCCAGCGGCTGATGGGCTATGCGCGCATGGCGGACATGATGCTCACCGGCCGCGTCCTCAGCGCGGCGGAAGGCGAGCGGGCCAATCTTTGCCAATATGTCGTGCCGGCGGGTCAGTCCATGGAGACGGCACGCGAACTGGCGCTCAAGATCGCCAGCAACGCGCCCAACACCAACTGGGCGATCTGCGCCGCGCTGCCACGCATTGGCGACATGGGCCATGGCGACGGCCTGTTCTTCGAGGGCCTGATCGGCGGCGCATCGCGCAACAGCGAAGGCGCCGGCCGGATCGCTGCCTTCATCGAGCGCGGCGAGAACAAGGTGGCCGCGCCGCCGCCCTCCACGACGGACGGGGAGGGCTGACCGGTGGCGCTCAGTGACATGGCGATCGTCGGCTATGCCGAGACCAAGATCGTGCTGCGCAGCGACGTCGATGTCTGGGAGCTGGGTGCGGAAATCCTGGACTCGCTGCTGGAACGCACCGGTTTCGAGAAAGGGGAGATCAATGGATTGATCCTGTCCTCATCCTCGACCGGCGCGGGCAATATCTTCTGGTCGCAGACCACGGCTGACCAGCTCGCGCTCGAACTGGACTTCTGCCAGACGGTCGATATCGGCGGGAGCTCGCCGGTAGGTACGGTCGCGCGGGCCGCCGCCGCGATCGATGCCGGTCTTTGCGATACGGTGCTGTGCCTTTTTGCGGACACCGCCGTGGCGGAGAACAATGGCCGGCCGCGTTCCTATGGCGCGGAATGGACCACGCCTTATGGCTATCTCGGCGCACCGGCCGCTTTCGGCATGCTGAGCCGCTATTATGACGATCGCTTCGGCCTCGATGCGCGCGCGCTGGGCAAGCTCGCGGTCGCGCAGCGTGCGCACGCGGTCCTCAACGAGAATGCCTGCGAGAAGCTGCGCAAGCCGATCACGGTCGACGATTATGTGCACTCGCGGATGATCAACGACCCGATCCGCCTGCTGGACTGCGTGATGCCGTGCGACGGGGCGAGCGGCATTCTCATCACGCGCCGCAAGACTGCCGAGCAGCGCGGCCTGACGCGCTGCGCCGTGCCGGTGGGCTATGGCGAGCGCACCAATGTCGGCGCGGCAAGCGCGATCGTCGATCCGACGCTGACCGGCCATCGGGAAGCCGGCGAGCGTGCGTTCGCACAGGCCGGATTGCGCCCGGCGCAGATCGGCTCCTTCCATCCCTATGACGACTTCATCATCGCCATCATGATGCAGCTCGAGATGCTCGGCTTCTGCGCGCACGGGCAGGGCGCAGCCTTCATCCGGGAAACGGATTTCAGCTTCTCGGGCGATCTTCCGCTGAATACGGGTGGCGGGCAGATCTCTGCCGGCCAGTGCGGGCTCGCGGGTGGGGGCACCAATCTGGTCGAGGCTGTGCGGCAGCTCTTCGGGGAAGGCGGCAGCCGACAGGTCAGCGATACGGCCCATGCGCTGGTCACGGGGATCGGCGGCATTCCTTACGGCCGAAACTGGAACAGCAGCACCGTGCTGATCCTCTCTTCCAATGCATGAGGCAAGGCATGACCGACATCAATGACCTGCTCTCGATCGATCGGCCGCTGCCACCCGAGCGGAGCTTTTCGCGCCCCTTCTGGGAAGCCAGCCGGGAAAAGCGGCTGCTCGTCCAGTATGACAAGGTTGCCGGCGCCTATCAGTTCTATCCGCGCCCGACGAGCATCTACACGGGCCGGCGGGACAATCTGGAGTGGCGGGAAGTGTCCGGGCGCGGCGCCCTCTTCAGCCACACGATTGTGCGGCGTGCCCGCCCGCCGTTCCGCGATCATGAGCCCTATGTGCTGGCGATGGTGACGCTGGACGAGGGCGTGAACGTGATGAGCAACATCATCCATTGTGCCGAAGAAGATCTCAGGCCCGGCCTTCGCGTGAAGCCCTATTGGCATCCGCTGCCGGACGGGCGGCACCTTCTCCTGTTCCAGCCCGACACATGATCGCGGACATTCCCTATCGGCACCTCGCGGGCTGGCAGGGAATGCTGGATATCCATCTGCCCGCGGGCGATGGGCCGCATCCCGCGCTGCTCTATCTCCATGGCGGCGGCTGGCGCATGGGCGACAAGGCGGCCGGTGCCGTGCATGCGCCTTTCTGGTGCGCCATGGGCCTGGCCGTCGTCTCGGCCAGCTACCGGCTCGCGGATGAAGCGCCGGCACCCGCCGCGGTCGAGGATGCGGCCGCTGCGCTGGACTGGCTGGGAGACGAGGGCGCTGCCTACGGGGTCGACACCACCCGCTTGCTGATCGGTGGCCATTCGGCAGGCGCCACGCTTGCCCTGGCGGTCGCCTACACGCACGCGCGGCAACCCCGCGCGGTGCTGGCCTGGAGCGCCCATGCCGATCTCGCCGCTTATCATGACGAGCGCAAGCGCGCCGGCGAGCCGGTGGCATGGCTGACGGCTTCGGCGGATCCCGAT
This sequence comes from Sphingobium sp. SYK-6, assembly GCF_000283515.1. Lineage (GTDB taxonomy): Bacteria > Pseudomonadota > Alphaproteobacteria > Sphingomonadales > Sphingomonadaceae > Sphingobium > Sphingobium lignivorans. The sequence continues at coordinate 817,011 of NC_015976.1, forward strand.
GGTCTGGCGCGGGCGCTGTCTCCACAAGCTCTCGCGCGGCTAGGGCTGCCGCCCACGCTGCTGGTCCATAGCGATCGCGATCCGCGCGTCCCTTATGCCGCTGCCGCGCGGCTGGCGGAAAGCCTCTCGGGACATGGCGTCTGCGCCGAACTCGTGACGATGCGCAGCGATCATCATTTGCCCAAGGATCATCCGCCGGACGAGATCGCCCGCGCTCATGCCCGCACCCGGGCGTTTCTCCACAGGGTCGGGTTGATCGGCGAAGCGGTTCCTCATCCGGCGGAAGCTGGTTAGTTGTCTATGACAACGAATATGTTGACACCCCCAGCAATCGCATGGGATGCGTTGCCCTCAAAAGATAAACCAAAAGATTCGCGGATTCCATGGAGAGGATGACGATGGCAACCAATCTCGCGCCGGACGGCAAGCTTGCCACCGGCATTCACTATCCCGGCTGGTGGGTCGTTGCGGCGGGCTTCGTCATTTTCTTCCTGTCGTTCGGCGGGCCCACTTATTCGCTGTCGCTCCTCTATAACGAGGTCGTGGCGGAGTTCGGATGGACCCGTGCGCAGGCGACCGGCATCTATGCCTGGAAAGGGGTGACCGGCGCTGTCGTCGCCATCTTTCTGATCGGGCCCGCAGTGCAACGCTTCGGTCTGAAACCGGTGTTCCTGACCGTGCTCGTTATCCAGGCGCTGGGGTTCTTCACCTTTCTCAACGTGACGTCCATCACCACCTATTTTCTGGCCGGCTTCCTGATCGGTCTGGGCCAGGGAGCCGTGCTGCTCTGCATCAAGCTGATGGTGGCACGCTGGTTCATGCGCAATGTCGGCTTTGCGAGCGCCATGGCGTTGATCGGCGGCAGCGCGGGCGGCGTCGTCTTCCCCATCGTGATCGCCTCCCTGCTGCCGGACCTTGGCTGGCGCACGACCTATGCCCTGATCGGCGTCGCCATCCTCGCGATCTCGGTGCCTCTGGTCATGTTCGTCAAGCAGAACCCGAGCGAGGAGGACCTGCTCCCTGAAAGCCTCTCCTCCAAGGGCGTCCCGCCCAGTCCCGCGCTGACCGCAGCGACGCGCGCGGCGGACATTCCGGTGACCTATGGCGAACTGATCCGCAAGCCGATGTTCTGGGGAATCACCATCGGCGTGTTCATCATCGCCGGCGTGGACCAGGGATTGTTCCAGAATATGCAGCTCTACTTCGTGCAGGAAGTCGGGCTCAGCCGGGAGACCGCCGCCTGGCTGCTCTCGCTGACGTCGCTCATCGGCCTCTTCTCGAAATTCGTGGCCGGCAAGTTCTTCGATGTCTACTCGGTCAAGGGCATCTCGGCCTGGTATCTGCTCATTGCCGTGATGGTCCTGCTGGCATTTCCGGTGTCCAGCCTCTCCACCGCGATCATCTTCACCTGTGCGCTGGGCCTCGCCCATGGTGGTCTCGTGTGCGAGGGGCCAGTGCTGGCCAAGCATGTGTTCGGGCCCCGCAACATGGACAAGGTATTGCCCATCGTGACGGGGTGCTTTGCGCTCGGCTCCTCGGTGGGGCCGGTCACGCTGGCCTATATCTACGACACGACCGGCCATTACAGCTCGGGCTTCGGGCTGTTCTCCGCGCTGGCGGTGTTCGCGGCCTTCCTGCTGACGTTCGTCCGCCCGCTCTACCGCGACAGGCTGCGCTCCGCGACCGCCAAAATCCCGGACTGAGGAAGCGCGATCGGGACAATTCCGCGATCGAACAAAGTTGCATATGACATTTATATTGTTTACTCAGTCTACAATATGAATGCGGTGCCGAAGAGGAGGCTGGGAGAGGATATGGCCGAAATCGTGCTGGGTATGTGGACGTCGCACGGGCCGACCCTGTCCACCACGCCGGAGCAATGGACGCTCCGGGTTTCCGCGGATTTGAAGCGGAAGCACCCCTTCCGTGGCGAGGAATACAGCTTCGAGGAACTGGTCTCGCTGCGCAGCGGCGAGAAGCTGGCGGAGGCCTGTTCCCTTCCCGAGCGCGAGCGACGCGCGGCCGGGTGCCAGAGTGCCATCGCCGACATGGCCGACCGCTTCGCGGCCGCGAAGATCGACGTCGCGGTCATCATGGGCAATGACCAGCGGGAGCTGTTCCTGGAGGATGTCACGCCGGCGATCACTGTCTATCTCGGCGAGACGATCTGGGACCAGCCGGCCACGCCCGAGCAGGCCGCGCGGATGCCACCCGGCATTCACGAGGCGGAATGGGGGCATAGCCCGCCCGAGCGCCGGGACTATCCCTGCCAGCCCGAGCTCGGCATGCATGTGTGCAAAACGCTGGTGCCGCAGGGCTTCGATCTGGCGGTCTCCAAGACACTGCCCGAGCCCGCCGGCCACTGGTCGAGCGGCGCGCCGCATTCGCTCGGCTTCATCTACCGCCAGATCATGCGTGATCAGGTGGTGCCCAACCTGCCGATCATCATCAACACCTTCTTCCCGCCGAACCAGCCGACCGCCCGGCGCTGCTTCGAGCTGGGGCGCGCGGTCGGCAAGGCGATCCGCAGCTGGAAAGAGGACCTGCGCGTGGCGGTGTTCGGCTCGGGCGGGATGAGCCACTTCGTCATCGACGAGGATTTCGACCGCATGTTCTTCGAGGCGCTGCGCAATCGGGACGCGGAGACGCTGTGCGCCATCGAGGACAAGCATCTCCAGTCCGGCACCTCCGAGCTCAAGACCTGGATTGCGGCGGCCGGCGCGCTGTTCGACACGGACCTGAAGGGCGACGTGGTGGGCTATGAGCCCTGCTACCGCTCCGAAGCCGGGACCGGCACCGCCAACGGCTTCGTCGCCTGGCAATAAGCCAACGCGTTTTCAAAGGATGGATGATGACTGCAACAGACCCCCATGTCGCGCGCCTGCGCAAGCTGGATGCCTGCGCGGTATCGGACACGCTGGACAAGCTGGGGCTTGCCGGTTGCGTGACCGGCCTGCGCTCGGCCTCGCCGGGCAGGCGGATCGCGGGGCGGGTGCATACGGTGAAGCTCAAGGCCGGCAACGCGCCTGCCGATCGCCCGCCGGTGCATCTGGGCGCGGCGGCGATCGATGCGAGCGGGCCGGACGATGTGATCGTGGTCGAGCAACGCACGGGGATCGATGCGGGCTGCTGGGGCGGCATTTTGTCGCGCGGGGCGCAGCACAAGGGCGTCGCTGGCGTGATCTGCGAGGGGCTGGCGCGTGATGTCGACGAGGCCCGCGAGATCGGCTTCCCGGTGTTCTGCCGGGGCTACACCGCCCGCACCGCGCGCAACCGGGTGTACGAGGACGCCACCGACGTGCCGGTGACGGTGGGCGATTTCACGGTCGAGCCCGGCTTCTACGTGATCTGCGATTCCAGTGCGGCGGTGTTCATCGCGCCGGCTGACATCGCCCGCGTGCTCGATGCCGCCGAGGATATCGTGCGGCGTGAGGGCGAGATGACGCGCAGGCTGGCGACCGGCGAGAGTGCCAGCGCCGTGCTGGGCGCCAATTACGAATATATGCTCAAGGGCGATAACTGATGCCGGAAGACCAGACCGAAAACGCCAACGTCACCCGCGCCGCCGCGCTCGACACCGCCACGCTGAGCGACGCGCTCGACCGGCTCGGCATCGTCGGCCAATGCTACCAGATCGCCGGGCGCGATCCGGACTTCCGCATGGCCGGCCGCGCCTACACCATGCTCTGCGGCCCGGCCTCGACCCCGCCCGGAACAGTGGGCGATTATATCGATGACGTGCCCCCCGGCCATGTCGTGGTGATCGACAATGGCGGGCGGGACGATGCCACCATCTGGGGCGATATCCTGACCGAAATCGCGCATCGCCGGGGCCTCGCCGGCACGGTGATCGACGGAATCAGCCGCGATGTCTCGCTCTGCCGCGCGCTGGGCTATCCGGTGTTCAGCAAGGGTCACTGGATGCGCACCGGCAAGGACCGGGTGCAGGTGGAAGTCACCAATTGCCCCGTCAACATCGGTGGCGCCCGTGTGGCGCCCGGCGACATATTACGCGGCGACCCGGACGGCGTGATCGTCATCCCGCAAGCGCATGAGGAGGCGGTGCTCGATGCCGCCGAGGAGATCCACGCCGCCGAGGAAAGTATCCGTGCCGCCTGCCGCACCGGCATGCGCCTCGATGAGGCGCGCAAACAGTTCAAATATCACAGCCTTCAGACACGTCAGAAATAAGGGGATCACCCGATGATCATCGACTGCCATGGTCACGTCAGCGCTCCGGTGGAGCTTTGGGCCTATAAGGCGAGCCTGCTCGCGCATCGCGGCTCGCATGGGCGCGGGGGCGTCAAGGTGACGGACGAGCAGATCATTGCCGCCGCGCACCACAAGGAGACCTGGCCGGACGGGCACATCGAGCTGCTGCACAATCACGGCACGGACATGCAGCTCATCTCGCCGCGCCCGTTCCAGATGATGAACTCGGCCAAGCCCGCCCGCGTCGTCCACTGGTTCTGCGAGGAAGTGAACACGCTCATCCACCGCCAGTGCACGCTGATCCCGGAGATGTTCATCCCGGTCGCCGGCCTGCCGCAGGTGGCGGGCGAGCCCATCGAGAATGTGTTTGCGGAGATGGACCGCTGCGTCTCCATGGGCTTCAAGGGCTTCCTGCTGAACCCGGACCCCTATGAGAATGGCGCCGAGGAAGCCCCGCCACTGGGCGACCGCTACTGGTATCCGCTCTACGAGAAGCTGTGCGAGCTGGACCTGCCCGCCCATATCCACGCCACCGGCTCCCAGTCCGAGCGCTCGCCTTATTCGCTGCACTTCATCAATGAAGAGACGATCGCCACCTATAACCTCTGCACCTCATCGGTGTTCGATGATTTTCCGCAGCTCAAGGTGGTGGTGAGCCATGGCGGCGGCGCCATCCCCTATCAGCTCGGCCGCTTTGAATCCCAGTCGCGCCGCAGCAAGCACCTCTTCTCCGAGCGGATGGCCAAGCTCTATTTCGATACCGTGCTCTACACCGAGGGCGCGCTGCGGCTGCTCATCGAGACCGTCGGCCCCGAGCGCTGCCTGTTCGGCTCCGAATGCCCCGGCGTCGGCTCCACCATCGATCCCGCCACCGGCAAGCAGATGGACCACATCGCGCCCTTCATCCAGAAATTCGACTTCCTGAGCGACGCCGACAAGAAGCTGATTTTTGAGGATAATGCGCGGAAGGTGTTTAATTTGGAGGTTTGAGGATCTAGTAGGTCTGATCATCGACTGGGAGAGACGTAAACTAATTCAGAATCCTAAACGGCTAAGGGCGAAAAGCTTCTTTCGCCTATTAACCACTCACGAAACATAGTTGTCTCACCTGCGCGATCAGCAAATTCAAGAATTTCTTCCCCAATCTCCGGAGGGAGGAAGCGATCAAAAAGTTTGGACCTCTTGTACATAACTTTTATCTTTTTGCTCCTACGGTATTTGGGGCGGCTGAGCTCATAGGGCTGCATCTCTTCTACGAACGTAAGCAGCACGATCAAGCATCTGATCCACAGTTTCGACCTACGATTAGGACGCTTCCGAGTGAGCATCGCCTCCCGGTATAATGCTCTCCAGGTCTCATCAATGATATCGTGGACTTCATGAATATATGTATTACTTACTACGACTGCGCTCGGGGTCACCGCTTTTTGGCAAATGGCGACGGAAAAAAGATCGAGTATCTCAAACTCAAGGGAACGATTTTTTGAACTTAGATCAAATGACACATTTCTAGCAAAAATATATCTAAAATTATTATAGACCGAAGGCGCGAGTTCATCGGCATTCGCGTAAAACAATTTTATTCCGTGAATATTCCAGATATCATGTAACCGATCACCATATATAATATAATATTTAATTGCAGAGACAGGCTCAATCAGAGCGTCTTCCCAAAAATCGATCTTATACTTATTCTTAATGTGCGCAATCCAAGGCTCGCCCGCGGCAAGAGAATCATACGATCCCTTAAAGCGATACAGGCTGTCACGTTCCATCAATATAGACTTGACCAGCGTCTTCCCATCATCGCCAGAACTGCAGAGATGATCGAAACGTCCAAATAAAACGTCGTCTGTTAATTTCGTCTTTCTGCGCCCTGATTTTGAGAGCACGGATAGCAATGAAGTGCTAGAGAAGCTGAAGCTCATAGCTAATTCGATAATGCTATCAATAATGAACTGAATAGCATTCTGATATTTTGGATCCGGTACAGGAAGGTACTCGAGCGCGCGACAGAAAAAAGAGATGAAATTGAGCTCTTCCACTGGTTGACGGCGGTGAGAGTTTAACAGCGCTAATAAGCCATCCACGGCCTTCTCTGCTTTCGGGCCGCTGCTAGCTGCCATCTGCAAGGCCAAATGACTTACCACGTCCCACTGAGCAGCAATTGCCTTCGGATAAAGTACTTCAAGCAAGCTAGCTACGCTCTCAGCCTCGGATTCAATTCGGCGAGCGACAAAATACTCCAAGAAAGTACGATGAGTGAATTTATAAATTTTCGGCCCAGCATCGCACATCACCCACGCTCTGCCGGTGATAAAATTGACGAGTGCTTTAGACGCAGCGACGGCTTTCGCCTGATCATTGTACCAATCTGAGAAGAATGAACGCAGATGGCCTAGAATCCACTCTTCGGTGACGCCGTCTTCCGATTCTGAATCTCCAAAAATTTTGACCGCTATAAACCCAAACAAATCTAGTAACTCGAAGTCATCCGGGTATTCAAATATTATGTCGCGTCTTTGGTCCCATTTCAAAAACAGTAGCTGAGAACATGCTTTATATATCTCCGGCCTATTATTTGGTACATCTCCTCGCTCCATGAAGATGTAAACCATGAGGCCGAGAAGAAGCGGATTTCTTCTAAGATCTCGGGCATTAGATTCGGTTTGTTTTATGAATACTGCTGCAAGTGCCTTTGGGTCTCGGTTCTGGCCGCCAATTGCTTTGATCAGTTTTTGAGCAAAAAGTTCAACTTCGTTAGGTGACAAGCGCGACAAAATTACGGTTTGATACTCTTCGGCGAGTGGTGCGTCGACATAGCCAACTAAGCGCGAAGTAATCAGAGTTGCACAGCCTGCATATGCCGTGCAGAACCGCTCAATCTGGGAAACCATACTCTTTCGTCTAGCAACCTCTAAAACTTCATCGAGTCCATCAAATAACAGCAGAGCTTTTCCGGTAGTTAGTATTGTCACAACAAATAATTCAGCGAGGTTTTTATCATTATCAAAAGCATCTTTGATATCGTCTACCATGTAATCTATTATTGAATAACTGGGGTTCTTTTTTTGATTACTATCCAGGGTTCTGACAATAACCCGGATCGGCAATCTTATATCCCGGTCGTCCATCTTGTCGGCGTTGGAGTAAATGTCTAGAGTCAGTCGTTTTGCTAGATCGTAACATAGGTGCTGAGTTAATGTAGATTTTCCGCCACCTGGGTCGCCTAAGACGACGGCGCGTCGCAATGAGCGACGAAAATCAATCAGTTTTTCGCTTGGACCATCAGGGATATCTTCGCCAGAAGCCGGTAAATTTTCATGAGAAAACTTCTGAAGCCTTGCGGGTATAACTAGGCTTTTTATTGGAACTCTTTTTGTTCCTCGTTCTGTTTCAACTGGTATATCTCTGTTCAAGGCTTCTATAGATTTTGAAACTCTGAGGCGAGCTTCAATGAATTGTTCGGTCGTCAAAGCTTTTAGCGTTGAGGCCTGCTGAAGGGATGCTACTATCTTAGAAATCTCGCCCTTTATATCATCGTGCTGCTTTCTAATTATTTCTAGAAGAGTCGGATCCTTTACAGAAAAGTCGATATGACTTCGCAATGCTGCCACATACGAGCTAAATAATTTTTCACAAGGAAAAGGAAGAGGGGAAAAAGTCTCATAGATCAGCTTAAATGCTGGGTATAAGTCGTTTCCATCCCTGCCGAGTGAAATATAATTATAGAGAGTGGCAGGAATTGCACTTGACCGCAGTTCTATTAGAAATCGTTCTATGGACGTGGTGTAGGCCCCGAATTCCGTCGCTAGTACTTGCGTTAGGTCAGACATGGCCGATTCAAGTCGGCGACTTTGGTTGGTTTGCGCATGAGAATGCGTACCAGAAGCGCCGGCGATGATCTCTTTTCTACGCTTATCGAGAGCCATGAAAGAGATGAAGGGCTTGCGCAAGCCTTCAAACAAGGCAGACGTCACAAGGCCTGTCGCTAAGTCCGCGGGAAACGCCACTTCATTCCTCCCTTTGTCAAACCTCTGTTGCCTTGGACTCTTGATCTTAATCAAGCGAATTTAGCGTGCGGTACATCTCATACTGCCCGTTTAGGTTAATAGATCAGGTGCCAGATGGGCTGCTGGCCGATATTCGGGTGAATGAATCCGGCCTTGAGGATCTGGCCGGCGGAGTGGTCCCACCCGCAAAAAGCCCGGCCAGATCGCTCCAGCCGGGCCAGTCTGATGCCGAGAGAGGTCGGCCGATCCGTCGTAAGTGCCCTTCGCGCCGCCCTCAGGCGTCGACATAGCCCTTGTTATCCTGGCTGATGCGCATCGCGTCCTGCTGCATCTTCAGCACGTGTTCGGGCTGGCCATATTGGAAGATGAAGCGCTTGAGGTGCAGGGCGCCGCCGGCTTCGATCTCCTCGGCGGTCATGCCTTCCATCACGGCGTCGCGGTGGATGGTGGGCAGCGGAATTGCCTTGTTGATCGCGGGGTCGCGGATGATGGCCTTGGGGTCTTCGCCGCGGCTGATCTTCTCCATGTCGCGCAGGAACTGGCGGCGCATCATGCCGATGCCCTTGTCGCTGAGGCCGAGATTTTCCTGCGTGCGGTCCGAGATGGTGCCCTGGCCGATCCAGGCGACGAAATCCTGGTTCATCACATGGCTGGTGATCCACTCGCCTTGCGCGTCCTTGATCGGGCCATGCCAGACGGGGATGGACTCCTGCACATAGGGCTCGGCATCGCGCGGCACGCGGGTGAAGAACCAGCCGACGCTCATCATCGTCTCATCGTCGATGGGCACGCGATATTCGAAATGGTCGCCCGTGAACATCGCATTGGGCCACAGGCAGGCGCGGCCGATGGTCCAGAGCGGATTGGTCTCGTCCGTGTCCTCGCGGATGCGGTTGTAAGTGAAGCCATAGTCATATTCGCGGAAGTCGATCTTGAGATGCTTGGGGCCATAGGGGCCGGTCTCGCCGCGCAGGCGCTTGCTCCAGTTGGCGTGCATCCACTCGAAATGGATCGGGTCCATCGAGTTTTCCTGCCCCTGCAGCCAGTTGCACGGCAGCACGGAAATGACGATCTGGCGGAAGCCGTTCTTCCAGGAGAAGGGCTCCCAGTCCGGCAGTTCGGGCGCGGGGAGGGGGCCCATATAGGCCCAGAGCAGGCCGCCCAGCGCGCGCACGGGATAGGCCTTGATGCGGACCTTGTCCTTGTAACGCCCCTTGGGATTGGCGGTATCCTCGAAGGGCTGCTCGGTGCAGGCGCCCTGCGCATCGAACATCCAGCCATGATAGCTGCAGCGCAGGCCATCCGCCTCCACCATGCCGCACGCCATGTCCGCGCGGCGATGGGGGCAGTGGCGATCCATCAACCCGTAATTGCCGGAGAGATCCTTGTAGAGGACGAGGTCCTCGCCCATCAGGCGGACCGGGCGCGTGGCCTTCGTCTCGAACTCGCTCTCGCCGCCGATCGGATGCCAGTAGCGACGCAGCAATTCCCCCATGGGCGTCCCCGGCCCGACGCGCGCCAGCTTGTCGTTCTGCTCTGCGGACAGCATTGGCCTCTCTCTCCTGGCTGCTGGCGCCCTGCGCGGGCGCGTGTTTGTGTCGAACCATTTCGTTGTCATAGACAACAAACAAGGTCAAGCCATGCCATCGTGTCTCGCGAGAATTGTTGTGCTCGCCAACATCCTCGCCCTATAGTGCCGCTCCACGCATGAGGGGGACTTATCCTGTGGCCACCCAGAAGGCCGATGCTGCGGTGAAGCGTCCGAACTTCCGCAGCCTGATGACTTTTCGCCTGCACATGGTCGCAAGATTTTCTGAAGGTATTTCAGAGGATTATTATCGCAAGCATCTGGGGCTCTCGCTGCCGGAATGCCGGGTGATCGGTATCACCGCGAGCTATGGTTCGGTGTCGTTCAAGCAGGTGGCCGCCGACGCGCATCTGGAGAAAAGCTATGCGAGCCGGGTCGTCTCCTCGCTGGTCGACCGGGGCCTGATCGAGAAGCTCGCCAACCCCGCGGACAGCCGCTCCGTGCTGCTGCAGCTGACCGAATCGGGCCGCATGATTCACGAGCAAACCTATGCGCTTGCGCTGCGTTTGAACGAGGTTCTGCAGGCGCCGTTCACGCGCGCGCAGGTGGATGCCTTCACGGCGTTCCTCACCACGCTCGACCAGCAGCTCAAGCGCGTGAGCGGCGTCGTCGAGGATGTGAGCGCCCTTGGCGCCATGCCGCGGCTGGAGATGGTGAGCGGCGGTGATCGGGAGGGGCGCCCGGCCGAGGAGACGCTGCCGCTGGATCGCGATTTCGCCCGGCGGCTGCATGATCTGCTCGGGCAATATCTGGCGTCCACGCCCTGATTTCCACGCTCGTACGAATAAGGGTTGTGGATTCAGGCAACAATATTCATGCTCCCCGCATCGTTGAGGGAGAAGGATATGAGCGAGGTGGACGGGCTCAACCGCTTGCAGTTTGCGGATGGTGCCGACGCGCATCTGATCGGCGGCCGGCCAGTGACGGGCAATGCAGGGTTCGAAGTGATCGATCCCGCCACAGGCCGCGCGTTCGCGCTGTGCCCCGATGCATCCCGCGCGGACCTGGATGCTGCCGTGGCCGCCGCGCGCGCCGCTTTCCCGGGCTGGGCCGCACGGAGTTATGAGGACAGGCGCGCGCTGATCGGGGCGCTGGCCGACCGGATCAGCGCGGCGGCGGACGATCTTGCGCCGCTGCTCACGCGGGAACATGGCAAGCCCCTTGCGCAGGCGCGCATGGAACTGGCGGTCTCGGGCCATCACATGAAGCAGCTCTCCGCGCTCGACCTGGCTGACGAGGTGCTGCGTGACGATGAGCGCGGGAAAGTGGAACTGCGCTGGCATCCCCTCGGCGTCGTCGGCGCGATCGCACCCTGGAACTTCCCGATCGCGCTCGCCATGCACAAGGTCGCGCAGGCGCTCTACACCGGCAACACGCTGATCCTGAAGCCATCGCCCTACACGCCGCTCACCACGCTGGCGATCGGCCGTCTGGTGGCGGACCTGCTCCCCCCCGGCGTGCTCAACATCCTGGCCGGCGGCAATGACCTGGGCGCCTGGATGACCGCGCATGAGGGGATCGACAAGATCAGCTTCACCGGATCGGTGGCGACCGGCAAGAAAGTGATGGCCAGCGCCGCCGCCACGCTCAAGCGCATCACGCTGGAACTGGGCGGCAATGATGCGACGCTGGTGCTGGAGGATGCCGATCTCGATCTGGCGGCGGCCGGGGTGGCGCGCAGCGGCTTCTACAATTGCGGGCAGATCTGCATGGCCATCAAGCGCGTCTATGTCGCCGAGCCCGTGCGCGATGCGTTTCTCGGCAAACTCGTGGAGAAAGTTGCAGCCCTGAAAGTGGGCCCGGGCTCCACGCCGGGCATGGACATGGGGCCGATCCAGAACGGGCCGCAATATGAGAAGGTGAAGGCCTATCTGGAGGATGCCGTCGCCCGCCCCGGTGCGCAGGTGTTGACCGGCGGGAGCGTGCGCGGCGGGGAGGGATACTTCATCGAGCCGACCGTCATCGCCGGGCTGGACGAGACCGTGCCTCTGGTCTGCGAGGAGCAGTTCGGCCCGGTCATGCCCGTGCTCAGCTTCGCCAGCGAGGATGAAGCCGTGCAACGCGCCAACGCCACCCGCTTCGGCCTCGGCGCCTCCGTCTGGAGCGCGGACGAGACCCGCGCCCGCGCTGTCGCCGGGCAGCTGATGGCCGGCACAGTCTGGATCAACCGCCACGGCCTCAACGAGTCAGACGTGCCCTTCGGCGGCATGAAAGAGTCTGGCTATGGCCGCGAGCATGGCGTGTTGGGTATACGGGCCTATCAGGAACTGCAGGTGGTGAGCCGGCCGGTAGGGTGAGGGGGCTAACGCCCCCGCGCGTAAACGTCACTCCCCGTTCGTGTCGAGCGAAGTCGAGACACCACAGTACCGCTCTGTCTTGAATATCCCTTGAGAAGTGATATCTCATAAGATATGCACCGGGTGGTACTCGATACCGATGTCATCGTGACGGCCCTGCGCAGTGCAGAAGGCGGCAGCAATGCCGTACTGCGCCACGCCGCCCTTGGCCGGTTGACGCCGCTGGTCACGCCAGCCCTGTTCCTCGAATATGAGGCGGTGCTCAAGCGTCCCGAGCAGCGGCTGGCCCACGGCCTCGGGCTGCGCGAGATCGACAGGTTTCTCGCCGCCCTCGCGAGCGCCAGCGAAGCGGTCGAGGTGAGTTTTCAGTGGCGGCCGCAATTGAGCGACCCCAATGACGAGATGGTGCTGGAGGCAGCGGTGAATGGTCGCGCCGACGCGCTCATCACGCATAATGTGCGCGATTTTGTGAAGGGCGCGCAGCGGTTCGGCCTGCATGTGCTGCGGCCCGGAGACGTTTTGAAGGAGCTACGATCATGAGCAAGGCATCCTACCCGCTCAAGCTGCCCGCCTCGGTGAAGGCTGCCGCCGCGCGCCTCGCCAAGGAGGATGGCGTGTCGCTCAACCAGTGGATTTCCGTCGCCATCGCGCAGAAGATCGGCGTGGTCGAGACGGCCTCCGATTTCCTCAAGCGCCGCGCGGGCAAGGCGCGCCCGGAGGATATGCTGCCCTTCCTCGACAACGCCAGGCGCGAGGCGCCGCCGAGTGGGGATGAGGTTTGAGGCAATAGGGTTGTCCGTGCGGATACGCTGTCAATATCGCCAAAGCGAGGCGGCAGCGAGCGCATAGGTAACCAAGGTGCGTATCGTGCCAGCTTTCTGAGCTCGGATATTCCGGCTTGAACAGCGCCTGCCGTTTCTCCTCCCGATCACCCGCACCGCCTCGCGCAGCGCGTCGGCCAGCACCGGGTCGGCCACGCGCGTGGTCCACGCGCGTGAGGCTTCGGCAATCTTGCAGAAGTCGGCAGCGGCTCGATTTTGCCCAGCTTTCCTCATTTGATAATCGTCCACGATCATCAAATGAGTTTGTTGTTGGGAAAACACACTTTTACGATCACCAAACCGGTCTGTTCCGCGAACTGCTTGATATCGCGGAAGGGCGCGACGCCTTCTAAGGGCGAGCGCCCGTCAGTGCCTCGCCACCTTCACCTCCACTAACGCCTGCCTCTTCTCCTCCCGGATCACCCGCGCCGCCTCGCGCAGCGTGTCGGCCAGCGCGGCCGGGTCGGCCACGCGCGCGGTCCAGGCGCGTGAGGCCTGCGCGATCTTGCAGAAGTCGGGCAGCGGCTCGAGCGAGGTGATCGGCATCACATTGGCGCGCGCCGCGTGGCCCTTGGGGTAGATGCCCAGGGTCGATCCGCGCACCGCGCCCCAGATGCCGTTATTATAGACGATAGTGAGCAGCGGCAGGCCGTGCGCCTCGGCGATCTGGTGGCAGGCGACCGGATTGGCGAACATGTAGCTGCCATCGCCCACCGTCGCGACGACGAGCCGGTCGCGGTCCGCCAGCTGCACGCCCAGCGCGGCGGGGAGCCCCCAGCCGAGCCCGCCGGAAATCGGGTTCTGGAAGAACTGGTCGCCGCGCAGGCCGGTCACGAATTCCGGCTTGGCGCCCAGCTCGCTGACGATGCAGCCCTCCGCGCCGATCAGCTCCACGATGGCGCGGGTCACGAAGGCGGCGGACATGGGCGACCCGGCGCGCACGGCACTGTCCAGCTGCGCGCGCCGCGCGGCGTGGCGCTCGGCCAGTCGGGCGAAGCGGGCGGATCGATCCCGCGCCGGGGTCAGGCCGCGCATCGCCTCGTCCAGCGCGGCGATGATGTGGGCGGATTCGCCGGTCAGCGCCAGATCGGTGGCGAAGCCGCGCAGGGGCACTTCCAGCTGGTGCGGATCGGCCCCGGCCTGGATCACCGTCGCCTGCTCGGCAAAGCCGTGGCGGTGCGGCAGCCAGGGCACGATGGCATCGAGCACCAGCACCACGTCCGCCGCCGCCAGGTCCTCGCCGGGGTCGAACCCGCCATGCATGGGCGAGGCGCCGTCGATGGAGAGCTGCGAGGGCCAGAACTCGACCACGGGGATCGCGTGGCGCTCGGCAAAGGCTGTGAGTGCGTCGAACCCGCCGCCGCGGGCTCCGGTGCGGAAGGCAACGATCAGCGGGCGCTCGGCGGCATCGAGCAGCCGGGCGGCCTGCGCCAGATCTTCCGGGTGCGGCGCGGCGCGGGCGGCGGCATTGCGCGGCTTGCTGTCGCGATAGGTCGTTACTTCGCACAGCGCCTCGCGCGGGAGGCCCAGATACACCGGGCCGCGCGGGCTGGAGGTGGCGATGGCCACGGCGCGGTCGACCAGCGGGGCGATCTGCTCGGGGCGGGACAGGGTGGCATCCCACTTCACCGGCTCGCGCACCATCGCGGTCTGGTCGCGCATGTTCTGGCCCCAGTTGATCGGCGAGTTGCGGTGCCCGAGGGGGCCATGCTCCGTGTGCGGGGTGATGCCGCTGGCGAGGATCATCGGCACCTGGTCGGATGCCGCGTTGAGCACGCCCATGACGCAATTGGCCAGCCCGACATTGGTGTGGACCATCACCGCCTGCGGGCGTCCGGTCGCGAGATAATAGCCATGCGCCATGCCCAGCGCGGCTGTCTCATGCGGCACGATGACCGGGGCGGGCACCTTGAAATCGGCGGTCTGCGCATGGGCATAGCCCTCGATGATGGGCGCGAAATCGGTGCCGCCATTGGCGAAGAGATAGTCGATGCCGTTGGCAGCCAGGCGTCGCAGGAAGATCTCGCCGGCGGAGGCCTCGATCTGGTCGCTGCCGGCGGATCGGAGCGCGTGGGCGGTGGGCGTGGTCATGGTCTCTCCCGGTCCATTGTCGCTGTTATGGTTGTCATTGATAACGAAATTGATATCTGGTTCAAGGAAACAAGAGAAAAGGCCCGGGGAATCGGGTTGTGCCAATTGTTTCCTTGATCCACAAAATGCGACCCCAGCGGGAGAGATGTTCCATGAAGCCAGCGCCGTTCCGTGCCGACCATGTCGGCAGTCTGATCCGTCCCGATTATCTGATCGAGGCGCGCAATCGCCATGCGAGCGGAGAGATCGACGCGGACGAGCTGACCACCATCCAGCAGAAAGCCATTCGCGAGGTGGTCGCGCTGCAGGAAGGGCTGGGGCTCAAGTCCATCACCGACGGCGAGTATAATCGCGGCAGCTGGCATACCGACTTCCTGCTGCGCTTCGAGAATGTCGAGCCGTGGCAGTCCAAGTACAAGACGACGTTCCACAATGAGCAGGGTACGGTGGAGAGCAAGCCGCACACCGTGCGCGTCGCCGGCAAGCTCGCGCGGCCGAAGCCGATCTTCGTGGAGGATTTCAAATATCTGAAGTCGGTGACGAAGGAGACGCCCAAGATCACCATTCCTTCACCTTCGATCATGCATTTTCGTGGAGGGCGCGAAGCGATCGACACGGAAGCCTATCCGACGATGGAGGAATTCTATGCCGATCTCGCGGCCGTCTATGCCGAGGAGATCGGGGACCTGATCGATGCAGGCTGCCGCTATCTGCAGATCGACGAGACCAACTTCGCCTATCTGTGCGACCCCAGCCTGCGTGCGCAGGTGCAGACCAGCATCGGCGAGGATCCGGACGAACTGCCCCATGTCTATGCCCGGCTCATCAATGCGGCGATTGCCGCTCGCCCGGATGACATGGCGGTCTGCATGCATGTGTGTCGCGGCAATTTCGCGGGGCGCTGGGTTGCGGAAGGCGGCTATGAACCGATCGCGGACGTGATGTTCAACGAGCTGAACATCGACGGCTATTTCCTCGAATATGATTCGGACCGCGCCGGCGGGTTCGAGCCGCTGCGCTTCGTGCCGAAGGGCAAGACCGTCGTGCTCGGCCTGGTGACGACCAAGCGCGGCCAGATGGAAAGCGCTGACGAACTCAAGCGCCGCATCGAGGAAGCCTCGAAGTTCGTGAGTATCGATCAACTCGCGCTTTCGCCGCAATGCGGCTTCTCGAGCGGCATCGGCGGCAACACGATGGGCATCGAGGACGAGAAGCAGAAGCTGGCGCTGGTGGTGAAGGTTGCCGAGGAAGTCTGGGGCTGATCCGAGGCGGTCTGGCGGGCGTCGCAAGGGCGCGATGCTCGCAGGACCTCAGGTGATGCGGAAGATGCGCGCCGCATTGCCGCCCGCGACCATCGCCTTCACATCCTCCGGGATCGGTGCAGTCCTGATGAACTGCACGGCCGGCGCCATCGGCTGATAGGGGTAGTCGATGGCCCACATCACATTTTCCGGCCCGAGCACCTCGATCGAATAACGCAGCGCCGCGTGGCTCTCCACGCCGCTCGTCGTGATCGCGAAGTTGCGGCGGAAATATTCAGACGGCTTGAGCTTGAGCTTCGGCGCGCCGCCGAACGTCGTGGCATTGCCGTGCATATAGTCGAGGCGCCAGAGCCAGAAGGGAATGGCCTCCCCCATATGTCCGAGCACGATCTTCAGCCGGGGAAAGCGGTCGAACAGACCGGAGAGGATCATGCGCACCGCATTGGTGCTGGTTTCGATGCCATAGCCCCAGATCGCCGAGTTCATCCCATAATCGCGAAACGCCCGGTCGATCTGCTTCGAGGGCGCGCGGGGATGGATGTACAGCGCGAGACCACTCGCCTCGATCGCTTCGAAGACCGGATGGAAGAAGGGATCGTCATAATAAAGATCATTGGTGTGGCTGTTGATCACCAGCCCGTTGAGCCGAAGCTGCGTGGCGACGCGCTCGATCTCGCGGGCCGCGCTGGCGGGATCCTGGGGCGCGAAGGTGCCGAGCCCTGCGAAGCGCGTCGGATTCGCCGCGACCGTCTGGGCCATGAGGTCATTGGCGATCCGCGCGAGCCGGGTGCCCGTCTCCGCGTCGAACATCTGCACGCCGGGGGCCGTGAGGGACAGGAGGTGCATGTCGACCCCATTGCTGTCCATCTCGGCAAGCCGCTCGCCGGTCACGTCGCTGAGCCGCCCGATCATCGCCGGGCGGGCAGGCTCGTCGCCATAAACGTCCCGCACCAGGATCATGTCGAGGCTGGCATCGTCCGTGCGCGAATGGGCGCGGAGGGCGTCCACCACGGGCTGAAAAGTGACGGCTTCCTCGGTGGCGATCAGTCGCATCGGCACTCTCTCCTCTTTTCCGCAGCTTGACATCAGCCAGTTTTCATATCAAGCAACTTGATATAAATTCACTTGTCAATTGGGCGGACTCTTCATGGCCATTGCTGCCGAGAAACGGGCGATCACGGGGGGAATGGCCGCGCGCGCTATCGGCTGCTCTATCTGCTCAAGCGGAGTTACACCGTTGCCAAGCTCGGACTGGATGACGTTGTCCGCGAGCATGGCCTGTCAGCGAGCGATTTCACGCTGCTCTCCTTCCTGCGCCAGCTTGAGCCCTGCTCGGCCGCCGACCTCGCCCGCGCGCAGAATGTGACGCCGCAGGCCACGACGCAGCAGGTCGCCCAGCTGAAGGCCAAGCAGCTCGTGGTCAGCGAAGCCAGCCCGGTCAATCGGCGCATCTCGCTGATTACCATGACCCCGCTGGGGCGCGCTCGGCTCGCCGAGGTGAGCAAGCAGGCGCGGCGCCTGGAGGACGGGATGATGGCCGGCCTCAGCGATGCGGAACGCACCGCGCTCATCGACCTGCTGGCGCGCATGATCGAAACTGTCGAACACAAAGAGAATGAGGATGCCGATGTCGGATGAACTGACATTCGAGACCGTGAAGGTCACGCTTGATGACGGAATTGCCTGGGTGGCGCTCAACCGGCCCGAGAAGCGCAATGCGATGAGCCCCACCGTCAATCGCGAGATGTGGGTCGCGCTCGACGAGCTCGAAATCCGCGACGACGTGGGCGTCGTCGTGCTGACGGGCGAGGGCGAAGCCTTTTCCGCCGGCATGGATCTCAAGGAATATTTCCGGGAAACCGAGGGCGAGTCGGCGATCGTGCAGGCGCGGTATCGCCGCGCGGCGACGGACTGGATGTGGCGGCGCCTGATGCACTATCCCAAGCCGACCATCGCCATGGTCAATGGCTGGTGCTTCGGCGGTGCCTTCACGCCGCTCGTTGCCTGCGATCTTGCCATTGCCGCCGACGAGGCGACGTTCGGGCTTTCCGAGATCAACTGGGGCATCATCCCGGCCGGTAATGTCACTCGCGCCGTCGCGCAGGTCATGAACCACCGCGATGCGCTTCATTATATCATGACCGGCGATCCCTTCGACGGGAAGGAAGCAGCGAAGATGGGGCTGGTCAATCGCTCCGTCCCGCTGGCGGAGCTGCGCGGCGAGGTCGAGGTGCTTGCCCGCAAGCTGCTTTCCAAGAACCCGACGATCCTGCGCCATGCCAAGTCGGCGTTCAAATATGTCGAGCGGCTGGACTGGGACACGTCCGAGGCCATGCTGGGTGCGCTGGCCGCAACGGCCGCCTCGCAGGATACCGAGCGCGGCCGGCGCAAGGGCATGACGCAGTTCCTCGACGAGAAATCCTTCAAGCCCGGGCTGGGTGGCTATCGCCGCGAGGACTGAGCGGCCCGCCCTGCGACGGCACCCGGGCATCCCCAGGGGGAGGGGCTGCCCGGGTGGCTCGCCGATCAGCTCACCAGCACATTGAGGCCGCGACTGGCCAGCGTCTCGCGAACCTGAGCCACACGCACCTTGCTGCGGTCGAGATTGGTCCCGCCCTCCACCAGCATTGCACGCACAGCCGCAATGTCCACCTGGCGCGGCGTCACGCCATCGCGCACGGCGAGGGCGGCCGCGGTGCCCGCCGCTTCGCCCATGGCCATGCATTCCGGCATCAGGCGCACTCGCTGGTGCGCTTCATTGTCGAATGAGACGGTCTTGCCGGTGACGATAAGGTTCTCCATGCCGACGGGCAGCATGCAGCGATAGGGCAGGCCGAGCACCACGATGGAAATCGGCATTTCGGTCAGGTCATGACCCTTGCCGCCCTCGCTCCCGTCCGGCTTGTGACGGACCCAGCCCTTGAGATTGGGCCCGCGATAGACCTTGAGCGCGATCTCGTCGTCGAAGACCGCGCCGTCGAAGATGTCGTCGCGCGTCAGCGTATAGTCGCCGACGATGCGGCGGCTGTCCCGCACGCCGATCTGGGGCGCCATATCGATGAGATAGGCGTCTTCCATGCCCGGAATGCGCTTCACGAAGGGAAGGAAATCGCGCGCACGCCGGCGCCCTTCGATCTCGGCACCGGTGAGGTCGGCGGCATCGGTCGGATCGCGATCGAGCACCTGCACGGCGTAGAGATAACCGATGCCGCGCTCCAGATTGGCAGGCGTGGCGCCGAAGATCGAGATATGATGGCCGAATGTCCCGGGCAGGCTGCCTTCCGCCTTGCCTTGCGCGACGAGCGACTTCCAGCCCGTGAGATGCACATATTGCGCGCCATCGAGGCGATTGGCGGGCGTGCCCCAGAGCTTGGAGAAATCGTCGGGATTGTCGCGGGCATGCGCTTCCATGCGTCGCCAGTCGACGCCGCCCATGCGGCACAGCATCATCATCGGCTGGGGCGCCTCGCGCGGATGCATCGGCAGGCCGGCGCGCGCCGCGACATCGGCATCGCCGCTCGCGTCGATCACCACGTCCGCGAAAATCGCCTGGCGGCCCGACTTGTTCTCGATGATGACGCCCTTGAGCGCATCGCCTTCCCGGATCACGTCCACCACCGAGGTGTTGAGCAGCAGCTCGACACCGGACTCGACCAGCATGTCCAGCACGACCAGCTTCAACATTTCCGGGTCATAAGCGAGGTTGAAATATTCCGGCAGGAACGTCTCGGGCGCGGCGCCATGGGCGGCGAGCCGCTGCTGCACTTCGCGCAGGATGCCGCCGATATTCTCGCAACTGAGAAACTCGGTCACGAAGGACATCGGGCCGGTTCCGCCGACCACGGCGTTGCGCTCGATGAGGAGAACCTCGGCGCCGTGCCGCGCTGCCCGGATCGCGGCGGGGTAGCCGCCCGCCCCGGCGCCCACCACCAGCACCTGCGTGCGCCTGGCGACCGGAATGGCCCGGGCGGGTTCGATGAATGTCTCCTGCGTCACGACGACTCCTCTATCCTGCTTAAAAAGTAATATCGTTATATCATTGCTCAGGCAACGGCTTGCAAAAGATATTATGGTTATATATTTGACAGGCGAGCAAGAGAAAAAAGAGGGGCACTGTCCATGGCTGAGAGTGGCGATATCGAATGGATCGATGAGCCCGGCCGAACGATTCCGGTGTGGCGCGAGACGGAGGTTCTTGTCTGCGGCGGCGGCGCAGGCGGCGTGGCGGCAGCGGTCGCCGCGGCGCGCAACGGCGCGCGGGTCCTGATGATCGAACGGGATACGACGCTGGGGGGAACCGGCCCCCGATCCTTCGTGACCGAATATCACCAGGCCTTTTTCACCGGTGGCATCATGAAGGAAGTCATCGAGCGTCTGCGGGCGGTGGGCGGTGCCGATCCCGATCTGGAGGACGGGCATTTCGCCGTTCCCTTCGATCCCGAGATACTCAAATTCGTTCTAGCCGAGATCGTCGAGGGCGCCGGGGTCGAGGTGCTGACCCGCACCTGGGTCACCGATGCCATCATCGAGGATGGGGCCGTGAAGGGCGCCATCATCGAGAACAAGGGCGGCCGCCAGGCAATCCTGGCCGATATCGTGATCGACGCCACTGGGGACGCGGACATCGCCGCCCGGGCTGGCGCGCCGATGCAGGACTATAATCCCCCGCAGCCGATGGTGATGCTCTTCCAGATCGGCGGCGTGGATTATACGCGCAGCCAGGACCGCAAGGGCCGCACCGAACTGGTCAAGGCCGCCAAGGACGCGGGGCTGCTCAGCGACGATCTCTATCTCGACAATTTCTCCAATTTCGGCATCGCGCCTTCCACGCGCGAGGGGCAGATGGGCTATATCTATGGGGTGCGCGTCCTGCGCCGCGATCCCTATGATGCCGACGACCTCACCGATGCCGAAATCCGTGCGCGCGAGGGCGTGCGGGCGTTCATCCCTTTCCTGAGCACCGTGCCGGGTTTCGAGGACGCCTTTCTGATCAAGGCCGCGCCCATGATCGGGGTGCGGGACTCGCGGCGCATCCTGGGTGACTACACGCTGACCCGCGAGGATATATTGGGCGGCATCTTTCACCCCGATGATATCTTCAAGCGCTATCACCGCTTGCCGGATACCCCCGGTTTCGTCCGGCACCCGACCGACGGGAGCGAGACAACCGCCGCATTTCGCGAGAAGCTCGCCAAGTCGACGATGGTCACATCCGTGTTCGGCGTGCCTTATGGCTGCCTGCTGCCGCAGACGCTGGAAAATCTTCTGGTGGCCGGCAAGACGGTATCGATGAGCTATGAAGCGCATTCGCGCTGTCGCCAGATCCCGGACTGCATGGCCTTCGGGCAAGCGGCGGGAACGGCGGCTGCCCTTGCCTGCCGCCATGGCGTTTCCCTGCGCAAGGTCGACATCGAGGAACTGCAGGCGCTGCTTATCGCGCAGGGCCAGAATCTGGCCGATGGCGCGATCGACATCACCAAGGCCAAGCTTCACAACATGGTGCAGGATTGAGCGACATGAACATCGAGGCAACGGGGCTGAGGGCCATCGCCGCCAGCCAGGACATCGCTCTTCCCGCCCGCCGGACGCCCGTCTACCGATCGGTGGACGTGGTGGTATGCGGGGGCGGCCCGGCCGGCGTCGCGGCGGCCGTCACGGCGGCACGGGGCGGGGCGCGGACGCTGCTGGTCGAGCGCCATGTGGTGCTGGGCGGCAATGGGCCGCTGTCCTTCGACATCGATCTCGAACAGCATCCGGAATGGATCGCGGCGGAAGTGGCCGCGCGGCTCGAACAGGCCGGCGAAGCGGGGCCGGACCGGATGGGAGAGGGCCGCGTCCATGATCCCGAGGCGATGAAATATGCCCTGCTGGATATTGCCCGGGAAGCAGGCGTCAGCTTCCTGCTCTCGACCTGGGTATCGGACCCGATCATGCGCGATGGCGAAATGCGGGGCGTGATGGTGGAGAACAAGTCCGGCCGCTTCGCTGTCCTCGCTGGAATCGTGATTGACGCGACCGGTGATGGCGAACTGGCGTCGCGGGCGGGCGTCGCCATCGCCCCGGTCGACCAGTCGTCCGCTGTGCGGCTGAATGCCAGGATCGGCGGCATCGATTTCGATCGGGCGCTGGCCGGGCGGCATCAGTGGCCTGCCCTGGTAGCCGAAGCGAAGCGGGAAGGGCGCCTCGCCGACGATCAGCCGGACACGATCGAACTCTATGGGGTGCTGCAGCCGGAGCGGAAAATCGCTTTCCTGCGTGGCCCCCGGATCGAAGGGCAGGGCGGGCGCGACGTGGAGGGCCTGAGCCGTGCAGAGGCTCATCTGCGAAACCTGATGCGGGAATTCCTCCCCTTCCTGAAAGGCGTCCCCGGCTTCGAGAATAGTTTTCTCGTCGATGTGGCGGGCGCGCTCCAGCTTGGCGATGCGCGTCGGGCCAGGGCTTCACGGCCGACGAGCGCGGTCGATGCAGGGGAGCCCCCGGCAGTGCCCGACTGGCTCGAGGGCGACGCGGCAGCGCAATTGCTCAGGATATGTGCGAAACCGGCCGGGGTGGAGCGGCTGCTCATCGCGGAGCGCTGAGACCGGCGGGTCGGTTGCGTATCCTTCGTCTTCCCCGGACGCAGCCGATCCCGGCATGGAGCTTTGTCCCGATCCGGATAGCCGCCTGTCATGACGGCTCGGATCGGGACATCTCCCTTCGGCCCGAACCTTCGGGTTCGGGATGCAAGGGATCAGAAGGAATAGGCGAGGCTGAGGCTTCCGACAAACTGGTCGCTGCTGCCCACATCGGACACGACCGGACTGTTTTTCGCACCTTCGAACAGCTTGCTGTAACCCGCGATTCCCAGCAGGCTCCAGCGGCCGCCAAGGGAATAGGTGCCGGTGAGAACGGCTCCGGCATCGACGAGGCCACCCTTGGGACGATAGGCCGCCAACCCGGAAGCAGCCGCGCCGGCCGCGTCGATGCCGAAATAGCGCTGCACATAGGAATCGTCGCCGAGCGTCGCGCTCAGCATCAGGCCGACTGTGGCCTTCCTTGAAACGGGCAACCGATAGGCAATGCCGGGCTGGATCGTGTAGCCCTTGTGAACGTCGCTGACGTCGAACAGCAGCTTGCTGGTGATTTCCAGCGAGTCGTGTTCGGAGGCGACGCCGGAGAAGCCAAGTCCCACCATGCCGCCGGCCTCCCAGGCGTCGTCGATCCGCCCGAGCGTGCCGACGGCCGCGCTCTTGATGTCCGACGGCCTGCGCCCGATGCGGAAATTGATCGCGGGCCCCAGCAGGACATGATCGATTGGGGAGAGGTTGGCGACAAGGCCGGAGCCTTCGCTGCGCACGAACATCTTTCCATAGTGGACGGAGAATCCGCCGAAGGGTGTGACGCGATATTCGTCGGAACCGACATAATCGGGCGCGACGATCGGCCCGAGATAGACGGTGCCGTGGATTTCATCGCCGGATGTCGCCTGGGCGATCGAGGCCGAGGGAAGGAACAGGTATAGCGGCGCGGCGAAGAGGAAAAAACGCATGGGGTGACCTCGGGATTGTGGACGATCCGCCAGGCAAGGGCATCACGGCGCTCTTCCGAACCGCGTGTGTCTGATTGTGCGACTTGCTCTTGGCGGGGGCCAAAATATCCGCGAAACAGCCGTTCCCTTACTCGCTTTGGACATTACCGGCGTGCCGATTCCCCAGGAGCTTCATCCCCGGAAAAATCCCCGTCAGAGCCGGGCCCAGGCGACCGTCGACGCCATTCTGGAAGCGACTGCTCACATTTTGGCGAAGCGCGGCTATGATGGCATGACGACCAATCATGTCGCCGAGCGGGCGGGTGTCAGCATCGGTTCGCTCTACCAATATTATCCGAGCAAGGAATCGCTGGTCGCGGCGCTGCTGCAGAAGAATGCCGAGGACAATCTGCGCACGCTCCAGCAGGCGATTGACCGTGCGGCGGGGCTGCCGCTCGTCCAGGCACTCGAAGTCCTGATCGACGACTTCCTCGAGCTGCACGCGACCAATCCGCAGCACCATGCCGTGCTGATCGACGGCGCGCCGCAGATTGGCATCCTGGAATGGGAACGCACATCGACGAAGGACAATCTCGGCGTCCTCGCCGATTTCCTTTCCACCTATAGCGATGAATTCCGGCCCGGGCTGGATCTTCCGCTGGCGCTGACGGTGCTCGCGGCCATGACGAGATCCATCTTCGACCGTCTGGTGGTTCATGATCCCGCAGGCCTGAAGAGCGATGCCATTCGCCGCGAAATCCTGATGGTGATCATCGTCTATCTGACCGGGCGCGCGCCCGGCCCCCGAAGCGACGCCGCCGACTGAGCACGCGGCCAAAGGCGAGCCGGACGGCGCCTTTCGATCCGGTCTTGAAGCCGGAGAGTCCGAAATCCCTCGGGTCTGGCGGCGCGCGGGCCCTACGCAGTTATGCGAGTTGTCAGGGCGTCGCCGATCTACCAGCTTTCCCCCGCTTCAGGAGGACAAGCGATGCAGGACAAGGAATATTCCCGACGCGAGGCGCTGCGCGGGGCCGGCATGTCCGGCGTCGGCATGGCTCTGGCGATGGGCGCCAGCATGCCGGGCCTGCCGGTCCATGCGGCGGGTGGCGAGGGGGCCGGCAAGCAATGGTTCGAGCTCGAACTCATGCCCGATCCCATCCTCAATCAGGTGCTCCTCTTCTATCTCGGCGCAGCCTGGCAGAAGATGTCCGACATTGGCGAATGCCTCGAAACGGCGAGCCGCGTCGATGGCGCCGACCCTTATAGCTGGTCGCGCGAATGGCAGACCACGGCGAGGCGGCTGGTCAGGACCGCCGGCGAGAGCCGCAAGGGCGGCCATCCGATCAGCGCGGGCGAGGCAGACATGCGCGCCGCGAATTATTTCATCGCGGCGCTCCATCGTCATCCCGATCCCTGGGCGCACGAGGTGGCGGCGCTCACCCGCGAGGCGGAGCAGGCCTATCGACGGGCATTGCAGGACCTGCCGCTCGGCGCGGAACCGGTCGCCATTCCCTATGAGACGACGAAGCTGCCGGGTTATTTCTTCGCGGCGCCGCGAAAAAAGCGCGAGCGCGCGCCGCTGGTGATTGCATTCAACGGGCGCGATGCCTGGGCGGAGCAATGCAAATATATCGCCGAGGCGGCGAATGCGCGGGGGATGCATTGCCTGATCTTCGATGGCCCCGGCCAGGGCAAGGTCATTCGCCTGCAGGGCCTGCCTTTCCGGCCGGACTGGGAGAATGTCGTCCGCCCCGTCGTCGATTTCGCGGTTCGGATGCCGGGCGTCGACCCGAACCGGATCGCGCTGATGGGTCTCAGCATGGGCGGTGCGCTGGCGCCGCGCGCAGCCGCCTTCGAGCATCGGCTGAAGCTCTGCATCGCCAATCCCGGCGTTCTGAACTGGCGCGACGTGATCCGCCGCTTCTTCGAAGAGGCGCTCGGCAGTGACATGCTGGCCCTGGCGGAACGCAACCCCGCAGCGTTCGACCGCCGGATGAAGGATGTGATGGCGAACACGCCCCTCATTGCGTGGGGCGTCACGGATTCGATGTGGAAGCATGGCGTGCGGACACCCTCTGCGCTCATCGCCGATATGAATCGCTATCGCGCCGAGGACGTCGTGGACAGGATCCGGTGCCGCACGCTCGTCATGGATGGCGAGATGGACGAGTTCAGCCAGGCCCGGGCGCTTTTCGAGAAGCTGAGATGTCCCAAGGACTTCATCCTGTTCACGCGGGAGGAGACTGCCATGCTCCACAATCAGGTCGGCGCGCTCGCGGTTTCGACCCAGCGCAGCTTCGACTGGATCGAGGCTCATATCTAGGCGCGTGAATGGCTTTTCATGCGCCGGCGTCCTGCCGGCCTGCGCATGAGCCGAGTGGGCTGGCGCTTCAGGTCGATGTCGGTGCGTGGACCTTGCGCAGCAGGGCGATCAGGGTCTCGCGTTCCTCCGTCGTGAGATCCTGGAGCATCCGGTCTTCGTGAGTGCGGATCTGCTCGAGCATTTCGCGCAGCTTCGTTTCCCCTGCCGGCGTCAGGCTGAGCGAGAAAGCGCGGCGATCGCGGCGTGCCGTCTTGCGCGCGACGAGGCCTAGATCGACCAGGTCATTCACCAGCGCCACCATGTTGGCGCGCTGGATGCCGAGCGCCTCGCCGACCTTGCCCTGGCTCGTGCCCGGCGCTGCCGAGACCACGGACAGGACGCCGAACAGCACCTGGCGCATGGCTGTCTCCGCGAAGGTCTGCGTGAAGTCCGACTTCATCGCCGATGACGCGCGCCTCAGATGATAGCCGACTAGCTCGTCGAGCGGGCCAAGGGCCGTCATGTCGTCGCTGTTCCGATGGTCGCGCGTCCACCCCTCTGGCGCATGTCTCTCTCCCAAGCCTGTTTTTCTGTCCGGGAAGACCGGTGCCCGGGCGGGCACCGATCCGCACGGATTTTATCGCATGTTTCCATGCCATATTGCCACACATTGTTTTATCATATAACTAAATTCACAGGCCCGCTTGTGCCACTGACCGCAAAGATGCGGCCGTCATTTTTCAGGATCCAAAGGGGAGAGGCGTCATGAGAGTCCGATTGTTGAGCAGCGTAGCGTCCGGCACGCTTCTGCTATTGTCATGGGCAGCGCCGGCCCAGGCTCAGCAGCCACAGGCAGACACGGCCGTGAGCGACGAAGGCGCGACCGATGCGATCATCGTGACGGCGCGGCGAAGGGCGGAATCGTTGCAGGACACGCCCGTCGCCATCTCGGCCTTCGATGCCGAGACCCTGCAGGAGCGCCAGATCAATCGCGCGAGCGATCTCGAGCAGATCACGCCCAGCCTCCAGTTCAAGCCGGCCGGCCAGCTTTCCGGCAACAGTTCAGCCTCGGTGGTCTTCATCCGTGGTGTGGGCCAGCTCGACCCCACAGCCGCGGTCGATCCCGGCGTCGGCATCTACATCGACGAGGTCTATGTCGGGCGTGCCGTGGGCGGCGCGATCGACTTTGGCGACATTGCCGGCGTCGAGGTGCTGCGCGGCCCGCAGGGAACGCTGTTCGGCCGCAACACGATCGGCGGCGCCATTCTCGTACGCACCAA
Source organism: Sphingobium sp. SYK-6 (assembly GCF_000283515.1). Classification (GTDB taxonomy): domain Bacteria; phylum Pseudomonadota; class Alphaproteobacteria; order Sphingomonadales; family Sphingomonadaceae; genus Sphingobium; species Sphingobium lignivorans. The sequence continues at coordinate 844,384 of NC_015976.1, forward strand.
GGAGCCGGAGATCGGCCATTTCGGCGGCGAGGCGCGCCTGCGCACCGGCACGGACAATCTCTTCGAAGGCTTCGGCGTCCTCAACCTTCCGCTGGGCGACACGGCCGCGGCGCGCGTATCCGGCGGCTTCCGCAAGCGCGACGGCTATGTCATTCGCGAGTTCGACGGACTCGACCTGGGCAATGACAACGGCTTCACCCTGAACGGCGCGGTGCTCTGGAAGCCTTCGCCCGACATTCGCGTGAACCTGCGCGCCGACTACACCAAGCGGGACGAACATGGCGCCCCGTTCGTGTTCGCCGGGATCAACGAGCAGGCGCCGGTCGCGGCGATCGCGAGCGTCGCGGCCGGTTGCCCGGGCGCCACCATCCCGTTCGCGCCGCTGACGCCGGGCGATCCGCGCTTCGGCGCGCCGAATGTCCCGCTCATCAATGATGCGCGTTGCGCCAATGATTTCCAGGCGCGCGGCCCGTTCGTGAACGGCGGTACCGCGGAGGTGCTGAGCACGTCCGAAGTGTGGGGCGTGTCCGGAACGATCGTCGCCGATCTGAGCCCGCGCTTCACGCTCAAGTCGATCAGCGCCTATCGCTCGACCGAAGCGCGCGGCATCCGCGATGCGGACAACACGCCGTTCCTGCTGATTACCACGGACGTGGGTGCGCAGTCGGACCAGTTCAGCCAGGAGCTCCAGCTCCAATATGCCTCGCGCAGCGTGAACGCGATTCTCGGCGGCTATTATTTCCACGAGAAGACCAACGAGCGGGCCACGGTGCCCCTGTCCTTCCCGCCGTCGCCGCCCGTCATTGCCTCGCTGCTGGCCGGCGGACCGGGGTCGCGCGACTTGCAGGTTTCGGACCTCAAGACGAAGTCCTTCGCGGTCTTCGGCGAAGTGTCGGTCAAGCCGATCGAGAATCTCGAAGTGTCGGGCGGCCTGCGCTACACGCGGGACGAGAAATATTATCGCGGCACGGTGCTCAACCTGTTCCCCGCGACCCTGCCCGATCCCGACCCGCTGCCCACCACGGCCATTCCGGATGGCGGGCCGCTGTTCATCTATCCGGGGCCTTATGAGCGGGCCTTCTCGGCACTCACCGGATCCGCTAGCATCCGCTATTCCTGGTCCCGCGCGATCAGCACTTATGCGTCCTATGCCCGCAGCTTCAAGTCCGGCGGCTTCAACACGCGCTACAACGCCGCCCCCCCGGGCAACGTGCCGACGCCGTTCGATGAAGAGACGGTCGACAGCTACGAGATCGGCGCGAAATTCGATCTTGGCGATGTCCGCCTGAGCGCGGCAGCGTTCATTGCCGAATATACGGATATCCAGCTGATCTTCCGGCAGGGCGTGGTCCCGCTGCTGTTCAATGCCGGCAAGGCGCGGATCAAGGGTCTGGAAGGCGAGCTCAACTATCGCTCGCGCAATTCCGGCCTGCAGCTCGACTTGTCGGGCAGCGTGCTGGATGACCGCATCCTCAGCATCACGCCGGTGCCGGGCGCCACGGCGACGGTCGCGCCGGGCGACGATCTGCCGTTCACGCCCTCCTTCCAGGGCAGTTTCGGCATCGGATATGAAATCCCGATCGACCGCATGACGCTGACGCCTCGGTTCGACGGCACTTACAACACGAAGATCACCTTCATCACCGGCAGCGTCCCGGAGATCGAGCAGGGCGACTATTTCGTCGGCAATGCATCGATCACCCTGAGTGACAAGGATCGCGGCTGGAAGCTGACCGGCGGTGTGCTCAACCTGTTCGACGAGCGCTACCTGGTCCAGGGCAACGCGTCGCTGGGCACGCTGGGCTATGCGGAGAAAATCTACGCACGGCCGAGGAACTGGTATCTTCAGGCATCCTTCTCTTTCTGAGCGAGGAACCCGAGGCGGGGGCGCTTGTCCCCGCCTCGCTTGAAGGAAGAGGCGGTCTTCAGGCTGCGATCATGCCCTTTTTCCGGTCGCGCCTTCGCGTCGGGGGGCCGCTATCGCCACTGCCGGATCGAGAGCCCCACGCGCATGACCATGCGTGAGCGGGAATGGCTTTGCGGGCGCGGCTGATGCATTGTTTCCGGAGGGCGTTGGTCGATCCAGCGCTGATGGCGCCGGTGACGGCCGATGGAGGGAGCGCGCATGAGGCCACATAAGGAACAGCATCTCGTCTCGCGCATCGGCTGGCTGCGCGCGGCGGTGCTGGGCGCGAACGACGGCATCGTCTCCACGGCGAGCCTCATTCTCGGCGTTGCTGCCTCCGGCGCGGATCGCCCGGCCTTGCTGATTGCAGGCGCTGCGGGGCTGGTGGCCGGTGCGATGTCGATGGCGGCCGGGGAATATGTCTCGGTCAGCTCGCAGGCCGACACCGAGCAATCCGACCTCGCGCGGGAACGGAAAGAGCTTGCCACGGCGCCCGAAGCCGAACTCTCGGAACTGGCCGACATTTACGTGGCCCGGGGCGTCGATCCCGCGACGGCACGATCGGTGGCAGAGCAGATGATGCGTTTCGACGCCCTCAAGGCGCATGCGCGCGACGAGTTGCACATCAACGAAGTGACGACCGCGAGGCCGGTCATTGCCGCTTTCACCTCGGCCGCCACATTCACTGTCGGCGCCGCGCTGCCACTCCTGCTCGCCGCCTTGCTCCCTATGTCGATGATGGTCGCGGGCGAAGCGGCCGGATCGATCCTGTTTCTGGGCGCCCTCGGCGCTGTCGGCGCCATCGCGGGCGGCGCCAGGCCATTGAAACCCGTGATGCGCGTGGTCTTCTGGGGCGCGCTTGCCATGGCTATCACCGCGGGGATCGGTCGACTGGTGGGGACCGCGGTTTAACGACGGGAACAGCCGGACAAGCCTTTCCGTGCGACCTGCGGGCCCGTCCGCTTTCCTAGCCCTAATCCATCCACAGCATATGTGAGTCGATCCGCAGCTTGAGGATGAGGCGTGCAGCGGCGGCGCGCGCGGTGAGTTCCTGCGCGCGGGCCTCATTGGCCTGCCGGTCGGCGTAGAGGCGATCGGCGAGATCGATCGCGCCCAGTTGCTGGCCCCGCGCGGCCAGCGCGGCGCTCTGCTCGGCGCGCGAGACGGCGTCGCGGCTGGCCTCCCAGGCCGCGTGGCGGGCTCGATATTCGGCCACGTCGGCCGCGGCATCGCCGATGATCTCGCGCTCGACGGCGGTGAGTTCGGATTGGGCTGCGGAGGCCTGGGCTTCGGCGCGGCGCGCAACGGCGCGGCGGTGGCCGCCGCCCAGAGGAAGCGAGACGAAAAGGCCTGCGCCGCGTTCCTCGCCGCCCCGTTCGCTGAACAGGCGGACGCCGAGCGAGGGATCGGCGATGCGATCGGCCCGGGCGCGCTGGGCAAGCACGGACTCGCGCGCCGCTTCACCGCTCGCGGCGGCAATCTCGTGGCTGCGTTCGACGATCAGCGTCTGCAACTCGCTAAGCTCCTCGGCCGATGCGACGGGCGCCAGGATGCCGGGGGGGTCGATCGGCAGAGGCAGGTCCGGGAAGCGGCTGCCGAGCAGTGCGCGCGCCCGGTCGCGCATGGCTGCCGCATCGCCGCGCTGTGCCTGGGCAAGCGCCAGCGCCGCTTCGGCCTGCTGGAGATCGAGCTCGGCGGCGTCCCGCGCGCGGACGCGCCTGCGCGTGCCGTCCACCAGCGCCTGCTGGGTCTGCACCAGCGCCCCGGCATTGCGATGCAGCTCCGCAGCCAGCAGCCAGTCGTACCACAAGCTGCCCAGCGTCAACGCCGCATGATGGCGCACATCCTCCATCCGGTCCTGGGCGATCTCGACGCCGAGCGCGCCCGCGCGCCTGTCCAGCGCCGCCTTGCCGGGGAGGCGGAAGGGCCGGCTGATCGTGGCGTCATATTCGGCGAAGCGATCGCCCTGCTCGATGGAGCGGCGCGAGACGGTGCCTTGCGCCGTGATCTCGTGCGGCCCGATACGCATCGCGTCGCCTTCCGCCCGCGCCGCCGTGACCCGGGCGACAGCGGCCTCGACGGTCGGCTGGGCATCGAGCGCGCGCGCGGCGAGCTCCGCCGGCGGTAGGTCGCTCTGCGCGAGCGCCGGCATCGTGGCGCCGGCCAGCAGGAGCCACGCCCATCTCATTCCACACGTCCTCCATCGAGCATCGCCACGGTGCGCCAGCGGAACGGCAGTCGGCGCCGCGCGCGGCGCGCCGTCTCGACAGCTTCCGCCACTTGTCGGGCCATGATCTCCACCTCGACCGCCATGCGCAGCAGCGTACCCGCGACCCGCTCGCCCGTGCCCGCATCGCCGAAATCCCGGCCGAGCACATCTTCGCGCCGCAGGTGGACGGGTGCGTCCAGCGCGTCTCGCAGGGCGGCGGCGATCGTCTGGCCGTCGCTCGCCGCGCAGAAGATGGTCAGCACCAGCCGGCTCATGCCTGCGCCTCCCTGCGGCTCTCGCCGAAGCGTTCATAGAGGATGGGCAGCAGCACCAGAGTGAGCAGCGTCGAGGTGAACAGCCCGCCGATCACAACGATCGCGAGCGGTCGTTGGATCTCCGATCCCGGGCCGGTCGCGAACAGCAGCGGCACGAGGCCGAAGGCGGTGATGCTCGCCGTCATCATCACCGGGCGCAGGCGCCGCTCCGCCCCGGTGCGCACGGCCTGCGCCATCGGCAGCCCCTCCTCGCGCAGCTGGCGGAAATAAGCGACGAGGACCAGTCCGTTGAGCACCGCGATGCCGAGCAGCGCGATGAACCCGACCGAGGCCGGCACGGAAAGATACTCGCCCGTCATCCACAGGGCGATGATCCCGCCCACGGCGGCGAAGGGAATATTGGCGAGGATCAGCAGCGATCCGCGCAGCGACTTGAGCGTCACGTAGAGCACGCAGAAGATCAGCAGCAGGGCCAGCGGAATGACCAGCATCAGCCGCGCCGAGGCGCGCTGCTGGTTCTCGAACTGGCCGCCCCAGACGAGCCGATAGCCGGCGGGCAGCGCGACTTCAGCCGCGACCCTGGCCCGTGCCTCGTCGACATAGCCGACCAGATCGCGCCCGGAGACGAACGCCTGCACCAGCGCATAGCGCGAGCCGCTCTCGTGATCGAGCCGGATCGGCCCCTCCACGCGCTCGATGCGGGCAAGATCGCTGACCCGCGCCAGCTCGCCAGAGGGCGTCGTCACCTGCAGGTCAGCAAAGCTCATGGGATCGCTGCGCACGTCTTCCGCGCCGCGGATCACCACCGGCACGCGCTTCTGTCCTTCCGCGACCACGCCGGCGGGCAGGCCCTCCAGCTGTGCCCGCAAGCTGTCCTGCAGCATGTCGACGGGCATGGCAGCGCGCCCGGCAGCGGCACGATCGATGTCGAGCTGGAGATAGTCGATGGTCTCGTTGGCAACGGTCAGCACTTCGGAGGCGCCGCGCGTGGACTGGAGCACGCGCTGTATCCTGCCGGCCAGCTCCGCCAGCGTGGCGAGATCCGGCCCGAAGATCTTAACCGCGAGGTCGCCGCGCGCGCCGGTGAGCATCTCGGCGACGCGCATCTCGATCGGCTGGGTAAAGCTCGGGTCGAAGCCGGGCATGCCTTCCAGCGTCTTGCGCATTTCCTCGACGACGAAGTCCCGATCGCCGCGCCACTCGGACGAAGGCCGGAGCGTCACGAACAGGTCGGTCTCGTTGAGCCCCATGGGATCGAGCCCGATCTCGTCGGTACCGGTGCGCGAGATGACGCCGGTCACTTCCGGCACTTTCGCCATCAGCTCCGCCTCGATCCGCGTGGTCAGCTCCAAGGAACGGTCGAGGCCGACGGTCGGCAGCTTGGTGACCTGTATCACCACCGATCCCTCGTCCATCGTCGGCATGAAGGTCTTGCCGACTGAACCATAAGCCAGCCCTGCGAGCACCAGCCCGGCGGCCGCCAGCCCGTAGACCAGCTTCTTGCGCGCGAAGGCGCCGCCGAGCAGCGCGGCATAGCGCGGCGAGAGCTTGCGCATGATCCAGGGCTCGCCATGATGACCCGCCTTGAGGCCAAAGGAAGTCAGTACCGGCACCAGCGTGAGCGCGAGCAGCAGCGACCCGGCGAGCGCGAACATGATGGTGAGCGCGACCGGTGCGAACAGCTTGCCTTCCAGTCCCTGCAGCGAGAGCAGGGGCAGGAAGACCAGCGCGATGATGACGAGCCCGGCCGAGACCGGCACGATGACTTCGGCGGTCGCGCGGAACACGACATGAAGGCGCGGAACTGCCTCGTCCTTCGCGTGATTGAGCCGGTCCACGACATTCTCGACGACGACCACGGCGCCATCGACCAGCATGCCGATGGCGATGGCGAGGCCACCCAGGCTCATGAGGTTCGCCGAGAGCCCCATGCCGCGCATGAACAGGAAGGTGGTGAGCGCCGCCATCGGCAGCGTCGAGGCCACGATCGCTGCCGCGCGCCAGTCGCCCAGAAACAGGATGAGCAGCACGATGACGAGCACCGTCGCTTCGATCAGCGCCTTCTGCACCGTGTTTACGGCCCGGCCAATGAGGTCCGAGCGATCGTAGAAGATCGTGAGCCGGGTGCCTTTGGGCATGCTGTGCTGCAGTTCGGCAACCCGCGCATTGATCCCGTCGACCACGAGCCGGGCATCGGCGCCGCGCAGGGCGATGACGAGGCCCTGCACGGCCTCACCCTTGCCATGCGCCGTGACGCCGCCATAGCGCGTCAGGGACCCCGCGCCGACACTGGCGACATCTCCCACGCGCACGATCGCGCCGTTGCGCGTGACGATCGCCATGCGCTCTATGTCGGCCGCGTCGCGGATGGCGCCGACAGCACGGACGATCAGCGCTTCCTCGCCCACAGCGAGCCGGCCCGCGCCATCGTTGCGATTGCCGCGCTCGATGGCGTTCCTGAGATCATCGACCGAAAGGCGCGCCGCCGCCAGTGCCACCGGATCGGGCCGCACTTCATATGTGCGGACATGCCCGCCCAGCGCATTCACGTCCGCGACGCCCGGCACGGTGCGTAAAGCAGGGCGGATCGTCCAGTCCAGCAGCTCGCGTTTTTCCGTGAGCGACAGGGGGCCGTCGATCGTGAACATGAAGACGTCCGAGAGCGGCGTGGAAATGGGCGCCATGCCGCCGGTCACGCCCTCGGGCATGTCGGCCATCACGCCGGCCAGCCGCTCGCCGACCTGCTGGCGCGCCCAGTAGATGTCCGTGCCATCGGTGAAATCGATGGTGATGTCGGCAATCGCGTATTTCGCCGTCGAGCGAAGCACGGCCTGATTGGGCAGGCCCAGCATCTCCAGTTCGATGGGCGCGATCACGCGCGTCTCGACTTCCTCGGGCGTCATGCCCGGTGCCTTGAGAATGATCTTGACCTGCGTCTGGGCGATGTTCGGGTAGGCATCGACCGGCAGCGAGGCATAGGCAAGGGCGCCCAGTACGCCGACGGTGAGCGTCAGCGCCAGCACGAGCAGGCGGTAGGAAAGCGACCAGGTGACCAGCGCGCGCAGCATCAGTCCTGCCCCGCAATCGCCTTGAGTTCGCTCATGCCGGCGACGGCGATCTGCTCGCCCGGCCGCAGCCCCGCGCGGACGAGCACGCGGCCGTCCGCCTGGTCGCCAACCGTCACCGGGCGCACCGCGACGCCTTGCGGCGTGCGCACGAACAGGCTGGGTTTGCCGTTCACATCCAGCACCGCGCCGGCGGGGACGAGGAATGTGCCGGCCGGTGCCGGGGCCAGGATAGTGATAGGCAGGGCGCGACCGGAGACGATGCCGGGCCCGGGAGGAATGCGAGCGCGCAGCGTGGCTGAGCGGGTCTGGGGATCCAGCACCGTGCCGACGCTGGTGATCTCGCCGCGTATGTCGCCGGGCAGGCGCACGCCCATGCCGGTGCGGACCTGTCCCAGCAGGCGCTCGGGCAACTGGGCGGTCAGCTCATAGCGGCTCGCAGCGTCGATCACATAGGCAGCGGTCGATTCGCTCACGGGGCTGCCGGTCTGGATGGAGGCCGTGGTGATCCGGCCCGCAATGGGGGCGGTCAGCGTGTAGCTGCCTTGTCCGGGCGAGCCGTTGACGAGCCGGACGATGCGCTTCTGCTCGTTCAATTCCGCCTGCGCCTCCCGCAGGGCCGCGCGCGCTTCATCGGCCCGGGCGCCTGCGATGACGCCCTCGCGGGCAAGCTGGCCCAGCCGCCGGTCGCTGGCGCGTGCCACCTCGACACGGGCCGCGGCCTGCTCGATACCCGCGCCGAGCGTGAACAGCTCGCGCGCCGCGACCACGGCCAGCGGCTGGCCGGCGCGGACCATGTCTCCTTCGACGACCAGCGTGCGCGTGACCACGCCCGGTATGACGGCCGCGACCGCGACGCGGGCATTGGGCGGCGGCGCCAGCGTCCCGGGCACGGTGGCGACGGGAATGTCGCTTGCGGTCTCGGCAGGGGCGAAGCGGATGCCGATCCGGTCCATCTCCGCTGCGGACAAGGGAAGAATGCCGGCCGGCGCTCTGGGGCCGTCCTGCGCGGCGGCATCATTGCCGGCACTCTCGCTCCCGTTCCCGGAACAGCCGCCCAGGGCGGCAAGCAGCGCAAGCGTCGGCAGGAGCCGGAATCCCAGCATATGAACGTCCCCGTTTTTTCGTGCGGTGCAACATCTAGCTTCGCAACCTGACAGAATGCTGTCAGAAGCGGGGCCATGCGGATCCTCCTCGTCGAAGACGAACCCGCGCTCGCGCAGCGCGTGACGGCCAATCTGGCCCGTCACGGCATGACCTGCGAATGGCTGTCGAACGCGGAGGATGCGCTCGATTTCGCGAGCGATGGTTTCACCGTTCTGGTCGTGGATGTCGGCTTGCCGGGCATGTCCGGCATCGATCTGGTTCGGGCGTTGCGCGCGCGGTCGCTGGCGACGCCGATCCTCATCCTCACCGCCCGCAGCAGCTGGGAAGAGAAAGTGGAGGGGCTCAATGCCGGCGCGGACGACTTCATCGTCAAGCCGGTGCGCACGGAGGAGCTGGTCGCGCGCCTCCATGCGCTGGCCCGCCGCGCCTTCGGGCACAGCGCGACGCGGATCGCTGTCGGCGCCATCGCGATCGATACGGCGAGCGGCGAGGCCTGGCTCGACGATGCACCGCTGGCGCTCACCGCCAGCGAATTCCGCCTCCTGCAGATGCTGGCCTACCGGGCCGGGCGGACGCTGACGCGGCAGGCAATCCTCGACAATCTCTACAGCCTCGCCAGCGAGCGGGACGAGAATGCTATAGAGGTGCTGGTCGGACGCCTGCGCCGTAAGATCGGCCGCGAGCGGATCGTGACCGTGCGCGGCCTTGGCTATCGGCTGGAGGCATGAGCATGGGGCGGGGCCTGCGCCTGCGCGGCAGCCTGCAATTTCGCCTGATCGTCGGTTCGGCGGTGGGGGTGGTGCTGGCGGTCCTGCTGGCCGGGCTCTTCATCGGCAATCTCTACCGGATCCACACCACCGAGCGCTTCCAGAGCGAACTGGACCATCATTTGAGCGAGCTGATCGCGATGACCCGGGTGGACACGGCCGGGATGCCGAGGATCCCCCAGCCGCTTTCCGATCCGCAATTCAACGCGCGGCATTCAGGGCTCTACTGGCAAGTGGATGGCGGGGAGGGGCGCATCGCGCGCTCCGTTTCGCTCGGTGCGGATCGCCTTGCGGTGCATAACGATAGCAGCGCGTGGGAAACGGGCCGGGCGGGCGACGAGATGCTGCTCCAGCGCAGCGCGCGCGTGACCCTGGATGGGCATGAGGTCGTCGCCACGATCGCCTCGGCGCAGGAATTGCTCGAAGAGCAGATCAGCCATTTCTGGAGCGATCTCGCCTGGTCCATGTCCGCGGTCGGCCTGCTGCTGCTCGCTGGCGCCATCGCGCTGGTCCGCTTCGGCCTCGCGCCCGTGCGGCGGCTTGGCGAGGAAGTCGACCGCCTGCGGCATGGCGAGGTGGCGCGGCTCGACCCGGACGTGCCGACCGAATTCGCGCCGCTCGTCGAGCGCCTCAATGCCCTGCTTGCCGCGCAGGCGCAGCTCATCAGCCGCGCCCGCACGCAGTCCGGCAATCTCGCGCACAATCTGCGCACTCCGCTGGCGCTCATCATGGACGAGGCCGAGCAGTTGCGGCTCGCCGGCCATGTCGAGACCGCGGATTTCCTGCTGGGGCGCAGCGCGCTGATGCAGCGCCAGATCGATTATCACCTGACGCGCGCGGCCGCCGGCGGCACGCGCGGCGCTGGCACGCTCACGGAAGTCGCGCCCCTGCTGGACCAGATCATCACGGCCATGAAGCGCCTGCACGCGGGCCGCGACATCGCCTTCGAGGTCGACCTGCCGCCCGGCCTGCGGCTCCCCTGCGACCGCGGCGACCTCGCCGAGATCCTTTCCAATCTCATCGACAATGCCTGCAAATGGTGCCGTCACCGCGTCATCATTACCGGGGCGCCCGGGGGCATCGAGATCCGCGACGACGGCAAGGGCATCGCGGCGGCCAATCTTCAGGCGGTGCTCATCCCCGGCACCCGGCTCGATCCCGAGACGCCGGGCACGGGCCTGGGACTGGCCGCGACGGCCGATCTCCTGAAATTCTCCGGAGGGGAGCTGACGCTCGGCGCGGCGAGCGAAGGGGGATTGTCCGCCAGAGTGTCCTTCGCGGAAGCGCGCTGAGAGTCCTGGCGCGGCGGCCGTCCGGGTGCTCTCGCGGTTCCGGGGTGCGGCTCAATCGGGCAGGGGGCGATCGATCCGGCCACTGTCGAGGAGGGGAGCGGCGTCCATGCCGGCCGCATCGAGCAGCATGGCGAGACGTTCCGTCGCGGCGAGCAGCATCGCCTGTTCCCAAGTCGGCAGGGACGCGAACCGCTGGGTGAAGCTCGTCTGCAGCGGATCGGCCACTTCCACGAGCGCCGCCCGGCCCGCCGGCGTCACGTCCAGCAGGAACTGCCGCTTGTCCCTGTCGCTGCGGCGGCGCTGGACGAAGTCGAGGGCGACCAGCCGGTCGACAAGGGCCGTGATCGTCGCCTGGCTGAACTGAAGCGCGTGCGCCACCGCACTCGGATTGGTCTGGTCACGCGATTCGATTTCGCGCAGCACGAGCCATTGCGAGGGCGTGAGGCCCGTCGCCAGTGCCAGCTCCCGGTTTCCGATTTCCGTAGTGCGCAAGACGCGACGCAAGGCGCGCAGCGTGAGCGTTGCAAGATCCGTATCCAAGCGACCCTTCCTTATTGCGGTGCCTGCCAGACTAGGTCGGCAGAGCCGCCCGCGGCAAGCCTTGACGCTGCCGCCAGCGACATTCCGGTCCTGTGCGGCCTAGGAATGGTCCGAGGTAAGAAATAAAATTGCTTCATTAAACGAATGATTTTTGGGAGCTATTCCGGCTTTCGGAGATTCTCATGGTCCGGAATGGGTTGAAAATGAAGCATATACAGATATATAAAGCAGCAACAGTTTGAAGCGGCGTGGACCGCCAGCAGAAAATAATTCGGGAGATAAATCATTATCGACATGCAACCTGATGAGGCCGCGTCGCGGCCGCAGACGGCTGTGCACGGCGATCCCCGGGGCGGGGCAAGGGGCAAGGGCGAGATCGATCTGCGCCTTCCCCGAAGCACCGACGGACCTGCGATCACCGGTCTCATCGCGGCCTGTCCGCCGCTCGACCGGAATTCCGCCTACTGCAATCTTGTGCAGTGCACGCACTTTGCCGACAGCTGCGTCGTTGCCGAGCGCGACGGCGACATCGTCGGCTGGGTATCCGGGCACCGTCCGCCATCCGATCCCGCCAGCTTCTTTGTCTGGCAGGTGGCGGTGGGCGCGCAGGCCCGGGGTCTCGGCCTGGCCGGCCGCATGATCGAGGCCTTGCTCGATCGCCCACAGGCGGCGGGCGTCACCAGCCTCATCACCACCGTCACCGCCGACAACCGCGCCTCATGGGCGCTGTTCGAAAGCCTTTCCCGCCGATGGAGCGCGCCGCTCGAGAAGAGCGTGCTGTTCGATCGCGACATTCATTTCGCCGGTGCGCACGCCACTGAATGGCAGGCGCGCATTGGCCCCCTGCCGCAGCGAGAGCGGCAGCAAACCCGCCAGGAGCTTTGAGATCATGACCATCACTCTTCCCGAGCCGACCAAGGCCATTCCCGACCGGGCGATCTATGAACGGCGCGAGTCCGGCGTGCGCAGCTATGCCCGCTCCATGCCGCGCCAGTTCAACCGGGCCGAGGATGTGTGGCTGCACGATAATCAGGGCGGCCGCTATCTCGATTTCCTGTCGGGCTGCTCGACTCTGAACTATGGCCACAACCACCCGATCCTGAAGCAGGCGCTGCTCGACTATATCGCGAGCGACGGTATCGCGCATGGCCTGGACCTGCATACCGATGCCAAGGCCGATTTCCTCGAGACGTTCGAGGCAGTGATCCTCAAGCCTCGCGGCCTTGATTATCGCGCGATGTTCACTGGCCCGACCGGGACCAATGCGGTCGAGGCGGCGATCAAGCTGGCGCGCAAGGTGACTGGCCGCGAGATGGTCATCGCCTTCACCAACGGTTTCCACGGCATGACGCTCGGCGCGCTGGCCTGCACCGGCAATGCCGCCAAGCGCGGCGGGGCAGGGGTGCCGCTCAGCCATGTCTCGCACGAGCCCTATGACGGCTATCATGGGCCGGACGTCGACACGGCTGAGCTGCTGGAACGCCGCTTGTCTGATCCGTCGAGCGGGCTCGATGCGCCGGCCGCCATCCTCGTCGAGACGGTGCAGGGCGAGGGCGGGCTCAATGTCGCGTCCCCGGAATGGCTGCGCAGGATCGCCGAGATCGCGAAGCGCCATGGCGCCCTGCTGATCGTCGACGACATCCAGGCCGGCTGCGGGCGCACCGGCGGCTTCTTCAGTTTCGACGACATGGGCTTCACGCCCGACATCGTCACGCTGGCGAAATCGCTCTCCGGAATGGGGCTGCCTTTCGCGCTCACCCTGTTCCGTCCGGAACTCGACCAGTGGTCGCCGGGCGAACACAACGGCACCTTCCGGGGCAACAATCATGCCTTCGTGACGGCCACTGCGGCGCTTCGCCACTTCTGGAGCGATGGCCGCTTTCAGGAGGATGTCCGCCGGCGCGGCGCGATGCTGGAGCGTCGCCTCGACGCCATGGCGGCCGAGCACGGCCTTTCCACGCGCGGGCGCGGCATGATGCGCGGCATCCATGTCGGCTCGGGCGAGGTCGCCGAAGCCATCACCCGGGCCTGCTTCGCGCAGGGCCTCATCATCGAGACCAGCGGCGCGCATGACGAGATCGTCAAGGTGCTGGCGCCTCTCGTGATCGACGACGCCATTCTTTCCGCGGGCCTCGACATTCTCGAGGAGAGCCTCCGCGAGGCGTTGACCGTCACTTATGGCGTCGCCGCAGAATAAGAAAAGGAATCCAACATCATGATCGTTCGCAAGCTGAAAGACGTCCGCAAGTCGGACAAGCACGTCAAATCCAAGGGTTGGAGCAGCACCCGCCTGCTCCTCAAGGATGACGGCATGGGCTTCTCCTTCCATCTCACCACGATGTTCGCGGGCGAGGAACTGCACATGCATTACCAGAACCATCTGGAGGCGGTGCTGGTCCTCAAGGGCAATGGCACGATCGAGGATCTCGAGACCGGCATCATGCACGAGCTGGCGCCGGGCGTCATGTACGCGCTGAACGCCAATGACCGGCACGTCGTGCGGCCCGCGACCGACATCCTGTGCGCTTGCGTGTTCAATCCGCCCGTCACCGGCCGGGAAGTGCATGACGAGAATGGCGCGTACCCGGCCGATCCGCAGCTCGGGAAAGAGCCGGAACTGACCGACTGAAGAACAGACAAGACTGAACAAGGGAGAAGTCCCGTGAAAGACATCTACCCCTCGCGCCACGCCAAGCAGGCGGAGTTTCTGCCGCGCCATGATCCGGTCGTCCACAGCGACTGGACCGAAGACGCGCCGCTCAGCCGCGCGCAGACGGAACAATTTGAGCGTGACGGCTATCTCGTGCTCGAAGACATTTTCTCCGAGGAGGAAGTGGCTTTCCTGCAGCGCGAAGCCCGCAAGCTGCTTGCCGATCCGGCCGCGCTGGACGCGGAAACCGTCATCAGCGAGCCGGGCGGGAAGGAAATCCGCTCGATCTTCGAGATCCATGCCCAGAGCCGCGTGATCGAACGCCTGGCCGCCGACGCGCGGCTGGCCGAGGCGGCGCGCTTCCTGCTGGGCGACGCGGTGTATCTCCATCAGTCGCGCCTCAACTACAAGCCGGGCTTCCAGGGCAAGGAATTCTACTGGCACAGCGATTTCGAGACCTGGCACGTGGAGGATGGAATGCCGCGCATGCGCGCCCTTTCCATGTCGGTCCTGCTTGCGGAGAACACGCCCAACAACGGCCCGCTGATGCTGATCCCGGGATCGCACCGCACGTTCCTCACCTGCGTGGGCGAGACGCCGGAGGACCATTATCGCATGTCGCTCAAAAAGCAGGAATATGGCGTGCCGGACGAGGACAGTCTCGCTGAGCTGGCCTACAAGCACGGCATCGTCGCGCCGACCGGGAAGCCGGGCAGCGTGGTGATCTTCGATTGCAATGTGATGCATGGCTCCAACGGCAACATCACGCCGTTTCCCCGCGCCAATGCCTTCCTCGTCTACAATGCGGTGAGCAACCGGCTGCAGGCGCCCTTTGGCGTCGAGAAGCCCCGCCCCGGCTTCATTGCCGCGCGCGGCGAACCGCGAGTCATCGCGCCCCGGCATGGCCGGCTGACCGAGGAGGCAATGGCATGAGCGGCGTCCACAGCGTCGAGAAGATCGGCGGCACGTCCATGGCCGCGACGGCCACATTGCTCGACAATGTGCTGATCGCTGGCCGCAGCGGCGCGGACCTCTACAATCGCATCTTCGTCGTCTCGGCTTATGCCGGGATGACGGACCTGCTGCTGGAGCACAAGAAGACCGGCGAGTCCGGCGTCTATGCCCGCTTCGTGGCGGACGAGGACGCGAATGGCTGGCGCCGCGCCATGGAGACGGTGCGCGACGCGATGCATGCGCGCAATGCCGAGATGTTCGCGCGGCCGGAAAGCCAGCTCGAAGCGGACCGTTTCGTCGACATGCGGATCGATGCCGCGACGCAGTGTCTGGACGATCTCGCGCGGTTGCGCAGCCATGGCCGTTTCGCGCTCAAGGAACAGCTCCTCACCGTGCGCGAACTGCTCGCAGGGCTCGGCGAAGCGCACAGCGCGCACTCGACCGCGCTGCTGCTGCGCGAGCGGGGCGTGAATGCGCGCTTCATCGACCTCACCCTCTGGAACCAGGAGGACAGGCGCGGGCTGGACGAGCGCATCGAGCAGGCTCTCGCGCCGATCGAACTCGCCACAACATTGCCGATCGTGACCGGCTATGCCGGCTGCAGCGACGGCATGGTGCGCCGCTATGCCCGCGGTTATTCGGAAATGACCTTCTCGCGCATCGCGGTCCTCACCGGCGCGCGCGAGGCGATCATCCACAAGGAATTCCATCTCTCGAGCGCGGACCCGAAGCTGGTCGGCACGGAGAAGGCGCGCAAGATCGGCCGCACCAATTATGACGTGGCGGACCAGCTCGCCAATCTGGGTATGGAAGCCATCCATCCCGGTGCCGGCCGTGGCCTGCGGCAGACCGCCATTCCGCTGCGCGTGCGGAACACATTCGACCGGGAAGATGGCGGCACGCTGATCTCCGGCGACTATGTCTCGGAGCAGCCGAGAGTCGAGATCGTCACCGGTATCCGGCAGATGCAGGCGCTGCAGTTCTTCGAGCAGGACATGGTCGGTGTGAAGGGCTATGATGCCGCGATCCTGGAGGCACTGACCCGTCATGGCGCGTGGATCGTCAGCAAGTCGTCCAACGCCAACACCATCACCCATTATCTCTCGGCCGATGTGGCGACGATGAAGCGGGTGATCGCGGACCTGCAGAAGCGCTATCCCGATGCCGCGATCACGGCGCAGCCCGTGGCGATGGTTTCGGTCATCGGCAGCGATATCGCACGGCCGGGGCTGATCACCGACGCGCTTGGCGCGCTGGCTGGTGCCGGCATCGACGTCATCGCGATGCAGCACCAGATCCGCAACGTGGACGTTCAGTTCATCATCGAGGTCAGCCAGTTCGAAGGCGCCATCCGCGCATTGCACGCCGCGCTCGTGGAATGCGACGGGGACCGGACGGAGGAAAGCGAGCGGGCGGCCGCCTGACGGCGCCCCGCTGAATGCCCGTGCTCGCCGCGATCGCTCCCGTCCGCAGCCTGCTGATCGCCATCTTCATGCTGATGGCGGGCAGCGGCTTCATGGCCACTCTGCTCAGCCTGCGCCTGGAGCGCGCCGGACAAGGCACCATCCTCATCGGCGCGGTGGCGACCGCCTATTTTGGGGGGCTGGTGCTTGGCGCGATCCGGGCCGGGCAGGTGGTCAGGCGGGTGGGCCATATCCGCGCCTTCGCGGCATTCGTGGCGATGCTCTCGGCGAGCACGCTCGCTTATGCTCTCATCGACGGGCCGCTCTTCTGGGCGGGACTGCGCTTCATCGATGGCGTCTGCGTGGCCGGCGTCTTCGTCTGCCTGGAAAGCTGGCTGAACGACCGGGCGGAGGCCCGCACGCGCGGCACCATCCTCGCGGCCTATATGGTGGCGCTATATTGCGGGCAGGCGGTGGGGCAGTCCCTGCTCGGCGCGACCGGCACGCTACCCGGCATGCCATTCCAGATCGCGTCCATCCTCATTTCGCTGGCGATCATTCCGCTGTGCCTCACCCGCAGTTCCGCGCCGCCGCCGGTGGAGGCCAGCGCCTTCTCGATCCGCGCCCTGCTGGCGATCTCGCCGCTGGGGGCGCTCGGGGCAGCGACGACGGGCCTGATGCTGGGCGCCTTCTATGGTCTGGCGGCCGTCCATGTGCGGCGCCTGGGTCTCGACCTGACCGAGACCGCTGCCTTCATGATGATCGTGATTCTGGGGGGCGTGGCGCTTCAGGCCCCGCTTGGGCATCTCTCCGATCGGTTCGACAGGCGGCGCGTGATCGTGCTGAGCTTTGCCGCGACGGCGTTCGTCAGCATGGCACTGGCGCTGTGGCCCGGCGGCGGCGTGCCGTTGCTGGTGCTGGGCGCCCTGTTCGGCGGCCTGAGCTTCGCGCTCTATCCGCTCTGCGTCGCGCAGTGCAATGACAGGCTGCTGGCTGCCGACCGGGTCGCCGCGAGCGGACGTCTGGTGCTCCTCTATTCCATCGGCGCGGCGCTCGGTCCGCTTGGCGGGGCCGTGTTCATGAGCGTGATCGGTACGGGCGGCCTGTTCCTCTTCATCGCCCTGTGCGCATCCGCCATGCTGGTCTTCGGCCTGTGGCGCCAGGCCTTCTTCGCACCGGTGCCGGCGCCGGCGCAGCAGGATTTCCAGATCGTGCCGCGCACTACGCCCATGGCGTCGCTGCTCGACCCCAACACGCCCGATGATGCGGCGCCCGCAGGACAGACAGAATGACGCAGACCGACCGCCTCCATCCCCCGATCAACGCCGTCGCGACCGAATCCACGGACCCGGCCGACCGGGCCGTGCTGCACCGCGCCATCGCCGCGTCGGCGCTGGGCAATGCCACCGAGTGGTTCGACTACGGGATTTATGCCTATGGCGTGACCTACATATCGGCCGCGTTGTTCCCTGGCGACGTGGAGGAAGCGGTGCTGTTCGCGCTGGCGACCTTCGCCATCTCCTTTCTGGTCCGTCCGCTCGGCGGACTGTTTTGGGGGCCGCTGGGCGACCGGCTGGGGCGCAAATCGGTGCTGGCGCTCACGATCCTGCTCATGTCTCTCGCCACGCTCTGCGTGGGGCTCATCCCCTCTTATGCGACGATCGGCTTCTGGGCGCCGGTGTTGCTGATCCTGCTGCGCATGGTCCAGGGCTTCTCGACCGGTGGCGAATATGGCGGGGCGGCGACCTTCATGGCCGAATATGCGCCTGATGACCGGCGCGGCTTCTATGGCAGCTTCCTCGAGGTCGGCACATTGGCGGGCTTCTCCCTGGGCGCTGTGCTGATGCTCGGCTTCTCGCTGCTGCTGGGCGATGTCGCCATGTATGACTGGGGGTGGCGCGTGCCATTTCTCGTCGCGGCACCGCTCGGGCTGATCGGCCTCTATCTGCGCTCTCGCATGGAGGACACGCCCGTCTTCCGCGCGCACGAGAAGACCAGCGAGGACCTGCCCTCGCCGGGGCTGGGCACACTGATGCGCCATCACTGGCGGCCGATGCTGGTGGTGAGTGGGCTCGTCGTCGCTCTCAACGTCGTCAACTACACGCTGCTCAGCTACATGCCGACCTATCTGCAGCGCCGCATCGGCCTCTCGGGGGATGAAGCTCTCATCGTGCCGATCATCGGCATGCTGTTCATGATGATGTTCCTGCCGTTCATGGGCGGGCTTTCGGACCGGATCGGCCGGCGACCGCTCTGGCGCTTCTCGCTGATCGGGCTGCTGGTGGGGGTCGTTCCGCTCTACATTTTGATGGGGACCGGCCTGCCCGGGGCCATGCTTGCCTTCGTCCTGCTCGGCCTGCTCTATGCGCCGCAGCTTGCCACCATCTCGGCGACCTTTCCGGCGATGTTCCCCACTTATGTGCGCTTCGCCGGCTTTGCGATCGCCTATAATGTCGCCACGTCCATCTTCGGCGGGACGGCCCCGGCGATCGGCAGCGGCCTCATCACGCTGACCGGCAATCCGCTGATGCCCGCCTTCTACATGATGGGGGCGTGCGTTGTCGGGCTGTTGGCACTGCGCTTCATGCCGGAGACGGCGCGCTGTTCCCTGCATGACGATCCGTTCGCAAGTCGGGCATCAGGCGAGGGCAGGACAGTCGCGCGCGCCTGATGTGGCGAGGCGAGGCGGTCAGCGCCGCAGCCGCCAGTTCGCGACATGGCCGGCAATGAGGAGCACGCTGCCTGTGACGGTCAGCCACAATTCCCCGCCTTCCCCGACATCCGGGAGCAGCGCCAGCGCGAGGAGCAGGAGGCCGACCCCGCCGGCCAAGGCGACATGGCCGCTGCCGTGGCGGCGATAGCCAAGCCAGAATGCCAGACCAGCGCTCGGCGCGAGCAGGGCCAGCGCGACGACATGGAACGCCTCGGATTGCGCGAACAATAGCATGGTGCCCGGCAGAAGGAGCAACAGGGCGGGCAGGGCGAGGCAGTGAAGCAGGCAGATCAGCGAGCCGGAAATGGCCGCGCTTTCAATGACATTGATCCCGGCCCGGGAAGAGCCCGTTGAAGTCCGATTAAGCGCCATGGCATCCAGATTCCCGTTAATGTATGATATAACGTATCATAATAGGTACGCGCTCATGAATGTTGAAGGGGGCCAGGCATGAATATTCGCACCTTCTTTCTCCCGGCGGTGTCGGCTGTCGCTCTGCTGGCGGGTCCGGCGGGAAAAAGCGCTTTCGTTTTCCCTTTACCCTTGGCCCTTTACCCTCGGAGCGCAGGCTGTATCAGGAGACCAGCCTATTTAGGAGATTCCCCTGATGCATGAGATACCCCGTCTTGCGAGCGGGATAAGCGGACTGGACAAGGTTCTGGCCGGCGGATTCATCACTGGGGCCTCCTATATCATCCAGGGCCGACCGGGCGCCGGGAAGACCATCCTGTCTAACCAGATCGCCTGCGCGCACGTCGCGGGCGGCGGGCGCGTCCTCTATGTCACGCTCCTTTCGGAAAGCCATGAGCGGCTGTTCCAGTCTCTGGACTCGCTGTCCTTCTTCGATCGCAGGAAGCTGGGCAGCGAGATCATTTATGTGAGCGTCTTCCAGACGTTGAGGGACGAAGGTCTCGACGCGGTCGTGAAGCTGCTGCGCAAGGAGACGAAGCGGCAGGATGCCTCGTTGCTCGTGTTCGACGGGCTGCTCAATGCGCGCGACCGGGCGGACACCGACTTCGACGTGAAGACCTTCGTTGCCGAAGTGCAGGGACAGGCGGCGTTCGTCGGATGCACGGTTCTCTTCCTCACCAGTTCGCGCGCGAATGAGGTCTGCCCGGAGCACACGATGGTGGACGGCGTGATCGAACTCACCGACACGCTGGCCGGCGCGCGCACGGTGCGCCAGCTTCAGGTCCGCAAGTCGCGCGGCAGCAAGGCGCTGGGCGGGCTGCACAAGTTCGAGATAACGGACGAGGGCGTCACCGTCTTTCCCCGAATCGAGACTCTGGTCACGCCGGAGATCGCGGACGCGCCGGTGCGGGAGGGCTGCCTTGCCACTGGCATTCCGAACCTCGATGCCCTGATCGGCGGAGGCGTCCCTGTCGGTTCGGTCACCCTGCTTGCGGGGCCCACGGGCAGCGGCAAGACAACCATCGGTCTGCATTTCCTGTCGCAATCGACCGCGGAGGAGCCGGGGCTCCATTTCGGCTTTTTCGAGACGCCCCAGCGGCTGCGGGCCAAGGCAAGGGCGCTGGGCCTCACACTGGCGGAGGAAGGCGACCCGTCGCTGACGGTGGAGTGGACGCCGCTTGCAGACAATATCCTGGACAAGCTCGCCCATCGGCTGATTGATCGGGTGCGGGCGCAGGGCGTCCGGCGGCTTTTCATCGATGGCCTGGGCGGGTTCGAGCGCGCTGCGGTGTACCGTCCGCGGCTGGTCGAGTTTTTTGCCTCGCTGATGGATCAGTTGAGGGCTGACGGGGTTACCACATTGGCAACATGGGAAATCCGGCAACTCCTCGGCACCGACGTGGAGGCACCGGCGACCGACATCTCGGCTATTCTGGATAACATGATCCTGTTACGTCGTTGGGAGGAAGATCATAGCATTATCAGGGGTATATCCGTTCAAAAGATGCGCGATCGCCCGTTTAACCCGGCGATCTGCGCGATCGACTTCACGGAGCAGGGACTGGTCGTCGGCGGGCCATTGAGTGATCGCCGCGCGCTCTCTTCGCTTCCTCCGAACCAAGGCTGACGGTTATCATCGGGCCCGCGGGATTCTGAACATGGCGCTTGTCCTTGTAGTCGATGACGAATTTCTGCTGGCCACGATGCTCGCCGACATTCTGGAGGACGAGGGCTATGAGGTGGAGACCGCTTCCAACGGCCAGCTCGCGCTGGCGGCGGTCCAGAGGAGGAAGCCGGATGTGGTCATCACCGACTTCATGATGCCGACCATGACCGGGCTGGAATTCGCGGAAGCCGTGCGCGCCGATGAAAGCCTCTCCGACCTGCCGATCATTCTGGTGAGCGGGGCGCAAGGCGCCATCGCGCGGGAGCATCCGCAGCTCTTCCAGGCGGTGTTCGACAAGCCTTACGCAAATCGCAACATCCTCGAAGCAGTCGAGCGGCACGTCAAACCGACCCGGGCGGGATAGAAGCGCCGCCACCGGGTAGAGCGGGGCGGATCGGCCGCCATGTCTTCAGACGCTTCCAATCGCTGTGTCGGCCTCCGGGTTCGCGGCGTCTTGCCTCATCGTTCGCCCTGTTAATCGAGCACGATCTGCAATCGATTGTAGACAAGGGCCGCATCTCCATGGAAAGCGAGGGACGGATCGGAAAAGCCAAGAGGGCGGACATGACGGGAGCGGATTTCGACGGGCCGGGCATCGACCGCAGGCGAGTCATGGCAGGCTCGCTTGCCGCGCTGGCCAGCGTGGTGGCACTCACGCAGCCGGCCCGGGCCAGTTCTCCCGCCGCCGCGAGGCCCGATCCCGCTCGTCCGATCCCCGCGCAGTGGGATGCCGCGCCGAGCATGAAGCTCTGGCCGGATGGTCCGCCCACCGGGGGCTTCGCGCCCATTCCGCTGCCGATGGCCGATGCGCCGCCGGTCTTCCTTCACAATGTCGCGCAGCCTTATCTGAAGGTGTTCCGACCGGCGCGTTCGAATGGCCGGGCGGTGCTGGCCATGCCGGGTGGCGCCTATATCTTCGTCTCGATCGACAATGAGGGTGCGGAACTCGCCCAGGCCCTGACGGCGCGCGGTTATACCGTGTTCGTGCTGGTCTATCGTTTACCCGGCGAGGGCTGGGCCGGTCGTGCCGACGTGCCGCTGCAGGATGCCCAGCGCGCCATGCGGCTGATCCGCGCCAGCGCCCGGGACCATGACTATGATCCGGCCCGGATTGCGGCGATCGGCTTCTCCGCCGGCGGTCATCTTGCAGCTTCGCTTGCCACCGATTTCGCGCAACCGCTGTTCGCACCGCGCGATGCGCTGGACCGGCTCGATGCCCGTCCGTTCGTGACGGGCCTCATCTATCCGGTCATCAGCATGAGCGCGCCGATCACGCATGCCGATTCGGCGCTGCGGCTGCTGGGGCCAAAGCCGGGCGACGCGCTGGTCGCCCGCCGCTCGCCTGCCGCGCATGTCGGCCCGGATACGCCGCCGACCTTCATCATGCACGCGCTCGACGATCCAGCCGTCCCTCCGGAAAACAGCTTCGAGATGCTGCAGGCCCTGCGCGTGGCGCAGCGGCCGGTCGAGGCGCATTTCTTCGAGGAAGGCGGCCATGGTTTCGGTCTCGGCGATCCGGCCTTGCCGGCGCGTGGCTGGCTGGACCTGTGGACGGCCTTTGTGGACCGGCATGCGGCCGCCTGAGCGAACCGGAATTGGGAGTGCGAGTGAGATGAGAAGCATGAACAGGCGCGATCTCGGCCGGCTGGGCGCGGCCGCTTTGGTCACCATGATGGCCGGACGCATGGGCCACGCAGCCCAATTGCCCTCCGACGATCCGCTCGCCTATCTCGACCCCGAATTGTTGCCGGCGGCGCGAGAAGTCATTGCACAGAATGAGGGGCTGACGTGGACGAAGGAGGCGCTCGCGCGGATCCGGGCCGGGACGCCGCCATCGCCGCCGCACCTGCCTGACGTGCCGGTGCAGCAGCTTCGCCTGCCCGTGGGGCCGGGCCAGCCCGATGTGCCCGTCTTCATCATCAATGCCCGGCCGGGGACGCGCCGCCCAGGCATCCTGCACATGCACGGCGGCGGCTACATCCTCGGCCGCGCTGGGCTCGAAGTGGCCTATGAGCAGGCGCTGGCGCGCGAGCTGGATTGCGTGATCGTCACGGTGGATTACCGGCTCGCACCGGAAACGACCTATCTCGGCTCGGTCGAGGACAACTACGCCGCGCTGCGATGGATGTACCATGAGGCCGCGAGGCTGGGGTTGGACCCTGCGCGGATCGTGGCGATGGGCGAGAGCGCCGGCGGCGGTCATGCGGCGCGCCTTGCCATCACTGCGCGCGACCGGGGCGAGGTGCCGCTGGCCGGGCAGATGCTCATCTATCCGATGCTGGACGATCGCACGGGGAGCAGCGTCCACCTGCCGCCCTTCATTGGCGCGTTCGGCTGGACCGGGCAGGCCAATCGCTTCGGCTGGGCGAGTTTCCTCGGCATGGAGCCGGGCGGACCGGACGTGCCGGCAGCCGGCGTGCCCGCACGAGTCACCGATCTGTCCGGCCTGCCGCCTGCGTTCGTCGCGGTGGGCGGCGTCGACCTCTTCGTGCGGGAGGACATCGATTATGCACGTCGCCTGACGGAGGCCGGCGTGCCGACCGACCTGCTGGTCGTGCCCGGTGCTTTCCATGCCTTTGATCGCGTGGCGCCGGAGGCCAGGGTCTCGCAGCGCTTCACGGCCGCGAAGATGGATGCCCTGCGCCGGGCTTTCGGCGCCTGAGCGGTGGATCGGCCGGGGCGCGGCTTGGCTCGATTATCCCGCAGCCGAGGGCGCCCCGCGCTTATCCGAACAGGCTGACTGCGCAAGCGCGATGCAGCCCAGCGGCCCGGCCTGATCGCCCAGATGCGCGGGGCCGATCATCGCCGTGGCCGACCGGGCGTCGAACGCCGGCAGATAGCCCTGCAGCAGATCGAGCGCCCGCGCCCGGATCCGCGGGAACAGAAAGGCGCGGCGGACCGCGACGCCGCCGCCGAACAGCATCGCCTGCGCTGCGGTTGTCAGCAGCAGCATGGCGGAAATCTCGGCCAGATCGGAGACGACATGCTCCCAGAGCGCATCGTCGTCGTCCACCGCGTCCATCGGACGGCCGAAGCGGGCAGCCAGAGCAGGGCCGGACACGAGGCCCTCCACGCAATCGCCATGGAAAGGGCAGGTGCCCTCGAAACGATCCCCCGCCGCGCGTCGCGCGCGAACATGGCCGATTTCGGGATGCATGGCGCCGTGGACCGGCCGGCCGCCGATCAGCAGGCCGCCGCCGACGCCGGTGCCGACGGTGATGTAGCAGAGGCTGTCGAGCCCGGCACCGCCGCCCCAGCGATATTCCGCCAGCGCCGCGCCATTGACGTCGGTGTCGATCGCCCATGGGCAATCGATGCCCTGCGTCAGCCCGCCAGCGACATCGGCATGCGTCCACCCATGCTTGGGTGTCGGGAGCATATGGCCGAAATCCGGAGCTGCCCGGTCGAGGCGGATCGGGCCGAAGGACGCGACGCCGATGCCATCCAGCGGCGCCTCGGCATGCCAGGCGATCAGCCGATCATGGGCGCGGGCCAGCGTTTCGGCAGGCGTGGTCGTCGGGATGGTCTCGCGCGCGATGATCGCGTCGCCATGGGCAAGCACGGCAATCGTCTTGGTGCCGCCGAGTTCGACGCCGCCAAAACGGCCTTCGCCGCGCCGGGTCATGGCGCTGCCCGCAGGCGGGCCCGCTCGCCATTGAGCGCGAGCGTGAGGAAGGGCGCGAAGGTGCCGCCGAAGCGCCGGGTGCCGGCATGATCGGCGCCATGCCCCCAATCGTCCACGAAGCTGGTGACGCGCAGATCGGGCAGCACGAGCCAGCTATAGGCCTGTCGCGGCGCTTCCGGCGGATTGGCGATCACGAGGCCGGTACCGTTGAGCGGCCGCCACTCGCCCTCCAGCCGGTCCGAGACCATGCCATAAAGGCCGGTGGGGCCGACCGGCCCGGCGGGATCGAACACATGCGCCTGGGTGGACCAGAAGAGATAATAATGGCCGGCATGGTGGATGACATGCGGGCGTTCCAGCTCATTGTTGAGGCCGTCCGCGCTGATGACCGGGGGCACGATCTGCCACGGGTCATCCGGGCCCCCTGCGCCGCGCGCCGCGCCGATCACGCCGTTGAAAGCCGACGCCGAGCCAGCCCGCGAGCCGGTGAAGAAGAGCCAGGCCTCGCCCGTCACGGGATCCCGGAAGAAGCCGGGGTCGCGGAATGCCTTGATAGTGCCGATGCCGCCGCCGCCGCTCAGCGGGTCCATGTAGAGGCACTCGTCCAGCGCCACGCTTTCGCGCAGGTCCCGCCAGTCGGTCAGACGTGGAGCGTCGGCATCCTCGGCGAGCCTTGCCCGGGCCTGGAACAGGCGTTGCCCGAAGGTCGGCTGCGCCTCGCCGCGCGTGCCGGCGGCCGTGAAATAGAGCGTCAGTCCGCCACCGTCGGCATCCATGATCGCCGAGCCGGACCATTCCCGGCTGCCCGGCGCAAAGCCTTCCGGCATGGCCGGTCCGAGGCTGCGCCAGCCGGATGCCTGCCGCAGGAGAAGATGGATCCGCGCATGAGCATGCCGGTCGTCGGGATTTTCGAACCAGGGCGCGCCCAGTGCCATCCACAAGCCGGTGCCGTCCGCGAAGCGATGGATGGACCCATCGTCGTTCTGGATGGGCCACGCGTCCCACAAGCCAAGCTCCGGCAGGGCCTCCGCGAGATCGGCAGCTCCGATCAGCGGCGCGGCATAAGGCGCGACCGGTCCGATCGCCGCGACATGATCGGCGCTCCAGAGAGTGCCGGCCGTTTGATCGGAAGGCATGGCGGACGTGTCAGGCAAGATCGATACCCCTGTCGGAGAGCGAGGAAAGGCGGGCCGGCAAGGGCAGGGCGGCGCCGGCAGACGGCGTGCAGCCTCCGCAAGCCTTCCGGCTTTCCGGGCTCCCCTGCGTCGATCCCATGGGCTGATACACGGACAGCGAAATCGATTGCAAAGCAATTTTTGCGTGCATGTCGTGTGTCTTGCCGGATGCGATGCCGGATGTCGCCGCGACTGCTTAGCTGGTCCCGCGAACGACGAGTTCGGGGTTGAGGACGATCGAGCCGGTCTGCTTGCCGTCGATGCGGCGGAACAGGCAGTCGATCATCTGCCCCGCGCCGGTCTGGATATCCTGCCGGATGGTGGTGAGCGGCGGGACAGTGCTGCGGGCAATCGGCAGATCATCGAAGCCCACGACCCGCACGTCGCCGGGCACCGACGTGCCCCGCGACGCGAGGATCTGGATGGCGGTCTGCGCGATCATGTCCGAGGCCGCGAAAATGCCGTCCGGCATGCGCTCGACGCTGTCCAGATAAGCCGCGATATCGCCGGCGCTCAATTCGCTGGCGAGGTGGATGGTGACTTCCGCCAGCTCGACCGGCGCGCCGGCCGCGCGCACCGCCGCCTTGGCGCCCTCGAGGCGCTGCGCGATCTCGATCGCCTGTGTATTGCCCAGAAAGACGATGTTGCGGCTGCCGCGCGCGATGAGATGCTCCGCCGCCATGCGGCCGCCCAGGAAATTGTCCGTCCCGACGGAGCAATGCACCTGACCCTGCGTGAAGGCGCCCCAGGCGACCATCGGCAGATAGGAGCGGGCAGCGGCATCGAGCACGGCCGACTGGTCGGACTGGCCGATGATGATGAAGCCATCGACCCGCGCCTTGGCGATCATGGCTTCCAGCCAGTCCTGCTTGTCCGGGATCACGCGGGACAGAACCAGGTCGAAATCGCGCTCGGTCAGTTCGTCGGCGAGGCAACCGATCATCGTCATGAAGAACGGGTCGGAGATATGCTGCGCGCGCTCGTGGCCGAGCGGGATCACGACACCGATCGCGCCACTGCGCCGGGTCCGCAAATTGCGCGCCAGCGCGCTGGGCTGGAAACCGTGCTGCTGCGCCAGCTTGCGGATGCGCTCGGCCGTCTCGTTGCTGACGACGGTCTTGGCCGCCAGCGCCCGCGACACGGTGGCGGCGGATACGCCGGCCAGCTCCGCCAGATCGTAGATCGTCCGGATCTGTTTTGGCTTCACCGCTGTCACGCCCTTTCCTGTTCCGGCGACCTGAATAGAAGATCGCGTTTCGATTTCAGCACGGATTTTCCGGCGCGCGCGAATAATCCGCCTGGTTGCGTGCCAGCAACCGGGCGGCAAATGGCGCGCGCCGCCAGTTCCACAGGCAGAGCCCGGTCAGCGCGGTGGCGAACAGCGCGCCCAGCAGGATGCTGTAGCCGCTGTCGCCCAGCCAGTCGCCCAGCAGGGCCATGGCCAGCGGCGCAAGCACGGCGCTGACGCAGGTGTAGAAGAGCAGCAGCCCGGCGATGGAGCCGTGCCGGCTCTTCTCGTAGCAACTGATGCCGGTGGAATTGATGGTGGGATAGAGCACGGACATGAACAGGCCTGTCGCGGGCAGGGCGAAGACGGCGATCTCGGGGCCGCCCGCCAGCGCGATCCAGAACAGCACGGTCATGCCGAAGGTGCAGACAAGAAGGACGACGCTCCAGTCGAGGCGGGACAGCAGCCAGGCGCCGAGAAAACGGCCCATCGCGCGCAGCACGAAGAAGACCGAGACGGCATAGAGCGCAAGCCACGGGAAGGGCCCGGAATAGCCTGCCAGATAGGTCGGCACCCAGACATAAATGGCTGCTTCCGCCCCGACATAGAGCATGAGGGCGATGCTGAAGAACCAGGCCGTTGGCTCGCTCATCATGCGCATGGCATCGCGCGGGTCTGCCGGCTGTGCCTGCTCGCGAACCGGCGTCGGAAAGCGTGCCAGCGCGATGCCGACCAGCAGTGCCGCGCAGAGCATCGCGGCGATCAGGTAAATCCATTTCCAGCTGGTCTGCTGCTGGAGGAGGAAGGCGACCAGCGCCGGGCCGACGATCGCGCCGACTCCGAAAAAGCCCTCGACCAGATTCATCGTCGCGGCATGCTCGCGGGTGGAGCTTGTCAGATCGCCGATCAGCGCGAGCGCGCCCGATTTGAAAATGCCGATGCCAAGGCCCGAAAAGAACAGCAAGACGACGAAGAACGCCATGCTGTGCCCCGCTGCGAACAGGCCCGAGCCCACGCCGAACAGCATCAGTCCCAGCAGGATGGTCCACTTGCGGCCGATCCGGTCGGCGAGGAAACCCAGCGATATGGCGGCAATGCCGATGCCGGACATGGTGGCATATTGGAACGAGCCGCCGGCGGTCAGGCCGAGATCGAACTCGCGAATCACTTCCGGGATCACCGTGCCGACCGCGTCGGTCGTCATCGCGAACATCGCGAACATCAGGAAGATGAGGAGCTTGAGGAGATGGTTGGCCGGCCGATCGGCCCGGCTGACTGCATTCGGCATGAATCTCCCCTTCGTTCTTTCTATCCGGCCCTGTCCGCGCAGGGCGTGGCCGCGGGATGAATGTCGGTGCATGGGTTCCGGAACGCAATCGGTTGTGATTGACCGCTTCCCATGTGCCGGCTGGCGCCTGTGACATTTTTGCAAGCGAAGGTCAAAGCATAGCACTTCTGTTGATTCTACACATTGTGCTGCAGGAAGATCTTCGTTAGACGGTCACGCAATCGATTGCATAACATCGATGGAATGACAGTGCGAGAGGGTGGGCCGGAATCATGGCACTTTTCCTCCGCCAGGCATCGAGAGCAGCTCACTGACGCATGTGGGCGAACTCTCTTTCGTGCATCCATCGCATCCGGTTGAAAACGGCCAGAGCCGTCGACCGGGTTTTCGGTCCGTGCATCGAGGGTCCGGTAAGGTGACCGAGTCTTTGGGAGTTGGCAGTTGAAACGCAATAATCTCTTCATCGCATGCAGCATCCTCGCGCTTGCGACCCCGGCATTCGCGCAGGATAACAGCGCGCCCGACGAGCCCTATGATGGCGGCGAGATCATCGTGACCGCGCAGAAGAGCGCGGAAAGCCTCACCAAGGCGCCGATCGCCGTCTCGGTCGTGCAGCAGGATGCGCTGGACCGTCAGGGTCTTTCGAGCGCCGACGCGCTGGTGACCACCGCGCCCAACCTGCAGCTCAGCCAGAACGGCTTCTCGATCCGCGGCATCGGCAGCAACAACAGCTTCAGCGGCTATTCGACGGTCGCGACGCAGATCGACGGCATCTACGATCCCTCCGCGCAGGTGCTGCAGCTCGGCCTGTTCGACATCGGGGCAGTGGAAGTGCTGCGCGGCCCGCAGGGCACCGTCTACGGGCGCAACGCCACGGCCGGCGTGGTGAACATCAACACCGCCGACCCGGGCTTCCGCTTCGCCGCGGAAGGGGACATCCAATATGCCAGCCGCAACCAGATGCGCGTGCGCGCAGCGGTGGACCTGCCTGTCACCGACACGCTGGCGATCCGCGTCGCGGGCTTCCGCCTGGCAGACGACGGGCTCGATCCGTATCTGGGCGCCGGCGAGGCATGGGGCAAGACCGACCTTTCGGCCGTGCGGGTCACGGCCCTCTGGGAGCCCACCTCGACGGTCAGCTGGCGGGTGTCGCTGAACTATGGCGAGAACCAGGGCACCATCCCGCTCAGCTATATGCGCAGCTACAATTACTATCCCGACGCCGACATGGCCTATACGGGCACGGACATCCGCAACGGGCTCTTCGGGCCGGGCGTCACCGTCTATGACAAGCAGTACAATCCGGGCGTCGAGGATGTCACCGACAACCGGATCAACACCAAATATTATGCCGCCCGCTCGCGCCTGAGCTGGGATGTGACGCCCAATCTCACCGCCACCTGGCTGGCGGGCTACTCGATGCTCAAGGACAATGGCGTCACGGCCTCCACCGGCGTGTTCGAGCAGCGCGCCGTCGATGCCAAGACCGAGACCTGGTCGCATGAGCTCGATCTCAATTACGAGATCGGCCGTTTCTCCATGGTCGCCGGCGCCTACATCTATCAGGACAAGAAGCCGTCCGGCAGCGCCCTGATCCATGCCGGCAACACCGCGCCCTATCCGTTCAACAGTGTCTTCAACATGTTCGGCGCCAAGGTCGTCGGCGAGGGCTTCAACATCTCCACGATCGATGCCGTGGATGTGGTGAACTACAATTCCAACGTCGGCAGCAAGTCGCAGGCGCTGTTCGGCCAGGCCAAATATGAGCTGCTCGACGGCCTGAACATCACGGGCGGCGTGCGCGCCACCTGGGATCAGGTGCTGAGCCGCAACACGCAGCTGGTCTGCGCCGGCGGCACGGTGACGCTCGAGACGATGAACCCGACCACATGCCCGGTCGGCGATCCCATCGCCTTCACTGACGACACCGATCGCCCCGAGGCGAAGTACAGCAAGGTCAACTGGAGAGCCGGGCTCGATTATCAGATCACGCCGCAGCTCATGGCTTATGGCACGGTGAGCACCGGCTATCGCAGCGGTGGCCTGCAGTCGAGTTCCAACCCGGTCGCTTTCCGGTCCTACGAGCCCGAGACGGTGACCAATTACGAGGCCGGCATCCGCGCCGACCTGTTCGACCGCCGCCTGTTCCTGGGCCTCACCGCCTATCAGATGGATTACAACAACCTGCAGGTGGCCTCGATCATCGTCGATCCCATCCAGGGGCCGATCCCGGTTTCGACCAACGCGGCCAAGGCGCGCATCCGTGGCGTCGAGCTGGAAACGCGCTTCTCGCCGACGCGGAACGACCACTTCTCCGGCTATGTGTCGTTCCTCGACACCAATTTCCTGTCCTTCCCCAATGGCCAGGACAATCTCTATTCGGCCGACACGATGTACAACATCTTCGGCCCGATCCTCGGCTTCTCTTCGATCCCGTCCCAGACGGCGGACTTCTCCGGGAACGAACTGCCCAATGCGCCGCGCTGGAGCGGACGGGTGAGCTATGCGCATGATTTCTACATCGGTGACGGCAAGCTGACGCCGGCTGTGGACTTCTACGTGCAGTCGCGGACCTTCGCGGACATCGGCAATTATGCGCAGAGCCGCAACGGGTCCTACACCAAGACCGATCTCAACCTCACTTATGTGTTCCCGGGCGAGACTCTGACGCTGACCGCCTTCGTGAACAATCTCGAGGATGAGCGGATCGCCCAGAATGTGACGACGGTCTGGAGTTCCACGGTGGTGAACTACAGCGCGCCGCGCACGATCGGCGGGCGCATCGGCTTCCGGTTCTGAACCGATAGAAAAATCAACGGGGCGGGCGGGTCTCTCGCTCGCCCCGGTTGCTTCACGGCGCGAAGCCGTCTGTAAAGGGGACAATCTCCGGCGACAGACCGGATGCGCCGGGCACTGCCGGCGAGAGTTGTGGAGATGAAGATCATGCGCACCCGACGACTGAACTCTGCCACCCTGCTGATGGCATCCGCTGCTGCCCTTTGCGCCATGCCCGCACAGGCGAAGGATGCCGTCGCGCAGCCCGCTGCCGCCCGCTGCGAAGCGCTGGCCGGGCAGTCCTTCGGCCCGGACGTCAAGATCCTCTCGGCGCGCCATGTCGCCGCAACGCCGCCCAGCGACCAGGTGAATGCCCATGGCTGGCGCATCTCCTCCGCGCTCCCGGGGCACTGCCGGGTCGATGGCATCATCAACGAGCGGCAGGGCGCCGGCGGCAAGACCTATGGCATCCGCTACGCGATCGCGATGCCGGACGACTGGCAGGGCCGCTTCCTCCTGCAGGGTGGCGGCGGACTGAATGGTTCGGTGCTGGAGCCGACGGGCCCGGTTGCGGCCAATGGCGTGCCAGCGCTGGCGCGTGGCTTTGCCGTCATCAGCCATGACAGCGGCCATGAAGGCGCGGTGTTCGACAATAGTTTCATGGCCGACCAGCGGGCCGCGCTGGATTTTGCCGAGACTTCGGTCCGCACGGCCACGCTGCTGGGCAAGAAGGTGACCACCGCTTATTATGGCCGGGATATCGCGCACAGCTATATGGCGGGCTGCTCGACCGGCGGCCGCGAGGCCATGCTGGCTTCCCAGCGCTATCCCGAATTGTTCGACGGCATCATTGCCGGTGCCCCGGCCATGCGCACGGGGGATTCCAATCTCGCCATCGACTATTCGCATGTCCTGTTCAATCAGGTCGCCCCGAAGGGCGCGGACGGCAAGCCGGACGTCTCCGCCCTGTTCAGCGATGCGGTGCGCCAGACCATCCTCCACGGGCTGCTGGCCCAGTGCGATGGGCTCGACGGCCTCAAGGACGGCATGATCGAGAATGTCGCGCAATGCCGCTTCGATCCCGCGAAGCTGGTCTGCAAGCCGGGCCAGAGCAAGGACTGCATCAGCGCGGGTCTGGCGGGCGCGCTCAAGGCGGGCTTCGCGGGGCCGCGCGACAAGGCGGGTTATCCCCTCTACACGGCGATGCCCTTCGATACCGGCATCGTCGTGAAGCCGATGGGCTATCTGCCCACCGGGGCTCCCGGCCCGTTCGGCCCGCCCAGCACGGAGGCCGCCATTGATCTCGATGCGCGCATCCAGGCCATCCGCAACGACCCCGTGCAGCGCCTGACCGATACCAACTACTGGACCAATCTCGGCACATTCCTCGATCGCGGCGGGAAGATGCTCTTCTTCCACGGCGTTTCGGACTTCTGGTTCTCGGCGCAGGCGACCTGGGACTATTATGAGCGCGCGGCGGAGACGAACGGCAAGGCGTTCACGGATGCCACGCGCTTCTACATGGTGCCGGGCATGCTGCATTGTCAGGGCGGCAATGCCTTCGACCAGTTCGACATGCTGGGCGCGCTGGTCGACTGGGTGGAAGAGGGCAAGGCGCCCGAGGCCATTGTCGCCGCGCGGAAGGATTTGCCGGAGGAAACCCGGCCGCTCTGCCCCTATCCCGGCCATGCCCGCTATGTGGGTGGCGACGCAAAGAAGGCGAGCGCCTTCGCCTGCACGCCCGCACAGGACGTCCCGGCAGGCGACTGACGCCGGCAGCGGGGGCGTTCTCGCCAGCCTACGCTGAAAGTCTTTTTCGAGGGCGCGGCCTCGTCCCGGCCTGCGTCTGCGCAGACAGGGGGGAGCGCGATCGGAAGGACCGCGCTCCCTTTCTTCCGGGTCAGCTCGCCTTGGTGGCGGCGATCCAGTCGTCGATCTTCTTCTCGAGCACGGTCATGGGGAGCGAGCCCGTCATGAGAACCTGGGCATGGAAGGCCTTGGCATCGAACTTCGGCCCCAGCTCGTCCTGCGCCTTCTTCTTGAGCCGCTGGATGGTCAGCGCGCCGATCTTGTAGGCGAGCGCCTGGCTGGGGATGGCGATGTAGCGCTCGACTTCCGCCGTGGCGTCCGTCTTGCCCATCGAGCTGTTGTCCAGCATGTACTGGATCGCCTGCTCGCGGGTCCATCCCTTGGCATGGATGCCGCTGTCGACGACCAGCCGCATCGCGCGGAGCATCTCGTCGTCATAATGACCCATGCGCTGATAGGGGTCCTCGAACAGGCCGAAGTCGAAGCCCAGCGTCTCTGCATAGAGGGCCCAGCCCTCGACATAGGCCGTGTTGCCCCCGAAGCGCATGAAGGCGGGGAGACCTTCATTCTCCTGCGCGAGGCTGAGCTGGAAATGATGCCCCGGTGCGCCTTCGTGCAGATAGAGCGTGGTCATGCCCGGCAGGCTGCGCGAGGGCAGGTCGTAGGCATTGAAGTAGAACACGCCCGGCCGTGAGCCATCGGGCGTCCCGTTCTCATAGGAGCCGCCCGCCTCGAACTTCTCGCGAAACTCGGGATAGGGCCGGATTTCCAGCGGCGCCTTGGGCAGGGTCGAGAACTGGCTTCCCACTTTCTGGTCCACCACTTTCCCGATGCGATAGAATTCCTCCGTCATCCATTCGCGCGACTTGGGATGGAATTCCGGCGAATCCCGCAAATGCGCGAAGAACTGCTGGAGCGTCCCCTTGAAGCCCACTTCCTTGCGCACCGCCTCCATGTTCTTCTGGATGCGGGCGACCTCGGAGAGGCCGAGCTGGTGGACATAGTCGGCGGTGAGGGGGAGGGTGGTCGTGCCGCGGATCAGCTCGCCATAGAGCAGGTCGCCGCCCTTCATGGTGCTCAGTCCCACGGTCTCCCGGGCGACGGGCAGATATTCGGTGGCCAGGAAATCCCGCATCCGCTTCTGCGCCGGGTTGATGCCGTTCACGATGATGTCGCGATAGGCGGCGGTGAGCCGGGTCTTGTCCGCTTCGGAGATGCCTTCGGGGAAGTTGAGCACGGGCTGGTAGAAAGGCGATTCCTCGACACTCTGTGCGGCCAGATTGTCGAACTGCTGGATCACATTGTTGATCGTGAGCTTGGTTTCCACCACGCCGCTGGCCATGCCCTGCCGGAAGCGTTCGATGGCGCGGTCCGTGAGCGCGATATAGTCCTTGTGGCGCTTGAGATTGTTCTCGTAGTCCTCAAGCGTCTTGAACGGTGCGGCGCCCTTGCCCGAGGCGAAGGTCGGATAGAAGGTGTGGAAGCCGCTGAAGTGATTGACCGGTCGGACGATCGTCAGGGCCAGGATTTCGGGGCGCAGTCCCCTCAACGCCTCGTCGGTCTGCCACTCGAATACGTCATAGGCGATCTGGTTCTGCGCGGTCAGTCTTGACCGGTCGATGGCTTTCAGGGCTGCCAGATCCTGCTCGGCCGCCTTGCGTTCGGCATCGATATAGGCGTCCGTGAGATAATCCCCCAGCCGGTCTGCATAGCGCAAGTCGCCACGGAAGATGGCGTTGATGGGATTGCGCTTCAGATTGGCTTCGTCCGAAGCGGCGAACAGGGCGAAGAGCCTCTGGTCTTCGCTCTGGGCGGACTGCGTTGCGGGCGCGGCGCCATGGCCTTCATGCTGGGCCAGGGCCGGCGGGGCGAGCATCGCCGTACCGAGCAGAAGGGCAATCGCCCGGGTGGTTCGCGAGGCGCGAGACATGCATCATCCTTTCGATCTGAGAGCGATCATCGCTGATCGTGTGTTGCGTGCCTAACACTGCGCGTGCGGCCCCGCAATCTGCCCGGAACATGGATGTGTGCATGAAGGCAGGCCCCCTCCGGCGATGCGGAAGGGGCCTGCGCGGGAGGATCAGCGGAAGGCGTTGTGGACGACCTTCACGACGCGTCCGGTCTTGATGTTGACGAGCAGCGCATCGTTATAGTGGCGCACCCAGCGCTGGTTCACGCCCGGCTTGGCCCAGCGGAAGCGGCCATAATCCGAGACGATATAGGCGCGGCCATAATAAGCCGGCTGGATACGCGCGCCGGGCTGGAAGCGCTGGTAGCGGAAGGTGGCGCGCCAGGGATGGGCGCGATTATAGTCCCGGACCTCGCGTGCATAGTCCCAGCGGGCGTCCCGAACATCGCGTTTCGCCTCGCGCAGGTCCTGCCGGGCATCGTGCACCTTGCGCGCGTCCTTCTGCGCCTGATGGCGCTCCTGCTGATAATGGCTGGCCGGCTGCGCCATGGCGGTGGCCGGCAGGAGGGCCAGGGTAGCGAGGCCGGCAAGGATCAGTTTCTTCATGGCATGACACTCCTTGTATCTTTGCCGGGCGCGGCGTGGATGCCGTGAGGAGGAGGAGCAGAACCGCCGCCGCACCCGACATGGCCCTTATGGAGCCGGAGCGCTGAACGGCGCGGGAACGGCGCTGTCAGCTTTCGCTCATAAGTGTCTCAAATTGTCTGTGGGCGCGGGGATCGGAGGCGAGTTCAGGGCTTGCTGTGCGGTTCCCAGCGCCGCTCGCGATACCAGCGAGTCACGACATATTTGACGCCCCGGCTCACGGGCAGCGCCGCGTGGAGCGTGTCGTGGTTGGGCGATCCGTCCGCATTCATGTTGTTCCACATCAGCAGCGTGCCCGCCCGCGGCGGCACGGTGAGGCCGAGGCGCGGGAAGTGCGTTTCGCCGCCTTCCTCGACGTCGCAGAGATAGGCCATCGCCGTCCAGCAGCGCTGCCCTCCGCTCACGCGCATGGCCGGCCAGTAATGCACATTGCCGGGAAAATAATCGCAGTGGAGGTGATATTGCTGGGTCTGCTCGTAGCGCTGGCCCTGGAGCAGCTCTCCATGGTCGCCTTCCATCCCCATCAGCGCGTCGATGCGCTTTGTGATGGCGATGACGAACGGATCGTAGATGTCGAGATTGCAACTGCTGCTGGTGCGGTAGCCGGAGGCCGTGCCCGAGAACAGCTTGGATGGCTTGCAGCCCGCGTCGATCTTGTCGATCAGCTTCGCGCATTCCGCAGGCGACACCAGGCCGTGGCGCAGGAACATCTCGGCTTTGTCGGTGGGTAGGCGGCTGACCATGGGATTGCGCGCCAAGCGCTGGCGAGTTCGCTCCCCAATCCCCGCCCGTGCCTGCGATGGAACGTCTGCGTCATCGAGCCATGTCTGCGTCATGAGGGAGGCTCCTGCCATCGGTCGAACGCTGGGGCAAGAGCGCAGAGCCACGCCGAGGGGCAGGACGTGCAGCGAAAAAGGACCGGCTCTCGCCGTTGGGAGAGCCGGTCCAGTCTTTCCTGAAGGCCGATCAGGAAGTCGTCCCGGGAAGCGCTGGCGCTTACCAGAAGAAGTTGTGGATCACGTCGACGACATAGCCATCGCGGATGTCCACGAGCAGGGCATCGTCATAATAGCGGACCCAGCGGAGCGAGCCGTAGGCGGGCGGCAGGCGATAATAATAAGGGTCGTTGATCCAGTAGCTCGACGAAAACAGCATGTTGCTCAGGTAGAAACCGATCGAGAACGACCGGTAGCCATAGCTCCAGCCATAAGGTGCGCGGTAGGCCGGCAGCCTGTAGATCGTGCGGTGGCGCACTCGATAGCTGTTCCAGTCATAGCGCCTGTCGTTGCGCCAGCGATTGTCCCAGCGCCGCTGATCCGACCACCGCTCGCGTTCGTTCAGCCGGCGCTGGTCGTTCCAGCCCCG
Organism: Sphingobium sp. SYK-6; assembly: GCF_000283515.1. GTDB lineage: Bacteria > Pseudomonadota > Alphaproteobacteria > Sphingomonadales > Sphingomonadaceae > Sphingobium > Sphingobium lignivorans. The sequence goes on from NC_015976.1 coordinate 881,161, forward strand.
CTGGCGCGACCAGTCTTCCCGGTCGCGGGACCAACCCTCCCGATTGCGGGCATCGTCGCGACCGCGGGACCAGCCCTCTCGGTTCCGGGCATCGTCGCGACCGCGATCATCTCGCTGCCAGTCGGCGCGTCGCCGGTCGTCGCCATTACGCGACCAGGTCCCGTCGTTCCGCCCGCGATCATTGCGTGCTTCCTCGCCGGGCCGTCGATCGCCGCGGCGCGGCCCATCGTTCTGGCTGCGGTCATCATTGCCGCGGCTCCAGTTGGGGCGCGGTCGATTGGCGGGGGGAACGGTGGCTCCCGGGCCGGGTTCGACCGGCGTGAGGCGACGCTGGTCGGGCCAGTTGGTCACTTCCGGGCGTCCGACCCGGTTCTCCCGATCGCCGCCTCTTCGCTGGCCGTTGTCGCCCTGCGCGCGCGAGGGCGGGACCCGCGTGGTCGTGACTGCCGAAGGGGGACGCTGCTGCCGGGCAGCGGGCGGGGACGACGGAGCGGACTGCCGCCGTTCGGTTCGGGGTGTGGGTTGGGGGCGCGCGGACATATTGCCTTCGACAGCCACGCGCGGGCGATTGCGCCCTTCGTTCGGCTGGGCGAGAGCCGGCGCGGTGGTGCCCAGCACGGTGGTCACCATCAAACCCAGGGAAAGCATCCGTCTCATCAGGAGTTCCTCAAAAACAGGCGAATCGTCGCCATTGAGGACGTTATGGAGCCGGGGGGCTGTCCCGGCGCTGAACATCTGTGTCAGCCAGCGGCAAGCTTGCCCCAAAGCGGGACCGGGGGCTCTATGGCTCCCCACTGTCCGCCGGCGGCGTGAGGCCGGGAACGCGCCGGGCTGCATCATCAGGCGCGATGCCGGGCGCGGGCGCGGCGGCCACGCGCTCCTCACCGCGCATGATCCGCCCGGCCTGCCGAATGGCTTCGCGGATCCTGGGATAGGTGCCGCAACGGCAGATGTTGGTCATCGCCGCTTCGATCTCGGCGTCGGTCGGATTGCTGTTGCGCTTGAGCAGCACGGACGCGGTCATGATCATGCCGGACTGGCAATAGCCGCATTGGGGCACGTTCTGGGCCGCCCAGGCCTGCTGGAGCGGGTGGCTGCGATCCGGCGAAAGGCCCTCGATTGTCGTGACGAAACGCCCCTCGATTGCCGCGATGGTGACCTGACAGGCGCGGATGGCCTGCCCATCGACATCGACCGTGCAGGCGCCGCAGTCGCCCGTGCCGCAGCCATATTTGGTGCCGGTGAGGTTCGAGGCATCGCGCAGCGCCCAGAGCAGCGGGGTCTGCGGGTCCATGCGGTACTGCACCGGGCGATCGTTGACGGTAAACTTGGTCATGGCGAGTGAACGGCCCTTAGAGCAGTTTCACGTCGGATGGGAGCGCCTCGCGATCCGAAAATGCGAAGCGCTCCGGCTGCCACGGTCGTGAACGCTTCCGGCTTGGTTGAGCTCAGTCGCGCCAGCTGGGGTCGATCCGGTCGATGATGCGCGTATAAGCACCGAATTCGGCGACACCGCGCTGCTCGGGCGGGGTGGCCAGGAAGACATCGCGCTGGTGGACGGCAATCACCGCATCGGGCACGCGCAGCGGGGTGCCGGCGCTGCGCGTCGCCATCTGGATCTGGCAGGCCCGCTCGATGACATAATAGTTCACGAATGCCGCAGGCAGGGTTGGTGCCATCACCAGCAGGCCGTGATTGCGCAGGATCATGAAGCGCTTGTCGCCCAGATTCTCGATCAGCCGCGCGCCTTCCTCCTCCCGGACAGTGACGCCCTCGAAATCATGATAAGCGACCTGCCCGGCAAGCAGGCCGGAATAGAAATCGGTCGGCTGCAGGCCCTCGGCCGTGGAGGCGATCGCCATGCCGGCGGTCGTATGCGTGTGGATGATGCAATGGGCATCGGGCACATGGCGGTGAAAGACGCTGTGCTGCACGAAGCCGGCGCGATTGACGGGATAGGGGCTCTCGCCGAGCTTGTTGCCGTCGATATCGATCTTGACGAGATTGGAGGCCGTCACTTCGGAATAATGAAGGCCGAAGGGATTGATGAGGAAGGCGTGGTCCTCGCCCGGGACGCGCAGCGATATGTGATTGTAGATCAGTTCGTCCCATCCCAGATGGGCGAAGATGCGGTAGCAGGCGGCGAGCTGCTGGCGGGCCTGCCATTCGGCATCGGTGAGCGCGGGTGGTCTCAGCGCGGTGGCCATGGCTTTCTCTCCTTGCGACGTGTTCCTGCCCTTCGCTGGCGAGGGCTTGCGGCAATCATGCGCGCGAGGGCGAAAAATGTCGAGGCGGCCCGCAGAGGACGCCTTCTTCCGTCCACGCGATCTGCTATGGGGCGCCCCACGGAGTCCCCCATGAATGAGGTTGCAGGATGATCGGTCGGCTTGGCGCTCCATTGGCTCTGCTGTTGCTGGCGGCCTGTGCGCAGGTCGACAGTGGCGATCTCGGACGGCCGGGCGCGCGTCCGGCGGATGTGACGACGCTTCAGGTGATCGCCTTCAATGACTTTCACGGCCATATCGGGCCGGACGACCAGAGCGTCGTGCCGCCGGACGGCGCGGTCGATGCGCCGCGAGTCAAGGCCGGCGGCGCTGTCTATTTTGCCGAGGCAGTCGCACGCCTGCGCGCGGAAAACGCCAACAGCGCGGTCGTGTCCGCTGGCGATCTCATCAGCGCGTCACCGCTGATTTCCGGGCATTTTCTGGATGAGCCGACGATCCGGGTGATGAACGACATCACCATCGACTTCAATGCGCTGGGCAATCACGAATTCGACCGCGGGCAGGACGAGATCCGTCGCATGCAATCGGGTGGCTGCGAGCGCTATACCGTCCTGGAGCCCTGCCGCGTCATGCCGGACTTTCCCGGTGCGCGTTTCGGTTTCCTTGCCGCCAATACCCACCAGACTGACGGAACGACTCTTTTCCCGCCTTACGGCATCAAGCGTTTCGATATCGGCGGAAAGACGGTGCGCATTGCCTTTGTCGGCATGACGCTCAAGGGCACGCCGGAGATCGTGTCGCCCCGCTCCGTCGCCGGCCTGCGCTTCGCGGACGAGGCGGAGACGGCGAACGCCCTGATCCCCAGGCTGCGCGCGGAAGGGGCCGACATCCTCGCGATCCTCGTCCACGAAGGCGGCGTCATGGCGCCCGAGGGCGACCGGAGCGACTGCAATGGCCTCACCGGCGCGTTGAAGCCGATTCTCCAAAGGCTGGACCCGGCGTTCGACCTGGTGATTTCCGGCCACACGCATCAGGCCTATGTCTGTTCCTACGCGCAGGTCGATCCGACTCGGCCCTTTCTTGTCACCAGCGCCGGACAATATGGCACGCTGCTGACCCGAATCACGCTCAGCTACGATCTCGGTGCCCGTCGCCTCGTCTCCAAGCAGGCGGAGAATCTGGTCGTGCAGCAAAGCGGCGAGGCTGCCGCGCGCCAGCCGGACATCGCGGCACTGGTGAGTCGCTATCAGGCGGCCGCGGCAGACGTGACCGGCCGCGTCGTGGGACGGGTCGCCGGGCCGCTGGAAAAGATGACCGATGCCACAGGCCAGAGCGCCCTTGGCAATCTGATTGCCGATGCGCAGCGTGCTGCCATGGCGGCGCCGGCCTCCGGCGGCGCGCAGATCGCGTTCATGAATCCCGGCGGCATTCGCGGTTCGATCACGCCAGGGCCGGACGGTACGGTGTCTTTCGGCGATCTCTACCGGGTCCAGCCCTTCGGCAACACGCTGGTCGTGAAGGCCCTGACCGGGGCGCAGATCCGGGAAGCGCTGGAATTCCAGTTCCTGCGCGCCGAAAGCCCAAGCATTCTCTCGGTTTCGAAAGGATTTTCCTTTGCTTTCGACCTGCGCCGTCCGGCTGGGCAGCGCATCGTGGAGGCGACGCTGGACGGGGCGCCCCTGAATGACGAGACGACCTACCGTGTCGCGATGAGCAACTTCCTGGGGCAGGGGGGCGATGGCTTCACGATGCTCGCCGACGCGCCGCTTGTCGCGGAAGGTCCGCTCGATGTCGCTGCGCTGGAGGCCTATGTCGCGTCCCGCCCGGGCATGGCTGTTCCCGCGCTCGACCGCATCCGCAACCTGTCACCGCAATGAGGCGGCCGGGAGCGAAAGCCGGTTCCCTGCGCCTTTCCGGTCTTGATCCGGTAACCTCTCCCTGATATGGGGCGGGCCGAGCCGCCGTGACTGATTGTCGCGGCGCGTGTTGTTTTTGGTGTCCGCGTGTGTGCGTTCGGTGACCGAGCCGCGCGGATCAGCATGGAATTGGAGACTGACGAGCTTATGCAAATCATCGTGCGCGACAACAACGTCGATCAGGCGCTGCGGGCGCTCAAGAAGAAGCTGCAGCGTGAAGGCGTGTATCGTGAGATGAAGCTGCGTCGTCACTATGAGAAGCCGTCCGAGAAGCGCGCGCGTGAGAAGGCTGCTGCCGTGCGTCGTGCCCGCAAGCTCGAGCGCAAGCGCGCCGAGCGCGACGGCGCGCGTTAAGGCGCTCTGCCGGCCGACAGGGCCGGCACGGGATGAATCTGCGAACAACATACAAGGTAGGCGGCCATGTCGGTGACGGCGGTTCCATTGCGACCCATCCAGCGCGGGTCCGTCCGCCGTTTCTGGCTCGCCGCCATTCTGGTCCTTGCGCTGGCCTTCGTGCTGGCCTGGGCCGGAAGCCAGCAGTTCGGCCGCACTGAAAGCGGCCTTCGCTACCAGATCACGCAGCAAGGCACCGGCGGCAGCCCCACGCGCGAGGATTTCGCGCTGGTCGCCTACAAGGGCATGCTGCCGGATGGCACGGTTTTCGACGAGAATCCGGGCGCACCGATGGAGCTGGCCTCCACCGTGCCGGGCTTCTCCGAGGCCGTGACCCTGCTCCAGAAAGGCGGGAGCCTGCGGGTGTGGATTCCGGCCGAGCTCGGCTATGGCGCCAATCCGCCCCCGGGAGGCGCTATTCCTCCGGACAGCCCGCTGCAGTTCGATATCCGCCTGATCGAGTTCAAGACGCGCGCGGAAATCATGGAAACGCAGCGCATGATGCAGATGCAGCAGATGATGCAGCAGCAGATGGGTGGACCGCCGCCCGAGGCGATGGAGCAGGGCGGGCAGCCCTGACAAGCTGACCTGCTGGCCCGCCACGGGCCGGCTTTTCCAGTCCGAATTGCCTGTCTCTCGGCGGATGCGGCCATGCCGCGCTGTTCAGCGAATCTGCTCCTGCCCTGAAACCCCGCGGGTATTTTTGCGACAATCAGGTGACGTCCGGGGACGGGGCCGGCTCAGTGCCGTTCTGTCAGGCCGGTTACGTTGTTGTTGCGGTCGGTCTGTCCTGTTGGCCCCATTTCCGTGCCAGGAGCGTCCGGACAGTGGTCCGGGCTCAGGACTGCTGCTGCCGCTCGGCCGTGCGTCGCTTGGCGCGTTCTTCCAGGAAGACTTTCATCACCGCGAGAATCGGGTCCGCCAGGGCCAGCCCGAGCACGCCGAACAGCGTGCCGAACAGGATCTGCGCGCCCAGCACGATGGCCGGGGCGATATCCACGGCGCGGCGGGCGACAGTGGGTGTGATGAGATAGCTCTCCACGGTCTGCACGGCGAAATAGATGCCGATCGCGAAGAGGCCGTGCTGCACGTCCACGGAAAAGCCGACCAGCGTGATGAGCACGCCTGACAGGATGGCGCCGATATTGGGCAGGAAAGCGAGCATGAAGGTGAGCACGCCGAGCAGGGTCGCCATCGGGATGCCCACGAGCGTCAGCAGGATGCCGGTGAGCACGCCCGTGACGGCCATGCCGACCAGCCGCCCAGCCATCAGCCGGCGCAGGGTGAAGCCAAGCTTGTCGATCAGGGCATGGGCCTCATCGCGTTTGTCGACCGGCACGAACCATGCGATGCCGCGCGAATAGAAGCGCGATTCCGCCGCCAGGAAAATGGCGAGCACGCCCATCATGATGAGGCTGGACATCAGTCCCGCGGCACTGCTGAGCGCGGCAGTCACGCGGCCGAGCGATCCCATGAGCTGCTCGCCGGCCTGTCGCATGTCTGAAAAGCCGATGTCGATGCCGTGCCCGGCGAGCCATGCCGATATTCGCGCGACCTGCGATTCGATGAGGGGCGGCAATTGCGCAGCCTGTTGTGCGACCTGGGTTCCTGTCAGCCAGACAGTCCAGGACACAAAGGCTGCGATTCCCACCATCAGGATCGCGAGCCGCCAGCCGCGCCCGATCGGCAGGACCCGGCCAAGCAGGCGAGTGCCGCCGTCCAGCATGACCGCGATGACGATCGCGCCCATGATGTAGAGCAAGGGCTGGATCAGGAGAACGACGAGCGCCGCGCCCCCGACGACGCCGACCCAGATGAGCGCGCGCTTGATTTCTCGCCAAAATTCAACGCTGTGGGCATCCGCGGGGCCGGGGCGTTCATCGGCCCCGCCTTGCGACTTGCTGTCCTTGGGGGCCGGCGCGGCATCCGACTGTCTGCCGCTCGCGCCTGACCCGGTCATTGAGCGGGCGTTTCCGCATGTTCGGGACGCAGCGAGGTGCCCGCACGGCCCCCCCGGAAGCTGCTGAACCATGTCGCGGGATTGAGCGTCGTGGTTCCATCGAGCGAGAAGGTGATGAATTCAGCACGCCCGCCGATCGTTTCCCACGGGATCGGGCCGCCAAGCCCTTGCTGCTCCAGGCTCACGCGGCTGTCCGCGCTGTTGTCGCGGTTGTCGCCCATCAGGAACACATGCCCCTCGGGGATGCGAACCGGCCCGTACCAGTCGATCTCGCGCGGGCCGGTGTCGACGATGGTGTAGCTGGCGCCATTGGGCAGCGTCTCGCGCTTGACCGGCAGCACGCAAACGGTCGAGCCGTCCGGCTCCACCTGCAGCGCGCCGGGCAACTGGCGGGGGTCGCAGGGGGAATTGGCGTCTACCGGCAACCTGAGCGGGGTCAGCCATTCCTGCTTCACGGGCGTGCCGTTGAGGATGACGATGCCTTCGCGCACTTCCAGCGTGTCGCCGGGAAGGCCGATGACCCGCTTGATATAATCCTCGTTGCTGTGCCGGGGCGTCGCGATCACGATGTCGCCGCGCTCGGGCATCTTGCCCCAGATGCGGCCCTCCATGAAGGGCAGGGTGATGCCCCAGGGCTCGGGTGGCGAACGCAGCACCACGTTGCGGAAAATCGCCAAGGGATTGGGGATGGTCGGCGAGACGTAGGACCAGCCATAGGCATATTTGGAGACGACGAGCCGGTCGCCCACCAGCAGGCCCGGCATCATCGACTCGGAAGGAATGTAGAAGGGCTTGGCGATGAAGCTGTGGAATCCCAGCACGGCGAGCAGAAGCAGCGTGATGCTCTTCACCTCGGCCCACCAGTCGGTGCCCTTGCTCTCCTTGCCTGTTCTGCCGGCCCGGATGCTCCTGGTCGGTTTGATCGATGCGTCGTCCGTCACGGAAACCGAGCCTCCAATATGACGAACGCCTGCGCCCAAGGGTGATCGTCGGTCAATGTCACATGAACAAATAGGCTGGCGCCCGGCGGGGTCAAGACATCGAGACGCGCTCTCGCACCGCCCGTCAGCGCCAGCGTGGGCGCGCCGGACGGCAGGTTGACCACGCCGATGTCCTTCATGAACACGCCGGCCTTGAAGCCTGTGCCCACCGCTTTCGAGAAAGCTTCCTTCGCGGCGAAGCGCTTGGCCAGCGTCGCGGCCTTGGTGAACGGCCGCCGGCTTGCCTTGGCGCGCTCCACGTCCGTGAACACGCGGGCCTCGAATTTCTCGCCGAAGCGGTCCAGAGACGCCTGGATTCGCTCGATATTGCAGAGATCGGAGCCGAGGCCGATGATCATGGGAGCGTCCTCATCCGCGCGCCGCATCCATTTGCCGGCGCATTTCAGCCACGCTTTCGTGCAGGCCGAGGAAAATCGCTTCGCCGATCAGGAAATGGCCGATGTTGAGCTCGGCGATTTGCGGAATGGCAGCGATCGGCCCGACATTGTCATAAGTGAGGCCATGGCCGGCATGGGGCTCAATGCCGTTCTTGGCGGCAAGGGCGGCCATGTCGGCGATGCGGCGCAGTTCCGCCGCGCGTTCCATGCCCTCGACCTCGCAATAACGGCCGGTATGCAGCTCGACGACAGGTGCCCGCAGGCGCAGCGCCGCCTCGATCTGGCGTGGATCCGCCTCGATGAACAGCGATACCCGGCAGCCGGCCTCGCGGAGTCGGTCGATCATCGGCGCCAGATGATTGTGCAGCCCCGCCGCGTCGAGTCCGCCCTCGGTCGTTCGTTCCTCGCGCCGTTCGGGCACGAGGCACACGGCATGCGGCCGGTGGCGCAGCGCGATCGCCAGCATTTCCTCCGTCGCGGCCATCTCGAAATTGAACGGAATGTCCAGTGCGGCCGAGAGGCGGGCGATGTCCTCGTCGGTGATATGCCGCCTGTCCTCGCGCAGATGCGCGGTGATGCCGTCCGCGCCTGCCGCCTGCGCCGCCAGCGCTGCGCGCACCGGGTCCGGATAGCGGGTTCCGCGCGCGTTCCGGATTGTCGCGACATGGTCGATATTGACGCCGAGGCGCAGATGGTCGGTCATGGACAGGCTACTTTCGAGAGGATGTCATAGCGAAGCCCCCGCTTGCCCGGGGATCGCCGAAAGCGCCGGAAACGCGCCATTGGATCGGCCATCAACTGAGACCGATTCGGCGAGCCAATATAGAGAGCCGGGCAGGGCCGCCGCCACCGCGATGAGCAGCAGGGCCCCGGCCCGGATCACTGCCGGCTGCCGGGCTTAATCGCGGGGATCGCCGCCAGTTCCGGCGGCACTTCGTCCGGCTCGTAGACCGGGAAGTTGAGGCTCACCAGATTGAAGAAAGGCACGCCCAGATTGGCTTCGCCCGCCGAGCGATCGACCAGCGCCGCCTCCGCGATCACTTCGCCGCCCGCCGCGCGCACGGCGTCCATGGCCTGCCGCGAGGAGAGGCCCGTCGTGACGACGTCCTCCACCATCAGTACTTTCTGGCCCGGCGCGAGCGCGAAGCCGCGGCGGAACATGAAGGTGCCCTCCGGGCGCTCCAGGAACAGAGCGTCGCAGTTCAGTGCGCGGCCCATCTCATGGCCGATGATGACGCCGCCCATCGCGGGCGAAACGACCACATCCACGGCGGAGCGGATGTCGCGCGGCAGCTTCTGGGCCAGCGCGATGGCGAGGCGTGCGGCCCGCTCCGGGTTCATGAGCACGCGTGCGCATTGCAGATAGCTGGCGCTGTGCTTGCCCGAGGAAAGCAGGAAATGCCCCTGCAGCAGGGCATCGGCCGCCCGGAACTCGGCGAGCACTTCTGATTCTGTCATTGGTTCATGGGCCTTCTTTATATGCGCGGGGCAGATAGCGGCGGATGCGCGGACAATCAACGTCTCCCGCTGCCATTTGAGTGCTTGAGGCATCGGGAATGCCTGCGTATATGGCCCGGTGATGAAAGAGGGGGGCCGTTGTTTCCGCCTGGGAACCAGCGGCCTGAAAACGTAAGGCAGGTCGACCGCATGAACATAAGAATCAAGGGCTTCATGATGGCGATGGCCATGGGACTGAGCGCGCTTGCGCCGTCCGCGGCTATGGCGCAGGCTGAAGCGGCTCCGGTCGCGGCGGCTCCGGCTCCGGAGACGCCCGCAACCACTGGTGAGGCAGCGGCGACCGCCGCGGCTCCGGCTTTCGACCATGCCAGGCCCGTCGAGGGCGTCGGCATGCCCAAGCCGGGCGAAACCTATTTTCAGGAGCAGGTGACGCCGACCGGCCGTTATGCCTGGTGGATGCACTCTTATGTGCTGATGCCGGTGATCACGATCATTTCGCTGTTCGTGCTCGGCCTTCTGCTCTGGGTGATGGTGCGCTATCGCCGCGCCGCGAACCCCGACGCCTCGCGCACCTCGCACAACACGCTGATCGAAATCATCTGGACGGTCGTCCCGGTGCTCATCCTGGTCGGCATCGCCATTCCCTCGATCGACCTGCTCGCCAAGCAGTTCAAGCCCGCGCCTGCCGATGCGGTCACCGTCAAGGTCACCGGTTATCAGTGGTACTGGGGCTATGAATATCCCGACAACGGGATCGGCGAATATGTCTCGAACATGCTGACCGACGAGCAGGCGCTCGAGCGCGGCGAGCCGCGTCTGCTGGGCGTGGACAACCGTATCGTCCTGCCCGTCGGCGTGCCGGTCAAGCTCATCATCACGGGCGCCGACGTCATTCACAGCTTCTCCATTCCGGCCTTCTGGGTGAAGGAGGATGCCGTGCCCGGCCGCCTCAACGAGAAGACCTTCACGATCGAGAAGGAAGGCGTCTATTACGGCGTGTGTTCCGAGCTGTGCGGCGCGCGTCACGGCTTCATGCCGATCGCCGTCGAGGCCGTGAGCCCCGAACGATTCGCGCAGTGGGTCAGGTCGCAGGGCGGCACGATGCCCGGCGAAGAGGCCGCCGCCGAACCCGCCGCCGCCAACGCTGCCGCGCCCGCCCCGGCGCCCGCTACCGCTTCCTGAGGTAACCAATCATGACCACCACCACCGCAGATGAGCTCCACGGCGGGCATGCGCACCACGACCATGATGCCGAGCACAAGCCCGGCTTCTTCGCCCGCTGGTTCATGTCCACGAACCACAAGGACATCGGCACACTCTATCTGATCTTCGCGATCATCGCCGGCGTCATTGGCGGCGCGATCTCCGGCCTCATGCGGGCCGAGCTCGCCGAGCCGGGCATTCAGTATCTCCAGCTCTGGGCGCAGTATTCGGACGGTTCCGGCGCCACGATCGACCAGGCCTATCACCTGTGGAACGTGCTGATCACGGCACATGGCCTCATCATGGTGTTCTTCATGGTGATGCCGGCGATCATCGGCGGGTTCGGCAACTGGTTCGTTCCGATCATGATCGGCGCGCCGGACATGGCCTTCCCGCGCATGAACAACATCAGCTTCTGGCTGCTGATCCCTGCCTTCCTCCTGCTCCTCGGCTCGACCTTCGTGCCTGGCGGCACGGGCAACGGCGCCGGGACCGGCTGGACCGTCTATGCGCCGCTCTCCACCAGCGGCAGCGCCGGTCCCGCTGTGGACATGGCGATTCTTTCGCTGCACATCGCGGGCGCCAGCTCGATCCTCGGTGCGATCAATTTCATCACGACGATCTTCAACATGCGTGCGCCGGGCATGACCCTGCACAAGATGCCGCTGTTCGTCTGGTCGGTGCTGGTCACGGCATTCCTGCTGCTGCTGGCGCTGCCGGTCCTGGCCGCCGCCATCACCATGCTGCTGACGGACCGCAATTTCGGGACCGTGTTCTATGACGCTGCCGGCGGCGGTGACCCGGTGCTCTACCAGCACCTGTTCTGGTTCTTCGGCCACCCCGAAGTGTACATCATGATTCTGCCGGGCTTCGGCATTGTCAGCCAGATCGTCTCCACCTTCAGCCGCAAGCCCGTCTTCGGTTATCTCGGCATGGCCTATGCCATGGTCGCGATCGGCGTCGTCGGCTTCATCGTGTGGGCGCACCACATGTTCACCACTGGCCTCAGCGTGAACGTGAAGATGTACTTCACGGCCGCGACGATGGTCATTGCCGTGCCAACCGGCGTGAAGATCTTCTCGTGGATCGCGACCATGTGGGGCGGTTCGATGAGCTTCAAGACCCCCATGGTCTGGGCGCTCGGCTTCATCTTCATGTTCACGGTCGGCGGCGTGACGGGCGTGGTGCTCGCCAATGGTGGCATCGACGACAATCTCCACGACACTTATTATGTCGTCGCGCACTTCCATTATGTGCTGTCGCTGGGCGCCGTGTTCTCGCTGTTCGCCGGCTTCTACTACTGGTTCCCCAAAATGTCGGGCCGGATGTACAACGAGTTCCTCGGCCAGCTGCACTTCTGGGTGTTCTTCATCGGCGTGAACATCCTGTTCTTCCCGATGCACTTCCTGGGCATGAGCGGCATGCAGCGCCGCGTCCCGGACTATACCGACGCGCTCGCCTACTGGAACGGCATTGCCTCCTGGGGCTATGTCATCATGGCCGTGGGCGTGGGCATCTGGTTCGTGAACATCATCCTGTCGCTCGCGGCCGGCCGCAAGGCGGAAGGCAATCCCTGGGGCGAAGGCGCCACGACGCTGGAATGGACGCTGTCCAGCCCGCCGCCCTACCACCAGTTCGAGACCCTGCCGGTCGTCGACTGAGGGGCGCGAATCTGTCCCCGGCAAGGCTCGCCGGGTGACAGAGCGAATGAAATGAATGGGGGCGAGGGCGCGCAGGTGTCCTCGCCGCACCGTTGAAACACTATGGAACACTGAGCCAGAGGTTTAGGTTTTGGCGAGCAAGGCAACTCTTCCCCCGGGCGACACGATGACGGCATCGGTTCCCCTGCCGGCCGAGTGGCGCGATTTCGTCGCGCTGACCAAGCCGCGCGTGATGACGCTCGTCGTCTTCACCGGTCTGTGCGGACTGCTCGTCGCGCCGGGCAGCCTGCCGCCGGCGCTGGCATTCACGGCAATCCTGTGCATCGCGCTGGGCGCGGGTGCCGCCGGTGCGCTCAACCAGTGGTACGAGGCGGACCGGGACGCGCGGATGAAGCGCACGGCGGGGCGGCCACTCCCTGCTGGGCGGATGAGCCGCGAAAGCGCGCTCCACTTCGGCGTGGGATTGTCCTTCTTCTCGGTGCTGCTGATGGGCGTCGCAACCAACTGGTTCGCCGCTGCCGTCCTCGCTGTTTCCATCCTCTTCTATGTCTTCATCTACACCATCTGGCTGAAGCCGCGCACCGCGCAGAACATCGTCATCGGCGGCGCCGCCGGTGCCTTCCCGCCGCTGATCGGCTGGGCAGCGGTGACCGGGGACATTGCGGCGCTGCCGATCGCGCTCTTCGCGCTCATCTTCTTCTGGACGCCGCCGCATTTCTGGTCGCTCGCCCTGTTCGTGCGGATGGACTATGCCAATGCCGGCATCCCGATGCTGCCGGTGGTGGCGGGCGAAACCGCGACCCGGCGGCAGATCCTGCTCTACACGGCGATCATGGCTGTCGCCGCGCTCGCGCCCGTTCTGCTGCGGCTGACCGGCCTGATCTACGGGCTCACGGCGCTGGTCGCGACCGGCATCTTCGCCGCCATGGCGCTGCAGGTCTCCCTGCGGCGGGAAACCGATCCGGCGCGCATGGGGCCGGAGAAGCGGCTGTTCAAATATTCGGTGCTGTATCTCTTCCTGCTGTTCGCGGCGGTGGTTGTCGATCACTGGGTGCGCGGCGCATGACTCCGGAAGAGCAGAAGCTGATCCAGGAGCGCCAGCGGGCGCGGGCCCGCGTCATGGCGCTGGTGCTGGGCGCGCTTGCGATCCTCTTCTTCGCGATCACTATCGCCAAGATGTCGAACTGAGGCGCCGATGACGAGCATCACAGGGCAGCATTCGGGCAACCGGCGCACCGCGGTCATCGCGGGGCTGATCGCGCTGGCCATGCTCGGGCTCGGCTTCGCGTCGGTCCCGCTTTACCGGCTTTTCTGCCAGGTCACCGGCTATGGCGGTACGACGCAGCGCGTCACGCAGGATCAGGCCGTTGCGCAGAAGATCGAGACGCAGGGCCGCCAGCTTTCGATTCGCTTCGATTCCAATGTGAGCAGCGGCCTTCCCTGGGATTTCTATCCCGAGAAGCGCCGCCTCAACGTGGGCGTCGGCGGCAAGTCGATGGCGATCTTCATCGCGAAGAACCGGTCGGACAAGCCGGTGAAGGGCCGGGCGGTGTTCAACGTCACGCCGGAGCAGGCGGGGCGGTTCTTCTCGAAGATCGAATGCTTCTGCTTCACCGAGCAGACGCTGCAGCCGGGACAGCAGGTCCGCATGCCCGTGCTGTTCTATGTCGACAAGGAATTCCTGGACGATCCGGACAACAAGGATGTCCAGGAAATCACGTTGAGCTACACTTTCTATCCGGTTGAGAAGCCGGGCAACGAGAGCTAAACAGGCGCGCGAACAGAGCGCTCAGATACGGGGAACATCATATGGCCGGCGCCAAGAATCACGATTATCATATTCTGCCACCCAGTTTCTGGCCGTTCATGGGCTCCATGTCGGCGCTCGTGATGGCGATGGGCGCTGTCGCCTGGATGCACCCGGACGCTCTGGGCGGCTGGGGCGGCACCGGCTTCCTGCTCGGCCTGCTCGGCGTGCTCGCCACGATGTTCTTCTGGTGGGCGGACGTCATCAAGGAAGCGCATGCCGGCGACCATACGCCGGTGGTCCAGCTTCACCTGCGCTACGGCATGATCCTGTTCATCGCCTCGGAAGTGATGTTCTTCCTCGGCTGGTTCTGGGCGTTCTTCGATTTCTCGCTGTTCCCGACCGAACTGCCGCCGATCAACGGGCTGTTCCCGTCCGAGGGCATCGAGGTGCTGAGCGCGTTCGAACTGCCGCTGCTCAACACGCTGATCCTGCTCTGCTCGGGCACTACGATCACCTGGGCGCACCATGCCATCATCCATGGCGATCGCGACAGCTTCAAGAAGGGCCTGTGGCTCACCATCCTGCTGGGCGTGCTCTTCACCTGCATCCAGGCCTATGAATATATGCATGCGCCTTTCGCGTTCGGTGAGACGCCTTATGGTTCGGCCTTCTACATGGCGACCGGTTTCCATGGCTTCCACGTGCTCGTGGGCACGATCTTCCTGATCGTCTGCCTGGTGCGCGCCTACAAGGGCCACTTCACGCCGCGCCAGCATTTCGGCTTCGAAGCCGCAGCCTGGTACTGGCATTTCGTTGACGTCGTGTGGCTGTTCCTCTTCATCGCCGTCTATGTCTGGGGCGGCTGGGGCGCGCCGGTCCACGCCGGCTGACCATGACGACAAGCGCTGACCAGACCGCGCGGGCGACACCGCTCGTTCGCGCGGCCCTGGCGGCGCGCTGCCCCCGCTGTGAAGTGGGGCCATTGTTCGAGGGTTGGGTGCGGTTCGCGCCCAGATGCCGGGCCTGCGGGCTGGACATAAGCCAGTTCAATGTCGGAGACGGTCCGGCCGCTTTTCTCATCCTCATCGTCGGCGGCCTCGTGACTGCGCTGGCGCTGTTCCTCCAGCTGGCGGCGAGCCCGCCTTTCTGGGTGCATATCCTGCTCTGGGTTCCGCTCACGACTGTCCTGGTCGTGCTGTGCCTGCGGGCTTCCAAGGCGGCCCTGCTCATTCTCGAATATCGCAATCAGGCGCGGGAAGGGCGCCTTGCCGCCCAGCCGACGGTGCCGGACGAGACGCCGTGATCCGGCCCGTTCCGCTGGTCCCGACGATCATCGTGGCGCTGGCCATCGCGTTGATGATCGCCCTCGGCTTCTGGCAGCTCGATCGTGCCCACGAGAAAGAGGCCGCGATCGGCATCTGGCACCGGAACATGGCGCTGCCCGCCACGGCCTATCCGGTTGCTAATCCCGTCGACGAAAGCCTCCTGTTCCGGCGTCTCTCCGCCAATTGCTTGCGCGTGGTGGACTGGCGGGTGATTGGCGGACGGTCGCGAGAAGGTCGGCCGGGCTGGCGACATGTGGCCTATTGCGCCACGGGAGCGGAAGGCCCGGGACTGGTGGTTGATGTCGGGGTGAGCCTCGCGCCCGATGCCCGCGTCGCCTGGACCGGCGGCCCCGTGCAGGGCATCGCGACCCACGAGCCGGACAGCACGCCCTGGCTCGACCGGCTGGCGCGCCGCTCGCCGCCGCTGCGCCTCATGATCGTCGCCGAGACGCCTGCGCCGGGACTCGTCGCGTCGGCGCCGCCCGATCCGGCCTCGGTTCCGAACAATCATCGCTCCTACATGGTGCAGTGGTGGCTGTTCGCTCTCGTGGCGGCCGTCATTTATGGGCTCGCGCTGCGCAAGCGCTGGCACGGGCGCTCGCAGGGCGCGGATCCATCCCCGCCGCCGCCGGGGTCCTGAACGTCGGTCAGCCGCGTGCGAACGGCGGCATTTGCGAAGCCCCCTTATCCTGCCATGTGTCCGGGCGAGTTGCAGGGCGCGCAACTCAAGGCTAAGAGCGCCCCGTCATGCAATATGTGAGCACCAGGGGGCGCGCGGACGCGCTGGATTTCGAAGGCGCGACCCTGGCGGGGCTCGCGAGCGACGGCGGGCTCTATCTGCCCGAGCGCTGGCCGACCTTCACGGCGGCGGACCTCTCCGCCATGCGCGGGCTCTCCTATGTGGAAACGGCGGTGCGAGTCATCCTGCCGTTCGTGGGGGACAGCCTCAGCGAAGATGAGCTGCGCGATCTATGCACGCAGGCTTATGGCCGCTTCGCGCATGCCGCCGTCACGCCGCTCGTCCAGCTCGACCATGGTCACTGGCTGCTGGAGCTGTTTCACGGCCCGACGCTGGCATTCAAGGATGTCGCGCTTCAGCTGCTGGGACTGCTGTTCGAGAAATTCCTCAGCCGACGCGAGACACATCTCACGATCATCGGCGCGACCTCCGGCGACACCGGCTCTGCAGCGATCGATGCCGTCGCGGGGCGCGCCGGGATCGACATCTTCATGCTGCACCCGGCCGGCCGTGTGTCGGACGTGCAGCGGCGGCAGATGACGACGGTGCTGGCGCCCAATGTCCACAACATCGCGATCGAGGGCAGTTTCGATGATGCGCAGGCGCTGGTGAAGCGCGCGTTCAACGATCCCGATTTCTCTTCCCGCTACGATCTGTCGGCGGTCAACAGCATCAACTGGGCGCGGCTGGTCGCGCAGGTTGTTTATTATATCTATGCCGGCGTCCGCCTCGGCGCGCCGGATCGCTCGGTGGCCTTCGCCGTGCCGACCGGCAATTTCGGCGATGTGTTCGCGGGCTATGTGGCCTCGCGCATGGGCCTTCCGATCGAGCGGCTGGTCGTTGCGACCAACGTCAACGACATCCTTCACCGCGCGCTGTCCGAAGGCGATTACAGCCAGGGCACGGTCGTCCCCACCGCGACGCCGAGCATGGATATCCAGGTCTCGTCCAATTTCGAACGGCTGCTGTTCGACCTGAACGGCCGGGATGGCGCGGCGCTGGCCGAGCAGATGAAGGGCTTCGAGCAGACAAGGGCCATGCGCCTTACCAATGCGCAGCGTGATGGCGCGGCTGCCCTGTTCTCCTCCGCGCGGATCGATGCGGACGGCATGTCGCGCGCCATGCGCTGGGCCTATGACGCGGCCGGGCAGATCATCGATCCGCATAGCGCGATCGGTCTTGCCGCCGCCCGCGCCGCGGCGGTGGACCCGTCCGTGCCCATGGTGACGCTGGCAACGGCGCATCCCGCCAAGTTCCGCGATGCCGTCGAGCGCGCGACAGGTGTGCGCCCGGGCCTGCCGTCCCGCACGGGCGACCTGTTCGGGCGCGAGGAGCGCTACGTGACGCTCCCGGCGACCTTCGAGGCCGTGACCGACTATATCGCCGGGCACGCCGTGAAGCGGGGCAGCTGAGATCAGCGCTCCGCGCGCCGGATCGATGAGGGGAAGGCGGCACCACGGGGCCTCACGTCCCCGCCATCGGCGTGCGGAAGATCTGCTCGCCGCTTTCCGGCCTTTGCAGGCTGGCGATCGCACGACAGA
Source organism: Sphingobium sp. SYK-6 (assembly GCF_000283515.1). GTDB lineage: Bacteria > Pseudomonadota > Alphaproteobacteria > Sphingomonadales > Sphingomonadaceae > Sphingobium > Sphingobium lignivorans. Next base: position 898,710 of record NC_015976.1, read on the forward strand.
ATGAGGCATCGAGACGCCATGCAACTCCAGACCCTCATAGGCGAGCCCTGGCCCGATTACGGGCTTGTGGACTCAGGTGCAGGCCGCAAGCTGGAGCGCTACGGGCGCTATCGCTTCATCCGCCCCGAGCCGCAGGCGATGTGGCAGCCCGCCACCGCAGACTGGGCGGCGGACGCGAGCTTCATTCCGGCATCGGATGAGGATGGCGGCGGCCGCTGGCATTTCGAGCGGCCCGTCCCGCGCGAGGGCTGGCCGCTCGTCTGGAACGAGGTGCGCTTTCAGGCGAGTTGCACGCCCTTCCGTCATCTCGGTTTCTTTCCGGACATGGCACCGGTCTGGCAATGGGGGCGGGCGCAGCTCGCCGGACTCGCAGAGCCGCAGTTCCTCAATCTGTTCGGCTACACCGGCGTCGGCACGCTCGCATTCTCGGCAGCCGGTGCGCATTGCGTGCATGTCGATGCCTCCAAGAAATCCGTAGCGCAGGCGCGCGCCAATGCCGCCCTGTCCGGCATGGAGGCCAATCCGGTCCGTTGGATCGTGGAGGATGCGGCCCGCTTCGTTGCGCGCGAAGTGCGGCGGGGCCGGCGCTACGACGGCATCCTGCTCGATCCGCCCAAATATGGCCGCGGGCCGGATGGCGAGATCTGGCGACTCGAGGAGGACCTGCCCGGTCTCATCGCGGATTGCCGGCGACTGCTCGATGGCGAAAGCCGTTTCCTTTTCCTCACCGTCTATGCCGTGCGCATGTCCGCGCTGGCGATCGGCGAGCTGTTGCGCGCGCATCTGGCGGATCTCCCCGGTCGCATCGAATGCGGCGAACTGGCAGTGCGCGAGGAAGCACGCGGGCTGCTGCTGCCCACGGCGATCTGGGCGCGCTGGTCGCGGGATTGAGCGGCAGCGCCGCCGCCGGGCCTATTCCCGTCCGGCCCGCAGCGCCGCGCCGCCAGCGACGGGCGCGGCCGCGCATAACAGCAGCGAGCAGGCGGCAACGAGCTTGAGCGCGCCGACACCGCCGGACTGAAGCGCGCCGGCGCCGAAGATGAGGATCGGGACGGCGAGCGGCAGCACCAGCAGTCCGGTGAGCGCCCCGCTGCCGCGCAGGCCCGCCGTCAGCGCTGCCACGAGAAGCGCAAGCGCGGCGAGGCCGGGCGTGCCGACCGCCAGCCCCAGCATCACGATGCCCAGCATCTCCGGCTCCAGCTTGAGCAAGGCGCCTGCGGGCAGCGCCGCGAGAAGCAGCGGCGGCCCGAAGCTCAGCCAGTGCGCAATGCCCTTGGCGAAGAGGATCGTGCCTTCGCCCGCGCCGCGCAGCACGAGCTGATCGATGACGCCGCTTTCGCGATCCGGCTCGATCAGCCGGTCGATGGGCAGCAGGCTGGCGAGCAAGGCGGCGATCCAGAGCAGGCCGCCGCCCGTCCGCGCGAGCACCGTGGCGTCCGGCCCCACCGCGAAGGGAAAGAGCGCCGCGATGAGCAGCAGGAACGCGAGCGGAAGCCATATGCCGCCGCTGCGGAAGGCGCGGGCGAGATCACGCCGGACGATCGCGCCGATCATGCCGGCATGTCCTCTTCCTTCTCGTCCATCTCCTCCGCCGCCGGTCGCTGGAGGTGGATGGTGACGTCCTGCGCCCAGGCCAGTGGCAGATGGGACGCGGCGAGCACGATCCCGCCCGCTGCGCGGTGGCGGTCCACAAGGCCGCCAAGGGCAGCGGCGGAAGCCGTGTCGAGACCGTTGGCGGGCTCATCGAGCAGCCAGACCGGCGCGCCGCTGACGAGCGTGCGGGCCAGCGCGGCGCGCTTGCGCTGGCCGGTCGAGAGCATCCGCACCGGCACGTCGGCAAGGTGCGGGATGTCGAGATCGTCGAGCGCGGCCGCGATGCGCGTGACCGGCACCTCATCGATCCGCGCCCAGAAGGCGAGGGCGTCCTGCACGGTCCTGTCGCGGTCCAGCGCGACGAGTTCATCGGTGAGCGCGACGGCGCCTTCGCAATGGACCGTGCCTGCGAAGGGGCGCAACAGCCCTGCCACGATCCGCAGCAGGCTGGATTTACCGATGCCGTTCGGCCCCGCGATCTGGGCGCTGTCCCCTGGCCCGAGCGCGAGATCGACGCCGGTGAACAGCAGTCGCCCGCCGCGCAGGCAGGCCAGGCCGCGAATGGAAAGGGCCGCACCGCTCATCGCTTGACCATGCAAGGGCGACTGGTCGAGAAGGGTCGCCAGATCAAGGAGAGTGTCATGCCACGCATCGCCCGCCTCACGAACGAAGAGCGCGCCGCCGCGCTGGCCACGCTGCCCCAGTGGCGCCTTGCAGATGATGCCAGCCGGATCAGTCGCAGCTTCAATTTCCCGGACTTCGTGACGGCATTCGGGTTCATGAGCCGGGTCGCCCTGCTGGCCGAGCGCGCCGATCATCACCCGGAATGGTCGAATGTCTATGGCCGCGTCGATATCCGCCTGACCACGCATGATGCCGATGGCCTGAGCCAGCGGGACATCGCGCTGGCGCGGGAGATCGAGGTGCTGCTCGCCGTCTAGGCATCGCCCTAGAGCACTTTGGTATTGTAGTGATGCCAGGCCATCAGCGCCATCGCGCTGCGGTGCGGCCGCCAGGGCTCGGCGAGGCTGCGCGTCAGCTTCTCGTCGGGGCGCTCGCCAAGGCCGAGGATCTGCCCGACAGCGATCTGCACGGCAAGATCGCCCGCCGGCCAGATATCCTTCCGCCCCTCCGCGAACAGCAGGTAGATTTCCGCCGACCAGCGGCCGATCCCCTTGATCCGCACCAGCTCCGCAATGGCTTCCTCGTCATCGTGTGGCAGGGCATGCAAGTCGAGTGCGCCGCTCGTCACCAGCTCGGCAAGGCTGCGGGCATAGCCCTGCTTCTGGCGCGAAAGGCCGCAGGCGCGCAATGTGTCGAAGTCGCTGGCCAGCAGCGCTTCGGGCGCGCAGCCGGCGCCCAGCGCGGTTTCGAGCTTGGTCCAGACCGACGCGGCGGCCGCGACGCTCACTTGCTGGCCGACGATCGTCCGCAGCAGCGTCTCATAGCCCGGGACGCGTTGCCGGGGCGGGGGATAGCCGAGCCGCCCGATCAATGCCCCGATCGCGGGATGCCCGGCGGCGATCGTGTCCAGGGATGAGCGCAGGGCCGTTTCGTCGAGCATCGCTTGTTCCAAACATCCGCGCCGGCGCGCATGTGCCGGTTGATTTCTCGCTTTCCGCCCCTCATAGCGAGCCCGACCACGGATTGGAGAGAAAAATGGCGCAGCTGAAGGTCGTGACGCGGGATGGCAGTCTTCATGAGTTCGAGGCCCCTGACGGCTACACGGTCATGGAAGCCATTCGCGATCAGGGCATCGATGAATTGCTGGCCATCTGCGGCGGTTGCTGCTCCTGCGCCACCTGCCATGTCTTCGTGGAAGAGGCATTTCTCGACAAGCTCCCGCCGCTGAAGGGCGACGAGGACGATCTGCTCGACAGCTCCGATCATCGCCAGGCGAACAGCCGCCTGTCCTGCCAGCTTCCCATCGGCCCGGAACTGGGCGGCATGACCGTCACCATCGCCCCGGAGGATTGACCCGGGGCCATGGGGGCTGGGCGGCCCTTGCCGGCCGATTCAGTCCACGCGCGTCCAGACCTGTGATTTGCAGGCCACTCTCCCGAGCAGGCATCCCGTCGCGCGCATGGTCCGCTCGTCCACGGCGGTGATCGTGCCGGAGAAGGTCTTGCGCAGATCGGGCACGAAGACCTTGCCGCGCCAGGTGGTCTCATCTTCGCGCACGAAGCCGCTGAACAGCTGGGCGCCGACGAGCTCCTCCGTTCCGCCCTTGCGTGCATCCGCCTGCGCCTTGGCATTGGCCCACACCACGGTGCCGCACATCGCCGGCGTGCAGGGATGGACCTTCACGCGGACACTGCGCTGCGGATTGGTCCATATCCCGTAGGAGGGTCTCTCCGGCTGGGTCCCGCCCGCTTTGAGCGGGGCAAGAGCGACAAGGCCGGCCATGAGGCAGGCTGCGGCGATGCGGAGCCTGCGCTGCGGCGCGCCTCGGTTGGGGAGCGGGCCCATGTCAGGGCAGGGCCTTCAGGCGCAGCACTGCCATCGGCGCGTCACGCGTGCCGGGATTGACCGGCCATACCAGTCGCTTCGTTCCATCGGGCATTGTCTCGACCCCATCCTCCTGGTTCTGGCTCACGATGTCCGCGTCGGTGGTGAGCGTGAAGCGTCCGTCCAGCATCGATCCGGGCCGCTCGCTCGCGCCCGGGGCGCCCATGCCCGCCATGGAGCCGGGGCCGGACTGATCGTTCGCAAAGCCGGGGGCCTTGACGCGCACGCGGTCCTTGCCGCGCAGTTCCACGGCGACGAAGGGAATGAGGACTTCTCCGTCCGGATTGAACGGAAAGATGAAGGCATGGTCGAGCCGCCCGTTGATCCGGTAATCCACCGCAAGCTTGCGGCCCCCGATATAGCGGGCAGACCGAAAGCCATATTCCTGCGAAAGCGCCTCGGCGAGCCTGCCGAGTTGCGCGGCCTCTTCCTCGCTGTCCGCCGTCGTCAGGGCAAAGTCGGCTTCCGCCTCGTTCTGGGCGGAGGTCATCGATGCCAGCGCCGTATCGCCGCGTTTCGCGTTCCACGACCCGATCTCGCCGGTCCCCGCCGGCTCTTCGCTCTCCAGGTCAGGCGTGCCGGAGCGGAGCAACTGCACTTCGCCCACATAAGTGAAGGTGAAGCTGCGGTCAGCCCGGATATCCAGCGTGGAGACGAATTTCGCGGGGACGAGCAGGCAACTCGTCAGCAGCAGCGGTGCGGCCAGCAGTACGGGCCAACGCAGCCATCTCGCCATGCCCATTGCCACGCCCATCTGCTGCGTTCCTCCTCGCGGCCCGGCGCGGCAACGCCTACCGCGTCATGCAGGCATATAGCGCGATGGCCGCCGCGTTGGAAACGTTGAGACTCTCCATGCGCGGGCTGATCGGCAGCTTCGCCAGCATGTCGCAATGATTGATGCTGTTGAGCCGCAGGCCTTCCCCTTCCGCGCCGAGCACCAGCGCGACCCGATTCGCGCCTTCGAGCGCCTTGCCCAGCGTTTCCGTCGCCTCGCCGTCCAGCGCGATTCGCCAGTATCCGGCCTCCGCGATCTCATCGAGCGCACGGGCGAGATTGACCACGCGCACCCAGGGCACGATCTCCAGCGCCCCGGCCGCCGCGCGCGCGATCACCCCGGATTCGGGCGGGGCATGCCTGTCCTGCGTGACGATGCCGAGCGCGTCGAACGCGGCGGCCGAGCGCAGGATCGCGCCGACATTGTGCGGATCGGTGACCTGATCGAGCACGAGGATGGGGCGCCGCGCGGCGTCATCCGCTGCGCCGTCCTCCAGCAGATCGCCCAGCCAGATGTCTTCCAGCGGCTCCACTTCCGCGACGATCCCCTGATGCGGCGCGTCATTGGGCACCATGCGGCCCAGATCCGCCACGTCCGAATAGACGATGGGCAGGACGGGCGGCAGTTCCAGCGCGCCAATGGCTTCGCGCGTGCCCCATATCTTGCGGATGACCCGTGCGGGATTGGCGAGCGCTGCCGTGACGGCGTGACGCCCGTAAAGGCGGGGATAGCCGCCCTTTGGTTTACCTGTGCGATGACCTCTCTTCATTCGCAGCGCTTTTCCACAGCGTGGCATTGACAGGCAAGGCCCCATTCGTCATTGAGCGCCCCTCCCGTCCGTTCGGCGATGCATGCCGGGCGGATCAGGCGCCTTGGAAGGGTGGCCGAGTGGTTAAAGGCAGCAGACTGTAAATCTGCCCGCGTGAGCGTACGCTGGTTCGAATCCAGCCCCTTCCACCACAAATTTGACATCCCCTTGCCCGGTCGTGTTCATATCTTGCTGGGGCAGGGCAAGAAGGGAGAGTCCTCAAATCGTGCTGCGGCCAGGCGAGAATTGCTGGCGGATCGAGCAGGCGGACCGCTTTGCTCTCATCGTCGATGCCGCCGATTATTTCGAGGCGGCGCGTACGGCGATGATGACCGCGCGCAAGAGCATCTTCCTCATCGGCTGGGATTTCGACACCCGCATCCGCTTTGGCAGCAGGGACGACGAAGGGCCGGAAAAGCTCGGCGACTTCTTCCTGTGGCTCGCGAAGCGGACGCCCGGCCTCGAAATCCGCGTGCTGCGGTGGGATACCGGGGCGTTCAAGGCGATGTTTCGCGGCCGTACGCTGGCAACCATCCTGCGCTGGAAAGCGCATCCCCGCATCACGCTGAAGCTCGACGGCGCTCATCCGATCGCGGCCTCGCATCACCAGAAGGTCGTGGTCATCGATGATTGCCTGGCCTTCTGCGGCGGCATCGACATGACGATCGGGCGGTGGGACCGGCGCGCGCATGAGGATGAAGACCCGGAGAGACAGGCGCCCAACGGCAAGCCCTACGGTCCGTGGCACGATGCGACCAGCGCCCTGGATGGCGCCGCCGCACGCGCGATGGGGCAACTCGCGCGGGACCGCTGGAAAGCCGCGACGGGCGAAACGCTGGAGCCGGTCGACGCGGGGCGGGATTGCTGGCCGGCCGGCCTTGAACCCACGTTCGAGAAGGTGAAGCTGGGTATCGCGCGCACTCGGCCCGAAATGGCGGATGTCACGCCGATCCACGAGATCGAGCAGGCCTATCTCGACCTGATCGCGCGCGCCAGAAAGTGGATCTACGCCGAAAGCCAGTATTTCGCCTCCCGGAAGATCGCGCGCGCCATCGCGCAGCGGCTCGCGGAGGAGGATGGCCCGGAGGTCGTCGTCATCAATCCCGTTTCGGCGGATGGATGGCTTGAGCCGCTCGCCATGGATACCGCGCGGGCCCGGCTGGTGGAAGCGCTCCGGCGTCTGGACCGGCACGGCCGTTTCCGCGTCTATCATCCCGTCTCAGCAGGCGGACAGCCGATCTATGTCCATGCCAAGGTGATGGTCGTGGACGATTGCTGCCTGCGCATCGGCTCGTCCAACTTCAACAATCGTTCGCTGCGGCTGGACACCGAGTGCGATGTGGTGCTGTCGGCCGACGAACCGGGGAATGAAGGGGTTTCGGCCACGATCGCGGCGATCCGCGATGATCTGATCGCCGAACATCTCGATGTGGACGCCGGGGACGTGGCCGCTCGCCTGAAGGCGGAAGGCTCGCTCATCCGCGCGATCGAGGCGCTGCGTCATGAGGGGCGGACCCTCGTCGATTACGAAATTCCCGAACTCAGCGCCACGGAGGAGTGGCTCGCCGATAACGAGATCCTCGATCCGGAAGGGCCGGACGCCATGTTCGAGGCATTGAGCCAGCGGAGCCTGTTCAAGGGATGGCGCCTGCCCTGGCGAAAGCGATAACGGCGCCCGGGGGCGGTCCGGAGGCAGCTCCCCGGTTCTTCAGCCGATCGCGAGGCCGGCCTTGGGCGGCAGTTCGTTCATGCGCGCCAGCTCCGCAATGTAGCGTTCGATCTCGGAGCGGTCCTGCGGGTTGTTGAGCGACGCCAGCAATCTCTGGGCGCGCTCCAGCTCCGCGCGAATCTGTGACATGCCTTCGGTCATGCGTGAACTGTCTTTCCCTCGTGGCGGACCGGGCTGAAAGCGCAAAACGTGCGCCATTGCAGCAGCGCTGTGTTCAACCGCTCCGCTTCCACGACAGGACGATGCCGAAGGCTCTCACCCTCAGGGGTAGCGGGAAAATTCCTGCTCCTGCGAGGTCATGAATTCCAGCAATGCGGGCTTTCCCGCCTCCGTCGCGGCGATGGCGCGCCGGATTGCCGGCACGATGTCTTCCACCGCGCTGATTCGTTCGCCATGGCCGCCCAGCGCGGTCGCGAACTGCGCATAGTTGCCGGAGATGTCGGTGGAGCGGAACCGGTCCGTCGCCGTCGGCATTACCTTCAGTTCCATCGCCATGGACGCGTTGTTGAGCAGGATGGACAGGATCGGCAGCCGCTCGCGCACCGCCGTCTCGAAATCCATGCCCGTGAAGCCGATGGCGGCATCGCCCCACACGTTGATGCACAGCTTGTCCGGGCAGGCGAGCTTGGCGCCCATCGCGAGGCCGAGGCCGTAGCCGAGCTGCGTAGTCTTGCCCCAGCCCAGGAAGCTGTGCGGCGCGCGCGTCTTCCAGAAGGGCGAGAGCTGGTCGCGCGGACTGCCGGCATCATGCGTGATGATGGTGTTGGCGACGTCGACCGTATTCTGGAGATCCCAGAGTACGCGATAGGGCGTGATCGGCACCTGATCGCTGGTGAGCTTCGGCATCCACTTCGCGAGCCAGGCATCGTCCAGCTTGCGAATCTCGGCCGTGACGGCGCTCATGTCGCGCGGCGCGCCGCCGGTGAGCGCCCTGCAAGCCGCGATGAGCGCGCTCAGTGTCAGCTTCGCGTCGCCGATCAGCGCGACATCGGTCTCGACGGCGCGATTGAGCTCGACCGGGTCGAGCGTGGCGTGAATCACCGTCTTGCCCGCCGGCATGCGGATGCCGAAGGCCGTGGCCGTGAAGGAGCAGCCGACGCCCAGGATCACATCGGCTTCATCCAGGAAATGGCGCACGGCATGCGGCATCGCGGCGCCGCCGGAGCCGAGTGCCAGCGGATGCGTCTCATCGAAGCTGCTCTTGCCGGGCAGGCTGGTGCAGACCGGAATGGCCAGCAGCTCAGCCAGTTCCTTCAGCTCGGCATAAGCGCCGGACCAGTGGATGCCTTGTCCCGCGTAGAGCACGGGACGCTTCGCCGCGCACAGCAGGCTCGCGGCGCGGGTAATGCTCTCGCCGTCCGGCGCGAAGCGGCTGCGCAACACCGGCTGGTAAGCGACCTGCGCGCCATCCTGTTCGAGCACGTCGAACGGCAGTTCCACCAGCGCGGGGCCGCCGCGTCCGTTGCGCAGGGCCGTGAAGGCGCGGCGCATCACCGCGTTCACATGCGAGGGAAAATTCAGCGGCTCGGCCGACTTGGTGATCTGCGCCATGTTGCGCACACTGTTGAAGTTGCGCCCGACATGCGCCGTGGCCGTGGAATATCCGCCGGGCATGACGAGGATGGGCACGGATTCGCCATAGGCCTGCGCCACGCCGGCATAGGCCACTTCCGCGCCCGGCCCGTGCTGGCAGCAGAAGACGCCGATCTTCTCGCCTCGCGTCAGGCGCGAATAGGCGTCGGCCATGTGGAGGCCAATGCGCTCCTGCCGGGGAATGATGGTACGGATATTCGCCTGCGCCGCCGCTTCGAGAAGGGCATTGCGCGGATAGCCGAACAGGACGTCCACACCTTCCAGCTTGAGAATCTCGACGATGGCATCGCAGGTCTTCATTCATACTCTCCCGGGCCGGCATTCGGCAGGACCGGCATCTTATGGCCGGAAACGCCAGCAACAGCCTGTCTTAGGGGCAAGCCGCGCGAGACGCTAGGGCGAGTTGACATGCTCAACCCGGATGCCGCGCAGTGAAAGTGGCAGCGCGCGCCTGTCCGCGGCTCAGGTCCTACTCGCCGGCCGGCAGGGCGAGCCCTTCCTCGATCCGTTCGAGCAGGATGGAGAGAAAGCCGAGGTTCGCGCGGATGTCGTCCAGCGGGATATCCGCCAGCAACTGGCTGCGCAGCTTGCTGGTCAGGTTCAGCATGTCCGCCAGCGCATCAAACCCGGCGGGCGTCAGCTTCATGTGCTTGTTGCGCCGGTCGGTGGGGTCGGGGAGGCGCTCCACCAGGCCGTCCGCCTCCAGCATGTCGAGCGTGCGCGTGAGCGTGGGCCCCTCGATGCCGATCCGCTTGGCGATCTGGATCTGCGTGGCGCGCGGCGGCGCATAGGCGATGGCGGCCATTGCCTCCATGCGCGAGGCGCTGTGGCCCAGCGCCCGCAGCTGCTCGTCGATCAGGGAGCGCCAGCGCCGGCCGGCAAGCACGATCGACATCGTGAGCCCAAGCTCGGGCGGCGGATAGTCTTCCCGGGCAGGAAGCGCCGATCCGAACGGCGTGCCTGCATCATTCACTGCTTCGGCTGTCGCGCCGTCCGCCACGTCCCGACCCTTTCATGAGAAGCCGGACGTCGGCCTTGATTTTGTCCGGACCGATGACGTTAGTTCCTGAATGATTTCAATTCAACTGTCCTTCGTGCTGCGGCTTGGCGCGGGATGGGACATGCGCTCGCGGTGGTCCGGCCGCCGCGATGGCCATACACCCCCCGATTTCCTGAAACGAGCAGTGGCGGAGGACGCGATGCCTTGATATCCCTCGCCTGTGCCGCACTGCGGCATGCACAATGGGGAAGGGAAAGCACCGCATGGCAACCATCGAATCCGCGACCGAAAAAGGCCTCCAGGCGCGGATCGTCGATGCGCTTGTCCATCGGATCGGGAAGGATGCGCAAGCGGCGCTGCCCCATGACTGGCTCGCCGCCACCATCTACGCCTTGCGGGACGACATCATCGAGCGGTGGATGACCTCGTCCAAGGCAGCCCATGCTGCAGGTGCGAAAAGAGTCTATTATCTCAGCCTCGAGTTCCTCATCGGGCGCCTGCTGCGCGACGCGCTGAGCAATCTCGGTGTCTCGGAGGAAGTGCGCGCGGCGCTGGCCGAGCATGGCGTCGACCTTGACGAGATCGAGGAGATCGAGCCCGATGCGGCTTTGGGCAATGGTGGTCTGGGGCGGCTCGCCGCCTGCTTCATGGAAAGTCTCGCCACGCTCGATATCCCGGCTTATGGCTACGGCATCCGCTATGTGAACGGCATGTTCCGCCAGCGCATCGATGATGGCTGGCAGGTGGAGCTGCCCGAGAACTGGCTCGCCCATGGCAATCCGTGGGAATTCGAGCGGCGGGAAAGCGCTTACCGCATCGGCTTCGGCGGCGAAGTGATCGGCGATATCGACGGCAGGATCGAGTGGCGGCCTGCCGAGCAGGTGATCGCCACGGCGGTCGATACCCCGATCGTCGGCTGGCGCGGCAAGCGGGTCAACACGCTGCGCCTGTGGAATGCCTTCCCGGTCGATCCCATCCGGCTGGATGCGTTCAATGCCGGCGACCATGCCGGGGCGCTCGCCGAGCAGGTGCGCGCCGAGAGTCTGGTGCGCGTGCTTTATCCGGCGGACTCGACAGCGGCCGGGCAGGAGCTGCGCCTGCGGCAGGAATATTTCTTCTCCGCCGCGTCGATCCAGGACATTCTGCGGCGGCACATGCAATATCATGGCGACATCCGGACCCTGCCGGACAAGGTCGCCATCCAGCTCAACGATACGCACCCGGCAGTCTCGGTCGCCGAGCTGATGCGCTTGCTGATGGATGACCATGGGCTCGAGTTACCCGACGCCTGGACGATCACGCGCAAGACATTCGGTTATACCAACCACACGCTCCTGCCGGAGGCGCTGGAAAGCTGGCCCTTGCCTTTGTTCGAGCGGATGCTGCCGCGCCACATGCAGATCATCTACGCCATCAATGCGATGGTGCTGCGGGAAGCGCGGCTCAGCAAGAAGCTGGACGAAAGCGCGATCTCGGCGATCTCCCTCATTGATGAAGGCGGCGAACGGCGCGTGCGGATGGCCAATCTCGCCTTTGCCGGCGCGCACAGCGTGAACGGCGTGGCGGCCCTGCACACCGAACTGATGAAGCAGACGGTCTTCGCGGATTTTCACCGGCTCTATCCCGAGCGGATCAACAACAAGACCAATGGCGTGACCCCCCGGCGCTGGCTGCTCGAATGCAATCCCGGGCTGACGGACCTCATCCGCGAGGCCATTGGCGATCGCTTCATGGACGACGCCGAGGAACTCGTGGATCTCGCGGCATTCGCCACGGACGGCGCCTTTGCCGAGCGCGTCGGGGCCATCAAGCGCGCCAACAAGGAAGCGCTGGCCAATCATCTGCGGGTGCATATGGGCATCCGCCTCGATCCCGCCGCGATGTTCGACGTGCAGATCAAGCGCATCCACGAGTACAAGCGCCAGTTGCTCAACCTGATCGAGACGGTGGCGCTCTACGACCAGATCCGCAGCCATCCCGAGCGTGACTGGATGCCACGCGTCAAGATCTTCGGCGGCAAGGCGGCCCCGAGCTATCATAATGCCAAGCTCATCATCAAACTGGCCAATGACATCGCGCGCCGGGTGAACAGCGATCCTTCGGTGGGCGGCCTGCTCAAGGTCGTGTTCGTGCCGAACTACAATGTCAGTCTCGCCGAGAAGATCATCCCGGCCGCCGATCTCTCCGAGCAGATTTCCACTGCGGGCATGGAGGCATCCGGCACCGGCAACATGAAGTTCGCGCTCAATGGCGCTCTCACCATCGGCACGCTGGACGGCGCCAATATCGAGATCAAGGACCGGGTCGGCGACGACAATATCGTGATCTTCGGCCTTACGGCGGACGAAGTGGCCGAGAAGCGCGCCAATGGCTACAATCCCCGGGCGGTCATCGAGGGTTCGCGCGAGCTGCAGCAGGCCGTCTCGGCAATCGCGTCAGGCGTCTTCTCCCCCGACGATCCGGGGCGATATGCCGATCTCATCGGCGGTCTCTACGATCATGACTGGTTCATGGTCGCGGCGGATTTCGAGAGTTACAGCCACGCGCAGCGCGCCGTGGACCGTCGCTGGAGCGAGCCTTCGCAATGGCAGGCATCTGCGATCAGGAACATTGCGAACGTTGGATGGTTTTCATCTGACCGCACCATCGCTGAATATGCGAAAGACATCTGGGGAGTATTGTGAAGCCGCCCAAAGCGGCCATTGAAGCCCTGCTCGCAGGCACGCACGCTGATCCTTTCTCGCTTCTGGGTGTCCATGAGGGCCCCGGCGGCGCGCATGCGAGGGTCATCGTGCCGGGTGCCGAGAGCGTAGAGGCCCATGACCTTGGCGGTAACCCGCTGGGTGCGCTCGGCTGCGCCGACCAGCGCGGCCTCTTCGAGGGGCCCATAGCGGGCGGCCGCCAGCCCATTCGCTACCGGGCGCGGGCCGGCGCGGCGGAGTGGTGGCTGAGCGATCCCTACAGCTTCGGCCCGGTGCTGGGACCGGTCGATGACCTGCTCATGGCGGAAGGCACGCATTTTCGCCTGTTCGACAAGCTGGGCGCGCATCTCATCAGCCATGAAGGCGCGGAAGGGGTGCATTTCGCCGTCTGGGCCCCCAATGCCCAGCGTGTCGCTCTGGTCGGCGATTTCAACGACTGGGATGGCCGGCGGCACGTCATGCGCCGCCGCGCCGACATCGGGGTGTGGGAAATCTTCATCCCGGATATCGGCGCCTGGCATGCCTATAAATATCTCATCATCGGTCCGGACGGCACCGCACAGCCGCTCAAGGCCGATCCCTACGCTTTCGCGTCCGAGTTGCGGCCGAAGACGGCATCGCTGACCTACGAGACCGGCACGCATGAATGGGGCGACGCGGCGCATCGGGCGCATTGGGCTTCGGTCGATCCCCGCCGCACGCCGATCAGCATCTACGAGGTCCATCCGGGCTCCTGGCAGCGGGACGAGAGCGGCTGGTTCCTGCCATGGGACGAGCTCGCGGCCCGGCTCATTCCCTATGTCGTCGAGATGGGCTTCACGCACATCGAGTTCCTGCCGATCTCCGAGCATCCTTATGACCCAAGCTGGGGCTACCAGACCACGGGTCTCTATGCGCCCACGGCGCGGTTCGGCGATCCCGACGGTTTTGCGCGCTTCGTGGACGGGGCACATCGGGCCGGCGTGGGCGTTCTTCTCGACTGGGTGCCCGCGCATTTCCCCACCGACGCGCACGGGCTTGGCCGGTTCGACGGGACCGCGCTCTACGAGCATGAGGATCCGCGCCTCGGCTTCCATCCCGACTGGAACACGGCCATCTACAATTTCGGGCGGCGGGAAGTCTCCAGCTTCCTCGTCAACAACGCGCTGTTCTGGGCCGAGCGCTACCATGTCGACGGGCTGCGCGTGGATGCCGTCGCGTCCATGCTCTACCGGGATTACAGCCGGCCTGCGGACCAGTGGATTCCCAATCAGGAGGGGGGGCGCGAGAACTGGGAAGCGGTGGCTTTCCTCCAGGCGATGAACAAGGCCGTCTATGGCGCGCATTCCGGCATCGTGACGATCGCCGAGGAATCGACCGCCTGGCCGGGCGTCACGCATCCCGTCCATGACAACGGACTGGGTTTCGGCTTCAAGTGGAACATGGGGTTCATGCACGACACGCTCAGCTATCTGGCGCGTGATCCGGCGCATCGGCGCTATCATCATGACGAGATCACATTCGGTCTGATGTACGCCTATAGCGAGAACTACGTGCTGCCGCTCAGCCATGATGAAGTGGTGCACGGCAAGGGCTCGCTGCTCACCAAGATGGCGGGCGACGACTGGCAGAAATTCGCAAATCTCAGGGCCTTCTACGCGCTGATGTGGGGATATCCCGGCAAGAAGCTGCTGTTCATGGGGCAGGAGTTCGCGCAGCGGCGGGAATGGAGCGAAGGGCGTTCGCTCGACTGGGACTTGCTGGATGCGCCCGCTCATGAAGGTGTCCGCACGCTCGTGCGTGATCTCAATCATTTGTACCGTGATCTTCCCGCCCTGCATGAGCGGGATTGCGAGGCGGACGGGTTCGAGTGGCTGATCGCCGACGACCGGGACAATTCGGTTTTCGCCTGGCTCCGCAAGGCGCCGGGCGCTCCGCCGGTGGCGATCATCGCCAATCTGACGCCCCGGGTGCTGGATCATTACGAAGTGCCGCTGCCGCTGGACGGCGTCTGGCGCGAAATGCTTAACAGTGATGCAACCATCTATGGCGGAAAAGGTGTCGGCAACATGGGCAAGGTGACGGCCGAACATGGCCGGGCCGTCATGACCCTGCCGCCGCTTGGAACGATCATGCTGCTTGGTGAGGGATGACGGAACCGGACGCCGTTAGCTGGGAAAGGAACGTTACGCGTGTCAAGTCGGGAGAGATGGGGACAACCTCTGGCGCGTGACGCCATGGCTTATGTGCTGGCCGGCGGCAGGGGCAGCCGCCTCATGGAACTGACGGACAATCGCGCGAAGCCAGCCGTCTATTTCGGCGGCATGTCGCGCATCATCGATTTCGCGCTGTCCAATGCGCTCAACAGCGGCATCCGGCGCATCGGCGTGGCGACGCAGTACAAGGCGCATTCGCTCATCCGCCACATGCAGCGCGCCTGGAACTTCATGCGTCCCGAGCGCAACGAGAGCTTCGACATCCTGCCCGCCTCGCAGCGCATCGACGAGTTTCACTGGTATGAAGGCACGGCGGACGCCGTGTTCCAGAACATCGACATCATCGCGAGCCACGCCCCGCAATATATCGTCATCCTCGCGGGCGATCACATCTACAAGATGGATTATGAGCTCATGCTCCAGCAGCATGTGCAGGAAGGGGCGGACGTCACGGTCGGTTGCATCGAGGTGCCACGCATGCAGGCCACGGCCTTCGGCGTGATGCATGTCGATGAAAACGGCCAAATCACCAGCTTCCTGGAGAAGCCCAAGGACCCGCCGGCCATGCCGGGCAAGCCGGATGTCGCGCTGGCGTCCATGGGCATTTATGTGTTCACGACCGAGTTCCTGTTCGAACAGCTCCGCCGAGACGCGGACGATCCGGAAAGCAGGCGCGATTTCGGCGGGGATATCATTCCCTATATCGTGAAGCACGGAAAGGCGGTCGCGCACCTCTTCTCGTCCAGCGCCATCCGCGCGGGCGCGCAGATCGAGGAATATTGGCGCGATGTCGGCACGCTCGATGCCTATTGGGAAGCCAATATCGATCTCACGGACGTGGTGCCCAAGCTCAACATGTATGATCGCGAGTGGCCGATCTGGACGGATCAGATCATCGCCGCTCCGGCCAAGTTCGTGCATGATGAGGAGGGACGGCGCGGCATGGCGGTCTCCTCGCTCATTTCGCAGGACTGCATCGTCTCGGGCGCCAGCGCCTGGCGCAGCCTGCTGTTCACGGGTGTGAAGATGGGCAGCTTCTCCGATGTGCAGGAGGGCGTCATCCTGCCTTATTGCAACATCGGCCGGGGGGCGCGGCTCAAGCGCGTCATCGTCGACAGTGGCGTGCGCATTCCCGAAGGGCTGGTGGTCGGGGAGGATCCCGTGGCGGACGCGCAGCGTTTCCGGCGCACGGAGAGCGGGATCTGCCTCATCACCAAGTCGATGATCGACAGATTGGACTAGCGGCATTGGCGGGCCGGCTGCCGGTATCGTCCTCCGGCTGGCGGCTCCACCCCTGCACCTTCAAGACGGATATCTCTGGTCTGCGGCCAGTTGCGTAGCTTAAAACAGAAGCATGAGATGCACTTCTTTGATCCAGTCGCAAGTGAACCCGCCATGTCGATGGTCGCCATGCTGACCCTGCATGCGCCACGGGGAAGCCGCCGGTGAGCCCGCTTTCGGTCCTCTCCGTGGCGTCCGAATGCTGGCCGCTCGTCAAGACGGGCGGGCTGGCGGACGTCGTCGGCGCCTTGCCCGCCGCCGTTGCGCCGCACGACATTGCGATGACGGCGTTCATCCCCGGCTATCCCGCCGTGCTGCGGGCGCTGGAGCGCAAGCGCACCGTCCATCGCTATGCCTCGCTGCTTGGCGCGCCGGCGCGCATCCTGGCCTGCAGGCATGAGGACCGCCCGCTTCTGGTGCTCGACGCCCCGGCCTATTTCGATCGGGATGGCGGGCCCTATTCCGATGCGATGGGGCGCGACTGGCTCGACAATGGCCTGCGCTTCGCGGCGCTGGCCAAGGCAGCGGCCGACATTGCATCAGGACAGGCGGGCGTGAAGCCCTTCGACGTCCTGCATGCGCATGACTGGCAGGCGGGTCTCGCGCCGGCCTATCTCGTCTACACGCAGGATCCATCCACCCGGCCGGCCAGCGTCATGACGATCCACAATATGGCGTTCCAGGGCTATTTCGGCGCGGACTTCTTCCACCGGCTCGAACTGCCGCCCACGGCCTGGTCGATCGACGGCGTCGAATATCATGGCGGCGTGGGCATGCTGAAGGCGGGGCTCATGCTGGCCGATGCCATCACCACGGTCAGCCCGGGCTATGCCGAGGAAATCCGCAAGCCCGAGTTCGGCATGGGGCTGGAGGGGCTCATCAACGGCCGGCAGGATCGTCTCTCCGGCATCGTGAACGGCATCGACACCCGGGAGTGGAATGCGCGGACCGATCCTGCCCTTCCGGCCCATTATTCGGCCGAGACGCTGGAGGATCGCGCGGCCAACAAGCGCGCGGTGGAAGCGGCCTTCGGTCTCGAGCCGGGTAACGGGCCGCTGTTCACCGTCATCAGTCGCCTGACCTGGCAGAAGGGCATGGATGTCCTGCTCGAAGTGCTGGATCATCTGGTGGGGCTCGGGGGCCGGCTGGCTCTGCTCGGCACGGGCGATTCCGCGATCGAGGCGGGCCTGCACGCCGCCGCCGCACGGCATCCCGGTCGGATCGGCATCCGTATCGGCTATGACGAGCCGCTTGCCCATCTCATGCAGGGCGGCTGCGATGCCATTCTCATCCCTTCGCGCTTCGAGCCGTGCGGCCTCACGCAGCTTTATGGGCTTGCTTATGGCTGCGTGCCGGTTGTGGCGCGTACCGGCGGACTGGGCGACACGGTGGTCGATGCCAATGTCGCTGCGCTCGCCGCCGGCGCGGCGACCGGCATCCAGTTTTCACCCGTGAGCTATGAGGGCTTGTCCGACGCCATCACCCGCACCGTGCGGCTCTTTGCCGACCGGGAAACCTGGGCGCAGATCCAGCGGAGCGGGATGCTGACCGATTTTTCCTGGGCCAAGAGCGGCCGGGCCTATGCCGCCCTGTATCGGCGACTGAAGGAGCATGCATGACCATCCGGACCGTTGAGACGACGCCTTTCGAGGGGCAGAAGCCCGGGACTTCCGGCCTGCGCAAGAAAGTGAAGATCTTCCAGCAGCCCAATTATTCCGAGAACTTCATCCAGTCGGTGTTCGACGTGGTGGAGGGCAAGGAAGGCGTGCTGCTCGTCATCGGCGGCGACGGGCGGTACCACAACCGCACTGTCATCCAGCAGGCGATCCGCATGGCGGCGGCCAATGGATTCGGCAAGGTCATGGTGGGGCAGGGCGGCATTCTCTCCACGCCCGCGGCCAGCCATCTCATCCGCAAATATGGCGCGCTTGGCGGACTGGTCCTCTCGGCCAGCCATAATCCCGGCGGGCCGGACGAGGATTTCGGTATCAAGTATAATGTCGCCAATGGCGGCCCGGCGCCTGAGAAAGTTACGGACGCCATCTTCGCGCAGACGCAGGTCATCGATCGTTGGCTCGCCGTCGACGCGCCGGATATCGACCTCGACGCGCCGGGCACGGTGATGGTCGGCGGGATGTCCGTCGAAGTGGTCGATCCCGTGACCGACTATGCCGCGCTCATGGAGGCGCTGTTCGATTTCGAGGCCATTCGCGCGATGGTGGCGGGCGGCTTCACGATGGCCTTCGACGCAATGAGCGCTGTCACCGGCCCTTATGCGACGGAGATCCTCGAGCGGCGGCTCGGCTTCGCGCCCGGCACCGTGCGCAATGGCGTGCCGCTGGAGGATTTCGGCCATCATCACCCGGATCCCAATCTCGTCCATGCCCGCGCGCTCTATGATCTGATGATGAGCGATGCCGCACCGGACTTCGGCGCCGCGTCGGATGGAGACGGGGACCGCAATCTCATCATCGGGCGTGGCCGCTTCATCACGCCATCGGACTCGCTCGCGATGCTGGCCGCCAATGCGCATCTGGCGAAAGGCTATGCCGGCGGGCTCAAGGGGATTGCCCGCTCGATGCCGACCAGCGCGGCGGCGGACCGGGTGGCGGATGCGCTGGGCATTCCCTGCCATGAGACGCCGACCGGCTGGAAATTCTTCGGCAATCTGCTCGATGCCGGCATGGCGACCATCTGCGGCGAGGAAAGCGCGGGCACCGGCAGCGACCATGTCCGCGAGAAGGATGGCCTGTGGGCCGTGCTGCTCTGGCTCAACATCCTGGCTGTGCGCAAAATCCCGGTGGATGCGCTGGCGCACGACCACTGGGCCCGCTTCGGCCGGAACTATTATGCGCGACACGATTATGAGGCGATCGAGACGGACAGGGCCGACGCGCTGATGGCAGCGCTCACCACGGCTCTTCCGGCGCTCCCGGGTGCGCGGTTCGGCGCGCTGACCGTCGCGGCGGCGGACAGCTTCTCCTATGTTGATCCGGTCGATGGCTCAGTCAGTGCCAACCAGGGCCTGCGGGTCATGTTCGAAGGCGGCTCGCGCGTGGTGTTCCGTCTGTCGGGCACGGGCACGCAGGGCGCCACGCTGCGCGTCTATCTGGAGCGCTATGAGCCCGCCGATGGTGCGCTGGACGAGGAGACGCCGGATATGCTCGCGGACCTCATCTCCGCCGCCGATGTCATTGCCGGTATCGAGCGCCATACCGGCCGGACCGCGCCTGATGTCGTGACATGAGTGACGAGCGGGGCGCCCGGCTCACGCGGGACGGGGCGCAGTTCGCCGTCTGGGCGCCCGACGCGACCGGCCTGACCCTGTGCCTGTTCGATGCGCAGGGCGAGGAGCGGCAATATCCCATGGCCCGGGAAGGCGATGTCTGGAGCGCGGCGGTGCGGGGCGTCGGGGCCGGGCAGCGATACGGCTTTCGCGCGGAGGGGCCGTGGAATCCCGCGCAAGGCTTCTGCTTCGACCCGTCCAAGCTGCTTGTCGATCCCTGGGCGCGTGCCATCGACCGCCCCTTCGTCCATGATCCGCGCCTTGGCGAGCGCGGCGTCGACACGGCCGCTTTGGTCCCGAAGGCGGTCGTCGAAAAGCCCTTGCCGGACGTGCGCAAGGCGCCGGTGCGTTTTCGTCCGAGCGGCCTCATCTATGAACTGAATGTGCGCGGCTTCACCATGCTGCATCCCGAGGTGCCGGAGGCGCAGCGCGGCACCGTGGCGGCGTTGGCGCATCCGGCGGTCATCGCTCATCTGCGCAAGCTGCATGTGTCCGCGATCGAACTGATGCCCATCGTCGCGTGGATCGACGAGCGGCATCTTCCCTCGCTCGGGCTCCGCAACGCCTGGGGCTATAATCCGGTGGTGCCGATGCCGCTCGATCCCCGGCTGTGCCCGGGCGGCATGGCCGAGCTGCGCGCCACCGTGGCGCGGCTTCACCGCGCGGGCATAGGCGTGATCCTCGACCTCGTGTTCAATCACAGCGGCGAGAGCGACCGGCAGGGGGCGACGCTCTCGATGCGCGGGCTTGGCGAGCGCTGCTATTATGCGCTGGCGCCGGATGGGAGCCTCATCAACGATGCTGGCACCGGTAATGTGCTCAACGCCGCCGCGCCGGACGTGCGCGCGCTCAAGCTCGCAAGCCTGCGCCATTTCGTGCGGCAGGCCGGCGTGGACGGCTTCCGCTTCGATCTCGCGACGGTGCTGGCGCGCGAGCCCGGCTTCAACCCGCAGGCGCCGATCTTCGGCGAGATCGCCGCCGATCCCTGGCTTGGCGACCGGCTGATGATCGCGGAACCCTGGGACGTGGGGCCGGGCGGCTATCAACTCGGCAATTTTCCCGACGGCTGGCTGGAATGGAATGATCGCTATCGCGACGATGTCCGCCGCTTCTGGCGCGGGGACGGATCGATCGGCACGCTGGCGACCCGCATGGCCGGCTCATCGGACATATTCGGCAAGCCCAGCCGCAGCGTGAATTTCCTCGCCGCCCATGATGGCTTCACGCTCGCCGACACAGTGGCTTATGCGGCGAAGCACAACGAGGCCAATGGCGAGGGAAATCGCGATGGCCATGATGAGAATCTCAGCTGGAACAACGGCGTCGAGGGCCCGACCGATGATCCGGTGGTGAATGCGCGCCGGCAGGCGGACCTGCGCGCGCTGCTCGCCACGTTGTTTGCGTCCACCGGCGCGGTGATGCTCACGGCAGGCGACGAGTTCGGCCGCACGCAGCACGGCAACAACAATGCTTACGCGCAGGACAACGCGCTGAGCTGGGTGGATTGGACCGGGCGGGATCGTGCGCTGGAGGACTTCACAGCCGCGCTGTCCTCCGCCCGCGCCGCCGATCCGGAGGTTTTTGCGCTGTTCCCCGAGCCCGGCCGATGGTTGCGGCCCGATGGAGCGGAGATGACGGCGTCCGACTGGGAAGCGCCCGAGGCGGACGGTTTCGTCTATGAAGCGCCGCTCCCCGATGGCCGTCTGTTCCGGCTCTCGGTCGATCGCGCGGGGCGTCGGGTCTTTGTTGACATTGTCCGGAAATGAGTGGAAACCCGCTTCAAGCAGATGGCGCGGGCATCGTTGCCGGCGCCCGTCATGGGATCGCCCATGACAGGCCGGTCAACCGGTTGGTTGGCGCGTCATCGGCCGTAGAAATCAGGAGAGGGTCGGAATGAAGGATTTCCAGGATCAGGTCGCGTTCATCACGGGCGGCGCGTCGGGCGCCGGCTTCGGCCAGGCGAAAGTGTTCGGTCAGGCAGGCGCGAAGATCGTGGTGGCGGACGTGCGGGCCGAAGCGGTCGAGAAGGCCGTCGCCGAGCTGGAAGGGCTCGGGATCACCGCGCATGGCATCGTGCTCGATATCATGGACCGCGAGGCCTATGCCCGGGCGGCGGACGAAGTGGAGGCCGTGTTCGGCCAGGCGCCGACGCTTCTCTCCAACACCGCTGGCGTGAACAGCTTCGGGCCGATCGAGAAGACCACTTATGATGATTTCGACTGGATCATCGGCGTCAATCTGAACGGCGTCATCAACGGCATGGTGACCTTCGTGCCGCGCATGATCGCGAGCGGGCGGCCGGGGCACATCGTCACCGTCTCGTCGCTCGGCGGCTTCATGGGGAGCGCGCTCGCCGGGCCCTATTCGGCGGCCAAGGCGGCCAGCATCAATCTGATGGAAGGCTATCGGCAGGGGCTAGAGAAATACGGCATCGGCGTCTCCGTCTGCACGCCGGCCAACATCAAGTCGAACATCGCGGAAGCCTCGCGCCTGCGTCCCGCGAAATACGGCACCAGCGGCTATGTGGAGAACGAGGAATCGATTGCCTCGCTGCACTCCATTCACCAGCACGGGCTCGAGCCGGAGAAGCTGGCGGAAGCGATCAAGAAGGGTGTCGAGGACAATGCTCTCTACATCATTCCCTATCCCGAAGTGCGCGAAGGACTGGAGAAGCATTTTCAGGCCATCATCGATTCGGTCGCGCCGATGGAGAGCGATCCGGAAGGCGCCCGCCAGCGGGTCGAGGCACTGATGGCCTGGGGACGGGACCGCACGCGGGTCTTCGCCGAGGGCGACAAGAAAGGCGCCTGACGAAATGCACGGGCGTGGCGGCTTAACCGCCGCGCCCTTTTCGCTCATGACGAGATGACAAGAGATCTGGGAGACAGGAATGACGTTGAAACTCTACAGCTTCGGTCCCGGGGCGAACTCGCTCAAGCCGCTCGCGACGCTCTACGAGAAGGGCCTCGAATTCGAGCAGGTCTTCGTCGATCCGAGCAAGTTCGAGCAGCATTCGGACTGGTTCAAGAAGATCAATCCGCGCGGTCAGGTGCCGGCGCTCTGGCATGACGGCAAGGTCGTCACCGAATCGACGGTGATCTGCGAATATCTGGAGGACGTGTTCCCCGAGTCCGGCAATTCGCTGCGCCCGGCCGACCCCTTCAAGCGCGCCGAAATGCGGGTGTGGACCAAGTGGGTCGATGAATATTTCTGCTGGTGCGTCTCCACCATCGGCTGGGCCTTCGGCATCAAGGCGATCGCGCAGAAGATGAGCGACGAGGAATTCGAGGAGCACATCAACAAGAATGTGCCGATCCCCGAGCAGCAGCTCAAATGGCGCCGCGCGCGCAACGGATTCCCGCAGGAGATGCTGGACGAGGAATTCCGCAAGGTCGGCGTCTCGGTGGCGCGGCTGGAAGAGACGCTCTCGAAGCAGGACTATCTGGTCGACACGGGTTACAGCCTCGCGGACATCTGCAATTTCGCCATCGCCAATGGCCTGCAGCGCCCCGGCGGCTTCTTCGGCGACTATGTGAACCAGGAAAAGACGCCCGGCCTGTGCGCCTGGCTCGACCGGATCAATGCGCGTCCGGCGATCAAGGAAATGTTCGAGAAATCGAAGCGCGAGGACCTGCTCAAGCGGCAGAACGAGAAAGTCGCCTGAACAGGAAAGCGCGTCCCGGCGCCCGCCGGACAAGGCCAGCCGGTTGACGTTCGCCTTGTCCGGCAGCGCCGTTCGCGCGGCCCGGGCGCGCCGCTGCGTTGAATGATGGAGAGGATTGCCGATGGCCAGGAACAACACCATCACTCTGTATGACCTGCAGCTGGAGTCCGGCTGCACGATCAGCCCCTATGTCTGGCGCACCAAATATGCGCTCAAGCACAAGGGCTTCGACATCGACATCGTGCCCGGCGGCTTCACCGGCATTCTTGAGCGGACCGGCGGCCGGTCCGAGCGCGTGCCGGTCATCGTGGACGATGGCGAGTGGGTGCTCGACAGCTGGGTGATCGCGGAATATCTCGACGAGAAATATCCCGATCGCCCCATGCTGTTCGAGGGGCCGACCCAGAAGAACCTCATGAAGTTCCTGGACAACTGGCTGTGGTCCACGGCGGTGGGCCCGTGGTTCCGCTGCTATATCCTCGATTATCATGATCTCTCGCTGCCGCAGGACCGCGATTATGTGCGCTGGAGCCGCGAGCAGTGGTTCCTGGGCGGGCAGCGCCTGGAAGACGTGCAGGCCGGCCGCGAGGATCGGCTGCCGCTCGTGCCGCCGACGCTCGAGCCCTTCCGCCGCATTCTCGCGGAAACCAAGTGGCTTGGCGGCGACCAGCCGAACTTCGCGGACTATTCCGCGCTGGCGGTGTTTCTCTGGACCGCGTCCGTCGCCCGCACGCCGCCGCTGACCGAGGATGATCCGCTGCGGGACTGGCTGGACCGTGGCTTCGACCTGTTTGATGGGCTGGGGCGGCATCCCGGCATGAACCCGCTGTTCGGGCTCAAGCTGCGGGAAGGCGACCCCGAGCCTTTCGTCCGGCAGACCGGCCCCGCGGGCGCTGGCGGGCAGGCGCTCAACAAGGGGCCGCAGACCACGAAGATGCCGCCGCGCGTCGCCGAGAAAGCGGACTGACGGAAGGGGAGGCGGGTGCGCCGCCTCTCGCTTTCGGGAAGGCTGAAGACCGCGGACACGAGGACACAGGAGCAAGCATGGCCGAGCCACAGGAACTGACGATCTATCACATTCCCGGCTGCCCCTTCTCCGAGCGTGTGGAAATCATGCTCGAGCTCAAGGGCCTGCGCATGAAGGATGTCGAGATCGACATTTCCAAGCCGCGCCCGGACTGGCTGCTTGCCAAGACGGGCGGCACGACCGCGCTTCCGCTTCTCGACGTCGAGAATGGCGAGAGCCTCAAGGAAAGCATGGTCATCCTGCGCTATCTGGAGCAGCGCTACCCCGAGCCGGCGGTGGCGCATCCCGATCCCTTCTGTCACGCGGTGGAAGGCATGCTGGCCGAGCTGGCCGGGCCTTTTTCCGGCGCGGGCTACCGGATGATCCTCAACCGGGAGATCGGCAAGCGCGAGGAGATGCGTGCCGCTGTCGATGCCGAGTTCGGCAAGGTGGACGCGTTCCTCAAGCGTTATGCGACCGGCAGCGACTTCCTGTTCGACGATCGCTTCGGCTGGGCGGAAGTGGCTTTCACGCCGATGTTCAAGCGCCTGTGGTTCCTGGACTATTATGAAGATTATGAAGTGCCGGCCAATTTCGACCGGGTGCTGCGCTGGCGCGCGGCGTGCACGGCGCATCCGGCCGCGCAATATCGCTCGAAGGAAGAGTTGCTGAAGCTCTATTATGACTACACGCAGGGCGGCGGCAATGGCCGCATTCCCGAGGGGCGCAGCATTTCCAGCTTCTCGCCGGATGTCGACTGGCGTACGCGCCCGATGCCGCCCCGCGACAAATGGGGACATGCGGCGACCGACGCGGAACTGGGCCTCACCCGCTGACGCCGCGCGGGGCGCCTCGCGTCGTGACGCAGCCCTCCCGGAGCTTGGGCGTAACGCTGGCCGGCCTTGTGGGTCGATCTGCAGCCCAGCCACGTCCCGTTAAGGGAGTTCATGGCATGGAAGCGGCTTCGGGGCTATCGCAGCCTAGCGAGGGCTAGGTAAAGCAGCTACATAGCCCACCATCCGGCGCTGGCGGGGCAACAGGCTGTTTCCCAGGCGCCATCCTTTCCTCAACCGGGAGATGACCAGTTGATGTCGATGAGTTTGTTGCTGGCTGCCGCGGCTGCCGCCGGATCGGCCAATTACATCCCGTCCTCACCGGACCTGGGGATTGAAGAAGGACGCTGCCGCCCGAACGAGAGCGGTCCCTCCTTCCTCATCACCCTGGCAGGCCTCAAGGATCGCAAGGGCCGCGTGAAGGTCGAGCTTTATCCCAATAATGACGATGATTTTCTGCAGGACGACAATATCCTCGTGATGGCAGGCAAGGCCTTCCGCAGGGTCGAGATGCCTGTGCCGCAAACCGGCCCGGTCGTGCTCTGCATCCGCGCGCCTGCAGCGGGAAATTACACGCTCAGCCTGCTTCACGATCGCGATGCCAATCGCAAGTTCGGCCTGTCGGTCGATGGCATCGGCTTTCCTGGCGATCCCAAGCTCGGCTGGTCCAAGCCCAAGGCCCGCAGCGCGGCGGCGGCGGTCGGCAATGGCCCGACGCGCATCACGGTGACGATGCAGTATCGCAAGGGCCTGTTCAGCTTCGGCCCGCTCAACAAGTAGCAGCGGGTCGCTTGCCTCAGTCGCGATGCCGGCCTTCCGCCTTCGTCGCGCGCTCAGCCGACGGGCGGGCGGGAGCGGTCCACCACCGGATTGGCGACCAGCTTTTCGTAATAGGCGAAGAGGTCGGCGAAATGCTCGTCGATCGTCCGCACATTGCGGGCATGCTCCAGCGCGCGGGCGCGCACAGCCTCGCGCGGGGCGGCGATGAAGTCCAGAATGACCTTTGCGGCTGATCGCGGATCGGCCGACGCGTAGAGCCAGCCGTCCGCCAGACGGGCATGGTCCGCCGCGCCGCCCCGGTCGGGCATGATGAGTGGCAGGCCGGCCGCGCGCGCTTCGCCGCCGACCGTGCAGAAGACTTCCGCCTCGCAGCCGTGGATCAGCGCGTCGCAGCTCGCAAAGAGCCGCGCGACTTCGTGCCGGTCCGAGATCGGCGAGATGAGATGCACATGCGGGTTCTCCGCGGCGGCGGCGACCACACGGGCCTGATCGCGCCCGTCGCCGGCGATGATGAGGCCCACCGGCGCGTGGACGCCGGCGGCCGTGACGGCTTCGATCACCATCGGCCAGCGCTTTTCCGGCCCGTGACGCCCCGCGCCGAGCAGCAGAGTCGCGGACGGGTCGAGCGCGCATCGGGCGAGCAGGCGGGCGCGCAAACCCTCGTCGCGATAGGCGGGGGAGAAGATGCCCGGCTGGACGCCCATGGGATTGGTGATGACCCGGGTCATGCCGCCCGCGAGCAGCCGGTTCGTCTGGTCCTCGCCGGTGGTGATGGCGCCGTCGAAGAGCTGGTCCATGCGCTGGAGATGCCGCCAGAACATGCCGAAGGCGCGATCGATGACCGGGCGGGAAGCGATGGGGTCGAACCAGCGATAGGCATAAGCGGACATGGGGTCCGCGTGCATGATGAGCGCGCGGGGCGCCTTGCCGGGCCATTCGCCCACGAAGCGCGCACTGCGCCAGGGCGAGGATGCTTCCACGATGTCCGGCGCGAGCTGGTCCAGCGTGGCGTGGAGCGTCTCCACATCCCGGAAATAATGATAGCGCCGGTCGAGCGGAAACTGCGGGTCCTTCAGATAGACGATCCGCGCGCCTGGCCCCCGGTCCTCGACACGATAGCCAGGCCCCGGCGCAATGACGATGATCTCGTGCCCGGCCGCGGGGCCGGCGAGCAGCTTTCGCTCGATATAGGTTTTTACGCCACCGCCAAAGGGCGTGTAGAAGGCTGCGACATCGACAATCCGCATAGCGTCAGTGGGGCAGGCCGGTGCCGGCGGCGCCTGTGGACGGGAGCGCGCGCATCAGGCCGCCTTGCCGCGCTTGGGCGGCAGCGTGACGAGATCGCCGATCGCAAGGGCTGCGCCGACCAGAAGATGCGTGAGCAGCATGAGCGTCGCCATCAACGCCATGAGGATCTGGATCTCCTTGTCGTTGCCGACCACGAGCACCGCGAAGGCGGCGAAGATCACATCCTTGTTGCTGATGAGCGGCAGGCGGCCAAGCAGCATCTTGGCGGTGGCCAGCACCAGCCACCAGCCGAGCGCCACCTGTGGCAGTGCGATGCTCCAGAGCACCGCCATGAGCACGTTGGAGACAATGAGCCGCACCGCATGAAGGGCGGAAATGCCCCACAGCTGTCCCTTGGACAGGCTGAAGATATGCTTGCTGAACAGAGCAACGATCAGGGAGATAAGCGTGATGACGCCGACCGAAGCGGCAAGCGCGGTGCTGGTCAGCCCCAGATTGAACGTCCGGGCGAAGGGATAGACCATCGCCATCATCACCAGCGTCACGATGTTGGAGACGAAGGCCGAGAGAATGGCCACGTCCTTCACCGCGCCGAAGGGGGAAGTGGTCATCTTCACCTTCTTGCGTGCCCAGCTGTAGAAATAGGCCTCGCCCAGATAGTCGACGAGAAGCTGGTTGCTCACATTCTTGCGGGCCAGCGCGACCATGCCCTCGAGGGGTATGCCCCACAGCCAGCGGAAGATGATGAAATCGAAGACGATGCCCGTCATGTAGTATATGACGAACACGCTCCAGAAGAGGGGGCTCTTGGGCACCACCGCGATCAGTTGCTGGAAATCGAAGGTCCGGAAATGCCAGGCCACGATCGCCAATATGGCGATGGAAAGCGCAGGCGTGATCCAAACCCACCAGGAATGCTGGCGCACCGGCAACGGTAGTGGGTCATTGGGAGCGGCGCTGTCGAGAGTCGCCGAAATCTGCCTCGTCAAGATCGGTACTCAGACATGGCCTTTATACATGGCGGGCCGATAGCAATAATATTCGGCGCCTCAAAGGACTATTTCCGCGCCACCTTGCGGAACAGCCCGATCCACTGATCGATCGTCGCTTCCAGGGTGAAGCGCGCGGCGCGCGCGCGCATGGCCGGGACATCGACCGGATCGTCCCCGATGGCGTCCATCGCGGCCGCCAATGCCGTAGCGTCACGGACCGGCACCAGCCGCCCCGCGCCCTCGATCATCGAAGGGATGGTCACTGCGCAATCGGTGGCGACGATCGGCAGGCCAGCCGCAAGCGCTTCCACCAGCACGGCCGGAAGGCCCTCGAAATCGGACGAAAGGATGAAGGCATCGGCACGGGCGAACCATGGGTCGACGGGGTGGCAATGCCCCGGCAGCTCCAGTTGCCCGGCAATGCCGAGATCCTGCGCCTGCCGCGTCAGGGCCTCGCGCAGCGGTCCCTCGCCCACGATGGTCAGCCGGTCGTCGGGCCGGGCGATCCGGGCGAAAGCCTCCAGCAGCAGCGCGAAGTTCTTCTGGGGGGAAAGGCGACCGACCGCGAGGAAGTGCCGGCCGGCATGGTCGCGGGGCGTGGCATCGCGCAAGGTGGCAAGCCGCTCTGCCGTGTCACGAGCGAGCGCGCCATTGTTGATGACCGTCACGGCCTGCGGCGAGACGCCCATCTCCTCGATGATCTCGTCCCGCAGCGGCGGCGCCATTGCCACGATGGCAGCGTAGATGCGGCCATGCAGACGCAGCAGCGCACGGTGGAGCCGGTGATGCAGCGCGCTCCAGTGCGGCGGGCGCAGGCTGTTGCTGGTGCGCAGAACGATGGGTGGGCAGTCCCGGCCGAGACGCAGCTTCGTCACGGCGGCGACGGCCATCAATCCGTTGCTGGCGAAGAACAGCACGTCCGGCCGCTCCTGCCGGACGATGGCGGGCAGGCGCAGCATCATCCACAGGCTCTCGGTCTCGATCCGCGCCAGCCGGCCCTTCTTCGGGATGATGTAGGGAACGTCCGGCGCTTCTTCCTCCAGCCGGCCCTCGCGGCGACCGAGCGCGATGCGCGCGTCGACTCCCGCGTCCCGCCAGCCTTTGGTGAAGCGCAGCACGTCTCGCTCCACGCCGCCCGGTTCCAGACTGTGCAGCGCGCTCAGCACGCGCAGCGGCCGGGATTGCGTCATCCGCCGTGCAGATCCGCGTAGCGTGACGGCCGGTGGGTGCGCACGAACTTGCCGTAAGTGGCATCGATGCTGTCGAGCAGCGCCGGAACGGTCGTGTCCGGCGGATGGACCGCGATGCGCGCGTTCTGCAAGGCCCAGGGCGCCGCGCGTGCCGCCGCGGCCACCATCAGCGAACTGGCGATGCGGCCCTGGGTGCGGCTGGCCCATGTGATCACCGGCCCCTTCGCGACCACGCGTCCCGTCGTGGGCTCCCACACCTTGAGATGATCCTCGGCGAGCGGAAAGCCGCCGTCGCGCAGCGCGTCCAGGCTGCCGGGCGAATAGAGCCATGCCGGCGCCACGAAGCCGGTGACCGGCCGCCCCAGCGCATCCTCGACCACCGCTCGGCCGCGCTCCAGCCGGCGCAGGGCCTCCGAGCGGGAAAGCTGGGCGAATTCGCCCGCGCCGGCGGTCATGTGCTTCTGCATGAAGCCCTTCACGCGCGCATCGTCGCGATGGCACCAGCCGTGCAGGAACATCTCGACCCCGGCGTCCGCCCATGCGCGCAGCTTGCCGGCGAAAGCGGCATTGCCCGCGAGGGGAGCCTTGTCCTCGAAATCCGGCACCACCAGCATGGCGAGGCGAGGGCCGCCCAGCAGCCCGCTCAGCCGATCGAACAGCGCATCGACCTCGCTTTCGAAATGCGGTGTCACATCATGGATGGAAGCGAAAAGGCGCGGCGACATGCGCGCGCCGTTACACGCTTTCCAGCGCCGCGTCACGCCCCGCTCTGCGAAGGGAGCGCTGGCGGCCGTCCACGCAGCGCGGCCGCCAGCGCCGCGTCACGCCCCGCTCTGCGAAGGGAGCGCTGGCGGCCGTCCACGCAGCGCGGCCGCTTGACTCGGGCTGGCGGCAGGCGCAAGGGCGATTCCATGATCGTTCGTGCTGTCCCGTCCAGCTTTTATTGGCTTCGTCACACATAGACGCGGCCCGTTCGATCATGTGAGTGAAACTGGTGCCGCCGCTGGAGCGGCATCGCAGCACAAGAACCAGTGGCGGACCTTGCGAGGAGGCTACTGTGTTGCAATCCGACGATATACGAGAAGGGCGGGGCCGCGTGCGGCCCATGGACCGGCATGACCTGGCCGTGGTGGCGGACATGATCGTCCGGCTGGCACGCCATCATGGCGATGATCCGGCGATCGACGCGGCCCGGCTGGAGGTCGATCTGTTCGGCGAAACCCGCTGGCTGCACGGTCTCGTCGTCGAGCGTTTCGGCTATGTCGTCGGCTATGCGCTGCTGGTGCCGCGCTATCGCGCGCAGCTCACCTTGCGCGGGCTCGATCTTCACCATCTCTTCGTGCTGGAGGGATCGCGCGGCCTTGGTCTGGGGCGGTTGCTGGTGGCTGGTGCGCAGGCCGCGGCGCGGGAGGCCGGCTGCGCATTCCTCACCGTGGGTGCGCGTGCGGAGAATGGCCGGGCACAGGATTTCTATCGCTCGCTCGGTTTCCAGCCCCATCAGGCGGCCGGTCAGGGCTTCGCGATGACCCTGTGAGGGCGCTCTTTTGGGCGGGGGGATTGCCTCCCCGGCCCTCAGAAGGCGCGCGTAATGCCGAGGTCGATGGTGGTGCGGCGATAGTCGTAGATGCCGACGGTCGAGATGTTGCGCTCGTAGGCGAGTCGCACCACCGGCGAGAAGCCCGCCACCTCAATCTGGCGGAACGTCGCGCCGGCCGCGCCGCGCAGGAACCATTCCTTGCGCCGTTCCGTGAAGGGGAAGAGCCGCGCATCGGATTCGAGGCGCCGGGCCGTGACATGGCCAAAGACCGTCATTCGGCCCATGTCGCGCCAGCCGAGCAGCGTCACGCCGCCCGCCGCGGTCGAGAAGCCGGGGTCGCGGGCCGTCTGGCGGGTGCCGCTCAGCGTCACGCCGATTCCGGTGCGGGGAGAGAGCGCGCGCTCGATCCCCGCGCTCAGGTTGAACAGGTCACCATCCTGCATCTCGTTGAACAGATAATGCGTCCGGCCATAGGAGAAGCCGACTTCGCTCTGCGCGCGGCGGCCGACGCGCTGTGTCAGGCGCAGATCCGCCGTGGCGGTGCGCGCATAGGCCCTGCCACCATAAGTGCGCCACGTGGCGCCGAAGGAGGGCATGAGGCGCGTGCCGCCCGCTTGCCATTCGAAGCCGAGCAGGGCGCTGCCGGAAAGATCATTGAACTGGCTCTTGCCATAGAAGGTCCCATCGCCGGAGAGGCGCGGCACCAGCGTCAGGCGTGGTGTCAGGCCGAGGCGCGCGAAGACCTGGCCGGTCAGGTGCAGGCCTATGCCGGACTGCTGGCGCGCATCGTCGGAGAGGTTGAGCGGCGCGATGACGGTGTCCAGCTCCCGCGCGTCGGTGGCCCGGTTGACGTTGCTGTCCGGCGCCATGGCCAGCTCGAAATTGCCGCCAAAGCGCCGGTTCGAGCGCAGGGCTGTCGCGAAGCGGTCCACCACTTGCGCCACGTCCGGCGGAAGGCCGCTGGCTTGCGCCTGGCGAAGCTGCTGGCGCGCCCGACCTTCCTCGCCCATCGCGGCAAGCACGCGGGCAAGCTCCAGCCGGACACGGGCGGCCTTGGGGCGCTCGTCCAGCAAGGCGCGGAATGTGAGGGCTGCGTCGGCGTTGCGGCCCTGGTCGGCCTGCATCATGCCGAGCCGGAAGCGCGCCTCAGCCCGCACTTCGCCATCCGGGTCTCGCGCAAGCGCGGCATAGATGGCTTCGGCATCGGCAAGGCGTCCGGCAACGCGCGCCTGATCGGCAATGTCGAAAAGCTGCGCCGCGCTCAGTCCGCTGAGTGCCGCGCCGTCCTGCGTGACGCGCGGTGTCGGCGCAGGCGTGCTGGCCTCGGGGCGATCCGGGGCAGCTTCGCTCTCCGCCTGAGCGTGGGCGGGGCCGGCGGCGCTGGCGAGCGCAATGACGGCACTCATCATGCCCAGCCCCGCAGCGACGCGGCGCCTCATGATCGCTGCCCCCGAATCCCGATCCCGGTCAATTCCCCGTCCGCGTGCCGACGATCACGCCGCTGAGATAAGCGGCGCTGGAGCTGCCCGCTCCGCCACTGTCGGTATTTTCCGTCTGCATGCCGAAGCTGCCAGCCACCTCGGTCGCACGGGGGCCGTAAAGCGCACCTTCGAAGAAGCCGAGATAGGCGTTGTTGTTATTCACGATGTCCGCGGTGAGCCCCGCGTCGAGGTCGATCGCGCCGCGGGCGAAAGCGAAGGTGCCGAAATCGCGGGTCGCGCCGTCGCTGAGGCTCGTGCCGATCGGGTTGAGCGAGCCGGTGAAGGTGCCGCCGGCAAAGTCCATGCTGAAATTGCTCGTGCCGCTCAGCGCATAGACCGGGCCGCCCCGGAAACGCGCGGCCGTGCCCTGGATGATGCCGGCGAATTCGCCTGTCCCGCTCGGGATCTGGAAGCCGTTGGTGCGGATGCCCCAGGTGAACCAGCGGTCGATCCGGTCGCTTGCCGATGCCTGCGCGCGCTCCCACCGGCCGAAGCTGGCATAGCTGAGCTGGATGGCGGGATTGCCGGCACCCGGCTGGTTGAGCGTCAGGCGGTAGGTCAGCCCGTCGCTGCCGGTGAAGCTGTAGACCGCGAGCCGGGCATCCGTCTCGGCAGCGACAAGCTGCGCCGGGCTGAAATCCATGTCGATCCCGCGTGCCGTGTCGAGATAGCGATAGGTGGCCGTATCGGCGTCATAGCCCAGATAAGCGTCGGAGCGCAGAAGTTCGGCATTGTCGGCGCTACGGCCCCCGCCGAGATCGGTGAAGCTGAGCTCGCTGAAGCGGTGCGCAAAGCCCTGGTCGAAGACGAGCGGCGTCAGCGTCCAGTTGACTGGTTCGATCGTGCCGTCCTGGCGCCCCAGCATATAGCCGGCAGCGACTTGTCCATCGGCGCTGGTGAGATGCCAGGCCGCGCCGACTTCCTCCGCGCCGGGGCCATAGAAACGTCCGGCCCATCCGCCCGTGAAACGGGTGCCGTCGTCCATGAAGAAATCGCCGGAGAAATTGTTGGCCGTGCTGGAGACGCTGGCCTCGCCGAAATAGACGCCGATCCCCTTTATCAGCCCGGTGCCGACATCGATGCTGGTCAGCACGCCGCTGCTGGCCAGCGATCCGCTCAGGAAGTCGACCTGCAGCGTGCCGCTGCCCGCCATGGCATAAGGCGCTTCCATGGCGCGGGCCCCGACGAGGCTGACGGCATAGACGCCCGTGCCGGTCCGGGCGAGCGACGTGTCGGGCGTCTCGATGCCGTATGTGAAGGGATCGTAGGAGAAGTCCAGCTGATCGCCGGAGACAGTCGCGCGTTCCCAGGCACCGCCGCCGACATAGCGATAGGTCAGCGCGCCGGAGGTCCCGGGCCGCGTCAATGTCAGCGCTTCGCTCGTGGTGCCGAGCTTTTCGAAGCTGATGAAGTCGGGCGAGCCGGATTCGACTAGGTCGGCTGGCGCGAAGGTTGCGCTCCGGCCGGCCGTGCTGATCGTGTAGCTCCGGCTCCCGGCATCATAGGCAATGGTGAGCGCGCCGGAAGCGGCCTGGCCATTCTCCACCGGCCGTCCATCCCCGAAGAACCGCGCCGAGGCATTGGCCCCGTCGTTCGTGAAGGATTCGCTTTGCAGCGGCCCGATCAGGTCATGGTTGACCCCGGGTGTGGGCGGGGGCGTGGGTGTGGGCGTCGGGGTTGGTGAGGGAGTCGGGGTAGGTGTCGGTGTTGGGGTCGGCGTTGGCGTCGGCGTCGGTGTTGGAGACGGCGTGGGGCTCGGCGTCGGAGACGGCGTCGGCGTCGGGGACGGCGTTGGGCTGGGCGTCGGAGACGGCGTCGGGCTCGGCGACGGAGTCGGGCTGGGCGTCGGCGTGGGCGTCGGCGGGGGCGCGGGCGTCGAGCTGACGCCACCGCCTCCACCACCACCGCACGAAGCCAGCAACGAAACAAGCAATGGCAGGGCCCATTTTGCTTGGCGGGACATGGTTAAGATCTCCGGACAGCCTTGCGTGTCTTTCAACGCAGAAGTAGCCAGGACGTTGCTCACAACATAGTTAACGAAAAGTAACCATTGAGCGATTGGGCGCCTTGATACGACCCTTTTTGCGGTGAGCGGTTGGCGCGCGAGCTGGGCATCTCGGGTGCATATGCGCGGGGCGTTCTGACCCTTCCGTTTCCCCCTCCGCCTCGCTTTTCCCCTGTCCTACACACCCTGCGCTATGGCAGCCCTGCCGGACCCCTCCTTCTGGAAGCGGGGGGCGGGCGAGGCATGGCTCTTTCTCATCCTCGGCATTGCATCATCCGGTCGGGCCGCACAGGCTTGCCGGGACAGGCTCTGATGTCCGCCGCACGCAAAGGTCACGGAAGCGGAAGATGACCCAGACGTGTCGTCATCTTTGTAAACTTCCAGCGCGCAGTGGCGTGTTGGAACGACATGGGCGGGCCCCTCGTGGAGCCGGCGCGTCGTCCGGGGGACCTCCCGCCTTCAGGGCAACGGTCCTGCCACGGCTCGGCGAGTCGGTCTGTCCAGTGCCGACGCCCGTTTCGGATCACGCGCCCGAACATGTCCCATAACAGCGCGTTCGCCCGTTAACCATCTTTGGCTCTTCCTCGGCTGTTAACCTTTTGGTAACCCTTTTTCTTATGAAACGGCCTCTCGTCCTGACCCATGAGCAAGCGCGGCATCCCTTCCGGCAGTCGCTGCCGCGGCATGTCTTCGCGCCGCGCGTGGAAACGGCGCAGCCGGCGCCGACGGCCCGGTCCGATGATGAGGATTGGAAGCTCTTCGTGCTGAGCTTCGCGGCGTTCTTCACGGTGGCTTACACGTTCATCGCCTGACCGCTGCGCATTCGCCGACGGGCCCAAGCCAGCCGGGGCCGCCGTCGCGCGCCTTCAGCCGGCGCGCCCGCCGCGCGCGGGGAGGCTGCCGGCCTCGCGATCACAGGCCCGCTGGAGGCGCATGGCCATGAGGGCGGAGACGAAGCACATGCCGCAGACGATCAGCAACGCATGGCGGCTGGAGAGGCCGGCGCCCGTCGCGCCCATGATGACCAGTGCGCCGAACACCATCGCCCCGGAATTGACGACATTGTTGGCCGCCACCGTGCGCGCGGTCTGATCCCGGCTCACCGTCGTCGTCAGGAAGGCGTAGAGCGGGACGACGAACATGCCGCCGAACACCGCGATGCCGAACAGGGCGAGGAGGATGCGCCAGCTGTGCGGTGCGGCCAGAAAGTCCGGCACGGAGTAGAGAGCACCGTCCGGCGCCGGCGCCCAGCCGGCCGAGGCGAACTGGAAGAACCAGACGAACGCGGCCATGATCACCACCGATATGGGCGCATAGCGGGCCGAGACGTGGCCCTGCAGCAGCCGGTTGATGGCGACCGATCCCACCGCGACGCCGATGGAGAAGATCGCGAGGAACATGCTCGCCACTTCCTTGGTGGCGGTGAAATCATTCTTCACCATCGGCGGGAAGATGATGATGAGCACCGTCGCGATCATCCAGAAGAAGCTGATCGACATGATGGCGAGGAACAGCCGCCGGATGTGCATCGTGGCGGAGATGAGGCGCCAGGAGGCGCGGAAGGGATTGAAGTCCAGCACGACCGGCGGGCCGAGCCTTGGCGCGGGCGGCACCATGCGCCCGGAAAGATAGCCGATGATCGCGACGCCGATCACCACGCCCGCCGCCGCCACCGGGCTGATCCATCCGGCGACGATGGTGCCCGCGAGGATCGCGACATAGGTGCCGGCCTCCACCAGCCCGGTGCCCCCCAGCACATGCTCCTGCTCCAGATGCTGGGGCAGCACGGCATATTTGATCGGGCCGAAGAATGTGGAGTGGATGCCCATGGCGAAGACCGCGCCGAGCATGAGCGCCACGCCGACCATGGGATAGGCGCCCGAGACCAGCAGGCCCGTCGCGCCCACCAGCATGATGAAGATTTCCGCCAGCTTCACCATGCGGATGATGCGGGCCTTGTCCATATTGTCGGCAAGCTGGCCGGAGAGAGCGGAAAGCAGGAAGAAGGGCAGGATGAACAGCCCGGTCGCGAGCGCGTTGAAATTCGATTCCTGCTGCGGGTCGCGGAAGACTTCATAAGTGGCGAAGAGAATCATCGCCGTCTTGAACAGATTGTCGTTGAAGGCCCCGAGAAACTGAGTGACGAAAAGGGGAAGGAATTTCCGGTGGGCGAGCAGCCGCAGGGATGCCTGCATGGGTGCGAAAACTCTTGTGGCCTGGCGGTGTGCGTGCCGTCCCGGGGCTTCTAGCGGCGAAATGGGACAGTGAAAAGACGGACAATGCGCTGCGATGGCGAGCCCCTTGTCTGCCCGCGCCGGCTGTGGCAGGCCAGCGGGGCCGTGATGTTGTTGCCGAACCTCCTGACCCTGTCCCGCATCCTGGCGGTGCCGCTGCTTGTGGCGCTGCTGTGGCCGGCCGACTCGGGTCATGCCTGGCGCCTGGGCTATCTGGCGGCCTTCGCGCTATATTGCCTCATGGGCATCACGGATTATTTCGACGGCTATCTGGCGCGTGCCCAGGGCACTGTCTCGCGCCTCGGCGTGTTTCTGGATCCGATCGCGGACAAGATCATGATCGGCGCGGTGATCCTCATCCTGTGCGCGGCGCGGGACATACAGGGTGTGCACATCGTGGCGGCGCTGGTCATCCTGCTGCGCGAGATTGCCGTCTCGGGCCTGCGCGAGTTTCTGGCCGGGCTGCGCATTTCCGTGCCGGTTTCCCGGCTCGCCAAGTGGAAGACGACCTTCCAGCTCGTTTCGCTCGGCGCGCTCATCCTGGCCGGCGGCCTGCCGGAATTCGCGTTCGTGAAGACGACCGGCCTGCTCACGCTCTGGGCAGCGGCGCTGCTCACGCTCGTGACCGGGTGGGACTATCTGCGAGCCGGCCTAAAGCACATGAACGCCTGAGCCATGGCGGCGCTCAGGATTCTCTATTTCGCCTGGGTGCGTGAGCGGATCGGGCTCGACGAGCAGGAAATCGCGCCGCCTGCTCCGGACGTCACGGTTGCGGCGCTGCTGGACCGGCTGGCGGCGCAGAGCGCTGGCCATGCCGCTGCCTTCGCCGAGCGGGGCCGCCTGCGCGCGGCGCTGGACCAGCGCTTCGTTCCGCTCGATACGCCGGTCGGAGAGGCGCAGGAACTGGCGATCTTCCCGCCGGTCACCGGGGGCTGACATGGCCCCACGGCTCCAGGTGCGCGTCACGGCCGAGGATTTCGAGCCGGGCACAGAGCTGGGCCAGCTTGAGGCGCTGCCCGGCGGGGCAGTGGCGAGCTTCACGGGCCTCGTGCGCGATGATGGCGGGCTGGAGGCCCTGCATCTCGAGCAATATCCCGGCATGACCCAGCGGCAGCTCGAGGCGGTCGTCGCGCAGGCCGCCGATCGCTGGCCGCTGCTGGGCATCACCGTGATTCATCGCCACGGCACGCTGCCGGTGGGCGCGCGGATCGTCTTCGTAGGCACGGCCTCGTCTCACCGCGTGGCGGCGCTCGAATCCTGCGCCTTCCTCATCGACTGGCTGAAAGTCTCGGCGCCTTTCTGGAAACGGGCCATCCGCGCGGATGGCACGGGCGAGTGGGTGGACGCGCATCAGGCCGACGACGCGCGTGCCGCGGCCTGGCGCCCGGACTGAGCTTCGCGTCAGTGCGCTGCAGTCACCAGCAGCGCGACCAGGAACGCCACGGTGCAGGCTACGGCCGTCTCGTAGCGGGCGTGCCGGTTCCATTCCCAGACTTTCAGGCCGACCAGCACCGGCATGTTCCGCCGCTTCCCCTCATCCGAGGCTTCGATCCACTGATATTCCCTCTGCGTGACTTCCCGGACGATGCAGACGGCGCAGGCGGCAAAGCAGCCAAGCCACAACGCGGCGGCCTCGGGAATCCCCACGACCTTGCCGAAAAGCCAGGCAGCGAACTGAACGAACAGGACGAGAGGGATGTGCGCCAACATGGTCGGGAAACGCAGTGAGCCCCGGTCGGTTTCCGGCTGTTTTCGAGCAGGGGCGCTTGGGCGCCTTTTGGGCCGCTGGCGCCCGCCCGCAGCTCAGGCCGCCAGCGCTTCCCGCTGCTGGAGAGCGGCATTGCGCAGGATGCCGGCCATCAGGCGGAAATCCGTCTCCCGGGGGGAATTGCGACGCCAGATCAACGCGATGTCGCGGTGAGCTTCGGGGGACCGGATCGGCCGCGCGACAATGTCCGTATTGGCGAGAATACCGCCCCTGATGGCCATTTCGGGCAGAAGGGTGAGGCCCAGCCCATTGTCGACCATCTGCACGAGCGTGTGCAGGGATGTCCCCGTGATCGTCGCTTCGCTGCGCAGCTCCGCGCGATTGCAGGCGGCGAGCGCATGTTCCTTGAGGCAGTGCCCGTCTTCGAGCAGCAGCAGCCTTGTCCCGTCGATCATGTCCGGCGCGACCTGCGCGGGTGGGTCGCGGGGATCGTCCTTGGGAAAGGCGACATAGAGCGGGTCCTCGAACAGAACTTCGGTCTCGACATCGCCGCACGGGAAGGGGAGCGCGAGCAGCACGCAGTCGGCATGGCCGTGACGCAGCGAATCGAGCGCCGCGTGGCTGGTTTCCTCGCGTAGATAAAGCTGGAGCGCCGGCCGCTCCGCCCGCAGCCGGGGCAGCAGGCTCGGCAGCAGGAACGGGGCGATGGTGGGGATCACGCTCATCCGCAGTTCGCCCGCAAGCGGCGAGCCCGATGCCTGGGCGATCGCCGCCAGCTCTTCCGCTTCGCGAAGCACGCGATGTGCTTTCTCCACGATCCGGTCGCCCAGCGCCGTGAAGCGCACGATGCGGCGCGTGCGCTCCACCAGCGTCACGCCGATCAGCGTCTCCAGCTCGCGGATGCCGGCGGACAACGTCGATTGCGTCACGAAGCAGGCATCGGCGGCACGGCCGAAATGACCCTGCTCCTTCAGCGCCACAAGATATTGTAGCTGCTTCAGGGTGGGCATGTAGGTCGACATTGATCGCTCCTCTCGATGGGTTCGAAAGGAATTAAGTGACTTAGCCGATCAATTCAAGCGATCGAAGAATGCCGTAGCCCGTGGTGAGCGTGAGCACGGCGCCGACCATGATGAGGAGCGGTCGCGCGGGGACGTGGCGCGCGATCCAGGCACCCAGCGGTGCCGCGATCACGCCGCCCACCAGCAGGCCGATCGTCGCGGTGGTGAAGGTCTCCCAGCCCAGATGCAGCAGGAAAGTGAAGCTGATCGACAGCGTGAGGAAGAATTCCACCGTGTTGACCGTGCCGATCGTGTGGCGGGGGCTCGATCCCTGAATGAGCAGGTTGGACGTGACCACCGGGCCCCAGCCACCGCCACCGGATGCGTCCAGAAAACCGCCGACCAGGCCGAGCGGCGTCACGAAACGCGCGTCGTCGAATCGCTGGGGCGGGTAGCGCAGGCCACGCCAGAGCAGCCACAGGCCGATGAAGGCGAGATAGGCGAGCACATAGGGGCGGATGAGCTCGCCATCGATGTTCGACAGGAAGGAGGCGCCCGCGACGCCGCCCAGAACCCCGGGCACGAGCAGCTTCCAGAAGAGCTTCCAGTCGACGTTGCGGTGCATCACATGGCTGATGGCGGAGACCGCCGTCGTGCAGGTCTCGGCGGCATGCACGCTTGCCGACGCGGCCCGGGGGGGGACGCCCAGCGCGAGAAGCAGGCTGCTCGAGATCACCCCATAGGCCATGCCCAGTGCGCCATCGATGATCTGCGCGCCGAATCCCACGAGAATGAAGGGCAACAACAACTGCAGGAATTCCAGCCAGGCATCGGGCACATGCATTCCTTTTCTCAATCAATTTCATGGAGAATTACGGAGACTTGCAGCGAGTGTCAATCCGGGGGGCGGGCTGGAAATTCGCTCCCGCGGGGACTAGATAGTGGTTCTCGTCATCTACAGGGGCGCTTGCCATGGGACTGCTGTCCTATCTCGATTCCGTGAAGGCGCGCGATCCTGCGCCGCGGTCCCGCATGGAAGTACTGATCTACCCGGGCGTCTGGGCGCTGGGCTTCCATCGGATCGCTCATCGGCTGTTCCGCTGGCGCCTTTTCTTCCTGGCTCGCCTCGTCAATCATTTCTCGCGTTTCCTCACCGCGATCGACATCCATCCGGGCGCCAAGATCGGCCGCAACTTCTTCATCGATCACGGCTTCACGGTGATCGGCGAGACGGCGGTCATCGGCAATGACGTGACGATCTATCAATGCGTCACACTCGGCGGGACAGATCCTTCCAACGGCGTGGCCGGCAAGCGGCATCCCACGATCGAGGACGGCGCTATCCTTGGCTCGGGCTCGCAGGTGCTGGGGCCGATCACCGTCGGCAAGCGGGCGCGCGTCGGCGCCAATGCGGTGGTGACGAAGGATGTGCCGCCCGGCGCGGTCATGATCGGCATTCCCGCGCGGGCCACGCTGGTCGACGCGAAGGAGTATCAGAAATCTTTCGTGCCTTATGGCACGCCCTGCAGCGAGATGTTCGATCCCGCCACGCAGAAGCTGGAGGCGCTGCAGTGCGAGGTGGAAGGGCTGCGGCAACGGCTGGCCGAATTGCTGGCCGAACGCGATGCCGCCCGTGAAGTGCCCGAAAGCCAGTCGCGTACGTCGGCTTGATGAGCAACATCACACCGTTTCCGCGCAAGCAGGCGGGCGGACCGGCCCAGACCGGTTTTGACCGCATAGAATTGTCCCGCATCATGGATCTCTACGGCCGCATGGTCTCGGCGGGCCATTGGCGGGATTATGCCATAGACCTGACGCGCGACGTGGCGATTTTCTCCGCGTTCAGGCGGACTGCGGAACGGCCCGAGTTCCGCATCGAGAAGCGGCCGGCCCTGCGCCATCGCCAGGGCATGTGGGCGCTCATCGGGGAGGCGGGCGCGGTGTTGCGTCGCGGGCATGACCTTGCAGGGGTGCTTGCGCCGGTCGAGCGTCGGCTCGTGAAGCTGGTGGAGGAATAGGGCCACGATGGTCCGGAAGGGGCCGGGAGGGACCGCCCATTCGCCCCGCCGCTTCCTTCTGCCGCTCTTCCCCGCTTTCTGCTCGTATGACTTCTTGGCGTCGTAAATCTGTAACAAAACTGTCATAGCCGCCGCGAACCCCGTTACGCCGAAGCAGGATACCCGGATACGTGCGACACCAGATGGCTGTGATCCTTGCTGCGGGCTTGCTTTCCGCCCCGTCCACGCCGGCCATGGCGCAGGACGAGGCGGCTGTTGCCGCCATGCGGGACGAGATTGCCCGGCTGCGCGCGCAGGTGGCCGCTCTGGAAGAGAGGCTGGACCTGATGGCCGCCGAGGGGAGCAAGACCGGCTCCACGCCCCCGTCCGCACCGCTTTCCTCCTCCCTGGCGGCATCTCAGCCCGCGCCGGCGCATGTCGCGAGCGCCGCGGGCAACGCCCAGGCACCGGCTCAGGCACAGGCCCTGGCCGTGCCGGCCGCCTCTCCGCCCGCGCCGACGCCGGCTTCGGGCTTCACGCTCAAGCAGCGCGGCCGCCTGCAGTTCGATGGCAACATCGTTTCCCGGCCGGCCGGCATGACGGAGCCCACGCTCGGCTGGTCCGCCGATGTGCGCCGGGCGTTCCTGGGCGTCGAAGGCAGTTTAGGGGGTGGCCTGGGCTATCGTTTCGAAATGGACTTCGCGAGCGGCGACCCGTTGTTCACCGATCTCTGGTTGACCTACAAGAAGGGTTCCTGGACCGTCACGCTCGGCCACGACCGAATGACCACGCTCGAAGACCTGACGAGCGACCTTCAGACGAGCTTCCTCGAACGATCCGGCTTCATCCAGGCGTTCGGCTTCGAGCGGCGGCTGGGCCTTTCCGCTGCTTACAAGGACAGCGACGTCGTCCTGAGCGCGGGTATCTATTCGGATGATCTCGAGACGCTGGGCTCCGGCGTCGCGGACAACAGCTATGCGGTGGATACGCGCTGGGTCTACATGCCGAAATTGGGGAAGGTTCAGTTGCACCTGGGCGGCTCCCTCCATCATCGTGAGCTGAACGACCTTGCGGACAGCCTGCGCTACCGGGCGCGGCCCGGCGCGCGCACGACCAGTGTCCGGTTCGTCGATACCGGCTCCTTCAGCGCATCGGCAGAAACCGGCTACGGGCTCGAGTTCGCGGCATTGCGCGGGCCTTTCCACGTCGCGGCGGAAAGCTACTGGCAGAATGTGGATCGCCCGAATCTGGCGGACCCTACCTTCTTCGGCATCTATGGCGAGATCGGCTATGTCTTTGCCGGGGGTGAGGCGCGGGGATATCGGGCGGGTTCTTTCTCGTCGATCAAGCCGACGAAGGGGATCGACAAGGGCGGCGCCGGCGCGTGGCAAGTGAATCTTCGCTACGACTGGCTCGACCTGAACGACGCCGGGGTGCGGGGAGGAGAGCAGGCGATAGCGGGCCTCTCACTGATCTGGGTGCCGCTCGAGCATGTGAAGTTCATGGCCAATTATCTGCATGTCGATGTCCGCGACACGCCGATCCTGTCGGACGGTCGCGACGATTATGATGCCGATGTCTTCGGGTTGCGCGCGCAATATGACTTCTGAGCCCGCGCCGGGGGAAGTCGCTCCGGCGCGGCCCTGACGGGCTGGTCAGACGGCGTCGGCGTCCAGGGAATAGCCTGCGGATCGAACGGTCCGGATGATGTCCGGCCGTCCGTTCGCATTGATCGCCTTGCGCAAGCGACGGATGTGGACGTCCACGGTGCGCAGTTCGATCTCGCTGTCCTGCCCCCAGACGCTGTCCAGCAGGCGCTCGCGGGAGAAGACCCAGCCGGGATGCTCGAGCAGGTGACGCAGAAGCCGGAACTCCGTCGGGCCGAGCGGCACGAGTTCGCCGCCGCGCCGGACCTTGTGCGCGACCGTGTCCATTTCGAGATCGCCGAAGGTGAGGACTTCACCGGCCAGCGCCGGCCGCACGCGGCGGAGCACGGCATTGACCCGGGCGATCAGCTCGCGCGGCGAGAAGGGCTTGGTCACATAATCGTCGGCGCCGGTTTCGAGGCCGCGAACCCGGTCCTCTTCTTCGCCGCGCGCGGTCAGCATGATGATGGGCACGTTCGCCGTCTCCGGCATGCGGCGCAATCTCCGGCAAACCTCGATTCCCGAGAGATTCTCGACCATCCAGTCGAGCAGGACGATGTCCGGCGTCCGTTCCTGAGCCAGGATCAGCGCTTCCTCGCCGTCGGGCGTCTGCGCGACGTCGAAGTCCTCCCGCTGGAAATGCCAGGTCAGGAGTTCGGCCAGCGCGGCATCATCCTCGACCAGGAGCATTTTCGCCCGCGCCATGGTTCAGCGCTCCGTCAGAGGATCGATGACGACGGACTTCTCGCGCTCCGGCGGCTTCTCCCCGGTCGCGACATAATGCACCATCTCGGCGATGTTCGTCGCATGGTCGCCGATGCGCTCCAGATTCTTGGCGATGAAAAGCACATGCGCGCTTTCCGAGATCATCTTCTGATTTTCCATCATGAAGGTGACCATGGTGCGGAAGATGGAGTTATAGAAATCGTCCACCGCCCGGTCGCGGTCGATCACTGCCAGGGCGAGATTGGCATCGCGCGCCGCGAAGGCATCGAGCGCCGACTTGACCATCTCGCGGGCGATCTGGGCCATGGAGGGCAGCAGGGAGAGCGGTTC
The DNA here is from genome assembly GCF_000283515.1 of Sphingobium sp. SYK-6. GTDB lineage: Bacteria > Pseudomonadota > Alphaproteobacteria > Sphingomonadales > Sphingomonadaceae > Sphingobium > Sphingobium lignivorans. Next base: position 942,558 of record NC_015976.1, read on the forward strand.
GAGGCGGCTCGACGCCGTGACCGTCTCGACGCGCTTGGCGATGTTCTTCGCATAATCCGCCATGCGCTCGACGATGCCGGAGATCTTGAGCACCGCGATGATTTCCCGCAGGTCGTCCGCCAGCGGCGCCCGCAAGGCGATGGTCTGCACGACCAGCCTTTCGATCTGCGCGTCCAGCTCGTCGATGCGCGCATCGCCTGCCACCACGCTCTTGGCCAGTGCGATGTCGCGGGTCGTCAGCGCCCGCATCGCATTGTCGATCGCGTCTTCGGTCAGACCACCCATTTCCGCGATCAGCGCGCGCAGGGCATTGATGTCGTCGTCGAAGGCCTTGACTGTATGTTCCGTCATGACTTCGTTCCCGTCCGTAAAAGTGCCGGATCAGCCATAGCGACCGGTGATGTAGTCCTTCGTGCGTTCTTCGCGCGGATTGGTGAATATCTCGGTAGTCGGCCCCTGTTCGACAAGGCGGCCGAGATGAAAGAAGGCGGTCCGCTGCGAGACGCGCGCGGCCTGCTGCATGTTGTGCGTGACGATCACGATGGCGTAGTTCCCGCGCAGGTCGAGGATGAGTTCCTCGATCTTGGCGGTGGCGATCGGGTCGAGGGCCGAGCAGGGCTCGTCCATCAGGATGACTTCCGGCTCCACCGCGATGGCGCGGCCGATGCACAGGCGCTGCTGCTGGCCGCCGGAAAGGGCCGTGCCGCTGTCATGCAGCCGGTCCTTCACCTCTTCCCACAGCCCCGCCCGTCGCAGGGATTTCTCCACGATCTGGTCGAGCTCGGCCTTGCCGGACGCCAGGCCGTGGATGCGGGGGCCATAAGCGATGTTCTCGTAGATGGATTTCGGGAACGGGTTCGGCTTCTGGAACACCATGCCCACGCGGGCGCGCAGCTGCACCACATCCATGCCGGACGCGTAGATATCATCGCCGTCCAGCGTGATCGTGCCGGTCACGCGTGCGCTCGGCACTGTGTCGTTCATGCGGTTGAGCGTCCGAAGGAACGTCGACTTGCCGCAGCCGGACGGGCCGATGAAGGCCGTCACATTGTCGAGATCGACGTCGATCGAGACGTCCTGGATCGCCTGCTTCTCGCCGTAGAAGACATTGACGTTCCGCGCCGACATCTTGGCGGGGGTAGTGGTCTCGGAGTCAGCCATGGGTGTGGGTCACCATTTCTTCTCGAACTTGTTGCGCAGGTAGATGGCGATGCTGTTCATCGTCAGCAGGAAGACCAGCAGCACGATGATGGCCGCCGATGTCTTTTCGATGAAGCCGCGGCCGACCTCGTCCGACCAGAGGAAGATCTGGACAGGCAGCACGGTCGCCGGATCGGTGAAGCCGCCGGGCGGGGACGCGACGAAGGCGCGCATGCCGATCATCAGCAGCGGCGCGGTTTCGCCCAGCGCCCGGGCCATGCCGATGATCGTGCCGGTGAGGATGCCCGGCAGCGCCAGCGGCAGCACATGGTGGAAGACCACCTGCACCGGCGATGCGCCGATGCCGAGTGCGGCATCGCGGATGGAGGGCGGAACGGCCTTGATCGCGTTGCGCCCGGCAATGACGATGATCGGCATGGTCATCAGCGCCAGCGTCATGCCGCCGACCAGCGGCGCGGAGCGCGGCAGATGCATGGTATTGAGGAAGATGGACAAGCCCAGCAGGCCGAAGATGATCGAAGGCACGGCCGCGAGATTGTTGATCGACACTTCGATCAGGTCGGTCCAGCGATTGCGCGGCGCATATTCTTCCAGATAGAGCGCCGCGAAGACGCCGATGGGGAAGCTCAGCAGGAGCGTGATGCCCATGGTAAGCAGCGATCCCTTCAGCGCGCCCCAGATGCCCACGGTGGTGGGGTCCGTGCCGTCGCTGCCCAGCAGGAAGCGATAATTGAGCGCGGTGGAGATCAGCCCGGCTTCATCCAGCTGGTCCGCGATGGCTTCGTCGGCCGCGCTGCCCTTGCCCTTCACGGCAAGGTCGATGCCTTCCGAGGCGGGAACGGAGATGACGACCTTGCGATCGAGGATCGCGGGATCCGCGAGGATCGCGTCGCGCACCGCCACCACGGCGCCCGAGGAAACGAACCGTTCGCCCCCCTTTCCGAACGCTGTCTGTGCCGCCTGATCGACGACGGACGGCAGGTTGGCATTGGCAAGCACCTGAGCGGGATTGGTCTTCAGTGCCGCGGGATCGAGCAGGATCGGCGAGCGCGGGAAGTCGACGGTGAGGGCGATCTCCGCGCGCGTGAAGCCCTTCACGCCATTGGCCATCATCGTGACGAGCAGAAACACGAGGAAGCCCGCCGACAGCAGCACGGAGAACAGCCCCAGCAGCTTGAAGCGTCGCTCGGCGGCATAACGGCGCGCGATGCGGCGGCGCATCTCGTTGCCGCGCCAGTCCGTCGGCGCGCGCGGGGTGGAAAGAGTCGCGGCGGTCACTCGTAGGCCTCCCGATACTTCTTCACGACGCGCAGGGCGACGATGTTGAGCAGCAGCGTGACGATGAACAGCACGAGGCCGAGCGCGAATGCGGCCAGCGTCTTGGCACTGTCGAATTCCTGGTCGCCCGTGAGGAGCTGGACCATCTGCGTCGTCACCGTGGTCACGCTGGCGAACGGATTGAGCGTGAGATTGGCGGCAAGGCCTGCTGCCATCACCACGATCATCGTCTCGCCGATGGCGCGGCTCACGGCCAGCAGGACGCCGCCGACGACGCCGGGCAGGGCAGCGGGAATGAGCACCTTGCGGATCGTCTCGCTGGTCGTCGCGCCCATGGCGAGGCTGCCATCCCGCATCGATTGGGGGACAGCGGCAATGCTGTCATCCGCCATCGACGAGACGAAGGGGATGATCATGACGCCCATGACGAGACCGGCCGCCAGCGCGCTTTCCGATGATGCGCCGGGGATGCCGATGGTGGCGGCGAGGTTGCGCAGCGCCGGTGCGACGGTGAGGGCCGCGAAATAGCCGTAGACGACGGTGGGGACGCCGGCGAGCACCTCCAGCATCGGCTTCATCCACTTGCGCACCTCGGGCCGGGCATATTGCGTGAGGTAGATGGCGCTCATGAGCCCGAGCGGGATGGCGACGACCATGGCGATGATCGCGCCAATGAAGATCGTGCCCCAGAACAGCGGGACCGCGCCGAAGGCGTCATCGTTCCCGTAGCCCATCGCTGCCGACTGCGGGCTCCATTTGAGACCGAAGAGGAAATCCAGCGGATTGACCATCGAGAAGAAGCGCATGGATTCGAAGATGAGCGAAGCGACGATCCCGGCCGTGGTGATGATCGCGATGAGCGAGGCCAGCAGCAGCGTCCACATGACCACCCGTTCCACGCGGTTGCGGGCCGTGAAGGAGGGGCCGACGCGCGAAAAGGCGAAGGCGCCGCCCGCGAAGGCGAGGATCGCGGCGAGCAGGGCGCCTGCTGCGGAATAGCGCGCCGTCGCGTCCCGGAAGGGCTCGACCAGCGCCATCGACTGCGGATTGAACGCAGCGGCCTGCGCGCCGCGCGCGATCGCATTCGCTTCGCCGAGAATGACGTTGCGGGAGAAGTCATCGGCCGGGAGTGACTGTGCGGCCGGCGAGGCGAGCACGGAGTCGAACACCAGCCCCGGCATCACATTCGCCCACACCATCAGGAATGCGAGTGCGGGCAGCGCCGTCCACAGCGCGACATACCAGCCATATTGGCTAGGCCGGCTGTTTGTCGCCAGACGCCCGACCTCTGCCTGGAAACGCGTCGCGCGAGCACGCGCGAAGATCCAGCCAATGGCCGCAAGCGCGATTATGATGATGACGATCATGGCGCCACTCATCGGTCAATGCCCCCCGTGCCTCTGCATGCCCCGGAAAAACGCCTTGCTGAACCGCCTGCGCTCACTTGAGATCGTCGCCAGTCATGACGGTCAGGTTGGTGACGACATCGACATTGGCCTGCCGGACGCTGTCCTGCGCCGCCACCATGCCGCGGCGGGTCAGCGGACCGCCCGGGTTCCAGTTCCGGGAGAAGGCTTCCACATAGGCCTTCAGGCCGGGGACCGCGGCGATGTGCGCCTTCTTGACGTAGATATAGAGCGGCCGTGCACCCGGATAGGCGCCGGACGCGACGGCATCGTAAGTGGCTTCGACGCCGTCGAGGGGAATGTCATTCAGCTTGTCCCGGTTGGCATCGAGATAGGAGAAGCCGAACACGCCCACCGCGTCGGGATTGGCTGCCAGCTTCTGGACGATGAGATTGTCGTTCTCTCCCGCGTCCACATAGGCGCCGTCTTCCCGGATCTGGGTGCACAGCTGCTTGTGCCGGGCCTCGTCGCTGTCCTTCAGCGCCTTCATGGCGGGATCGCTGTCACACCCGACGGTCAGCACGAGTTCGGCAAGCGAATCGCGCGTTCCGGAGGTGGACGGCGGGCCGAAGACCGAGATCGCCACGGCGGGGAGCGAAGGATCCACATCCTTCCAGGTCTTCGCCTTGTTGGGGCCCTTGCCATAAGGATTGGCCGCAAGCGCTTCATAAACCAGCTTGGGCGTGAGGCCGTAGCCCGGGCCCTTGTTCGATTCGGCGAAAGCGATGCCATCGACGCCGATCTGCACCTCGACGATCTCTTTCACGCCATTGGCCTGGCACTGATCGAACTCGCTCTTCTTCATGCGGCGCGATGCATTCTCGATGTCGGGATACTGGCTGCCGACGCCCGCGCAGAACAGCTTCATCCCCGCGCCCGTGCCGGTCGATTCGATGATCGGCGCCTTCATGCCGGGGTTGGTCTGTGTGAACAGGCCGACCGCTTCCTGGGCGAAGGGATAGACGGTCGACGAGCCGACGGCGCGGATCTGATCGCGCGCGGCGCCCGAGCCGGGCTGGCCCTGGCAACCGGCAAGCACCAACAGGGAGGCCGTTAGAATGGCGTAACGCATGAAATTCTCCTGAGGCGATCTTGCGCGAGTTCCGGACACGCCTTGGACCGGGTTCGTCGCGCCTTTGTGACGATTTTATTGCGCTTTTGTGACATCTGCGACGGGTGCATTCAAAGTTTCGCTGTCGGTCCTCACCGGATGGTCGCCGGGGGGCGCGGCAAATCGCGGTAATTCGACCCGAACCGTCGTGCCGACCCCGACCGTGCTTTCGAGGTTCAAAACCCCTCCATGCCGTTGAACGATATGCTTCACGATGGCGAGGCCCAGACCCGTTCCTCCCATCGCGCGGCTGCGACTCGAGTCGACACGGTAGAACCGCTCGGTGAGCCGGGGAAGATGCTCGGGCAGAATGCCATCCCCCTGATCCGTCACGCGCAATTCGACCATGTCCCGCTCGATCGGCTGGACGCTGACGGTGATCGGCGTGCCGGGGCTGCCATATTTGGCGGCATTGCTGATGAGATTGTGAAGGAGCTGGCTGAGCTGCGCGCGATCCCCCCTCACCAGCGGCAGGGCCGGGTCGACGTCGATCACGACGTCCTGCCCGCGCTTGTTCTGGCCCTGGCGGAAGACGGCCGCCACTTCCTCGACAAGCGATTGCAGCGCCACGGGCTGATCGGGCAATCGATATTTGTCCGCCTCGATGCGGGAGAGGGACATCAGGTCGTCGACCAGCCGCTGCATTCGCCGCGCTTCGCCGTCCATGATGGTGAGAAACCGCTCGCGCGTGGCCTGATCCGCGCCGGCAACCGGGTCGCGCAGCGTTTCGATGAAGCCCAATATGCCGGCGAGGGGCGTGCGCAGCTCGTGGCTGGCATTCGCCACGAAGTCGACGCGCATGCGCTCGGTGGCCTGCCGCCCGCTCTGGTCGAACAGCATCACCAGCAGGCGCTGTCCCGTGATCGGCTGGATGTCGAGTTCCCAGCTCTGCTCGGCGGCGCCAAGGCCCACGATCTCGATCCGGGCCGGACCCGTCGTGGCCCGGGCGCCTGCCAGCAGGTCGATCGCGGCGGGGTGGCGCAGCGCGAGTCGAACGTCCTGGCCGAGGATATGGCGGCCCAGCAGCGCGAGCCCGGCCTCATTGCAGCGCTCGATGCGTCCGGCATGCACGATGAGCGAGGGATGGGGCAATGCGCGCAACAGGGCATCGATGTCGTCCAGCTCCGTCCCGCCCTTGGAGGCAGCGGGCATGCGGACAGCCGTCGAGACCGTCCGGCGCTCCACGGCGTCGAACAACATGGCGACCCCGAACAGACCGCCGACGGCGCAAACGAGCGTCGCTTCCCAGCTGCTGGTGATCAGAAACACGAGAATGGCTGCCGCAGTCCCGGAAAGGCACAGGGTCCAGATCGATCGGTCGATACGGCTCATGGCCGCAGCCCCTAGATTATTTTGCCAAAGACTGCGATGCCGAATAAAAGGCACGACCGATTGGCGTGTAGGGGCATGAGGGCGAAAGCATGAGCGAGAGCAACCGGCCGGAGTCCCCGGATCAGCCCGCACAGGGGGCGGGCGAGGCCGGGGCAACGTCGCGGCGGCAATTGCTGCGCATGGGCGCCGTGGCGGGGACCGTCGTACTGACCATACAGCCGGGCATCGCCCAGGCCGCGACGTCCGTGCTCACCTGCACCATTCCCGTGCCGGACCCGGCAAGAGCGGGGCAGGCGATCGCGCCGGACGGAACCACCGTCACGCGCGGCACGTCCGGCGCCTTTCCGGGCGGGCGCGTTTTCACGGGAGAAGATGTGCGGTCGGGCCTTCGCGGCGGCAATTTGCCCGGAACCGGTTATGAGGAAGGCCAGGCCTATCTCAATTACATCCGTCGCCTGCGCCACGGCCGAAGCGGCTTCACCTGCTATGCGTCGCTGATGGCCGCCCGCTAGGCGGGCAGAAAGGATGGCGGGGATGATCTACCGGGCGGAGCCGCCGGGCCAGATCCTGCTCGAAAGCCTGGGGCCTATCGATGCCCTTTTCCACAAGCGCTCGGGCGCTACGCATCTCGTGGCGGCGCCGGTGCCGCAGATCCTTGCCGCGCTTGCGGAAGGCCCGGCGGATATCGATGTCCTGCTGGCGCGGCTGGCCACCCGGTTCGATCTGGAGGGCGAGGCGGTTGCCGTGCAGGATGCCTTGCAAGCGCGCCTTGCGGAACTCGCGGCGCTCGGCCTCGTCCATGGCGACCGGCCGGCGGCGGGCTGACGGCGGCGGTGCGCCACGAGATCGCTCTTGGCATCGGTCCGGTCATTTTTCGGGTCGGCTCGGCCTGGCCTGAGCCGGTGCGGCAACTCGCGGCCCTGTATGCCGCTTATCCGCCGGTCGATCCTGCCCGGCGCGTGCCTGATTTCACCGTGCGGCTGCAGCCGACCCGTCCCTGGCGACGGCTGATCCGGCCTTCCATCTTCGTGGCCGGCGATCACTGGCTGCCCGATGCTGCCCCGATGGCGCTGGCGCACGGCCTGCTGGCGGCCGAGATGGGCATGAACCTGCAGATGGCGCTGGGATGGCGGCGGCATGTCCTTCTCCATGCGTCCTGCGTGGAGAAAGAGGGGCGCGCCATCGTCATCACCGGCGAGTCCGGCAGCGGCAAGTCCACGCTCGCGGCGCTGCTGGGGGAGCGCGGCTGGCGCCTGATGGGCGACGAGTTCGCCTTGCTCGATCCCGCGAGCGGCGCCGTGTTCGGCTTCCCGCGTCTCATCAGCCTGAAGAACGAAGCCATCGACGTGGCCACCGCCGGCATCGATCCGCGGCGGCTCGGGCCGCGCCTTGAGGGAACGGCGAAAGGCGCGATCCGCCATCTCGTTCCGGCGGCGAACGCGATCGCGCGCATGGCCGAACCTGCCGAGCCCGCGCTGCTGCTCATGCCGCGTTTCGGATATGCGGCTGCGCAGAGGCCGGTGGACTCGGGCGAGGCCTTCATGCGGCTGACCGAAGCCTCGACCAATTATGTCGCGCTCGGCGAAGCGGGCTTCAGGGCGCTGACCCGCTTCGTGCGCCATGTGCCTGCCGTTGCGCTCGATTATCCGGACAGTGCGACCGCGCTCGACCAGGTGGATACCCTGTGGAGCGGGCTCGCATGAGGGCGGCGTGGCTGCTTGTCGCCGTGCTGCGCGATCCTGCGCTGGCGGAGCGGCTGAATGCTCGCGACTGGACGGCGCTGCTCACCGCAGCCCGGGCGGAGCGCCTGATCGGTACGCTGGCCGAGAAGCTGGACGGCGGCCTCCCTGTGCCCGAGGACGTCGCCGCCATTCTCGCTGATGCGCGCGTGGATGCACTGCGCGACCGACAGCAGGCCTTGTGGGAAATCGATCGCGCCATGGCCGCGCTCGCGCCGCTGGAATGCCCGGTCGTGCTGCTCAAGGGCAGCGCGTTCGTGGCGGCGGGCCTGCTCGCGGGGCAGGGGCGGGCGATCGGCGATCTCGACATTCTCGTGCCGCGCGACCGGCTGGATGCGGTCGAGGCGGCGCTGCTTGCCGCCGGCTGGGAATGGGTCAAGCCGGACCCCTATGATGATGCTTATTATCGGCGATGGATGCATGAGTTGCCGCCGCTCATCCATGTCGAGCGGGACCGGATGATCGATGTTCACCACACGATTCTGCCCCTCACTGCCCGGCGGCGGCCGGACGCGGCGGGGCTGATCGCGCAGGCCGTGGACCTGCCCCGCTCAGGCGACGGAAGGCCATCAGCGCGCGTGCTGCGGGTCGAGGACATGCTCTGCCATGCCGCCGCACACCTGCTCGCCGACGGGGACCTGACCGGCGGGCTGAGAAACCTCTGGGATATCCATTGCCTCATCATGGAGTATCGCGAGGCGCCGGGCTTCTGGGAAGCGCTGGCCGCGCGCGCCGCGCATCATGATCTGACCGGTCCTGTGCGGCGCGCGGTGCGCCTTTCCGCGCGCATCTTCGGGACCGACATAGCCCGGTCATGGCGCCAGAGCCGCTTCACGGACAGCCTGTTCGCTGCCCGGCTCACTTGCCGGACGGGATGGGGCACCGAGAGCCGCCCCCTCCTGCGACAGGGCTTCTACATCCGCTCGCACCTGCTGCGCATGCCGCCGCTCATGCTCGCCAGGCACCTCTGGACGAAGTGGCGCAAGGGATATCGGCTGGCCGGCTGAGTGCGGCCCCGCATGCCCGCCCGCGTCAGGACCAGCGCTCCAGGAGCGGCACAAGCTCGTCATAATGATCGATGCCGGCATCGGCGCCGAGTTCCTCGGCCGTGCAGGCGACGAAGCCGAAGCTGACTGCGATGGAGGGAATGCCCGCCGCGCGCGCGGCGATGGTGTCATTGTCCGTATCGCCCAGGAAGATCGCGCGTCCGCCGCCTGCGCGCGTCACCATCTCGTCGACCAGATCGGGCAGGGGCTTGAGGCGATTCGGCCCCAGCGTGTCGCCGCCGACGATCGCGGCGAAGCGCGGCGCGAGGCCCAGCGTCTCCAGCAGCGGGCGGGCGAGATATTCCCGCTTGTTGGTGCAGACCGCCAGCCGCACGCCCCGGGCCTCAAGCACGTCCATCGCCTCGATCAGCCCGGGATAGGGCCGGGTGTGGACGGCGATATTGGCAGCATAATGGTCCAGCATGATCGGCTGGAGCGCGTCGAGCAGTGCTTCGTCCGTGACGCCGGCGATGGCGAGTGCCCGCTCCAGCATGCGCCGCGCGCCGCGCCCGATGAAGGGGCGGATCGTCTCCACCGGAAACGGGCCATGGCCGAGCGTGCCAAGCGCGTGATTGACCGCAGCGGTCAGGTCGGCGCTCGTATCGAGCAATGTGCCATCCAGGTCGAAGCCGACGATATCGAAGGGAATTTTGGTCATCGGGCTCCCCATGCCCGTTGTGCGGTGGCGCGATCAAGCCAAACATGGCAAGGGCGCGGGGCGACAAGGCGCCGGTGTCCGGTGGCTTCGTGCAGAGCGGCCGACGGCCGGCATGCGGAGCGGCGTCTCCGCTGGGCCGCGCGGGCGAAATGCTCTTCATGGCCACCGGGGCAGGGGCGCCTTTTGCCCGGGAGAAGCGGGCGCGGGAAGGCGGACCCGCGTCCCGATCGGCGCGAAGGCGGCCCGATCCCCGTCCGTCGTCATTTGGTCCGGACATGCGGGGCTGTGCCTCCTCTCCGGTCAGGGAGGATAGCGAATCGTGTCCACGTCGCCTCATGCGCCGCTTGCCGTCATCATTCTTGCCGCCGGGCAGGGAACCCGCATGAAGTCGCGCGTCCACAAGGTTCTGCATCCCGTGGCGGGGCGGCCGATGCTGCTGCATCTGCTGGCCAGTGCGGGCGAACTGGCCCCCGCGCGGCAAGTCGTCGTGGTGGGGGCCGGCCGCGAGCAGGTGGAGCGCGCGGTCGCGGGCAAGGGCGTCGACATCGCCGTGCAGGCGCAGCAACTCGGCACGGGCCATGCCGTGGCGCAGGCGAAGGAGGCTCTGGTGGGCTTCGAGGGCGATGTCCTCATTCTCTACGGGGACGTGCCGCTGGTGCGCGCGGAAACGATGCAGGCCATGGTCCGCCGCCTGCACGGAGCGGACGATCCCGCCTGCGTGGTGCTTGGCTTCCGGCCCGCCGACGCGGCGGCTTATGGTCGCATCATCGCGGATGCGGACGGGCGCATCGCGCGCATGGTCGAGTTCAAGGATGCCGATGAGGCGGAGCGCGCGGTCGATCTGTGCAACAGCGGCCTCATGGCCGTGCGCTCGGCCGATCTCTTCGCGCTGCTAGAGCGGGTGGGCAATGACAATGCGGCGGGCGAATATTATCTGCCGGACATCGTGATGCTGGCCGCGTCCGACGGCCACGCGAGCGCGGTGATCGAGACGGACGCGCACGAGGTCGCCGGCGTCAACAGCCGCGCGGAACTGGCCGCGGTGGAAGCGATCTGGCAGGACCGCCGGCGCGCGGAGGCGATGCGCGAGGGCGTGACGCTGGTGGCGCCCGGGACCGTGTTCTTCGCGCATGATACGCAGATCGCGGCGGATGTGACGATCGAGCCAAATGTGGTTTTCGGGCCCGGCGTGCGGATCGAGGAAGGCGCGGTGATCCATGCCTTCTGTCATCTGGAAGGCGCGCGTGTGGGGCCGGGCGTCTCGGTCGGTCCCTATGCGCGGCTGCGGCCCGGCGCGGTGCTCGAGGAGAAGGCCCGCGTCGGCAATTTCGTCGAGATCAAGAATGCCACGCTCGGCAAGGGGGCCAAGGCGAATCACCTTTCCTATGTCGGCGATGCGACGGTGGGCGAGGAGGTGAACATCGGCGCCGGCACGATCACCTGCAATTATGACGGCTATTTCAAGCACCAGACGATCATCGGCGACCGGGCCTTCATCGGTTCGAACAGCGCTCTGATCGCGCCGGTGAAGATCGGGCGCGACGCGATCGTCGCGGCCGGCAGCGCCGTCTCGCGGGACGTGGCGGACGGGGAATTGCGGCTCGTCCGGGCCGAACAGCTCGTCAAGCCGGGCTGGGCGGACCGCTTCCATGACGCCATGCGCAAGAAGAAGGCCGCCGACAAGAAGACGGATTAGGCGCCGCGGACGAATGCGGGGGCCGCGCGTCATCGGGTGCCCGGCGCCTGTTCGCGTCCAGCGCCCGCTATCGCTGCGCCCAAATGATGGTGCAGTGCGACAAAATGGGATGATTTCGTTGTCCGATGACGAAATTATGCAATCGTTTCTTCGCCAGCCATGCCAGACCAGCGTCCGCGACGGGCTTTGGTCCGGGCGCGGAATCGCTCGTCCGGATGAGTGTGGGGCTCCTTGGACAGCGTTTCACCGCGTTTCCCGAGCTGGCGCGCTGGCTCGACATCACGTCTCCGTGGGAGGTGCGCGAGAGCGCATGCGAGGCGTTCATGTGGGAAGGGGAGAGGGCGGCGCCTGCGCCGCCCTCTCTTCAGCCGGTGGGCCGGGCGCCAGACGGTCCCGCCATATCCTCAGCGCTCCACTTTCGCGTCGCTGCTCATCAGCAGCGCGACGGGACGAAGCGTCGGCACCACGCGGCACAGATCGACAAGGAGCGCGGTGAGCGGCGTCGCCAGGAGCGTGCCTGCCGCGCCCCAGGCCCATGTCCAGACGAGCAGCGAGACGAGCACTACCAGCGAGGAGAGCGCCATCTGCTTCCCCATCACGCGCGGATCGACATAATTGCCCATGATCTGCTCGATCACCAGCAGGCCGGCGGCAATGACCAGCGCCGTGCCGACATCGCGCGTTATCGCGACATAAGCAGCGGGCAGCGCCCCGGCGATGATCGATCCGATCGTCGGAATGAAATTCAGCAGCAGCGCGAGCAGGCCCCAGGTGAGGAGCAGATCGACTCCGAAGAAAGAAAGCCATAGCGCATAGAGAGCGCCGGTGACCGCGCCCAGCAGCAGGCGCACCAGCATGAAGCGCCGAAGTTGGGCGCCGGCCTGTTCGATGGCATCGAGCCAGGCCCCGTCCCCCCCGAGCGCTTCCATCTTCCGGCGCCAGACCGGACCTTCGAGCAGCATCAGCAGCACGAGGAAGAGGATGAGCACAAGGCCGGTCACGATGGTGGCGGTGGTTCCCAGCAGGCCTTGCGTGATGGTGAACGCCGGTTCCATCAGGCGCGCGGCGAGCCCCTGCAATTGCTCCGGTTCCATGAGGGAGGCGCCGAGCAGGGCGTCGCCGCCACTTTGCGCCAGCTGCTTGGTTCGCTCGGCGACGGCGGGCGCCATCGAGACAATCTGGCCACCGGCGATGGAAAGGCCCGCGCCCAGCGCGACGATGAGCGCAAGGACGAGGCCTGTTGCGGCAAGCGGGCCGAGCCAGCCCAGGGAGGGCGGCACGGCGCGGCTGATGCGCTTTGCGAGGGGGGCGACCGCCAGCGCAGCGAGCAACGCCGCGACGACCGGCACCGCGACCATCGCGGTGGCGCGCAATGTCCACGCGACGACTAGCACGGCGATGAGCGCGAGCAGGGCGTTGCGGGTCGGCAGGGCCATCGGGATGCGCTTTCTTTGCTGGCGAAGAGGAAGACCGGCGCTGTGCGGCCGGAGCCGCGTCTTCGAACGGCTCCCGGAACGGAATGCCGGGGCGCGCGGCAAGTTCCCTTGCACCGGAGGGCGAATGACGGGGAACGATCCCGTCCCGGGCCCGTAATGAACCGGAAAGACCGGTCCTTCGGGATCATGAAGGGAGGCGCCAGCAGCATGGCAGGGAAGCCCATTGTCCTCATCACGGGCGCCGCCGGCAATGTCGGCCGCTCGCTCGCCACCGCGCTGCGGGAGCACTACCGGATCGTCGGGCTCGATGTGAAGAGCGGCGACACCGATTATCCCGTGCTCGAAGTCGACCTGACCGACAAGGCAAGTGTCGAAAACGTGCTGCGCCGGGTGCGGGAGGAGCATGGCGAGCGGATCGCCAGCGTCGTGCATCTCGCGGCCTATTTCGATTTCACCGGCGAGGATGCGCCGCAATATCGCGCGGTCAACGTGGAGGGCAGCCGCAACCTCGTGGAAGCGCTCCGCGATTTCGAGGTGGAGCAGTTCCTCTATTCCGGCACGATGCTGGTCCATGAACCCGGGCAGCCCGGCGAGCGCATCGACGAGTCCCAGCCCATTGCGCCCGGCTGGGCCTATCCCCGGTCGAAGGCGGAAGCCGAAGCCGCCATCAGCGCTGCACGCGGCGACATGCCGGTGGTCTTCCTGCATCTCGCCGGCCTGTACGACGAGCGCAGCTCGGTTCCGACCTTCGCGAATCAGATCGCCCGCATCTACGAGCGGGATTTCCAGAGCCATCTCTATTCCGGCGATACCGATGCCGGGCAGGCGATGGTCCATCGCGAGGACATGATCGACGCCTTCGTGCGGACGATCGACCGGCGCGATCGGTTGCCCGGGGAGACGGTCATCCTGGTCGGCGAGCCGGATGCGATCGGCTATGCGGACTTGCAGGATCGGCTGGGCTGCCTGATCCATGGCGAGGAAGACTGGGCGACGCTGCGCGTTCCCGCCCCGGTCGCTGCTGCGGGCGCATGGGCGCAGGACAAGGCGGAGCCGCTCGTGCCCGACGCGCTGGATGGCGGCGAGAAGCCCTTCATCCAGCCCTTCATGACGCGCATGGCGAGCGATCATTATGCGCTGGACATCAGCCGGGCCCGCGATCTGCTGGGGTGGGAGCCGCGCCACCGGCTTGCCGACAAGCTGCCCGCGATCGTCGCCACGCTGAAGGAAGATCCGGCCGGCTGGTATGAGGCAAACCGCGTCCCGCCGCCCGCCTTCGTTGCCGAAGCGCAGGATGTCGGCCTGCATGCCGAGACGCTGCGCGCCGATCATGAGACCTGGCTGCGCACGGTCCATGGCGAATGGCGCTGGGCGCATTTCGTCAACATGGCGCTGGGCTTCTGGATCCTCGTGCAGCCGGTGATCGTACAGGTGACGGAGCCGGCGCTGTTCTGGTCCGAGATCGTGCTGGGCGCCGCGCTCATGCTGTTCTCGGGTCTTTCCCTCTCCTGGCGCATGGGCTGGGCGCGCTGGGCGAGCGCGGCCGTGGCGGCGGGCATCATGGCGGTGCCGTTTCTGTTCTGGACGAGCAATCCGGCAGCTTTCATTTCCGACACTTTGGTCGGCGCCTTCGCCTTCGGCCTCGCGGTGGGAACCCGGCCGGAGCCGGGCCCCTCCATGGTCGCCGCGATGACCGGACCGGACATTCCCCCCGGCTGGAGCTACAATCCCTCGACCTGGACGCAGCGCGTGCCGATCATCGTCCTCGCGCTCGTCGGCCTGCTGGTGGCGCGCTATCTCACCGCGTACCAGCTCGGGCAGATCGACAGCGTGTGGGAGCCGTTCTTCCCCGGCCTGCCGGACGACCCCGCCAAGAACGGGACCGAGGCGGTCATCACCTCGCATGTCTCGGAGGCTTTCCCCATCCCCGATGCGGCGCTGGGCGGCTACACCTATGCGTTGGAGATCGTGACCGGCATCGTGGGCTCGCGCGCGCGCTGGCGCACCATGCCCTGGCTGGTCTTCCTGTTCGGGCTGATGATCGCGCCGCTCGGCGTGGTCTCCATCCTGTTCGTCATCATCCAGCCGGTGGTCATCGGTACATGGGCGACGCTCACGCTCGTCGGCGCGGCCGCGATGCTCATCCAGATACCCTATTCGCTCGACGAGCTGCTCGCGACGCTGCAATTCGTGCGGCGCCGCGCGAAGGCGGGGCGGCCTTGGCTGCGGGTGTTCCTGTTCGGCGATACCGATGAAGGCCCGCGCCCGACGCGTGAAGACGAGTTCGATCGCGGCGCCGGGGAAATCGTTCGCGACATGTGGGCAGGCGGGGTCAATCTGCCGTGGAATCTCGCGCTGGCTGGCCTGCTTGCGGCCTCCTTGCTGTTCACCCGTCTGACCTTCGGCGCGCAGGGCGCGATGGCCCATGCCGATCACATCATCGGCTTCCTTGCCCTCACCGTCATTTCGCTCGCAGCCGCCGAAATGGCGCGGGCCTTGCGCTACCTGCTCATTCCCCTCGGTGGCGCGCTGGCCGCAGCGCCGTTCCTGCTCGGGGCGGATGGCGCGCACACCGCCGCGAGCGTCGTCATCGGCATTGCGCTGGCCTTGCTCAGCCTGCGTCGTGGACCGGTGCACGAGCATTATGGGCAGTGGGATCGGTTGATCGTCTGAGCCGGGGGGAGGGGCCGGCCCCCCCGCGCCTTCACTGGGAGAGCAGCGCGGGGAGGGCCTGCCAGAGGATGGCGACGCCGCCGAGCAGCAGCCCCCCGAGCGTGGATTGACGGCGCCAGCGCTCGTGGCCATCGACCGGCGCCGCCCGCCACAGCCTGAGGAAGATCGCAGCGGCGATGCCAAGCGCCGCCAGCGTCAGGATGGCGACCGCAATGCGCGGAGCGATCCCTTCGCCCCAGAACTCG
Organism: Sphingobium sp. SYK-6; assembly: GCF_000283515.1. Lineage (GTDB taxonomy): Bacteria > Pseudomonadota > Alphaproteobacteria > Sphingomonadales > Sphingomonadaceae > Sphingobium > Sphingobium lignivorans. Next base: position 958,339 of record NC_015976.1, read on the forward strand.
CCGATGCCGTAGAGAAGGAAGAAATGCCCGGCCCACAGGACGAGCCCGGACAGCAGGATCAGCCAGCCGCGCATCTCAGCCCGCCCCGATCAGGCGGCTGAACACCGAGCCGACGAGGCCTTCCGCCGCCGCGAAGGCAATGAACAGCGCGCAGACGTCAACCGTCGTGTTGGCCGGCACGCTGACGAGCCCGCGCAGCACGCGCGCGACGCAATATCCGGCCATGAGCCCGCCGACTGCGAACGTGCAGCCTTGCAGGAGCTGGATGGCATAGACGATCGCGGCCTGCCCGCTCATCTGGGGATGAAGGCCCGTGGCCATCCACTGGCCATTGTCCAGAGCCAGCGCGAGCGCGCCGCACGCCACGGCACCGACCAGAGCGCCGCTCGCCCAGCCGGCTCCGATCCGGAGCAGCCGGCGCGTCGCCACCGCGAGCGCAAGCGCGAGGCCGTGCAGCGCGAGCGTCGGCAGGGCGGCCAGGAGCGAGGGCGGCGCGCTCCAGAAGTCCGGCTGATTGGAGCGCAGATAAGCCAGGCCGAACAGGGCCATGGCGAACATCATGCCCAGCACGACGAGCAGCGTGACGGTCGCCCACCATCCGAGGGAGGACGGGCCGGTTACATAAGTCGGCACCTGGATGCCCGCGCCGATGTCCACGCGCTCCATCGGAAGGCGCCGGTCCGTGTCCCACAGCCAGCGCAGAATGGCGATGACCGCGAGGATCGCGCTCGCGAAGCCGAACGCATAGGCCTGCACCGTGAGGGACAGAAAGAAGCCGGCCGTGAATACCGCGGCGGCCAGTGGCCAGGCCGATGGCGTCGGCATGATCTGGAGATATTGCGGTTCCGCGCGGAGCGGGCTGGTGACCATCGTTTCACGCAGGCCGGTCGCCGAACCAGGCAGGAAATAGCGCCCCTGCGCCACGTCGTCCGCCAGCGCGGGATCTCTCCAGAGCGGTTGCCGGCTGTCGACGATCGGGATCGACCGGGCCGAATAGAGTTTCGTCGGCAGCCATTCGAGCGTGCCCGCGCCATGGACGTTCCCCGCATTGCCGCCGCCCGGCGCAAGACGGAAATTGCGCAGCAGATCGATGACGAACAGCAGGACGCCGGCCGCGAACATGAACGCGCCGATGGTGGAAATGAGGTTGGGCAGGTCCCAGCCATGTTCCGGCAGATAGGTATAGACGCGCCGGGGCATGCCCATGAACCCCGTGAGGTGCATCGGCATGAAGGCGATGTTCATGCCCAGGAACATCAGGCCGAACACCCATCTGGCCAGCCGCTCCGAGAGGGCGCGGCGGCTTATCATGGGCACCCAGTGGTAGAAGGCGGCGAACAGCGGGAACACCATCCCGCCGATCAGCACATAATGGAAATGGGCGACGATGAAGTAGGTATCGTGCACTTGCCAGTCGAACGGAACGAGCGCGACCATGACGCCGGTGAGGCCGCCGGTGACGAAGATGATGATACTGCCGAGCACGAACAGGCCGGGGCCATTGTAGCGCGGCCGGCCGGTGGCGAGCGTCGCGATCCAGGAGAAGACCTGGATGCCGGCCGGCACGCTCACCGCCATGGACGCGGCCGAGAAGAAGCCCGTCGTCATCGGCGGCATGCCGGTCGTGAACATGTGGTGCGCCCAGACGCCGAAGCTGATGAAGCCGGTCCCCAGCATCGCCAGCACGATGAGCCGGTAACCGACGAGCTCGGTGCGCGCGACGACCGGCACGATCATGCTCATCATGCCCGCCGCAGGCAGGAAGATGATGTAGACTTCCGGGTGCCCGAAGAACCAGAAAAGATGCTGCCAGAGCAACGGGTCGCCCCCGCGCGCGGATTCGAAGAAGGGCCAGTTGAAGGCGCGTTCGATCTCCAGCAGCAGGGTGGCGAGAATGACGCTCGGGAAAGCGATGATGATCATCACCGCGAAGACCAGCATCGCCCAGGCGAAGATCGGCATCTTGTCCAGCGTCATGCCCGGCGCGCGGGTGCGTAGCACGCCGACGATGATCTCGATGGCGCCCGCAATCGCGCTGATCTCGATGAAGCCGATGCCGAGCAGCCAGAAATCGGTATTGATGCCGGGCGAAAAGGCCTTGGACGTGAGCGGCGGGTACATGAACCAGCCGCCATCCGGCGCGAGGCCCACGAAGAGCGAGGCGAAGAAGCACAGGCCGCCCACCGCATAGGCCCAGAAGGCATAAGCCGAGAGGCGCGGGAAAGGCAGGTCGCGCGCGGCCAGCATCTGCGGCAGCAGCAGCACGGCCGCCGCTTCCACCGCGGGCACCGCGAAGAGGAACATCATCACCGTGCCATGCATGGTGAAGACCTGATTGTAGGTCTCCTGCGGCAGCACGTCGAGCAGCGGCGCCGCAAGCTGGACCCGCATCAGCAGGCCGAGAATCCCCGCCAGCAGGAAAAACAGGAACGCAATGCCGACATAATAGACGCCGACATAATTGTTGTTGACGACGGTGAGATATTCGAGCCCCCGGGGCTTGCACCAGATGCGGCGCAGCGTCTCTTCCTCTTCCGGGGGACGCGGCTCGCGCGTGGGGAAACGCGCGTAGAGTGCGGGATCGAAACCGGTCTCGGAGGTCACTGGCGCGTCGCCAGATAGTCGCCGAGCGCGCGCAGCTCCTCGCCCGAAAACTGATGATAGGCCGGCATGCGGTTGGCTGGCTTGATCGCCTGGCTGTCGGCGATCCAGCCATTCAGCGTGCCCGGATTATTGGGGAGGATGCCTGCGCCCAGCGTGCGGCGCGTGCCGACATGCGTGAGATCCGGCCCGGCGAGGCCGTTCGCTTCCGTGCCCCGGATCGTGTGGCAGGCCGCGCAGCCGCTGGAGAGGAACAGGGCGGCGCCGCGCGCGGCGGTGCTGCCCGGCGCGGGCGCGGGTGCCGGGCGTCGGCTGGCCTGCCAGCGCGCGAAATCGTCCGGCGCATGCGCAATGACGACGAAGCCCATGAGGGCATGAGGGCCGCCGCAATATTCGGCGCATTGCCCCCAATAGACACCCGGCTTGTCGGCCTGGATCAGCAGGCGGTTGGTGCGGCCCGGGATCATGTCCATCTTTCCGCTGAGGCGCGGCACCCAGAAGCTGTGGATCACGTCCGCCGCGTCCAGCTCCAGCAGCACCGGCTCCCCGACGGGGATGTGCAGTTCGTTGGCGTCACGCAGGGTTTCGCGGCCGCTCTGGTCGAGATAATGCACGCGCCACCACCACATCTCGCCGATCACCCGCACGCGCATTTCCGTGCCGGTGACGCGGTGGGCGGAAAGATGGCTGGTCAGCGAAAGGCCCCAGATCAGCAGGCCGCTCAGCACGACGACGGGGAAGGCAAAGCCGCCGATCCAGATCGCTTTCTCGCCGCCTAGTTTCGCCTTGAGCGTTGGCGTGCCGAACAGCGCGATCCAGAGCGCGGCGAGCACGACGCCGAGGACAGCGAAGCCGCCGGCCAGCAGCACCCATGCGAGCGTCGTCACCGGCTCCGAGAACGGACCGGCCGGGTCCAGAACGGGTGGCAGCCAGCCATTCCCCGTCGCCGAGACTGGCGCCTCAGCGCGCACGGAAGCTTTGCAGCCAAGCCGCGATGTCGCGAGCCTCCTCGTCCTTCATCGGGATGGCGGGCATGGCGGTGCCGGGCGCGATCGACGGCGCATCGCGAACGAAGCGGGCAAGCTGCTCGGGTCGATTGGGCACGCGGCCCGCGATCAGCGCACGGTCCCCATAGCCATGAAGATCCGGCCCGACGCGTCCCTGCGGCCAGCCGATGCCCGGCATCGTGTGGCAGGCGCCGCAGCCCAGCCGCGCCGCAGCGTCCTGCCCGCGCGCGATTGCCTGGGCGTCCGCCTCGCGCGGCCGAAGCTCGGCCGGCTTGCAGGCGCCAAGTGCTGTGGTCGTCAGTCCGATTGCCGCCATCAAGACGATTCCCCTTGGGCGGAGCATGATTGTCCCCGAGTCTGCGTTCCTGACTGGAACCGCTCTGCGGCCCGATCCGTTCCCGGCAATGTGCAGCTTCGTTTCATCCTTGCCCTGCTTCCGCTCGCCGGTTGCGACCTGCCGCCCCGGGACAGCCGTTTCCGCGCCACCGGTGAAGTGATCGCCTTCAGCGGCGCGGATGGCGGCGCGACCGCCGCGTGCTTCTCCTGTCATGGCGTCGATGGCCAAGGCGATGGCGGGGCCACGCCGCGCCTCGCCGGCCTGGATGCGGGCTATCTGCATCGCCAGCTGGACGATTATGCCTCCGGGCGGCGCGACCATGCGCCCATGCGGGCCATCGCCCAGCACCTCGATGCGGACGATCGGGAGAAAGTCGCCGCTTACTATGCGGGACTGGCACCCACATGGGCGCCCTCTGCCGCCACGGCCTCCGCGACCGATCCGCATGCTGCGCGATTATACAGCGAGGGCGACCCCGCGCGGGGCCTGCAGGCCTGCGCCCAATGCCATGGCGAAAATGGCGAGGGGGGCGGGCCGGGCAATCCGCCGCTCGCGGGCCAGCCGGCCGACTATATGGCGCGGCAATTATGGGCTTGGCGGACCGGAAAGCGCCTCAATGATCCGCTCGGCGAGATGCTGGCGGTCAGCCGCCGGCTTTCTTCGGAGGAGGTGGCGGCGGTTGCAGCCCATGCCGCGGCACTTCCAGGGGCGCATCTTCCGGAAGCTCCGGCAGCATCCCGCGCAGCACGTCGTGTCGATTCCAGAAATGATGCTTTAGGGCCGCGCCCACATGCAGCGGGATCATCACGATAAGCAGCAGAATCAGGATGGCGTGGATGCTCTCGCCCCAGTTCAGGGCCAGCCACTGGACCGGCACCGGCGTCGCGGCGAAAGGCATGAGCGGCCAGGGGACGAGCCCTGCAAGGCGAAGCGGCGGGCCGCCGTCGATCGCTGACCACATTGCCCAGCCGCTCAGCGGCAGGCCGAAAAAGCAGATGTAGAAGAGGACATGCGTCACATAAGCGGCGCGGGTCTGCCATCCGAGATCATTGGCGTCGTTGATGGGCGCCGGAACGATGAACCGCCAGAGCAGGCGCAGCAGCGCGAGCATCAGCATCAGCAGGCCGATCTCGGCATGGACCTCGAAGGCGCGCAGCTTGTCGCCTCCCGCTGGCAGCCGGCTCATGTACCAGCCCCAGCCAAGCTGGAAGAGGATGAGGGCGGCCATGGTCCAGTGGAAGACCTGCCCAATCGGGGAGTAGCGCCGTTCCGCCGTATGACGGGCCGCCCAGGCCCGGATCGCCTCGATCATGCCCGCGCCTCGATCATGCCGGGAGGGCTCGCGCAGGCGTGAGCATCCGCCAGCCGCGCAGCAGCGCGGCGCCGAGATAAAGCGCGGAGGCCGGCGCCCACATGATGAGCCCGCCCACCTGCTGGTCCTCCAGCGGGGTGAAGCCCCAGGGCTGCGTGCTCAGCCAGTGCGGCGCGTACATTGGTTGCGTGGCGAAGGTGATGAGCGCGCCGAGCAGGCCCATCTGCACCATCATGATGAGCAGCAGGCCGATGGCCGAGCTATCCGCCGTGCCTCGCAGCGCTGCCCAGAAGCCGAGGGCGCTGCCGAGCAGGCTGGCCTGCATCAGCCAGTAGGCGGCATCGCTGGAGAGCGCGAAGGCATAAGGCCCCGGCGCATGCCATATCCAGAAGAGCAGCGCGTGCGCGCCCGCCCAGTAAGCCACGCCGCCCGGTGACCGCAGCCCGAGGCCCCGGACGAGCAATGGCGCTGCCACCGCCGTAAGCAGGACATGATGGACGACGCGCGCGCCGAACAGGGCGGAAGACAGCGCGCAGAGCGGCGATATGAAGAGCAGCGCAAGGCAGGCAAGGCCGAGGCTCGCGGATGTCCGGTCCGCCCCACGCCGCCACGCCCAGAGGCCCGCCAACAGCAGCGCGGCGATCACGAGCGGATCGAAATTCCAGCGCGTCAGCCATTCGGACGGCAGTGGCGCCACGCCGCAATAAGGTATCCAGGTGCGATCCATCAGTCGGTTCCTTCCCCACTTCGGGAACCTTGGCAGGAGCGTGCGGTTCCCAAGGAAGGCTTGTGGAGAGGATTTGCCGGAGAGGAATACCCGGAATGACGTCTCTGCCGGCCGAGAATGATCGCGCCGCGTCCCGGCAGTCCGCAACCGGAGGAATGCACCCCCATGACCGCTTTGCACCGCAGAAGGGAGACGGTGCTTCATCCCCTTCACGCCATTCTGCTGAGCTTTCCCGTCGCCATGTTTTCCGGCGCGCTTCTCTCGGACCTTGCTTATCTGAAGACGGCGGAGATCCAGTGGTCCAATTTCTCCGCATGGCTGATCACGGGGGCGATGCTTGGCGGCACGGGCGCGCTTGTCTGGGCCGCGCTGTCCTTTGTCCTCGGCAAGCGGAGGGCGCCGGGACGCCCGCGCGCGCTTGGCTATCTGCTGATCCTCGCGGCCATGTGGATACTCGGCCTCATCAATGCCTTCCAGCACAGCCGTGACGGCTGGAGCTCGGTGGGCGGCGCGGGTCTGGCGCTCTCCATTCTCTGCACGCTGCTGGCCCTGCTCGCGGCATGGATCGGCTTTGCCGGCATCCGCCGCAAGGAGGTGCTGGCATGACCCGGCTCATGAAGATGCGCGCGCTGCGCCGCCAGTCGGTCTCGCGCCCGGCCGTGGCCGGCCTGGCGCTCAGCCTCGCTCTGGCGGGATGTTCGGACGGTCCGTTGCCGCCGGAGCAGATCGGGTCCCGCCCGCATCTGCCCGAGCCTGCGGAGACGCTGGTCCCGCCCATGAAGATCGCCTCGCCGACCGGCTGGGACGGCGGGAAGCCCCGTGCGCCGGCGGGCTTTACCGTCACGGCCCTCGCCACCGATCTCAAGGTGCCCCGCCAGATGCTCGTGCTGCCCAATGGCGACCTGTTGGTGGCGGAGGGTCTGGGTGGCGGCGCCCCGGTGATGCGACCCAAGGATCTCATCGCCGGCATCATCAAGAGTCGCGGCAAGAGCGGCACCGAAGGCGGCGACCGCATCACCCTGTTGCGGGATGAGGATGGCGACGGCCGGGCGGACTTTCGCACCACGTTCATTTCCGGGCTGAACGCGCCTTATGGCCTCGCACTGGTGGATGGCAGCCTGTACGTCGCCAATCAGGATGCCCTGCTGCGCTTCCCTTATCAGGAAGGCCAGACGCGGATCACCACGCCTGGCACGGAAGTCACCAAACTGCCCTCGCGGCTCAATCACCACTGGACCAAGGCACTGGTCGCCAGTGCCGATGGCACGAAGCTTTATGTGGGGATCGGCTCCAACAGCAATGTCGGCGAGCGGGGCATGGCGGTGGAAGAGGAACGCGCCGTCATCTGGGAAATCGACCGCGAGACCGGCGCCCGCCGCACCTATGTGACCGGCATTCGCAATCCCACCGCGCTGGCCATCGAGCCGCGCACCCGTGCCCTCTGGGCCGTGGTGAACGAGCGGGACGAGATCGGGGCCAATCTGGTGCCGGATTACCTCACCGCCGTGCGTCCGGGCGCTTTCTATGGCTGGCCGTACAGCTACTGGGGCCGGCACATCGATCCGCGCGTGCGGCCGCAGAAGCCGGAGCTGGTCGCCAGCGCGGTCACGCCGGATTATTCGCTGGGCTCCCATGTCGCGCCGCTGGGCCTTGCCTTCGTGCGCGGGCCGGGTTTCGCCGGCAGCTATGGGGAGGGTGCCTTCGTGGGGCAGCATGGCAGCTGGAACCGCCGGACGCTCGTCGGTTACAATGTCGTGTGGGTGCCGTTCTCGAACGGCCGGCCCGCCGGCCCGCCGCGTCCCTTCCTGACCGGCTTCATCGATGAGGATGGCAATGCGCGGGGACGGCCGGTCGGCGTCACTTATGATCCCGCGCGCCGGGCGCTGTTCGTCGCGGACGATCTCTCCAACACCATTTGGCGCGTCGCGCCGGCCACCCGATGAAGCGCGCCCTGCTGGTCCATAATGACAATGCTGGCACCGATCCGGTGCCACGCCATGTCATCGAGGCGTATCTGCGCCGCGCGGGCTACGAGAGCCGATATTGCTCGCATCTGGATGAGGAGCTCGAGGCCGCTCTCGAGGGGCCGTTCGACCTCATCGTCGCAGCGGGCGGCGATGGCACCGTGGCCGATGTGGTTTCGGCGCTGAAGGATCAGGATGTGCCGATCGGCATCCTGCCACTGGGCGGCGCCAACAATATCGCCGGCGCGCTCGGTGTCGACGGGGACTGGCGCACGATCCCCGAGCGCTGGTCGGCCGAGCGCTGGACGCTGCTCGACCGCTGCGAAGCGGATGGCCCATGGGGGCGCCGCAGGTTCGTGGAAGCCGTCGGCACGGGTGTGCTCACGGACGCCGTCGACGATGCGGAGGAGGCGCCCAGAACGGCCGCCGAGAAACGGGAGAACGGCCGTGCGGCCTTCCGCGCCGCGCTGTGCCGGGCCGAGCCGTTCGATTGCGCGATCGAAACGCCGGATAGGCGCTGGCAGGGCCAATGCCTGATGGTGGAGATCATGAACATTCCCTTTGTCGGGTCCACGCTGGCACTCGCGCCGGGTGCGCTCGCGGGTGATGGGCTGTTCGACATCGTCGTCGTGCAGCCGCACCAGCGCGACCTGCTGCACGAATGGGCCCTCGATCCCGATGCTGCTCCCTGCCCGCTGCCGGTCTGGCGCGCCACCCGAGCCCGGCTGACCGTGCATGACCGGCCCTTCCGCCTCGATGACCGCTCACCCGATGCGACACTGTCTGGCAGCGTGGAGGTCCGCTTGCGCCGCCCGGTGAAGATCCTCCAGCCACGGGAGCTGACATGATGACCCGCGACAAGCACGAGAGCGCCCTGCTCGACGATGCCCTCCTGACCGACATCGAGGCGCTCGCCGTCGAGCTTGCCCAGCTGGGCGGCACCGAGATCCGCGCCGCGCTCGGTGGCATGCTGCGCGTGCGCTACAAGAGCAGCGAGGAGGATAGCGCGCATTTCCGCGATCCGGTGTCGGAAGTGGATGCCCATGTCGAAACCGTCATCCGCGAGCGGCTGGCGGTGCATTTCCCCGATCATGACATCATCGGGGAGGAAATGGATCATCGGCCGGGCCGTGGCCATGACTTCCTCTGGGCGGTCGACCCGATCGACGGCACCACCAATTTCATCAACGGCTTTCCGCTGTTCGCCTCCTCGGTGGGCGTCCTTTTCCGGGGACGGCCCATTGCCGGCGCGGTCTGGTGCAGCACCAGCCATGCCCTTGAGGCGGGCGTCTATCATGCCGCGGTCAACGGGCCGTTGCGGTTCAACGGCGCGACGCTGGACAGCCAGGTCAATCCGGACGTACGGCGCCGCCTGCGGGGCGTCCCCAGCGCGCCGTCCCGTCCGGCGCCGGACTGGGACAGCCGCAAGACGGGATCGGCCGCTATCGAATGCGCTTTCGTCGCGGCCGGACTGCTCGAAATGGCATGGTTTGAACGGCCCAATATCTGGGATGTCGCTGCCGGCGCGGCCCTCGGCATCGCGGCCGGCAAGACCATGCTGGAGAAGCAGGGAGGCGACGCCTGGCAGCCCTTCAACGGGTTCCAGTCAGGCGATCGGGAGCCCGGGCTCTGGGCCGCCCCGATGGCCATCGGAAGCCCGGAGGCGGTGGAGCGGTTCCTGCGCGACCCCGCCGGCTGACGCGAGCGGGATGGCCCGGCCCCGGGGGGCAGGGGTCAGGATGGCGCCCGATCTGCCGTGCCGTTTTCCGATGCCGCCGTCGCCCGTGGCGGCACCAGAATGAGCGTACGCCCCTCCACGCGCCATGAGGCCAGCTTGGAGAGGAAATTCATGCCCAGCACGTCCATCGGGCCCAGAGCGGGCGAGATGACGACCTTGAGGCCCTGGGCTTGAATGCCGCCGAGCTGGAGCTGCTCGACCGTCCCGGTGCGCGCTTCCACCGCGCCATTGGCCGTCCGCAGGATCACGGGCACCATGCTGGCGTCGCGCTGGACCGAAGTCAGATCGGCGGTCTGCGCCGAAACGGCGGTGATGGTGGCGCCACTGTCGATGAGCATGCGGCGCTCCACGCCGTTGATCCGCACATCGGCCCAGAAATGACCATCCCGCGCCATCGGGATATGGACTTCCTCGCCCTCTATCCGCTGCCCGTCGATCCCCATGCGATCGGTGAGGCGCGCGAGGTTGGGATCGAAGGGTGCATGCTGGAACAGCAGGAATAGGCAGAAAGCCAGGATCGCGAAGGAGAGGAGCGCGCGCAATATCCGCCCCACATAAGGAATGTTGAAAAGGATGATGAGCAGCAGCGCCGCGCCCGCCGCATAAAGCGCGAGCTGCTGCCACTCGGGATCGGTGGTTATCGGCATGGCGCGCTGCTCCTGCCCGCCGGCCGCCGGTCGAGCCGCGGCTCATCCGCGCAGCCGGGCAGGGGGCGAGGCGAACCGCTGCGCGAGCGGGCATCCAATCCGCCGCCGGTGCGTTCGCAAGAGAGGCCCATGACGATCATGAAAGGAGAGCAATCATGGCTGATCTGAGTCAGGTGCGTGAGCATATGGACATCATCGGGGCGGACGGCGTGCACATCGGCACCGTCGACAAGGTCGAGGGCGACCGGATCAAGATGACGAAGGCCGACAGCGGCTCGCATGGCAGCCACCATCATTATCTGTCGGGCGGGCTGGTTGCCGAGATCGAGGGCGATCAAGTCCGTCTCTCGGCGACGGGTGCTGCGGCGCTGCTGTTCGAGGAAGAAAAGGACGGTGAAGCGATCGCTGATCGAAACTGACGCGGTGCAGGTCGCAGCCGGTGAGGAGCGGGGGGCGCTGGCCCTCACGCCCCCTCGCCGGCGGCGGCCTGCTGGCGCATTTTCATGCGCGCGATGACAACCACGCCGATGAGCGTGACCACCGGATTGCGGATCGCGAACCGGATCGCGCCATCCACGAGACGGGGCGTTGCAGCGGCCAGTGCCATCTTCGCGAGCGTGCCGGGCTGCTCGCTCCGCAGCGAGCGCATCACGGGCTCGGCGAGCGCGATCCCCGCCTCGCCGGTCGTGATGCAGGCCTGACCGACCGACCGGGCCACGGCGCGGGCCTTGGGCGCGACGGCGTCCGTCGACGATTTGCTCTTCGCAGGCGTCGAAAGCGCCTTGCCCGCCGGAGCCTTGCCCGCCGAATTCGCAGTGTGTGAAGCTGTGGAAGCCGCCATGTCGGATCTCCTTCGCGCGTGAACCTTTTGTCATGCCAACGCCCGGAAACCGGGCCTGTTCCCGTGCCGCGCCGTTCAGGATACGCGGCTGGCGCGATGCGCGGCCTCCCGCCGGCGCTTCTTCTCCATGAGCAGCCGGCTCGCCCGGTCGAGCGCGACACTGTCCGCCATCACCGCGCCCCGCTCGCCCATCGGGCGGTCCGGGCCGACAGTCGAGTCGACCATGGTCTGCCGCTCCATCTCGCTGTTCACTTCCGCGCCGATCAGCACCGCAAAGGCGGACACGAACAGCCACATGAGAAAGATGACGACCGCCGCGAGCGAGCCATAAGTGGCGTTGTAGTTCGTGATGTTGGCGACATAGAAGCCGAAGCCCAGGGTGATCGCCAGCCAGAGCACCGTGGAGAGGACCGAGCCCACCGAGAGCCACCGCCATTTGGCGGCGCGCCGGTCCGGCGCGTAGCGAAAGAACACCGCGAAGGTCAGGCTGATGAGCGCGCCCGCGAACAGCCAGGTCAGCCCCTGGATGAGCAGGGCGGCAGCGCTACCGATATAAGGCGCGAGGAAATTGCGCGCATATGTGAACAGCGAGATCGCCACCGTGCCGATGATGGCGACCATGACCATGCCGAGCGTGATGGCGGCCGCGAGGCCGGTGGTGCGGATGAAGTTGCGCGTCTCATATTCCTCGTAGATCACGTTGAGCGCGGTGATCATCGCCGTGGCCGCGCGCATCGCGCCGTAAAGCGAAAAGAAGAGCGCGATGAAGAGGCCGAGGCCCTGCGCCGTCTTGCTGCTGGTGACGATCGCCAGCAGCTGTTCCTTCAGGATGGTCAGCACCTCGGGCGGCACGATGCCTTCGAGCAGCGTGATGTTGGCGGCGACGCTCTGCGGATCGCCGACCAGTCCGTACAGGAGGACGATCGACGCGATGAGCGGCACGAAGGCGAGAAAGGCATAGAAAGCCACGCCCGCGGCCAGGAGGCTGAGATTGTGGAAGCCGATCATCACGTAGATGCGCTTGACGATCGACCACCAGGCGGCGCGCGGAAGCTGCAGCGGGGATTCCCCCCGTGCGCCGGGCAGCGTATCGGCCAGCATCTCCGCGTCCTGGCGGGAGATCGGCTGGCCGTCCTCCGTGACTGGTCCCTCGCTCGGTGTCATGGCTCAGCCTGATTGACCATGGTGTCGGGCGCATTCGGATCGGTGCGGAGCCGGCCGGCATGCGCGGAGGCGTTCATCTGCCGGCTCAGCTCCTCCTGGATGTTGCTCGCGGTCGTATCGATCGACTGCGCCTGCTCGTTGTAGCGCTCGTCGAAGCTCTGGTCGCTGCCGCAGGCCACGAGCAGCATCGGGCAGCAAAGGACAAGGAAACGGCGCATCAATAATCCTTCCGATAGCGCAAGTTCACGCTTGATCCGCCGAAGCTGCCCATCGAGCTGAGCACCGAAAGGGCGCGGGACAAGCTGACTTCGAGCTGGGTAGCGGTATATCCCCGCGCGTCCGTCACGATCTCCACATAGATGTCGTTGCTGATATATTGCCCCACTGCGAGGGAAGTTCCCCGGCCGGTCTCCTCGTCCGCGCCGAGGATGCGCAGCCGGTCGATGCCGCTGGCGGATTGCAGCACGCCGAGCGGATTGAGCCCGCCGCCGCTGCCGCGCAGGCTGTTGAGCGAGGCGGCGAGCTGGACCGCCTGGATCGTGCTCAGTTCCCCGACCGAATTGCCGAACAGGATGCGGGCCATCAGTTCGTCCTGGGGGAGGCTGGGCGTCGAGCTGAACGCGATCTGGGGGTCGCCGGCCGAGCCGGTGATGGTGATGTTGATCGTCACGTCCTCGACATCGCCGCTCGCCACGATGCGCAGTTCCGGATTGGTCATTTCGTCGCCGCTGAAGGTGAGGCGGCCTTCCTGAAGCTCGAACGAGCGGCCGGCAAAGCCGAGCGTGCCGCGCACGAGCCGGACGTCGCCGGTGATCCGCGGCGCGCCGCTGGTGCCGCCGACATGGATGTCCGCGCTCCATTCGGATTCGAGGCCCATGCCGCTCACGTAGATGCGGTTGTCCGCCCGGAGCCGCACGTCCAGCCGCCAGTCGGACGGGATGCTCTCCATCGGCTCGGGCGCGCCGCTGATCCGCTCGCGTCCGAGCGCCGGCTTGCGGCGCACGCCGGTGAGCGTGGGCACCTGCGCCGAACCCTGGCGGACGATGCGATAGCGCGTCTCGGGCAGCGCAATGCTCCCGCTGATCGTCGCCGGGGTGCCCGGGCCGTTGACCACGCGCAACTGCCCCGTCGTGCGGGCCTCCATGTCGGATCCGCTCGCGAGCTGGGCATTGTTCATGTCGATGCCGAGCTGGATGGGGAAGCCCTGGGCGGAACTGAGCGAGACGAAGCCACTGGCGCTCACCGTGCCGTCGCCCGCATTGGCAGTGAGGCTCTCGACCTGCAGGCGGTCATTGGTGAAGCGGCCGCGTACCGCGAGCTGGGTCAGACGGGTGCCGAACTGCGTATTCTCATAGACGAGATTGTTCGCGCGCACGACGCCGGTGAGTTGCGGCGCGCTGACCCGTCCGGTGAAGTCGGCGGCAAGGCCGACTGCGCCGCGCAGGCTCTGGTCGGGCAGGGCCGCAAGCGAGAACAGCACGTCCGCCGGGCCGTTGTAGCGCACGCCGCCGGAGAGGGGCGCCGCCATGAGGCGCGTGGTCCAGCTGCCGGCGCCGGGGGGCAGGGGACGAAGATCGACCTGCAGGCGCCCGATCGCGGCGCCGCGCCGGCGGATGATGGCGCGGGCATTGCCGCCATCCGGCACCAGCCGGCCCACGAAGCTCATGTCGACCGGCTCGGACACCGCCGCAAGGCTCGTGCGGGTGAAATTGTCGATCCGCAGGCGCGCGTCCGCGCTCGGGAAGGCGCTGTCCGACGGTTGCGAGAAATCGACGCTCCCATTGGCCATGCCGCCAAGGCCGAGGCCGGGGGCGAACGGATTGGCGAGCGCCAGATTGACGTCCTGCAGGCGCGCCTGGAGGGACATGCCCGGGCCATAGCGGCCAGCCAGCCGCAGCGTGCCCTGTCCGATCGACAGCGCGGCGGGGCGAAGCGTGTATCCGCTGTCCTCCGGGACAATCCGCATGGCCTCGCGCGTCTTCACGTCGATGCCGTTGAGCCGCCCGTCGATCGCGACGCGCCAGAGCGCGGGATCGAAGCGCGTGTTGGCCGCGAGCCGGAAGGGGTAACGCGTGCGTCCTTCGACCAGCATCTTCGCCTGGCCGCTGCCGCCGCGATAATTCACGTCGGCGCGGGCCCCGGCAATGCTGAGTTCGCCCATGCGGGCCCCGGCGAGCTGCATGGCCGCCACCACCTGCGGCTGGTCGGCGAGCAGGACGTCCGCATTCACGAAGCCGCGTGCCAGGCTGACAGTGGCGTTGCCGGGCAGGCTCGCGTCGCGGGCACGCGCATTGACGAGCAGGCGCTGCGAGCCGCCCTGATCCGAGAGGTCCACCCGTCCGTTGAGGCCGGAGCCATTGGCGAGCAGCGTTCCCGCGAATGGGCCGGCGCGCGTCTGCGTGATCTGGCCGGTCAAGCCGATGCCGGCGAAATTGGTTCCCTGCCGCACGTCGATCGCCAGCGCGCCGCCGGTACGCACCGCCACGTCGGCCTTGAGCGGTCCATAATCGGTGACGCCTTGGGCATCGACCAGATAGGTGCCGTCATTGCCGCGCACCGTCGCTTCCAGATCGGCAACGCCGATGCCGAGCCCCGGGCGCGGCGCGGCGAGGCGAACCACCGGCCGCGCGACCGAGCCCGTCACGTCCAGGCTCAAGGGGCCATATTGATCCGAACTGCCGCTCGCGGCGAAGCGCAGCGATCCGTCCGCCCCATAACGGCCCCGGCCGCCGGTGAGCCGGAATTGCGGGGCCGACACGTCCAGCCGGTCGAGGCTGGCCACGCCATTGCTGTCATAACCCACATTCGCGACAATGAGCGCGTTGCCGCCGAGGAACGTCTGCACGCTATCGTTCAGCAGCCGCGTGGAGCGGGCCGCGACGCGACCGCCGAGCCGGAAATAGCCATTGGCCCCGGTCTTGAGGTCCATGTCCGTCTGCAGGTTGAAGATGCCGACGCTTTCCACCCGGTAATCATTGACCCGGCCATTGAGCGCGCCGCTGTACAGCGCCTTGTCGAGATCCGCGACGATCACGGCGGTGGCATCGATCCGGTCCGAGCGCAGGCGGATATTGTCCGAGAGCAGCCGGGCATTCGCATAAGCGAGGTCGCCATCGAGCCGCACATTGGTGAGCAGCGGGGCAACGCTCTCGTTGACGCCGATGATCCGCCGGGCGCTGCCGTGCAGCGGGATGCGCCATTGCTCCTTCTCCAGCGCGGCGCTGCCCGAGAGGCTCAGCCCTTCCACCACCGTCGCACCGAAGCCGATCCGCTGCGCGGTCAGCCCGTAGGCGATTTCCGGCGCGGCGAAGCTGCCGTTGAGCGTGGCCGTCGCGGCGATGTCCGCACCGCTGAGATTCTCCGCGATGACACTCGGCTTGAGCAGGCGGAAGCCGAGCTGGAGATCGCGCATGGTGCTGGCGCCCAGGTCGATCTGCCCGTCAGCGCCGAAGGTGAAATTGTCGCTCTGGACGCCGCCGTGCAGATGAGCGCGCCGCTCGGCCAGCGTGGCGGAGAGATCGAGCTGGGTGACGGGTTCCAGCATCGCCCGCCCGGGACCGGTGATGAACAGGCCGGGGCGGATCGGTCCGCGCGCCGTGAACGTGCCGTCCCGCGCCGTGATGACCACATTGGCGAGGTCCTCCGCGCCCATCGTGCCCGAGAGCCGCCCGTCCCAAATCTGCCAGTCGCCTTTGCCGGAGACGGTGAGCGCGACGGGTTGCGCCACGCCGCTGTAGCTCGCGACGAGCCCGTCGGCCGGGCCCGCCAGTCGCATCTCGATGGCGAGGCGATTGCTTTCGGGCACCGCGTCGAGCACCAGCGCGAGCCGGTCGCCGCCGGCCACGCCCGGGGCGGCGATGGCGCGCCCGTCCGCCTTGATCTGCGCGCGGCGGTCGGCAATGTGTACCGTGCCGGCAAGGCCCAGCAGATGGCGCCGTCCGGTGACCGGCGCGTCGATCTGCAGGCGACCGATCTCCAGTCGGTTCACGTCGATGTCGAGATCGGGCAGCAGCGGGCCTTCGCTCGGCGGCGTGGGATTGAACTGCGGGTTGCGATGGAACCGCGCCTGCGGGATGAGCAGCGCGCGGATGTCCACATGATTGCTAAGATAAGCGAACGGGCGCCAGTCCATGTCGACAAGCGGGGCGCTGAGGAACGTGCCCCGGGGGTCGCGCAAGGCGACATCGCGCAGACGCATGGCGCCGAAGATCGAGCCCTCGATCCGGCCGACGCGGATCTGCATGCCATTCTCGAAGCTCAGGCCTTCCACCTGCCGTGCCACAAAGCGCCGGCCGCTGTCCGTGCCCAGCCAGGCATAGCCGCCGATCGCCAGGGCGAGGAGCAGGCCCAGCAGGCCGAGAAGGCCGAGCGCCACGCGGCGGCCCCAGCGGGCGCGGCGGGGCGGGGGAGCCTCGGGCAGCGGCGCGGGCGTCATGTCGCTTGTCTCCGCCATCAGAAGGCCTGCCCGATCGAGATATAGACGGAAACGCGCGATTCACCCGGCTGGCGATTGATCGGCGTGGCGACGTCCAGCCGCATCGGGCCAAAATTAGTGTAGAAGCGTCCGCCAATGCCGACGCCGAAGCGCCAGTCCGTGAAGCGCGGCATCTCGCTGGTGTATACCTGCCCGCCATCGATGAAGCCGACGATGCCGTAATTTCCGAAGCGGTAGCGCACTTCCGCCGCCGCCTCGACCAGGCTTCGCCCGCCGATCGGCCGGTTGTCCGGGTCCTTGGGTCCCAGCTCCTGATAGCCGAAGCCGCGGACCGAGCCGCCGCCACCGCCATAGAAGCGCCGCGACGGCGCGATCTGCGCGCGCGCCGCGCCGCCGATCATGCCCACGCGGGCGCGCCCGGCGAGCACCACATCATCCGAGACGGGGTAATAGCCCGTGCCCTCGAACAGCGTGCGGGCATAGGCCTGCGCGCCGCTGCCCAGCGAGCTCTCCGGGGATATGCGCGCGGACAGGCGGAAACCGCGCGTGGGATCGAGCAGCGAATTGGACGTGTCGAACGTGATCTGCCCGGGCAGCGTCAGCACATAATAAGTGCGCCGCCGCCGCTCGCCCGCGTCGAAATCATAGTCCTGCTCATTGGTGCCGATCAGCTCGAAGCCGTAATTATAGGTCCAGCGCTTCTGCCAGATCGGCGTGCTGTCATAGGAGACGCGGCCATAGAGCCGCCCCGTCAGCGCCTCATAAGCCTCGAAGTCGCTGCGCCGCGCATCGATGCCAAGTTCCACCGTGCGGTCGCGCCGGCCGGCATTGGAGCGGCGGAACGCGACGCCGAGCCCCTGTTCCTGCGTGCCGGCGGTGCCTTGCACGACCAGCGCGCCTTCCGGCGGGAACATGTTCCGGTGCGTCCAGCTTCCGTCGATCTTGATGCCTTGCCCCGTCTCGTAGCCCGCCTGCGCCGCGAGCGTGCGCGGTGGCCCTGCTTCCTGGCTGACGACCAGCGTCGCATAGTCCGTGCCGTCGCCGGCCGGGACGCCGCTCGGCTCGGGATCGACCGAGACGACCGAGAACAGCCCGGTCGCGACCAGCGCGCGGCGCAGGTCGTCCACTTTGCGGCTGTCGTAGAGCTCGCCCTTGCGGAACCGGGCGATCCGCTCGATGTGCCCGGGCTCGAACACGGCTTCCTCGCCCCGGTTCACGATGTCGCCGAAGCTGCTGCGCGGGCCGGGCGTCACGGGCAGCGTGTAGTCGCCGGTGCGCGTCTCCGCATCGAGCAGGATGT
This sequence comes from Sphingobium sp. SYK-6, assembly GCF_000283515.1. GTDB lineage: Bacteria > Pseudomonadota > Alphaproteobacteria > Sphingomonadales > Sphingomonadaceae > Sphingobium > Sphingobium lignivorans. Next base: position 976,412 of record NC_015976.1, read on the forward strand.
CGCGCTCGCCGATCTCGACGAAAGGATAGCCGTTCTGCGGCAGTTCCACGGCGATGCTGGCCTCGCCCGCGAGGATGTCCTCGGCCTCGATGGGGTCGCCGGTCTGCGGCGCGAAGGCACTGACGATGAGGTCCTCGGGGATCACCGGCGCCGCGTCGAAGCGGATGGCACCCAGCACGTAGCGGGGGCCGGGCGTCACTTCGAGAAGCACGCGCACCGGATCGTCGCTGCCCGTCTCGCCGAGCTGGAGGCTCCCGCGCACGTTGGAATCGAAGAAGCCGTGGCTCGAAAGAATGTCCGCGAGAAGCTTCTGGTCCTCCTCCAGCCGCGCATTGATCATCGCGCCGTTCGCCGCGCGGCCATCGCCGTCTTCCAGCGCGGAGAGGGATTGGAACTGGGCGCGGATCGTATCGGCGTCCACCGGGGCCTTGCCGCCCGCCTCATTCAGCGTGTCGAGGCCTTCGATGCTGTAATTGTACCGCGTCTCGGCGGCGCGGCTCTCCTCCTCCTCGGTGTAGCGGCTGTCGTCGAAGGGCTCGACGTCGAAGGCTTCGATCGGGGTGAGCGGCTGGTCCGCCTCGGGGTCGTCCGGCAGGGGCGCGCCGATGTCGTCCACGGGCGGCAGGGCCTGCTCGCCCGGCGTCGTGGCGCGGCGATCGGCCTCGGCTTCCCACTCCGAGACGGAGCCCATCGCGCCGGCGGGGTCGTCGGAAATCGGCGGGATGCTCTCGTCGAATTCCTCGTCGGAAATGATCGGCTCGTCGGGCTGCGCGTCTGACGGGGCGGCGTCCTGCGCTTCCGCGCCGGTCAGCACGGGCGGATCGGCAGGCACGGCAGGCTGGCGCGCGCGGACGGGCTGGCCGGCGACGATGAGCGCGGTCAGCACCAGCGGTGACGCCGCGAGAAGACGCAATGCGCGGCTCCGGGCGGCTCCACCAGAGCCAAAGCCTCCTGAGCCGAACCCGATCGAAGACAAGCAGGACCCCCATTTATCGCGCCTGTCCTGAGGACCTATGCGCCGCCTTGCTCTACACAACACGCTGGAGGCCGGTTGGTTTCTGGGGAATTTGCCCCGGCGCCTCATGGACGGCCCGAAGCGGGACTGTGGCGCGGGCAGGGCGGGCGCCTGATCCACCCGGGGCGCCGGGCGAGAAACCGGTTGGGTTTCCTGCGCGTTGGCGTTTAACCTGGCCTTTCCGCGGCCGCTCCAGGGAAGTCCAGTCTCGCCGATGATCACTCTCTCTCAGGTCAGCAAGAGCCATGGCGAGCGCCGCGCGCTCGACGATGTGACGCTCGCCATCGAGAGCGGATGCTTCCTCGCCATCGTCGGACAGTCGGGCGCGGGCAAGACGACCTTGCTCAAGGCGATCAACCGGCTGGCCGATATCGATAGCGGGCAAATCATGGTGGATGGCGAGGATGTGAGTGCCCAGCCGCTCGCCGCGCTGCGCCGCCGGATCGGCTATGTGTTCCAGGGCATCGGGCTCTTCCCGTACATGAGCGTCGCGGAGAATATCTGGCTGGTGCCGCGCCTGCAGGGCATGGCCCGCGCGGGGCGGGAGGCGCGGGTCGCCGAGCTGCTGGCACTCGTCTCGCTGCCGGCGGATTTCGCGGAGCGCTATCCGGCGCAGCTTTCCGGCGGGCAGGCGCAGCGCGTCGGCTTCGCGCGGGCGCTGGCGGCGGGCCCCTCGATCATGCTGATGGACGAGCCTTTCGGTGCGCTCGACCCGGTCACGCGCGCCGAGCTCGGCACGGCCTATCGCGCGCTGCACGATCGGCTCGGCCTCACCAGTCTGCTCGTGACGCATGACATGAGCGAAGCGCTGCTGCTCGCGGATCGCGTCATCGTGATGGACGAGGGGCGGGTGCTGGCCGACATGACGCCCCGCGCGCTGATCCGTCACCGGGGCGATCCGCGCATCGACGCGATGCTGGACGCGGCGCGCCGCGCAGCCGCTGCCCTCGAAGCCCTGGCGCGCGACGCATGAGCGCGCTGGGCGTGAGTTGGGCCGAGCTGGCCAATCTTGCCCGGGAGCATCTGTTGCTCAGCGGATGCGCGGTGTTGCTCGCCATCGCGATCGGCCTGCCGCTCGCCATTCTCGCGGCGCATCGTCGTGGCGCGCGAGGGCCATTGCTGGCGGTCGTCAGCCTGCTGCAGACCATACCGGGGCTGGCGCTTCTGGCGCTGTTCTATCCGCTGCTGCTGTTCCTCGCCGATCTGAGCGGCCTTGCGATCCCGGCGCTTGGCTTCCTCCCCGCGCTGCTGGCGCTCACCGTCTATGCTCTGCTGCCGATCGTGCGCAACGGCGTGGCGGCGATCCGCGGCATCGATCCCGCGCTGATCGAGGCGGCGGAAGGTCTCGGCATGACGGCGGGGCAGCGGCTGCGGCTGGTCGAGCTGCCGCTGGGCGCGCCGGTGATCCTCGCCGGCATCCGCACGGCCGCTGTCTGGACGATCGGCACGGCGACGCTCGCCACCACCATTGGCCAGCCGACGCTGGGCGATCTCATCTTCTCCGGTCTGCAGATCGAGGACTGGCGGCGGGTGCTGGCCGGCTGCATCGCGGCGGCGCTGCTTGCCCTGCTGGTCGATGCGATGCTGGCGCAGGTGGAGGCTGGGCTCGCGACCCGCTCGCGCGCGCGGCTCTGGGCTGGGCTAGGGCTTCTGCTGCTCGCGCTGGCGGCGGCGTTCATGCCCCTGCCTTCGAGCGGCGGCGGGGCCGGCAGGGCGTCCGATGAACCGGCCGGGAAGCCGGTGGTGATCGGCGCCAAGAATTTCTCCGAGCAATATATCCTCGCCCGCGTCATCGAGGCGCGGCTGCGCGCGGCGGGCTATCGCACCGAGCGGCGGGACAATCTCGGCTCCTCGGTCGCCTATCGCGCGCTCGCGGCGGGCGATATCGCGGTCTATGTCGATTATGCGGGCACGCTCTGGGCCAATGTCCTGCAACGCGAGGACAGGCCAGACGGCGCAGCGATGATGCGCACCCTCTCGCGGGAGCTGGCGGACCGGGACGGGGTGACGCTGCTCGGCCCGCTCGGGTTCGAGAATGCCTATGCCTTCGCCATGCGCCGCGACCGCGCCGAGGCGCTCGGCATCGCGACGCTGGCGGATCTCGCGCGGGAATCGCCGCGCCTGCGCCTCGGCAGCGATCTCGAGTTCCTCAGCCGCCCCGAATGGCGCGCGGTGGAAGTGGGCTACGGCCCCGCCTTCCGGTCTCAGCGGGCCTATAGTCCCACCTTCATGTATCGCGCGCTGGCGGACGGCTCGGTGGACGTGATCTCCGCTTTCTCTTCGGACGGGCGCATCGCCGCGCTCGATCTCGTGACGCTGGACGATCCGGCCGGCGCTCTGCCCCGCTATGATGCGCTGCTGCTCCTTTCCGGGGCGGCCGCGCGGGACCCCCGGCTGGTCGCGGCGCTGCAGCCGCTGGTCGGGTCGATCCCCATGGATGCCATGCGCGCGGCGAACTGGATGGTGGACCGCGATGCCGACAAGCGCACGCCCGCCGATGCGGCACGCTGGCTGCTGGCGCGCGAAGGCCCGGTCCCCGCCCGATAGCCGGCGTGGACGAATTTCGAGGCCATGGCTGCGCGCCATCTCTCGCCATTCACGTCGTCATCCCGGACTCGATCCGGGATCCCGCTTCTTCCTTTCTCAACCGGCTGGACCCGGCGATCGTCAAGGCAGCGTCATCCCGGATCGAGTCCGGGATGACAATGAAAGGGGGCAAAAAATGCGCGCTTCTGACCCTCAAAGGCCGCGAATTCGTCCCCGCCCCATAGTTGTCCTGCCGCGCGGGGCGTTATAACCAAAGTATCGGTGGTAACCAAAACCGCGCTCGTGCGTAATCGTAGCGGAAGGGCGTGAGCACGCGGCCATCGGTGGTCGTGAAGGAGGGTCAGAACCATGAGCATCACGACTGCGCCAGCTCCCCTGGCCGCGGCGGACAGCGAGGCGCTGGCCCAGCGATATCGCGACGTGCGCGCGCTCAGCCTCGCGCTGGCCGCGCCCCTTTCCGATGCCGATGCGACCGCCCAGTCCATGCCCGATGCGTCGCCCGCCAAATGGCATCTGGCGCACAGCAGCTGGTTCTTCGAGACTTTCGTGCTGCGCGATCATCTGCCGGGCTATCGGCTGGTCGACGAGCGCTGGCCCTATCTCTTCAACAGCTATTATGAAGCCGAGGGCGAGCGCCATGCGCGACCGCGCCGGGGCCTGCTCACGCGGCCGGCGCTGGACGAGGTGCTGGCCTATCGTGCCCGGGTGGACGAGGCATTTCTCTCCGCCCTGCCGATGCTTGCGGAGACCTGTCCCGAGTTGATCGAGCTCGGCCTCCAGCACGAGCAGCAGCATCAGGAACTGCTACTGACGGACATCAAGCATCTCTTCTCCTGCAATCCGCTCGGCCCGGCCCTGTGGCCGCCCGCGCATGAGCCGCAGCATTACCCCACGCCGCTGGTCTGGCATGCCGGGCCGGAGGGCATCGTGGAGATCGGCGCCGGTGCGCACGGTTTCGCCTTCGACAATGAGCGGCCGGCGCATCCCGCGCTCCTGGCGCCCCATGCGCTTGCCAATCGCACCATCACCAATGGCGAATGGTTCGAGTTCATCGACGACAATGGCTATGCGACGCCCACGCTCTGGCTCTCGGACGGGTGGGACTGGGTGAACCGCGAGAGCGTCGAGCATCCGCTTTACTGGCGCCGCAGCCATCATGTCTGGGAGCAGTTCACGCTCGCGGGTTGGCAGCCGGTCGATCCGGCGGCGCCGGTCACGCATGTCAGCTTCTACGAGGCGGATGCCTATGCCGCCTGGGCGGGCGCGCGATTGCCGACCGAGCAGGAATGGGAAGCCGCCGCGCGCACGGCCGATCCCATGGCGGGCGTGCAGCTCGATGGCCCGGGGCCGGTCAGCCCGCGCTTCGAGGAAGCGGGCGAGGGCTTCACCTCGCTGTTCGGCAATGTCTGGGAATGGACCGGCTCGGCCTATCGCCCTTATCCGGGCTTTCGCACGGCGCCGGGCGCGGTCGGCGAATATAATGGCAAGTTCATGAGCAGCCAGTTCGTGCTCAAGGGCGGCAGCTGCGCGACCCCGCGCGGGCATGTCCGCGCTTCCTACCGCAATTTCTTCCATCCCCATCAGCGCTGGCAATTCACCGGCCTGCGCCTCGCCAAGGATCTTTGAATGATGATGGTGCACACCAATCTGAAGCTGATCGAGCGGGACGGCGAGGGCGTCGATCCGGCGTTTCGCGACGATGTACTGAAAGGCATGGCCCAGCGCCAGAAGGCCATTCCCGCCCGCTGGTTCTATGATCTCGCCGGGTCCGAGCTGTTCGAGCGCATCACCGCCCTGCCGGAATATTATCCCACGCGCGCCGAGACCGCGCTGCTGGAGCGGCACGGGCAGGACATCGCCCGGCTGGTCGGGCCGGGGCGTGCGGTGGTGGAGTTCGGCTCGGGCAGCTCGGTCAAGACGCCGCTGCTGCTGCGCGAGATATCTCCGGCGGCTTATGTGCCGATCGACATTTCCGGTGAGTTCCTGCGCCAGTCCAGCGAGGCGCTCGCCCAAGCCTTCCCGACGCTGCCGGTGATGCCGGTGGAAGCCGACTTCATGAAGACGGTGGAATTGCCCGCTGCCGTGAAGGCCTTCGGCATGCTCGGCTTCTTCCCCGGCTCGACGATCGGCAATCTCGTGCCCCGCACCGCCGTCGACCTGCTGCGATCGATGCGCGAGACGCTCGGCGACCGGGCACAACTGCTGATCGGGGTGGACCGCGTGAAGGACATCGACCGGCTGGTCCGCGCCTATGACGATACGCAGGGCATCACCGCGCGCTTCAATCTCAATCTGCTGCTGCGGATCAATCGCGAGCTCGGCGCGGACATTCCGGTCGAGCAGTTCCGCCATGTTGCGCGGTGGAATCCGGACTGGAGCCGCATCGAAATGCATCTCGAAGCCACGCGGGATGTGAGCTTCAGCATCTCGGGCTGCAGCTTCGCGATGCTCGCGGGCGAGACCATCCACACGGAAAACAGCCACAAATACACGCCGGATCAGGCGCGGCTGATCCTGCAGGCAAGCGGCTGGACGCCCAATGCCCAGTGGACCGACGCCGATGGCGATTTCCTCCTGGTGCTGTGCGAGGCGAGCGAGCAGCGGTCCGCGCCCTGAGCGGCGCAGGATGAGGGGTGCGCGATTGCAGCAGAATGCATGCCGATGGGACCAGATGGAAACAGGCGGGACATCAGGCCGCACGGAGCCGCCGGGACGCCCATGGCAAGCCCTGAAATCAGGGCATTTCGCGCCATGGAAACGCATCGGCAGAGCGCCACCTGCGGCCATGGTTCGCGGGGACCGGACCGGCTGGGATGACCGGCGAGCCAGCCGGAGCCAGCGAAAGGGCATGAAATCCGCGCTTTTCCGGGCGCGATCGCAAACGCCCTTTCTAGCTGCGGCAATTCAACTCTCTATCTCGGTCAAAGCCTCGCAGCGGGCGCCAGAATAATTTAGCGGCAGGCCACAGAAGGATGCCGGGCTGCGGAACCCGCAGTCCGGATGCACTGCTGGCGGTGTGGCAAAGAATGAATGAGCCGGCAAAGCCCGGCAGGGAGGGGAGTCTGACATGACGGTTTTACGGCATAGTCTCGCGCGCACGATATCGCGGATCGGCCTGGCGAGCAGTAGCATTCTCGCCAGTGCGGCCATCCTCGCGACTGCCGCGCAGGCGCAGGCGCAGGGCACGGCGACAGCCGCCGCGGACGAGAATGACGACGATGTGATCGTGGTCACTGCCCAGATGCGCGAGCAGAATCTGCAGGATGTCCCACTCGCGATCACCGCCGTCAGCGGCGCACAGCTCGAGGCGCGCAGCCAGACGCGGCTCACGGACATCACCGCGCAGTCGCCGAACGTGATCCTGCAGCAGAACCCTGCCGGTTCCGGCAACTCGATGCGCGCGTTCATTCGCGGCGTCGGCCAGTCCGACCAGAGCCCCTCGGTGGAGCCGGGCGTCGGCATCTATATCGACGACATCTATTTCGGCACGGTCACGGCCTCGGCCTTCGACCTGACCGACCTCGATCGCGTCGAGGTGCTGCGCGGCCCGCAAGGCACGCTCGCGGGCATGAACTCGCAGGGCGGCGCCATCCGGCTCTATTCCAAGAAGCCGCAAGGCGAGGGCGGCTCCGTCGAGGTGGCGCTCGGCAACTTCAAGCGCCGCGACATCAAGGCCAGCGCGGACTTCACCGTGGTGCCCGACGCGCTTTACGCCCGCATCACCGGCGTCACGCGCAATCGCGACGGCTATGTGACGCGCTATGATTATGCCTGCCTCAATCCGAGCGATCCGGACGTCGTCTCGGGCGCCATCCCGCGCCTTGCAGCTGTGGGCAACGACTGCAAGCTCGGGGAGCTGGGCAACCAGTCCATGTACGCCCTGCGCGGGTCGCTGCGCCTCGCGCCGGCAGGCAGCCCGCTGGAGATCAATGTCTCGGCCGACTACACGCGGGACGAGTCCGCCACGCAGGCTTCGGTGCTGATCGCCTCGGCGGAATCGGCCTCGAAGGGCACGGCCAGCCCCTCCAACCGCTCGGGCATGAGCATTCCCTATCAGGGCGTCGCCTTTGACGATCGCTTCGTGCCTTATGGCAAGTATCGCCGGGCCAGTTCCCCGCTGAACGACGGCTATGCGAGCTATGCCAATTTCTACGATCCCGGCGTGATGTATTCGGCCGCCGGTCCCCAGCCTGCGGGCGCGCCGCCCAGCGCCATTCCCGCTGGCGCGCCGCTCGGCCCGTTCATCGCGCCGTCCGCCAGCCAGGTGGATGGCTGGGGCGTCTCGGGGACGATCGATTATGAGATCAGCCCCTTCTTCTCGCTCAAGTCGATCACCGGCTATCGCAAATATTTCAGCCAGAGCGGATCGGACAACGACAACTCGCCGATCGTGTTCATCCAGGACAATTCCAAGTTCCATCACCGCCAGTTCAGCCAGGAGCTGCGTCTCTCGGGCAATCTGGTCAACGATACGGTGCATGTGACGCTGGGCGGCTATTATTATGACGCTGCCACCCGGTACGAAGCGCGCATCCACACGCCTTTCTCCGGCTTCTGCGCGGCCGCGACGCCCTGCTTCTCGTTCATCAATGACGACACGGCCGATCTTACGACCTATGCCGGCTTCGGCAATGTCGCCTGGGACGTGACGGACCGGCTGACGCTGGAAGGCGGTATCCGCGTCACGCATCAGCGCAAGGACTATACGTTCGGCCGTTTCAATCCGGATGGGCTCGGCGAGTATCTGCCGCTCAGCAACCCGGAGAATCCGCTGTCCGGCCAGGTCGGCACCTACAAGGAGACGCTCACCGACCTGCGCCTTGCCGCGTCCTACAAGGTGACGCCGGATGTGATGCTCTATGCGCAGTACGCGACCGGCTTCAAGGGCGGCGGCATTTCGCCGCGTCCCTACAGCTTCTACCAGATCCGCCCGTTCGGCGCCGAGAAGCTGAAATCCTATGAGGTCGGCTTCAAGGGCGACTTCCTCGACCGCCGGGTGCGCCTGAACGTCACCGGCTTCTATATGGATTATGAGGGCTATCAGGGCGTGCCGCAGGTCTGCATCGGGCTTGACGGCCAGGAACTGCCGCCAGATCGCGGCGGCGTCTCCGGCCTGTGCGGCCAGTATCTGAACATCGGCAATGCCGAGGTGAAGGGTTTCGAGCTCGAAACGACGATCCGCCCCGTGCGCGGCTGGTCGATCGACGGATCGTGGAGCCTCACGGACTTCACCTTCACCTCCATCAATTATCCCACGACCTCCATCGTGGTTGGCGCCAGCCGGCCCGGCATCGGCAAGTGGAAGTGGAGCATCGGCACCCAGTATGAAGCCGATCTCGGCTTCGGCACGCTCACCCCGCGCGTCGACGTGAACTACACGCCCGGCTATTGCGGCGACTTCCTCTGCTCGCCCAACGCGCAGGTCGCCAAGTTCACGGTGGTCAATGCGCGCATCGCATTCCAGACCATCGAGAAGGACTGGACCGTCGCGGTGGAAGCCACGAACTTGTTCGACAAATATTACTTCCTGAACAAGTTCCAGAACGCGTTCTACACCACCGGCCAGCCGGGCCGCCCGCGCGAAGTGGCGCTGACGGTACGCCGCAACTTCTGATCCTACAGGGCCGGCGCCGACGAAGACCGTCGCGCCGGCCCGGACGGACAGGTTTTCAGCCCTTTTCCTTTGTCATCCCGGACTCGATCCGGGATCCCGCTTCTTCCTGTTTCTCGAACCGGCTGGACCCGGCGAGATTCAAGGCAGCGGGGTCCCGGATCAGGTCCGGGACGACATCGTTCATGACGAGATAGGCGCGCCGCCATGGCCCCGGAGTTCGTCCAAGCTGGCCCGGCGCGCAGCGTGCTCAAGGTACGTGAGCACCGGAAGACCGGGAAACCGCTATTTGCAGGCCGCCAGCGCTGGAGCCGAAAGCGTCCGTAGGACAATGTCGATCCGCCCTAGATGCGAATGCCATTCATCTCCTCTATCCATTCGGCATGGAGGCTCCTGAGCGCCGCGACCCGGCTGGAACTCGAAGCATCGTCATCGGTCAGGCGATCGATGACCTCGAAGGTGAACGTCTCGCTTCCATGCGCAGTCCATGCCTCCTGAAGCGATCGATGCGAATTACGGCCCTGTTGCAGCGTGAACCAGAGACGGTTCCGGATGGTGGACAGATCCGGCGCGCTGCCGATCCACAGTTGATCGGATGCCGTGCATCGGACGGCATAGATGCCGGCCTCCACCTTTCGTTCCTTGTAGGCCGCGACAGCCGCCTTCCGATCCTCGCTCTTCATGTGCCACCTCCGATGTTGGCGCCCCTTACGATGCGCACCCGGCCAACGCAATATCACCCGGGTGTATTGACATCAAATTATACCCGGTTAAAAAGAGGCATGACCAGTTATCTGTCCACACCCTGCACGGCCTTTGCCGGCCACCAGCGCATCGCCAGCGGCGCGCTGATCGATGTGGCTTTGGCGATCAAGGCAGCCGAAGCCGGAACGCAAGGCCCGGTTCTCACCTTCAATGACACGACCGGCGCGGTGATCGAGCTCGATCTTCGGGGCACCACCGCGGAGATCGTCTCGCGATTGACCGAGCGCAGCGAGCTTGAAGCCTCGGCAGCCGGGACGCGGCATGCGCCGCCCGGTGCGCCTGGCCGTTCGCGGGGCCGGCCAAAGCTGGGCGTCGTTGCGCGTGAAGTGACTCTGCTCCCGCGTCATTGGGAATGGCTGGCAAGGCAGTCGGGAGGCGCCTCGCAGGCGTTGCGCCGCCTTGTCGACGAAGCCCGTCGGGCCGATGGCGGGCGGACCGATCGCAAGGCGGCACAGGAGCGCTGCTACCGCTTCCTGTCCACGCTCGCAGGCAACCTGCCGGGTTACGAGGAAGCGATCCGCGCCCTGTTCGCTGGTGAGGATGAAGATTTCGTCGACCGGATGGCGGCGTGGCCCCCGGACATTCGGGATTATGCCCGGGCGCTGGCCCGGCCGAATCCCGATGAGGAACGATCATGACGACGCAGGATCAGCGCAAGCAGCGGCTGGTCGCGTTCATCCGGCAGATCTGGGATGAAGGTGAAGTGGACGCGGCTGACGGCTATATCGCGGAGACATACACGATCCACCACGATCCGGGCGATCCCTGGGAGGGCAAAAGCCTTGATCGCGCCGGGTTCAGGGAGCGGGTGCGCACGTCGCGGGCGGCCTTTCCCGACCAGCGCTTCGACATCCAGGCCTTGTTCGCCGATGGCGACGCTGTCGTCATGACCTGGCTCTGGAACGGCACGCACTGGGGAGACTTGCCGGGCTTCCCGGCAACCGGCCGAGCGATCCATATGTCGGGCGCAACGGTCTATATGTTCGACAGCGCAGAGCGTCTGACCGGTCATTGGCAGGTCACCGATCGGCTCGGCGTCTTTCAGCAGCTCCAGCGCAACCGGTGAGCATTTTCCGGCCGCAGATATCATTCCCGCCCCAGCATTGCGGCCCCGGCTCGCGCCGGGGCCTTCCTCTCAACCGATCCGACCGAGCCGGTGGAACAGGTTCGAATATTTGGTGGATTCCGGCTTGTCCTTCACCTCGCGGGCATAATGCGCGACGGCGGTGCGGATCAGGCGGAAGTCCTCGGTCGAGAAGACCGCGCGGGATCGTTGTGGCTCACTCATGTCATGCCTCCTTGGCTTTCTGCCGGCCTGATGGTCAGGCGGCGAACTGGTTCATGGTGTTGGCGCCGCCACCGGCCTTGAGCGCGGCGTCCCCGGCGAAATAATCCTTGTGATCGTCGCCGATGTCGGATCCCGCCATGGCCTGGTGCTTCACGCAGGCGATGCCTTCGCGGATCTCCCGGCGCTGCACGCCCGCGACATAGCCGAGCATGCCCTGTTCGCCGAAATAGTCGCGCGCCAGATTGTCCGTGCTCAGCGCCGCCGTGTGATAGGTCGGCAGGGTGATGAGGTGATGGAAGATGCCAGCGCGGGCCGAGGCATCGCGCTGGAACGTGCGGATGCGCTCGTCCGCTTCGCTGGCCAGCGCCGTGCCGTCATAGTCCGCGCTCATCAGCTTGGCGCGGTCATAGGCGGAGACGTCGCGGCCTTCCGCTTCCCAGGCATCGAACACCTGCTGGCGGAAATTGAGCGTCCAGTTGAAGCTCGGTGAATTGTTGTAGACCAGCTTCGCGTTGGGGATCACCGCGCGGATGCGATCCATCATGCCGGCGATCTGCCCGATATGCGGCTTCTCGGTTTCGATCCACAGCAGGTCCGCGCCGTTGCGCAGCGCCGTGATGCTGTCCAGCACGCAGCGGTCCTCTCCCGTGCCGGGGCGGAACTGGTAGAGGTTCGAGGGCAGGCGCTTCGGGCGCAGCAGCTTGCCTGCGCGGCTGATGAACACCTCTCCATTGCCGACATCGGCGGGGTCGATGTCCTCGCAATCGAGGAAGCCATTATACTGGTCGCCCAGATCGCCGGGCTCGCGGCTGTAGGCGATCTGCTTGGTGAGGCCCGCGCCGAGCGAATCCGTGCGCGCGACGATGATGCCGTCCTCCACGCCCAGTTCGAGGAAGGCATAGCGGATCGCGCGGATCTTCTGGAGGAAGTCCTCGTGCGGCACGGTGACCTTGCCGTCCTGATGGCCGCACTGCTTCTCGTCGGAGACCTGGTTCTCGATCTGGAGCGCGCAGGCGCCCGCCTCGATCATCTTCTTGGCCAGCAGATAAGTCGCCTCGGCATTGCCGAACCCGGCATCGATGTCCGCGATGATGGGTACGACATGCGTCTCGTGTGTCTCGATGGCATTGATGAGGCGCATCTCGTCGAGCTGGTTATGCGTGCGCTTGGCGTCGTCCAGCGCGCGGAACAGGCCGCCCAGCTCGCGGGCATCGGCCTGCCGCAGGAAGGTGTAGAGTTCCGCGATCAGAGCGGGGACGCTGGTCTTCTCGTGCATGGACTGGTCCGGCAGCGGGCCGAATTCGCTGCGCAGGGCCGCGATCATCCAGCCCGAGAGATAGAGATAGCGCCCGCGCGTGCTGCCGAAATGCTTCTTGATGGCGATCAGCTTCTGCTGCCCGATGAAGCCATGCCAGCAGCCCAGCGACTGGGTGTAATTGCCGGGGTCCAGATCATAGGCCGCCATGTCGCGGCGCATGATGCCGGCGGTGTAGCGGGCGATGTCCAGCCCGGTGCGAAAGCGGTTCTGCGCGCGCATCCGTGCGGCGGATTCAGGATCGATCGCGGCCCAGCCAGGGCCCTGCAGGGCAATGCTGTCCGTCAGCCGCTCAATCTCTGCATGATAGGTCATCGTCGTCATCCTCCGCTTGGGGTGCATCGAGCGATGCCAGCGGAGAGCTCCGGCGGAAATGCGCGCCGGTGTCATGATGTCTTACTTTACAAAAATAGTTTGTAATGTTGTAATCAACGCACGAACGTCGGGAGGCCGCCATGGCTCGCAGTGCGCTTTACATGGGGCCGCGCCTCAAACGGGTCCGCCGCGATCTGGGGCTCACCCAGGCCAATATGGCCGCCGATCTCGATATCTCGCCGTCCTATGTGGCGCTCATGGAGCGCAACCAGCGGCCGGTGACGGCGGAGCTGCTGCTCCGGCTCGCCCGCACATATCATGTCGACATCGGTGCCCTTGCCGAGGATGGCGGCGAGGAACTGGCGGCCCGGCTCGGCGCCGTGCTCCGGGAGCCGATCTTCGCCGACATCGATCTCCCGGCGCTGGATGTCGCGGACATCGCGACCAGCTATCCCGGTTTCGCCGAGGCGCTGCTGCGCCTCCATACGGCTTATGGCGAGGAGCGGCTGGAGCTGGCGCAGCGGCGGGAGACCGGCGCGGGCGAGGGGGTGGCCGGGCCGGCGCTCTCCAACCCGGTCGCCGAGGCGCGCACCTTTCTCGCCGCGCGGCGCAACTGCTTCCCGCGACTGGAAGACAGTGCCGCCGCCGTCGCCGAGGGGGTGCCGGGGCAGGGGCAGGACGCGCTGGTCCGTCGCTTCGAGGAGCGGCACGGGCTGCGCGTGCTCTTCGTCGAGCCGGACCTGATCCTGGGCGCGCAGCGTTTCCATGATTTGCATCGCCGGCAGCTCATGATCAGCAAGCGGCTGGACCATCCCTCGCGGCGCTTCCAGCTTGCCCTGCAACTCGCGCTGCTGGAAGCGGATGGCGAGATCGGCCGGCTGGTGAGCGAGGGGGCTTTCACCAGCGACAATGCTCGCCGCATGGCGCGCCGCGCGCTCGCCGGCTACTGGGCGGCCGCTTTGCTGATGCCCTATCGTCCGTTCCTGCGGGCCGCACGGCAGACGCGCTATGATGTCGAGGCGCTATCCCGCGAGTTCGGCGTCAGCTTCGAGCAGGCGGCGCATCGCCTCACCACGCTGCAGCGGGCGGGCGAGGAAGGCGTGCCTTTCTTCTTCATCCGGCTCGATGCGGCGGGCAATGTCTCCAAGCGACTGGACGGGGCGGGCTTCCCCTTCGCCCGCCATGGCGGCGCCTGCCCGCTCTGGACCGTCCATTCCGTCTTCCAGACGCCCGGGCGCATCGTCACCCAGCGGCTGGAGCTGCCGGACGGCGAGCGCTTCTTCTCCATCGCGCGGACGGTGTCCGCCGGGGGTGGGGCGTGGGGCGCGCCGGTCATGTCGCGGGCCGTGGCGCTGGCCTGCGCGGAAGAGCACATAAGCCTGCTTGTCTATGGCGAGGGCGCCGCAGCGATGGCGCCCACGCCCATCGGCATCGCCTGCCATCTGTGCCACCGCCCCCGATGCCTCGCCCGCGCCGCCCCGCCGCTGGGGCGGGACCTGCGCTCCGACGATTATCGCGACACCGGCATTCCCTTCGCCTTCGCGGGCGACTAGGGCATGGCCAAATTCGCGGGCTTCGAGGGGAGCCAGGAGCCCGCTTTTCAGCCATTTCCTGCGGGATCCCGGACTCGATCCGGGATGACTTCGTGAATGACGAGATGGTGCGCCGCTATCGCCGCGGAATTGTACGCCCTTAGGGCAGCGGGACACGTCTCAAGGGTGCGATGAATCGTTGCACCTTTGCAACAGTTGCATCGCCTCCTGCGCTCCGGGCGGCGCGGCAACAGTTTTTCACACGAAAAGGTGTTGAGGACTCAAGACGTCGTTGATAGTCAGTGTTCGTTGCATCTCATCGTCGGGCGCTTTTCTGCGGTCGCGCTCCGGTGGGATTCGTTGCCCAAGAATCTGGATTGCCAATCGGCACCGTGATCAGGAGAGGAGTACACATGCCCGCACTCATCCTTCAACCGCGTCTTCCGGCGTTCGCCGCCGGTGCGAGCCTTCGCGCGCTGGGTGTGAGCCTTGCCCTGCTCGCAAGCCCGGCTCTCGCTCAGGAGCCCGCGCCGCTGCCGCAGGACACCGCTGTTCCGCAGGAAGAGCCCGTCTCGGAAGAAGCCATCGTCGTCACGGGTTCGCGCATCGCGCGCTCCGGCTTCGATCAGCCGACGCCCGTGACCGTGGTCGGTTCGGACCAGATCCAGCGTCAGGCCGCCGTGAACGTGGCGCAGGTCCTCAATGACCTTCCGTCCTTCCGGCCGCAGGCGACCCCGACGACCAACGCCATCTTCACGAACAACATCGGCGCCTCCACCGCTGACCTTCGCGGCCTCGGCGCCAACCGCACGCTCGTGCTGGTCAATGGCCGCCGCGTCGTTCCCTCGACCGTGCAGGGCGGCTCCTTCGCCAGCGCCGGCGCTGTCGACCTCAACATGATCCCGGCCTCGCTCATCCAGCGCGCCGAAGTCGTGACGGGCGGCGCCTCGGCAGCTTATGGTTCGGACGCCGTCGCCGGCGTGGTGAACATCCTGCTCGATACGCGCCTCAACGGCATCACCGGCTCGGCGCAATATGGCATCAATGATGTCGGTGACGGCAAGCAGTACATGCTCTCGCTGGCGGCAGGCACTGGCTTCGCCGGCGGCCGCGGCCACATCGTCGCGGGCATCGAATATTCGGACGACAAGGGTTCGCGGGATTGCTACTCGCGCGACTGGTGTGCTCAGTCCTACAACACGGTGAGCAATCCCTATGTTGCCGGCAGCGGCAATACCCGCCGTGTCCTCGAGGGCCAGCCGGGCGTGCTCATCCTGCCCAACACCCGCACCGCCACCGCGGCCGAGAACGGCCTGATCCCCCGCCTGCCCGGACCGCCGAACCCGGCGCTGATCGCGTCCGGCCTGCTCGGCATGGAGTTCCGTCCCGACGGCACAATGGTTCCGCATGATTATGGCGCTTATTATGGCGTGCCGATCTTCCAGAGCGGCGGCGGCGATCCCCAGCAGGCGTTCTACATGAACTTCCCGATCTCGGCGCCGGTCGAGCGGCTCAACGGCTTCGCGCATGCGGAGTTCGAGCTGAGCGATGTCGTGACGATCTTCGCCGAGGGGTCCTATGGCCGCGTCAAGGGCAGCACGCTCAGCGCCCAGCGCCGCGATCTCGGCAATCTCACGATCCGTGCCGACAATGCCTATCTGCCGGATAGCGTCGCCAATGCAATGGCCGCCAATGGCCTTGCGACCATTCCGTTCGGTCGCGTCTGGAATGACATCGGCCCGCAGCGGGCGGAAGTGACGCGCGAGACCTATCGCGCCGTCGTCGGCCTGAATGCCAAGATGTGGGGCGACTGGACGCTCGACGCTTATTACCAGTTCGGCCGCACCGATTATTCGCAGCGCGGTTACAACACCACGATCACGCCCCGCATCAATTTCGCGATGGATGCGGTTGACGACGGCAGCGGCAACATCGTTTGCCGCGGCGTCCGGGATGGCGTGGCGGCGGCTGCTGGCTGCGTTCCCATCAATCCCTTCGGCAATGGTTCGGCCATCACCAATCCGGCGGCTGTCGCTTATGTCACCGGCACGGTGGAGCAGGACACGCGCCTGACGCAGAATGTCGTCGCGGCGACCATGCAGGGCACGTTGTTCGAGGGCTGGGCAGGCGCGATCAAGGGCGCGACCGGCGTCGAGTTCCGTCAGGACCTCGCGCGCGGCGATGCCGACCCGATCTCCCGCGCGCTGCAGTTCTATACGGGCCCGGGCTCGCCGATCAGCGGCAAGGTCGATGTGTTCGAGGCGTTCGGCGAGCTGGTGGTGCCGCTGATGCCGGGTGCGGAAGTCAATGGCGCCGTGCGCTACACCGACTATTCGACCAGCGGCGACGTCATCACCTGGAAGGTCGGCCTCGATGTCGCCCCGCTCGACTGGCTGCGCTTCCGCGGCACGCGTTCGCGTGACATCCGCGCGCCCAACCTGTTCGAACTGTTCGGCCCGACGCAGACCAGCTTCCAGTCGGTGCCCAACCCCTGGCGCGGCGGCGCGCAGGATCTGCCGATGGTGCTGCTCGGCGGCAACACGACCCTCGTTCCCGAGGAAGCGGATACCTGGACCGTCGGTGTCGTTCTCCAGCCCAACATCGGTTCGGCCGGTCGCCTTCGCCTGTCGGTCGACTATTACGACATCAAGCTGGAGAAGGCCGTTTCGACGCTCGGCGGCGCGGTCATCGTCAATGGCTGCTTCAACGGCGTGACCGAGCTTTGCTCGCTCATCACGCGCAGCGACACGGACGAGATCACCCAGATCGTCAATCGCAACATCAACCTGGGCAGCCTGACCACGCGTGGCTGGGACGTCGAGGCGAGCTACACCTTGCCGTTCGACCTGCTGGGCGGCCAGATCTCGCTGCGCGGCCTTGCCACCATCGTCGATGATCTCATCACGGACTCGGCGAGCGGTCGCGTCAACCGCGCGGGCATGAACGGTTCGCCGGTGTCGCTGCCCTCGGGCGTGCCGGACTACACGATCAACGGCTATGTCACCTACACGAGCGATCTGGCGACCCTGCAGCTGCAGGTGCGGCACATCTCGAGCGGCGTCTACAATGCCGAGCTGATCGGTCCGCATCAGGACGGCTATGATCCGCTGCTGCCCAACAGCATCAGCGACAACTATATCGGCGCCTGGACCTATTTTAATATCAATGCCGGCGTGAACGTGTGGAAGCGCGGCGACCAGAAGCTGGAAATCTTCGGCGTCATCAACAACCTGTTCGACAAGGATCCGCCGAAGGACGCACCGTCCAGCTTCGGTCCGACGAACAACGTGCTCTATGACGTGCTGGGCCGCGCTTATCGCATCGGCGCGCGCTTCAAGTTCTGACAACTCTCTGACGCCCGGCGGCCTTCATGGTCGCCGGGCGCTGTCTTTTTTCCGGGGAGGATAGCCGATGACCGGCGAAACAGGCTTCACGCTCATCATGCAGGAGGGCGTGGATCCCACCACGGCCCCGAACAAGCCGCCGCTTCCCCCGCGCGATCATGTGCAATGGGAGGAGGACGGCCTCCTCATCGATCGCAACATCCCCGTCACGCTGCGGGATGGCGTCACCATCTACATCGATGTCTATCGCCCCGCCGACAGGCCGGATGGTCCCATGCCGGTGCTGCTGGGCTGGAGCCCTTATGGCAAGCACGGGCTTTCGGACGGCCTGTGGCCGCCTTCCGGGGTCGAGAAGGGCTGGATGTCCCGCTTCACGGCGTTCGAGGCGCCGGACCCGGCCTACTGGTGTGCCCATGGCTATGCCGTCTGCTTCGCCGATCCGCGGGGTGCGTGGCTTTCCGAGGGGGAGCTGCGCCACAACGGCATCGGCGAGGGCGAGGATTGCTACGACCTCATCGAGTGGCTCGGCGTGCAGCCCTGGTCCAACGGCAAGGTCGGCATGACCGGCGTCTCCTATCTTGCGGCGATTCAGTATCTGGTGGCGCAGCTCAAGCCGCCGCATCTCGCCGCCATCAATCCCTGGGAAGGCTTCTCGGACTGGTATCGCGAGTTCGCTTATCATGGCGGCATCCGCGAGACCGGATTCCTGCCGCGCGGCTCGGCCAATCTGCGCTTCTCCACGACGCGCTATGAAGACACCAACGCCAATGTGCAGGCGCATCCGCTCCACGATGCCTATTGGGAAAGCAAGGCGCTGGACCTCGCCGCGATCGAGGTGCCGGCTTTCGTGGTGGCGAGCTGGTCCGATCATGGCCTGCACAGCCGCGGCACCTTCGAGGCTTTCCGGCAGATGTCCTCGCCGCAGAAATGGCTGCTGGCGCACGGGCAGAAGAAATGGGCGCATTTCTACAAGCCCGAGAGCCGCGAGCTGGCGCGCGCCTTCTTCGACCAGTTCCTGAAGGGCGAGGCGCGGGGCGTTGAGGCCTGGCCGCCGGTGCGGATCGAAGTGCGCGAGGCCGCGCGCGTGGCGCAGGAGCGCGCCGAGCAGGAATGGCCGCTGGCGCGCACGGACTATCAGTCGCTCTGGCTGGATGCCGCGAGCGGCACGCTGTCCGCCACGCCGCTGCCGGGGGCGGCCAGCGTCTCCTACGATCCGCTCGACGAGGCCGGGGAAGCCCGGTTTGACATGCGCTTCGAGCGGGATACCGAGATCACCGGCTATATGAAGCTCAAGCTCTGGGTGGAAGCGCAGGGCGCGGACGACATGGACCTGTTCGTCGCGATCCAGAAGCTGGACGCCGCGGGCGAGCCGGTCGGCATGACTTTCTACGCCTTCTTCGAGAACGGGCCGGTGGCGCTCGGCTGGCTGCGCGCCAGTCACCGCGCGCTGGACGAGGCGCGTTCGACGCCCTGGCAGCCGGTGCATCCGCATGATCGCGAGGAAAAGCTCGAGCCGGGCGTGCCGGTTCCGGTCGAGATCGAGATCTGGCCTTCGTCCACCCTGTTCCACGCGGGCGAGACGCTGCGCGTGGTGGTGAAGGGCATGGATATCTATCGCGATGGCCTGCCGATGCTGCCTTTCGCCCGGCATGAGGACCTGCGCAACGCCGGCACCCATGTCATCCACACGGGCGGCGCGTTCGACAGCCATCTGCTCGTGCCGGTGATCCCGCAGGACTGAGCGACGGCGCGGCTCGCGCCTCACATTTCCCGGGAATTGACGGGCGGGGCGGAGCGCCGGTCCGCCCCGTGCATCGTTGCGGCGTGCATGGTTGATGGCCCGCACCGGAATCGGATCGTGTGCGTCCGGCCCGTCCCTCTGCCCGGCATGAAAAGCGCTGCTCTTCCAACGGGGTAGGAGAGCCGCATTCCCATATTGGCACGGTATTTTCCGTCCCAGCCATGGTTAAGCCGATGTCGCTTGGCGCGCGGGCAACCTAATCGGGAGGGGGACTCATCCAGTGGGAGACTTGAACCATGTCCATGCGTAAATTGACGATTGCCGCTCTTGCCCTGTGCGGTTCGGCGCTTGCCGGGCCGGCAATGGCCCTCACCGTGCACACAGCCTCGTTCATTTCCTCGCCCACCGCGACGGTCGGATTCGAGGGGCTTGGCCCCATCAGCACTCCCAATCATGTGAAGAGCTACAGCGAGAACGGCGTTCTCGTGGACTATATCGGCACGGGCTACATCTGGTCGTCCTCGCAGGCCGCGCCTGAAGGTCAGTATAGCTGGTATCCCGATGGCGGCGGCTATGGCTACACCCGGTTCACCTTCGCCCAGGCAAACGCGTTCGAGCTCCTCGTGAACTCCGGTTTCTTCGACGGATCGGGTGTGCTGGCTTATGATGTGCTGCTCGGCGGCGTAAGCGTCGGCACCGGCATCGCCGGGCCCGCACCGGCTTATGGCGCAGGATGGGCCACTTATGGTTTCTCCGGCGCGACGTTCGATGAAGTGCGACTTCAGGTGTCGCAGGGCGGGCAGGCTTTCGCGCCCACGGTTTTTGAGGCCGGCGCGTTCGATGCGGTGAAGATCGGCACTGTGGAGGTTCCGGCCGTGCCCGAGCCCGCGACCTGGGCCCTGATGATCACCGGCTTCGGCGCGGTGGGCGCCATGGTGCGTCGGTCGGCGCGGCGCACGCGCGTGCAGTTCGCCTGAACCGGTCATGGGGGAGCGGCGCGGCACCGGCCGCGCCGCTCCCGTTTTCCTGTCAGTCCAGGGTCTGCTTCACGGCATAATAGGTGAAGATCGAGTGATCCGGACCGGACCGGCGGCTGCCGGTGCCGATGATGAGCGTGCGGCTCATCCAGTCATGCGGCCCCTCGGGGACGATGAAGGTCGGCGAGAAGCAGAAATAGGCAGGCTGCGGCGTGCCATGGTCGATGCGGCCCTCGCCGGGCTTGGCAGGCACCAGATAGCCGTTGTTGTTGATGTAGATCTTCGTCCCGTCATCGGCTTCGAGCAGATAGTGGGAATTGATGATGATCGTGCCGTCGCCGCGTACCTTGGCATAGTCCGCGCCGCTGTCCGGCACGACCTTGCCGGAGAGGCGGGGGCCGTAGATGGTGCCCCCGGAGCAGGGCGTGTAGCCCTGGCTGCCGCCGCCGGGCAGGGGGCCGAAGATGCAACGTTCCGGGCGGAACTCGACACGCATTTCGAACACGAATTCGAGATGCGCGGGAACCTGTGGTTCGGTCATGGGAAGTCCTTGTGTTTCGCGATGAATGAGGGGTCGAGGGCGCGATCGGCGCTCACAGCAGCATGAAATAGTGGATGCGGTTGGCCTTCGGGATCTTCTCGGCCACGCCCACGAAGATGTGCTTGCCGAGCCAGTCGTGCGGGCCCTCGGGCACGTCGAACTTGGGGCTCACGCGCATATAATAGTCTTCCGCCGAGACATCCTCGTTGCGCGCCATGCGCTCCATCGCGTCGCCCTCGGCCCAGCGATAGCCGCGGCTCTGCAGGTAGATGGGCGTGCCGTCATCCGCTTCGAGCATGTAGCGGGCGTCGAAATCGATGACGCCATTGGGCCGGACGAGCGGGAAGTCGCCGCCGCTCATCGGAATGACGCGGCCCTTGATGCGCGGGCCCTCGAACGTGCCTTGCGCGGCCCACACCGCCGCGCGCGTTGCGCCCATGCTGGTCGGCTTGACCCAGATGGCGGGCGTGAGGTCGATGGACACGGTGAACGCGAATTCGAAGCGCGGCGCGAAGGGGTGGGGCGGCAGGTCTGGCGTCGCCATGGATGCGTGTCTCCTTGTCTAGATGGTCAGGCGGAAGCGGGAATGACGGGCAGGGTCCGGTAGCGCGCACCCAGGATGCGGGCGAACTTGCCGTCGCGAAGATAATAGAAGCCGAGGCTTTCGATGTTGATCGACTGGCCTTTCATCAGCGGCCCGGCGATGAAGTCCGGCCAGTCTACCAGGCCGTAGAACTCGGTGCGCACATGGCAGGCCAGCGTGTCCGGCCCGGCGGCGACGGCCAGGATGTCCAGTGTCTCGCGCACTTTGGATTTCACGTCGCGATAGAAATCGAGAATATTGTCGCGGCCGATGATCTGGCGTTTCTCGCCGAGATTGAAGATCACGTCGTCGCAGTAATAGCGGCCGAAACCTTCGAAATCATTGGCGTTGAAGCGGGCGATATAGTCCGCATAATCCTCTTCGGTCATCCTGCCTGCCTCTCCCGCGGTCGGGTTTGTGAAGAGCGCCGCGATATTGTTGATTCTTCAACACCTATGCGAGCCATGGGCATCAATCAACTCCTATTAGAGCAAGTCCGGCCGATATTCCGGATTGCATTCGGCGGCGATTTCGGTCGAAACTGGCAATCGTGGATAAGATCAACAGTTGCAAGCGCTCTCATGGCTAGGGCCGGGGGGCAAGTGGACATCATGGCATCCGGACCCTGTCGGCCGGAGGCGGTCAGGCGCGTCCCGATCGAGGAGGTCATGCGCATCTTCGTGCGCAAGGCCGGCTTCCTGCTCAACCGCATCGATCAGATCGCCAACGCGCTGTACGGATCGCTGGCGGAAGGCCGCGAGACTCTGGCTCAGGCGGAAATGCTGCTGGCGATCGAGGCGGGCACCGCGCGCGATCAGGTGGGTCTGGCGCGGACTTGCGGCATCGATACCTCGACCACCGCGATCATCCTCGACAATCTCGAAATGACCGGGCTCGTCGAGCGCGTGCAGGACCAGCGGGACCGGCGCCGCAGCCTGCCGGTGCTCACGGCGCAGGGGCGGCAGCGCATGCCGGCGGTGCGCGCGGCCTTCGCTGCCTTGCAGGAGGTCATGCTGGCGGGGCTGGACGGCCCGGGGCGCGCGCTGCTGGTCGAGCAGCTCGGGCGGATCGCGCGGGATGGCGATGCCGTCGCGCCGCGCTGGGACGTTGCCACCTCGCCTTTCGCGGATGCCCCGAGCCTTTTGTGCCGGCGGGCGCTGCAGATCTGCAATGCCCATTTCCAGGCCTGCGTCTCGCCGCTCCATGTCACGCTGCGGCAATTCTCCGCGCTGATCATCCTGCACCTGCATCCCGGTCTCAGCCAGGTCGAATATGCCCGCGTCTATGGGCTCGATCCCTCGACATGCGCCATCGTGCTCAAGAAGCTCGCGAGCCGGGGGCTGCTCCGCGCGGCGCGCTCGGTCGAGGACCGGCGCAAGACGCTTTACGAGACCACGCAGGCGGGGCGGGACTATGCCGCCACCATCCAGCCGGCCGCCGACGAAAGCGAGGAGCGGATGCTCGCGTCCTTCGCTCCGGCCGACCGCGCGGCCCTGCGCGCCAGCCTCCAGGCGATCGTGCGGGAGCATTCCCCCGGCCTGCGTTATCCCGGCTGCCTTCCCTGGGAATGAAGTGGTGGACGAAATCAACGGTTGATTGACGTCTCAACATCGATATACAACGATGTCTGACGAATTTGACGAGTCGTCCACTCGGGAGAGGTATTGAATGTCTGAAGGCGATCTGCGCACGCTGCCGGTGCGCAATCCACGTACCGGCGAAATCGATTTTAACCTGACGGTCGCGAGCGCGGCGGAGGTCGCGCAGAAGGCGGCCCGCCTGCGCGAGAACCAGAAGGCCTGGGGCGCCATGCCCCTCCCGGCGCGGATCGGCATCATGCAGCGCTTCCTGGGCGAAGTGGCGAAGCGCAAGGACGCGATCGCCGAGGCGGACGCTGCCGATACCGGCGGCTGCCATACATCCTATCTCCAGGGCTTCATCACCATGGGGACCATCGGCGGCTGGGTCGAGGACGCGCAGGCCGCGCTCGACAAGGCGGGCTATGAAGGCCCTTCCAAGGCGATGCCGAGCGTGTCGGTGCGCACCCAGTTCGTGCCTTATCCGCTGGTGAGCGTGATCGGGCCGTGGAACGCGCCGATGATGCTGGTGCTGCTCGATGCGATTCCCGCCCTGTTCGCGGGCTGTGCGGTGCTCATCAAGGCGTCGGAAGTGACGCCGCGCTGGGTGGAAGCGCTGTTCGAGGCCGTGAAGCAGGTGCCGGAGCTCGCCGGCGTGTTCGATTATGTGCATGGCGATGGCTCGACGGGCCAGGCGATGATTGATGAATCGGATCTCGTCTGCTTCACCGGCAGTGTGCCCACGGGGCGCAAGATCGCCGTGCAGTGCGCCCAGCGGCTCATCCCTTGCTATCTGGAACTGGGCGGCAAGGACCCGGTGATCGTCACTGCCGATGCCGATCTGGAGCGGGCGACCACGGCCGTGCTGCGCGGCGGCGTGCATGCCAATGGCATGGTCTGCTTCTCGGTCGAGCGCATCTATGTCGCGCGCGCCATCCATGACGACTTCGTGAAGCTGCTGGTGGAGAAGGCGCAGAAGGTCCGCCTCAATTGCGACAATCCGCGCGCCGGCCATCTGCATCCCTTCACTTTCGCGCCCCAGGCGGACATCGTGGCGAAGCAGCTGGCGGACGCCGTTGCCGCCGGCGCGACGATCCTGACCGGCGGCGAGGTCGAGAACATCCATGGCGGCCTCTACATGCGGCCGACCGTGGTCACCGGCGTCAATCACGAGATGGCGCTGATGAAGGACGAGACGTTCGGCCCGATCCTGCCCGTCATGCCGTTCGACACGGTCGAGGAAGCGATCGCGCTCGCCAACGATACCGAGTTCGGCCTCACCGCCAATGTGATCGCCGGCAGCGACGAGGATGCGCTGGCCATCGGCCTGCAGGTGAATGCCGGTTCGGTCTTCATGCAGGACACGTTCCTCACCTTCGCCAAGAACCGCACGGTGGGCTCGAACAGCTTCGGCGTCTCGGGCGTGGGGGGCGGCGCGCGCACCGGGCCGGAAGCGATCCTGCGCTATGTCCGCCGCAAGGCGCTGCTCACCCAGCATGGCGCGCCCGCGGACATCCAGGACGATCATCATCTCGGACGGCATTGAGAATTAAAGGACGGAGGGAACTGACATGGCATGGCAACTGAGCGCGCTCGACCGGCTCGAAATCCAGGAACTCTATGCGCGCTACGCATGGGGCATCGATCTGGCCGACGAGGAGATGGCGCTGTCCGCCTTCGCGAAGGACGGCTGGTTCGATCATCTCTGGCAGGGCCGGGTGCAGGGGCATGAGGCGATCCTCGAGAACCTGCGGTCGCTGTGGAACGACCGGCAGAGCTGGTGGTATGGCCGCCAGCACCTGATGAACACCATCATCATGGACCCGCGCGAGGAAGAGGGGGAAGTGGACTGCCGCTGCTTCTTCCAGATCATCCAGTTCCAGACCGATTATCACACCAACTTCGTGTTCGGCATCGGCACGCGGCAGGACCATGTGACGAAGAAGGAAGGCGTGTGGCGCTTCCAGTCGCTGCACGTGAACGCGTGGACGGCGGCCGATCAGGTGCCGTGGAAAGGCGAGATCCTGCTCAAGCAGAAGCCCAGCCACAAGGCGCCGCCCGTCGCGGGCAGGAAGGACTGAGCGCCATGAAGATCACCGCTGCCGTCAGCCGCTCCAATCAGGCGGCGCCCAGTCTCGAGACGCTCGAGCTTGAGGCGCCGCGCCCCGGCGAATTGCTGGTGCGCATCGTCGCGGTCGGCATCTGCCATACCGATCTGCACGAGCATCCCGGCCGCCACGCGCCGCACCCCATCGTGCTCGGCCATGAAGGCGCGGGCGTGGTGGAAGCGCTGGGCGAGGGCGTGCGCGGCTTTGCCGTGGGCGACCATGTGCTGCTCTCCGGCAGCAGCTGCGGCGCCTGCCCGAGCTGCATCGCCGGGCGCCCCACCTATTGCGACCTTGCGATGCCCATGAACTTCGGCGGCAAGCGGCTCGACGGGTCGACTGCGCTCTCCTGCGGCGACGAGGCGATCCACTCGCACTTCTTCGGCCAGTCCTCCTTCGCCACTTACAGCATCGTGCCCGAACGCACGGCCGTGAAGGTGGACAAGGACGTGCCGCTGGAGCTGCTCGCGCCGCTCGGCTGCGGCGTCATCACCGGCGCGGGCTCGGTGATCGAGGCGCTCAAAGTGAAGGCGGGCGACACGATCGCCATCTTCGGCACGGGCGGCGTCGGCCTTTCGGCCGTGATGGCGGCGCGGCTGGTCGGCGCGCGGCGCATCGTCGCGGTGGACATCAACCAGGAGCGGCTCGACCTCGCGCTGGAGCTTGGCGCGACCGACATCGTGCGGGCGGACGGCGAGAATGTCGCCCAGCAGATCCGCGCCCTCACCGGGCGCGGCATGGACTATACGCTGAACACGACGACGGTGGCCGCGGTGCACACGATGGCGCTGGAATGCCTCTCCATGAACGGCACGGCCGGCTTCGTCGCCGCGCCGCGCGGGGAATGGGCGCCGGCCATGTTCCCCATGCTGGCCGGCGGGCGGCAATTGCGCGGCATTCTGGGCGGCGACGCCAATCCGCGCACTTTCCTGCCGATGCTGATCGATTACTGGAAGCAGGGCCGCTTCCCCTTCGAGAAGCTCATCAAGGCCTATCGGTTCGACGAGATCGAACAGGCCTTTCACGACAGCGAGAAAGGCACCGTCATCAAGGCCGTGCTCAAGGTGGGAGAAGCTGCATGACTCCTGAAATCCGCGCGAAGCTTGCCGCTTACGGCACTGAACTCACGCCCGGCATGATGGGCGGGACGCAGGAAATCTACCGGGCACTCCAGCCCGGCCTGCCCGCTGGTGCGAAACTGACCCGCGACCATCGCTACGGGCCGGACGAGCGCCATCGCCTCGACATCTTCACCAAGGACGGGCTCTCCGGCGCGCCGGTGCTGGTCTTCGTGCATGGCGGCGGGTTCGTCATGGGCGACAAGACCACCGAGGGCTCGCCTTTCTATGACAATATTGGCGGGTTTGCGGTGGACGAGGGCTATGTCGGCGTCACCATGACCTATCGGCTCGCGCCGGCCGTCCAATGGCCCGCGGGCGGGGAGGACGTCGCGGCGGCGGTGACCTGGCTGCGCGAGAATATCGCGCAGTTCGGCGGTGATCCCGAGCGCATCTTCGTGATGGGCCAGTCGGCCGGGGCCGTGCATGTCGCCGACTATGTCGCGCGCTTCTCGCCCGCGATTGCCGGCGCGCTGCTCATCTCGGGCATTTACGATGTCGCGGCGGCGGAGCCCAACCAGTTCCAGAAGGCCTATTATGGCGAGGATCCCTTCGGCTGGGCGCCCGCCTCGACCGTCGCCGGCCTCGTCACCGCCAAGATCCCGGTCCTGATGACCGTCTCCGAGTTCGATCCGGTCGATTTCCAGCGCCAGGCTGCCAGCTTCGCGGAGCGCTATGCCACGACGAACAAGGCCTTCCCCCGGCTGCACTGGCTGGCGGGCCACAACCATCTCTCACCCGTGCTCGAGATCGGCACGCCGGACAGCGATCTTGAACATCACATCATGAACTTCATCGCCACGGTCTGAGGCGAGGAGCGTCTTCCAGGAGAATTGCCATGGTCGAACCAATCCACTTTCCCGACATCGAACTTTATCGCGGCTGGGGCGAGCCGATGCGCGCCAATATCGAGATGCGCGGCCTCGAGCTCATTTCCGGCGCCATCCCCGACGGGCTGGAAGGTGCGCTCTATCGCTGCGGGGCGGACCGGCAATATCCCTCGGGCCGCACGGACGACATCTTCATCGACGGTGAAGGGCAGGTCCACATGCTGCGCTTCAAGGACAATCAGGTCGATTATGTCGTGAAGTGGGTGGAGACGGAGCGCTACAAGCGGCAGAAGGAAGCGCGCCGGGGCCTCTTCGGCGGCTATCGCAACCGCTACACGGTCGACGAGAGCGTCAAGGACGTGCATCTGGGCACCGCCAACACCACGGCGATGTTCCATGCCGGCCATCTCTACGCGCTGAAGGAGGACGATCTGCCTTATGAGATCGATCCCGAGACGCTGGAGACGATCGCGCGCGTCGATTTCGACGGGCAGGTGACGGCGGAAAGCCTCACCGCGCACCCCAAGGTCGATCCGATCACCAACGAGCTGCTCACTTTCTCCTATCAGGCGAAGGGCGATGCGACGACGGACTTCTGCTTCTACGTGTTCGGCCCGAACCGCGAGAAAGTGACCGAGATCTGGTTCAACATGCCCTATGCGGCCTGCGTCCATGATTTCGCGATCACCAAGGACTGGGTGGTGGTGCCCTTCTTCCCGCTCATCACGGATCTCGACGTGGTGAAGCAGGGCGGCCCCTTCTATCAGTGGCACCCGGACCAGCCGGTGCATGTCGCGCTGGTGCCGCGCTATGGCAAGGCGGAGGACATCCGCTGGTTCAAGGGCCCCACGGGCAGCGCGGGCCACATGATGAATGCCTATCAGGACGGCACGAAGATCCATCTCGACCTGTGCTATTATGAGGGCAATTGCTTCCCCTTCTTCACCACGCCGACTGGCGAGCGCACCAAGTTCGTGCCGCCCTTCCTGACGCGCATGACCTTCGATCTCGCCAGCAACGAGGATGGCTTCACTACGCAGCGGCTGCTCAACATTCCCTGCGAGATGCCGCGCACGGATGATCGCTATCAGGGCCGGCCCTATCGCTATGGCTTCGCGATCGCGCGCAGCAAGGATGCGAGCGGCATTGCCCGGGTCGATCATGAGACCGGCGCGGCGGACGTGTGGAATCCGGGCGAAGGTGACGGCGTGCAGGAGCCGCAGTTCGTGCCCCGCTCGCCCGATGCGCCGGAAGGCGACGGCTGGCTGCTCGTGCTGGTCTCGCGCGTGTCGAAGAACCGCAGCGATCTCGCCATCCTCGATGCGCAGAATCTCGCGGCGGGCCCGGTGGCACTGCTCAAGCTGCCGGTGCGCGTGCGCTCCACCTTCCATGGCACTTGGGTGCCGGAAGAGACGCTGCAGAGCGGCCAGTATCGCATGAGCCTCAGCTCGGCGGCCTGATCCCGGCTTCCCCTCGCGCCATCGGGGCGGGGGGAGCAGCCTTCATCCGCAACAGGCGGGGCGTCGTTCCGGCGCCCCGCTTTGCGTTTGGGCCCGCTCTGGCTTTCCGGGATAGCAGGCGATGCCCCCCGACCCACCTGCCGCTTTCACCCCCGGGGTATGGACACAGTCGGCGACTCTGCAGCGAAGTCACTCATTTTCCTCGTCATTCCCGCGCACGCGGGAATCCAGTGGCCCGTCCGCCATGGAACGCTCCCTCGACCCTCATCCCCGCGTCCCAAGCGAACCGGGACTGGGAAGACCTTCCCGTTAGCCATGGTTTTGCGTCGCGAGGGTGACTGGATTCCCGCGTGCGCGGGAATGACGAGCAGCGGGAGGGCCGATGCGCTCCCCCGACAATTCAGCCATGGCTCTGGCTATCAGCGCACGCCCTTCCGCCGCGCGGATCGCGCGTCATTCGATCCGGCGGAAGCGGGCCGAGCGGATGCGGGTGAACCGGCCATCCGCGATGTCGTAGAAAGCGAAATTGATGCTTTGCCGCCGCGCGCCCTTCGTGAGCGGACCGGTGGGGAAATCCGGCCAGTCCTCCCGCGCGACCAGTGTCGTGCGGATCTCGGCGGCGGCCATCGTCTCGCTGCCCACGAAGCTCAGCAGGTCCACCGTCTCGTCCAGTCGCGCGCGGACCCCGCGATAGAAATCCAGCACCGCGGCGCGCCCGGTCAGCGTCGCGGCCTGCCCGAAGAACTGGACGTCATCGGCATAATAAGCGCCGAACCCCTCGAAATCGCCGCGATTGAACGCCGCGAGATAGGCCTCGAACCATGCGCGCCTGTCCATGGATCAGGCCTGCGCCGGCTGCCCGTCCGAGAAGCGCCGGCCGCGCATGACAAGGCCGAGCAGCAGCATGAGCAGCGCCACGCAGATCGGCAGCGTCGCGGCGAAGCTCATGGTGAGCTGCAGCGAATAATGCTGCGCCAGCGCGAAGGCGCCGCCCAGCGGTGCGAGGATGCCGCCGATCCGCCCGGCGCCCCCGGCCCAGCCGAGCGCCGTGCTGCGCATGCGCGGCGGGTAGACCTGCGCGATCATCGTGTTGATGCCGCCCTGTCCACCGGTCTGGAAGAAGCTCCAGGCGAGCGCCACGACAATGAACAGGCCGCTGTGGAACGGCACCCAGGAGAGCGAGATCAGTGCGCCCGCGAGCATGAAATAGAAGAAGGCGAGCAGCATCGTGGCGGGCAGGCGGTCCATCAGCCAGCCGATGCAGAGCGTGCCGACCACCCCGCCCATATAGGCGATGAGGGCGACTTTCGCGAATTCCTGGATGGGGACGCCCGCCATCTCCTGGAAGAAGGTGGGCAGCCAGGCGGACATGAGGGCAGTGTTCGTCATGCTGATCGCGCAGGCGAGCCAGATGACGGTGGTCATCGCGAGGCGGCCTTCCGAGAACACGTCGCTCAGCCGGGCCTTGCGGCCGGAGGTCTCGCCGCCCTCGATCACGAACAGCTCGTCGCCGCGCAGTTCGACCGAGGGATCGATGCGCCGCAGCGTCTTGGCGATGCTGCGGTCCGAGGGATTGCGCTCGGCGCGGAACTTCAGTGATTCCGGCACGAAGAGGATCAGCAGCGGCACGCAGATGAGCGGGACGAGCCCGCCGATATAGAAAGCGCTTTGCCAGCCGAAATCGTCCAGCAGCCATGCCGCGACCACGCCGCTCGAGGCGCTGCCCATCGAATAGCCGGCAAGGGCGACCGCGATGAAGGTGGAGCGCCTCCGCTTGGGCGTGATTTCCGAGATCATGGCCATGGACATGCCGAGGCCCGCCGCCATGAAGATGCCGCCGATGCCGCGCAGGATGGCGAGCTGCGTCAGCGTCTGTGCGTAGACGCTCAGCAGGGTGATGATGCCGAAGGTCAGGCACGTGAAGATCAGCATCGCGCGGCGCCCGAAGCGGTCGGCGAGCGGCGAGATGGTGAAGGCGCCGACGGCAAGGCCGATCTGCTGATAGACGAACAGCGGCGCCATCGCTTCCGAAGGCTCGCCGAAGCCGGCGGCAATGGCCGGCGCGATCTTGCCGATCATGAAGATGTCGTAGCCGTCGATGAAGCACACGAGGATGCACACGAACAGCGCCATCGCCTGCGTCGCGCCGATGCGCGAGCGATCGATGAAGGCTTCGACGTCGAATCTGGTCATGAAGGGCATCCCGCATTGGCGCCCGGTTCCGCCGGGGCTGTTGTCCGGCCCCCTTCAATCACGGAGTTGATGGGGAATCAACAAGGAATGGGCGGATCGGCATGCTCCCGCGACCTTGCGGGGGAAACGATCCGGTCCCGCAGCCGTTGGAGCCATATCCCGTAAAGCGAGGGGATGATGACCATGAGCTATCGACGCTTCGCCGCGATGATCGTCACGTCGACCATCGTGATGTTCGGCCTGATGTATCTCAACGTCTATGCCGCCGATCACATCTTCTTCAGCCAGACGCGCGGCTGGATGGCGCTGCTGATGGGGGCGGCGATGGCCGTCGTCATGCTCGGCTTCATGTGGCCGATGTATCCCAGCCGGGCGATCAATCTCGGCATCCTCGGCGGCAGCATCGTCCTCTTCGCCGCCGCGCTCGCGCTTGTCCGCAGCCAGGAGACGGTGAACGACGTCTCCTACATGAAGGCGATGATCCCGCATCATTCGATCGCGATCCTCACCAGCGAGCGCGCGCATATCCGCGATCCGCGGGTGCGCCTGCTGGCGGACCGGATCATCGAGGCGCAGGTCCGCGAGATCGGCGAAATGAAGGCCCTGATCGCGGACCTGCGCCGCAACCCGCCGCCCGACGACGCACCCGCGCTTCTCCCCTACCGCCAGCGCGGCGATCCGCCCCCGCCGCCGGCCCGCTGATCCGGAGGCGCTCCGGCGTGGGCGGCCCAGACGATGTCCGCTTTGCAAAGGTCGTGACGGACGTTTGACCACGGCAAAGTTGTGGGAAGCGGCCTTCGCCCTCTCCCCTTCAGGGGAGAGGGTTGGGAGAGGGGAGGTCGCACGCTGGCTGATCTCCCCCTCTCAACTTCGGCTAGTCAGCACGCTGACAAGCCTCCGTTTCTCTCCCCTCAAGGGGAGAGAGCAACAGCAGCAATATCGTCGTATCCGAACAGTCTGCTTTTATGAAGGGCCGTGCGATAGCGGAACGGCTCGATTGGCGTGAGGAGCGGACGTTTCCCACTTTTCGTCATTCCCGCGCATGCGGGAATCCAGTCACCCCAGCGACGCGAAGCCAAGGCCGACGGCAAGGTCTTCCCAGTTCGGGTTCGCTTGCTCGATCAAGTCGAGTTTCTAGGCCCGGCGCCACTTCTTCATCTGCTTTTCGCGCAAGATCGCGTGCTCCATCGTCGCATGCAGCGTTGCCACTGGATTCCCGCATCCGCGGGAATGACGGCGGGAAGAGGGAGCGGCTTCGCCCCCCCTAGCTCCCCGCCAGCCCATGATCCTGCCGCACCATGTCGGCGGCCTTCTCGCCGATCATGATGCAGGCGGCATTGGTGTTGCCGCCCACGATGCGCGGCATGATCGCGGCGTCGGCCACGCGCAGGCCCGCGATGCCGTGGACGCGCAGGCGGGCGTCCACCACCGCCATGTCGTCCTGCCCCATCGCGCAGGTGCCCACGGGATGGAGCGCGGTGTTGATGGCGTTGCGCACCCAGGCGTCGATCTCGTCGGGCGTCCGCACGTCCGGGCCCGGCATCACTTCGCCGGTCAGCACTTCGCTGAGCGGCGCGGTCGCGAACAGCTCGCGCAGCTGCGGGATCAGGCGGCGGAAGAAGGCGCGGTCATTCTCGGTCGAGAGGACATTGGAGAGGATGCGCGGCTTGTCGGTCGGGTCGGCCGAGCGCAACTTCACCCATCCGCGCCCTTCCGGCCGCAGCAGCACGCTCGCCATGGCGCAGACGTCCGCCTTGGGCTTGCGCCAGCCGGGGAACCACAATTGCGCGCCGATCATCGTCGGCTGGAAGAGGCATTGCGCGTCGGGCCGTTCCAGTTCCGGCCTTGTCTTGAGGAAGCCGTTGGCCGTCACCGGCATGTCGGAAATCATGCCGCCGCGCGTGAGCAGCCATTGCAGCCCGGCGATCCCGGCGCGATCGAGCCGCAGCTGGTTCGTCAGCGTCACGTCGCGGCGGGCGGAAACCACCATGGCCACCGAGGGATGGTCCTGCAGGTTGCGGCCGACGCCCGGAAGATGATGCACCATGTCGATGCCGTGGGCGGCGAGCTCGTCCGCCGGGCCGATGCCGGAGAGCATGAGGACCTGTGGCGAATTATAGGCGCCGCCGGAGAGGATGATTTCCTGCCGCGCGGCGACGCGCTGCGTCCGC
Organism: Sphingobium sp. SYK-6; assembly: GCF_000283515.1. Taxonomy (GTDB): domain Bacteria; phylum Pseudomonadota; class Alphaproteobacteria; order Sphingomonadales; family Sphingomonadaceae; genus Sphingobium; species Sphingobium lignivorans. The sequence continues at coordinate 1,009,440 of NC_015976.1, forward strand.
CCCTCCCGGTCGACATAATGGACCGCGACGGCGCGGCCCTTCTCGATCTCGATCCGCGTCACCAGCGCGCCGGTTTCCACCGTGAGATTGGGGCGGGACATGGCGGGGATGAGGAAGCGCGCCGCCGTGCTGCCGCGCTGCCCTTCATGGATGCACAGGCCCGGCGGGCCCCAGCCTTCCTGCTCGGCGCGGTGGAAGGTGTCGCGCTCGGCATAGCCGCGGGCCTTGGCGGCGGCGATGAAGCGGCGATAGAGCTCGTTGTCCTTGGGCTGCACCTTGATGCTGAGCGGGCCGCCCTTGCCGTGCCAGTGGTCGGCCTCGCCCCAGTGGTTCTCAGACTTGCGGAAATAGGGCAGCACATCGTCATAGCTCCAGCCCTCGTTGCCGAGCTGGCGCCACTCGTCATAGTCGCGCGCATGGCCGCGTGCGTAGAGCATGCCGTTGATCATCGATGAGCCGCCCAGCGCCTTGCCGCGCGGCTGGCGGATCTGCCGGTCGTTGGCGAAGGGCTCGGGCTCGCCCATGTAGCTCCAGTTGAACTTCGGGTCCGCCATCACGAAGGGGAAGAGGATGGGCATGGCGAGCCGCATCGATCGCTCGCGCTTGCCGGCCTCCAGCACCAGCACGCTGGCGTCCGGGTCCTCGGAGAGGCGCGCGGCGATCACCGCGCCGGACGAGCCGGAGCCGATGACGATGAAATCGGGCGTTTTGCTGGCCAAGACTCAGAGTTCCTTGAAGCGGGCGGACTTGATGTGCGTGAACTTTCCGTCGCGGATGCGATAGAGGATGATGCTCTCGATCTCGCGCACGTCGCCTTTCTTCGTGGGCCACATGTCGAAGTCCGGCCAGTCCTCGATCGTCTCGAAGCGGGTGTGGACGTGCAGGCAGGCGCCGTCCGGCGCGATCACGAGGTCGAGGATGGTCAGCGTCTCGGCGAAATGCGCCTTGATGCCGCGATAGAAGTCGGCAATCGCCTCGCGGCCCACGATATGCTTGCGCTCGCCGAGCTGGAAATCGACGTCATCGGCGTAGAAGCTGGAAAAGCCCTCGAAGTCATTGGCATTGAAGGCGCCGATATAGCGCTCGAAATCCTCTCTCGTCACAGGCTTCTCTCCTCGCGGGCTGGCAGGTCGTCGGCCGGCAGCACGCGGCCCTTGATGATGTCGGCCGCGCGCTCGGCGATCATGATCGTGGGCGCGTTGATGTTGCCGCCGGTCTCGTCGGGCATCACGGAGGCGTCGATCACGCGCAGCCCTTCCATGCCGATGACGCGCAGCTGCGGATCGACCACGGCCATCGGCCCGCTTCCCATGCGGCAGGTGCCGAGCGGATGCTGGGTCGTCGTGGTCGTCGCGCGGATGTGTTCGTCCAGCGCTTCGTCGCTCTGCACGTCGATGCCGGGCGCGATCTCGGCACCGGTGATCTCGGACTGCGGGGCGGTCGCATAGATCTTGCGGGCGATGCGGATGCCGGCGCGCGCGGTCGCGAAGTCCGCCGGCGCGCTGAACAGGTTGAGGAAGATGCCGACATGGTCGTCGGCGCGCGGGCTCTTGAGGAAGACGCGGCCCCGGCTCTCCGGATGCAGCAGGATGACGTCCGCCGTCAGCTTGTGCGGCGGGCGCTTCTTGATGCCGGGGAACCAGAGATGCGCGTCCAGCGTCACCGGGTTGCACCAGAGCTGGATGTCCGGCTGGGCGAGGCGCGGGTCGGTGCGCAGCACCGGGTTGGCGCTGTTCACTTGCCTGGCGAACGGGCCGGTGCCCATGAAATACCAGCGCAGCACGCTCAGCGTCGCCTTGTCGAAGCGCAGCTCGTTGACGAACGTCACCGGCGCGGCCTCGAAGGTCACCGGCGTGCGCGGATGCTCGGAGAGATTCTGCCCGACGCCCGGCAGATCGTGCACCACGTCGATGCCCATCTCGCGCAAATGCGCCGCCGGGCCGATGCCCGAGAGCATGAGCAGCTGCGGCGAATTGTAGCTGCCGCCCGAGAGGATGACGTCGCGCGTCGCCGTCGCGGTCTTCAGTATGCCGTCATGGCGATATTCCACGCCGGTGGCACGCCGCCCTTCCGTCAGCACTCGCTGTGTCATGGCGTTGGTGCGCACGGTCAGGTTGGGGCGGGTCATGGCGGGCTTGAGATAGGCCGCATAGGTCGAGGCGCGGCGGCCATGGCGATCGATCGTCAGCTCGACGCGGCCGACGCCTTCCTCGTCGCCGTCATGGATGTCGTCGGTCAGCGGGAAGCCGGCATTGCGCGCGGCGGCCATCAGCTCGTCATGCAGCAGCCATTTGGTGGCATTGGGCGTGACGCTGAGCGGCCCGCTGCCGCCGTGCAGCGCGGACTCGCCGCGCCAGCTGTTCTCCATCCTGCGGAAATAGGGGAGCACGTCGGCATAGCTCCAGCCGGTGCAGCCCATCTGCGCCCAGCGGTCGAAATCGGCGCTGTGGCCGCGCATGAACACCATGCCATTGATCGAGCTGGAGCCGCCGAGCAGGCGCCCGCGCGGCAGAATGAGCTTGCGGCCGTTCATGTGCGGCTCGGGTTCGGTCCAGTAGGGCCAGGTATAGCCCGGCTTGAACAGCGCCTTGAGGAAGCCGAGCGGCATGCGGATCAGCCAGTCGTCGCCCCCGCCGCCGGCTTCCAGCAGCAGCACCCGCACGGCCGGGTCCTCGGTGAGTCGCGCGGCGAGCACAGCCCCGGCGGACCCGGCGCCGACGATCACATAATCGAATTTCTCGGTGGACAGGGCCGCTCTCCAGTTGATTTTGTCGCGTCCACTTGGCGCGATCACGATCATGCTGTTATTGGGGAGTTCATGATGATTCAACAACTCTCGGTGGCCATGCGTCCCGGGAGCGGAACTGGAAAGGATGCCACCGCCCATGAACGCGCCTTATAATCCCGGCCTGCTCGAGCAATTGAAGCTTCGCTACGGCGCCGGCCCGGTGAAGATGCTCATCGGCGCGGACTGGGTGGAAGCCGCGTCCGGTGAGACGTTCGAGACGCGCAATCCCTCCACGGGCGAGGTCATCGCGCATGTCGCCGCGGCAGGCGATGCGGACATCGATCGGGCCGTCGCCGCCGCGCGCGCCGCTTTCGAGGGCCCCTGGTCGAAAGTGAAGCCCGCCGAGCGCGCCAACATGCTGCTTCGCCTCGCCGATCTCATCGAGGCCAATGCCGAGGAGCTCGCTCTGCTGGAGACGCTGGACGTCGGCCGGCCGATCCAGTTCTCGCGCATGCTCGATGTCGGCGGCGCGGTCGGCCAGTTGCGCTACAATGCCGGCTGGGCGACCAAGATCTACGGCGAGACGGCCGAGATCAGCGCGCCGGGCGAATGGCTCTCTTATGTGCTGCGCGAGCCGGTGGGCGTGTGCGCGCAGATCGTGCCGTGGAATTTCCCGCTCGTCATGGCGGTCGGCAAGCTCGCGCCCGCGCTGGCGGCCGGTTGCACCGTCGTCCTCAAGCCTGCCGAGCAGACGCCGCTCAGCACGCTGCGGCTGGGCGAGCTGGCGCTGGAGGCAGGCATTCCCGAAGGCGTGCTCAACATCGTGAGCGGCCTTGGCCGCACGGCCGGCGCGGCGCTGGCGGCGCATCCGGGCATCAACAAGATTTCCTTCACCGGATCGACCCAGACCGGCAAGGCGATCATCGAGGCGTCGAAGAGCAATTTCGCGCGCGTGCAGCTGGAGCTGGGCGGCAAGTCGCCCACCTTCATCTTCGCCGATGCCGATCTGTCCCGGGCCATCCCGGCCGCCGCCATGGGCATCTTCTTCAATGCCGGGCAGGTCTGCGCCGCCGGCTCGCGCCTGTTCGTGCATGAGAAGGTGGCCGATGCGGTGCTGGAAGGCGTGGTCAACATGGCGAAGGGCATGAAGGTCGGCCAGACGCTGGAAGCCGATACGATGATCGGCCCGCTCGTCAGCGCCGCGCAGCTCGATCGCGTGACCGGCTACATCGCTGCCGGCCGCGAGGAAGGCGCGAACATCCTCGTGGGCGGCGAGCGGATCGGCGAGGAAGGCTATTTCGTCCAGCCGACCGTGCTGCTCGACACCAAGGCCGACATGCGGGTGCGCAAGGAGGAAATCTTCGGCCCGGTGCTTTGCGCCATGCGGTTCGGCGACGATGATGATGTCGATGCGCTGGCGGGTCGCGGCAACGAGACGGAGTTCGGCCTCTCCGCGTCCATCTTCACGCAGAACATCTCGACCGCGCACAAGCTCGCCCGGCGCCTGAAGGCCGGCACGGTGCGCATCAACGGCTCGGGCGGTGTCGATCCCGCGCTGCCGCTCGGCGGCTTCAAGGCCTCCGGCTGGGGACGCGAAAACGGCAAGGCCGGCATCGAGGCCTATACCGAGCTCAAGGCCGTGAGCGTCTCGCTCTGATGCCGGGGCAGGAGGGGGCCCTCCCGGCGGCAAGTCCTGATCCGGTCCGGGAGGCTGGCCCGCTCGAGGAAGCCTGGAGCATCTTCGATGCGCGGCATCTGCCTTATCGCCTGCTGATGCTGGGCAAGATGCTGGACCGCATCTCCACCCAGCAGGTGCGGGACGTGGCGAGCGTGTCCCTCGCGGAATGGCGCGTCCTCGCGCATATCGCGGTGATGGGCTCGCGCAGCGCCAGCGAAGTGTCGGTCGCCGCGCTGGTGGACCGTGCCGAGGTCAGCCGCGGGGTGCGCTCGCTGGAGGAGAAGGGCTATCTCACCCGCGTGAACAATCCCCGCAACCGCAAGAGCAGCCTGCTGGTGCTGACGCCTGCCGGTGCGGACGTCTATGAGCGCATGCAGCAGCAGCGCCGCGCCTTCTACAGCGTGCTGACTGCCGACCTGAACGCCGGGGAGCTGCAGATGCTCGACGAGCTGCTGCTGCGGATCGCGCGCCGGGCGGACGGGCTCGCCCGCGAGCGGCCTTTCGAAGGTGGGACAACCGAATGAATTATGATGCTTATGTCGCTGCCTTCAATCAGGGCAATGACGAGGAACTGGTCGAGACCTGGTTCGCGCCGGACTGCGTGATGTACAGCTCGTCCCGGGTCAGCCGGGGGCGGGAGGAACTGCTGGCCTTCCTGCACTGGGCGCATGACGGCGTGCGCGAGATCGTGCGGCCGCGCCTGGTGATGCAGCAGGAGAACCGCCTGTTCGTCGACGTGGACATGGATTTCATCTGCACCGAGCCCCGGCCCGATTTCCCCTTCGCGCCGCTCATGCCGGGCGACATCCTCACGGTGCGCTTCTTCGTCACCTACACGCTGGATGAGCACGGCCGCATCGCCGAGCTCTGCTCGATGACCTGGCCGGCGGAGCAGGGCGTCATCAAGGCGCCCATGCTTTCGGGCCATGCCGGCGGGCGCGCCGCCTATCAGGCTTATGCCGCGGCCTTCAGCGACGGGGACATGGAGCGGGCAGGGCGCTATTATACGGACGACTGCACGCTGCGCCTGCCCACTGCCCCGCTCATGGTCGGCAAGCAGGCCATTTGCGATTTCTACGGCACCATGTTCCGGTCCGTGCGCGAGCATCTGACCATCCACAGCCTGGTCATCGACGACAAGGGCATTGCCGTCGATTGCACCAGCACCTTCACGGCGCAGGTCGATGCGCCGGACTTCGTCGTCGCGCCCCTGCGCAAGGGCGAATCCGTGTCGGTGCGCGTGTTCGTGGTCTACGGCCTGCGCAACGGGCAGATCAGCACCATCGACGTCGCCCGCGCCTCAACCCCGGAGGGCTGAGCCCCCGGGGGGGCTAGGCGGCATGGAGGAGTTCGCGGCCTTCGAGGGAGCCAGGAGTCAGCTTTTCAGCCATGTCCGTCGTCATCCCGGGCTCGACCCGGGATCCCGCTTCTTCTTTTTCTCAAACCCTCCGGACCCGCCGATCTCCAAGGCAGCGGGATCCCGGATCGAGTCCGGGATGACCTCGTGAATGACGGGATAGGGTGCGCCCCTATGGCCTCGGCATTTGTCCAAGCCGCCCGGGTAGGCAACGCGCTCCAGAGGGCTAATGTCGATCCGCCTAAGGCACACCCGGCTTACGGGCGCGGCTGGCTGAACGAGGGCGGATCGCTCGCCGGGAAGGATTCGTCGGACGCCTCGTCAACATCGTCCCAGTGGGGCGGCTCGTCCTTCATCTCGTCCGGGCCGGCATCGCGGACCTTCGGGATCGGGGGCGTCTTGCCGTCCGTGTCCTCGGGGCCGGCGGCGGGCGCCTGATCGTCCGGCTTGCGGCTGTCGTCAGCTGACATTGTGCATCTCCTTGATGTCCCGCCTCGGGTCTCGCGCGGGTCTCATCTGTAGCAACCATTGACCGGGCCGCCGGTTGCACCCCGCGTGCAGCCAATGCCCCGGTGTCGCGTTGTCGGGGCATGGGACGGACTTTCTTCTCGCGCTTCTCCCGGTGGCTGCGGCGCCTCGTCTGGTTGGCAATCGTCATTCTCGCCGCGCTTCTCGCCTTCGCTCTCCTGCGGCCGGCGCCGCAGGACCTGCCCTGGACGGAGCTGGATCTGGGCCAGCCGATCGGCCTGTTCACCGGGCGCAAGCTCACCGGGCTGGCGGAGGATGGCGAACGATGCCGCGCGCTGCTGCGCCAGGCCGGGGTCGTGACCGAGGCCGCGCCGATCGCGGGGCAGGGGCAATGCGGCGCGGCCGATGCCGTGCGCATCGGGTCCGGACAGGAAATGCTGGCTCTCGCGCCCGCGAGCGTCACGCCCGCCTGCCCGATCGTGGCTTCCATGGCGGTGTGGAAATGGCAGGTCGTGCAACCGGCGGCGCAGCGCTTGCTGGGCGCGTCGGTCGAGCGGATCGAGCATCTGGGCAGCTACAGTTGCCGGCGGCTCTACGGTCGGTCCGAGGGCAACTGGAGCGAACATGCCACGGCCAACGCCATCGACATCAGCGCCTTCGTGCTGACCGATGGCCGCCGCATCTCCGTGCAGCGCGACTGGTCGGTGCCGGGGCAGGAAGCGATCTTCCTGCGCGAGGTCCGCGACGGCGCCTGCCGCCTGTTCGCGACGGTCCTCTCGCCGGACTATAACCAGCAGCATCACGACCATCTTCATCTCGATCAGGCCCAGCGAGGCCAGATGGGCTGGCGCGCCTGCCGCTAGGCGGCGGGGAGGCGTGTAGCTTTTCAGCCACTTCCGTCGTCATCCCGGGCTCGACCCGGGATCCAGCTTCTTCCTTTTCTCAGACCGTCCGAACCCGGCGATCCTCAAGGCAGCGGGATCCCGGACTCGGCCCGGGATGACATGGTCAACGACGAGACAGCGTGCGCCCTCTCAGATCTGCGCGAGACCGCCATCGACGAACACTTCGCCGCCGGTCATGAAGCTGCTGTCGCTCGACGCGAGGAACGCGGCGACCGCGCCGATCTCGGAAGGATCGCCCAGCCGCCCGATCGGGGTGCTGGCGCCCAGCGCCTCGAAGGGCTCCCTGCCGACGACGTCGAGCGCCAGATCGGTGAGCGTCGGCCCGGGCGACACGACATTGACGCGGATGCCGGTGCCCTTGAGATCGAGCGCCCAGCTGCGGGCGAAGTTGCGCACCGCAGCCTTCGAGGCGCTGTAGATGCTGAAGCTGGGCGTGCCCATCTCGCCCGTGGTCGATCCGGTGAGGATGATCGAGCCGCCCGCGCGCATCAGCGGCAAGCCCTTCTGCACCGTGAAGAGCGTGCCCTTCACATTGACGTCGAATGTCCGGTCATAATGGCCCGGCGTGATCTCGCCGAGCGGTGCCAGCTCACCGGTCCCGGCATTGGCCACGAGGATGTCCAGCGTGCCGCGCTGCGCCTCCACGGCGGCGAACAGCCGGTCGAGATCGGCGAGCTCCGTCACCGAGCCCTGGATGGCGGCGCATTGGGGCCGAGCTTGGCCACGGCGGCATCGAGCGCGTCCTGTCGCCGGCCGAAGAGGAAGACGAACGCGCCTTCCGCCACGAAGCGCTGCGCAATCCCGAAACCGATGCCGCTTCCGCCGCCTGTCACCACTGCCGTCTTGCCGTTCAACCTGTCCATCTTTCGTCTCCTTGTTTGGGGTGACGCAAAGCTGGCGAGGCACACACCTATCGACAAGTATGCACTTTTTGGTAAGCATCAAAATATGGCCCCGACTCCCCCCTGCATTCCCGGCTTCTCCTGCGGTCTCGACGCCACGCTCAAGGTGGTGGCGGGCAAGTGGAAACCGCTCATCATCTACTTCCTGCTGGAGGGCCCCAATCGCTATGGCGAGCTCAAGCGGGCCGTGCGCGGCGTCAGCGACAAGGTGCTGATCCAACAGCTCAAGGAACTGGAAAGTGACGGAATTGTGATCCGGACCGACTATCGGGAAGTGCCCCCGCGCGTCGATTACAGCCTCACCGCGCTGGGCCACAGCCTGGCGCAGGCGCTGGTCCCGCTGTCCAACTGGGGCGCCGAACATATGGAGGAAGTCGCCCGCGTCTTCGCCGAGCGGGACAAGTGGCGCCGCCCGTCGCTCGACGTCGGATAGAGCCGGACAAGGTCCTGCGCGACCGCCCTTCCGCGCAGGCCTGCGAGGTCGCCGCGCAGGTCCGATCCATGTGTCCTAAAATGTCCGGAAATGATCCGGTTCGTCAGTCCCCGCTCTCCAGCAGGGCGATCAGTCCGCGCTCCGGCCGGCTCAGCCAGCGTGTCCGTCGCGGCAGGCGGATGGCTTCGCGCCGCGCTTCGCGGCCCGCCTTGGCGAGGTCGAGCAGGCGGGGGTGCACATAGGCTTTCCGGGCGACGGCGGGGGTGTTGCACAGATGCTCGGACACGAAGGCGAGCATGGCATTGATGCCGGGGCCGTTCGCGTCGTCCGCCAGCCATTCCAGCGCCAGCGAGCTGGCCCGCCAGATGCGGAACTGCTTGGCGGTGAAGTCGGCGCCCATCGTTTCCTGGATATAGCCATTCACGTCCGATGAGGTGATCGGGGCCGCGTCGCCATCCTCGCGCAGATGCTGGAAGAGATGCTGGCCCGGCAGGTCCTGCATCCGCTTGACGAAGCGGATCAGCCGCCGGTCCGTCATGCCGATCTCGCACAGCTTGCCGGACTTGGCGCGGAAGCGCAGCATGAGCTTGCCGCCCGCCAGCTTCGCGTGGCGCATGCGCAGCGTGGTCGCGCCGAAGCTGCGGTTCGTCCGCGCATAGGCTTCGTTGCCGATGCGGATGCGGCCGCTGTCGAGCAGATACACGACCGAGGCGATGGCCCGCTCCCGGGAGAGCAGCCGGCTGCCCATGTCCTTCTCCACGCGGGCGCGGATGCGCGGCAGGGCGTGCCCGAAGGCGACGCAGCGATCGAACTTCAGTGATGCGCGCTCGGCCGTGAAATCGGGATGGTAGCGATATTGCTTGCGCCCCCGCGCATCGATGCCGGTGGCGAGGATATGCGCGTCGGGGCGGGGCGCGAACCAGGCATCGGCATAAGCGGGCGGCAGGCCCACCGCGTTCAGGCGGTCGATTTCCTCCCGGTTCGTGATCCGCTCGCCATGGGCATCGAAATAGGCCCAGTGGCTGCGGACCTTGCGCCGCGTGATGCCGGGCAGGCTGTCGTCGACGAAGACGAGGGATTGCGACATGATGCTCCCGGCGATGCGGTTTCGACGAGCGGACAATGCACGAACCCGCCAAAAGGAGCCGGGCCGGCTGCGGAACGCGCCGGGAAGGCTTGCGGGAGAGCGGCGCACCGTTCAATTGAAGGCGGGGGCTGTCGCAAGGAGTAGCGCATGACCGAGACCCGGACGGAAACCGACAGCATCGGCGCGATCGATGTCCCCGCGCAGGCTTATTGGGGCGCGCAGACCCAGCGCAGCATCGAGAATTTCCCTTTCGCGCCCAGCGAGCGCATGCCCGTCGGCATCATCCATGCCCTGGCGATCGTGAAGCGCGCCGCCGCACGGGTGAACCGGGCGCACGGGCTGGACGGGGGCATCGCCGACGCCATCGACGAGGCAGCGGCCGAAGTGATCGCCGGCCGGCATGACGACCAGTTCCCGCTGGTGATCTGGCAGACCGGCAGCGGCACGCAGAGCAACATGAACGTCAACGAAGTGATTGCCGGCCGCGCCAATGAACTGCTGACGGGCACGCGCGGGGGTAAGAGCCCCGTCCATCCCAATGATCATGTGAACAAGAGCCAGTCCTCCAACGACAGCTTCCCCACGGCCCTGCACATCGCCGTCGCCCGCGCGGCGACCGACGAGCTGCTGCCGGCGCTCGATTATCTGCGCGACCTGCTGGAAGCGAAGGCGCAGGCCTGGAAGGACATCGTCAAGATCGGCCGTACCCATCTGCAGGATGCGACCCCGCTCATGCTGGGGCAGGAATTTTCCGGCTATGCCCGGCAGCTCTCCAATTGCCGCGAGCGCATTGCCCATGCCGTGATGCACGACGTGCTGGCGCTGGCGCAGGGCGGCACGGCGGTGGGCACGGGGCTCAACGCGCCGGAAGGCTTCGCCGAGGCCGTGGCCAGCGAGATTTCCACGCTGACGGACCTGCCCTTCTATACCGCGCCCAACAAGTTCGAGGCGCTGGCGTCGAACGACCCGCTCGTGCATTTCTCGGCGGCGCTTTCGACGCTGGCGGTCGCGCTCACCAAGATCGCCAATGACATCCGCCTGCTCGGCTCGGGCCCGCGCTCGGGGCTGGGCGAGCTGGAGCTGCCGGCAAACGAACCGGGCAGCTCGATCATGCCCGGCAAGGTCAATCCCACCCAGTGCGAGATGCTGACGATGGTCGCGGCGCAAGTGATCGGCAATCATCAGGCGGTCACGGTCGGCGGCCTTCAGGGGCATCTGGAGCTCAATGTCTTCAAGCCGCTGATCGGCGCGGCGGTGCTGCGGTCGCTTCACCTGCTGGCCGTGGGCATGGACAGTTTCGCGGAGCGCTGCGTCGAGGACATGGTCCCCAACGAGGCGCGCATTGCCGAGCTGGTCGCGCGTTCGCTGATGCTCGTGACCGCGCTTGCCCCGGCGATCGGCTATGACAATGCCGCGAAGATCGCCAAACATGCTCATGAGAGCGGCCTCACCCTGCGCGAGGCGGGGCTGGCGCTCGGTCTCGTCGATGAGGCCCTGTTCGACAATCTGGTGCGCCCGGAAACGATGGTCTGATCGCCCCGGCGGGATAGCGGGCTCCGGAGCCGCGAAGACTATTCGGGCTCCGGGGCGGGGTTTCGGGCGCCGTTCGACACGGCGTTGTCCGGTCGCGACGAAGCATGACGGCGCATGGGAACTGGAGCCCCCGCCAGTCCGTTCAGTCTGTGTGTGGCAAGCGGATGCGCTGCTGCCGCCATCTCCGCTGCATCGGGCAGGCCCGGCCTGCCTCCGGGCGCGGAGATCATGCGTCACTACAGACTTGAGAGGAGCCCCCATGGCTGAAACAATCGCAATCGATGAAACCAATCGCCTGATCTCGTCGGACAAGGTCGACGGCACCACCGTCTATGATCGCCAGGGCGAGAAGCTCGGCAGCGTCCGCAATTTCATGGTCGACAAGCGCTCGGGCAAGGCGGAATACGCCGTGCTCCAGTTCGGCGGCATCTTCGGCATCGGCAGCGAATATTATCCGCTCCCGTGGGACATGCTCACCTACGACACCAATCTTGGCGGCTATGTCGTCGAGATCAGCAAGGAACGGCTGGAAGCCGCGCCGCGGTATGAGGAGCGCGCCGAGCCCGAATATGACCATATCTATGGCCGCCAGGTCTATGGCTATTGGGGCGTCCCTTACCCGTTTGTCTGAGGATGGCCGTGCGCCGGGCGGTGGGGTGTGCCCCATTCGCCCGGCGGATCGCCCCACGGATTTCAGGCCAGCTAACAGGGAAATTCATGATGACCGAGACAGTCGAGATGATCCATGAGGATGCCCTGCCGGGCGAGGAGCGCAAGCTTCATCCCCAGCCAGAATGGCAGCCTCGTTATCCGGGTTCCGGGCGGCTCGATGGCAAGGTGGCGATCGTCACCGGCGCCGACAGCGGCATCGGCCGCGCCGTCGCCGCGCTGTTCGCCCGGGAAGGCGCGAATGTCGTCATCGCCTATCTGTGCGAGCATGAGGATGCTGCCGAGACGGAGAAGATCGTCCGGGCCGAGGGCCGGCAATCGCTCGTCTTCGCCGGCGATCTGGGCGAGAAGGCGATATGCGACGAGCTGGTCCAGCGGACCATGGCTGCCTTCGGTCGTATCGACGTGCTGGTGAACAATGCCGGCGAGCAGCATCCCGACAAGAATATCGAGGACATCACCGAGGAGCAGCTTCGGCGGACCTTCCAGACCAACATCTTCTCGATGTTCTTCCTCACACAGGCGGTCATGCCGCACCTGCGCGAAGGCGCCGCGATCATCAACTGCACCTCCGTCACCATGTACAAGGGCTCGGAAGAGCTGCTGGATTATTCAAGCACGAAAGGCGCGATCACGGCCTTCACCCGTTCGCTCAGCGAAAATCTCCTTGGCAAGGGCATCCGCGTGAATGCGGTGGCACCCGGGCCGATCTGGACGCCGCTCAATCCGTTCGGCGGCGCCACCAAGGAAAAGCTCGCCCATTTCGGGGAAAGCACGCCGATGGGCCGGCCGGGCCAGCCGAACGAGGTCGCGCCGAGCTTCCTGTTCCTCGCCTGCGAAGATTCGAGCTACATGAGCGGTCAGGTGCTGCATCCCAATGGCGGCATGATCGTCGGCAGCTAGACCGGCGTGGCGCTACTCGGGGTCGATGGGCAGTTCGGTGGTCTGCTTGACCGTCTTGAGCGAAAAGCTGGAATTGACCGCCGTGACGCCCGGCAGCCGCAGGAGCTTCTGCTTCAGGAACGCGTCATAGGCCTCGATGCTGCGGCACAGGATCCGCACGAGATAGTCGCTTTCCCCGCTCATCGAGTAGCAGGCCACGACTTCGGGATGCCCACTCACCGCCGCCTCGAACGTGTCGAGCGTGTCGCCGTCATGATGGCTGAGCCGGACATGCGCGAACACGTCGACGACCAGACCCAGGCGCCGGGCATCGAGCAGCACGGCGCGCCCCGCGATATAGCCATGCTGTTCCAGCGCCTTGAGCCGCCGCCAGCACGGCGTCTGCGAGAGGCCGATCCGCTCCGCCAGCGCACTGATACTGATCTCCGGAGCGGCCTGCAACTCGGCCAGAATCTTTCGATCGAACGGGTCGAGAGAAAATTCTTCCGTTTTCATGGCTGAGATAGGATCATTGTTCCGGATTCATGCGCTCTGCCTCTGCAGAAAGCAATGTCGTTCCGCGGGCGGCTGTGAGACACTTCCCCGAGAAGAACAGACCTGGAGAGGTTGCCGATGAGGAATGAACCATCATTCTCTCTCTACATTCCCGAGCCGGATGCGCGCCCCGGCGGCGTGCCCGACTTTTCGCATCTGCGCCTCGAGCCGGCAGGTGCGGCGGACCGCCCCCATCCCGAGACGCGGGGGCTCGACATGCGCGAGGTGCCTTATCGCTTCGTGCGAGTGCTGGATGAGGATGGGCAGGCCGTCGGTCCGTGGAAGCCCGATATCCCTGTCGCGATGCTGATCCGCGGACTGCGCGCCATGATGCTGACCCGCATCTTCGATGATCGCATGTTCCGCGCGCACCGGCAGGGCAAGACCAGCTTCTACATGAAGTCGACGGGCGAGGAGGCCATTCCCGTCGCGCAGTCGCTGATGCTCGGCAAGGGCGACATGTGTTTCCCCACTTACCGGGTGCTGGGCTGGCTGATGGCGCGGGACTATCCGCTCATCGATCTGGTCAACCAGATCTTCTCCAATGAGCGCGACCCGCTCAAGGGGCGGCAATTGCCCATCCTCTATTCCGCGCGGGATTATGGCTTCTATTCCCTCTCGGGCAATCTGGGCAGCCGCATGGGTCATGCGGTGGGCTGGGCCATGGCCTCGGCCTACAAGGGCGACGACAAGCTGGCGCTGGCCTATGTGGGCGACGGCACCACGGCGGAAGGCGACTTCCACGAAGCGCTGACTTTCGCTTCGGTCTATCATGCGCCCTGCCTGCTGTGCATCACCAACAACCAGTGGGCGATCTCCAGCTATTCGGGCTTTGCCGGCGCGCAGGAAGCGCCGCTTGCCGCGCGGGCCATCGGTTTCGGGCTGCCCGGTCTACGCGTCGACGGAAACGACTTCCTCGCCGTCTGGGCCGCGACGCAATGGGCGGTGGAGCGGGCGCGCGCCAATCTCGGCGCGACGCTCATCGAGTTCGTCACCTATCGTGTGGCCGGCCATTCCACGTCCGACGATCCCACCCGTTACCGGCCGAGCGACGAAGCCAGCCATTTCCCCCTTGGTGATCCCGTCGAGCGGCTGAAGCGGCACCTGATCGCGCTCGGCGAATGGGACGATGCTCGCCACGCCGCACTGACCGAGGAACTCGATCAGGCGGTGCGGGCGGCCATGAAGGAAGGCGAGGCGGTCGGCACGCTGGGCAAGTCCAAGCCGCCGGTGAGCGAGATGTTCGAGCATGTGTTCAGCGAACCCGACTGGCGCGTGATCGAGCAGCGCCGCGAGATGGGAGTGTGACCGGCCCATGGCGCTGATGAACATGATCCAGGCGCTCAACAGCGCGCTCGACGTCAAGCTGGCGCAGGATCCCGACGTGGTGCTGTTCGGCGAGGACATCGGCTATTTCGGCGGCGTGTTCCGGGTGACGGACGGGCTTCAGGCGAAGCACGGGCTCACGCGCTGCTTCGACACGCCGATTGCGGAAGGCGGGATCATCGCGACCGCCATCGGCATGGGGGTCTACGGGCTGCGGCCGGTCGCGGAGATCCAGTTCGCGGACTATATCCTGCCGGCCTTCGATCAGCTCGTGTCGGAGGCGGCGCGGCTGCGCTACCGGTCCGGCGGCGAGTTCTGGGCGCCGATCACGGTGCGGTCGCCTTATGGCGGCGGCATTTTCGGCGGGCAGACGCACAGCCAGTCGCCCGAGGCGCTGTTCGCGCATGTGACCGGGCTCAAGACCGTGATCCCCTCCAATCCCTATGATGCCAAGGGGCTGCTGATCGCGTCGATCGAGGATGATGATCCCGTCATCTTCATGGAGCCCAAGCGCATCTATAACGGGCCATTCTACGCGCGGCCGGACGAACAGCTCAAGAGCTGGGCCGGCACGGGCGATCCGCTCGCCGAGGTGCCGGAGGGGCACTATACCGTGCCGCTGGGCAAGGCCGCGACGGTGCGCGAGGGCAAGGACGTGACGGTGCTCGCTTATGGCACCATGGTCCATGTCGCCAAGGCGGGCATCGAGGAAAGCGGCATTGATGCCGAGCTGATCGACCTGCGCTCCATCGTCCCGCTCGATATCGAGGCGATCACCGCCTCGGTCGCGAAGACGGGGCGCTGCGTGATCTTTCACGAGGCGACGCGCTTCGGCGGCTTCGGCGGCGAGCTTTCGGCGCTGGTGCAGGAGCGCTGCTTCTGGGCGCTCCGGAGCCCCATCCTGCGGGTCGCCGGCTGGGACACGCCTTATCCCCACGCATTCGAGTGGGATTACATGCCCGGCCCCGGCCGGCTGGCGGCCGCGCTCCGCAAGGCCATGGAGGACTGACGCGATGGGACGCTATCTCTTCCGCCTGCCGGACATCGGGGAAGGTGTGACCGAGGCGGAGATCGTCGCCTGGCATGTGCAGCCGGGCGCCCGCATCCGCGAGGACGATAATCTCGCCGATGTGATGACCGACAAGGCGACGGTGGAAATGACCTCGCCGGTCGATGGCACGGTGACCGCCGTTCATGGCGAGGTCGGCGCGATGCTCGCCGTCGGCGCGGTGCTGGTCGAGCTTGAGGTGGAAGGCGAGGGCAATGCCCCGGCGCAAGCCGCGGCCGTCGCCCCCGCCGAGCCGCCGGTGCCTCCGCCATCGGCAGCCGTGGAGAGCAGCGCGGAGGCGGCCCCCGCCGTCGCGCCGGACCGCACATCGCCTGCGCCGTCCGCGCGCCGCGCCGCGCCGCCTTCACCGTCTCCGTCCCCGTCTGAGAAAAGCCGCGCCGTGGCGGGGCGCGTGGATATCCCCATCGGCCCCCGGCAGGTCTTCGCGGCCCCGGCCACGCGCCGCCGGGCCTATGAGCTCGGCATCCCGCTCCAGTTCGTGCCCGGCACCGGTCCGGGCGGGCGCATCCTGCCGTCCGATCTGGATGACTTCATCGCATCGGGCGGCATGGCGCGCGCGCCCGGCGGGCTTGCGCCGCGCACGGGCGGCGAGGATGTGAAGATCGTCGGCCTGCGCCGCCGCATCGCCGAGAAGATGCAGGAAGCCAAGCGGCGCATCCCGCACATCGCTTATGTCGAGGAAGTGGACGTCACGCAGATCGAGGCGCTGCGCGCCGAGATGAATGCCCGGCCGGACGAGGGCCAGCCCAAGCTCACCTTGCTGCCGTTCCTCATCCGTGCGCTCGTGCGGGCCCTGCCGGACTTTCCGCAGGTCAATGCGCGCTTCGATGATGACGAGGGCGTGCTGCATGTCTCCGCCGGCGTGCATGTCGGCATCGCGACGCAGACGCCGGGCGGGCTGATGGTGCCGGTGCTTCGCCATGCCGAGGCGCTGACGCTTGCGGAGATCGCGCGCGAGATCGCCCGACTCTCGACTGCCGCGCGCGATGGGACGGCGAAGCGCGAGGAGCTTTCCGGCTCCACCATCACCATCACCTCCCTCGGGCCGCTCGGCGGCATCGCGACGACGCCGGTCATCAATCACCCGGAAGTCGCGATCATCGGGCCGAACCGGATCGTCGAGAAGCCGGTCGTGCAGGGGCAATTTGTCAGCGTGCGCAAGGTGATGAACATCTCCTCCTCCTTTGATCACCGCATCGTCGATGGCTATGACGCCGCCTCGTTCATCCAGGCGCTGAAGCGGCTGATCGAGCATCCCGCGCTCATCTTCATGGGAGACGGCGCATGAGCGGCCGGACGCTTCGCCCGCGCGTGCTTGTCGTCGGCGGCGGGCCGGGCGGCTATGTCGCCGCAATCCGCGCCGGGCAACTCGGCCTGGAGACCGTACTGGTCGAGGCCGGCCGGCCGGGCGGCACTTGCCTGACGCGCGGCTGCATTCCTTCCAAGGCGATCATCCACGCGGCGGACCTTTTCGCGGAAACGTCCCGCGCGGCGGCGCAGGGCGGCCATCTCGGCATCCGTCTCGCCGCCCCGCCGACGCTCGATCTGGCCGCGACCATGCGGTGGAAGGACGGGATCGTCGACCGGCTGAGCAATGGCGTCACGGCCCTGCTGCGACGGGCGCAGGTGACGGTGCTGAAGGGCTGGGCCAGTTTTGCCGATGCCAAGAGCTGCACGGTCGAGACGGCGGAGGGCCCGGTCAGGATCGAGCCCGAGCATGTCATCCTCGCCACTGGCTCCCTGCCGGTCGAACTGCCGTCGCTGCCGTTCGGCGGGGATGTGCTGTCCTCCACCGAGGCGCTTGCGCTCACCGAATTGCCGCGCACGCTGGCGGTGGTCGGCGCGGGCTATATCGGCCTGGAGCTGGGGATCGCCTTCGCCAAGCTGGGCGTGCGCGTGGCGCTGGTCGAGGCGGCCGAGCGCATTCTCCCGCTCTATGACGAGTTGCTTACGCGCCCGGTGCTGGACTGGCTGCATGCGCATGACGTCGAGCTTCACCTGCAGGCGCGGGCAGGCGGCCGATCGGCGCGCGGGCTGGATATCGAGACGCCGCTGGGGGATCGCTTCGCCATCCCCGCCGAGAAGATCCTCGTCACCGTCGGCCGCCAGCCGAACACGCAGGGCTGGGGCCTGGAGACCATGGCCATCGCGATGGACGGGCGCTTCATCAAGGTGGACGAGCGCTGCGCCACCTCGACCCGCAATGTCTGGGCGATCGGCGACGTGACCGGCGAGCCGATGCTGGCCCATCGCGCGTCCGCGCAGGGCGAGATGGTCGCGGAGATCATCGCGGGCAAGCGCCGCCGCTTCGATCCGGTGGCGATCCCCGCCATCTGCTTCACCGAGCCGGAGATCGTGACCGTGGGCGTCGAGCGGGCGGACGAGAGCCACGTCGTCGGACAGTTTCCCTTCATGGCCAATGGCCGCGCGCTCAGCATGGAGGCGGGCGACGGCGGCGGCTTCGTGCGCACCGTCGCGGAAAAGGGCAGCGGACGGATCGTGGGGCTGCAGGCCGTGGGCCGCCATGTCTCCGAGCTCGCCAGCGGCTTCGTGGCGCTGATCGAGATGGGCGCGACGCTCGAGGATGTGGCGGGCATGATCCATGCGCATCCCACGCTCGGCGAGGCCGTCCATGAAAGCGCGCTCAAGGCGCTGGGCCATGCCATCCATGTCTGAGACCGACGGTACGGAGCCGCATGGCGCCCTGCCGGACGAACAACCGACCATCCGCGTCACCGCAATGCCCGCCGATGCCAATTTCTACGGCGACATGTTCGGCGGCTGGCTGGTCGGGCAAATGGATCTCGCCGCGAGCGCTTTCGCCTCGCGCTACTCGCGGGGGCGGGCGGTGCTCGTCGCGATCGAGGGCATCGCTTTCCTGCGGCCCGTCCGGGCAGGCGATGAACTCTCCATCTACACGCGGCTGGACCGGCTCGGCCGCAGCTCCATGCGCATCGCGGTGCAAGCCTGGAGCCGCCCGCGCGACGGCGATGCCGCGGCGAAAGTGACGGACGGCATCATCACCTTCGTCGCCGTGGACGAGGCCGGACGGCCAAGAGCCGTGGAGCCCGGCTGAAGCGCCGGGGCGCGGCGTTGGCGTGCCCGTCAAAAGGGGCCGGCCGGACAAGAGGGACAAGGTGACGTCCGCCCCCACGACATTCCGTTGTTCCGGCGGCCGTCACAAATCTCCGAAACCCGCCCGGCAGCGAGACGGGGGCTGGCCAGTAGCCGCCTTTCCGGACACGACGCCAATGGAGACGTCACCTCTTCTCACGAAAAGTGGGAAATCTCCGCTCTCCACCCCCGTCGGTCGTCCGCCTCGCCATTCTCGGTGCCTGAAAGCCATCGGTGAGCTTGCCGCCTGGCAGCAATAGGCGTGATACGAGAAATTTGCCGCCGCAAGGTCCCTCCGCTTGCAGGAAGGAACCCACTCGCCCCCCCCCGTCCGCAACGTCACCGGCCTCGCCACGGCCCATCAGCCGTTCGTGGCTTGCGCCATGGCGAGGATGCGGCGGGCCTGCGCCAGATGGGGGCGATCGATCATGCGTCCGTCGAGCGACAGCGCGCCCGCGCCGGGATGCGTGGCGAAAGCCTCCACGATCGCGCGCGCCCGCGCGACTTCATCGGCATCGGGCGTGAAGCCGGCATTGATGACGGGCACTTGCGCGGGATGCAGCGCGAGCATCCCCGTGAAGCCGTCCCGCCGCGCGCGCGCGACATAAGCGGCGAGGCCGTCCATGTCCGAGAGGGCGGGGAACACGGTGTCGATGGCCGGCACCCCCGCCGCATGGGCTGCGAACAGGGCGAGGCTGCGCACCATTTCATAGGGCGGGGTGTAGCGCCCGTCCGCCTCCCGCGCGGTGCTCGCGCCGATGGCGGCGGGCAGGTCCTCCGCGCCCCAGCTCAGCCCGGCGAGCCGGTCCGCGCAGTTGCGGTAGCTGCCGAGTTCGAACAGCGCGGCAGGCGTTTCCGTGGCGATGGGGATCACCGGCACCGTCTCCGTGCCGAGCAGCTCGTCGAGCAGATTGATCGATGCCGCGCCTTCCGCCTTGGGCAGCATCACGGCATCCGGCCGGGCGGCGCGCAGGCAATGAATGTCTTCCCGGATCGCATCGCTGTCGAGCGGGTTGATGCGCAGGATGGCGGGGACCATGCGCTCGCCGGCCATCCACTCCGTCACGGCCGCCCGCGCCGCCGCCTTGCGCTCGGGCACGACCGAATCCTCAAGGTCGAGGATGACCGCGTCCGCGCCGCTCGCCGCCGCCTTCCCGAAGCGATCCGGCCGGTCGCCGGGCACGAACAGCAGGGAGCGCAGGGCCTTCATGCCGCCGGCTCGCGCAGGAGCAGGGCGGTGCGCAGCCCCTTGCAGACGATCTCGTCGCGCTGGTTGGAGAGGCGATGCTCCCATGTCGCGATGCCCGCATTGGGGCGGGACTTGCTCTCGCGCAGGGCTGTCACTTCGCTCTCGCAGCGCAGCGTGTCGCCGATGAACACCGGGGCGGGCAGCACGATCCTGTCGAAGCCCAGATTGGCGATGAGGCAGCCCATCGTCGTGCCCTCGACCGAGAGGCCCACCATGAGGCTGAGCGTGAAGGTCGAGTTGACGAGGATCCGACCGAACTCGGTCGCCTTTGCGGCCTCGGCGTCGAGATGCAGCGGCTGCGGATTGTGAGTCATCGCCGACCAGAGGAGATTGTCCGTCTCCGTCACCGTGCGGCGGACGGGATGGACGATGATGTCGCCGATCCTGAGTTCGTCAAAGAAGCGGGCGGTCATGCTCTTCTCCGTCGTGCTGCTGTTTGCGTGCCGGGAAGCATGCGTCAGGAGGGGGGCTGAAACAAGGTCAGGCCGATGCTACGGGCTCGATGCGCGCCAGCAATGCGTCGACCTGCACCTGCCCGCCGACGCCGGCATTGAGCGCGGCCACGGTGCCATCGAATGGCGCGGTGAGGCTGTGCTCCATCTTCATGGCCTCGAGCGTGAGCAGCTTCTGGCCCCGCGTGACGCTCTGTCCCTCGGTCACGTCCACCGCGATGATGCGGCCCGGCATGGGGGCGAGGATGGCGCCGTCCGAAGCGCCGCCGGTGGCGTCGGCCGCATAGCGGGCTTCGGTCAGCATGAAGCTGCTGCCGTCCTCATTGACGAGATAGCCCTCGCTCACGACGCCGACGGGCACGAATGCGCCGCTCTCATCCTCCGGCACGGTCAGGGCATAGTCGCGCTTGCCGTCGGTCAGGCGGATGGTGACGGGCGCTGCCGGGCCATTGAGCCGGAAGCCGCGCAGGTCGGCCCATGGTCCCGATCCCGCCGCCGCATGGTCGGTCCGGCCGGGCAAGTGATTGGTCGCGATCCGCGCCACGGCCTCGAGCGCATGCGTGCTCGGCTCGCCGGCGGGGGTCAGCTCGGCCAGCTTTCGCTCGATAAGGCCGGTATCCACTTGCCCCGCGGCAAAATCGGGATCGCGCAGCAGCCGGCCGAGGAAACCGGCATTGCACCGCACCGGCCAGCAGATCACATCCTCGCAGATGCCGCCAAGGCTCTGCATGGCGATCTCCCGCGATGCCGCATGCGTGACGAGCTTGGCGATCATGGGATCATAGAAGGGCGAGATGGCATCGCCCTGCCGCACGCCGGTCTCGATGCGGGCATGGCTGCTCTGCGTCCAGCCATCGATGTGGAAATGGGTGAGCGGGCCGGTGGACGGGAGGAAGCCTGCCGCGACATCCTCGGCATAGAGCCGCGCTTCGATCGCATGGCCCTGGATGGCCAGCTCGTCCTGCCGCTTGGGCAACGGCTCGCCGCTGGCGACGCGCAATTGCCACTCCACCAGGTCGACCCCGGTGATTTCCTCGGACACCGGATGCTCCACCTGCAGCCGCGTGTTCATCTCCATGAACCAGATGCGATCGGCGGAGAGCCCCTGGCTGGCATCGGCAATGAACTCGATCGTGCCGGCGCCGACATAGTCCACCGCCTGCGCGGCGCGCACGGCAGCGGCGCAGAGGGCTTCGCGCGTCGCCTCGTCCATGCCGGGGGCGGGCGCTTCCTCGATCACTTTCTGGTGCCGCCGCTGGAGCGAGCAGTCGCGCTCGAACAGATGGACGATGTTGCCATGGGTGTCGCCGAACACCTGCACCTCGATATGGCGCGGCGAGAGGATGTATTTCTCGATGAGCACGCGATCGTCGCCGAACGAGGCGGCTGCCTCGCGCTTGCAGGAAGCGAGAGCATCGAGGAAATCGGCGGCCGCGTCCACCCGGCGCATGCCCTTGCCGCCGCCCCCTGCCACGGCTTTGATGAGCACGGGATAGCCGATGGCGTCGGCCTCCGCCTTCAGCCGCCCGGGGGATTGGTCCTCGCCGAGATAGCCGGGCGTGACGGGGACTCCGGCCGCCTGCATCAGCGCCTTGGCGGCATCCTTGAGGCCCATCGCGCGAATGGAATGCGGCGTGGCGCCGACCCACACCAGCCCGGCATCGATGACCGCCTGCGCGAAGTCGGCATTCTCGCTGAGGAAGCCGTAGCCGGGGTGGATGGCCTGCGCGCCCGTCTGCTTCGCCGCTGCGATGATCTTCTCGCCCACCAGATAGCTCTCCCGAGCGGGGGAGGGGCCGATATGCACGGCGTCGTCCGCTTCCCGGACATGCAGCGCATGGGCATCCGCATCCGAATGGACCGCGATGGTGCGAATGCCCATGGCCCGCGCGGTGCGGATGATCCGGCAGGCGATCTCGCCGCGATTGGCGATGAGGAGGGACGTGATCATGGATGGGCTCGCGACGGCAAGGTGGTCGGGTGGCTGAAGGCTGAAACCAGCTCGGCATGGCGCGGATGAGGAAGGCCGCACGTCATATCCATCACATCCGGAACAGCCCGAAGGCTGCCCTTTCCGGGATGGGGGCGTTGAGCGTCGCCGCGAAGGCGAGGCCCAGCACGTCCCTCGTCTGCGCGGGGTCGATGATGCCGTCGTCCCACAGCTGGGCGGTGGCGTGCCAGGGATTGCCCTCCGCCTCGAAGCGCTCGCGGATCGGCGCCTTGAAGGCTTCGGCTTCCTCGGGCGTCCAATTGTCCGCGTCGCGGTGGACGGTGGCGAGGACGCTGGCCGCCTGCTCGCCGCCCATCACGCTGATGCGGCTGTTGGGCCAGGAGAAGAGGAACCGCGGGGAATAAGCGCGCCCGGCCATGCCGTAATTGCCTGCGCCGAAGCTGCCGCCGATCAGCACCGTGATCTTGGGCACCTGCGCGGTGGCGACGGCCGTGACGAGCTTTGCGCCATGTTTCGCAATGCCTTCCGCTTCATATTTTCCGCCGACCATGAAGCCTGAAATATTCTGGAGGAAGAGCAGCGGCGTGCGGCGCTGGCAGGCCAGTTCGATGAAGTGTGCGCCCTTCTGCGCGCTTTCGCTGAACAGCACGCCATTGTTGGCGAGGATCGCGACGGGCATGCCCCAGATATGGGCGAAGCCGCAGACCAGCGTCGAACCGTAGAGCGCCTTGAACTCGTGGAATTCGCTGCCGTCCACGATCCGGGCGATGACCTCATGCACGTCATAAGGCGCGCGGACATCCTCGGGGATGATGCCGTAGAGCTCCTCGGGATCATATTTCGGCGGGCGGGGGCGGGTGAGCGGGATGTCCGCCGTGCGGTCGGCGGGGAGGTGGCTCACAATGTCCCGCACGATCGTCAGCGCATGGTCGTCATTCTCGGCGAGATGATCCGCGACGCCGGACTTGCGGGCATGCAGCTCGCCACCGCCCAGGTCCTCGGCGCTGATCTCCTCGCCCGTCGCGGCCTTCACCAGCGGAGGCCCTGCAAGGAAGATGGTGCCCTGGTCCCGGACGATCACGCTTTCGTCGGACATGGCGGGCACATAGGCGCCCCCGGCCGTGCAGAAGCCCATCACGCAGGCGATCTGGGCAATGCCTTGCGCGGACATGTTCGCCTGATTGAAGAAGATGCGGCCGAAATGATCGCGATCCGGGAAGACCTCGCTCTGGTGCGGGAGGTTGGCGCCGCCGCTATCGACCAGATAGATGCAGGGCAGGCGGTTTTCCGCTGCGATCTCCTGCGCCCGCAGATGCTTCTTTACCGAGAGCGGATAATAGGTGCCGCCTTTCACAGTGGCGTCGTTGCAGGCGATCATCACCTGACGACCCGCCACGCGGCCGATGCCGGCGATGATGCCGGCGCCGGGCACGTCCCCGTCATACTCGCCATGAGCGGCGAGCTGGCCGATCTCGAGGAAGGGGCTGCCCGGATCGAGCAGTCGCTCGACGCGCTCGCGGGGCAGCAGCTTGCCGCGCGCCACGTGCCGATCCCGGGCACGCTCGCCCCCGCCGAGAGCGGCCTTCGCGACATCGGCATGGAGCCGGTCCCGCAGCGCCCGGTTGTGCGCGGCGCGGTTCGCGAACTCGGGACTCGCGGCGTCGATCGCCGTGGGGAGGATGGGGCCGGTCATGCGGGCGCCTTCTTGCGAATGAGATAGCGATAGACGCCGGTCGCGTTGATGACGAGCAGCGCGATGTTCTGGAAGCCGATCCCTTCGCTGTCCGGCTGGAGGAAGCCCCAGGTGATCAGCGCGAGCGAACTGGTGACGAAGAGCACGAAGGCCCAGCCCGTCACGCGCCTGCCGAGATCGAGCGCCACGATCAAGGCGGCGAGGGTGGCGGCGGCCGCGCCATAATATTGGAAGGCAGTGAGGAGGGAATCGCTCATGAGGTGCTCCGACCGGCGCGTCCATGCCGCTCCGTGGTGCGGCTGGCGGCTGTGCGGCCCGGCATCTGCGGCTCTGTCCCCGCCCGGCGATGGCGGAGCAGGCGGATGGCGCGCATGGTCATCCCCCGGCGCCCACCAGTTCCCGGCCGATCAGCATGCGGCGGATCTCGTTGGTGCCCGCGCCGATATCCAGCAGCTTGGCATCGCGCAGATAGCGCTCCACCGGCCAGTCTGTCGTGTAGCCCGCGCCCCCAAGCGCCTGCACCGCCTCCAGCGCGACCTTCACGGCATTCTCGCTGGCGAGCAGGATGGCGCCGGCCGCGTCGAAGCGGGTGGTCTTGCCCGCGTCGCAGGCCTTCGCCACCGCATAGACATAGGCGCGGGCCGAATTGAGCGCGACATACATGTCCGCCACCTTGGCCTGCATGAGCTGGAAGGCGCCGATGGGCTTGCCGAACTGGCGGCGCTCGCGGACATAGGGCAGCACCGTGTCGAGGCAGGCCTGCATGATGCCGAGCTGGACGCCGGACAGCACGACGCGCTCATAATCGAGGCCGGACATCAGCACCTTCACGCCGCCGCCCAGCTCCCCGAGGATATTCTCCTGCGGCACATGGCAATCATCGAACACCAGTTCCGCCGTGGGCGAACCGCGCATGCCCATCTTCTCGATCTTCTGGCCGATCGCGAAGCCGTCCATGTCCTTCTCGATCAGGAAGGCCGTGATGCCCTTCGATCCGCCGGCCGCGTCAGTCCTCGCATAGACGACGAGAGTCTGGGCATAAGCGGCGTTGGTGATCCAGAATTTGGTGCCATTGAGCACATAGCCGCCCTGCACGGCGTCGGCGCGCAGCTTCATGGAAACGACGTCCGAGCCCGCGCCGGTCTCCGACATGGCCAGGCTGCCGATATGATCGCCGGCGATGAGACCGGGCAGATATTTCGCCTTCTGCTCCGGGGTCGCCCAGCGCGCGATTTGGTTGATGCACAGGTTCGAGTGCGCGCCATAGGAAAGGCCGACGGAAGCCGAGGCCCGGCTGATTTCCTCGCAGGCGATCACATGCTCGAGATAGCCAAGCCCGAGCCCGCCATCCTCTTCCTTGACGGTGATGCCGTGCAGGCCGAGCGCGCCCATTTCCGGCCACAGGTCGATGGGGAAACGGTCTTCACGGTCCACCTGCGCGGCGATCGGCGCGATCCGGTCGGCAGCGAAGCGGCGGCAGGTCTCGCGGATCATGTCCGCTGTTTCGCCGAGCGAGAAATCCAGTTGCTCCATGCGCCTCTCCTGTCCGGCCGCGCCTTACCCGGCGGCCTGTTCCTGTCCTCATTATCCTAACGGGGTGCATTGGAAAAATTGAAATCAAGGGAAGCAAGACATAGACAGCATCTATGCTGGACCGATATCTCCTGCGCTACTTCCTCGCCGTGGTGGACCAAGGCAATTTCTCCCGTGCAGCGGCGTTATGCCACGTCTCGCAGCCCACGCTTTCCGTGGGCATCGCAAAGCTGGAGAACGAACTCGGCGCGGCGCTGTTCCTGCGCTCCAGCCAGCGGGTGGAACTGACCGCCGCCGGCGCGCGGTTTCTCGTCCACGCGCGGCGGATCGAAAGCGAGTATAATCTGGCCGAACGCGCGCTGGCGGATGTCCAGCCCGCGCGTCGCTTGCGCATCGGCTGGCTGTCGAGCGTGCCATCGGATCGCCTTGCAGCGGCGCTTGGCGCCGGCCGGGGGGAGAGGCCAGGAAGCCAGATCGAGATCGTCGAAGGCAATGAACGGGACATCCACGCCCATCTGGCGCGCGGGCGGATCGACCTGGCTGTGTCCATCATCCGCCCCGGCGAGACACGGTTCCGGGAAGAGGCGATCCTGGAGGAGGGCTACCGGCTGGCAATGCCCGCGGGCCACAAGCTGGCGCAGCAGTCCGTCCTGACCGCCGAGGCGCTGGCGAGCGAGACGATGATCGTCCGGCGCCATTGCGAAGCGCTGGCGGCCACCAGCCGGCATTTCACCGAACGCGGGGTTCGCCCCTTCTTCGCCATGCGATCGACCAATGACGAGCGGGTGCTGGCGATGGTGGCGGCGGGGCTGGGCATCACCGTCATGCCGGAAAGCCATGCCCATGAAGGCGTCGTCCGACCGTTGCTCGCGGGGTTCGACCTGCGCCGGACGATCGGCTTCCTGTTCGGACCGCATGGCGATCCCCCGGCGCTCGCCGATCCGCCGTTCCTGGACGCGCTCCGCACTGCGCTGCGGACGGCGAGGGTTGGCGCGCGGGAGCCCCTCTGAGATCGGGGCGCAAGATAGAGGGGGACATGGCTCTCTTTGCCATTGGCTTGTGTTTCGCCGCCATCGGCGACAAGAGGGCAAAGTCAACTTGGGCTTGCCTCGCTACGGAGTCGCAGGCGGAGCCTTGTGGAGAGGGAGAACAATCATGTCGAAAATCGCGATCCTTGGCGCCACGGGCAATGCCGGTCAGCGCCTCGTCGATGAAGCGACTCGCCGGGGGCACAGCGTCACCGGCATTTCCCGCCATGCGGACGAGCAGGCGCCCCGCGACGGCGTGACCTGGGCGAAAGCGGACATCAACGATGTCGATGCCACAGCCGCATTGCTGGCCGGCCATGACGCTGTCATTCTCTCGATGCCGTTCAAGGACCTGAATTTCGATGCGGTCTTCGCCATCGCCGGGAAAGCAGGCATCCGCCTGCTCGTGGTCGGCGGGGCCGCGAGCCTGAAGAATGATGACGGCGTCGTGCTTCTCGATACCCCCGGCTTTCCGGACTTCATCAAGGTGGAAGCCGCGCCGGCGCGCGATTTCCTCAATCGCCTCAAGGACAGCGCCAGTTTCGAATGGACCTTCCTGTCGCCCGCGATGTTCTTTGGCCCCGGCGAGCGCACGGGGACGTTCCGCCTCGGCAGCGACACGCTGCTCACGGCCGGGGACGGCAAGAGCTCGATCAGCTACGAGGATTTTGCCATTGCGATGATCGACGAGATCGAGGAGCCCCGGCACAGGAACATGCGCTTCACCGTCGGCTACTGAGCGCTGGGAGCGGGCGCGGGCGCGGGGCTTGGCGCGCCATGCCCCGCTCAGTCGCGTATGCATTTCGTCGCAAAGACCTTCAATCCGGGGCGGGAATCCGTTAGGTTCGCGATGCTTCTGAACAGGGGAAGCTCAACAAAAACCGTACGGAGACGAGCGCATCGTGATGATGGGCCGCAGACCGATTCAGGCCACGCTGCTGCTGGTTGCCGCCAGCCTGACGGCGCTTGCCATGGTGCCTGCCGGTGCGAAGCCGGCCCCCGGCCAGCAGTCAGGCAGCGAGGCGCCGCGCCGGTTCATGGCCGAGCTCGCCGCGTTCGCGGAGAAGGACGCAGGTCTGCCGGCGCAGGCGGGCGGGGTCCTGTTCCTGGGCTCGTCCAGCGTCAGATTGTGGGATCTGCGGGCGAGCTTCCCGACAGCCCATACCGTCAATCGCGGCTTTGGCGGCTCGACCGTGACCGATGTGCTGGCGAGCTATGATGTGCTGGTAGCCAAGCAGCGACCGGACAGCATCGTCGTCTATGTCGGGGAGAATGACATCGCGCTTGGGCGCGGCGCCGGCACAGTGGCGCGGGACGTAGCCAGGCTGATGGCGCGCCTGCGGAGCGACTATCCCGATGCGCGCATCGCCTATCTGTCCATGAAATATGCGCCCGCTCGCAAGGAGCGCCACGGGACGATCAAGCGGGCGAACCGGCTGATCGAGAGGCAGGCGCGCAAGACAGGGTCATTCGCCTTTGTCGATGTGGCCTCGGACCTGCTGGGCGAGGAAGGCCCGGATCAGGCCTGCTACGGCCCCGACCGGCTCCATCTGAGCACGATTGGTTACGAGCGGTGGAACAGGATCGTCGGCGATTATCTCGCGGCCATAGTTCCGCAGGCGCAGGCCGTGCCGACAGACACGCTCAAGGCGAACTGACAGGCCACCCTTTCCAGGGCTGTGGGCGCTTAAGGGTTGCCCGAATCGTCATCACCCCCCAACAAGCGCTGGACCAATGGCGCGGAGCCCGCGCCCCAGCGCATTCCCGGGGAGGAGATCGGATGAAGACACGTGCTGCCGTCGCGTTCGAGGCGAAAAAGCCGCTTGAGATCGTGGAACTGGATCTCGAGGGGCCGAAGGCTGGCGAAGTGCTCGTCGAGATCATGGCGACCGGCATCTGCCATACCGATGCCTATACGCTCGATGGCCTGGACAGCGAAGGCATCTTCCCGAGCGTCCTGGGTCATGAAGGCGCGGGAATCGTGCGGGAAGTCGGCGCCGGTGTCACCTCGGTGGTGCCGGGCGACCATGTGATCCCGCTTTACACGCCCGAGTGCCGCCAGTGTAAGTCCTGCCTGTCCGGCAAGACGAACCTGTGCACCGCCATCCGCGCGACGCAGGGCAAGGGGCTGATGCCGGACGGCACGACGCGCTTCTCCTACAAGGGCCAGCCGATCTACCATTATATGGGCTGCTCGACCTTCTCGAACTTCACTGTGCTGCCCGAGATCGCGGTTGCCAAGATCCGCGAGGACGCGCCCTTCAAGACGAGCTGCTATATCGGCTGCGGCGTGACGACTGGCGTTGGTGCGGTCATCAACACCGCCAAGGTGCAGGTCGGCGACAATGTCGTCATCTTCGGCCTCGGCGGCATCGGCCTCAACGTGATCCAGGGCGCGCGGCTTGCTGGTGCGAACAAGATCATCGGTGTCGACATCAACCCGGACCGCGAGGAATGGGGCCGCAAGTTCGGCATGACCGACTTCCTCAACAGCAAGGGCATGAGCCGCGAGGATGTGGTGGCGAAGATTGTCGCGATGACCGACGGCGGCGCGGACTATACCTTCGACGCGACCGGCAATACCGAAGTGATGCGCACGGCGCTGGAAGCCTGCCATCGCGGCTGGGGCACCTCGATCATCATTGGCGTGGCCGAGGCGGGCAAGGAGATCAGCACGCGTCCGTTCCAGCTCGTCACCGGCCGCAACTGGCGCGGCACGGCCTTCGGGGGCGCCAAGGGCCGCACGGACGTGCCCAAGATCGTCGACATGTACATGACCGGCAAGATCGAGATCGATCCCATGATCACGCACATCATGGGCCTGGAAGAGATCAACACCGCCTTCGACCTGATGCACGCCGGCAAGAGCATCCGCTCGGTCGTGGTGTTCTGATCGCATCGATCGGCTGACCGCGCTTTTCGTTTCCGGGAGACACGCCCTTGTTGAGGCATATGGTTCTGGGTGCAGACGATCTTGCATCGGCACGCGCCTTTTATGACGCGACCTTCGCGGCGATCGGCGTCGCGACGGCGCAGGCGGACGCCAAGGGCCGTCTCCTGTATCGGCATCAGGGCGTGATCTTCATTGTCGGCCATCCGATCAACGGCCAGCCCGCAACCCATGCGAACGGCGGCACCGTCGGCTTTCTTGCGCCTTCGCCGGAGGCAGTGAAAGCCTGGTATGCCGTTGGCCTGACGCATGGCGGCCAGGCCTGTGAAGGCGAACCGGAATATCGTACCTCGTCCGGCACAGGCCGGGGCGTCTGGGTTGCCTATCTGCGCGATCCGGCCGGAAACAAGCTTTGTGCCGCCTGGGATGAGCCGGATTAAGGCCCAGGGCGCGCAGGGAAATCCAATCAAGACCACTCCACCCAATATTGAGGAGAGAGATACAATGTTTACTCACGTCATGGTCGGCACCAACGATCTCGCGCAGAGCACGAAGTTCTACGATGCGGTTCTTGGCGCGCTGGGCGCCGGTGCAGGGCACAACATCGGCGACCGCGCTTTTTACTCGCACAATGGCGGCACCTTCGGCTTCGTGACGCCGATCGATGGCGCGCCGGCCACGCATGCCAATGGCGGGACCATCGGCTTCGCGGCGGCTGACAAGGACCAGGTCGATGCCTTCCACGCTGCCGGCCTCGCCAATGGCGGCACCTGTGCGGGCGAGCCGGGCAAGCGCCCGCAGGCGCCCGGCAACGCTTATGGTGCCTATCTGCGCGATCCGTTCGGCAACAAGGTTTGCGCCTTCTGCCAGCTGCCTGAAGGGGCCTGATCCATGACGCTGGAGACGCTCTCGACGAACAAGGCCTATGGCGGCGTCCAGGGCGTCTACCGGCATGACTCGGCGGAGACGAAGACGGCGATGACCTTCGCCGTCTTCGTTCCAGACCATGAGCCCGGCGAAACCCTGCCGGTGCTGTTCTATCTCTCGGGCCTTACCTGCACGCATGCCAATGTGATGGAGAAGGGCGAGTATCGCGCGGCGTGCGCGGCGGAGAAGATCATCTTCGTCGCCCCCGATACCAGCCCGCGCGGCGAGGGCGTCCCCGATGATCCCGAGGGCAAATATGATTTCGGGCTCGGCGCGGGCTTCTATGTCGACGCAACGCAGGCGCCATTCGCGGCCAATTACCGGATGCGCAGCTACATCGAGCAGGAATTGCCGGCGCTGGTCGCGGCGCACTTCCCCGTGGATATCGATCGGCAGGGCATTACTGGGCACAGCATGGGCGGCCATGGCGCGCTGACCATCGCCCTGCGCAATCCGGATCGCTTCCGCTCGGTCTCGGCCTTCGCGCCGATCGTCGCGCCCGCGCAGGTGCCATGGGGGCAGAAGGCGCTGGGCGGCTATCTGGGCGACGATGTATCGGCCTGGGCGCAGCACGATGCCGTGGCGCTGATCGAAGGCGGCGCGAGACTGCCCGACCTGCTGGTCGATCAGGGGGACGCGGATAATTTCCTGGAGCAGGAGCTGAAGACGCATCTGCTTGAGGAAGCCTGCGCGAAGGCCGGGCAGAAAGCCACCATCCGCATGCAGCCCGGCTACGATCACAGCTATTATTTCATCTCGACCTTCATGGCGGAGCATGTCCGCTGGCATGCGGCGCGCCTGAAATAACGAGAGGCAACGGCGAGGGGGGGGCGGTGGCGCCCCCACCCCCCGGATCAGACCCGGCGAAGCGCCGAGAGCGCGGCTTCCCGGCGCCTGAGATAGGGATCGTTGAGGAATGTCCCGAACGGGAAGAAGGAGGCCAGCGTCGTCCTGATCCAACCCAGCGCCCCGAAGCCCCTGCCGGGCAGCACGAACAGCATCACGGCGATATAAGCGAGAAACGCTATGCCGTGGATCATGCCGACCGGACGGATCAGCACCGGATTGTCGAAGCCATATTTCAGCGGCATCGCGACGAGGAACAGGGCAAGCGTGGTGATGCCCTCGACCAGCGCGACATAACGGAACAATCTCAGCACATTGCCTCCCTGCCTTGTTGCTGGCCTTCTGTAAGCGGGCATGGCGGCGGAGGCCAGTCCTGTTAAAACACCGGCTGGATGCGGTGCCGCCGGCCCGGCAGGCGCACAGGCTGCCGTCGGTGACAAGTCAGTGGACAGAGTCCACGAAGGCGCTAGGCTGGGCACGACCTGCTCGGGGGAGAGGATCGCTTGGACGCCTGGCTTCAACCACTGATCGACTGGCTCAACGGCCTGCCGCTGCAAGCGGCCATTCGCGAGACGAGCTGGGCACTGCCGCTTATCCAGACCGTGCATATCCTCGCCGTTGCGATCGTGCTGACGGCTTCCCTCATCATCGCGCTGCGCGGCATAGGTCTGGTCGGGCGCGACTGGAGCCTCGCGCGCTGGCAGGCGCGGTTCGGGACGTCCGCCGCCCTGGCGCTCTGGACGTTGCTCGGCACGGGGTTGCTGATGATCCTGGCGGAGCCCGAGCGTGAACTGTTGAACTGGCTGTTCCGCGCCAAGATGCTGCTGGTGATCGTCACGCTCATCCTGGCGCACGCTCTCGCGCGGGCGTTGCGGGCCACGCGGACGGACAGGCAGGCCGGGCCGGGTGTCCGGTTGCTCGCAGTGGTGGTTTTCGCGGCCTGGATCGCGGTCGCGATGGCCGGCCGCTGGATTGCTTATGTGGGCTGAGGGAGGCGAGGCGTGATCGAGACCCTGCTCGAAGCGATCGGCAACAGCGCCATCGGCACCTATGTGGCCGAGGACCCGCTGGCGTTCCCCTGGATCGAAACAGCCCATGTCATCAGCCTTGCGATCCTGTTCGGGTCGATCCTTGTGGTCGATCTTCGGCTGATGGGGCTTGCCTCGCGCGATTATCCGATCCGGTCCCTCGGCCGGTCCATCCTGCCCATCACCTGGATCGCGTTCATCGGTGCGATGGTCACTGGCGGTCTTCTGTTTGCTTCAAATCCCTATGGATATTTCGGCAACACCGCCTTTCGCGCCAAGATGATCCTGCTGGTGCTGGCAGGCGTGAACATGGCGCTGTTCCATCTGGTGGTGCAGCGCGGGAGCCGGCTCGATCGTCGCGGGCCGCCACCGGGGAGCGCGCGGCTTGCAGGCTTTCTTTCGATGGCGATATGGATCGCGGTGATTGCCTGCGGGCGCTGGATAGGCTTTACCATGTCGCCTTTCTGAGCAGGGATTGGAGGATCAAGATACTGTCGGAGCTGATCGAGGAGCGCGTGGAGACATCGGAGCGGGAGCCCCTGTATCTTCGGATCGTGGGCGCCCGGCTCTCCAACCTGCTGCGCCTGATCCGGGAAAGCGGTCTGCCGGTTTACGAGCGCGAGGTTGGTTACAAGGAGATCCATCGCCAGCTCATCATCATGATCGGCATATCGGGCGGGCTCAGCTCGCAGGAGATCGTGGCGATCACGGGCCACGAGAAAGCGCAGGTGAGCCGGGCGATCAAGCCGCTGGAGACCGCGGGGCTGATGGAGCGCGAGCGGCTGCGGGCCAAGCTGACGCTGCTGCCCCCCGGCCGCAGGATCTACGAGCGCATCATGGCGATCGGCCGGAGCCGCGATGGCGTGCTGACGAACGGCATCGCGGCGGCGGACCTCAAGCGCTTTGCCGCCCTGTGCGAGCAGCTCACGGTTCAGGCGGCCCAGCTCTACGCGGAAGAGCGGCAGCTGAGCGCGGAAGCGGGCATCATCAATGCGCTCTCGCAGCCTCCGCTGCCCTCGTCCTGGTCGACCGGGGCGGACGGGCGGCCGATCCGGCCCCCACCGAGCCATCTGGTCACGCCCCGGATCATCAGCCTCGTCGCTTATCTCAAGCGCAGCGCGATGCTGGCTTATCAGCGCGCGTTCGGGCTTTCCCATTTCCAGTGGCAAGTGCTCTCGATCATCGGCGAGAGCCCGCCCATGCCGCTTGCCCGGCTCATCCAGCTCATGGCGCGGGACAAGAGCCAGATCGGCCGCACTGTGGGGCATCTGGAGCAGGCGGGTCTCATTGTCCGGTCGCGCCCGACGCGTCGCCGCGACATCATGCTCGAGACCACGGCCGAGGGCGCGGCCATGTTCGAGAAGATGTACCAGCTCGCCGCCTGTCGCGAACAAAGACTGTGGAGCGGGCAGGAGCCTGGAGAGCGCATGTTCTTCATCAGCATCATCGATGCGCTCACCGAGAACGCGCGGCAGATGATCGAGGACGGCAAGGCGCAGGATCAGTCCTAGGCGCCCGGGCGGGTTCAGGAACCCGGCCGGTCGGGCCGCGTCGTCGGGCTGTCGAGCTGGCGCTTGACGGTTCCATCGCTCAGCTTGACCGTCACGTTGAAGCCGCCCTTGCGGCCGTCCTTGAGCGGATAATAAGTGAGGTCGATCCGGTCGCCGGGCTTGAACATGCGCTTGCTCCAGCCGGTCCGTCCAAGATGATTGGGGCTCATGCCTTCGAACGCCCAGTGCTCGGTCTGGCCATTCTTGCCCGGGAGCGCGACGTACAGGAAGGTGTGCGGATTGGTCCAGTCCCAGCGCTCCACCACGGCGCCCTTCATTTCCACTTCCTTGCCCCAGTGGAACATGGCGGTGGAATGATGCGCCGATGCGGGGATTGCGGCCAGCATCAACCCGGTCCCGCCAAGCAGGACAATTCCAAGGCGACGATTGCGGACAGGCTTCCCGGGCATCATCCACTCCTCCATCGCCCCGTGCGCGGGGCGGGCCGGCTTTTGTCGGCACATGACCTTCATCTGCCGTTCGCAATCGATGAGGTCAACAGTCATGCGCGCGCGGAAGGCGTGCGGCGACGGGCTGCATGACCGCTGCCGGCAGGGATCGGGCGCGAGATGACGCTTGACTCGCAGTTGAGGGAATCCACTATGCAAGCGCACCGGATCAGGAACGCGCGCAAACGCACGGCGTCGGTGAGGGAGGACGCATGAAGCCTGCCATGCAGAGAAGCATCCCGGCATTCGCTGCCGTGCTGGCGGTCTGGCTCGCGGTCGGGGCAGGGCCAGTGACGTCTGCCTTTGCGCAGGATGACGCGGCGAAGAGCCGGCCGGATTATTCATCGCTCAATGATCTGCCCGACTGGACGATCGGGGTCTGGCAGCCGGACTGGTCGCGGCTGTTCGGCGCCGGCACGAAGCCTCAGTTCACGCCGGAGATGGCCAAGGCAGTGGAGGCTTTCAATGCGCGCAAGCAGCATGGCGAGAATCTCCAGAGCGCAGCCGCCAATTGCCGCCCTACCGGCATGCCCGGCATCATGCGCCAGCCCTATCCGATCGAATTCCTCTTCTCGCCCGGTCGGGTGACCATCCTGCATGAGACGTTCAGCCAGGTACGCCGCATCTATACGGACGGGCGCGCATTGCCCGACGATCCCGATCCCGCCTTCAATGGCTGGTCGGTTGGCCGGTGGGAGGGGGATGTGCTGGTCGTGGATACGAATGGCCTCAATCCCATCACCAGCCTGATGGAAGGCGTGCATCCCACCGAGAACACCCGCATTCGCGAGCGCTTCTTCCTGAGCGCGCCGGACGAGATGACCGTGGAGACGATCATTACCGATCCGGCCATCTTCGCCGAGCCCTTTCGCGTCACCCAGACTTATCAGCGCAAGCGCGACTGGCAGATCCGCGAATATGTCTGCGAGGAGAATAATCGCGACGCTGCCGACGAGCAGGGCCGTCCTACGATGAACATCGAGAAGTAGGGACGGCGGGAAGCCGGTCGCCATGAAGCACAGCGAGACCGAAGCCCGCAATCTCGCGATCGCGACCGCCATGTATCGCGACATGCTGATGAAGTTCGATTCGCGTCACGTCGATCGCTTCATCGCGGAGGATTATATCCAGCACAGCACGGCCGCGAGCGGCGGACGCGAGGGGCTTCGCGCCTTTCTGGATGATCGCCGGGCGGGATTTCCCGACGTCGATATCCGCATCAAGGCGCGTTATGCAGACGGCGACGTCACCATCTTTCATATCCATACCGTCCGCCATCCCGGCGACCCGGGCATGAATATCGTCGACATATTCCGACATGGCGCTGACGGGAAAGTGTGCGAGCATTGGGAAGTCGTCCAGGAAATTCCCGAGCGATTGCCTCATGATAACGGGATTTTCTGAGAAGATTTGCGCGTCGGGCTCCGGCTGAATCGGTCGGATGACGTCGCGCGCCTGCCCTCACTGCGCCGGCGTGCCAGCGCCCTCAGCGATTGGCTTCTCCAGCGCGTCGAGCGAATCCTGCTCCTGATCGAGGTAGAGGCCGAACGGATCGAGGCAACTGGCACCCAGTGCCGCTTCGAAGCCCGCCTGTGACGACTGTGCGGCGAGCTCGCTTTCCGCTGCGCCGCTCAGGTTCGATCGGAAGATGCCGGCCGCGCTGACGGGCAGGAAGTCCTCATAAGTGATCGGCGTGGCGACCAGATGGCCGGCCTCCACCAGAGCCTCAGGCGATCCGGCCGGCAACGGGCCCTCGCCCAGTGCCGGGGAGCGGGCATAAGTGAAATAAGCGAGGCCGTGCCGACGGATCGTTTCGAGATCGTCGGGGAAGCGCGCGAAAGCAGCGGCGAGGCGCGCCTGATAATCGCCGGCATCGGCGCGGGCCGCCTCCACATCCGCAAGAATCTCGTCATAAAGCGCGCGCCCGGCCGGCGTCAGTGCGATGCCGCGCTGCTCGATCTCGCCGAAACGGGCCGTGTGGGCGCCCTGCACCGCATCGTCTCCTTCGCGGAACAGGATCGGTTCTTCCAGTGCCTGAAAGCTGGTCTGCCGCAGCAGGATCGGCACGTCGCGGCGTGGCGGCCCCTCGATCAGCGGCTTGGCACGAATGCCACGCGCGACCATCTCGGCCTGCGCGGCATCGATGTCGAGCGCGCGCGGCGTCAGATGATTGATGTGGGGGCCGCGGAAGCAGACGATATCGGCGATCAGGCGATGCGTGTCGTGAAAGGCGCGATAGGTCGCGTGGTCCACCAGCGCTTCGCCATGCCAGCGAAAGGTCTCGAGCGCTTCCAGGACGAAGGCCTCGGCATCTTCCGCCATCAGGCCGCCTTCGGCCTCGAACCGCTCGATCATCATCAGCGCGCCATCGGTTACGATACGGCGCCGGGCGAGGATTTCGCCGGCGCGGTCACGCAGCGCCGGGTCCGCGATGAGATCGATGCGCAGCAGCGAGCAGAATATCCGGAACGCGCAGCGGGAAAGCGCGGCATTGTCGATCGGGCGAAAAGCAGTGGAGTGGACCGGCAGGCCGGCTGCGGCCAGATCGTAATAGCCGACCGGCACCATGCCCATGACTGCGAAAAGGCGGCGCATGAGCGCCAGTTCCGCTGCCGTGCCTACCCGGATGGCGCCATGACGCTCGGCATTGAGCCGATCCAGTTCGCCATTGGCGCTCAGAGCAGCGCGCAGGGCGGGATCGGCCGCCAGAACACGCTCGTTCGTGGTGGAAACGATGTCCAGCAAATCACCGTAAAGTGGCACTTCCTGGCGATACATGCGGGACATGGCATCCGAGAAGGCCAGCCGGATGTCGTCGGCCGGAACGAAATGGGAAGCAGTCATGTCAGAGGCTCCTCAAGCGCGTCGAGCAAAGTCGTCCGGGCATGTTCGATGGCGTCCCAGGTCTGCGGGAGCGCCAGATCGGGCAGGGAAAGCTGCGCGGGCCAGTGCGCCGAGATGATCCGTTCGAGACGGTCGGCGCTTCGCTCGTCGAGCAGATGAGCTGGGTGGACGGCGCGTTCGGCCTGCGCGGAAAGCAGCACGCGCAGCCGCAGGCAGGCGGGGCCGCCGCCATTATGCATGGACTCGCGCACGTCGACGAACCGCACGCCATGGATAGGGCCATTGGCGCCGACATTGGCGTCGATCCATGTCTTGACCGAGGGAGTCTCCGCGCATTCCATCGGGACGACGAGCATGCGGCTGCCATCCGGCAAGGTGACCAGCTGCGAGTTGAACAGATAGGATGCAATGGCATCCTCCAGCGACACCTCGTTCGCCGCGACTTCCAGGATCACCACATCCGGGCAGCGCGCCTCGATGGCGCCGTAGAGGGCGGCCTTGTCGGCAAAGGCATGTTCATGGGCGAACAGGATGTTCTCATGCGCCACGGCCACGACATCGTTGTGAAAGGCCCCCGCCGCGATGGCACGCGGGGATTGCTGGGCGATGAGGCCATCCTCCACGCCATGGGCACGGAAGATCGCGCGGCATGCTTCGGCTGACTGGCGGGCAGGGAAGGGGCCGCCCGGCTCTCCATAGACCATGATCTCGATGCCCGGATCATGCGCGGGTGCCGCCAGCCGCATGAAGTTGGCCGCGCCCTCGTCGCCGAAGCGCCCGGGTACGGGCCCGTGCACGGCGAAGAAGCGCGGATCGGCGAAGATGCGGCGCAACTGCGCCAGCGTCTCGGGCCATTCATGGCTGCGATGCGCCATGGTGGAGAGATTGGCCGGGGTGAAATGGACGCGCCCGTCTGCGGTGTCCGGCGCGGGCGACACGGTTGCCGCGTTGGCGGCCCACATGGGTGAAGCGCTGGTCGCCTGCACGAACAGCAGCGGCTCTTCCGCCCAGGCCTTCGCGCAGACCTGATGATCGCTGCCGTCGAAGCCGAAGCGGCGCAGCCAGCCCACATCGGGGCGCTCGTGCGGAAGGAAGAAGCCCTGTCCCAGCCCCAGCGAAAGCATGAGCCGCATCTTGGCGAGACCCTCCAGCGCCGCCTGCCGAGGGCGGGAAACCTGCCCGGCATGCATGGTCGCTGCGAGATTGCCGAGGCTCAGCCCGGCATAATTATGGCTGGGGCCGATCAGGCCATCGAAGTTGACTTCGCGAAAGGGAGGAGGCGTCGTCATGTTTTTCAGGCAGCCGGTCGACCGGAGGGGAAGGGCGAGCCTTGCCGGAGCATGTTCATCCCTTCAGGCCCACGCCGAGTGTGCCCTCGATGGCGGCGGCTTCCATGCCCGCGACGGGCCATGCGCAATAATCGGCTGCATAATAAGCGCTTGGCCGCAGGTTGCCGCTGTCCCCGGCGCCGCCGAAAGGCTGGGCCGAGCTGGCGCCGTTGGTCGGCCGGTTCCAGTTGACGACGCCGGCCCGGGTCTGCGTGCGAAACCTGTCGAACAGCGTGCGCGTCCCGCCCAGCATCGCGGCGGACAGGCCGAAGCGCGTCGCATTGGCGCGTGCGACGGCGGCATCGAAATCCGTCTCCCGGTAGAGCTGCACGACGGGGCCGAAAATCTCCTCGTCCGGCGCATCCTCAATGCCGGTCATGTCGATCAGCGTCGGTGTCAGGAACGGCAGATCGGGTGCGCGGCGGATCAGCGGGCGGATCGGCTGCCCGCCCAGCGCCAGCAGATCGGCGACGCGGCGTTCCACCATGTCCGCTGCGCGATTGTCCACCACCGGCCCCATGAAGGGTTGCGGCTCGTCGAATGGCGCGCCCACGATCAACCGGTCGAGTGTTTCCGCGATGCGCGGGATCAGCGTGTCGGCAAGGCTCTCCTGCACGATCAGCCGGCGCGCGCAAGTGCAGCGCTGCCCGGCGGAGAGCCAGCCAGACTGGACGATGAGCGCGACGGCAGCATCGATGCCATCCGCCGGCAGATCCCAGACCAGCAGCGGGTTGTTGCCGCCCATTTCGAGCGCGAGGATGCGCCCCGGCGTCTCCGCGAACTGGCGGGCGAGAAGCTTGCCGGTGGTCGAACTGCCGGTGAACAGCAGTCCGTTGGTGCCGGGGTGGCTCGCCAGCGCCTTGCCGGTCTCGCCATCGCCCTGCACGATCTCCAGCACGCCTTCCGGCAGGCCTGCCTCGTGCCAGAGCTCGCCGGTGAGCTCCGCCGTTGCAGGGGCCAGTTCGCTCGGCTTGAAGACGACGCTATTTCCCGCGAGCAGGGCGGGGACGATATGGCCGTTGGGCAGGTGCGCCGGGAAATTATAGGGGCCAAGCACGGCAAGGACGCCATGCGCGCGATGCCGCACCGCCTGCGTCACCCCGTTGGCATCGATGAGCGTTTCGCCCGCCCTGTCCGCCTGCGCGGTGATGGAAATCTCGACCTTGGCGGCGACGCTGGCCGCTTCCGTCCGGGTTTCCCACAAGGGCTTGCCCGTCTCGCGGGAGATGGTGCGCGCGACGTCTTCCGCCCGCGCCCTCACGCGCGCGGCATAGGCCCGCAGGATAGCGATACGCTCCTCGATCGGTCGCGCTTCCCACGCCGGCTGCGCGGTGCGGGCGCGCGCAACGGCGGCATCGACGGCCGCCGCATCACTGACGGGGCCACGCCAGACGACGGCGCCGGTGCAAGGATCGGTGGAAACGAGCTCATGCATGTCGATGATCTCCCGTCACGGCGTCGGCACGTAAAGCGCGAAATCGCCTTCGCGCAGGCGGCCGAGCTTCATGCAGTCGGGCGGCAGGCACAGGGTTTCGCCCTCGTCACGCGTGCGGCCTTTCCCACGCCATGCTCGGAAGTCGAGCAGCCGCCCCGTGGCGAGCAGCATGCGCGTGGCGCCATCGCCGCCCGCCTCGTCGGCCTGGATCATCGCGCTCGCGCTATCCTTCACGGTGCGCAGGTCGCCCACCTGAGCCCGCATGGTCGGCCCGGCGTCGAACAGGTCCACATAGCCATCATGGCGGAAACCCTCCGCTTCCAGCAGCCGCATGGCGGCGGCCCCGCTCTTGTGCGGCTTGCCGATGGCGTTCTGCGCCTCTTCGGAGAGCAGGATGGTGTAGATGGGATATTTGGGCATCAGGTCGGCGATGAACTGGTTGCCGTTCAGGGCATGGAAGCGATCCGCCTCCGCGAATTCCAGATTGAAGAAGCGCTTCGTGAGCCCTTCCCAGAAAGGCGAATAGCCTTCCGGCTCCTGAAAGCCGCGAAGCTCGGTCAGCACCTGCTCGCCGAAGCGTTCGCGATGCAGCGCCATGAACATGTAGCGGCTGCGCGCCAGCAGCACCCCCAGTCCCGAGCGCCGCAGCGCGGGAACGAGGAACAGGCCGCCCACTTCGCTCGCCCCCGCAAAGTCGTTCACGAGGTTGAGGACATTGGTGGTGACGATGCGCTCGAGTTGGCGGCTATATTGCGAGAGGCGCGTGATCTTGTAGCTGTAGAAGGGCTTCTTGGTGCCGACGCTGGAGAAGATGAGCGCGGTGCCGCCGATCTCGCCGCTGGCCGCGTTCTCGAGCACGAACATGTAGAGCTCATCATCCGGTCCGCTGGTCAGATCCGCCTCGAACGCCCGCTGGCTGCGCTCCAGGCGCAGATGCAGGGCGTCGCGGTCATGGGGAAGGTTGGTGAAGCCCGGGCCGGTCTGGCCGGCCAGATCATATACCGCGTCGAGATCCTCCACGGTCGCCGGACGAACGAGCCAGCCTTCGGTCATGCAATCTCCCCCTTGAGGCCGAGCGCGGCGTCGAGCCGTCCTTCGGCGATGCGCAATATCGTGACAGCGGCGAGCGCGGCGCGTTCGCTCAGCGAGTCGATGATGAGAAACTCGTCCGCCGTGTGGATGCTCCCGCCGCGCACGCCCATCGTATCGACCACCACCACATTCTCGGCCGCGATGTTGTTGCCATCGCATACGCCGCCACTGGGCTGCCAGTCGATAGCGAGGCCAAGGTCCGCGCCCGCATCGCGCACGAGCATGAACAGCGCCTCGTGCCGTGCATCGAAGGGCTTGGGCGGACGAGCAAAACCGCCGGACAGGCTGATGGCGACCTCATGCTCCCGCGCGATTGAGGCGACGATCTCCGCCATGGCATGGTCGGCCCTCTGCTGGGCCTCTACGTCCAGGGGGCGCATGTTCCAGCTCAGCATTGCCTTGTCCGGCACCACATTGTTCGCGCCCCCGCCGCTCATCCGCGCGACATTGACCGTGAGACCGGGAATGGTGCGCTTCAGGGCATCCAGCCGCAGGGCAAGATCGGCCGCGGCGACGAGCGCGTTGCGCCCGTCCTGCGGATTGCGCCCGGCATGGGCGGATCGTCCGGCGAGTGCGGCGAGAAAATTGCCGCTTCCGCGCCGCGCGCTCGCAAGGCGGCCCTCCGGTGTTACCGAGGGCTCGAAGGTCATGCCGATCTGACAGCGCCGCGCCACGTCGCGCAGCAGCGCCGCGGAGCCGAGCGAGGCGACTTCTTCGTCCGCGTTCACCACGACATCCCAGCCGAGGCCGGGAATGGCGTTCGCCGCCTCCAGCGCCGCCAGGGCCTCGATCATGACGATGAGCCCGCCCTTCATGTCCGCCGTGCCGGGGCCGTTCATCGTGCCCGCGTCGAGCATGCGGCAGGACTGGAAAGGATGGTCGGGCGGGAACACCGTGTCCATGTGCCCGGTCAGGATCATCCGCCGGTTCGCCGCCGGGCGCTTGCGGGCGAGCAGATTCGCGCCATGGGGCACGGGCACCTGCGTGCCGTCCTCGGCCAGTGTCGTCACCGGGTCCGGCTCGCGCGTCTCCACGCTGTCGGCGATCGGCGAGAGAGCATCGGCGATGCGGGCGCGCATCTGTGCCAGTCCGTCGAGATTGCGGCTGCCGGAGTTGATCTGCGCCCACGCCACGACCTGCGCGGCCATGGCGCTCTGCCGATCCCGGATCGCTGCGACAAGATGGGTTTCGGGCGTCGAGAGTCCGGCCATCGGCTCCTCTTAGACCAAGTTCTTCGGGCGGGCTAGGGCAGGCCGCGTCACCGCAGCGAGGTCGGTCCGCGCCGCACCGTTCACGCGCTCGCGGAGGGATAGCGCCGCGCTGTCGAGAAGATGATGGCCGCGAGCACCGCCGGTATGGCGAGCAACACGCAGATGAGCGGTTTGCCCATCCCGGCGGCAAGCAGATAACCGGCCGTCAGCGGGCCGAAGATCGAGCCAACCCGGCCGACCGTGCTGGCGATGCCGAGGCCGGTCGCCCGCAATTGCGGCGGGAAGGCATAAGCGATGGTCAGCCAGCAACCGCAGGCGGAACCGAACAACATGGCGCCGAGCAGAAGTGCATTGCCCACGAGGAGCGGCAGGATAGGCGGCAAGAGGCCGAACAGTACGATCATGGCGGCCATGCCCGAGAGGGTCACGAAGGTGAGCCGCTTCACGCCCACGCGCCCGGCAATCCACCCGGCCACAAGCCCGCCCGCGATGCCGCCGACCGAAACATAGATGGAGTAGGAAATGCCGGCGGCAGTCGAGAGGCCCAGCTCGGTCACCCATTTGGTCGCCCAGTTGATGATGAAATAGAAGGAAAACATGTTGAGCGGATGCGCGATGCACAGGAGGAGCAGCTGCCCGCGATGCTCTTGCGCGGAAATCTCACGGATCGACGCCGCGCCGTCATGGGCGCTTGCCGCGACCGGCGGCAGAACCTCGAGCGGCGGCAGCCGGAGGCGCTTGAGGACTCGGTTGGTCTTCGCGAGCGCGCCGCGTGGCTGGCGGGTCAGCAGGAAATCGAGCGATTCGGGGAGCCACAGCCAGGCGACGGGCAGCAGGATCGCCGAAAGCATGCCGCCGACCCAGAAGATGCCGCGCCAGCCGAATTCGTCCAGCACCGCGATGGCGACGAAACCCCCGATGATGGTGCCGACCGGATAGGCGGAAGCGACTGCGCTGGGCGCGAATTCACGGCGTTTGTCCGATGCATATTCCATGGCGATGGCACCGGCCGTGCTCGTCATGCCGCCAATCCCGATGCCGGTCACGAAGCGTGAGATCGCCATGCCCCAGTAGCCGTGGCTGAGCGCCGCGCCGAACATGCCGGCGCTCATCAGCACGAGGCAGAACAGGATGGCCGGGCGCCGCCCCTTGGTATCCGCGACCGGCGAGACGCCGAGCGCGCCGATCGCCATGCCCGCCAGGCTGAAGCTCAGCAATTCCCCCAGTGCGTCCGGCCCGAGCGCCCATTCGTCGGCCAGCACGGGCGCTGCCATGGCGAGCGCGAGAATGTCATAGCCATCCACCATGTTGATGCAGACCGGAATGAGGATCATCAGCCACTGGACGGGAAGCATAGGCCGTGCGCCGAGCTCCCTGCGCGGATCATAGTCGGTCGCCATCCTCATCCCTCCGGACGCTTGCGCGCGCGTCCGCCGCGTCGTTTTCGCCACGCTATGGTGGGGCTGCGGCGAATTCAATCGGCCTCCGCCGCATCTTGTTGACGCTGAGCGAACTGGGCGCGTCCCTCTGTTGCGCGCGTCGTTTGATGAGCATTAGAAGCTTTACCGAACGGAGAGGAGCAACGGGACCATGAACCCGGTAATGGCCAGGCTGAATTATGTGGTTCGCGGCGAGAGTGCGGTGTTCAATGCCGCCAATCGCGCGGAAAGCTATTGGCCCAAGGAAGAGCATGTCGTGCCGATCCACGATGTGCGGCCGCTTGCAGACCAGCTGTCCTTCGATCGCAACGGCTTCCTGCTCGTGCGGGAGGAATCCGCTGTTGCCGCGGCGCCGACCGACGAGGAGAAGAAGGCCGTCTTCGCGCAGGAAGCCGCTGCGCTCATCACGCGGCTGACCGGCGCGGCCAGGGTCGTGACTTTCGGCACGATGCTGCGCACTGACGCGCGGGACGCTGGCGACGGCAATCTGCCGGCCTTCGGCGCGCATGTGGATTATGGCGCGCGCACGGTGCGCGATTTCACACTGGACCTGATGCCGCAGGAGGAAGCGGAGCGGCGCCTGGCCGGCCGGCACATGCTCATCAACATCTGGCGGCCGTTGCGCATGGTGGAGCGATCACCTCTGGCGCTGTGCGATGCCAGCACGGTGCGACCCGAGGATCTGTTCCCCAGCGAGGTCCGCGGGGGACTGGGCGATGCGCGCCGGCGTTCGCTCTGGGGCTTCAACCTTGCCTATAATCCCGAGCATCGCTGGTATTACGCACCGCGCATGCAACCGGATGAAGCCTTCGTCTTCCGCCTGTTCGATTCCAATCCCGATGCGGTGCAGTGGACCGGCCATAGCGCATTCGAGGACCCAGCCTCCCCGCCCGATGCGCCGCCGCGCCAGAGCATCGAAATCCGCACGATCGCTTATCTGGACTGACGCCTGAGCGGACGGGCTCGGTCAGGGCATGTGGACAAATTCCAGCCCCAATGAACGTCGGTTCTCAGAAGCCCTCGATGTGGAGGGAACGGAAGGAATGAGG
Source organism: Sphingobium sp. SYK-6 (assembly GCF_000283515.1). Classification (GTDB taxonomy): domain Bacteria; phylum Pseudomonadota; class Alphaproteobacteria; order Sphingomonadales; family Sphingomonadaceae; genus Sphingobium; species Sphingobium lignivorans. Next base: position 1,054,140 of record NC_015976.1, read on the forward strand.
TGGAGAGCGGCCGTAGCCCTCTCCCCTTCAGGGGAGAGGGTTGGGAGAGGGGAGGTCGCAAGCTGACAAGCCTCCGTTTCTCTCCCCTCAAGGGGAGAGAGAGCAACAACAGCAAAGCCGTCGCATCCGGAAGGTCTGATAATCGCTTGAAATGCCCCGATAGCGGGCGTCTTATCGACCCGGGAATCTGTCCGCGCGGCCCTAGAGAACATCCCCGAACATCAGCCAGAGCATCACGAACCAGGCGATGAGTCCTGCGATGCCGATGATGATGTGCAGGCGCGCGCGCAGCCAGTGGAGCGGGCCGGTCGGGTCTTCATCCTCATCGTTCATATCGGGGCGATAGTGGAAAGCGGGGCGGGGGCGCAATGCGCCTCTCGCCGCGCCTGTTCCAACCGGGCGATCGGCAGGCTTCGCCGCTATGGACAGACCGCTCCGCGCAACTGTCGCTTCCGCTGAGGGCAAGACGGTATGCCCGGCGACTGGCAGGCGCGGGGCAGACGGGCCTCGCGGCCCCGGCCAGACAAAGGGGAGGCGATCCGTGGCCCATGACAACCTGCTGAAACTCAATGCAGAGCTCGCGCTCCAGCTTGCCGATTATTGGCACGAGATCGATACCAATGGCGGCCGGAACGCATCGGCTTACTATACCGAGGATGCGGTGTTCCATGGCCAGTTCGCGTCCTATGAAGGCGTTGCCAAGATCCAGCAATTCTACGACTGGCGCGTTGCGCAGGGGCCGCGCCTCGCCGTGCATGGCTTCACCAATTTCCGTGCATGGTTCACGGGCGAGGATACGGCCGAGGCGACGAACTATCTGTATCTTTACGCCGCCAACGGGGTGAAACCTCTGCCCACTCATGCACCCATCACCATTTCGCTCGCCACGGACAAGTATCGCAAGGTGGGCGAGCGCTGGCTGTGCACCTATCGGCGCTTCGAGCATCTGTTCGAAGGCGATACGCCGATCACCAATCCCAATCTCGACGAGAAATAGGCACTGGCTTCTCCTGGCCGGCTGCCGCTGCCAGCGCATGGCGGCCGCGCCAGGATTGCCGGGTCTGCAATGCGCGCCGGGCGCGGGGGCTTGCGTGCGCCAGCGCGGCCCGACATCATTTGATCCATCCACGAGGCGAGCGGACGAGCGACGATGGCGAGCCAGGTGACGGGAGGGGGCGAAGACGCGGACGATCGGCGGTTGCCGCGTTCGCAAGGCTTCGTCGAGGAAGTGCTGAACATCATCCGCTCGGATATCATGTCCCTGCGTATCCGCCCGGACAGCCGCATATCCATCGACCAGCTCGCTCGCGACCTGGGTGTTTCCCAGACGCCGATCCGGGAAGCTCTTTCGATGCTGGAAGCGATGGGGCTGGTCACCAAGCGGCGCTATTCGGGCTATTGCAGCACGCCCCAGCTCAGCCGTCGGCAGCTTGACGAACTCTATGAAGTCCGCGCGCTGCTCGAGCCCTATGCGGCGCGCCGCGCGGCGCAGCGGATGACGCAGGACGCCGCCCTGCGCCTGCGCCAGCTTTCCGGCGCGATGGGCCCCGACAGGGCGTCACAATCCTATGATGATTTCGCGCGCCTGGATTCCGAGCTTCACGATGCGGTCGCCGCTGCCAGTGGTAACGACCTCATCCAGGAAGCGCTCGCGCGCCTGCACGCGCATTTTCATGTCTTTCGCCTCCGCCGCCACAGCGAAGTGACGAGGGAAGCCTTCCTGGAGCATGAGATGCTGGTGGAAGCCCTCGCGGCGGGTGATGCCGAAGGGGCCGAGCAGGCCATGCGCGAGCATATCCGGAAATCCTATGATCGGCTGATCGCCTTCGCCCGGGAATGATCGGAGCGTCGCGGGGCTGCGATATTCGCGGTGGCAGTTTATCGCTCTGTGCGCCCGGCGCGCGTCATTCCGCCCAGCGCCTTGGCGGGAGCACGCAGCCAGTTCAACAGATCGCCCTCGGAGAGCAGCAGCGGCGTCGTCCCGCTTTCGTCCTCCTCCGTCACGATGGAAAAGCGGGGCTTCTGCCGACCATCGGCAACCCAGAGCGCGGCCGCGCATGTGATGTGATCGCTCAGTGGCGTCACCCAGCGGTGAGTCCACATTTCGCCGTCCCGCACCGGCACCGAGTAGCGGGTGAGGGGAACGATGCAGCGCCTCTGCGCCAGCCGGCGCAGTGATCGGGGTGATTTTCCAAGCTCGCTCAGGCGCACCGTGGAATCGGTGAGGATCTCGTCACTGCCCGCTGCATCGGGCTTTCCCCATTGCATCCAGTCGAACGCAAGCACCCCTTCAGGACCGTCATAAAGCACCAGTCCCATGCCGCCCGGAAGCGTGAGCCGATCCTTGGGCAAGCTGTCCGGCGGCGTCGCATCGGGCACGATCTGGTCGAAACGGGCCTGTTCATAGCTCAATATGGGCTCGATACGCCGCGCGGCTCGAAACAGGAGGGGCTCGGCCGCAGCGAGGTCGGCGCCTAGCAGTTCACCGAAGGGAAGAGGTAACTGCGCAGGTCGGAGAAGCGGCGATGTGGCCTGTGCGCTTGCGCGCGGTGGGCGCAGTCGCTTCGTCAACCGTCCCGCAAGCGAGGCGGGCGCGGCGCGCGATCCCGGGCTGTCCAGGTCTGTCGCGTTGAAGTCCTCGAAACCCAGTCGCAACATCACTATCGGACTGCGGCGTCTTGGAATTCCCTGCGCGAGCATGCCCTCCTGAACGGACGCCCGCTTCCCATCGGCAGCTCACCCCGCATGGCGCGGCGGATGCAGCCAACTGCTCCCTCATTCATCATGCGACCCCCTGGCGCTCGTTGTGGAGCGCTACCCACATCCCGTTAATCTATGTGGGTATCCGATCGCAAGAACGGAAGGGGAAACAGCGAGATTTCAGTGTCCCGCTGTGGAGCGTCTGCGGGGAAGGGGGATCTGGCACCTTCAGGCCAGCAGCATTAAATAGCCGGAAGATGCCAGATCGCGGGCCTTCAACGAGCGGCGAGCATTGTGGTTCCAATGCGATCTCGGACTTTTTCAGACGTCTTATGCTTCGTCAGACGAATGTTCGCTGTCCGCGTCCGCGTCTTCCCGCGCACCGGCCTGCCAGCGCATCGCCGCATAACCCAGAGTGATCGCACCGGCCGCGATGGCCGCTGTCAGCACGGGATTGCGCCGCACGAAGCGGGCGGCCTGATGAACCACCGGCACGGCGCCCAGCGTCGCCAGACCCGATTTCGCTTTTGCCTTCGCTTCACTCGCGGCATCGCTTGCGGCGCTCGGCGTGGCGTCGCGGATCGATTTCGCCATGGATCGGGAGGTCGAGAGGGCGAAGCTGGCGATGGCCTGACCTGCCTTCTCGGCAGCCTCGGCCGCTGCGGGGATGCTCGCGACCCTCAGATCATGCGCTTTGCTGCGCACGACATCATAAGCGTCACGGCCATTGGCGTGGGGAACGATTTTCAGGGCTGGGCGGCTCATATCCATCTCCATGCGAGTTGCGTCTCCCAATGGAAACGGCGCTCCGGATGCATGGTTCCGTCCAGAAGGCGGCACGGCCAGTTCTTGTAACGGTTTGTCGGGAGAGGAAGAAGTGGCCGGTTCCCACACTTTGGGGGGTGAGGAGGGTCGGGGAACCGGCCAGGTGGCAATTGGCATTTCGGGGGCAGGTGAATGCCAATTGACGTGGTCGAAACGCGCCTGCCAAGCCCCGGTTCCCGGACCATGAAAAAATAAAACTGTTGTCGCATGTGGCCGTACCCTCCTAATTTCGCGCGGTCGCGGGGGACACCCCCCGCCGCGTCGGCGTGCCCTTTTGCGACGCCGGCCAATGAATGGAGGTCCAGAATATGGCTCTTTCGGATCTGATCGCGCGGCAGCTTCCCTATCTGCGGCGTTATGCCCGCGTGTTGACGGGTTCGCAGTCGCTGGGTGACGGGTTCGTGCGTGAACTGCTCGAGGCCGCGCTTGTCGACGCCGACCTGCGCGAAAGCATCTCCAGCTCGCGCGTCGGCCTTTTTTCCGCTTTTACCAAAATCTATGCATCGGCCGGAGCCGAGCTTGCCGTCGAGGGCAGCGGCTCGGAAGAGGTGGCGACGGTGGCAAGCCGTCTCGAACTGGTGACGCCGCTGGCGCGCCAGGCGCTTCTGCTCAGCTCCATCGAGGATTTTTCCTCCGAGGAAATTGCCGAGATCCTGGATTGCCCTGCGCAGGACGTTCCCGGGCTGATCGACGATGCGCTGTCCGAGATCGAGGCAGGCAGCCGGACGGACGTTCTCATTATCGAGGACGAACCTCTCATTGCCCTGCAGATCGAGGAGATCGTGACGTCGCTGGGCCACAATGTCGTGGGAACGGCCGCCACGCACGCTCAGGCGGTCAAGCTCTTCGATGCACACCGGCCCAGTCTGGTGCTGGCGGACATCCAGCTTGCCGACGGAAGCTCGGGCATCGACGCCGTGAACGAAATCCTGGCGAAGTTCTCGGTGCCGGTGATCTTCATCACGGCTTTCCCGGAACGCCTGCTCACCGGCGAGCGGCCGGAGCCGACCTATCTCATCACCAAGCCGTTCAGCGACGACTTCGTGCGGGCGACGATCGGTCAGGTGACTTTCTTCGGGTCGACCGCTCCGCTTCGCTGAAACTCTGTCCGTTCCGGCTCCGGTCTATTGCCGGAGCCGGAAGGACTTGGGCTTGCGCAGGGGAATGGCGAACTGGCAACGCAAGCCACTCTCCGCAAATTCGATCGTGATCGGACTGCCCAGTTCCTGGGCCAGCGCGCGCTGGATGAGGTTGAGGCCGAAGCCGCGCGATTTCGGCTCCGTCACCGCCGGGCCGCCGCTTTCCCGCCATGAGACCGCCACGAGATCCGAGCCGGCGATATGCCAGCTGATGTCGACGCGTCCGTCTTCCGTGGAGAGCGCGCCATAGCGCGTGGCATTGGTCAGCAGCTCGTGCAGCGCGAGCCCGATTGACAGCGCATCATTGGGCGAGATGAGGATGCTGGGTCCATCGATGTGGATGCGGCCGGCTTGCGCAGGCGAGCTGAGCTGCGCCTCGACCAGCCCCTTGAGATCCGTGGGGCCCCATTGCGCGCCATCGAGCAGGGAGTGGCTCGCGGCAAGGGCTCGCACCCGCTCGAGAAGATTGTCGGTGAAGCTGTTCAGGTCCGCCGCATTGCGCCGGGTCAGCGAAATGATCGAGGTGACGTTGGCCAGCGAGTTCTTTACCCGGTGATTGAGCTCGCGAACGAACGCAGCGCGTTCCGTCTCCCGTTCCGCCTGTGCCGAGACAAGGGCTTCCAGATCCTCGTTGCGGCGCTGGACGAGGAGAATATAGGCCAGCAGCAGCAGCGCGAACGAGATTCCGCCGACGAGCACGACGAGCGTCAGGGGGCCGAGTGATGTGCCCCCGGGCGGGTAATAGCGCAGCAGCCATTGCTGGTCGAAGACTGCAAGGCGCTGCTCTGCGGGCGATCCGAGAGAATGACCGGTCTTGCCGGAGGTATAGATCAGCTCCTGCCCTTGCGAGGTGAGATCATAGATATCGACGCGGCCTTCCTCGGGCATGCGCGTCTCGACCGCGGCCGCAATGAACTCCCGGGTTCGGATGGGGCTGTAGACATAGCCCTTGAATCGATTCTCGGGTCCAAGCGTGCGGACGGGCATATAGACGAGGAAGCCCGGGGACTTGGCAGTGTTGCCGTCTTGAATGAGGTGCACCGAGTCGCTCGCGGCGACGGCATTGGTGCGGCGCGCGCGATCCATGGCGGCAGCGCGCCGCGCTTCGGAGTACATGTCGAAGCCGAGGGCTATTCGATTAGGCGGCGTTTCGGGCTGAAGCATCGTGATCACCTGAAGCAGGCGCGCGTCCCGCCGCGGCTTCGGATAGATGCGGAAGTCGATATGTCCCTGCTCGATCATCCGCCGTTCGACCTTCGCGATGTCGCGCGGCATGATCGTTTCGGACCAGCCCATGCCAAGCACACCGGTCAGGTGTTTCGGCAACCGCAGGCGATCGACGAATTCCTGGAAGAAAGCCGGGGAGACGTCCATCGAACTCATGAAAAGCGCGCTGGTGGATTGCAGGTAGGCGCGCGTCGTCGCCGCCTGACGCTCGATCGCGCCCGCTATCTCTCCCGCCTGTACTTCAGCAGCGGCACGATTTGTGCGTTTCGTCGCCAGTTCGACGGACCAGGCACTGGCCCCGACCAACAGGAGTACGATCAGAAAGACGGCAATAGGTGTGGCGCGTGGATATTCCCGCAGCCATCGGTCAAACCGACCCTTTGCCCATTCCCCAGGTTTCCAGCCCTTCATTTACCCCAACCATTTGATCCCTCCCGCCTGCTTTGGAACTCTTTCGGATGGAGATCGTTCCACTTTCCGTCCCGCCAACAGGAGAAGCCCCAATGGCAAATGCCGCACTGCAATCCAAGCCGAAGGAGCAATCTTTCGACACAGGAATCGATCGGGCGGGCATGGACGCCACGGCAGACGCGCTTGCGACAGCACTGGCAGACAGCTTCACCCTTTATCTGAAGACGCTTGGCGTTCACTGGAACATCGTCGGACCCAGCTTCTTCGGTCTCCACAAGCTGACGGAAGCTCAGTACGAGGATCTGGCCATCGCTATCGATGCGATCGCGGAGCGCATTCGCTCGCTGGGTCATCTGGCCCCGGCTGCCTTTGGCGATTTCGCCGAGCGCAGTGTCATCGAAAGCAAGACTACGCTCGCGAGCGCCGAGGATATGATCAGTGCGCTCATCAAGGATAATGAGGCGGTCGCGAAGCGCATGCGCAAGGCTGTTTCGGTCGCGGAGGATGCGGACGACGTGTTCACCGCAGACATGCTGACGGCCCGCATCGGCAAGCATGAAGAAAATGTGTGGATGCTCCGTGCGATCGCGTCCTGAGACGTGGGTCGTATCGCTGCGCAAGCATTTGAATTTGATAAGATAGAGGCTTTTTGTCAGACCGTGGAATCTCATCTCGACATTTTCCCTCATGAGGGTGCAAGAAGGGCTATGTCCAGCAAGCCGGATTCTCCTGATGGTGAGCCCCGGACCCCCAAATCCGGCAACAAGCCGGTTTGGGCGGACGGGCTTCGCCGGATGTATGATGAAGTCGTCGACGAAAAGCTTCCCGACGAATTCATCGATCTTTTGAAGCGGCTGGATCAGAGCAGTGAGCGGAGCTGATAAGGCGAAAGGCTTCGATTTTCGGGCCGAACTCACCGGGGTGATCCCCCACTTGCGCGCCTTTGCTCGCGGTCTGTGCGGCCGTCCGGATTTCGCGGACGATCTTGTGCAGGAAGCGTTGCTCAAGGCCTGGGCCGCGCGCGAATCCTTCCAGCCGGGCACCAGCATCCGGAGCTGGACATTCGTGATCCTGCGCAATGTCTATCTCAGCGATGCGCGCCGCAACCGGTTCCGGGGCGACTATGACCCCGATCTTGCCGAGACGCTGCTCAGCCAGTCGGCGAGCCAGGAGGACGGGCTTCACATGGGCGACTTGCGATCGGCCATGATGCGCCTTTCTCCCGAACGGCGCGAGGCCCTTCTGCTCGTGGGCGCCGGCGGTTTCAGCTACGAGGAAGCGGCCGACATCGCGCAATGTGCGGTGGGCACGATGAAGAGCCGGGTGGCACGCGCGCGCAGGAGCATCGAGGATATGCTCGGGGACAATCCCTCGGGCGGCGGCGGCAAGTCCCCTCCGCGCTCAGTGTCGCACCGGGAAATCCTGGACGACCTCGACAAGGTCGCCAATCTGTAACTTTCGCCGGGTGCATTCGGCCCCGGCGAAGGAGCCTTCTTTGTCCTCGCCTGCATTTCCGTGGACGCGGCCGGCGTAAGCTGGCACATGCCGCGCATGAACCTGCGTACCAACGGGAGCGAAGAGCGCCCTGTCCCGAGCGTGGTCCTGATTGTCGAGGACAACGCCATCATCGCGATGAACACCGAGTCGTTGCTTCTCGACCTGGGCGTGGCGGATGTCCGCAGTGCGTCGAGCGTGACCGATGCCCTGACGCTCATGGACGAAGTGGATTTCCAGTTCGCCATCCTCGATTTGCGCCTCAGCGAGGATGAAACCAGCCTGCCGGTCGCCGAGCGGCTCCTGAAGGCAGGCACGCCTTTCGTCTTCGCCACCGGTTTCGGGGAGGAGGCGGACATGCCGGCCGGTTTTTCCCACGCCCCCATTCTCAAGAAGCCCTACGGGTTCGAGGATCTGTCGCGCGTCCTGCGCGGCTGAGTACAGAGGCAGGTCCAGCTTCTCTCGGGGGAGCGGCCTTCTGGCGCTGTTCGCCGGACAGGCCGAAGAGCGCCGCCCGCCTTTTACGCTGCGTCCCTTGAGGTGCGCCGGGGGGCAGACAGGCCGAGCCTCCGCAGGAAATCCTCCAGCGCCATCGGACGGCCGATATGATAGCCCTGGATGATGTCGCACTCCATGCGGGCGAGCGCATCGAGGACATTCTGGTCCTCGACGCCTTCGGCCACCACCTGCATGTCGAGCTCATGGGCGAGCTTGATCGTCGAGTTGATCAGCACGGCGTCGCTTCGACTGGTGAGCACCTGCCGGACGAAATTCTGGTCGATCTTCAGTTCCGAGGCCGGCAGGCGCTTGAGATATGAGAGCGTTGACTGGCCGGTGCCATAATCGTCGATCGAGATGTGGACGCCGAGCGCGCGCAGCGCCTCCAGCTCGGCGATGCCCTGGTCGTCGGCCATGTTGGCGGATTCAGTGATTTCCAGCGTCAGCTTGTCGGCCGGCATGCCGTAAGTATCGAGGAGCACGCGCAGGGGCGCTTCCAGCCGGTTCTTGCCGAGCATGCGCATCGAGAGATTGACCGCGACCGACAGGCCCAGCGGTGCGAAATCCGCAATGGCCCGTTCGAGCACATAGAGCGTCAGCCGTTCGATCCGGCCCGCATCCTCGATGGCGCGGACGAAACGGTCCGGCCGGATGAAGCCCCGTTCCGGGTGGCTCCAGCGGATGAGCGCCTCGGCGCCCGTGATCGCGCCGGCGTGGAGATCGAGCTTGGGCTGGTAGGCCACCCAGACGTCGCCGCGCTTTAGCGCCTGCTCGAACTCGTTCAGGATGGAGAGCTTCCAGAAGACCTCGTCGTCATCGGTCTCGTAGCGCTCCCACAACACGCCGCGATTGATCGCGTTGGTCGCGGCGAGCACGGCCTTGGGAAGAGCTTCCCCCACGGAAAGCGAGGGCTCGTCGCAGAAGCCTGCGTTGAGGGCGATGTCGACGGTCAGCTGGTCGACCTGCACGCCCGGGCCGAACAGCGCTTCCAGGCCTTCGAGGCTTCCCACGACTTCGGGCACCTGTTCCTCGCTGCGCCAGGCGAAGCTGTGATTGTCGATCTGGTAGATGCGTTCGTGGCCCGCGGCGAGGATCAGGCGGTCGCGGATCTTGCCGAGCAGCTTGCCTTGCGCCGCGAAGCCGAGCAGCGCGGTCGTTTCCACATAATTGCGCAGGCAGACGACGACCGTCACGCCTTCTTCCCGCTCGTTCAGCTCCATCGCCGCCATGTTGGGCAGGCCCGCCTCCGCCGACTTGGTGATGCGATCGAGCATCGATTGCGCGGTGGCCAGCAAGATGTGCGCGACCAGTCCCGCGCCGATCGCGATCGTGGCTGCGCCGATGTCCAGCCGGACGAGCGAGAGATGCTCGATGATGATCTGCCCGAGCGGGAAGGCCAGGATGCCCAGGGCCAGCACGAAGGAGCGGAAGAGCGCGGTCAGGGGGACGGCAGCGCAGACCAGCAGCAGTGCCGCGAAGAGAGCGGGCCAGTCGCCGAGATCGGTGGGCCTGCCGGCTAGCAGCGTCTCCGCCGCCACCGCCTGAATGTACATCCCCGCCACCTTGTTGTGATAAGGCACGCTGTACTGGTCGCCGATGCCGAAGGCGTCATAGCCCACCAGCACGGATTTGCCCTTGAAGAAGCCCTTGGGGAAATTGCCCGCGAGCACATCGGCATAGGAGATATGCGGTATCCGCTCGGGCCAGTAGGACCAGTCGATAAGGAGCCGGCCCTCGTCGGGGAAGGTCGTCCCGGCGAGCGCTTGCGCCAGCACCGGCAAGGTTTCGCCCAGGACGGGCATGTTGAGCGGGATGCGGCGGTGGAACTGGTCCGGGTCGCTCTTCACCCAGATGCTGACCGGCGTGACGAAGGGCAGCAGCGCCGCGGTCGGCAGGGCCTGGTGCACGTCCCGGGTGTTCAGCCGGTTTTCCAGCAGCGTGGCGAGATAGATATCGCTGTGGCTGCGCGAGAGTGCCCGGGCGAACAATTTGTCCTGCCGGAGGTCCGCGGCCGGCTGGTCGAAGATGATGTCGAAGGCGATGCGGCGCGCGCCGTCGCCATCGATGGCGTCGATCAGCTCGCCATGGCGGCTTCTGGGCCATGGCCATGTGCCCAGGGTCTTGATGCTCTGGGTGTCGATGGTGACGACGACCAGATCCCCGCTCGGGGCCTTGGGAAGATGTTCGTAGCGTTTCTCGCGGACCTGATTGTCGAAATCGCGACCGGCGCCAGCCAACGCCGCCGCAATGCCAACCAGGCATGCAGCGATCAGGACCAGGCTGCGGGCCGACCTCGTCAGGCCCGCAAGGAGGCGCAATCGAACCATCTTCCATACTCGGGGCGACACAGTCCGCCCACGATCCAGATTGCAGAAAACTATGAAGAACTTCTTCCCGGCCGCGGAAAATGAACGGATTTCGGAGCGCGGCGGGGAAGCGACGAGACCTGCGGTGTCAGCCTTCCGCGATCTTGCCGCCAACCAGCCGCACGACCCGATCCGCCGCGGCGATCGTTTCCGGCCGGTGCGCGATCACGATGCGCGTGATCCCAAGGGCACTGACCGCGCGATTGACGGCGGCCTCATGATCCAGATCGAGATGCGCGGTGCCTTCATCCAGGAGCAGCACATCGGGCCGGCGATAAAGCGCGCGAGCCAGCAGGATGCGCTGTTTCTGGCCCCCCGACAGCGTCGAGCCCATGTCCCCGACGAGCGTGTGATGGCGCATCGGCATCGCGTCGATGTCATCGAGGATCGAGGCTGCGGTCAGGCAGGCGCGCAGATGCTCCATGTCGACCTCCTCGAAGGAAGCGACATTGTCGGCGATCGACCCGGCGTAGAGCACGTCGTCCTGTAGCACGGCCGCGACATGCTGGCGGAAGGCGCGGCGGCCATATTGGGAGAGGGGGCGGCCATCGATGAGCACGTCGCCCTGCACGGCGTCGACAAGGCCGAGGATGATCTTGGCGAGCGTGCTCTTGCCGCCACCCGAGGGCCCGGTGATGGCGATATGATCCCCCGGCGCGATCGACAGGTCGATGCCCGCCAGCACCAGCGGGTCATGCGCGCCGTAGGAGAAATGCACGTTGCGCAGCTCGATCCTGCCTTCGAATGCGGGCTGGACCAGCGGCTCGGCGAAACCTCGGTCCTCCTGCGTCTGGGCAATGTCGGCGATCTGATCGAGATGGAGGTCGAGCAGACGCAGCTTGATCCCTTCGTCCAGGAGCGATTGTCCGGCCTGCACGAACTGCTGGCGATAGGCGAGATAAGCGAAGAGCGTGCCCAGGCTGAGGGCCCCCGCCATGCTGCCCCGAATGGCGAGAAAGACGACCAGCACCAGCTCGATCGCGGGGATGAGCGTTTTCGCGGTTTCGTGCCAGGCCTTGACCCGCTCGTGAAGGTAGCGCGCGCCCAGCGCATCGGTGAGGCGGTTCTGCCAATAAGCATGCCGCATGGCTTCGCGGCCGGAGAGGCGCAACGTGACGATGCCGCGCAGCGTCTCGATGACGGCGCCCTGCTCGCGGGCCAGCGCCTTCACATATTCCGCCTCGCGCTGCTTCTCCGCGCGCAACAGGCCGAGGCGGACGGCGCTGTAGGCAAGGAGACCGAGCAGCGAGACAAACGCGAGCTGCGGGGCGATCAGCATCATCATCACCAGCGTCAATACCGAGAGCAGACCGTCGATGAGAGCGATCGGCGCGCTTTCGATGAGGAAACGCTGAATTGGAAGGATGGATTGGAACCGGGTGAGGATGTCCCCCACCTTCCGCTTTTCAAACCAGGCGATCGGCAGGCGGAACAGGCGCCGCGCCAGATTGGAGGTGATGCCGTAGGACAGGGCGGCACCGGAGGAGAGGAGAACGAGCTTGCGCAGCAGCGAGGCGCCCGCGCCGATCAGCGCCAGCGCCGCAAAACCCACCGCCAGCGTGATAAGCAGGTTGCTGTCCAGGCTGGAGAGCGCCTCGTCCACGGCCGTGCGCAGGTAGAAGGGCGAGGCGAGCACCCATGCCTGCATGACGATGCTGAGGATGATCGTTTGCGCCAGCGCGCGGCGCAGGCCGGTGATGCCGCTCCACAGATCCCGGAACCGCAGCGGCCGCTTGGCCCGCACCGCGCGAAAATCCTGCGAAGGGCGCAATTCCAGCGCGACGCCGCTGAAATGGCGCCCCACCTCGTCGAATTCATACCAGCGCGCGGTCCCGGCCGGGTCGACGATATAGGCCCGCTCGCGCTCCACGCGCTCCAGCACGACGAAGTGATTGAGATCCCAGTGGAGGATCGCGGGTAGGTTCAGCAGGTGCAGGCCCGCCATCTCGAGCTTGAGCGGGCGCGGCAGCAATTGCATCGCATCCGCCGTCTGCATGAGCTGGCGCAGCGACATGCCCCGGGCACTGAGGCCAAAGCGCTGGCGCAGCATGTTGAGGTCGATCTCGTGCCCGTGCCAGTTCGCGATCATCGCAAGCGCGGCGAGCCCGCATTCCGCCGCTTCGGTCTGGCGAATGAGGCTGATCCGCCGGCGACCGGAAAAATTGGCGGGGAAGATGTTCATTGCCGCGCCACCGCTGCGAACGGATCGACCAGCCATTGCAGGAAGGAGCGGCGGGCCAGCACGATCCGGGCATCGAGCGCGAGGTCCGGGCGCAGCACCACGTTCCGGGCCCGTTGCCGCTCGCTGAGCGGTTGGAGCCGCGCGGTGACCAGGAAATAAGGCTGCGCGTCAGCCACGGGCGCCGCCCCGACGGTCTCCACCACGGCGCGGAACGTGCCATAATCCTGCACCGGATAGGCTGGCAGCGTCACGCGCACGTCCTGCCCCGGTGCGATCTGGGCGATCGTGGAGGTCGGCACCCGGAGCTCGGCGAGCCATCCCGTGCCGGGCGGTACGATGCGGCCGTAGATCGTGCCGCGCGCCACGCTTTCCCCCTCGCGAAAGCGAAGGGCCGTAAGGATGCCGGCGCGGGGCGCGACGAGATCGATCGTCCCGGCATTGGCGAGCGTGGCGCCTTCGCGCCGCACCTGCGCGAGCTGCGCGTCATAGCTGCCCTGTCCGGCACGCAAATGGCTGGCGAGCTGGTCCCGCTCGATGCGCGCGGCTGTCAGGGCATTGGCGTGGAGGCTGCGGCTCTGCTCCAGCCGGGCCAGGTCCTGACGGCGGGTGATGAGCAGTTCGCGCCGTTCCTGGAGATCGCGGCCGGAAATGAAGCCATCCCGCGCCACCGCCTCGACGCGCGCCAGCTCCTGCCGGGAGGAAGCGATCAGTGCCTCCTGCGCTTCGATCTGCCGGTCGATCGCGCTGATCTGGCGTTCCTCGTCGCGGATGCGCTCGTCCAGCTTGCGCCGGTTTTCCTCGATCGCTTCGCCGGCGGCGCGGCGCTGCGTGGCGAGGGCGGCTTCCTCCTGGCCGAGGGCCTCGCGGCGCTCCTGCACCAGCGAGAGCCCGTCGGCGGCCTGGGGGCGCGCGATGCGGGCAATGAGCTGGCCTTCCCGCACCGGCTCACCTTCGCGCACGAGGACGGAAGCGATCACGCCATCGTCCGGCAGGGCGATGCTGGCGACGCTGGTGGCGGGGCGCAACGCGCCGCTGGTCGTGATCGTCCGGCTGTAGGAGCCGAGCGTCAGGAAGAGGACGAGGGCGAGGACAAGCGCCAGCAGCAGCCAGCCGATCGCCTGCCAGCGCAATGGCGGCACGAGGAACACCTCGCCATGGAGGCGGTGCTGATGATCGAGGGCCTGTTGCCTGAAAAGCTGCATATGTTCACCACCCTTGCCGGCTTCTAGGATGGCGGGCGGGGTCAGGGCTACAGCGAAATCGCGCGCGGGCGGCCAGGCGCGCCGCTCGGCGATCCGAAACGGGGCATCCGGCACCGCAAACGAAAATCCGGGCGGACAGGGGCCACGAAGCCCTTCATCCGCCCGGCTGTCATTTCAGTCCTTCAGAGGACTGCAACGGCTCAGTTGTAGCCGCGAACACCCGTGTTCGATTCGTCGTTCGGCACGCCGCCGGCGACAAGGTCAATTTCCTGCTCGTTGAGCTCTTCAATAATCATCGACGACTCCTGTTTTCAGTCGGCATTTCGGCCGACTTTTCAGGGGATATAGGAAGGTTAATCGAGCGTAAACCCAGGTTAACCCTTAGTTGCGACAGATGGTTATCGAAAATAAAATTATGTAAAATCAATAACATGTTGCAGAATTGGGGCTGCATGCCTTGCGAGATGGTGAGTCTGCACAGCCTCTGATGGTTGAACTGTCCCAAAACGGGCCACCGCATCATTGGCGCGTTTCGTCTGACTCGCCATTGACGAGGTAGCCGCAGTCAGCAGCGATGGCCCGGTTGAGATCGATCCGCCTCTGACTCGGGTGTCCCCTAGGATAGCCGGAAGCCAACCGGTTCCGGCCAGAAGCCGCTCGGCGGTCTGCACCAGGTCCCCGGTTTCTTCATGTCGGCGATACGGCGGTCAGCGCCCTCCTACACGCCGTGGGTACGGCCTTGAGATAGTTCACGCGACGAAGGTGGGGTCCAGTCCTTGGTACGTCCAGCGCCAGCGGGGTCGCCAGCCTATCCGCTGTTTGCAGCAAACTGGGCTTGCGGTCCCACTGCAACGGCATTCACGGCGAGACGTGCAATGCGCCAGCAGCACCAAATGCCTCTCGTAGTCCAGCCCGACGATGAAGCCCCACAGGTCCGCTACGTCACGAGGCATCCGCTCGGCCCATGCCTCGTGCCGCTCGCTCGCCTTCGCGGCCTGCGGGGTATCCTCGCTCCAGTCAGCGTGACCCCCGAGCGGCGTCACGGTCGGACGAACATCAAGGTAGCCCGCCTCGCTTAGCTGCAGAAGAGTTGCGCCGTGAGCATGTGACTCAGGGCGATCAGCGCCAGATCGGGCCGCTCGCCCAGCGCTACACGCAAGGCCGGGTGTTCGACAGGCGGACAGGTCGCGGGTAAGGCTGCCGGAAATCGGCCGCCCGGTTCCTCATCCTCTTCCTCGATCTCCTGCGTCCTCGTCGCTGTCCTCCGCCTGCTCGTCCGCGACGGCCCGCGGGCCGATGGCTTCGCCTTTGCTCTGCAGCGAAGCCCGCCAACCGGTCGATCCGGCGCCGCGCCCCAGGCAATCAAGCAACAATCGAACGGTGTATGGGCGGCCGAACTGGCCAGAGTTGGGTAATCGGCGCCGGTTATTCCAGACAGAGAAGGCGGGCGACCGCCGGGATCGCCCTTCAGGCGCCTCAGTTGGTGTTCTGCACCGTCTGCACCGCAGCCGTAATCGTCAGGATGGGTGAAAACAGCTGGCTGATCAACTGGATGAGCTTGCTGGGCTGGTTGGCCGCGGCATTGCCGAAGTAAAGCACATCCTTGTCTCGCATGGCGAAGCGCTGGGCGAGGAAATACGACCCGGTCTTCATCATGTTGACATGATAGACCATCGGTATCTCGTTGCCCTGCTCGTCGCGGACATAGCGGAACAGGAAGATCGCGGCGGGATTGCCAATGCTGGGATTGACGCCGCCGGCAGTCGCGATCGCCTCGGCGAGGGAAACCGACGACCGCCTGAACGGAACCTGTTCGACTCGCCCGGAAGCGCCCAGCACCGAGAAGGTGCGGGGATCGTCGATCAGCGTCAGGCGGTCGCCCGGATAGGCGCGCACATCCAGTTTCGGATTCTCGACGAGGTCGTTGATGCGCAAGTCAACACTTTGGCCGCCGCGAACGATCCGGAGAAGCAGGTCCTTGGCCTCTCCTCGATAGCCACCGGCAAGCGCGATCACGTCGGACAGTGTTTCCCGATTCGTCTGCAACACGAGACGGCCCGGCTTTGCCACTTCGCCCCCGACGATGATCGAATTGGTGATGGCCTGATTGAGCGTGACGATCACTTGCGGATTTTGCGACATCCCCGCCAGCGAATTGCGAATCATCGTCTCGACTTCGCCGGTCGTGACCCCCGCGACATGAAGCGTGCCGGCATAGGGAATGCTTATGTCCCCCAGGTCATCCACCCGCGTCGGCGGCAGCTTCTGCACCTGCACGCCGGGACTAGCGCCGACCTGGCTCAATCCCCCATTTCCGCCGGCCGCCGAAAACAGCGTGACCCCGGCTTCGTAGATATTGATGTCCAGCACGTCGCCCGGACCGATCATGTCGGTCGGCGGTGGTGCCAGCTCGGGCAATAGCCCCGCCGCCACCTGATCCGCCTCCGGAACATCCGCAATCGTCTGGATGGGGACAATCTGGATCGGCGAGGCTTCATGCCCGGGTGTTTGGGCCGTTTTCTCGATCTGCCCCCTGGTAGGACCGTTGGAGGGAAGCGTGGCGCAACCCGCAAGTCCTGCAAGCAGGACCAGAAAAACGCTATTCTTAACTTGCATCACTGATGAACTCGGAGGCTTGCGGCATCGATGGCCGCACGCCTTAGCACCGGGACCGGAGAATGGACAATAGTTCCTCTTGCCATAGCTCGGCAGGTCGCTGCTTGGCCTTGCGCCCCGCTTCATGTTGGCCTAGCGCAGGACGGCTCAGATCCCCATGTCAGGCATTACAAAGACTTTATGAACGTAAACCCATCGTTCCCCGTCGAGGCCGAAGCGACGGTCCATCGATCCGCATTTTCTCAGTGGATGAGGAAACGACGCTGGTTTCTGGGGTTCGTCGTGGCACCGACGATCCTGGCTGCGACCTATTATGGCCTGATTGCCTCTGATGTCTACATTTCGGAGTCGCGGTTCGTCATCAAAAGCCCTGACCGGAAGGGATCGCAAGTCTCCACCCTGGCCAATCTGGTCCAGACGACCGGACTTTCCGCGGGGCAGGAGCAAACGAATGAGGTGCTCGCTTACGTGCGCTCGCGTGATGCCCTCAGAGCCCTGGAAAAGAATTCGGGCATTCGCGAGCGGTTTTCGTCAAGCCTTGCCGATCGCTTCTCCCGATTCCCGCATCCGTTTTCCGACAGCAGTTTCGAGAGTTTATTCAAATATTACGACGGTATGATTGACGCTCGTCTTGATACCAGCACGGGCACTGCCATCATTAAGGTGAAAGCCTTCACTCCCCAGGACGCTTACATAATCAATCGTCAGTTACTCGACCTGAGCGAGGGGCTCGTCAATCGCCTGAACGCCCGCTCGCAAACCAAGAGCATCGCCGAAGCTCAAAGGCAGGTCGATCTTGCTACTGAAAGGGCTAGAGCAGCTCGGGTGGCCTTGGCGCGGTATCGCAATACCCAGGCATTGATCGATCCAGAGAGGCAGGCAGCGGGAGTTCTGGAACTCGCCAATAGCATGATTGGTGAACGGGCCGCCCTGCAGGCTCAGCTCGACCTTATGCAGCGTGTGGCCCCGAACAACCCGTCGATCCCCGCGCTTCGCAGCCGGATCAATGCAATCACGGTTCAGATCGCATCCCAGGACGGCCGAGTGGTCGGCACCGGGAGCGGCATTGCTTCCAAAATGGGCGACTACGAGAACCTTCTCGTCGAGCAGGAATTTTCGACCGAAAGCCTGAACGTAGCCAATGCGGCCCTCGTGCAGGCAAGGGCCGAAGCCCAGCGGCAGCAATTCTATCTCGAGCGCGTTGTTAACCCGAACTTGCCGGACACGCCGCTCCTTCCGAAGCGTATCCTGAGTGTGATAATTTTCGCTGCGGCTGCGACCTGCCTTTACTTCATCGCATGGATGTTTGTGACAGGCATTCTTGAACACGCGCCGGAAGACTGAACAATGGCTGATGCCGGCTTTCAAAGACTGCAATCGGGATGGGCGACGCAGGTTCGTGTAATTCATGCCCTCATGATCCGCGAGCTGCATACGAGGTTCGGCCGAGAAAATATCGGCTTCCTTTGGATCATGGTCGAGCCCCTATTGTTCGCAATTCTCGTGGCGATCGTCTGGAGATTTATAAAAGGGCCAGAAGAGCACGGAGTAAGCATCGTTGCTTTTGTGATTTCTGGATATATCCCCATCACCTTATTTCGACACGGAGTTTCACGAAGCACTTCGGTGTTTACGGCTAATTCTAGTTTATTATATCACAGGCAAATAAAGATTCTTGATTTCATATTGGTCAGATTTGCTATCGAGGTTCTGGGCGGTATGATGGCTTATTTATTTATCGCGCTAATATTGATACCGCTTCAACAGTTCCCAATTCCAGCGGATATAGGTTTATTTATCGCGGGCTGGTTTACTTATGCAATATTCTGCTTTTCCCTTTGCTTGGTGATCGGGCCACTTTCTGAAATGTCAGAAGTTGTCGAAAAATTTGTTCCAGTTACAACATATATCATGATTCCAATTTCCGGCCTGTTTACCATGGCATCATGGGTCCCTCCTCCGTTAAGGGACTATCTACTTTATTCTCCATTTGTGAACGCAATGGAGATGATGCGCAAAGGTCTATGGGGGGATCAGGTAACCGCCTATTACAGTATATGGAACCCAATTGGCTGTTCCATGGTGGCCGCAGCAATCGGCCTTGCTCTTTGTCGTCGCGTACGCAGGACCCTCACTGTCGAATGATAATTTGTCAGAATATCTGTAAATCGTACCCACAAGGTGCGGGACGGAAACGCGTGCTCGATGATGTCAATCTTATCGTTGAGCGGGGAGAACGCGTCGCATTGCTTGGTCGCAATGGGGCAGGCAAGAGCACCCTCATTAAGTTAATCGGCGGCGTCGAGATGCCGACTTCGGGCAAGATTACCCGGCAGATGTCCACTTCCTGGCCATTGGGTTTTGCAGGCGGCTTCCAAGGCAGTCTGACCGGTTACGACAATGCTCGATTCATCGCCCGTATCTACGCGCGGGATTATACTCAGATTCGAGCATTTATTGAGGATTTCACCGAACTGGGAAGCCAACTAAAGATGCCGGTGAAGACCTATTCATCGGGCATGCGCGCGCGCTTGGCATTCGCCCTGTCGTTGGCGATCGAGTTCGACTGCTATCTGATTGATGAGATCATCTTGGTCGGCGACCAAAACTTTCATCGGAAATGCCATTACGAACTTTTTGAAAAGCGCAGTGACCGCGCCATGATTCTCGCGTCGCATAGTTTAGATATTGTACAGAAATACTGTAATCGTGCAGTAATTATAGATAAATGCAAAGCAATTAATCATCCAAATGTGGATATTGCTATCGCAAATTACACAAAGCTATAAATTGCAAATATAAAGTAAAACATGAAATAATTCTGATTTTTAGTATCATATCTAGATTTTTATTATATAAAAATGACAGGTGTCAGTGTGAATTTCTGCCCCACGTTTAAGGCGTAGGCTGACATCATGCGGAACCTGCGGAGCTGAAAAGCCAACTGCTTTAGCTATCATTGTCGCAATTGTTGGCGCGGCGCCTGCCCTTCTGCCTCGTACAGGATGGCGCCGTGACGTTCTCGGCTGAAATGTGAGCGATTTTGAGTAGAGCCCGATGTGGAGGGGTCGGATGAAGATGAAGCGCAGCAGGTTCGGCGAAGAACAGATCATCGCGATCTTGAAGATGTAGGGGGCCGGGATGGCAACCGCGGACATGTGCCGCCATGGGATCAGCTCGGCGACGTTCTACAAGTGGAAGTCGAATTATGGCGGTCTGGAGGTGTCCGAAGCCCGGCGCCGGCGCACGCTCGAGGAAGAGAACGGCCGGCTGAAGAAGCTGCTGGCCGAACCCATGCTGGACAACGTGGTACTGCAGGATCTGGCATCAGGAAAATGGTGACGCCCGGCGCTAAGCGGGATGCCGTCGCCCGTGCCGTGAGCATCACGGCTTGAGCGAGCGTCGGGCGTAAACCTGATCGGTGTAAGCCGGCGGGTGATCCGGTGTCGATCGTCGCGGCCGGACGATGGCCCGCTGCGGCAGCGGCTGCGCGAGTTGGCGGTGGAACGTCGCCGGTTCGGCTATCGGCACATGGGCTATCTGCTGGCTAGCGAGAGCATCACGCCCAACCAAAAGAAGCTGCTTTGGGTCTATCGTGAGGAGAACCTGCGGATCCGTCGACGCGGTAGCCGCAAGCGCGCCCTGGGCACACGGTCACCGATGGTGCTGCCGGACGGCCCCAACCAGCGTTGGTCGCTGGACTTCGTCTCCGATACCGACACCCTGACTTGCGGCCGCGTTTCCGCATCCTGTGCGTGGTCGATGACTACACGCGCACTGGTGGCCGACACGTCACTGTCGGGCGTGCGGGGCGCGCGGGAACTGACGCGGCTGATCGGAATGCGCGGCAAGCCGCATACGGTGGTCAGCAGCAATGGCACGGAACTGACCTCGTCGGCCATCCTGCGCTGATTGCAGGAGCGGCGGATCGAGTGGCATTACATCTCCCCAGGCAAGCCGACTCAGAAGGGCTTCGTCGAGAGCTTCAACGGTCGCTTGCGCGGCAAATGCCTCAACGAGACGCTGTTCACATCGCTGCCGGATGCCCGCTTCGTGCTGGACGCTTGGCGACACGACTGCAACCACGTGAGATACACTCGAAACTGGGCGGAAAGACCCCGCCGAGATCGCCGCCCAACGTGTCGGGAGGCATGCCCCCCGATACGTCGCCATCCATCAAACAACCATCATGAAGGAGCGAGACTCTACTACCTCTAGCCGATAACAATCACGGGAGCACGTCGAGAACATTCGCTTTTATCAGTGACAGGTAAAAAAAGGGGACAGACGCATCAGCGCGTTTCAAGCTTCCCGGAAATTGTCGCGGTTTTTCAGAAACCAGCGGTATGTTGACTCGATCCCCTGCGATAAGCTGATTTTGGCGCGCCAGCCCATACTGGCGAGCCGGCGTACATCCATCAGCTTCTGGGGCGTGCCATCCGGTTTCGAGGGATCGAAACTGATTCGTCCCTTATAGCCCGTAACTTTCGCCACCAGCTGTGCAAGCTCCGCGATCGAAACATCATCGCCATAACCGACATTGATGTGACTGAGCATGGGTTCGGTGTTAGCTTCATAGACATCTTTGGACAGGTCCATGACGAACAAAGATGCCTCTGCCATATCATCGACATGCAAAAATTCCCGGCGCGGCGTTCCAGTGCCCCACACGACGATTTCCTGAATTCCTGTCTCGACGGCTTCATGGAAGCGTCGCAGCAGAGCGGGTAGCACGTGGGAGTTGGCGACGTGGAAATTGTCACCCTCGCCATACAGATTAGAAGGCATTACGCTGCGATAGTCGGTGCCATATTGCCGGTTGTAACTTTCGCACATCTTGATGCCGGCGATCTTCGCGATGGCATAAGGCTCGTTGGTCGGCTCCAGAACCCCAGTCAGCAGCGCATGCTCCTCCATGGGTTGCGTGACGGCGCGTGGATATATGCACGAAGACCCTAGGAAGAGTAGGTTCTGGACACCGGCTTCGAAAGCCTGATGGATAAGATTGCATTCGATCATCAGGTTTTCATAGATGAACTGCGCAGGATAGGTATTGTTGGCATGGATTCCGCCGACCTTGGCTGCCGCAATAATGACGGCATCCGGCCGTTCGGCCTGCATGAACGCACGCACGGCAGCCTGATCCTGCAGATCAAGAGCGTCACGACCTCGGGTGATAGTCCCGATGCCCCGTTCCTGCAGCTTTCGCAGGATGGCTCCGCCGACCATCCCGCGGTGACCGGCGACAAAGACCCGTCTCGGAAACATGTCAGTTTTCCACCGATACCGGAATGTCGTAACCGTGCGCCTTGAGCAACGCATGGCGTTTCGCAACCTTCAAGTCAGCCGCGACCATCTCGGCGCACATTTGCTGCGCCGAGATTTCGGGAACCCATCCGAGTTTTTCCTTGGCGTTCGTGGGATCACCCAGCAATGTTTCCACCTCTGCCGGACGGAAATAACGAGGATCGATCCGTACAATCACGTCGCCGGGCCTTACGCTGCACTCCCGGGGCTCGCGAACAGTCTCCACGATCCCGACCTCATCAACGCCCTCTCCAGCGAAACGAAGACAGATGCCCAGTTCGGCGGCGGACCAAGTGATGAACTCACGGACGGAATATTGGCGGCCGGTCGCAATAACGAAGTCTTCCGGCGTTTCCTGCTGCAACATCATCCACTGCATGCGTACGTAATCGCGGGCATGGCCCCAATCGCGTAGCGAGTCGATATTGCCCATGAACAGGCATTCCTCCAACCCCTGGCTGATATTAGCGAGGCCGCGCGTGATCTTGCGGGTTACGAATGTCTCGCCGCGCCGCGGACTTTCGTGATTAAAGAGTACGCCGTTACAGGCATACATCCCATAGGCTTCCCGATAATTGACCGTGATCCAGTATGCGTAGAGCTTTGCGACGGCGTAGGGCGAGCGCGGATAGAAGGGAGTGGTTTCCCGTTGCGGGATTTCCTGGACAAGGCCATATAATTCGGACGTCGAGGCCTGATAGAAACGCGTTTTTTCCAAGCCTAGAAAGCGGATCGCTTCCAGCAGGCGAAGGGTCCCGACCGCGTCAACGTCGGCGGTATATTCCGGTGCTTCGAAGCTGACCGCGACATGGCTCTGAGCGCCGAGGTTGTAAACCTCGTCGGGCTGGACGTCCTGGAGGATACGGGTCAGGTTGGAGGTGTCCGACAGATCGCCATAATGCAATTTCAGGTGCGCGGATTCCGCATGGGGGTCTGCGTAGATATGGTCAATCCGCTGCGTGTTGAACGAGGATGCACGGCGTTTGATACCGTGAACTTCATATCCCTTTTCGATAAGAAACTCAGCAAGATAAGATCCGTCCTGGCCAGTGACTCCGGTTATGAGTGCTACTTTTCCACCTGTCGTATTGGAGGTCATGCCTGTTCTATGGCCCTATCGTACAGTTGCTGATCTCAAAGACGGCTCGACGAGGCTACCGAACCCTCAGAAATTCGTTCGCTATTTCTAGTCCACCGATCGACGCAAGGCTCGCTCATGTGCTTCGCGCCGAAGGAGATTGCCGAAGGAAGCTGCGGAATCGCTGTAGCTCCATCGCCTGCGATCGTCCAGAATGATAGAATTCAAGCGCTCTCTGTCTTTTAACCATCGTTCATGGCCAAGGCGAACTCGCTGAAACGCGCCGGTGCTGATACGATCAAGATCCGATTTCGACAGGATAGGCAAGCTTAGCGGCGCATCCGGATCATAGAGAATGCCGGAGGACAGATGGCCGATATACTCGTTCATCGTCGGGGCATCGGGGGCGAGGACGATCTGCCCCCTAGCCATGGCTTCGAGGAAGGTGGCTCCGATACCCTCTTGCGTGCGCGGCGCGAAGTAAAAGCGGAAGGTGCTTGCGCAGGCATCCAGTGCCGCCCGGTCGTCGAACCAGCCTGAAACGCTGACAGGGACGGCGCCATCTTTCATTTGCGCAAGGCGGGCCGACTGGGCAATCCTATGGTGAGGACGATCGGGAGCGGCGTGTACATGAAGCTTGGTCAGGCCCAGCGCCCTGCATTGAGCCCGGACCTGGCTCGCGTTCGTTCGCTCCATCGGGCGCCTTTCCCAAAAGAAGGCGCCTTCGGGTTCGGCGAATGTGATGGGTTCCGCAGCTGGTTCGGGGAAATACTGGAAATAGGAGCTGTCCAGTCCCGCGCACTGCAGGGTTTCGTGCATCGCGCGGGAGAAGGCGATGAAGCGATGCATCTGGAAGCGCTGCCACCATGTCTCATCATAGTGAGAGGCCGCGTCGAACATTGGGATCAGGATCATCCGACCGAACTCGGTCGCGCACAGCAATTCAGACGCAATGTACTCCGTCTGCCAGAAAATGTAGCGATCAAATCGTTTCGCCGCGATCGCCGCAACGATGTCGTCGGCAGGGTCCCTCGGATCATCCGGCGAATGATAATATTCCTCGACGGATCCGAGCGCTTTAAGGATGTCGAGGAAAAAGATGTGCGATCGGCTCAGCTTGTGAAAAGCATGCCCAACAAAACAGATTCTCACGGTGATTGCTCCATCAGGCCCAAGTCAGGCGGCTAAAGGCGATTCCCAATCTCCGGTCATCGCCTGGTGGCTGAGCCAGCTTGTCGACGGAAAGCCGGAGCGTGTTGGATCCCCTTCGCCATTTGCCGGCTGGAGCAAAGGTAAGTGGCTGTGGGCCGGTCGACGGCTCCAGCTCATAATGCCCAACCGGTCGCTCGTTGAGATAGATGGTCACTTTTTGACCACCTTCAACAAAGGGATTCGCGCTGCAATACAGTGACATCGTTTCAGGGCAGGCAGCGAAGCTCGCCATCAACAGTGCGTCGTGTGCAACGGACCACACGAAGCCGCCTGACACTTCCACACCCGACCACCCATTCGAAAGGAGGCCGGAGAACTCGTCAAGTTGGTCTTCTCGTGCCGCCACATCCGTCGATCTCGACGGCGGCATGATCTCGAAGTGAAAATCCGCAAGACGGATGCCCGCCACCCGACTGTCCTCGCGCGTCAGCGGAGCGAGAACTTCAGGAATGATCGTCAGCCGAGAACCCGGCGGAAGCGCCTGGCTGAAGCGAAGGTCCAGATGGAACTGCCCCAGCCCGATGTCCGCTTCGGCGATCACCCTTCCGCCTGACATCAATGTCAGCTTCTGGTCTGGATGGGTATTGTCGCCTACGATGGTGATCCCCAGCGACGCGAAGTCCGAGGGCGTCACCATTTCGGTGATCCCTGCCCAGCGGACACGGGTGTCGAAGCCCGATGCAGGGTCCGGCATGTCAGGCGCGTGGGATCCCGACGCGTAATAGCCGCAATAGGGGGTATGCATCTCGAACGGCGAGGCCGTCGCGCTACCGAACATGAACTTGTCGACCTGTGTCGGGCGCAGTGAGCGGGAGCGATAGGCGTGCGCCCATTCGCGCTGGATCCTGCTACCCTGCGCGCCTGAAAAACCGCCGGCCAGATAGTGAGCCACGATTTCGTCGATATATTGCATTCGGGCGCCTTCGTCATACGCGCGAAATAGAAAGTCGTGGTCGGCGCAAATAGAGTAGCGGGGGTTGTATCTTATGTCACGCAACAACGATGCGCGCGTAAAAGTGGCCTGGTGACCCGGAATCCGGCTATGCCAGCGACGGTCGATCGTCCCTCTCCGCAGATCGTCGCGCAATGCAGAAAAGTCGCTCGATCGCTGGATTTTTTCCAGGCGGCCATTCACGTATACATGATCGCCGTAAAAGATATCGGGATCGCCAGCGACCCGTGCGAACATGTCGGCAACGGTATCGGCGCTATACAACCGGTCTCCGGCGTTTAAGAATAGAATATAGTCATTGGATGCCATGAACGCAGCGGCATTCATCGCGTCATAGATGCTACCGTCCTCGATATGCTCGACGCGATCAAATGCGCCTGCGTAGCGATCAAGAATGGTGCTGGTCGCGTCCCAGCTCATTCCGTCAACAAATATATACTCGACGTTCGCATAACTCTGATGGAGTACACTTTCGATCGTAAGGGGTAGGTCGGCAGCAGCATTTAAGGCGACCGTGACGATTGATAAGGACTTTTCAGTCATCAAAATCTTCTGCTTTTATGTTGAATTTTTATGATGATAATTCATTAAATGTCGAACTATTCTTCACATGTAATGAAAAAAATTTCATGGCCCGACAGGATGTAAAAGCTTACAATATCATTCCTTTGTGTCAACAATGGAGATCAGTTCTGCATTGTAGGATCTTATATTTGATCGGTCTCGCCCGAAAGGCGAAATGGCTTGATGTTCTTCCGGCTGCCTCTAAAAAGCGCATGGCCATGCCGATCTGTTTTTTTGCCCGTATCTTGCAGCCTCTGTATTGGGTGTCTTCGCCGGAATCAATCAGGAGCAATGCGTGGGAATGACCGGGGAGCTGAATATCAACACGGATGTGGCTGCGCTCATGGCGGCTGGGCAATGGGATGTCGCTGCCATACTTATCCGCCAGATGCTCGCGGACCAGCCAGACGATGCCGGCGCCCGCATCCTGTATGGTGATTGCCTCTTGCAACTGGGCCAGTTCGCCGCCGCAGAGCAATCCTATCGGGTCGCGTTGTCCGATCGTGGTAGTATGAGCGTGCTTTTGTCCAAGCTCGCGCTCTTAGCCCGGGCGCGCAATAGGTTCGACGAGGCGCTCGGTTATTATCAGGAGCTCCGTGGCAAACCATCGGCCCATGCAGGGGGCGATACGCAGATGGCGGACGAGGCAGCCGCCATCAGGGCCGCTTGGCCCCGGCGACCGGAGGTGTCGCCGGATCAACTTACCATCATTTTCTCCGGATTATCGTTTCCAGGCGTCCCAGCGGTTCATTGGGGGCGAGACAAGGCTTTCTGGCGCTACGCCCCGATCGCTCAAGCCTATATGTCGGTGCTCGATGCGGCCGGATTTTCCTATCGCGTTATTGCTCATCCTGAATATATAGCCGATGCGGCTACGGAATTCGGCACCTCTGACTGCATTCACATCCGTATTGCTCCACCGGATAATCCCCGGCTTTTGAAGGGAGCGTATAATATACTGGTCTGCCCCGCGACGGTTGCCGATCTTCCGATCAGCAAAAAGGAAAAGCATCCCTTTGCCGACTGGATGACGTTGATCGAAGCGTTTGACGAGATCTGGGCGCCGACGCGATACAGCTTCGACATACTTGTCAATTACACTCGCGCGAAGGCGCGCCTCGCGCCGCCGCCTTTAATACCGGTCGGAAACACGGGCCTGGTTGGCGAACCAGAGCGTCGCCGGGCGATCGGTATCCAGACGCTCGACAATCGCAAATTCATTCCTTTAGCGGTTTTTCCGCGCATCCAGCCCCTCTTCAGCAACTGGTCTGCACGTCAGGCACGGACGCTCGGCAGCATCGTCCAAGGCATGATCGAGGAGCCGCGTGTCTTCCTCGCGATGGTCGTCCAAGGTGACAGCCGCCAACACGTCCGGGCCCTTGTGGAGGCGTTCAGCGAGTACCTTCTCTGGCATCCCGACGCGCTGCTGCTGATCCTCTACATGGCGGTCGATCTGCCTCCGGAGGCGATCAATCCCGATATCGCCAGGCATCATCTGGAACTTCCCGATCGGCTGTTGGAAACGCTCTGTTCGGACCGTATCTGGCTTTGTTCCGATCAGTGGAGTCCTGATGCCCTTGCCGAACTCTATGCCATGACCCATTTCTTCATTGGCTGCCCGTCCATTGAAGGGCATTCTCAGATGCTGGTGGACGCGATGACGCACGGCTGCGTGCCGATCATGCCGCGCCATTCAGGGTTATGTGACATCATCGACGATGACAGCGCAGTAGTGATAGCCAGCACGCCCATGGATGATCTGCCGTCAGAGCATCTAATCACGGCCGAAGATGTATCCGATGCCTTGGCGCGGGCTGGAGCGCTCTCCGACGAAGCCTATGCCGCTCTCCAGGCCCAGGCTGTCACAAGCGCGCACAGAATACATGGAGGGAAGAATACGACCGGCCTGTTTCAGCAATTCGTGAGCACGTTACGCGCGGCTGGATCGGCGGACCGCTCATGATCTGGAAAACAGCGGCAGAGTTGCCAGGGGCGTTATCGGGAGACGCGGTATCGGACTCGGGCATTCCCACGGCTGCGCTGGAGATTTCGCCGATGTTCGAGGAGCATTGGAGCGGCATTCCGATGGTCACCGCGGAGTTGGCCGGCCATGCGCTCGGCGACAGCGGTGTCGACTGGATATTCCTGCACAACAATATCGTCATTCCGTATGCACTGGTCGAACTCCTGCTGGTGCGCCGGTCTGGTCGTGCACTTCTGCCCGATCTCGCCGACCTGGCGTATGCGGGAAACCTCATCAATCGCTTCGAAGCCAGCACTCGCGCGTGCGTATGGCCGAACGTCAAATGCATGGCCGGCTGGTTCGCGCGTGAAGCCGTTATCATCCATGATTTGTCGACGTTGATCGCGCCGGAATTCCATAACGACGACACAATCAATTATCATTGTGATCGTGTCCTGCACGACTGCAGGACCTCCGATCATATTTTCTGCGTCTCCGATGCGACACGCAGGGACGTCATCAACTATTTGCGCGTGCCCGAGCGCAAGACCTCGGTAATTCCGCTAGGGGCGCGCTTCGAAGAGTCGGACCTCTATCAGGCGTGCGAGCAGCGTCGCAGCATCGATGTCGAACCCTATATCGTGATCATCGGAACAATCGAGCCTCGCAAGAACGGAGGCATGATCATCGACCTGCTGATGAAATATCCCCATCTTCTGAACGGCTACCAGATCGTCTTCATCGGTCGGGAAGGCTGGCTCGACGAGAAGCAGCGGATCATGGATCAATTGGCGACGTTGGGCATCGCGAGCGACAGAGTTGTCTTCACGGGTTATGTTTCTGACGAGATCAAGACCCGCTTGCTCCTGAACTGCGCCTTCGCCGTCTATCCATCCTTCTTCGAAGGCTATGGCCTTCCGGTGCTGGAATGCGCGGTGCTGGGCAAGCTATGCGTCGCATCGCGGACGAGCAGCATCGTGGAAGTTGCTCCTGACATGTGCATATTCTTCGATCCGACCGATTTGGAGAGTCTGCGCTCTGCGATCGAACACGCTCTTGCCTGCGTCCGGCTGCCGGGCAGGCAGGACCCGTCCTTTATCGATCTGTGCCTCGCGATCGAGGCTCGCGGTTGGCATCATTGCTACAATCATGTCCGCAATTGGCTGATGTCTGGGGAGCCTCACGCGTCATGATCGGGCAGGTTGTGCATCTTGATGCATGGTTCGATGGGGCAACGGGCAGAGTCGAGGGATATGCCGCGCCAGCGGGTGAGATTGCCCCCTGCACGATCCATTTTCGGAATGGTGGTCGCCTCATCGCTGCCGCCCGAGCGGTTCATTTCATGCGCGACGCGACTTACATCCGCGCGGGATGGTGCGGTTTCTCGCTGGGGGTCGTGCCAAGTCTCTTTCTGTTCGATGACAGTCTCGATCTTTGCTGCGCAGCATCCGGGAATGTTCTGCTGAGCTTGTCTTTTGCAGATATTGCTGATGGCTGGGCGGCGTCTCCCACGAAGGCAAGAACTGCCAAGATCATCGACTTCCTCCCCTCGCAAAGCGCTATACCCTCAGTCGAGGCACTCGGCCCGCTGGTGTCACGCATCATCGAGCGTAAGGGGCCGATAGTCGCGGCAGAGGCGATGTATGAGATGCTGCTCCGGCGCCCTGCCGACCCGGGCGGTCTAGTGGAGGTCGCGGGGCGGTTGAGAACCGGCCACGTCAAATTAGCGATGGAGGGGATGCTAGCGAGCGAGGAGTATGCCTCGCTCGCTGCTAGTCGTCGCCTTCTATCGCCCTTCGATTATGGCACCCCCCCTGAAATGGTTCTGGCTTTGGTGGACTAGGCCGTGAACTCATAAAAATGGATCAGGCTGATGCGGCCCTCTTGGCGTTTCGGTGCTGATGAGCACGGCGCCGGATGAAGGCGTGGATCGGGTAGATGTCGAGGAATTTTCCTCGTTGGCCATCGATAGTCAGGGTAAGCTGTTCGCCATCAGAAAGGGAAAGCAAAAGCTTACGGGCCTCGGCGCTCTCCTTTACCTGCGGATCGAATTTTAGGGCCGCGATGTCGCGATAGGCCACGAACCTCTGGTTTGGTAGCAAGCGCAGGCCTTCACGCTCAATGACGAAGATCTTCTCGCCAGAACTATCGCTGTAGATTCCAAGCACCTCTCCTGCGTCGTCGGTGCTGGACCCGCGCAGACCGATGGTGCTCTCCACGGTGCGCTTGATGATCGGATCACACATTGTGATGGTATACTCGATTTTGCCCTTTCGTCTTCATCGGGAACATGATTCAGAATCGGCATGAGCCGATATGATCTGACCGACTTCGAGTGGCGCGTGATCGAGCCGCTGCTGCCCAATAAGCCCCGAGGCGTGCCCCGTGTCGATGACCGCCGCGTGCTGAACGGCATCTTCTGGGTGCTGCGTTCCGGTGCACCGTGGCGTGACCTGCCCGAGCGCTATGGCCCACGCACCACTTGCTACAATCGCTTCGTGCGATGGCGGAAGGCTGGCGCCTGGGACCGGATGATGGATGCCATCACCGCCGCCTATGACGGCGACATCCAGATGATCGATAGCACCTCCGTTCGCGCCCACCAGCAGGCCGCGACGGCAAAAAGGGGGGGCGAGATCATTGTCTCGGTCGCTCCCGAGGCGGCCTCACGACCAAAATCCACGCGGTCGTCGATGCGCAGGGGCTTCCGATCCGGCTCGGCTTAACCGCTGGGCAAGCGCACGACGGCCAGGTCGCTGACACGCTGCTCGACCAACTTGACCCACATACCATCGTGCTAGCTGACAAAGCCTATGACGCTGACCGCATCCGTGAACTGATCGAAGTGCAAGGAGCTACGCCGAACATCCCGCCGAAAAGCAATCGGCGCTGGAAGCCCTGCTTCAGCAAGCGCCTCTATCGCGAGCGCAACCTGATCGAGCGATTCTTCTCCAAGCTGAAACACTTCCGCAGGGTCGCCACCCGATACGACAAGCTGGCCGAGAACTTCCTAACTATGGTCCAGCTCGCATCAATGCGGCTCTGGCTTCGCGTTTATGAGTCTACGGCCTAGCTGATTGATCCCATGGCATCGCGGGGCCCCTGATCCGGAGGCCAGCGATGCCGCGGGCCCGGCATGCGTGTCTATATGCTGCCCAAAAGGTCAGCGTTCGCGCGCTTCCAGCATGCCATGCATCAGATAATGACGCAGGGGGGCAATGCCCGCAGCGGCGACATCCGGATAGCGGGATAGATAACCGTCGCCGTCGAACAGGCCTGACTGCTGCAGCTTTTCGTTCTGGCGCTTGCGCTGCCACCTTAGCGGCATAAAGCGCCACCACCATTTCCCGGGTTTGTCGAGTGCGAAAACCGCCAATTGACGAAGCCATTCCATCTGCTCCCGAGTCTCCCGCAACAACCGCTCGGTTTCGAGGTTCCTCGTTTGCACTACCATCGGCATCGGCTGCCGCGCCGGGATGGCTTGGACTCCGAGGCGCTGCGGGGCCCCATTCGGCGATCCCGCTTCCACGCGCATCCGTGGTAGTGCTGGAGCGGTCAGCGCTTCTGCCGGCTCCGCATCAGTCTCAGGCAACAATGCTCCCGCACTGGCCAGACGTTTCATGAGCATGCTCTTGTCGCGATGCTTCACGGGATCCATCAATGCCGATTGGTAGGGCGGCGCGGCGGCTGGACTCGAAGAGGTAGGCGCAGGTTGCGCTGCCGCCTTCTCAACGGCTTCGCTCAGGGCTGCATTCTTCGATGTCAGCAGGTCGATCTGGTTGTTCAGCCTTTGCAGTTGCGCCTTGGCCGCACCGAGTTCTCGTGATTTTGCATCGCGGTCGCGCGCTAGAGAGGACAACTGGCTTTGATGATCTGCGCGTTGCTCAGCCAGCTTGAATATCCATCCATTCGCGTCCCCCAGCTTGGCCTCTAGGACCGCTTCACGTTCTTCCGCCTCCTTGAGTTCCCGCTCTAAAGAACTGACCCGATCGCGATGCGCAGTGAGCAGTGAAAGCGTTTGTTCGATTTCCTCCTGACGCTGCCGGAGGATATTCTCGGCCCGAGCGATGTCCTGCTCGAGCTTCTTTACCTGTGAACGCGAATCATCCAGCAGCGCCTCGGCCTTGGCCGTGTGCTGTTGCTGTTCATTCTTTTCATTCTGCAGTTGCGCGCTCCGCGCCTCTTCAGCGGCCAAGCGCGTCGTGAGGTCCTTAAGCATGTCGAGCTTTTCCGCAAGGTCAGTTTCCAGAGCTGCCAGCTTGGTGGTCACGCGCTCGCGTTCCTCTCGCGCCGCGTTTTCCATGGATTTCTGCCTGGCGCGATCCTCGTCGAGTTTCTCACGCAATTTCGCTAGTTCACCCTCACGATGCGCGCGATCGGTCTCCATCTCGGCAAGGCGGGATTCCAAGCTGATCCGAATATCTTCGTTCTGGCGTGAGCGAGCCTTCTCGGTCTCCAGCAGTCCGTGCCATACCATGCTGGTATGATCAATGAACTCCTTCTGCTGGTGGATAAGTCCTTCGAGTGTCTTGATGCGCTGAGAAAGCGATTCTGGACCCCCGCTCGCTACTGTATTCACGCTTAACCTCACTTTCGAAAGATGGATGCATTTCTGGACGAATTCAGGTCGCGTCCCTGCCAGTCAGTCACTACTCATAGATTGCCCTTAGAACGCTTTGCCATTCGCCGCCAACCCGTTGTGCAGAATAGCGATCTGCCACAAGTGCCTGTCCCCGATGGGCGATGTCATCGCGCCAGACACTGTCCTCGACCATACGTCGCATATGGCGTGCAGCCATGTCGAGGTCCGGATCAGCCCATGTTTGTCCGGCACCGAAAGGATATTGCCCTTGGCCGACCTGACACAGGGAGGCAGCAACGAGAGCTGCCGTGCCGTGCGTCGTGAAATCCATATTCCCTGAGTGAGCAGTCGCAATCACCGGCTTGCCCAGGAGCATGGCCTCCGCGATGTTTCGGCCGAAACCCTCGCTACGATGTAACGAGACGAAGCAATCGAGAGATCTCCAGAGGTCGAGTAAATCGGCACGGGTGAGGGATTCCGTAATGATGCGGATGCGGTGATCATGGGCCTCTTCGCTTACTAATGCCTGCCACTCGGGATTATCAGAGCGTAGAGCTTTGATGACGAGGCCGACCGACTCATCGTCACGTCCGAACGCCTTATGGAAGGCCGTGATACAATTGCCGGGTGCTTTCCGCGCGTAGCTCGACAGGCCATCGAAGGCGAATCCGAACAGAAACGGGATTGCCGGCAGGTTGAAAGCCCTGCGATCCAAGCCAGAGCTCTCCCGCACAGAGACAGCCATCGGCAGATGCCGAACGGGTTTGGGCGACGAGCGACAATAGGCGTCATAAGTGAATCGGCTCGAAGCCCAGACTTCGTCTACGAGATCATAACTGTCACGCCAGGCCAGAGGCATTTCTGATAGCTCCCAAGGCCAAAACCCGACATTGTAATAATCGGCAAACAGCGCCCGGCCGCGCTGCATAATTTCAGCGGCCGTGCTGAGGGGGCTCATACAGAACATGTTGAAGGCAAATGGAAGGAGATCTCCAGCCTCTGCAAATCCCTGTTCCTCATCGGGCATGGTGATGCCGGGAGAAACATTATGTAGCGAATAAGGGATGTCGACGGCGTCCAGCGCGTAAGCTGCCATGCGAACATCTTCGCTGACGCCGCTTCGTCCGTGGATATGGCCAAACAGATTGACGCCGAAAGGGCGGGCTACAGAAAAAATGCGCGATGGTGGGCGGGCGAGCATGATCTTGGGATGGGTGAGGATCGGAAAGATGCGGCTCCCTTCACAAGCGCACCAGGCGCGGAACTGGGGATCGCTCGGCGACATGAAGCGGGTGGCAAGGGTCTCGTCAACCGACCATATGTAAGTGAGAAGGCGCGGAACATCCCTGAAAGCGTCGTCGGGCGCAAGCAGATGACTTGCCTGCTCATCGTCCAACAGCGCATCCAGGTTGGTTTGGGACAAACCCCGCGCGAACAACCAGGCGAAAAAGGCATTCTGCTGAAGCGCGTTGGCGTGGGCCAGCGGCGTCGATAGTGGCGAGCGGTGGGCTAGGCGATGCATCAGCCATGTAACCGGGATAGGTCCGCGTTGTCTG
Organism: Sphingobium sp. SYK-6; assembly: GCF_000283515.1. Classification (GTDB taxonomy): domain Bacteria; phylum Pseudomonadota; class Alphaproteobacteria; order Sphingomonadales; family Sphingomonadaceae; genus Sphingobium; species Sphingobium lignivorans. The sequence goes on from NC_015976.1 coordinate 1,088,014, forward strand.
TACTTGGGATGGGGCCGATTCGCAGCCAAGAGGCCACGGTCACCGACGGGATCGAATTGAAGTCCCATCTCGGCGAAGCCATGGAGGATATACCACCAGTACAAGTCTGCCACGCCAGCGCGCGTATGGAGGTCGAAGGCGGTCTGAAGGTCCTGCCGTTCTTGCCAGATGGCCCGTGCCCGGGCTGGAAGCGATGCGCCGGCCGGCATCTGGGCTGACCCTGATCCAAACCACTGCATGATCCGGCGCGGCAAGATGCCGGCCGTTCTGCTCAATGAACTTCGTCTCACTCGTCCTGCCCTGGTAGCCTACCGTTCATGCCGCGTACTCGGCCGAAATCGAGCGTAAGCCGCTCCTTGCTTTGGCGGCAATGTTTTTATTATCTGTCCCGTCTGCCGCGCTCGGGCGTTGGCGGCAAGCAACGCTGTTGCCACTGATCATGCCACGTGGCATCGACGGCAAGCTCATTCGGGCCTGCATGCGGACTGTTTACGTTTGTGGCATTCGACCAGATGTGCCTGACACGCCGATCGCAGTGGCGTAAAATATAATGATCAGGCGCAGATATGGTGAATAACGGTGACTGAGGTGTTGTTGCTTTCCTTAAATATAAGATGAATTTGTCGAAAGATTTTCTATTGAGGGATTTTCATGAAATTCGCCTTTGTCGTGCAAAATTTGGCGCAGGTGAGCGATTCCGTTGGATATGACTGTATATACCAGTATAAGACAATTAGAGAATTGTATCCTACGGATGGCGGCGTTCGGATTTTTTCAGAAGTATTCGACAGAAGAATTCATTGCGATATAGACATCGAGCCGATGAAGGATTTTTGGGAGGCCGTTGCGGCATATCCCGACGCCTGCATCATTTATCATTTCTGCGATGGCTGGACAGAGATTGACGAATTTCTACGCGAAACGGCGCGCAATGCCGTAATTCGCTGGCACAACAACACGCCGCCATGGTTCTATATCCGGGACAATGTAGATTTCGCTGCCGACTGCAATCGGGGTTACGACATTATCTCCCGGTTCGCGCACGCGGGAAGTGTGCGATTTATGGTCAACTCTGAGTTTACACGCCGACAGCTCCATGCATTGGGTGGGCTGGATTCGTTGATAAATACCGTGTTTCCTGCCAGCACTTTTCTCCTGAAGGATCGCCGCGACAATCGGGCCGCCCTGCCGCAGTCGGCTGACCGCCCGATCGAACTCCTGTTCGTAGGACGGGTGGTGCAGCACAAAGGACATCGACACATCCTTTCAGTTGCCGCGGTCGTGCAGCGCTTTTGCGAGCGTCCGGTCCGCGTGCTGTTTGCCGGAGCACTTGAAGCGCGTCTCCAGAACTATTGGTTAGAGCTGACCGACATTGGGGTGAGGCTGGGTGTCGAAACTGTTTTTCTAGGACTCGTTTCCGACGCTGATCTGGCGGAACTATATGCATCCTGTGACGCCTTCATCTGCATGTCGGAGCATGAGGGTTTTGGCATGCCGGTGTTCGAGGCCATGCGAAGCCATGTGCCAGTTATTGCCTGGTCGACGAGCGCCATGGCGGATCTGCTGAAAGGCCACCCTTTCGCATCAAGTGAATTTTCACTTCATCGGTTTGCCGCTTGTGTCATTGCAGCCATGGAGCCATCCATCAGGCAGCGTGTGATCGCCTTACAGCAGTATGTCCTGGAGGGGTATACTGATGCGACTGTGCGCTCCCAACTATGTGCCGCAATAGCACGGGCAGAAGATTTGGGACTAGATCCGATCTCCGATGCGCCGGCCGTTCCCGATATCGACGATATCGCCACCTTTGTCTCGAATCTCACCGAATGGATAGAGCAAGAAATCGGCACGTCTGTCGAAGTATTCATCCACGACGCCCCCGTGAATTATGTCAGCCTCTATGACATCGCGATCCATGACCGACTCATTCGGGCCGTCTATTTTGATAGACAAGCTCGGGGCGCACGCGCACGCTCCGATCATTTCGATGAGCTGCACCCGTTCCACTCCATCATCCGGCATGCGATGCTGGGCGAGGCGATTGCTGACGTCAATCCGCCTCGTGATCTGGAAACGCTGTTGAGCTTCGACGACGAGGTATTCGTGCGCTTGGCTTATTGGGCGTTGTTGGGAAGGGAGGTCGATTCAGGCGGACTTTCCATTTATCTGCGTCGCATTCGCAAGGGCGAGGATAAACTGAGGCTGCTTCGCGAACTGGCCAGTTCCGCTGAAGGGCGGAAGCATGGCGGGCGGTTGGGAAAGGCGGTTCTGGCGGCCGGCCAGCCCAGCGATATCGTTCGCTTGCAGCAGATGGAGACGACAATCGGGCGGCTGCAGCGCTTCCTCGCCCCTGAAGTGGGCGGGCCGCCGCCTCATGATCCCCTCGGCAGCATTCGCCATGTCGACGATTTGCTGCAACTTAACACCCCGTCATTCATCGACATGTCCTATCGCATTTTGCTTGGCCACGCCGTGGAGGCGGGGCGCATGGACCGCGATCTGGCGGCCCTCCGTCAAGGGCAGTCCCGGCACGCCTTCTTATCAGCGCTGCGAAGGTCATTAACCGAACAGGATCAGATCGGCAGTCTAGAGGGCTTGTCGGCCTATCTCGCAGCACCCGAAGATGGGGCGGATCCCGTGTCGATCCGTGTGGCGCGACTGTCTAATGAGTTGGGACGATTGACTAATCAGTTGGCGCTGTGGGACCAGGCTCCATCGGGCGTTCATGCGCAGGAGCCAGACCGTGCCTTGCTCCGTCTGACTGAACAGGCGGTCCGCACAAGCTCTAGCCCTTCGATGGAAAGCCTGCGGGCGCTATCGTTGGAAAGAGCGGCCGGACGCCGAGAAGCCGTGACCCAATCAGCCGGCTTGTGCCCGGCAGAGACGCAAGCTGGGCCCGGCGAGATCGAAATCCATCATATCCATCAAATTCTGATAAACGACGAGGACCGGATACCTGATGAACTGCCAGACATCGTGCAGCGCAATCGGGACTCGCTCCGTAGGTTCTATCCGGAAGCTGAGTATCGCCTGTGGGGGGCGGATGATCTGCGGCAATTTATCGCAGCGCATTTCGAGCCAGCCGTGGTCGAGGGTTTCGACATCCTGCAGGCCTACGCGCTCAAGGCCGACTTGGGACGATACTGTCTTTTGTATGTTTTTGGAGGACTCTACAGCGACCTCTCCAATCGTTTTCTTTCGCGGTGGCGGATTGCGGAAGGAAAGACGATCGCCTGCTTCCGCGAGCATAAGCCTCTCCATGGCGCCGTGTGGATGCTCCAGAACACCTTGATCTATGCCTCACCGGGGCAACCAGAATTACGACTCGCGATAGATCTCGTACTGGAGAACATCCGTAATCGGGAATATGGAGTCAGTTCCCTTGCGCCAACTGGCCCTATCCTCTTTGGCCGCGCTATGGCTGCAGTCGGCCAGGCGAGCAGCTACCAGATCGGCGATGCGATCAATCTGCCGGTCGAAGGCGGGTTGAACCGTGCCAATTATGTCGATCGGGACGGCACATTGGTCGCGGCGAGGTTGCAGGGCAATGGGGGATGCCTCTCGGAACTCGGCCTGCAGAAGACAAACGTCTATGGTGAGATGTGGAGCCGTCGGGAAATCTACGGCGAAGGTCTCCTACTGTTCGCGCATGATAACCCTGCCGTGGAGACGGCGGAACCGCGCGACATTGCGGGTATCGTTCTGGGCACGCAGGGCAAAGAGCGAGGGATAAGCATTCGTAAGATTGCCTTACCGCGCGGGCAGTACAGGATCACCGCCCGATTCCTCGTGAAGGATCGGCCGGGCGCTATCGGCTTGGCAGTCGATAGCGATGGCGGAACCCGTCAGATCGTGAGGGGCAAGGCCGTGTTGCCGGATGACTGCGGCGACGTCGGCGTCGCAGTCACGCTCGACGAGGCAATGACCGTCGACGTCCATATCCGCGTCGGTCATGCCTTTCACGGTCTCTTCAAACGTCTGATGGTTCGCGGTGTTTCTCAGCACGATTCCGATGTGACACTGACGGAAACCGAAGCAAGTGGTGTTCACGCCCCCGAAGCGAGAAGCGTGACAGTGCAGCCCGTCAGTCACATTCATCATATAGCCTATCATCCCGCCGTCTTGGCTTTGGCGGATGAGAGCGAAATTGCGGAGAACATCCGTCTTGCGGCAGCCTTGCATGATGGGGCGCGGCAGATGGTCTGGACCGAAGCTAGCCTGCGCGAGTTTATCGCGTCTCGCTTCAATGCCGATGTCGTCTGGGCATATGACTGTCTGCCCCAATTTATGAACCGATCGGAACTGGGGCGCTATTGCCTCCTCTATGCATTGGGCGGGCTCTACGTTGATCCGTGGCTCCGGATGGTAAGTCCGATCGGCGTTGCTTATGGCAAGCAGTTGACGTGCTTTCGCAGCGCCGAGGTGGAGGATGGGGCCTCATGGTCGATTGACACCAGCTTGCTTCACGCTGAGCCCGGACGGGCCGAATTCGAGCAGCTCATCGATCAGATTGTCGAAGGCGTGCGTGGCGGGGATTATGGCGCGATACCAACGGCTGTGACCGGGGCAGAGCGGCTGGGGCGGGGCTTGGCGATATCTTATGATGCCAGACGATATTTTGGCGGCGAGATCGTCCCCATGACCCGCGGACGTCCAATCGTCAACGACTGTTTCGTTAGCCAAGATGGACGTCTCATCGCCGTCTGTAAGGGGAGCGACAATCCCATAACACGAATGCGACAGGAAGTCAGGGCGGCGTGGCTGGAAGGGCGCATCTACGCGCATGTCGAAGGGCCGCATTTGCCCCGGCGGGCGCCATTGGTGCAAACTTTAGGCTGATCTGATCCCGGAAAACTCTACCCCAGGGTGGTCCAGAGAATGGTGTCGGATCACGGACGAGCCGTGGTGACATGCTCCCCGAAGTTCCTCCACTCATAAGTAGGGGCCGGCGTTGTCATGGTGCCCATCCGAGCGGGGTTCCACAAGCCGCTTGGCAGCATCGGCGGGCGTCAGCCCGCCTATCCCGCTATGCGGACGCGCATGGTTGTAATCGTCGCGCCAGCTCCTCAGTACCGATCGGGCGGCATGGCTGAGCGATGCGAACAGCGTTTCATTGAGGCGTTCTTCGCGCAAGCGACCATTAGAGCGTGATCATCTTAGGTTGAAGCATAGCCACTATTTCTGAGATAGTTTGCGCACTCGGTGGGGGAGAAGGCGTCGAGCAGTGATCCGATGCGCTTCCATGTTGCCTCGACTGATCGTTCGTTTGCCTTTCGCAAGAGCGTCTTGAGCTTGGCGAAGACCTGCTCGATTGGGTTGAGGTCAGGGCTGTAGGGCGGCAGGAACAGGAGCTTGGCCCCGCAGCTGCGGATAGCCTCACGCACGGCCTGGCCTTTGTGGCTGCCGAGGTTGTCCATGATGACGATGTCGCCCGGGGCAAGCGTAGGGACGAGGAACTGCTCGACATAGGCAAGGAAGAGTTGGCCGTTGATTGGTCCGTCGAGCACGCACGGGGCATCGATCCGGTCGTGGCGCAGCGCGGCGAGGAAGGTCAGTGTGCGCCAGTGACCGAACGGCACTTTCGCGTGCAGCCTCTGTCCGCGCCAGGCGCGACCGTGGGTGCGGGTCATGTTGGTCTTGGCCCAGGTCTCGTCAATGAAGACGAGGCGCGATGGATCAAGCCGGTTCTGGTACTTGCGCCACTGCATCCGTCGGCGGGCGATGGCGGGACGATCCTGCTCGCTGGCGAACAGGCTTTTTTTTGAACGACAGTCCCTCGCGTTCGAGGAACAACCACAGCGCGCCATAACTCGCCTTCACCCCGCGGTCTGCCAGTTCGGCCAGCAAGCCACGCAGCGTCAGATCGGGTTCTGCTGCAACACGCGCCAGCAGCCACTCCCGCTCCGGCAGCAACACCGGCTTGCGGTGCCCGCCCAGTTTGCCTGGGACAACCCCGCCAGTCCGGCGCTGGCGCTGAGACCAACGCACAGCGCTCGCAACGCTCACGCCAAACTGCGCCGCTGCCGTTCGGGCGGAAGCGCCCGACGCCATCGCAGCAACAACCCGCTCACGAAGATCAATCGAATAGGCTCGGCTCATCCCTGCTGGCCTCCTGCCCAGCCAACAGGTTGAATCAGAAAAATCAGCCCGCGTGAATCCCCAATCGATTCAATCAAACAAGATCACGCTCTAGAGCTCTCCACATAGCCGTTCTGCTGCGGTTTGCCGGGCGCGATGTAATGCCACTCGATGCGGCGGTCCTGAGTCCATCGCAGGGTCGCCAGGCTCGTAAGATCAGTGCCGTTATCGCTGACGATCATGAGGGCCTTGCCGCGAGCCACGATGATCGCGTAAGCTCTCGGCTGACACGGGCGCGTGACAGCGACGCCGCGCACGACCTGCTAAAACCGCTTCGTGCGGTGGCGGAAGGCAGGCATATGAGATCGGATGATCGATGCCACCACCGCCGCCCATGGCGGCGATATCCAGATGATCGACAGCACCTCCGCTCGCGCCTAACAGCAGGCGTGACGGCAAAAAGGGATCGAGCTATTGTCCCGGTCGCTCCCGAGGCGGAGTTAAGAACAAAATCCACCCGCTTGTCGATGCGCAGGGGCTCCCGATCCGGCTCGGCCTGACAGCAGGACAGGCGCACGCCGGGCAGGTCGCGGGATCATCTTGGTCCGCACACCATCGTGCTTGCCGACAAAGCCTACGATGCCGACCGCATCCGTGCGCTAATTGAAGGGCAAGGAGCCACGCCTAACGTCTCGGCCGAATTCAATCGGAATTGGAAACCCTGCTTCAGCAAGCGGCTCTACCGCGAGCGTAATCTGATCGAGCGCTTCTTCTCCAAACTGAAGCACTTCCGTCGCGTCGCCACGCGGTACGGCAAACTCGCCGAAAACTTCCTCGCCATTGTCCAACTTGCGTCAATGCTTCTGTGGCTCGGTGCTTATGAGGCTACGACCTAGATGAGATGCCTGAGGAAGTGGCCAAGAAACTGCAGGCGGGCCTGACGAGATCGACGTGATTCGGCCATCCCCTGCCCACAGCTTAAGTAACATTGGGGGGCGGATCCACCCCCTTGCCAGTCCCCTCGCGCCGCCCCGATCGCGCGTCGAGCGCGTGGAGGCGGCGTGTGACGTCCGGGCGGTGGAGGAGCTGTGCGAGCGGCGCGGGCAGGCGGCGTTGCCAGTTCGGGTGTTCGTGGGTGGTGCCCGGGATGTTCACCTGATCCTCGGCGCCGATCAGGTCTTCCAGCGAAACCATGGCAAGCACCGAGCGCGTGCGGGAGATATGGTCCACCGCGGCGTCGACGACCTGTGAGGAGTCCGTGGGCGGGGGGAGGGGCCCGGTGCCGATCGCCTGCCAGAGCAAGGTCCGGTCGCGAGCCCGGATCGCCTGCGCTGCGGCCAGGTCGAACGCCTGGTGCAGGCGCGCGGTCCATTCGAGATCATGGCCGCTCCACCAGCCGGCGAGGGTGGCCGTATCGTGCGTTCCGGTCATGGCGACGCTCTGGGCCTCGTATGCGTCGGGGGGCAGGAAGCGGCCATCGCCCTCCCGCTCGAAGGGGAGGACGCGCATGCCGAGCATGCCGCGGTCATTCGCCCGCTCGCGGAAGCCGGCGGGTATGGTGCCCAGATCCTCGGCGACGATGATCGCATCGTGCCGCTGGCTCTCCAGGGCGATGATGCGCAGCATGTCCTCGAAGGGGCAGGCCAGATAAGCGCCGGCGCTGCTGGGGCTGCCCTCGGCGATGACCCACAGGCGCTGCAGCCCGAAGGCATGGTCTATGCGCACGCCGCCGCAATGGTGCAGGGCCGCGCGGATCATGGCGATCCAGGGCTCGAATGCCTGATCCGCCAGGGCGCGCGGCGAGAAGGTTGTGAGGCCCCAATTCTGTCCCGTCGGTCCCAGCGGATCGGGCGGCGCGCCGATCGTGAGCTTCCGGAGATAGGCGGAGGGGCTGGCCCAGACATCGCTGCCCCGGGGATCGACGCCGACGGCCAGATCCGCGATCAGGCCGATGCCCATGCCGGACGCGCGGGCCGAGGCCTGTGCGCGGGCCAGCGCCTGCGCGGCGAGGCGCTGGCCGAGAAGATGGACGCCAAGCGCGTCGGGATGCGTGGCGATGAACGCGCGGAGCGGGTCCTCGGCCGCCGTCCGCAGATCATCCGACCAGCGCGCGCGGAGCGGGGGCGAGAGATGCAGGGCATCGAACGCGGCGTGCCGGTACAGCGCTTCGCCTTCCCCCGCCGCCCAGTCATGCAGGTCTCGTCGCTGCGGCGCCGTCAGACCGGCATAGCTGCGCTCCAGCGCATCGAGCGCGGCGGGGAGAGCGGCGGACCAGTCGATCAGTGCCGAGGCGTTGACGGTCTCCTGCAGGCCGAGTGGCGCCAGCGCGCTATTGAGAAAGCGGCGGCTGGACGGCGCATAGGGGCTGTAATGCTCCGTGCGCCCGGGAATGAGGGCGTGGACCGGACTGATCGCGAGGAAGGCGGCGCCGCGCGCTCCGAAGAGGTGCGCCGCTTCCGCCAGATCATCCAGCGTGCCGAACGCGCCCGGTCCCCGCAGGGCCGGTATCTGCACGGACGAGCCCCAGCCCCGATCGGGAAGGCGGCACCGCGCCGGCGCGATGGCGAGGACCATTTCATGGCCGTCGACGTACAACCGGTGATAGCCGGTCCGTGCGATGGGCGGCAGGCTGCCCCCGCGAATGGACAGCGCGAGCGGCTCTCCATCCTCCAGGATCAGCTCGGCCCGTTCGTGCCGGGCGAGCCCTGCCGGAAGGGGAATGGGTTGTCCGGCATCGCCGCTGAGGAAGCGCGGGGGCTGGCGTTGCTCCGCCTCGCATCTGGCGAGGCTCTGCGCCCGGTCTGCGGACGTCCCGGCGGGATAACCGAGCGCGCCGAGCACGGCGACGAGGTCGTCAGGGGCGACCTCGGCCGGGCGCCCCTCGGCGTCGGTCCATTGCCTTGATAGGCCCAGAGCGGCCGCGAGCCTGTCCAGATCGGGTTCGGCCCGCATGCCGCCTTCCGTGCTCGTCAGACAGCCGGGGCCTTCTTCTTCGGGCGCCCGGCGCGCCGTGGCGCCGCCGGCGTGGCTTCGGAAGCCTCCGGGGACGGTTCCGGCTGTTCGGCTACGGCCTGCTGGGCCGCATCGAAAGACGGGGCAGCATCACCATCCAGTTCCTGTTCCGCGCGCAACCAGTGGTCCTGCGAACGCCCGTCGGGGCGGCCCTCCGCTTCCCATATGGCATAGGCACGATCCTTGATCGTCTGGTCCCGATCTTCGCTCATTCATGATCCTCCTTCACTTGCCGGTCGGCACAACGCCTAACGCGCCGCGCGCAGTTTGGATGCGACAAGCCGCAAGAGCCTTGATCGAGATTAAGTCCTGCATGTGCGGTCGAGATGGCCGGGAACGTGGAGCCTCATCCATCGTTTCGCTGGGGCAATTCAAAGGAGACTGAGAATGATCAAGCGATTGCTCGTCGGTGCCGCGCTGGGTGTGTGGGGCAAGAAGCTCTATGACGAAGGACGGCTCGATCCCTATATCGCCAAGGCCAAGTCGAAGGTGGACAGCTATGCGGGTACGGACACGGCCACGGCCGGCCCCGCCAAGGCCAAGACAGCCACCACGCCGGCTGTCTGAACTGCATGCGTGGGGCGGGGCTTTGCTGCCTCGCCCCGTCGGCCTATGGCGAAGGTCGGGCCGCTCATTCCCACTCCCGGATCAGACTGCCCAGCTGGGCAGGTGAGAGCGGCTGTTCCAGCTGGTCGCTCGTGCATTGTTCCGGCGCTTTGTCCGGCCGCCAGCGCAGCAGCCGCGTGCCGTGGCGGAATCGCCCGCCGGTCACCTGATCGTAGCGGACCTCGACGACCAGCGAGGGCTTGATCGGCAACCAGTCGGAGGTGCGCTTTCCGCTCCACCGGCTCGGCCCGCCAGGCGCCTTGCCGGTGAAGCCGGGCGGCGCGACGAGCGGCAACAGACGGTCTCGAAGTTCCCTGCGCTGGTCGCGCGCTATCGCGCTGGTGAAGCCGACATGATTGAGCTTCCCGTCCGGCCCATAGAGGCCGAGGAGCAGGGAAACGACCGCGCCGTCGGCTTCCCGAAAGCCGCCGACCACGCAGTCGGCCGTGCGCTGCTGCTTGATCTTGGCCATGGCGCGCTCTCCGCCGCGATATGGAGCGTCGCGCCGCTTTGCGACAATGCCGTCCAGTGCGCCGCCGGTCCGGTCGAGCCAGGCCTTCGCCTGCCTGGCATCGCGTGTCATTGGAGAGAGGTGAAGGACGGGAGAGCGGATGGTGGCATGCCAGGCTTCCAGGGCCGTGCGGCGTTCTTCGAGGGGGCGGTCCGCCAGGCGGGTGCTGCCGCGATGGAGCACATCGAACAGCATGATCTCGGCGGGAGTTTCGCGCGAGAGGCGCGCGATCCGCGACGCGGCGGGATGAAGGCGCTGCTGCAGGGCGTCGAAGGACAGCATGTCGCTCACCGGCAGGATGATCTCCCCGTCGAGGCTCAACGCCCGATCACCCAGAGCGCCGATGGCGGCGGCAAGTTCGGGAAAGAAGCGGGTCAGGCTCTTTCCCGACTTGGACTTGAGCTCCACATCCGGCCCATCCTTGAGGATCAGCACCCGGAACCCGTCCCACTTGGGCTCGAACTGCCATCCGTCCCCCGATGGAAGCTCCGCGACGAGCCTGGCTTCCATCGGGAGTAGGTCATCAAACCAGGCGCGCAGCCTGCCCGCCATCAGGCGAGCTTCAACCCTTCCTTGTTCATGCTCGCGGTGAGCCGGGCGCCCTCGGAATCCGAGATGGCAGCGGCGAGGGCGGGGAACAGCGTCTCCTCTTCCTCCGCGATATGGGTTTCGAGCGCCGAACGCAACTCGCCGACCTTGGAGAGGAAACGCGGCGCATTGGGCGCCATCATCTCGAGCTCGAACAGGGCGTGCTTCACGTCGCCATGATCGGTGATGAGTTGCTCCGCTTCCTCGGCCAGCCCATGATCCCGCATGGCGGGGTAAATGACATTCTCTTCCTCGAAGGCATGCTTGCCGAGCAGATGCTTGATCTGCGTGAGCAGCATGGAGCGTTTCGCTTTCTGGGTCTCTTCCGTCGCTTCGAGCGCATCGAGCAGGCGGAACACGATGCGGTGCTCGGTCTGCAGCGCTTTCTGCCAGTCCCGTCGCAGCAGGCTGGGACCCTGGACAAGGAGCTTGCGGCCGAAATTGGCGGCGAGCCCTGCGGCCATGCCGATCGCAGCGAAGCCGACCAGCACGGCTGGAGAGGGAACGGCCTTGGGCCGGGCGAAAGCGTCACTGATTTTCATGTCGATTGCTCCGTCGCAAGGGGGACATCTAGAGAACCGCTGCCGGAGCGTTGGGTTTCCGGTGCTTTCGGGCGCATCCGGCGGGGCAGCTCGATGGCCATGGTGAAGCTCTGCTCCTGCCAGTCCCGCCGGACGTAGAGCGCATCGTCGCCCGCAGTGAGCGTGTATCGTCCCATCGCGAACAGCTCGGGCTGCTGGCGCCGACGGGCGAGCAGGTCGCGGGTCAGGTCCAGCTTCCGGGCATCGCGCGCGTCCATGTCCGCGCTCGCGTCCCAGTCGACCGGCCGGCGATTGTCGGGATCGGTGAGCGCAATGCTCGTCAGCTCGGTGCCCTGATAGATGTCCGGGATGCCCGGGGCGGTCAGTTGCAGGGCCGCCTGCGCGAGGACGAGGTCGCTGTGGATCGCTTCGAAGGCCTGCCGCTCCTCGGCCGACCAGATGAGATGATCGGCGAGTTCCTGCATGAGACGAGTCGCGACCGCCGCGGCGCTTTCCTCCGTCTCGATCGCGGGATCTTCGTGGCTGGAGTTGTCCTTCGCTTCCCGCATGGCCTTTGCCAGATGGTCGGCACTGCGCGCATCCCTGTCCGGTTCCCGGTACATCATGAGCGCGACCTGCGCGGCATAGATGCCCCAGCGTTCCGGGAGCGCGCGCTCGGCCGCGAGCGTGCGCCCGCGCGCGTACAGCCGCTCGCCCAGCGCGGGCAGATAAGTGAGCGCGATGATGGCCGCGCGCGCATCGGCCGAGCGCTTGGTGTCATGGGTGGAGAGGCCCGTCAGCGCGCAGGGCGTTTCCTGCGCGCGGGCAGCCATGCGCTGCTCGAACGTGGCGGGGTCGGTCGGCTGGAGATCCGGTTCGGCGCCGACCTCGCAAAAGGGGAGATAAGCGACAGAACGGAAGAACACCGTGTCTTCCTCCGATTTCGCGGTGAGGGCACCGGTCAGCTGTTCGAAGCGGGCGGCGAAGGTGCGGGCCTGCGGATCGTCGGGCGCCGAAAGCAGGTTGAACACCGGTCCGAGCGCTTCGCTCGGCAAGCGGTCCGCCCGGGCGGCTTCCAGCGCGCCTGCCAGTCGGGCACCCGGCGGCAGCGCGTCAGCAGCGTAGGAGCGATAGACCGGCCAGTGGAGAGCAAGCTGCGCAATGGCGGCCCGCACCGCCTGCGCGGCGGGAAGCGAAGCGGCAAGGGCCTGCGACGCGGCATGGCTCACGCGGTCCAGCTCGGGTGCGAAGACATGTTCGAGCAAGTGCGCCCGCACGGCCCGCACTTCGGCCCCGCTGTCTGCGGGGAGGCAACCATTCGCGGCCTCCCGAAGCGCCTGCAGTCCGTCCGGCGCGGTCAGGAGCTGCGTGACGGGCGCCATGAATTCATAGCCGCTCATGCCCTCCACGGGCCAGCTGGACGGCATGGCCTCGCCTTCCTTGACGATCTTCTCCACCCAGATCGGCAGGACCCCGACCGCGTCCCGGAGGCGGCGCAGATACGCGCCGGGGCGGGCAAGGCCATCGATATGGTCGACCCGCAGGCCCTGGATGTGCCCGGCCTGCACCTGCCGGATGATCCAGCGATGCGTGAAGTCGAACACGTCGGGGTCTTCCTGGCGGACCCCGATCAGGCTGCTGATGTTGAAGAACCGACGATGAGTGATGGCGTCCGCGCTGATCCGCCAGTGCCCCACGCTCCAGTGCTGCCGGTCCAGCAATTGCCGGAGGGTTTCACCGGTGAGCGCTCCGTCCGGCGGGAGCGCGGAGAGGGAGCCCTCGCGCAGGGGATAATCCTGATCATAGATGCGCAGCGCCGGCACATCCCCATCCCCGGCGAGCGAGATGTCGCCCGCCGCGAGCAGGTCCGCCGGCGACCCGTCCAGCACGGCGAAATGCAGGGGCCCCCTGCGCCAGTCGATGTCGAACATGGCGGCATAGCGGCTGGCGGGACCTTCCCGCATGACGTTCGCCAGATAGGGATTTTCGGGCGACAGCACCATGTGGTTGGGCACGATGTCGAGGACCAGCCCCATGTCGGCATCCCGGACCGCGTGGGCGAGCCTCTGGAACGCGTCCTCCCCACCCAGCGCCGGATCGACCTCATTGGGATCGACCACGTCATAGCCGTGAGTCGAGCCCGTCGCGGCCGTGAAGAGCGGGGAGAGATAGAGGTGACTGATGCCCAGCGTCCGGAGCCAGGGGATGCGAGCGCGCACCGCGTCGAGGTCCACGCCGTTGCGAAGCTGGACGCGGTATGTGGCGACGAGGCCGGGGGCAGCGCGATGGGCCATAGCGCGTCTCATTCCATTCTGACGGCAGCCGCGATGGAAAAGCGGCTGTCAGGTTGTGCTTCGACGAAGAAGGGGTCGAGGGGTGGTTCGATCGCGCCATCGCCGAGGGAGAAGCGCAAAAGCAGGCGCCCCGGGCCGAATGCCCAGGCGACATCGAACCGGGCACCCTCCCGCTCCACCGTCACTGCGGGGGCGGCGGCGGGGGTGGGGGCAGGGGCGGCGAGCAGCGGCTGGACATGGATTTCGCGCAGTGCGAGCACATCGCGCGCGAAGGCCTCGTGGCGCAGCTGCCGCTCGGTCTCGGGACGACCGATCTGTGAGCGCAGCGCGGTCTCGGGCGCGTTGGGATCGGGCACGGTGCCGGCGAAGGCACTGAAGCGCTCGAATTCCCGCGCCCGGCCGGACCGCACAGCTTCGGCCAGCTCGCCCTCGAAATCGGTGAAGAAAAGGAAAGGCGCGTCGGTCAGGAACTCGTCGCCCATGAACAGCATCGGGGTGAAGGGCGAAAGGAGCGTCAAGGCCGTCACCACTCGCAGCGCGCTCTCATCGCTCACGAGATGATGGAGCCGTTCGCCTTCCGCGCGATTGCCGACCTGGTCATGATTGCCGAGGAAATTGATGAAAGCGCTGCGCGGCAGATCGGACGAAGGTTCGCCTCTCGGCTTTTCGCTGCCGGGTCGCGGCTGGCCCTGCTCGACATAGCCGTCGCGCAGCGCCGTCTCGATGTCGGCCAGCGGATCGACGGCGAAGGGCGCGTAATAGCTCTCGCTCTCTCCGGTCAGCAGGCAATGCACGGCATGGTGCCAGTCGTCGTTCCAGGTCCCGTCGAACGGGGCATCATCGTGAAAATAGCGGGTGAGATTGCGCTCGTCCTCAGTCACCAGATGGATCGGCCGGCCCCATTCGCGTGCCCGGATCGCGCGGCCGATGTCGTCGAGGATGTGGGAGTCGGATTCGTCGTCCATCGCATGGACGGCGTCGAGGCGCAGGCCATCGAGCTGGAATTCCTCGAGCCAGTAGAGGGCGTTCTCGATGAAGAACGCGCGGACGGCGGGTTCCTCATAAGCGATGCCCTGTCCCCAGGGGGATGTGCGCGAGGAATGGAAGAAGCGCGGGCACCAGGCCGCCAGATAATTGCCGGCCGGCCCGAAATGATTGTAGACCACGTCCAGCATGACGGCGAGGCCGAGCCTGTGCGCCGCTTCCACGAAATGCTTGAGATCCTCCGGACTGCCATAAGCGTTGTGCGGCGCATAAGGCAGGACACCGTCATAGCCCCAGCCGCGCTGCCCTTCGAACTGGGCCAGCGGCATCAGCTCGATCACCGTGACGCCAAGCGACTTGAGGCGTGCCAGCCCGTGCCTTGCAGCGTCGAAAGTGCCTTCCGGCGTGAAGGTGCCGACGTGTAGCTCGTAGATGATGGCCTGATGCCAGGGCACGCCCTGCCACTCGGCGGTCCATTCGAAGGCCGTCGGATCGACGAGGCGGGACGGGCCATGGACATCGCCTGCCTGCGCGCGCGCGGCGGGATCCGGATAAAGCTGGCCGTCCACCCGGAACAGATAGGTCTGGCCCGCCCGCGCCGCGGTGGTGACACTGGCCCAGCCATCGTCCTTGCGCGTCATGGGCGTCGCCACGCCATCCACCTCGACGGCGATCTCCCCGGCATCGGGCGCCCACAAGGCGAACCGCCATTGCCCGTCCGCGGCGGGTTCGGCGCCCCAGGAGCGGGGGAGGGCATGCGTGTTCATGGCTGGGCCGGCGCGAAGACGCAGACGCTGGCCGGCTCGATCGCGACCGTGTCCCCGGGGCAGGGCTCCGGCGCGAAGGCTTCGTCCCGCGCGGTATCGACGACGCGGACCCAGCCCGTGACACCATTGGGCGTGGGCAAGGTGAAGTCGAGCCCATCGCCGGCATTGAGGACGATGAAGAGCGCGCTGATATTCTCGTTCTCGACGAAGGGCGCACGGGCGGAATGGTCGACGAACAGACCGAGGACTCGCAGCCCGGCCTGTCCCCACAGTTCCTCGTCCATCTCCCGGCCGTCCGGCTGATGCCAGGCGATCTCGATCCTGTGCTCCTCCGTGCTTTCGCCCAGCAGGAACATGTCTTGCGAGAGAACGGGGTGATCGCGGCGGAAAGCGATCATATTGGAGACGAAGTCGAGGAAGGCGTCATCGCGACGGTTCCAGTCGATCCAGGCGGTCTCGTTGTCCTGGCAATAGACATTGTTGTTGCCGCCCTGCGAATGGCCGATCTCGTCACCGGCCAGCAGCATGGGAACGCCCTGGCTGAGGAACAGCGTCGCAATCATGTTGCGGCGCCGGCGGGCGCGCGCAGCGATGATCGCCTCGTCCTCTGTTTCACCTTCGGCACCCATATTGTCCGACACATTGTTGTCGTGCCCGTCCGCCCCGTCCTCGCCATTGGCCTCGTTGTGGCGATCGTTGAACGAGACGGTGTCCATGAGCGTGAAGCCGTCATGGGCAGCGAGGAAGTTGATCGATGAGGTCGCGCCCCGGTCGGAATGATTGAACTGGACGGGGGAGCCGAGCAGATTGCCGGCCAGATCGCCCACCATCCCTTCATCGCCCCGCCAGAAACCGCGGACCGTGTCGCGGAACTTGTCGTTCCATTCCCGGAAGGGATGAGGGAAGCCGCCCACCTGATAGCCGCCTTCGCCAACGTCCCATGGCTCCGCGATCAGCTTCACGCCGGCCAGGATCGGATCCTGCCGGATGGCGCCGAAGAATGTGCCTTCCCGGTCGAAGCCGGCGGCCTGGCGCCCCAGGGTGGACGCGAGATCGAAGCGGAAGCCGTCGACATGCATCACCTGCACCCAGTAGCGCAGGGAATCGAGCACCATGCGCAGCACCATGGGATGGGCTACCGAGAGGGTGTTGCCCGTGCCCGTCTGGTCGAAGGAATAACGGGGATTCTCGGGGGAGAGGGCATAATAGGCCGCGTTGTCGAGCCCCCGGAAGCACAGCGTCGGGCCGCGCTCGGACCCCTCGGCCGTGTGGTTGTAGACCACATCCATGATGACCTCGATGCCGGCCCGGTGGAAGCGCTTGACCATGTTCTTGAACTGGCGGATTGCCGAGGGCGCGCCGTCGCGCTGCTGGAGGAAGCGGGGCTCCGGCGCGAAATAGCCAAGCGTCTGATAGCCCCAGTAATTGGACAGGCCCCGGTCGACGAGCGCGCGATCATCGAGGAAGAACTGGCAGGGCAGCAGCTCGATCGCGGTCACGCCGAGCTTGCGCAGATGGTCGAGGATGGGATCGCTGACCATGCCCGCATAAGTGCCGCGCAACTCCTCGGGCACATCCGGGTGAACCATGGTGAGCCCCCGGACATGCGCTTCATAGATGACGGATTCGGTCCAGGAACGGCGGATCGCCTTGTCATCCTCCCAGTCGAAGTCCGGGTCCTGCACGACGCTCTTGACCATGAAGGGTGCTGAATCGCGTTCATCGAAAGTGAGATCGTCGCCGCTTTGCAGGTCATAGCCCCAGAGCGCATCGTCCCAGCGGATCTGCCCGGCGACTTCCCGGGCATAAGGGTCAAGCAGCAGCTTGTTGGGATTGAACCGGTGACCTTCCTCCGGCGCATAAGCACCATGGGCGCGATAGCCATAAAGCTGCCCGGGCCGGACGCCGGGCAGATAGCCCGACAGGATCGAGCCCTCGCGATGCGGCAATTCGAGCCGCTGGAGCTCTTCCGAGCCGTCCGGGGAGAACAGGCAGAGTTCGATGGCTTCCGCATTCTCCGAGAAGACGGCGAAATGTGTGCCTTCGCCCGTGAATTCGGCCCCCAGCTCATGATGCAGCCTGTCGGGCTTCGCGAAGGCAAAAGTCATTGGTCCTCCTGAATTTGAAGTCTTCTCTCTTTTCTCAGCGGCGGCCGTTCGCGAGCAGCCGGAGGGCCGGGGCCTCGGTCCGGTTGCGATCGGTGGACGCAAGCAGGGGCCGGGGATGCAAGGCTGCGCCGTCCAGCCGTGCAAGATTGGCCAGGGCGCGCGCCGAGAGGACGTGGATGCCGCCCTCGGAAATGGTGCACCATCGGCCCGGTGCGCGCAGGGCGCGGTCCAGCTCGAACCCGTCGGGGAGAACCGCGTCCTGCGTCACGATCGCATCGTGGATCGTGACGTTCCGGCCGATCCTCGCGCCCGGCAGCACGACGACATTGTCGAGCCGCGAGCCGGCGCCAATGAGCGCGCCATGCGCGATGGACGACCCGGTCCAGCTGAACACCGAAACGCTGTCCCGCGCGTGCGTCCGGGCGGGATCGAGAACCGGCATGGCAGCGACGTCGAGCGGAACGGGCCAGCTCGGATCGAGCGGCAGGGTCCCGCTGGCCATTTCGCTATGGACGCGATGATAGGCATCGATCGTGCCGAGGTCGCGCCACAGGGGCGCGGCGTCCCTGCGACCGGGCAGCGTATAGGCATGCGCAAGCCGGCCTTCCACCATTTGGGGGAGCACATGCTTGCCGAAATCCAGCTCTTCATGGAGCGGCGCCAGCCGGTCCAGCAGGCTTTTCAGCCGCGACCAGCTGAACACGTAAATGCCCATCGAGGCCAGCGCGAAGCCGGGCCGGTCCGCAGATGACCTGGCGGTGGCGGGCTTCTCGAAGAAATCGACGATGCGGCCATCGTCATCCACCTGCATGATGCCGAATTCGCGAGCGGTTCCCACAGGCACATGCGCCGCGCCCACCGTCACGCCGGCGCCGCTCCTGCGGTGCGCGTCCATGAAGGGGCGGTAATCCATCTGGTACAGATGGTCGCCGGCGAGGATGACCACGAGATCGGGTGCCCGAGCATCGATCGCGGCCCGCACCTTGCCGACCGCGTCGGCAGTGCCGTTGAAGCCGCCAAAATCGCTTCCATCCAGCAGTTCGATCCCGAGCGGACCACCGCGATGCCGGCTCTGCCAGCTCGCTTCGATATGGCTGCGCAGGCTTTCCGGCGCATATTGCGTCAGGACCATGGCCTGCGCGATGGCCGAGTTCGAGACGTTGGCGAGCGTGAAGTCGATCAGGCGGCAGGACGGGCCGACCGGCAAGGCGGGCTTGGCCTGCGCATCCGTGAGGTCGAAAAGCCTGGATCCCCTGCCACCGGCAAGAACGATGGCCAGATCGCGCGAACGGACGGCCGGAGCAGTTGCTTGGTTCATTCTGACCCTGTGCGGACGGTGTTGACGGGGAGATGTTGACATCAGCCACAACTCGCACCCGCGATCGCCGTTCCCGCACTTGCGCTATGTTATCATCTGCCGTCCTCTCCCTGTCATCGCCGGTCCCGTCCGCCCGAAAGGAAATGGCCCGCCATCAAGGGAAGGGCGGGCCATCCAGGCGGAAAGAGAACCGCTGCGGCGGCTCAATTCCGGTCGAGACGCCGGGCGTGCGCCAGATGCTGCTCGATCACCGGTGCCAGCTCGCCCGCCGCTGCCTTCAGCGGCGTCACGGTCCCGTCCGTCGCATACTTCCTCATGAGTGCCAGCGCATCTTCATGCGCGTCGACCTGGCCGTCGATATACTCCTCGTCGAACTTCGCGCCCTTGAGGGCCTTCAGCTCATTGAGGTCTTCCTGCTGATCGCGGCTGAGCGTCGCGTCCGGCGTGATCTGCGGCTGCGAGGCGCCGGCCGCTTCCTTGATCCGGGCGGTGGACTGGGTATGCGCCTCGATCATCTTTTGGGCGAATTCCTTGACCTCGGCGGATTGGGCGTTGGTGGCCGCGAGCTTTGCTGCGGCGATCTCGAAAGCGTCGCTGCGTGCGGCGGTGTTGGCGAATTCCTGTCCCGAGGGGGTGGGCGTCAGGCTTTGGGTCACGTTGTCGATGGTGTTGGTGGCGGCGTTCTCGGCCCTGTCCACCGTGCCTTCGACATCCTGCTCGACATTGGAGTTGCACGCCGCGACGGCGAGAAGGGGCAATGCGAGAAGGGCTGTCCTCATAGCGATCATGATGATCTCTCCCAGGCTGCTTGTGGCGAATGAAACGTGGCGGGCTTTGCGAGGTTCCCCCGCCGCGCTTCGCCGTCACGCCGTCGCCTCGCCGGCGATCACCCGCGGACCCGCCCGCAGAAGGGTGGGGCGAAACCAATGTTCGCCAGCGCCGTTCCCAAGAAGCCGGCCCTTTGCCGGCGAGACAACGGAGGTTGCTCATGGGACTGATTCTTTGGTTGATCGTCGGCGGCATCATCGGCTGGCTGGCGAGCATCGTCATGCGGACGGACGCTCAGCAGGGCATTTTCCTCAACATCATCGTCGGTATCGTCGGCGCATTTCTCGGCGGACTGATCTTCTCCGGCGGATCGATCAACAACGCGCCGCTCACGCTCACCAGCTTCCTGGTTTCGCTGGTCGGTGCGATCATGCTGCTCGCGATCGTCAATCTGGTTCGGCGTGGCCGGGTTCGCTGAGCGGACGAAGAATGAGGAAGAAGGCGTGCGGGAGATCGCCACTGGCGGGAGAGGTGCTAACCCGCGTTAATATCACGCCTCTCGCGCTTTACGGCAGGACGCCCTATGCTCGCCGCCCGTACCGGGCGGAAAACAGGCCAGGGCGCCTGTCGTGAGGTGAATTGATGGGAACAAGGCAGGAGACGGTGCAGTCGCACCGGACGGCAGAAGGACTGCCGCAGGACGCTGGCGTCCTGAGCCTGCTCTACCGTTATACGGACCAGCTCTACCGGGCGAAGACGCTGGACGCGATCTATGACGCGGCCCTCTCCGCCATCTGCGACGGGCTGGAGACGGACCGCGCATCCATTTTGCGATTCGACGACGAGGGCGTCATGCGCTTCGTCGCCAGCCGGGGGCTTTCGCAAGCCTATCGGCAGGCGGTGGATGGCCATTCCCCATGGGAAGCGGGGGCGCGCAATGCCGAGATCATCAGCATCGAAGATATCGCGCAGTCCGGGGAATCGCCCGAGATCATCGCCGCGATCCGCAAGGAAGACATCCGGGCCCTGTGCTTCATCCCGCTGGCGCCCGACAACCGGGTGATCGGCAAGTTCATGGTCTATTACCGGGATGCGCGGACACTCGGCCGGGACAAGTGCGAACTGGCGCTCACCATTGCCCGCCAGCTCGGGTTCGCCTTGCAGAAGCACGAGGCGGATCACGCCGCACGCCACCTCGCCGCGCTCGTCGACGGCTCGAACGATGCCATTATCTCCAAGACGCTCGACGGCATCATCACCAGCTGGAATGCCGGCGCGACGGGCCTCTTCGGCTACACCGCGCGCGAAACGATCGGCAAGCCGATCCTCATGCTCATCCCGGAGGACCGCAGGACCGAGGAAGACGAGATCCTCGCGGCGATACGCGCGGGAAAGCGAGTCAGCTCCTATGAAACCGTGCGGCGCCGCAAGGACGGGCAGCTCCTCGATCTTTCCCTGACCATCTCGCCGGTGAAGGACAATGACGGGCGGATCGTGGGTGCGTCCAAGATCGCGCGCGACATTTCCGAGCGGCGACGCCATGCCGAGGCGCAGGCGCTGCTGCTCGCGGAGATGAACCATCGGGTCAAGAATGCCTATGCGCTGACCAGCAGTCTTCTCCTGCTGAGCGCACGCACGACGAAGGATGCCGATACCCTGGCGAAAATGGTCGCGGATCGCCTCGCCGCCCTCGCTCGCGCGCATAGCCTCACGCTTCCGTCCGCAGCATCCGGGGAAGGGGATAAACGCCCTGATTCGCTTCAGTCCGTCCTTGCCGCCACGCTCGCGCCGTTCGAGGGAAGCACCGATGCGGGCGTCCCGCGCCTCGTGATCTCAGGCGACGACGCGCCGGTCCCGGACAGGCTGGTGACGTCGCTTGCCCTGCTGTTCCATGAGCTGGCGACGAACGCCACGAAATATGGAAGCCTGTCCGTTCCGGGTGGCCGGGTGGAGCTTTCCGTCCGGGGCAGCGAACAGGAGACGGAGATCAGCTGGCTGGAACTGGGCGGCCCGGCCACATCGATGCCAGCGGAGAAGGGGTTCGGCAGCCGGCTCCTCGACCTTGCGGCGCGTGAACTCGGCGCGATCGAACGGCGCTGGGAAGTGGACGGACTGCGCGTGATCCTGCGGATGGCCCGAACAGAAGACTCGAACCCGGCTCCCGTCAACGATTCCGCGGCCATCCCGTGACACAGCGAACCGGCGTGCGCCACGCCTCGACCCGGAAATGCAGACAATCTAACATATGTAAATTCAGCGGGAGTAGAATCAGCTAATCTCGTGTTTCGGGGCGAAACAGGAATTTGTTGATGGCCAGTCTTGCCACTATCGCCGACGATCATATTCAATTCAGACCCCACCAATATCTTGCTCGCGAGGCCGACCGGCCTGAGTTCGTCTACAGGATAGAGGAGGGATGGGCATGCCGATTCCGTCTTTTGAATGACGGCCGGCGACAGATTACTGCGCTCTTCCTGCCCGGTGACTATTGTGAGCCGCAGTGGGTTCTGGGTCATCGCCCGGCCCAGCCCATCGTGGCGCTTACCAATGTGCGCGCCTCGTGCATCCCCTGCGCGTCGATTGGCAATCGTCCGTTCGATCAGCAACGTCGTCTCTGGAGCGCGCTTGCGCATGCGCTCGACCGGCAGTCCGACTGGCTGGTGACGCTGGGGCGCCGCACGGCGCTGGAGCGCATCGCGCATCTTCTGTGCGAGATATTCGAGCGCCTCAGTCGCAGCGGCCTCACTTATGGCCAGCAATGCGCCCTGCCGCTGACGCAGATGGACATGGCCGATCTCACCGGCCTGACCCCGGTTCATGTCAATCGCACGCTCCAGTCCATGCGCTCGGCAGCGCTGATCGAATTGCAGTCCCGCTGGCTGCGCATTCCGGACCTTTCGGCGTTGCGTCAGGCGGCGTGCCTGGCACCGGCCTAGCGCCGGAGGTCGATCAATCCGCTCAGCGGGGCCGCCGTTCGGGATGGAGATAGGCCGGATCGAACTCGGCGAGCGCGCGGAGCGCACCAAGGTCGCTGATGGTCACTTCCCGCTTGCGGAACTCGACGGCGCCGCTGTCCCGCAATTCCTGCAGCACCCGGTTGACGTGGACGCTGGTGAGCCCGAGGCAATCGGCAAGATCGGCCTGGGTCAGCGGCAGGGGGAAGGGCGTTTCCGGCGGGGCATGGCCGACCAGAGTCAGCCGGAAATGCAGCTCGCAGAACAGATGGGCGAGGCGCTCGATTGCCGGACGCCGCCCGAGCGAGAGAACCCATTCCCGATGGATGGCCGCGTCCAGATTGGTCGTGAACCAGAGCAGGCGCGTGAGATGGGGATGGGTTTCCGTAATCCGCAGCAGTCGCTCATGGGGGACGATGCCGATCCGGCAAGGCGTCAGGGTCGTGACGCTGTCGGACAGCTTCTTGAGCGTGAACCCATGCAGGTCCACGAAATCCCCGGGAATGTGAATTTCCGTAATCTGCCTGCGGCCTTCGCTCAGATCCTTGTGACGGCACATGAAGCCCTGGAGCAGGACGATCGCGTGACTGAGCTCCTCCCCTTCCCGGATGGTGGCATGTCCGGCGCGGACGGAGCGGATGTCGCTGATCGCCCAGCGCAGCATCGCTTCCTCGTCCGCACTCATATCATCGTGCGTCCGCAGTCGCTCGAGTAGAGGGGCGATGGCAGCAGTCACGGCACCCAGTCCAATGCTGACGCCAGAATATCTCAAGACAGGCCTTTCGCAAGGCAATGGTGCGGACGGTCAGCCGGGCCGGTCCGCGCCCGGGCCGAACAGCATGCCATGGCCCGGCTCGCCAGCCATATCAGGGGCGGCCGGGAACAGGAGGGACAAAGCGTCACGCGTCGGGTTCGCCGATCTCGTCTTCCTCGTCGGTGGCCAGAGCGTCCGCCTCGTCGTGATCGAGATGCCGCTCGATTTCCTCGGAGATCAGCTCGAGCTGATCGTAGCTCATGGCGAATTCGTGCGTGTCGCCGTCCTCGTCGTCAAACTGGAGCAGATAGCCTTCCGTGGATCGGGCAATGGTGAAGGTGTCGAGCAACTTGGCCATATCGCATCTCCCTTGGTCTCCGCCCCAAACGCCAGATGACGCGAAATGTTTCTTCCAAATGATGCGGCGCGGCCAATGACAGGGCCGCCGCGCCGGGCCGAGGCCCGTTCAGGCGATGATCGGGGCGATCCTCGCGCGGAGCAGGGCTGCCGCATCGCCCGGCGCCAGCCGCACCTGCAGGCCCCGCTGGCCGCCGTTGATGTAGACGAGGGGCTCGGCCATCGCGCTTTCCTCGATCACTGTGGGCACCATGCGCATCTGGCCGAACGGACTGATCCCGCCCACCTTGTAGCCGGCGATGCGCTCGGCGTCGGCCGGGCTCATCATCTGCGCGGACTTGGCACCCAGCGCGGCGGCAAGCTTCTTCATCGACGCTTCCCGATCGGAAGGCAGGATGAGGCAGGCCGGCTTTCCGTCCGCCATCGCCATCAATGTCTTGAGAACGCGGCAGGGATCCTCGCCCAGCGCCTGCGCGGCCTGAATACCGATCCGGTCGGCCGACGGATCATAATCATAACTGTGGATCGTGAAGGGGATACCCGCCTTCTCCAGCGCCCGTGTGGCGCGCGTGGCTTTCGACATGGCGGCGCTCCGGATACTCGACGGCCCGCCGCATAGCCCGGCGAACGCGCCAAGTGAAGGCCGCGCGCCCCGGTATTGCGCGCTATAAGCAACAAATCAGCAACCATTGCCCTTATCCTTTCAGTATCGACTGGACGGGCACAATCACCGCCGGACGGGACGCAAGAGGCGGTTGATGTTGAAGCGAATAGACGTGGCGGAAGTTCAGCTTGGCATGTTCATCCACAAGCTGGAAGGAAGTTGGCTCAAGCACCCGTTCTGGCGGACGAAATTTCTCCTCGATGATCCGCAGGTCCTGGCCGATCTTCGCGCCAGCGAGGTTGAAGGTGTGCTCATCGACATCGAAAAGGGCGCGGACGTAGGAGACGCCTCCTCGCCGGCCGGGCGCCGACGCCCGCTGGTCCCTGCATCCTCGTCGGCGGATCATGTGGCGGAGCGGGTGAGGCTGGAGCGGATGCAGGCGAGCCAGCAGGCCTTTCGCGCGGCATCGAACGTCATTCCCTTCGACCTGCGCTCGGCCACGGCGCTCAGCGTGGCGCGCGAGGTCGGCCATGCCCGCGCCGTGGTGGCGAAGGCCAGCCGCATCCTGTCCGGCGTGTTCGAGCAGGCGCGGCTCGGCAAGGCCCTGTCGAAAGCGCAGGTGGAACCGGTGATCGAGGACCTGTTCGCCTCGATCCAGCGCAACCCGCATGCCTTCAATGGCCTCATGCGCATCCGCCGGGAGAACAGTACGCTCTATTCCCACGGCCTTGCCGTCAGTGCGCTGATGATCGCGCTGGGCCGGCAGATGGGGCTCGACGAGCAGCGCGTGAAGGATGCCGGCATGGCGGGCCTGCTCATGGACGTGGGCATGGGGCACCTGCCCATCGATGTCTCGACGATCCTGGACGATCTGAGCAGCGCCCAGCGCAACATCGTGGAGACTCACACCACGCTCGGCTACGAGTTCCTCGAGCTTGGCGGGGAATTGCCCGAGGAAGTGACGCGGGTCTGCCTCGAACATCACGAGCGCTATGACGGCAGCGGGTATCCGCATGGGCTGGTTGGCGAGGAAATCGGCCTGTTCGGCCGCATGGCGGCCATCTGCGACGTCTATGATTCCCTGACATCGGACCGCCCGCATCGCCCGCGCGTCGATCCCAATGCCGCGCTCGGACTGATGCGCGGCATGGAAGGCCAGTTCGATGAAGCGCTGCTGGATCAGTTCATCGAGAGTGTCGGCGTGTATCCGATCGGCTCGGTGGTGCGCCTGACCAACGGGCGGCTGGCGCTCGTGGTGGATCAGAATGCCCAGGACTATACCAGCCCGCGCGTCTGGAGCTTCTATGACGTGGGGTCGCGCCGGGTCATCAAGCCCGAGGATCTCGACCTGCGATTCTGCCGGGGGCGGGTGGAAATCGTCTGCAGCGACGATGCCTCGGACTATGCCATCGAGAATTTGCCGGCTATCCGCGAAATGGTCTTCAACAGCGCCTGCAAGGCCCTGGCCTGACGAACAAATCTGCGGGTAGCGAGAGCCCGCACCGATCTCCCGGACCTTCGGCGCAGACCCCTTCTGCTCAGGCGGATTCACGCTCGCCATGGCCGGCGAGGTCCGGAGCATCTTGCAATCATATCATGATATGATATCGCCATATCATGCGATTCCTGGCCGACATTCCCGATGACGATCTCAAGTGGCTGGATCAGCGCGCCGGCGAGCAGGGCCGGTCCCGCGCCGCCATGCTCCGGGAAGCGGTGAGCGCCTACCGGGCCGAACAGTCGCAGCAGGGGATCGAGCGCTTCTTTGGCCTCTGGTCGCGCCATGGCTCGGCGGTCGATGGGCTCGACCATGAGCGCCGGATCCGGGGTGGCAGCGACGGCGCGCCCGGCGGGAAACGCGCGTGAGCGAGTTCTATTTCGATACCAACATCCTGATCGATGCGCTGCATGACCGGCCGCAGGCATGGGCCGAGCTGCGCCGGGCGCGGCGGCCGTGGATCAGCCGGATCAGCTGGATCGAAGTGATGGCCGGTGCCCCGGAAAGCGCGCAGGCG
This sequence comes from Sphingobium sp. SYK-6, assembly GCF_000283515.1. Classification (GTDB taxonomy): domain Bacteria; phylum Pseudomonadota; class Alphaproteobacteria; order Sphingomonadales; family Sphingomonadaceae; genus Sphingobium; species Sphingobium lignivorans. The sequence continues at coordinate 1,114,253 of NC_015976.1, forward strand.
GACACCGAGCGCTTCCTCGACATGTTCGCGGTGGCGGAAGTGGATGAGGAAGTGGGGCGGCGCGCAGCCTCGCTGCGCCAGCAGCGCGGATCGATGAACCTTTCCGCGGCGATCATCCTGGCGTCCGCCCAGCTCAGCGGACGTATCCTCGTGACGCGCAACAGCAAGGATTTCCCCGCCAATATGCCGGGCATCCGGATACCCTACACAATCTGAGACGACGGAAGGCTTGAGCGATGTGCGGAATCATCGGGATCGTAGGAGCGCAGGATGTCGCCGAGCGGCTGCTCGACGGGCTGCGGCGCCTGGAATATCGCGGCTATGATTCGGCCGGCATCGCGACGGTGGTCGACGGCGCGATCGAGCGGCGGCGCGCGGAAGGCAAGCTCGCCAATCTCGCGCGGGCACTGGCGGACGATCCGCTGTCCGGCACCACCGGCATCGCGCATACGCGCTGGGCTACCCATGGCGCGCCGACGACCAGCAATGCCCATCCCCATGCCACCGGCGAAGTGGCAGTGGTCCACAATGGCATCATCGAGAATTTCAAGAGCCTGCGGGACGAGCTGATCGCGCGGGGGCGCGTCTTCCACAGCGAGACGGACACGGAAGTCGTCGCGCATCTGCTGAGCGAGCATGTGGAAGCCGGGGCCAGTCCGCAGGAAGCCGTGAAACGCGTGCTGCCGCGCCTGCGCGGCGCCTTCGCGCTCGCCATCCTGTTCCGCGCGCATCCCGAGCTGCTGATCGGCGCGCGCCTGGGCTCGCCGCTGGTCGTGGGCCATGGCGATGGCGAGACCTATCTGGGATCGGACGCGCTGGCACTGGCGCCGCTGACGCAGAGGATCGCCTATCTGGACGAAGGCGACTGGGTGGTCGTCACGCGCGACGGCGCGCAGGTGTTCGATCGCGATGACAACCCCGTCGAGCGCCCCGTCACGCTCTCGGGCGTGTCCGGCGCGATGATCGACAAGGGCAATCACCGCCACTTCATGCAGAAGGAGATCTACGAGCAGCCGGTCGTCGTCGCGCAGACGCTGCGCAGCTATCTGCGCCGCATCGATGATCAGGTCTCGCTGCCGGTGCCGGATTTCGATCTCTCCGCGATCCGGCGCGTTACTATCGTAGCCTGCGGCACGAGCTTCTATGCGGGCATGGTCGCGAAATACTGGTTCGAGCAGTTCGCGCGCGTGCCGGTCGACCTCGATGTCGCGAGCGAGTTCCGCTACCGCGCGCCGGTGATGGAGGATGGCGGCCTTGCCCTCTTCATCAGTCAGTCCGGCGAGACGGCCGATACGCTGGCGGCGCTGCGCCACGCCCGGGCCGAAGGGCAGAAGATCGCCGTGGTGGTCAATGTGCCGACCAGCTCGATGGCGCGCGAGGCGGACCTGCTGCTGCCCACGCATGCGGGGCCGGAAATCGGCGTCGCCTCCACCAAGGCCTTCACTTGCCAGCTGGCCGTGCTCGCCGCGCTGGCGGCGAATTTCGCGCGCGCGAAGGGGCGGCTGACCCCGGAGGACGAGAAGGCGATCGTGGGCCATCTGGCGGAAGCGCCGGCCGCGATGAATCAGGCGCTCGCGCAGGACGAGGCGATCCAGGCACTGGCGCCGCTCATCGCGCCCGCGCGCGACGTGCTCTATCTCGGCCGGGGCACGGATTATCCGCTGGCGCTGGAAGGCGCGCTCAAGCTCAAGGAAATCAGCTACATCCATGCCGAGGGCTATGCCGCGGGCGAGATGAAGCATGGGCCCATCGCCCTCATCGACGAAGCCGTGCCGGTGATCGTCATCGCGCCCTCCGGCCCCCTGTTCGAGAAGACCGTTTCCAACATGCAGGAAGTGCAGGCCCGGGGCGGCAAGGTGGTGCTGATCTCGGACGAGGAAGGCATCGAGGCAGCGGGCGAGGGGTGCCTCGCGACGCTAGCCCTGCCGAAGGTCCATCCGCTGATCGCGCCGATGGTCTATGCCGTGCCGGTCCAGTTGCTGGCTTATCATGTGGCGGTGCTCAAAGGCACCGATGTCGACCAGCCCCGCAACCTGGCGAAGAGCGTGACCGTGGAATGAGGCGGGGCGGACGTGAGTAGATGTAGTGAAACAAAAGAGATTTTCAGATTACAATTAAGTCTTTCAGATTTTGAATCTGTGACAATTGAAATTTGCGGATTTATTCCGGAATATATCATTGATATATTTGAAAATTAAGCAAGATAGGGCTCAAGGGCGCTTGCTTATCAAAGTGTGAATCTTGGGGTTTCGTGCAAAAATCGGGTGAGAAATGGCTACTGGCTGATCGCTGTATTGGGCGTCGATGTGCGGATGGACGGCAGCGGGCAATCAACCGTCGAGTTGGTTCGTCCGCTCACGCGAACAAAGCGGCCCTTCATTGGATCAGAACAGCCCGCTGGTACCTGCCGGTCGTTCATCAGGCCAAACCGGCTCCCCGGCGACCTCGGGAAGCCGGGACTGTTGTCAAATTTCGGTCCGTTCGGACAGCGTCAGTGCATCGTCGATATCTACACCGAGGTATCTGACGGTATTTTCGATGTTGGTATGGCCGAGCAGGATTTGCACGGCGCGAAGATTACCCGTTGCCTTGTAGATCAGTGCCGCCTTGGTCCGTCGCATCGAGTGTGTGCCATATTCTCGGTTGTCGAGGCCGATCGTCGATACCCATTCGTCGACAAGGCGAGCATATTGTCGTGTGCTCAAGTGACCAAGGTAATCGATCCTGCTGGGGAACACGAAGTCTCGGATTGTGCCGCCGCGCCGGTCGAGCCAAGTCTTGAGGCTCTTGCGTGCCTCAGTCATGATTTCGAACTGCACGGGTCGATTGGTCTTTTGCTGGATAACGGTCGCGCGATCCCGAAATGACCCCGCGCTGATCAGGTCGCCGATCTTGATTTTGACCAGATCGCAGCCTCGCAATTTGCTGTCGATGGCGAGATCGAACAGAGCCCGGTCACGCAGACGTTTGTGTTCGTCGAGATAGAAACGGATCGCCCAGATATCGCGAGGCTTCAGCGGGCGTTTCGGTCCAATATTTTTCCCTGCGTTCCAAGGCCGCCGATCATGTATGGCGGGGTCGAGGTCTGAATGTCCCATGATAGTTCTCCGATGGCCGCAATGGCCAGAGCGAGTGTAGCCCCATGTCAAACCACCATCAGACAAGTGTCGCGCGACACTTGACAATCTTGCGGCGCTGCGCTACATCCGAACGATGGAAATCGAGAGCATCAGGCACAAAGGCCTGCGCCGCTTCTTTGAGACGGGCAACGCTAAAGGCTTGGTTGGAGACGCGGGACGGCTGCGCAAGATGCTCGCCTTCATCGACGCTGCGGAAAGCTTCGAAGAACTGTCAGTGCCTCCGAACTTCGGAATGCATGAGCTGACAGGCGATCGGAAGGGGAGCTGGTCGATGACGGTTACGAGAAACTGGCGGATGACCTTCGGTTTGAATGATGAAGGCGCGCTAATCGATATGGATCTGGAGGATTATCATGGCGCTTAAGATGCACCCTTCGCTCGCGCTCCACGTGGGAGACTGGTTGAAGACAGAAATCGTGGAGCCTGCACAGGTCAGCGTGACAGCTTTGGCTGAGCATTTTGGCGTATCAAGGCAGGCGTTGAGCACCTTGCTGAATGGCAATGCGAACCTGTCTGCTGATATGGCTATTCGGTTTGAGAAGGCTTTCGGCATCAAGGCCGACACTCTGTTGCGGATGCAGACAGCCTATGAGCTGGCCCAGGCCCGCGAGCACGAGCAGGACATAAAGGTCGAGAAGCTCGCAAAAGCTGCCTGACATCGCCGAAATATCTGCCATTCAAAGTGACAAGGGCGCCCGTGAAAGCTGTCGTTGGTTCACGGCCCGGATTCGACACCTTCTCCAACGCACGCTTTGCCGCCCCCAAGACAAACTTCGCTTGACGACTCGATATTCTACTACTTAAGTAGAGTTACCCCGCACGGACCAGCTGGTCGGGGCTTTCGTGCGCTTTCAAGGGGCCTGATCCGCGGCTTTTGATTGGGATGCAGCTTGCTCCGCGTGACCAACCGCTAAAGCGCACGATGCTCAGGCGACCGCGCCAGGCGTCGTGTTCCCCTCTCGCAAACGAAGAGGTGATACGATGCGCAAGACCTTCCAGACCTGTTGACCTGACCCGAACTCCAGCACGGCTCGAGCAGGAGCCGCACGCCCGCTGATCACGAGGCCCTGGCCTCTTCCGGTCAGGACGACGTGCGCCCTGTGACGGTCAGCACCGCCCCTGCCTCGGCAGGCGGCGGCCAACCCTTCGCCATGCGAGCTCAACATGATCAGGCTGACCAGATCCGATCTGGCGGGCCTGGCGCGCTACCCGCTGTCTCTTCAGCAATCGGCGATCGCTCTGTGGGGCGATCTGCCGGGGGAAAGTCGCGCCCTGTCTGCCGACACACCCGCGCCTGCCGATACCGCCGGGCAAAACGGACCATCACGTTCAGGGACATATAAAAAATGAGTTTCGATCAGTTTCATACGCGCAGTTTTCATGGTCGCGGTGCGGGCGACGGCGTGCAGGCGGGCGTCATCAGGCGCCATGGGCTCCTGCGCTCGGCCGCCCTGGCCCTTTTACTTCTCGCACCGGGCGGGGCCTATGCTGCTGACGATGCTGCCACTGCTGATGCCGACGCATCGGCGGAGGAGAGCGGTGCCGTGATCGTCGTCACGGCGTCCCGCCGCCGCGACGAGGCGGTGCAGGACGTCCCCATCGCGCTCAGTGTGGTGAGTTCGCTCACGCTGGAACGGCGGGGCGATTACACCCTCGGCCAGATCCAGCAGTCCGTTCTTCCCGCCGGTGCCGGTGACGATCGCTTTCCTCGGCGTGACGCTCTTCGTCCTCTATCTGGGCTGGACGATGATGCAGATCCCCTTCCTTGCCTGGTCGGGGGAACTCTCCAAACGCTATCACGAGCGCACCCGCGTTGCGACCTATGTGCAGGTGATCTCCGCCGCCGCTCTGCTGGCGACACTCATCATGCCCACCATCGCCGATCAGCTCTGGCCGAGCAACGCACCGCTCAAGCTCGCTTTCATGGGCGGCCTGGTGCTCGCCACGCTGGTGCCGACGCTGATCCTGACCGTGCGCTCGTTCCCGGATCCGCAGATGATCGACCTGCCGCGCACGCGCCTCTCGCCGTTCGCCGCGATCCGGGTCATCGGCGCCGAGCCGCTGCTGCGGCGGGTGCTGGCCTCGGACTTCGCCGTGACGCTGGCCCAGAATATCCGCGCCGCGCTCTTCGTCTTCTTCGTGGCGCACTATATGGGCCGGCCGCACTGGGGGAGCGGGCTCTTCCTGCTGCAATTCGTGTTCGGCATCTTCGCCGGGCCGATCTGGATGCGGATCGGCTATCGCTTCGGCAAGCACCGCACCGCCATTGCCGGCGAGCTTGCGCAGGTCGCGATCAATCTGGGTCTGCTGGCCGTCACGCCATCGGCCTTCCCGCTGCTCATCGGCCTCACGGTGGCGCAGGGGCTGGCCCAGGGCTCAGGCAATCTGATGCTGCGCTCGATCGTCGCGGACATTGCCGACAAGCATCGGCTCGAAACCGGCGACGACCGCACCGGCCTCTTCTTCTCGGTCTTCAGCCTCTCGGGCAAGGCCGCGACAGCCGTCGCCGTCGGCATCGCCCTGCCGCTGGTCGCCTGGCTCGGCTTCGACCCCAAGGCCGCCCGGAACAGCGACGCCGCGCTGACCGGCCTGCTGCTGGTCTTCGCACTGGGCCCGGCCATTGCCCACGCTTTCTCTGCCCTGCTCATCCGCGGCTTCGCGCTGGATGAGGCCGCGCATGCCGAAATTCGCCGCCAGCTCGACGGTAGGGCCGTGGCCCTCTCGCCCGCTGAATAACTCTGGAGGACAATCATGACATTGCTGGAAAAGACCCGACCCATCGACACCGACCTGTTCGAGATCACGCCGCTCCAGCCGAGCCTGGGCGCACAGATCAGCGGGATCGACCTTTCGCAACCACTCGACAAGGCCCGCCACGCCGCCCTTCACGCCGCCCTGCTGCACTACAAGGTGCTGTTCTTCCGCGACCAGCCCCTGACTCGCGAGCAGCACATCGCTCTCGGCGCCGCCTTTGGCGACCTGGAAACCCATCCGGTCTTCTCCCTGCCGGATCATCCGCAGATCCTGCCGCTCGTCTCCCGCGAGTTCGCCGGCAAATATCGCCAGACAACGGACAGCAACTGGCACGCCGACACGACATTTCGTGCCGAGCCCTCCGCTGCATCCATCCTGCTCCAGCGGGTCTCGCCGGGCCTTGGCGGCGACACGGTCTTCGCCAACGCGGTCGCTGCCTATGACTCACTGGACGACGAGACCAAGGCGCGGATCGACGGGCTGACAGCCATCCACGACACGCGCATCTTCCTGCAATTCATCGATTCCGAGGAGAAACGCCGGGCGTTGCAGGCGCAATATCCGCCTGTCGAGCATCCAGTCGTACGCGTTCACCCCGAGACGGGGGAGAAGCTGCTCTACGTCAATTCGGTCTTCACGCGGGAGATCGTCGGCCTGCGACCGGACGAGAGCAAGGCACTGCTCGCCCGCCTGTTCGATCAGGTCAAACGGCCGGAATTCCAGGTGCGCTGGAGCTGGCAACCGGGGTCCATCGCCTTCTGGGACAACCGGGCGACCCAGCATTACGCCGTGCCCGACTATCGCGGCGACCGCCACATGCAGCGCGTCACCATCGTCGGCGACCGGCCGGTCGGCCCGGCATCCATCAACTGATCCCCCACGCAGAAAGGAGCATCATCATGTCAATCGTCAAGACCTACGCCAACGCCGCCGATCCCGCTTCCCCGCTCGACATCGCGCCGGTCACCGGTACGATCGGCGCGGAAATCCGGGGCGTCCAGCTCTCCGGAGACCTCGATGCCACCACCGTCCGGGCGATCCAGGATGCCGTGGTGCGTCACAAGGTCGTCTTTTTCCGTGGCCAGCATCACCTCGACGATGCCGAGCATGAGGCCTTCACGGCGCTGTTCGGCGATCCGGTGGCGCACCCCACCGTCCCCGTCGCACAGGGCTCGCGCTACCTGCTCGAGCTGGACAGCCGGGAAGGCTATGCCGCATCGAGCTGGCACACCGACGTGACCTTCGTCAATGCCTATCCCAAAGGCTCGATCCTGCGGGGTATCACCATCCCGGAGGCCGGCGGCGACACGCTCTGGGCCAATGGCGAGACGGCCTATGACGGCTTGCCCGAGCCGCTGCGCCAGCTCGTGAACGGTCTCTGGGCCGTGCACACCAATCTCTACGATTATGCAGCGATCCTCGGCAACGCACCCAAGGGGACCGATCAGGAAAAGGAGCGGCTCAACCAGCACCGTAATGTCTTCGCCTCCACCGTCTACGAGACGGAGCATCCGGTGGTGCGCGTGCACCCCGTCTCGGGCCAGCGCTCGCTGCTGCTGGGCCATTTCGTGAAGAATTTCGTCGGCCTCAGCCAGGCGGATTCGGCGCGCCTCTTCAACATCCTCCAGGATCATATCACACGGCCCGAGAATATCGTGCGCTGGCGCTGGCAGCCGGGCGACGTGGCCTTCTGGGACAATCAGTCCACCCAGCACCGCGCCGTCGCCGATTTCGGCCTGCAGCGCCGCACGCTGCGCCGCGCCACCATCAATGGCGATGTGCCGGTGAGCATCGACGGACGCACCAGCCGCACCGTCCGCAAGGAAAAGGCGGTTCAGTACGAGCCTGCATGATCTGATTCCACGGCCGCGCCACGGCCAGGAAAGGGGACGTGGCGCGGCCCTTCTGATTGCCTCCGACAGACAGGAAACCGCATGACTTTCGCCAAGCCGCTGACGGCGCTCGCTGCCGCTCTGCTCGCGCTCACCGGAACGCCGGCCGATGCTGAAGCGCAGAAGCGCCCCAATTTCCTCATCATCATTGCCGATGACCTGGGCTATTCCGACATCGGCGCCTTTGGCGGCGAGATCGCGACGCCCAATCTCGACAGGCTCGCGCTCACGGGGCTGCGCCTCACCGGCTTTCACACCGCGCCCACCTGCTCGCCCACGCGCGCGATGCTGCTCTCGGGCACGGACAATCATCTCGCGGGTCTCGGTTCGATGGCCGAGACGCTCGCACCCAACCAGCGGGGCAAGCCGGGCTTTGAAGGCTATCTCCGGCCCGATGTCGCCTCCCTCGCCGAGCGCCTCTCGGCCGGCGGCTACCGCACCTTGTTCTCGGGCAAATGGCATCTGGGCCTCAAGCCCGAGCAGGATCCGCACGCCCGCGGTTTCCAGCGCAGCTTCGCGCTGCTGCAGGGCGGCCATAATCATTTCGGGCAGGGCCTCTCGACCGATCCGGCCAGAGGCGACACCTATACGCTGGACGGCAAGCCCCTCGCCCAGCTCCCGGCCGACTTCTATTCCTCCGATGTCTTTGCGACGAAGCTGATCGAGGCACTGAACGGCACCGGTGGCGCGAAGAAGCCCTTCTTTGCTTATCTCGCCTTCACCGCGCCACACTGGCCGCTCCAGGCGCGGCCCGAGGACATCGCGAAATATCGCGGCCGCTATGATGCCGGGTTCGACGTGCTGCGCGCCCAGCGCCTCAAGCGCCAGCGCGAGCTCGGCCTCATCTCGCCCCAAACGGTCGCCCACAGCACGAAGGTGCCGCGTGGCCACTGGGATGCGCTGACCGCCGCCGAGCAGCGCCAGGCTGCGCGGGACATGGAAATCTATGCGGCGATGGTCGACCGGCTCGACCAGAATGTCGGCCGCGTGCTCGATGCGCTGCGGGCAAGCGGCGAGCTCGACAACACCGTCATCCTCTTCATGGCGGACAATGGCGCGGAAGGGCTCGACGTGGAAGGCGGGGGCCTCAAATTGCTGGAGGCGCGCCTTGCCAGGGCGGACAACAGCTTTGCCAATCGCGGCACTGCAACCTCCTATGTCGCTTACGGCCCGGGCTGGGCCCAGGCCGCCACCGCACCTTCCTGGAGCGTCAAGGGCTATGCGACCGAGGGCGGCACGCGCACCGTCTCCTTCCTCAACTGGCGCGGGATCGCCCGACAGGGCCAGACGAGCAATGCCTTCCTCTCGGTCGCCGACATCGCGCCGACCTTCCTCGATCTTGCCGGCATCGCGCGTGACGGGACCAGCTTCGCCGGCCGCGCCGTCCGTCCGATCACCGGCAAGAGCTGGGCGCCCTTCCTCGCGGGCAAGGCGGATCGCGTCTATGGCGTGGAGGAGGCGATCGGCACCGAGCTGTTCGGGTCGCGCGCGATCCGCCAAGGCGACTGGAAGATCACCGACCCGGGCGACGGCAAATGGCGCCTCTTCAATCTGGCCGAGGATCCCGGGGAGACGCAGGATCTCTCGCTCGCCGAGCCCGAGCGGTTCACGCTGCTCCTCGCCGCATGGGACAGCTATGCCGAGCGCGTCGGCGTGATCCTGCCCAGCGAAACGCTCTATCGCCCATGACCCGACGGTTCGCGACCTGCCTGATCGCCGCCCTTTCGCTGCCGGCGCTTGTGGCTGCCGACCGGGCAATCCCGGTCAGATCGCTGCCGGAGAACCGGCAGTGCCTGCCGCCGGCCGACCTCATGGTCTGGGTTGCCGGGGGTGAGACCCGGATCGGCGACGATGAGGGTTATGCCGACGAGCGCCCGTCCTACACCGCCCCGGTCAAGGGCTTCTGGCTCGACCGGACGGAAGTGACCAATCGCCAGTTCGCGGCCTTCGTCGCCGCGACCGGCCATGTCACGACGGCCGAGCGGCGGGGAGACTCCTTTGTCTTCGTGCCGCCGGCCGCCGGGACGATCGCCACCGCGCCGGACCAGTGGTGGCGGATCGTCCAGGGCGCGGACTGGCGGCATCCCCAGGGACCGGGGAGCCGCATCGACGACCGCCTGGACGAGCCGGTCGTGCATGTTTCGCAAGCCGACGCGCGCGCCTATGCCCACTGGCGCGGCCATCGCCTGCCAAGCGAAGAGGAGTATGAACGGGCGGCGCAGGGCCGCCTCGGGACGCTGCGCGATCAGCCGGCGCCGGACTCGGCCAATAGCTGGCAAGGACCGTTCCCCCATGAGGATCTCAAGCTGGACGGAGCCGCCGGCATTGCGCCCGTGGGCTGCTACAAGGCTAACGCCTATGGCGCGCACGACCTCATCGGCAATGTGTGGGAGTGGACGTCCAGCTGGTACACGCCCGGCCACGGCCCCGAGCCGAGTCCGCTCGGTGCCGGATCCAATCCGAGCGCCGATCCGCGCCAGCCCGACAAGCCCGTGCGCGTCATCAAGGGCGGCTCCTTCCTCTGCGCGCCCAATTATTGCGCCCGCTACCGCCCCGCGGCGCGCCACGCGCAGGCGGAGGACGAAACAGCCTCGCATATCGGCTTTCGAACGGCATCGAACAGGGATCTCAATAGCTAGTCGGGAAGCGCCCCAATTCCAGACATTGAGCGGATCGAACGAAACGCCAACAAAGGCGACATTCGACCGCCCCAAACGGCTCCCTAAAACCTGTCCTTTGTTCATCAGGCTGTCAAAGCTTCCCGATGCACTGACCTTCGGACCTGAACGGGAAGTTTTGTCGGAAGCCGCCGCGATCATCTGCAAGCGCCCGAATAGCAGTCTTCCGAATGTGCAGGCGCTAACTCCGAAATCGGCCGCTCAGGTCAGGTCACGCTATCGCACAACCCTCCAGCCATTTGACGGCGCAGGCAAATTACATGCGACATTAAACCCGAGTCAGATGAAGTTGAGGGCATTATTCTCTGATTACGTCCGATTTCACCTTGGAAATTTCATTCCTTTATAGTAGACGCACTTGTATCACCTACCACAATTCAATTCCTCTGTTGAGACTATTCATGCGAGAGCGATTCTATAACAATCGGAGGGATGACGAAGGCCCCCGCCGCAAAATTACAGGATTATCGACTGTCGAAACTTTCCTGGCGTCAAGCCGGACGAGCGTTGGAATGCGCGCGTAAAAGTCGCCTGCGAGGAAAAGCGACAGCTCAGCGCGATCTCGGCCAGTGATAGATTGGTGCTTGCGAGTAGCTGGCGCGCCAGCTCCAGCCTGCGGGTGCTGACATAACGATGGGGGGGGATTCCGGTCGCATCGCGAAAAGCGCGCGCGAAGTAAAAGGGGCTAAGGCAGGCAATCGCCGCCAGTTGATCGAGCGTGAGATCATCACTCAGATGAGCCTCGATATGATCGGTTACCCGCTTGAGGCGGCGCGGATCCAGCGCCCCACGGAGCCGATCGGCGCCGGGCTTCATGCGATCGCTCGCATAACGGCTGACGATATGTGCGAACAGCGCCATGCTCAGCTGATCGGCGAGCAGGCTGCCACTGGACGTTTCGCTTCGCAGCTCGTCAAGCAATCGCAAGCCGATCTGCCGCACAAGTTCGTCATCCACATTGGCGGCATAGTGAATGCTGCCGGGCGAGATGGTGCGCGATGCTGCCTCGGAATAGCGATCGAAGCGCTGCTGGGGAAAATAGAGATGAAGAATCTGGGGCAACTCGGCCGTAATCCGGATGGAGTCCTCCTCGACCCCGATCGGACAGAACCAGAGCGTCCCCTTGCGCACCGCCGTGCTCTGAAACTGGCCATTGCCCCGTCGCTCGACAGAGCCGTCCGGCACGTCGGCCAAAGCGAGGGTGATTTCCATCTGATCCGGGCGGATCGCCGGGATTTCTCCGGCCGGATGCGCGCGTAGCTCAGCCGCGAAGCCGCTCCAGCCGCGCGATCGGGAACTGCACAGGAGCCCCGCGTGCGGAAACTTATACTCGCCGAATTCTGCCAGCGTCGTCATGTGCCACGCCCCGCGCGTATCCACCTTCCAGACTGCCGATCCTTCATGGGCAAGACAAGTGACAAGCGCAGGAACGGTCAAAAATTCCGCAAGCGAGGCAAAGACAAAATGGACGGATCATGATCCACTGGATGTGGGAAGGTGGAAACGTGACTGAAGCTCGAAATGTCGACGCACTGCAGGACAAGGATCGCGCGCTTCACGAGATGATCGAGGCGCTGACGGCCATCCAGCTTGGCGCCAGCGCCTATCGCAACTGGCTTGCGAAAGGGCCGGCTGAAGCGGGGCAGGCGCGGCAATGTCTGGGCGACATACTGGACCAGACGTCCCGTCTGCAGAGCGTGGTCGAGGCGCTCCTGCGCGAAGAGGTTTAGGCCGCGAGATTGCCGATCGCGCTAATCCGGCCAGCGCGCGCACTGGCGACGGCCCATTCGAGCGCGGTGTCGGCGACCACCTCCCAGCCTTGGTCGATGCAGGTCCAATGCGAGCGGCCAGGGAAGATGGTGAGATCCGTGCGGGAGGCGGCGCGCTTCTGTCGCTTGTAGATGGCGCGCGTCATTCCCGCATCGGCGATCAGATCGAGCTCCCCGCCGATCAGCAGGAGCGGCGCGCGGATCTTGCTCGCCCAGTTGATCTTCATCGGATTGACGACGCCGTTCCAGTAGACGCGGCCGGGCGTCGGAACGATGTAGCGATCGTACAGCGCGTCGGCCTGCTCCTTCGGCACGGTCTGGGCGAAACGGTTGCGAAAGTAGGTGCGGGACATGGTCTTGGCCTTTCGCCAGCTCAGCGGATCGATGAACACCGGCAGTGCCGAGCGGATCGCATGCGGATAGAGCGGCACGCCGGGCGTCGGCGCCGGATCGATGGCGACGCCCGCGACGCCGAGACCACGATCGAGCAGATGCTGGACGAAGACGCCGCCCAGCGAATGGCCGATGAGGATCGGCTCTTCCCGCAGGGTGGCGATGATGGCGGCATAATGATCGACGATCGCGCGCTGGTTGAGGAAGCGCAGCTGCGGATGCGGCGCGGCGCGCAGTTGCTCCGGCGCGCGGTCGTCATAGGGCCAGTCCGGCGCGATCACCGTATAGCCCTGTGCTTCATAGCGGACCTTGAAGCCTTCCCAGCTCCTCGAATTCAACCAGGCACCGTGAATGAGCATAATGGTCTTGGACATGATCGTCTCCTTCCGCTCCGGCCGGCTCGCGAGCCGGCCTCTTGATGATGATGGAAGAGTGCCCGGTGGCCGGGGCCGAACCAATTCTACGGACCGGTGTCGAAGCTAAACCTTGGTTTGGTGCGAGCCCGGTGGCCGCGATGCAGCGGGGGCGCCGCCACCGGTCCGGGATCACGCCTTGATGAAAGCGAGCAGCTCCGGATTCACGATATCGGGGTGGGTCGTGCAGAGGCCGTGCGGCAGGCCCTTATAGGTCTTGAGCGTGCCGTTCTTCAGCAGCTTTACCGAAAGCGGCGCGGAATCGGCGTAAGGCACGATCTGGTCATCGTCGCCATGCATGACGAGCGTCGGCACGGTGATGGCCTTCAGATCCTCGGTAAAGTCGGTCTCGGAAAATGCCTTGATGCAGTCATAATGCGCCTTGGCGCCGCCCATCATGCCCTGCCGCCACCAGTTCTGGATCACGCCCTGATCGACCTTCGCGCCCGGCCGGTTATAGCCATAGAAGGGCCCGGCCGGCACATCCATGAAGAACTGCGCGCGATTGTCGACCAGCGCCTTGCGAAAGCCGTCGAACACCTCGATCGGCAGACCGCCGGGATTCATGTCGCTCTTGACCATGATCGGCGGCACCGCGCCGATCAGCACCGCCTTGGCGACGCGGCCGGGCTTGGCCCGTGCGACATAATGGGCGACCTCTCCGCCGCCGGTGGAGTGGCCGATATGGATGGCACCCTTGAGGTCGAGATGATCGGTCAACGCTGCGACGTCAGCGGCATAAGTGTTCATCTCGTTGCCCAGCCAGGTCTGGGTGGAGCGGCCATGGCCGCGCCGGTCATGCGCGATGACGCGGTAGCCCTGCAGCAGAAAGAACATCATCTGGTTGTCCCAGTCGTCGGCGGTCAGTGGCCAGCCATGGTGGAACATGATCGGCGTGGCGTCCTTCGGGCCCCAATCCTTGTAGAAAATCTCGGTTCCGTCGCTGGTGGTGACATGAGGCATGGTCTTGGCTCCTTTCTGGGGGGTGGCGGCAAAGCTCGTATCGGCCAGCAGCGACAGCCCGGTGATGGCGAGGCCTGAGCCCAGCATCTCGCGGCGTGTCGGCGTGAACAGGTCGGGCATGGGTTGATCCTTTCAGGGTAGATGCCAGTAGCGACGGCTTCCATCGCCGCAGGGCAAGGCGAAGCGCTCGACGAGCGACTGGACCTGCGAGACTGTGAAACCGGCTTCGATCGCGGCATCGACCTCACGCACGGCATATTCGAGCGGCTCGTGGCGCAGGCGCACGACCAGCTGGCGCAGCGCTTCCAGCCGGGCGTTGGCAAGGCTCACGGGGTGATCGACGGCGCCGAACAGACGGGCGAGAAGCCCCGGGCGCCGGTCGGCGATCAGCGGATCACTGGTCGCAAGCACGATGACCGCCTGCTCCACCGGATCGAAGGCGGGCCGGCTCACGGCAGCTGCGCCTGGAAGAAGGACCAGGTCCTGCCGTTGGCAAGCGCGGCGGCCTCGGCGTCATAATGGGTGCCGCTGTGCCGCGCGAAGGCGTGGTTGCAGCCTGGATAGGAGAAGATCTCCACGGCCGGATTGCCGCGCACGGCGTCCGCGATGATCGCCTGTGCTGATGGGGAAATGAACTCGTCCTCTTCGGCGAGGTGGACGATCGTCGGTGCGCTGATGCGAGCAGCTTCGTCGGCATAGTCCTGCGCCGCGCCGGGATAATAGACGACGCTGGCGTCCGTGCCGTGGCGAGCGGTCACGAGGAAAGTCATGAGACCGCCCAGGCAATAGCCCATCAGGCCGACCTTGCCGGTCGTCCCCGCGAGCGTCCTTGCGAAGGTGATCACTTCGGCAATGTCGCGCGCGCCCTGATCGCGATCATAGGCTCCATAAAGCGCAAGGCCCTTTTCCCATTCCTCCGGCGTCCAGTGCGAGAGGTCGAGCCCGGGTTCCTGCCGCCAGAACAGGTCCGGCGCGATAGCCACGAAACCCCGTTCGGCAAGCTCGTGACAACTGGCGCGCATGTCGTCATTCACGCCGAACACTTCGTGCAGAACCACCACGGCGGGGGCAGGCAAACGCGCCGGATAAGCGACGAATGCGCGGAAAGAACCATCCTCAACGTCGATCTGCAGATAGTCACTCATCGGCCAGCTCCTCGACTGTGCGCAGACTATGGCGTGCGGCGACCGCTGCGCTCAATCAGACGAGGGATGGCTCGCGCTAGACCTTGGTATGGCGCGGCCAGGAACAAAAAAAGCCGGCTTGTGAAAAGCCGGCTCAGTTTTGGGGAGAGGGGTGAGATGGCTATTTCACGCGCCCCGGCAGGCTGAGATCGCCCGATGCCACGTCGAAGACATTGGCGATGCAAAGCAATGGCGCGTGGAGATTGGCGTTGACCTTGAGCGCCGACGTCACGCCATCGAACCTGACGCCTGCGCTGGCACCGATGACGCTGGCGGGCACCTTCACCTCGACCATGTCGGTCTCCAGCGTCGTCGGATAGGTCGGGCTGTCGATCAGCAGCGGCACTTTGGGCCAGGTCGCGGGCACCTTTGGCGTCATGCCCTCGGGAATATCCCTCACCTTGAGCGAGCCCTTCCCGCAGGCTTCGTCCGGCACCAGCACGACCCAATGCGGATGCCAGACATGGCGATTGGCGCTACCATCGGCAGTGTCGTCAAAATCGGGATGGAAGGTGACGGCGAGCGCTAGGATACCCTGCCCCTGCTCGAAGCCGACGCTCTCGCTGTCGAGACTGGTCGGCCAGACATAGGAATAGACGGCGCTCCCGGCGAAGGCGCCGGTCGGCTTGGGACGGAGAGCCCCCGCCTTGCCGCGCACCTTCACCTGGAAGACGATGTCGGGGCCGATGCTCTTTACGTCGGTGCGAATGATGTCGAAGGCGGCCTCGCGATCTTCTGGTCGGGCGCGGAAGCGATATGCCCTTCATGCTGGGCGAGGGCGCCTGTCCCGGCACCAAGCATGGCGAGGGCTCCGGCAAGTCGGACGAACGTCATGATATGAACTCCCTGAGATGGATTATTCGGCGGCGGTGGCGAGATCGAGGCCAAGCGCCCGGGCGACGCCGGCGCCATAGGCAGGGTCGGCGCGCTGGCAGTTGGCGACATGGCGCTGCTGCACGGCGAGGGACGCGCCGCCGATCTGCCGGGCGGTATTCTCGAACAGAAGCTGCTGCTGGGCCGGGCTCATCAGGCGGAAGAGATTGCCCGGCTGCTCCCAGTGATCGTCATCGATGCGATGATCCCAGTGCGCGGCGGCGGCGTCGATCGGCAGCGCGGGCTCGTGGAGATGCGGCTGGTCCCGCCAGACGGCCTGGTCGTTCGGATAATAGCTGAGCGTTGCGCCGAGATTGCCGTCCGTGCGCATCGCACCGTCGCGATGATAGCTGTGGAACGGGCATTTGGGGGCATTGACCGGGATGTGCGCATGATTGACGCCGAGCCGGTAGCGTTGGGCGTCTCCGTAGGAGAAAAGTCGCGCCTGCAGCATCTTGTCCGGCGAGAAGCCGATGCCGGGCACGATGTTCGCGGGGGAGAAGGCCGCCTGCTCCACCTCGGCGAAAACATTCTCGGGATTGCGGTTGAGTTCCAGCACGCCGACCTCGATCAGCGGATAGTCCGCTTTTGGCCATATCTTGGTCAGATCGAACGGATTGTGCTTGTGAGTGCTGGCTTGCGCCTCGGTCATCACCTGGATGCAGAGTGTCCAGCGCGGATAATCACCCCGCTCGATCGCCTCGAACAGATCGCGGCCATGGCTTTCCCGATCACCGCCAATGACGGCGGCGGATTGCGCGTCGGACAGATTTTCGATGCCCTGCTGGCAGCGGAAATGGAATTTCACCCAGACTCGCTCGTTATCCGCGTTGATCAGGCTGAAGGTGTGGCTGCCGAAGCCGTGCATATGCCGGTAGCTCGCGGGGATGCCACGGTCCGACATGACGATCGTCACCTGATGCAGTGCCTCGGGCAGCAGCGTCCAGAAATCCCAGTTGTTCTGTGCGCTGCGCAACCCTGTGCGCGGGTCACGCTTCACGGCGTGGTTAAGATCCGGGAAACGCAGCGGATCGCGGAAGAAGAAGACCGGCGTGTTGTTGCCGACCAGATCCCAATTGCCCTCCTGCGTGTAGAACTTGACCGCGAAGCCGCGAATGTCGCGCTCGGCATCGGCCGCGCCGCGTTCGCCAGCCACCGTCGAGAAGCGCAGGAAGACGGGCGTCTCCTTGCCGACTTCCGCGAAGAGTTTCGCTTTGGTGAAACCTGTCACGTCGTTGGTCACCGTGAATGTCCCATGAGCGCCCGAGCCCTTGGCGTGCATGCGGCGCTCGGGGATCACCTCGCGGTCGAAATGAGCGAGCTTCTCGATCAACCAGATGTCTTCGAGCAGCGCTGGCCCACGCGGACCGGCCGTCAGGATATTGATGTTGTCGGCCACCGGCGCGCCGCTGGCATGGGTGAGTGGCTGGTTATCGCTGGTCATCGGTCCCTCCTGTACGTTCGCACGAGAGTGTCGCGGCAGGTCGATCGGGTCGATTGTGCCCAGGTTTTTCGCAATCAGATCAAAGTATAGTCAGCGCCCGCAATACCCAGTCGAGTGCATGGTCGGCGACTTCCTCCCAGCCCGGCTCGGCGATCAGCAGATGCGACCGGCCGGAGAAATGATGGAATTCGGTCATGGCCTGGGACCGGCGTTGCAGCCGGAACGCCGCCCGTGAGAGGGCCGGAGAAATCAGCCGATCGCGATCGCCTGCCGTGATGAGCAGCGGCTGGCGACGCGCGCGGGCATCGACCCGCGTGCCGATCCGCAGGGCTGCCTGGTGGAAGATCATGCCCGGTGCCGGAATGACATAGGAGGCAAAGGCCTCGTCGATCAGGGCGTCCGGCGCTCCCGTCGCGAACAGGCGGCCGAAGCGTGTGCGCGAGAAGGCATAGGGACGTCGCCAGCCGAGCGGGCGCAGCATGATCGGCGCGATGGCGCTCAGGGCCGTCCAGTCCGGCACGACACCGCCGATCGGTGCTGGATTGAGCGCGACGCCGGCCACGCCAACGCCCCGGTCCAGCAGAAGCTGCACGAGCAGCCCGCCGAAACTGTGGCCGATCAGGATTGGCGGCTCAGGCAGGCGCTCGGCATGGGCTTGCAGATGATCGGTGATCCGTCGGAGCGTGAGGCTGCCGAAACCATCCGGCACCGCGCCGCTCAGCGCGCTCGCCGGTCGTCCTTCGATCAACGGCCAGGAGGGAACATGCACGGCATGCCCCCTCGCTTCATAGCGCTGCCGGAACGGTGCCCA
Organism: Sphingobium sp. SYK-6; assembly: GCF_000283515.1. GTDB lineage: Bacteria > Pseudomonadota > Alphaproteobacteria > Sphingomonadales > Sphingomonadaceae > Sphingobium > Sphingobium lignivorans. The sequence goes on from NC_015976.1 coordinate 1,132,567, forward strand.
GCTGTCCACCGTCACCCATGCACCATGCACCAGCATGATCGGGGGCGCGCTCATGGCGCCGGCTGACGCGTCCGGTTGCGCACGAAGCTGGCAATGAGGTCCGCTGTCATCTCTGGCACTTCGTGCTGCGGGCCATGGCCCATGTTGGGCATGACCATGAGGTGCAGGCTTTTCCACACCCGATTCAGCGCGAACCAGTTCTGGACGGGGAAACAGATCTCGTGATCGCCGCTGATGACAAGGATCGGGACGCCCGCCGTGGCGAGAAAATCGCGATAGCCGGCGAGATCGGGGAAAACGTCGTCGGCCGCCCGATCCTCCAGAAGATGCATATAGGTCTCTTGCGGGATGGCCGGGCTGCGATCTCCCGTGCGCTCAGCGATGCGCGCAACAGACGCTGCAGCTGCGGCCCGGCTCGCCGCGGATTCCGGCTCGAAGAAAAGCACCGTCTCGTCGTGGAGGTCGTAGACTGGTTTCAGGGCATGGTCGAAGAAGACCGGATCCAAACCGTGCTCCAGCTTGCCCGGGGGCGCCGTGCCGATGAGGACGATGTGCGACACGCGTTCGGGCATCAGCGTGGCGACGACCTGGGCCGGGAAACCGCCGATCGACCAGCCGCCGGCCACGAAGCGATCGATGGCCAGCGCATCGGCGAGATCGATCATGTCGCGGGCCATGTGTTCCGCGCGATAGGAGGGCGTGCCAGTCGATTGTCCGAGCCCGCTATAGTCGAAAATGATGACGCGGAAATTCTGCGCGAGCGCATCGAGAAACGCCGGATCCCAAACGTCCATGACGCCGCGAAAGCGCAGGGCCAGAATGATAGGCGTCCCGGTGCCGATCTCGCGATAGGCCAGCGTGCGGCCATTGGTCTCCACGAAACGGGTTGCCACCGTTCGGGCGGTGTCGAGTGTCTGGGTCCTCATTTGCGCCTCCTTGGATTTGGGACGAGCGCAAAGTGAGCCGTTTCGAGGCATGGCGACATTCGTGCGTTGGCGTGGCGCGAATATACCAAAGGTCAGGCGACCAACGTGCGATCCAGGCAGGAGATAAGCGTGTCCGCCTCGAATGGCTTGAGGAGCAGTCCGGCCGCCCCGCACGCGTCGGCCCGATCGATGAGCGCAGGCTCCGTTCTGGCAGTGATGAGAATGACGGGCACGGCCAGGCCACGCCGGTCGAGCGCGGCCTTGAGGTCGAGGCCGCTCAGGCCCGGCATATGGATGTCCGAAATGACGCAATCCGGATGCGTTTCGGTCGCATCTAGGAAGGTCTCGGCGGAGGAATATCCCTCGGCGCCATAGCCTTCTGAGCGCAGCAGCGAGACGATCGCGCGGCGCAGCGACGCGTCGTCATCGATCACGGCAATCAGGGGCGGGTGATGAGCGGTCATTCCAGTCAAACGCTAAAGCCGTGCGCGCGCGACCTCAATCGCGGCTATACTCTCGTATAGCGACGCCCGATCATTGCATGCCGCCGTTCAGAAGTCCGGCCACGCGCACCAGGTCCGCCACGGAGCGGGCTTCCATCTTGCGCATCATCGCGCCGCGGTGCGCCTTCACCGTCACGATGCTCAGATCGAGGCGCTCGGCGATCTCCCTGTTCATCAGTCCCTCGACGACGCAATGGAACAACTGGGCCTCGCGGCTGGTCAACGAGGCCATGCGCTTGCTCGCTACGGCTTGCGTCGCGCGCTCGGCAAGGAGGGCCCGGTCTCGCTCGACCGCGCGACCGATCGCATCGAGCAAATCCTGCTCGCGAAAGGGTTTCATCAGGAAGTCAATCGCGCCGGCCTTCATTGCACGCACGGACATAGGGATATCGCCATAGCCGGTCATCATGATGATCGGCGCAGAAGCAGCGGGCGTGCGCAGTCGGTCCTGGAGGTCGAGACCACTCATGTCCGGCAAACGCACGTCCAGCAAAATACAGGCGGGACCAGCCGAAGGCCCGGTGTCGAGAGCAATGTCGAGAAAGGCCGACACCGTGCCATAGGCGCGCGCCTCATAGCCGACTGAGCGAACCAGACGAACCAGTCCGTCAGCGAGGCCTCCATCATCCTCCACGATATGGACGGTTGCGGATCGGGGTTCAGGCACGGGCCATCTCCTCTTCTGCGACCGGCAGGTCGAAATGGAAAGTCGAGCCTTCGCCGAGGCTGCTCTCAGCCCATATCCTGCCGCCATGAGCGCTGATGCAGGTGCGGCAGATGGCCAGGCCCATGCCCATGCCATCCGGTCTGCTCGAATAGAAGGGGTCGAAGATGGTCTCGAGCGAAGCCCGATCGATCCCGATGCCGCGATCGCGCACTTCGATGTGCAGGCGGTCCTCCTCATGCCGGATCGCGATCGTCAGATCCTTGGCGCCATCCACACCTTCCATGGCCTGCGCGGCATTCATCATCAGGTTCACCAGCACCTGCTGGATGTTCACCGCATCGGCCATCACCGGCGGCAGACCATCGTGCGCATCGACATGGGTGGATATGCCATGGGTGCGCAACTCACGGTCGATGAGGATGATCGCATCATGGACGAGCCGTGCCATATCCTGCGGCGCGGGCTTGAGCGGCGCATTGCTGAGAAACGCGCGGGTCTGCTCGACCACCGCCTTCGTCCGCATAGCCGCCGTCAGCACGCATTCCAGCGCCTGTTCGGCCTCGACGAGATCGGGCTGGTGCCGCCGCATCCAGCGCAGCGAGGCCTCGGCATTGGCGACGATTGCGGCCAGCGGCGAGTTGATTTCATGTGCGATGGATGCGGTGAGGGCGCCCATTGTGCTCACCCGTACCGCGCGCGCCATATCCAGCTCTGCCTGCGCCAGGCGAGCCTGCGTCGCTTTATATTCGGTGATATCGAGATCGCTGACGAGAATATCTTCGAACTGCTGCATGTCGGTCGGCAGGCCGGCGGTGAAGAGGGTGTCGACCGCCTCGCCATCTGGCAGCGTGATGTGCGTTTCGGAGCGATAGAAGCTGTCGCCATTCGCGAACGCGACCAGCCATTGGACAAAGGTCTGGTCGGTATCGGGCAGCAATCCGTCGAGCGAGCCGAGCAGCGCCTGCTTGTCCGGCGCCCGGGACCGCGACACGGCAAACTGGTTCACATCCTTGATGATGACATGGCGCCTGATTTCGCGCAGTTGGTCCGGATGCGCCGCGAAATGGGCCTGCATGTCGCGCACGCCCGAGCGGAGCAGCGCCAGCACCGCGTCGCGCGCATAGGACCAGTCCTCACGCCACAGCGAAATGCCCGTCCGCTCGAAGATCGTGTCGTTCCAGCGCCGGCTCTCGTCCAGCGCGTGCAGCAGACCAGCGACGCGCCGCCGGTGTATCATGACGCCGAGGATCACCAGCCCGATGGAGAGAGCGCTCAGCAGACCCGCGGAAATCCAGCCCGTCAAATCTGCGGGGACCACCAGCGCGAGAGCGATGATCAGGGTCGAGGCGATAACAAGCACCGACCAGTCCAGATTTGTCCAGCGCATGGCCGGCGCGGAGGCACCGGGCGTCACCGCCCAGGTCGGGATGCCATCGTCGGTGACGTTGCGCCGAACGGTCGCATCGTCCCCGGGCCAGAGGGTGAAAACCTGACGCACCAATCCCTCCCTGGAGAGCCCCACGCCTCCGCACTGCGAGATTTAGCTGCTAAACCGAAAATTTGCGGCTGAACGATCGTATAGTTGATCGAGGGAGATTTTCGCCACAGGGTCATGTGACAGCGATTTTGGGGGCCGGCAGAAGATAGATGACCGCCAAGCCCCTCATTTCCGTGGTCGACGACGATGCCGCGATCCGCATCGGCCTCTCGAGCCTGATCCGTTCGGAAGGCTATGAGGTCGCTCTTTTCGAAAGCGCCGAAGCCTTCCTTGCGAGCGGTGCGTCTGGCAAGCCGGGCTGCCTGCTGACCGATATCCAGATGCCCGGCATGAGCGGCCTCGACCTCCAGGCCCGTATTCGCGTGGAGCATCCGGCCCTGCCGGTGCTCGTCATGACCGCCTTTCCCGAGGAGGCGATGCGCCAGCGCGCGCTAAGTGCAGGCGCCGTCTGTTTCCTGAGCAAGCCGTTCGACGCGCAGGAATTGCTGCGATGCCTGCGCCGTGCGCTGGGCGAACGCTGAGCATACCAAGGTATCGCTTCCTTGAAGCTCTGGGGAGGCATAGCAAGATATCATGGACCAGACCGCGACCGTGCATATCATCGATGATGATGAATCCATGCGCCGAGCCGTCGCGGCGCTTTTGCGATCGGTCGGGATTGCGTCACAAAGCTACGATTCCTGCAGCACGTTTCTGGCAGCGTCGCTCGCTGACGAACCGGCCTGTCTGCTCCTCGACGTTCGGCTGCCGGGTACGAGCGGTCTCGATTTCCAGCAGCAGCTCGCTGGGCATGGGATCCATCTCCCGGTCATCATGATCACTGGCCATGGCGATGTCCCCATGTCGGTGCAGGCGATGAAGGCAGGGGCGATCGATTTCCTCACCAAGCCATTTCGTGATCAGGATCTGCTCGATGCCGTGGCGACCGCGCTTGAGCGGGACCGCAAGCGACGCGCTGAGACGGGCGAGCTTTCTGCTCTCAGCGCTCGCTACGAGGCTCTGTCCCTGCGCGAGAAGCAAGTCATGGGTCTGGTAACGGCCGGCCGGCTCAACAAGCAGGCCGCGTTCGATCTCGGCCTCAGCGAGATCACCGTGAAGCTCTACCGCGCCTCCGCGATGAAGAAGATGGAGGCACGCACCCTGGCCGATTTGGTCAAGATGGCTGAGCGGCTGAAGATCGGCATGCCCGGCTGAGCATCAGGCCGACGCGATCGGCGGCAGCGTGAAGGCGAAGCGCGCGCCTTTCGTTTGATTGCTCGCCTCGATACGGCCGCCATGGGCCTGAATGATGGACCGGCAAATCGCGAGGCCCATTCCCATGCCGCCCGGCTTTGTCGTGAAGAAGCCATCGAACACATGCGGCAGATGCTCGGGCGCGATGCCGGGACCGCTATCGTCGAAGCGGACTTCGACTTCGCCATTGTCCAGACATAGGGCGCGGACATCGAGCGAGCGCCCTGTGGCGGGCTGCTCCGCCATCGCCTGGATCGCATTGACCGCCAGATTGACGATGACCTGCTGAAGCTGGACCCGGTCGGCCAGGATGGTCGGCAAGCCCTCGTCCATGGCGAGCGCCACCGTCACGCCCTTCGCTTGCGCCTCGTGCCGGATGATCAGCATGGCTTCGTCCAGCAGAGCGGCAATGTCCTGCGGTGCCGGGGAGGGCTCGCGCTTGAGCGCCATGCCCCGGATGCGCGCGATGATGTCGCTCGCCCGCCGGGCATCTGCGACGATGTCCTGCGTCAGCGTCTCGACTTCCTGGAGATCAGGCTGATCGCGGCGCAGCCAGCGCAGGCTCGCCTGGCCGAAGGCGGAAATGGCGGCGAGCGGCTGGTTCACCTCATGCGCGATGGACGCGGTCAACTCGCCCAGGGTCGAGACGCGGGCGGCATGGGAAAGATCCCCCTGGACCTTCTGCAGCCGCGCCTCGCTCTCGCGCAGCGCCCGGTCCACCTGTTTGCGCGCGCTGATGTCGACGAAGCCGACGACATTGATCCCCCGCTCGATGAGCGGGCCGACGAACGACATGGTGTAGAGCACATCGACGAGGCTCCCATCGGGCCGATTGACCTGCGTCTCTTCGATGAAATGCGCTTCTCCACGCAGCCTTGCGAGCAATGAGCGCCGGATCGTGTCTGGCCGCGCTTTCCAGCCCCACGCGATCGGCCCGCGCAGTGCGGCCGCGCCATCCACGGCGAACAGGCGTATCGCTTCATCGTTCGCTTCCTGGATTTGCGGCAATTGCAGCACGTCCTCGATGAACTGCGGCGTGCGCTCGACATAATCCAGCAGATCGGCGATGCCCTCTGATCGCAGCGCTTCCAGCCGGGCGGACAGCGGTTGCATGTCCAACTGCAGCAGCGCGACCGGGACGTGCTGGAACAAGTCGCGATAGCGATGCTCGCTCGCCTCCATCTCGGCAAAGGCCTGCTTGCGTGCGCTGATATCGATGACGCCGACCAGCACCGTCCCCTGCGCCTTGTGATCGCTGGGCCAGCAGACCGTGAACAGCACATCGATGAGCCGACCGTCCATGCGCCGCAGCACCGTCTCGACGCTGTATCGATCCCGCCGTTGCGCGGCAGCGATGAGAGATTCGGCAAAAACGTGACGGCTCTGCAGCGGCCAGGCCCAGTCGATCGATTTGGCCAGCAAGGCATCCCGCGAAGGCGCGCCGAACAGGGACAGCGTCTGATCGTTGACATCGATCACCCGCACCATGCCGATCGCGCGATCGATGAAATCATGATCTTCGCGGAGGCGCGCCGGGATGTCCGTCACCCCGGACGCGACAAGCATGCCGATCGCGCGTCGGACCTCCGAGAAATCAAGCTCCCAGAAGGCGGCGGCCATGGCATGGAACAGATTGGTGAAGCGATGCGAGGCAATCTCGCCTTCGCTGACCTCCCCTGTGTTCCGGCTCCACTCGACAATTTCGCAGATCGTGCCCTTGGCATCGCGCCGCCCGACGCAGCGCACCCTGACGCACAAGTCCCGTCCATCTGCTCTTCGCCGGTAGACTTCGCCCTGCCAGACACCGTGCCTCGCTATTTCGCGCAGGATGTGATCCAGGCCAAAGGGATGGCTGCTGTTGAGCAAGTCATCGCACCGCCGACCGACCGCCTCAGCAGCCGTCCAGCCGTAAATATGCGTTGCGCCGCTGTTCCAGGATCGGATTTCACCATCGAAACACCGGACAACAATGCTGTCCGGTATGAGGTCGCCCAGTTCGCTCGCATCCCAGCCCATCGCGCTGAGCATAGCGGGAAATTCCGCGAAAGCCGACCGGCGATCACGATACTTTTGTATGATGTCTAACTGCGGTGGAGACCTTCATTCGATCATTTGCCGTGGGTAATTCTCGACGAGGTATACGATGGTCTCGCTCCGTCCTGCGCATGGACAATAGAATCCAACCTCGTTGTGGACTGAAATTCAACTCCAGCCTGATCGGACCCGCCCATCCGTGCAGGGTGACGTGCAACGCGTTGCCCCCCTTGCGTTGCGCTGAGCGGGCCGACCGCAGTCGGCCCGCTCTTCTTTTTCGGCGAAGCCGATGTGAGTGCACCGAACTGCTTGGGCTTCTAACGCGAACATAGCCGACATCCGGCGTTCGAGACGAGGCCCTTAAAGCCTGCCCTTCGTTCATCAGGCTTTCGCGCCACAGCATTTGGACTTACCGATCGGAAGTCGAGTATGACGGCGTGCGGTTCCGGTGGTGAGGGGCATGGTGACCACCGCATCCTCAAGGGCCTTCGTACGACTTGGCGCTGGCATCTCTACTCCGACTGGGCGAAGGCTCATCACCACCTTCGCTGGCGCCGATGTTTGACGCTTCAGCAATAATCGTCACGGCGGTCGATTGCCTCGTCCGCTGCCTCACACCGTCCTCGACATCCTGACCCTCAGAACGAAGATCAACCGGGCGTCCCTGCCTTGCTGGAACACAGGCGATTGGCATCTCGTAGAAGTAACGTTATCTCATATCACGAATCAGCCATAAGTTGGGGGTCGAAATTGCTTTTCCATAATAATGGCGCGTGCCTGCTCGCCGCGTCCTTGTCCGTTTGTTCCGTCGGCGTGCGTGCAGAGGAAGCGGGCGCCCCCGCGATCGCGTCGGACATTGTCGTCACGGCCAATCGTACGGAAGAACGGCGGGAGAATGTCGCCTCGTCCATGGAAGTGGTCAGCGAGGAACAGCTTGCCAATACGGTCGCCCTCAATTTCATCGATCAGCTCAAGAAGAATGCAAACGTCGACGTCATCCAATATCCCAACGGGCTCGGCGGCGTCGGCTTGCGAGGCTTGCGGCCAAGCTTCGAGTTCTCGATCAATCCGCAGGTGCTGGTCCTCGTCGACGGCCGCCCGTCAGGTTCGAGCAGCTTCACCACGATCGCGCCGGAAAGCATCGCGCGCGTCGAAGTCCTGAAAGGCCCGGCCTCCGCGCTCTATGGGGCGTCCGCCGTGGGTGGTGTCATCAACATCATCACGCGCCGCTCGTCCGGGCCTCTTGGCGGCCAGTTCACGGTTGGCGGCGGATCTTTCCAGACGATTCGGTCCGGCGCCACGCTCGGCGGCGGCCTGGTGCGCGGCGTCGATTTCGACCTTGATGTCGGCTACGTCAATCAGGATGGAGACTTCCGGCTCGGCAATGGCGCGCGCGCGGGGAACAGTTCCTTCCGGCGCGGCTCCGGCCGGTTCAGGGTAGGCAGCACGCTCTCGTCCATTGCCCGCCTCGATGCGAGTTTCGACTTTGCCAGTCTCGACAATGATGCGCCCGGGCCGCAATCCTATAATCCCAGGACGCCTTCCGGCAACCAGACGGACCGGATCACGGGCGACATTCGGCTGGAACTGACGCCGCAGGATCACGCGATCCGCCTCATCGGCTACGCCTCTCGGGAGAACTATGATTATTATACCGTGCCGCAACTGGCCTCGCGCTATGTCTCCAGCAGCACGCTCACGGAGTATCGCGGCGCTCAGGTACAGGATAGCTGGCGGGTCCTGCCGGCGCTCCGCCTGACTTATGGCGGCGACTGGCAGAGAGTCGAGGCGAGCCGGCAATCCTGGAACGCCAATGGCACGGGGAAGGCGCCCTCGTCGCCGAACGAAAGCCGGGAGACGAAAGCCCTGTTCGCGGAAGCGGGCCTGAACCTTCTGGATGAAGGGCTGATCCTGACGGCTGGTGGCCGCTATGACTGGATCACCGTCCGGACCTATGAGACGCCCTATCGCATCAATTTCACGCCGGGATCGGCCAATTTCGGCGTCTTCAATCCACGCGGCGGCGCCGTGTTCAAGCTGGGTGGCGGTTTCCGTCTCCACGGCACGATCGGACGCGCGTTCGTGCCGCCACAGGCATTGCAGCTGGCGGGCGAAAGCGAGGAATTCGCGGGCATCCAGCGCCGCGTCACATATGGAAACGCCGATCTTCAACCGGAGCGCAACACCACCTGGGATGCCGGCTTCGGTTTTGCGCATGGGGCGTTGTTCGCCGACATCACCTATTTCAACGCGCGCACCCGAAACCGGATCAAGACCGAGCTCGTCTCCGAGACGCCGACGCTCCGCCAGACAAGCTATGTCAATGCCGACAAATCCCGGATGGAAGGCGTGGAAGCCCAACTCGCACTCGACGCCGGGGCCGTTCTCGGGCTGGCGCAGGACCGGGTGCGTTTCAACGGCAGCGTGACGCACATCATCACCGCACAGGACCAGACGGCCGCCGGGGTGGCGACCGCCATCCGCAACGTTGCGGACTGGAAAGCGACCGGATCGCTCACCCTCTCTAACGGCAGCACGCTGTTTGGCACCGCTACCGTGCGCTTCAATGGCGACCGGGTCGATGCGGACAACAGCCAGGGACGCATCTTCACCAACGGTGCGGGCGGAGAGTTCACGCTCGCCCGCTTCACCACCGTCGATTTCAGCCTGCGCTGGCAGCCGACCCCCATGGACGGCTTCCGGCTGGAAATCGCCAACGCCTTCGACGTCCATTACTACGAGAAGGCCGATTACTGGATGCCCGGTCGCACGGCCTATGTCCGTTACGTGCGGAAGCTCTGAGCGATGTGGGCGAAGGACGCGCTTGGCGCGATTTCCGACCTGCTGTTCCTGCCCGTGGTGGTGGGACTGCTCGGCGTGGTTCTCTGGACGGTCCTCGCGCTTGGGCTGTTCCTGCGCAGCCTGATCGGGCGCTATCGCGGCCATCGCCCCGCGCGGGATCGCTACCGCGCCGCGATCGATCAGGCATTGACCGGCCAACCGCATGACGACGAGCTGGCGATCGAGGAAATCGTCGCACGCGCGGAAGGCGATGCGGCCCGCTCGCTCAACGCAGTGCGTTTCGCCATCCGGATCGGCCCCTCGCTGGGGCTGATGGGCACGCTGATCCCGATGGCCACGGCCCTCTCGGGACTGGCGCGGGGCGATCTCCAGATCCTTGCCTCCAACATGGTGATCGCATTTTCCAGCACGGTGGTCGGGTTGGCGGTGGGCGTTGTCGCTTATCTGGTCGCGATGGTACGGGAAGGCTGGGCGCGCGCCGATCTCGATGCGGTGCGCTTTCATGCCGAGCGCGCATTGCGCCGGGAGGAAACATGAGCCGCCGCCGCCCCGTCCGTTTCGCCCGCCGTCGCGATGAGGGAAGCTGGCAGGAAGATCCCCTTGCCGGCATTGCCAATCTGTTTGACGTCAGCCTCGCCTTCATCGTGGCGATGGTGGTGGCGCTCTATTCGATGATGGGCGCGCCGTCACTGCTCGATCCCGCCAGCAACTGGACGATGACCCGCACCGGGGCGGATGGTCGCATGGAAATCATCCGCAAGGACGGCAAGCAGATCAAGGTGGAGAAGGTGAGCGACCGCAAGCTCAGCGGCAATGGCGACCGGCTCGGCGTCGCCTATCGCCTGCCGGATGGCAAGGTCGTCTATGTGCCGGAAGCGGAGGCGGAAGGGGCCGGCGGAGGGAAGAAATGAGCTGGCTTCCACTGGTCGCGCGACTTCTGCTGGCGCTGTGCATGATCGGCATCGGCGCGGCGGGCCATGTCCAGCCAGCCCCGCCACGCCCGGACTTGCCACGTCCGGACCTGCCACGCATCGCCTTCGTGTCCATCCACATCGCCGAAATGCCGACGATCGCGAAGGCCGGCGCGCGGCGCGTGGCAGATGATGTCACGGTGGACTTCTTCGGCCTGGGCGGAGGGCTGGTGCCCTCGATCGAGGGGGTCGACCTTGGCCGCTATGATCTGGTTCTGCTCGATGCCGCCGGACCCCGCCTGCTCAATTTCACGCGCCAGATCGAGGATGCCAAGATGCGCACCAAGGTTCTGGTCGTGGGCCCCGGAACGCCGATCGCGGGTACGATCGACCCTGCTGCCCATCCCGATATCGCGCGCTACTGGACCAATGCGACCGAAGCGAATTTCGCCGGGCTGTTCGCTTATGCCGCTGCGCGGGTGCTGGGGCGGAGCATGGCCGTTCCGCCACCCGTCGATTTTCCACCACTCGCGCTTTGGCATCCCGATGCGCCGGCGCCCTTTGCCGCCATGGCCGACTATCTGGGCTGGGCCTCTGCGCGCTTTGCCGATGCAGGCGCACGGCCGAAAGTGGGCATCCTGTTCTATCGCAGCCTCGTGCTGGCGAACAACGCCGGGCTGGTTACGGCACTCGTCCGGGAAATCGAACGGCAAGGGGGCATGCCGGTTCCCATCTGGCGGGAGGGTGGCGGCGACCTTGCCTCCACCCTGCTCGGCGACACGCGGCTCGATGCCCTGATCCTGTGCGGCAACCGGATCGACTATGCATCGGCACAGGCCGGGGTGGCTGAGGCAGAGCGGCTGGGCGTGCCTCCTTTGATGTGCGCAACCGATTATCGCGGCGATGCGGATGCCTGGAGAAGCAGCCTGGGTGGCTTCGCGCCGGCTTCGACCGGCGAGCTGGCGATGAGCGAACTCGATGGCATCGTCGAGCCGATGATCCTGGCCGCCCGCGCCACCGCGCCGGACGGCACGGCGAGCTATGATCCCATTGCCGACCAGATCCGCTGGCGCGTCGCGCGGGCCCTCGCCTGGGCGAACCTGCGCCGCCTGCCCAACGCGGACAAGCATGTCGTCGTCAGCTATCATAATGAGGAGCCGGGCGAGGCCGACGTCGGCAGCGATCCGGATTCCTATCTGGATGCGCAGGGCAGCATGGTCGCGCTGCTCGAGCGGCTTCGCGCGGAGGGGTATGATACGGGCGCCGCGCCCCTGCCTGACAGGGCGACGCTCGCTCGCCGTCTCGCCACGGAAGCGACCAATGCCGCCCAGGGCGATGACGAGGCCCTGCGGCGCAGGATCGCACAGGGAGCCATCGCAGTCCCGGTCCGGACATATCTCGCGTGGTATGCGGCTCTCCCCGCCGCGCTGAAGCAGGAGGTCGAGCGGGTCTGGGGTCCACCGCCGGGCAAGCTCATGACGGTGGACGGGCAGGTCGTCGTCCCGGCCCTGCAGTTCGGCAAGGTCATCCTCGCTGCCCATCCGCTCTGGGGGCCCCAGACGGGCGGAAAGGCACTGGAACAGCGCGGCGCGCTCCCGCCCCATCACCAGTATCTGGCCTTCTACCTGTGGATGCAGAAAAGCGGGCGGGCGGACGCCTATCTGCCGCTCTTCACTCAGTTGTCGCTGATGCCTGGCAAGCAGGAGGGGCCGGCCGCCACGGATGCGGTGGGTTTGCTGATCGGGGCGCTCCCCCACATCCAGCCCCAGCCGTTGCAGGCCAATGGCGGCGTGGGCAACAAGCGCCGCACGCAGGCCGTGACGATCGGCTTCATGCCGCAATTCGTCCGTGCAGGCCTGTCGCCGCCGCTCGCCGAAATGAAGGCCATGCTGGACGCCGATCCGGTGGACGAGGCAGCGCTGCGGCGCGCGGTCGCCGCGGCGGGTCTTGCCGCCTCGCTCGGCCTCGATCCGGCCAGCGCACCATTTGACGCGCTGCGTGCGGGGCTGGCCACTTACCTTGCCGAGGCGGAAGCAGCGCCCATTCCGCTGGGCGGCCACATATTGGGACAGGCGCCCGCGAGCGATGTTGCCGCGAGGATGGTGCAGGCCATGCTGGCGGTCGGGCAGCCTGCGCCTCATCTGGAGGATGTGGCGCGCGCCCTTGGCGGCGAGGACGATGTGCTGGACGCGGAAAACACCCACCGCGCCCGGGATTATGCGGCACGAATCGCCAGTGCACCGCGCGAGATGGATGCGATCATTGCGGCACTGGCTGGCGGTTATGTGCCCCCCGGCCCGATGCAGGACGCGATCCGCAATCCCGACGCCCTGCCGGCCGGCCGCAATCCCTATACGCTGGATGTGCGCGCGGTGCCGACGCCGCAGGCCTGGGACCGGGGCGTAACGCTGGCCGATGAGATGCTTGCCGACTATCGTGCGAAGCATGGCCGCTTGCCGCGCAAGGTCGCCTTCGTGCTGTGGTCCAGCGAGACCGCTCAGAACGGGGGAACCAACGAAGCCCAGATCCTGCATTTGCTCGGCGTGCGCCCGATCCGCGATGCGCGCGGCCATGTGGTGGACATCGCCCTTGTCGATCGCGCCGCACTGGGCCGGGCGCGGGTCGACGTGCTGGTGACGACATCGGGCACGTATCGCGATCATTTCGGCGAGAAGCTTGCCCTGATCGCCAGGGCGATCCGCCTCGCCGCGCAGGCTGAGGAGGCGGACAATCCCGTGCGCGCCGAAACGCAGGCCCGCGCCCGCGCCCTGCAAGCGCAGGGTGTCGTACCCGAAACGGCGGAAAAGCGGGCCCTGCGCCGTATCTTCTCCACCGCGCCCGGCGCCTATTCGCCCTCCACCCAGTTCGCCAACCGCGAGGGATGGAGCAAGGCGAAGCTCGATGAGCTCTATCGTGCCCGGATGGGCCATGCCTATGGCGACGGTGACGATGGCGAGCCGGACAGCACGGCTTTCACCGCGAGTCTCGGCACGGTCGACGCAGCGGTTTTCAGCCGGTCTTCCAGCGCTTATGGCCTGCTCGATACGCCCATGCCTGCCGCTTATCTGGGCGGTCTCTCGATGGCCGTGCAGCAGGAAACCGGCCGCACCATCGAGGGCTACATCGCCAACGAGCAGGCCTCGGGCCAGCCGCATGTCGAAACCGTCGACCGCTTCTATGCGCGCGAGCGCGACAGCCGCTATCTCAACCCCGCCTGGATCAAGGCCATGCAGGCGAGCGGCTACAATGGCGCGCGCTACATGGCGGATCTCACCGACTCCATGTCACTCTGGGAGCAGACCCGCCCGGACCTGGTGTCGGACCGGGACTGGGAGGCCGTGCGCGACGTGTATCTGCACGATCGCTACCGGCTGGGCATGGACCGCTACTTCGCCGAGCATAACCCGGCGGCGCGCCAGAAGCTGGTCCGCACCATGCTGGATGCGATCGACCGGGGCGACTGGAAGGCCGATGATGCCACGCGCGCCGAACTCCAGCGGACGAGCAACGTGCGACCGCCGACCAGTGGCCGGGAGATTGCGCCAGTAACCAGAAGCGAAAGTCCTGCATCCCGGGGGCCAATAACCGCGCAAAACCAGGTGCCGTCAGCAGCCCGCGCTCCACAAGCTCCTCTTGTGTCGGGATACGAGCTTGAGCCCGCCAAATCCAACGCGCCGATCCAACCTCCGGCGCGCCGGACAATGCTGGCGACGACAATCACCGCGGTCCTCGTCGCTTTGCTGCTCATCGGCGGCGCGGCGCTCAGGCCCCGTTGGTAGTTCCACCGCTGCCACGCGGCGGTGGGCATGAGGCGAACAGTCGCTTGCCGCCAACATTGCAGACGTTCCAGCGGGCCGCGCAGCTGCCCGAAACCAGCCATCTGTTCACCTTCGCGATGCGGCTGTCTGAACACTCAACCTGCTTTTGAGACTTGAGTGACAAATAGGCACGATGTCTCGGCAATATCCCCGTCGGCACTTCAACAATCGGCACGGGAAGCGGTGTCCTCCACGACCGGAGACGACGCTTGAGACGGCCATCCGTTATGGCATTATTGCCGCTGCTTCTGGTGTCGGCATCGCTTTCGCTGCTCATCCGTGGGATACAGCACAGAAGCGTCAAGCGATCCTCGATGCCCTACCGGTTGGCTATACCTACTCAGGCTGCGACCAAGTCCGCGCGGCCGGTGTAGCACCACTCCAAAGTCACGAGCGGTGGTTTTCCGAGCGCTTGGATGGTGATGGAGATGGTGTCGGTTGCGAACCTTACCGGGGTCAATGACCGCCAACATTTCAGACATTGAGACTTCTAGCGGCAGCGCCCGAAAGCTTCCTTCGTTCCGCCAGAAACCAGAAAAAAGGGCCTCCGCCTGAGGATCCGGAAACTGGCTTATCTACGGCTAGCCCTGCCTCTTATCGTAAGGGCCGCTGCCACCACAGCAGCGGCGACGCCGAGCAGCATCGGCCAGACCAGAAAAGCCATCGAAACCGGATCGGCCATCGCGCAAAGCCCGAAGGATATGGCGAGCAGCGTCGTGCCGGACGTTCGGCAAAGGGTGCGCGCGGCCGTCGATTGACGTCGTTTCGGAAATAACTGACGCCAGTGCAGGTCATTCGCGGCGGCGAAGCCCGCCATGCCGATGACTGCAGTAAGCAACGCGAAAGTGAGCAGAACAGCGTCAGACATGGGCTGGCTTCCCGATCGCGGATGGCATCCGCCCAATCCGCTCCGCGCGGGCGCTCAGGCGAACTGCCGTGTAAGCAGCCAAACCTGCCGTCGCGAGAAGAACGATGTCGACGCCTGCCACTGGCCAGTAGGCATCTGCGATCGTCGAGATGAGATGATCGCCAGTCGTCGCCCAGTTTGCAATGGCAGCACTAAGCGCTAGCAAAGCGACCAGCCAGCTTTGCTCCGCCCATGCTGGCGAGACGCCTATGTTGGCCGATACGCGTGAGCGAAGCGCGGCGTGGCCAAGCGTCGCCAGCCAGGTCAGCCAGAATATGCCTTCCTGCCAGCTGTCGTGCGCCGGCAGGCTCGTGGGTAGCAGTCGGTTGGCGACCATCATCGTGCCGGTCGCGATCAGCATGCCGGTGACGCTCGCGACCGCGAAGGCTTCGGCGATGCGCGCGCCCGGATCGCGCGTGGCCGCGTGCTTCTTTTTGCGCTTCTCGACGAAGAACAAAAAGCCGGTGGCGATACAGGCACAACCTGCCAGGCCGCCCGCAAACAGCAGCCAGCGGAGCGGCCAGTGGCGGAACTGCTGGAAGTGCAGCCCGTAGAGGAACCCCTCAGTAGTGCGGATGCCGCTCGCCGGGGGATCTTCATAGAGCAAAGTACCGGTGCTTCCCTTGAAGTGCAGCGTTTCGCTGGTCGCGACCCGATCGACATTGTCCCGCGATATCGAGACATAGGCATCGGCATCGCCATAGTGGACGACCAGTACCGATCCGACTTCTCCGGGCACGCCCTTGGCTGCCCAGCGCGCCTTGGCTGTCGCCATCATGGCATCGACGGAGGCAAGTTCACCCGGCCGGCCGGAGGGGTCGACGGGCAGTCCCGTCCCCGAGGCCTCCACAAGTTCCTGCGCCTTTGCCAGTGGGCGCATCAAGGTCGTTGGTGACGGCAGATACAGGGAAGCGAAGATCAGCAGGCCTGAGAGCGTGATGACGAAGAGGAACGGCAAGGCCAAAACGCCTGTCATGTTGTGAAGGTCGAGTGTCGAGCGCAACCGCGCTTTTTCCGGACGGAAAGTGAACATCTCGCGGAATATCTTGCGGTGCATGACGACGCCGGAAACGAGCAAGGCCATCATGACCATGCCGGCCAGACCGACGATCCAGTAACCAATCTCCATCCACTCCAGATGAAGCATGTAATGCATGGGGAAAAAGAAGCCAGTTCCAAGCTGGAGGCGATCCTGAAGATCGGCGGGTAGACGCTCGCCCGTCTGCGGATCGATCGAGGCATAACCGTAGACGTGGACATGATCCAGGTTCGCGTTACGCGGCTTGTTGGGGACATCAAAGGCGACATACATCCGCAAAATGGGATCGCGGTGATTGGTGTAAACGCCGACGTCGCCCACTTTCATCGCATCGGCCGGGGGCAAGTCGCCGATGACTTCTGCGGCTGTATGCTCGATGCTCTCAGGGTCGGGTTTTACCGACGAGATGACCGGCAGCACGGATCGGTCGAACGAAGGAAAGGGCGCTGCCTGCGCGCGCGTCTCAGGAACGCTCCATCGATCGATCTCACGGTCGAACACGGAGAGGGAGCCGAAGAAGAAGACTGCCATCAGCACGAAGCCAACCAGGAGGCCGAGCCATGTGTGCAGATAGGCCATCGATAGCCGGAAGGTTTCTCGCATCGTTTAGATCCTTCCTGCTCAGACTGTCAGCCGCGAAAGCGCCCAAGCTGCCGTGCCCATTGCCGCCCCGCCACCTGCGAGCACCGCCCATGCCATCGTTGCGGTGCGCAGCACGAAGCCCCAGAGCATCGCACACAGATAGACGAGAGCGCCCAGCATCCAAGAAAGAACCTGCGCCTCCGAAAAAGGCAGGCCGATGGTGAAGCCGGCCAGTGTTGCGAGTGCGGTAAAGCCATAGGCAAAAAGATAACCGCCAACGATCGCGGCGCCGAAACGACTCGCTGTTCTGGCGGGCTGGGCGAAAGACTCCGCCTTTGCGCCATGGTTTCTTGTCATGCTGTTAGCACTCACCCTTTCGAATCCCGCCGTTTGGAAGGCCCTCCGTCAGAGCAGCTCCGTCCTGTCTGTCTTATCGCTTAATTGATAATGAGTTGCAATAGGTCAGGGTGGATGCTCGGGATCCATAGAAAACTGCGCCTGGTGTCAGGCGCGCCATTGCTCATCAGATCCAATTTTCACGGGAGGGAGGGAAACTATCACGATTTCCGGATACGCCGGGTATCAATGATATTAACTCGCAATATACATAATCTTATTGCGCCCTCACATTTTCGGGGGCTATTCATGCAGAAGCTTATTGCGCCAATTCTCTCTCTGCCGCTCGTGCTGGTGCCTGTCATTGCGCCTTGCGCCCGTGCTGCGGAAGCCACGGCATCGGATGAAGAGGCGACGGAGGACGCGAGGAAAGCGATACTCGTTTATGGTCATCGCTCTGACGAAGACCAAACTCGCGCGGCCAGCAACGGCGCAATGGGTACGAAAACGCTGCTCGACACGCCTTACTCGATAACCCTTGTCGATCAGGCGGATATCGCCCGCCGGCAGGTTACAAGTATAGGGCAGGTATTCCAGAACGACCCGTCCGTTTATTCCTCTGCGCCATCGGGATCGATCAACTGGTGGGGCACGCAAATCAGAGGATTAGGCGTTCGCAACTATTATATCGATGATGTCCCCCTGCTGCTGTACTGGGGCGGGGACTTCCCCCTGGAACCGATCGAAAGCGTGTCCGCGCTCAAGGGGCTGACCGGATTTATGTATGGCATCGGCGCGCCAGGCGGCGTCATCGTTTATCGCACCAAGCGCCCTACGGCCGAAGCGATGCTGACCACGGAAGCCGGCTACCGCACCAACAGCGTATTTTATGCAAAGGCCGATGCAGGCGGGCCGCTGACACAGGACGGACGCCTTGGCTATCGTCTCAATCTGGCCGGAGAAAAGGGCACGGCTTATAATAGGGCAGGGGTTAATCGCTTCGTGGCTTCATTGGCGCTTGATTATGCGTTCACTCCCGATCTCAAATGGTACGCCAGCGCCACCTATGAAGACAGCAATCTGAAGCACGAGCCGTTCCAGTTTTACTGGGAAGAATATGTCGGGACCAAGCTTCCTCGGCCGACTTATGACTATGACAAGCTGAACGTCGCCAACAGCTTCTACAAGGCGCGGACACTCGCGACCGCTACCGGTTTCGATTGGTCCTTTGCGCCCGGCTGGTCTGCGCGACTGACTTATGGATATACCAGCAAGCGGCATCATTCGAACAAGATGTTCGTCTATATGCAGAATTCGGACGGAGAATATGATGGCTATGCCTATAACTTCGCCGAGCTGGACAGAAATCACTTCGCCCAGTTTCTCTTGCAGGGCGAAGTCACGACAGGGTCGATCCGGCATGAGATCGTCGCTGGAGCATCCTATCTCGCGACCGACAGCCTGTTCGGTTTCAACGACCGCAACTATTATTGGGGCAATGATTTCAACGGATCAATCTATCAGGATCAGCCGTTCCGTGTGACGCGCACTATGTATTTTGATACCGAGGGTTGGCCCACGAAAGAGCGTCAAAGCGGCGTCTTTGCCAGTGACACTGTGCATTTTGGCGAGCATGTTCAGGCCATCGTTGGCGCACGCTATACCCGGTACAAGCTGCTTGATGCGGATGGAGATCCACGGGTGGATTCATCCTATCGCACGTCATCAGTGACGCCAACCTTCGCGCTCATCTATAAGCCGGCGCCTTATGTGTCGTTCTATGGCAGCTATGCCGAGGCGATGGAGCCGGGCAGCCGTGTCGGTGGCGAATATGCCAATGCGGGCGAGGTGCTGAAGCCGACGCGCAGCCGCCAATATGAAATCGGTGCGAAGTATGAGCATCAGGGCCTGAGCATGACGCTTGCAGGCTTCCGCATCGAACGGGCTGCGACGATCGACCAGATCGTCGACGGCACACGCCGCCTGACGCAGGACGGCTTGACGCTTTACAAGGGCGTCGAAGCTATAGCGAGTTATCGCTTTGCGCCCGACCTCAAATTGGGTCTCGGCGTGCTTCGGCTCGATCCGTCCATTCGCAACGTATCGGCCGGAAATGAGACGCTACAGGGCAATACCCCCGGTGGCGCGTCCAAATGGCAGCTAACCGGCAACGCGCAATATGATATCCCGGCTGTTCCAGGCCTTAGCGTACATGGCAATGTCCGCTATATCGGTAAGGCACCGACCAACGACGCCAACAGTCTAATCATTCCGTCCTACACTGTGGCCAATGCGGGGTTTCAGTATGAAACGCTGGTTGGCAATCGCAAGGTGACGTTCATGGGCAACCTCAACAACCTACTCAACGAAAAATACTGGACCCAAACTAATATAGGGGAGGGTGTTAACGGCGCGCTCGGCGTGCGCATTGCCTGGTAGCCTTGTTCATTTATCGCCAACATAGCCGCCGTTCGATCGCCTGATAAAGCTCCCTAAAGTATGCTCATTGTTCATCAGGCTGTCGTGGCATGGTCATCAATCGCACGAGGGAATGGGCGGCTCGATCAATTTGCGGTGCAACGGCACGGCCAAAACCGCGCTGAAAAAAGTTAGACATGGCTCGTGACCGAAATCGCTCAGCGCGCGAATAAGAGATCATGCGCTCGGACTTCCTCTCGAGATTGATCTCAAGGCCCGCGCCAGGCACGGCGCCGGCTAGCCGCGAGCGTCCGTTCCGAACCGCGCCGGACAGCTGGAGCAGCCTGATGGTTGCGGCACAAAACGGCCACGGTGGTGCCTATCGGCGGTTGCTGGGCGAAATGTCCGAGTGGCTCACGCGCTATTTCCAGCGGCGGCTGCCGCCGGGCGAGGTGGATGACGCCGTCCAGGAAACGCTGCTCGCCGTCCATCGGCGACGGCACACTTATGATCCGCACTATCCGCTGGGACCCTGGCTGGCGGCGATCGCCAAGAACAAATGGATCGACCAGCTGCGCAGCCTGTCGCGCCGCCCCCTGGACGAGCTGCCCGAGGACATAGCCGTGGATGACCACGAGGCATCTGTGGTCAGCAGCTCGGTCCTCGCAAGCCTGCTTGACGAGCTCCGCCCCGCGCAGGCCCAGGCGATCCTGCTGGTCAAGATGTAGGGCTACAGCGTCGAGGAGGCGTCAGGCCAGATCGGCCTCTCCGTCTCCGCCGTGAAGATGAACATCCACCGCGGGCTCGCGCGCCTGACGGCCATCATTGAGAAGACCGCCGATGTCGAATGAATCCCTGATCGCCGATCTGTCGTCAGACCTAGCGCCCGTTCATCGCCGCAGCATGCTGCGCGAGGGCGGACTTGTCCTCGCGCTGGGCGCTGCGGAGCTCGTTCTCTTCCTAAGCCTTGGCGTGATGCGGCCGGACATGCACCACATGGCCGGATCTCGATTTCTGATGTGGCGGGTGGGAAGTCTCGGCCTGCTGGCGGTGATCGCCTGCGCGATGGCGATCCGGTCCTTCTCACCGATGGCGCAGCCGCGCGGGGGGCTGATGCTCTCCAGCGCCCTTGCTGCCTTGGCTATCGTCGGTGGCGCGTTCGTCACGCCCGAAGGAGTGGGCGACCGCGCGCTGCTCGATCGCATCAGTCCGGCCAGCGGCATCGTTTGCGCCACTTCGATCTTCGTGCTCTCGCTGCCGATCGTAGCGCTCCTCGGCGCCCTGATGCGGCGGGCGGCGCCGACCCAGCCAACGCTGAGCGCGCTTGCTTCCGGCATCGCCGCTGGCGCCTGCGGGGCCTTCGTCTTCGCCTTCTGCTGCCCCTTCAACGACCCGCTCTACGTAGTGGTTTGGTATAGCATCGGGTGCGCCGCCGTGATGGCCGTCGCACGATGGTGCCTGCCGCGACGCTTCCGCCTCTAACGAGAACCGTTGCGGCAAATCGACCCTCGCACCGCCTGAACCATCGACCGCCGACCCGCCGGGATTCCGGGACCGGAGACGTGCGCCTGCCTCTCAGAAAGGAACTATGCCATGAAGACTATCACCGACGTGAAGTCCCCAGACCGGGACTGGCTCAAGACATACTATTATCTACGCTTCGTGGTCTCCGCGATCTGGGTCGCGCTCGCCTTCACGGTGGCGAAGGCCATGCCGCCGCTGGCTGCAGGAATGCTCGTCGCCTATCCCGCGTGGGACGCACTGGCGAACTATCTCGATGCAAACCGGAGTGGCGGCCTGACGAAGAACAAGAGCCAGATGCTCAACGTCGTCGTCAGCGTCGTGACCGCCGTTGCCGTCGCCACCACCCTGCCGCACGGCATACATGCGGTCCTCCAGATCTTCGGCGTATGGGCGATCCTGTCCGGCCTGTTCCAACTCGTCACCGGCGTGCGGCGCTGGAAGTCCTATGGCGCGCAGTGGGCAATGATCCTGAGCGGCGCTCAGTCGGGGCTTGCCGGGGCGCATATGCTCAGCAAAGCCGCCGGCGCCGCACCGGTCAGCATCGCCGACATCGCGCCCTACGCCGCCTTCGGCGCCTTCTACTTCCTCGTCTCAGCTGTCTCGCTGACCATCAGCGACGTGCGTCAGCGCGCGAAGGCCGTCGAGCCCTGAGGCACGTCGGAACCGGGCCGGAGATCATGCGGATGTGTTCGCGAGATGACCCGATACCGTTGAGATGAATGCGCGAAGACGCCCAAGTCGTCGCAGGTCCCGGTGGTAACCCATCCAGATGTCGCGCGCCGGCGGCGGCTTCGGCAGCTCTAGTCTGCGGATGCCCGTGATCTGATTGCCGACTACGCGAGGCAGGACGGCGATGCCGACACCTTCCCGGCACATGCGTCCCTGGACGTTGCGGTTGTTCGATCGCAGAATTGGTCTCGCATTGGGGAAACTCTCGGTCAGCCATGCGATGTCCGGGAAATGGCCCGTGGATGTGTCATGGGTGATGAGCCTGAAACCGGCACCGTCGCCATATTGGGGATCGGCGGCTTCCTCCGCGATATAGACGCCATATTCCAGCCTGAAGAGCCGCCGCTGCACGACATCGGCATTGTTGAACGGGACGATGCGAAAAGCAACGTCGGCCTCGCGCTGGGCGAGGTTGAACAGGCGCGTGCCCGTCAGGATTTCGACGTCGACATTGGGATAGGCTTTCGAGAAATCTGCCAGGATGGGAGGAAGGACATAGGCCCCGAACCAGTCCGCTGAAGAAATGCGCAGACTGCCCTTCAGGTCGTGCTCCTGCCCTGCGAGCCGGCGCTCCATCGCCAGCGCGCCTTCCTCCATCTGCTCGGCCAGCGCGAGGATGCTATGTCCCTCGTCGGTCAGGACAAGACCGTCCGCCGTGCGCTGGAAGAGCGTCTGACCGATCGCCTGCTCAAGCGCGCGAAGGCGTCTGCCGACGGTCGGATGACTCGTGCGGAGAGAGCGCGCCGCGCCGCCGAGCGTACCGGATCGCGCAACGGCGAGAAAGATCCTGACGTCACTCCATTCCATTGCGAACCTCGCACAAAACTGAACGCAAAGAGTACATTCCTGTCAGTTCAAGAACAAATCTAAACGCCTAGATTCCCCCCATCGTCATGGAGGTGTTAGTCATGAAGACCTGGTTCATCACAGGCTGCTCGAGCGGCTTCGGCAAGCGGCTCGCGCTTGCTGCGGCACAGCGCGGGGATCGCGTCGTCGCAACGGCCCGGAATGTGAGGGCGATCGAGGACATGGCCGAGCCGTTCGGCGGCCGCATGATCACCTTGCCACTCGACGTGACCGATGCGGCGGCCGCCAAGGTGGCGGTCGCAAAGGCGGTCGAAATCTTCGGCGGGTTCGACATACTCGTGAACAATGCCGGCTACGCCCTGTTCGGCGCGATCGAGGAGGGCACTCCGCAGGAATATCGGCCGATGTTCGAGGCGAACGTCTTTGGCCTGATCGAAACCACGAGAGCCGTGCTACCCGTCCTGCGCCGGTCGGGCGGAACAATCGTCAACATGTCTTCCGGTGCGGGTATCGAGGGCCGCGGCGGCGGCGGCTATTACCATGCCGCCAAGTTCGCCGTGGAAGGCATTTCCGAGGCGCTCGCCGGCGAGCTTAAGCCACTCGGCGTTCGCGTGCTGATCGTCGAGCCTGGGCCGTTCCGCACCGATTTCCTCGGCCGGTCGATCGTCATGGCGGTCAACGAGATGCCCGAATATGCCGCAAGTTCGCGCAAGCTCTATCGCGAGACCGGCAACGGCAATCAGGCGGGCGATCCCGAGAAGGCGGTCGCGGTGATTCTGCGGGCGGTCGATGCCGAGGACGCCCCGCTCCACCTGCCGCTCGGCCCGGCCGCGCACGCGATCGCCGAGCGAAAGCTGGCGGCCTTCCGCAGCGATATCGACGCTTGGCGCGACATCACGATCGCTACCGATTTCGATCCCGTCTGAACACCAATCCTGATTGGAGAGCGATCATGACCCCAACGTTGGAGGGATTTACCCAGCAACTGGTGCCGGCGGACGGCATAAAGATCAACGCCGTTATCGGAGGGGCGGGCCCGCCGATCCTGCTGCTCCACGGCTGGCCCGAAACCTGGTGGGAATGGCACCATGTGATGCCGCGATTGGCCGAGCATTTCAGCGTGGTGGCCATCGATATGCGCGGCGCGGGATTTTCCGACTGTCCGCAGGGCGGCTATGACAAGGCGACGATGGCGTGTGACGCGCATGAAGTCATGATCGCACTCGGCCACGAACGCTACGCCGTGTGCGGACATGACATCGGCGGCATGGTCGCCCTGCCGCAGGCCGCCCTCCACCGAGAGGCTGTTACCCACCTGGCCGTACTCGACGTGCCGCTTCCCGGCTGGACCGGATGGGAAGCGACGACCGCGAGGCTCTGGCACTTCGGCTTCCATATGCACCGGGACCTGCCCGAACGCCTGATTCATGGCCGTGAATATGATTATGTTGCGGCCTTCATGGCGGAGCGGTTCTACGATCACAGCCGCTTCGATCCGGCGGACATCGATATCTACGCCAAGGCGATGGCGCTGCCCGGCCGCACCCGTGGGGGAATGGAATGGTATCGCACGCTCGCCGCAGACCACGCGGCCGCGCTCGAATACAAGAAGCAACCGCTCGAGATACCAGTGCTGGGCCTCGGTGGGGATCAGCGCTTCGGTGCGCAGATGGTGCCGATGCTCGAGGAATTCGCCACCAACGTGACGGGCGGCCCCATCGCGCGGTGCAGCCACTATGTCGCGGACGAAAGGCCGGATGAGGTCGCGGCCGCCCTGGTCGACTTCCTCAAGACCAATTGAAACGCAGCGCCAGCCCACAAGCATGGCGGATCGAATGCATAGCAAAGGAGACTGTCATGACTGCACCCGTCATTCGCGGCGTCAATCATATCGGCATCACGGTGCCGGACATCGAAGCGGCAAAGTCCTTCCTGGAAGCGGCTTTCGGCGCCCAGCTGATCTATCAGTCCTTCGGACCGCAGGATCCGCCGCGGCAGGGACCCGAGTTCGAGCGGGCCGTCGGCGCTTTCCCCGGCACAGTCGTGCGCGCGCAGGCGATGGTCAAGATCGGCACGGGACCCGATATCGAGCTCTTCGAAATGCATGGCCCAGAGCAAGCCCAGCCGATCCGCGCGAGCGACTTCGGCATCACCCATTTTGCGCTCTACACCGACGACATCGACGCATCGGTCGAGCGTTTCGAGAAGGCCGGGGGCACGTCCCTCACCGCGCCGCGCGCCATTCCCTATGCGACCGAAAGAGGTCCTGGAAACAAGGTCTGCTACTGCCGCATGCCGTGGGGCACGACGATGGAGTTCATCACTACGCCCGACCGCATGGCATATCGCGATCAGACGGACGTACGCCGTTGGCAGGATGATTGAGCAGGACGCTAGCAGCGATCGTCAAACCCGAATTGGCGCATGAAGCATACGTGGCAAATCCGAAACTCTCCCGGCTGAGGGCGCCAACAAAGCGGTCATTCGCGGCTCTCAACGCGCTTTTAAAGGCGGCCCTACGTTCATGTTGACCGATCGAACGTCCGGGCAGGGCCTTGACCGACGCCATACCCTGTTTCCCACCCACCAACGCGATGCCGAATGCCTCATTTTTTGTCCCGCGAAGTACCCTTCCCTGGAGTGGGGTGGGTTGCCGGCGCTGGTCGAGCAGGGGCTTCACTCGTCAGAACTGCTCGAATATCTAATCTCGTTGGGGACACGACTTCCACCTTCGTAGGCTCGGTATCCCTGATCCAAGGCTGCGTGCCTAATAGGATAGCCCACATAACGATCAGAACGATGCAAATCGCATATGAAGGCAACCGGCCATGAACAGAGGTGGAAGCGACCGAGAACGGCTCAGGGAAGAAGCGCCTTAGCCCGTTAGCTTCCCAATAATCCTTCAAATATTTTCGCTGGTTCTGCGATGCAATGATACCGCGCATTGTCATGAATGCGATAAGTGCGGAGGCCAATCCAATGGCAGTTCCCAGTATCCATTTTGCGGGTGCCGTTCCACCCGATGCAGCGACTAGCGTGTATGCGGCAATCGTGAAGCCTTGAAATGTCAGATTCCACGACATCCTCGTATTGGCGAGCCCTTGCTCAACCTCGATCTGTTTAGCGATCATTTCCGCAATGCGTATCTGTGCCAATGTTGGCTTTAGCAGCGTGGATTTCGACACGCGGGAATCACGAAAATCGGGGGAATTGCGACCGAGGAACCAATTTCCTGCCAGGTGGAGCCAACGGATAGGCGACCCCCTCAAATTGCAAGGCTTCTTGTTTCCGGTATCACTGTCTGCCACGATCGCGTTTCCCCCCGTGTTCGCAGAGCGAAGGTCGCACAGCAGATTGGGAAAGGAAACAGACGACTGAATTTGGCGGGCGGGTACAAAGTAGTTCAGGTGGCGACGCGAGTTTGCGGTGTCCATGACGAAGGATTTCATGCGCTTTTCCGCCCTCATCTTTGACTTCGATGGCGTGATCGCTGACAGCGAATACATCGCTAATCGCGTGGCCGCTCAGCTGGTTACCGAGATCGGATATCAAGTTTCCACGGAGGGTGCTCTCCAACTGTTTGTGGGCAAGCGATCGTCGGATGTGCGCGAGATCATCGAGCGAGCCACGGGTCTCACGCTCACGGACTTTGAGGCGAAACTTCTGTCGCGCACGCTAGATGCTTTCCTGGACGAGTTGGAGCCGATCAAGGGTGTCCGGGCTTTTCTAGATTGCCATGCTGAGATCCCGCGATGCATTGCATCGTCAAGTTCACATGCCCGCCTAAACGCCAGCCTTGCAAAGATCGACTTGATCTCTCACTTTGCCGGCCGAGTGTTTAGCGCTGACGACGTTGCGCGCGGAAAGCCTTTTCCCGATCTATTCTTGTATGCAGCAAAGCGACTGGGGGCAACACCGGGGGAAGTGCTCGTGATTGAAGACAGCGTCGGGGGTGTCAGTGCCGCAAAAGCGGCAGGCATGCATGTGGTGGGATTGCTGGCTGGCACTCATGTCCGTCCTGGCCTGTCCGAACGGTTGGAGGCTGCCGGAGCGGATTTCTTAGCTAATGATTACGACGATGTCGCTCGGCTCCTTGCACACTGACCCACAGATTACTGAAGGGATTTAAGCATTTCAATGTTAGGCGATCGGCTATGGCTCAGCAGCATCCGCTAGCAGGGCGCTTGTGACGCCATATCTAGGTCGGCTAATGTCATTGCATTCGAAGATATGGAGCTGCTCCCGCGCTATTTTAGACACTCGGACTTTGGTCATTGGCACCTGAAAGCTGACCTTCGTTCATGTGCATCGACACAAATTGAGTAGTGAAGTTCACGGGCTATCGCCATGCCCCGCTATCGCGAAACATGGCGGTATTCCTATTGGACTGTGAGGAGATGCGTCCCGTCCGGCCGCTGAACAAAGTTGAGTCGCCGATTCAAAAAGCGCCCGATCACGTCGATCGCCGTTAGACTGTGCTGACTCGGTTTGACCGTCGTAAAGCTACCCCCGCCTGCGAGCGCGAAGGGGAGCAGCAACTGATCGGCGAGATAAGGACCGGCAAAGGCATTCGATTCCAGATAGCCCCGCATCCGCCCGACTGCTTTCTTGGAGACGCGCTCCGCCGTCACACCCAACTGCCCGAAGCCGCTAACGATCTCGGTTCCATGCTCGAACTGAGCTTCGAGCAGCAGAATGTTGCCCGGGCCCTGATCGTCCGGAAGTTCGCGCACGCAGGCTTCCCGTTCGGACCAGCCGAGATCCCGGCGCACAACATTGATCTCGCGCTCCGCAATCTCAAACGGCAGGCCGGCAAACAGCGCCTGACCGCTGACGCCCATCAGGGCTCCACGCTCCAAACAGTCGATGGGCTGCAACGGCGCCGGGCTGATGTCCACCTCGATCCGACCGCCGCCGCGTGGATAGAAGCCATGCCGGACGAGCCGTGCCTCGACGGTCGGTCCCATGCGATTGATGATCGGCAGGAAGCATTTCGCGATGAATTCGAACGGCGGGGCGAGCATGTTGTGAGTGCCGCCTTCCAACACCAGCCGCGACGGCGCATCGGCTAGCAAGAGCGGCATCAGCAGCGTCTGGAGGACAAGCCCTGTCGATCCCGCCGTGCCAACAGCGAAGTGATACTCATCCGGCACGACCTCGCCCGGCGTGAAGCTGAGGGCGGACGACCCGACATGGAGCCCCTGGCATTCGGCATTGCCGATGACGCACGCCGCTTCGACCGCCGTCACATGCTGACGCATGAGGCCTGGCTTCGACCGCTTGGCCCGGACATTCTCGATGCGGACGGCTTTGCCGGTTACGAGCGAGAGCGCGCACGCATTGCGCACGACCTGCCCGCCGCCTTCGCCTTCCGATCCGTCGATGATAATCATAAGTCCCCCTGGACATGCGTGAAGGGTTACCCCTTCACGCACACCACCTGTTTCAACGTATGGACGATCTCCACCAGATCGGCCTGGGCGGCCATCACGGCTTCGATCGACTTGTAAGCCTTGGGCGTCTCGTCGATGACGCTCTCGTCCTTGCGGCACTCGACGCCCGCCGTATCGGCGATATGCTCGTCGAGCGAGACCAGCTTCTTCGCTTGGGTGCGGGACATCACCCGCCCCGCGCCATGGCTGCAGCTCTCGAACGACTCCGCATTGCCCAGACCGCGCACGATGAACGATTTCGCGCCCATCGAGCCCGGAATGATGCCCATCGTGCCTTTCGCCGCGCGCACCGCGCCCTTGCGGGGCACGAGCACATTCTCGCCGAAATGGTTTTCCCGCGTCACATAGTTGTGATGGCAGTTCACCGCTTCGAGCTCGGCGTCGAAAGGCCTGGCGATCTGGCCGCGCAGCGCCCGGATCACATTGGTCATCATCATCCGGCGGTTCAGCGCCGCGAAGTCCTGCGCCCATTCCACCGCCTCGACATAGTCATCGAAATGGTCGGTCCCTTCCGGGAAGTAGGCGAGATCCTCGTCGGGCAGGTTGATGAACCACTTGCGCATGTCCTGCTTGGCCAGCTCGATGAAGAACGTGCCGATCGCATTCCCCACGCCGCGCGAGCCCGAGTGCAGCATTA
The DNA here is from genome assembly GCF_000283515.1 of Sphingobium sp. SYK-6. Taxonomy (GTDB): domain Bacteria; phylum Pseudomonadota; class Alphaproteobacteria; order Sphingomonadales; family Sphingomonadaceae; genus Sphingobium; species Sphingobium lignivorans. The sequence goes on from NC_015976.1 coordinate 1,161,391, forward strand.
CCCACACTTGGCTGGAGGTATCGAGGCAAAGCTCGATGAAGTGGTTGCCCGTTCCCAGCGTCCCGAGATGGGTGAGCTGGTTCGTGTTCTTGAACCGCGGATATTTGGCCGTGATCCGATCGAACCGCTCCACGAGCGTGGCCCAGGCCGCCACAATCTCGGCCGGCGGGTCGCCCCACGAACCGATATCGCGCTTGCCGCGATTGACGCTGCGCCCATGCGGCACCGCCCGTTCGATGGCCGAGCGGATGCCTTCCAGATTGTCTGGCAGATCGCTCGCCATCAGCGAGGTGCGCGCCGCCATCATGCCGCAGCCGATGTCCACACCTACAGCCGCCGGGATCACCGCGCCCTTGGTGGGGATCACTGAACCTACGGTCGCGCCGATACCGACATGTACGTCCGGCATGGCCGCCACATGCTTGAACACGAAAGGCATGCGCGCCGCCTTGCGGAGCTGCTCATGCGCCTTCTCATCCACCGGCACACCGCGCGTCCAAAGCTTGATCGGCTTGCCGCCCTCAACGTGCTGAAAATCAAAATTCGTCTCGGTCATCACTACCTCCCTTGCATAATCATGGTGCCGGCGACGAGATTTGGCGAGACATCCCAGAGCATCCTGGCGGATTGCTCTGGGGCGGATTCGAACCGCTTGGCCTTTCGGCTTTACCGTGTAGTCCCGCCGGCATTCGCCAGCTTGTATTCATTTCACGGCGACGAGGTTTTGACAGATTTCTCTCCGTCCTCGTGGACGGTCCCTGTGCTATCGTTACACTACGAACCGATTGGGCGGTCCGGCGGGATTCGAACCCGCATCTGGGGCGTTGAAGGCCATGTAGTCCGTCAGGCATTCGCCATGGTTTTTGCATTTCGGGTCACGGCGACGAGAAGTGAGAAAGACCGTCCCGAGGGACTGGCGCTCTATCCAGCTGAGCTACTGTATCGTTGCCGATACAGGCGGGACTTGAACCCGCGACAACCACATTACCAATGTAGTCCTTCTCGGCATTCGCCGTGATATTCTGGTGGGGTCGTGACGACGAGGTTCGGCAAGACGCGGCCCTTAAGCTACGTGTCGGCGGCGGGGTTCGAACCCGCATCTCCCTTTCGGCACAACTGCCTTCCGGGCGCTTTACTCGTCGGGCCTCGTGGTTTGGAGACATGTAGTCCTGCCAGCATTCGCCACGACCCTGTTCGTTCAGACCTCCACTTGTTCGACGATGCTCACCCAATCCTGCGTTTCGCCGGAGACGAAGCGCGCAATGGTATCGAACACCGCGTCGGAGAAGCCTCCGACATTCAATATGTCCTGCCGGCTGGCGGCCTGGGTGGTGCCGTAGGGCGCGATGTCGATGCAGACGAGCTTGGCTTGCGGGTAGCGCTTCGCCAGTTTCGTCCACTCATGCATCGTCGCCGTCGAGCCGCTCCGCTGCGCATCGACCCAGGACTCATTGTCCGAGACGATAACCACCAGATCGACCGCCGCCTTCTCCTTGTTGAGGAGTGCGAGGGGCGCCGAGACATTCGTCCCGCCACCGCCGACCGCCGCGAACTTCGCGGCGTTCACCGCAATCCGGTCGGTAGCCTTCAGCGTCACCGGCACGACCGCCTGCTCGAAGGGGATGACACGCGCCTGACGGTTGGACCGCAACATCGCCGCCGCGACCAGAGCCGCGACATCGATGCAGCGAACCTTGGACGAAGCGCCCTTGCGGTAGCCCGTCACCGGCCACTGCATCGAACCCGACACGTCGGGGCAGACGACCACGCGGCCCGGCACTTGTCGAACGCCCCGGAGCGACAGCTCCAGTGCTTCCTCTAGCGCCGCCTGCACCTTGAGCGGCACACCGTCGCCAACCTGTCCTAATGCCACCATCAACTGATAGGGCATGGGCCGCACGGCACGGAGCGCATCGCGGTCGGCAAGCCGGGCCGCGACCTGATCGGCAAACCCCTCCACCCCGAACGCGCCATTGCGCGCCAGCGTGTTAAGGTTCATCCGCAGCGCCTGCCAGCCCATGCGGCCAGCAAGCTCCGCCCACTGCTCCGCGACAAGCGGATAAGCGGTCAGCCACTCGAACGGCACCTGCGGCAGCGGTAGCGTCCGGTCCTGCTTCCAGGCCTCGAACGCGGCGATCTCGACGGGCAGAGCGGCGACGTCATAGGGACGACCGATCAGCCAGCCATAGAAAGCCTTGCGCTCCACATCCGCCGGGCGTGCGTGGACCATCTTGACGATGTCCGCCAGGCTCGGCGAATTACCGGTCGCGGCCTGCATCAGGTCACGGATCGACGCCTGCTCCAGCCACTGCTGCACCAAGCGCTTCGGCCGCGTGCCGAGCGACGTCCGCCCGACCTGACCAGACCGAATGATCTGCACAAAGCTGCGCAGCATACGGCCGTTATTCACGACCTTACCGAACACCCGAACCGCGAGGTCGGGATCCGCAACCGTCAGATAGGCCGCCAGCAAGGCCGGCATATCCTTCATCGCGCCGGACGTGCGGGCATAGACCGCAGCTTGGGCGACGAAATATGGATCGACCGCGCGGGCCGCGTCCAGCACATCGGCAAGCTGCGTCTCCGCCGCGCCGTAGAAATTATCGGCCAGCGTGCCGGTCGCCGCCAACTGGGCGAGCTTTGCCTTCGGCCCGTAGGCGTAGGCCGGCGCACCCTCCCGGTTCACCGTATCGGTGCGCGGCAACAGCTTCGCCACGGCGCTCGCAAACAGTCCCTTGTTGGCCATCGTCCAACTCCTCATCTGGTCAGGGCGGCAGGATTTGAACCTGCGACCTCCTGCTCCCAAGGCAGGCGCTCTGCGCAGACTGAGCTACGCCCTGTGAATTTCCGGTCCTTGGGGCGGCCAGCCCATTCCGGCCGCCCCAGTTCCGCCTGCCGCCCGAGTAATCCGCCTCGGTCGACGCTGAATCATCTGCATGGGGCGTGCCAAATCATCAAAGCGAGATCAAAAGACCTCACATATTATTGATTTTATTATTCGAATTTTTATGAATGTCGAAGGTTTCAAAGTCTGAACCACGAAAAATATGATCGCTTAGGATAGGAATTTATCCTATAATATAAGAATGAAACCATTGACCGTGATCGGCTTCCTCGGCTCGACCCTTGATGCCAGTAAGTTCGGGCCATCGCGCTGGAACAAGTGGCGACCAACAGTCGCGCTGACCATGCATGAGGACCTGCGGGTCGATCGACTGGTGCTGCTTCATGGCACCACCCATCGCCGCCTCGCCGAATATGTCGCGGAGGATATCGCTTCGGTCTCGCCGGAGACGCAGGTCGATATGCGCGTCCTCGATTTCCGTGACCCATGGGACTTCGAGGAAGTCTATGGAAAGCTGCTCGACTTCGCGCGTGCCGAACCGTTCGACCCGGACGAGCAGGATTATCTCCTCCACATCACCACCGGCACGCACGTCGCGCAGATCTGCCTCTTCCTGCTGACCGAGGCGCGATACCTGCCCGGGCGCCTGCTCCAGACCCAGCCGGCCAAGCGCGCCGAGGATGGTGGGGCGCCGGGTCGCTGGAGCATCATCGACCTCGACCTGTCGCGTTACGACAGCATCGCCACCCGTTTCGCCGTCGCGAGCGCGGAGAGCACCTCCTTCCTCAAGTCCGGCATCGACACGCGCAATGCCGCCTTCAACCACATGATCGACGAGATCGAGCAAGTGGCACTGCGCTCGCGAGCGCCGGTGCTCCTGATGGGGCCGACCGGCGCCGGCAAGAGCCAACTCGCCCGGCGCATCTACGAGCTGAAGAAGGCCAAACATCAGATTGCCGGGCCTTTCGTTGAAGTGAACTGCGCGACCCTGAAGGGCGACAGCGCGATGTCGGCACTGTTCGGTCACCGCAAGGGCGCCTTTACCGGCGCGGTCGCTGACCGGCCTGGCCTGTTACGCTCCGCCGACAAGGGCATGCTGTTCCTGGACGAGATCGGCGAACTGGGCCTCGACGAACAGGCGATGATCTTGCGCGCCATCGAGGACAAGCGCTTCCTACCCGTCGGCGCGGACAAGGAGGTCGCGTCCGACTTCCAGCTGATCGCGGGTACCAATCGCGACCTCGGCGAGGCGGTGGCGGCGGGTATATTCCGCGACGACCTTTACGCTCGCCTCAACTTGTGGACCTTCCGCCTGCCCGGCCTTGCCGATAGGCGCGAGGATATCGAGCCCAATCTCGACTATGAACTGGATCGCTTCGCCGAACGCGAGGGCGATCAGGCCAGCTTCAACAAGGAAGCGCGCCAGCGCTACCTCGCCTTCGCGACATCGGGCGAGGCGCGATGGCCCGGCAATTTCCGCGACCTCGCCGCCAGCGTGACACGCATGGCCACGCTCAGCCCAAAGGGGCGGATCGATGTGGACTGCGTCGACAAGGAGATCGAGCGATTGCGGCGACTCTGGTCAGCTCAGCCCGATGGCGCCGCCGATAGCCTCTCCGAGATTATGGATGAGAACCAGATCGCCGAACTCGATCTGTTCGATCGCGTCCAACTCGCCGAGGTCGCACGGGTGTGCCGCTCTAGCCGCTCGTTGTCGGAAGCAGGACGAACGTTGTTCAACGCATCACGCATCCGCCGCAGTAGCTCAAACGACGCTGATCGCTTGCGGAAGTATCTCGCGCGGTTCGGGCTGGATTGGTCGACGGTCGGAGAATGACAGTGACCGCCAACATTGCGGTCGTTCGCCAGCCCAAATGTGGTCGTTGAAACTCGCCCTTCGTTCATCCAGCTGTCGAGGCGGAGCGATCGACCAGCGTTGGGACGAAGCCGTCGTTCAGTAGGACGAGAGCGAATGCCCGGTTTCAGATAAAGCGGTCGCTCCCGCGCCGACTAACGGGGTCGAGGAACGAGCAAGCTGGCCGATGGCGGTCCGTCAACTTCTGGATATTCGAACGGTGAATTCGGACGTTTGGTCGAGACGTTCGGGAGCCAAGCCATCTCACCCCACCGACTGGTCGCCCCAACTCTGGCCGGGCCGCACGGAGCTGATTAAGGCCATCGGAGAAGCAACCCCGAGCGCAATGACATGATCGACTCTTTCATCGCGGATGGCGCGCACCCTTACGACGTGTTCGCCTATCGTCAGCCCAACGTCGGTGTTATCGAGGACTAGAGCCTGTCCTGATAGGCTGAATCGTTTGGGGATTCCCAAGGTGGCTTTGTTGTGATTCAAGCTGCTTGCTGGGGAGGAGGCCAGCAGCGATGGCACGAGCCTATTCTGACGATTTGCGAGATCGGGTTGCAGCGGCCGTTTTGTCGGGCCGCTCGGTTCGCGAGGTTGCTGGTGCGTTCGGTGTGAGCGTGGCGAGCGCAGTGAAGTGGTCGCAGCGTCTGCGTGATACGGGCAACGCCGGTTCACGTCCGATGGGAGGCCACAAGCAACGGGTATTGGCGGGGGAGCAGGAATGGATGCTGCTTCGTCTTGAGGAATGTCCGCATCTGACGGTGCGCGGGCTGGCGGTCGAGCTGGCCGGGCGCGGTCACCGAGTCAGCCCCAACACGGTGTGGTCGCTGCTGCGCAAGGCTGGCCACAGCTTCAAAAAAAAGCCTGTTCGCCAGCGAGCAGGACCGCCCGCAGGTGGCTCGGCGGCGGACGCAGTGGAAGAAGTACCAGGGCCGGCTTGACCCTCGCAGGCTGGTCTTCATCGACGAGACCTGGGCCAAGACCAACATGACCCCGTTGCGGGGCTGGGCAAAACGCGGCGACAAGCTGATCGCCAAGGCGCCGTTCGGCAAATGGAAGACGCTGACCTTTGTGGCGGCGCTTCTTCACGACCGGATCGATGCGCCCTGCGTCCTCGACGGCCCGATCAACGGCCAGCTCTTCCTCGCCTATGTCGAGCAGTTCCTCGTGCCCACCCTCGTGCCCGGCGACATCGTCATCATGGATAACCTCGGCAGTCACAAGGGTCAGGCCGTGCGCAAGGCAATCCGTGCGGCAGGGGCCAAGCTCCTGTTCCTGCCGCCCTACAGCCCTGACCTCAATCCAATCGAACAGGTCTTCGCCAAGCTCAAGCTGCTACTGCGAAAAGCCGCCGAGCGCACCGTCGAAGCCACATGGCAGCGGATAGGCAAACTGCTCGATGCCTTCCCACCCCATGAGTGCGCCAACTACCTCAGGAATAGTGGCTATGCTTCAATCTAAACAGGACAGACTCTAGAGTGCCCGGTTGTGTTCGATCTTCACACGGCGGCTTGATTTGCCGGGGATGACGGCCTCGATTTTCCGCTCGGCGAGGTCGGCACGGATAGCATCAGCATCGTAACCCTTGTCGGCAAGCAGGACGTCGGGCGTTCGCTCACGCAGACCTATAAGCGCGCCATACGCCTTGCAGTCTGCGGCTCCTCCGACCGTCAGTTGAAAGGCAAGCGGTGGTCCGAGAGCGTCAGCCAGGCAGTGAAGCTTACTGGTGAACCCGCCCCGGAAGCGGCCAAGAGCGCCTCGATGAGTCCCCCTTTTCCGCCCGCTGCCGAGACGTGGGCGCGGATGGTGGTGCTATCGATGCTGTAGTGGCCACTGTCCAATGATCTCGGCCAGTGTCACGGCGACGGTCTCCCAGACACCGGCTTCACTCCATCGTCGGAAGCGCCGATAAATAGTGTTCCAGCTACCATATTTGGGCGACACGTCTCGCCATGGAGCGCCACACCGGAGCCGCCAGAGGATGCCGTTGATGATCGAACGGTTCTGCTCGGGTGGCCTGCCTCGCCTACGGTTCTCCGGCTCGATCGGCAGCAAGTCCTTCAGAACGCGCCACTTCGCGTCGGTCAAATCGCCCTGGCTCAAGCCCGCCTCCAGCCCGTGCGGCAATCATTTGTCGAAAGCCCGGTTCCGTGCAAGCATGGTTACATGGAAGTGCTGACAATCCTCGTTATGATCGTCGCGGTGCTCTCGGCAGCCATAACAAACGCGATCGTGCAAAGGCGCCAGTTCGCTTCCGGGCGTGGATGGGTCCGCAGCACAGTCGTTTCCGGCTTTATGGACTTCGTTGCAGCTATTGGCATCATCGCCACCTACTTCATCATAGGCCACCTGATCTGGAAGTTGGCGCAGCAGCCACTTTGTCCACGCGCCCTAACTTTCAAAATGGACCACTTTCCGGGGCAGGCCAACATTAAAGCGGCCGAAAAGTTAGCCAACAAGTTAACCCGATCTGATCGCTGTCCTGCAGTACGTTCCTAACATATTGAATAATGGTGAGCCCTGCTGGATTCGAACCAGCGACCTACTGATTAAAAGTCAGTTGCTCTACCGACTGAGCTAAGGGCCCTCCGTGCGGGGCCCTAAAGAGCCCGGCCCTTGCGGTCAACCGGCTTGGGGCGTGAAAGGCGCGCCGCCAGCTGGGCGATGCTGCGACCGGAGCGGGGATCACGCCAATGGGGGGCTATGGCGCGCAGGGGGCGCAGCACGAAATCGCGCTGCGCGAGCGCGGCGTGAGGGATGGTCAGGCGCTTGTGCCGCACCGCACCGCCCGACCAGAGCAGCAGGTCGAGGTCCAGCGTGCGCGCGCCCCAGCGGCGCTGGCGGCGGCGGTGGAATCGGCGCTCGATTGCCTGGAGCATGTCCAGCATGGCAAGCGGTTCCAGCGGCGCCGCAACCAGCGCGGCGGCATTGGCATAAGTGCGGGCGGAGGGGCCGATCGGCCGGCTGGCGATCACGGGGGAACGGGCCACAAGGCGGAGCGGAGCGACATCCAGGGCCTCGAACGCGGCCTTCACGATTGCGGGAGGGCCAAGCCGTGCGCGCAGCGGCCGGTTCGAGCCGATGCCGATGGCATAGACATGCCCGCGCACGGGCTCCGTCCGTCTCCGAATGCTTGCCTTGATCATGTTGCGCGGCCTATCGCGGCCGCATGTCGCTGACCAGCCCCGTCGTCAGTCCGGTGCCGCATGCCGAGCCCGGGCGCGATTGCCCGCTCTGCCCGCGCCTTGTCGCGCTCCGCCAGGTCTGCCGCGCCGAGCATCCGGACTGGTGGAACGGACCGGTGAGCGGCTATGGCGACCCGGCTGCCCGTATCGTCCTCATCGGGCTGGCGCCGGGGATGCGCGGCGCCAACCGGACCGGCCGGCCGTTCACGGGCGATTATGCCGGCGACCTGCTGTTCGCCACGCTGGACAAGTTCGGCCTTTCCCGCGGGGAATATGCGGCGCGGATCGATGATGGCGTGGAACTGGTCGACTGCGCGATCCTCACCAGCGTCAAGTGCCTGCCGCCCCAGAACAAGCCTGTTCCGGACGAGATCCGCACCTGCCGCCAGTTCCTGCAGGCCGGCGTCGAGGGATTGCCGCGCGCGAGGATATTCATCGCGCTGGGCCAGATTGCGCATCAATCCGCTCTCAAGGTGCTGGGCGGCCGGCCGGGGCAGGCACGCTTTGGCCATCTTGCGGAACACGCCATGGCGGGCGGACGGATCCTGCTCGATAGCTACCATTGCTCGCGTTACAACACGAACACCGGCCGGCTCACCACCGCGATGTTCGAGGCCGTTTTCGCGCGTGCCTGCACATTGCGGGATGAACTCGGACCGGCCTGATGCCGGCTGAGCTCAGGCGCCGATATGCAGCATCTGCTCGGCGGAGCGCAGCAATTCGCCGGCGACGAACGGCTTGAGCACGATCCTTTCCTGCGAAAGCGCCTCGGGCAGATGGCTCGCGCCATAGCCGCTGACCATGAGGAACGGGATATTCCTGCCTCGCAGAGCTTCCGCGATGTCCTCCACCGTTTCCCCTTGCAGGTTCCCGTCGAGCAGCACGAGGTCGAGCGGGAGATGCTGGGCGCTCTCCAGCGCGTCCGCCTTGTTGGTCACCGGGCCGATCACGCTCGCGCCCGCCTCACTGAGCACCGAGACAATGTCGAGTGCGACGAGGGGCTCGTCTTCCACCACCAGCACGGACTTGCCATGCATGGAGCCGCTCGCACGGGACGCGGCCTTCGCGGTGCTGGCGGGGGGCGGCGCTGCCACAGGCGCAGCGGCCGACGCTTCTTTCGACGCGGTGGTGGTGGAACGGCTTTCGCCTTCCTGCATGGGGCATGGCAAGGTGAGCGACCATCGCAGCCCTGCCGGGTCGTAGGTCGCCTTTGCCGTGCCGCCTTCGCTGCGCAGGCTGCGTTCAATGAGCGCGCTGCCAAAGCCGGTCCGGCGGGGCGGTGCGACGGGCGGACCACCGCTCTCCTTCCATTCGAAGAACAGCTTCCCCTCCGCCAGCGACCAGTCGAGGTCGACCCGGCCGGTCGGGGTGGAGAGGGCGCCGTATTTGACTGCATTGGTCGCCAGCTCGTGGATGACCATGGCCAGATGGAGGGCGGGTTCCGGCGCGAGCTGCACGTCGGGGCCCTCGGCGGACAGCCGGTCCGGTGCGATCACGCCCATGTCCAGCTGGCCCTGCACCAGATCGCGCAGGCTCGCGCTTTTCCAGGTCGCCTCGCTGAGCAGCGAGTGCGCCTTGCTCAGCGCATGGATCCGGCCGATGAAGGTCGGGGCAAATTCCGAAGGGCCACTGGAATGGCGCAGCGTCTGGGATGCGATCGCCTGAACCGATGCGAGCGTGTTCTTGACGCGATGGTTCAGTTCCCCGACGAGCAGCCGCCGGGTATTTTCCGCGCGCTTGCGCTCGGTCACATCGACGATCTGGATGTTGATCGAGAGGAGCTGGTCGTTCTGGTCGCACAGGGCGGAGCAATAACATTCCGTCTCCAGCGTCGCGCCGTTGCGGCGTGACAGGGCGAGTTCCAGCATGTCGCGCCGCTTGCCGCCTTCGCGCATGTCGTCGATGAGCGCCTGCAGGGAAGCAAGCGCCGCATCATCGAGCCACTCGCCCGCGCTGACGGCGCGCTCCAGCATTTCCTCCTCGCGCCAGCCGAACAGGCGCTCGGCCCCCATCGACCAGGCGGTGATCTGTTGGCGGGCATCGATCTCCACGATGGCGAGCGGCGAATTGTCCCGATGTGCCTGGAGGCGGCCGAGCGCGGACGCCAGTTCATCGCGCTGGCTGGCGAGTTCCAGCCGCTGGCGGTGCAACTCCACGAAGATGTCGACCTTGCTGCGGAGCACCATGGAGTCGAGGGGCTTGAGCAGATAGTCTACCGCGCCCGCTTCATAGCCCCGGAAGTAACGGGTATCGTCGGTCGCGACGGCGGTCAGGAAGATGATCGGTATCCGGCGCGTGCGCTCCGTTCCCCGCATCAGCTCCGCCAGCTCGAAGCCATCCATGCCCGGCATCTGCACATCGAGAAGTGCCAGGGCGAATTCATCGACCAGCAGTCGCTCAAGCGCTTCGCGGCCCGAGCGGGCCCGCACCACGGCCAGGTCCTCGCGCGCGAGAAGGGCCTCCAGCGCGTCGAGATTCTCCTGGACGTCGTCGACGACCAGTATGCGGACAGGGCTAGGCAGCATGGCTGATCTCCGGCACTGGTACGAGGTTGCGGCGATAGATTTTCTCCCCGGGATCGAAATCGTCGAAGCAGTCCGAGGTACTGGAGAAACGCAGCGTCTCCTTGGAGCCAAGGCCCAGATAGCCGCCCCGCACCAGCGAGTTGCCGAACAAGCCGATCGCCCGGTCCTGCAGGACGCGGTCGAAATAGATGAGCACGTTCCGGCTGGAAATGAGATGTGCTTCCGCGAACACCTGATCGGTCACGAGGCTGTGCTCGGCAAACACCGCCCGGGCCCGCAGGGACTTGTCGAAAACGACCGAGCCATAAGCGGCGGTATAATAATCGGACAGCGAAGTCCGGCCGCCGGAGAGGCGGTGGTTCTCGGTGAACCGAGCGAGGCGGCCCTGGTCGTAGACGCCCGCCTGGGCATTGCGCAGCGCGCCCGGGCTGATGTCCGTGCAATAGAAGATGGTGCGATCCTCGAGCCCCTCCTCGCGGAACAGGATCGCCAGCGAATAGAATTCCTCGCCGTTCGCGCAGCCCGCGATCCACACCTTGACCGAGGGGTAGGTGCGAAGATGAGGAATGACTTTCTCTCGCAGCGAACGGAAATACTCCGGATCCCGGAACATCTCGCTGACCTGGATGGTGAGGAAGCCCATGAGCTCGCCGAATGCGGCGGGGCTGCGCAGAACGAGATGCTGGATCTGCGAGAAGCTCTCGCACTCCAGCCGGTCCCGCGCGCGCATCAGTCGCCGGTACAACGAACCGGGCGAATAACCCCGAAAATCATAGTGATAATGACGCCAGATCGCTTCGATGAGCAGATCGGCCTCAAGGACTTCGTGGGGCTCGAGATCGGGAATCATCGCGGCATCCATACGCGGACGAGGGACAGGAGCTTGTCGACGTCCAGCGGCTTGGAGAGATAATCATTGGCACCGGCCGCAATGCAGTCCTGTTGATCGCGCGGCATCGCTTTCGCGGTGAGTGCGATGATCGGAAGATTGCGCCACTGGCTCTGGCCGCGGATGTGGCGCGTGGCGGTGAGGCCGTCCATCTCCGGCATCATCACGTCCATCAGGACCAGATCGACCATCGGCGCTTCGCCACGCAGGGACTGGTCCAGCGCATCAAGCGCTTCCTGCCCGTTGCGCGCGATGCGAATGGTCGCGCCGTGCGGCTCGAACACGCTGGTGAGCGCGTAGACGTTGCGGATGTCATCTTCCACGACAAGGATTCTCTTGCCGTCCAGCGCGGCATCCCGGTTGAGCGATCGGAACACCATCTCCTTCTGCTCTTCGGGCAGTTCCGAGACGACCTGGTGGAGGAACAGGGTCACCTCGTCGAGCAGGCGCTCGGGCGATTTCGCGCCCTTGACGATGATCGACTTGGAGTATCGCCGCAGCCGCAACTCCTCCTGCGCGGATATGTCACGCCCGGTGTAGACGATCACCGGCGGGAAGCCGATCGTCTCGTCTTCGCTCAGCCGTTCGAGCAGATCGAAGCCGGAGGTGTCCGGCAGGTTGAGATCGAGCACCATGCAGTCGAATGTCAGCTCGCCGAGCTTCTCGAGACACTCGGCGGCGCTGTGCGCGGCCACCGTCTCGACATCCTGTGACCCGAGCAGCAGCCCGATGCTCTCCGCCTGGCGCGCATCGTCCTCGACGACGAGGACGCGGCGCACGCGCTGGGCCATGCGCGTTTCCAGCGCGGCCAGCATGTCCACGAGCTGCTCGTGCTTCACCGGCTTGAGGAGATAGCCGACTGCCCCGTTGGCGAGGGCAGCCTGCGCATCCTCGCTCACCGACACGATATGGACGGGGATGTGCCGCGTGCGCACGTCGCGCTTGATCCGGTCCAGCACGGAAAGCCCAGTGTGATCGGGCAGGTTCATGTCGAGGATGATGGCGTGCGGCAGATATTGCCGGGCCAGCACCACGCCTTCATCGGCGGTGTCGGCAATGAGGCATTCGAAGCCCTGTTCATGCGCCAGGTCGCACAGCAGCCCCGCGAAGATCGCGTCGTCCTCGACGATCAGGATGACGCGTGAATTGCCGGTAAGGCTGGCGCGATCATCCTCAAGGGTCGAGTGGCGCGGCGCCGGCTGGTCGCTGCCCGTGCGAACCCGTGCCGGAAGGGACCGTGCGGTCGCGGTGCTGGCAGGCCGGGATTCAAGCGCGGAGGGTTCCAGGACGAGCGGCAGGACCAAGGTGAAGATGCTGCCTTCGCCCGGCGCGCTTTCCACCCTGACGTCACCGCCCAGCAGAGCGGCCAGCTCCCGCGAGATGGAAAGGCCCAGGCCCGTGCCCCCATATTTGCGGCTGACCGTGCCGTCGGCTTGCCGGAAGGCCTCGAAAATGACGTCCAGCTTCTCCGGGGGAATGCCGATGCCGGTGTCCCGAACGCTGAGCGCGATTCGGTTGTCCTCTGCCGCTGCTGCCCGAAGCGTGATTTCGCCTTCCTCGGTGAACTTGATGGCGTTGGAGAGAAAGTTCTTCAGCACCTGTTCGGCGCGTTGCGGATCCGTCCTGATCTCGCCGGACAGGCCCGGGTCGACGCTGATCCTCAGCTTCAGGCCCTTCGCATCCGCCGCCGCGGAGAATGTGGCGCCGAGCTTCTCGAAGAGGCTGGAGATCTTCGTGGGCCGTATATCGAGATCGATCTTCCCCGCCTCGATCTTCGAAATGTCCAGGATATCGTTGATGAGGTTGAGGAGGTCGTTGCCGGAGGTTTCGATTGTGCTGGCATGCTTGACCTGCTCGGGGCTCAGATTGCCCTTGCGGTTCTCGGCCAGCAGCCGTGCCATGATGAGCAGCGAGTTGAGCGGCGTCCGCAGCTCATGGGACATGTTCGCGAGGAATTCGGACTTGTAACGGCTCGCCCGTTCCAGCTCCGCCGTCTGCTGTTCGAGTGATTTCTGGGCGCGTTCCAGCTCGTCGCGCTGCGCTTCGAGTTCCTGCGCCTGATTTTCGAGCGACGCGTTGCTTTCCTCCAGCTCGGCCTGCTGTGTTTCCAGCCGTGCCTGCGATTCCAGCAGGCGCTGGCTCTGTGCCTCCAGCTCCTCGTTGTTGGCCTGCAATTCCTCACCCTGCGCCTGCAGTTCCTCGGCCTGCTGCTGCGTTTCCTCAAGCAGGACCTGCAGGCGGCTGCGATAGGTGGCCGAGCGTATGGCGACGCCCAGCTGGCCCGCTACGCGGGTCATGAACGCTTCGGCCCGGGAGGCTTCCTCCCCGGCAAAGCCCATCTCGATCACGCCGATCACGTCGTCATCGGCGCGTGCGCCGGCGATCAGCAGCTGTCGCGGCGCTGCCTGGCCGAAGCTCGATCCGAAATAGAGGTAGTTCTCGGGGACGTCGGTCAGGAGGAAATTGCGCCTGTCCTGCACGGCTTGGCCGAGCAGGCCATCGCCGGGCTTGATCTCGAGGGGGATCCGGGCGGTGTCGGGAACCCCGTAGACGGCGCGCCGCACGAAGCCCCCTTCATCGCGAATGAAGACCGCGGCTGCCTGTGCGTCCAGATACTCGGCGAGGAAACGCAGCATGCGCTCGGCCTGTTGCTCGACCGACAGGTCACCGGAAATCGCATTGGCGAGGCCGACCTGACCGACCTGCATCCAGTCCTGCCGCTCCAGTTCCAGCTTGTTGCGGATGAACATGATGCCGATGCCGGAGAGCAGCCAGGTCACTGAAAGCCCGATGGTGCGGTTGACGAAGGCGATGGAGGGATCGACCCCGTCGCGCCCGAGGAAGAAGCCGGTCACCACGAGAACGCTGACGATGCTTCCCACGACGACGGGGGCCAGCGGCTTGCGCGACAGGAAGGAAAGCACAGTGGGGATGAGATAGAAGGCCCACACCGACGTACCTAGGGGCACCATCAGGTCGACGAGAAACGGAGCGATCAGGAGAAGAGAAAGAACGCCGTAGAGGATAGCTTCACGATTCTTAAGAGGCACTTGGTCCGCCCTATTGTTACGCAAGGACAGACAGTCCTCACCCCCGGCGCGGAACGAACGATTCCTCAGATGGTTCCTGAAAATGTTCGAAAGATGCGGTCAGCCCCCGGCGGAAGGCAGCGCCAGGGCTTTCAGTGTCTCCAGCCGGTCCGCTTCGCTCGCCGGCTTGTCCGTCCGCCAGCGCAGGATACGGGGAAAGCGAACCGCGACGCCCGATTTGTGACGGCGCGAGAGATTGACCGCTTCGAACGCCAGCTCGAAGACCAGTTCCGGTTCCACGGAACGGACGGGGCCGAACCGTTCACGCGTGTGCTTGCGGACCCATTGGTCGACCTGCAGGATCTCCGCATCGGACAGGCCGGAATAGGCCTTGGCGACAGGCACCAGCACGTCGCCGTCCCACAGGCCGAAGGTATAATCCGTATGGAGCGTGCTGCGCCGGCCGTGCCCTGACTGCGCATAGATCAGCACGGCGTCGATCGTCATCGGATCGACTTTCCATTTCCACCAGTCCCCGCGCCGGCGGCCATGCTGATAAGGCGATGATCGGCGCTTGAGCATGAGCCCTTCCACGCCGCGTTCGCGCGCCATCTCGCGCAGGGCCGCCGCGTGCGCCCAGTTGTCGGCCATGATCTCGGGCGAGAGGGCGATGCGCCGGTCGTCCAGTGTCGCGAGCAACGCCGCGAGCGCTGCACGTCGATCCGTCAGCGGGCGATCGCGCAGGTCCGTCCCGTCCAGTTCGAGAAGATCATAGGCAAGGACGCGCGCCGGGGCCTGCGCCAGCGTGCGCGCACCGGGCTTGAGGCGCTGGATGCGGGTCTGGAGCGCCGTGAAGGGGAGGGGGGCGTCCCCGGCGTCCCAGGCCAGCAACTCGCCGTCGATCACCGCGTGCCGGGGGAGCAGCGCTGCTGCCGCCTCGATCTCCGGGAACCGTCCGTCCAGCCTCTCCTCGCCACGCGACCACAAGGCGAGGTCGTCGGCGCGGCGGATGAGTTGAAGGCGGATGCCGTCCCACTTCCACTCGACCAGCCAGTCCTCGAGGGGCCCCAGCGCCTCGGCCGGCTGGTCGAGCGGCGAGGCGAGGAAGAAGGGGAAAGGCGAGGCCATGTCGCCCGGCTGCGGCTCGGGGGAGAGAAGGCCGGCGAGGAAGTCGGCAGACGGAGCCCATGCGCCGAGCATGCGCTGCGCGATCAGCGCGATCTCCACGCCGGAGAGTTCAGCGAGTGCCTGCTGCACCAGCCCGCGCGAGACGCCGACCCGCAATGAGCCCGTCAGCAGCTTGTTGAACAGGAAGCGCTCGCCGAAGGGCAGCGTGCACCAGGCCCGCTCGACAACGGCTCTGCGGTCGGCCTCCGGCGCGTTGGCGACGGGCAGCAATATGTCCTCGATCCATGTCGCAAGCGGAATGTCCTCGCTGGCGTCGGCCGGATCATCGAGCAACAGGGCCAGCGTTTCGGCCAGATCGCCGACCTGATCGTAGCTCGCGTCCACCAGCCATTCGGGCGTGCCGCTCGTCTCCGCAATCCAGGCGCGAAGTTCGCGGCTGCCCGCCAGTTTCGCGCGCGGGCCGCCGATCTTGTTGCCGGCAAGCAGCCACAGCGCCCATGCCGCATCCCGAGGCGGCGCATCCCGGAAATAGCGCACCAGTGCGGCGCGTTTCTCGAGCGTGCCGGTGCTCCGGTCGAGACGCTGGAAAAGATCGGCGAAACGCCTCAAGTCTCTTCTCCGCCGAACTCGGTGCGGAAAGCGCCGGCATCCACGCCGCGGTCCCGCAGCGTCTGCACGAGGGCCTGAGTGTCGCCATGCGTCGCGATGATGCGCCGCGCGCCGGTTTCCTCGACTGTCCGCAACAGGTCGGGCCAGTCGGCATGATCGGAAACGACAAAGCCGCGATCATAATTGCGACGGCGGCGATTGCCGCGAATGCGCATCCAGCCGGAGGCGAAGCCCTGCTGGGCGTTTCGGAAGCGCCGTAGCCAGGGGGACCCCGCGGCGGAGGGCGGAGCCAGCACCAGCCGTCCAGCCAGCCGCTCCCCGGGGGGCTCGTCGGCGACCCGGCGCGTCTCCGGCAGCGCGATGCCCGCGTCGCGATAGATCTGGACGCCGGCATCCATCGCGCCGTGCAGCCAGACCGGCTCCCCATCGATCAATGCGATCTCAGCCAGCAGCCGCTGCGCCTTGCCGAGCGCGTAGCAATAGAGAATTGCCGCCTCGCCATTCGCGGCACATTCGGCGCGCCAGTCGATGATCTCCTGCGCCACGGCGGCGGTCTCTGGCCAGCGATAGATGGGCAGACCGAACGTCGCCTCGGTGATGAAGACATCGCAGGGCACGACTTCGAACGGGTCGCAACTCGGATCATGCTGGCGCTTGTAGTCGCCGGCCGCGACCCAGACCTCCCCGCCGACTTCGATCCTGACCTGCGCGGAACCGAGCACATGCCCGGCGGAATGGAACGACACCGCGGCCTTTCCCAGGCGGAAAGGTTCGCCATAGGCATGGGGGTGATAGTTCTGCGGCCCCAGCCGCCATTCCAGGATCGGCAGGCCGGGCGCTGCCACATGATATTCTCCCATGCCCGTGCGAGCGTGGTCACTATGGCCATGGGTGATGACGGCGCGCGCGACCGGGCGCCAGGGATCGATGTGGAAGTCCCCTGCAGGGCAATAGAGCCCCTCGGGGCGAAGCTGGACGAGGTCAGCGCTCATCCGCGCGGTGCCTTCTCATCCTACCTCCTCATGCGCGATCCACCATGGCTCCAGCCGCACAATGGCGGGCGTGCCGCTTCGTTCCGCAGTGGCGAGGGCTGCCCCGGCATGTGCGAGGCAACGATCGCCCGTGAGGTCATGGCCGAATGTGCGGGCCCGGCTCCAGGCCCTCCGCCGCCAGAGCGCGACGGCCCATCCGGCCCGCGATGAAGGCGCAGGCGATGAGCTGCAACTGGTGGAACAGCATGACCGGCAGAAGCACCATGCCGACCTGTGCGGCAGGGAACAGCACGCCCGCCATCGGCACGCCGGAGGCGAGGCTTTTCTTGGAACCGCAGAACAGCAGCACGGCGGCGTCGCCGTGTGGCAGGTTTAGGACGCGGCCAAGCGCAGCCGTGAGTCCCAGCACGAGGCCCAGCAACACCAGGCAAAGCAAGGTCAGCAACAGAAGATCGTCGACGGAGACCCGGTGCCAGATGCCTTCGACCACCGCTGCGCCGAAGGCGCTGTAGACCACCAGCAGGATCGAGCCGCGATCGACCAGCGAGAGGATGCTCTTGTGGCGCGTGATGAAGCCGCCGATCCAGGGGCGCAGAAGATGACCGATGATGAAGGGCAGGAGCAGCTGCAGCAGGATGGCTTCCACCGATGCGAGCGAGATGCCACCGGTCGTTGCGCCCATCAGCAGCGCGACCAGAAGGGGTGTGAGGAAGATGCCGACCAGATTGGAGAAGGACGCCGCGCAGACCGCAGCCGCGACATTGCCGCGCGCAATGGCGGTGAAGGCAATGGAGGACTGCACGGTCGAGGGCAGGAGGGTGAGGAACAGCAGTCCTGCCGCAAGCGGCGCGGACAGCAGGGGGAGCGCGCTGAAGCCGAGCCCGAGCAGTGGAAAGACGCCGAACGTGACGAGCAAGGTGGCGATCTGCACGCGCCAGTTGCGCGCGCCTTGCCAGATGGCTTCGCGGGAGAGCTTGGCGCCGTGAAGGAAGAACAGGAGCACGATGCCCGCGTCCGCCGCGCCTTCCGCAACGCCTGCCCATTGGCCGCGCGCGGGCAGCAGGCTGGCGAGGACGACAGTGCCGAGCAGCGCAATGATGAAGGGATCGAACAGAGAGCGGAGTCTGGAGATCACGGGGGACCGTTCACATAGGAGTCGAGCTGCGCCAGATGCGCCGAAACCTGTCCGTCATCAAGGAAAGAACCCAGGAAACTGTTGCGGGCGAGCGTGGCGAGGTCCCGCCGGTCGAGACCGCGCGCAGCCGCGACGGCGCGATAATTATCGGCGATATAGCCGCCGAAATAGGCCGGATCATCCGAATTAATGGTAGCCCGGAGCCCCAGCGCCAGCATGCGGTCGATGGGGTGGTCGCCCATCTCCTTCACCACGCGAAGCTTGAAGTTGGAGAGAGGGCAGACGGTGAGCGTCATGGCCTCGCGCGCCAGCCGGGCTGTCAGCAACGGGTCCTCGAGCGCGCGATTGCCATGGTCGAGCCGGTCGATCCCCAGCAGGTCGAGTGCTTCGAGGATGTAGGCAGGCGGCCCTTCCTCTCCGGCATGGGCAACCCGCCGCAGTCCGGCATCCGCCGCCGCGGCGAAGACACGGACGAAGCCGGAGGGCGGATGACCCACTTCCGAGGAGTCGAGGCCGACGCCTTCGATATAGTCGAGCCAGGGCTCGGCGGCGCGGAACGTCGCCAGCGCGGCTTCCTCGTCGAGGTGGCGCAGGAAGCAGAGGATCAGTTTCGCGGTCAGGCCGTGCCGTGCGCGCGCATCCGCCATTCCCGCGAGCAGCCCGCGCATGACGACGTCGAAGGGAATATCCCTGTTCGTGTGGGTCTGGGGATCGAAGAAGATCTCGGCATGGACCACGCCGTCAGCGGCCGCACGATCGAAATAGGCAACGGCGAGATCATGAAAATCCTCTTCCGTCCGCAGGACGTCGGCCCCCGCATAATAGATGTTCAGGAAGTCCTGGAGGTTCGAGAAGTCATAGGCGGCACGCACCTCCTCGACAGAGCGGAAGGGGATGGCGATCTTGTTGCGGCGAGCGAGCGCGAACATCAGCTCCGGCTCGAGGCTACCCTCGATGTGGAGGTGAAGCTCCGCCTTGGGCAGGCCGGTGATGAAGCGGTCGAGATCGGTCATGACATGCTCCGGATGAGACAGCGAGCGAGCCTCGGTGGCCGGCATCAATGGCGGGCCAATGACAAGCCGCGGTCTCATGGTTCGTGGTAGGGCGTTCTTCTACACCGGCTTCGCGTCGATCGCCATGGATGGCCAGCGCCCGCTTTCCCGGATATTGCCGGCCCTGGTCCGGCCGGCATGCATGGCGCGGCTTTCGTTCATCCTCCTCACGCCCGGGAGTCCCCCGAATGACCGTCGAGAAGCGCTATCTCACAGCTGATGAACTGCTGGCGGACTCCTTTCGCCTCGCCAATCTCATTCTCGACGCCGGCTTCCGCCCCACCCACATCGTCGGCATCTGGCGCGGCGGGGCGCCCGTGGGCATCGCCGTACAGGAGCTGCTCGAATATCATGGCGTCAGGGCCGATCATATCGCGATCCGCACGGCCTCCTACACCGGTATCGACCGGCAGGAGCCCGAAGTACGCGTC
This sequence comes from Sphingobium sp. SYK-6, assembly GCF_000283515.1. Classification (GTDB taxonomy): domain Bacteria; phylum Pseudomonadota; class Alphaproteobacteria; order Sphingomonadales; family Sphingomonadaceae; genus Sphingobium; species Sphingobium lignivorans. The sequence goes on from NC_015976.1 coordinate 1,181,075, forward strand.
TATTCGCTGGGCTATCTCATCGACACGCTGGAGCCGACAGACCGGCTGCTGGTGATCGATGACGTGTTCGACAGCGGCCGCTCGATCGACGCTTTCCTGCGCGAACTGCGCGCGCGCTGCCGCCACAACACGCCCGACACGATCCGCATCGCGACGGTCTATTACAAGCCTGCTCGGACGAAGGTACCGCTCAAGCCGGATTTCTATGTCCACCGGACGGACGAGTGGCTGGTCTTCCCCCACGAAATCGATGGGCTGAGCCAGGAGGAAATCCGCCGGCACAAGCCGGACGCGGCGCTCATCCTGCGCGAGCATTGAGGCCGGCCTCGCGACTGAAAAGTCACCGCGTGCGGAGAGCCAGTTGTCCGGAAGCGGTTTAGCTGGTTAGACCTGTCTTTCCCGAAAGCTTCTTCCAGCACTCAGATGGGATCTTGCATGATCAGAAGACTGTCCCTGTCCGCCTGCCTTCCTCTCCTGTCCCTCCTGAGCGCCGCGTCGGCACAGGCCGCGTTGCCCGAAGCGGCCGCACCGCGAGCGACCGTCGCGCGGCTCGAGGCTCTCAACGCCAGTGACAGTTTCAAGACTGCGGCCGCTCGGCTGGATGCCGATTGGGACCGCATCGTTGCCGACATCATCACGCTGACGGAGATCCCCGCGCCGCCATTTGGCGAGGCGAAACGAGCCTCCGCCTTCGCGGACATGCTGAAAGCGCACGGGCTGGAGGATGTGGAAATCGACGAGGAAGGCAACGCGATGGGGCTGCGGCGGGGCACCGGGAAGCCCGGCGGCCCGCTGCTGGTCGTCGCCGCCCATCTCGACACCGTGTTTCCGGCCGGGACGGATGTGAAGGTACGGCGCGAGGGGGATCGGCTGCTGGCGCCCGGCATCGGGGACGATACATGCAGCCTCTCGGTGCTGCTCGCCTTTATCCGCGCGATGGACGCGGCGGGCATCCGCACGACCCAGGACATTCTCTTCGTCGGCAATGTCGGCGAGGAAGGCCCCGGCGATCTGCGCGGCATCCGGCATCTGTTCAGCAAGGGCAGGTACAAGGATCGCGTCGCCCAGTTCGTGGCGTTCGAGCCCGGCCGCGACGGCATCACCATCGGCGGCATCGGGTCCAGGCGCTACAAGGTCGCGTTCAAGGGGCCGGGCGGCCATAGCAATGGCGACTTCGGCATGGTGAATCCTGCTTATGCCATGGCCAACGCCATCACCCGCTTCAGCCAGATGCCAGTACCCAAGGAGCCGCGCACAGTATTCAATGTCGGCATTGTCGAGGGCGGCACGTCCGTCAACTCGATCCCCTTCGAGACCGCGATCACCGTGGACATGCGCTCGGAAGGTAAGGCGGCGCTCGATGAACAGGAAAACTATCTCCTCGGACTGCTGCAGCCCGCCGTCGACACGGAGAATGCCGCGCGCAGCACGGTCAAGGGCAAGATCAGCTATGAAGCGAAGAAAGTCGGTGACCGCCCGGTCGGCCTGACCCCGGCCAACAGCCCGATTGTCCAGATCGCGACGGCTTCTGCGCTCGCGGCAGGCACCAAGCCCGTCTACCGCATCGGCTCGACCGACTCCAACATTCCGATGAGCCTTGGCATTCCTGCCATCACGCTCGGCTCGGGCTTCTCGACCAGCCGCAGCCATTCGCTGGAGGAATCGCTGCTGCTGGACCGGCCCGGGACCGTCAAGCACATGACCGTGGGCCTCGCCACCGTCATCGCGCTGGCCGGAGGGAAATGACAGTCATGGGCGGGAGATGGCACACGACGGGGACGTCGAAGCACTTCTCCCGCTCCCCTCAGCACCCCTTCGACTGGCGTGGTGGCGACTGCGTGGGGCCCGCGACATCCGGCAGGGAAAGCTGGTCGTCGGGGAAACGGCGGCTCGCCACGCGGTCACGGCCTGATCGCTTGGCTTCGTACAGCGCTTCGTCCGCGAGCCGGTAAAGCTGGCGGAAATCGCTTGGCGTGCTGGTCGCCGCGACGCCGATGCTGGCGGTGACGCAGCGGTCTCCGATCGCGTCGCGATGATCGCACGCGGCGATTTCCTGCCGTACGCTCTCGGCGAAGCGGGCGAGCGCGAAACCTTCCAGCCCCGCGATCAGCAGCGCGAATTCCTCGCCGCCCAGTCGCGCCGCCGTGCACATCGCCCCTTCCCAGCGCTCGATCCGGCTGGCGATGGCCGTGAGGACCATGTCGCCGGCTTCGTGGCCGTAAACGTCGTTGATCGCCTTGAACCGGTCGATGTCGATGAGCAGCAATGCGATTGGCGTGCGCGTGGTGCCGGCATGGTCGAGCATCGGGCCGGCAGTCTCCACGAAGCCGCGCCGGTTGCGCAGGCCGGTGAGCGGATCGCGCCGGGCAAGTTCGCCGGCCTGTGCCGCCGCCATGCGGGCCCGGTCCCGCTCCAGGCGGAGAGAAGCGAGGCTGCGGGTCGTCGCGACGGAGAGCCAGATCGTCTGCCAGGCCGCGGCGAACAGCACGGGGACCTTCGATCCGCCGCCCCAGAAAGCATTCTCGACGTCCACCAGATGAATGAGCGCCAGCGTGATCATCGGCAGCGACCAGGCCAGGGCGAAGTCCCGCGCTTCCGCGCAGCCTCGCCGCCAGGCGACGCCGAGGCATATGGCCACGGCGAGCAGATCGGCAAGAGTAGCGACGCCCAGGATCGTGCCCAGTTGCTGAAGCCCGACGCCCCGCATCAGGGAGGCAGGAATGCCGATGATGCCGATGCTGATGCCGAGCCCCAGCGTACCGAGGCGCAGCCAGGCCGGGAACGTGTCGCGGCCGAGCGCAGTAACTGCGGAGATCGTCGCCAGCGCGATGGCAAGACAGGAGAGAAACGTTGCGGTCTGGGCGGAAAGCGTGCCCGCCATGCCGGGCAGCACCAGCAGGTGGATCTGCGACCAGACCGCACCCCATGCGAGCATGCACATCGCCCAGCCGCCCTGCCAGGCAAGATACTGGCGGCGCAAGGCATGGGCGAGCGAGAGATTGTAAAGGCCGCTGATGAGCAGCAGCGTGAGCGCCGCGCCGATGGCAACGGCAAGTCCGGCCGATTGCATGCCGCTTTCATCGGGACTGAGCAGTCGCATGTTCAGCAAGCCATGAGCGGCGAGCCCGTCATAACGCATGGTGACGGCGGTCAGTCGGGCCGCGCGGCCGGGCGCTTCGAACTCGATCTGGCCGCCGGGGCGCCAGTGCCCATGGAAATCACCTCCGCGCACCTGGCGCCAGGCGACTGTGCCGTCCGAATAGGAGAAAGCGACCGCCAGCCTGTCGAAACGGGACTGATGCACCATCAGCACCACGTCCCGCGGTCCGACGGGCAACCGGTCGAGATTGGCGCGTAGCCATAGGCTGCCTTGCTGATAGCCGGCGGGTGTCCCGTCGCAGGCGAAGCGGAGCGAGGCGAGGACTTCGTCGGGCTGCTGCCGGTCCGTCACCGCATGGCAAAGCGAATCGACCTGAAGACGCGTTTCGGCACGCGCAGCCACGCTCCAGAGCGTCGCGACAATCCCCAGCAGCAGGGCAAGCCAGCGACCCATGAATGGAAGAACGACACGCGAACGCTTCATGGGCGGGGCTATCGCAGGAAAGGGTTTGTAAAGCTTTACCGTTGCGATGGATCGAACATCGAAATCGCGTGACAAAGCCGCCGTAAGGACAGGATACCGGACCATGAAGCCGCGATCGGGATCAGCAACAGCGCCCGCCATTGCGTCCGCCATAACGGGCCTGTTCCCGATCGCGGAAGAAGGCGATGCGAGTCATGGGCGTACGCTCGGGATGGTGACTGGCCATGTGGCGTAGATACTGGTCGTAGCTCGGCTGGCCGACCATGAGCAGCGCTGTCTCGCGCAGGCGGGCGATGAGGCCGGTCATTCCGCCGCCGCCATCGCCGGCACGACTTCGCGCGCCGTCGCCACGTCGCTGCGGCGGGCAGCGATGCAGCTACGCACCGTGAAGAAGAGCAGCGACAGCACCACGGCGAGGAAGAGCGCGCACAGGGCGGCATCGATCCGATCATTGAAGATGATTCGCCGCATCTCCGCCATCGATTTGGCTGGCGCCAGCAGTTCGCCACGCGCCGCCGCGTCCGAGAAGCGCCGGGCATGGGCGAGGAAACCCACGGCGGGGTCTGCGGAGAACAGCTTGAGCGCGCCGGCGCTCACCGTGCAGACGAGCAACCAGGCGGTCGGCAATGCCGTGACCCAGGCGAAGCGATCCCGCTTCATACGGAACAGCACAGCCGTCGCCAGCATGAGCGCCACGGCGGCCAGCATCTGGTTGGAAATGCCGAACACCGGCCACAGCGTGTTCACGCCGCCAAGCGGATCGGTGACCCCCTGATAAAGGAAGAAGCCCCAGGCCGAGACGCACAGGCCCGTCGCGACGAGGCCGGGGAGATGAGAATTGCTGGCGCGAAAGGATGGCACCACGAGGCCGATCAGGTCCTGGAGCATGAAGCGTCCCGCCCGCGTGCCGGCATCCACCGCAGTCAGGATGAACAGCGCCTCGAACAGGATGGCGAAATGATACCAGAAAGCCTTCATTGCCGCCCCGCCGACGGCATGGCTGAAGATTTCCGCCATGGCGACCGCGAGCGTGGGGGCTCCGCCCGTGCGGGAGACGATCGTTGCTTCGCCCACGTCGCGGGCGGTCTGTTCGAGAATCTCGGGGGCAATCGGAAAGCCCATGGCGGAAACCGCCGCCGCGGCGCTGACGGGATCGCCGCCCGTGATCGCGGCCGGGCTGTTCATCGCGAAGTAGAGGCCGGGATCGAGGATCGAGGCGCCGATGAGCGCCATGATCGCCACCACGGCTTCCATCAGCATGCTGCCATAGCCGATGACCGGAGCATCCGCCTCACTGGCGATCAGCTTGGGCGTCGTTCCGCTCGCGATCAGGGCGTGGAAGCCGGAGACCGCGCCGCAGGCGATGGTGATGAACAGGAAGGGAAACAGCGCGCCCGACCAGACCGGGCCGCCGCCATCGACGAACTGCGTGAGCGCCGGCATCTTGAGCGGCGGGGCCATGATGACGATGCCGACCGCCAGCGCGGCAATCGCGCCGATCTTGAGGAAGGTGGAGAGATAGTCACGCGGCGCGAGCAGCAGCCAGACTGGCAGCACCGAAGCGACCGCGCCATAGCCAATGAGGATCCAGCAGAGCTGGACCGGCGTGAAGGTGAACAATGGGCCCCAGACCGGCGATGCAGCGACTGACTGGCCGAAGATGATCGCGAGAATGAGCCCGACGAAGCCAAGTGCGGACACCTCGCCGATCCGGCCGGGCCTGATCCAGCGCGTATAGATGCCCATGAACAGCGCGAGGGGCACGGTCGCCGCGACAGTGAACATGCCCCATGGGCTTTCTGCCAGCGCGCGCACCACGATGAGGGCCAGTACCGCCAGGATGATAACCATGATGGCGAAGGCGCCGATCAGCGCGATGGTCCCTGCGACCGGTCCCATCTCCATGCGCACCAGTTCGCCCAGCGAGCGCCCGTCCCGCCGCATGGAGATGAACAGCACCATGAAGTCCTGCACCGCCCCCGCGACCACCACGCCGGCGATGATCCACAGCGTGCCGGGCAGATAGCCCATCTGCGCGGCGAGCACGGGGCCGACCAGGGGGCCGGCGCCCGCGATGGCCGCAAAATGATGACCGAAGAGAACGCGCCGGTCGGTCGCGACATAATCCAGCCCGTCCGCCCTGTAGATCGCTGGCGTCGGCCGTGCGGGATCGAGCCGCATCACATGACGGGCGATGAACAGCGCATAATAACGATAGGCGACCGCGAAAGTGCAGAGCGCCGCCGCGAGGATCCAGAGCGCATTGATCGGTTCGCCACGCGATACCGCCAGAACGGTGAGCGCCAGCGCGCCGACCGCGGCGACGATGATCCAGGGAATGTGCTTGAGCATCGCGATCTCCTGCCTGCTCGTTGCCGCACTCGGGTGCGATGGGCAATGGCTTTCGGCGTGGCGCGGTCGTTCGGGAGCGGCATCCGCCCTAACGTTCAAGGGGCGCCGTCGCCTCCCGCGCTGAGCGTCCGCAGCGCAATGTCGAGCTGGACACGCGAGATCTGGCCGACATGGCTTTGCCGCACGATGCCCTCGCCATCCACGAACAGGGTGGTGGGCAAGGCCTTTCCACCCGTGATCTCACCGAGTCGGCTGTCGGGGTCGAGCAGCACCGGCGCCGTGTTGAGGCGCTCGGTTTCCAGGAAACGCCGCACATGCCCGGCCGCTTCACCCTGATCGACGAGCAGGATGGGCGGCACGCCCGGTTCCGCCGCGGCTTGCACGAGCATCGGCAGCTCCCGCCGGCACGGCGGACACCATGTCGCCCAGAGATTGAGGACTACCGGTCCGCCTCTGACATCGCCGAGCGTGAGAGAGTCGCCGTCGAGACGTTCGAAGGCGAGCGACGCCGGCAACATCAGCGGCGGATCGCGGGGCGCCAGCCGCTCGAAGCCCGCCCAGATGAGCGTCAGCGCCGCGAGGAGGGCAAGGCCCTGAGCCACAGGGCGAGCGCGGCGGAGGGAGAGGACAAGGACGGCCCCCGCCGCGACGACGCCGGCCGCCCAGGACCAGCCGCCGAGCCAGACATGCAGCGCGGCGATCGGATCGAGCGCGAAGCTGACCCTATGTTGCCAGACATAGGCAGCTCGAGCCGCAATCAGCCCGGCGGCCAGGGCGAGCAGTCCCGGCCAGAAGGCCGAGCGCCGCCCGTCCCGGCACAGGCGCCATTCGCATGCGGTGAGGAACAGCAGCATCAGCGCGAGCGCCACGAGCCGGTCGAGCGGGACCATCACCGGGCCGATATGGAGGATATTGCTCATCGGGGTTCCTATCGGCCCGCATGTTTCAGGCGACCAGCCCGCGCAGCTCCGCGAGAGCGGATGCCTCGCTGTCCCGGTCGCTCAGCAGCGAGCGGAAGCGCCCCTCGCGATCCATCAGGATGACGAAGGCGCTGTGATCGATCGTGTAGTCGCCGCCGTCGACGGGCACTTTCTGGAAGAATACCCGAAAGGACTTTGCTGCCTGCGCGATTTGCGCTTCGCTGCCGGTGAGGCCGAGGATGGGCGTGCCGAACAGGTCGACATAGGCGCCTACGTCGGCTGGCTTGTCATGGCCGCTGTCCACCGACACGAAGACAATGCGGAACTTCTCGCCGTCCGCACCCATCGCCTTGCGCAGGTGCGCCATGCGGGAAAGCGTCGTGGGGCACACGTCCGGGCAGCGGGTGAAGCCGAAGAAGATGGCATAGGGCGTGCCCTTCAGCGTCTCGGGCGTCACGGGCTTGCCGTTCCGGTCGACCAGCGAGAAACGGCTGCCGATGTCCGGTGGGGCCTGCGTGCCGACCGAGCCCGGGCTTGCGCCGGGCGTCCCGGTCAGCCGCATCGCGAGCAGGACGCCGCCCGCAAGCGCGACGAGGCCGATCGCCAGCCAGAGCCAGAGGCGCAGTCGGGACAAGGGCGAGCGCGTGTCAGTGCGAGTCATGGCTGTTGCCTCCGTGCGCGTCCTTGCCGGCAGTGCCGTGGGTCACCGCCTCGACCCGGAAGCGAACCGCCACGTCGCCCGCGCGAGCGAACCGCAAAGTTACGGGAAAAGTCTCGCCGCGCCTGAGCGGACGCTTGAGGCGCATGAACATGATGTGGAAGCTGCCTGGCTTTAGCGCCACCGATCCGCCCGGCGGGATAGCGAGCCCGTCCCGCAGCGGGCGCATGCGCATCACACCGCCGTCCATGCTCATGGTGTGGATCTGTACTTCGGCCGCAACGGGCGTGCTGCCTCCGAGGAGTCTGTCTGGGGCTTTGCCCTTGTTGCCGATGGTCAGGAAACCGCCGCCGGCGCTCTGGCCCTGCGCGGTTTCGCGCGCCCAGGGGGCCGTGATCTCCAGGGTTCCGGCGGTCGTCGTCTGGGCGGACGTAGCGGTTGGGGCGAGCGTGGCGGCAAGCGCAAAAGCGGCAGGAATGAGGGTATGACGGATCATGGTCCGGTCTCCGAAAGAAAAGGATGCGGTGGGGCAGGTCAGCCCCGGGGACTGGCTGGCGACGAAAGCCGCCATCGCCATTGAAGGCGCGATGGATCAGGCGCGCGTGGGCGGACCACGCAGCGGCGGGCGCAGACGTGCGCTCTCGCGGGCAAGCTGCCAGGCGGGAAGCGGCGGTACAGGCCGGGCCGCGTGCCGGTCCGGTTCCACCGTCGGAAAGGGCTCTGCCTCCGCCAGCAGTGGTGCCGCCAGTGCCGAAAAGGCGCAGGGCTGATCTCCGGCTCCGGTATCGCGATGGTCCTCGTTCCCGTCCGCGTCAGCGGGGAGGGCGATCGTTATCGAGGCCGGACCGGTGCCGGTGCAGAGGGCGACGCTGAGCGACTTGTGCTCCACTGCGGTCATGTAGCCGGCGGGCATGAGCAGCTTGAACGCCAGCGCGACGCACAGCATCAATGCCGCCCCGCGGCGATGAGCAAGGAGAAGGCGGCGCAAGCGATCCACGCTTCGCCAATAGGACGCTGCGCTGCCCGTGTCACGCGGGAGCAGTGGTCCGCCGGCCGGGGATGGCGCGGCCGGGTGAGCAGCAGCCTGGGTCATCCGAAACACGCCATTTACCCCCGCATCGCCAACTTCCATAATATGCAAGGAAGTACGGGCCGGCCTTGAATGGCCCGCTTCTGACGGAGAGGACTGAACGTGCGCGGGCCCCAGCTCTGGCCCGCAGCTATTCTGGAGGCAGAATATGAGCGAGACCGGCACTTATCTCGCGGTTTTCACGAGCAACAAGTCGAGCCCGCGCTGGCAGGCCTGGTATGCGATGTCCGATGAGGAGCGCCGCGCCAGGGATGAGGAAGGCCTTGCCGCGCTGAAGGCCTGGGACGAGGCCAACAGGGATTCGATCGTCTATGAAGGCGGTCCGCTCGGCCCGACCAAGCGGACTTCCCCGGCTGGCGTGGCGGATGCAGTGAATGAGCTGACGGTCTTCGTGGTCGTGCGTGCCCGATCGCATGAGGCGGCGGCCAGGCTGTTCGAAGGCCATCCGCACTTCACGATCTTCCCGTGCGACTCCGTCGATGTGATGCCTCTCCTCGGTCCCAACGCATGACCCGGCATCGTATCTATTCCATGAGCTTTGCCAGCGTCTATCCGCTCTACGTTGCCAAGGCGGGAAGGAAGGGGCGCAACGCCGGCGAAGTCGACGAGATCGTCCGCTGGCTGACGGGCTATGCGCAGCAGGAGATCGCGGGCCATCTGGAGAAGCAGACGAGCTTTGAGGATTTTTTCGCCCAGGCCCCCGCTCTCAATCCGGCCAGACATCTTATCAAGGGAACGATCTGCGGCGTCCGCGTGGAAGAGATCGAGGAGCCGCTGATGCGGGAAATCCGCTATCTGGACAAGCTGGTCGACGAGCTTGCGAAGGGCAAGGCCATGGAGAAGATCCTCCGGACATGAAACGGCGGGGCGGCCGGATCGCCATCATCGCATTCAGGCGCGCACGCCCCCCTGCTCCCAGCCACCCAGCGGTACGGCCGTCCCATATTGCGCGCGGAGACGAGCGAAGAGTCCGCCTGCCGTGAGCAGCGCGATCTGGCTGCGCGCGCGAGCATCCACCTGCGCCTCATGCTGGCTGATCAGGCTTCCATCCGCGGCCATGAAACGCAGCGTGACGATGGGGCGCGCGGGCGTGAGGCAGTCCGTACCCAGAATGTCGATGCGCAGCGCCGGGTCGGGAGCCGGCAGCGAAGCGTCGGCCGGCAGCAGGACGGGCAGCACGCCCATGGCGATGAGATTGTTGCGGTGAATGCGCTCGAAGCTGCGCGCGAGGATGGCACGGATACCGAGCAGGGCCGTGCCCTTTGCCGCCCAGTCCCGCGCGGAGCCGGTGCCGTAATTCTCGCCCGCGATGACCACGAGCGGGATGCCCCGCGTTGCGAAGGCGGTGGCGGCATCGAAGACGGATGTGCGCTGCCCGTCCGGGCCAAGGGCAAGATTGCCGGTGGCCCCGGCAAGCCGGTTGTCCAGCCGTTGATTGTCGAATGTGCCGCGAATCATGACATGGTGATTGGCGCGCCGGTCACCATAGCCACCAAGCCGCTCCGTCGGCACGCCGCGCGCGCGCAGATGGAGCCCGGCAGGCGAGTCAGGGCGTATGCGGGAAATCGGCGAGATGTGATCGGTGGTCACATTGTCACCCAGCCAGAGCAGCGCTCGCGCATCGATGATGTCACCGCGCGCGCCGGCCTGATCGGCGCCGAAAAAGGGCGGTGGCTGGATGAAAGCGGAGTCCGCATCCCAGGGGAAGCAAGGCGCCTGCGGGGCGGGAAGCGCATCCCATGCTGTGTCCTCGGGTGGCTCGGGCGTCTCGGTGCGCAGGGCGCGCTCGGCGACCGCCACCATGGCGGCAATCTCTTCCGCTTCCGGCCAGATGTCTGCCAGCATGACCGGCACGCCGTTCCGATCGGTGCCGAGAGGCGCTGCGGAGAGATCGATACAGAGCGACCCGGCCAGAGCGCCCGCGACCACCAGCGGTGGCGAGGCCAGATAGTTGGCGCGCACATCCGGATGAATCCGGTTCTCGAAGTTGCGGTTGCCCGAAAGCAGGGCAGTGAGCAGAGAGGGCGCATCCTCCGGCCCCGACGCAATCTCCGCCTTCAGGTCGCCTGAATTGCCGACACAGGTGGTGCAGCCAAAGCCCACCAGATGGAAGCCCAGCGCATCCAGATCGTCCTGCAGGCCACATAGGCGCAGCATGTGCGCGATGCGGCGCGAGCCCGGCGCCAGCGAGGTCTTAACCCAGGGCGGCACGGCAAGGCCGCGCGCGCGGGCCTTGCGGGCGAGCAGCCCGGCCGCGATCATGAGATGCGGGTTGGCGGTGTTGGTGCAACTCGTGATGGCCGCGATCGCGATGGCGCCGTCCCCGCATGTGCCGGGCGCGGGCGGCGGCCCCATGTCCGGGAAGCTCTCCCTCAGGCTGGCGGGAACGTCCGGCAGAGCGCGCAGCTGCTGCGGGCGGCTCGGCCCGGCCATGACAGGCGCCAGATCGTCAAGCGCGATGTCGATCGTGCGGCTGTAGCGGCGCTCCGGGCCAGCATCGCGCCATAGCCCTGTCGCCAGCGCATAGGTGCGGTAGCGCGCTATGGCCTCGGGCTGTCTCCCATTGGCGGCCAGATAGTCGAGCGTTTGGTCGTCGACCGGGAACAGGGCGGCGGTCGCGCCATATTCCGGGCACATGTTCGATATGGCCGCGCGGTCTGCCAGCGCCAGATGATCGAGCGCATCGCCCGCGAACTCGACGATCTGGTCGACGACGCCAGCCGCGCGCAGTCGCGCTGTCACATGCAGCGCGATGTCCGTCGCCATCACGCCGGGACGAGGGTGCCCGGTCAGGCGAACGAGACAGACGCGCGGGAGCGGGACGGGCAGGGGATGGCCCAGCGCCGCCATTTCCGCCTCGATGCCGCCCACGCCCCAGCCGAGAATGCCGAGCGCGTTGACCATGGTCGTGTGACTGTCCGTGCCGATGACCGTCTGCGCGGCGGTCCACGCCGGTTGGTGCGGGAGCGGGCTCGCCACCTCGCTGAGTTGCTCCAGGTTGATCTGGTGGCAGATGCCATGCCCCGGAGGCACGACGCGCAGGCGCGGGAAACTACGCTGCGCCCATTTGAAGAAGCTGTAGCGTTCCGCGTTGCGTGCATATTCGAGCGCGAGGTTGCAGGCGAGAGCCTCCGACGTTCCGCTGTGATCGACGCGGACGCTGTGATCGATCACCAGATCGATGGGGATGGCGGCATCCACGCCGCCGGGTGCCCCGCCGTGCGCGACATGATGATCGCGCAGCGCGGCGAGATCGGCCAGCACGGCGACGCCTGCCGTATCCTGCAGGAGGATGCGCGAGGGTCGGAAGGGAATCTCCGCGCCATCCAGCGCGCCATGGGTCAGCCAGTCGTCGAAGGAAGCCAGCCACGGCGCAGGATCGGCTTCATGCGCGAGGATATTCTCCAGCAGGATGAGCAGCGATCGCGGCAGGGCAGCGAGGCGACCGCGCTCCGCCGCATCGAGCCGCTGCCAGGGCGTCGCGATGCCGGCTTCCCGGGCAGGCGTCGCGTTCATGCTCCGGCGCGCCGGGCCCTGAGCGCCGCCAGGCTTCCGCCGGTCTTGACCTTTCCGGGCAGCGGATGCCCGACGATCTCCTCGGCCAGGATGGCGCAGTCGATCAGCTTTTCCAGATCGATGCCGGTTCCGATGCCCATTTCCTCGCACATAAACACGAAGTCCTCGGTGCAGATATTGCCGGCCGCACCGGCATGGGCGGCGAAGGGGCAGCCGCCCAGACCTGCCACCGCGGCATCGAAATGTGCGACTCCCATCTGGAGTCCTGCATAGGCGTTGGCGAGCCCGAGCCCGCGCGTGTCATGCAAGTGGAGCGAGAGCGCCACATCGGGATTGGCATCCTGCACCGCGCCGACCACCTGCCGAATACGTTCAGGCGTGGCCCAGGCCATGGTGTCGCCAAGGCCGATGAGGCCAAGGTCCTCGCCATGGTCGCGCGCGATGGCGCGCATGTCCGCGACGAGCCCCACCACCCGATCGACCGGCACGTCCCCATCAAAATTGCAGCCGAACGCAGCGGTGACGAAGCCGGTGCGCACCGGGATGCCATGCGCCTGATACATGTCGATCAGCTCGGGCTGCGCGGCGAGCTGCTGGGCCGGGTCGCGGTTCTGGTTGCGCTTGAGGAAGGCGTTGGAAGCATAGAGCGTCAGCTTGCCTTCCAGATGAAGCCTTCCGGTCGCGATCGCGCGCTCGAGGCCGCGCTGGTTGAGCCACAGGCCGGTATACTGGACGCCGGGACGCGGAGTCAGGCCGGCGACGACGGCTTCCGCATCGGCCATGCCCGGCACTTTTTGGGGATGCACGAAGGACGTGACCTGGATATGGTCGAGCCCGGTATCCGCCAGCGCATCGATGAGACGGATCTTCTGATCCGTGCTGATCGGTCCCTTCTCGATCTGGAAGCCCTCGCGGGGGCCTTCCTCCTTGATGTGGACACGCGTGGGCAGGCTGGTCATCATAGAGATCCCCGAGCGATGAGTGGAAGGTGACTTCCCGAGAAAGTCATTGACATAATGGACCGTTGTTCCGTTAAGTAGAACAATATGGACGGAGCAGTGAAGAGAGGATGGCCATGAATTCGAAGGCAGGCGTCGCGGCGGTGGACCGTGCATTCGACATTCTGCATGCCTTCAGCCGCGAGAAGCCGGTGCTCACGCTTGCCGAAATCTCCCGCAACACCGGTCTCTACAAGAGCACGATCCTCCGGCTGATGGGATCCCTGGAGAAATACGGCTTCGTCTGGCAGCGGGCGGATGGCAATTACCAGCTTGGGCCCGGCTTGCTCAGCCTCGCGAGCATCTTCCAGGACAGCTTCAGCCTGCGCGAATTCGTGGAGCCCGTGCTCGAGGAACTGGTGACGGCGACCAACGAAGGCGCGACTTTCTTCATTGACGACGGCAACGAGCAACTCTGCCTGTTCCGCGTCGACGGCCGTCACGCCATCCGGGATTACAACATCCGCGTGGGCGACCGGCGCCCGATGAACAACGGCGCGGCGGCGACGATCTTCCGCCGGTTCACGCAGGAGTCGGGCCTTGCGCTGACGCCCGAGATGTTCATGGCCGAATCCTTCGGCAGCGTCGAACCGGAGATGGCGGCGCTGGCGACACCCGTGTTCGGCGCCAATAACGCGCTGATGGGCGTCCTCACCCTGTCCGGCCCGATCACGCGCTTCAATCCCGAGCATGCCGAGGGGATCAAGCCTGCGCTCGTGGAAGCGAGCATTCGGCTTTCGATCAGCCTCGGGGCATCGCCCGCGCGGTTCGCAGCGTTGCGCGGCGGCTGAGCGCGCGGCACGCGCTGTCGCAAGCATGGATCCCGCTCCCGCCCGCACGATCAGATCGCGCCTTCGGCACGCAGCCTGGCCAGTTCGTCGGTGTCGACGCCGAGTGCCGTGAATACGACTTCATTGTCCGCGCCCAGCACGGGCGGGGCGGATCGGGCGCCCGGGCGACCGTCCCCCAATGCGAAGCCGGCGCGCACGACTTTCACGTCCTCGATCCCGGCCTGTCCCAGCGGCAGTGCCTGCACGAGGTCGCGCGCGACGATCTGCGGATGTGCGAGTGCGCCGGGCACCGTGAGGATACGTCCCGCCGGAATGCCGGCAGCGTTGAGCTGCGTTTCCCAGTCCTGCGCGGTCCTCGCCGCCAACGCTTCATCGAGAAGGGCATTGAGCGCTTCGCGATTGGCCTTGCGCGCCTCGCGATCGACGAAGCGAGGATCGCCTGCAAGGTCGGGGCGCGCGATGATGTCGCACAGCGCCTCGAACTGCTCCTGCTTGTTCGCGGCGATATTGAGCGGACCATCGGCGGCGCGGAAAGCACCGGAGGGCGCCGCGGTCATGTTCTGGTTGCCGATCGGCTTCGCCTCGACACCGGCGATGAGATAATTGGAGACGGCCCAGCCCATCGCGGAGATGGTGGAATCCAGCATCGAAAGGTCGATGTAGCAGCCCTTGCCGGTGCGCTCGCGCCGGAACAGGGCGCTGGCGACGGCGAAGGCGGCGCCCATGCCGCCCAGCGTGTCGCACAGTGGATAGCCCACACGCAGCGGCGCGGATTGCGCGTCGCCGGTGATGCTCATCACGCCGGAATAGCCCTGCACGATCTGGTCATAGGCCGGATTGGCGCTGAGCGGCCCGCTCTGGCCGAAGCCGGAAATGGCACAATAGACGATGCGGGGATTGATCTCCTGCACCGCGTCCCGGGAGAAGCCGAGCCGCTCCATCACCCGAGGCCGGAAATTCTCGACGATCACGTCCGCCGTGCCGAGCAGCTGGGTGAACAACGCCTTGCCGCCCGGCGTCTTGAGATCGAGCGTCACGGACTTCTTGCCGGCATTCTGGGCAAGGAAGGACGTACCCATCAGCGCCTCGTTGAGCGCCGGGGAGGCGCCGAGCTTGCGGGCGAGGTCGCCGCCCGCCGGGTTCTCCACCTTGATGACTTCCGCGCCGAGCATGGCCATCTGATAAGTGGCATAGGGACCGGAGAGCACATTGGTCAGATCGAGCACCCGCACGCCCTCCAGCAGATCGGCGGGCGGCAGGTGGCTTTCGTCGGCAGCGGATCGGGCAATCATGGTCAGATGTCCACGGTCTCGACATCGTAGCTATAGAGCCAGTCATAGCGGTCGTGGATCGGCGCGCGGCTCCACTCGCTTTCCATGTAGCGCACGGCGCCCTCTTCGGTCGCGAGAGCCGCTTCATGGAAGCGGGCGGTGTTGTCCTTGGCGCCGCGCACCATGCGGCTGGTGCGCTCGACACGGGCCCCTTCGTAGCGACGAAGGGCTTCCTGGGGATCGTCATACTTGTCCAGGCAGCGGCCAAGGATGACGCCATCTTCGATCGACATCACCGCGCCCTGTGCCAGGAAGGGCAAGGTGGCGTGGCACGCGTCGCCAAGCAGCGTCGCGCGGCCCTTGCTCCAGACCTGCCGTGGCGTGCGCTCCATGAACGCCCATTTCATGATCGCCGGCGCGGCATGGATCAGGGTCTGCACATCCTCGTGCCAGCCCTTGAAATCATTGGCGCATTCCTCGACGGACCCCTGTGTGTACCAGCTCTCGACCTGCCAGTCGTCGCGCTCGATGGTGCCGATCATGTTCATGAGCTGCCCGCCACGCAGCGGGTAATTGACGAGATGGCCGCCAGGGCCGATCCACGTCCAGCCGACCATCTGCCGCATATGCTCGGGCAGCCGCTCCATGGGGATAACGGCGCGCCAGGCGATCATGCCGGTGAAGCTGGCCTCGTCGTCGCCGAAGAGGGACTTGCGGACAGCGGATTTCACGCCATCGGCGCCGACCAGAACGTCGCCGCTGACGGTGCGCCCGCCGGAGAGGTGCAGGGCTGCCCCGTCGTCCGACACGTCCACATCCTCGACATGGCAGGAGAGATGCACGGCGTCCGGCTTGATGGCCTGCACCGCGTTGATCAGCGTGTTGAGAAGGTCCGGCCGGTAGACCGTCAGATAGGGGTAGCCATATTTCTCGACGGCCATCTTGCCGAGGTCGAACATCTCCCAGGCGCGGCCGGTGTTCCAGAGGCGGAATTCCTTGCGGCGCGGCTCGCAGGATGCCTGGCGGAGCGCGTCGAACACGCCGAGTGCATCGAGCGCGCGCGATCCGTTGGGGCTGATCTGCACGCCGGCGCCGACTTCACCCAGCTCGGGGGCCTGTTCGTAGACGTCGACGTCATAGCCGCGGCGCAGCAGCGACAGCGCGGCGCTCATGCCGCCAATGCCACCGCCGGCGATGATGATCTTTGGCGACTTGCTCACGCGTTGCTCCAGTCTGAAAAGGGGGAAGGGGAGAAGGTCGGGAAGGGCCGGGTCATGGCAGGCGGCTCCGCAGCCAGCCGAGCTTGCGCATCACCGGGTCGTCCGAGACGCGCAGGAGAACGGCGTCGTCCAGCGCGCGGAAGCTGTGCGGGCGCCAGGCCGGGACGGCGACGGTATCGCCGAACGCCCAGGCGTGATGCTCGCCATCGATTTCGGCGATTCCGCGGCCCTGCACGACCGCGAAGATGGCGTTGGCGGTGGTCTGCACGGGCGCCGTGGCCTGTCCGGCCCCGATGCGGTGCATGTGCAGCGCGATGGTGTCGAGCTGCGCCGGGCCGAGTTCGACTACGATGGGAACGTCCGGGCCCTGCCGGGCCTGTTCCGCCTCGAAAGCAGCAAGCGTCTCTTCCCAGCGGAAAGCGATGGGGGCCTGGTCGAGCCGTTCGACCTGCTTTTCGATGCCATCCGGGTGCGGCTCGTAGAACATCGGTTCGAGCAGATGGACGAGCGGCACGTCGAGAAAGTCCATCCAGTAGCATTGCGCCGCGCCGTCATTGGCGTGGGAATGCCAGGCCCAGTTGGGCGTGAGCAGCACGTCGCCGGGGCGCATCTCGACCTGCTTGCCGTCGACCACGGTCGAGGTGCCGCGCCCTTCGAGGATAAGCCGCAGCGCATTGGGTGTGTGCCGGTGGGCGCGCGCCGTCTCGCCGGGGCGGATCATCTGATAGGCAGCGACGATCGTGCGCACAGTGGAATAGACATTGCCTTCCACCGGGTTGAACATGGTGAGATTGCGCCGTTCGGCCTGCTGCGTGTCGATCAGTTCGCCGGCCCGGTCGAGGATTGGCTTCACATCCGCATAATGCCAGACATGCGGCAGGAAATTGCGGCGCGGCTCGGGCCAGAGCGCCGGGAAGCGGCGATGCCATCCGCCTTCCATGTTGAGGCTGGTGAAGCTCCCGTACAGAGCCGTCAGCGCCTTATCGCGATCCGCGCCCATCTCAGGCCTGCTTGATGATGGGCGGAACGTAGGGCTGCGCGAAGACCTCCGTCATGCCTTCCTGGCCCTGCACCACGTCCACGGCCATTTCGCCGACCTGGTCGATCACGATGCGGATGCGATCGCCGTCCACCACCGGGCCGACGCCTTCCGGCGTGCCGGTGGCAATGATGTCGCCCGGCTGGAGCGTCATGACGGCCGAGGCCGTCGCGATCATGCCCGGAATGTCGAGCACCAGGTCGCGCGTGTTGGCCTTCTGGCGCAGGTCGTCATTGACCCACAATTTCATGTCGAGCGTCGCGGGATCGTTCACCGCGTCGGCGGTCGTGATCCACGGGCCGACCGGGCAGAATGTGTCATAGGCCTTGCGGAACACACGTTCCTCGCGGCCGCGCACCACCATGTCGAGCAGGCAGGCGTAGCCGAAGACGACATCCTTCCAGTCCTCCCGCGCGACGCTCCGGCAGGTCTTGCCGATGATGATCGCCAGTTCGCTTTCGTGATGCACCTCGCGCCCCGGGACGGCGGGCAGCACGACCGGGTCGGTCGGGCCGGACAGTGCCGATCCGGGCTTCAGGAAGAAGCCCTGGTTGGTGGCGCGATACTGCGCCTGCATCTCGCGACCGTGCGCGTGGTAATTGACGGGGTAGGCGATGATCTTGTTCGGCCAGGGAACCGGCGTTTCGAGGCTGACCTGCGCCAGCGGGATCCGGGCGAGTCCGGGGAGAGCCGCTTCGATTGCGCCGCGCAGTCCCTCGAAATCACGGATCAGGCGGATCATGTTCATGTCCGGCCATTGCGCCGGGTCGGCCCCGGTCAGCGCCGTGATGTCCGCGATCTCGTCGCCGATCACCACACCCAGCCGTCCACCGTCAAATCTTGCCAGTCGCATCCCGACTCCTGTAAG
Organism: Sphingobium sp. SYK-6; assembly: GCF_000283515.1. Lineage (GTDB taxonomy): Bacteria > Pseudomonadota > Alphaproteobacteria > Sphingomonadales > Sphingomonadaceae > Sphingobium > Sphingobium lignivorans. Next base: position 1,199,381 of record NC_015976.1, read on the forward strand.
TTCTATTAGACAGAATATTATTCTGTTTTAGCGAGAGAGAGCAGGGAATTCAACCCCATCCGCTGGCATCGGCTAGAAGTCTGCGCGAAATGCTGCGTGTTCGAGAGAATGGAATGAACGCACCCCGGGCCGGAGCGCAGCCGATCACCTCTGGCTAAAGCCCGCTGGAAATCATGGGGAAGGAAAGGGGGGCAGCCAGCGGAGAGACGGGCTGCCCCCGGGAGATCAGAACCGCACCCGGAAGCGCGCGCCGTATGTGCGCGGCGGAGCGATGTCCTGACCATTATAGTTGTTGATGAAGGGATACTGCTGCGTGCCGGTATAGACCGCCTCGTTTCCGATGTTCCGCACGAAGAGCTGGACGGAATAGCCATTGTCCGGCGCCCGGTAGGTGAGGCTCGCGTTGAACAAGGCATAGGCATCGGCCCGTGCGTTCTCGACGAACTCGGCGGCGAGCCAGCGCGAGGATGCAAAGCTCATGTCCGGCGAGAATTCGATCGCGGCGCCATTGGCCAGGTCGAATGTGTGCGTATAGCTGACCGTGCCGGACCATGTGGGCGTGCGCGGCAGCTGGAAGCCGGTGCAGTCGATCGTCCAGAAGCCGATCTGCGTCGTGCCCCCGGCGACCGGCGTCACGTCGCACGACGTGCGTGCCGAGGGATTGGCCGCCCGATAGTTGCGATAGGAGAATTCCTTGTATTCGCTGTCGACATATTCGACTGCGACCCGGAACTGGTCGTTGCGGGAGGGGAAGAGCGTCAGGTCGATGCTCGCGCCCTTGGCCACGGCCTTGCCGGCGTTGAACAGGGAGGAAACCTGCGCGCCGCCGCGATCCAGCGACGTGAAATTCTCCTGCCGGTCGCGATAATCCATATAGAACAGCTCGGCGTTGAACTGGACCAGACGGTTGAAGAAGCGGTTCTTGGCGCCCAGCGTATAGGCTGTCACTTCCTCGGGCTTGTAGGGGTCGATGTCCGCATTGGACTGGCCGCCGGACTTGAAGCCCGTCGCGACGCTCGCATAGAGCATGCTGTCGGGGCCGGCATCGAACTCCGCGCCCGCCTTGAAGTTCAGCTTGTTGACGCTGTAGGTGCCCTGCACGTTTGTGCCGGCCGACGTCAGGATCTCGCAGCTGTTCTGCGGTCCGGTCCCGGGCGTGGTGCAGCCTGCCGAGCCGAAGAGCGCATAGCGATGGCCGTCGACGCTCTTCTTTTCATCGGTATAGCGCAGGCCGCCCGTCAAGCGCAGCGCGTCCGTCAGCGAGTAGGTGAGTTCGCCGAAAGCGGCATAAGCCTCCGTGCTCAGGTCCGCGACGAAGGCGGTGTCCGAGGCGAAGCCCAGTCGCACCGAATTGTAGCTGTCCTGATCCTCGCGGAAATAATAGCCGCCCACGACCCATTTGAGCTTGTCGTTCGCATTGCCGAGACGGATTTCCAGGGTCTTGGCGTCGGAGGTGGATGGTGCGCCGGTGAACTCGTTGACCGTGTTGAAGTAGAGGGCCGGCATGACGAGGGAATCCGTTTCCACGCGCTGATAGGCGGGGATGACGGTGAGCGTCGCGGGGCCGAGATTCCAGTCGAGATGGGCATTGACGCCCCAGATCGTGATGTTCTGGTACACCTGGCTCGTATCGAGCGGATAGATGCCCGGGGGCGCGGTAACGCGGCCGATCAGCGCGTTCAGGCTTTCGTCGATGGATGTCCAGCGATCGTCGGGGATGATCGGCTGGGGATTGGTGATCCCGGGCGCGTTGGGCGCGGTGGGTTCATAGACCACCTTGCCGGGGCCACGGCCGCCGAGATGCTGGTAGTTGAGGCCGAGGCGCAAAGTGACGTCCGCGCTCGGTTCGGTCTTGAACTGCAGGCGAAAGGAATGATGCTTGTCGTCATCCGTGCCGTCGCTGATATAACCTTCGCGCGAGACGCCCTGGAACGAGGCGCGCAAGGCTGAGCTCGTGCCGATCGGGATGTTGATCGCGCCCTCGGCATTGAAGCCGTTATAGTTCTGAAAGCCCGCGCTTACATAACCCTCGAACGTACCGATCCGCGGCTCGACGGGAATGATGTTGATGGCGCCGCCGGTCGAGTTGCGGCCATAAAGTGTGCCCTGGGGGCCCTTGAGCACTTCCACGCGCTCGAGATCGAAGAAGGTGCCGGCGACATATTGGGTGCGCGCCGCGAACACGCCGTCATAGGCCTGCGCAACGGCCGAGTTGCTGTAGCCGGTCGTGGAGAAGTCGCCCGCGCCGCGGATATAGACCTGGAGCGCCGAACCGCCCTGTGTGATCTGCACGCCCGGTGAGAGGCGGGCGATGTCGGTGGCCTGGGAAACGCCGGCCTGCTGCAGCTTGTCGGCGGACAGCACGTCGATGGAGATGGCCGTCTTCTGGGCGCTCTCGCGCCGGAATTGCGCGGTGACCACGATTTCCTCGGTGGACGCGTCGTTCGCCCCGGCAGCCTCGTCGGGCGCCTCCTGCGCATGAAGCTGCATGGGCATCGTCATCGCACACAGGGCTGCGCCGGCCATCAGACGGACGACGCGGGTCTGCTGTTTCATCATTCCCCTCCAGAATCAGACTAGGTCAAGCGCTTGCCCGCTCTCGAACCGCGCCGTTTATTGTTCTAACTAACAGAACGATGTTCTTTTTAAGAGATCGTCGAGCGCTTGTCAATCGAGGCTGACGGCATGTCCTGGTCTCGCGAGCGGGGCGCGGCCTCCGCGCGCCTCGGAGACGCGGCGCCTTCTGCGGGGGGAGGAGGCGGAGTGGGATTGCATTGACCCGACCGCCAGAAAGCTACTGGACAAGATCACGACTCATTTTTAGAATGGTGTTCTATTTTTAGAACATCGTCGCGCCTTCGGCTGCCAGCTGGCTTCAGACGTTCTGCCTTAGGAGATGCCCATGACCACGTTTCCCGACGTTCCGGCCTTCACCGGTTTCAACACGCCCTCGCGCGTCGAAGCCAATGTCGAGGATCTCAACGTGCATGGGCAGATCCCGCCGGAAATGGATGGCGCTTTCTATCGGGTGCAACCCGAGCACCAGTTCCCGCCCAAGCTGGGTAACGACATCGCGTTCAACGGGGATGGGATGATTTCCATGTTCCGGTTCAGGAACGGCAAGGTGAACTTCACCCAGCGCTGGGCAAAGACGGACAAATGGAAGCTGGAGAACGAGGCCGGGCGGGCGCTGTTCGGCGCATATCGCAATCCGCTGACCGACGATGAGACCGTCAAGGGGAAGATCCGCGGCACGGCGAACACCAATGCCTATATCCACGGTGGCCGTCTTTATGCGCTCAAGGAGGATTCGCCGCCGCTGGTCATGGACTCGATAACGCTGGAGACGCAGGGCTACATCGACTTCCACGGGAAGATGAAAGGCGAGACCTTCTCGGCGCATCCCAAGACTGATCCCGCGACGGGCAATCTATGCAGCTTCGGCTATGCCTCCAAAGGCGTGCTCACCCGCGACATGACCTATTACGAGATCAGTCCGGATGGCGAGCTGCTCTACGATGTGTGGTTCGAAACGCCCTATTACTGCATGATGCACGACTTCGCGATCACGCCCGATTATGCGCTCTTCTCGGTCATGCCGATGACCAGCAGCTGGGAACGGCTGGCGGCCGGCAAGCCGCATTTCGGTTTCGATACCTCACTGCCGACCTATCTGGCGGTCATGCCGCGCAAGCCGGGGACGACGGCGGACGACATCCGCTGGTTCAAGGGCGGCAACTGCTTCACCGCGCATGTGATGAACGCTTTCCAGGAGGGCTCGAAGATCCATCTCGACCTGCCGGTGGCGGCGAACAACATGATGCCCTTCTTCCCGGACATCAACGATGCGCCGTTCGATCCGGTGGCGGGCGCGACCTATCTGACGCGCTGGACCGTCGACATGAACCAGAATGACGAGGACTATAAGTCCGTGCGGCTTTCCGAGATGATCGGTGAGTTCCCGAAGATCGACGACCGGTTTACCGGCCAGAAGAATCGCTATGGCTGGATGGTCGTGATCGATCCGTCCCAGCCGGTCGAGATGAAGGGCGGCAGCGCTGGCGGCTGGGTGATGAACACGCTCGGCTTTGTCGATCTGGAGACCGGCGCGGAGCAGAAATGGTGGTGCGGCCCGGTGTCCTCCATCCAGGAGCCCTGCTTCGTGCCACGGTCACCCGACGCGCCGGAAGGCGATGGCTGGATCGTCATGGTCTGCAATCGGCTGGAGGAGCGCGGCAGCGACCTGCTGATCTTCGAGGCGACGAATATTGCCGGCGGGCCAATCGCGACGATCAACATCCCGGTCCGCCTGCGCTTCGGCCTCCATGGCAACTGGGCCGACGCGGATCGGATCCGGCCGCTGGAACGGGCGGCCTGAGCGGAAGGAAGGCGACGGACCGGGCAAGGCGACGCATTGTCCGGCCGTTCCTCGCGAAGTGATCCAGCCGACAGGCCCCGTCAGCGGGCGAGGCCGCCGCTCACGAGATCGGCCAGCGTATCGCTGGCTCTGGACCAGTCCATCTTGCTGATGTCGAAATCCATGATCGCGGCCAGACGCCCGCCATGGGCCTGTGGATAGAGATAAGTGCCGAGCACGATGGTCATCATGAGGAAGAAGCGCTCCTCGTCGATATCCGGCATGGCCCGGCGCAGCAGCGCGATCAGGCGGCCGCGCACCGGCGTGACGAGGGGACGCGTGATGCTGCGCGCTTCTTCGGAAGGGTCAGTCAGCGCGCAGCAATAGACCATGTGGCTGCGCCGCGCTTCGCCTTCGCTGCCGCTGCGGCTGATGGCGGATTCGAAAAAAGCCTGGACGATATCGCGCACACCGGGCTTGCCCAGCTGCTCGATCCTGTCGAAATTCTCGTGCTGCGCCTTGTGGATGGGGTCGAAATGGCGCTGGAACACTTCCTCGAAAAGATGGCGCTTGCTCGTCCAGTTGCGGCTCAGGGAAGCGAGGCTGGTGCCCGCCTGCGCGGCGATCGCGCGGATCGTGCAGCGGTCATAGCCGTAGCGGATGAACTGTTCGTCCGCGGCGAGCAGGAAGCGGGCCTTGCTGGACTGATCGGCGCTCCCCTCCGCCATGACTTTGCCGGAGGTCGCGCGCCGGGGCGTCCTGTCGCTCATGCCCGGTCACTCATCAGCCGTCATTCCACCATAATGTCCGTCGAGATAGATCAGCGCATCGCTGGACGGATCGAGCGCGACATAATCCACCAGACCGCGAATGACCATATGACTGCCGAACGGTTCGGCCTTGTCCACTCGGCAGACCAGGCCGGCGAGCGCGGACTCCAGCAGGGGGATGCCGCTGGCATGCGTGGTCCAGTCGCCATGGCCGAAGCGCTCCGCCGCGGGTGCGGTGACGAACGCATGGCAAGGCGCCTGATGCGCCCGGGCGAGGATGTTGATGCCGAACAGGCCGCGCGCCAGCAGCGGCTCGCACAGCGAGGCATTGCGATTGATGGCCAGCAGCAGTGAGGGTGGCTCCATGCTCAGCGACATCAGCGCCGTCATGGCGATGCCGTAGCGCGCGCCTCCGGCATCTGCTGTCGTGACGAGTGCGACGCCGCTTGCGAGGCGTCGCATCGCGTTTCGGAAATCGGCCGCCAGCGTCTCGTCGATGCGGGCGGCCTCGCTCTGCTGGGGAGGCGCGTTCACGGACATCAGCCGGGCAGGATGCCCGACTTCTGCATGAACTCGCGCACCTGCCCCCATTCGCCGTCGCGTTGCGCGGTCATGTGGTCGCCGATGCGGGCGCGGCTCTGACTGGTGAGATAGAACATCTCATAGAGCTCGACGCGGCTGCCCAGCGCCGAGCCCGCGAAATCCCAGGCCATGCGCATGATGCGGGCGCGGTCTTCAGCCGCGATGCCGTTGGAGCCGGGCAGATATTTGCGCAGCATGTCGCCGATTTCCGGATTCTCGAACAAGGCGAGCGAAGGGGTGCAAAGCAGATTGTGCGAGCCGATGGCCCGAATGATCTGGTTCACCCGCGTCATCCAGCCGGGCATCACGCAGCGCAGCACGGAGAGGTCGCGGTGCGGGAAGAAGGCGCCCGCGCCCCAGTCATGCGCGCGCTCCTCGGCGGCGATGATCGCCGAGCGGGTGAGCGAGAGATAGGCGTGGATCTCGCCGAGCTGCACCGCCACGTCCGGCGCGTTCAGGCTGTTCGTCACCTTGGCAATGCTGGAGCACAGGTCATAGGCGAATTCGAGCTTCACCATGGCGCGGATCGCCGTCTGCTGAAGCGTGTTGCCCGGCGAAACGCCCTGATTGAGGATGTTATAGACGTTGAGGTCGCCTTCGCAGAACAGGCGCTCATAGGGCACTTCGACATCGTCGAAGATCACGAAGGCATCCTGCTCGTCGAAGCGCGAGGAGAAGGGGGCGTCGGCCACGCTGGCGTTCACGCCATAATGATCGCGGCAGATCTGGATGACGCCCTTGGTGTTGACCGGGATCGAGAAGATGAGAGCATAATCCTCCGCGCCAGTGGGGATCGGCGCGGACGAGTAGACATAGATTTCGTCGGCGAGCGGCCCGAGCGTGGCGAGCACCTTGCCGCCCCGCACGATGACGCCATTCTCGTTGCGGCCCACGATACGCAGGGTCAGGTCCGAGTTCATCCCGGCAAGCGGTGGCGCACCCTTGTCGATGTTGGCATGCACGATGGTGTGCGTCATCGAGAGATCGCCCTCGATCACTTCACGATGGAAATTGCGCAGGCGCTCATAGCCTTCCGGCTTGCCCTGAGCCCAGATGTCCGCGCGCGCCGTATGGCCGGAGAGCACGACGTTTACATAATCGGGGGTGCGACCGAGCATGCCGTTCGAATAGCGGGCGAGACGCTCCAGCCCGCGATGGCGGATCATGAGATCCTCCTTCGACTTCGGCAGCATCAGGCTGACGTTCATTTTCTCGCCAGGCTTCTCCGGGTCATCGACAAGGCATTCGTCCGCATAGTCGAGCTGCCAGTCGAAATAGCCGGCCATGCCGTCGATCGAACCGGCGAGGCCGGGATCAGTGGCGACATCCACCTTGCCTTCGCCCAGCCAGACGACGCGGCCGTCATCGAGTGAAGCTTTATACTGCTTGCCATTGCGAACTGCCATGTCATCTCTCCTAAAACTGAAAACGCCTGTATTCACGATTCGCACTTGATGCAATATGGAACGTAACGAAGTTCTGTTTGAAAGAACGATTCGGCGAGCGGTCGCTGCCCCGCGCGCAAGCCAGGAGAGGACAGAGAATGCCGAACATCGATCACGCCCGCGCGCCGCAACACCTGCCCACCAGCACCGTCGAAGCGCTGAAGCGGCTGCTTGGCAGCGATGCCGTGCTGAATGAGGGGGCCGGTCTGGCCGAGTTCCACGATCCGTTCGAGGGGCCAGGCGCGCGGGATCATCAGCCGTCAATCGTCGTGCAGCCCTCCAGCGTGGAGGAAGTGCAGGCCGTGTTGCGCCTTGCCGGCGAGCAGGGCTTCCATATCTGGACCTCTTCCATGGGGCGGAATTATGGCTATGGCGGGTCGGCTCCGGTGGTGAATGGCGCGGTGGTGCTCAACTTCCGGCGCATGAACCGCATCCTGGAGATCGATGCCCGGCAGGGCCATGCGCTGATCGAGCCCGGCGTGAGCTTCCGCCAGCTCTACGACGCATTGCGCGCGGACGACGTGCCATTGATGATGTCCGTGCCGGATCTCGGCTGGGGGAGCATCATCGGCAATGCGCTGGACCATGGCTATGGCTACGGGGTGTGGGGCGATCATGCCGGGGCGCTATGCGGGCTGGAAGTCGTTCTGCCGGGCGGTGACCTGCTGCGCACGGGGCAGGGCGCCATCCCCGGCGGCCCGCTCTGGTCCAGCCATCGGCGCGGCTTTGGCCCTTCGCTGGACGAGCTGTTCAAGCAGAGCAATCTCGGCGTGGTGACCAAGGCGGGTCTGTGGCTGATGCCCCGCCCCGAGCAGTTCGTGATCGGCACGATCCAGTGCATGAAGACGACGGACATCGTGCCGCTGATCGAGACGCTGCGCTCGCTGCTGCAGGCCGGCGTGCTGCAGGGCATTCCCATGATCGTCGGCACGCCGGGGGACGACGAGGCCGTCGAGACGGGGCAAGCGCCCTTCACGCTCGCCAATATCAAGACGGTGCTGCGGCCGGGGCGCTGGAATGTCCGGCTCGGCCTTTACGGCCATGCCGGGATGATCGCGGCGCGGCGCGCGCTTCTGGAACATGCAATCGCAGGCATCCCCGGCGCGGAGCTGGAATTGCGCACATATCCCGGTACCGCCGGTCCGGACGACGTCGAGCCGCGCGACTATATCTCCGCCGGGATTCCCAACCAGCTGCTGCTGGAGCGCTTGCGAGGCTTGTTCGGCCAGAGCTTCGGCCATATGGATTTCTCGCCCGTGCTGCCCTGCACCGGCGAAGCGGCCCTGCGGCTCGACCATGCCGTGCGAGAGGTCTCGGCGCGTCATGGGTTGATCGGGCCGGTCGGGATGCTGCTCAACCAGCGCAGCATGGTGGCCGCCTGCATGCTGATGTTCGACGCGAGCGATCCGGCACGGGTCACCGCCGCGCGCACGGCCATGGCCGAGCTGTACGGGCAGGCGGCGGAATGGGGCTGCGCGCCCTATCGCGCACATGTGGCCCTCGCCGATCAGGCGCTTGGCATCTTCAGCTATAACGATCACGCGCTGGCCAGAACCTATGGGCGGATCAAGGACGCGCTCGATCCGGCGGGTCTGCTTTCGCCCGGCAATCATGGAATTTGGCCCGGGCGCCCGGCCCCATGAAACGACGGGCGCCCACAGCCTTCGACGGACCGGCCGGCCGGACGCGATTGACAGTCCGAAGACCATTCAATAAAAAGAACATCGTTCTGCTAAAAAGAACGATAAGCAGCACTGCTTGTGAGAGCAGGGTTTGCGGGTCGGCCCGGCGGCCGTCTTTATCACCCGACTGGGAGAGGATTTGCGGATGAGTGAGGACGGGCGCCCTTCGATCGGCACCATGCGGCGCTATGCATGGATGAACATATTCACCGGCTTCCTGGTATGGGGCGTCGCTCTGGCTGGCGTCTCGATGATGATGCCCATCATGTATGGCACCATCTCGCAGGACATGGGCTGGACGATTACCCAGACGACCAGCTTCATGGCGATCAAGTCGGCGGTGTCAGGTGTCGGTGGCCTCTTTGCCGGCGGGTTGATCGTGAAGTTCGGCCTCAAGCGCGTCTTCGTGCAATCCGTGGCGGTCATCGGCATTGCGACGCTGCTCCTCTATTTCGTCGATAGCCTGCCCATTTATTATGCGCTGGCTTCGGTCTCCGGCTTTGCCTCGATCCTCAGTCTCATCGCCATTCAGGTGACGCTGGCGAAATGGCATTCGGCCAGTATCGGGCGCATCACCGGCGTGGCGATGCTCGGTGGCGCGGCTGCCGGCACGATCGTACCTCTGGCGACGGCTTATGGATTGCAGCATTTCGGCTGGCACGCGACTGCGGCGACCGCCGGCGTTCTGGTGCTGGCCTTTGTCCTGCTTGCGGCCATCTTTCTCTTCCGCGAAGCACCGGAAGCTTATGGCTATACTGCCGACGAACTGGACCCGGGTCCGGCCGGTGGCAGGAGCAGGAAGGCCGGCGCAACGCCTGCAACCGATGCGGGCCCCGAGTTCCGCTCCATCCTGAAGACGCGCCAGTTCATCCTGCTCATCGTGGCGGCAGCACTGTCCGGCGCGATCAGCAACGGGGTGAATGAATATATCCCGCTGTTCGTTGAGCGGCAGGCCAATCTCGGCGCCTATATGGCGGCGCTCGGCTTCACGATCGTCATCGTCATCTCGGGGCTGGGCAAGATCCTGTTCGGCTGGGTGTTCGATCGCTTCTCGACCCGGGGCGTAGCGGCCTGCTGGGCGCTGTGCGGCGTGGCTGTGCTGCTGTCCTTCCCGGTTGCGGGGTTCGCCACCTTCCTCATCTTCATGCTGGTGCGCGGCGTGTCACATGGCGGTGTCGTGGTGCAGGCGCCGGTCCTGGCGCGGCATCTTTACGGCATCAGGCCGATTGCGCAGGTCATCGCTTTCCTCAATGCCGCTTTCCATCTCGGCGCGTCGCTCGGCATCTGGGCGATCGGCATCGGCGTCGATCTGACTGGCGGCTTCGGCATTCCGTTCATCGCCGTCGCGGTGGTGGCAGCCATATGCGCGCTCATCGGTCTCGGCCTCGAACCCCGTTACTGGGCCGGCTACACCGCCCGGCGCGCGCCTTCCCATGCATGAGGGGGAACGCCTGCTGATCCTGGGCGCGGCGAGCCTCGTCGCGTCCGCGATCAGCGCCTGCTTCTCGGTAGGCGGCGGTTATGTCCTCTTTGGCGCGCTGACATGGATCATGCCGCTTCCTTCGGCGATCGCGATGCAGTCGGTCCTGTCCTTTGGGTCGCTCGTCTCCCGGTCCTTCGCCTTCTGGGCCGAGATCGACTGGCCGATCGTGCGCAGCTTCACGGCCGGCTCGCTGCTCGGCGTCGGCGCGGGGCTCTGGCTCTTCGTGCGGACGCCCGAGGGCATTTTGTCGCTGCTGCTCGGCCTGCTGCTGCTGGCGCTTGCCTGGGCGCCGGGCGTCCGTTGGGGCCTGCGACAGGGCGCGTCCTATTTCGGCGTCGGCATCCTCCATGCGGTAGTGGGCACGCTCTTCGGCCTCGGTGCGGTGCTCCAGCCGGTGCTGCTCCGCTCGAGCCTCAGCCGCACGGCCATTGTCGGGACTTTCGCGACCTGCATCATCCTGCTCGAGACGCTGCGGACTGCGGGCTATGCCAGTGCCGGCTTTGCTTATGCGTCCTATTGGCCGGAAATCCTCGTCGCGACGGTGACTGGTCTGGCCGGCACATGGATCGGCAAGCGCATGGTGCCGAGGATCTCGGAGTGCCATTTCCGCTTCGTCCTGCGCCTTTTCATCACCGCGCTGGGGCTGCGCTTCGTCCACAAGGGGCTTGCCTGATGATCCGCGCCGCTTCGCAGCTCCATTCCGACAGGAGAATGAGATGACAGCCGTCCTTCCCGGCACGGTCAGCCCGGCCGCCTTCGCCCGGGCGCTGGCCGGATTTCGCGCCATCGTCGGTTCACAGGCCGTTCTCGACAGTGACGAGGACCGGCAGACCTATATCGATCCCTATGCGTTGGGCGACGGGCTCGCGCATGACTGCTCGGCCATCGTGGCACCCGCCTCCACGGAGGAAGTGCGGGCCATCCTGCGCGTCGCCAACGAGTTCAGCGTGGCGCTCTGGCCGGTCAGCCGGGGCAAGAATCTCGGCTACGGCGCGGCCTCGCCGGCGGAGCGCGGCAATGTGATCCTCGATCTCAGCCGCATGAACCGCATCATCGCAGTGAACGAGAAGCAGGCCCATTGCTTCATCGAGCCCGGCGTCAGCTTCTTCGATCTCTATCGCCATCTTGCCGAGAAGAAGATCCCGCTGTGGATGTCCACGCCCGGCAACAGCTGGGGGAGCATCATCGGCAACGCGCTGGATCGCGGCATCGGCTACACACCCTATGGCGACCATTGCGAGCAGATCTGCGGCATGGAAGTGGTCCTGCCGGATGGCGATCTGGTGCGCACCGGCATGGGTGCGATGGCTGGCAGCGCCGGCTGGCAGCATTATAAATATGGCTATGGCCCCGGCTGGGATCAGATGTTCTTCCAGTCCAATCTCGGGGTGGTGACGGGCGCCGGCCTATGGCTGCAGCCGGAACCGGAAATGACAGCCAAGGTCGAACTGGCCTTCCCGAAGTTCGAGGATGCGGAATGGGCGATCGACCTGCTGGCGGACTTGCGGCGGCGCGACGTCATCCAGCACAATATCGTGTTCGGCAGCCCCGTGCGTTCGGCCTCTGTCCTGTCCCAGCGCGCGGAATGGTATGACGGCCCCGGCGCCATTCCGGACAGCGCCTGCGAGGCGATGATCCGCAAACTCGGCATTGGCTGGTGGAATGCCAAGGTCAGTCTGTTCGGCCATGCAGCGACCGTGAAGGCGCAGGTGGAGATCATCCGCAAACTGTTCGAGCCCCGTCTCGGCAAGGAACTGAAGTTCGAGCTGTGGGAACAGGGCGATCCGCCCGAGAAGTCCGCGCGGGGCATTCCCACGACCATCGGCCTGCAAAGCGTCAACTGGTATGGCGGGCGGGGCGGGCACCTCAGCTTCGCGCCGGTGATGCCGTCGGACGGCAAGCTGATCCTGGACTATGCCCGCAAGATCAAGGCCTATTACGAGCAGGTCGGGCAGGACTATTATGCCAGCTTCACCATCGGGCGGCGGCACGTCAACAATGTGAGCCTCATTCTCTACGACCGGGACGATCCCGCGATGGTGGCGCGCGTGGACAAGCTGTACCGTCATCTCGTCACCGAGGCGGCCTCGCAGGGCTTCGGCGAATATCGCGGCCACATCTCCTACATGGATCTGGTCGCCGAAACGTTCGACTTCAACGATCATGCGCTGCGCAGGCTCAACGACAAGGTCAAGGCCTGTCTCGATCCCAACAACATCATCGCGCCGGGCCGCAACGGCATCGGGACGAGGCGCGCATGAAGAGGGAGGGAAGAATGAGCGCTTTGGCAAAAGCGGCTCGCGGCGTCGCTTCACCGTTGCTGGCGGCTGGTTTGCTGGCGGCGATGAGTGGCTGCTCGGAAAAAGCGGCGGAGGCGCCGGCAAAGCCGACCGGCCCCGCCATGATGCCGCAGTCGCAGGTGGTGATGTTCGGCGCCGGGTCCTCGCAGGAGGGCGAACGGCTCTATGGCGAGAAATGCGCGTTCTGCCATGCCGGGCGCAACACCGGGACGATCATGCTTGGCCGTCGGCTGGATCCCGCTACCGCCGAACTGCACAAGCGCACGGACCTGCAGGCCGATTATGTGAAGGCGGTCGTCCGCAACGGGCTGGTCAACATGCCGCCGCTGTCCCGCGTGGAAGTGTCGGACGAGGAGTTGGACAGGATCGCGGCCTGGTTGGCGCGAAACGGGCGGAAATGATGCGGATCGACCGACGCAGATTGCTGCAGGGGCTCGCCGTGCTGCCGGTGCTCGGCGCGCCGGCGGCGGCTCTGCTCCAACCGCGACTTCGAGACGGTGCCGCGCCGCGGTTCATTGCCGATGCGCGGATGCCGGGCGCGCGGGCGCTGGCGGCAACGGCGCGGGGGCAGGGGCTCGCCTTCGCCGATCCGCAGGGCGAGATCGTGACCTATTTCCTGGGCGAAGGGGCGGCGTGGCTGCGGACGCCCGGGCCGATCGTCGGCCTCACCAGCTATACCGACATGATGCTCATGCGCGATCTGGCGCGACAGGCGGGCAGAAGGCTGCATCACGCGGCGATCGATGACAAGGCCGGGGCGCCGGGGGGTGGGCTGGCGCCGGCTCAGGCCAGGCTGGTGGCGACATTGCGCGACGCCCCCGCCGCGCGCGGGCAGCCGCGCGCCTTCGTCTGGCTTGTCTGAGGCTTGCGATTTTCCAGGGGAGGGTAGAACGGGATGGAAGCCGGGCGTTTTGATTTCATCATCGTGGGCGCGGGATCGGCGGGCGCGGCGCTCGCCAACCGGCTATCGGCTGATCCGGCCAACCGGGTCCTGCTTCTCGAGGCCGGCGGTGAAGCGAAGCATCCCTATGTGCAGATGCCGCTTGGCTTCCTGCAGGCGCTCCGTAACCCCGACCTGACATGGCAATTCGCGTCCGAGCCGGAAGCGGCGGTGGACGGAAAAGTCTTTCCCCTGCCGCGCGGACGCCTGCTGGGCGGCTCCTCGTCGATCAACGGCATGGTGCATTTCCGCGGGCATCCCGCCGATTTCGACGATTGGGCGCGGCTGGGCTGCGAGGGGTGGCGCTATGAAGATGTGCTCCCTTACTTCAAACGCTCGGAGGATCACTGGAGCGGCGGTAACGCGTGGCGCGGCAAGGGCGGTCCGATCAGCGTTGCGCCGGTCGATACCACCCGGCTGATGGCGCAGGAGATCCGCGCTGCGGCGGCGCTGTGCGGCATTGGCTACAATCCCGATTATGACGGCGCGGACAATGAAGGCTGCGCCGACGTGCAGATCGCGATCCGGGACGGGCGGCGCTGCGGATCGGCACGGGCCTATCTGGACGACATCCGCGGCAAGCGCGCCAATCTGTCCATCGCCACGCGCGCGCATGCGCGGCGCATCCTGTTCGAGGGGCGGCGGGCCGTCGGTGTGGAATATGAAGCGGGTGGCGAGATCCAGATCGCGCACGCGAGCCGCGAAGTCATCCTGAGCGCGGGAACCTATGGCTCGCCGCATTTGCTGATGCTGTCTGGCATCGGCCATGGCGCGGACCTTCGGGCGCACGGCATTGATGTCGTGCTGTCGCTGCCCGGCGTCGGACGCAATCTCCAGGAGCATGTCCGCCTCGCGCATCAGTATGATGCAACGCCGCCCTACAGTTTCGCGAAGGAACTGCGCTTCGACCGCGCTGCCATGTCCTTCCTGCGCTGGTATCTTTTCGGGACGGGCACCTTCGCCAATCAGATTGCCTCGGCCTGCATTCTTGCCCGCTCGCAGGACGGGCTGGACCGGCCGGATCTGCAGATCATGGTCAGCCCGGTGCGGGTGGACGCGAACATCTGGTTTCCCGGATTCAAGGCACCCAAGAAGGATTGCTTTTACAACGGCATCTGCCTGCTGCGGCCGGAAAGCCGCGGGCAGGTGAGCCTGCGCGATGCCAGCCCTCACAGCAAGCCGCGCATCGAGCTCAACCTCCTGCAGCATCCCGACGACTGGGCAACGCTCAAGAAGGGCCTGGCGCTCTCCCGCCGCATCTACGCGCAGGGCCCGATATCCCGCTATATCGATCGCGAGACGCTGCCGGGACCGGACGTGCAGACGGAGGCGCAGCTTGACGCGATGAAGGCGGAGCTGACCGGCGTGGTCCATCATCCGGTCGGCACCTGCGCGATGGGGCGCGGGCCGGACGCGGTGGTCGATCCCCGATTGCGCGTTCGCGGCATCGAGGGGCTGCGTGTCGCCGACGCCTCCATCATGCCGCTGCTTGTGGGCGCCAACACCAATGCCGCCGCCGTGATGATCGGCGAGAAGGCGGCCGATCTCATCCTTCACGAAACCGCCTGAGGACCCATTCATGGCAGACGCCGAAGCGCCCCGCGACATCCTGTTCGATCGTGCCCGGGCGCGCATTGCCGGACTGAACCGGCATTTCATCGCCGGGCACTGGCAGGCGCAGCAGGGCGGCGCACCCATCCCTGTCCTCAATCCCGCCGATGAGCGGCAGATCGGAGAGATCGCCGCTGGAACCGCGCATGAAGTGGATGCCGCGGTGAGCGCCGCGCGCGCCGCCTTCGATCATCCCGGCTGGCGAGCCATGCCCGCTGCGCGACGCGAGCAGTTGCTCCTCCATCTGGCCGATCTCATCGAGCGGCAGGCGGACGAGATCGCTGCCATGGAGACGCTCGACAATGGCATGCCCTTTGCGCACGCGCGCGGCGCGGTGGCGGGCGCCGTGAGCGCCATCCGCTACAATGCCGGCTGGGTGCGGCGGCTCGGCGGCGAGACCGTGCCGGTCTCCGTACCGGGTGACTGGCATGGCTATACGACGCGCGATCCGCTGGGCGTCGCCGCGCTCATCGTGCCCTGGAATGCGCCGTTCGCGATCACCTGTTCGAAAGTGTCTGCCGCGCTGGCGGCCGGCTGCACCGTCGTCCTCAAGCCTGCCGAACTGGCGCCCATGACTGGACTGCGGCTTGCCGAGCTGGTCGCGGAGGCAGGTTTTCCGGACGGGAGCGTCAACGTCGTCACGGGGCTTGGTTCGGTTGCGGGCGCTGCGCTGGTCGCCCATCCCGATGTGGACAAGATATCCTTCACCGGATCGACCGCAACCGGTCAGGGCATCCTGCGCGCCAGCATCGCGGACTTGCGGCGCGTGTCGCTGGAACTGGGCGGCAAGTCCGCCGTGCTGGTGATGGAAGACGCCGATCTCCGCAAGGCCGTGCCGGGAGTCGCCATGGGCATTTTCGGCAATAGCGGTCAGGTCTGCGCGGCAGGGTCCCGGCTGTTCGTGGCGGATGCCATTTATGAGCCTTTCATGACCGCACTCCTCGATTTCGCGCGTGGGCTGAGGGTCGGGCCGGGTATCGCCGAGGGCGTGGTGATGGGACCGCTCATTTCAGCGCAACAGCGCGACCGGGTACTCGGCTACATCGAGGCGGGCAAACGCGAGGGCGCTACGTTGGCCTTGGGTGGCGATTGCCCGGACGGGCCCGGCTATTTTGTCAACCCGACCATCTTCGTGGACGCGCGGCCGGAGATGAGCATCGTTCGCGAGGAGATTTTCGGCCCGGTCCTGAGTGTCATGCGCTTTGGCGATGCGGACCTCGACGCGCTAGCTCGCGCCGCGAACGACAGCGTCTATGGGCTTTCCGCCTATGTCTGGACGCGCGATCTGGCGGCGGCCCATGGCCTCGCGAAGCGGCTGCGTGCCGGATCGGTGAAAGTGAACGGGGCTGGGATGGAGTTCGCCTTGCCGTTCGGCGGTTTCCGTCAGTCCGGGCTGGGTCGCGAAAATGGCCGCTATGGCGTGGAAGCGTTCACCGAGACCAAGGCGGTGATGATCGCTTACTGAAGCGGGAGCCAAGTCCCTCTGCGTAGAACGACCGGCTCCCCAACGCCCACGGGTGAGCCACACGCCTTGCCGCCTGCGATAATCGCCGGCCCTGTTGCTCATTGACGCCGGAGGCTGTAGGGCCAGGCAAGGCGTGTTCGCCTTCCCACGCTGCCAGACGCCCGAACAAGGCGAGGTGAACAGGGTTTCGACGCGCCGTTTCCGGGGTCGATGAGCCGCCCATTTGCGGATGATGGCAAGCCATCGGATGGGAGAGGTGTTCACGAAGGTCGGCGGGCCGCTGCAAGCGAGTTCGTGTCCAGGGTGAAACGCCACTGACCGTCAGTGAGTTTTTTGACGTCGTCGGCCCGGGTTATCATGTATCAAGGAGAGGGCGTTGCGCCGGCGAGGTTCATTCAGGGCCTGGCAGGATGCAGCGATCGGCGCACCGTATATGGCGAGCAGGACATCCCGAGGGGAGCCTGCGGAACCATAAGCCATGCGGTGCGTATGTTGCGGTGCGGTGGGTCGCATCACTGATCCGCAAAATTGGATCAAATCGTGCTGCTTATGGAGTAAGATGTTGATATATATCGTTTTTCCATGTTACAGTTTAGCCAAAAGTGTAACAGGCAACAAGACGGAATTGCTCCAGATTGCTCTCTATGCCTGATGACCGTTGCGAATTTGCCTGATCCGCTCGGCGGGCAGGCCAGTTCACTGGTCGACCCCTTGCCTCCAACGCATGAATCAACATCCTGATAAGGCGTGAGGAAATGGGGCGTCAGGCGCACGGTCGCCGGAGCCTCCATACCCGCTGGCGTTGCTTGAACCGTACCCCGTATTACCGATCGTTTCGGACCAGATTGTCCATGCCTGACGCCGCGTTCTGACCGTCCTGACCACAAACGGGACGCCAGTTCCCGCTCTTCCGGGCCCGTGGCGTTGGTATAGATCGCAGTGGTCTTGATATCGGCGTGACCCAGCCAGCGCTGTACAAGATTCAATGGAACGTCCGACTGGATGGCGCGCACCGCGAAACCATGACGAAGGCCCTTGGGTGTCGCGAAACTCCCGGCAATACCGGCTTCGCGCATGATTTGGCAG
The DNA here is from genome assembly GCF_000283515.1 of Sphingobium sp. SYK-6. Classification (GTDB taxonomy): domain Bacteria; phylum Pseudomonadota; class Alphaproteobacteria; order Sphingomonadales; family Sphingomonadaceae; genus Sphingobium; species Sphingobium lignivorans. The sequence goes on from NC_015976.1 coordinate 1,217,102, forward strand.
ACATGGCGATACGCCGTCATTCGCGACCAGGGCCAAAGTCTCGGACGTTCCAGGACACCCTGTTTCATCCAGTTGTTCAGACTGACAAGCAATTCCGTCGGTAGGGGAATAGCCCGGTAAACGCGCTTCTGCCTCTTCTTGAGGCAACGGATGATGACTTGCTTTGATTCGAAGTCAATGCTCTGATCTGTAAGGGAAAGCGCTTCAGAAATTCGGCAACCGGTGATCGCCAGTATCCAGCAGAAAGCATATGTAGACGCGGAATGTCTTTTAGCTGACCTCAAAAATGCCTTTATCTCGTTATGGGTTAAATATTTTCTCTGACCATCATTGCTATAAACTGTCCAAGACATACCCGAAAACCTTTTCCTATTGATTTTGCATCGCCGAAATTAGGGCGGGTTGCGAAGGTTTGTCGGGAAGTGATGTTACACTTTTGGCTAAACTGTAACAGACTCATCAATGGAGATGGATCGAATCTGGAGGCAATTGATGCCCGGTGCGATCAGGAGATATGGCGAGCCCGGACTGGATAATGTCCGTCTTCTTCGCCGTGGCACGGTGTGTAGCGATAAAGAGGTGGCACGTTTCACGTTACGGGCCGACAATTTCACCCAGGTCCGGCTTGCTTATGGTGAGGAAGCGGCGGCTCTGGCACTGGACGAGCTTGCGGGGCGCGTGAACCGGCTGCTGCGGGGGAGCGGCAGCGCGACGCCGGAACCTGACGGGCGGGTCGATTGCCGGCTCTCCAGCCTTGCGGCGATGGAAGATGCCGCGTGTGCGGACGCGTGCCGGGCCTGGCTCTGGTCCCTCTGCGCCGCCATGTCATGCCTGCCCGTCGAGGCGGGTGAGGGCAACGTCCTCCTGCTGCTCTCGGGTGCATGGGACCTGCCGCCGCCTTCCGTCGCGCCGGAGAACCTGCGCGGCATCGCTCCTTGGCAGCATGAAACCGTCGCAGGCGATGCCGATCGCGCGCCGGGTTCCCGGGCCGAGCGCTACCGCGCGGACATGGCGCTCGCGGTGGACTTGATGAGTGCGATTTCCCCCGATGTGGCGGCCCGGCCGGACGGGGACCGTCTCCTGCTGCTCTGGCAGCCGGTCCGCGATGCGCGGGAACTGGAGGACAGTCTCTATTATGAAGCGCTGCTGCGCATCGTCGACCGGGATGGCGAGAGGCTGTCGCCCCAGTCGACTCTTGGCGCTTTCGAGCGGCTGGGCCTCTCGCGGGTCCTGGATCATCACATTGTCTCCCGCGTGCTCACCGAGCTGGAGCTGGATCCCGACGTCCGTCTCGGGGTGAACATCTCCGCCTACAGCGCGCGCCGTGACCCCTGGTGGGACGACGTGGCACGGCGGCTGCGGGCGATGCCGTCCGTGGCGCGGCGACTTACCATAGAGATCACCGAGACAGCGGCCCTGCCGGATATCTCGGCTGCGGTGCGCTTCGTCACAAGCATGAAGCGGCTCGGCTGCCATATCGCGCTCGACGATTTCGGCGCGGGCTATGCGTCGATCCGGCATCTGCTCGCGCTCGCGCCGGATGTCGTGAAGATCGACCGGGCATTCCTGCAAAGGGCGACCCTCGATGATCGGGGACGGGGCGTCTTCACGCATCTTGCCGGTCTTGCCGCGTCCCTCGCGCCGACCGTCATTGCCGAGGGTGTGGAAACGGAGGATCAGGCGGCGTTGTGCCGGTCCCTGGGCATCGATTGGCAGCAGGGTTATCTCTGGGGTCGGCCGAGCGCGGGGCGCGTCTGGCGGGTTGCGGGCGACTGGAGAAGTGCTGCGGTGCTCGCGCGTCGCAGTGCTGGTCACCTCTCCGTAGCGCCTCCCGCGATGCTGCCGGGCGCGTCGCCTGTTGCGGCGGCCTTCATCGGCCCTGCTGGAGCGGGCGCGTGAAGATGGGGCCGCAGGGCATTGGCGCGCCGGTCGCGCCGGTGGCGGCGTCCCCAGCGGGTGACGAGCTTGCGGAAGACTGGCCGGATGGCGCCGGCTTCTTTCGCGGTTTCATTCTGGCCTTGCCGCCGGCTGGCCTGCTCTGGTGGGGTATCATGAAGCTGATTGCACCGTGAAGAATCGGGTGGGGCCGATCATCGCTGGCGCACCGAGACCGAGGGTTCAGGCCCGGGTGAGGAAGGCCGCGCAGCGTGAAGATACAGGGCATGCAGCCATGCAGCCCATGGAAATTCGATGTTCCTTCGGGTCGCCCCGAAGGCAACGGGGAAGCGGCGATCACCCAACCTCCCACTTGGGCCGCCGCTTCCCATCCCTTGCGCGCTCCGGTGTCCGGCCGGGATGCGTATCCGCGCGTCCGGTCGGCCATCGGCGCCCTTCGGAGGCGACGACCCGGGGGGACAGAGGCGTGATGCTCCTATCTCCAGCCCAATCAACGGGTGCATCACGTCTCGCCTCCGCGGTCGGCGGAGGCAGCGGGAATTGGTCCAAACTGGCGCGGTCTGCGGCCGTGGCCACCCATCGATCTGGTACAGCGCTGTCCGATCCCGGAAATTTCGGAGGGGGATAGTGTTTTTCCACATCATCGGTTCAAAGCGCCTGTCGACTTTCGGTCAGGCGGAGGCGGGAACTTATCTGTGCCGGATCGGCGCGATGGCCCGGCCCGCGCTGGCAGGCCTGGTACTGGCGGCTTGTCCCGCCTTTGCCCAGCAGAGTCCGACGCCGCCGCCCGTGCCCTCCACGCTGGATCCGAACCGGATCCGCGAGAACATCGAGCCGTTGCCGGAGCTGCCGCGCGCCCCCCCGCCCTTGTCGGGACCCGCGAGCGAGCAGCAGGCACCGGAAGCCGCCGCAGCCGCGCGGTTCGTCTGGCGGTCCATCCGGATCGAGGGGGCGCAAGCGCTGCCGCTGGATCGGCTCATGGCGGAATGGGACCATGCCCCGGGCGCCGAGGTGTCCGTGGAAGACGTGTTCCGCTTCGCCAACGCGATCACCCGTCTGTATGCGCGGGAAGGCTATCTGCTTTCCTTCGCCGTGGTTCCCCAGCAGCGGATCGAGGCGGGGGACGTGACGATCCGCGTGGTCGAGGGCTTTGTCGAGGCGATCCGCTTCACGGGCGATCCGCTGCCGGGCGGGCCCGGCGGGCCGGTGGCAGCCCTGGCCGACCGTATCACGCGCGCCCGTCCTCTGACCAATGCGGATTTCGAGCGCTATCTGCTGCTGATCAACGATATTCCCGGCGTTCGCGTCGCTGCCACCGTCTCCGCGTCACCCGGGACGCCGGGCGGTTCGGTCGTCACGCTTAACATCAGCCGGGACAAGGCCGCGGCCGAGGTCGGTTACAACAGCTACCTGCCTTCTTCGCTCGACACGCATGTGATCGGCGGCTCGCTCAACCTGTATGGCACGGTGGCGGCGCGCGACCGCATCCGGATCGACGGATGGAAAAGTGCGCTTGGCGATGCGCATTGGAGTCTCGGCGGCGAATATGCGACGTTCATCGGCACGGACGGGCTCGCGGTCTCGCTATCCGGCTTCTACTCGAACACCGATCCCGTCGCGCCCCTGCTCGAGCTGCTCGATTATCAGGGCAAGGCAGTCAATGTGCGGTTGGCGGCCCGCTATCCGCTGATCCGCTCGCGCGTGCGCAATCTGGATGTCGAGTTCGCCGCGAGCCTCGCGAACAGTGAGTCGGATATCCTCGACGTCGCCGAGATGCGGGATCGGCTGCGGACGGTGTCGCTGGGCGTTTCGTACAGCTTCTCCTCGGGCGACCAGTCCTCCACGGCGATCCGGCTGGGGACCGAGCATGGCCTGCGGGTGCTGGATGCGCGCGGCAACAGCCGGGCCAACGGCGTGCCGGATTACATGGTGCTGACCATGGAGGCGCAGCGGCTCCAGCCGATCGGTCGGGCGCTGGGCGGGCAGATGTCTCTCCTGATGGCCGCGCAGGCACAATATGCGAGCCGGGGGCCGCTGCTGAGCGCGGCGGAATGCAGCCTTGGCGGTCGCAGGTTCGGGCGGCGCTTCGATTCCGGTGAGGTGACGGGCGATCATTGCCTGCTTGGCAGCATGGAGTTGCGCTGGAGCCTGCCGGTCCGACTGGGCGGCGACGCCCCGGGCGGGCTGCAGCTTTATGGCTTTCTGGACGGCGGCACGCTGCGACAGAAGGGTGCGCTGCTGGCCGGAGAACGCCGGCAACGCGGCGCCATGTCCGCCGGGGGCGGCGTCCGGATCGAGACGAGCCGGTACATTTCTGGATCATTCGAAGTGAGCCGCGCGCTCACCGCTCCCACCGGTTCGCCGCTGGAGCGGAGCGTGCGCGCGATGGGAAGCGTCTGGCTTCGGTTCTGAGCCGCGCCGGAAGGCAAAGGGCAGTGAGGTGTTCATGGGTGGGGTCGCGATGATGGGCAAGAGGCAGAGCCGCAGCAGCCGCTGGTATCGGGAAGCGAGCATCCTGGCTGCCATCGCGGCGGCAGGCGTGCTGGTCGGGTCGAAGACGGCGCTCGCCGATCCCAGGGGCGGGGCAGTGGTCGCGGGACAGGCGAGCATCGCCGGGGAGGGCAGCGGCCGCCTGCTCGTCACCCAAACGACCGACCGTGCCATCGTGAACTGGGACAGCTTCTCGATCGGTGCTGGCGAGAGCGCGATCTTCCGGCAGCCGGGCGCGCGCTCCGTCATCGCCAATCGGGTGACCGGCGCCGACCCCTCGCAGATCCTGGGCTCGATCCAGGCGGACGGGCAGGTCGTGCTCATCAACCGCAATGGTATCCTGTTCGGCAAGACATCCTCGGTGGATGCGGCCGGGCTGGTCGCGACAACGCATGACATGAATGACGCTGCCTTCATGGCGGGCGGATCGGTGCTGCGTTTCGAGAATGGCGGGCGATCCGACGCGGAAATCGTCGTCGAAGGCCGGATCAGCGTGCGCGATGCGGGGCTTGCCGCGTTGGTGGCGCCGCATGTGCGCAACAGCGGGCTCATCACTGCCGATCTCGGCCGCGTGGCCATCGGTGCCGCGAAGGGCTTCAGTGTCGATCTGTTCGGGGACGGCCTCATCAGCTTCGCGCCCGGAGACGCGCTTTCACAAAGTCTCACAGATGCGTCCGGCAATCCCATCGGCGCCCTGATCGAGCAGCAAGGCACCATCACCGCCTCCGGCGGTCGCGTCCTGCTGACCACGAGCGCGGCCCGGGAAATCATCAACGCGTCCGTCAACGTGACCGGAATCGTGCGTGCGGATAGCATCCGCAGCGAAGGCGGCACCATCATTCTCTCCGGCGCCGGCGGCGTCGCGGCCACCGGCCTGCTGTCCGCCAGCAGTGCGGAAGGGCGCGGCGGCACGATCGCGATCGAGGGGCAGTCTGTGACCCTCGGCGGCGCGGTCAATGCGTCGGGCGCCTCCGGCGGGGCGGTCACGGTGAGAGCGGACGGCCTGCTCTCGCTGGCCGACACAGTGCTGGCGACCGGCACGCGCGGCGACGGCGGCACGATCGATTATCGGGCGGCTCGCATCCTGGAGACCGCGACCGGCCGAAGCGACGCATCCGGACTGATCGGCGGCGGGGCGATCAGCGCGACGGCAAGCGGTAGCCTCGTCACGTCCGGCAGCTATCGGGCCGAGGGCCTCTATGGTGTGGGCGGGCGCATCGACCTGACGGCCAGCGAGGTCACGCTGCTTTCCGCGGGACTCGATGCGCGCGGACGCAGCATTGGTGGGCTGGTACGCGTGGGCGGCGCATTTCAGGGGGGCAAGGCTCCCGACATCTCCAAATCCTATTTCGCGAGCCTGCTGGGTCGCTGGGGGGACCTGCCTGCCCTCGCCAGTGCCGGCAACCTGCTCGTCGGCAGCGGCAGCACGATCGATGTTTCCTCCACGCGCGGCGCGGGTGGCACGGCCATCCTGTGGTCGCAGGACCGCACCACGTTCCTCGGCAGCATCGATGCGCGCGGCGCGTCCGGCGGATCGGTCGAGATTTCCTCGGCGGGCGATCTGCGCCAGGCGGCGCTCGATGGCGTTCAAACCGGGGCGGGCGGTCACCTGCTGCTCGATCCCAAGAACATCGTGATCGGCACGGTCGATGACGTGGAGAGCTGGCAATATGCCGGCGTGCTCGGTGCCGTCTATTCCGGGAGCAGCAACCCACCGGAGCTGGCCGATAGCGTTCCGGCAGCGCTGGATACATTCGATTCCTTTGGCGAGGCGGTGGCGCTCAACGACGATGGAACACGCATGGCGGTCGGCGCCAGCGGCGATGATGGTGCGGCCAACCAGTTGACCGGTTCCGGCGCCGTCTATCTGTTCAGCTTTGCCGATGGCAACTTCTCGAACGGCACGCTCAGTGGCATCATCGGCAAGGGCTACAGCGGTGGCAAGAATGTCGATGTCGCTTTGCTCGCGGGATCGGATGCCTTCGGCAATTCGGTGGCCCTGAACGCGGCAGGAGATCGGCTGGCAGTCGGCGCAACTGGGGACGATGGGCTTGCGGAGGATGCCAGTGGCTCCGGAGCGGTCCATCTGTTCAGCTTCGCCGATACCAGCTTTTCGGGCGGCGCGTTGATCGGTACGATCGGCCGGGGCTATACCGGCGCGGGCAATATCAACATCGCCGCGGAGGCAGGTGACGGCTTTGGCCGATCTGTCGCGTTGAACGGCGCCGGTGACCTGCTCGCCGTAGGCGCCTGGAATGACAGCGGCGCAGGCAACGTCGCCAATAAGTCCGGGGCGGTCTATCTCTTCACGTTCGACGATACGAGTTTCGGCGGCGGCGCTCACAGCGGGACCATCGGCTATGGCTATGCCGGGGCCGGGGATCTGGCTCTCACGCTCGACATCGGCGATTATCTCGGTGTCTCCGTCGCGCTGAACGATGCGGGCGACCGCCTCGCCGTGGGCGCGCATGGCGATGCGGGCTTTGGCAACAGCGCCGCCACCAGCGGCGCGGTCCATGTCATCGGCTTTTCTGACACGAGTTTTGGCGGCGCTACTCATCTTGGCACCATCGGCAAGGGTTATGTGGGCGCTGGCGATACTGATGCCACCGTCGTCGCCGGGGGCGACCAGTTCGGCTATTCGGTCGCGCTGAGCGCGGACGGTACGCGCCTCGCGGTGGGCGCGGTGACCGATAACGGCAGCACGAACAACATGGCGTCCGCGGGAGCAGTGCACCTCTTCACTTTCGCCAACGGCAACATGGCGAATGGCACGCATGCCGGCCTCATCGGCAAGGGCTATACCGGCGGCAAGAATATCGATGTCGCGGAGATCGAGGCGAGCGACTTGTTGGGCTTTGGTGTCGCGCTGAACGGCGCTGGCGATCGTCTGGCGGTCGGCAGCTATGGCGATGATGGCGGCACCAATGCCGCGAGCGGGACGGGCGCTGTCTATCTGATGCGTTTCGGGGATGGCAACTTTTCGGGCGGCACAGTCGCGGGCGTCATCGGCCGGGATGCGTGGCGGAGTGACATCGGGGTCGAGACTCTGCAAGCGGGCGACAGGCTGGGAATTGCGGTCGCGCTCAACGCCGTCGGAGACCGGCTCGCCGTTGGCGCGATGTACGATGCCGGGGCACTCGACGACACGCCCTCGACGGGCGCGGTCTATCTGTTCAGCTTCACGGACGGCAATTTCTCCGACGGCACGCTCTCGGGGATCGTTGGCAAGGGGTATACCGGCGGCAAGAATATCGACATCGACCGCCTCGCCACGGACGACTTTTTCGGCTCGTCGCTCGCGTTCAATGCGGAAGGGACGCGGCTCGCGGTCGGCGCGATCGGTGACGACGGCAGCGACGAAGCCACCAGCAACGCGGGCGCGGTCTATCTGCTGGACTTCGCCGACCGGGATTTTACAGGCGGCACGATTACCGGCATCGTCGGAAAGGGATATTCAGGAGCGAGCGGCGTCAACGACTTCGATGTCGGCAGCCTCGAAGATACCGATCGGTTCGGCCGTGCGGTCACCCTCAATGCAGCCGGCGACCGAATGGCCGTCGGAGCGAGCGCCGACGACGGTGCAAGCAACGGTGTCACGGAAGCCGGGGCCGTACACCTGTTCACTCTGGATGGCACGGTGGCGCTGGTGGGCACGATCGGCACCGGCTACGCAGGCGCCAATGATCTCAGCATCGCGCTTGCGGGGAACGACCAACTCGGCAACTCCGTATCGCTGAATGCGGCAGGCGATCGGCTTGCCGTCGGCGCCCTTGGCGACGACGGGAGCGACGACCTTACGAGCGGCGCAGGCGCCGTCTATCTGTTCTCCTTCGCAGACACCGATTTCACCGGTGCCTCCCACATCGGCACCATCGGCAAGGGCTATGCGGGCGCCGGGAGTGTTTCGCTGTCGCTGGATGCCAACGACCAGCTGGGCATCGGTGTATCCCTGAACGCGGCGGGCGACCGGCTCGCGATCGGCGTGCCTGGCGATGCCGGCAACAGCAACACTGCGGCGAATGCGGGCGCGGTGTATCTGCTGAGCTTCACGGATACGGATTTTTCCGGGGGCACGCTCTCTGCTCGGATTGGCAGCGGCTACAGCGGCGGGAAAAATCTCAGCCCCGTCAACCTTGAAGTGGGCGACCGCTTCGGTTTTTCCGTTGCGCTGAATGCCGCCGGCGACCGGCTCGCCGCCGGTTCGTTCCTGGATGGCGGTGCGAGCAATCGGGCGGCCTCTTCGGGCGCAATCTATCTTTTCGGGTTCACAGATCGCGATTTCAGCGGAGGCCAGCTCGCAGGCCTGGTCGGCAATGGCTATCAGCGGCATCAGGATATCGCTCTCAACCCCCGCCCAGACGCAGCGGACCAGTTCGGTATCTCGGCGGCGCTGAACAGCGCAGGCGATCGGCTGGCGGTTGGAGCCTTCGGGGACCACGGGGTCGCTCACGGCACGACAACCTACGGCGCCGTCTATCTCTTCAGCTTCAGCGACGATCAGTTCTCGGACGGTGCGCTCGAAGCGATTGTCGGCAAGGGTTATACCGGCGGCAAGAACGTCGATCTCGCCTCGCTGGAATCGGGCGATGGTTTCGGCTTCTCTGTCGCGCTGAACGACACCGGCAATCGCATGGCAGTCGGCGCGCACGGCGACGATGGCTTCGCGAACGGTGCAACGGGCTCCGGCGCGGTACATCTCTTCAGTTTCACGGACGACGCTTTTTCGAATGGCACCCATTCAGGCACCATCGGTGCTGGCTATGTTGGCACCGGTGATATCGCCGTGACGCTTGGCGTCAGCGATTCGTTCGGTGCGGCGGTCGCACTGAATGCCGCGGGCGATCGGCTTGCCGTCGGCGCATATCTCGATGATGGAAGCACCAACCTCACCACGAACGCTGGCGCGGTTTACCTGTTCCGCTTCACTGACACCGATTTCGGCGGGGGGATTCACGCGGGCACCATCGGGAGCGGCTACGCTGGCGCCAGCGGATTGCCCACGCTTGAAGACAGCGACTTTTTCGGTATTTCGGTAGCGTTGAATGCGGCCGGCGACCGGCTGGCCGTCGGAGCCTCGGGCGACGATGGTTCCGGCAACGCGGCGAGTGCCTCCGGCGCCGTGTATCTGTTCAGCTTTACCGATGCGGATTTTGGCGGCGGCGCCTCCGTTGCGAGGATCGGCGCTGGTTACTCCGGGGGCAAGAACCTCAATCTCACTCCGCTCGAGGACGGCGACCAGTTTGGCCGATCGGTCGCTTTCAACGGGGACGGCAATTACCTCGTGGCCGGCGCCAATCTGGACGACGGTTTCGGCAACAGCGTGCAGAACGCGGGCGCGATCCATCTGTTCAGTTTCACCGACACGACCTTTTCGGGTGCGGCGCACAAGAGCACAATCGGCTCGGGGTACACGGGCACATGGGACACGAACATTGCGCTCGACGTCGATGACAATTTCGGCGTGTCGGCTGCGCTGAGCGCGAACGGTCTGCGGCTGGCGGCGGGGGCGAATGCCGACGACGGCGCCAGTAACGCCATCTCCAACAGCGGTGCCGTGTACCTGTTCTCGACCGAGCGCGCGGTGGACGGTGGGCTGATCTACGCCGACCAGCCGGAGGCGACTGTCAACGTGTCGGCTGCCTCGCTCGCGGCCCTGCTGGCCGCCGGCACCAACCTGACGCTCCAGGCCTCGAACGACATCAGCCTGACAGCGGCGCTCGCGGTGGACAATCCGCTGGGCGATGGCGGCGACCTCACGCTGCAGGCCGGCCGCAGCATTCTCCTCAATGCCACCAGCATCACGACGGACAATGGCGACTTGTCGCTGATCGGGAACGACCGGCTCGCGAACGGCGTCGTCGATGCCTATCGGGACAGCGGCAATGCCGTCATCACGATGGCAAGCGGCGTCTCGATCAACGCCGGAAGCGGCGCTGTGTCGATCGACCTGCGGGACGGCGCCGGCAAGTCGAACAGCGGCAGCGGTGACATCACCCTGCGCGCGATCACCGCCGGCTCGCTGGACGTCATCAACAGCGGCAGTGCCGGAGACATACTGCTGCAGGGCAATATCACCACGAGCGGCGCTCAGGACTATCTGTCCGAGCGCGATCTGAAGCTGGCGAGCAGCACGAACCTGACGGTGACCGGTGCCGCCACGCTCAGCATCGATGCTGCGCGGCAAGTTCTGCTGCTGACAGGCTCGAAGATCGAGAACAGCTTCAGCGGCAATCTCACGCCGTTCGATGCCGTGGCCATATCGTCGAACCGCCGCAGCGTGCAGGCGGCCGGTGCGCTCGCCGGGACCCAGCTCGAGGGGGGCGCCATCATCAGGACCGCCGCCGGCGGCGCGGGGGCCATCGACATCTCCGCTCGGGGCGGGACGGACGACAGCCGCGGCATCAATCTGATCGGCGGCTCGAAGATAGAAGCGCTCGGTGCGGGTGCGATCACGCTGCATGGCACGGGCGGCTCCGGAGCTGGCACCACCAACTACGGCGTCTTCCTCACGCAATCCTCCGAGATCACGGCGGCGAATGGGGATATCGACGTCACGGGCGAGGCTGTGGGAACAGGGCCGGCCCCAGGGCTTTTCGTCTTCAACGGGTCGCTCCTGCGCACGACCGGCACCGGGAACATCGATCTCACCGGCAGCGCGTCGGGGGCCGGAGCGGGCGTCTGGATCTCCTCCAGTTCCGCGAGTGTTCGCGCCGCGTCCGGCGCCATCACCATCACGGCGAGCAGTGCGCCGGGTGGCGCCTCGGACTTCGAAGTCGTTTCGGGCGGGTTGCTCGGCGTCGCCGGCACCACCGACATCACGATCAATGCAGACACGGTTTCGTTCGCCGGTGCGGTGTCCGGCAGTGGTGTCCTGACCATCCAGCCCCGCACCTCGGGCCGCACCATCGGCCTTGGCGCCGGGGCGGGCGACCTGTCGCTGAGTGCTGCCTCGCTCGCCAATATCCAGAACGGCTTTGCCGGCATCCTGATCGGCAAAGCGGATGCCGGGGCGATGACGGTCGGCACTGGCCTCTCTGCGTTCAGCGATAATCTTCATCTGCTGAGCGCCGGCGCGCTCGCCATCAACGGCGCGCTCAGCGTCGGCAGCAATCGCCTCACGCTGGAGACGGCGGGGGGGGGCACGCAATCCGAAGCGATCACTGCCGGGCAGCTTCTGTTGCTGGGGACGGGCGCCGACTACACGCTCGGATATGGCGGCAATGCCGTGGGCACGCTGGCGGCCAGCCTGGGCACCGGGAATGTTCTGGTCACCAGCGGCGCGGCTGCCAATCTCGTCGTCGGGACTGTCGGCACCACCACCGGCGTCACCGCCGCGTCGCTCTCGCTGACCAGCAGCAACGCATCAGCGGACATCGCGATCAACAATGCCGTCACGACCACCGGCGCGCAGGACTATGTCTCCGAGCGCGATGTCCAGCTGGCTGCGGGGACGGCGCTGACGGTTTCGGGCGCCGCCATGCTCAGCATCGATGCCGCGCGGCAAGTGAGCCTCGGCGCCTCCTCGACGATCGAGAACAGCTATGCGAGCGATCTTACGCCGTTCGATGCCATATCGATCATGGGCAACCGGCGCGCGATCGCGGATGCGGGCAGTCTTTCCGGCGTGGAGATGGCTGCCGGATCGGTCGTCCGGACGGCTGCGGGCGGCGCCGGCAACATCGTCCTCTCGGGCCGTGGCGGCGCGGTCTCGGGCCACGGCATCGCCATGGCCACCACGGCCACGGTCCAGTCGCTCGGCGCGGGGAACGTCACGCTCACCGGGGAGGCGGTGAACAGCACGAGCAACTATTCGGGCGTCTATCTCAGCGGCGGCAGCGGCATTTCGTCCAACCTGGGGGACATCGAGGTCACGGCGCTGGCCTCGGGCGCCGCCGGCAATTTCCCGGCGCTCTATCTCCTGGGCGGCGTCGGGGCGTCCATCCAGTCCTCCGGTGGCGGCGATATCACGCTCCAGGGGACACGGCAGACCGGCGACGGCGAAGGGGTCTGGATCGGACTCACGGGCGCGCTGGTCCAGACGAGCACGGGCGATATCAGCATCACCGGTGCGTCCGCCAATGCGGTTCGCGACGCGGTGCGCATCGCGGGGGCAGGGCAGGTCCTGACCTCGGCCGGTGGCGACATCACCATTACGGGAACGGCGGCAGGCGGCGGTGCCGGGCGGGACGTGGGCACGCTCTCCACATCCCTGCTCGGCGGCGCCGGCACTGGCGATATCACCCTGAACGCCGATACCATCGGCCTTGCCGGCACGACGACGGGCGCCGGCATCCTCACCTTCCAGCCGCGCACCGGCGGGCGCCTGATCGGGATCGGCGCCACCGGGAGCGAGCTGGTGATTTCCGCGGCGACGCTCGCGACTGTGACGAATGGCTTTGCAGAGATCGTGATCGGCAACAGCACCGCCGGGGCGATCAGCGTCGGCAGTGGCCTTGCCACGTTCCAGGATCATCTGCGGCTGATCGGGAGCGGCGGGCTTGCCGTTGGCAGCGCGCTGAACGTCGGTACAAACCGGCTGACGCTGGACGTCGCGGGTGCGACGAGCCAGAGCGCCGCGATCACCGCAGCCCAGCTCCTGCTGCTGAATGCGACGGGCGCCTACACCCTCACAAATGCCGGCAACGCCATCGGTACGCTGGCGGCCGACACCGGCACGATCGCGCTGACCCATGGCGGCGCGGGCGATCTCATCGTGGGCACTGTCGGCACGCAGGCCGGCATCGCCGCCACAAGTGCCGCCCTCACCACGACCGCAGCAAGCGCCACGCTGCAGATCGAGGAGGACGTCACGACCAGCGGCGCGCAGAGCTACACCGCCACGCTGGGCGACATCAGCGCGGTGAGCGGCGTCCATCTGCTGGTCAGCGGCAAGGCCGCCCTCACCATGACGGCGGGGACACAGATCACGCTGACCGGCGCCACGATCGAGAACAGCTATGCGGGCGACGCAAATTCCTTCGACGCTATCGTCCTGCGGGCCAATGACGATGGCACGTCCTTCTCCGCCGCGGGGAGCAACCATGGCGTCCTGCTCGACGCGGGCGCGCTCGTCAGGACCGCCGCAGGGGGCGGCGGCAATGTCGATATCTTCGGGCGCGCCGGAGAAGGCAGCGCCACGGCGATCGGCGTGCAGATCAACTTCAGCGTGGTGGAGTCCCTCGGGGCGGGCACGCTCACGATCGAGGGGCATGGTGGCGCCGGCACCGCAGGCAGCAGCCGGCATGGCGTCCTGATCCATGATGCGCCGACCGGAGCGAATGGCGGCTCGCGGATCGAGAGCCATCTCGGCGATATCCTCATCACCGGCACAGGTGGCGCCGCGACCAGCGGCGCCAGCAATTACGGCGTCGCGATCGTCCATAACTCGAAGATTCTGTCCACCGGGACGGGCGCGGATGCCGCGCGGATAACGATCTCCGGCACGGGCGGCGGCACCGGCGCCTCTTATGACAATGTCGGCGTGCGGATCTCGTCGGCCGCGACCCGCATCGAAAGCATCGATGGCGATATCGAGATCACCGGTCGGGGTGGCGTGAATGCAGAGGGCACGACGAGCGGCAACCAGGGCATCCTGATGGCCGGCGGCGCGGTCATCCAGTCGACCGGCCTCGGCGCCAATGCCGCGGCGATCAGCCTGGATGGCGTGGGCGGCGGCAAGGGCGCGTCGGGCGCCAATGCAGGCGTGCTGGTGACCGGGGCCAACACCGCGATCCTCGCCGCCGATGGCGATATCGATCTCCTCGGCACCGGCGGGGCGAGCGCGGAGGGGAGCGAGAACCATGGCATCGCCTTGTCCGCCGCGGCCTATGTCGCATCCTCGGGCACCGCTGCCGTCACGCTCACGGGGCAGGGCGGCGGCAAGGCCACATCCGCTTCGGCCACCAATATCGGCATCTATCTCTCCAGTGCCGGCACCTACGTGGAGAGCGAGCGCGGCGATATCGCGCTGACCGGGACAGGCGGCGCGGGCGCCGATGGCATCGATGCGAGCCATTACGGCATCCAGATCGGCAGCGGCACGCAGGTGCGCTCGACCGGGACCGGGGCAGACGCGGCGGCGATCCACCTGATCGGCACGGGCGGCTCGGGCACCGGCAACAAGCGGATCGGCGTCTATCTCAATGCGGAACAGGCTGTGCTCAGCGACGCCGGCGCCGCGACGATCATCGCCCGGGGCGGCGGCGGGACCGAAGGCACCGGCAATGATGGCCTCTATGTATCCGGCACCGGCCCGAAAATCGCCAGTGGCGGCGGGGAGATCGTGGTCGATGCGGCCAAAGGCGGCGGCACCGGCAAGGACTTCAACAATCTCACCGGCAGCCTGGCCGTGGAGACCGCGTCCGGCCGCTGGATCTTCTATCTGGGCGATCCCGCCGACAGCAGCTTCAGCGGCCTTGCCAGCGGCAGTCTGCCTGTCTGGGGCGCCAACCGGCTCACATTGGCGCCGGCCTCCGTCCCTGCGGGCAATCGCTACGTGTTCGCGCATCAGCCGACGCTCTCCGTGGCAACCGCTTTCAGCGACACCAAGACCTATGGCGATGTCTACACATTCCCGACCGCCGTGCTGGACACGCATTTCACGCTGTCGGGACTGGTCGCTGCCTCAGGCTATGGCAATGTGTGGCTGCAGGAAACGACGGTGAATATCGGCCTCTCCGGCGCGCCGCTGCTCTCTTCCGCCGGAAGCGTCGCGGATGCTGATGTCGCAGGCTCGCCTTATGATGTGGACCTTGCGATCGGGACGCTCGCCAACACCGCAGGCTATCTCTTCGCGACGCCAACTTCCTCGGGCACGCTTACCCTGGCCGCCAAGCTGCTGAGCCTGACCGGGGTGGTCGCGGCGGACAGGGCCTATGATGGTGGGACGCTGGCCGACCTGTCCGGTGGTGCTCTGGTGGGTGTGGTCAACAGCGATGATGTGAGTTTCACGGCCGGGACCGGCGCCTTCGCGGACAAGGACGTCGGGACCTGGGCCGTGACGGCCAGCGGCTATGGCCTCGCTGGCGCCGATGCCGGGAACTACACGCTGGCGCAGCCGCTCGTGGCCGATGCTTCGATCTCGGCGAAACTCCTCAGTCTCACTGGCGTGGTCGCAGCCGACCGCGCCTATGACGGCAGCACGCTGGCCGACCTGTCCGGTGGCACCTTGGTCGGGGTGGTGAACAGCGAGGATGTGAGTGTCACGGCCGGGATCGGCAGCTTTGCGGACAAAGATGTCGGCACCTGGGCCGTGACGGCGAGCGGCTATGGCTTGGCCGGTGCGGATGCCGGGAACTACACGCTGGCGCAACCGGTGGTGGCGGATGCCAGCATCTCGGCGAAGCTGCTGAGCCTGACTGGGGTGGTCGCAGCCGACCGGGCCTATGACGGCAGCACGCTGGCTGACCTGTCCGGTGGCACGCTGGTCGGGGTGGTGAACAGCGAGGATGTGAGCTTCACGGCCGGGACCGGCAGCTTTGCGGACAAGGATGTCGGCACCTGGGCCGTGACGGCGAGCGGCTATGGCTTGGCCGGTGCCGATGCGGGCAACTATACGCTCGCACAGCCGAGCATCGCCGATGCTTCGATCTCGGCCAAGCTGCTGAGCCTGACTGGGGTGGTCGCAGCCGACCGGGCCTATGATGGCAGCACGCTGGCCGACCTCTCGGGCGGCACGCTGGTCGGTGTCGTGAACAGTGAGGATGTGAGCTTCACCGCTGGCACGGGCAGCTTCGCGGACAAGGACGTCGGCACCTGGGCAGTGACGGCGAGCGGCTATGGTCTCGCTGGCGCCGATGCGGGGAACTACACGCTGGCGCAGCCGCTCGTGGCCGATGCTTCGATCTCGGCGAAACTCCTCAGTCTCACTGGCGTGGTCGCAGCCGACCGGGCCTATGACGGTGGGACGCTGGTCGATCTCTCCGGAGGCACGCTGGTCGGTGTCGTGAACAGCGAGGACGTGAACTTCACCGCCGGCACCGGTAGCTTCGCGGACAAGGACGTCGGCACATGGGCGGTGACGGCCAGCGGCTACGACCTCGCGGGCACCGATGCCGGCAACTATACGTTAGCCCAGCCGGTGGTGGCCGATGCCAGCATCTCGGCGAAGCTGCTGAGCCTGACCGGTGTGGTCGCAGCGGATCGTGCTTATGACGGCGGCACCGTGGCTGACCTGTCCGGCGGCACGCTGGTCGGTGTGGTCAACAGCGATGATGTGAGTTTCACGGCCGGGACCGGCAGCTTCGCGGACAAGGATGTCGGCACCTGGACGGTGACGGCGAGTGGCTACGGCCTCGCTGGCGCCGATGCCAGCAACTATACGTTGGCCCAGCCGGTGGTGGCCGACGCCACCATCTCGGCGAAGCTGCTGAGCCTGACTGGGGTGGTCGCAGCGGACCGGGCCTATGACGGCGGTACGGTGGCCGACCTCTCGGGCGGCACGCTGGTCGGTGTCGTGAACAGTGAGGATGTGAGCTTCACCGCTGGCACGGGCAGCTTTGCGGACAAGGATGTCGGGACGTGGATGGTCACGGCGAGCGGCTATGGCTTGGCGGGCGTCGATGCCGGCAACTATACGCTGGCGCAGCCGGTGGTGGCGAACGCGTCGATCAGCGCCAAGCTGCTGAGCCTGACCGGTGTGGTCGCAGCCGACCGGGCCTATGACGGCAGCACGCTGGCTGACCTGTCCGGCGGCACACTGGTCGGTGTCGTCAGCAGCGAGGATGTGAGCTTCACCGCCGACACGGGCAGCTTCGCAGACAAGGACGTCGGGACCTGGGCAGTGACCGCGAGCGGCTATGGCTTGGCCGGTGCCGATGCGGGCAACTACACGCTGGCCCAGCCGAGCATCGCCGATGCTTCGATCTCGGCGAAGCTGCTGAGCCTGACTGGGGTGGTCGCAGTCGACCGGGCCTATGACGGTGGGACGCTGGCCGATCTCTCCGGAGGCACGCTGGTCGGTGTCGTGAACAGCGAGGACGTGAACTTCACCGCCGGCACCGGTAGCTTCGCGGACAAGGACGTCGGGACCTGGGCGGTGACGGCGAGCGGCTATGGCTTGGCCGGTGCCGATGCGGGCAACTACACGCTGGCCCAGCCGAGCATCGCCGATGCTTCGATCTCGGCGAAGCTGCTGAGCCTGACTGGGGTGGTCGCAGTCGACCGGGCCTATGACGGTGGGACGCTGGCCGATCTCTCCGGAGGCACGCTGGTCGGTGTCGTGAACAGCGAGGACGTGAACTTCACCGCCGGCACCGGTAGCTTCGCGGACAAGGACGTCGGGACCTGGGCGGTGACGGCGAGCGGCTATGGCTTGGCCGGTGCCGATGCCGGGAACTACACGCTGGCACAGCCGAGCATCGCCGATGCTTCGATCTCGGCCAAGCTGCTGAGCTTGACTGGCGTGGTTGCGGCGGACCGGGCTTATGATGGCGGCACCGTGGCTGACCTCTCGGGCGGCACGCTGGTCGGTGTCGTGAACAGCGAGGACGTGAACTTCACCGCCGGCACCGGTAGCTTCGCGGACAAGGACGTCGGGACCTGGGCGGTGACGGCCAGCGGCTATGGCCTCGCCGGTGCCGATGCCGGGAACTACACGCTGGCACAGCCGGTGGTGGCGGATGCCAGCATCTCGGCGAAGCTGCTGAGCTTGACCGGCGTGGTTGCGGCGGATCGTGACTATGACGGCGGCACCGTGGCCGACCTGTCCGGTGGCACGCTGGTCGGGGTGGTGAACAGCGAGGATGTGAGCTTCACCGCTGGCACGGGCAGCTTCGCAGACAAGGATGTCGGCACATGGGTAGTGACGGCCAGCGGCTATGGCCTCGCCGGTGCCGATGCCGGGAACTACACGCTGGCGCAGCCGGTGGTGGCGGATGCTACCATCTCGGCGAAGCTCCTCAGCTTGACCGGCGTGGTTGCAGCCGACCGCGCTTATGATGGCGGCACGCTGGCCGACCTCTCGGGCGGCACGCTGGTCGGTGTCGTGAACAGCGAGGATGTGAGCTTCACCGCCGGGACCGGCGCCTTTGCGGACAAGGACGTCGGCACATGGGCCGTGACGGCGAGCGGCTATGGCCTCGCGGGCACCGATGCCGGCAACTATACGTTGGCGCAGCCGGTGGTGGCCGATGCCAGCATCTCGGCAAAGCTCCTCAGTCTTACCGGTGTGGCTGCAACGGACCGGGATTATGATGGCAGCACGTTGGCCGATCTCTCCGGCGGCACGCTGGTCGGGGTGGTTAACAGCGAGGATGTGAGTTTCACGGCCGGCACGGGCGCCTTTGCGGACAAGGACGTCGGGACGTGGGCGGTGACCGCGAGCGGCTATGGTCTCGCCGGGGCCGATGCCGGGAATTATACGCTGGCGCAACCGGTGGTGGCCGATGCCAGCATCTCGGCCAAGCTGCTGAGCCTCACCGGCGTGGTCGCAGCCGACCGGGCCTATGACGGCAGCACGCTGGCCGACCTCTCGGGCGGCACGCTGGTCGGTGTCGTGAACAGCGAGGATGTGAGCTTCACCGCCGGGACCGGCGCCTTTGCGGACAAGGACGTCGGCACATGGGCCGTGACGGCGAGCGGCTATGGCCTCGCGGGCACCGATGCCGGCAACTATACGTTGGCGCAGCCGGTGGTGGCCGATGCCAGCATCTCGGCAAAGCTCCTCAGTCTTACCGGTGTGGCTGCAACGGACCGGGATTATGATGGCAGCACGTTGGCCGATCTCTCCGGCGGCACGCTGGTCGGGGTGGTTAACAGCGAGGATGTGAACTTCACGGCCGGGACCGGCGCCTTCGCGGACAAGGATGTTGGGACATGGGCGGTGACGGCGAGCGGCTATGGTCTCGCGGGTGCCGATGCCGGCAACTATACGCTGGCCCAGCCGGTGGTGGCCGACGCCAGCATCTCCGCGAAGCTGCTGAGCCTGACCGGCGTGGTTGCGGCGGACCGGGCTTATGACGGCAGCACCGTGGCGGACCTGTCCGGCGGCACACTGGTCGGTGTCGTGAACAGCGAGGATGTGAGCTTCACCGCCGGCACGGGCAGCTTCGCGGACAAGGATGTCGGCACTTGGGCGGTCACCGCCAGCGGCTATGGCCTCGCCGGGGCCGATGCCGGGAACTACACGCTGGTCCAGCCGAGCGTTGCTGATACTACCATCTCGGCGAAGCTGCTGAGCCTGACCGGCGTGGTTGCGGCGGATCGTGACTATGACGGCAGCACATTGGCGGCGCTCTCGGGGGGCGCGCTGGTGGGCGTGGTTGGCAGCGAGGATGTGAGCTTCACTGCTGGCACTGGCAGCTTTGCGGACAAGGATGTCGGGACCTGGGCAGTGACGGCGAGCGGCTATGGCCTCGCCGGTGCCGATGCCGGCAACTATACGCTGGAGCAGCCGGTGGTGGCCGACGCCAGCATCTCGGCCAAGCTCCTCAGCTTGACCGGCGTGGTCGCGGCGGATCGTGACTATGATGGCAGCACATTAGCGACGCTCTCCGGCGGTGCGCTGGTGGGCGTGGTCGGCAGCGAGGATGTGAACTTCACGGCCGGGACCGGCGCCTTCGCGGACAAGGACGTCGGCACATGGACGGTCAGCGCCAGCGGCTATGGCCTCGCCGGGGCCGATGCCGGGAACTACACGCTGGCGCAGCCGAGCGTGGCCAACCTTGCGACGATCCATCGCCTTGCCCAGGTCGTCTGGACCGGCGGCGGGGACGGGATCAACTGGTTCGATGCCGCGAACTGGAGCGGGGGCGCGGTGCCGGACGGGGCGAATGTCGCCCGGGTCGTCCTGCCTGCCAATGTGAGCGTGACGTTCGATCCGGGGCAGACGAGCGGCGGCGCCCATGGCGGGCCGGTCTCGATCGACTGGCTGGATACCAGCCCCGATGCCGACAGCGTTCCAAGCGCGACGGATACGACCTTCTCGATGCTGGGGGGGAGCCTGAGCGTCGCCGGCGGCCTGACGGTGGACACATTAGGACAGTCTGGCGGCGCTATCCTGGGCACGGGTGCGATCACGGTGCTCGACAGTTTCGTGCAGAGTGCCGGCTCGATCTCGGTCGGTGGTAATATCTCGATCAATCAAGGACTTGGCGATCTTTCCTTCATATCCATCTCCGGCAGGACTCTCGATCTTCGCGCTGCCGGTTCGGTGCTTGCGGGCGCGCTGACGTCGATCGGTGACACGACAGTTAGCGCGGGCGCCAAAGTGGCGCTCGGTGGACCGACGATCGTGGGCGGAACGCTGACCATCCATGCCGGTCCCGGCGCATTCGACGGCATTTCGCAGGGCCTGCCCGTGACGGTTGGCGGCGATCTGCTGATCTCCGGCAATGGGCCCATCACGCTCGACAATCCGGCCAATCATGTTGGCGGCATCATTCGCTGCGCGTCGAACGGCGGGTGGCCGCGGATCGGCGGGGTCTGCGGCGCTGGCGGCGGGGCGGGGGCGTCCGGGCGGCAGGCCGATGATCTGGTCAGCCGCTCGCTGTCCGTCGGGACGGCGGGCGACGGCGTCTTCGCCGATGGGGGCGGGCAGGGGGCAGGTCCGGCCTTCGCGCCGTGGGGCGGCGGATCAGGCGCGGCTTCACGCGGGGGCGGCGGCTCGGCCGGTCTCATGGCCGGGGCGCAGGCCGGCGGGCTGGAGACCGTCGCGGCCTCGTTCGTGCTGGAAGGCGGTGCGCGCCTGGTGCTGCGCAACCTGCTGGGCGCGGCCGGACGGGGCGGGTCGCTCTATGTCACGGCGGATCTGGATGGCGACGATGAGGACACGCCGCATCGCTATCGGCGCATCGTCCCGCGCACCAACCCCGGCCCGGAGGTCTATTATGTCGGCAATTGATCGCACATCCCGGGGGACGGGTGGGATGCATGGGAATCCGACCTGTCGCGCGGCATGTGGTGGCACTGCGATCGGCGAGAGGCTCTTGCGGTTAGGGCGAATCGCCATTCAGCGCTGGCGGCCTGCAAATGGCGCTTTCCCGGTCTTCCGGTGCTCACATACCTTCAGTACGCTGCGCGCCGGGTCCCGAAAAATCACCATTTTCGCTACGCCATCATCTGAATGTCGATCAGCCCTAGCGCTCGCGCTTCTTGCGTTCGGGTTGCTCCTTGCCCGACCGGTGCCGGCCATGGCGGCGGAGGCGCCTACCGTCGTCGCGGCCGTGCATGGGGACTGGTCGGTCCTCTGCTTCGCCGACCCCCGGGTCGTCCCGGCCTGCGAGATCGCACAGCTCGCGCGGAACCGTGGGGCCTCCGGCACTTATGTCGCCCAGTTCAGCCTCTCCTGCATGGGGGCGCAGGGGCCGTGCGGCGTGCAGCTGCTTCTGCCACCCGATGTCGATCCGGCGGAGAAGGTGCTGGTCGTCCTGGAGGAAGAAGGGCAGCCGCTCCTTGTTCCGGTCTCGGATTGCACGGCTGCGTCCTGCATGGCTGCCGGCTCGCTGCCTGCCGCCATGCTCGATGGACTGGAAGCGTCGGCAGCCTGTCGGCTCGAATATCGGGACCGGCGCGGCAGCACGCAGGCCATTCCCGTCAGCCTGACGGGCTTCGAGGCCGCCATGGCCGAGATGCTGCTTCGCAATGGCGCGGGTGATGGCGTCAGTGATGCCGATGCCGATCAGCCTCTGGAGAAGAACCCATGAATCGATATTCTTCCATGTCCCTCCTCACGGCCGCAGCGATCCTGCTCATTGCGCCGGTGCAGGCCGCCGAGCCCGCCGCTGCGCCGGAAAGCCGCGTGCAGCATGGCGACTGGACTCTCCTCTGTTCGCCGCGGGACGCGTTGCCGCCTTGCGAGCTGGCACAGGCGGTCACCGATCGAGCAGGCGGCAAGCCGGTCATGCGCCTGTCAATCGCTTATGGCGGCAAGGACGATCGCTATGGCGTCCAGTTCGAGGTGCCGACCGGCATCTTCGTGCAGGGCGACGTGCCAGTGCGTCTGGGCGAGGGGCAGCCTTTGCCCGGTTTCCGCGTCACCCGGTGCGAGACGACGGGCTGCTTCATTGACCGGATCATGGCGCGAAAGGAGCTCGATCCCTTCTTTGGCAGCGAGAAAGGCGCGATCGCGCTGAGGACCAGCGCTGGCGAACCGATGGTGATCCCGCTGTCCTTCAAGGGCTTCGCTGACGGGATGCGGGCGATGGAGGAGCGCAACCGGACCTGGGCGAAAGGCAAGGGTGGCAAGGCCGATGCCGCGCCGTCCCGGCCGTGATGCGCTTCCGCCCATCGGGAGGCGGACCATGAGCGAGGAAACGCCGCTGGAGGAAGAACTGCGCTATCATCAGCTCGCCGAGCTGCTGCGTTGCGCGGCGGAGGCGGTGACCACTGCCCGCTGTCTCCTCGAGCAGACCCGCTATGCGATCTCGCCTTTCGCCCTGGATGCCTTCGCGGCGACGGCCCCGCTGGAATCCTTCTCGACATTCCTCAAGCGGCAGCAGGAGGCGGCGGGCGCAGCACCGCCCGCCGGCCTGCCGCCTGCCATCCCGCCCCGGCCGAGTGGCGCGTGGCAGGATGTGCTGTGGCACGGCCATGTGCCCGAGCGGATCTGCGAATGCCTGCCGCCCGTCGGCCTTGCCTGCGCGCGCGTGCTGCTCCGGCTGATGGAGGAGCCGGGGCGCTCCGTGCCGGTCCGGGAGCTTGGCGCCGCCGCGGGAACGCGGTCGAGCTCCACGAGCGTCGTCAAGGTCTATGTCTGCCGCCTTCGCAGCGCGCTGGCGCGGCAGGGCATTTCTCCCGCCGTGATCGAAACGGTCTCGCGCAGCTACAGGCTGCGGCCGGACGGGCTGGTGTCGCTCAGCCAGTTGCTCGCGGCGCGACGGCCGGCCGCCTGATCCGCGCCGGGCGCGCAGCTGGCGCCCAGCTCCGGCGAGCAGTCCACAAGTCACTGTCACCGTTCCGTCACGAAAATGGCGCGAGAGTGTAAAGAAGCCCTCCTAACGGCGCTCCCGAGAAGAAAATCCAGGGGGCAGATTATCATGAAGACTCGGGTTGCAATGAAACTGGCGGCGGGCCTGCTGGCCGCGGCTTCCACCACCACCGTGGCACGCGCGGGCGAACTGGCCGGGCAGGTGCTGGATGTATCGGGCACGCGGGCGCTGCAGTCGGCGCGCGTCGTGATCGCCGAGATCAACCGGACGGTGGAGACCGCGCGCGACGGCAGCTTCCTCATTCCCGATCTGCCCGCCGGCACCTACACGGTGCAGGTCAGCTATGTCGGCGCGGAGACGAAGAGCGAGACGGTGACGGTGCCGGCGCAGGGGCGCGTGACGCTCAACTTCGGCCTGAGCGGCTATGGCCCGGACGACATCCTCGTGGTGGGTCAGGCGGCCAATCTTTCCAGTTCGCTTTCGCGCCAGCGCGCCGCCGATGGCGTCGAGAATGTGCTGACGCGCGATTCGATCGGCCAGTTCCCGGACCAGAATGTGGCGGAATCGCTGCGTCGCCTGCCGGGCCTCAATATCCTGAACGATCAGGGCGAGGGGCGGTTCGTCTCGGTGCGCGGGCTCGATCCGGAGCTCAACGCCGCGTCGATCAACGGCACGCGCGTCCCTGCGCCGGAGAGCGACGTGCGCTCGGTGGCACTGGACGTCATCCCGAGCGAGCTGATCGAATCGATCGAGGTCAAGAAGACCCTGACGCCGGACATGGATGCCGACACCATCGGCGCGTCCATCGAGATCAACACGACCAGCGCGTTCGACCGCAAGAAGGACCTCTTCTCGGTGAAGCTGGAAGGCAGCTACAATGATTATGCCAATGCGCTGACGCCCAAGGGCAGCTTCGATTTCTCCAAGCGCCTCGGCGACAATTTCGGCATCGCCGGCGGCTTCAGCTACTACAAGCGCAAGTTCGAGACGGACAATATCGAGGCCGCGGACTGGACCGAGTCCGATGCCGGCGTCTATTATGCCGAGGAAGTCCAGTATCGCGATTATGACGTGGAGCGCGAGCGCATCGGCGGCTCGCTGAACCTGGACTGGCGCGTGAGCGACAGCACCAAGCTTTACGCGCGGGGTCTCTACAGCGAGTTCTCGGATCAGGAATATCGCGGCGACATCATCCTCATCATGGACGAGGAGCCGCGCGCCGGCACCGCGACGAGCGCTTCCTTCTCGGACGAGGACGGGCGCATCGAGGTCCGCCGCCGGATGAAGGATCGCTTCGAGAAGCAGCGCATCAAGTCGCTGACCATCGGCGGCGAGACCGAGGCCGGCCCGTGGAAGGCGGTCTATGCGGGGTCCTGGTCGGAAGCATCGGAGCGGGAGAACGGCTCCGTCGATCCGACACGCTTCCGCGCGCGCTTCGACGGCGACGGGGTGGGCGTGGACTTCGATTATTCCAATCCGCGTCGCCCGCTGTTCACGATCACCGGGGACACGGACCTCTTCAACGATCCGGAGGAATATGGCTTCAACGAGCTGGAGCACACGGTGCTCTCGGACTCGAAGGACCGCGAATATATGCTGAAGGGCGATCTTTCGCGCGTGTTCGCCTCGGCCGCCGGCTCGTTCACGGTGCAGGGCGGCATCAAGGCGCGCTGGCGCGAGAAGTCCTACGGCCTCCAGTCGGACGTCTATGATGATTATGACGGCGACTATACGCTGGCGGACGTGCTGGGGCGGCAGAGCTATCGCATCGCTGATCTGGGGCCGCTCCCCAGCCACACCGGCCCGACCGATTTCTTCAACCGCAACCGCGCGAACTTCGAGCTGAACCAGGTCGATACCGACGTCGCCTCGAACGCGTCCGATTATTCGGTGAAGGAAGACGTCCTCGCCGCTTATCTTCTGGGCCGGTGGGACAGCGAGAAGGTGCGGGTGATCGGCGGCGTGCGCATGGAGCGCACCTGGAACGACATCCGCGCCAAGCGCACGCAGATCGTGGCGGAAGGCGACGAATATGAGGGCGTGGAAGTCGAGGAAGACACGGTCTTCGTCACGCCCAACCGGTTCGAGCGCAGCTATACCGACTGGCTGCCCAGCCTGGCGCTGCGGTACGAGCCCTCCGACGGACTGGTGCTGCGCCTGGGCGGCTACAAGAGCCTCGTGCGCCCCAAGCTCTCCAACCTCGCGCCCCGCATGGAGATCAATGAGGATCGCGAAGTGACCGTGGGCAATCCCGATCTGGCGCCCTATCGCGCATGGAATATCGATGCCTCGGCGGAATGGTATTTCAGCAAGAATGCAGCGCTCACCGGCGGCTTCTTCTGGAAGTCGATCGACAATTTCGTGGTGGAGCAGCGCATCACCACGCCGGGGACCATCGATGGCGTGGCCTATACGGAGCTGACGACCTACATCAATGGCGATACCGCCAAGGTGAAGGGCGTGGAGCTCTCCTACAACCAGCTCTTCACTTTCCTGCCTGCGCCGTTCGACGGCCTGCTGCTCAACCTCAATTACACCTATACCGACGCGACCGGCACGGTGCTGACCGATGGCGACATCGCCGATCCGCGCAACATTCCGCTCGCTGCCTCGGCACAGAACACCTTCAACATCGTGCTCGGCTACGAGAAGGGGCCGCTCTCGCTGCGTGCGGCGGGCACCTATCGCGACAAATATCTGGACGAGCTGGGCGGCGAGGCGGAGCAGGACCGCTATGTCGACGAGCATTTCCAGCTCGACCTTTCCGCCAAGTATCGGCTCACGAAGAATGTCCGCCTGTTCGCGGAATGGATCAACGTGACCGACGCGCCTTACTTCGCCTATCAGAATTACGGCAATGCCAAGCGCGTCCTGCAATATGAGGCGTATAACTGGACTGCCAAGTTCGGCCTTACCGCCAGCTTCTGATCGCGCGAGCGACTGGCCGGCCGCGTCCCTTGCGCGGCCGGCAGTTCATTTTGGGAGGATGCCGATGTCACGATCCGGTCTTTCGTTCAGGCGGGCGTTTCTGCCGGCGCTGCTGCTGGGCGCATCCTTCGCGGCGCAGGCCCAGGCGCCGCTTCCCCGGTCCGCCGGCACGCCCTATGCGCCGCGCACCCTGCCGGACCGCATCGTTCTGACGCCGGGAGCGGACCCCAGCCGGGAAATGGCGGTCGCTTTCCGCACGGACCTGCTCCAGCGCACGGCCGAGGCCGAGATCGGGCCCGCCTTGGATGGCCCGACGCTGGAGGAAAAGGCCGTGCGCCTGACCGGCACCAGCCGCCGGATCGAGAGCAGCAATGGCCCCGCGCTTTATCACCAGCTGCGCTTCACCGGACTGACGCCGGACACCGCTTATGCCTATCGGGTGAAGGGCAGCGCGGGCTGGAGCGAGTGGCTGCAGTTCCACACCGCCGCGCAGGAGCCCCGGCCTTTTCGCTTCATGTATCTGGGCGATATCCAGAACGGCATCCTCACTTATGCCTCGCGCGTCATCCGGCAGGGCTTCCATGCGAATGGCGGCATCGCGCTGGTGCTTCATGCCGGCGATCTCGTCGCCCAGCGCGACGACCTCGATCATGACGACGAGTGGGGCGAGTGGAACCAGGCGGGTGGCTATAATTATGCCATCGTCCCGCAGGTGCCGGCCACCGGCAATCACGAATATGTCGACGTCCCGGCTGCCGACGGCAAGGAAAGCCGCGCGCTCGGTCCCTATTGGCCGGTGCAGTTCGCGCTGCCGGACAATGGCGCGGCGGACGTGAAGGCGACCACCTATTTCATCGATTATCAGGGCGTGCGCTTCATCGTGCTGGATGGCACCTCGGCGATCGACCTGGGGACGATGGCGGCGCAGACGCGCTGGCTGGACGAGACGCTCGCGAGCAGCAAGGCGCGCTGGAACGTGGTGCTGTTCCACCAGCCGGTGTTCACCTGCGCGCGGCCGAACGACACGGCGCAGATCAAGGCCGCCTGGAAGCCGGTGTTCGATGCCCGCAAGGTGGATCTGGTCCTGCAGGGCCATGACCATTGCTACAGTCGGCTGACGAACGAGGCCGGGAGCGCGGCGGGCATCGCGGCACGCGCGGGCGGCGCGGTGCAGGGGCCGGTCTATCTGGTCTCGGTGACGGGCTCGAAAATGTACGGCCTCAATGACCGGGCATCGACGCAGCCGGACAAGGTGGCCGAGGCGACAGAGCTCTACCAGATCGTGGATGTGGCGGGCGATCGCCTCAAGTTCCGCACCTTCACGGCCTCGGGCAAGCTCTACGACGGGTTCGATCTGGAGCGCCGGGCCGATGGCAACCATCTGGTCGAGACCGACGAGCCGACGATCGCGCGGCGCACCTGCACCGGCAATGTCGGGCCGGATGGCGGGGCCTGCGTGGCCAGATCCAAATGAAGGACCATGACATGGGACGGGCTGCGCGCATGAGATACGGGGCCGGGATCGGCGGGGCGCTGCTGGTATCGCTGCTGGCGCTTTCCGCCTGCGCGGAGCGGGAAATGCCGTTGGCCGAGCGCATCGCCAATGCGCTGCCCGCCGCTTCCGTCACGGCGCGCGGCGAGACCGAGCCGGTCGGCACCGCGAATGCCGATGCGGCGGACGATCCGGCCATCTGGCGCAATGCCGCCGATCCGGCCGCCAGCCTCATCGTCGGGACGGACAAGAAGGCCGGCCTCTATGTCTATGGGCTGGATGGCAAGCGCCGCGACTTTCTCGATGCGGGGCGCGTCAACAATGTCGACCTCAAGGACGGCGTCATGATCGGCGGCGCGCCCGGCGTGCTGGTGGTGGCGAGCGACCGCAACGACCCGGCGCAGGCGAAGCTGGCGCTGTTCCGGCTCGATACCGCCGCGGCGAAGCTGGTCGCGCTCGGCACGCTCGATGGCGGCGCCGGGGAAGCCTATGGCATCTGCCTCGGGCGCGATGCTGCCGGCCTTTCCGCTTTCATCGTGCTCAAGGACGGCACGATCAATCAGCTGCTGATCGATGCCGCCGGTGCGGCGCCCACGGGGCGGATCGTGCGCACGATGAAGCTCGGCACTCAGGCGGAAGGTTGCGCGGTCGATGACCGCACGGGCCGGCTCTACGTCGCGGAGGAGGATGTGGGGCTCTGGCGCTTCGGCGCGTCCCCCACGGCGCCCGTGGA
Organism: Sphingobium sp. SYK-6; assembly: GCF_000283515.1. Classification (GTDB taxonomy): domain Bacteria; phylum Pseudomonadota; class Alphaproteobacteria; order Sphingomonadales; family Sphingomonadaceae; genus Sphingobium; species Sphingobium lignivorans. Next base: position 1,245,510 of record NC_015976.1, read on the forward strand.
GCCAGTGAAAGTCGCGGCGGCAGATGGCCGGCAGATCGTGGCCGACGCGGAAGGCGTCGCGCTGGTGCCGGAGGGGGAGGAGGGCGGCTATGTCATCGTCTCCAGCCAGGGCGACAATGCCTACACGCTCTACAGCCTGCCGGACGAGCGCTATGTCGGCCGCTTCCGGATCGTGGACGGCACGGTGGGCGGCGCGCAGGAAACGGACGGCATCGAGTTCATGGCGGGCGATTTCGGCCCGGAATTTCCCGGCGGGCTGTTCATCGCGCAGGATGGCCAGAATGGCGCGCAGGCCCAGAATTTCAAGCTGGTGGCCTGGGCTGACATCGCGGCCGCGCTGGGGCTGGAATAGACGCGCCGACAGACCGGCCTCGGCACGGCATTCCCCGGGCCAGTTGCGCGCGCCGCCTGGGGGCCCCGGAAGCCTCATCCATCGCCGGAGGGAACGCGATTGCGCGGGCCCTGCCGCCTGCTAGGATGGGCCGATGTCCAGATCGCTCCGCTGCCTCGCTACTCTCCCGCTTGCCGCCACGCTGTGCGTGCAGGCCGCCGCGCAGACCCCGGCGCCGGCGCAGGACCGCTTCCTCGCGTCCCTCGCGGCGCTGTGCGGCCATGCCTATGAGGGCAAAGTGACGAGCAGCGATGCGGCGGACGCGGACATGGCGGGCAGCAGGCTGGTCATGCATGTGCGCTCATGCACGGCGGACGAGGTGCGCGTGCCGTTCCATGTGGGCGAGGACCGCTCACGGACCTGGGTGGTGAGCCGGACGCCCGCCGGGCTGCGGCTCAAGCACGATCATCGCCATGAGGACGGCAGCGAGGACAAGCTCACGCAATATGGCGGGGACACGGTGGCCCCGGGCACGGCGGAAAGGCAGGAGTTCCCCGCCGACGCCTATTCGCGCGCCATGTTCATCGCTCAGGACATTCCCCGCTCCGCCACCAATGTCTGGGCAATGGAGATCGTGCCCGGGCAGCGCTTCGTTTATGAATTGCGCCGTCCCGGGCGGCATTTCCGGGTCGAGTTCGACCTCACCCGGCCGGTCGCGCCGCCGCCGCCGCCCTGGGGTGCGGAATAGACCGCCGGGGCTGATGTCGATCGGCCCGAAATGCGGCAGTAATGGCGTGGTGAGCGGACTGCCATGTTCTAGCGCACCGTTCTGTCGACCAGGCCCCAGACGTAGAAGAAGTGCCATGTGATCGGGCTATACGAAACACTTGGTCGTAGACGTACCGAGCGGTTCGTATGCAACTCCCACTATTGTTTAGCGCAATTTATCCGCAGTTTCGAAATGCGAGCATTGGTCGGACAATGCCTTTTGAAAGGCAGGGCGGGATGTGACCCGCTCGATATAGGACTCGCTTGCGGTTCTTTCACCGAAACTGCGTACGAGTTCGACGCGCAGTACATCGGCCATTATGAGGTCGGCGAGTGTGAAGCGATCACCTACCAACCATTCGTGATCAGATAGCACCGCTTCCATTTGGTCGAGCCGCTTAGACATCCATTGCGTTATTTCCAGGACGTCCTTCTTCGACCACTGCAGTACGATCCAGGGCATCGTGACTATCTCTAATGAATTCAGGGCAGCAAAAGTCCATTGAAGGACTTCAGCGCGCCCCCGCTCATCAAAGGGGATCAGGTTTTCGCTTTTGTGACCAAGGTGCAGAAGGCTTGCTCCGCTTTCGAAAAGACGAACATTGCCATCTTCGAGCATGGGCACCTGACCAAAGGGCTGACGGTCGAGGTGGTTGGTCTCGCGGTCATCAAACGCGATAGTGTCGATACGGTAGGGAATACCGGCCTCCTCGCAAGCCCAGCGTAACCGGATATCGCGCACGAAACCTCGCGGCATTTCAGGAACCCAATCGAGGGTCCAGATAGTGACAGGTTCCTTCGTCATCGCTTGCGTCTCCCACCCCAGCAAGATTCCGTGCCGTCGAAATCTAGAGAAGTGCGAAACCGAGTGTCAGGTTCCGGGTGATCATTAAATTGGACTGGATGTTCGCGATGTTGTCGCATCCGGAAGGTCTGATACGCGCTTGAAATGTCCAGATAGCGGGCGTCTTTATCGACTTGGGAATCTGTCCACGCGCCCTCAGCCTTTGGGCGTCAGCTTGAGCATCTTGCCGTTGGGGCCGTCCTGCAGCAGCCACAGAGCGCCGTCCGGCCCCACGCGCACATTGCGCAGGCGCATGCCCATCTTCCAGTGATCGGCCTTGGTCGCCTTCTCGCCATCGAGCGAGATGCGGGCCAGCGCCATGCCGGAGAGGCCCGTGATGAACAGCGAGTTCTTCCAGGCGGGGAACAGGTCCGCGTCATAATAGGCCATGGACGCCGGCGCGAGCGACGGGTTCCAGTAGAGCCTGGGCTTCACGAAGCCGTCATCCTCGCTGTGATCGGGGATCGGGCGCTTGTCATAATGGTCGCCGTAAGAGCGGACCGGCCAGCCATAGTTGGCGCCCGGCTTCACCAGATTGAGCTCGTCGCCGCCGAGCGGGCCCATCTCGACTTCCCAGAGCCGCCCGTCGCGATCGAAAGCGATGCCGGTGAGGTTGCGCTGGCCGTAGGACCAGATCGCGGGATGGAAGCCCTTGTCCGCCAGCGGGTTGCCGGCCGCCGGCGTTCCGTCCAGATTGAGGCGCAGCACCTTGCCGAGCGTGGACTTGGGGTCCTGCGAGGGATCGAACTTGGCGCGCTCGCCATTGGTGAAGAACAGATGTTTCCGGTCCGGCGAGAAGGCGATGCGGCCGGACCAGTGGGCGCCGCTCTCGATAAAGGGCTCGGCGCGGAAGATCACTTTCATGTCGTTCAGCGCGGCCCCGGCCTCGTCCAGCGTCGCGGTGGCGAGCGCGGCGCCGTTGGTCTTGCCTTCGCCTGGCTCGGAATAGCTGAAGTAGATCTTGCGGCTGGTCGCGAAGTCGGGGGCCAGCACGATGTCCATCATCGCGCCCTGACCGGCGCTGACCACCGGGGGCGTGCCGGACAGCGTCCGCTTGGCGCCGCTCGCCGGATCGAACAGTATGATCGCCCCCTGCTTCTCCGTCACCAGGATCTTGCCGTCCGGCAGGAACGCCATCGACCAGGGCGAATCGAACGTGCCGATCTCCGTGACGGCGAAGGGCTGCTCGGTCTCCTTCCCGGCTGCCCCGTCGCCGGACGGCATGGCGTTCGTCTGCGCGTCGCCGGGGGTGGAGACGCCCGAGCAGGCAAGCAGCATGAGCGAGAAAGTGCAGGCGAGGCCGACGGTCTTGCGGGCATTCATGGCATCTGGTCTCCGAGCGATCGCGTTCTTGTTGGCCCGGACATAATCGCAAAGCCGTCGGCAGGGTAGGGTGCGAGCCGGAATTTCGGCTTGGCTGAGCTGGCACTTTGCCGGCCGCGTTGCCCAAAACAGCCGGGGGAAATGATTTGTCACACAGCCGCGGGGATCGGGAAACAAACAAAGGGCACTCGCAGGGGATTAATTTTCCCGGAGGTATGCATGGTTTTCAGGTTCTGGCACGTCGCGCTGCTCGCCATCGCGCCCGCGTCTCTCGTTCCCGCGGCCCTCTCCGCGCAGCCCATCTCTTCGACGCGCGACAAGGTCTCCTTCCCCGCCAAGGCATCGGCCGAGCGTCCGTCGCGCGACAGCGATGGGTCTGCAGTCGCGAAATGCCATCCCGATGCCACCAAGGCGCTGATGTGCAAGGCTGCGGCGCGGCTGAAGAAGGCGCAGGCCGCCCAGGACGCAGCGAGCCGGGACAGCCTCTGACCATCGCCCGGCCGGTCGCATCCGGCCGGCGAAAACCGACTGGTGCATGATTGCATCAGTGCCCGGCCCGATGGCGCCGGCAATATTTTGTCACGATCTGGCAAACTATCGGACAGGTCGCCGATCTAATTTTCAGGTTCTCTGCAGTGACGGAGCACCGGCCCGCTTTCCGTAGCGTCCGAGATGCGAAGCCTGCAGGGCGCAGGATGGAACAGACACATCTTTCAAAGGGGTTTGTTCCATGAAAAAATATATGTTCGCCGTAGCGTTCGTCGCGACGAGCATGTCGCCCGCTTATGCGCAGGAAGAGCCGGAGGTTTCGGTTTCGGGTTCCGTCGCGCTGGTGAGCGATTACCGGTTCCGGGGCGTTTCGCAGACAGACGAAGGCATGGCCATTCAGGGTGGCTTCACCGTGTCTCACGCCAGCGGCGCCTATATCGGCACCTGGGGTTCGAACCTGGCGGGCTGGGGCACGTTCGGCGGGTCCAGCATGGAGCTGGACATCTATGCCGGCTACGCTTTCCCCGTCGGTGCCGCGACCATCGACGTCGGCGGCACCTGGTTCATGTATCCCAGCGGCGCTGACACCACCGACTTCTTTGAAGGCTATGTGAAAGTGAGCGGCGATCTCGGCCCGGTCTCCGGTCTGGTGGGCGTGGCTTATGCGCCTGCCCAGGAAGCGCTCGGCAACTGGTCGAACACGCCGCAGAGCGTCGTCGGCGACAAGGAGGACAATCTCTATCTGTGGGGCGACGTCTCGGCCGGCATCCCGCAGACGCCGCTGACGCTCAAGGCGCATCTCGGCTATTCGGACGGCAATCCCGGCCTTGGCCCGAACGGCACGAGCATCGCGCCGACCGGCACCTATTGGGACTGGATGCTCGGCGCGGACGTGGCGCTGGGCCCGGTGACGGTGGGCATCGCCTATATCGATACCAGCATCACCAATTCGGACCGGCAGTATATCCTCCCCGGCTTCGCGAACTCGCGTGACGGCACGAACATCGCCGCCGGCAAGGTGATCGGCTCGATCAGCGTATCCTTCTGAAAAACAACGGAGCGCGGCGGCTGGCCTGCCGCGCTCCTGTTCCCGGCCGGAGCCCTTATGCCCCGGCGCCGCAAAAGGCTTCGCCAGCGACGCGACGGCTTGCCTTCCGGGGCGACTCCGCCTATATGCGCTCTGCTTTCCTGACATCGTCAAGAGGTTGGGGCCGGCTCCGCGAGGAACCGGCGACGAAGCTGCTTGGTTTTTTCGCCCGATCGTGGGCAGCGGAGCATGAATGTCGGACGTCGACCAGACTGTCGAAGCGCAGATCGCGCAGATCGTGGAGCCGGAGGCGAAGGCCCTCGGCTTCGATCTCGTGCGCGTGCTGCTGTTCGGTCAAGGAGACGATCGCACGCTCCAGATCATGGCCGAGCGGCCGGACACGCGCCAGCTCACCATCGATGATTGCGCTGATCTTTCCCGCCGCGTCTCGGACCGGCTGGACGCGCTGGAAGAAGAAGGGCGCGACCCGATCGACGGCGCCTATCGGCTGGAAGTCAGCTCGCCGGGCATCGACCGGCCGCTCACGCGGCTGAAGGATTATGTCGACTGGGCGGGCCATGAGGCGCGCGCTCATTTCGTCGAGCCGATCGAGGGCGGGCGCAAGCAGGTGAAGGCCGTGATCGCGGGCGTGGACGGGGAAACCGTCCTGTTCGACGACCCCAAGTCCGGGCGCATCGCCATCCCCTTTTCCATCATCGCGAGCGCCAAGCTGATACTGACGGACGCGCTGATTTCTGCTACTGTGCCGCTCTCGACCGAGGGGGCGGACGACATCGTTACCCAGGAACAGGAAGACTGACCCCATGGCCAACGTTATCTCCGCCAACAAGGCCGAACTGATCGCCATCGCCAATTCCGTGGCGAGCGAGAAGATGATCGACAAGGCGATCGTTATCGAGGCCATGGAGGACGCGATCCAGCGCTCGGCGCGGGCACGCTACGGCGCGGAGAACGACATCCGTGCCAAGCTCGATCCCGAGACCGGCGACCTGCGCCTGTGGCGCGTCGTCGAGGTGGTCGAGGCTGTGGACGACTATTTCAAGCAGGTCGATCTCAAGGCCGCGCAGAAGCTGCAGCCGGGCGCCGTGGTGGGTGACTTCATCGTCGATCCGCTGCCGCCGGTGGACCTGGGCCGCATCGACGCGCAGAGCGCCAAGCAGGTGATCTTCCAGAAGGTCCGCGATGCCGAGCGCGAGCGCCAGTATAACGAGTTCAAGGACCGCGCCGGCGAGATCATCACCGGCGTCGTCAAGTCCGTCGAGTTCGGTCATGTGGTGGTCAATCTCGGCCGTGCCGAGGGCGTCATCCGCCGCGACCAGCAGATCCCGCGCGAAGTCGTCCGCGTCGGCGATCGCGTGCGTGCGCTGATCCTCAGCGTCCGCCGCGAGAATCGCGGGCCGCAGATCTTCCTCAGCCGCGCGCATCCGGACTTCATGAAGAAGCTGTTCGCGCAGGAAGTGCCGGAAATCTACGACGGCATCATCGAGATCAAGGCCGCCGCCCGCGATCCGGGTTCGCGCGCCAAGATCGGCGTCATCAGCCATGATGGCTCCATCGATCCGGTCGGCGCCTGCGTCGGCATGAAGGGCAGCCGCGTGCAGGCCGTCGTGCAGGAAATGCAGGGCGAGAAGATCGACATCATCCCCTGGAGCGAGGACACGGCGACCTTCGTCGTCAATGCGCTGCAGCCCGCCACCGTCAGCCGCGTCGTCATCGACGAGGACGAGGAGCGGATCGAGGTCGTGGTGCCGGACGATCAGCTCAGCCTCGCCATCGGCCGTCGCGGCCAGAATGTCCGTCTCGCCAGCCAGCTCACCGCCAAGGCGATCGACATCATGACCGAGGCGGACGCGAGCGAGAAGCGCCAGCGCGAGTTCATCCAGCGGTCCGAGATGTTCCAGAACGAGCTGGACGTGGACGAGACGCTCTCCCAGCTGCTGGTGGCGGAAGGCTTCACCGAGCTGGAGGAAGTCGCTTATGTCGGCCTCGACGAGCTGGCCTCGATCGAGGGCTTCGACGACGAGCTGGCCGAAGAGCTGCAGAGCCGCGCGCAGGAAGCGCTCGAGCGCCGTGAAGCCGCTGCCCGCGAGGAGCGTCGCGCGCTTGGCGTGGAAGATGCGCTGGCCGAGATCCCGCACCTCACCGAGGCCATGCTGGTGACGCTCGGCAAGGCCGGGATCAAGACGCTCGACGATCTCGCCGACCTGGCGACCGACGAGCTCGTGACCAAGAAGCGCGTCGATCCGCGCCGGCGCCGCGACAACAACGATGACAAGGGCGGCGTCCTCGCCGAATATGGCCTGTCCGAAGAGCAGGGCAACGAGATCATCATGGCCGCGCGCGCGCACTGGTTCACCGATGAAGAGCCCGCCGCCGAGGAAAGCGCCGATCAGACAGGGGGTGACTGATGCCCTATGTGAAGATCGAAGTCATCGAAGGCATCAGCCGGGAGCAGAAGGCCGGGCTCGTCGCGGATGTGACGCGCTCGCTCGTCGACCGTCTCGGCAAGCGGCCCGAGCAGGTCTTCGTCGTCATTCAGGAAGTGTCGGCGGATGACTGGGGCTATGCCGGTGCGCTGATCTCCGAGCGGACGACACCGCGAAGGGAGGACGCCAGTGCTGCGGTTCCCTCCCAATGAGAGGCTAGCTCTCCCAATCAGTGCCAGGGTTTCCGCGCGCGCCATGTGCGTGCGCGACTCCGCGTCGCCCGCGAGTCTCCGGGCTGGCGCCGCCTCGCATGTCGCTGCCCGGCCGGCTGAAGCCGGGGAGGTGCGCGCATGAGCGAGCGGCGTTGCATTCTCTCGGGCGATCATGCCGATCCCGCCCTGCTGATCCGGCTGGCGATCTCGCCGGACGGATTCGTGCTGCCGGACGTGCGCGCCCGTGCCCCCGGGCGCGGTGCGTGGATCGGCGTGACTCGCACGCAACTGGAAGAGGCCATGGCCAAGGGGCGGCTGCGCGGTGCGCTGGCCCGCGCCTTCAAGGGCGCGGCGCTGGAGATCCCGGAGGACCTGCCGGCGCGGATCGACGATGCCCTGCGCGCGGAGCTTCTCGCACGGCTGGGGTTGGAGGCGCGGGCCTCCAACCTGTTGACCGGCTTCGAGAAGATCGACGTCGCAGCGCGGCGCGGGCAGGTGCGGATGCTGTTCCATGCCGCCGATGCGGGCGGCGATGGCGCGCGCAAGCTGGACCAGGCCTGGCGCGTGGGCGAGGAGCGGGAAGGCGAGCTTTTCGGTGGAGAGCGCTTGCCGGTGGACCGCGAGGCCCTATCTATGGCATTGGGGCGTCACAATGTCGTACATGTCGCAGTGACGAACGCGACCGCAGCAGATCGTATCGGCGGCCTGCTCGGCCGCTGGCAAAGCTATCTGGGATACGCTAACGCGGCGCCGGACTCCGGTTCGGCTGACCGCGCTCATATGGATCATGGGCCGCAGAGCGGTGTGAAGACGAACGATGCGGACGGCGCCGCTGCGCCGGGCCGGACGGACAATGAAGGGTTAGATTGCGTCGATGAGTGACAATAGGGAAGACAAGCCGACCTTGGGCCGCAAGCCGCTTGGGCTGAAGCGGACGGTCGAGGCCGGTCAGGTTCAGCAGAGCTTCAGCCATGGCCGCAAGAACACGGTCGTGGTCGAGGTGAAGCGCCGTCGCGTCATCGGCAAGCCCGGTGAGGCCGAAGGCGCGCGCCCTGCGCCTGCGCCCGAGCCGGCTGCGGCACCCCCGCCGCCGCCCCGCCCGCAGGCACCCCGTCCCGCCGCGCCGCCGCCGCCGCGGCAGTCCAGCACCGACAGCCTGCTCACCCGTCAGGAGATGCAGGCCAAGCTGCTCCGCGAGGCCGAGGAAGCGCGCATGACCGCGCTTGAGGAAGCGCGTCGCCGCGAGGAAGCCGAGCGACTGGCCGCCAGCGAGGAAGAGAAGCGCCGCGCCGAGGAAAATCGCCGCGCCGAGGAAGAAGCCGAGCGTGCGCGCCAGGCGGCTGCCGAGAGCAAGGCGGCCGAGCCCGAGACGCCGGCGACGCCCGCCGAGGCGCCGGCAGCGGCGACGACACCGGCTGCGGCTTCCGCGCCCGACCAGCAAGCGCCCGCCGCGAGTGGCACGGCGCAGCAGGAAGAGCGCCCCGCCGCGCGGCGTTTCACGCCCGTGGCCGCGCCCAAGCGCCCCGAGCCGCCCAAGCAGGACCGCAACAAGCGTGGCGACGATCGTCGTCAGGCCGGCAAGCTCACTGTCAATCGCGCACTGGCCGATGACGACAGCGCGCGGGCCCGCAGCCTGGCCGCGCTCCGCCGTGCCCGCGAGAAGGAACGCCGCGCCCACACGCCCGGCAATTCCCAGCCGCGCGAGAAGCAGAGCCGCGACGTGATCGTCCCCGAGGCGATCACCGTGCAGGAACTGGCGAACCGCATGGCCGAGAAGGGCGCGGACCTCGTCAAGTCCCTGTTCAAGCTGGGCATGATGGTCACGGTCAACCAGACCATCGATCAGGACACCGCCGAACTGCTGGTCGAGGAATTCGGCCACCGCATCCAGCGCGTGTCCGACTCCGATATCGAGATCGATACGGCAGGCGACATCGATGCGCCCGAGACGCTCCAGCCGCGTCCGCCCGTGGTCACGATCATGGGCCATGTCGACCACGGCAAGACCAGCCTGCTCGATGCGCTGCGCGGCACGGATGTGGTCGCTGGCGAAGCCGGCGGCATCACGCAGCATATCGGCGCCTATCAGGTGAAGACCAAGGGCGGCGACATCATCACCTTCCTGGATACGCCCGGCCACGAGGCGTTCACGGAAATGCGCGCGCGCGGTGCCAATGTGACGGATATCGTCATCCTGGTCGTCGCGGCCGATGACGGGCTGATGCCGCAGACCATCGAGGCGATCAACCACACCAAGGCGGCCGGCGTGCCGATGATCGTCGCGATCAACAAGGTCGACAAGCACGATGCCAATCCGCAGCGCATTCGCGAACGCCTGCTGGAGCATGAAGTCATCGTCGAGGAAATGGGCGGCGACACGCAGGACGTGGAAGTCTCCGCGCTCAAGAAGACCGGCCTCGATGACCTGATCGACAAGATCATGCTGCAGGCCGAGCTGCTCGAGCTCAAGGCCAACCCGGACCGGCCCGCCGAGGGCACGGTCGTCGAGGCGCAGCTCGACAAGGGCCGCGGCCCGGTCGCGACGATCCTCGTCGGCCGCGGCACGCTCAAGGTCGGCGACATCTTCGTCGTCGGCGAGCAGAGCGGCAAGGTCCGCGCGATGGTGAACGACAAGGGCCAGCAGGTGAAGGAAGCCGGGCCGTCGAGTCCTGTCGAGGTGCTGGGCCTCTCCGGCGTCCCGATGGCGGGCGACCAGCTCTCCGTCGTGGAGAACGAGGCACGTGCTCGCGAAGTGGCGGCCTATCGTCAGGAGCTTGCCCTGCGCAAGCGCACGACGGCGGCGCCGACCAGCTTCGAGCATATGTTCTCGGCGCTCAACACGCAGGTCATCGAATATCCCGTGGTGGTGAAGGGTGACGTGCAGGGCACGGTCGAGGCGATCATCAGCGCGCTCAACCGCGCGTCGACGGACGAGATCAAGGTGCGCGTCCTGCATTCGGGCGTCGGCGCGATCACGGAAAGCGACGTGACGCTCGCGGCGGCCTCCAGAGCGCCACTGATCGGCTTCAACGTCCGCCCCAATGCCAAGGCGCGCACGCTCGCCGAGCGGGACAAGGTGTCGCTGCGTTATTATGACGTGATTTACGACCTCATCGAGGAAGTGAAGAGCGAGATGTCCGGCCAGCTCGCGCCGGAGCGCATCGAGACGGTCATCGGCAAGGCCGAGGTCCTGCAGGTCTTCCCGGCCGGCAAGAAGGACAAGGCAGCCGGTCTGCTCGTTCTGGACGGCGTCATCCGCAAGGGCATCAATGCCCGCCTCACGCGCGACGATGTCATCGTCTCGGCGACGACCATCGCGTCGCTCCGCCGGTTCAAGGACGATGTGTCGGAAGTGCGCGCGGGCATGGAGTGCGGCGCGGTGCTGCACGATACGAACGACATCAAGGCCGGCGACATGCTGGAGCTGTTCGAGGTCGAGGAGCGCGCGCGCGTCCTCTGAGCTTGTCGCTCCGGCCAGTGGGGACGGGCAGCGCGATTCGCGCCCGCCTGTCCCCGGGCAGGTGCATGCGGCGCTTCGCCGTCGCGGGTTGAAGTCGTCCGGCGCGGTCGCGCCTTGAGGGAGTCTATGCGATGAGCGGTTCGGGTGAACCCTCCGTCCGTCTGCTGCGGGTGGGCGAACAGGTGCGTCATGTGCTGGCGGATATCCTCCAGCGTGGCGACGTGCATGACGATGTGCTCGCGAGCCATGTGGTGAGCGTGACGGAAGTGCGCATGTCGCCGGACCTGCGCCATGCCACCGTGTTCGTGAAGCCGCTGCTGGGCCGGGACGAGGCGGTGGTGCTGAAGGCGCTGCGCACCAACACCGCCTTTTTCCAGCGGGAAGTCGCCAAGCGCGTGAAGACCAAATTCGCCGCGAAGCTGAAATTCCTCAGCGACGAGAGCTTCGAGGAAGGCAGTCACATCGACGCCATCCTGCGCTCCCCCGCCGTGGCGCGCGATCTCGACGAGGACTGAGCCGCAGGGCAAGCACGCGGGATTGCGCTGGCGTCGTGCGCATGCGCGGATATAGCGGGCAGTCATGGCCAAGCTCTACTTTTACTACGCCTCGATGAATGCCGGCAAATCGACCACGCTGCTGCAGGCCGATTTCAATTATCGCGAGCGGGGCATGGCCACGATGCTGTGGACCGCGAAGGTCGACACGCGGGATCGGGCGGGCTGGATCACCTCGCGGATCGGGCTGGCCGAGCGGGCGCGCATCTTTGATGTCGGGACCGATCTTCTGGCGGAGATTTCCGCGCGGATGGCGGAAGGTCCGCTCGCCTGCGTCCTCGTCGATGAAGCGCAGTTCCTGACGCGCGGGCAAGTGCTGGCCCTTGCGCGGGTGTGCGATGAGCTGGGCGTGCCGGTGCTGTGCTATGGCCTGCGCACCGATTTCCAGGGCGAATTGTTCGAGGGGTCTGCCGCCTTGCTCGGCCTTGCGGACACGCTGGTGGAGCTCAAGGCGGTCTGCGAGTGCGGCGCGAAGGCGACGATGAACCTGCGGATCGACGCGGCGGGCCAGCCGGTGAGCGAAGGCGCGCAGACGGCGATCGGCGGCAATGAGCGCTATCTCGCGCTGTGCCGCAAGCATTTCATGGCGCGGCTTGGCGGATGAGCGCGCCCGTGCGGTTCATGGTTGCTTCAGGCGGCGCATGGCATGAGTGGCCGCTGAAGATGCGCACCGTGGCAGGAAGAGGAGAGCGGGAATGGCCCTGACCAATCGATACAGCTTTGCCTTCGCCCTTGCGACGCTCGGTTTCGTGGCGAGCGGCGGCGTGCAGGGCCTCGCGCAGGTGGCTGCCTCGGAAGAGAGCGCGAAGAGCGCGGAAGTCTCCATTCCCTTCATCAACCATGGCGGCGTGCGCGACTGGCAGGCGGTCGGCGACGACAAGCTCTATATTCAGGACAGCGGCGGCAAATGGTATCTCGCCACGCTGGCAGCGCCATCGCCGGACCTTGCGTTCGCGACGGCCATCGGTTTCGAGACAAAGGGCGCAGACCGGCTCGACAGGTTCGGCACGCTGGTGATTGCGGGCAATCGCTATCCGCTGGCCTCGCTGGTGGCGAGCTCGCCCCCGCCGCCCCGCAAGAAATAGTCCGCCGCTCGCCTTCGGGTGGGGCGTGAACCGCCCGCGCCCTCAACGGCCCGGCGCGCTCTCCCAGTCTTCCCGCAGCAGCGAGAACAGCATCGTGTCGCGCACATGGCCGGTCCATGTGATGCGTTCTGCCCGCAGCACGCCTTCCGGCTGCGCGCCGATCTTGCGTACCGCGCCCTGGCTGCGGGTGTTGCGCGCGTCGATCCGGAACTCGATGCGCCGGATCCCGCTGGCAAAGGCATGGTCGATCATCAGCCGCTTCATCGTGCCGTTGAGGCCGGTGCCGCGCTCCTCGGGCATGATGTAGCTGTTGCCGATCTCGAGCGTCTGCGCGCTTTCCTCGATGCGCAGATAGGCCGTCATGCCGACGAGGCTCTCCTCCCGGAACACCGCGAAGGGCAGGCGGCTGCGATTGGCCATCAGCGCGTCAAAGCTCGTATCGAACGCGGCGGGGGCATAATTGGTCGGGTAGATCTGCCAGATCTCGCTGTCGGCGGCGCAGGCGGCGCGCAGCGCATCGCGATGGGCCGGTGTCAGCGGCGTGAGCGTGACCGCGCCGGCATGGAGCGGCACCAGCAGCCGGTCGCGCAGGGGGAGAGGGTTCGTCGTCATCATCATCGCCCGTTCAGGCCAGGGCAGGGCGCGGGGGCGCGCGGAACAGGGGCAGAGGCGCGAAGCCGGCCAGACCAGCCAGCCCGAGCCGGCGCGCCACCAGATCGGCGAGCAATGGCAGGCCGATGGCAGCGGCAAGGCTGATCGTCACGGCGATAGGCACCGGCAGGCCGGGCGCGGCATGGCCGAGCAGGATGCGCGTGCCAGCGCCCGCGATCACATGAAGCAGATAGATCGGGAGGCTGTGCCGCCCGAGCATTGCCAGCAGAGCCCCCGCGCTGGCCGAGCGCGCGGCGAGGCTGCCGCCGACATAGGCCGCATAGCATCCCGCCAGCATCAGCGGAAAAGCGCTGGCATAGCCGAGTTGCCGTCCGTTTATCGTCGCGGTCCACGCGCCAAGGCCGATGGCGAGCAGGCAGAGCGCGCCCGCGATCAGGTTCGCCGGCGGGTGCTGGCCGCTCTGTCGCAGCCAGGCGCCGATGAAGATGAAGGGGAAATAAGAGAGGAAATAGCCGCCGAAGCCAGTGCCGTGGAGGCCGAGGCACAAGGCCGTCGCGCCCAGCAGCAGGGCCGGCGTCCGCAGCAGGCCGATGAGCGCAGTGCCCGCCATCAGCGCGAGCAGGAACCAGAAATGCTGGATGGGCTCGACCGGGATCCGCATCAGCGCCTGCCAGTCCATGGCGCTGTTCACTTGCCCGGCAAAAGCGGCGGAAAGCAGCCAGCTCACCACCGACCAGAGCAGATAGGCATGATAGAGCGAGACCTGCCGCCGCAACTGGAAGCGCCATCCGTCCGCGCGCGGGAAGGAGAGATAGCCCGCGATCAGGAAGAAGCTCTGCACATGGAAGCCATAAGCCAGCGTGTCGGCGAAGCGCAGCGGGACGGTCTCGGTCAGCAACCCCGCCGAGGAATAGCCGCGCGTGACATGGAACAGCACCACCGCGAGAATGGCGATCCCTTTCGTGCAGTCGAGCGCGATATCCCGCTTCTGGTCCATGGCGAGCCCTGTTCCCCGTGTTTTCCGGGGCTTGGACGAGGGGGCAGCGGCTTGGCAAGCCCCTTTCCCGGATTGGCCGAAAAGCCGCATCGCGCCGCGCTGGTCATCCCCCGTACAGAAACGTCGCAAGATGTCGCGTACGCTTCCCAAAGTGTCGCTGGCCCTTGCGGCGCGGGGTCCCGCGCCTGATCTCGCTGGTCCCGGATCGGAAAGCTGATCCCGGCACAGGAGAAAGGCCATGAAGTTCGCTCAGTTTCTCGCGCCGCTTGCCGCGCTGGCACTGACGGCATCCCCGGCGTTCGCCACCACCAGCCCCGCGCCCGCGCGCAGCGCGTCCATCCCGTTCGCCAACATCAATGGCGTGCGCAACTGGGTCGCCGAGGGCAACCAGACGATCTATTTCCAGGACAATGGGCGCCGCTGGTATCGCGCCGTCCTGTTCGCGCCTTCGACCGACCTGCCGTTCGCGACGCGGATCGGCATCGACTCCCGTCCGCTCGGCACGCTCGACAAGTGGGGCGCGGTCATCGTTCATGGACAGCGCTATCCGTTCCAGTCCTTCGAGCAGGTCGACGGGCCGCCCGCGAAGGCGTCCGGCAAGAAGGCGTCGGACGGGAAGGAATAGGCCCGGTGGAGGGGGCGGGCGGCGCGACGATGCCCGTCCGACATGGGCGGGGGCGTGAAGGATGACAAAGGCGACCGCACGACCGTGTCATCCGTCCTTTCTTCCCGCCCTCATTCCCGCGCTGCAAGCGAACCCGAACCGGGAAGACTTTGCCATCCGCCTTGGTTCTGCGTCGCGAGGGCGACTGGATTCCGGCGTGCGCCGGAATGACGAGGAATGGGGCAGGGTGCGCGCCTCCCGATAATTCAGCCATGGCGCTGGCTCGGCCGCGTGGATGAATTCCGAGGCGTTGGCGGCGCGCCCTGTCTCGTCATTCACGATGTCATCCCGGACTTGCTCCGGGATCCCGCTTCTTCCGGTTTCTCAAGCCGTCCGAACTCGGCGAGGCTCATGGTAGCGGGGATCCCGGATCGAGTCCGGGATGACAAAGGAAAGGACCGAAAAGCACGCTTCTGGTTCCCTCAAAGTTCGGGCATTTGCCCCGGCCGCCTCGCAACGCGACCGATATCGGCACTGACAGGAGGGGCAGGGCGGGCTATGGGGCCCCATGATCGCTCCTGCTTCCGACCCCGCGCCGCTCCATGGCTGGCTCATCCTGGACAAGCCCGTCGGCATGGGGTCCACCCAGGCAGTGAGCGCGGTCAAGCGGATGCTGCGCGAGGCGGGGCTGCCGCGGGGGAAGATCGGCCATGGCGGAACGCTCGATCCGCTGGCGGAAGGTGTGCTGCCCGTGGCCATCGGCGAAGCGACCAAGCTCGCCGGGCGGATGCTGGACAGCGACAAGATCTATGATTTCACCGTGCGCTTCGGCGCGCAGACCGACACGCTCGATCTGGAAGGCGCGGTGATCGAGACCAGTGCGCAGCGGCCCACGCGCGCGCAGGTCGAGGCCGTGCTGCCGCGCTTTACCGGGCCGATCGAGCAGGCCCCGCCCGCCTACAGTGCGATCAAGATCGAGGGGCGGCGGGCCTATGATCTGGCGCGCGCCGGCGAGGAGGTGGAGATGAAGCTGCGCGCCGTGACGGTGCATGGCCTCACGCTTGCCGATGCCGTGCCGGAAGAGGCGGCCGAGGGCGCGCCGGACGGGGGGCTTGCGTCGGTCACGCTCACCGCCCATGTATCGAAAGGCACTTATATCCGCAGCCTTGCCCGCGACATCGCGCAGGCGCTCGGCACCGTGGGTCATGTGACCATGTTGCGGCGGCGCAAGGCAGGGCCGTTCGGGCTGGATCAGGCGATTTCGCTGGACATTCTGAACGATGCTGCTAAGGCGCGCGCCATTGCGCAGCATATGCTGCCATTGACGGCAGGGCTGGACGACATCCCGGCTCTTCCCGTCACCTCCGAGCAGGCCATGGCCCTCAGACAGGGCCGGACGCTCGCCGGGGATCCTCGCACGCAGGGGCTCATGCTGGCGACCGAGGGCGAAACGCCCGTGGCGCTGGTGGAGGCTTTGGGGCCGGACATCCGGGTCGTGCGGGGCTTCAATCTCTAGAACGAAAGGAATGGACGATGTCGATTACGGCCGAGCGCAAGGAAGCGCTGATCAAGGACAACGCCCAGCATGAGGGCGACACCGGTTCGCCGGAGGTTCAGGTTGCGATCCTCACGGAGCGCATTTCCAACCTCACCGAGCACTTCAAGGCTCACCACAAGGACAATCACAGCCGTCGGGGCCTGCTGATGCTGGTCAACAAGCGCCGCTCGCTCCTCGACTATCTGAAGAAGAAGGACGGGGGGCGTTATACGGCCCTCATCGCGAAGCTCGGTCTTCGCAAGTAATCAAGAGCGCGGCCCGCTTCGGCGGGCCGTTTGCATATGGCGCCATCCCCGCGAGAGCGGGGGGCTGCGGCAAGCGACGGGCGCAAGAGCGCATCGGATGCCGCAACGATGCTCCCGCCTTCGCGGGAGCGACAAGGAGAGGGCGGCAATCCGGCCAACCTCCCGGGGACGAACGAACGTCCCGAACCGCAGGGGCCGGACAGCCCCGAAAGCAAGCCCCGCCGCGCAATAGGGCCGGCGGACGGAAGGAAACCCAATGTTCAATGTAAAGACTGTCGAAATCGAGTGGGGCGGAAAAACCCTCAAGCTCGAAACGGGGCGCGTTGCCCGTCAGGCCGATGGCGCGGTGCTCGCGACCTATGGCGAAACTGTCGTGCTGTGCGCTGTCACGGCCGCCAAATCCGTGAAGGACGGGCAGGACTTCTTCCCGCTCACCGTCCATTATCAGGAGAAATTCTCGGCTGCCGGGCGCATCCCGGGCGGCTTCTTCAAGCGCGAGCGCGGCGCGACCGAGAAGGAGACGCTCGTCTCCCGTCTCATCGACCGCCCCGTGCGCCCGCTGTTCCCGGAAGGTTTCTATAACGAAATCAACGTGATCGCGCAGGTCCTCTCGTTCGACGGCGAGACCGAGCCCGACATTCTGGCGATGATCGCCGCGTCGGCCGCGCTCACCATCTCGGGCGTGCCGTTCATGGGCCCGATCGGCGCGGTCCGCGTCGGCTACAAGGATGGCGAATATCAGCTCAATCCCAGCCTCGATGAGGTGAAGAGCGGCGAGCTGGACCTCGTCGTCGCCGCGACCGACGCTGCGGTGATGATGGTCGAGTCCGAGGCCAAGGAGCTTTCCGAAGAGGTCATGCTCGGCGCCGTCATGTTCGCGCATGAAGAGAGCCGCAAGGTCATCGGCGCGATCATCCAGCTTGCCGAGAAGGCCGCCAAGGAGCCTTGGGAACTGAACCTGGGCGACGGCAATGCCGAGCTCAAGGCGAAGCTCAAGGATCTGATCGGCGCGGACATCGCGGCAGCCTACAAGCTGACCAACAAGTCCGAGCGCTCCAACGCCCTCAATTCCGCGCGGGACAAGGCCAAGGAATATTTCGCGGCCCAGGGTCTCGACGCCCAGAGCGTGATGGCCGGCATCAAGCTGGTCAAGAAGATCGAGGCGGACATCGTGCGCACCGCCATCCTCAAGGAAGGCCAGCGCATCGACGGTCGGACCACGACGCAGATCCGCCCGATCGAGGCGATGGTGGGCTTCCTGCCGCGCACGCACGGCTCGGCGCTGTTCACGCGCGGTGAGACGCAGGCCATCTGCACCACCACGCTGGGCACCAAGGATGCCGAGCAGATGATCGACGGCCTGACCGGGCTCTCCTACGAGAGCTTCATGCTGCACTACAACTTCCCGCCTTATTCGGTCGGCGAAGTGGGCCGCTTCGGCGCGCCGGGTCGCCGCGAGGTCGGTCACGGCAAGCTCGCCTGGCGCGCGCTGCACCCGGTGCTGCCCGCCAAGGAGGACTTCCCCTACACGATCCGCGTGCTCTCGGACATCACCGAGTCCAACGGTTCCTCCTCGATGGCGACCGTCTGCGGCGGCTCGCTCTCGATGATGGACGCCGGCGTGCCCCTGAAGCGCCCGGTCTCCGGCATCGCCATGGGCCTGATCCTAGAAGGTGAGGACTTCACCGTCCTTAGCGACATCCTGGGCGACGAGGATCATCTCGGCGACATGGACTTCAAGGTCGCCGGCACCTCCGAAGGCATCACCACGATGCAGATGGACATCAAGGTCGCCGGCATCACCAAGGAGATCTTCGAGGCGGCGCTGCACCAGGCCAAGGACGGCCGTGCGCACATCCTGGGCGAGATGAACAAGGCGCTGGACAGCACCCGTTCGGAACTCTCGGCCCATGCCCCGCGCATCGAGACGATCCAGATCGACAAGTCCAAGATCCGCGACGTCATCGGCACGGGCGGCAAGGTCATTCGCGAGATCGTCGCGGAGACCGGCGCCAAGGTCGACATCGACGACGAGGGCGTCATCAAGATCAGCTCGTCCGATATCGCGCAGATCGAGGCGGCCAAGGCCTGGATCCTCGGCATCGTCGAGGAAGCGGAAGTCGGCAAGATCTACAACGGCAAGGTCGTCAACCTGGTCGACTTCGGCGCGTTCGTGAACTTCATGGGCGGCAAGGACGGTCTCGTCCATGTCTCCGAGATCCGCAACGAGCGGGTCGAGAAGGTGGCGGACGTCCTGAAGGAAGGCCAGGAAGTCAAGGTCAAGGTCCTCGAGATCGATCCGCGCGGCAAGGTTCGCCTGTCCATGCGCGTCGTCGACCAGGAGACGGGCGAGGAGCTGGAGGACACCCGTCCTGCCCGCGAACCGCGCGGTGACCGGGGCGACCGTGGTCCGCGTCGCGAAGGCGGCGACCGGGGTGATCGCGGCGGCCGTGGCGGCGACCGTGATCGCGGCCCGCGCCGTGACCGTGGCGACCGGGGCGGAGAGCGCGGCGAGCGCGGTCCGCGCCGCGAGCGCAACGACGATGACGGCCCGGCGCCCGAGTTCGCTCCCGCGTTCCTCAAGCGCGACGACGACTGAGCCCTTCGCTCATCGACAGAACAGGGAAGCCCCGCAGCGATGCGGGGCTTTTCCTTTTTCGGCGCTCACGCGATGGATGATGCGGCCGGGCAGGGGGGATCGCGCCACGTCTCCCGAATGATTCATTCCGGCACAGACTGTCTTGAAAAGAACCGGCGCGCGCCGCCGGTTTCCGCGCCCTTTTCGATTGACTTGCCATCCTCCGTGCAGGCAAAAGAAGATCGTCCGGGTAAAACAAAATTGCTTGAGAAAGCCGCAAAGGCTTCGAAGCTTATACGGGGTCGCATATATGTCGGGCATTTGCGGGACATGACGGTCGGGTCAGGTGATTATATTGGCGTGCCTGCGAGCAGTGGGTAGCGCGCGATGACGCGTGACCTTCTTCTTGGCCAATATGATCTTTCATCCGGGAAATCGAAATTGACTTTCGCAGCGAATGAACGCGTTCGCGCGCTCGGCGACGAGCTTGCTCGCGAATGCACGGCGCCTGCCGCCATCGCGCTGGCGGCGAAGGCCCAGCGTCTTTACGACCTGTTGCGTCACCGTGAGCGCCATTTTCTTCGGCCGGTCATGGCGGATCGGGCCATGGCCGCCATGCTCTCGCTCTTCCTGGCGGAGCTCAAGGGCGTGACACTCACGCCCGAGAATCTGTCCCTCATCAATCTGTTCAACGACGACGAGGAACGTGGCGTCGTCGATTCCCTCATCCTTGCGGGACTGGTCGCCCGAACCGGGGAAAACCCGGAACGGCGCACAGTCGGGCTAACGCCCCTCGGGTCCGCGCGGATGCGAAGCTTCATCAGCGACTACCCGGATATCTGATGAGCTTCGCGGGTCAGCGCGCCGGGGTGAAGTCGGCCTTTCTTCGGAAATCCCACACGAAGAATGGCCCGGCTCCCGACGCGCTGGCCCACCCGTAACGGAAGGGGCATGATGCTGATGAGGTCGTCCAGGCAGAAATTCACATGTGTGAAGCCGCTTGTCCGGCATTTACGGGACATGAAAGACCGCGGGTGCCGCGCTATAGGGCTCGGGAACGGAAAATCGGGACGCGATGCATGCGGAAGCGGGGCTTCGCGGCCGGCATCGCCATTTGTGGTTGCATCTGAGGTTTTTTTGACGTGGCGGATTTCGGGCATCGTGGCTTACCTTCGGGAGCCGTTCAGGGCGCCGATCGCCGGGTGGATGTGACTCTCGAGGCAAAGGCGACGCGCATGCACATGCTCGGCCGCCTGCGCACCAAGCATTTCTACGCACCGGTCATGGCGGATACCGCCATGGACGTGATGCTCAGCCTTTACGTCGGTGAATTGCAGTCCGGGGCTGTGAGCGATACGGCCCTGGCCCTCGCGAACATGCTCAGCAGGAACGAGACGGACGCGATCATCGACAAACTGGTCCAAGCGGAACTGGCCGTCACAACGGGACAAGAGCCCGAAGGACGGACAGTCGGGCTGACGCCCCTCGGGTCCGCGCGGATGCGAAGCTTCGTCAACGACTACCCGGAAGTTTGACGATTTTCGCAGGTCGGCGCGTCGTTCGATCCCCGTGAAGCCATCCCCCCACGCTGGCCTCACATTGCGGGATCGGGCGGTGCGCCGACCGTTGCTTCGCACCTGAAGGCTGTGTTGCCGTCTCCGTCCCTCCCCCCCACAGGAGCGGCAACACAGCCTGATGGCGCGTTCAGCTTGCGTTCAAGCGCAAATCCCTGTTTCGCAGCCATGTCGGTTCCTACTTTCGAGGCGCATGGCGCACCCCGCATCAATCGCTTGGCGACCCCAATTCGCCGCGCTAAGAGGCTGCGCATGACTGCTTCCCCCATGCGCCGTGTCGCTCTGCTGGCCGCCGTGCTCCTGCCCGCCATTCTCGTCGCGGGCTGCGCGCGCAACCAGAACCGTGCCGACACCCAATATGTCGCCCGCGACGTCAGCACGCTCTACATGGCGGGCAAGCAGCGCCTCGATCGCGGCCGTTTTGCGGAAGCGGCGATCCTGTTCGACGAGGTCGAGCGGCAGCATCCTTATTCGCCCTGGGCGCGCCGGGCGCAGCTCATGAGCGCGTTCAGCTATTATGCGGCGCGCGACTACACCAAGTCGATCCAGTCGGCGCAGCGCTTCCTCTCGATCCACCCCGGCAATCGTGACGCGCCTTATGCTTATTATCTGATCGCGCTTTGCTATTACGAGCAGATCAGCGACGTGACGCGCGACCAGAAGATCACGCTGCAGGCCAATGACGCGCTGGGCGAACTGATCCGCCGCTTCCCCGATTCGCGTTATGCGGCCGATGCCCGGCTGAAGCTCGATCTCGTGGCCGACCATCTGGCCGGCAAGGAAATGGAGATCGGCCGTTTCTACCAGCGTCGTCGCGAGTGGATCGCGGCCACGATGCGCTTCCGCAAGGTCATCGATACTTATCAGGCGACGAGCCACACGCCCGAGGCGCTGCACCGGCTTGTCGAGAGCTATCTCGCGCTCGGTATTCCGGAGGAAGCCAAGCGCGCTGCTGCGGTGCTGGGCAAGAATTATCCCGATTCGACCTGGTATGAGCGCTCCTATCGCCTGATGCAGCAATATGCGCCCAACGCCTGACCGGGCGCGCCTGCCGGCTGGCGGGTGAGTTTCGGACCGGGGCGGCGGGCACTGGCCACCACCATCATCGCGGACGGGCGCAATCGCGCGTGACAGGCACGGGCGCAATCGACTAACTCTCTGCCGGCCATGCTCACCGGGCTTTCCATCCGCAACATCGTGCTCATCGAAGCGCTCGATCTCGCTTTCGACGGCGGGCTGACCGTGCTCACCGGCGAGACGGGCGCGGGCAAGTCCATCCTGCTCGACGCGCTGGGCCTCGCGCTCGGCATGCGCGCGGACAGCGGGCTCGTGCGGGCGGGTGCGGCGCAGGCGAGCGTCACCGCCAGCTTCGAGCCGCCGCGGCCCGGCACTGCGCTGGCCGCGCTGCTCGCGGAGAACGAGATCGCGCAGGAGCCCGGCGAGCCGCTGCTCATCCGCCGGACCCTGAAGGCGGATGGCGGAAGCCGCGCTTTCCTCAACGATCAGCCCTGCTCGGCAGCGCTGCTGAAGGATGTCGGCGCGCTGCTGGTGGAAATCCATGGCCAGCATGACGAGCGGGGCCTGCTCAATCCGCGCGGCCACATGGACCTGCTCGATGCCTATGGCGGAATGGACAGTGGCGCCGTGCGCGCCGCCCATGGCGCCTGGCAGACGGCGCAGGGCCGGCTGGAAGCCGCGCGCGAGGCGCTCGACAGCGCGGCGAAGGAGCGGGACTATCTCGCCCATGCCGTGGACGAACTCAGCCGCTTCGCTCCCGAGCCCGGCGAGGAGGAGGCGCTGGCAAGCGAGCGCGCGGCGATGCAGAAGGGCGCACGGCTGACCGAGGACCTCGCTACGCTGGAAACGCTGCTTGGCGGATCGGACGGGGCGCTCTCGGGCCTGCGGCAGGCGGCGCGGCGGCTGGACAGGATCGCGCCCGAGCATGATCTGCTGGCCGTGGCGCTGGCATCGCTGGATCGCGCCGTGATCGAGGCTGCGGAGGCCGAGGACCAGCTTGCCCGCGCGAGCGAGGCGCTCGCTGCCGATCCCGCCCGGCTGGACGCGATCGAGACGCGGCTGTTCGATCTGCGTGCGCTCGCTCGCAAGCATCAGGTCGCGCCGGACGATCTGGCCGATCTCTCGGCGCGCATGGCCGCCCAGCTCGCCCGGATCGACGCGGGCGAGGCGGGGCTGGCCGAACTGGAAAACGAAGTGGCGCAGGCCCGCGCGGCTTATGAAGCCGCCGCGCAGGCGCTGAGCGAGGCCCGGCGCGCGGCCGCCGCGCGGCTCGACGCCGCGATGGCCGGCGAGCTGGCGCCGCTCAAGCTGGATGCCGCGCGCTTCCGCACCGATGTTGAGCCGCTGCCGGAAGGGCAATGGCGCGCCTCCGGGCGGGACCGCGTCGAGTTCATGATCTCGACCAATCCCGGCGCGCCCTTCGCGCCGCTGACCAAGATCGCGAGCGGCGGCGAGCTTTCCCGCTTCATCCTGGCGCTCAAGGTGGCGCTGGCGGCGCAGGGCGCGGCGGGCACGATGATCTTCGACGAGATCGACCGGGGCGTGGGCGGCGCGGTGGCAGGCGCCATCGGCGAGCGGCTCTCCCGGCTGGCGGGCGGCGCGCAGGTCATCGTGGTGACGCACAGCCCGCAGGTCGCGGCGCGCGGGGCGGGGCATCTGCTCATCGCCAAGTCTTCGGAAGGCACGATCACCCGCACCGGCGTCCATCCGCTCGACGAGGCCGAGCGACGCGAGGAAATCGCCCGCATGCTCTCCGGCGCTGCCGTTACCGACGAGGCGCGGGCGCAGGCGGACCGGCTGCTGGAGGGCGTGTGAACCATGACGACACGGCGCGACATGATCGAGGGAGGGCTTGCCGGTCTGGCCGGGCTCGCGGTGCTGGCGGGCGCGCCTGCCCGTGCCGCTTCCGCTGCTGCTGAAGCGGGCTATGGCCTGATCGGCCAGATGAAGGCGCAGCCGGGCAAGCGCGATGAGCTCATCGCCATTCTCGGCGAGGGCACCGGGGCGATGCCGGGCAATATCGCTTATATCATCGGCGCCGATCTGGCGGATGCGGACGGCATCTGGATCACCGAACTCTGGACGGACAGGCAGGCACATGCCGCCTCGCTCCAGCTTTCGGCTGTGCAGGAAGCGATCCGCAAGGGCCGTCCGCTGATCGCCGGCATGGGCGTGCGGGTGGAGTTCCAGCCGGGATGAGCATTCGGCTGCCTCGCTGCTCCAGTCTCGCGATCATGTCGGATCTGGCAGTGATGGCAGTTTCGGGGCTGCTGTTCCTCGTCGCCTATAACGTCGTGAGGGCCATCGAGATCATCAATGTCCCGGACGTCAGGGCCTGCGGCTGGCTTGCCGCCCGCGTCGTCGGGTTGCTGCTGGTCCCCCTCTGGGTCTGGTATCTCGCGTGAAAGAAGAATGTTGAACGACCCTGCCACCATGACCGAAGCCGAGGCCGCCAATCGCCTCATGCGGCTCGCTCGCGAGATCGCGAAGCATAACCGGCTCTATCATGCCAACGACGCGCCGGAGATCAGCGACGCGGCGTTCGACGCGCTTGTGCGCGAGAATAATGCGCTTGAGGCGGCGTTTCCGCATCTCGTGCGGGGGGACAGCCCGAACCGGCAGGTGGGTGCGTCCGTGGCCGCGTCGGCGCTTGCCAAGGTGCGCCACGAGAAGCGCATGATGAGCCTCGACAATGCCTTTGCGGACGAGGACGTCGAAGAGTTCGTGGCGCGCGTGCGCCGCTATCTCGCCCTTGCCGAGGACGAGCCGGTGGTGATGACGGCAGAGGACAAGATCGATGGGCTTTCGCTCTCGATCCGCTACGAGGACCGCAAGCTGGTCCGTGCCGCGACCCGGGGCGATGGCGAGGTGGGCGAGGATGTCACGCCCAATGTCAGGCACATAGACGATATTCCGGAGACCTTGCCGCAGGACGCGCCGGACGTCATGGAGGTCCGCGGCGAAGTCTATATGGAGAAGGCCGCTTTCCTCGCGCTCAACAGGCGGCTGATGGATGAAGCGCGCGCGGCGGCGGAGGCGCGCGGCGAGGCCTTCGATCCCGAAGGGGTGCGCCAGTTCGCCAATCCGCGCAATGCCGCTGCCGGATCACTGCGCCAGAAGGATGCGAGCGTGACGGCGAGCCGGCCGCTGCGCTTCCTCGCCCATGGCTGGGGGGTGGTGAGTGGCGGCGGGCTGCCGGCCGACACGCAGTTCGGCGTCATGAAGGCACTGGAGCGCTGGAAGATCCCGGTCTCGCCGCATCTGGTGCTGTGCGAGAGCAGCGGCGCGATGCTCGCCCAATATCGCGCCATCCAGCACCAGCGGGCGGACCTGCCTTATGATATCGACGGCGTGGTCTACAAGGTCGACCGGCTGGACTGGCAGGAGCGGCTCGGCTTCGTCGCCAAGGCGCCGCGCTGGGCGATCGCGCACAAATTCCCGGCCGAGCAGGCCGAGACCACGCTGGAGGCGATCGACATCCAGGTCGGCCGCACTGGCAAGCTGACGCCGGTCGGGCGGCTGAAGCCGGTAACGGTGGGCGGCGTGGTCGTCTCCAACGTCACGCTGCACAATCGCGACGAGATCGCGCGGCTGGGCGTACGGCCGGGGGACCGCATCATCGTCCAGCGCGCGGGCGACGTCATTCCGCAAGTGGTCGACAATCTGACGCGGGACGAGGCGCGCGCGCCTTATGTCTTTCCCGATCATTGCCCGGAATGCGGCAGCGAGGCCGTGGCCGAGGAAGGCGAAGTCGACGTGCGCTGCACCGCGGGGCTCATTTGCCCGGCGCAGCGGATCGAGCGGCTCAACCATTTCGTCAGCCGCGCCGCGATGGATATCGACGGGCTGGGCGACAAGACCGTGCGGGAATTCTTCGCGCTCGGCTGGCTGGAGCAGGGCCCGGCGGACATCTTCCGGCTGAAGCGCCATCGCGAGGCCTTGCTGGGCCGTGAAGGCTGGAAGGAAAAGTCGGTCGACAACCTCCTGAAAGCCATAGAGGATCGCCGCGAGCCCGATGCCGCGCGACTGCTCTTCGGGCTCGGCATTCGCCATGTCGGCGCCGTGACGGCGCGCGATCTCATGAAGGCCTTCGCCACCTTGCCTGCCCTGCGCGAGACGGCCGAGGCGGCGCATGCCGGCGATGTGGCGGCGCGCGCGCGGCTGCTTGCCATCGACGGCATCGGCGAGGTGGTGGTGGAAGCGCTGGGCGATTTCTTCCATGAGGATCACAACAAGGCGATCTGGGACGATCTGCTGGGCGAGGTCTCGCCGCCGCCTTATGTGGTCGACGTCAAGGCCAGCGCGGTCTCCGGCAAGACCATCGTCTTCACCGGCAAGCTGGAAACGATGAGCCGGGACGAGGCGAAGGCGCAGGCCGAGGCGCTCGGCGCGCGGGCGGCGGGTTCCGTCAGTGCCGCGACCGATCTCGTCGTGGCCGGGCCGGGCGCGGGCTCCAAGCTCAAGAAGGCGGCGGAACTCGGCATCGAGGTGATCGACGAGGCCGCCTGGGCGGAGATCGTGCGCAGCGCGGGCTGAGCGCTCGCCGGGGGGGCGTGGGCAAATTCCGAGGCATGGTGGCGCACCCTGTTACGTCATTTCACGACGTCGTCCCGGACTTGATCCGGGACCCGCTGCCTTGAATCCCGCCGTGCCCGGCCTATTCGAGAAAAAGGAAGAAGCGGGATCCCGGATCAAGTCCGGGATGACATCGTGAGTGACGGGAGATGCTGTGTCGCCATGGCCTTAGGCCCTGTCCATGCCGCCTAACGCCGCCGTTCAGCCTCGGCTCAGCCGGCGCCTGTCAGGCACGCCGCCTTTGCGGATGATCCGGCACGGGAGGTGGCCATGCATCACAAGCGCGGACGGGCGCGCAATCGGCGCGCGGGCTGCAAGCTGTGCAAGCCCTGGAAAGCGAACGGCGTGCGTACCGAGCGGCCGGATGGCGAGCGCTTCAGCGATCATCGGCGCCGGTTTGCGGAGGGGTTCGGCGCGGCCTGAAGGTCGCGCGGTCGCTCCTGGCTCAGGGGCGCAGGAAGAGATTGGCGGTGGCCTCGACGATCGCATCTGAGCCGAGGCGGTAAACGGCGTAGAGATCGGGCAGGTCGCCGGTCTGGCCGAACCGGTCGAGGCCCAGCGGGCTGACTCGCATGCCGCGCACGGCGCCCAGCCAGGACAGGGTGGAAGGCGAGCCGTCCACGACCGTCACCAGCCCGGCGCGCGGATCGAGCGCGTCGAGCAGCGTGTCGACATGGCTCGGCGTCGCGGGCGCGCCTGACCAACGCTCGGCGCGGGACGCGGACCAGCCGCGGTGCAGCAGGTCCGGGGATGTCACGTTGAGCAGGCCGAGGCCGGGAAGATCCTCGACGAGGATTGCCCAGGCGGCCATCACCTCGGGCGCGAGGGCGCCGGTGAAGACGAGCGCCGCCTCGGCGCCCGGCCCGGGCCGCTTGACCCAGTAGCCGCCCTTGAGCGCATCGGCCTGCCAGTCGTCGCTCTCGCGCTCGATCTGGTCGATGACGCGCGTGGAGAGGCGCAGATAGACCGAGCCGCCGTCCGCCGCCTGCATGTGCCCGAAGGCCCAGTGCATGATGAGCGCCAGCTCATCGACGAAGGCAGGCTCGAAATAAGTGAGATTGGGCTGGCCCATGCCGATCAGCGGCGAATAGATCGACTGGTGCGCGCCGCCTTCCGGGCCGAGCGTCAGGCCCGACGGCGTGGCGACCAGCAGGAAGCGCGCATCCTGGTAGCAGCCGTAATTGAGCTGATCGAGGCCGCGCGCGATGAAGGGATCGTAGACCGTGCCGACAGGCAGCAGCCGCGTGCCGAACAGCGGTCCGGACAGGCCGAGCGCGGCGAGCATCAGGAAGAGATTGCTCTCCGCGATGCCCAGCTCGATATGCTGGCCGGCATCATGCCCCTGCCACTTCTGCGCCGAGGGAATCCGGGCGGAGTGAAACACGTCCTTGAGCTCGCGGCGGCGGAAGAGGCCGCGCTGGTTCACGAAACCGCCCAGATTGGTGGAGACGGTCACGTCCGGCGAGGTGGTGACGATGCGATCCGCCAGCGGATGGCCCGACTTGGCGAGATCGAGCAGGATGCGGCCGAAGGCGGCCTGCGTCGACTGCTGCGGATCGGTCGGCGGCGGGAGGCTGTCCGGCAGGGGCACGGGCGCCGCTTCCGGCGGCGCGTCACGCCGGGCCAAAGGCGAAGCCTCGACAAAGGCCTTCAGCGCCACGGCGGTGTTGTCGCCAAGGCCGCCATAAGGCTCCCATTCCTCGCCGGGCGCAATCCCCATGCTTTCCCGCAAGGCTTCCATCTGCGCCGGGTTCATGAGCCCCGAATGATTGTCCTTGTGACCCGCGAAGGGCAGGCCGAAGCCCTTGACGGTATAGGCAATGAACAGGGTCGGGCGATCGTCGTCGATGCGCTGGAAGGCATCGACCAGCGTCTCCATGCAGTGGCCGCCCAGATTGGTCATGAGCGCGGCCAGCCCGGCATCGTCGAAGGACGCGATCAGGCCGGCCACATCCGGCACGCCCGCAAGGTCGGCAAGCAGGCGTTCGCGCCACGCGCCGCCGCCCTGATATGTGAGCGCCGCGAAATCCGCATTGGGGCAGGCATCGATCCAATCCGCCAGTGCCTGCCCGCCCGGCCGGCTGAAGGCCGCGCGCTGGAGCTTGCCGTGCTTGAGCGTGACGACGCGCCAGCCGCAGGTGCGGAAGATGTCGTCGAAGCGGCTGAACATGCGGTCCGCCGTGGTGGCGTCGAGCGACTGGCGATTATAGTCGACGATCCACCAGCAATTGCGGATCTCGTGCTTGTAGGCCTCGATGAGGCATTCGTAGATATTGCCCTCGTCCAGCTCCGCGTCGCCCATCAGGGCGATCATCCGCCCGGCCCGGTCCTGCGGCAGGGCGCCATGGGCGATCAGATAATCCTGCACCAGACTGGCGAAGGCCGTGATGGCGACGCCGAGACCCACCGAGCCGGTGGAGAAATCCACGCGAATCCGGTCCTTGGTGCGCGAAGGGTAGCTTTGCGCGCCGCCCAGACCCCGGAAGCGCTTGAGCTGGTCGAGCGTCTGGTGGCCCAGCAGATATTCGATGGCATGCAGCACGGGACCGGCATGGGGTTTCACTGCCACCCGGTCATTGGGCCGCAGGATATGGAAATAGAGTGCCGCCATGACGGCCGTCATCGAAGCGCAGCTTGCCTGATGGCCGCCCACCTTCAGTCCGTCCCGGCTCTCGCGGACATGATTGGCATTGTGGATGGTCCAGGACGCGAGCCAGCGCAGCCGCCCGTCCAGCGCTTCCAGCGAAGCGAGCAGGTCGTCCGGAATGGCCGGCCTAGCGGATGTCATGGTCATGCGACCTCGCTGAAGGAGTAAGGCGCCGTCTGCATCGGTTCGATGAGATTGGCATCATAGCCGGCATCGTGCAGGGCCTGCAACAGCACGCGATTGCGGTCCCGGTCCGGCAGCTCGACCGTGAAGATCGCATTGGCCGAACGGGCCGAGGCCCCGCCGAACACGCGATCATGCGAGACTTCCAGGATATTGCCGTCGAGCTGGCCGATGATCGTCGCCACCGCGCCGAGGAGGCCGGCATTGTCGAGCATCGAGACGCGCAGGCGGATGAGCTGGCCCGAGCGCGCGAGATGGCGCTGGAGCATCGCGGTCAGCACGCGCATGTCGATATTGCCGCCGCACAGGATCAGGCCGACGCTCTTGCCGCGGAAGCGCTCCGGCTCGGCCAGCACGGCCGCCAGGCTGGCGGCGCCCGCGCCTTCGCACAGGGTCTTTTCGATCTGCAGCAGCAGCGCGACGGAGTCCTCGATCAGGGCCTCGGGCACGACGATCACATCGTCGACCAGCGCCTGCGCGGCGGCGAGCGTGAGCACGCCAGGCTTCGCCACCGCGATCCCCTCGGCGACCGAGGTGCCCCCGGCGAGCGGGCCCGAATAGCGGCCGAGCGCGAGCGCCATGGAAGGATAGAGCTCGCTCTGCACGCCGATGACCTGCGTGGCCGGGGAGAGGGCCTTGAACACGGTGGCGACGCCGCCGATCAGGCCGCCGCCGCCCACCGCGACCAGCGCCACGTCCAATGGCGGACCCTGCTCGACCATTTCGAGCGCGATGGTGCCCTGGCCGGCAATGATCTCGGCATCGTCGAACGGGGAAATGAACGTCAGGCCCTGCTCGATATAGCGCGGAACGGCCATGCTCGCTTCCGCGAAATCCTTGCCGGTGAGGTCGACGGTGGCGCCGAAGCTGGCGGTGCGCTTGACCTTCACGGTAGGCGTGGAGAGCGGCATGACGATGGTCGCCGGGATGCCGAGGCGGCGGGCATGGAGCGCCACGCCCTGGGCATGATTGCCGGCGGACACCGCGACGACACCGCGCTGGCGCGCGTCCTCGCCCAGCGTGAGCAGCTTGTTGAGCGCGCCGCGCTCCTTGAACGAGCCGGTGAACTGGAGATTCTCGAACTTGAGCCAGATCTCCGCGCCGGTCAGCTCGGAGAGAGTCTGCGAATGCAGGAAGGGTGTCCGGACGATCGCATTGCCCAGCCGTTCGGCGGCCAGTCGGACGTCTGCAAGTGTCAATGTCATCTATGATCTCCGAACCACGGGAGTCGCGCCACCGCTCCGGAAGCGAGACCTTCCGGCGGGCGGGTCCGGACAAGGGACCGGGCGCCGTTCGCTGTCGCGGCGGGGCCGGCCAAACCGGCCCCGGCCGTCATCTCTATAGCTCTATTGCGTCTTTTCGAGTGTCGGCCACTTGACGCCGAGCTGATCCAGATAGGTCTTGTACTTCGCCGGATTGTAATAATAGGGCCGCATCTTCTCGCGGAACTGCTCCATGATGTCGGCATTCATTTCGATATAGGGTTTCTCATTCGTGAGAACCGGCTGGTACTTGACGTCCTTGGTCTGAACATCGGTGAAATAGGTCTTGGCCGAGGCCAGGAGCTCCGGCTTCGTCATGAGATCGAGCATGGTCATGGCCATCGCCTTGGCCCCGGCGACGGCGCCCTTGTGCGCGATGGGCGTGGCCATGGCGATGGCGTTCGACCAGTTGTGGCCGAGCAGGTTCGGGATGTTCGACGGGAAGCGAATGGTGATCGTCGGCTTGGTCCAGGAGACATCCCCGATGTCATCCGAGCCGCCGCTCTTGGGCTCGGGCACGGGTGCCGCGAGCGCATCCAGCTCGGTGTCGAGCCCGGTCTCCTTGCCCTCGACGAGCTTCTGCACGGCCTTGGCGAACTGCTGTTCCTCCGCCGTCCAGGTCGGCAGGCCGACCTTCCTGATATTCTCGAAAGCAGCTTCCGCGATCGGCTTGCTCATGTGCCGGGGCGCTGCCGTGCCGATGATGCGGCTGGAGACGGTCGTGTCCGTCATCATCGCGGCCGCATCCGCCATCTTCTTGCTGATGTCGAAGTTCTTGCGGATATGGTCGAAGGTCTGCTCGCGGACATAGTACCAGACCGTCGCGGACGAGGGGACGACATTGGGGAAGTCGCCGCCGTCCTTGATGACATAATGCGAGCGCTGCTCGGGCCGCAGATGCTCGCGGCGGAAGTTCCAGCCGATGTCCATCAGCTCGACGGCATCGAGCGCACTGCGGCCGCGCCAGGGCGCGCCGGCCGAATGGGCGGATTCGCCGCTGAAGGTATAGAGCACCGAAATGCCGCCGGTGCCGCTCTGCTCGCCCCAGCTCGTGCCGAGATTCGAGCCGACATGCGTGAAGAGCACGGCATCGACATCCTTGAACATGCCGTCCCGCACGAAGAAGGCCTTGGCCGCCACCGGCTCCTCGGCGACGCCGGGCCAGAGCAGCAGGGTGCCGGGAATCTTCTCCCGGATCATGATGTCCTTGACCGCGAGCGCGGCCGCGATGTTCACGGCCTGACCGGAATTATGGCCCTCGCCATGGCCGGGCGCGCCCTCGACGAGCGGCTCGCGCCAGGCGACGCCCGGCTTCTGGCTGGCCTTGGGAATTCCATCGAGATCCGAGCCCACGGCGATGACGGGGCCGCCTTCGCCATTCTTCCACACCGCCGTCCAGGCCGTGGGCATGCCGGAGACGCCGCGCGTCACGGTGAAGCCGTTCTTCTCGAGAATGGCCGTGATATATTTGGAGGTCTCGAATTCCTGCATGCCCAGCTCGCCGAAGCTGAAGATGGAATCGATCATCTCCTGCACGAGCTTGCTCCGGCCCTCCACGCCCTTCACGGCTTCGGTCTTGAGTGCCTCGACGCGCTCGGGGGCGACCTGGGCAAGCGCGGCGTCAGCGCCGATGAGACTGAGGAGCGCAATGACCGCCCGGCTTCCCGCAGCAAATGAATTCATGTGATATTTCCCTTTATCCATCCCCGCCGCGACGGACGGGGTTGCGCTGTGCGATGAACCGGCGATGCCCCCCGGTCCCACCGGACCGGAACGGATTCCCCATGCACGGGAACGGAGGAACATGCATGGCGAAGGCCGAACCGGTCCGGTAGCTCGAAGCTGCCCCTTCTAGGAGACGGGCGCCAGCAGTGAATCGAACAGCAGCTTGTAAGTGCCGTGCGCCTGACTGCGGTGCTGGGGGCGGAAGCCGATGAGGATCACATCCCCCTTGCCATGCTTGACCGAAACCATCGCCGCCTTGCCGGCGATCACTTCCTCGCCCAGCAGCCAGCCGCTCTGGAGCACGTCCTTGTCCGTATAGGACGCGATCACCTTCACATTCTCGTTGCGGATGCGCGGGATGACTTCATAGGCCTGACAGCCGGCCGTGAAGATGGCGAGCGCCTTGTCCGGCATGCCATAAGCGCGGGGATCACTGGTATCCACGTTCATCCGGAAGGTGGAACCGGGCGACCAGAACTCCTTGGACGACTTGCCCGCGACGACATTGGCGACCGGAAGGCCGAACTTCTTGATCGGCAGATCGCCGGCCTGGGCGAAGGTGACGAGCTTGCCCCCGGCCTTCACGAATTCCTCCAGCGCCTTGACGCCGGCATCGCCGAAGCCGCTGTGATATTCCGGTGGCACGCCTTCGAGATTGTCGCGCCCGCCGGGGCGGCCGCCCATGTCCGAGGCATCGCCCGTCATCGCGCCGAGCGAATCGTCCGGCAGCACGATCACATCATATTTCTTGATGAGATTGCCCGCCTTGATCTCGGCATCCATGATGGAGGTATAGCCATAGTCGTAGCTTTCGAACACGAAGCGGGTCCAGCCCTCGTCCATGTTGCCGCCGCGATAGCGCTTGAGCATCGCGATGCGTGGCGCCTTGACCGCGATCGCGCTGCCGGCCGGCGCGCTGCCTGCGGCGGTGAAGTTCACGCCCGTGGAGGCCGCGATGCTCTCGGCCGTGGCGCCGCTCACGCCGGAGACAAGGAAGTCCCCGACCTTCGCCGCGCCGGACGCGGTGGTGACGCGCTGCACCGTGGCGCCGCCCTTGAGCAGCAGGTTGACCGCATGGAAGCTGTCATTGAGCGCAGCGTCCAGCAGATAGGGGCCGCTGCCCTCGACCGTGCCGCGCGGCGCGATCGCTGCGCCGAGGCGCTCCAGCCCGGCGATCGCGACCGGGGTGGCGACCGGCGTGCTCTCGACGCCCATGAACTCGGTCATGGCATCGGTCGACATGTCATAGGGCCGGATGGGCGTGCCATCCTTCGTGCGGGCATAGCTGTCGTCGGGGAAGAAGGTCTGGCCGAGCAGCCAGCGCACCAGGCCCATCTTCGGCTGGTCCATCGGCACGACGAAGGTGCCCGCCTCGTAGATGTGACCCTCATGCGTGAATGGCGCGGGCGCGCGATAGACGTCGACCTTCTGCGCCAGCAGGGCATTGACCATCTTGGTCGCCGTCAGCGGATCGTGCTGCTTGACGTCAATCACATAGGCCTTGGTTTCGCCCTCGGCGCCGCGCCGGGTCTGGCGCAGGGCCTTGGTGTACATATTGCGCAGCACCATTTCCTTGTTCTTCGCTGCCGCGTCCACCAGCGCCCAGGATGTCACTTTCTGCCGGTCGACGATGTCGCGCACGCGCCACCAGCCGCCGGGCCAGGGGTTGGGCATGTTCATCTGCGCCTTGTTGTCCGGCACGTTGCGCTGGCCGCCCTTGAGCTGGTCGGGATGGACATAGAGCGGCGTGGCGAGATTGGCGCTCGCGGATTCGTCCAGCATGCCCGCGATGTTGTGGAACGGCGTGATCCAGTGGAAGCCGAAATGGCCCCAGCCTGAATAGATGGCATCGCCGATGCCACCGGAGAGGTCCGCGGCATCCAGCTCATAGGCCATGGCCGCGCCGAAGAAAGTCATCTCGCGCCACACCAGCGGATCGCCGAAAGGCCGGATCGGATCGGTATAGGGCGGGATGGAGATGCGGGGCGCATACTGGCCCATCTGGTGATGGTCGATATAGGCCTGCGGCGTCCAGTCGCGGTACAGGATGCTGGCCAGATGCCTGGATTCCGCCATGTTCAGCATGAAGGCGTCGCGGTTGTTATCGTGGCCGACATATTTCTGGTAGAGCCACGGCAGGGCGCCGCCTTCATAGGGCGTGCCGACATATTTCATGTACCAGTCCTGCACCATGTCGTGCCCGTCGGGATTGAGCGAGGGCATGATGATGGTGATGACCTTGTCGAGCACGTTCATCATCTCGGGGTCGGTGCGGGTCGCCATGTCATAAGTGAACTCGACCGACGTCAGCGATGCGGCAATCTCGCTCGAATGGAGGTCGTAGGACTGGACGACGACGGCCTTGCCGTCCTTCACGATCCGGTCCAGCTCGTCCTGCGACACGCCGCGCGGATCGGTGAGCTTGAGGTTCATCTGGCGATACTCCTCGAGCCGCGCGAGATTGGCGGGCGAGGAGATGTACAGCGCCAGGAAGGGGCGTCCTTCGGTCGACTTGCCCAGCTCAACGAGCTTGATGCGGTCGCTCGTCTTCGCCAGCTCCTGATAATAGGCGACCATCTTCGCATAGGGCTCGAGCTTGCGGTCCGTGCCCATGCGATGGCCAAACCAGGATTCGGGCGTCGGCACGGCCGTCTGGGCGGCGGCATGGCTGACGGGGACGACGGTCGCCGCGACCATGCCCCCGATGACCGCCGCGTGCAGCGCGAGAGTCGAGCCCGACAGCATCAGGGCCCGGGCAGCTTTCTGAATGATCGGTTTCATCGGTATCTCCATAAGAACATCATTGGACAAGGCGTGGCCGGACGGGCCCGGCCACGCTTCCGGCGGCTAGAACCGGGCTTTCAGGGACATGAAGAAGTTGCGACCGAGCACGTCGTAGTTGGAGGATTCGTAGGTCTCCGGCGTGTTGCTGTAGGAAGGGGGTGCCCGGTTGAACACATTGGTCACGCCTGCTGTCAGCTGGATGTCCTTCGTGAAGGCATAGCCGACGTTGAGATCGAACAGATGATAGGCCGCGATCCCCTGTGGCGCGGAGTTCGACGTGACGGAATTGCTGTGCTGCATCTTGTCGATGAAGCGCCAGGTCACGCCCATGTCGAAGCCGCCGAGCGTGTAGGTGAGGTTGGTGTTTGCCTTCCAGGTCGGGTGGACCGCGCCGGCATTGCTCTCGATCGAGAAGCCGATGGTGCCTGCATAGTCATAGGTCGGGGCGCCCGGCAGGTTCTGCACGGCGAACTTGTCCAGATAGCTCACCACCGTGCGGAAGCTCAGGCTGCCCGGATCGCCACCGAAGCCGAAATCGGACAGGTCGGCCGCCCAGTCGAACTGCACGTCGATGCCCTGCACCTCGAAAGTGCCGAGATTGAGCAGCGGCTGGCTGGTGGGCGGCTCGAGCGTTCCTTCGGGCGCGCGGGCCAGCAGCTGGCAGTAATAATTGTTGTTGTCGTAGGTCGGGTTGGAAGCGCCGTCCGCGTTGAAGCAATATTGCACCGACTGGGTGATCGCGAGAACGCCGATCGCGTCCTTGATCTTGATGTTGTACCAGTCGACCGACATCCGGATCCGGTTCAGCAGCGGACTGGTGAAGGGCGAGCTGAGCACTGCGCCGAACGACCAGGTGTCGGCGGTTTCCTCGTCCAGATCGGGATTGCCGCCCGTGAGCGGGAAGATCTGCGACGTGCCGATGAAACCGGCCGCCGTGGTGCCGTAGGTGCTTTCCGACATGCCCTGGGCGAGGCAGAGCTGCTTGACCTGCGCTTCTGCCCGCTTGCGATATTCCGAGCGATAGTCGCATGGATCGCCGGCGAGGGTGCCGGCCTGCGCCTGGCCGATGCTGGTGCTGCCTGTCGAGATCGGCGCGTAAAGCTCGCCGACGCTCGGCGCGCGGATGGCGCGGTTGTAGCCGCCGCGCAGGCGCACCTGATCGATCACGCGCCAGTCGAAATCGACCTTGTAGGTATGCGCCCCGCCGATCGAATTATAGTCCGAGTAGCGATAGCCCAGATCGAGGTTGAACTCCTGGATCAGTGGCAGATCGTGCAGCACCGGCACGAACAGCTCGCCGAACAGCTCCTTCACATTGACCGCGCCGGACGAGGAGCGCAGCACGGCGAAGCCGATGATGTCGCTGGTCCCGTCCGGCTGGTCGAGTGCGTCGTCTGATTTGTAATCGAAGGAATTGCGGCGGTAGCTCGCGCCCATGGCGAACCGGACCGCGCCCGCCGGAAGCGGGAACAGGCTCCCCTGCAGAGTGCCCTGCACGATGTCCTGCCGCATGTTGGTCGTGTTCAGGGTGTCGCGCATGACATAGTCCTTGCACGCATCGGAAATCGGCAGGTCGCCGAAGATGTTGAAGTCCGTGCAATTGCCGAGACCGCCCGTGGGGCTGGCGAGCAGCGCTTCCATCCGGCTGAGGCTGAGGCCGCCGGTCTGGCCGTTCTTGAAGTCCGACGAACTGGTGCTGCCGTAGAGGTCCCAGCTCAGGTCGCCGATGCCGAGCTTTCCGGTCAGGCCGACCATGAACTGCCAGACGTCATATTCGTAGGTCTGGCCGCGATTGCCGATGGCCTGCCAGGACTTGTAGAACTGGAAGTCCGCCGTGGGATTAGGCCGCGAGGCGAGGATGGTCCTCAGGTCCTCGGGGACGAAGAAGCTGTCATAGGGAATATTCTGAAGGTAGATGTTGTTCGAGAGCGTCGTGTTGACGATCGAGAATTGCTTGTAGGTCGTGAAGTTGAATTGCCCGTAGGCGGAAATGGAATCGGTGACGTCATAGTCCACCCGGCCCATCGCCATGTAGCGTTCCATGTCCGACTGGATGTCGGCGCCGGTCCAGCCGAACTTGAACTGCTTGGACGGACCGAAGATCGAATTGCCCGAGTCCACGAAATAGGCGTCGTCGGTTTCCACGCCCTTGAAGTTGACGACCGGCGCATTGTTGGCGGTGTAGAGCGTGCCGTCATTGTTGAAGCCGATCTGCGCGCCGCCGCTGTAACGCTGGCTGCCATTGCTGGCGACGAACGGATCAAAGCCATATTTGTCGTGGAAGATGGAATTGACGGCTGCGAGCGTCGGCTCGTTGCCCGAGAAAAGCGCCGAACCATAGGGATTGGCTGCGTTGCCGGTCTGCGGCGTGCGGTCCGAATACCAGGGGCGCTCGCGGCGCTTGGCGCGCTCGCGCTTCGAATAATCGAGCGAGACGAAGGCCCGGCCGCGTCCGTCGTCGAAATTGCCGCCGGCGGTGGCGCTGACGCGATAGTTCGCGCCGTCGCCATAATTGGAAATGCCGGTGGTCGCCTTGAGCGTGAGGCCGGAATAATCGCGCTTGAGGCGGAAGTTGACGACGCCTGCCGTGGCGTCCGAGCCGTAGGTCGTGGACGCGCCGCCGGTGATGACCTCGATATTGCCGATCAGGGCTTCCGGTATGGTGTTGAGGTCGACCGAGCCGTCGGGATTGGAGGGTTGCAGGCGCTTGCCGTCGAGCAGGATCAGCGTGCGCTTGGAGCCCAGGCCGCGCAGGGTCGCATAGGCCTGGCCGCCGTTCAGGCCGGTGCCGGTGCTGGAGGTGTTGCTCTGGCCGAGGCCGCCGGCGAACTGCGGCATCTGCGCAAGGGCCCGCTCGACGGTGATCTGGCCAGTGCTTTCCAGCGATTCCGCGCCGATGGAGACGATCGGGCTGTTCGCCTGATAGTCCGGGCGGGAGATGAGCGAGCCCGTGATGACGATGTCGTCCGGTGCGTCGGCTTCGGCCTCGGCCGTCTGGGCGGACGCCGGTTGCATCGCGGCCAGCAGAACCGCGCTGCTGGCAGTCGCCAGCAAAATGCTTCGATGGACGACAGAGCCAATGTTACGCGATGGAGAAGATGGAATATTCAGCATGACCTATCCCCTTTGTTTGACAGGTGTCCTAAAACTGAAAATGCCTCTCCATCATCGAATAGAGCATTGATTATATAGCTTTTCTAATTAATAGAAACTTCCTTGATTTCTGTTCATATATATAAATATTATATTTCAGTATTTTACTTTGAGGTGATGAATTTTGCTAAATGATAAAAATAATCATGAATATAATATTTGAATTGAAAGTATATTTTCCGAATATTGGCATTCTATAGGCGTGATGAATCATCCGGCCGCGCGAGCAGGCGTATCATGACAGTGAATGTCGAGTGATTCCGTGGCATGACTCTCATGCCTGAGAGACAAGTCGGCGCAGTAACTATCAATTTCTATTATGTCGGAGAGGATGACTCTTTATGAGTCTTTCCTCATTCGATTCATCACCCTGTTGATGGCAGTTTGGGGCAATATATATTAATGTCAAGCGGAAATTCCGCTTTAAAAGTCCTTTATCATGGAATTCCTGAGCGGACGGCTTTTTCACGAGCGGGAGCGGGCGGCTCTCCTCAAGGAAAACAGCTATTTAACCAGGGTTCCGTAGGGTCATGCGCCCGTTTCCGGCACGGATTGCCCGGCTCCGCTTTACTGGATTGCGTCTTCCGGCAGGACATCGAAGGCGATGGTGAGTCGGTCGCCGCCGTCCGGGCAAGGCACGGTGCCGTGCCACATATAGGAGGGGAAGAGCACGAGCATGCCCGGCTGCGGCCTGACGAAATGCCCAGCTTCCAGAGGCGGGGCGGTCGGGATGCCGGGCTGGCCGAACCGGATCCAGCCGGCGCGCGCCTCTTCATCATCCATGCCGTCGGGCAGGGCGATGTAGCAGGCGGAGGAAATCCAGCCCTGTGGATGCACATGGTCGACATGGAAGCCGCCCGGTGAGAGTCTGACCGACCACATACCCTTGAGCCGGTAGCCGCCTCGCCGCCTCGCGCGGAAGGGATCGCTACCGGCGCCCAGGATCTCGACATAGCGGCGGATGGCGCCATCGATGGCTGTGCGAAAACCCCGGATCGCGGGATCGTCGCTCCTGAGCAGATCCGCGCTCGTCTGCGTGCCGGAGCGGAGAGACTGGTCGAGCGGATGCGCGGTGAAGCCGTGAAGGCTGCGCAGGGACGCTGCGAGATCGCCCAGATAGTCCGGCAGGCTGCTCCAGCCCGGCGGCGGCTCGATGGTCATGGCACTGACGAAGGCGTCATAATCATAGAGCGCGTCGGCGCGCCCGTCGCCCAGCAGGCGCCATGCCGTCCATTGCGCGGCGATCAGTCCCTGGTCGAGCGGTGTCAGGGCCAGTTGCGTCTCGATCCTGTCCAGCGCCTGTTGCGGCTGGCCAGTCGCCAGCAAGGCGTCGATCACCTGATGGCGGATGCTGCCGCTCGCGGGGGCCAGAGCTTCGGCCCGCAGCGCATGGGCAAGGGCCCGTTCCGGATCAAAGCCGATGGCGAGCTGAGCGGCGGCGCTTTCCGTCTCGGCACTGCCGGGCCCTCCTGCCTGCGTGAGCAGGCGATAGCCTGTCGCCGCATCGCCCGCGGCATCATGGAAGCGCGCCATGACCATTCGCAGGCGGCCGGCCT
Organism: Sphingobium sp. SYK-6; assembly: GCF_000283515.1. Classification (GTDB taxonomy): domain Bacteria; phylum Pseudomonadota; class Alphaproteobacteria; order Sphingomonadales; family Sphingomonadaceae; genus Sphingobium; species Sphingobium lignivorans. The sequence continues at coordinate 1,285,120 of NC_015976.1, forward strand.
GCTCGGTCGCGAGGCCCGGCGCCAGTTCCGCCAGCGCTGCATCGAGGCGTCCGGTGCGCATCCACCTGAGCTGGGCGAGATCGCGCAGCGCCTCGACATAGGATGGACGCAAGGCCACGGCGCGGCGAAACGCCTGTTCCGCTTCATCCAGCCTGTTCTGGCCCTGCAGTGCCCGCGCCAGCACCAGCCAGGTCTCGGGCGCCTTGCCGCCGAGCGCGAAAGCCTGGCGCGCCGCCGCTTCGGCGCGTTGCGCATGGCCGGCGTCCCCGAGCGCCGCCGCCAGATTGTGATAAGCGGACGATCGGGCGGGGTAGAGCGCGACGATGCGTTCGCGCTCCGCGAGCCTTTCCTCCGGCCTGTCGAGCGCCTGAAAGGCCCGGGCGCGCTCGACGAGCAAGGCTTCCGCCGGACGCGCGACGGCTGCGGCCGGGCCGGTCAGAGCGATGACGCGCTCGGGTTCGCCGCCGGCATTGAGCAGGCGTGCCAGCTCCACGGCGGCGTCCTGAAACAGCGGGTCGAGATCCAGCGCGAGGGCGAGTTCCCGCGTCGCGCCGGCCGCATCTCCCCGGTGGCGCAAGGCAAGAGCGAGGAAGAAATGGGGCCGGGCATCCTGCGGCGCCTGCCGGGCGGCCGTTTCGAGAAGTCGCTCCGCGTCGGCCAGCCTGCCTTGGCGCATCAGGTCGACGGCGCGCTGGAGATCGCCCGAGAAATGGGGGGAGGGGCCTGTGCTCACGGACGGAGAGGGCCGAAGGTCCGGCGAGGCGGCGGAGCCATCATCTCCGGGCCAGCCCTAACCCGGGGTGACAACCAGCAGGCCCACGGCCGCCGTATCGGTATGATTGCGAACGGCGTGCGGCACATCCGCCGGATAGCGCGCGATGGACCCGGTGCCGACGACGGCTGTCGTGTCCGCGCTCGTCACCGTCAGTTCGCCGAGGAAGACAGTGAGATGTTCCCAGCAGCCACGCGTATGCGGGTCCGACACCAGCTCGCCGCCGGGCGCGATGGTCAGATGATAAAGCTCCGGGCCGACGATCTTGTCCGGGCTGAGAATCCGCATGACGCACAGGCCATCCTCCGTGCGGATTTCGGGAACGAACGAGGCGGCCGTCAGCTCGATGCGCCCGCGCCGCTCCACTTTCTGCCCGCCGACGAAATCGGCGAATTCCACGCCGAGCGCTTGCGAAAGATGCCACACGGTCGCCACGGTCGGATTGGCCTGGCCACGCTCGATCTGGGACAACATCGATCTCGACACGCCCGACGCCGCCGAAAGCGTGTCGAGCGTCATTCCATGTTCCTTGCGAAGATCGCGTAGTCTGGGCCCAATAGCGGGCGGTTTCTCTCTGATGGTCATATTGCCCCGGAAAACCAAATTGCCATTTAGCTAGCCGATTTTTGCCAAAATGACAATGGATGCCGATGTAATCAGTTGTAATGCCCTGATGATTCTTCCAATTTTGGCCTATTATTTCGTAATTATTTCTGCGGCCGTACGAAAATATGTCAAAGTCTTCTTGTTGGGAAAGTCGCTTTCATGCCCCGCCTCTTTCTCTGGCGGGGACTTCAAGGCGGCATCAAGGCAGCACTTGGTCGCACCGCCCTCCGCGCCGGTGCTGCGCAAGGAGTCAGCAGATAGAGTTTTCCATTATATCGGACAAGCCTTCTGTCGCGCGTGCGTCTCCATTCGACGCAGCGCGGGGATGTCCATGGAAGGGGGAGCGGTCCCTTCTGGAGGTGGGCCGGCTAGACCAAGGCCGCCTTGTAGAGCGCCGTCAGCGCTGCCCAGGCCTTCTCGGCGGACGCTTCGTCATAGGCCTGGCTACCCGGCACGCACCAGCCATGGTCTGCCGGATAGACCTCCACGCTGGCTTCCTTGCCGGCCTTGGCGAAGGCGGCGGTGAGGATGTCCTTGGATTGCGGCTCGCGCGCATCGTCGTTCCGCGCCACCGCGACGAGATAGGCGGCGTTGGTCTTCGGGATCAGCAAATGCGGGCTGTTGGGCTTGTCGGTGGTGAGGCCGCCGCCGTGGAAGCTGGCGACAGCGCCGATGCGGTCCGGCACGGCGGCGGCGGTGCGGAAGGAGAGGGGGCCACCCATGCAATAGCCCTGCACGCCCGCTTTCCTGCGCCGGTCCGTCTGCGGCCGGGCATCGAGGAAAGCGAGATAGGCCACCGAGTCCTTGTCCACACCCTCGTCGCTCATCGCCCCGCGATAGCCGAACAATGTCTGCCGGTTGGCGGGATCGTTGAAGTCCGCGCTGATCGCCGAGGCCTTGGCGCTGCGATAGAAGGGGTTGGGCACCAGCACGACATAGCCCTGCGCGGAGAGCCGGCGGCCCATCTCGCGAAACACCGGCCGCAGCCCCATGATATCCGGCCAGACAAGCACGGCGGGCCATGGTCCGGTGCCGGCGGGATGGAACAGCACGGCGTCGGCCACCCCGTCCGGGGTCTTGACGGTCACGTCCTCCTCGACGACCTGCCCGGCGGCGCAGGCCGCGCCGGAAAAGCCCGTGGCCGCCGCCAGCGCGACGAAGGTGCGCCGCGTGAGGCTCCAGTCCTCGACAAGCCCCTGATTGATCTCATTGTCGCACATGCCGACTCTCTCCCGTCACTTTCGCGGATGCTCCCCTGCGCCCGGCGCGCTGTCAACCGGCCCGCGCTTTTACCCTTGCTCCGGCCCGTGCTACACTCGCGTGCATGGAGAGCCTGCATATCCACGAGACACCGCCGCCCGGCGCGGCGCAGGACTGGACCATCGACCAGAACTGGTCAGCCTACAGCGCGCAGGATCATGCGATCTGGGACCGGCTGTTCGCGCGGCAGAGCGCCCAGCTCCCCGGCCGCGCCTGCGAGGCCTATCTGCGCGGGCTGGACGTGCTCAGGCTCTCGCGGCCCGGCATCCCGGATTTCGCGGAATTGTCCGATCGGCTGATGGCGCTCACCGGCTGGCAGGTCGTGGCGGTGCCGGGGCTGGTGCCGGACGATGTGTTCTTCGATCATCTCGCCCATCGCCGCTTCGTGTCCGGCACATTCATCCGGCGCGCGGACCAGCTCGATTATCTGCAGGAGCCGGACGTCTTCCATGACGTGTTCGGGCATGTGCCGCTGCTCGCCGATCCGGTCTATGCTGATTACATGCAGGCTTATGGCGAGGGCGGCCTGCGCAGCCTGAGTTTCGGCGCGCTGCACAAGCTGGCGCGGCTATACTGGTACACGGTCGAGTTCGGGCTGGTCGAGGAAGCGGGCGGCCTGCGCCTGTTCGGGGCCGGCATCCTCTCCAGCCATGGCGAGAGCATCTTCGCGCTGGACGATCCCAGCCCGAACCGCATCGCCTTCGATCTCCTGCGGGTCATGCGCACCGAGTACCGGATCGACGATTACCAGCAGAGCTATTTTGTGATCCCAAGCTTCGAGGCGTTGCTGAAGGCGACGGCCGAGGCGGATTTCGCACCGGTCTATGCCGCGCTCGACTCGCTGCCGGACATCGCGCCGGACGCCGTGCTCCCGGAGGACCGGCTCTTCACGCGCGGCACGCAGGCTTATGCGCACGGGAAGGCCGCCGGCGCCTGAGCCGGCAGCGGCACGGGCACGGCGCCGGTGCCGCTTACCAGCTCCCGTAGCCCGGAGCGTCGCCGAAGTCCTCGCGGCGCCAGTGGAGCGGGCGGCGCCAGCCGAAGCGGTGGCGCTTGCGCAGGCGGAGCGTCGGCCAGTCGCCATGGTCGGCGCGCTCCATGAGCAGCATGCCCTGCGCGCGATAAGCGGCGGTCACGCGATCGGCCTGGGTCTTGAGCAGGCCCGCGATCACCAGCGTGCCGCCCCCGGCCAGCTGCGCGACGAGGCTTGGCGCCAGCTCGATCAGCGGCCCGGCAAGGATGTTCGCGATGATGAGGTCATAAGGCGCGAGGCCCACGATCAGGTCATGATCGACGCCGGGCGCCGCCACGAGCTGCACTTCGCCCGCGCCGCCGCCGAGCGGCACGCCGTTGAGCGCCGCATTTTCGGCCGAGACCGCGACGGCGACCGGATCGATGTCCGAGGCGAGGACATGCGCGCGCGGCCAGAGCGAGAGCGCGGCAAAGGCGAGCAGGCCCGTCCCCGTGCCGATATCGGCAATGTTGCCGAAGCGATGGCCCGTCTCGCCGAGGCGCGAGAGCACGTCCAGGCAGCCGCGCGTCGTCTCGTGCTGGCCAGTGCCGAAGGCGCGGCTCGCGGGGATGAGAAAGTCGGTGAAGCCCGGGGGCGCCGCATCCTCGCCGTCATTGCGGACATGGAAGCGGCCGGCGGTAATCGGCTCCAGCCCCGCCTGGCTCTGCGTCACCCAGTCGGCATCTGGCACCGGCTCCAGCCGGTAGGGCGTGGCTGTGCCCTCGGGCAGGCGGGCAAGCACTGTGGCGATCGTCGCGTCATCCGGCTTGTGCGGAAAGATGATGTCGAGCAGCCAGTCGTCGGGCCGCGTCTCGTCCGGCTCGCTCGCGACGAGGGCGGGTGGCGAGGGCCAGCCGGCGAACAGCATGTCCGCCTCGTCCTGCAGCTGCTCGCAAAGCGCGCGCGTGCAGGGGAAGCTCATTTGCCAGGCCGGGCTGGCGGGATCAGTCGTTCCGGTCGATGCGGGTTTCTTCATGCCGCCCGTCTAGCGCACCCGGCGCGGAATATGAACCGTGCGTCAACGGGTGGCCGGATGGCGGAAACGGGGGACGGAGGTCCGGGCGCGGGGCGTGGCGGACGGCAGGCCTCAGCCCGCCGTGCGCCTGCCGTTGCTGCCGACCGACAGGACGAAGTTCATCGAACGGTCGCGCAGGCCGCCCAGATGATTGCGCACTTCGGTGAAGCCGCTCTCCAGATCGTCGATCTCGGAGGCCACGATCTCGGTGTCCTGGCGGATGGCCGAGATGTTGGAGGACATGGAGTCGGCGGCCAGCGCGGTCTCGTCCACGGCGGCAGTGATCATCGTCACCGTCTGGGACTGGGCGTCCATGGCCGTGCGGATGCGCATGCTCATGGTCTGCACGTCCTGCACCGTGGCGCGGATGCGGTCGTTGGTCTCCACCGAGAGGCGCGTGGCGTTCTGGATGGCGGCGATCTTCTGCGCGATATCGTCGGTCGCGCGTGCCGTCTGGCTGGCGAGCGACTTCACTTCCTGCGCCACGACAGCGAAGCCGCGGCCCGCATCGCCTGCCCGTGCCGCCTCGATGGTGGCGTTGAGGGCGAGCAGATTGGTCTGGCCGGCAATGTCGCGGATGAGGCCGAGGATCGATTCGATCGACTGGGCATGGTCGGAGAGCGTGGCGGACATGGTGACGGCCTCGCCGGCCTGCTGGGATGCGCGCGCGGCGACTTCGGCCGCCTGGTCGACTTCGGTGCGGGCTTCCTCGATGGCGCGGATCAGGCCGGAGCTGGTGTGCGCCGCCTCGCGCATGGCGATGGCGGATTGCTCGGCGGCGGCAGCGACTTCGCTCGCCTTGTCGAGCATGCCGCGCGTGGCGCTGGACGCTTCGCGGGCCTGGTCGCGCAGCCGGTCGCCCAGGTCGGCGGCCTTGTCGATCTGGCCGGTGAGCAGCTCGGAGAATTGCTGGCGCTGGCGATCGCGCTCGAGGCGATCCTGGTCGCGGATGGAATCGGCATAAGCCGCGCAGCACAGTTCCACCTGGACCAGCGAGATGAACCGCATGGCCCCGAGCAGGGCGGCGCGCTCGTCACGATCGGCGACGTTCTCGCCCAGGATCTCGCGGACCTTGTCGACCACGCAGTTGATCGTGAAGATCTGGCTGCGGATGGACAGCCCGCGCGCCATGGCGCTCATCAGGAAAGCGCGCGATTCCTCGCCCCAGCGCTCGCCGGCGAAATCCGTCAGCAGATGCCGGTGGAAAGCGCGGGCGCCCTGGCGAAGCAGGTCGAGTTCCCCGGCACTGTGAGTATGGAAGACGGCATTGGCGAGATAAGCCTCGTAAGCAGTGTCGCCCAGCTCGTCGATGCGATCGCCGACCGCCTGCGCAATCTTGGCCGCCATGCCCGGGAGCTTCCCCTCCGGGTCAAACTCGCGAAGGCGTTCCGCCATCGAAATCGTATCGCTGATAACTGCGGTCATGGCTTTGCTTGATCCCCTGCCCCGACACGGTAACCATCTTGGTCGGATCGCCGGATAGCGACTCTTCGTTAATCGCGGGTTATTGTCGCGGCGGTTCCACCCGTTTCCCGACAGGGACAGCGAACATTTGCAGTGCGGCGGCTTTGCGCTAAAGGGGCCGCGACATTTCACTTCAGCTTCAGGATGGCTCGGCATGGCGCAATCCCGGCAAAGGCCGCTCTCACCGCACCTCTCGATCTGGCGATGGGGCCCGCACATGCTGGTTTCCATCCTGCACCGCGTCACGGGCGACGGCATGGCGGTCCTTGGCGCGCTCATGCTCAGCTGGTGGCTTTTCGCTGCCGCGAGCGGGCCGTCGGCTTATGCGACGTTCCAATATTATATGTGGCAGGCCGATGCCGCCGATACGCTCGGCCTGGTGGTCAATGTGCTCGCGCGGATCCTGCTGGTCGGCCTGAGCTGGGCCTTCTTCCAGCATCTTTTCTCCGGCCTTCGTCATCTCGTGCTGGATATGGGCGCGGGCTATGAGTTGCGGACGAACAAGCGCTGGGCGATGCTGATCGTCGCGGCGGCGATCGTGGCGACCATCGCCTTCTGGGGCTGGATGCTGGTGGGGAGGACGCACTGATGGGCACGGGAACGGGAGTAGGCCGCGTCCGCGGTCTCGGATCGGCGCGCAGCGGCACGCATCATTGGGTCGCGCAGCGCGTGACGGCGGTGGGCAATGCCCTGCTGGTCACCTGGTTCGTCGTCAGCCTCGCGATGCTGCCATCCTATGATCATGCCGCGGTCACCGGCTGGCTCGCCCAGCCCATCGTCGCGCTGCCGATGATGCTGATGATCGCCAATCTCTTTTACCATATCCGGCTGGGGCTGCAGGTGCTGATCGAGGACTATGTCCATGACGAGGGCCTGAAGTTCGCCACGCTCATCCTGCTCCATTTCTTCGTGATCGGCTGCGCGGCCGTCGGTCTCTTCTCGGTTGCCCGAATCGCATTTGCCGGAGGCGCGTTCTGATGTCGGAAACTGCTTCGACGCCCGCATACAAGATCATCGATCACACTTATGACGCGGTGGTCGTCGGCGCCGGCGGCTCGGGCCTCCGCGCCACCATGGGCATTGCCGAGAGCGGCCTCAAGACGGCCTGCATCACCAAGGTCTTCCCCACCCGCAGCCACACCGTCGCGGCGCAGGGCGGCATCGCCGCCTCGCTCGGCAACATGGGGCCGGACCACTGGACCTGGCACATGTTCGACACCGTGAAGGGATCGGACTGGCTCGGCGATCAGGACGCGATCGAATATATGGTCCGGGAGGCGCCTGCCGCCGTCTACGAGCTGGAACATGCGGGCGTTCCCTTCAGCCGTACCGGCGAGGGCCGGATCTACCAGCGCCCGTTCGGCGGCATGATGCAGAATATGGGCGAGGGCCCGCCGGCCCAGCGCACCTGCGCCGCTGCGGACCGCACCGGCCACGCCATGCTGCATGCGCTCTACCAGCAGAGCCTGAAGTATGACGCGGACTTCTTCATCGAATATTTCGCGCTCGACCTCATCATGGAAGATGGCGAGTGCCGCGGCGTCATCGCCCTGTGCATGGATGACGGGATGATCCACCGCTTCCGCGCGCATTCCGTGGTGTTGGCGACCGGCGGCTATGGCCGTGCCTATTTCTCGGCGACCAGCGCGCATACCTGCACGGGCGACGGCGGCGGCATGGTGCTGCGCGCAGGGCTTCCGCTGCAGGACCTGGAGTTCGTCCAGTTCCACCCGACCGGCATCTATGGCGCGGGCGTGCTCATCACCGAGGGCGCGCGCGGCGAGGGCGGCTATCTGACCAACTCGGAAGGCGAGCGCTTCATGGAGCGTTATGCCCCGTCCGCCAAGGACCTGGCGAGCCGCGACGTCGTCTCCCGCTCGATGGCGATGGAAATCCGCGAGGGGCGGGGCGTCGGCGCCAACAAGGACCACATCCACCTGCACCTCGATCATATCGATCCCAAGGTGCTGGCCGAGCGTCTGCCGGGCATCACCGAATCGGGCAAGATCTTCGCGGGCGTGGACCTGACGCGCCAGCCGCTGCCCGTCGTGCCGACCGTGCATTACAATATGGGCGGCATCCCGACCAATTATCATGGCGAGGTGGTGACGCTGAAGGATGGCAATCCCGATACCGTCGTCCCCGGCCTGTTCGCCGTCGGCGAGGCGGCCTGCGTGTCCGTCCATGGCGCCAACCGGCTCGGCTCCAACTCGCTGATCGACCTCGTGGTCTTCGGCCGCGCGACCGGCAAGCGGATCGCCGAACTGGTCAAGCCCGGCACCACCCACAAGCCGCTGGCGAAGGGGTCGGAAGAATTCGCGCTTACCCGTCTCGATCATTTCCGCAACGCCAAGGGCGGCACGCCCACGGCGCAGATCCGGCTCGAGATGCAGCGCACCATGCAGGCCCATGCCGCCGTGTTCCGCACCGAGGAGATCATGGCCGAGGGCGTCGAGAAGCTCGGGCAGGTCTATGCGAGCATGAGCGACATCGCCGTGACCGACCGCTCCCTCATCTGGAACAGCGATCTTGTGGAGACGCTGGAGCTGGACAACCTCATCTCGCAGGCGAGCGTCACCATCCAGGGCGCCATCAACCGCAAGGAAAGCCGCGGCGCCCATGCGCGCGAGGATTATCCGGAGCGCGACGACGCCAACTGGATGAAACACAGCCTCGGCTGGTTCGAGGGCTGGGGCGGCCAGGGCGGCACGGTCACGCTCGGCGAGCGGCCGGTGCACGACTATACGCTCACCGACGAGGTGGAGTATATCAAGCCCAAGAAGCGGGTCTACTGATCGCCGCGTCGCTTATGGCGGCGCGGATTCAGCAGCGCGCATTCTCCGGCATGCCGACGATCGGCCGCGCGTGATCGGCTGTGACCCTGCCCCGCGTGGCCAGGCCATGCGGGCAGTCAGCAGCACGCCGTGAGCCAAGCAGGCTCGGGCACGCCTTCCGGCAGGCCGGTCGCCGGCGGCAGCCGTCGGGAGGCAGGCAAGACATGCCCGCCACCCGGAGACCGTCGCCGATCGGCCGGGACCGTCAGTCCGCGAGCTTCGATCCCGCCAGCCTTGCGCTCGCGAGTCTCAACCTCTGTCGATAATCAGGCAGCCTTTATCGGCAATTCGGGTTCGCCGGCTTCTGCCGGCTATCAGGTGCCTGCCTGGGCAAGTTCCTGTTTGATCTGGAGTTTCTGCTTCTTGAGCATCGCTACGAGGAGCGTATCTGGTTTCGGACGCGCGGTCTCCGTCCGGATCCGGGCTTCGAGCCCGGCATGTTTGGCATGAAGTGCGGAAACATGACCTGTATCCATCAGTTCCTCCTTGGCCATTGAGACAATGGGGATTGAGTAGATCACCTTTCTTAGGGTCTGTCGCTGTCTTTTCGACTCCCTTTGCGATGAATCGACCCGAGAGGCTCGGCAGCATGTGCAAGGCAGGCTTCCTCACCCTCGCCATTGCGCCACCGTGGAATAAAATCCTGCAACTACGCTCTTTTCTTTCGGGGCTTGCGCATTGCGGCCCGGGTGTCGCAGTGCGATGATCGATCGGAGTGAATGGGTTGGAGGTCGCGAGTCGGTGCTGACGGCGGAGGAAATCGAGCGGCGGCTGGAGCTGCTGCGCGTCGAGCATCGTGATCTGGATTGCGCCATCGTCGCGCTCAGCCAGCTCGCCCAGCCCGATCAGCTGCAGCTTGCCCGGCTGAAGAAGCGCAAGCTGCGCCTGCGCGACGAGATCACGATGCTGGAGAACAGCCTCATCCCGGATATCATCGCCTGAGATCAGAGGAGCGGGCAGGTGCGGCCCGCATGCGCACTGGTGCGCATTCCAGACGGGCACTGAGTCGTCCGCGCTGCGCCATTCTGAGACGATTGCGCCGGTACGGGGCTGCCGGATGTTGATTTGCAGTTAACGCACCTGACAGGGGGCGGGGACTGTGGCAGCAAATCGGGATGAAAGACTCGATCTCGCTGCTCCACCAGTTCGACCGCCGGCTGATCGACAGTCTTTATGTCGAGGCCATGGTGCTGGCCGACGAGGCGCGCTCCTTCTTCGATCATCGGGCGGAGGAGCACCGGGCGGTCCTCAGTCAGATCGACCGGGTGGAATTCGCCTGCGAATCGCTCAAGGTGACGACCCGCCTGATGCACATCATCGCCTGGCTGCTCACCCAGCGCGCGATCATCCATGGGGAATTGCCCGAGTCGTCGCGCACCGATGCGCATCACCGGCTGGGCGAGGCCGCCTCGACGCCGGCCGGCATGACCGCGCGCTTCAGCGAGGAAATGGCCGGTCTTATCGGGGCGAGCGAAGATCTCTACCAGCGCGTCGCGCGGCTGGAGCGCCAGTTTGTCGGCCGCGCGGACGGGGCGCTGCCCATGCCGACCGGCCCGGCGCGGGACCTGCTGACGCGCCTCGAGCGCGCTTTCTGAGCCCGGGCCGCCGCGCGGCACCTGTGGGCGGCACTCCACGGAGCCCGCAAAAGCGGTCAGGCGATCGGAATGTCGCTTGCAGTCGGGCGGCGAACTCATAGACAGGGCAGATGTCGCGCCGGTCGCTTGTTTGGCAGTCTTCTCCTGTCGGTTGGACGTTGGCGGCGATATCGGTGCTGATGTCCGCCGGTGCGGTTCATGCCCAGGCCCCGAGGCCTGGCGTCGCCGCGCCGCAGCTTCCCGCCGAGGACGATCTGGATCTCGATCCCATGCCGGACATCGGCCTGGACTGGCCAGATCTCGACGCGTCCGACGGGGCGCCGGCGGAGCAGCCGGACGAACCCGTCGAGCCGCCCCCTTTGCCCGTTCTTCCGCCGGAAGGAGAGGCGCCCGACGCCACGCCACCCGCCGCTGCCGGCCCGCCCCCGGAAAGTGAAGCGCTGGCGACGATCGATCCCGCCGCGCCGCTGCGCTACGGCGTCACGCTCCAGGGCATCGATGAAGCTGCGGACGACCTGTTCCGCTCCCGCTTCAATCAGCTGTCCGTTCTGAAGGGCGGGGAAGGCGAACGCGCGAACATCGCCCAGATCCGCCGGCGCGGCGAGAGCGATCTGGAACTGCTCGACGAGTTGCTGCGCGCGCGCGGCTATTATGACAGCCGCTCGCGCCTCCGCTTTGGACTGGACGGCGGCACGGACCCGCGTATTGACGTCATCCTCAATGCCAATCCCGGCCAGCGATATGCGCTCAGCCAGGTCAATGTGAGCGGGCTGGAAGGCACGAGCCCGCTCGGGACGGACCTGCGCGGCCTGTTCGCGGTGAAGCCCGGCGATCCGGCCGACACCGATCGCATCCTCGCGGAGACCGACAAGCTGCGCCTCGGGCTGAGCGAGGGCGGCTATCCCTTTGCCGATGTGCGCGATCCCGTGCTCACCGTTGACCACCAGCAGCGCGACGCCCAGCTCAACCTGGGTGTGAATACCGGCAGTTTCCGCCGCTTCGGCGATATCGTCGTGAATGACGATGCGCCGTTCGATGCGAGCCACATCGCGGTCATCGCGCGCTTCCAGCCGGGTGATCCCTACAACCAGAGCGACGTGACCGATCTCAATCGCGCGCTGGTCGCCACTGGCCTTGTCTCGCAAGTGACGATCACGCCGGAGGAAGGCAAGGACGACCAGACGGTGGATCTGGCCATCAGCATGCGGCGCGCGCGGCCACGCACCGTCTCGGGCGAGATCGGCTACGGCACCGGCGAGGGCGCCCGGATCGAGGCGAGCTGGCAGCATCGCAATTTCTTCCCGCCTGAAGGCGCGCTCACCGTGCGCGGCGTGATCGGCACGCAGGAGCAGAGCATCATCGCTGCCGTCCGCCGCAGCAATTTCGGCCGCCGGGACCGGGTGATCAATGCCGAGGTGGGCGTGGCGAACATCAACCAGCCGGCCTATCGGGCCGTCACGGCCGGCATCGCCGCGAGCCTTGAGCGCCAGACCAACATCATTTTCCAGAAGGACTGGACATGGTCCCTCGGCGCAGAGCTGAGGATCAGCGACGAGCGCGATTTCTACGGCAAGTCCCTGGTCGAGCGGCGCAGGACCTATGTGATCGGCGCTCTGCCGACCAGCGTGATCTATGACGGCAGCGACGATCTGCTCGATCCGCGCGAGGGCTTCCGGCTCGGCGGACGCATCTCCCCGGAAATCTCGCTGCAGGACGGCGTGTTCAGCTATGTGCGTGCCCAGTTCGATGGCAGCGGCTACATTCCCTTCAACGATCGGGTGACGCTTGCCGGGCGCGTCCGGCTCGGCACCATCGTCGGCGCCTCGGCCGAGCGCATCGCACCCACTCGCCGCTTCTATGCCGGCGGTGGCGCATCCGTGCGCGGCTATGGCTATCAGGCGATCGGCCCGCGGGACATCAACAATGATCCGGTCGGCGGACGCAGCCTCGGCGAGTTGGCGCTGGAGGCGCGCTTCCGCTTCGGCAGCGCAAACCAGTTCGGCGTCGTGCCGTTCGTGGACGCGGGCACGATCTCGCCCGATCCATGGCCGAGCCTCAGCGAGCTGCGCGTCGGCGCTGGCGTGGGCCTGCGTTATTACAGCAATTTCGGGCCGATCCGCATCGATGTGGGCACGCCCGTCAATCCGCAGCCGGGCGATTCCCGGATCGGCGTCTATGTGTCGCTGGGGCAGGCCTTCTGATGGCTGGCGAGCCCGATCAGCCCCCGCCGCCCGAGACGTCCGGGGAGACTGCGGCCGCGCCGGCGCCGCCTCGCAAGCGGCCCTGGCTCGGCATGGCCCTGCTGCTGGCGCTGGTCGCGCTGATGCTCGGCCTGTGGGGCGGGATGCGCTGGATCGACAGTCCGCCGGGCCATCGTTTCCTCATTCGCCAGATCGAGGGCCTGCGCCCCGCTTCGGGCCTGCGGATCGAGGTCGGCGCGATCGAGGGGCGCCTCTTCGGGGCCATGGTCCTGCGCGACGTGCGCTTCCATGATCCGCAGGGTCGCTTCGCGCGAGTGGCGCGCGCCGATCTCGACTGGTATCCGTTCGGCTGGCTCTCCAACCGGCTGGATATCGACCGGCTGCGGATTCACTCGGCGGACCTTGACCGGCTCCCGCGGTTCAATCCCTCCACGAAGCGCGGCTCCATCCTGCCCGGGTTCGACATCCGGCTGGGCGATCTGCAGATCGACCGGCTGGGCATCGGCGCCAGTATTTCCGGCACCCGCAGGACGTTGCGCGCGATCGGCAAGGCGGACATCCGCTCCGGGCGGGCCGTGATCGACCTGCTGGCGGCCTCGGCCGACACGGCGGACGTGGTGCGGATCGCGCTGGACAGCCGGCCCGACGACCGGCGCTTCGACATCGATGCCGTGGTCTATGGTCCGCGAGGCGGCATCATCACGGGTCTGCTGGGCACGCAGCGCTCGGCTGCCCTTACCATCCGTGGCGATGGCGACTGGGAACGCTGGCGCGGCCGCCTCATCGCGCTGGATGGCGGCGCGCTCGTCACCAATCTGGCGCTGTCCGTGCAGGACGGCCGCTATCTCGCGCGCGGGCCGCTGGCGCTGGTCGGTCCGCTCGCCAGCCTGCGCTCGCTTGCGCCGCAGGGCAACGCGCTGCTGGATGCCGATCTGACGTTCGAGCGCCGGGTCGCGCGGGGCACCGCATCGCTGCAGGTCGCCGCGCTTCGCCTCGGCGTGGCGGGCGGGGTCGATCTCGGCCGCAACCGGTTCGACGATCTCCGGCTGGAGGCGGCGGTCGACCAGCCCGGCCGGCTGGCGGCAGGCGTCACGGGCAAGCCGCTTCTGCTGCGGGCGAGGCTGGCGGGGCCGTTCGACGACATCGCGCTCGATTATCTGCTCACGACGCCCGAGCTGCGGCGCGGCAAGACCGCGATCCTCGATCTGCGCGCCTCCGGCAAGGCGCGTCTCACCGGTGCGCGAGGCAGCATTCCCATCCGCCTCACCGCCCGCTCGCTGGCGCTGGGCCTGCAACCGCTCGACGAGCGGCTGCGCAATCTCGTCGCGGAGGGGCGCATCCTGCGGGACGGCAATGCCTTGCGTCTGGCGCCCACCGCGATCCGCGCGAACGGCTTCACTGGCCAGCTCGATGGCGCGGCCGATCTGGGCGAAGGGCGCTATGCCGCCAATCTGCGCGCCGGGTTCGAGGGGCTGGAGATACGCGGGCTTGGCCGGCTCGATCTGGCCGCCGTGCTGCGGCTGGACCGTCCGCCGCGCGGGCAGGCGAGCTTCGGCGGTACGGCGCGGGCCGCGATGCGCCGGATGGACAATGGCTTCCTGCTCGGGCTGGCCGAAGGGCTGCCGGTGCTGACCAGCAATCTCGCCATTGCGCCGGACGGGGCAATCGCGTTGCGCGGCCTGCGGCTCGCCGCGCCGGGGCTGACGCTCGCCGGCAATGCCACTGTGGACGGGCGCGGGATGCTCCGCTTCACGGGTGAGGGCGAGCATCGCGCCTATGGTCCGCTGCAGCTGACGCTCACCGGCGATCCGAGCCGGCCGGAAGTCGACGTGCTGCTCGCCCGGCCGCTGCCGGCGCTGCGCCTCGCGAACGTGCAGGCCCATCTCGTGCCGGATGCGCAGGGCTATGCGGTGAGCGTGGCGGGCGGATCGATGCTCGGGGCTTTCAAGGGGGAAGGCGCCATCCTGCTGCCGCCGGACGGACAGGCGCGGATCATGCTTGCCAATCTCGGGGTGAGCGACGTGGTGGTGCACGGCGAACTCGTCCCCGTCTCAGGCGGGCTCGAGGGCGCGCTGGCGCTGTCGGGCCCGGCGGAAGGCAAGATCGCGCTGTCCATGGTGGACAGCGTCCAGAAGGTCGCGCTGGACGTGGACCTGGGGGGCGCCCGGTTCACGGGCTCGCCCGCGATCACGGTGAACCGGGGCCATGTGAGCGCGGAGATGCTGCTGAAGCCCGGCGCCGTCACCATCACCGGGGAGGCGCAGGGCCGGGGCGTGCGCATCGGCACGCTGGCGATCGGCCGCGTCGCGGGTTCGCTCAATCTCGTCAATGGCGAGGGCACGGCCACCGTCTCCCTGAACGGCCGCAATGGCCGGCTCTTCCAGCTCCAGTCCCGCGCGTCCATCGCGACGGACCGGATCGGCGTCGATCTGGAGGGATCGATCGACCAGCGTCCCCTGCGGCTCGACCGCACGGCGGTTTTCACGCGGGAGGCGGATGGCTGGCGCCTCGCGCCCACGTCGCTCCGCCTGCAGGATGGCAGCCTGCGCCTGGCCGGCTTCATGGGCGCCGAGGCGACGCATGTCGATGCGCGCGCGCAGGGTCTGCCGATGGCCCTGCTCGATCTGGCGAACAGCGATCTGGGCCTGGGCGGCACGGCGGACGGCACGCTGGCGTTCGACTGGCCGCGCGGCGGTGTGCCGAGCGGGCGGCTGAACCTGCGCGTGAAGGGGCTGACCCGCTCGGGTCTCGCGCTCAGCTCCGCGCCCGTGGACATCGGCCTCAATGCCGAGCTGAACAGCCAGCGCCTCGCCGCGCGCGCGCTGCTGGCCCGGGGCGGCAAGGTGGTCGGGCGAGGGCAGGCGCTGGTGACGCCGCTGGGCGAGGGTTCGCTCTCGCAGCGCCTCTTCCATGCGCCGCTGCGGGCGCAGCTGCGTTATGGCGGCGATGCGGACACGCTCTGGCGCCTCACCAATGTGGAGATCGTCTCGCTGGGCGGCGAGCTGCGCCTCGTGGCCAATGCCGGCGGCACTTTGTCCGATCCGCAGATCGAGGGCACGCTGACGACGCGGGACGGGCGTATCCAGAGCCCGGTGACCGGCATGACGCTGACCGGCGTGGCCGCGCGTGGCACCTTTGCGGGATCGCGCCTCACCATTGGCGAGCTCTCGGGGCGGACGAGCGGCGGCGGTTCCGTCACCGGGACGGCGGCGTTCGATATCTCCGCCGAGCGCGGCATCGGCATGGACATCGATCTGCGGACCGAGCGTGCCGAGATCCTCAATCGGGACGATGTCGGCGCGCGCGTCACCGGGCCGCTGCGCATCCGCTCGTCCGGCAATGGCGGTGTCATCTCCGGCGATCTCGACGTGGTGTCCAGCCGCTTCATGCTCGGGCGCGCCTCATCCGTTGCCGAGATTCCGCAGATCCGCCTGGTCGAGCTCAACCGTTCGGGCGAGGAAGTCGAGCGGACACGCGCGATCGCGCCCTGGCGGCTCGATGTGCGCGCCCGCGCCGCAAACGGCCTGACGGTCGAGGGGCTGGGCATGCAGAGCGAATGGTCGGCCGACCTCACCATCGGCGGGCTCGTCACTGCGCCGGCCTTCAAGGGCATGGCGAACCTCATTCGCGGCACCTATGATTTCGCGGGCAAGCGCTTCGATCTGGAAGAGGGGCGGCTGACTTTCCAGGGTGCCACGCCGGTCAACCCGACCCTCGATATCCGCGCCACGGCGGACGTGCAGGATCTGAGCGCCACGATCACCGTCACCGGCTCCAGCCTGCGGCCGATCATCACATTCTCCAGCACGCCCGCCATGACGCAGGACGAGCTGCTCTCGCGGCTGCTGTTCGGCACCTCGATCACCAATCTTTCCGCGCCCGAGGCGCTGCAGCTCGCGTCCGCCGTCGCGGCGTTCCAGGGAGAGGGCGGGGGGCTCGATCCCATCAATGCCGTGCGCCGCGCGACCGGCCTCTCGCGCCTGCGCATCCTCCCCGCCGACACCACCACCGGGCAGGGCACGTCCATCGCGGCGGGCAAGAATATCGGCCGCGATCTCTATGTGGAGCTCATCAGCGACGGCCAGGGCTACAGCGCCACCCGCATCGAATATCAGATCACCCGCTGGCTATCCCTGCTCTCCAGCGTCTCGACCATCGGCCGCCAAAGCGTCAGCGCACGCGTCTCCAAGGATTATTGAGCGGGGCGGGGCGGGGTGAGCCGGTGGCGCCAGCTTCCGTGGCGGAACCAGTAGAGGCAGAGCAGCGCCGCGGCGGCATTGGCAATGGGGTAGCTCCACCAGATGCCGAGGATACCCCAGTCCGTGCCGAAGGCGATGAGATAGGCTGCCGGCATCTGGAACATCCACTGCATGACGATCGAGATCAGCATGGAATGGCTGGGGCTGCCCGCGCCGCGAAAGGCGCCGAGCAGCGCCTGCGGCACGGTGAGCACGCCGAGGAACGGGAAATAGATATAAGCGAAGGTGGAGGCGCTTGCGATCACGTCCGGTTCGCCCGGTGCCAGCGCCGTCATCATGGCCGGGACGAACGGCAGGTGCGCGAGGCCGACGAGCGTCATGCCCGCAAAGCCCAGCCAGGCGGAGAGGCGGGCGGCTTCCTCTGCCCGCGCGGTGAGGCCGGCGCCGATATTCTGGCCGACGACTGCCGCCGTGGCGATCGACAGGCCGATCATCGGCGTGAACCAGAAATGGAGCGGCCGCGAGCCCACGCCATAGGCCGCGAGCCCCAGCGTACCGAAGCTGGCGGCCAGCGCCATGAGCAGCAGCGAACTGAAGGTGCGGATCGCCTGCTCGATGGAGGCAGGCAGGCCCAGGCTGAGGGCGAGGCGGATATGGGCGGGGTCCGGCTGGAAATGGTGGCCGCGCAAATGCAGTGATGAGCGCCCGGAAAGCAGGTGATGCAGCAGCACGAGCAACGCGCCGATCTGGGCAATCACGGTCGCCAGCGCGGCACCGGGCACCCCCATCTCCGGGAACGGGCCGACTCCGAAGATCAGCAGTGGATCGAGCAGGGCATTGGCGATGACGCTGCCAATCTGCACCCGCATGGCGAAGCGCACTTCGCCCACTGCCTGCAGCATGGCTTGCAGCGCCATGAAGCCGAACATCGGCACCATGCCGACATAGCGGATCGCGAGATAATCCGCGGCGAGATCGTGGATCGCCGGCTCCACGCCGATGAGCCTGAGCAGTGGTCCGACGGTGGCGGCACCGGCCAGCGTGAAGGCGAGCGCCATCAGTCCCACCATCAGCAGCGTCTGCGCGGCGACATGGTCGAGCCGGTCGAACCGCTTTGCGCCCGCAATCTGCGCGATCAGCACGGCCCCGGCGGTGGAGAGGCCCGAGCCGAGCGAGATCAGCACGAAGAAGAGCGGTCCGCCGGCGGTGATCGCCGCGATGGCGGCCTCGCCGAGCCGGCCCACCCAGACGGCATTGACGATATCGAAGCTGGCCTGGGCGAGATTGGTGATGGTGATCGGCAGCGCGACGCGCAGCAGGATGCGGGGCAGGGGGCCCTCGGTCATCGTGATGCCGGCTCTCGCTTCAGCCCCCGCTCTCGCCCCCGTCGCTCTCGCCATGGCCGCGTCTCTCCCCCCTGCGCGCCCGATCGGATGGCGGGACGGCCATTCCGCCCTCACGGCCCTGCCGGACTTTGTCAACCGCCGCGCCGTCCTGCGCTTTCCGGATCGCCCGGGTCGCGTCATGTTATCCCGGCATGGAAAAGGCCCCGGCCTGCGCCGGAGCCTCTCCGTCTCATGATCCGCTGCGCAGGGCGATCAGGCGAGTTCGCCGATGACCGCCTTCTTTTCCATGAATTCCTCGAGGCCGAACTTGCCGAACTCGCGACCATTGCCGGACTGCTTGTAGCCGCCGAAGGGCGAGTTGAAGTCCAGCCCGCCGGAATTGACGAACACGCTGCCCGCGCGGATGCGGGGCACGATCTTCGAGGCTTCCGCCGGGTTGCCCGCGATATAGGCGCCCAGGCCATAAGGCGTGTCGTTGGCGATCTTCACGGCCTCGTCGACATCCTTGTACTTGATGACGACGATGACCGGGCCGAAGATTTCCTCGCGCGCGGGCGTCATGTCGTTGGTCACGTTGGCGAGCACGGTGGGCTTCACATAATAGCCCTTCTCGTGGCCTTCCGGCTTGCCGAGGCCGCCCGTCGCGACCGTGGCGCCTTCGTCGATGCCTTTCTGGATGAGGCCTTCGATCTTCTCATACTGGCTCTTGTTGACCACCGGGCCGATATGCGGGCCTTCGCTCAGCGGATCGCCCACCGGCTTCTCGCCGAACAGGTCCGCCAGCTTGGCCACCGCTTCGTCATACTGGCTCTCGTGCACCAGCCAGCGCGTCGGCGCGACGCAGCTCTGGCCGGAGTTGAGCAGCACGCCGCCTGCGCCGGCGGGCAGCGCGAGATCGAGCGGTGTGCCCGGCAGCACGATGAAGGGCGATTTGCCGCCCAGTTCCTGGTGGACGCGCTTCACCGTATCCGCCGCGGCCTTGGCCACCATGATGCCGGCGCGCGTGGAGCCCGTGAAGCTCACCATGTCCACGTCGGGATGTTCGGCAAGGGCCTGGCCGACGGTCGGGCCGTCGCCCTGGACGAGGTTGAACAGGCCGGCGGGCACGCCCGCGGCATCCAGCACCTCGGCAAAGATGGCGGCGCTGGCCGGCGTCTCTTCGGAGGGCTTGAGGATCACGGCGTTGCCGGCGGCGAGCGCGGGCGCCACCTTGGCGACGATCTGGTTCATCGGCCAGTTCCACGGCGTGATGAGCGCCACGACGCCGATCGGCTCGAAGATGACCCTGTTCTTGCCGGTGGATTCCTGCTCCTCGAAGCCCTTGAGCGCCTCGATGGTCGAGCCCAGATGGCCAAGGCCGGAACCGGCCTGCGCGGTGGAGGAAGTCGAGATCGGGCAGCCCATCTCGGTGCTGATCGCGCGGGCGATGTCCGGCACGCGCTTCTGATATTCAGCGACGATACGGCCGAGCATGGCGATGCGGTCGTCCTTGGACATGCCGTAGTTCGCCTCGAACGCGGCACGCGCGGCCTTCACGGCCTTGTCGACGTCTGCCTTGCTGCCCAGCGTGACTTCCGTGCACGGCTCTTCGGTCGCCGGATTGATGACCTTGTGCGGGGTTCCGCCTTCGCTCTCGACCCACTGGCCGCCGATATAATGCTTGAGGTAGCTATATTGCACGGTTCCGCTCCTGGATGACTTTGTATGCCTCGCCTACATAATGGAGAGGAAGGCAATCGCAACAGACAAGCGCCATCAATTCGACATCTCGGCGGACAGAAGATGATTTTGTCTGGTTTATCCCATGCGTCGCTGGCCCGCGACGCCGCGCTGATACTGTTGCGCTCCACAGGGAGCCGTCGGCGGCGCCTGCCCGTCGATCTGGGCCCATGCGAAGGCAGGCCTGCCACTCGGCGCGCACCAAAAGAAAAGGGCCCCGGCGCGAACGCCGGAGCCCCCCATGCAGCATTCTCGCCTGTCTGATCAGGCGCTGTAATACATGTCGAACTCGACCGGGCTGGGCGCCATTTCCCAGCGATAGACCTCGGGCCACTTCAGCTCGATATAGGCCTCGATCTGGTCCTTGCTGAACACGTCGCCCTTCAGCAGGAACTCGTAGTCGGCTTCCAGGCTGTTGAGTGCCTCGCGGAGCGAGCCGCAGACGGTGGGGACTTCGGCCAGTTCCTCGGGCGGCAGGTCATAGAGATTCTTGTCCATCGCCTCGCCGGGATGGATCTTGTTCTCGATGCCGTCGAGGCCGGCCATCAGCAGCGCGGCGTAGCAGAGATAGGGGTTGGCCATCGCGTCCGGGAAGCGGAACTCGACGCGCTTGGACTTGGCGCCCGACCCGTAGGGGATGCGGCAGGAAGCCGAGCGGTTGCGCGCCGAATAAGCGAGCAGCACGGGGGCCTCGAAGCCCGGCACCAGCCGCTTGTAGCTGTTGGTGGTCGGGTTGGTGAAGGCGTTGAGGGCCTTGGCGTGCTTGATGACGCCGCCGATGAAGTAGAGGCACATGTCGGAGAGGCCGGCATAGCCGTTGCCCGCGAACTTGGGCTCCTTGCCTTCCCAGATCGAGATGTGGGTGTGCATGCCCGAGCCATTGTCCTGCGCGATCGGCTTGGGCATGAAGGTCGCCGTCTTGCCATAGGCCTGAGCGACCATCATCACGACATATTTGTAGATCTGCATGCGGTCGGCAGTCTGGACCAGCGTGCCGAAGGTGAGGCCCAGCTCGTGCTGCGCGGCGGCCACCTCATGGTGGTGCTTGTCGCAGGGGAGTCCCATTTCCAGCATGGTGGTGACCATCTCGGCGCGGATGTCCGTGCAGGGATCGACCGGCGCGACGGGGAAGTAGCCGCCCTTTGCGCGCGGACGGTGGCCGAGATTGCCGCCCTCATATTCCTTGCCGGTGTTGGTCGGCAGCTCGACATCGTCGATCTTGTAGTAGGACTCGTTGTAGTCGTTGTTGAAGCGGACATCGTCGAACATGAAGAACTCGGCTTCCGGGCCGACATAGACGGTGTCGCCGAAACCGGCGGCCTTCACATACGCCTCGGCGCGCACGGCGGTCGAGCGCGGGTCGCGGCCGTAGAGCTCGCCGGTGGAGGGCTCGACGATGTTGCAGAACAGGATCAGCATCGGCGTCGCGCTGAACGGATCGACATAGACGGCGTCGAGGTCGGGCTTGAGGATCATGTCCGACTCGTTGATCGCTTTCCAGCCCTCGATGGAGCTGCCGTCGAACATCAGGCCTTCTTCCAGCTCATCCTCGCCGAGGACGCCGGAGCACATGGTCAAGTGCTGCCACTTGCCCTTCGGATCGGTGAAGCGCAGATCGACCCACTCGATCTCCTTCTCCTCGATCATCTTGAGAATGTCTTTGGGCGTGTTGGCCATGGCGACGGTCCTTCTCTTGTCGTGAGTGTTGCGGCTGTGTCGGAAAATCAGATGGCGGCTTCGTCGAGCTCGCCGGTGCGGATGCGCACGGCCTTCTCGACGGGCATGACGAAGATCTTGCCGTCCCCGATGCGCCCGGTGCGCGCCGCGCCGGAGATCGCCTCGACCACGCGGTCCACGATCCCGTCCTCGACGACGACCTCGAGCTTCACCTTGGGAAGAAAATCGACGACATATTCGGCGCCGCGATACAGCTCCGTATGGCCCTTCTGCCGGCCGAAGCCCTTGGCCTCGGTCACGGTGATTCCGGAAACACCGACCTCGTGCAGCGCTTCCTTCACATCATCGAGCTTGAACGGCTTGATGATCGCTTCGACCTTCTTCATGTCCAACGCACCCCTTATGCTTCGCGTGAAGCGCGGCGGGAAAACCCGTTCCGCCGCCTTCGATCCGCACCCCCGACGGGTCGACCGACGCGCACGACCGCGCACGGGCTGAACGCTACAGCGCCGGCTCGCGAATCACCAGAGAAGCATTGGCGGCTTTGATCGCGAATGTCGATATTGCACGGATATCAGGCATTTTCTGGCGCTCCTGCCTAAAAAATGGGCAGGTCGAAACCCGCGGATTCGGGCATGTCGGGTGGCACGCGGGGTGCCCCGGCGCGCGCTGTACGTGCAGGTTTCGGGGAAGCGGCAAGGGGCGGCTCCGGCCGGCTTGTCGCCGCCATGGCAGGCGGCCGCCGCCGGCTCAGTAAGGCGGCTTGTGCAGGCCGCCGGGGCTCAGCGTGAAGATCTCGCAGCCATCCTCGGTGATGCCGATGCTGTGCTCGAACTGGGCGGAGAGCGAGCGGTCGCGCGTCACGGCGGTCCAGCCATCGTCGAGCATCTTCACGGTGGGCTTGCCGGCATTGATCATCGGCTCGATGGTGAAGATCATCCCGGGCCGCAGCTCCGGGCCGGTGCCGGGGCGGCCGACATGGACCACTTCCGGCGCGTCATGGAAGACGCGGCCGAGACCATGGCCGCAGAAATCCCGCACCACGCCATAGCGGTGCTTCTCCGCATGGGTCTGGATGACATGGCCGATGTCGCCCAGATGCTTGCCCGGTTTCGCCTGCTCGATGCCGAGCATCAGGCATTCATACGTCACATCGACGAGGCGGCGCGCCTTGATCGGCACGTCGCCGACCAGGTACATGCGGCTCGTATCCCCGTGCCAGCCATCCAGCAGAGGCGTCACGTCGATGTTGAGGATGTCGCCGTCGCGCAGCACGCGGTCGCCGGGCATGCCGTGGCAGATCACATTGTTGAGGCTGATGCAGCAGCTGTACTGATAGCCATGATAACCGAGCGTCGCGGGCACGGCGCCGGCCGCCAGCGTCTTCTCGCGCACGAAATCGTCGATCTCGCTCGTGCGCACGCCCGGCCGCACCAGCGGCGCCACGGCGTCGAGCAGCTCGGCGGCCAGCCGGCCGGCCTTGCGCATGCCCTCGAAAGCGTCCGGTCCGTGCAGCTTGATGGCGGAAGTGCGGACATTGGCGATGTCCGCCGTCGGTGTCACATAAGTCGTCATGCGGGGAATATAGGCGTTCCGCGCGCGGGTGGCGAGGGGCATTCGCGACGAGGCGCGCCGCCACGGCGAACACGACCATGAAACAGGGCCATAAAAACGACGTAGCGGGGCATGCACGGCTTGGCGCGCGCGGTGCCGGGGCGTAAGCAGGCGCCATGAACGCACCGGACCGGATGATCGATGCGCGCCGCCTCTCGCTGACGGCGTCGCGCAGGGGAGCAGGCGCATGAGCGGGCGGATATGGACGGCGGCGCTGGTGGTGATCGGCGACGAGATTCTCTCCGGGCGCACGCAGGACAGGAACGTGGCGCAGATCGCCACCTGGCTCAACGTCCAGGGCATCCGCCTGCGGGAAGTGCGGATCGTGGGCGATGACGAGGGCGCCATCTGCGAGGCCGTGAACATACTGCGCGCCCGCAATGATTATCTGTTCACCACGGGCGGGATCGGCCCCACGCATGACGACATTACCGTCGACGCCATTGCCGCCGCGCTCGGCGTGCCGGTGGTCATCCATCCGGAAGCGCGCGCCATCCTCGAGGCCTATTATGCCTCGCGCGGCGGGCTCAGCGCGGCGCGGCTGCGCATGGCGCGCGTGCCGGAAGGCGCGGAGCTCATTCCCAACAGTTATTCCGGTGCGCCCGGCATTCGCGTGGGCAATCTCTTCATCATGGCGGGCGTGCCGCACATCACGGCAGGCATGTTGGACCGGCTGACCGGCCAGCTCGAGGGCGGGGCGCCGCTGCTGTCCCGCACTGTCGGCTGCTGGGTGCCGGAAAGCGAGATCGCGGATCTCCTCGGCGCGGTCGAGAAGGCGCATGAGGGATGCCAGATCGGCAGCTATCCCTTCTTTCGCGAGGGGAAGGTCGGCGCCAATTTCGTGGTGCGTGCGACAGAGCAGGGGCGGCTGGACGCCTGCGTGGATGCGCTCGTCGCTGCCCTTGCGGCGGCCGGCTATCCTGTCGAGGAAGGCGGCATCTGAGCTCAGGGCTAATCGACATCCAGCGCTGGCGGCCTGCAAATGGCGCTTTCCCGGGCTTCCGGCTCCCGAAAAATCACCATTTTCGTCCCGCCATCATCTGGAGCCGAAGGCGTCCGTAGGACAATGTCGATTAGCCCTGGCGTTCTGGTGCGGGGGTGCCCCGCTCACCCCGAAGCGCGCGGGCCATTGTTCCGGAATGAGACATTCGGCCTCCGCCGGGGTCGCTGGAATGCCACGTTTCGGCGAGTATGCCGCGCATCTCCGGCGATCCCTCCGCCCGCAACACGCACGCCTCTTGTGCAAGATAATACAATATGTTGTATCGGTAATCTCATATAAGTCATGAGCATTGGCGCTCAGGCCGGCGCCAGCTTTTCGGCGCGCCGGCGACAATTTTCCGGGATGTGAATCCGCCGTTCGTTCGTTTCTGCACCGGAGCGGGGCTCGCAAAGGCCTCGCCCGGAAGGAGACCAACGATGAACATCAAAGCGATCATCCTCCCCCTCGCATCCCTGGGCATGGCCGCGGCTGCGACCGCCACTGTGCGCACGTCCGTGGTTCTGGACGAGGAGCGGATGGCCCGGCAGGAAGAGCGTCACGTCATCGCGACGCCCATCGCCGGGATCGAGAACCGCTTCTGGTTCAATTATCGCACCGACATCAACGAAGCGCGCAAGGAACTGACCAGCGACCTGCGGCGCGCCAGCGATACCGAGGACCTGCGCGATGCGTGGGACGAATATCGCCACGAACTCTCTCATAATCGCGGCCGCTACGTGAAGGAGATGGCCAAGCGCGGTTACCGCTACGGCACCGTTACCGTGGGATCCTGACGGTGCCGGGGTCTGCGGGCCTGGCTCCCGCCGTCCGCAGACCCGAAGCGCCGGGGTTCCCCGTCCATCCCGGGCTCAGCCCGTGCGCGCATCCAGCGGCCGGGCGCGTCGGGGGTTCGGGAGCGTCAGCAGACGCCCCAGCGCCGCTACTGCGAAGACGCTCGCCACGATGAAGCCGGCGCCCGCGCACTGGAAGGGCGCGGCGGGCGAGGTGAAATAGGCCATGGTCGGGTTGATGAGAAGTGGTGCGACAATGCCGCCCATGCCCTGCGCCATGGCGGCCATGCCCTGCACTTCGCCCTGCGCATCCGCCCCCGCCCGATTGGCGAGGATCGCCATCAGTGCCGGGCCCACCATCGACTGGGGCACGAAGCCGATCATGATGGCGAAGGCCATCCAGCCCTGCGTCACGAAGGCATAGGCCAGGAACGTCGCGATCCCGCCCGTCATGCCGATGATCGCCGCGCCGCGCTCGCCATAACGCCGAACGAGGCGGCCGGTGAGCACCGTCTGGCTCAGCGCGGTGATGGCGCCGACCGTCGCCAGCGAGGCGCCGATCATTCCGTTCGACCAGTCGAAGCGGGCAATGCCGTAATAGGGCCAGGTCAGCGGATAGACCGCCCCGGCGATGTACCACAGAGCGACGATGAGGATCGCCGCGGTCATGCCCGGCATCGCGCGCATCGAGCGCCAGGCGCCCAGCGCATTCGCCCGCCGCCACTCGAAGGGGCGTCGATTCTCCGGCCGGAGCGTGTCCGGGAAGACGAACACGCCGTAGAGCAGGTTGACGAAGGTCAGCACCGCCGCCGCGATGAAGGGCATGCGCTCGCCATATTCGCCCAGCAGCCCGCCAATCGCCGGGCCCACGATGAAGCCGAGGCCGAAGGCGGCGCCGACAAGGCTGAAATTATGCGCGCGGTCCTCCTTTGCCGTCATGTCCGCGATGGCGGCCTGGCAGGTGCCGATCGTGCCCCCGAACATGCCGCCCAGCATCTGCGCGACGAACAGCACCGGCAGGCTCTGCGCCACCGAGAGCAGCAGGAAATTGAGCACGAGGCCGGTGAGCGCGATGAGCAGCACCGGCCGCCGCCCGAACCGGTCCGAGAGGTTGCCGATCACGGGCCCCATCAGGAACTGCACGACGGCATAGGACGCCGTCATCCAGCCGGCGAAGCGGATCGCGGCGCTGATGTCCACATCGCCCACATTCATGATGAGGCGCGGGAGCACCGGCCCGGCCAGGCCATAGCCCATCGCATCGATGAAGATCGTGACGAGCACGAACCAGATGGATTGTCGCTTGCCGCTGGCTGCCATTGACCGTCCGAACGGGCCCCGGCGCCCGTCCCCCGCGGTCGGTCCCCTGCCTGCCCGTACCGGCCATGCCGGGCGAAATGGGCAAAGTCAACTTGGGGTGGGGCTGGCGCAGCAAGGGCGCGCGCGGCCATGGGCGCACTGAAGGGCTCGGAGGGAAGGGAATTAAGCTGGAGCGGGTGAGGGGAATCGAACCCCCGTCGTCAGCTTGGGAAGCTGCTGCTCTACCATTGAGCTACACCCGCGCTCGGGCTGTCCGGCGCGATTGCCACAGCCATGCGGGCGCGGTCAATGATTTGCTTGTCCTGTAACTGCGTTGCTTGCTCCTGGGGGCTGATCCCGCCAAGGTGGGGCGGTCGGGCATGTTTGTCCCCGATTTCCTGCGCCAGGGGATGGGCGGGGGAAGTCAGGGGCGGCATATCCATCGCGTGGGTTGGGGGAAATACATGCAGGCGGAAACGCGCGCATTGCTGAAGTCGCTGGGTTGCGAACTGACATATGGTCTCATCGAGCAGACCCAGCAGCGCCTTGCCGCTGCCCTTTCTCCCCCTGAAGAGCAGCCGCTCGTCATTCGCGACTTGCCTTATGGCCCGGATGCCCGCCACCGGCTCGATCTGTTCGCACGCGCCGGCCTGGAAGGCGCGCCGGTCCTCCTGTTCGTGCATGGCGGCGGCTATGTGATGGGCGACAAGTGCCTGGGCGGCCTGCCTTTCTACGACAATGTCGGGACATGGGCGGCCGCGCGGGGCTGGGTCGGCGCCACGATGAACTATCGCCTCGCGCCTGACAATATGTGGCCTTCCGGCGCCGAGGATGTCGGACGCGCGGTCGCCTGCCTGCGCGATCAGGTCGCGGAGCATGGCGGCGATCCGCGCCGGATCTTCCTCATGGGGCAGTCGGCCGGTGCGACGCACATCGCGACATATCTTTCCCTGACGGGCGTCCAGCCCGCCAGCGGGCCGGGCGTGGCCGGCGCGATGCTTGTCTCGGGCACTTATGATCCCGCCTTGTCCTCGCCCAATCCCTATCAGCTCGCTTATTACGGCCTGGAGATCGAGCGCTACGGCGATTTCTCGACCGTCCCCGGACTGGTGAAGACGACGGTGCCGCTGTGCTTTGCCGTGTCGGAATATGACGCGATCGACTTCCGCCGGCAGGCCGCGCTGCTGATCGGCGCGTTCGGCCGGGCGCGGGGCGACATGCCCCGGTTCCACTGGCTGCCCGGGCATAATCATCTCTCGCCGGTCCTTGCCATCGGCACCGCGCATGATGCGCTGGGGCCGCTGGTCTCGGATTTCGTCCGCGCCGTCTCGCCGGGCTGATCGCCGGGGCGCCTTCGCCACTTGCCTCAGGCGGCGCTAATTCTTCATGGCGGCCGGCGATCGGGCGCTCGGCCATTGCCAGGCGCGCGCATCCGGTCGATCGTCCACTGGTTTCGCGAAACGAACGGACGGGAGAGGAAGAGTGAACAGAGGAGCCGTGCGCCTGCTCGCCGCCGCGCTGCTGGCGAGCGCACCGGCCGCGCCGCTGACTGCCCAGACGCGCGCCGAGATCGATGCGCTGGCGCGGGACGTGGACAAGGTGGAAGCCATCCGCGCGATCAAGGATCTGCAGCGGCTCTATGCCCAATATGTCCAGCTGGGCCAGTGGCAGGCAGCGGCCGATCTTTTCTCCGATGGCGGCCGGCTCGTCCGGGGCACGGACGCGGTGCAGGGCAGGGCGGCGATCCGCGACTGGCTGAAGGCGCGCGGCGGCGGGCAGGATGGCCTCCCGTCCGGCGCGCTCCACACCGAGCTGATCGACGAACCGCTGCTGTCCATGTCGGCGGACGGGCGCACCATCCAGTCGCGCTGGATGAGCCTTTCCCTCACGGGCGACGGCAAGGGCGCGGCACGGCTGGAAAGCGGCGTCTACGAGAATGACTATGTGCGCGAGAACGGGGTCTGGAAGATCGCGCTCGCCCATTATCATCCGCAGTTCGAGGGGGATTACGCGACCGGGTGGACCAACATCGGCGGGGCGGACCTGCCGATCGTCCCCTATCACATCACACCGGCGCAGACCGGCCGGCCCATCCCGCCGTCGGCCGGCGCGCCGCCGCGCTCGGGCGAGACGCTGGCGGGGCTGGAACGCCGCATCGCCGCACTGAACGACGAGGATGCGGTCCGCAACCTCCAGCACAGCTATGGCTATTATGTCGACCGGCGCATGTGGGATGATGTGGTCGACCTGTTTGCCGAGGGCGGCGTGGTCGAGATTGCCGGTGAAGGGCGCCACGAGGGGAAGGATGGCATTCGCCGCGCCCTGGAGCGCATGGGGCCGGCGGGGCTGAGCGCCGGGGAGCTCAACGACCGCCCGCTGTTCGGCACGCTGGTCGAGATCATGCCCGGCGGCACGGAAGCCTATAGCCGCGGCATCGAGTTTGGTATGCTCGGCAGCCAGAGCCGGGATACGGCCGGGTGGTCAGTCACCATCTTCCGCAATCGCTTCGTCAAGGAAGATGGCATCTGGAAGCTCCGCGAGCTGCGGCTCTTCCCGCTCATGGCCGCGGATTATGCGCGCGGCTGGGGGGATGGCGGCACGCTCCGCCCCGCCGCCCTGCCGGCCTTCCTCTCGCCGCATCCGGTGACGGGCAAGGCGGTGCCGCTGCCCGGAGCGGTCGCTACGTCAGGGCCGCTCACCGGCGCCGCGCCGGGGCCGCGCGCCTTGCCCGCCGGCCCGGGCTCCGCGCGCTATGCGGACGCGAAGCGCCGCCTTTCCCGCTCGCTCGCCTTCGATGCCGCCGAGAACGTCTCCTCGGCTTATGGCTTCTACATCGACGATTTCATGTGGGACGAGATGGGCGCGATCTTCGCGGAGAAAGGCAACAAGCAGTCGCCGTTCGCAGGCTATTATCTGGGGCGGGACAGGATCATGGGCGCGGTCAACGCCACCTGGGGCCCCACGCCGCAGACCCGGCCGGGCATTTCCTATCACTGGCGCACACAGCCGGTGATCCTCGTCTCGCAGGATGGCCGCTCGGCAAACCTGCGCACGCGCCTGTTCCAGCCGCGCACCGGCAAGGAAGTGGATGGCGGCTTTTACGGCGCGGTCTTCTCGAACGGCATGTATCCCAACGACCAGCTCGTGCTGGAGGGGGATGTATGGCGGCTGTGGAGCCTCACCATCGACGAGCCCTATTTCTCGATGAAGACCTGGAAGGACGGCTGGAACGGCGTGAAGGCCGGCCCGCCCGGTCGCCGGCCGCCGCCGAGCGCGCTGATCGCCAAATATCCGCCGGACATCCTGCTGACCGAGCTTGGCGAGCGGGAAGCGGGCTTTCGCGGCGGCACCGGCGAGACGATCGAGTGGCCGGGCATCCTGCCCATGTGGTTCAATTACCGCAATCTGGTGAGCGGCCGCACGCCGGAACGCTACTGGCCCGATTGCGTGCCGTGCGGAATGCTCCCCGCCGCGCGCATGACCAGCCATGGCTACCAGATGCCGCCCACCGGCCCCTCCGTCGACGGGGTGGAGGTAAAATAGCACCCGCGCGACACGCCCCGGTCACGAGCGGGCAACTTCTGGTGCCGGTCCAAGCAAGCGGCCGGGCTGGCGCGCGGCGCACACACGGGCCATGGTCCGCATCGAAAACCGGGCCACTTGTCGCGCGCCTCTCGCGGGCCGCGCGTCGAATGGCCAGACAGAATAGCCGGAGGGGGCGCACACGATCATGATGACCTGGTACAAGGAGGCCGACAAGAAGACGCGGCGCGTCTTCTGGACGTGCAGTGCCGGCTGGGCCATGGATACGGCGGACGCGCTGGTCTATCAGTATATGATCCCGCTGCTCATCGTCGCGCTCGGCATGACGCTGGCGCAGGCGGGCGCCATCGCCAGCGCGAATTATTTCGCCGCCGCGCTCGGCGGCTGGGTCGGCGGCTGGCTGTGCGATCGTTATGGGCGCGCGCGGGTGCTGCGCCTCACCATCCTGTGGTTCTCGGTCTTCTCCTTCGCGTCCGGATTCGCGCAGACCTATGAGCAACTGCTCGTCATCCGCGTGCTGCAGGGCCTGGGTTTCGGCGCCGAATGGGCGGTGGGCGCAGTGCTGCTGGGCGAGCTGATTTCGCCGAAGCATCGCGGCAAGGCGCTGGGCACCGTGCACAGCGGCGCGGCCATCGGCTCGGGCATCGCTGCCCTGCTCGCCGGGCCGTTCGCGGCGCTGTTCGATCCCGATCTGGGCTGGCGGATCGTCTTCTGGATCGGCATCCTGCCCGCGATGCTCATCTTCTTCGTGCGCAAGGGTTCGGACGACAGCGAGATGTTCCGCCAGGCGGTGCAGAAAGCGAAGGAAAGCGGCCAGACGATGAGCCTCGCCAGCATCTTCCGCCCGAAGGTGCTGCGGATCACGCTGCTGGCCTCGCTGCTCTCGCTGGGCACGCAGGGCGCGGCTTATTCGGTGAGCAATTATCTGACGCCGTTCCTCAGCATGGAGCGGGGTCTGTCCATCTCGATGGCGGGCCTGTGCGTCATGTTCAATTCGCTGGGCGGCTTCTTCGGATTCCTCACCAATGCCTATCTCAGCGACATGCTCGGGCGCCGGGGCGTGTTCCGCCTGTTCGGCGCGGGCTTCATCATCACCTCGTCCATCTATCTGTTCGCGCCGCTGGGCGGATCGGTCATCCTGCTCATCCCCACGGGGCTGATCTACGGCTTCTTCCAGTTCGGCATGTATGCCTCGTTCGGACCCTATTTCACCGAGCTGTTCCCCACCGAGCTGCGCGGCTCGGGGCAGGCCTTCGCCTATAATTTCGGCCGCGCGGCAGCGGCGCTGTTCATCATGGCGGTGGCACTGGCCTCGCAGACGATGGTGCTGAGCGCCGCGATGGCGATCTTCGGCATCGTCGGCATTGCCTGCGCGATGACGGCGACCTTCTTCCTGCCCGAGACGGCGGGGCGGCAATTGCATGGACTGGACGATCTGGATGGGGACGAGGCCGGCGCCCCCGCCGCGCCTCCCGCCGTCGCGAAGAGCTGAGCGGCAGGCCCGTTCGCTGCCAGGCGTCGGGAAGCAGGGCGCGAAGAGGAAAAGGCAGGAGAGTGACATGAAGCCGATGACTGCCATGCTGCTGGGGCTGGCCTTGCTGTCCGCCCCGCCTTTGCTCCTCGCCGCGCCGCCCGCGCAGGCTGCCGATGTCGCGCGCGAGCAGGTCGCCCGCGTCGCCGAGCAGCTGCGGCGCGCCGAGGCGGTGCGGGAGATCAAGCGGCTCCAGCACAGCTATGTCCATTATCTCCAGCTCGGCCTGTGGGACGAGGCGGCGTCGCTCTTCGCGCGGGATGGCGCGCTGGGCGAGGGCCGGGCGCGCGTCATGGGACCGCAGGCCATCGCCGCGCATCTGCGCAAGACGATCGGCCAGGGGCAGGACGGCATCGCGCAGGGCCGGCTCCATGTGGACATGATCTTCTCGCCGGTCGTGACGCTGTCCGTTGACGGCACGCGTGGCAAGGGCCGCTGGCACAGCCTCGGCATCGATGCGCACTATGGCGAGCGGGCGGACTGGTCCGGCGCGATCCAGGAAAATGTCTATGTGCTGGAGGATGGCAAATGGAAGTTCGCCATGCTCCATCCCTACCCTCTGTTCGCCGGCTCCTATGAGGCGGGCTGGAAGAATGTCGATCCCGTGCTGCGCGCCGTGCCCTTCCATTTCAGCGTGGACAGCCTCGGCATCCCGAGCACGCGCCTGCAGGATGGCTGGACGGCTCCGGCCGGTCCCGCGCCTTCGCTGGCCGATCTGGAGCGGCGCGTGGCGCGGCTCAACGATGCCTCGCAGATCGAAAATCTCCAGAATGCCTATGGCTATTATGTCGACCGGCGGCTGTGGGACGATGTGACTGATCTCTTCGCGCCAGACGGGGTGATGGAAGCGGCGGGGGATCGCGCGCAGGGCCGCAAGGCGATCCGCGCGGCACTGGAGGCAGTCGCGCCGGCGGGCCTGCGGTCCGGCGAGCTCAATGACCGGCTCCAGTTCGACATGGTCATCACCGTCGCGCCCGATGGCGCCAGTGCCACCGCGCGCGGCATCGAGCTGGGGATGGTCGGCAAGGCCAATGAAGGGGGCGCATGGACGCTCGCGACATTCGAGAACCTCTATGTGAAGCGCGATGGCAAGTGGATGCTGGCCCATATGCGGCTCTATCCCCGCGCCCGCACCGATTATGCGCAGGGCTGGGCGAAAAGCGCGATTCCTTATGCGCCGTTCGGCCGCGCCGGGCCAGCCGTGCCGGCCCGGCAGGCGGCGCTGCAATATCCCGGCACTGCCTTCCCCGCGCTGAGCTTCACCAATCCGGTGACGGACAAGGCACCGGCCTATCCCGCCGGCATGACCATCCTGCCCGCGCCAGTCCCCGCCTCGGCCACAGCGTCCCCGCCACCGGCGAACCCGTCCGATCCGGCCGCGCGCCTCGCGGAGATCGAGCGCCAGCTCGCCATCGCGTCGGCTTATGACGGCGCGGAGAATGTCTCGACCGCTTATGGCTATTATATCGACGAGTTCCTGTGGCGGCCGATCGGCGATCTGTTCTCGAAGCAGGGGTGGAAGGAGCTTTCCTATGTCGGCACTTATGTCGGCAACGAGCGCGTCTTCCAGTCGCTTGCCCGGCGTTATGGCAATGGCGGGCGCTTCGTGCCCAGCATGGCCATTCACCAGAAGATGCAGCCGGTGACCACTGTCGCGGCGGACGGGAAGAGCGCGCGCATCCACCTGCGCCTGTTCCAGCTCGGCACCAGCAACGATCCGGGCGGCGCGCAGATCGGCGGGCATTACGAGAATGGCGCGGTGCTGGAGGATGGCCTGTGGAAGATCTCCGCCATGGACCTCGATTATGTCTGGACCGGCGATCTTGCCACCGGCTGGACGAAGGCCGATCCGGCCAGCAATAGCCGTTTCGTGCCCGATCCGGACGTGATGAAGGGCTATCCGCCCGATGGCCCGCTGCGGGGACCCTCGACCGCGCCCTGGCCGGACCTGCTGCCGGTGGCGCTGCATTTCCGCAATCCGGTGAGCGGTCGCGCCCCGGAACTGCTGTTGCCGCCGCGCCATTTCTGACATGAGGCGGGCAGGGCGCCGCAACGATCCCTGCCTGCTGGGGCAAGTGCGGCGCAGGCTGGCGGACCAGAGATGACGCGCAGGCGGGGGCAAGCCTGACCCAAGCAGGACAGCAGGCAAGGGGAGCCGAACATGAATCCACCCGTGTTTCTGGTGACCGGCGGCAGCCGCGGGATCGGCGCGGCCATCGCACATGCCGCGGCCGGGGCGGGCTACCGCGTCGTCCTCACTTATGCGAGCAATGCCGCGCAGGCGGAGGAGACCGTGGCGCAGATCGTCGCGCAGGGCGGCGACGCGCGCGCCATCCGCGCGGACACGGCCGATCCCGCCGATGTCGCGGCGCTGTTCGCGGCGGTGGAGGAGGCCGGACCGCTGCGGGTGCTGGTCTATAATGGCGGCATCACGGGCGCAGCCTCGCGCCTTGCCGATGCCGATCCGGAGACGCTCGCGCGCGTCGTCGCGGTCAATCTCACCGGCGCGATGCTCTGCGCGCGCGCGGCGATCCCGCTCATGTCCACCCGCACCGGGGGGCAGGGCGGCGCAATCGTCTTCATGTCATCGCGCGCCACCGCTTATGGCTCGCCCAACGAATGGGTCTGGTATGCCGCGTCCAAGGGCGGCATCGACAGCCTGACGCTCGGCCTTGCGCGCGAAGTGGGCATCGAGGGCATTCGCGTGAACGCCGTGTCCCCCGGCCCGATCGGCACGGAGATGCTGAGCCCGGAGAAAGTGAAGATGGCGACCTCGCTTTCCCCCGTGGGCCGCATCGGCACGCCGCAGGAAGCCGCCGCCGCCGTCATGTTCCTCGCCTCGGACGAAGCCTCCTTCATCACCGGCGCCAATCTCGCCGTATCCGGCGGGCGCTAGGCGGCGTGCAAGTTCGCGGCGTTTGAGGGAGCCAGAAGCGCGGGTTTCAGCCATTCTCGTTCGTCATGCCGGAGCGAGCCCGGGACGACGGCGTGAATGCTCAGCTCCCGGATCCGCTCGAAAACACGGGGAAGCATGCCGTGACCTGAAGATTTTCAGGCAGGAAGCCAAAGCTGGCAATCGGCGACAGAAACGGCGTGGAGATGACCACCTGGTGGGAGTTGGCCTGGCCGCGGCAAGACACGCCTGAGGTGGGCACAACCGCGCTGGGTGCAATGGAGATCGTGTAGTCGCTTGCGCGGGCAACCGCGAAGGCGACGCTCTGCGCTTGGTTGGCGCACGCTGTGTCCATTGCCATGCAACGGGCCGTATGAAAGGCCACCTCTGCCAGGCTCTGGCGGATCCAATAGGCCCGTCCGAATTCGATGAGGCCGACCAGCATGGCAATGAACAGCGGTGCCAGAATGGCAAATTCCAGGATCGAAGCGCCCCGCGCGCAACGCATCAGGCGCAGGATGGTCATTGCAGCCTCACCGTTGCCGTCTGGGATAGATGCGAGCCGACGCTTGCCTGTGAAATCAGCGCAGGGCTGAAGGACTGGCTGGCAGAGATCGTCAGATAATAGCCGGCGGTGACGCCGGGTGTCATATTTGCTTCGGAGCAGGGGATGCCGCATTGCCGCGCCACCATTTCCCCTTCGGTCGTCAGGCAGGCGCAGGAGCGGTCGACATTCGTGCAGCTCCCCGCAACGCCGTTGCAGCTCACGGTGACGGTGAGCTTGTTGTCGTTGGCAAGTGCTTTCACATAGTCGCCCAGTTCGGCGAAATTGACATCGTCCCGTTGGTCAAAGGCTTGCAGCGAGGCTGCTGAAACGGCCGACCCCATCTGCGAACGCTTGAAATACATGTCGCCAAGGTCGAAGGCCCCCAGCGCGGTGATGAAGAACAGCGTGATCCAGAGGGCGAATTCAACCGCGACCCCGCCTTTGTCATCTCGCCGCAAGGCATGAACAAGATTTCGCATATCAGCGTACCAGGCGAATGACGTCACCGCCGCTGCCTCCTCCTCCATAAGCTTCTTCCATCGTCCGGCATGCCGAACCTGCCGCCGCCCCGCCGGTCGCTGCGATCGTGTTGGCGATCACGGTGAAGCACTGGCCTGCCGAAAGATTGGTGCTGCCGCCGCTCATCGTCAGGTTCGAATTGGGCACGTGCACGGTTCCTACGAAGATGCTCTGTGAACCGGCCGCCCAGCTTGTATTGGCGCTTGTGAGGGAATGCAGCAGCATCTCGCGGATCTGCCCGCCCGGGACCGAACTGCTCGGCGCGATCAGCTTGGTGCGCGCGCCGCCTGCGAGATTGAGTGTTCCGCTCAGCACGAAGGTCACATCGACCCCGACCATGTCGAAGCCGCTCGCAGTAACCCCGTTCAGTGTCTGGCCCCAGGTGATCCCGGTATGGGGCGAGGTGAACGGCCAGACCGTTCCGCCCGTGCCATTGGTGAAATTGCCCGCGATGGTGTAGCGGCCGGCATCGAACAGGGCCGAGCCCGCGATCGTCATATTGCCATTGATCAGGTGGTTGGTCGTGGCCGGAAAGCGGATGCGGCTGCCGCCCTGGGTGACGATATGGCCGTTGGCACTGAAAGTCCCGTCGCCCATGAACATCCGGCCGCTGCCCGCCAGGCTGATCGCATTGCCGTTGGCGCGCGGGCCGATCAGCACATTGCCATTGCCGAAGGAAAGCTCTGAATTTCCACCGACATCGATTCCCTCATTGACCTGGAAATTGCCGGTGCCGGCCACCACGAAACTGCCGCCGGAGATGCTCAGGCTGCGGAACATGTGCTGGCCATTTCCCATGCGCAGGCTTGATCCGCCGCCGATCGTGATCGCCGCGTTGACGATGACGTCTCCGTCGCCCTTGATGTTGGTGCCGCTGAAATTCACTGTCCCGCTGCCGATATGGAGCGTGCCATTGCCGATCCGGATCCCGCTCGAGCCGCTGTTGAAGCCGCCGTTGACGAACAGGTTCACGTCGCCGAACACAACGCTGCTGCCGCCGTTGGAAAAGCCGTTGTTGATGGTGATGGTGGATCCGGAGGCGAAATTGACAGTGATGCCGCCCGCGACATTGAGCTGGCCGATCGTGTAATTGCCTGCGGGCACATTGTAGGTGCTGCTGCCGGCACCGGCCCGGAAGGCCGCGACGTTGGCGGCCGGGGACCAGTTGAAATCCCAGTTGCTGGCGCTTGCGGTCGTAGGGTTCGCAAGGTTCGAAATGGCCGTGAATGTGCCGATCAACGAACGGGCCGCGGCGAGATCGGCGTTGTCGGCCCACGGATCAGCCAGCGCGGTCGACTGGTTCACACGCTTGTCGGCTGCCGGGACGGCATTGTTCCAGCTCGGGTTCGAGAAGTCGGTCGCAAAGCGCAAGCTGCTGGCGGTGAGCGTGCCCCAGTCATTGCGGATCTGGCCGGCGCCTGAAATGATGTCGCTCGCACGGATCAGGGAACCGGCGTTGTTTATTTGACCGACCGCAGCGACCGAGCAATCTGGGGCGTCGAATGTACCCCCGCCGGAGGTGCGCAGGGCGTCGTTGCCGCTGCTGAGTGCGAGAAAACAGGGCGGGGCAAAGGGCTGTTCGCCTGAGACGACCGCGACGGCTTCGCTGCCGACGGTGAACGTCGCAGGGGCGCCAACGATCCGGGCAAGAATGAAGGGCAACTGCTTCGTAATGACGACCTTGACTGCCTGATCGCCTGAATTGGGGAAGTCATGGACCAGTTCGGCATGAACATCGGCATCCTGCAGGCCATTGCCTATGGCCAGATCACGCGCGATTGCGGTGAGGTTCGCCGCATCGTTGCTGGTCTGATAGGCCAGGGCAGCACCCAGAGCCGCAGAATCCGCCACCCGCTGGGTGACCATGCGTTCATCAAGGCCGCGCCCGAGATCGACGGCAAGGCCCAACCCGCCGACCACGACGGGCAAGCTCAGGCCCGCAATCAGGGCGACACCGCCCGCTGAATCATGACGTAGTTTCGCGCAAATTCGCCCGAGATTTGACCACATCATACCATCAGATGCTCACAGTTGATTTGCAGCGCCAGACACGTCGGCCCTTTTGAGGCGCGAGGTTAACTTCGTCGGAGAGGTGACGTTAACCTCGACCCGCCTAAAAAAAGATTAAGCCAAACAGCGGGTTCATCGCCTCGCGAGGGATTGCGAGATGGCTCGCGCCAGGAGAATGCCTCTTGCGGATTAAGGATATCGGTTGGCAGCACGTCGACCATCCCGACGGACGCGTCACCTCTCGCCGGGGATCAAACCGGCTTGCCGCTTCGGTCAAGCCCGCCGCGCTGGTCTCCCGCTAAGGCAGGGCGCATATTGCCTCAGGAATCAGGGACGGAGCCTCATGTCCGCAGCCAACACCATGTACACGTCCGACGATCCGCGCTCGAAGTTGACCAGTGGCAGCGCGGTGTCGGGCGGCGCGCCCGCCGCGACGGGCTTCGGGCCCTCGCATTATGTCATGTTCGGCTCGACGCCGCCGCAGATCGATGACGAGAGCGGCCAGACCTGGTTCGGGCGCGGCCAGAATTTCGTCGTCGCCTACACCCGCGCGAAGCCCGGCGCCGTGTTCGAGCGCAAGGGGCAGGTGGACGAATATGTGCTGCTGATCGAAGACCGGGACGTGCCGGCGGTCATCGCCGCCAATGGCCAGGTCGAGCAGGTGCCGGGCTATGCCATCGTCATCGTGCCGCCCGGCGAGAGCAGCATCACCTTGCCGGAGGGCGGCGAGATCGTGCGCCTCTTCTCGCGCGAGAATGGCGATGTCGCGGCGCTTGCGGCCAATGCCGCGGGCTATGCCGTGCAGCAGCCCAATATCCCTGCCTACCAGACATGGCCGGAGCCGCCGGGAGGCTACAGGATCCGGCCCTACAGCCTGGATGTTCCCGCGCAGCCGGGGCGCTTCGGGCGCATCTGGCGCTGCACCACTTTCATGGTCAATGTGTTCGAGCCGGACGGGCCGCGCGACACCACGAAGCTCTCGCCGCATTTCCATGACGATTTCGAGCAGTGCTCGCTGGCGCTCGGCGGCTCCTATGTCCACCATCTGCGCTGGCCGTGGACCGCCAATCAGGCGGAATGGCGCGATGACGAGCATATGGTCTGCCCCGCGCCCTCCATCGCGGTGATCCCGCCCAAGTCGATCCACACCTCGGCCTCCATCGCGCCGCAGGACAACCGGCTGGTGGACGTGTTCGCGCCGCCCCGGCGGGATTTCTCCCAGATGGAGGGCTGGGTGCTGAACGCGGACGACTATCCGATGCCCGAAGCATGAGCGCGTCCCCTCCCGAGACGCCGCAGCAGCGCTTGCGCCGCCGCCTCGTCGGCGGGGAGGGCTTGCTCGGGACCTTCCTCAAGACGCCCACGGCCCATGCCACGGAGATACTCGCTGACGCGGGCTTCGATTTCGTGGTGGTGGATGCCGAGCATGCGCCGTTCAGCCGCGCGGATATCGATCTCATGATGCTGGCCGCTCGCGCCGGGCAGATCGCCAGCGTGGTGCGCGTGCCTTCGGCGGCGCCCGAGCACATCCTGACTGCACTGGATGCCGGGGCGGCGGGCGTGCTGGTGCCGCACGTCTCCTCGGCTGTGATCGCCCGTGCCGTAGTGGATGCGGCCTGCTTCGCCGGCGGGCATCGCGGCTTCTCGAACAGCCCGCGCGCGGGCAGCTATGGGCGCCTCGGCTTCCGCGACTATATGGAGACGTGCGACAGCAGCACGTCGGTCATCGCCATGATCGAGGATCTCGACGCGCTTGACCATCTGGACGAGATCTTCAGCGTGGCCGGGCTCACGGCCGCTTTCATTGGCCGCGGCGATCTGTCCGCCGCGATCGGGGCCGAGACGACCGGGGACGCGCGCATCGCGGAGATCGTGGGCCGCATTGCCGCCGCCGCGGCGCGGCACGGCATGCCCCTCATTGCCCATGTCGGCGCCACGGACGATGCCGAAGTCGCGAGCCTGCGCGCGGCCGGCGTCACGAACTTCCTCGTCGCGTCCGATCAGGGCCTCATGCGGCAGGCGGCCCTGCGCATGCGCGCAGCCTTCTAGGACAGACGGTCTGGATGGATCGTGGCCGCCCCACGCTCCACGCGCGCCCTCCGACATGACCATTCCACCGCGCCGCTTTGCGCAACCTTGGCTACCGGAACGGACAAGTCGCACGGCGGGCCGTGCCGCTACAGCGTCTCCCGGTCAGGTGGAAACAACGGACGGCGCGGAAATGCGGTAAGGCGGAAGCATCGAAGGCCGGCTCTGAGTCGCGGAGCCGAGCCAGTTTCGCAACCGCCCCGATGTCCCGGGGCCTCGCCGTTTCCGGTTTGCGTGGGTCAACAGGCCCGGGCGGGCCGGCAGCCGCAGCCAACATCACGGAGCCTTTCGTGGATCAAAGTCAGCGCAACGCCGTCATCGCCTACAAGCCTCTTCTCCGCGCCGCCGCTTATGTCGATGGCCAATGGGTGGACGGCGCGGCCGGCCGGACGATCGAGGTCACCGATCCGTTCACCGGCGGCCTCATCACCACCATTCCCGCGCTCGAGCAGGCGCAGGTGCAGGCAGCGATCGATGCCGCCGCGCGCGCGTTCCCGGCATGGGCGCGCACCCCGGCGCGCGAGCGCGGCAAGATCCTGCGCCGGCTGCTGGATCTCATCATGGCCCATCGCGACGATCTCGCGCGGCTCATCACGCTGGAGAATGGCAAGCCGCTCAAGGAAGCTTATGGCGAGGTCGATTATGGCGCCGGCTTCGTCGAGGTCTATGCCGAGGAAGCGCCGCGCGCGCTGGGCGAGATCATTCCCGCGCCGGTGCCGGGGCGCAAGCTCTATGCTGAGCGCGAGCCGGTCGGCGTCAGCGTGGCGATCACGCCCTGGAACTTCCCGCTGGCGATGCTGACGCGCAAGTTCGCGCCCGCGCTCGCGGCGGGCTGCACGATGGTCGCCAAGCCTGCCAGCCAGACGCCGCTTGCCGCACTCGCGCTGGCCCAGCTCGCCGAGGAAGCGGGCGTGCCGCCGGGCGTGTTCAGCGTCGTCACCGGCAGCGCGGGCATGATCGGGGACCTGTTCACCTCATCGCCCATCGTGCGCAAGCTGAGCTTCACGGGGTCGACCGAGGTCGGCGTGAAGCTGATGGCGGCCTGCGCGCCCACGGTGAAGCGGCTCTCCATGGAGCTGGGCGGCAACGCGCCGATGCTGATCTTCGACGATGCCGATCTCGCCACCGCCGTCGATGCGGCGATGATCGCCAAGTTCCGCAATTGCGGCCAGAGCTGCATCGCGGCCAATCGCATCTATGTGCAGAGGGGCATTTACGACGCGTTCGTGGAGAGCTTCGCGCAGCGCGTGGCCGCCATGAAGCTGGGTGACGGGCTGGAGGAGGACACGGACATCGGTCCGCTCATCGACGCGCCGGCCGTCGCCAAGGTCAACGAACATCTCGAGGATGCGCTTTCCGGCGGGGGGCGGCTGCTGGTTGGCGGCAAGGGCGAGGGGCGGATGCAGCCGCCGACGCTGGTCGTCGATGTCGCGCCCGGCGCCCTGCTCACGCGCGAGGAGACATTCGGTCCGCTGGCCGGCCTCGTCGCCTTCGATGGCTATGAGGATGCGATCCGCCTCGCCAATGATACGCCGTTCGGGCTCGCTTCCTATGTCTGCTCGACCAGCTCCACGACCATCGCGCATGCCAGCCGCGACATCGAAAGCGGCATGGTCGGCGTGAACACCGGCCTCATCTCGACGCCTTATGCGCCGTTCGGCGGCGTCAAGCTGTCGGGCATCGGCAAGGAGGGCTCCTCGCATGGCCTCGATGAGTATCTGAACATCAAATATGTCTGCCACGCCGGCCTTTGAGGCATGATTTCCTGTCATGCTGAAACGGGTTCCGGGTGGCCATGCCGTCCGCGGGAAGGGAAGAGGACTGAAATGCGCCGCTCGAAGAAAGTGATCCTGACCTGCGCGCCCACGGGCTCGATCCACACGCCGTCCATGTCGCCGCATCTCCCGGTGACAGCGGACCAGATCGCGCATGCGGCGATCGAGGCAGCGGAGGCGGGCGCGACGGTGCTTCACCTCCATGCCCGCAACGAGGCGGACGGCAGCCCGAGCCCGCGCGCGGAGGATTTCGCCCGCTTCCTGCCGCGCGTCCGGCAAGCGACGGACGCGGTCATCAATATCTCCACCGGTGGCAGTGCCACCATGAGCCTCGATGACCGGCTGGAAGGCGCGAAGGCGTTCCAGCCGGAAGTCTGCTCGCTGAACATGGGGCCGCTGATCTTCGATTTCAGCGCGGCG
Source organism: Sphingobium sp. SYK-6 (assembly GCF_000283515.1). Classification (GTDB taxonomy): domain Bacteria; phylum Pseudomonadota; class Alphaproteobacteria; order Sphingomonadales; family Sphingomonadaceae; genus Sphingobium; species Sphingobium lignivorans. The sequence goes on from NC_015976.1 coordinate 1,326,832, forward strand.
GGCGCGCGGGTGGAGGCCTGGCAGCATGGCTGGGAACAGCCTTATGTCGAGGGCTCGCGCGGCCGGATCATGTATAATGACAATGCCTATATCGAGCGGATCATGGTCGAGGTGGGGCAGGCGTTCGGCACCAAGTTCGAGTTCGAATGCTATGATATCGGCCATCTCTACACGCTCGCCCATTTCGTGGACCGCAAGCTGGTCGAGCCGCCCTTCTTCATTCAGGGCGTGTTCGGCATTCTCGGCGGCATCGGCGCCGAACCGGCCAATCTCGCGCATATGGTGGCGACGGCTGACCGGCTGTTCGGCGAGGACTATATGTTCTCGGCCTTCGCTGCCGGGCGCAACCAGATGAATTTCGGCACGCTTTCCGTGCTGAACGGCGGCCATGCCCGCGTCGGGCTGGAGGACAGCCTCTATATCGGGCGCGGTGAACTGGCGCGCTCCAATGCCGATCAGGTGCGCAAGCTGCGCGGCGTGATCGAGACGCTGGGCTACGAGATCGCCACGCCGGCCGAGGCACGCGCCATGCTCGGCCTCAAGGGCGGCGACCGCGTCGGCTTCTGAGCGCGCGCGCCGGTCCTCCGCCAAAACCCTCGCGCGGCTCTTGATCCAGCCGGACTGTTGACGGGACTGATCTGGAAATAGGGGCCTTTCCCGGTCGCTGCGGCGTGACAAGGCCGCCGCGCTGCCCTTATGCTGCGCCCATTCATCCTCATAGCCCGGCCATCTGCAACCGGACCGGGCACGCGAGGGGCGAGACAGGAGGGGAATCCGTGCGACACCAGATTTACCGTTGGCCTATGCGCTTGCTGGCGACGGCGGGCGTGGCGGTCCTTGGCGGGCTGCCGGTCGCCGCGCAGGCGCCGGGCGAGCCGAGTGCCGTCAACATCCCGACATGCGATCGCGCCTGCCTCATCGGCCATGTGCGCGGCTATATGGCAGCGCTGGCCAAGCGCGATCCGGCGGCCGTCCGCTTCGCACCGGACGTGCGCTTCACCGAGAACAATGCCCTCGTGCCGATCGGCAAAGGCCTGTGGAGCTCGATCAGCAAGGTCGCCCCGAACGCCCTGGAGGTCGCCGATCCGCTGACGCGCCAGGCCGCCTGGTTCGGCGTGGTCTGGGAGCATGGCGAGCCGGCTTATTACGCGATGCGCCTCAAGGTCGATGATGGCGCGATCAGCGAGGTCGAGACGGTGGTTCATCGCAAGACCGGCCTGCCGGCGCCCTTCGGCGATCCCGACAAGGTGGAGCATGATCCCGAGTTCGAGAATGTCCTGCCGCCCGAGCAGCGGCGGCCCCGCCAGCGGCTGATCGCGGTGGCGCAGAGCTATTTCAACACGGTCGAGCTCAATGACGGCATGGTCTTCGCGCCGTTCAGCGAGGATTGCGGCCGGCTGGAGAACGGCATCAGCACGACCGCGCCCGGCAAGGGCCCCTCGGCAGCGCCGGGCGAGCGCAATGGCAATGCCGCCGCCATCGCCTCGGGTTGCCTCGAACAGTTCAAGCTCGGCATCTACCGCATCAACAAGCGCATCCGCGAGCGGCGCTTCCCCATCGTGGACGAGGAGCGCGGCGTCGTGGTGGCGACCGGCTTCTTCGATCATGACAATGAGCGGGACCGCTATCTGCTCACCAACGGCATGGAAATGAAGACAGCGCTCAAATGGCCCAATTCCATCAGCCTCATCGAGGCGTTCCGGGTGAAGAACGGGGAGATTCAGCGGATCGAGGCCGTCTTCACTTATGTGCCCTATTTCACGCACAATCCGTGGGCCACGGGCCGCGCGCATGGGGAGGTGGGCGAATGAGCCGGCTCCTGCTGCGCGCCGCTGTCGCGCTTTGTGTCGTTACCTTCCCGCCCGCCGCCGCGCAGGCGCAGGGGAAGGCGTGCGACGAGGCCTGCCTCACCGGCCTCGCCAATGATTTCATGGATGCGATGACTCGCAGCGATCCCAGGGGCCTGCCATGGGCCGGGCGCGTGGGCTATGCCGAGAACAGCACCCGCGTGCGCATCGGCGAAAGCTCGTGGGTGACGATCAAGAGCCGCAGCCGCGCCCCGCTGGTGGTGGCGGACAGCCGCACCGGCCATGTGGTCTGGGCCGGCATGATCGACGATCATGGACAGCCCGGCTTCTATGCCATGGACATGAAAGTGAAGGACGGCAAAATCGCGGCGGTCCAGTCGGTCATCCGCCGCAAGGAAGGGCGCCAGCCCTTCGGCGATCCGCTGGCTTATGCGCCGGACCGCGCCTTTTCCGCTGCTCTCCCGGCGAAGGCACGCTTGCCGCGCGGCAAGATGATCGCACTGGTCGACGCCTATTTCGATGCCGTCGAAGCCAATGGCGCCTCCGCCATCCCCGGCTTCGACAGGGGCTGCACGCTCATCGAGAATGGCGTCGCCATGACGGGCAATCTGCCTGCGGGGAAGGGCGGCGACGCTTCCTGCGAAGCGGCGCTGCGGCGCGGCCTCTACGGCGAGCTGGAAGCGGTTCGCCATGAGGTGGTGGCGGTGGACGAAGCGAAGGGGCTGGTCGCCGCGATCGGCTATCGCGACCTGCCCGGCGCGACGCTCAGCTTCACCGCGAAAGACGGCAAGACCTATCCGGCGGAAGCGAAATATCCGCGCACCGTCGGCTTCGTGAGCGTCTTCCGCATCGAGAACGGCCGGATCGCCCGGCTGGAGACGATCGCCAACGAAGTGCCCTATCTGACTGCCGCGCCCTTCAACAAGCCGCTGCCGCCCGATGTCGTGATCGACGATACCGGCGTGTTCCCGGAGAATGCGACGGCGGACGCCGCCGGCAATCTCTACATCAGCAGCTTCAAGGGCAATATCTACCGCGCGCTGCCCGGTGCCGATCGCGCCATCGCCTGGATTCGCCCGGACGGGGTGAACAAGCTTGCGGCCGTGCTCGGCGTCCTTGTCGACGAGAAGACGAACACGCTCTGGGCCTGCTCGGTGCCGATGGGCAAGGCGGGCGAGGTCTCCGCGCTCGTCGCGTTCGATCTTCGCAGCGGCGCGTTCCGGCAGCGCTACGAGATGCCCGCGCCGGCCAGCGCCTGCAACGACATCGCCATCGCGAAGGACGGCACCGCCTTCATCGCGGAGACGACCAACGGGCGCATCTTCACGCTCAGCCCCGGCGGCAAGGCGGTCTCGCTGCTGGTCGAGGACAAGGCGCTGCTCGAGGGCGTGGACGGCATCGCGTTCAGTGAGGACGGCACGCTCTATGTGAACAATGTCCGCCAGAACACCATGCTGCGCGTCAATCGCAGGGCGGACGGCAGTTTCGCGAGCCTCACGAAGCTCAACGTCTCGCAGCCGCTCGACGGGCCGGACGGGCTGCGCCCGATCGGTGGCAACCGCTTCCTGCAGGCGGAAGGGCCGGGCGGCCGGATCAGCCTGCTGACCATCGAGGGGGATGATGTGACCATGAAAGTGCTGAGGGACGGCATGGACGGTGTGCCCGGCGTCACGCATATCGGCGACACGGCCTATGCCATCGAGAGCAAGGGGCGTTTCCTGTTCGATCCCAAGCTGAAGGGGCAGGATCCCGGCGAATTCGCGCTGCGGGCCGTGCCGCTGGGAGGCATACGGTGAGGGCGGCGCTCTTCGCGCTGGCCGGCGCGGCCTTGCTCGTGGGCGCACCGGCGCAGGCGCAATCGACCGATGCCGAGATCGCGGCGCTGACCCTGCGCGTCCAGAAGCTCGAAGGCGCGCGCGCGGTCAAGAAGCTCCAGCGCGCCTTTGGCTATTATGTCGATCGCGGCCTGTGGCAGGACGCGGCCGACCTGTTCACGGACGACGGCACGATCGAGATCGGCATGGACGGCGTCTATGCCGGCAAGGCGCGCATTCGCGATTATCTGAAGGCCCTGCACGGCGGGCAGGACGGGCTGGTCTACGGCCAGCTCAACGAGTGGGTGACGCTCCAGCCGGTCGTCGATGTCGCGGCGGACGGGCGCAGTGCCCGCGCGCGCTGGCGTGACCTGGGCATGCTTGGCCAGCACAAGAAACATGCCGAATGGCGCGACGGTATCTACGAGAATGACTATGTGAAGGAGGATGGCGTCTGGAAGATCCGCGCGCTGCATCTCCACGTCAATTTCGTGGTGCCTTACGAGAAGGGCTGGGCGCGCTTGCAGCCGGGCGAGGGGCTGGTGCGCAGCGAGGCGAGCCGGAAGATGCCGCCCGACCGGCCATCGACCGTGCGCGCGCGGGGTTTCCCGGAGCCGCAGCTCCCGCCCTTCCATGCCCCCAATCCCGTCACCGGCCGGCCCGTCACCGGCCAATCTGCCCCGGAGACCGCGAAATGAGCGCCCGCATCGCCATGAAGGGAGCCATGCTCCTCGGCCTCGCGACCATCCTCGCCTTGCCGGCGGCCGCGTCGGCGCAGGGCGGCGGGGATGTCCGCGGCAAGCTCGCGGCCTACAAGCAGCGGGTCACGCTGCTGGAGGACCAGGACGCGATCGAGAATCTGCAGGGCAATTTCGGCTATTATTTCGACAAGGGGCTCTGGGACCAGGCATCCGCCCTGTTCGCTGCGAAGGGCAGTTTCGAATATGGCCAGCGCGGCGTCTATGTCGGCCCGGCGCGCATCCGGCAGGCGATGCTGCTGTTCGGCCCGCAGGGGTTGGGCGCGGGGCGCCTCAACAATCACATGATGCTTCAGCCCATCGTCGTCGTCGCGCCGGACGGGAAGACCGCGACCGGCCGCTGGCAAGGCATGGTCATGCTTTCCGAGCCGGGACAGAACGGCAAATGGGGCGTGGGCATCTACGAGAATGACTATGTGAAGGAAGGCGGCGTCTGGAAATTCGCCAAGGTGCATTTCTTCATGACGGCGCTGACCGATTATGATCTCGGCTTCGCGAAATATGCCATCCAGATGGAAGGGCCGAGCGCGCTCTTTCCGCCGGACCGGCCGCCGACCGACGTCTATCGCTCGTTCCCGAACGCCTATCTGCCGCCCTTCAGCTTCAGGCATCCGGTCACCGGCCAGTCGCTCGCGGACCTGCCGCTCGCCGGGGACGACATCGTCGGCCGCCCGGACAAGGGGATGGACAGCCAGAAGCTGAAGGAGAGCAGCGCATCGAAGGGGATGAGGCAACAATGAGCATCCGCACGCATTTTATCGCCGCGCTGCTGGCCGGCCCGTCACTGCTGGCGGCAGCGCCCGCGCTGGCCCAGTCCGCCGAGGAGCAGCTTGCCGCACTGGACAAGCGCATCACCCGGCTGGAGGACATGAACGCCATCGAGCGCTTGCAGCGCACTTATGGCTATTTCGTGGACAAGAGCCAGTGGACGCCGCTTTCGGAGCTGTTCGCGGACGATGCCACGCTGGAGATCGGCGGCAAGGGCCTGTTCCTGGGCAAGCCCCGCGTGCTCGAATATATGCAGACCGCCTTCGGGCCGGACGGCGTGAAGAAGGGCTCGCTTGCCAATCACATGCAGTTCCAGCCCATCCCGGACATTTCCGAGGACGGGAAGACCGGCTGGATCCGCGCCCGCGCCTTTGTGATGAGCAATGGCGGCTGGGGCCTGCCGCTCTACGAGAACGAGTATCGCAAGGAAAATGGCGTCTGGAAGATCAGCCGTCTGTCCGGGCCGTTTACCATGTACACGAGCTGGGATGGCTGGGGCAAATGGGCCATGAACAATACCTGGCCGGACAAGTTCGATCCGCCGCCGGATCTGCCGCCTTCCACGGTCTACCTGACCTATCCCTCCTATTACATCATCCCGTTCCATTATCCCAATCCGGTGTCGGGCAAGGCCTTCCCGATCCTCAAGTCGGACATCGGCGCCCATGCCGGCGTGCCGGGGTCGGCGGCGCAGGAGCAATGGAGCCGGACCGGCCGTGTCGTGGACGGCACGCAGCCGATCGGCCAGCCCCCGAAGGAATGAGCGCATGAAGCGATGGACGCGTCCGGTCCTGTCGGCCGGCGCCGCGATGCTGGTGCTTGGCAGCCTGAGCCTTGCCGGTGCGCAGGATGTGCGCGGCCCGGCCGCGGTGGACAGTGCCCGCATGGCCGCGCAGGAGAAGGACGGCACGGACTGGCTGCATGACGGGCGGACCTACAGCGCCCAGCGCTTCAGTCCGCTCGATCAGATCAATCCCGGCAATGTGAGCCGGCTCGGCATTGCCTGGTATGACGATCTCGATACCTATCGCGGGGTCGAGGCGACGCCGCTTTATGCCGATGGCGTGCTCTACAACATCCTGCCGTGGAACGTGACGGTCGCCTATGACGCGCGCACCGGCAAGAGGCTGTGGACCTACGACCCGGAGGTGCCGCGCGAATATGGCCGCTATGCCTGCTGCGAGCCTGTCGCGCGCGGCCTTGCCATGTGGAACGGCAAGATCATCATCGCCACGCTGGACGGGCGGCTGATCGGGCTGGACGCGCGCAGCGGCAAGCCCGTCTGGTCCGTGCAGACCACGCCGGACGACATGCCCTATTCCATTACCGGCGCACCCCGCGTGTTCGACGGCAAGGTGGTGGTGGGCAACAGCGGCGGAGATCTGGGCATTCGCGGCTTCGTCTCCGCATGGGATGCGGATACCGGCCGCAAGCTCTGGAAATTCTTCCTCACCCCCGGCGATCCGGCGAAGGGGCCGGACGGCGAGGCGTCCGACGACATCATGGCAATGATCCGCAAGACCTGGGCAGGCGACTACTGGAAGCTGGGTGGCGGCGCCAATGCGTGGGACAGCATCGCTTACGATCCCAAGCTCAACCTCGTCTATATCGGCACGGGCAACGGCTCGCCGCTCGCCTGGCATCACCGCAGCGCGAGCAAGGGCGACAATCTCTTCATCTGCTCCATCGTCGCGCTCGATGCGACGACGGGCAAGTACAAGTGGCACTACCAGATGGTGCCGGAGGAGGACTGGGACTATACCTGCACCATGTCGATGATCTCGGCGGACCTGAAGATCAAGGGTCGCACGCGGCAGGTCATCATGCAGGCGCCCAAGAACGGCTTCTTCTACGTGCTGGATCGCAAGACCGGCGCGCTGATCTCCGCCGAACCCTTCGTGCCGGTCAACTGGGCCAGCGGCATCGACATGAAGACCGGCCGGCCGAAGATCAATCCGCAGGCGCATTTCGGCACCGATCCGGTGCTGGTGATGCCGGGGCCAGGCGGCGGGCACAACTGGTTCCCCATGGCCTTCAGCCCGCGCACGAAGCTCGCTTATTTCCCGATCTACGAATCCGCGATGGTCTATGCGCTGGATCCGGACTTCAAGCCCAAGCCCTTCCGCTCCAATGCGGGCTGGGGCGGCTATACCGGCGAGGCGCTCAAGAAGCGCACCGAGCTGATGAAGCAGGTCGTGGCGATGGAGAAGACCTTCCTCCTCGCCTGGGACCCGGTGGCGCAGAAGGAGGCATGGCGCGTTCCGCTGCCGCGCCATGGCAATGGCGGCGTGCTCGTCTCGGGCGATCTCGTCTTCGAGGGGACGACGAAGCAGACCTTCGCTGCCTTCGATGCGAAGACGGGGCGGACGCTCTGGGAAATGCCGGTGCAGAGCGCGCCTGTCTCAGGTCCGATCACGTATATGCTGGATGGCGTGCAATATGTCGCGGTGAATGCCGGCTGGGGCGGCGGCGCCGCACAGATCGAGCGCGCCGGCGGCATCGAGCTGCCCCGGGCGGCCGCGCGGCTGCTGGTGTTCCGGCTGGACGGCAATGTCGTCCTCCCGCCCGTCAAGGCCGAGGACAAGGCGCCCGAGCCCCCGCGTTCCACCGCCAGCGAGGAAACCATCGCGCGTGGCGCCCGCCTCTTCGCCGAAACCTGCCAGGTCTGCCACGGCCAGCAGGCGATCGGCGGCGTCAAGGACCTGCGCCGCATGACCGCCGAGACGCACAAGCTGTTCGCCGACATCGTGCTCAAGGGCATCTATGCCGACAAGGGCATGGCCAGCTTCGCCGATCTCCTGAAGCCGGACGACGTGGAAGCGATCCACGCTTATGTGATCGCCCGCGCCCACGAGGACTGGGGCCGCAGCACCGACGGCACCGGCCCGCACTGACGGCGGGGCGGGGGGGTAGGCGGTGTTGAAAAACTGCCGAATTGCGGTGCCGGTTTACTAAATATACTTATCCACCGCCCCCGCTGCCCGAATTGCCGCGCCTTGTTCCGCCGCCGGCCTATGCAGGATGCCGCCCCGTTCGGGACCGTTCGCTCTCAATTTAATGGTTAATAAATCCGTAACCGGAGCGTCATGCCGAATTGGCATACACCCTCCCCGGTCGCTTCCATCCTGTGGGACGGGTGATCTGGATTCGAACCGAAGTGGGGAAATGCTATGAACACTGTTTTTCTGCGTGGCTGCGCGGTCATGCTCGCTTGCACGGCTGTTTCCGCCAATGCCGCCAGCATCCTGAATTCCTACAGCGTCGGCTGGGCGACGCCAATCGCGACGCGGGAAGCGAGCGCGATCGCCTATAACTGGGATCAGAACCGGCTGATGGTCACGAATGACGAGGAAACAAACAACGGTGACGGCACCTACTACGCCAGGTTCGGCGAATATGACATGAGCGGCAATTTCCTGGCGACGATCACGGTCCGGGGCTGCGAGACCACCTATGATGGCCGGCGGTGCGACCCCGAAGGCCTGACCTATATCGGCAACAACAGCTATGTCATGGCCGCGGAGCGTCCGCAGGACATCTATCGCATCACCAGCGACAGCATGGACGGTGACCGCGAATATACCTCCATCGCCGTCGCGCCGCAGATCGACGTCGGCTCCAATGCCGGCAATAGCGGCCTCGAGGGCATCGCCTATAACAGCATCACCGGCGAATATTTCGGCGTGAAGGAGCGCAATTCGCAACTCCTCTACAGCGTCGCCAATGTCGACTGGGATGCGGAGGCGGCCACGGTCACCAATCCCTTCGACGTCAGCGCACTCGGCCTTGAGTCCCTGCAGGACGTCGCTGTGCTGTCCAATGGCATCTTCGCCGGCACCAGCGCTGGCGAGAATCTGCTGATCCTCAGCGGCACCTCGCAGATGATCCTGGAGGTCAACCTGACCGGTGAAGTGCTCGGCACCTTCTCGCTCTCCGACTTCAATGCGCTGATCGATCCCGAGGGCGAGGGCGGCAAGTTCGAGGGCATCACCCTCGACCTGGATGGCAATATCTACCTCGTCAGCGATGATGGCGACGGGCTCAACCAGTCCTACATCGTGAAGCTGCAGTATAATGCGCCGTCGCCAGCCGTTCCGGAGCCCGCCACCTGGGCCCTCATGATGGCGGGCTTCGGCCTCGTCGGCGCCGGCCTGCGCCGGCCGCGCGCCACGGTCCGCTTCGCCTGAAGCGCCGCCAGGCTATAGAACTTCCAGGACGGGGAGAAGCGCAGGCTTCTCCCCGTCTTCATTCCATCGCATGCACTCGTCCCAGGGGTTGCATCGCCTGCGTGACCAGACTGACCTCGATGAGGTGGAGCGCGTTGAGCCGGGGGAGCGCTCGCCTGTGCCGCCACCACGCGGTAGCCGAAAGACGGCCCGTCGATCTCACCCTGTTTCAACAGGCTCGGGGCCTGTCGCGCCGCCGCGCCGCGCGGGGCTCACAGCTGACGGGATGTTCCTGGCGAGCCTGGCATAACCGGCGGCCATGCGGCGGAAGTCCTTGAGACGGAAGAACATGGCCTCGACCCGCCAGCGGCCCTTGTAGCGGCCTTCGTCTACCGGACCGGAGATCGAGCGCCGATCGCGCAAGGCGGCCTTGATGCGGATGGCGCCCCCGTCCAAACCCGCACCCCATCCCCTCACCAGTCCTCCTGCGCCCGGGTGATGAGGTAGCCGTGGATGTCCTTCGCCTGCGCTTCGGTCAGCACGCCCTCGAAGCTTGGCATGCCATTGTGGAGGCGGGTCCCCCTGAGCACGATGTCCAGGAAGCTGTCATGCGCCTCCTTGTTCATCTTGCGCAGGTCCTTGATGCCGCCGGTCGCGTTGTCGCCATGGCAGCGGTTGCAGCTCTCGCCGTAGAGCGTGGCGCCACGCGCGGCGACGTCGGCGGGGATGCGCTCGCGGGGGAGATAGGCATCCTGCGTCGCGGGAGGCATTGGCGGCAGCGTGACGCCCTTCGCGCCGAGCTTGAAGACCATCAGCTTGGCGGTGGCGAAGCGGAAGGGCCCGTCCCGGTTGAGATTGTAGACCGGTGAGCCGCCCCATCCGGCATTGATCGCGATATATTGCTCGCCATCGACCATGTAAGTGATCGCGCCCGCCACCGGCGCCTGATCGATGTTCATTTCCCAGAGCTTGCGGCCATTGTCGGCGCGGTAGATGGCGAGCGTCCGGTTGATCGTCCCCTGCACCAGGATGTTGCCCGCCGTGGTCAGCACGCCGCCTGAGCCGGGCATGGGATAGCTCACGCGCCAGGCCTCGCGCTGCTTCACCGGGTCCCAGGCGAGCAGATAGCCCTTCTCGCTGGCGAGGGCCTCCTCCATCAGTGTCTTGCGCAGCTCGGGCTGGCTGGCATGGTCCTGCCCGGTATTGTTGCGGCCTTTCACATAACGATACTGGCCGTCCTCCGCCCGCGCATAGATCGCGGCCTGTTCCTGCGCGGAGAGATAGACGAGCCCGGTCTTCGGGCTGTAGCTCATCGGGTGCCAGGTGTGGGCGGCCATCCAGCTCGGGTTCATGAGGTGCGGGGTGGTGGTGTTATGGGCGGTAGGCAGCACCGCCGGGCGCCCGGTCTTCATGTCGACATGGCTGGCCCATGTGTTCACCGAGACATAGGACTTCGCCGAGATCAGTTGGCCCGTGCCCCGGTCCAGCACATAGAAGAAGCCGTTCTTGGGCGCCTGCATGATGACCTGCCGCGTGCGTCCCTTGATCTTCAGGTCCGCGAGCACCATCGGCTGAGTGCAGGTATAGTCCCAGTCCTCCTCCGGCACCATCTGGTAGTGCCATTTATAGGCACCGGTGGTCGCATCGACCGCGACGATGGAGCAGAGGAACAGGTTGTCGCCTTTCCCCTCGCTGCGGAAATGCCACATGTGCGGGCTGCCGTTGCCGGTGCCGATGTAGACGAGGTTGAGCTTGGGATCATAAGCGAAGCTGTCCCACGCATTGCCGCCGCCGCCCGCTTCCCAGAACTTGCCGTGCCATGTCGGCTGGGCGATCCTCATCGCGCTGTCCGAGGCCTCCCCGTCCGGGCCCTTTGCCGGGTCCGTCGGCACGATGTAGAATTTCCACAGCCGCTTGCCGGTTGCCGCGTCATAAGCAACGACGAAGCCGCGCGAGCCATAGTCCGCGCCGCCATTGCCGATGATGACCTTGCCATCATACACGCGCGGGGCGCCGGTGATCGAATACTGGTCCTTGCGGTCGAATGTCTGGGCGGACCAGATCTCCTTGCCGCTGTGTCTGTCGATGGCGATCAGCCGCCCGTCGAGCGCGCCGATGATGATGCTGTTGCCCCACGCCGCGATCCCGCGCGAGGAGGGGCCGCAGCAGGCGAGGCCCGCCCATTCCTTGCCCACCCCGGGGTCGTAGGTCCAGAGCTTGCGGCCGGTCCTGGCGTCATAGGCCGTAACGACGTTGAAGATCGTCTCGTTGTAGAGCACGCCGTCGATGACCAGCGGGCTTGCCTGCACGCCGCGATAGGTCTCCAGATCGTCATACCAGGCGAGGCCCAGATCCTGCGCATTGCCGTCGTTGATCTGGTCGAGCGGGCTGTAGCGCTGCTCGTCCCATGTCCGGCTGTAGCTGGCCCACTGGCCGGGATGCGCATCGGCGTTCACCATGCGGTCATGGTCGATGCCCTGCCCAACAGTCCCGGCGCCGGCTCGTCCGCCGGCGCTGGCCTGATAGGCCGTGGTGCCGAGCAGGGCCGCCACGGCCAGTGCTCCGATCAGGCGATGCGTCATGTCCTCTCCCCTTCGCGCGGCCGCCGGCGGACCGGGCAAGACCTCGCACGGCAGCTCCCCGGCTATGCCGCAGCCCGGCGGCGCTGCCAACGGTCCGGCCTTGCCCGTGACGGACGGACCCCTTGACCCTGCTGGCACTCCGGCCACCACCCGCCATGTTGCACCTGCGAGGGCGAATTGACGCTTGCGGCGATTCGGGTTATCCAGCCCTATCGATCACGCCAGCCAGGGAGGGCAATTGATGGCTAATCCGTCCATGCACATGCGCAGCTCCCGACGCGGGCCCGGCAAGGCCTGACGCTCGTTCCGGTGGCTTTCCTGCCGCCGCCTTCGTGATCTTTTCAGCACCATAAGGGGATGGCACGCCCGCCGCGTGCCTGCATCATCGTCATGACCAACCCACGCGCAACGCGCCGCGCGGACGCGATCCGTCTCGGCCTCGGTTTCACTTTCAGGCACTGGGCCCGGCACAAGGGCTGGGTCGCCTTCATCATGGTCGTGCTGGTCATCAGCACGGCGGCGGAGATGCTGGTGCCGCTGTTCGCCGGCCGGCTGACCGATGCCCTGCAGAAGGGCGTCGCCGGCCGGGCCGAGGCATTGCAGGCCTTCCTCGCCATGACGGCGCTGGCGCTCGGGCCGGTCGTCTTCGGCCGCGCCGCCATCTTCGGCATCATCGGCCTTACTCTGCGCGTCATGCAGGATATCGGCAACGAGGCGTTCCAGCGCGTCCAGCGCTTCTCGACCGACTGGCATGCGAACAGCTTCTCCGGCTCGGTCGTGCGCAAGATCACGCGCGGCATGTGGGCGCTCGATCTGCTGGATGACGTGCTGCTGCTCGGCCTGTTCCCGGCGCTGCTCGTGCTTGGCGGCACGATGGCGCTGCTGGCGTGGCACTGGCCGGTGCTGGGGCTCGCCATGGCGCTGGGCTCGGCGGTCTATATCGGCTTCGTCGTCTGGTTCTCGACGCGGATCGTCGCGCCGGCGGCTACGCTGTCCAATCGCTGGGATACGGCGCTTGGCGGCATGCTGGCCGATTCCATCGGCGCGAACAGCGTGGTGAAGGGCTTCGGCGCCGAGCAGCGCGAGGATGCGCGCGTGGCGCAGGTGGTCGGCAAGTGGCGGCAGCGCACCCGGCGGACCTGGATCTTCGGGACGGTCGGCAATGCCGTGCAGACCGCGCTGCTCTGGATGGTGCGCGCCACGGTGACGGGCGGGGCGCTGTGGCTCTGGTGGCGGGGCGAGGCGACCACCGGGGACATCATCTACGTGCTCACCACCTATCTCGTCATCCACGGCTATCTGCGCGACATCGGCCAGCACGTCACGCATCTCCAGCGCTCGGTGAACGACATGGAGGAACTGGTGCGCATGCATGACGAGCCGCTGGGCATCGAGGATCGCGCGGGCGCGCAGCCCATCCGGGTGGAGCGGGGCGAGATCCGCTTCGATCGGGTGACTTTCCGCTATGGCGGGCATGAAAAGCCGCTTTACGAGGCGCTGGATATCACCATTCCGGCGGGGCAGCGCGTGGGGCTGGTCGGCCGCTCGGGCTCTGGCAAGACGACGTTCGTCAAGCTGGTGCAGCGCCTCTATGACGTGACGGACGGGCGCGTGCTGATCGACGGGCAGGATGTGCGTGCCGTCACGCAGGCGAGCCTGCGGCGCAACATCGCCATCGTGGCGCAGGAGCCCATCCTGTTCCACCGCACGCTGGCAGAGAACATCGCTTATGGCCGGCCGGACGCGACGATGGCGGACATCGAGTGGGCTGCGGAACTCGCCAATGCGCATGGCTTCGTCGCGCGTCTGCCGCGCGGCTATCGCACGCTGGTCGGCGAACGGGGCGTGAAGCTCTCGGGCGGCGAGCGGCAGCGCGTGGCGCTGGCCCGTGCCTTCCTGGCCGACGCGCCGATCCTGATCCTCGACGAGGCGACCTCCAGTCTCGATTCGGAATCGGAAGTCCTGATCCAGGATGCGATCCAGCGGCTGATGGCCGGGCGTACGGCGATCGTCATCGCGCACCGCCTCTCCACCGTGCGCGCGCTGGACCGGATCGTGGTGTTCGATGCTGGGCGGATCGTCGAGGATGGCACGCATGAGGCGCTGCTCCGACTGGAAGGCGGCCAGTATCGCCGTCTGTTCGAACATCAGTCTGGCGCCGCCGAGCCGGTTCTGATCGGCGAGGCTGGGTAGTAGTGGAGGGCGTTCCTGCGCCGGCTTGGCGGTGCCGGGGCGGGATGGCGCAGGCGGGTCAGGAAAGTGTCCGTATTCTTCTGCCTCACGCCGCGCCCCAAGCGCAGCCGGGAGGGGAAGGGGCAAGCCAGCGGGAGTGAGCTTTTCGCTTGCCTTGGCCCGCCCACGCCTCTCCCCGCAGGGCGGAGGCTCTTGTGCGACTGAGGCAGGGAGGGCGGCCCGCAGATTCGTGAAATCCCGCGGAAATCTGCCAATTCGGCACGCGGGCATTTCTATTTTCCTGAAAAGTGTGTCTCGATTTATCGCACTGATCCGGCAAGAACTCCCGCGCTAGAAGGCGTTCAGCGGTGCTTCCCGCGCCTTTCGAACAGGGAGTTTCCAATGACCACATCCTCCATTCAGGTCCCCCGGCCTGAACCCCGTATTGGGGTGTCCTGTTCTGTCCAGTGGCTGTCCCTCGCCGGACGTCTTGCGCTTGCCCCGATCTTCATCCTGAGCGGCCTTTCCAAGGTCGCCGCGCCGGAAGCGAGCATCGCTTATATCGAAGCGGTTGGTCTGCCTTTCGTGCAGCTTGCCCTTGCCATCGCCATCCTTGTAGAGATTGTCGGCGGCGTCTTTCTGGTCGTGGGGTATCGCACCCGTCTGGCCGCTGCCGCGCTCGCGCTGTTCTCGATCGCGACCGCGATCTTCTTCCATGCGGATATCGGTGACCAGAACCAGTTCATCCATTTCTTCAAGAATATCGCCATCGCCGGCGGCCTGGCCCAGCTGGTCGCCCATGGCGCCGGCGCGCTCGCCCTCGATGCCCGCCGCTGAACCATCCATCACCACCGGCAGTGCCCCGCTTCCAGCAGGCGGGCGCGCTGCCCCATTTCCCGGAGATCCATCATGACCAACCGCACCACCGACACTGCGCTCGACAAACTGTTTCTCGATCGCTGGTCCCCGCGCGCCTTCGATGGCAGCGCCATTCCGGACGCGGACCTGCGCACCATTCTCGATGCCGGCCGCTGGGCTCCGTCCGCCTATAATTACCAGCCCTGGCGCATCCTCTATGCCGTGAATGGCGATGCGAACTGGGAGACCTTCCTGTCCATCCTCGTGCCGTTCAACCAGAGCTGGGCGAAGAATGCCTCGGTGCTGCTGTTCTTCGTCTCCGACACGCTGATGCAATTGCCGGAAAGTGCCAATCCCTCGCACAGCCACAGCTTCGACACCGGCGCCGCCTGGGCGCAGATCGGGCTTCAGGCGCACATGCTGGGCTATCATGCGCACGGCATGACCGGCATCGATTTCGACAAGGCGCGCGATCTGCTGGCGGTGCCGGAGCGTTTCCGCGTGGAAGCCGCCGCCGCGATCGGCCGCGCGACCGATCCCTCTATCCTGCCTGAAGGCCTGCGCGAGCGGGAAGTGCCCAGCGACCGCAAGCCGCTGGTGGAGATCGCTTATCCCGGCAAGTTCGTCGCCTGAGCAAAGACTGGCGCATTCCCTTCGGGGAATGCGCTTCGGGCGCACCGGAGGAGCGGGGCGCGTTGCCGCTGCTCAGGGCCGGGTCAGGCGACCGCCCGTGACTGCAGCGCCTCGACAGCTTCATACTGGACGATCGTCCCCGCGCGCTTGCTGGCATAGAGCGCCTGGTCGGCGAGGCCGAGCAGATGCTCCAGGTCTTCCTCCCGTCCGTCCGCCACGACGAAGCCGAGACCCGTCGAGATGCTGATCGTGTGCTCGCCGATCTGGAACGGCCGCGCGATCGCTTCGGCGAGCCGCCCGGCCAGCTTCTCCGCTTCCTCGGCATTCTTGATGCCATATTGAATGACCGCGAACTCGTCGCCGCCCAGGCGCGCCGCGATGTCCGTCTCGCGCAGGGAACGGATGATCCGCTTGCCCACGATCGTGAGCAGCGCGTCGCCGACGGGATGACCATAGCTGTCATTCACCGGCTTGAAGTCGTTGAGATCGATATAGTGCACCGCGATCAGACCGGCGCCGCCCAGCGCCACGCGTTCCTCATACCATTCGCGCAGGGCGATGCGGTTCGGCAGCGCCGTCAGCGCATCCTTCCGCGCGAGATTGGCAAAGGCGAGGCGCAGGCCGATGTCCCTGACCAGCCGGCCATGGCGGCTGTGCAGGCTGTGCGTCCCTCCCGCGAGCAATCCCGCGACGAGTGCGCTCATGACCCAATAAATCGCGTCTTGCTGGAGCAGCGCAACGAGAATGGCCGGGACCGTCGAGATCAGCATGCTCGGCACCGCGATCCACAGCCGCAGCCCGATACCGACCGCCACGCCCGCGCAGTAGCCGATCAGCAGCGCTATCGTGAGCATGTGGATATCGGGGAAGGGCAGCATGAAGGCACGCACGCCAAACAGGCCGAGCAGGATGGCGAAGCTCAGATAAGGGATGGCGAAACGGCGCTCGAGCCAGCGGGCCTCGTTGAGCGTGAGGCGCGGTTCGGCTGCTCGGAGCGCCAGCTGCCAGGCGACCAGCAGACGCGCCATGGATGCGAATGCCCCGGCGACGAGCAGGCCCAGCATGATGCCGTCGTGCGTGCGAGTATAGACTACCACCCCGGAGGCAATGAAACCCAGCGTCATGATCGATGACGGGAGGAAGGCGTGAAACAGGCTGCGGATCAGCTCGATTTCGACAGCCTCGGGGACCGCACGGTTGGATGGGATTCGGTTCTTCATGGCAGTGGATGCGTCTGCAACTCTTCAAGATGGCAGTGCCTGAAAACCGTCGACGCTGCGACCGGGGTGCGGGCATGGTTCGACATCGTGGTAACGGGTCAAGGTGTCGAAATATTTAAGGCTTTTACCTCAGCTGCGTTTCTGCGACCAGCCGATTCCGCAGCGTCAGCCGCCGGGGTCCTCAGTCATCGCCCGGATGAGCGCACCCCTCTGGCGCCGGGGCAGGCGATCGAGGGGAAGGGCATAAAGCGCGCTCAGGAAGGTGGCATCTTCTTGCGTGACGGCCTGCGCATTGGGGCCGCTTCCGAAGAGACCCAGGATGGATTGGGCGGGCGGGTCGTCCAGGGCATTGATCTCGGCGAGCGAGACCATCGCGGCATAGGAAGCCACCGTATCCAGCGGCAAGCCTTCCACCCTGGATACATCGATGACCACGGTCGCCTGCACGAGCGCCCGCACCGCGCCGGTGGAGATCAGGCTGGAACTATATTGGCTGAGCGACGGTGCGCCGTCCACCAGCGGCAGAGCCGATCCGCTGCCTCCGCCTTCCCCGCCGGTCCATGGCGCCGGGGTGTCGCCGCTGCCGGATGTACCTTTCGCCTGGATGGCATCGCCATACCACCAGCGTACCGGTTCCTCGCCTTCGCGTAGTTCGCGCATGCGGGCGGGCGACACCCGGGTGAACTGCCGCGGCGCGCGGCGAGAGAGAGTCCGCACGAAGCGTCCGCCATCCATGGTGAAGGTGATAGCGATATTGGCCTTGCACTCGGCCGGTGCCACGGGCGCGCCGGCGTCGGCGGCAATCGCCCGCACTTTCGCTTCAACCAGCGCTGCATGTTCGGATGAAAGGCCGAAGGCCCTCGGGCAGACCGGTTCCACCCATCGCGCCACCTGCTTGAAGGTCGTCGCCGCGCCGGTCTTCCTCAGGAAGTCGACCGCCGCCTTCCGGCTTTCCTCGCGGGTCTGCCGCGCGCCGGTCACAAGAATGTCGTCGCTTTCGCCGCGCTCGTTGCCCCCGGGGCTGTCCTGCGAAGCGGACGCGGTGCTGCCCAAAAGAGCGGCGCCCATGGCCATCAGTTTCAGCGCCTGCCTCATGTCGAGGGCCATCATCGTCTTTCGTGTTTCCCGGTGGATAGTCTCAGCCTATCCCCTTTCGGCTGCCTTCGCCAGTATCCGCAGGATAGTGAAGAGGCGCCCCCCGCGGGGGACGCCTCTTCCCGGGACATGGCCTGCGGGGGAGGGGACAGGCCAATCGCCCGGCATCGACCTCTCAGGCCGCGTCGACGAACACGATCTCGCTGTCCTCGATCGCGGTGATACGCAACCTGTCCAGCTCCGCGATCGCGGCGCCGTCGCGCGCGTTCACGCGCACGCCATCGATCTCGACCGCGCCGGTGGCGGGCACGAGATAGGCCTTGCGATCCGCGCCGAGCGGATAGTCCAGCGTCGCGCCGGCCTTGATCGTTGCGCCGATCACGCGGGCATTGGTGCGGATCGGCAGAGCATCGTCGTCATCGTCGTAGCCGCTTGCCAGCACCACGAACTGGCCGGCCCTGTCCGCCTTGGGGAAAGGGCGTGCGCCCCAACTCGGCTGCTCGCCATCACGGGTGGGGATGATCCAGATCTGGAAGATCTGCGTCACTTCATCCTCCATATTGTACTCCGAGTGACGGATGCCCGTGCCGGCGGACATGACCTGAACGTCGCCCGCTTCGGTCCGGCCCTTGTTGCCAAGGCTGTCCTGGTGGGTGATCGCGCCCTTGCGGACATAAGTGATGATTTCCATGTCGCGGTGCGGATGCGGGGGGAAGCCGGTGCCGGGCTGGATCGTGTCGTCGTTCCAGACGCGCAGATTGCCCCAGTGCACGCGGCGCGGGTCCTGGTAATTGGCGAAAGAGAAGTGATGCTTGGCATCCAGCCAGCCATGGTTCTCGCCGCCAAGGCTTTCAAAGGGGCGCAGTTCAATCATCTCGGGTCTCCTCGGTGGGACGGGGTTTCGTCCGCTTGAGGCCGAGATAAGGCGGCTTGCTTGTCCGGATAAGTCGGATAAGTTCGTCGGGAACGTTCTGGAAAATTGAAATGTCGAACCCTGGCACGCCTACATTCGATCAGCTCCGCATCTTCCTGACGGTCGTCGAGACGGGGAGTTTCGCGGCCGCGGGGCGCAAGCTCAACCGGGCCGTATCGGTCATCAGCTATGGCATCGCCAATCTTGAGGCGCAGCTTGGCCTCAGCCTCTTCGAGCGGGAAGGGACGAGGAAACCGCAGCTCACGCCCGCGGGAAAAGCTGTTCTTGCCGAGGCGCGAACCGTGTCGACAGGGATCGACGCCTTGCGCGCCAAGGTGAAAGGGCTGCTGGAAGGGCTGGAAGCGGAAGTCAGTCTCGTGGTCGATGTGATGTTGCCCGCCGAACGGCTTGCCCTGATCCTTCGCAGCTTTCGGACGCAGTTCCCGACCGTGTCTCTCCGCCTTCATGTCGAGGGCTTGGGGGCGGTGGCGGCGCTGGTGCTGGAGGGGCGGGCAGACCTCGGCATCGCCGGTCCGGTCGCGGCGCAGATCGAGGGGCTGGAGCGCTGTGCCGTCGGCTCCGTGGCGCTGGTGCCGGTCTCGGCGCCCGACCATCCTTTGGCCAGGGCAGAAACCCTGCTGCCCGGCGCCGCGAGGGAGCATGTCCAGCTCGTGCTGGCCGATCGCTCGCCACTGACGGAGGGTCAGGACTTCGCCGTCAACAGTGCCCATACCTGGCGCCTCTCCGATCTTGGCGCCAAGCATGCGTTGCTGCGCGAAGGGATCGGCTGGGGCAACATGCCGCTGCCGATGGTGGAGAGCGACCTCGTGGCCGGCACGCTGGTGCGCCTTGCACTGCCTGATGCGCCCGGCGGCCTCTATCGCTTCTCCGCCATCAGTCGTCGGGATGCACCGCCCGGCCCGGCGGCGTCGTGGCTCATGCAGCGCTTCATCGATCTCGGCGCCGAAGACGACCATGGCATCTTGCCGGACGTGTGAACGCAGGGGAGGGCGGCATCCGGCGGCCGCGCCGCTTGTCGCCGCCCGGGCCGGGCGCTAGGTCGGCCCGAACCACGAGCGCGGGCGGCGACGGAGGAAAGATGCGGAGAGGACGAGGGACATGAAGGCAGAGACAAGCGATGCGCTGGAAAGGGCACAGGCCTGCTCGCCTTTCCTGGCCCGGTTGATCGCCTCTCATCCCGATCTCGTCGCTCTCGTTGGCGCGGGCGCGCTGGATGAGGCCTGGCAGGCCGCGCGTTCGCTCGCGCCTGAGGCGCCGATCGATCGGCGCCTGCGGTCGCGGCGCGGCGCCGTGGCGCTGGTCGCCGCGATGGCTGACCTGTCGGGGGCGTGGGATCTGGACGTGGTGACGCGCCATCTTTCCGATTTTGCGGACGAGGCGATCGGCGATGCGCTCGCTGCAGCCTTCGCCGAACGTTATCCCGAAGACGAAGCGCGCGGTATCGCCGTGATCGCACTGGGCAAGCATGGCAGCCGGGAGCTCAATTATTCCTCGGACATCGATCCGATCCTTGTCTTCGATCCCCGGACGATCCCCACGCGCGGGCGCGAGGAGCCACAGGAAGCGGCGCTGCGCCTTGCTCGTCGACTGGTTGCGCTCCTGTCCGAGCGCACTGGCGATGGCTATGTGTTTCGCGTCGATCTGCGGCTGCGGCCCTCGCCGGAAGTGTCTCCGATCATCCTCCCGGTGGACGCGGCGATTTCCTATTATGAGAGCGCGGCGGTCGGCTGGGAGCAGGCGGCTTTCATTCGCGCCCGGGCGGCTGCGGGCGATCTCGCGTTGGGCCGCAACTTCCTCTCGGCCATCCGCCCGTTCGTGTGGCGACGCAGCCTCGATTTCGGCGCCATCCGCGCGATCAGCGACGTGTCGCGGCGCATCCGCGCGCATTATGCCAGCGGCCAGCGCTTCGGTCCGGGCTTCGATCTCAAGCGCGGGCGTGGCGGCATCCGCGAAGTGGAGTTTTTCGCGCAGGCGCATCAGCTCATTCACGGCGGGCGCAATCCCGCGCTGCGCCAGCCTGCGACCCGCGTCGCCCTGCGGGCGCTTGGCGATGCCGGGCTGATCCCGCCCGATGCGGTGGCGCAGCTGGACGCGGCCTATGTGACCTTGCGGACGATCGAGCACCGGCTGCAAATGGTGGATGATCGCCAGACTCACAGCCTGCCGGATTCAGCGGGCGCGCTTGGGAACGTCGCCCGGCTTGCGGGGCTGGCGAATGGGCAAGAGCTGCTCGACGCGCTGGTGCCCCATGTGGACGCCACGGGCCTGATCTTCGATGGCCTTGTGGGGGAGGAGGCGGAAAGCGATGCCGCGCTGCCCGGCGATGAGCGTGCGCTCGCCGCGCGCCTGCACGACATGGGCATCGAGGATACGGAGCCCTTCGTGCAACGCATCGCCCGGTGGCGCGACGGCAGCCTGCGCCCGCTGCGCAGCACGGCCGCGCGGGAAGCGCTCGAGGAACTTCTCCCCGAGCTGATGCGCGAGATCGCCCACGCGCCTGCCCCGCTGAATGCGCTCAACAAGCTCGATCAGGTCATCTCCGGCCTGCCCAGCGCGGTCAATCTGCTGCGGCTGCTCGTTGCCCGGCCCGGGCTGGCGGAACTGCTGGTGCTCATTCTGTCGCACACGCCGGCGCTCGCCGATGCGCTCGGGCGGCAACCCGCTCTTTTCGATGGCCTGATCGACGCGAGCGCACTCGATCTTCCGCCTGATGTGCCCGTGCTCGTCGCGGACATGCGCGCGCGGGATACGAGCGAGGACTTCCAGCAACGGCTGGATCATGTCCGCCACGTGGTGAGCGAGCGGCGGTTTGCGCTCGGCGTGCAGATCATTTCGCGCGAGGTCGATCCACTGGAGGTGGGGCGGGGCTATGCCCGCGTCGCCGAAGCGGCGGTGGACGTGCTGGCCGATGCCGCCATCGCGGAATTCGCCCAGGCGCATGGCCGCGTGGCGGACAGCGAGCTGGTGATTCTCGCGCTCGGCCGCTTCGGTGGCGGACTGCTCACCCATGCCTCGGACCTGGATCTCGTCTTCCTGTTCACAGGCGATTACCGGTCGGAATCGGACGGTCGCCGGCCGCTCGGCGCAACGCTCTATTACAACCGGCTTTCGCAGCGCGTCATCAATGCGCTTTCGGTGCCGACTGCGGCCGGTGCCCTGTACGAAGTCGATACGAGGCTGCGCCCATCCGGCAATCAGGGGCCCCTGGCAGTCAGCTTCGAGAGCTTCGCCCGCTATCAGGCCGAAAGCGCGTGGACATGGGAGCATCTGGCGCTCACGCGCGCACGGCCCGTCTTCGGTTCTCCCGCGGCAAGGGCCGAGCTGGAACGGATCATTGACGAGGCGCTGATGCGGCCGCGCGACCCGGATGCCCTGCGGCGCGACGCCGTGAAAATGCGCGGCGATATTGCGCAGCATAAACCGCCTGCCGGTCCGCTCGACGTGAAGCTGGCGCAGGGAGGGCTGGTCGATCTCGAGTTCCTGATCCACGTCACGCAACTCACGCATCGAACCGGCTTCTCGCCCAGCCTGAACATCGCTCTGAAGAAACTGACGGGCGCCGGCCTGCTCGACGAGCGGCTGGTGGGCGCGGCGGACCTGCTCACGCGTTATCTGGTCGTTTCCCGGCTGGTGACGCCCAGTTCCACCGAACCGGCCGCGGAAAGCCGCTGGCTCGTGGCGCGGGCCTGCGGCGCGGACGACTGGGCCGCCCTGCTTGCCCGAATCGAAGAAGCGCGGCAGGTCATCGGCACCAACTGGAATCGGCTGGTGGAAGTCTCCGCCGCATAAGGGGCCGGTTTCGCACCCGATCATGCAGGGAAAGGACAGGAAATGCTCAGCGAAGGAGACATGCTGCCGGACGTCACGCTGACGGGGGCGGATGACACCCCGATCCGCCTTGGCGACTATCGCGGCAAGCCGCTCGTGGTCTATTTCTATCCAAAGGCGGACACCCCCGGCTGCACGACGGAAGCGATCGACTTCACCGGCCTCGCGGAGACGTTCGCGGGGCTGGGCGTGCCGGTCATCGCCGTGTCGAAGGACCCGACGGCAAAGCTCAGGCGTTTCGCTGACAAGCGTGGCCTCGCCGTGACGCTCGCTTCGGATGGCGATGGCAGCGTATGCGAGGCGTTCGGGACCTGGGTGGAGAAAAGCCTGTACGGGCGCAAATATATGGGCATCGAGCGCGCCACCTTTGTGGCGGACGCGCAGGGCAAGATCGTGCGGGCCTGGCCCAAGGTGAAAGTGAAGGGTCACGCGGCCGAGGTGCTGGAAGCCGTGAAGGCGCTCGCCTGAGCACGGTGGATTCAAGGGATCCCTGAGGGGGAGCGCGGGCAGCGGCCATGAAGAGCCGCTGCACCCGCGTCCGCGCCTTCACATGGTGGGCGCGGGTTCCGCGTCCGGCACCAATGCGGAGGTGGGCACAGCGGATCGTTCCTCGCCGCTTTCATTCACATTGGCCCGCCGCAGATCACGCTTGTAAGTTGCGTAATCGAATTCCGTGCCGCGGTGGAGCATGCAGCGATTGTCCCAGATGAGCAGATCGCCCTGCTTCCATTTGTGGGAATAGATGAAACGCTCCTGACTGGCGAAGGCGAGCAATTCCTCGATCAGGGCCGCGCCTTCCGCATCATCCATCCCGACCACGCGATAGGCATGGCTGCCGACGAACAGGCATTTGCGGCCGTCGGGACTGATGCGGACCAGCGGCTGCTTGGCGCCCGGCATCAACTGGCGCAGACGCTCGGTCTCTTCCGGGTCGACGCCACCCTTGATGCGGCTTGCGAGAAAGCTGTGCTCCGCCACCAGATCCTGGATCCTGTCCCTGGTCTCCTGCGGCAGCTGCTCATACACATAGCGCAGATCGACGAACTGGGTGTCGCCCTTTTCCGGCGGGACGATGTGACCGAGCAACATCGACCATTTGCTCGGCATGTCGTTGAACGAGCTGTCCGCATGGAAGATCTCATTGCCCTTCGCGAACTTGGCACGCAGCGAGGCGGGATCGACGATCTCTCCGTTCGCATCGAGGTTCGACGCATCATAGAGTTCGGGCGCCATGCGGCCCGGCTGATCTTTTCGCGCGGCATAGCCCGGCGGCAGCTCCAGCGGACCGAAGGCGCGGGCAAAGCGCAGATGGTCGGCATCGCTGATATGGTGCTGGTTGCGAATGCAGACCATGCCGTACTGCCTCATCGCATCTTCGATGAACGTGACGAGGGACGGGTCCGGCTCCCGGGACAGATCCGCGCCAATGATCTCGCCGCCAAAAACGGGGTGTAGCTTCCTCACTTCCATGGCTCGTCTCCTGCGTTTCGCGTTCTGGCATGCCCGAACAGACGCAGCGTCCACGTCCGTCCCTGCGCCCGCGAGGCTTCCGCCCTATTTATGTGTCTTCTATTAATTCAAGGCCGAACCATTTGTAAATATGCTCATCGAGACGGGCCGCACATGAGAATGGGGCCGGAAACGCGTTCCGGCCCCCTCCCTCCCTGATTTGAACCGATCAGAAGTTGCGCTTGATCGTCGCTGCCCATGTGCGCGGCAGGCCGACGCCGGCCGAGACGGTGCTCGAGCTGAAATGCTGGTCGAACAGCGAGGTGTAGTAATATTTGTCCGTCAGGTTCCGCACTTCCAGCGCGAAGGTCCAGTCATTGTCGGCTGTGCGATAAGCGAGGCGCGCATTCATGAGAAAGCGGCCATCGATCTTGTTGTAGCGCGGGTCGTTGATCGCTTCGGCATACATGTGGGACTGATAATCGCCATCCAGGCGAGCCGTGAGCGTGTCGCTGCCGAGCGGAAAGTCATATTGAATGCCGCCGCTCCATTTCCACTTGGGCGTATAGGGCGTGATCATGTCCAGGGTGAGACCGCCCAGTTCGGCTTCGGTCCCGTTGAGTTCGGTATATTCGAAGTCCAGATAACTGAACGAACCATCGATGGTGAAGTGGTCGAAGGGGCGTGCCGTGAACTCCAGTTCCACGCCCTTCACGTCTGCCTTGCCGACATTGTTCGGCTGGAGGCAAGGCGAGATCGGGCAGGCGGAGAGCGTCAGGATGATGTCATTGTACTTGTTGAAGAACAGGGCGCCGTTGAGCCGCAACTTGCGGTCGAACAGATCGGTCTTGAAGCCCACTTCATAAGTGGTGAGCGTTTCGGGATTGAACGCCTTGAGCTGATTGTTGGGACTGGATGGCCCGAAGAAGGGGCGCGGGTTGACGCCGCCGCCCTTGTAGCCCGTGGTGACCTGAGCGTAGACCATGGCTGCCTCCGAGAAGCGATAGTCTGCCGCAACGCGCCAGTCGGTGCGCTCGCCCTTGAACGTGTCGCTCACGTCATAGAGGCCAAGCAGCAGGCAGTTGGGATCGTTGCCGATGCCGGTGGGGCCGGCCGTCGGTGCGCCAAGGAAGAAGGCGCAGGGGAGGGGGCCGGGGATGGTCCCGTCGGGATTGCTGCGGAAATAGGTATATGTCTTCTCATCCCAGCTGTGGCGGATGCCGCCGGAGATGTTGAGGGCGTCCGTCGCATGGAAAGTGCCGTTGAAATAAAGGGCCTTGGACGTCGAAGGCGTGCTGTCGGGGCCGTGAATGAAGTCGATGCCCGCATAATTGAGGTCGACACGCGCGTTCAGCGAGCCGTCCTGGTCATGGTAGAAGCCGCCCAGTGTATATTCGAACAGCCCTTCCCCAAGGCTGCCGTTGAGGCGGATTTCCTCGCTCCACATCCTGTGCTCCAGGGTCTGGAGCAGTTGCTGGCTTGGCAGGGGAGAGCCATCCTCGCCTTGCGCCCATGAGGAATCATAGCGGCGATAAGCGGTGATCGACGTCAGTTTGAGCGTCGGCGCGAGCTCGATGTCGATCGTTCCCTGAACGCCCCATCCGTTGAAATGCTGGATCGGATTGACCGCATAGGGCTTGTACGGCGACTGCGATGTCGGCGCCATCTGGTCCTGGAATGTCTCGTAGCTGATGAAGCGACGATCATAGCCGGCGGGCGGCGTGTCGCAGCTATAGCGGCCATAAGGCACGAATTTGCAGTCATAGAGGATCGGTGCGCCCGTGATGGTGTTCGCGACCCAGGGCTGCCCGTCCGCATTGGTGCCCGTGCGATTGGTGACCTGGAGGCCCGTGATCGGATCGATCCACGGATTCTGGCCGTTGGCATCGGATGCGGCGTGCAGCAATACGGACGCGCCGGCCTCGGAATTGTCCCGCGTATAGTCGCCCGCAATGTTGATCTCGACGGTTTCACTGGGCAGCCAGCGCAGGGAGAGCCGTCCGGCCACATAGGATTTGCCGCCCAGCGTCCCCAGTTCGACGCCCTTGCCGGTATTGTTGTTGGAGGGCACGCCCGAGCCGGGATGCGTCAGGCCATAATCGAGCCGGGTGACGTAACCATCCCGGCTCTGCGCGGAACCGGCGATACGGGCGAACAGCTTGTCGGTGATCGCGAAATCGGCAAAGCCGCGCGCTTCCACGCGGTCGAAGGAGCCATAGGTGACCTGAAAGGAACCCCGGCCGCTGCCGTCCGGCTTGGTGGAGAACAGCTTGATCGCGCCGCCGATGGAGTTCTTGCCCGCAAGCGTGCCCTGAGGTCCGCGCAGCACCTCGATGCGGTCGAGATCCATGAGGTCCAGCAGCGAGCCGGTGACGGTCGGATAGTAGACATCATCAACGTAGATGCCGACGCCCGGCTCGAGCGCATAGTTGAAATCGACCTGCCCGACACCGCGGATGAAGGCCACCAACCCGGAGCCATTGAACTGGCCTTGCGGCTGAAGCGTGACGTTGGGCGCCTGCGCGGCGATGTCGGAGACATTGGTCTGCGCGCGCTGCTCAAGCATCGCTGCATTCACGGCCGTGATGGCGATGGGTGTGTCCTGCAGGCGGGTTTCGCGAAACTGCGCAGTGACGATGATATCCGTGGGATCGGCGCCAGGATTGTCCTGTGGCGTGCTTTCCCCCTGAGCCCACGCCGGTGCCGCGATAACAGTGGAAATCGCAAGCAAAGCTGTACTACATGCGTGTTGAACCCGCATATCCCCTCTCCTCTTTTGTCGGCAATATTGCTGTCTCGAACTGGACTTTCGCCGACTATTGTTGTTCTAGCATGGCTGTATGTGTCTAGTAAGTAACACGGCTGTGCTCGGAAGGCCGTTTTCACGCGATGAAATGGACAAAATCAATAAAACTTGCATGTCGCAAGACCCGCACGGGCAGGGCCGCTCTCGTTTGCTGTGGGGATCCAGTCGCTCCCTTCTTCAGGAGATTTCATTCAGATGATTGATATTGGCGTTACGCATGTCGGCAGTCTGCCTCGTGGCCCGGAGCTCACGCCGCTCCTCATCGCCCGTGACCATGGCGAGCCTTATGATGTCGAGGAATTCGACCGGGTCGTTCAGGCGGCGATCGATCAGGCCGTTGAGCGACAGGTCGCGTCCGGCGTCACGATCGTTTCGGACGGCGAACTGGGCAAGGTTGGCTATTCGACATATATCATCGAGCGTCTTGAAGGTTTTGGCGGACATAGTCCCCGCAAGCCCGCGCTGGACCTGGCGCCTTATCCAGACCTGCGAAAGAAGCTGGCGGCGATCATGGGAGATCAGGAGTTTACGCGCGCCTCCTGCATTTCCCAGGTGAAGCTCAAGAATCTCGACCCCTGCCACGAGGATATTGCCCGCTTCTCGAAAGCCATCGAGCGCAAGGGCGACGGCGTGCGCGGTTTCATGAACGCGGCTTCGCCGGGGCTGATCACGGCTTTCCAGCCCAACGCTTATTATCCCACTCACGAGGCCTATCTTGCCGATCTTGTGACGGCGATGCGTCCGGAATATGAAGCGATCATTGCCGCGGGATTTGATCTGCAGCTCGATTGCCCGGATCTCGCCATGTCCCGTCACACGGGCTACCAGGACCTCTCCGACGAGGATTTCGTGAAAGTGGCCGAGGCGAATGTCGAGGCGCTCAATGCGGCGACAGAAGGACTGCCGCGCGATCGCCTGCGGATGCATATCTGCTGGGGCAATTATGAAGGGCCGCACGATTGCGACATCGATCTTGCGAAGGTGTTGCCGACGATCCTGCGCGCGCGCCCCGGCACGCTGCTGTTCGAGGGCGCCAATCCGCGCCACGAGCATGAATGGGCCGTGTGGCGCGACGCGAAGCTGCCGGACGATGTCGTTCTGGCACCGGGCCTGATCGACAGTTGCTCCAATTATGTGGAGCATCCGGAACTCGTCGCGCAACGCATCGAGCGCTTTGCGGCGTTCGTCGGTCCCGAGCGCGTGGTAGCCAGCACGGACTGCGGCTTCGGCACGTTTGCCGGCTACGGAAAGATCGACCCGGAAGTTGCCTGGAAGAAGCTTGCCGCGCTCAGCGAAGGCGCGCGCATTGCTGCTGCGCGGATCTGACGACGCGCGGCGTTTGCGTAAAGAATAGGTCCCGGTAGCGACACAAATTACCGGGAATTGCAGGGGGGCAAATCCGATTTTGCCCCCCTCGTTCTTTACCAAGCCAGTGGCCGGTCTCAGGCCGCTGCCGCCGCCTTCTTTCTCAGCTGGGAAGGAGCCGTCTCGTCGAGGAACATCGCCACCACGCCCGAGACGATGGCGAGGCCGAGCATGATCCAGAGAGGCGCGGAAAGGTCGGTGGCGTCGGCGGCCATCCCCGCGAGCACAGGCGAGAAGACGCCGCCCAGCACTTCCGCCACGCCCATGGTCAGGCCAAGCGCCGTGGCAGCATGGCGCGGGTCGACGCTTTCCGAAGGGACAGTGGCCATGAACATCGGGAAGATGCCGTTCATGGACCAGCCGATGAAGAACAGCAGCGCCATCATCCAGGCGGGGCCATGATAATAGATGGCAGCCAAAGGCAGGATGATGCCGACAAAGGGCATGGCGATCATAACCGGTCGCCGGCCGATCCGGTCTGAAAGCCCTGCCACGGCGAAGCTCGCGACGGCGGCGGAGATCCCCAGGGTGCCCATCAACCAGCCCATGGTCTCAGGCGCGAAGCCGCGCATCCGGGTGAGGAAGATCGGCATGAAGGCCCAGCAGATCACCAGATAGGAAACCAGCAGCACGCCCAGCACCACGCAGATGAGGATGTTGCGACGGAGCAGCACGTGCAGCGTACCATGCTTCTCTTCCATCATTCCGGGCCGGGCGCGGGGTGGCGGCGCGGCTTCATCGATGAGCCACCAGAGCAGCAATGCGCTGATAATCCCTGGAATGCCGGCAAGATAAAAAGCCGATCGCCAGCCGAATGTTTCGGCGAAGAGCACGAGCAGCACCGGGGCCGCGAACGATCCCAGCAGGCTGGAGCCCAGATTCTGCGCCACGCCCTGCGCGATGCCGCGACGCTCGGGCGCCACGTCGCTGGCGATCATGGCATGGCTGATCGGCATGATGCCGCCTTCGGCAGCGCCCATCAGCAGTCGTGCGCCCAGCAGCATGGCAAAGGAGGACGCGAGGCCGCTGAGAAAGGAGCAGAGCGAAAAGGCAAAGGTGGCGAGGATCAGGAGGCGTTTGCGACTGCCCAGCATGTCCGACAGTTTGCCGATCCCCAGAGCGGCCAGCGCCCAGGTGAGCGAGAGGCCGCTTGCCAGCGCCCCCACCTGCGTATGGGTGAGCTGCAGCTCCGGCTGAACGAACGGCATCAGGAAATTGAGCGCGTTGCGATCGAAGAACACGATTCCGAAATTGAGGCTGAGCAATGCCACGAGAAGGATCTGATAACGCGGGGAGCGCGTGGCGCCCGGCGCGGCGGGCAGATCGGACCGCATCAACCTCGCCTCCGGAAAGTGCCTGTTCGGAAGAAGCGGTATCCTTGCCCCTGGGTCATGGGTTTACGCCCACGCGGGCCGGGGCGGTCTCCCGCAGGAAGGTCGCCACCACGCCGCTCACAAGGGCAAGCGCGATCAGCATCCAGAGAAAGGCGGAGGGGCCAAAGGCATCATTCAGGACACCGCCGATCGGCGGACCGAACACGCCGCCCAGGATCTCGCACGAGCCCATCGCCAGGCCAAGCACAGTGGCATGGTGGCGCGCATCGACGCTCTCGGACGGGATCGTCGCCATGAAAATGGGGAAGATACCGTTCACGGCCCAGCCGATGAAGAAGATCGCCGCCAGCACATAGGCCGGTCCGTCGAAGTAGAGCGCACCCAGCGGCCCCAGCACGGAGAGAAAGGGCAGAGCGACCATGACCGGCTTGCGCCCGATCCGGTCGGAAAGGCCGGAGATCAGAAAGCTGTAGAGCGCGGCGGCGAGGCCCAGCGAGCCCATCAGCCAGCCCATCGACGGACCGTCCATTCCGCGCTGCTGCGTGAGATAGAGCGGCATGAAGGCCCAGGTCGTCACGAAATGCGCGACCATGAGGACGCCGACCACGACGCAGATGAGGATATTGCGGGTGCCGAGCGCCTGCCTGATCGTCATTCGGTCGGCGGCGTTGGCGGAAGACGATGGTCGCCTTGGTTCATCCAGCGCGAACCAGATGATGATCGCGCTCAGGATGCCCGGGATGCCCGCCAGGAAGAAGGCCTCGCGCCAGCCGAACGCGGCCGCGAAGGGGATGAGGATCACCGGCGCGAGGAAGCTGCCGAGCAGGTTGGAGCCGAGATTCTGAGCCACGCCTTGCGCCAGTCCGCGCCATTTGGGTGAGACTTCCGTGGCCACCATCGCGTGGCTGATCGGCATCACGCCGCCTTCCGCCGCGCCCATCAGCAGCCGGGCACCGAGCAGGAAAGCGAAGCTGGACGCAAGGCCGGTCAGGAAGGAGCAGAGGGAGAAGGCGATCGTGGAGAGCACCAGCAGCATCTTGCGGTTCCCGATCGTGTCGGAAAGCTTGCCGATGCCGAAAGCGGCAATGGCCCAGGTGAAGCTGAGCCCGCCCGCGAGCAGGCCGATCTGCGTCTGCGTCAGTCCGAGTTCGGGCTGAACATAGGGCATCAGCACGTTGAGCGCTTGCCGGTCGAAGAACACGATACCGAAATTGAGGCTGAGCAGGCCGACGAGCCAGGACTGATAGCCTGCCCCGCGCCGCCCAGCACTTTCCTGATTCCCCTCCACGCCCTCTTCTCCGGTCAGGCCTGTTCTGATTCTCCTATCTGTGTAGATGTTTCGCGCATCTTTCCAGTGCTATTTCCCGGTGAAATAGGCCACCGCGCGAAACTCGATGCTCTCGCGCACATGCGCATCGGCGCTGGTGCGGTTCTCGAAGGCGCAGTGCAGCGCGCGCCACGCACGGCGATGATCGCTGTCATGGAATTTTATGAGGATGATCTCCTCCCGACGCATGTCCGGATACCACCACCAGCGATGCGCGGGGCTGGCATGGAACAGAGCGCTCGCGCCTAGTGCCGCCTCCCCGGGAATGGGTGCTGAGAGCTCTTCGTCGCTCGGCAATGCTGGAACGTCGATCTTGACGTTGCGGATCTCCGGATCGTCCCGCGTACTCTCGAAATCGCACAGGGCGAGCGGCCAGTCCTGCGGCGGATCGGACAGGGGCCGCCAGACGCTGAGGATGAGAAAGCGCTGCCAGGGCGGTCCATCCGGCCGGGCGCGACGGTAGCGGTTCTGCGCGATACGATGCGCGGTCGGCGTATCGAAATCGACATGCGCGCGGGCGGCGGGGCGCTGGATCCGGCCAGCGGGGCCGGCGCTCGATCGAAGCTCCGCGCCCATCGGCAAGACGAGATCAGCGCCAGTCCTTTCCTGCACGATTCGCACGATTTCCTCGGCATAGGCGCTTCCCGGGCCGGCGGCCTCGCGTGGGTCGGCTACGAAGGACGGGCGATGCAGCAGCTCGAAACCATGCGTATCCAGCGCCGGGGCCGGGGTTGCCGTTCGGGCGTTTCGCAGCGTGACCGGCACGTCCACGAAGCGGCCGGTGGAAAGCCGCCCGTCCGGTGCCCAGTAGAAGCGATTGATGTGCGAATCCGGCGCGAGATAGCCGATGGTGGCCGCGAGCTGGTCCCGCGCCATCGGTCTCAGGCAGCGGAGCCGAACATGGCCCGGATGTCATCGGGCACGCGCTCGGCGCGCATCCCGCCCGGACGCTCGGCATCGCGCACGGTCCACACACGCTTCTCGGTCCCCTCGACGCAGGGGTGCCCATCCTTCAGCAGGCGGTGGCGGATGGTGAAGGAGGAGTTGCCGAAATCCGGCGCTTCCACTTCCAGCACCACATCGTCGCCATAAGCGGCCGGGCGCATGAAACGGGCCGACACATCGACCATCGGGAAGCCGACGACGCCCCGCGTCTTCACCATGTCCCTCTTGCGCACGCCCAGCGCCTTCTCGAACAACATGATGGTGCTTTCGCCGAACATCTCCAGGAAGCGTGGCGCGTAGACGATGCCCGCCGGGTCGCAATGACCCCATTCGATCCGATAGGGGCGGGAGAGGAAAGGCGTGAACGCGCGCGGCTCGTCGGTCATGGGGCGAAATCCAGTCCGCCGATCCGCTCGGCGAACCGCCAGCCCTCGGTGGTCTTGCACAGGCGGTCCGTATAGGTTCCGATCAGCGGGCCGTTCGGATCGCGGATCGGCAGGCCACCGTCCGGGTTCGCGGAGCCCTGATAGAGGAGGATGATGCTCTTTGCCGTCGCTTCCGTCTCGCTGATCACGTCCACCACGACATTGGAGACGACATGACGCGCGGCCCGGGCGGGGCGGGCGAGAAAGGCGGCGAGGATGGCATCGCGACCGATGACCGGCTTGTCCGGCGCGCTGGGGCGGGCCATTTGCCCATCCTCCGCATAAAGCGCCGCAACCGCTTCCCAGTCCGCCGCGTCGTTGAGCAGCGTGTACTGGTTGATGAGCCGGGTGCAGTCCCACTCGATCGCGCGACGGGTGGTTTCGTCCATGGCCATGCTCATGCCTGCGCGGTTTCTTCGGGCAGCAGTTCGGTATCGATCTGCGTTTGCGGCCCGGCCGGGTAGCGCGGGCCGGCGACGGCACCCGGCGCGAAGATGGCATCGACCTGCGCGATGGCATCGACCGGCAGCGTCAGATGCGCGGCCGCGACATTCTCCTCGAGATGCGCGATGGAGCGAGTGCCGGGAATGGCGATGATGCCCGGTGCGCGCGCGAGGACCCAGGCGAGGCTGAGTTGCGCGGGGGCGATATCGAGCTCTGCCGCCAGCGCGTTGAACCGCTGGGCGAGCTCCAGATTGTGGCTGAAATTCGGCTCCTGGAAACGCGGCATCGGGGTGCGGATGTCGCCGGGCGCGAAATTCGTGTCCGTGATCGAGCCGGCGAGCATCCCGCGGGCCAGCGGCGAGAACGCGACGAACGCGATGCCCAGGTCCCGGCATGCGTCAAGCACGGCCACTTCGGGGTTGCGGACCCAGGGAGAATATTCCGACTGGATCGCGGCGATGGGGTGCACCGCATGGGCGCGGCGGACGGTCGCCGCGGACATTTCGGACAGGCCGATGGCGCCGATCTTGCCGGCTTCCTTCGCGCGGACCAGCGCGCCGATCGACTCCTCGACGGGGACGTTCCGGTCGAGGCGATGCATGTAGTAAAGGTCGATATAATCGGTGTTCAGGCGCTTGAGCGAGCGCTCCAGCGAACCTGCGATCGTCTCCGGTCGCCCGTCGAGCACGCGGTTGCCGTCGATCAGGTCGAGGACGCACTTGCTCGCCAGATGATAGTCTTGCCGCCGGTGGCCGACGGCCTTGGCGAGCAGGGTCTCGTTCTTGCCCCCGCCATAGAGCGCCGCGCTGTCCAGATGCGTCACGCCGATGTCCAGCGCGTGGTTGAGCAGCCGGATCGCGTCCTCCTCGCTGGGCGAGACGTCATAGGCATGGCTGAGGTTCATGCAGCCCAGGCTGATGGCGGAGACGGCGATCCCGCCGAGCGGGCGCGTGGGGAGGGGCGTGGATGGCAAGGTCATGCGGGGCTTCTGTCCCCGGTCATCCCAAAAATCAATGTCGGGATGCATGGAACGCGCTGCGCGGGGGATGAAGCGCCCGCGCAGAGGGGGGCTCGAAGGGCGTTCGCAGGGACGACACGTTTCCGACGGTGGCTGGGGCCACGAAAAGGGCGGATAAGCTGGGCTGGCGCGGGATGAGACGCGCGCATTGGCGGACAGATCAGGACATATCTTCAGGGGGTGCCAGCGGGAAGGTCGAACTGCTGCTCGACCCACTGCCAGAAGGCCCTTGAGCTGTGCGCGACCGACTGCGCCGCGATCCTATATTGTTGGACGTTGTCGCGCACGCGGATCACTGGCCAATCCGCCTGATTGCGCGAGTTTTCGGTGCGAAAGGCCGCCAGAAGCCGTGTTCCCTGAGCCAACAACTCGGGCTCGGCCTTGAGCTGCGGGTCGGTCTCCAGCGCGTTGCCCAGACGGGCGAATTCGAGCACCAGATCGCGCCGAAGCATCACGAATTCGCTTGCGGTGCTCGGTTCGAGCCGGGGGCCAAGCTCGACGATGCGCTTCTCCACAGCCGCGAACGACTTGAGGGCATCGGTCAGTACGGCGCCGGCGCGCATGGCATTCCTCTCCTTCGATGCGGCCCGCCTTGTCGGGGTGCCGGGGCCATGTTCGTGGCCTTCTATTGTCGCTTTGTGACGGTTCCACCGCCATGATGCAATGACGGCGTGCCTGCCGCCAAGAAAAAAGCCTTGCCAGATTGCTCCGGCAAGGCTTCCGTTTCATTCCGGTGCAGGTTTTCAGCCCTGCTTTTCGAGCTGGACCTCGAGTTCGCCCAGCACCCGATAGCAATCGAGCACTCTCGCCACCGACGAATTGGGCTCGCGACCTTCGCGGATCGCCGCGATGAATTCCCGATCCTGCAGCTCGATCCCGTTCATCGACACGTCGACCTTGCTGACGTCCACGGGTTCTTCCTTGCCGGTCACCAGATCGTCGTAGCGCGCGATCCAGGTGCCGTTGTCGCAGATGTAGCGGAAGAAGGTGCCGAGCGGCCCGTCATTGTTGAACGAGAGGGACAGGGTGCAGATCGCGCCCGTCTCGCTCTTGAGCTGGATCGACATGTCCATGGCGATGCCGAGCTCGGGATGGATCGGCCCCTGCACGGCATTGGCCTGCACGATCTTGCCGGCCTGATAAGCGAACAGGTCCACCGTGTGCGCGGCATGGTGCCAGAGCAGATGGTCCGTCCAGGACCGCGGCTCGCCCTTGGCGTTCATGTTCTTGCGGCGGAAGAAATAGGTCTGCACGTCCATCTGCTGGATGGCGAGCTCGCCGGCCACGATCTTGTTGTGGATATACTGGTGGCTCGGGTTGAAGCGGCGGGTGTGGCCGACCATGCAGACGAGGCCGGTTTCCTGGCTCTTCTTCATCACCGCTTCGGCATCGGCCCAGCTGTCCGCCAGCGGGATTTCCACCTGGACATGCTTGCCGGCATTCATGCAGGCAATGGCCTGCTCGGCATGCATCTGGGTGGGGGTGCAGAGGATCACCGCGTCGACATCGTCACGGGCAAGCGCTTCGGAAAGATCGGTGCCGCTGTGCTTCGCGCCATATTTCGCGGCGACTTCCGCGGCCTGCTCGGCCTTGCGGCTGATGATCGAGACGATCTCGACGCCGTCGATATTCTTGAGACCGTCGAGATGTTTTTCGCCGAATGCGCCGGCGCCTGCGAGAGCTATTCTCATGGGGCAGTCCTTTCACATGAGCGCCCTCTCACCTGCGAGGGAGAGGGCCGGGAAGGGGGGCGGGGAGGAGAGGAGCGGGCTGACACGCCGCAGCGTGGCGACCCCTCTCCCAACCCTCTCCCCTCGAGAGGGGAGAGGGCTAGGGCGGATCGACATTCAGCGCTGGCGGTCTGCAAATGGCGCTTTCCCGGGCTTCCGGTGCTCACGTACCTTGAGTACGCTGCGCTCCGGGTCCCGAAAAACCACCATTTTCGCCACGCCATCATCTGAATGTCGATCCGCCCTAGTGGACGATCAGGCCTGGGCCAGGCTGTGTCCGCTCATCACCTTGCGCGGTTCGAGCGGTGTACCTGCGGTCTCCTCCGGCTGCAGGATCATCGCGCCGAGCGCGGTGTTGGAGGCCGGGATGTGATAGAAGGTGTAGAGATCCCGCACCTTCTCCGGCAGCGCGCCGCGCATGATGAGCCACATGACCAGCTCGATGCCTTCCGATCCGCTTTCGCGCAGATACTGGATGTGCGGCATCTTGCTCAGCTCCTCGGGGTCGCTGATCAGCTTGTCGATGAAGTTCAGGTCGAACTCCTTGTTGATGAGGCCGGCGCGCGGGCCCTGAAGCTGGTGGCTCATGCCGCCGGTGCCCCAGACATGGACGTTGAGGTCTTCCGGGAAGCTCTCGACCGCGGCGCGGATGCTGTCACCGAGCGCGAAGCAGCGCTTGCCCGACGGCGGCGGATAAGTGACGACATTGACCGGGAAGGGGATGACCTTGCACGGCCATTCCTCGGGCTCGCCGAAGATCATCGAGAGCGGCACGGTGCAGCCATGATCGACGTCCATCTGGTTCATGATGGTCATGTCGAACTCGTCGAGGATCAGGCTCTGGGCGATGTGCCAGGCAAGGTCCGGATGGCCCTTCACGTCGGGCACCGGGCGCGGGCCCCATCCCTCGTCGGCGGGCTTGAACGTTTCCGCGCAGCCGATCGCGAAGGTCGGGATGATGTTCATGTCGAAGGCCGAGGCATGGTCGTTATAGACCAGGATCACGACGTCCGGCATGTTGCCGGGCTGCTTGATCCAGTCGCGGATCGGCTGGTAGCCCTTGAACACCGGGCCCCAGTAATCATTGTCGCTGGTGCCGGTCTGGATGGCCGCGCCGAGCGCGGGAATGTGGCTGGACGTGATGCCCGTGGTAACGCGTGCCATATCAGTAGCCTCCCTTGATCGAGCGCACACCCGCGGGCGAACGGCCGCCATCGATCATCATCTGTGCATATTCTTCCTGAGTCATGCCGGTCATCGAGCCGGCGGCGAACTGGAAGCTCTTGCCGTCGGTCGAGAACAGCTTGGACAGGAAATAGACATTCCCGCCCTCGTCGATCATCGCATTGTAGTCGCGGGCCAGCACGGCGGCCTTGGCGGCGGGCGTGAGGTTCCACTCGTCCAGATAGGCGCTCTCGTCGGCCTTGAACCGCTCGCGGTTCTCGGCCTTCATCAGGCTCATCGCGAACTGGTTGAGATTATAGCCCTTGCGCGCGCGCTGGGCGGTGAACACGCGGGTGCCGGGAATGTCGTCAAACTCGGCGAGATAGGCGTGAACGTCGATTCTCTCTTTCTTCTCGGTCATATGGTCCTCTCTTTAGTGATTTCGAGCAGGATGGGCACATCCTGCGGCTCGGAAATCACGGGAAACAAAGCTCTAGAGCCCGCGGGCCTTCAGCTTGGCGTCGAGACGCGGGAAAACGCGGCGGGTGTTGCCCTCAAAGATGGCGTGGCGTTCCTGGTCGGAGATGTCGAGCGCATCGATATAGCGCTTCGTATCGTCGAAATAATGGCCGGTGGTCGGGTCGATCCCGCGCACGGCACCGACCATCTCGCTGCCGAACAGGATGTTCTTGTTGTCGATCACGTCGGCCAGCAGGTTGATGCCCGGCTGGTGGTAGACGCAGGTATCGAAGAACACGTTGTTCATGAGCAGTGTGTCGAGGCTCGGCTGCTTGAGCATGTCAGCCAGGCCCCGGAAGCGGCCCCAGTGATACGGCACCGCGCCGCCGCCATGCGGGATGATGAAGCGCAGCGTCGGGAAATCCGCGAAGAGATTGCCCTGCAGCAACTGCATGAAGGCGATGGTGTCGGCCGCCAGATAATAAGCGCCGGTGGCATGCATCGCCGGATTGCAGCTGCCCGAGACGTGGATCATCGCCGGCACGTCCAGCTCGACCATCTTCTCGTAGAAGGGATACCAGAACCTGTCGGTGAGTGGTGGATGCTTGAAATGGCCGCCGCCCGGATCGGGATTGAGATTGCAGCCGATGAAGCCCAGCTCGTTCACGCAGCGCTCCAGCTCCGCGATGGAGCTGGTCATGTCCGCTTCGGGCGACTGGGGCAGCATGCACACGCCCGCGAACGTCTCTGGGAAGAGGTCCACCACGCGGGCGATGAGATTGTTGCACGCCTGCGCCCACGGGACCGCGACCGACTGATCGCCCACATGCGGGGCCATGGCCGAGGCGCGGGGGCTGAAAATCGTCATGTCCGCGCCGCGCTCCTTAATGAGGCGCAGCTGATTGGCCTCGATCGTCTCGCGGATCTCGTCGTCCGAAATCTCGGGATAAGGCGGGGCGGGCTGGCCGGCCTTGAAGGCGGCCTTCTGCTGCTCGCGCCATTCGTCATGCGCCTTGGGCAGCACCGTGTAATGGCCATGGCAGTCGATGATCATCATCATTCGGTTACCTCTCGTGATCGTCTCTGTATTTCTTCATTGTCGGTCTTCACTTCATCGCTCCGGCCGGACCCGGCGTGAGGAAAGGGCTGCTTAGTCCCTCATGCGGCGCTCCTGCCGGCCGGGGTCGACGCCCGTTCGGGATGCCGCTCGTCCAGCAAGGCCAGCTTGGCCTCCAGATCCTGCGGCATGTCCGCCCCGGCAAGCAAGGTGCCCATCGCCCGCTGGCGCGCCACCGTGCCGCGCGTCATCAGCGGATCGATGCCCAGCTCCGAGAGCGTCGCCACGACTTCTTCCATCTCGGCGGCACGACGCGTGCCATGTGCCAGCATGCGATCGAGATTATAGTCCGCCTTCTGCGGCCAGTCACCGCCGAGCGAACGCAGCACCCCGTCCGTCACGCCCGCCGCGCGGGCCGCGAGCAGCATCTCGGCGGTGAGCGCCTCGATGCCCTTGACCATCACCGAGCGCACCATCTTGGTGGCGCTGGCCGCGCCGATGGAGGCGCCGCAAGGCTGCACTTTCGAGAATCCGATGCTGCGCAGCATGGCTGCACCATCCTCGCCATGCGGGCCGCTCACCAGCAGGGGCGCCGTCAGCGCGGCGGGCTGCACGGGGGACATGACCGCGACATCCACATAGCGCCCGCCGGCCGCTTCCAGCACGGCGGCATTGCGCGTCTTGGTGCCCGGGGACACTGAATTGAGATCGCAGAACAGCGCGCCCGGCGGGATGTCCTGCGCTGCCGCCTGCGCGGCCGGGGCGGCCTGATCGGCGGTGACGAGGCTGAGCACGATGTCGGCGCCATCGAGTGCCTGCGCCAGAGTCTCGCAGCCGATGACGCCGTGCGCGGCATAAGCGGCGCGCATGGCAGGCGCCGTTGCGGGATCGAGCGTCTTGATGTCGAACACGCGCACAGTCGCGCGCCATTCGCCGGCGGCGGCAAAGGTTCTCCCGGCTTCGCCAAAGCCGATCAGGGCAATCCTCGGACTCATGCATCCTCCTTGCAGGCTCGCGCGCGCGAGCGCAAATTTGAACGCGCCGGTGGCTATAAGGTCAGGCGAATGGTTCGGCTGCAGCCCTGTCCAGCTGCGCGATGAAATCGGCCTGCGCGGGCGAGGGGCGCCACTGGGCGCGCGTGGTGATGCCGATGGTGCGATCGAACTGGCCGGGCGGCTCGCCGAGCGAGATGAGCCAGCCCGCCTGCCGCTCCACCGAGACCTGGTCCGGCGCGAGCAGCGTGAGGAAATCGGTCTGCATCAGGATCTCGCGGATCATCATCACCGAGCCGCACTCGATCGGCACGATCGGCGGATCGAGCCCGGCGGACCGGAACATGGCCTCGAATCCCGTGCGCAGCGGCGCGCCCGAGGAAGGCACGATCCAGGGATAGCGGGCGAGCGCGGCCAGTGGCGGGAGCGTCGGCGCGTCCGTATCCCCGGCCAGCGCGGCGATGGGATGGCCGGCGCGGGCCAGCGCGATCACGCCGGCATGGAACAGCGGGCGCTGCACCAGATCGGGCCCCGGCGGCGGCTCGCGCAGCGCGCCGATCATGAAATCGAGGCTCCCGTCGCGCAGCGGCTCGGTGAGTTCGCCATGCGAGCCTTCCACGATGACGATCTCGACGTCCGGATGCGCGGCATGGAAGCGCGCCAGCGCCATGGGCAGCACCCGTGCGCGGGAGAGCGGCATGGCGCCGATGGTGAGACGCGCCACGCCCGGCCGGTTCTCGCCCAGCGCTTCGCTCAGCCCCGCTTCCAGCTCGCTGCGGGCGAGGCGGAAGGCGCGGGCCGTGCGCCGGCCCGGATCGGTGAGCGCAATGCCGCGCCCCCGCCGCTCGACCAGCGGGCGGCGCAGGATGAGCGCAAGATCGCCGAGCGCGCGGTGCAGCGTGGGCTGGGAAAGGCCAGTGCGCGCGGCCGCCGCGGCATAGCTGCCGGCATCGGCGACCGCGAGGAACGCGCGCATCTGGGCCGTGGTGACGCGGTGCGAGCCGATCAACGCCAGCGCCCGCTCGATCCGCGCCGCCAGCGCGCGGGCGGGGGGCAGGGGCGTCATGCCATCGGTGCGCCGCTCGAAGAGCTGAAGCTCCAGCAGGGACTCCACCCGCGCGATCGCCTGAGTGACGGCGGGCTGGGTCAGGTGGACCGTGCTGGCGGCGGCGGAGACGCTGCCCCGGCTCACGACGGCCGCGACCGCCGCGAGGTGGCGCAGATTGAAGGACCAGGGCGTCAGCATCAGGGCGGACTTAGCAGCAGCTTATGGTCCGCGCAAAGTTCGCGCTTGCCTGACGCGCGCATGGGGGTGGATGGCGTGTACGATGTCGCTATTCGCGCATGCGGGTGGATGGTGTCCGCCGTGTCACTATTATAGTGATAACGGTCATCAATAGTGACGATGATCAATCTGAGGAATGAGAGGAGCTGCCATGGGTGTCGTCGTGCAGAATATCGAGCGTGCGCCGCTGGAGGTGATCGATGGTCTCGCCGCGTGCGGTGTCGCCACGGTTCACGAGGCGCAGGGCCGGACCGGTCTGCTGGCGTCCTACATGCGCCCCATTTATCGCGGCGCGCGCGTGGCCGGCAGTGCGCTCACCATCAGCGCGCCTCCGGGCGACAACTGGATGGTCCATGTCGCCATCGAGCAGCTCAAGGCTGGCGACATCCTCCTGCTGGCGCCGACCAGCCCCTGCGAGGATGGCTATTTCGGCGACCTGCTGGCGACGAGCGCGCAGGCGCGCGGCTGCCGTGGCCTGGTCATCGATGCCGGCGTGCGGGACGTGCGGGACCTGACCGAGATGAACTTCCCCGTCTGGTCCAAGGCCATCTACGCGCAGGGCACGGTCAAGAACACGCTGGGCAGCGTCAACGTGCCGGTGGTGTGCGCCAATGCGCTCGTCAATCCGGGCGACGTGATCGTGGCGGACGATGACGGCGTATGCGTCGTGCCGCTCGCCAATGCCGAGAAGGTGCTGGAAGCCGCCCGCGCGCGCGAAGCCAATGAAGGCGACAAGCGCGAGAAGATGGCGAACGGCGTGCTCGGCCTCGACCTCTACAAGATGCGCGAGCGGCTGGAGAAGGAAGGGCTCAAATATGTCTGAGCCGGTCGTGCCGGGTGGCGTGCGCTGCATGTGGATGCGGGGCGGCACGTCCAAGGGCGGCTATTTCCTCGCCGAAGACCTGCCCGCCGACACGGCCACGCGCGACGCCTTCCTGCTGCGCGTCATGGGCTCGCCCGATCCGCGCCAGATCGATGGCATGGGCGGCGCCGATCCGCTGACCAGCAAGGTCGCGGTGGTGAAGAAGTCCGCGCGGGAGGGCGTCGATGTCGACTATCTCTTCCTGCAGGTGTTCGTCGACCAGGCGATCGTCACCGACGCGCAGAATTGCGGCAACATCCTCGCCGGCATCGGCCCCTTCGCCATCGAGCGCGGGCTGGTCGCGCCGACGGGCGACGAGACCCGCGTCGCCATCTTCATGGAGA
This sequence comes from Sphingobium sp. SYK-6, assembly GCF_000283515.1. Taxonomy (GTDB): domain Bacteria; phylum Pseudomonadota; class Alphaproteobacteria; order Sphingomonadales; family Sphingomonadaceae; genus Sphingobium; species Sphingobium lignivorans. Next base: position 1,368,474 of record NC_015976.1, read on the forward strand.
ATACCGGCCAGATCGCCGTCGCCACGGTGCAGACGCCGGGCGGCACGGTGACCTATGACGGCGAGGCCGCGATCACCGGCGTGCCGGGCACGGCCGCGCCGGTCCCGCTGCTGTTCCGCGACACCGCCGGCTCCTCCTGCGGCGCGCTGCTGCCCACCGGCAACGGCGTCGACGAGATCGACGGCGTCCGGGTCACGATGATCGACAATGGCATGCCCTGCGTCGTCATGCTGGCGAGCGACGTCGGCGTCACCGGCTATGAGGACCGCGACACGCTGGACGCCAATGCGGAGATGAAGGCGAAGGTCGAAGCGATCCGCCTCAAGGTCGGCGCGATGATGAACCTTGGCGACGTGACGGAAAAGTCCGTCCCCAAGATGATGCTCGTCGCGCCGCCGCGCGAGGGCGGGGCGATCACCGTGCGCTCGCTCATCCCGCATCGCGTCCATGCTTCCATCGGGGTGCTGGGTGCGGTGAGCGTGGCGACGGCCTGCCTGATCGAGGGCTCGCCGGCCGCATCGGTGGCGACGGTGCCGGACGGCGCGACCAAGACGCTGGGCGTCGAGCATCCCACCGGCGTGACCGAATGCGTCGTGACGGTGGATGCGGCGGGCCAGCCGGTGGAAGCGGGCATGCTGCGGACGGCGCGCAAGCTCATGGACGGCATCGTGTTCGGATAAACGGACGGGATGGCCGGATAAGGAACGGCCGGGGCCGGGCCGCCGCGACGCGGGGCATCGGGCCGGGCAGGGAATAAGGCGCCGCCGAAGCGGACGACATTTTTAGGACAGGCAGACCAGCATGACGAACGACGAGCGCATTCTCTCCTGGAACGAGACCCCCTCCAAGCCGCGCTACACGCCGCCGCCGGGCGCGATCGACGCGCATTGCCACGTCTTCGGGCCGATGGCGCAGTTCCCGTTCAGCCCGAAGGCGAAATATCTGCCGCGCGATGCCGGGCCGGACATGCTGTTCGCGCTGCGCGATCATCTCGGTTTTGCGCGCAACGTCATCGTGCAGGCAAGCTGCCACGGCACGGACAATGCCGCCACGCTCGACGCGATCGCCCGCGCGCAAGGCAAGGCGCGCGGCATCGCGGTGGTCGATCCCGCGATCGACGAAGCGGAGCTCGCGGCGCTGCACGAGGGCGGGATGCGGGGCATCCGCTTCAATTTCCTCAAGCGGCTGGTGGACGATGCGCCCAAGGACAAGTTCCTCGAGGTGGCGGGGCGCCTGCCGGCGGGCTGGCATGTCGTCATCTATTTCGAGGCGGATATTCTGGAAGAGCTGCGCCCCTTCATGGACGCCATTCCCGTGCCGATCGTCATCGACCATATGGGCCGCCCCGACGTCCGCCAGGGGCCCGACGGCGCGGACATGAAGGCCTTCCGCCGCCTGCTCGACAGCCGCGAGGACATCTGGTTCAAGGCGACCTGCCCGGACCGGCTGGACCCCGCCGGCCCGCCCTGGGACGACTTCGCCCGCTCGGTCGCGCCGCTGGTCGCGGACTATGCGGACAGGGTCATCTGGGGCACCGACTGGCCGCACCCGAACATGCAGGACGCCATCCCCGACGACGGGCTGGTGGTCGACATGATTCCGCGCATCGCGCCCACGCCGGAGCTCCAGCACAAGATGCTCGTGACCAATCCCATGCGTCTATATTGGTCAGAAGAAATGTGATCTGAGTCATAGTCATCGCTTGGGGAAGGAGGCAGAAAGAGGGCCACAACAGACTGGAGAGAGCGATGTCATTTCCCGCGACCCCGGACTATACCGGCCTCAACAAGCCGGTAGGCCAGGAAGTCTCGATCAAGGGCCTGAAGGCGAGCGAGGGCACGATTCCCGCAGATGTGCGCGGCGCATTCTTCCGGGCCGTGCCCGATCCGCAGTTCCCGCCTTTCTTCCATCCGGACACCGCACTTTCCGACGACGGCATGATCAGCCGGGTGCTCTTCAACGCGGACGGCACCGTGGACTATGACATCCGCTATGTGCAGACGCCGCGCTGGAAAGCGGAGCGCGCCGCGGGCAAGCGCCTGTTCGGGCGCTATCGCAATCCCTACACCAATGACCCTTCCGCTTTCGACCTCGAGGGCACCGTCTCCAACACGACGCCGGTCTGGCATGCCGGCAAGCTCATCATGACCAAGGAGGATGGCCCGGGCCATCAGGTCGATCCGCATACGCTGGAGACCATCGGCGCCTATGATTTCGGCGGCGTCCTGCGATCGAAGACGATGACGGCGCATGTCCGCGTCGATCCCGAAACGAAGGAGATGTTCGTCTATGGCTATGAGGCGGACGGGCTCTGCTCGAAGACCATGGCCTACTGGTGGACGGACCGGGACGGCAAGCTGGTGAAGGAGCAATGGTTCGAGGCGCCGTTCTGCAGCCTCGTCCACGACTTCGTCATTACCGAAAATTACGCGATCTTCCCGCTGCAGCCCACCACGGCCGACCTGGAGCGTGTGAAGGGCAAAGGCGCCCACTGGGTGCACCAGCAGGACCTCGACTATCATGTCGGCATCATGCCCCGCTATGGCGACGTCTCACAGATCCGCTGGTTCAAGGGCCCCAAGGGCATGTCCAGCTTCCACATGATGAATGCCTTCGAGACCGACGACGGCAAGGTCCACATGGACCATCATGTCACGGACACGATCGCTTTCCCCCACATTCAGGCGGACAGCGGCATCAATGTCCCGCCCCAGATGCTGGGCGGCGGCTTCCAGCGCTGGATCATGGACATGAAGGGCGACGGCGAGAGCGTGGCAGTGACGCCGCTCGGCCCTCCGGGAGACATGCCGCGCATCGCCGATGCCGATCAGGGCCGGCCCTACCGGCGCGGCTGGTATTGCAGCATGAATCCCCAGCCCATGGGGCCGCCGGTGATGGGCGGCGTGGTCGGCGTCATGTTCTCGGCCCTGCTGCGCAAGGATTTCGAGACGGGCGAGATCGTCGGCTACAACCTGCCGCCGGCGCACGGCATGAGCGAGACCGTCCACGTTCCCGCCAGCGAACCCGGCCATGAGGGCTGGCTGATCGCGGTGGTCGATCACCAGCTCGGGCCGGACACATTCGAGCATGCGCTGTGGATCTGGAATGCGGGCGATCTGCCCGCCGGGCCGGTCGCCAAGGTGCCCGTGCCCACGCGCATGCGGCCGCAGGTCCATGGCTGGTGGGTGCCGATGGCAGATTACGAGGCGGCGCGGGCGGCCTAGGCAGCAAATTCGCGGATTCTGAGAGAGCCAAAAGCGAGCTTTTCAGCCATTTCTGTTCGTCATCCCGGATCGAGTCCGGGATGACGTCGTGAATGACGAGAGATGGTGCGCCGCCATGGCCTCGGAATTCGTCCACGCTCCCTAGGACAATGTCGATCAGCCCTGAGGGGCCCGGAGGGGGCGCGGCTTGCCACCCGGCGGGGCGGCGGGCGCGCTTACCAGCTCGCGCCGTCGATGAAACGGCGCGGCAGGCTTTTCCAGAGCGCGGGCTCGAACAGCCTGAGATTGATGCCCATCCGGTCATAGGCCGGATCGTGCGCGCTCCAGTGCGTGACGACGCCGCAGGTGCCGCAATGCCACAAGGTCAGGGTCGCGTCGCCCTGCACATAGCCCACGCCGGTGCCGGTGACCTCCACCTCGCCGGGCGAGCGGTACGTCCACAGGGCGCCGGTCCGCCGGCAGATCGAGCAATTGCATTCGCCGGCATCGACGGGATCGCCGTCCATCGCCACCCGGACCGCCCCGCAATGGCAGCTGCCTTCATGCTTCATGGCCGTCTCTCCCGCTTCGACAGGGCAAGCGCCTGTCGAGGATCGATCCTACCATGGCTGGCGCGGAACGACAGCGGCCATCGCAGCCGCCATCGTTCCTGCCGCATGAGGCCGCGTCGGAGGCCGCGCGCTGCCTCGCGCGCTCAAAGCGCGGAGATGGCCTTCACCGTCTCGTCGAAACGGCCCTCGCGCTCGGCGTAGCGCAGGAACTTCACGGTCTCGACCAGGATTTCCGGCGGGGTCGGCGCGGTCTGGAAGAGCGCCATGACTTCCGCGACATAATCCTCCAGCGGCATGTAGTTCTCGCGGGTGGACTGGCCGGGCGTCAGCTCCGTGCGCACGGCGGGCGGGGCGATCTCGATCACTTCGATGGTGCCGGCAAGCTGCGCGCGCAGTGAAACCGTCCAGCTGTGCAGCGCCGCCTTGCTCGCGCTGTAGCTGGGCGTGCCGATCAGCGGCACGAAGGCGAGGCCGCTGGTGGTGTTGATGATCGCCGCGTCCGGCTGCGCCGAGAGATGCGTCACCAGCGCATCGGTCAAGCGGACTGGCGCGAGCAGATTGGTGGTGATGGTCCGCTCGGCAATACTGGTGTCGCCTTTGCGGGTCAGGTCCTCGCGCTGCATGATGCCGGCATTGTTGAACAGGATGTTCAGGGCCGGGAAGCGGGCGATGGCTTCTTCCGCCAGCGCCGCGATGCTTGCCGGATCGCTCGCGTCGAAGGTGAGGGCATGCATGCCGTCGCGCCCCGCGATGGTCTCCTCGAGCGTGGCGGCGGTGCGCCCGGCGACGATGACGGTGTTGCTAAGATCATGGAAGCGCTGGGCAAGCGCGCGGCCGATGCCCGAGCCGCCGCCGGTGACGAGCATCGTGTTGCCGGTGGTTTTCATGGGAAGTCTCCTCTTTGCCAGTGGACGACGCCCTATCTATGCCGATACTCTCGAATCGAAAGAAGGCACCGAAAAGATTTATACTTACTCGAAAGAGAGTATTGGCCAGAAAGAGAGTATCGGATGACAGCGAGCTCCGGAAGCGCAAGCCCGGCGCGTTACGACGAGATCGACCCCCGCGTGGAAGCGCTGGTGCAGGACCTGATCGCGCAAGTGGCGGACAAGTGGACCATGATCCTCATCGAGGTTCTGCACGACCATGGCGAGCAGCGCTTCACCCGCATCGCGCAGAAAGTGCCGGACATCAGCCAGAAGATGCTGACCCAGACGCTGCGCCGGATGGAGCGCAACGGGCTCGTGTGCCGCACCGTGCATCCGGTCGTGCCGCCGCGCGTGGACTATCGGCTGACGGCGCTGGGCGAGAGCCTGGGCGAGGCCTTCTGCGGCGTGTGGGAATGGGCGCAGGCGCATCTCGACACGGTGGAGGCCGCGCGGCAGGGCTTTGACGGGCGCAAGGCGGAGGGCGTCTGAGCGGGCCGGGCGTGACGGGGCAGGGCATGACGACGCCGCGCGGGCATGACCCCCTTGCGGGCGCTCTCCCGCATCGTCAAAGAAGGGCCATGCGTATCCTGCTTCCGGCCCTCGTCGGCCTTGCCCTGCTGTCTCCCCTCCATGCCCGGACCGCCGCGGTCTCGCCCATCCTGACCACGCCCGACGCGGTGGACAGCGAGACCTATGCGCAGCCGCGCATCGCACGCGTGACGCATGTCGCGCTCGATCTCGATGCCGATTTCGAGGCGCGGGTGATGCGCGGATCGGCCCGGCTGGACATTCTCGCCGCGCCGGGCGCGCGGGAGATCGTGCTGGATGACAAAGGCCTCGCGATTGAGCGGATCACTGACGACAAGGGCAGGGCGTTGCGCTGGACCGTCGGCGCCAGCGAGGAGAACAAGGGCGCGCCGCTGACCGTGCAGATCGGCGCCGCCCGGCAGATCACGATCCATTACAGCTCCCGGCCCGATGCGAGCGCGCTCGGCTGGCTGCCGCCGGCGCTCACTGCCGGCAAGCGCAAGCCCTTCCTCTTCAGCCAGGGGCAGGCGATCGAGAATCGCAGCTGGATCCCGACGCAGGACAGCCCCGGCATCCGCCAGACCTGGGAAGCGAGCATCACGGTGCCGGACGATCTGGTCGCGGTGATGAGCGGCGAGCGGCTCACGCCCCAGGGCGAGCCGGCCGGAGCAGGGCGCAAGCGCTATCGCTTCCGCATGGCGCATCCCGTGCCGCCTTATCTCATCGCGCTGGCGGTGGGCGACCTCGCGTTCCAGCCGCTCGGCCCGCGCAGTGGCGTCTATGCCGAGCCGGTCACGCTGGCGAAGGTCGCGCCCGAGCTGGACGACACCGAGCGGATGATCGACGCGGCGGAATCGCTCTACGGCGCCTATCGCTGGGGCCGCTACGACATGCTCGTGCTGCCGCCCTCCTTCCCTTATGGCGGGATGGAGAACCCGACGCTCACGTTCCTCACGCCGACGATCTTCACCGGCGACAAGGCCAATGTCGACGTCGTGGCGCACGAGCTGGCGCATAGCTGGTCCGGCAATCTCGTCACCAACGCGACCTGGCCGGACGGCTGGCTGAACGAGGGCTTCACCACCTATTTCGAGAATCGCATCGACGAGATCGTCTACGGCAAGGAACGCGCGGCCGTGCTGGCCGACATCTCGTGGGACGATCTCCAGCGCGACCTGCGCGGCAGCAAGCCCGCCGCGACGAAGCTCTATGTGGGGCCCGGGGAGGAAGCGGGCGAACTGGCCTACAACAAGGGCGCCATCTTCCTGCGCACCATCGAGAAGACCGTGGGGCGGAAGCGCTGGGACGCCTATCTGCGCGCCTATTTCGACCGTCATGCCTTCCAGCCGCAGACCACGGCCGGCTGGCTCGCTGACCTGCGCGCGAACCTCATCAAGGGCGATGCGGCGCTCGAAGCGAAGCTGCAGCTCGACCGCTGGGCCTATGAGGCCGGCCTGCCGGACAATGCCGTCCATGTGCGCTCGGCCACGCTGGCGCAGGTGGATGCCGCGATCGAGCAGGTGAAGGCAGGCGGCCCGGTGGCGTCCCTTCCCTTCGCGGGCTGGGGCACGCAGGAATGGCAACGCTTCCTCAACGGCCTGCCGCGCACGCTGCCTGCCGCGCGCCTCGCCGAGCTGGACGGCGCGATGAAGCTCGGCACCTCGCCCAACGCCTATGTGCGCTCGGCCTGGCTGACGCTGGCGATCGGCAATCGCTACGAGCCCGCGCTCGCCTCCGCCGAGGAATTCCTGCCGCGCGTCGGGCGGCTGCTGCTCATCCGCCCCGTCTACCGCGCGCTGGCGGCGCAGGGCGACTGGGGCATGCCCGTCGCGCGCCGCATCTTCGCACAGGCGCAAGGCGACTATCACCCGATCACGGCAGCCGTGGTGGAGAGGATCCTTGAGCCGGCGGGGTAGGGTGGATCGATATCCAGCGCTGGCGGCCTGCCAAGGGCGGTTCCGGGCTTCCGGTGGAAGATCTTGCCTTCAGCCCTGGTTTTGCGCTGCGCGGGTGACTGGATTCCCGTGTGCACGGGAATGACGAGGGAGGGGGAGGGCAGGTCTGCTGCCCCCCTACGGTCAGTCCGCGGGCTGGCTGTTCGGGCCAGCCAATTGCCCGCCTCTCCTTTCACCGCCTACTTTAGAACCGGCGCGATATCGACCAGCTTCACATCGCGCATCTGATGAAGATAGGCTTCGTAATAACCTTTGTGCGACGCGCCGACGATCGCCAGCATCCTTGTGCCTGCCCGCCGTCCGAGTACTTCCCTGATGTTCGCGACCATCCGCAGGTTGCGGGTTTCCCAATAGGCGACGTAGCGCCTGCCATATCCTTGCGGAGAGGGGTCGGCCAGCGCTGGTCCCCAGTCTGACTTGTAGGCCTCGATGGCGTAGGATGGATCGTTGAAGGCGCGATAGAGATTGAGAAGGCCATCGGATGAGGTGATGGTGCTTGCAAGAGCGTCGCTTTGGGCCTTGCGCGCTTTCGATGCGTCATTGTCCCAGGCGCGCGACAGAGCCTTGCCAAAAGCTTCCTCGTCCTGCAGCGCGCCCATATAGGTCGATTGATCGTCCACGCTCCACACACGCTCCAGTCCGGCACGCGCCGCGACACGCGCAGCGATCAGATCGGTTTCGTTCACCCGCTGAGCGCGTGCCTTCAGCAGATCGACAAGCTCGGATGTCAAAATGCCGTCCGCGATGCGCTGGCTGTCGGGCAGGCGCAGCCATTGCACCAGGGCCGATGCAGGCTCTCCCGCTGCCAGGAAGGTCGCGGCCAGTGTGCGACGCATCGCAGGAGCCGGGTTGTCAGGCCAGTCCGCCAGCATGGCTTCCGCCTTCGCATTGGCCGTCGGGACATCGAGGCCAGTGGCTAGCGCGGCACGGGACGGGTCGAAGCAATAGGATCGATAAGCGTCCTCATAGCGCGCCGGTTGCCGCCGCATCATATCGCAAAGAAGCCCGGAATTATCCTCCGTCGCGACCGCTGTGGGCTGCCATGCGACAAGGCGGGACAGGAGCGGCTCGACCATCTCGGGACGAAGACGATCACGCCATTGCGAAAGATGCGGACTGGCGAGAACCATGACCTGGTTCGGCTCGCCCACCGGCCGATCATCCATCGCGTCCGGACGAAAGGCGGGTGAATAGTCCTGTGCAGACACAGCTGCTCCACCCATCAGGGCCACAACCGCAATCATGGAAAGCGACGCCAATGACCTCATAAGATCTCCCCCATCATGCAAGACTTCCGCCAGGAAATGCCGCCGACTTGCGAACGCGTTATTGAACGCGCGAGGATTTCCCGCAATGGCAGGATCGCTTCCGGCCCATGATCCCAAGTCAAGTCAGATCGGCGAGGTCGATGCGGGCGCCGGCGAGGGCGGCCTTGTTGGCGGCGCGGCGTTTGCGTTCGATTTCCAGCCGCTCGGGCGGGGCTTCTTCGTCCGGGAGGGCGGCGAGGCTGGTTTCGTAGATGTCCTCGAAATCCTCGGCGAATTCCGGGTGGGTGAAGATGAGGCCGCGATTCTCGCTCATGCCGCGCAGGATCTTCTCGCCGGCTTCCAGCGGGTCCATGCCGTTGGAGAAGGCGGACGCGAAGTGGCGCAGCTCGGCTTCGTCCACCGGCGCGAAGCCGCTCTCGCCGAGGCGGGCGGGGCGCTTGAGCGCGCTCAGCCCGGCATCGGTCGCCACCAGAGCGGGGCACACCAGCGAGACGCCGATGCCGTGCGGCGCCAGATTGTAGCGCAGCGACTCGGTGAGGCCGCGCACGGCGAACTTGGATGCGGTGTAGATGCCGGCCTGCGGGCCCGAGAGATAAGCGGCCATCGAGGCGACGTTCACGACATGCCCGCCTTCGCCGGTCGCCTTGATCTTCGGCAGGAACGCCACCAGCCCGTTCGCCACGCCGCCGAAATTGACGCCCATGATCCAGTCATAATCGGCGTGGCTGGCTTCATCCGTGGGGCCGAACACGGAGACGCCGGCATTGTTGACCAGCACATGGCATTTGCCGAAATGATCGATGACTTTATCTGCAGCATCAGCGAATGCGGGGCGATCCGTGACATCGAGCCTGATCCACAGCGGCGCCTCGCGCCCGCGCTGCGCGAACCAGGCGTCGCAGCGGGCGCGCTGCGCCTCGTTCCGGTAGGAAAGGGCCAGGCGCATCCCGGCATCGCTGAAGGCCCGGGCAATGCCGAAGCCGATGCCTGTCCCCGCGCCGGTGATGAAGGCGACCTTGCCGGTCCAGTCCATGGCGTTTCCTCTCGATTCATTGGCTTTGCTTTGTTAGCCATCCTTGCAGACAAGGAGAGAGGAGTCGATAATGGCTGATGTGGAAACGCGTTTGGCTGAGCTGGAAAAGAAGGTTCAGCAACTCGAGGACGTGAACGCGATCAGGCGGCTCCAATGGGCTTATGGATATTATATAGATTATAACAGGCCGGAAGAAGTCGCCGGGCTTTTCGCGAAGGACGGCGTCGTCGTCTTTCTTTCCGGTGAATATGTCGGTTACGAAGGCGTGATGCGTCTTTACGGCACATGGTTCCAGAATCGCTTCACCGGCGGACGACGCGGGCCTGTCCATGGCCTGCTTCTCGATCATTTCCAGCTTCAGGACATCATCACCGTCGCCGAGGACGGGCAGACCGCCAAGGGTCGGTTCCGCGGCATCCTCGCGGGTGGCTGGCATGACGAGGTGCTGCACGAGAAGCCGGACGAGGTCCCGCAGCAATTCTGGGAATCCGGGCTCTACGAGAATGACTATGTCAAGGAAGACGGCGTCTGGAAGATCAAGCGGCTCGATTACATGATGCAGTGGCAGGGCGATTATGAGACCGGCTGGGCGCACACGGTCGCGCATCTCCAGCCGGCGCTGGTCTGCTATCCGGAGAATCCGGACGGCCCGGATCGCATCCTGCCCCAGAAGGACGTGCGCCAGACCTGGCCGCACCGCTACGAAGTGCCCATGAGTTTCGCGCATCCGGTGCTGGGCAAGGCCTTCATGGTCGAGAATTTCACGCCGATGATGATGAAGAAGGAGAAGCCCGCATGAGCCGCGCATCCCTGGGCACGCGCGTCATGGCCCTCGCGCTGGGGCTGGCCGGCATCGCCGCGCCCGCGCAGGCGGCGGAGGGACAGTGCGATCTCACCGCCCGGCAAGTGGTCGATCGCTTCATTCCGCTGTTCTACGAGCAGAAGGACGTGCGCACCGCGTTCATGACCTGGGTGGCGGAAGATTATATCCAGCACAATCCCGTGGCGAAGGACGGGCGGGACAATGGCATCGCGGCGCTGGAGCCGTTCTTCCGCTCGATGCCCGAGCTGCGTTACACCGTGGCGCGCGTGATTGCGGAAGGCGATCTCGTCGTCGTCCACAACAAGCTCCAGATGAATGCGCAGGATCGCGGCTCGGCGGTGGTGGACATCTTCCGGGTCGAGAATTGCAAGATCGTCGAGCATTGGGATGTGATCCAGCCGATCCCCGAGAAATCGGCCAATCCCCATCCGATGTTCTGAACGCGGGCGTCGGGGCCTCTTGCCGGGCGCCCGGAGTGCGACGGTGCGGCTAAGGGGAGGAGAGGACATGAAGGCAAGGATGTTCATGGTCGCCATGCTGGCGATGTCGGCCGCTGCGGCGCCCGCTCGCGCCGCCGAGCCGGACAGTTGCGGGAAGACGGCGGTGGAGATCGTCAGCGATTTCAGCCGGCTGTTCTTCGTCGAGAAGAACTGGCGCGAGGCGTTCATGACCTGGGTGGCCGAGGATTATATCCAGCATAATCCCTATGCGCAGGACGGGCGGGCCGCTGCGCTGCGCCATCTCGGCCCGATCTTCGATGCCAATCCGCAGCTCAAGGTGGATATCAAGCGCATCTTCGGGGACGAGACGCATGTCGCGGTCCATTATCATTCGGTGATGACACCGGGCACGCGCGGTTTCGCGGCGGTGGACATGTTCCGGGTGAAGGACTGCAAGATCGTGGAGCATTGGGACGTGATCCAGCCGATGCCGGAGACATCGGCCAATCCGCATCCGATGTTCTGAGCCCCGGCCGCCATGCCCGCGCCGGCGACGGGTTGATTTTGTCCGCTGATCCGTGCAGCCCCTGATGCCAGGACAAGACGGGCCGGAGATCAGCGCGCCGGCACAAGGCCGCCCTTCCTCAAGCTAGAGCAGAAGACCCCATGCCCATCGACCCCAGCAAAGTGAAAGCCATCGACGTCCACGTCCATGCGGAAGTCTCGTGCCACGACCCCGAGGACCCGGTGATGGCGCAGTTCTTCGATGCCGCGTCCGCCTATTTCAAGGCGCCGCGCGAACGGCCGAAGATCCCCGAGATCATCGATTTCTACCGGCAGCGCGAGATCGCCTTCTGCCTGTTCACGGTGGATTGCGAAAGCGCGGTCGGCGCCAAGCGGGTTTCCAACTACGAGATTGCCGAGCTGGCGGCCGAGCATGACGACATCGTCATCCCCTTCGCCTCGATCGACCCGCACAAGGGGAAGATGGGCGCTCGCGAGGCGCGCGACCTGATCGAAAATTATGGGGTGAAGGGCTTCAAGTTCCACCATCTCATCCAGGGCATCCACCCCTCCGACCGGACCGGCTACCCGATCTACGAAGTGATCGCGCACTACAAGCTGCCGGCGATCTTCCACACCGGCCATTCGGGCATGGGCACGGGCATGCGCGGGGGCGGGGGCATCCGCCTCAAATATGGCCAGCCGATGCTGGTGGACGATGCGGCGTCCGATTTCCCGGACATGAAGTTCATCCTCGCGCACCCCAGCTGGCCCTGGACGGACGAAAGCCTCTCCATGGCGCTGCACAAGGACAATGTGTTCATCGACCTGTCCGGCTGGAGCCCGAAATATTTTCCGCCGCAGATCATCCGCTATGCCAACACGCAGCTGAAGCACAAGATGATGTTCGGCAGCGATTTCCCGCTCATCACGCCGGGAAAATGGATCGCCGCCGCGCAGGAAGTCGGCTTCAAGGAGGATGTGCTGCCGCTCATCCTGAAGGACAATGCCGTGCGCGTGCTGGGGCTGGGCTGAGGGGGCCGGCACCCGGACATCGATGACGAAAAGGCGCGGGCGGGGGCTGCCTTCAATCGCGCCGGACAAAAGGAGAGGAGCAGCATGAGCGATCTGGCCGGACGGCACATCATCGTCACCGGGGCATCGAGCGGCATCGGTCTCGCCACGGCGCGGATGCTGGCCGCGCGCGGAGCGAAAGTCTCGATGATCGCGCGGCGGATCGATGCGCTGACGGCGCAGGCGGGCGAGATCGGCACCGGCGCTGCCGCCTTCGCCGCCGATGTGGGCGACAAGGCGGCACTGGACGCCGCGCTGCAGGCCGCGGCGGACCGTTTCGGCCCCGCCTATGGCCTGTTCGCCAATGCCGGCTTGGCAGGCAATTTCGCGCCCGCGCTCGATTATCCGGGCGAGCTGTTCGAGGATGTGCTGCGCGTCAATCTCACCAGCGTCTTCTGGGCGATGCAGGCCGTGCTGCCCGCGATGATCGCGGCGGGGGAAGGCAGCATCCTCGTGACAGGTTCGATGGCGAGCAAGCGAGGCATGGCGATGAACCCCGCTTATGTCGCGTCCAAGCATGGCGTGCTGGGCCTCTCGCGGGCGATCGCGGTGGAAATGGCGCCGCATGGCGTGCGGTGCAATTGCGTGATCCCGGGCTTCATCGATACTCCCGCCTTCGACCTCATCCCGCCCGATCAGGCGGCGCGGATCAACCAGCGCGTGCCCCAGCGCCGCATGGGCTCGGCGGACGAACTGGCCGAAGTGGCCTGCTTCCTGCTCTCGCCCGCCGCGAGCCATGTGACCGCGCAGGGCTGGGCCGTGGACGGCGGCGTGCTGGAGACACTGGAGGTCTGATGCGGGGCAAAGCGGGGCGCCTTGCACGGCTGATTCGCGAGGCCGGCGGCGATGCCGGTGAGGCAGCGGGACTTGCTCTGCGGCGCAACCGGACGTCCGCGCACTGGCAGGGGGAAATGCGCGCAAAAGCCGCAGAAAATCATGCTGTTCCGGGCTTCCTTCTTGGTGGGCCGGAGGGGCTGTGTTATTTCGCGCAGTGAAAGAACAAGCGAGGAGGAGAGGCGCTTGATCGAACGGAAAGTGAAGACCGTACGCGCGCTGGAGCGCGGCTTGCAGGTCCTGTCGGAAATCGACCGGCGCAAAGGCGCCAATCTTCACGAACTTCATCTGGCGCTCGGCCTGCCCAAGGCGACATTGCTGCGCATGGTGGTCACGCTGGGCAAGCATGGCCATATCTGGCAGCGCCTCGCCGATGGCGCCTTCCTGCCAAGCGCGCGCCTGCGGCCACCGTCGGCGGATATCTCCGCCGAGGAAGTGGCCGAGGTCTCATCTGGTCATCTGGCCCGCCTGTCCGATCAGGTGGCATGGCCTTCCGCCGTGGCGGTGCCGCGCGCCGACCATGTCGAGATCGTGGAGACGAACAGCCCGCTCATCCGGCTCGATGCCATCATGCTGGGCCCGGTGGGGGTGCGCCTTTCCTATCTGCACACGGCGACGGGGCGGGCTTATCTTGGCGCCTGCCAGCCGGACGAGCGCGCGGCGATCGTCCGCCGGCTGCGCCCGGCGGAAGGCGACAGCGCGGGAGAACGGCTGCTGGACGACATGCTCGCCGGCATCCGCGACCGTGGCTATGCGCTGCGCGAGCCGTTTCATCCCTGGCCGGACCGGGACTGGCAGGCAGTGCGGCAGGACGGGCGGCGCTCCATGGCGGTGCCGGTCATTCTCGGCGCCTTCCCGGTCGCGTCGATCAACATCACCTGGCTGCAGCGCCGCAGCGACACGGCGACGGTCGTGCAGCGCCATCTCGGCGCGCTGCGCCGCGCGGCGGAAGGCATCGCGACGGACCTGGCGGCGGCGCGCGGCGTCGTAGCCTGACCGGGCCTTCGGGGCGGCGAGGCGGTATCGACTCTGAAAGGCATTGCATGCGGTGAAAACGCTGCGCTTGCCGGAGCTCGCGCGAGGCGGCTAGAGCCGTTCGGAAGAGGCGCCGGCGAGGGATGCCTCAAGGGTTTTGAACGGCCGCTCCCGGGTCGGTCCGGCTGAACAGCCCAGCGACCGTCCAGAGCCGGCCAGGCGAATGAGCACAGGAGACAAGCGGATGCGTGCATGGCAACTGGCGGCGGGCGCCACCTCGATCGATGATCTGAGCCTGATCGAGATGCCCGATCCGGTGCCCGGCCCCGGCGAGGTCGCGATCCGCGTCCACGCATGCTCCCTCAATTATCGCGATCAGGCGATCGTGCGCGGCCAGTATATGGGCGGGCCGGTGCCATCGCCCATCGTGCCGCTGTCGGACGGGGCCGGCGAGGTCGTCGCGGTCGGCCCCGGCGTCTCGCGTTTCCGGACCGGCGATCGGGTGGCCGGCACGTTTTTCCAGGACTGGGTCGACGGACCGCCCAATCCCCACACCGGCCCCGCGAACGGCGCGGCAGGCGGGCGGGGCATGCTTGCGGAAACCGTGCTACTGCCCGAGCAGGGCGTCGTCTCCATCGCCGCATCGCTGAGCTACGCGGAAGCCGCGACGCTCCCCTGCGCGGGCGTGACGGCCTGGAACGCGCTGTTCGAGGGTCCGCGACCGGTCCGCCCGGGTGATCGCGTGCTGCTGCTCGGCACCGGCGGCGTCTCCATGATCGCGCTGCTGCTGGCCAAGGCGGCGGGTTGCGAGGTCATCGTCACATCCTCGAGCGATGCCAAGCTCGAACGGGCGAAGGCACTCGGCGCCGACCATGGCGTCAATTACAAGGCGATCGAGGACTGGGGGCGCCATGTCGGCACGACGCTGGGCGGCGTGGACAAGGTGGTCGAGGTCGGCGGGGCCGGCACGCTGCACCAGAGCTTCGCCGCGCTGCGCCACAATGCCGAGGTGGCGCTGATCGGCGTGCTCAATCCCGTCGGCGGGCCCAATCCGGCCGCGCTCATGATGACCGGCAGCATCCTGCGCGGCATCTTCGTGGGCTCGCGACGCATGGCCGAGCGGCTGGCCGGGGCCGTGGACGCCAATGGCATCAAGCCCGTCATCGGCGCGACCTTCAGCTTCGAAGACGCGAAGGCGGCTTATGCCTATGTCGAATCCCCGGACCTGTTCGGCAAGGCGGTGATCGCATTCTCCTGACCCCGGCAGGCCGGCATGGCGAGCTTTCTGATGATCCATGGCGCCTGGCATGGCGGCTGGTGCTTCGAGCGCCTGCGCAGGCCGCTGGAAGCGCGGGGCCATGCCATGGCGGCGCCGGACCTGCCCGGCATGGGCGGGGACGCGCGGGCCCTGGCGGCGGCGACGCTCGACCGCTGGGCGGACTTCGCCATCGCGCAGGCAGACACCTTGCCGGGGCCGGTGATCCTGTGCGGGCACAGCCGGGGCGGGCTCGTCGTCAGCCGTGCCGCCGAGCGCGCGCCCGAGGCATTCGCGGCGCTTGTCTATGTCGCGGCGCTGCTGTGCGAGGATGGCCGCAGCCTCTACGACATGATGGGCGAGCCGCAGCATGGCGGCTTTTCCGATGGGCTCTCGCCGGTCGCGGACGGGCTGGGCGTGGCGCTCTCCGCGCAGGCGGCGATCCCGCTTTTCTACAGCCACTGCGAGCCGCAGGTGCAGGCCGTGAGCGCCGCGCGGCTCGTGGCGGAACCGGTGCGTCCGCTCGGCACGCCGGTCCGCGTCACGCCGGAGCGCTTCGGCCGCGTGCCGCGCCATTATGTGGAATGCATCCATGACAGGGTCCTGCCGCTGGCGACACAGCGCGCCATGACGGCGGCCCTTCCCTGCGCGAGCGTGACCACGCTCGACAGCGATCACAGCCCGTTCCTGTGCGTACCCGACGCACTGGCGGGCGCCCTGACAACGATAGCGGAGAGGACGCAGGCATGAACAGGACAATGGGTTTCGGCGGGCAGGTCGGCACGGTCTGCCAGATGGCCTATGTCGTGAAGGACATGGACGAAGCGATCGACTGGTGGATCAGCAAGCTGGGCATCGGCCCGTGGTTCTTCCTCCCGCGCTTCGGCGGGGAAGGGCATGTGTTCCGGGGCGCGCCTTGCACCAGCGACGTCGCCATCGCGATGAGCTTCGCGGGATCGATGAACATCGAGCTGCTGCAGCCGCTCGACGACAATCCCTCGGTCTACAAGGAGACGATCGACCGGGTGGGCTATGGCTTTCATCATTTCGGCCTCGCCATCGACGGCGACGAGATCGAGGCGGAAGTCGAGCGCCGCATCGCGCGGGGCGAAGTGCTCGCGCATCGCGCGCCGGTGCCCACCGGCGGGTCGGTCGCCTATTTCGAAGGCGGGCCGGGCGCGCCGGGCTTCGTCGAGCTGATCCCCGCGACCCCCGGCATGGACGAGGGCTTCACGCGCTTCTGGGAGCAGACGCGGGGCTGGGATGGCAAGGATCCGTTGCGCTCCTTCCTCTGATTTTGCTGCGCAGCAACATGGCGCCGCAGGACGTCGGAGGTGACCCGCGTGCCGAGATTTCTAGGGCCGTTTCCGCCTGGTCTGAAATGGGCCTCACAACCCTTCGCGGGTGCAGCAAGAATGGCGGAAATGCGCTGGATACAGCCAGTGACACAAGTTTGGACAGATGCGCCGGGGGCACGAAATTTTCGTTTGTGTAACATACAAAAATTCGTATGTTTCCGGGCGTCCATCGATTCGACCGATTGCGTCGAACGCCGACCCGTACCTCGCGATGATCAAGGAGAGGACTTAGCTGATGTCGGCACCTACCAATCTTGAACAAGTGCTTGCCGCCGGCGGCAACACCGTCGAAATGCTGCGCAACAGCCAGATCGGTGCCTATGTGTATCCGGTGGTGGCGCCGGAATTCTCCAACTGGCGCACCGAGCAGTGGGCATGGCGCAATTCGGCAGTGCTCTTCGACCAGACCCACCACATGGTCGACCTCTACATCCGTGGCAAGGACGCGCTGAAGCTGCTCTCCGACACGATGATCAACTCGCCCAAGGGCTGGGAGCCCAACAAGGCGAAGCAGTACGTGCCCGTGACGCCTTATGGCCATGTCATCGGCGACGGCATCATCTTCTACCTCGCCGAGGAAGAGTTCGTGTATGTCGGCCGCGCGCCGGCCGCCAACTGGCTGATGTATCATGCGCAGACCGGCGGTTATAACGTCGACATCGTGCATGACGACCGCTCGCCGAGCCGCCCGATGGGCAAGCCGGTGCAGCGCATCTCCTGGCGCTTCCAGATCCAGGGCCCGAAGGCCTGGGACGTGATCGAGAAGCTGCACGGCGGCACGCTCGAGAAGCTCAAATTCTTCAACATGGCCGAGATGAACATCGCCGGTATGAAGATCCGCACCCTGCGTCACGGCATGGCCGGCGCGCCGGGTCTCGAGATCTGGGGTCCCTACGAAACCCAGGAGAAGGCCCGCAACGCGATCCTCGAGGCAGGCAAGGAATTCGGCCTCATCCCGGTCGGTTCGCGCGCCTATCCGTCCAACACGCTGGAATCCGGCTGGATCCCGAGCCCGCTGCCGGCCATCTACACCGGCGACAAGCTCAAGGCCTATCGCGAGTGGCTGCCGGCCAACAGCTATGAGGCGAGCGGCGCCATCGGCGGTTCGTTCGTGTCCAGCAACATCGAGGACTATTACGTCAATCCCTACGAGATCGGCTATGGTCCCTTCGTGAAGTTCGACCACGACTTCATCGGCCGCGACGCTCTCGAGGCGATCGACCCGGCCACGCAGCGCAAGAAGGTCACGCTGGCCTGGAACGGCGACGACATGGCGAAGATCTACGCTTCGCTGTTCGACACCGAGGCCGACGCGCACTACAAGTTCTTCGACCTGCCGCTGGCCAATTATGCCAACACCAACGCCGACGCCGTGCTCGACGCGGCCGGCAACGTGGTCGGCATGTCGATGTTCACCGGCTATTCCTACAACGAGAAGCGCGCGCTTTCGCTCGCGACGATCGACCACGAGATCCCCGTCGGCACCGAGCTGACGGTCCTGTGGGGCGAGGAAAATGGCGGTACGCGCAAGACCACGGTCGAGCCGCACAAGCAGATGGCCGTGCGCGCCGTCGTGAGCCCGGTCCCCTATTCGGTGACCGCGCGCGAGACGTACGAAGGCGGCTGGCGCAAGGCTGCCGTCACGGCCTGACCTTTGGGCATCGGGCGGCCATCTCCCACGGGGGACGGTCGCCCGGCGCCACCCATGACGATTGCTCTGCGAAGGGCGCCGTTCGTCCCGAGGAGCCGCCGCGTCCGTCGGCACGGCGAATCGAGGGCGATGCTGACGACCGGCCCCGCCTGGCGCCGGCATGCAGCGCCACCCGGCCGGGACCGCCGAACGACCGGCTCCCGCGGCTCTCGCGCAATCGAACCTGAACCCTGAGGCGAGGAAGAGGCGAGGAACCGATGGCTACTGCAACGCTCGACAAGGCCGCCCTGTCGCGGCTGTTTACCGACTACTCGCTCGAGATCACGCCCAAGGACGTGGAAGCGCTGGAAAATGCCGCGCACATGATCCCGCCCGGCACGCTGATCTCCGTGACGTTCCTCCCCGGCGCCGAATATGAGGATCGCGCCCGCGCCGCCAAGCGCATCCAGGAGCTGGGCTTCCGGCCGGTGCCGCATCTCTCGGCCCGCCGCCTGATCGACGAGGCGGACCTGCGCACCTATCTCGACATGCTCAAGGGCGTCATCGATCTCAAGCATGTGTTCGTGATCGCGGGCGATCCCAACGAGCCGCTCGGCATCTACGAGGACGCGCTGGCGCTGATCGACAGCGGCATCCTCAAGGAATATGGCATCGAGCATTGCGGCATCTCGGGCTATCCGGAAGGTCATCCGGACATCACCGACGAGAAGCTCGCCAAGGCGATGCACGACAAGGTGGCCTCGCTGAAGCGGCAGGGCATCGATTATTCGATCATGACGCAGTTCGGCTTCGATGCCGAGCCGGTGCTCGAGTGGCTCAAGCAAATCCGCAGCGAAGGCATTGACGGGCCCGTCCGCATCGGCCTCGCTGGCCCGGCCTCGATCAAGACGCTGCTGCGCTTCGCCGCGCGGTGCGGCGTGGGCACCTCGGCCAAGGTCGTCAAGAAATATGGCCTTTCCATCACCAGCCTGATCGGCAGCGCCGGCCCGGACCCGGTGATCGAGGACCTGACGCCGGTGCTCGGCCCGGAACATGGCCAGGTGCATCTGCACTTCTATCCCTTCGGTGGCCTGGTGAAGACCAACGAGTGGATCGTCAATTTCAAGGGGAAGCAGGGCATCTGAGCGCCCTGCCGACCGAACAGGACTTACGGCGCATCGGCCCGGGCGACCTGCCCGGGCTCGCCACGAGAAAGGACGAGGAGGACACATGGCACAAGGCTCCGATATCGAGATCGCCCGCGAAGCGAAGATGCAGAATATCGCGGAGGTCGGCGCGAAAGTCGGCATCCCGCAGGACGCGCTGCTGAACTACGGCCCCTACAAGGCCAAGCTGAGCTGGGACTTCATCAACAGCGTTCAGGGCAACCAGGACGGCAAGCTGATCCTCGTCACCGCGATCAACCCGACGCCGGCCGGCGAAGGCAAGACCACGACCACCGTGGGCCTGGCCGACGGCCTCAACCGCATCGGCAAGAAGACCGTGGCGGCGCTGCGCGAGCCTTCGCTCGGCCCCTGTTTCGGCGTGAAGGGCGGCGCGGCCGGCGGCGGCTATGCGCAGGTCGTGCCGATGGAGGACATCAACCTTCACTTCACCGGTGACTTCCATGCCATCACCTCGGCGAACAACCTGCTCGCCGCGCTGATCGACAACCACATCTACTGGGGCAACAAGCTCGGCCTCGATCCGCGCCGCATCGCATGGCGCCGCGTGCTCGACATGAACGACCGGGCGCTGCGCTCGATCGTCAATTCGCTGGGCGGCGTCTCGAATGGCTATCCGCGCGAGGACGGCTTCGACATCACCGTGGCTTCGGAAGTCATGGCGATCCTGTGCCTTTCCTCGGACCTCAAGGACCTCGAGCGGCGCCTCGGCAACATCCACGCCGGCTACACGCGCGAGCGCAAGGCCGTGCTGGCCAGCGAGCTGAATGCCTCGGGCGCCATGACCGTGCTGCTCAAGGACGCGCTGCAGCCGAACATGGTGCAGACGCTGGAGAATAATCCGGTGCTCATCCATGGCGGCCCGTTCGCGAACATCGCGCATGGCTGCAACTCGGTGCTCGCCACCAAGACCGCGCTCAAGATCGCCGATTATGTGGTGACGGAAGCCGGCTTCGGTGCCGACCTGGGTGCGGAGAAGTTCTTCGACATCAAATGCCGCAAGGCGGGCCTCAAGCCCTCGGCCGCAGTGATCGTGGCGACGATCCGCGCGCTCAAGATGCATGGCGGCGTCGACAAGGCCGATCTCGGCACGGCGAACCCGGAGGCGGTCCGCAAGGGCGGCGTCAATCTCGCTCGCCACATCGAGAATGTCCGCCAGTTCGGCGTGCCGGTGGTGGTCGCGATCAACCAGTTCATCACGGACACCGACGAGGAAATGGCCATGGTGAAGGAAATCGCCGAGGCCGCGGGCGCCGAGGCGGTACTGTGCAGCCACTGGGCCAACGGCTCGGCCGGCACCGAGGAACTGGCGCGCAAGGTCGTCGCGCTCGCCGAGAGCGGTTCGTCCAACTTCGCGCCGCTCTATGAAGACAGCATGCCGCTGTTCGAGAAGATCGACACGATCGCCAAGCGCATCTACCGCGCGACCGAGGCGACGGCGGACAGCAGCGTGCGCAACAAGCTCAAGGGCTGGGAAGCGGACGGCTTCGGCCATCTGCCGGTCTGCATGGCCAAGACGCAGTACAGCTTCTCGACCGACCCGGCGCTGCGCGGCGCCCCGACCGACCATGTCGTGCCCGTGCGCGACGTGATCCTCTCGGCCGGCGCGGAGTTCATCGTGGCGGTCTGCGGCGACATCATGCGCATGCCCGGCCTGCCCAAGGTCCCCTCGGCAGACTTCATCAAGCTCGACGAGCAGGGCCAGATCCAGGGCCTGTTCTGAGCCCCGGCCATGCCGTGCGCGTCATGACCGGGTCATGACCGCGTGAAGACATCGGGAAGGCCCGCCGCGCAGATGTGTGGCGGGCCTTTCGCTATGGCGGCTCGGCGCCCGCTTGCGATGCCGGGACCCGCGTGCGACGCTGGCGCCATGACGGGCGCGGGGAGAGCAGAAGCGGAAGGCGCAGCGGAGCAGCCGCTTGCCGGTGGGCGGGCGACGCGCGGCGTGGTGCGTGTCGGCGACACTGTCCGCCGCCCGCCGCGCGACAATGCCGCCTTTGCGCGTGCATTGCTGCGCCATCTGGAGAGGGCGGCCCCCGGCCTCGCGCCGGCCTTTCTCGGCCAGGATGCGCAGGGGCGGGACATGCTCGGATGGATCGCGGGCGACGTCGAGCCATCGCTGCGGGATTATGGCGACGCGGCTGTCATCGCGGCGGCGCGATTGCTGCGCCGGCTGCACGATGCCACGCGTGGCACGGCATTGGCGGGGGAGAGCGAGGTCGCCTGCCATTTCGATTGCGGGCCCTATAATGCCATCTTTCGCGACGGCCTGCCGGTGGCCTGGATCGATTTCGACATGGCCGCGCCCGGCCGGGCGATCGACGACCTGGCCTATCTGGTCTGGATGTGGTCGATCTCGTCACAAGCGAACCGCGCGCCGCTCGCCGCGCAATGCCGGCAGGCGGCTCTGGCTGCCCGCCATTATGGGGTCGCGCCGGCCGAGCGGGCCGGGCTGGTGGCGGCCATCATCGGACGGATCGACGGCAATATCCGTTATTGGGAAGCCGCCCTGCGCGATCTGCGGCGCGTCGCGGTGAGCGAGGAGAAGGCGCGTGCCATGCTGCGCTGGTCCCACGAGGAGCGCGCGCATATGCTGCGCCACAAGGCGGCCTTTGCTGCGGCTCTCGATGCTGGCTGAGGGGCGGGGGAGTGGCTTGCCGTCACCCTCGGCTTTGCGCAGATGGAGCGGAGATACCCACGGCAGGGGGATGCCCAAGCGGCGTGGACAGAGTCCAGGCCTTTGCGGAACGGCGGTTATCCCGCTTTTGCTCCAGAAGAAGCCTGACCCGATACGACTTCTGTTGCGGACGTGCCGTCCCTCATTATGGAATAATTCCGGGGTAGGGGTTCCATGATCGATTGGATTCTTTCTGGCTTTGGCGCGTGGCTCGGAAACCGCTGGTTCGGGGCGTGGTTCAAGCGTCATCCAATCGTTGGAAATCTTTTCTTTATTGTCGGGACAATTGCAGCGATCATTGTTCTTCTGGCCATCGAGTGATCGTCCGCTTTCCATCACCTTTACGCCATAGCTCCTGCAAGCCCTCTGTCCTAAAAGCTGACATTCGCAGTTTTATGCGACATCTTCGGTGTTACAACCGGAACCGCTCGCTCCGCATTCGGCTATGAAAGATCGATAACAAGGCGATGGCGAACGGCAGAAAATCAGGTGCGAGGCCTCAAGAGCGGCCTTTCCGGACAGACGCCAATGGAGACGTCATCTTCCCCTTAAATCGTCATTCCCGCGCACGCGGGAATCCAGCTGAGACATCGCGTACGAGCGCCGGGGTGTCACTGGATTCCCGCGTGCGCGGGAATGACGAAAAGTGGAAATGTCCGCTTGCCACAACCAATCGGCCATCCACCGACCTTGATGGGTTCCTTTAAAGCGGACCTTCGCCCGGCCGACGTCTGGCCACGCCGCCGGGTCATTTGAGGCGCACCTTCCCCGCCGCACGGCGAAGCGCCGCTTCAGGGGAGGCGGGCCGCGCGGGCCGGGTTTTCCGGGCCTGCGCCGCGATCGGGGAGCTGCTCGTTGAAGATCTTGCGGCTGACGAACTTCCATGCGCCGTCGACCTTGCGCATGGAGTCCTCGTAATGGCCGTAGCTGCCGATGGCGGGGCTGTGGCCGGGGCCATTATTGGCCACCTCGAACCAGTAGATGACGCCCTTCGCGGTGTCGCCATGCACATAAATCGCCTGATTGGTGATGAAGTGGCGCAGCACGACGGGTTTGCCCGAGCCGTCGTCGCCATAATATTGCTTGATGGCTTCCTTGTAGATGCCGATCTCGCGGTAGATCGCCTCGGGGCCGACGGCTGTGCCCCGCGCCCATTCGAGCCGGCCTTCGGGCGCGAACAGGGCCGCGTAGGATTCCGCATCGCCCCAGTCGAGCGCCATCAGATACTCCGCCTCGAGCTGCATGATCGCCGCGCGATCGGCGGCATAGGCATCGCCCGCATCCTGTTGCTGGCCGGTTCCGGTGATCATTCGCTGGGCCTCCCCTGTTGTCGATGCGTGCCGCCAGATGAAATGACCGGGCTTTGCGCGCGCCTTACACCATGCCCGTAAAGCACAGAAAACCGGCACCTGCAAAGTGCTGGACAAAATCAACGCGACGTTGGAAACCACGGGGGCGGACGGCACCGGGGGAGAAGACCCGGCGACTGTCCGCATTCTGGGAAGAGGAGATCATATGGCAATTGCACCCGTCACGGGGCAGGGGGCGCCGAAGGAAGGTACGCAAGCGCATAGCTGGCCGTCCGCGCCAGCCGCTTATTATGGCCTCACGGTCATCATCATCGCGACATTCCTGAGTTTCTTCGACAGCACGGTGTTCGGCATGCTGGCCGAGCGCATCAAGATCGACTTCGGCCTGTCCGATACGCAGCTCGGCATCCTGGGCGGGCCCGCCAGCATCATCTTCTACGTCTTCGTCGGCATTCCGCTGGCGCGCCTCGTCGATCTCTATCCCCGCCGGATCATCCTCGCGATCAGTGCCGCGGTGACGGGCGGCGTGACGATGCTGAGCGGCCTTGCGCAGAATTTCGGCCAGTTCATCGCGGCGCGCATGCTGCTCGGCGCGGGCGGATCGGCCCATGCGCCCGGCTCCTATTCCCTCATCGTCGACATGTTCCGGCCCAAGCGCATCCCCATTTCCTTCGCCCTGCTGCAGCTCGGCTTCATCGGCGGGACCACGCTCGGCGTGTTCTTCGGCGGCATGATGATCGCGGCGACATCGCACTGGGAACCGAGCCAGGTGATGGGCCTGCGCATCTTCGGCTGGCAGTGGATCCTCATCGGCCTTGGCCTGCTGTCCTTTCCGGCAGCGCTGCTCTTCCTGTTCATCAAGGAACCCGGCCGTCGCCTCGCGCCGGTCGAGGCGGTGGTGGTGCCGGAAGCGGTGCCGCTGGGCCGCAAGGTGCTCACCTTCATGGGCTTCGATGCGCTCAAGGGCATCCGCGCCAAGGGCGTGGTCTATTATCCGCTGTTCTTCGCGCTCGCGCTCAGCGCGACGGAAAGCCAGGGCATCGGCTTCTGGCGCGTGCCTTTCCTGGTGCGCACCTACGGGCTGGACGAGGCGCGGATCGGGCAGGTGCTTGCGCCCATGCTGCTGGTCGCGCAGCTCGTGGGGCTCGTGCTGGGCGGCGTCATGGTCTCCTGGTTCGCGCGCCGGCACAAGGACGCCAATGTCCGCACGGCGGCCATCTGCTTCACGGCGGTGACGGTCTGCACGCTCGCCGCGCCGCTGATGCCGAGCGGCGAGCTGGCCATGGGCGCCATGGCGATCGCCACCATGTTCGGCCTGGCCGGCGCGCCGGCGCAGAACGCGGCGATCCAGCGGGTCGCACCGCAGGCGATGCGCGGGCAGGTGACGGCCTTCTATCTGTTCATGTTCACCTTCTTCGGTGCGATGGGCAGCTTCGTCATCGGCGCGGTCGCGCAATATGTCGTGGGGGATGAAGCGCGGCTCTGGCAGGCCATCTTCATCACCGCGCTGGTGCTGCTCCCGCTCGCCACGATCAGCATGTGGCGCGCCTGCAAGCCCTATCGCGCGGAGATCGAGCGACTGGAGGCAGCCGAGGCGGCAATTGCCGCGCAAACCGCGGAAACAGCCAAGGGGAGTTGACGACTCACCATCTCTTCCCGAAAGGATCATACATGCCCTCGGGCATGTCCGGCTCCCGGAGGCCGCGGCGCGTGCTGCGGCCTCCTCGCGGAGCACGCTGAGTTCTGGAAGAGGATTGCCATGACCGCCTATCCGTCCCTTCACATGATTATCGACGGTGAGGCCGTCACTGGCGGCGACCGCCGCACGCAGACCATCGTCAACCCCGCCACGGGCGAGACGCTGGGCGAATTGCCGCTCGCCGACACTGCCGATCTCGACCGGGCGCTCGAAACGGCGCAGCGCGGCTTCCAGCGCTGGCGCAACAGCACGCCGCAGGAGCGGGCCGCCGTCCTCTCCGGCGCGGCGCGGCTGCTCATGGAGCGGCAGGAGACGCTGGCGCGCATCGCCACCATGGAGCAGGGCAAGACGCTGGCGGAATCCCGCATCGAAGTGATGATGGTCGCCGGCCTGTTCAATTTCTACGCGGGCGAGGTGTTCCGCCTTTATGGGCGCGCGCTCGTGCGTCCGGCCGGCACCCGCTCGACCGTCACTTATGAGCCCGTCGGTCCCGTCGCGGCCTTTTCCCCCTGGAACTTCCCGCTCGGCAATCCGGGCCGCAAGCTCGGCGCCCCGATCGCGGCGGGCTGCTCGGTCATCATGAAGTCGGCCGAAGAAACGCCCGCGTCCGCGCTTGGCGTGCTTCAGTGCCTGCTGGATGCGGGCCTGCCCAGCGACGTGGCGCAGGCCGTGTTCGGCGTCCCGGACGAAGTGTCGCGCTATCTGCTGGCCTCGCCCGTCATCCGCAAGCTCAGCTTCACCGGATCGACGGTGGTCGGCAAGCATCTCGCGAAGCTCGCCGCCGACGACCTCAAGCGCACGACGATGGAGCTTGGCGGCCACGGCCCAGTGCTCGTCTTCAACGATGTCGACGTCGACCGCGTCCTCGAGGTGATGGTCGGGCACAAATATCGCAATGCCGGGCAGGTCTGCGTCTCCCCCACGCGCTTCATCGTGCAGGAGGATGTCTACGAGACTTTCCGCGACGGCTTTGCCGAGCGCGCGAAGGCACTGCGGGTCGGCAACGGCCTCGAGGACGGCATCCAGATGGGCCCGATGGCCAATGCCCGCCGTCCGGACGCGATGGAACGCCTGATCGGCAGCGCCGTCGATGCCGGGGCGACGCTCAATGCCGGTGGCGAGCGAATCGGCAACCAGGGCTTCTTCTACGCGCCGTCCGTGCTGAGCGACGTTCCGCTGGACGCCGAGATCATGAACGAGGAGCCGTTCGGCCCCGTCGCGCTCATCAATCCCTACCGTACGGCGGACGAGATGATCGCGGAAGCCAATCGCCTGCCTTACGGTCTCGCCGCCTATAGCTGGACCAACGACGTGAAGATGCAGCGCCGCATCGCCCGCGAGGTCGAAACCGGCATGCTCGGCATCAACAGCGTTGCCATCGGCGGCGCGGATTCGCCCTTCGGCGGTGTCAAATGGTCGGGTCACGGCCATGAGGACGGCCCGGAAGGCGTGCAGGCCTGCCTCGTCACCAAGGCGGTGCACGAGGGCTAAGGCCCGGCTTTCCATTCAGGAAACGCTGCCCGGGCCGGAGAGGCCAGGCCGCCTTGCAGGGGCAGGGCCGGCTCTGCCCGGGCAGACCAGTGAACTCAGGGGTTGCAGGAGAAAGACATGACCCACGCACTCAACACCGGTGGCGACCGGGGATATCTCAGGATCGCCACGGAGGAAGCCTTCGCCACGCCCGCGCAGCTCGACGCTTATCTCAAGCTCGTGCGCGAGGGACGGGCCGACAAGGCGACGACGTCGCTCTGGGGCTTTTACGGCACGTCGCCTTCGGAGCGCTCGCAGTGGATCCGCGACCGGCTCGTCGATCTCGACGACCTGCGCCTGCAGGCCATGGACGAGACCGGCATCGACGTCGCGATCCTCTCCATGACCTCGCCCGGCGGCCAGGTCTTTGAGGCGGACGAGGCCAAGGCGCTGGTAAGCGAAGCCAATGACGTGCTCAAGGCTGCGTGCGAGCGCTACCCCACGCGCTACTACGGCATGATCTCGATCGTCCCGCAGGACCCGGCATGGTCCGTGGCGGAAATCCGTCGCGGCAAGGAGGAGCTGGGCTTCCGGGGCGTGATGGTCAACAGCCACACCAAGGGCCAGTATCTGGACGAGCCGCAGTTCGACCCCATTCTGCGCGCCTGCGCCGAACAGGACCTGCCGCTCTACATCCACCCGCAGTCCCCGCCGGACGGCATGATCGCCGGCATGGTGGAAGCCGGGCTCGATGGCGCCATCTTCGGCTTCGGCGTGGAAACGGGCTATCATCTGCTGCGCCTGCTCACCACCGGCGTGTTCGACCGCTATCCGAACCTTCAGGTGGTCGTCGGCCATGGCGGCGAGGCCATCCCGAACTGGCTGTTCCGCGTGGACTACATGCACAAGGCTGGCGTGCGCTCGCAGCGCTACGAGCGCCTGAAGCCCCTGCAGCACGACATGTTCCACTACATGCGCAACAATGTGCTGGTGACCACCAGCGGCATGGCCAGCGAGCCCACCATCAAGCTGTGCATGGAACAGCTCGGCGAGGACCGGGTGATGTATGCCATGGACTATCCCTATGAATATGTGGCGGACGAGGTGCGCGTGCACGACAACCTCGCCATCCCCTTCGCCCAGAAGAAGAAGCTGATGCAGACCAACGCCGAGCGAGTGTTCAAACTGTGAGCGACGCGCCCGCGGCGGCCCGGGTAACCGGGACGGCCTGGTATGCGCTGGCGCTGGTCGGCCTGACCAACGCCCTGTCGCTCCTGGATCGCAATATCCTTGCGATCCTGGCGCCGCGCATCAAGGCGGACCTGGCGATCGGCGACGCGGAGATGGGACTGCTTTACGGCACCGTCTTCGCGTTGTTCTACGCCTTGTTCTCACTGCCGCTCGGGCGCCTCGCGGACGGCTGGATCCGCACGCGGATCCTAGCCGTCGCCATTGCCTTCTGGTCCGTGGCGAGCGGCATGGCCGCCTTCGCCAACGGCTTTGCCATGCTGGCGATTTCCCGCCTCGGGGTCGGCATCGGCGAAGGGGCGACGGCGCCGGCCGGCACCTCGCTGCTGTTCGACTATTTCCCGCCGCGCCGGCGCGGCCTCGTCATGGGCGTCATCGCCTCGGCCATCGCGGTCGGCCTCGGCCTGTCCAATGTGCTGGGCGGCGTGGCGGCCGAATGGTGGGACAATCGCTATGCCGGCGGCGCCGCGCCGCTCGGCTTCTCCGGCTGGCAGTTCGCCTTCATGGTTGCGGCGGTGCCCGGCCTGATCCTCGCGATCCTGCTCTGGGGTCTGCGGGAGCCGCAGCGCGGCACCATGGACGGCATCGTCTCGCGGCCTGATCCGGCGCCGTTCCGGGCAAGCTTCGCGCTGCTCGGATCGGTGACGCCGGGGCCGCATCTTCTTGCCCTCGGCACGCGCCGCGCCCCGGCCCGCCACTGGTCGGCAAACCTCGTCTTCATTCTCGGCGTCATCCTGCTCATGACGCTGATCGTGCAGGTGACCTCGGCCTTTTCGCCGCGCCCCTCGCTCAACTTCGGCGGTGCGGCGATCAATCCCCATGTCCTCCAGTGGGGCGTGATGGGCTTCGGCATGATCGTGATCTTCAATCTGCTGCAGGGCTTCGCGCTGGTCGATCCGCCAACCTACAAGCTCACCGTGGGATCGCCCTCGCTGCTCATCGCCATCGCGGTCGGCACGATGCAGACGATCATCAATTACGGCGTGATGGGCTTCACGCCGACCTTCATCATGCAGACCTACGGCACGTCGCCGGCCGAGACCGGCGTCACCTTCGGCATGCTCTCGCTGGTCGTGGGTATCGTTGGCCCCATGCTGGCGGGTCCGCTGGCCGACTGGTTCGACAAGTCGATGCCTGCCACCGGGCGAGTCTATCTGACGCTGTTCGCGCTCGGCGTCTCGCCGCTTGTGGGCATCTGGACCTATCATGCAGCCGACACCACCGGCTTCTATACCCGCTTCGTGCTCTACAGCGTGATCCTCACCTGCTGGATGCCGCCGCTCTATTCATTGCTCTACGGCCTTGTCCTGCCCCGCATGCGCGGCATCACGGCGAGCACCTATCTCATCATCTCGACCATCTTCGGCCTCGGCATGGGGCCCTATCTGGTGGGCATGGTGTCCGATGCCACGGGCGGCGACCTGCGCACCGCGATCCTCAGCGTGAACTGGGTCGCGATCCCCATCGTCATCCTGCTGCTGGTGCTGGTGTTCCGGATCCGCAAGGACGAGGGGCTGAAGCTCGAGCGGGCGCGGGCGGGCGGCGAACCCGTCTGACCCGGCCCGGCCGGCCTGCGCGATCCTCTGGTTGACTTTGTTCGAAAAAGACCGCCTTGTAGCGGCCGATGGAGTCAATGCAGCGCACAGCCAAATCGTGCGCGCGGGGTGAGAGGAAAGACAGGCCAATGGTTGATGTCAGAACGGTCGACTATGTGATTGTCGGGGCCGGAAGCGCGGGCTGCGTGCTCGCCAACCGGCTCTCGGCGGATCGGCACACCGAAGTGGTGGTGCTGGAGGCGGGCGGCGACGATCGTCCCACGCGCGAGCTGAGCCAGTTCCGCTCCAACCTGATGATCCACATCCCGATCGGCTTCGGCAAGACACTCAACGATCCCAAGGTCAACTGGCTCTACGAAACCGAAGTGGACGAGGGCTCGGGCGGTCGTCCGCACAAATGGCCCAAGGGCAAGGTGCTGGGCGGCTCCTCCTCGCTGAACGGCCTGCTCTACGTGCGCGGCCAGTCCGCCGACTATGACGGCTGGCGCCAGATGGGCAATGAAGGCTGGGCCTGGGATGATGTGCTGCCCTATTTCAAGAAGAGCGAAGATCAGCAGCGCGGCGCCATCGAGGGGCACGGCACCGGCGGCGGCCTCTCCGTCTCCGATTTCCCCGAGCAGCACCCGGTCAGCAAGGCGCTGATCGATGCCTGCGTCCAGGCGGGCTATGGCTACAAGGACGACCTCAACGACGGCGACCAGGAAGGCACGAGCTGGTTCCAGATGACGGCCCGCAACGGCCGGCGCTGCTCGGCGGCGGTGGGCTTCCTCCATCCGGTGATGGATCGCCCGAACCTGACGGTCGAGCTGCGCGCCATGACCACGCGCATCCTGTTCGAGGGCAAGCGTGCCGTGGGCATCGAGTTCCGCCAGCATGATCGCATGCGCCGGGTGATGGTCCGGCGGGAAGTGATCCTCGCAGCAGGTGCGGTGGAAAGCCCCAAGCTGCTCGAGATCTCGGGCGTGGGGCAGGGGGCGCTCGTCCAGTCGCTGGGCGTGCCGCTCGTCCATGAGCTGCCGGGCGTCGGCGAGAACCTGCAGGACCATTACATGATCGGTTGCCAGGCGCGGCTCAAGCCGGGCACGCCGTCGGTCAACTCCATGGCGAGCGGCCTGCCGCTGGTCGGCCAGATCTTCAAATATGGCTTCACGCGCAAGGGGCTGCTGTCCTACGCCGTGGCCCATGGCTGCACGTTCCTGCGCTCGCGCGAGGGGCTGGAGACGCCGGACATCCAGATCCACACCATGGCGGCCTCCATGGACCTCGAAGTGCTCAACGCGAAGCAGCAGCTCGCGCTGGAGAAGGAGCCGGGGCTCGCGTCCAACCCCTGCCAGCTTCGCCCGGAATCGCGCGGCTCGATCCATGCCCGCACGCCCGACGGCCTGGACGCGCCGAAGATCACGCCCAATTATCTTGCCGACCCGATCGACCAGCAGATGGCGGTGACGCAGCTCAAGATCATCCGACACATCTGGCAGCAGCCGGCGATCAACAAATATCTGGCCGGGCCCGATCCCTTCGGCGAGACGGACGACCAGATGTTCCATTATGCGCAGGTCGCGGGCGGCACGCTCTATCATGCCGTGGGCACGTGCCGCATGGGCTCTGACCCCAAGGCGGTGGTGGATGCGCGCCTGCGCGTCCACGGCATCGAAGGCCTGCGCGTCATTGATGCCTCGGTCATGCCGAAGATCGTCTCCGGCAATACCAATGCCGCCTCGATCATGATCGGGGAGAAGGGATCGGAGATGATCCTGCAGGACGCGAAGGAACTGGCGCCCGCCTGACCGGAGCGGCGCGGGTGCATGCCGCCCGCGCTCCTGCCCCGCCTGTGCGTGCCGAACTCAGGCCGGCGCGGTCGTCTGCCCCGCCTCGACCGCGCGGAAGGCGTCGGCGATGAGCGCCACGGACTTCAGCCGGGCATCGGGATCGAAAGCCGGGCTGTGGACGATCACTTCGTCCACCTGCGTGCGCGCGATGAAGCGGGCGAGACCCCGCGCGACATCCTCCACCGACCCGAAGGCGCTGCATTGCAGGACATGGCCCAGCATCGCGCTCGCCGAGGGCGGCAGGCTGGCGACATAATTCTCGACCGGCGGTGGCAGCTTGCCCGGTCGACCGGTGCGCAGCGCCACGAAATTCTGCATCATCGAACTGGCGATATATTCGGCTTCGGCCGTGGTGTCGGCGGCGACGGCGCTCAGCGCCGCGGCGGCATAAGGCTCGCGCAGCCGGGCGGAAGGGCGGAAGTCCCGCCGATAGATCATCAGCGCTTCATCGAGCTGGTCGGGCGCGAAATGGGACGCGAAGGCATAAGGCATGCCGAGCGCGGCGGCGAGTTGCGCGCCGAACAGGCTGGAGCCGAGAATCCACATCTCGATGTCCGCGCCGCGCCCCGGCACCGCCAGGACGCCAAGATCCGGGTCGCCGGTGAAGTGCGCGCGCAGCTCCACGACATTGCGGGGAAATTTCTCCGCCTCGGTCATGAAGTCGCGCCGCAGCGCGCGAGCGACGCGGCTGTCCGCGCCGGGCGCGCGGCCAAGGCCGAGATCCACCCGGCCCGGAAAGAGCGCGTCGAGCGTGCCGAACTGCTCGGCAATGACGAGCGGGGAATGATTGGGCAGCATGATGCCGCCCGAGCCGATGCGCATGCGGCTGGTCGCGCGGCCGGCCTCGGCAATGATGAGCGAGGTGGCGGCGGCGGCCACGCCTTCCATCCCGTGATGCTCGGCGATCCAGTAGCGATGATAGCCATGCGCCTCGGCATGGGCGGCGAGCGGGCCGACGCGGCGGATGGCATCGGCACTGGTTTCGCCCTCGACGACATTGACGAGGTCCAGGAAGGAAAGCTTGGTCATTGGAGGAAGATGGGCGCTTCGGTAGCGCTTTGCAACGGGCTGGGCGTCGTGACGGGCAGCGTGCGGGATTGCGCGTATGTGATGCCCTCCGGACGGGCGCCCGGCGTCCTCAGGTCACGCGCCACACCCACAGCTTGATGCCCGCCTTGTAGCGCGCGCCGGAGCACAGGAAGATGCTGCGGTTCATCCAGTCATATTTGCCGATCGGTGCGATGAACTCGGGCACGGTGCGGAAATAATAGTCCGCCGGGTCGACGTCCTCACCGGCGCCCAGCCGCGCCATCACCTCGGGCGGGCCATGGCGCAGGCCACGATTGCGGATCTGGATGACGACGTCGTCATCGGTGTGGAGCGCGTAGATCGCGTCCGCCACCGTCACGCCGTCGCCGCGGGTGAGCTGCCAGTCCGACGCCCCGCCGACCAGCCGGCCACGGATCAGCGGTCCTTCCACGCGCCCCCCGGCGCGGATGGGGATGATCCGCCGCGTGCCATCGACGGTCTCGCCGATGGGAATGGGCGGATCGAGATCGCCCTCGGCCTCATAGACGAACTCGAGGCCGGGAATCACGGCGCCGGCTGGAATCATGGCTTCTCTCCCTTGATCGACGATATGGCCGCGCGGACGTCAGGCGCCCGCGCGGCGGTTGTTCGGTTTCGATGCCCGGATCTCAGGCGGCGAGGCCGATCTCCTCGGCATTGGCCCAGTTGCCGTGCAGACCGAAGCGCAGCGCGAAGGGCAGGTGAACCGTCGCGACCGGGCCTTTCTCGATGTCCAGTGCCTCGAAGATCAGCAGGTCGCTCTTGTGGTCGGCCAGGCGATTGCAGACCTGTACGATCCAGCCATCGCCTTCCGGCGCATCCTTGCTGCGCGGGATGAAGGCGGGCTCCTGCAGCGAGGAAGTGGGGCCGCACCACCAATGCTGCTCGGCGCCGGTCTGGTGATCCTTGAGGAACAGGCAGTTCATCAGGAAGCCGCCCGCGCTGCCGCCCTTGAGTTCCACCGGGCGCTTCATGTCCATTTCCAGCATCCAGCCGTAGCGATAAGGCAGGCCGGTCATGCGATCATCGATGCGCGGGAACTCGCCCGCCGTCTCGGTGAGGCGCGTGACGCTGTCGAACTCGTCGCTGTTGGATGCCATGTCCACCGTCCAGCGGGTGAGCCGGCTCATTGCCTGCTGCGGATTGAACGGCGCGCCGTGGACGTCCGGGAAGAAGGGGAACATGTTGTTCTCCGCCTCGGGCACGTCGACATGGACTTTCGTGCCTTCCTGGAAGGCATTCATCACATGGCTGGCGAAGCAGTTCTCCCGCTTGAACCAGCGGATGTCCTCCTGCTTGAGGTCCGCGCGGCGCGGAATGATGCCGAGATAGACCGGCAGGGTGGTGTCGAAGCCGAAGTGCGGCAGGCCCTTCTCCAGCCGGTCCCAGCTGCCGATGCTCGGCACGATGTGCAGGACCAGATAGTCCTTCGTCACGCCGAAATCATGCATCATGCAGTAATAGGGGACCTTGAACCACGCCTCGTAGATCAGCTCGCCGTCCGGGGAGATTTCATAGAGGCACACATCGTCCGTGCACAGGCCGCTGGCCGCATAACCGATGGCGACCATGTTGCCGGTGAGCGGATCGACCTTGGGATGGGCTGTGAAGGTCTGGCCGGTCATCTTGCCGCCGAACTTCTCGAAGCCGAAAGTCTCCATCGTCGCCGGGTCCATGGTCAGCGAGGGGCTGTCCTCCTTCATCGCCCAGAGCTTGCCGGCGAAGACGAAGGCATTGGTGTTCGCGGTGGAGCGATACTCGCCCTTGACGGACTCGTCATCGGTCAGCGGATTGCGATAGGAGCCGAACAGGGCCTTGCCGGCGGCGTTCTCCAGCTTCCACTTGTTCGTCTTCGCCCAGCGCTGCTTGATGTCGCACTGTCCATCGTGGATGTGGAAGCGCGTGATCATGCCGTCGCCGTTGAAGCTGATGTCGTCGCCCAGCCGCGGCGGGAATTGCGGGTCCGGCTGGACACGGAAGAAGGCGCCGTTCAGCTCCGGCGGGATCGTGCCCTCATGCACCAGGTTCGGAATGTCGCACTCGATGCGCGAAGGGGCGTTGAAGCCGGTGAAGGCAGGGGTGTCGGGAAAATGTGCCATGGCTTGCTCCTCTCGCAAGTAATTGTATGCTACGCTTACGAAATCGACAAATTTCGGCTTCGGGTCAAGGAGGCTGCGGCGAGTCTTGGGGGAAAGAGAGTTGGAAGCAAGAGATAGACAGCATCTGGTTCAGGCCGCCGGCCTTGAATGCGCGGACGACGCGCAAGCTCGTCCCGCGCGCGCCGCGACGATCGAGGACCAGGGCGTCGGCGCGATCGACGACATCATCGGCTTCCATATCCGCCTCGCGCACGGCGCGACCTACCGTCACTTCACGGAAACCTTCAGCGAGCTGGGCCTCACCCAGAAGATGGTGTCGGTCCTCTGGCTGATCGACGATCATCCGCACATCGCCCAGGCCGACATCGGGCGGCGCCTGCAGATGGACCGCGCGACGACCATGGCGATCGTGAATCGGCTGGAAGCGCGGGGCCTGCTGGTGCGCGGCGCATCGACGCTCGACCGGCGCCGGCAGACGCTGACGCTGACCGATGACGGGCACGCGGCGCTCCTCGAGGCGCGCCGCTGCATCGACGCGCACGAATATTGGCTGAAATCCCGCTTCACCAAGCGCGAAGCAACGTTGCTCATTGAGCTGTTGCGCCGTATCCACGAATAGATTCGGGGCGTTGGTTGCCCGGAAACGAGGCAGCGCACTCGGGGAGGGGATGAAGGGGTATGTCCGCAACGGATCCACGTGAGATCATCAACGATTCGCCCATGTCGGTCCGGCAATGGATCGTCGTGGTGCTGATGATCTTGCTCAACGCGCTGGACGGCTTCGACGTCCTGTCGAGCGCGTTCGCGGCACCCGGCATCTCGCAGGAATGGGGCATTCCCCGCTCTGAACTGGGCGTCGTGCTTTCCGCCGAGCTGGTCGGCATGGGCTTCGGCTCGGTGCTGCTGGGCGGGCTGGCCGACAAGGCGGGCCGCAAGCTGGCCATGCTGCTTTGCCTCTTCGTCATGGCCATCGGCATGTACATGGCCCATGCGGCGGGCGATGTGTGGACCCTGACGGTCTGGCGCTTCATCACCGGCCTCGGCATCGGTGGCATGCTGGCCGCGACCAACGCGGTCGTCGCCGAATCGACCAGCAAGGCATCGCGCAGCGTGGCGATGGCGCTCTACGTCATCGGCTATCCGCTCGGCGGCGTGATCGGCGGCTTCGCGGCGCAGAGCTGGCTGCTGGTCGATTATGACTGGCGCGCGGTCTTCATGTTCGGCGCGGTGGTCACGGCCGTGATGATCCCGCTCGTCTTCCTGCTGGTGCCCGAGACGCCGGCCTTCTACGCGGCCCGCAGGCCGGAAGGCGCGGTCGAGAAGATCAATCGCTCGCTGCGCACGCTGCGCCAGCGCACCATCGAGGCATTGCCGCCGCTGAAGCTCGAAGGCCCGCAGCCCAAGGTGACGGACATCCTGTCCCGTCCCGGCCTGCGCTCGGTGACCTGGCTGCTTGCGTTCGGCTACATGTTCCACACGCTGACTTTCTATTACGTCCTGAAGTTCGCCGTGCAGATCGTCGCGGACTCCGGCTTCACGCAGGCGCAGGCCGCCAGCACGCTCACCTGGGCGAATGTCGGCGGTGCCATCGGGGGCGCGCTGTTCGGCTTCCTGCTCAAGAAGTGGGACATCAAGGGCCCGACCATCGCGATGCTGCTGCTGGGCGTCTGCGCGGTCGCCTGGTTCGGCAGCGGGCATGGCGATCTTGCCGCGTGGCGCTTTGCCGGCTTCCTGTCGATGTTCTTCCTCAATGCCGCGATCGTGGGTTATTACGCCGCCTTCGCGCGCGGCTTCCCCGCTTATGCGCGCGCGACGGGCACCGGCTTCGTGCTGGGCATCGGCCGGGCGGGCGCGGCGGGATCGCCGATTATCGCCGGCTTCCTGTTCGATGCGCTGGGCAAGGAGCAATTGCTGACAGTGTCGGTCATCATGAGCCTGGGTTCGGTCATGGCCGTGTTCATGCTGCTGTTCCTGCCGATGCGGGATGGCGACGCGGCGGCGGCTGTTACGGCTGCCGGCAAGTAACACGCCTGTCCGGCGCTGCCGGTCGTCGGAGGTTCTTCGGGCGGCTGCAGTGCCGGGGGCGTCGTCCCGGATGGAATGGCGATCAGTGCCCTGCGGTGACGCGCAGCACTTCGTCCGGCCGGGCCAGCGCATAGAGGCTGAGGCCCGCCGCCTGCGCCCGCGCCGCCGCCATGCTGGTCGGCACGGAAATGGTGACGAGCATGGTCGCGCCGGCGCGCACGCTTTTCTCGACGATCTCGTAACTGCACCGCGCGGTGGAGAGGATGAAGCCCTCCGCCATCGGCTGGCCTGCGCGCGCCATGGCGCCGACCAGCTTGTCCAGCGCATTGTGCCGCCCGACATCCTCGCGCACCGCCACGATCGCGCCGTCCGGCGCCACGAAGGCAGCGGCATGCATGCCGCCCGTCGCGCGGTTGCCGGGCTGATGGTCGCGAAGCGCCTCCAGCGCGCGGAAGATGGCGGCCGGGGCGATCGGCGCGTGCGGCGGCACGGGGGGCAGGGGCTTGGCGATCGCTTCCAGATTGTCGATGCCGCACAGGCCGCAGCTTGATTCGGCGACGCGCGAGCGCACGCGGGCCTGCAGCGTCTCCAGAGCCAGCGAAGTGATGGTGGCGCGCGCGATCCAGCCCTTGTCCGTCTCGGCAAGGTCGATGCCGGTGACGTCTGTGGCGGTGGGCGCCAGCCCTTCGGTCAGTGCGAAGCCGGTGACGAAATCCTCCAGATCGCTGGGACTCGCCATCATCACGGCATAGGAAAGGCCGTTATATTCGAGCGCGACCGGAATCTCCGGCGCGAACGGCCGTTTGACGTGGCGGCTGGACCCGTCCGGCCGAAGGGCGACGAGGTCAGCCGGCGTCGT
Organism: Sphingobium sp. SYK-6; assembly: GCF_000283515.1. Classification (GTDB taxonomy): domain Bacteria; phylum Pseudomonadota; class Alphaproteobacteria; order Sphingomonadales; family Sphingomonadaceae; genus Sphingobium; species Sphingobium lignivorans. The sequence continues at coordinate 1,405,879 of NC_015976.1, forward strand.
TATAGCCAGGATCGTTCTCATCCGCGCTCGCGAATTCGGTGGCCCGCGTCATGTGCGGCACCGGCCCGTCCACCATGGCGATGGCGCGCGCGGCGAGCGGCGACAGGTCGGCCGGGTCGACAGCCTTGATGCCCGCGAGCATCCGCGGGTCCCAATACATCTTGATATGATCGGCAGTGGCCATGGCCGCCTGATCGTGGCCCAACGCTTCAAAGTTCCGCGCGATCTGGTTCGCCATGTAGATGAGGCGGCTGGGTTCCATCTCGCCTTACTCCGCTGCTTCAGCCGTGAGGCTGGCCACGATCCGCCGTGAGCGCTCGGACCAGCTGTTGTAATCCTCCTGCCAGTCGGTCGGGCCATTGGACGGCGTGATCTGCACGGCCGTCACCTTGTATTCGGGGCAGTTGGTGGCCCAGTCCGAATATTCGGTGGTGACGACATTGGCTTGCGTCGCGGGGTGGTGGAAGGTGGTGTAAACCACGCCTGGCGCAACGCGCTCCGTGATCGTCGCCCGCAGCGTCGTCTCGCCGGTGCGGCTGGAGAGCTTCACCCAGTCGCCATCCTTGAGGCCGCGATTCTCGGCATCGGTCGGGTGGATTTCCAGCAGATCCTCGGGGTGCCAGGCCGTGTTGCCGGTGCGCCGGGTCTGCGCGCCGACATTATACTGGCTGAGGATGCGCCCGGTGGTGAGCAGCAGCGGGAAGCGCGGGCCGGTCTTCTCGTCGGTCGGCACATAATCGGTGACGACGAACTTGCCCTTGCCGCGCACGAAGCCATCGACGTGCATGATCGGCGAGCCTTCATGCGTGTCGTCCTTGACCGGCCATTGCAGCGATCCCTCGCGCTCCAGACGCGCCCAGGAAACACCCGCGAAGGACGGGGTAAGACGCGCGATCTCGGCGAGGATCTCGCTAGGATGGGTGTAGGTCCAGCCCAGATCGAGCGCATTGGCGAGCAACTGCGTGACTTCCCAGTCGGCATAGCCGTTGGCGGGTTCCATCACCTTGCGGACCGGCTGAATGCGCCGCTCGGCATTGGTGAAGGTGCCGTCCTTCTCGAGGAAGGTGGAGCCGGGCAGGAAGATGTGCGCGTAGTTCGCCGTTTCGTTCAGGAAGAGGTCCTGAACGATGACGCATTCCATGGCCTTGAGGCCAGCCGCGACGTGCACGGTGTTGGGGTCGGACTGGAGAATATCCTCGCCCTGAATGTAAATCGCGCGGAACGAGCCATCGAGTGCGGCATCCAGCATGTTGGGGATGCGCAGGCCCGGCTCGGAATCGAGCGTGACGCCCCAATCCGCTTCGAAAAGCTTGCGCGTCTCTTCATCGCTGATGTGGCGATAGCCCGAGAGCTCGTGCGGGAAGCTGCCCATGTCGCAGGCGCCCTGCACATTGTTCTGGCCGCGCAGCGGGTTCACACCCACGCCGCGGCGGCCGATATTGCCGGTCACCATGGCGAGGTTGGCAATCGCCATCACGGTCGAGCTGCCCTGGCTGTGCTCCGTGACGCCAAGGCCATAATAGATGGCGCCATTGCCGCCGGTCGCGAACAGGCGAGCCGCGCCGCGCAGTTCCTCGGCGGGCACGCGGGTGACCGGCTCCAGAACCTCGGGGCTGTTGCGCTCCTGCGAAACAAAGGCCGCCCAGTCCTGATACTCGTCCCAGTCGCAGCGCTCGCGGATGAACGCTTCGTCGGCCAGGCCTTCGGTCACGATCACATGCGCCATGGCGGTGAGCACGGCGACGTTGGTGCCGGGCTGCAGCGCGAGATGGTGCTGCGCCTCGATATGTGGCGACTTGACCATGTCGGTGCGGCGGGGATCGATAACGATCAGCCTGGCGCCCTGACGCAGCCGGCGCTTCATGCGGCTCGCGAACACCGGGTGGCCGTCCGTCGGGTTGGCACCGATGATCAGGATCACGTCGCTGTCCATCACGCTGTCGAAATCCTGCGTGCCGGCGGACGTGCCGAAGGTGGTCTTCAGGCCATAACCGGTCGGCGAGTGGCAGACGCGCGCGCAGGTATCCACATTGTTCGCGCCGAAGCCGGCACGGATCAGCTTCTGGACGAGGAACGTCTCCTCATTGGTGCAGCGCGAGGAAGTGATGCCGCCCAGCGCGCGGGCGCCATGCTCGGCCTTGATGCGCTTGAGCTCGGACGCGGCATAGCTGATCGCTTCTTCCCAGCTCACCACTTGCCAGGGATCGTCCACGGACTTGCGGATCATCGGCTCGGTGATGCGGTCCTGATGGTTGGCATAGCCCCAGGCGAAGCGGCCCTTGACGCAGCTGTGGCCGCGATTGGCCTTGCCGTCCTTCCAGGGAACCATGCGCACGAGCTGTTCGCCGCGCATCTCGGCGCGGAACGTGCAGCCCACGCCGCAATAAGCGCAGGTGGTGACGACGGCGCGCTCGGGCTTGCCGATCTCGCGCATCGTCTTTTCCTGCAGCGTGCCGGTGGGGCAGGCCTGCACGCAGGCGCCGCAGGAGACGCACTCGGAGGAGAGGAAATCGTCGCTGGCAACGCCGGCGGACACCATGGAGCCGAAGCCCCGGCCCTCGATGGTCAGGGCGAACGTGCCCTGCACCTCGTCACAGGCGCGCACGCAGCGCGAGCAGACGATGCACTTGGACGGATCGAAATCGAAATAGGGATTGGACTCGTCGGTCGCGAGACCGAGATGGCTGTCGCCCTCATAGCCGTACCGCACGTCGCGCAGGCCCACGGCGGCGGCATTGTCCTGCAGCTCGCAATCGCCATTGTCCGAGCAGGTGAGGCAATCGAGCGGGTGATCGGAGATGTAGAGCTCCATCACGCCCTTGCGCAGCTTCTGCAGGCGTGGAGTCTGCGTGTGGACGTTCATCCCTTCCATGGCGGGCGTGGTGCAGCTTGCCGGGGTGCCGCGCATGCCGTCCACTTCCACCAGGCACAGGCGGCAGGAGCCGAAGCTCTTCACATTGTCCGTGGCGCACAGCTTGGGGATGGAGCCGCCGCATTCGGCGGCCGCGCGCATCACGCTCGTGCCCTCGGGCACGGTGACCGAGCGCCCGTCAATGGTCAGGGTGACCAGCTTCTCCGATGTGGAGGCGGGAGTTCCGAAGTCGGCTTGCGGTTCATAGCCCATGGCGTTCAACTCTCTCGAGGTCAGCAGCGGTGTTTATGTTAACAGGTTCGCGCGCCAGTTGCACGGCACGCGCTCCAATGCGGGATGCGAAGGCCTTCATGGAATGGGTTCCGTTCCCGTCCAGTATCGCGAGCGCGTCGGCGGCCGCCGCGGCTGGCCAGAGGCCGATGACCGGCAGGCTCTCCACATAAGCTGGGTAAGGGAACAGGCGCTTCAAGAGGTCTTGCGGCAAGTCGATGGCATCGCACGGCACGCTCAGCACGGCCGGCAAGCCACGCGCCTGCGCTTCGAGCAGCGCGGCGGCCAGGCCACCGAGCGGGCCCATGCCGGCGGCGGGCTGGTCCGGAACGGCGGACGCCCCGTCATGCGTGCGGCCGCAGACGATGACCTGTCCGCAATGAGCGGCCAGATTGTCCAGGGCATGATCGATGAGCGGGCGGCCCTGAAAGCGGGCGAGCGCCTTGTCGCTGCCGAAGCGCGTCGACCTGCCGCCAGCGATCACGGCGCCGAGCACGGCGCTGCGATCGATACCGAGCAGGCCGGCGCAGCAGCTCATTCGGCCGCTTCCGCCATGCGGGTCACGCCGAAATCCTCCGGCCAGTGACGCAGTGCGCTCAGCACCGGATAAGGCGTGAAGCCGCCGAGCGCGCAGAGCGAGCCGAACTTCATCGTCTCGCACAGATCCTCGAGCAGCGTGATCTCGTCTTCCAGCGCGCGGGCGCCGCGCGGCGCATTGTGCATCTGGGGGAGAGCCTCCACCGTATCGCGTCCGCGCGGCGCACGGGCGAGGATGCGGTCGATCAGTTCCTTGCCGCGCGTCGAGCCGATGCGGCAGGGCGTGCACTTGCCGCAGCTTTCCACCGCGCAGAATGCCATGGCGAAGCGGGCCATTCCGGCCAGATCGGCGGTATCGTCGAACACGCAGATGCCGCCATGGCCGATCAGCGCGTCGACAGCGGCATAAGCTTCATAATCGAAGGGAATGTCGAACTGGTCGGGGTGGATATAGGCGCCGAGCGGGCCGCCGACCTGCACCGCCTTCACCGGGCGTCCGCTGGCCGTGCCGCCGCCGATCTCGTTGACGAGCGTGCCGAGCGAGATGCCGAAGGCCGTCTCGAACAGGCCGCCATGCTTCACATTGCCCGCGAGCTGGATCGGCATGGTCCCGCGCGAGCGGCCGAGCCCGTAATCGGCATAGAATGTCGCGCCATCCGCCAGGATGTGCGTCACCGCGCAGAGCGACAGGAGATTGTTGACCACGGTGGGCTTGCCGAACAGGCCCTCCAGCGCGGGCAGCGGCGGCTTGGCGCGCACTTCGCCGCGCTTGCCTTCCAGGCTGTTGAGCAGCGAGGTTTCCTCGCCGCAGACATAGGCGCCGGCGCCCTCGCGCACTTCCAGATGGAACGGCGCGATGATGTGGGCGCTCTTGTGGATCGCCTGCTCAAGCTTGGCGATGGCGTGCGGATATTCGGAGCGGACGTAGATATAGCCCTTGCTCGCGCCCACCGCGAAGCCGGCGATCGCCATGCCCTCGATGAGCTGGTAGGGGTCGCCCTCCATGATCATGCGATCGGCGAATGTCGCGCTGTCGCCTTCGTCGGCATTGCAGACGATATATTTCTGATCCGCCCTGGCAGCGGCGACGGTGCGCCACTTGATGCCGGTGGGGAAGCCCGCGCCGCCGCGACCGCGCAGGCCGGACGCCACCACTTCCTCGATCGTCGCTTCCGGGCCCAGCTCGCGTGCGCGGCCCAGCCCCTTCCAGCCATCGGTCGCCTCATAGTCATCGAGGCTGAGCGGGCGCGTCTTGCCGGCGCGTGCGAAGGTCAGGCGCTGCTGCGCGACAATGAAGGGATGCGCCGCGACCGGCCCGACGCAGAGCGCGTCCGCGCCGCCATCAAGGATGGCCTGCACGTCGGCCGGCGTCACGGGGCCGAAGCCGACGCCATTCACTTCCACCAGCGGTTCCAGCCAGTGCATGCCCCAGCTCGACACGCGCTCCACGGCGGCGCCGGCTTTCTCGAACGCAGCGGCGACGTCGTCCGCGCCGCAGGCAATCGCCAGCGCGTCATCGGAAATGCGCACCGTCGTCATCACGCCATCTCCCCGATCAGGGCCGTCAGCTTCGCGCTGTCCAGCCGGGCATGGACGGTCTTGCCGACCATCGCATTGGGGCCGACAGTGCACAGGCCGAGGCAGTAAACGGTCTCAACCGCCACGCGATCGCCCGCTGCAGCCTCCGCCGCGCCTACGAGCGTCTCGACGCCGCGCGACTTGCAGGCTTCCGCCCGGCAGAGCTTGAGTACCGGCTTGCCTGCCGGCTCGCTGCGGAAATCATGATAGAAGCTCACCACGCCATGCACTTCGGCGCGGCTGAGATTCAGCGCGCCGGCGATCCGCCGCTTGGCTTCCTCGCTGACATGACCGAACTCGGCCTGGATGTCGTGCAGGATGGGAAGGAGAGGGCCTTCGCGGCTGCTATGGCTCGCAATGATCTCGTCCAGCCGGTCGGCCTTGCCGTCATTCACGCGCGCATCTCCCAGACTTTCTCTCGTAAAATTCGTTTGTCTTACTGCCTATTTTTTGCGCCGCTGGCAAGGGCAAAGCGCAGCATCGCGCCGGGATGTTGCTGCGCGAAACGCTGCGGAATCGGGGCGGCGGAAGGCGTGCTCAGCCGGTGCGGCGGCCGAAGGTGCGCGGGGCGGTGCCGAAGGTTACGGGCCGCGTTCCGGCCGCGCCGGGCATAGGGGGGCGCGGGGTGCCCGAGGGCGGGGCTGCGGACTCGAGAAGCGCCAGCGTCTCGTTGAAGCAGCCGCGCAGCATGGCGACTTCGCCGCCCACTTCGCTCGGCGCGAGGCGCTGCTCGACGCAACGACGGGCCGTCTGCTCGATCGATTCGGCGATGCCGCCCAGGCGTCGCGCGCCGAACTGGAGCGATTCGCCCTTGAGCGTGTGCGCCGGAATGACCATCGCGGCGGCGTTACCCTGCGTGAAAGCCTCCTCGATGGCGCGGATGGACCGCGCGCCATCCTCGCGGAAATAGCCCAGGATGCGCGCCATGCCCGCACCCATGACGGCACGCGCCTGCGCCAGCTCGGACTGGTCTACCAGTGGTGTCTCATAATGAAAGGACATGGCCTGCATCCTATCCCAAGGCATCCCGGAGGGGGCTTCATTATGGCCATGGTGGAGTAAAGGGCGGCTTAACGCTGCCGGTCAGGTGCGCGGACGGCCGATCCGGAACTCGGCGTGGCCCGGCAATTCGCGGACCTCGAGGCTCCAGCCATGGGCCTGCGCCAGCGCGGGCACGTCGATCAGCGCCACCGGATCATCGGCGAGCAGCAGGATCGCTTCGTGCTGGCGCATCTCACGCGCGGCGCGCAGCACCGGCCAGGGGCATTTGAGGCCGCGCGTGTCGATCCGGGCGGGGTCGGCGACCTCGTCGGCCTCCGGCTCAGTTCTTCTTGTTGTCAAAGGGATTGCGCGCGCTGCGCAGGTTGAGGCGGATGGGAACGCCCGAGAAGTCCAGCTCCCGCCGGATGCCATTGACGAGATAGCGCCGGTAGCTTTCCGGCAGCTCATCGAGCCGGGTGCCGAACAGCACGAACGTGGGCGGGCGGATGCGGGCCTGCGTGATGTAGCGCAGCTTGATGCGCCGGCCGCCCGGCGCAGGCGGTGGATTGGCTTCCAGCGCAGAGTCGAACCAGCGGTTGAGCAGGCTGGTCGGCACGCGCTGCGACCAGCGGCTGCGCGTGTCGAACGCCGCGCCGAGCAGGTCATCGAGGCCCTTTCCGGTCGCGCCGGACACGGTGAGCAGCGGCACCCCGCGTACCTGCGCAAGCCCTTCATCCAGCGCCTTGCGCACGCCCTGGTAGAGCGAGGAGCCGTTCTCGGCGACGTCCCATTTGTTGAGCGCGATGACGAGCGCGCGGCCTTCGCTCAGCACCTTGTCGGCGATCTTGAGATCCTGCGCTTCCAGCCCCTTGGTGGCATCGAGCAGCAGCACCACGACTTCCGCGAAGTCCACGGCGCGCAGGGCATCGGAGACGGAAAGCTTTTCCAGCTTGTCCTGCACCTTGGCGCGCTTGCGCATGCCGGCGGTGTCGATCAGCCGCACCGGCCGCACGCGACCGTCCGGCGCATGCCATGTCCAGTCGACGGCAATGCTGTCCCGCGTGATGCCCGCTTCCGGGCCAGTGATCAGCCGGTCCTCGCCCAGGATGCGATTGATGAGCGTGGACTTGCCCGCATTGGGACGGCCGACGATGGCGAGCTGGAGCGGCGCATTCTCGTCGGCTTCCTCGTCGTCGCCTGCCTCGTCCGCCTCGTCCTCGTCCCGCTCGACATGGGGGCGAATGGCTTCGAACAGGTCCGCGAGGCCAAGCCCATGCTCGGCGGAGAAGGCGATCGGTTCGCCAAAGCCAAGCGCATAGGCTTCCATCAGCCCGGCGTCGGCAGCGGAGCCTTCCGCCTTGTTGGCCATCAGGACGACGGGCGTGTCACCGGCGCGCAGCCAGCGGGCGATATGCTCGTCGAGCGGCGCGACGCCCGCGCGCGCGTCGATCATCAGCAGGGCGACGGAGGCCCCGCGCACCGCCATTTCCGTCTGCGCCCGCATGCGGCCCGGCAAGGTCTGCGGATCGTCCTCCTCGAAGCCGGCCGTGTCGACGATGCGGAACTTCAGGCCCAGCAGCTCGGCATCGCCTTCCCGCCGGTCGCGCGTCACGCCCGGCTGATCGTCGACAAGCGCGATCCTCTTGCCGACAAGGCGGTTGAACAGGGTCGACTTGCCGACATTCGGCCGGCCGACAATGGCGACGACGGGGAGCATGGGGCAGTGTCCTGACAGAGGGTTCATCGATTGCGCCTGCATCGGCAGGAGCCCGGGCCGGCGAAGATCGCCGCAGTCATCCCGGGTTCCCGCGCCTGCAGGAACGATTGCTGGTTACATGGCGTCGCCGCCGACCTCAAGTGCCGGCCGCCCCGCGCCTGCCGGAGCCGCTTGCCTTGCCCGCCTTCCGGACGGCGCGGCCCGGGCGCTCAGCGATAGGCGAGGATACGGCCGTCGTCGGCCAGCAGATAGAGCATGTTGCCCGCCACGACCGGCGAAAGCGAGACGCCCCGATTGAGATCCTGCTCGGACAGGATGGCGCCCGTCGTCGGATTGGCAAAGACGAGCGCGCCTTCCGTCGACACCAGGATCAGCTTGTTGCCGGCCACGACCGGACCGCGCCAGCGGATCGGGCCCTGCTTCTTCTTCGGCTTGCGCCAGGCCGGGAGATCGCTGATCCAGCGCACCTTGCCGGTGGAGCGGGTGATGCAGAAAAGCTTGGCCTTGTCGGTGACCACGAACACCCATTCGCCCACCACCAGCGGCGTCGACACGCCACCGATATTGAGCTCCCACAGGCGCTGGCCGCTGACCAGCTCATAGGACGCCATGCGGCCACCTTCGCCGATCGCGAAGACGCGGCCCCGGTCGATCACCGGGTCGGCATCGATGTCGGTAAGCGTGGAAACGGAGGTCGAGATGCTGGTCTTGCTCAGCGCATCGCCCCAGAGTGCCCGGCCATTCTCGTAGCGATAGGCGGTCAGCTCGCCCGAGCTGTAACCCGCGATCACCGAGCCCTGGCCGGCGGCGGGGGCCGCCACGCCGAACACGCCCGTCGATTCGAGCGTGCCGGAATCGGACCAGATGACAGCGCCATCGGTTTCGTTGAGCGCGAAGAGCTGGTTGTCCTGGCTCATCACATAGACATTGCCGTTGGAAAGCGTCGGTGATCCGCGCAGGGGGCCGCCGGGCCGGACCTTCCAGGCGATCGTGCCGTCGGCCGCATTGAGGGCGGCCACGTCGCCGATGCCGGTCGTGGCATACACACGTTCGCCATCGACGCTGACGCCGCCGCCGAACTGGACGCTGCCGCGATCATCCTTGGCGCGGACGCTGGATGTCCACAGGCGGGCGCCGGTCTGGGCATCGAAGGCGTAGACCACGGCCTCGGTATCGATCACGTACAGCTTCCCCTCCGCGATCACGGGCGGGGAGGCGAGGCGGGCGCGATTGCTGCCGCCGGTGATCGACGCGGTCCAGACCTGCTGCGTCCCTTCCCCAAGCGCCACATGGCCGATGGCCTTGGAGGCGGTGCCGCCGGATTGCGGCCAATCCGCGTTGGGGGCGGGGGGTGGCAGGGTAACCTCCAGCGCGGCCACGCTTTCATCGGGGTTCACCACTTCGGTGCCGCTCAGGATGGAGGTGCGCTCGCCGTGGACGGGCGTCTTGGGGCCGCTCTTGCGCCCCCCGCAGCCGGTCAGCACCAAAGCGACAGGCAGGACCATCAGGGCGGCACGAAAGCTCATGCGACGATTCATCATCATATTCTTGTCTTTCAGCGGGCCGGGGTGCCGGGTTGCGCGGCGGCGGGCGTGGCCGCCGAGCCGAGCATGCTTGCCATCTGTCCTGCCCGGAGCCTGATCGACTCCGGAACGCTCTGGTCGCCGGCGAGGCTGGCAAAGAGAGAACCGGCCTGCTGGCGGCGGCCGGCCTTGAGATGCGCGATCGCGGTCAATTCGCCCGCGCTGCCGAAAAAGGCGCTGTCGGGCGTGCTGAGCCTGCTGAGCGCGGCGATCACGTCATCGGGCTTGGCCTTGTCGAACTGCAGGGCCGTCTTGCGCAGCAGCGCGGCATCCTTGAGCGGCTGCAGCGCCTCGGGATCCTTGAGGACCTCGTCATAAGTGGCGATGGCGGCAGCATCATCCTCGCGTCCGGCGGCGAGGGCTGCCTTCACGAGCTGCGCTTCCGTCTTGTAGATGGCGCCGCCTTCGGTCACGAGCGGGTCGTAGATCTTCTGGTCGAGCGAGCCGCCCTGCGCAGCCTTGAGGAGATTGCCGAACGCGACGCTGTTCGCCTCGGCGACCTGGGTCCTGTGGTGCTGCCAATAGAGCCAGCCACCGAATGCCGAGAGGCCGAGCACCACCGCGACCCCAATGGCGATGCCATAACGTTGCCAGAACGACTCGAGATCATCCTTGCGGACGGCATCGTCCACTTCGCGAAGCAGGGCATCTGTCTGATATGGCGTCAGGGCCAAATCTGGTCTCCGGTGGATTGAACAGGTTGGGGGAGTTTGCGGCGGCGGACCTTAGCCGTGGCTGAACCTCAAGCAAATCACTTTTTGGCGCGGTAGAGCTGGTCCTCGTCCGGGAAGGTCCGCGTGCGGACCTCCGCGGCGTAAGTCGCGGCCGCTTCGCCGATCGTGGCGGCGATGTCCGCATAGCGTTTCACGAAGCGCGGCGTGCGCTCGAACAGGCCCAGCAGATCCTCGGTGACCAGCACTTGCCCATCGCACAGGGGCGAGGCGCCGATACCGATGGTGGGGCAGGGGACGGCCGCAGTGATGGCGGCGGCGAGCGGCTCGATCACCCCCTCGATCACCATCGCGAAACAGCCGGCCTGCGCCACGGCCTTCGCGTCCGCCATGATCTTGCCCGCTTCGGCCGCGTCGCGCCCGCGCGGGCCATAGCCGCCCAGCACATTGACCGCCTGCGGGGTGAGGCCGACATGCGCGCAGACCGGGATGCCGCGCGCGACGAGGAAGGCGATCGTCTCGGCCATGGCTGCGCCGCCTTCGAGCTTCACGCCCGCCGCGCCGGTCTCCTTGAGCAGGCGCGCGGCGCTTTCGAAGGCTTGCGCGGGCGATGCTTCATAACTGCCGAACGGCATGTCGATGATGACGACGCTGTGATAGCTGCCGCGCACCACGGCTGCGCCATGGGCGGCCATCAGGTCCAGCGTCACGGGCACGCTGGAGGGCAGGCCATAAATGACCTGGCCAAGCGAATCCCCGACCAGCAGCATGTCGCAATGCGGATCAAGCAGCTGCGCCTGCCGCGCGGTGTAGGCCGTGAGCACGACGAGCGGCTCGGCCGTCTCGCCGTCCGCCTTGCGGGCCCGCAGCGCGGGAATGGTGAGGCGCTTCATCGGCGCGGGCGTCGGGTTGGCCCGGCTCGTCGATGTGTCGAGCGTGAAGGTGGTGGACATGAGCGCGCTTTAGCTCATGCATCCCGCGCGGAACAGCCCCTGCCGGGAAGGGACTAACATGCCCGGTCCGGGACCGGGCAGCGCCTCAGGCCCACTCCGCGAGCCGGGTGCGCAGCTTGTCCAGCGCGGCCTTCTTGATCTGGCACACGCGCGCCGCGCCGATGTCCAGCGTCAGGCCGATTTCCTCGAGATTCAGTTCCTCGACGAAATAGAGCTGCAGGACCATGGCTTCCCGTTGCGGAAGGTCCGCGATGCAGGCAGCGATGGCTTTCTTGAGCGACTCGCGCTCCAGCATCTCGTCGGCCCGCTCGGCGACATCCGCGAACCACATCGACTGGTCCGAATAGACCTCGTCCATGCTCTGATGCTGTGCCATATCGGTGCCGTCCGCGAATTCGCGCCAGGCGGCGGGATCAAGGCCGAGATGCGCGGCGATCTCGGCATCGCTTGCCGCGCGGCCGGTCCGGTGCTCGATGCTGCGCCGGGCTTCCTGCAAGGTCTTCCGCCGCGCCATGGCGGAGCGACAAAGCGTCGCATGCCGGCGCAGATGATCGATCATCGCGCCGCGCACGCGCATCTGGGCGTAGGTCGCGAAGCCGTGGCCGCGATCCTCGAAGCTGTTGGCCGCTTCCACCAGGGCGACCATGCCGATCTGCAGGAGATCCTCGATATCGATCGCCGAGGAGACCCGGCCATGGACATGCCAGGCGATCTTGCGCACCAGCGGCATATATTGCCGGGCGAGCTGGTCGGGCGTGGAACTTGTCCTGCGCCCATATGTGTAGCCGGCGACCTCGAGCTTTGCGCTTTGCATAAGAGTGGCTTAGTCCAAAAGGCTTAACTTAGATTTTCCGACGCGTTTGCGGTGCGTTAAACTTCATTTTTGTGCGCAGCATGGCGGTGCAGCATCGTTGCTGGTCGCTGGGGCTTGTGACCGCCATCGTCAGGGCGCTCCTCATGCCGCCTGAAGCCTTTCCACGCGGTTGATGCGGCTCTCGCTCCCGACCACGGCGACGACCTCCACCGGCTTGCCGTCCGGGATTTCGAGGAAGGACAGCACCGGCGTCTCGGGCAAATGCGGCTTGAACAGGCGGGCGAGCGCGCGCCGCGCCACGGGGGATGTCACGATGGCGAAATTGCGGGCCTGCGCGAGCAGCGGTTGCGCGGCCTCGCCGACCTGCTCGATGAGGCGCTGGGCCAGCGCGGGTTCGATCGGGTGCTGGGCGTCGCCAGCGACTCGCATCGCCTGCGCCAGCAGCCCTTCCAGCTCGCCATCGAGCGTGACGACCGGCAGCGGCATCTTCACGGGCACGATGGTCTGGATGATGAGCGAACCGATTTTCTGGCGCACGGCCTCGGCCAGCGCCTCGGTGCCCATGTCCGGCCGCGCGACCACGATCATGGCCTCGGCGATGCGGCGGAAATCCTTGAGCGGCACGCCCTCGGACAACAAGGCGCGGCAAAGCGCGGTGATCTGGGCAAGGCTCAGCGGATTGGGAGACAGGCCATCGGCGAGCTGCGGGGCGACCTCCTTGAGCGTGTCGAGCAGCTTGCGCGCTTCGTCCATCCCGAACAGCTCGGCGGCATTGTGCGCGACGAGGTGATTGAGATGCGTGGCGACGACCGTGGAGGGATCGACCACCGTATAGCCGGCGATCACGGCCTCGCTGCGGCGATCGGGCGTGATCCATACCGCGTCGAGGCCGAAGGTCGGATCCCGGGCGGCGCGTCCGTCAACGGTCTGCGTCAGGTCGCCGCTGTCCAGCGCGAGCAGGTCGTCCGGCCAGATCTCGTCCTCGCCGACCACCACGCCGGCAACCGTGATGCGATACTGGTTGGGGCCGAGCGCGAGATTGTCCTTCACCCGGATCATGGGGATGACGAAGCCGAGTTCCCGCGAGAGCTGGCGCCTTATGCCGGTGATCCGGCCCATGAGGGGCGCTTCCTTGCGCTCGTCGACAAGGGAAATGAGGCCATAGCCGATCTCCAGGCCGAGGACCGCGCCGTCGGACACGTCGGTCCATTCGATATGCGCGGGATTTTCGGGGATCGGCTCTTCCGCCGGCGTCTCGGGCGCGGCGCTGGCGGCCTTGCGCAGGCGCCATGTGACGAACCATGCAAGGGCGGCCGCGGGCAGGATGATGAAATGCGGCATCCCCGGCAGCACGCCAAGGAAGGTGAGGATCGCGGCGACCGGGAGCCAGGCCTTGCCGACGCCGAACTGCGCCGAGATCTGGCCGGAAAGATCATGATCGGACGTGACGCGCGTGACGATCGCCGCGGCCGCGATGGAGAGAAGCAGGGCAGGCACCTGCGCGACCAGCGCATCGCCGATGGCGAGCAGGACATAGGTCTGCGCCGCTTCGCCAAAGCCCAGATCATGGCTCACCACGCCGAGGATGATGCCGCCCACGATGTTGATGACGAGAATGAGGATGCCGGCGACGGCGTCGCCCTTCACGAACTTGGAGGCACCGTCCATGGAGCCGTAGAAGTCCGCTTCCGTCGCGACGTCCTGACGGCGCCGCTTGGCTTCCTCGGGCGTGAGCAGGCCGGCGTTGAGATCGGCATCGATGGCCATCTGCTTGCCGGGCAGCGCGTCCAGCGTGAAGCGGGCCGACACTTCCGAGACGCGCCCGGCGCCCTTGGTGATGACCACCAGGTTGATGATCATGAGGATGGCGAAGACGAAGATGCCGACGACATAGTCGCCGCCGATGAGGAAGTTGCCGAACGCCTCGATCACATGGCCGGCCGCGTCCGATCCGGTGTGGCCGTTCACCAGCACGACGCGGGTGGACGCGACGTTGAGCGCGAGCCGCAGCAGGGTCGCGAACAGCAGCACGGTCGGGAAGCTGGAGAAATCGAGCGGCTTGGCGGCGTTGAGCGCGATCATCAGCACGACGAGGCTGATCATGATGTTCGCGATGAAGCCCATGTCCAGCATGATCGCCGGCACCGGCACGACCATGAACATGACGAGGAGCAGGATGGCGAAGGGCAGGACCGCGCCTTTCGCGGCATTGCTCCAGATGCGGCCATTGACGTCGCTGCGTGTCATGGTGCGGGATTACCTTCCGAAGGTGGCGAGCATGAGATAGGCGAGCCGCGCGGTTTCGGCGCGCGGGGCGGAAGCGGGATAGGGCTGGGCTTCGGCGAGCTTCTGCTGGCTCGCGAGCTGATCCTGCCCGGAAAGATTTTCGCGCGCGATGCGGACATAATCGGACGGCTGGACGGTCCGCGCGTTGGCGGGAAGGCCGCCGTCGACCGCGCCGGCGTTCTGCATGCCGTTCATCTGCGCGCCGGCCTGGAGTTTGCGGGCGAAATTGTCGCGGATGTCGGCAAGGCTGCGCGCATTGCCCTGCCGGTCGTAGAAGATGGCGCTGTTGGCGCGCGCGGCGGCGGGAAACAGGCTGGCGCCGCTCGCATCGGGTGACTGGGCCATGGTCGTCAGGAATTTCGCGGCGCCTCCGGCACCCAGGAAATGGGCGAGATAGAGATCCACCGAGTCCGCCGGGCGACCTATGCGCGCTTCCAGATAATCACGATTGTCGGACGCGAGCTCCGCCGCCATGACCGACGCCGTTTCGGGATGATTGCGCAGATCGAGGATCTGCTGGCGCACGGCCGGATCGGCAACGAAGTAGCGGCCGCTTCCGGTGCGCTGGATGGCCTCGGATGCCCAGCCCATGCCATGCTTGGCGCCATGATCGTTGACGATGGCGAGCCAGCTCTGATCGATGAACTGGTAAAGGCCGGTGGCGCTCGACGTGCGCGCCCGCGCCGAGGGATCGAGGCTGCTCTCGACCTGTGCCTGGCCCAGAAGATAATTGAAATCGACGCCGGTCCGCCGGCTCGCCGAGGCGATGGCCTGCGTCACCCGGCCCGGCTGGCCCGACGTTTCCTTGATGTTCAGTCCGTTGAACAAGGACATGGTGTGCGTTCGATCCCGCGTTGATACGGGTATCAAAAAGCAAAAACCATGCCAGTTTCAGTGATTTGGGCCGGGCCAGATAAGGCGCGTGTCGGGAGATGGCGCGCGCAGAGCTGCCGCTCAGGACCGCGCGGAGCCGGCGGGCGTCAAAAAATGGGGAGGGGAAGGGAAATCAGCGCCGATAGAGAGGCTGCGGCGCATCCGGCGTGCGGGCGGCGGCGGCGGCATGCGCCTGGCCAGCCATGTCGCCCAGCAGGAGGGCAAGGCCGCGCGAAGCGTCGAGCTCGGTCATCAGTTCGGCGATTTTCGCCTTGATCTGCGGTTCGCTCCGCCAGGCGCCATTGGCCTGGACCGCCTCGATGGAGGACCGGAAGCCGTCCAGCCCCTTCTCGATGTCGCCGAGGTCGGCGCGCTGCATGGCATCGCGCAATTGCGACGCTGCAACGGACAGATCATCGATGAGGGCAAGCGACATGAGTACGTCTTTCAGTGCTGGCGAAGGGGAAGGTCGAGATCCAGCATCTTCTCGGCGATCTTGCCGGGATCGACGGGATAATTGCCGGATGCAATGGCCTGCTTGATGCTGGCG
Organism: Sphingobium sp. SYK-6; assembly: GCF_000283515.1. Taxonomy (GTDB): domain Bacteria; phylum Pseudomonadota; class Alphaproteobacteria; order Sphingomonadales; family Sphingomonadaceae; genus Sphingobium; species Sphingobium lignivorans. The sequence goes on from NC_015976.1 coordinate 1,421,564, forward strand.
ATGCGCGCGCTGTCGATGGGGGCGCCTTGCCCAGCCATGCGCGAGGCCGGCGTGGACGCCGGGGCAGGGCTCTCGGCATCGTTCTCGGCGACGACCCTGGATGCTGACCGCGACGACGCGGTCTCGCGCAGCCGGGCTGCCTCGACTGCGGCGTTCATGAACTGGCCAACAGGCTTGATCATCGTTTCATCCTTTCTGTCCGACCCTTCTATATACGGATCGGTTCACGAAAGTTTAAATCCCCGGAATGCGAACGATGCCGAGCGCTTCCACGCGCGCCATCACCGGCATGGCCTTGGGGTCCTGCCGCACGCGGATGAGCGCGCCGACGGCACCATCCTCATCGGCGATCACCAGCCGCGAAACCGAGAAAAAGTCATTGCCGGCAACCAGTTGCACCGGATCGCCCTTCTTGACGACGATCGCCGGGCTGCTGTGAGCGGCGACCGGAGCGACGGGAGCCGCCACAGTGTTGCTCACTGCCGCGAGCGGCACGCGAAGGCGCCAGCCGGCACTGGGGCAGGAGACGATGGCGGCGCTCATCCGCGTTTCCTCGACAAGAGGCGTCTGCGGGCAGGGCGCAAGGCGCAAGCGGCGATCGATGGGCGCGATCGGCCCGCCGGGCTCGCCCAGCGCGGCCCCAACGCTCATCGCAACCAGCGTGTCGAGCCGGTCCAGATTCTCGAAAGTGGCGGCTCTTGCAGGCGAGACAAGGCCGATGAGCAGCAGGCCGATCAGGGTCGTCATCACGGCGGAAACGGCACGGATGGGCGGCGCAATGCGATCAGTCATGGCAATCGGCTCCGAAGATGTTCGGGCGTATCGCAGCAAGGACCGTGCCAGAGGCGCTCACTCGGCGGCTGGCGGCTTCTCGACGAGGCGGATGACCTGCCGCCCCGAAGCGGAGGCATCCGCTTCCTCTGCCAGCCCGGCGACGCGCAGCCGCTCCGGAGGAATGCCCGCCGCCACCAGCGCGCGCGCGACCGCGCCAAGCCGCGCGGCGGCGAGATCCCATTCGTCGAAGCGATGTTCGCCGCGTTCAAGGCCAATTGACTGAATACGCACGATATTCCCTGAGGCGCGCAAGGGGGCTGCGGCGCGGGCAAGTGCGGCGTGCCCGGCTTCGCTGAGCAGCGCTTCGCCCGGCTGGAAGAGCGCGGCCGCGGGGAGATCGATCTTCCGGGGTGCTTCGAGCGCGCCGAAATAGCTGCCGATGCCGGCCAGCGCCTGATCGCGCGCCGACTGATTGGCCTGCAGCAGCACGAAGAAACCGAGCAGCAGGAGGCAGAGATCCGCGAAACTGACCGCCCACCGGCCGCGCCGCATGCCGGCACTGGCGCGCATCAGGCCGCCTCGCGCGCGGTTTTGCGCAGCATGCCGGGCTCGCGGCTCGCAATCGCTTCCAGCCGCCGGGCGAAGGCGCGTTGCCAGGCCAGCTCCCGCGCGGAAAGATCGGCGAGGCGGTTCGCGATGGGGCCTGCCACGGCATTGGCGAGGACCATGCCGTGCAGCGTCGTCATGAGGGCCAGCGCCATGGCCGGCCCGATCGTCGAAGGGTCGCGCATGCTCGCGAACATGCCGACCAGACCGATGATCGTGCCCGCCATGCCCATGGCCGGCGCGGCGTCGGCAATCGCGTTCCAGAAGCCGACCACGCTCGCGTGGCGATCGCGCCGGTCCTCGAGGACCTGATCGATCCGCAACGAGAAATGCTCGACATCGGGGGCGTTGGCGAGGCTGGTGAGCGCGCCGGCGATGAAGGGATGGCCTGCCCGGATGCGATCCGTGCGCATAAGCCCTCTGAGCTCGGCGACGGCTTCCACCTTGAACAGCAGCGCCCGCGCGGCGTCCCGCTCGTCATCCGGGCGCGCCATGAGCAGCGGCCCGAGCGCGCGAAGGGATCGCGCCGCCGTGACAGGGCCGAACTGGCCAAGCGCGATGAGGGCAGTGCCGAGCGATACCAGCAGGATGGGGAGCGGGGCGAAGAGCTGACCCAGAATATCCCACATCGCCGCGCCGACCCCGAATGTTTGACCGGAGACGGGCGGCAAAGAAATGCCGCCGACCGGCAAAAACTTGCCGGCCACGCCGTCCCTGCGCCGGAAAGGCGCGGAATTCCTTGCTCTCACGTCCCTGCCGGACCGGCAGCGCGCATGTTGGCACGGCCTTTGCAGATATTCCCTGTGGACAGGGGTGATGTCTCGCAACCGGACCGGCTCTTGCGGTGAGAACGACCCCGACGAAGCGTTATTTAGGGAAGGCACGAAAAAATGTCGCTGGAAGACAGTTTGTTCGGCGTCCATGGCAAGGCCCTCGCGCTGCGATCGCAGCGGCTGGAGCTCATTGCCTCGAATATCGCCAATGCATCGACGCCCGGCTACAAGGCACGGGACATCGATTTCGACAAGGCGCTCGCCGCCGCGACCAGCCAGCAGGGCAGTGTCGCCGGGGCGCTCGAAACCGCGATGGGCTATCGCACGCCGCTCCAGCCGAGCAGCGACGGCAACACCGTCGAGATGTCGACCGAGCAGACCCTGTTTGCCGAGAATGCGGTCAAGTACCGCACGACGCTCTCCTTCCTGGAAGGGCGCCTCAACACCATCACGCGCGCGCTGCGGGGAGAATGAGCATGGAAAAGCCCATGAACATCTTCGACATCGCCGGCCGCGCCATGTCGGCCCAGCTCGTCCGGCTGAACGCCACCGCATCGAACCTCGCCAACGCGGGATCGGTCTCGGGCAACGAGAACCAGGCCTATCGCGCGATCCGCCCCGTCTTCTCGACCATCGTGGAGAAGCCCGGCGTCGCGACGGTCAAGGTCGACAAGGTGGTGACCTCCGACACGCCCGCCACGCGGCGCCACGACCCCGGTCATCCGCTCGCGGACGCCAATGGCGATGTCTGGGAAGCCGGCGTCGACAGCAGCGCGGAGCTTGTCGAAATGGTCGAGAGCGCGCGCATGTACCAGAATAATGTGCAGGTCATCCAGACCGCCAAGTCCCTCCTCCTCGAAACGATCAGGCTCGGCAAATGACGACAACCACCGCATCCCAGACGTCCAGCCCCTGGACGGTCGATCCGACGACGTCTTTCACCAACCAGAACCTGGCGGAGACGAAGAAGGCGTCGAACCAGACGATCGACATGAGCGGCTTCCTGACGCTGCTGACGGCGCAGATGCAGTTCCAGGACCCTTTCGAGCCGACGGACAACAGCCAGATGGTCGCCCAGATGGCCCAGTTCTCATCGCTCTCGGCGCAGGCGGAATCCAACAGCCTGCTCGGGAACATCGCGGACTCCGTCTCCGGCGCGCGTCTTTCCGATGCCGCGAGCTGGATCGGCAAATCGATGCTGGTGAAAAGCAACATCGCAACGCCCGATCGCACCGGCGCCTATGCCGGCGAGATCACGCTCGGCGCGGCAGCGGACGGCGTCGCCGTCGATCTCGTGAACGCCAGCGGCCAGGTCGTGAAGACGCTGGAATTCGGCGCTCTCGGGGCCGGCGCGAGCTCCTTCTACTGGGACGGGAGGGACGACGCCGGCAATTTCATCGGTGGCGAGGCGCTTCAGGTGAAGGTGCGCGGCGCGAACCCGACGCAGGTCGCCACCTGGGCCAGCATCGCGGCCGTCCAGTCCCCCGCGAGCGGCACGGGCTCCCAGCTCATCACCCCGCTCGGCAATTTCTCGCCGACCGACGCAATCCGTCTCGGCTGACATCAGGAACCATCAGAGGAGTCTGCAACCATGTCCTTCTACATTTCCCTCACCGGTCTCAAGGGCGCCCAGACCGACCTGTCGGTGGTCGCCAACAATGTGGCGAACGTCTCGTCGATCGCGTTCAAGAAGAGCAAGGCCGCATTCGGCGACATCTTCGCCTCCAGCGGCGGGCCGCTCGGCGGCAACGGCGTGCGCCTCATCGACGTCAACCAGCAGTTCACGCAGGGCACGCTCGAAACGACCGACAAGACGCTCGATCTCGCCATCACCGGCGAGGGCTTCTTCACCGTGAAAGGCCTCGGCACCAACGGCTCCGTCAGCTACACGCGCAACGGCTCCTTCAGCGTGGACAAGAACCGCAACGTGGTGGACACGACCGGCTCGCGCCTGCAGGTGCTGCCGACCGATCCGACGGGCGACGGCACGCCGACGAGCACGGATGCCGCGGGGCTCATCGACCTCGTCATCCCGACCGTCCATCCCGACGATGCGACCATCCAGCTTTCGAGCATTTCGATCGACGAGACCGGGCTGGTCTCGGCGACCTTCGCGGACGGATCGGTCCGCAATCTCGGCGTGGTGGCAATGGCGAGCTTCCCGAGCCAGGACGCGCTGCGCCAGGAAGGCGATGCCCACTGGTCCGCGACCGGCGCGAGCGGCGAAGCGGTCTACGGCGCGGGCAACAACGGTCTCTTCGGAGCCGTGCGGTCCGGCACGCTGGAGCGCTCCAACGTGGACATCACCGAAGAGCTGGTCGCGCTCATTTCCGCCCAGCGCAATTTCCAGGCGAACTCGAAGGCGATCGAAACTGCGAACAACATGACGCAGACGATCATCGCCCTGCGCGCCTGACGCCGAAGGCCGATCGGAGCTCTAGTCCATGGATCGTCTCATCAATGTGGCCCGCACGGCGATGCGCGGCTCGATGGCCCGGCAGACGGCGATTGCGAACAATCTCGCAAACGCCAACACCACGGGCTTTCGCGCCGAGATCGCCAACGCCTCCACGCGGTGGATCGGCGGCGGCACCTTCCAGAGCCGCGCCGAGCAGGTGGGGCAGGTCATCGCCGCGGACCTGAAACCGGGGACCGTCGTCCAGACCGGCAATCCGCTGGACATCGCGGTCGACGGCGAAGGCTTGATCGCCGTCCAGGCGAGCGACGGTTCGGAAGGCTATACGCGGCGGGGCGACCTCAAGCTCAACGAAAGCGGCCTTCTCACCACCGGGGACGGCCATCCCGTCATCGGTGGCGCGGGGCCGATCACCCTGCCGCCGGCCGACAGCATCAAGATCGCGCAGGATGGCGGCGTATGGATCGTGCCCCAGGGCGGGCAGATCGACCAGCCCCAGCTCGTCGACACGATCAAGATCGCCAATGCCAATGGCTCCGTCATCGCCAAGGGCACGGACAATCTGTTCCGCGAAGTGAATGGCGGCGCGCTGCCCGAAGATCCGGCGGCCTCCGTCACCTCGGGAGCGCTGGAGGGCTCCAATGTCGATGCGACGCTGGCGCTCGTGCAGATGATCGAGGCCAGCCGCGCCTGGGAAACCCAGATCAAGATGATCGATACCGCCAAGGACATCGACAATGGCGGCTCCAGCCTGATGCGGCTCGACGCGTAATCAACGGAAGAGGACCAGACTCATGACCACCAGCGCCCTTCATGTGGCCCGGACCGGGCTTGATGCCCAGGACGTCAAGATGCGGGTCATCGCCAACAATCTGGCGAATGTGAACACCGTGGGCTTCAAGCGCGACCGCGCGAATTTCGAAGCGCTGGCCTATCAGCAGGTCATCGCGGCGGGCAGCCAGGCCGACAGCCAGAACAAGCTCGCCATCGGCCTCAATCTCGGCACCGGCGTGCAGCTCACCGGTACGGAGCGGATCGATACGCAGGGCACGCTGAACACGACGGACAACTCGCTCGATCTCGCGATCGAGGGTAACGGCTTCTTCCAGGTGCAGCGGACGGACGGCACGATCGCCTATACCCGCGCAGGCAACTTCAAGACCAATGCGGAAGGCATCCTCGTGACGCCGGGCGGGCTGCCGCTCATCCCGCAGATCCAGCTCCCCGAGGGCGTTTCCTCCATCACGATCGGCAATGACGGCACGGTCTCGGCGACGGTGGACGGCCAGACCGAGCCGACCCAGCTCGGCCAGATCGAGACGGCGCGGTTCGTCAATCCCGCCGGCCTGCAGGCGGTCGGCAGCAACCTGCTGATCGAGACGGCCGCATCCGGCGCGCCGCAGACGGGCGCCGCCGGTCTCGAGGGACGCGGCACCATCCGGCAGGGCGCGCTCGAGCAATCGAACGTCAACACCGTGGAGGAGCTGGTCGACATGATCGAGACGCAGCGCGCCTACGAGATCGCCTCGAAGATGATCAAGGCGACCGACGAAATGCTCCAGTACGTCAACCAGCAGCTCTGATCATGAAGCCTCATCTCATCGCAGCGTCCGCCATCGCGGCCATCGCCTTCGCCGCGCCGGCATCGGCGGGCCTGTTCGGCAAGAAGGCCGACCCGATGGCCGATCCCGCCTTCCAGGCGACGCTGGCCCCGGCGGAAATGACCGCGCCGGAGCGACCAAACGGCGCCATCTTCCAGGCCAGCGCAGGCTATTCACCGCTCGTCAACGGCGCGCGCGCCGCGAATGTGGGCGACATCATCACCATCCTGCTCGTGGAGCGCACCCAGGCGAGCAAGAGCAACAGCGCCAATACCGACCGCTCGGGCAGCATCGGCCTGAACCCGCCCACAACCGGGCCGTTCAGCAAGATCTTCAGCGCGAGCGACGTCGGTGCCAGCGGCACGCAGGGCTTCAAGGGCAAGGGCGATGCCGCGCAATCCAATGCGCTGTCCGGCGAAATCACCGTCACGGTTTCAAAGGTCTACAGCAATGGAACCATGCTGGTTCGCGGACAGAAGCAGCTCACGCTCAACCGGGGAGACGAATATGTCCAGGTCTCCGGCCTCGTTCGTCAGGCCGATGTGGGCCCCGACAATCGCGTCCTCTCCACCCGCGTCGCCGACGCGCGGATCACTTACAGCGGCAAGGGCGAGATCGCACGGGCCAGCCGGCAGGGCTGGCTGCAGCGCTTCTTCTCCATGGTCAGCCCTTTCTGACGGAGCATTCCTCAGCATGATTTCCCGGATTACGCCTGTGCTCGGCCGTCTCGCCGGCTGGATCGTCGCCATCGCCGTCGTCGCCGGCCTGCAGCTTGTCGCGCCGCAGGCCCATGCCGAGCGCATCAAGGATCTGGGGGCCTTCGAGGGCCTGCGGTCCAACCAGCTCGTCGGCTATGGCGTCGTCGTCGGCCTTGCCGGCACGGGCGACGATAGCCTCGATTATGCCACGCAGGGCATGAAGGGGGTGATCTCGCGGTTCGGCCTCACCTTGCCGCCGGGGATCAATCCCGCCCTCAAGAACGCCGCCGCCGTGATGGTGACGGCCGAGCTTCCCGCCTTCGCGAAGCCCGGCCAGCGGCTGGACGTCACCGTCTCCGCACTCGGCAAGGCGAAGTCGCTTCGCGGCGGCACGCTGGTGCTGACCCCGCTGCGGGGTGCCGATGGCGAGATCTATGGCATGGCACAGGGCAATCTGGCCGTCGGCGGCCTTGGCGTTTCCGGCGCGGATGGCTCGCAGCTTTCGGTCAACGTGCCCTCGGCCGGCCGTATTCCGAGCGGCGCGTCGGTGGAGCGTGCCGTCGAGACGGGCTTCGATACCAGTCCGGCGCTGACCTTCAATCTGGCCGACGCCGACCTCACCACGGCGCTGCGGGTGGCGGACGCGATCAACCTCGCCTTCGGCGACCAGCGCGCCAAGGCGCTCGACGGCGTGTCGATCGCGGTCGCTGCGCCGCAGGGCGCCGAGAGCCGCATCATGATGATGGGCCTCATCGAGAATATCGAGGTTCGCCCCGCCGATCCGCCGGCCCGCGTGATCGTCAATGCGCGTTCGGGCACGGTCGTCATCAACGGCAGCGTGCGGATCAGTCCCGCCGCCGTCAGCCACGGCAAGCTCACCGTCTCGGTCAACGAAGCGCCGCGCGTCGTGCAGCCGGCACCCTTCTCGCGAGGGGAGACCGCGGTCGAGCAATCCAGCGCGATCAGCGCGGCGGAAGAGCGCAATCCCATGTTCCTTTTTAAAGGTGGCGCCTCTCTGGCCGATATTGTGAAGGCGGTGAACGCAGTCGGCGCTTCACCTTCGGACCTGGTGGAAATCCTCGGGGCCCTCAAACAGGCCGGGGCAATGAAGGCGGAGCTGGAAGTGATATGACGCAGATTGCCGCCCTTTCCGCCGCCAGCCGGCCGGCCGCCGCCGCACCGGCGAGCAGTGAACGCGAGCAACTCGCACAGGCCGCCCGCGCGTTCGAGGCGGTCTTCATGCGGCAGCTGCTGGGGACGATGCGCTCCGCCAGCCTGGGCGAGGACGTCGCCGGGAGCGCGGCGGTCGACCAGTTCCGGGAACTTGCCGACGCCAGATTGTCGGACAGCATGTCCCAGCAGGGTAATCTCGGCATTGCCGAGCTCATCCTCCAGCAACTGGACAAGAAGCCATGACGGTCAGCGATCTTTTTCAGATCGGCGTGTCCGGCGCGCGCTCCTATCAGGCGGCGATGGGCGCGGTGTCCAACAACATCGCCAACACCGACACCCCCGGCTACAGCCGCCGCACGATCGAGGTCAAGGAATCCCCCTCCGGCGCGGGGACGACCATCTGGTACCGCTCCGGCATCGCTTATGGCGGCGCCATGATCGGGCAGGTGATGCGCGCCAGCGATCCCTATCTGGATTCCGCAGCACGCCACACCGGCAACGCGCTGGGCAGCGTGGACCAGCGCGCGCGCTGGATGAACGACATCCAGACCGCGCTCAACGACGGAACGCTCGGCGTGGGCCAGCGCATGACGGCGATGTTCTCGGCCGTCGAGCGGCTGGCGTCGAACCCCACCGACACGACGCTGCGCGCCGACGTGCTCTTCTCCTTCGAGCAGATCAACACGGCCTTCAAGCAGAGCCATGGCGATCTGGTCGCGATCCGGGATTCGATCGGACAGGCGGCGACGAGCGACGTTGCCGCGCTCAACGATGCGCTCCAGCAACTCGCCACGGCCAATGAAGGCCTGCGGCGATCGCAGGAAGGGACGTCCGCGCATGTGAGCCTGCTCGATTCGCGGGACCAGGCGCTGTTCGAGATCACGAAGCGGCTCAACGTGACGATCGAATTCGGCGCCAATGACGTCGCCAACGTCAAATATGGCTCGGAGACGCTCGTCGAGAATGTCAGCGCCACGCAGATCTTCGTCAGCCAGGACGCGGACGGGCTGCTGCATTTCCAGGCCGGGGATGCCGGTCCGACGGGCACGGCGATCGCGGACCCGGCCGGCGGCTCGCTGGGCGGGCTCACCAGCAGCGCGAAGATCACCAAGGAGCGGATCGAGGCGGTCAACGATCTCGCCGCCGAATATGTCGAGGTCATCAATGACTGGCACATGCAGGGCCAGACCGCCGACGGGACGCCCGGTGCCGCGATGCTCTCGATCGGCGCCGATGCGGCCTCGCTCGAGGTTCTGATCACCGATCCCGCCGGGGTCGCCGGCGCTTCCGCATCGGGTGCGATCAACGGCAATCTGCTTGCGATCACGGCCATCCGGGGCTCGGGTTCGGTCGAGGACAAGTGGCTTTCGCTCATCTCGACGCATGGCAATCTGGTCAGCGCCACATTCGCCGAGCAGACGGCGGCATCCAATCGCGACCAGATGGCGCAGGCGGCGCGCGCCGACGTCAGCGGCGTCAATCTCGACCGGGAAGCGGCCGATCTCCTCCGGCTGCAACAGGCCTATCAGGCCTGCGCCCGCGTCATCCAGGTGGCGCGGGAGATCACCGACTCCCTCTTCGCAATCTTCTGATCCCCGTCGAAAAAGGCGCGCCCCCATGGTCTTCATCACGACACAGTCCATCAACGCCGAGATCCTGCGTCAGCAGAGGATGGCCAAGGAAATCGCCAACGAGCAGGCCAAGGTTTCGAGCGGCCAGAAGATCAACCAGCCTTCAGACAATCCGCAGGACTGGGTGCAGATCTCGCTGGTGGGCCGCCAGCAGTCCATCAATCAGGCATGGCAGAGCAACCTGACCTTCGCCGAATCCCGCGCGACCAAGGCCAGCACCAACCTGAACGACATCAACAACCTGATGACTCGCGTGACCGACCTGCTGGTGACCTCCACCTCGACCGGAGATGGTTCGCCCGGGCGAGAGGCCGTTGCGCAGGAGTTGGAGGGGATCCGGGCGACGATCAACGAACTGCTCAACCAGAAGGATTATCAGGGGCAGCCGGTGTTCGACGAGACGACCACGGTGAACGTTCCGGTCGGCATGGGCATCTCGGTGGAATCGGTGCCGACGCGCCAGAGCGTCGCGGAGAACGCGGTGGGCACCAAATCCCTCGACGATGTGCTCGCCGATGCGATCGCCGCCGTGAAGACAGGCACGGCGGACGACCGGTCCGCGGCGCTGAACGATGCGCGCACCGCGCTCGACCATGTCATCGTCGCCCAGTCCCTGCAGGGCGTCCGCTCGCAGCGCCTCGAGAATATCGGCGATCGCCTTTCGAGCCAGTCGCTCGCGCTCACCGAGCGGCGCTCGGGCTTGGCGGACACCGACCTGACCGAGACGATCACGACGCTTCAGAACAAGCTCATCACGCTTGAGGCGGCGCAGGCCGCTTTCGCGCGGATCAACCGCCAGTCGCTGTTCGACCTCATCTCCTGACGGACCGGCCCGGCGCGCAGGGCGGTCGCTGCCCGGGCACTTCTTTCACGAACTTAAGCCGGCGCTAACTCTGAGGCTAAACCCTGTTTCAGTGGAGCCGTTCTAAGCAGTGAATATGTGAGCGGCAGCCATCCGCCGCTCGCCAATCACAAAGCGCGCGGGGATCAGAATGTTCGCAGGTGTCGGTCTCGTTGTTCTCCTGGTCATGGTGTTCGGTGGCTTCATGCTCACCGGCGGCAATATCGGACCGGTGCTGCATGCACTCCCGCATGAAATGCTCATCATCGGCGGCGCCGCGGTCGGCGCGCTTATCATCGGCAACTCCGGCGCGGACCTGAAGGCGCTGCTCGGCGGGCTGATGAAGGTCTTCAAGGGCCCGAAATACAAGAAGCAGGACTATCTCGACTGCATCTTCCTCGTCAGCAAGCTGATGAAGACCCTGCGCGTGGAGGGCCCGGTGGCGCTCGAGCCGCATATCGAGGACCCCAAGAACTCCGCCATTTTCGCCGAATATCCCCGCCTGCTGACGGATTCGGCGCTGATCCACCTGATCTGCGACACGCTGCGTCTGGTCGTGGTGTCCTCGGGCACGCTCGATCCCCATGCGGTCGAGGACGTGATGGACAATGCGCTCAAGACCCACCATCACGAAGCGATCCGGCCGGCCGACAATCTGCAGGGCCTTGCCGACGCGCTGCCGGCACTGGGCATCGTCGCGGCCGTGCTCGGCGTGGTCAAGACGATGGGCTCCATCGACAAACCGCCGGAAATCCTGGGCGCGATGATCGGCTCGGCGCTCGTCGGTACCTTCCTGGGCGTGCTGCTCGCTTATGGCATGGTCGGCCCCTTCGCGAGCCGCTGCCGCCAGGTGATCGAGGCCGACGCGTCGATTTACCAGGTGGTCAAGCAGATCATCATCGCCTCGCTCCACGGCCACCCGCAGCCGCTCGTCATCGAGGCTGCGCGCTCGAACCTCAGCCATGCGAACCAGCCGGCCTTCGCCGAAGTGTTCGACGGCATGCGCGGCCGCTAAGCGCCGGATAGGACAGACATGGCCCAGCCCGCCAAGAAGCCCGCGAACGAGCCTGAGCCCAGGCCCATCATCGTCAAGAAGATCATCGCCGATGGCCATGGCGGGCATCATGGCGGCGCGTGGAAAGTCGCTTATGCCGACTTCGTGACGGCGATGATGGCCTTCTTCCTCCTGATGTGGCTGCTCGGCGCGACCACTGAGAAGCAGCGCAAGGGGCTGGCCGATTATTTCACGCCCACGCTCGTCCAGATGAAGATGGACAGCACCGGCTCCAACGGCCTGTTCGGTGGCGACAGCCTCGTGGCCAAGGAGAACCATCCCACCACGGGCGGGCAGGGCAATCTGGCGATCACCATCCCGCGCGACGCGACCGGCGTGCGCGACGTGGGCGGCGACGACCTCAAGGACCGCGACCGGCAGAAGTTCGAGCAGCTCAAGCGGGTGATCGAGAAGAAGATCGCGGAAGCGAAAGCGCTCCAGCACCTCAAGCGGCACGTCAAGTTCACCGAGACCCGGGAAGGGTTGCGGATCGACCTGATCGACGAGGCCGATTTCGCGATGTTCGCCATGGGCACCGACAAGCTGGTCCCGCAGGCGCGCGAACTGCTTGCGCAGGTGGCCCGGGTGGTGGCGGGCGTGCCCAACGGCGTCATCGTGCGCGGCCATACCGACAGCCTGCCTTATGCATCGGGCCGGAACATGAACAACTGGCTGCTCTCATCCTCGCGGGCCGAGGCGACCAGGGCCGTGCTGGCGCAGAACGGCATCGACAACGATCGCTTCCAGCGCATCGAGGGCGTCGCCGACCGGGAGCCCTTCGTGTCCGACGACCGCTATGATCCGCGCAACCGGCGGATGTCGGTGGTCCTGGCATGGAGCCAGAGCGATTCCGGCAGGAAAGCGGCGGCGGCTGCGCAGGGCGATTATCCCGTCGATCCGGTTCAGGCGCAGCGTCGGGGCCTGTTGCGGGACGACCGGGTGGCGCGCGCCGAGGCGGAAGTGCGCCGCATGGACCTGGGTGGTACGGCCCTGCCGAAGGGCGCGCTGGTCATGAACGAGGAGGCACTGCCCAAGCGCAGCGCCACGACCCCGCCCGGCATGAGTGACGTGACCGCCAGACAGAAAGCGGCATCGGGAGGTTCGGCGGAATGATCCTCCGCGCCTGAAACGCTGCGCTTCATCGCGGCGAGGCGGGAAATGCTCAGCGGGTCAGTGGCAGGATCAGTTCGGCGCGCAGCCCGCCTTCCGGACGGTTCGTCAGGTTCAGGCGACCTCCTTCGGCGGACGCGACCGCGCGGACGATCGCGAGGCCAAGACCAGTGCCTCCGGTGTCCCGGCTGCGCGATTCCTCCATGCGCGTGAAGGGCTGCAGCATTTCCTGGATCCGCTCCTCGGGGATGCCCGGTCCTTCGTCCGTGACGGCGAGAACGGCCCGGCCGCGCTCGACATGGACAGAAACATGCGCTCGCGCGCCATATTTGACGGCATTCTCGATCAGGTTGGTCAGGGCGCGGCGGATCGCGCGCGGATGGACCGTGGCGACGGCGCGCGACATCTCCCCGCGCGTGACAGGCGCGCCGGTATCCTCGAAATCATCAAGCGCGGCATCCGCCAGCGCCGCCAGATCGACGCGCTGAGGCGGCTCCCGATCCCGGCCGACCCGTGCCAGCGACAGGATGTCGTCCAGCATCTTCTGCATTTCCTCGATGGTCGCGATCATGCGGTCGCGGTCCGGCCCCTCGGCGGCGGTCTCCACCCGCACGCGCAGGGCGGTGAGGGGCGTGCGCAGATCATGGCCGATCGCGCCCAGCATGTGATCCTTCTCCTCCAGCATGGAGCGGATGCGATCCTGCATCGCGTTGAAGGACGCCGCGAGGCCACGGACATCGTCCGGTCCGATTTCCGGGACCGGCGGCGCTCCTTCCGGCGTGCCCACGCGCGCCGTCGCCGAGGTGAGCGCCCGCAGCGGGGCGGCTAGCCGGCGCGTGAACCACACCAGCGGAATGAGGACGATGCCGTAGACGAAGAGGGTCTGCACGACGATCCGCTGAAGAATCGGCTGATCGATGGGCGCCGCGCGCGTGAAGACGGTGACCCAGCGATTGGGCTGGAGCTGGACGCTGAGCTGCACCTGCAGCCGGGCACGGCCGCCGCGCCGGTCTCCCGGCAGGATCTCGGCGAGGCGATTGCGCCGCCGCGGTTCATCGATGGCGGCGCGCACTTCCAGCGGCGCGAGGCCGGCGGAGCGGAACAGTTCGGAGGCGCGCTGCGCGACTTCAGGGGCATCCTCCCCCCGGCGCGGCGGCGGCTGGGCGCTGAGCAGCAGGCCGCGCGCGGCGCGAATGCGCTGCCAGGGCTCGGTCCGCTCGCTCGAATCCAGCGCTTCCAGAATGCGGATGACGCCGGGGGCCGCAGCAACCGTGATCCACTGATTGCGCTGCGTCGCATAATAAATGAGGAAACCGATGAGCTGCACCATGAACAGCGACGCGGCGACCACCAGGATCGTCTGGCCCGCGAGCGTGCGTGGTCGAAACCAGCCCAGGGAAAGGCGCTGCCTCCAGCTCATTCGCGGATCACGTCCGCGCTGAACATATATCCGCCGCCCCACACCGTCTTGATGAGCACGGGAGAGCGGGCGTCATCCTCCAGCTTCCGGCGCAGGCGGCTGATCTGGTTGTCGATCGAACGATCGAAGGCATGGGCTTCGCGGCCCTGTGTGAGATCGAGGAGCTGGTCGCGGCTCAGCACTTGCCGGGGATGCGTGACGAAGGCGTGCAGCAACCGGAAATCGGCGGTGCTGAGCGGAATGACGACCTCGTCCGGCCCGGTCAGCGTCCAGTCGTCCGCGCGCAGGGTCCAGCCCTCGAAGCGATAGAGCGCGGCGCTGTTCTGGCTCTCCCGCGCGCTGGCGCCAGTGCCGGCCGCGCGGCGCAGGATCGTCTTGATGCGGGCCACCAGTTCACGGGGCGAGAAGGGCTTGAGCACATAGTCGTCCGCACCCATTTCCAGCCCGACGATGCGATCCGTCTCCTCGGTTCGCGCGGTCAGCAGGATGACCGGCAATTCGCCCTGCTCGCGGATGGACCGGCACAGGCTGAGGCCATCCTCGCCCGGCATCATGATGTCCAGCACGACAAGCTCGATGGCGCTGCTCGCGAGGATCCGGCGCGCCTCGGCGGCGTTCGGTGCTTCGGAAACGCGAAAGCCCGCGCGCTGGAGATAGGCGCCCAGCGGTTCGCGAATGGCGGTTTCGTCATCGACGAGAAGGAGATGGGGGCGGGGAGACATGACGGACGGTCCTGCGCAATGGATCGATCGGCTTGTGCCGCGATTGCGGAGCGGCGTCCATCCCGCAACGCGCGGCGGGAACAACGGAGGACGGCGGGGAAGCCGAAGGCCTCCCCGCCGTGAGTGCGGCCGGTCCGACGAAAAAGTGGGACTTCGCCGGGCCGGTCGCGCGCCTCATTGTCCCGGGGGCGGGGACATGGGCTTCCGGGCCGCCGCGGGGCGGTCGCGCATTGCCTCGCGGGCGGCCTTGTGCTCGGCAGGAGAAATCTTGCCGTCGCGATCCGTGTCGACGCGGTCGAACATGCCGAGCCCCAGTTCCACGAACTGGCTCCGGGTGAGCGGCTTGTCCTTATAGGCGGCGAGCTGGTGGTGCATGGGCATGCCGGACATCGCGCCCGGATGGCGGCGCATCTTTCCGGCCTCGCCGGGGCCCTTGCGGTGCTGGCCCTTGGCAGCGGCGAATTCGTCCTTGCTGATGCTGCCATTCTTGTCCGCATCGAGGCGAGCGAACATGTGCGCCCGCATCGTCTCGCGCATCTGGGTGCGGCCGGCCTTGCGTTCCTCCGGCGTCACGGTGCCGTCCTTGTTGAGATCGAGCGCGTCGAAATGCTTTTCGAGCCGCGCCTGGACCTGACTGCGATCCATAGGCGCGGGGCGGGCGCCGGCACGATCGCCGGGCGGCTGGGCATTGGCGGCCGCGCCGAGCGAAAGCAGGCCGGCGCCGATGAGAAGAAGAGTGGGGCGAAGGGACATGACGGTTTTCCTGACTTGGTGGCGCCGTGGGAGCGAGCGCCTTCCCCTGCCTTATAGGTGGAGGATGTCAGGAGATTTTGTCGCAATCGCGCGACTTTGTATCAAATTGTCGGTTGGCCTTAGCTATGTGTCCGCTCCTCGGGCGTGCGGTGTGAATGGCCATGATGCGAAGGGCATTGACCCGAAGCGCCGCGCTGTGGCAAGCGGCCGCTCTCGGCGCGGGTATAGCTCAATGGTAGAGCACTAGCCTTCCAAGCTTGTGATGCGGGTTCGATCCCCGCTACCCGCTCCAGCCTTCCGACATCGCCGCGCGCCCCATTTCGTCGCATTGCCAAGATGGCGCATTTGCCATAGCTCTGCGGCGCATGAGATCCATTCGCTTGCTGGCGTCCAGCCTCGCCGTCGCTTCCGTGCTCGCCTCCTCCGCCGCGCTTGCGGAGACCGAGAGCTTTTCCGTGATCTATGGCCAGAAACCCGTCGGGCACATGACGGCCGATGTAGAGAACGGCAAGACGAGCATCGTGTTCGACTACAAGAACAATGGTCGCGGCCCGACCATCGCCGAAACGCTGGCGACCGATGCCAGCGGTCTTCCGAC
Organism: Sphingobium sp. SYK-6; assembly: GCF_000283515.1. Classification (GTDB taxonomy): domain Bacteria; phylum Pseudomonadota; class Alphaproteobacteria; order Sphingomonadales; family Sphingomonadaceae; genus Sphingobium; species Sphingobium lignivorans. Next base: position 1,437,734 of record NC_015976.1, read on the forward strand.
GAGCTGGACAGTGACCGGCAGCACCACCTTCGGCAGCAAGGTCGATGAGCGCTTCTCGATCCGGGGCCGCAAGGCGACGTGGACGGACTCGACCGGCTCGGGCAGCGCGACCGTCAGCCAGCCCAGCCTGTACGTCCCGCAGAGCGGCAGCCCGTGGTCTCTTTGGGTGCAGGCCAGCCAGCTTCTCAGGGACGCGGACAATGCCATGCCGGCGCTGCCGGGCGGCACGCTGCGCCTCGCCAAGGGAGAGGCGTTCCAGGTCAAGGGGGAGGGCGGTGATCTGCAGGTCACTACGCTCACCATCTCCGGTGTCGATCTCAATCCCAGCTATCTCGCGGTCGATCCGGCGGGAAAGCTGTTCGCTTTCATGACTCCCGAGTTCGTGGTCGTCCGGAAAGGCTATGAAGGGGAGGAAGCGCGGCTGCGCGGTATTGCCGAACGGCTTTCGACCCAGCGTTATGTCGACATGCAGACGCGTTTTGGCCATCGCTATGGCAAGCCCGTGCGCATCACCAATGTGCGCCTGTTCGATCCCGCGGCGATGGCGCTGACGGCGCCCGTCTCGGTCGTCGTGTCCGGCGAGCGGATCTCCGCCGTGGAGCCGCTCGACAGCCCCGCCACGCCCGGCGAAGTCCGGATCGACGGCGGCGGCGGCACGCTCATTCCCGGCCTGACCGACATGCACGGCCATCTCGACCAGGACAGCGCGATGCTGAACATCCTGGCGGGCATCACGACCGTGCGCGACATGGGCAACGACAATGCGGTGCTGGACCAGCTCGTCGACCGCATGGACCGGGGCGAGATCGCCGGGCCGCGCGTGGTGCGCAGCGGCTTCATCGAAGGCAAGAGCCAGTTCAATGCCAATAACGGCATTCTCGTCGGTAATCAGGCCGAGGCGCTGGACGCGGTGCGCTGGTATGCCGCGCGCGATTTCTGGCAGATCAAGGTCTACAACAGCATGAACCCGGCCTGGGTGCCGGCGATGGTCGAGGAAGCGCACCGGCTGGGGCTGCGCGTCACGGGCCATGTGCCCGCCTTCACCAATGCGGATGCGATGATCGCCGCCGGCTATGACGAGCTGACCCATATCAACCAGGTCATCCTCGGCTGGGTGCTGGCGCCCGACGAGGACCCGCGCACCTTGCTGCGCATCACAGCGCTCAAGCGGCTGCCCGGCCTCGACCTTGGCAGTGCGCCCGTGCGGAAGACGCTGGACAGCATGGCCGCGAAGAAGATCGCGCTGGACCCGACGCTGGTGATCCACGAGCAGGCTCTGCTCGGCCGCGACGGGACGGCGACGCCCAATATGGCGGATGTCTACGACTACATGCCGGTGAGCGTGCAGCGGAGCCTGAAGCAGCAGATGCTCGACACCTCGGCGGCCGGTGATGACGCGGCTTACCGGGCCGCGTTCGACCAGATCGTCGCAACGATCAGGGCCATGCACGAGCGCGGGATATTCATCGTGCCCGGCACCGATCTGGGCGGGGCGTTCAACCTGCATCGCGAGCTGGAGCTCTACCAGAAGATCGGCATGACGCCCGCGCAGATCCTCAAGCGGGCCACGCTGGACGTGCAGGCCTATATTGGGCAGGACCAGTCGACGGGCTCGATCGCCAAAGGCAAGCTCGCCGACTTCTTCCTCATCCCGGGCGATCCCCTGCAGGACCTGAAGGCGACCAAGCGCATAGCCATGGTGATGAAGGGCGGCGTCGCTTATTTCCCGGCGGAAGCCTATCCGGAGTTCGGCATCAAGCCGCTGGCGCAGGCGCCCGAGGTGACCGGCGCGGAGTGAGGAGAGGGCGGGGCAGCGCGGCCTCGCCCCGAAATTGCACTCGCCGCCGCCATCGTCTATCAGGTCGGCCCACAGCCCCCGGCGTTCGCTGATCCTTGCCGATTCGCGTCGCCGGGGTCTTGGTTTTTCGTTCACCGCTTGCGAGTAGGCACCCCATCATGTCCCGTCGCCGCCAAATCTACGAGGGCAAGGCGAAGATCCTTTATGAAGGACCCGAACCCGGCACGCTGATCCAGTATTTCAAGGATGATGCAACGGCCTTCAATGCCCAGAAGAAGGGCACGATCTCGGGCAAGGGCGTGCTCAACAACCGGATTTCCGAGCATATCTTCACGCTGCTCGCCAATATCGGCGTGCCGACGCATTTCATTAAGCGGCTCAACATGCGCGAGCAGCTCATCCGCCAGGTCGAGATCGTGCCGATCGAAGTGGTGGTGCGCAATGTGGCGGCGGGCTCGCTCTCGACGCGCCTGGGCATCGAGGAAGGCGCGCAGCTGCCCCGCACGCTGATCGAATATTACTACAAGGACGATGCCCTCGGCGATCCCATGATCACCGAAGAGCATATCGCCTGCTTCGGCTGGGCGAGCCAGGAGGAAATGCACGATATCGCCGACATGGCGATCCGCGTGAACGACTTCATGAGCGGCCTGTTCGCCGGCATCGGCATTCGCCTGATCGACTTCAAGCTGGAGTTCGGCCGCATCTGGGACGGGGACTTCTCGCGCATCATCCTGGCTGACGAGATCAGCCCGGACGGCTGCCGCCTGTGGGACATGACGACCAACGAGAAGCTCGACAAGGACCGGTTCCGTCGGGATCTCGGTGGCGAGGTGGAAGCCTATCAGGAAGTCGCGCGGCGCCTTGGCCTGCTGCCGGAGGGATCGGACACCGACGTGCTCGACCTTGACAGCCACCGCAAGAAGCGCGGCAAGTAAAAGCAACGGGGAGGGATGCGGTCGGGTGGCGATCGCATCCGATCCTCCGCCGAGACGCCCTGAAGGCGCCTTACATCATCCCTGCCATTATCCAGAGCGCCATGGCGCTCATCAATATATCCTCCATCAGCGAGACGAAGCCCAACGGCACATTGCTGCCGCCGCCCACGCAGGCGCATTTGAGGCTGCGCTTCTCGATATAGACGGCCTTGAAGACCGAGACGGTGCCGATGCCGCCGATCAGCAGGGCGATGGGCGCAGCGAGCCAGGGCAGGGCGCCCGCCAGCATCAGCACGCCCGCGCCGAGCTGCGCGAAGGGATAGAGATAGGCGTAAGGCACCCAGCGCCGCGCGAGCAGGTCATAGCCCAGGAACATGGTCGCGAACCGGTCGACATCCTGCAGCTTGAGCATGGCGAGCAGGATCATCGCGGTGGAAATGAAGCGCTCCACTGTCGCGATCGACAACCAGGGCGTCGCTGTCAGCCAGTCGATGACGAGCGCGATCAGCGCCGCGACGGCGAACAGGGCGAGGACGGGGACGTAGCTGGTCGCCTGCGGATCATGGACCTTGAGCCCGAGATGGCGGCGCAGGTCGTCATGCCCGCCGATCCGATCGCCATCGATGAAGATCTGGGGCGTCGTGCGCACGTCCTGCTCGGCCTTGAATGCATCGGTCTGCGCGCGGCTGGTGAGCCAGCGATCGTCCACCGAAAAGCCCTTGCTGCGCAGGAGATGCAACGCCTTGAGTCCATAAGGACAGATATGGCCGGGCATGACCATGCGATAGAGAATGGCCTCGCGGCCCACCGGTGCAGCAGAGACAGCCATGCCGTCCTTCCTTGTTCTGATCGTGCTGCGTCCCATATAGGGTCCGTACCATGGTACGGAGTCAAGCATGGCAGGCATGACGATATCGAAACTTGCGCAAGCGGGCGGCGTTGGCGTCGAGACGGTGCGTTATTATCAGCGCCGCGGGCTCCTGGCGCTGCCTGAGCGGGGCGGGGGGCGCGCGCTATCCGGGGGCGTGCGGCGTTATGATGACGAGGATGTGCGCCGCCTGCGCTTCATCCGCTCGGCCCAGTTGGCTGGCTTCACTCTGGATGCGATCGGAGAGCTGCTCTCGCTGGACGCGGGGGAAGACCGGGTACGCGCGCGCCAGCTCGCCGCCGAGAGGTTGACGGCGCTGGATGCCAAAATCGCCGAGCTTCAGCGTGCCCGGGCGGTGTTGCAAAAACTCGCGCTGGAATGCGAATCCTCGGGGATGGGGCCATGCCCGATCCTCTCTTCGTTCGATGACGCCGCCGAGTCGCGCCCGCAAACGGGTGGGGTGACTGCGCTATAGATTGAAAATATTCACGATAGAATTCGCGTGAATGTTTCAATGTGATCCAGAAGCAGGCGATTATCAGGGGATAAATATCGTTAAATGGTTAATATTAATCGCAATATAGTTAACTGTATTTGTCCTTTCTCTCATGTTTGAGAAGCTTTCCTCCGGTTAAGTGGGAGGAAAGTTGTCATGTTGAAGTTCAATGTTCTTACGACTGCGGCGATGGCCGCACTTGCGGCCGGCATCGTGATCGCGCAGCCTGCGGTCGCCGCGACGCAGACCGTCACCAGCCTTGGGCTGCCGGTGCCGGCTGGCACGGCGTGGGGATCGCTTCCCGGCGAGAATACCGGCGGCGGTGACGCTTATATCTCGAGTGCCGCGCCGCGCTCGGGCAATGGTTCGCTCGAACTGGTCGGCGATCGCACACGCGTTCAGACCGGCTATCAATATGGTGGCCCCGGCGTCGCCACCAATCTCGGCTTGCTTTCGGACGTTCTGAGCCTGGTCTTCGACTGGCAGGTGGCGGCGGACAGTGCCCGCCAGACTTACACGCCCGCCCTTCGCCTGATGGTGCAGGACGGCGCCCAGCGCAGCGAGCTGATCTGGGAAGGCGCGTATAATCCCGGCGTGGGCGGCCTGGCGAGCGCCAATCCGACCGGTGCCTGGTACCGCACCAACAGCACCGATGTCTTCTGGCAGTTTGCCACGGGTCTGGGCCCCAATGAAGATGGCGGCATGCTGCAGCTCCACACGATCACCGACTGGGCAGCGAGCAACTATTATTCGGACGCTGCCTATGTGACGGCGATCAGCGTCGGCGCCGGCAGCGGCGCCACGCTCGGCTATCATGCGTTCGTCGACAATGTGACGTTCACCACGACCGGTGGCTCCACCACCTATAATTTCGAGATGCAGGCGCCTGTTCCCGAACCGGCGACCTGGGCCATGATGATCGGTGGCCTCGGGCTGGTCGGCGCGAGCATGCGTCGCCGCTCGACCAAGGTCCAGTTCGCCTGAGCCTGTCTCACACGTTCCACATGCTGGGAGGGTCCGGACAGTCGTCCGGGCCCTCTTTTTTTGGCCGATCAGCCGGCCGGCAGGCGCAGGCGGACGAGCAGCCCGCCAAGGTCCTCGCTTTCATCGAGCTCGACGGTGCCGCCGTAGATTTCCGCAACGTCGCGCACGATGGCGAGGCCGAGGCCCGTGCCGGGCTTGCCGCTGTCCAGCCGCACGCCCCGATCGAAAATGCGCTCGCGCTCGTTCTCGGGAATGCCTGCCCCGTCATCCTCGACGAGGATGTCAATCGACTGGCCTTGCGGGGAGACTGTTACGAACACGCTGCCGCCGCCATATTTGGCCGCGTTCTCGATCAGGTTGCCGAGCAGTTCGTCGAGATCCTGCCGCTCCACGCGGACGACGGCATCATGCGCGCCGTCGCGATCGATGCGGACATCGGGATAGAGGCGCTCGACGGCGCGCTCGACCGCTTCCAGGCTGGGCCATACTTCCGTTCGGCTCTGGGCGGCGCCGCGCCGGCCAAGCGCCCGCGCCCGGGCGAGGTGATGATCGATCTGGCGGCGCATGGTGCCGGTCTCGCGAATGACGATGCCCGAGAGGTCCGGGGCCTTCGCCGTCGCCGCGTTCATGACCACGGTGAGCGGCGTCTTGAGGGCGTGGGCGAGATTGCCGGCATGGCGCCGGGCTTCCTCAGCCTGCTGCTCGTTATGCGCGAGCAGGGCATTAAGTTCCTCGACCAGCGGCTGGACTTCGCGCGGCAGCGGCTCGGTCACCCGGCTCTTCTCGCCCGCGCGCATCCGGGCGATTTCCCGCCTGATGCGGCGCAGGGGGCGCAACCCGAAGAAGACCTGGAGCGCCGCGAGCAGGATCAGGCCGACGCCCAGCGCCAGGAAGCTGTTCACCAGCGTCTGCCGCAGTGAGCGGATCTGCGCGTCGAGGCCCTCGCGCGCCTGCGCGACGATGAAGATCCAGCGCGTGTCGCTTCCCGGCAGGATCACGGTGCGGGCCATCAGGCGCAGGGGTTCCTCTGGGAACTGGTGGCTATCGATGCCCTGGCCCGGCCGATCGCGCATGTCCGGCGTCACCTGGATGGCCCGGTCCCAGAGGGATCGCGACCGCCAGTCCTCATGGCCCTCGCCGCTGATCTGGTAATAAAGGCCGCTGGCGGGTTCGAGAAAGCGCTGGTCGGCGAGAGGCCGGTTGAACAGCACTTCGCCTTCCGGCCCGACCTCGGCCGAGGAGATCATCGCCGTCAGGACATAGGAAAGCCCGTCGTCGAAATTGCGCGTGATGGCGCTGGTGAGCACGCGATCGAGCGCCAGTCCGCCGCCCAGCAGCAGCACACCGATCCATATCGCGGAAATGCCGATGATGCGGCGGCTGAGCGAGCCGGTGCTGCGGGGTTTCGGCTGTTCCGCAATGGAGGACGCGGACGGGGCCTGATCAGCCAGCGGGTTCGTCCAGGCTGTAGCCCAGCCCCCTGATCGTCGAGATCACGTCGGCGCCGAGCTTCTTGCGGATCCGCGTCACGAAAACCTCTATGGTGTTGGAATCCCGGTCGAAATCCTGATCGTAGATATGCTCGATCAGCTCCGTGCGGCTGACCACCTTGCCCTTGTGATGCATGAGGTATGAGAGCAGCTTATATTCCTGAGCCGTCAGCTTCACCGGCTCGCCATTGAGCGTCACCTTGCCCGAGCGGGTGTCGAGGCGCACATCGCCGGCGATGAGTTCGCTCGAGGCATTGCCGGAAGAGCGACGGATGAGCGCGCGCAGGCGGGCGATCAGTTCCTCGCTCTGGAATGGCTTGGCGAGATAGTCGTCGGCGCCCGCGTCCAGCCCGGCGACCTTGTCCGACCAGCTGTCACGCGCGGTCAGGACGAGCACGGGGACCTGCGAGCCTTCCTTGCGCCAGCGATCGAGAACGGTCAGGCCGTCGATTTCGGGCAGGCCAAGGTCGAGGACGATGGCGTCATAGCTCTCGGTGGACCCGAGGAAATGGCCATCTTCGCCATCCGTGGCGAGGTCGACCGCATAGCCGGCGCCTTCCAGCGTGGCCTTGAGCTGGGTGCCCAGTGTCGGTTCATCCTCAACGATCAGCAGGCGCATGATATTCCTTTCAGACTGGTCCCGGTCGGGAAGAGCGGCATGCCAGGGCCGGCCCGGCTAGTCTCTCTGGCCCTTCTGGCGCTTGCGCGCGACGATGTCACCCGACTTGCCGTCCACATAGACCCATTCCACCACGCCATTGGCATGGAGGAACTGCATGAGATAGATTCCATCTCGCGGCGGGGGCGCCACGCCGAGCAGCGTGGCGTCGCCCATCGCGCGTTCCACGCGCCGCTTGATGATCGAAAAGGGCATCACTTCGCCATCGAGCATCGCTCGACGCGCCTGTTTCTGGTCGTCGCCATGCGCGAAGCTTTGCGCCGAGGCCGGCGCCGTCACCCCGCCCAGGGCCAGGAGACTGCAAAGGATCAGAATCGGTCTGCGCACTGTCATGGCGCCGCAATAGCGATCATGCATTGAACACGCGGTGAATGCCCCATTTCGTTCCCGTTCAGCGCTCCAGCATATATCGGACGTTGAGCGAAATCGAGGTGCCGATTTCGCCCGGCTCGATCTTGGTCTGCGGCGCCGCTTCCATGGCCATGGAGCGCATCATCATCGGCATCGGCGGGCTGGATTCGCCGCCTTCGGAAATGCCCACCAGCCGGGCACTGCGATAGCCGGTCGCCCGGGCATAGAGGTCCGCCCGCGCCTGCGCGGTGCTGATCGCCTTGGTCCGCGCCTGATCGAGCAGCGCGGCGGGGTCGGCGATGCTGAAGGAGGGGCCATTGATGTTCGTGGCGCCTGCCGCGACCATCGCGTCGACCAGCTCGCCCGCGCCATCCAGCTTGCGCACCTTCACGGTGAGCTGGTTGCTCGCTTCATAGCCCATGAAACGGGGCGGCTTCCCGCCGGTGCGATCGGAATAGTCATATTGCGGGTTGAGGTTGATGCCGCTGGTCTGGATGTCCTTGCGTTCGATACCCTTCTTCACCAGCATCGACACGAGCTTGTCCATCTGGGCGGCATTCTGCGTCATCGCATCCTGAGCGCTCATCGAGCGGGTCTGCACGCCGGTATTGATCGTCGCCATGTCCGGCGCCGACTGGATCGTTTCCGTCACCGCGAGACTGAGGATGGGCCCGCTCGCCGGAACCATCGGGCCGGCGCCCTGCGGCCCCTGGGCAGACACGGCCGCCGGGATCATGAGAGCTGCTGCTGCGAGCAGGAGGGGCGTTCGTAGCATGGGAGCATCCTTCCACTTTTGATCATGGGGGCGTCTTGATCGAGCAACGATGAACGATCGCTGACCTGCAGGACGCTCTGCCCTTGCCCGGACCGCCCAGTTCTGTTTTAGCGCCCCGTCATGGCAGCGCCACTTCTTTCATACGAAAATCTCGGTCTGATCCAGGGCAGCGGCTGGCTGTTCCGGGGGCTCAACATCTTTGTCGGGGAGCGGGACCGGCTCGCCCTGATCGGCCGCAACGGCGCGGGCAAGACGACGCTCCTCAAGCTCATCGCCGGTCACATCGAGGCGGACGAGGGCAAGCGCTCGATCGTGCCGGGCACGAATGTCGTGATGCTGGACCAGGACCCGGATCTGGCGCCTTTCGCGACGCTGCGCGACTTTACTGTTGCCGGCGACAATCCACCGGCCCTGCACGAGATCGAGGCGATTGCCGATCAGATCGGCATCGATCTTTCCCGCGAGGCGGCCACCGCGTCGGGCGGCGAGCGGCGCCGGGCGGCTCTCTGCCGGGCGCTGGCGAGCGAGCCGGACATTCTCCTCCTCGACGAGCCCACCAACCATCTCGACATCTCCGCGATCGACTGGCTGGAAAGCTGGCTCTCGCGATACAGCGGCGCCTTCATCACGATCAGTCATGATCGGACCTTCCTCACGCGCCTGACGCGCTCGACGCTCTGGCTGGATCGCGGCGACCTGCGCCGCAACGAGGTGGGCTTCGGCGGGTTCGAGGCATGGATGGAGAAAGTCTATGCCGACGAGGCCCGCGCTGCGGAAAAGCTCGACGCCAAGCTGAAGATCGAGGCGCACTGGCTGGAGCGGGGCGTTACGGCCCGGCGCAAGCGCAATCAGGGCCGCCTCGCCAAGCTGGTCGAGATGCGCGCCACCCGTGCCGCCATGATCGGGCCGCAGGGCGCCGCGAAAATGTCCGTCGTCGCGGATGATGTGAAGACCAAGAGCGTCATCGTGGCCGATCAGGTCACCAAGGCCTATGGCGAGCGGACGATCATCCGGGACTTCACGCTGCGCATCCAGCGTGGCGACCGCATCGGCATCGTGGGCGGCAATGGCGCCGGCAAGACGACGCTCCTGCGCATGCTCACCGGCGAACTGGCGCCCGACAGCGGCACGATCACACGCGCGAAGACCCTGGACGGCATCGTCATCGACCAGCAGCGCAAGTTGCTCCAGCCCGAAAAGCGGGTGCGCGACATCCTCGCGGATGGCGGCGACTGGGTGACCGTGCGGGGTGCCAAGAAGCATATCCAGGGCTATCTCAAGGAGTTCCTGTTCGACCCCGGGCTGGTCGAGGCGCGGATCGGCACATTGTCCGGCGGTGAGCGCTCGCGCCTGCTGCTGGCGCGCGAGTTCGCCCGGGAATCGAACCTGCTGGTGCTCGACGAACCGACCAACGATCTCGATCTCGAGACGCTCGATCTGCTTCAGGAAGTCATTGCCGATTATGAAGGTACGGTGCTGATCGTCAGCCACGACCGCGACTTCCTCGACCGCACGGTGACGGTGACGCTCGGCCTCGATGGCTCGGGCCGGGTGGACGTCATTGCGGGCGGCTATGCCGACTGGGAAGCCAGGCGACGGCAGCCGCTCGGGGGAGCGAAGAAGAGCGGGACGGCCAAGGGGAATACGCTGGATGCGCCGCCGCCGCCGAAAGCCGCGAAGCTGAGCTACAAGGACCAGCGCGACTATGACCTTCTGCCGGCGCGGATCGAGGCGATCGAGGCCGCCATCGCGCGCGATGAGACGGCGCTGTCCGATCCCGATCTCTATGCGAAGAATCCCGGGCGCTTCGCCGAACTGACCGCCGCGATCGACAAGGCATGTGCCGAGAAGGAAGCGGCCGAGGAGCGCTGGCTGGAACTGGCCGAGATGGTCGAGGCGCTGGGCAGCTGAGGCGCGCGGAGCGAGGGTTAGCGCTCGCGAGCGGTAGCGACCTCATATTCGGTGATCGCGCGGTCGCCGATGCCAAGGGCCTCCCACGCCGCGCGAAACGCCGCCATATGGGCGCTGGTCGAGTGGGCCTGCTGCGCGGCGCGGCCTTCGAAGAGCTCGAAGATGCGGATCAGCCCCGGCTCCAGAAGATCCTCGGCGAAGCTGTAGGCGATGCAGCCCGGCTCGGCACGGCTGGCCTCGACCATCCGTGCCAGCACCGGCCGGGCCTCGTCGAGACGTTCGGGCGGGAGCCGGATCGATCCCGCGAGAACGATCACCGGATCGGCGAATCCGGCGCGAGACGCATGTCGAGATAATTGTCGACGCTCATCATCAGCTGGTCGAGTTCATGCTCGAAGAAGTGATTGGCGTTGCGGATCTCGTCATGATGGATGGTGATGCCCTTCTGGGTACGCAGCTTGTCGACAAGCTTCTGCACCGAACCGGCGGAGACGACCTCGTCGTTCACGCCCTGCACGATGATCCCGGAAGCGGGGCAGGGGGCGAGGAACGAGAAGTCATACATGTTCGCGGGTGGCGCGACCGAGATGAAGCCGCGCACTTCCGGCCGGCGCATGAGGAGCTGCATCGCGATCCAGGCGCCGAAGGAGAAGCCGGCGATCCATGTCGTCTGCGCCTCGGGGTGGAAGCTCTGCACCCAGTCGAGCGCGGCCGCAGCATCCGACAGTTCCCCGATGCCGTTGTCGAACACGCCCTGGCTGCGGCCCACGCCCCGGAAGTTGAAGCGCAGGGTTGCGAAGCCCCGCTTCACGAAGGTCTTGTAGAGCGCCTGCGTGATGCGATCGTTCATCGTGCCGCCGCCCTGCGGATGGGGATGAAGGATCAGCGCGACGGGCGCGCGAGGACGGGGCGGAGGGCTGAAACGGCCCTCGAGACGGCCTTCGGGACCGGGAAAGATGACGTCTGGCATGGCACCTGGAGCTAGATAAGGAATTCGGCATCTGCCGGGTGGCTGACGCGCGAGGATTGCGGGCTTATATAGGTGAGCGCCGCCATTTCGCAATCTTATTGGATGGTGATCCTCGATACCCCTCCTGGCGGCAACGCTCCTTTCTGCACGAGTTGTCATGACCAGCCGTATCTATCTCGACCATGCCGCCACGACGCCACTCCTGCCTCAGGCGCGGGCGGCGATGCTGGAAGGCTTTGCGGCCTGGGCCAATCCCTCCTCGCCGCATGCCGCCGGACGCCGTGCGCGCGCGCTGCTGGAGGACGCGCGGGCGCGCATCGCCCGGGCGCTCGGCTGGGATGGGCATGTGATCTTCACCTCGGGAGCAAGCGAAGCCATCGCCATCGCCCTGCAGGGCGCGAAGCGGGCGCGGCTGCTTGCCGGCGCAAGCGAGCATGATGCGGTGCTTCGCCAGGTGCCCGTGGAGAGCCGCCTGCCTATTGATCGCGGCGGCCTCGTGTCCCTGCCCGATGACATCGGGCCGGACGCCCTGATCGCCATTCAGCAGGTCAACAGCGAGACAGGCGTCATCCAGCCGCTCGACGCGCTGGCGGCGCGCATCCATGCGGCAGGCGGGCTACTTTTCGCCGATTGCAGCCAGAGCGCGGGCAAGATCGCCTTGCCGCAGCAGGCCGATCTGATCGCGGTCAGTGCGCACAAGCTCGGCGGGCCGATCGGCATCGGTGCGCTGCTGGTGCGCGATCTCGCCGCGCTCGATCCCCGGGGCGGGCAGGAGCAGGGCTATCGGGCGGGGACGGAAGCGATGCCGCTCACGCTCGGTTTCGCGGCCGCGCTGGAGGCGCCGCGCGACTGGCTCGCCGATGCCGCGCTCTGGCGCGAGCAACTCGATGCCGCGATCCTTGCAGCCGGGGGCGAGATTGTGGCGCAGGCATCGCCGCGATTGCCCACGATCGCCAGCTACCGCATGCCCGGCGTATCGGCGCAGGCGCAGCTCATTCGCTTCGATCTGGCGGGGATCGCGGTCTCAGCCGGCAGCGCCTGTTCCTCGGGCAGCCTGCGGACCAGCCATGTGCTCGCGGCGATGGGGTGGGACGATACAGCCGCCAGTCAGGTTATCCGTGTCACTATGGGGCATGATACGCAGGCCAGCGAGATTGACGCCTTTCTTGCTCAGTGGCAGGCCATTTGCCACGGGAACGCAAAAAAATGATCTATCTGGACTATCAGGCGACGACGCCCCTCGCGCCGGAGGTCGCTGCGGCGATGACCGAGGCGATGGCGCATTATGGCAACCCCAACAGCGCGCACCGCATCGGGCGCGTGGCGGCGGCCGACGTGGGGCTGGCCCGCGAGCGGATCATGATGGCTCTGGGAAAGACGGACGGCCGGCTGATCTTCACCAGTGGCGCGACCGAGGCCCTGAACATCGCGATCGTCGGCGCGGCGCGCGCGTCCGCGCCCGGGCGTCGGCGCGTGATCACGCTCGCCACGGAGCATGCCGCCGTCCTCGACACGGTGATGGCGCTGCGGCACGAGGGCTTCGAGCCGGTGATCCTGCCGGTGGGCCGCGACGGTCTGGTGGACCTCGACATTGCCGAGGCGGCGATCGACGAGAGGGCGGCGCTCCTCGCGGTGATGCAGGTCAACAATGAGATCGGCGTGATCCAACCCATCGAAGCGCTGATCGCTATCGCCCGCGCGCATGGCGTGCCGACGCTGTGCGATGCTGTGCAGGGCTTCGGCCGGCTGGACACGCCCTCGGCCGACATGATCGCCGTCACCGCGCACAAGATCCACGGGCCCAAGGGCGTCGGGGCGCTGTGGCTGCGGGACGGGCTGCAACTGCCACCGCTGATGCACGGTGGCGGTCAGGAGCAGGGGCTGCGGCCCGGGACGCTCTCGCCGATGCTGTGCGCCGGCTTCGGCGTCGCGGCGCAGCTCGCGGCCGCGCGGCGGGCGGAGGATCTCGGCCTCGTCGAGACGCTCTGGCGCGAGGCGCTTGCATTCTTCACAGGCTGGCGCGTCAATGGCGCTCTCGATGCGCGCTATCATGGCAATCTCAATCTCTGCCGGCCGGGCATCGATGCCGCGCGACTGGTGTCGGACGTGCGCGGGGTGGCTTTCTCGCTCGGTTCTGCCTGCGCCAGCGGATCGGGCCGGCCGAGCCATGTGCTGAGGGCCATTGGCCTGAATGACCGCGAGGCGCGCAGTTCGCTGCGGCTGGGCTTCGGGCGCTACTCGACCTTCGAGGAGCTTGCGAACGCGGCCACGCTCATCAATGAGGCGGCGGCGATGCAGAAGGCGGCGGCATGACACGGATCACGTTCATCAGCGCGAACGGCGCGGACGTCATGGAAGTGGAGGCCGCGCCGGGCGACACTCTGCTCGACATCGCGCAGGCGGCCGGGCAGCCTCTGGAAGGGACTTGCGAGGGGCAGATGGCGTGCTCGACCTGCCACGTCATCATCGATCCGGCGGATTTCCCGAAGCTGCCCCGGGCGAGCGAGGAGGAAGAGGACATGCTGGATCTGGCGGCGGCGACCACCCGCACCAGCCGGCTTGCCTGCCAGATCGTCCTGTCCGAGGCGATGGAATCGCTGACCGTGCGGATCCCGCCGGAAAGCCGCAACATGCAGGGGTTGTGAAGGCCTGAGCGCGGAACCGCCGGCCGGCATGCCATGTCAGGCCCGCCGCCAGTGCCTTCCTGCCTTGCATTTCGGCGACAGCCCCGCCATATGCCCGCTCGGAAGCCGGGCGGACGTAGTCTTCGCCAACCTGGTCAGGTCCTGACGGAAGCAGCCACAACGAATTCGCTGCGGGTCGTTCCGGCTTCCACCGCCTCGCCGCCGCTCAGGCGTCCACGGGCAGCGGCGCGTGCATCAGCCGCTTCGAAAGCAGCAGCTTGAAGATCAGGAAGATGCCGCCCGCCGAGGCCGCGAACCCGGCGTGCATCAGCCAGAAGACCGGCGTCGCCATCGTCTCGTAATAGCCGCCGACCCAGCCGACGAGCGAGTTGCCGCCGAAGAACGCCAGATAGTAAAGGCCGATCACGGTCGCATTGAGCGCCTTGGGCGCGAGGCGCGCGAACAAAGCGAGGCTGACCGGGAGCAGGTTCGCGAAGCCGATCGAATTCACGACATGGAAAAGCACGGGCCAGAGGAGGCCGATGCGGCCATCGCTGCCGTCGGTCGAGGCGGCCATGAACAGGCAAAGCATGCCGCCGGTGGAGAAGAGCGAGCCGATGACCATCTTGCTCAGCTCGTCCGGTTCCTGCCAGTGCCGGCCATACCAGCGCCAGAACAACGCGACGATGGCGAGGAAGCTGACCGACACGATCGCATCCAGCGTGACCAGAAAGGATGTCGGCAGGCGCGTGCCGAAGAAATCGAGATCGAAGGTCTGGTCGCCCCAGATCAGATAGGCATTGAAGATCTGATTGTTGGGGACGATCGCGATGGCCATCACCGGGATCAGCAGCAGCACGGCGATCAGCGCCAGCCAGTCCTGCCGCGACATGGGCGGGCGCGGCGAAGCGGCGATGGCGCCGGCCCGGCTGCGCGGCTCGAACTGCTCGGACGGGAGATATTTCTGGCCCGAGACATAGATGGCGAGGCCGATGAGCATGCCGACGCCCGCGGCGCCGAAACCCCAGTGCCATCCGACCTTCTCGCCCAGCGCGCCGACGATCAGCGGCGCGCCGATCACGCCGGCATTGATGCCGAGATAGAAGATCTGGAAGGCATCGGCCCGGCGCAGGTCGTCCGGCTTGTAGAGCGCGCCGACCTGGCTGGCGATATTGCCTTTGAACATGCCCGCGCCGAGTACCATGCATAGCAGGGCGAGGAGGAAGCTGGCCTCGAACGCCATGAGGAAATGGCCGATCGCCATGGTAATGGCGCCGAGCAGCACCGTGCGCCGCTTGCCGAGAAAACGGTCGGCAAGGAAGCCGCCCAGGATCGGCGTGAGATAGACGCTCGCGGCATAAGTGCCGAAGATCGCCGAGGCGAGCGGCTGGCCATCCAGCCCGCGATAAAGCGGGAGCTGGCGAAAGGCGTCCAGCATCCAGACATTCTCGATCTGCCCCGGCAGGAGCAGATATTTGACCATGTAGAGGACCAGGAGGGTCTGCATGCCATAATAAGAGAAGCGCTCCCACGCCTCGGCAAAGGCGAGATAAGCCAGGCCCTTGGGATGACCCAGAAAAGCACGGTCGGCATGGTCGATCATGGTAAGAGAGGGCGTGGCCTCGGCAGTGGTCATGGCTGCATGTGCCTTACAGGTCCGTTGTTGGCGCAAGGTTAGAGGCGCGATCGCCGCCGAATGCAAGATGGGGGCGGCGCGCGGCTCCGACGGCGCCGAACCTTTACGGGTGCCGCACTGCTTCGCTTGCGAAGGGCCGGCGGCGACGTCATAGGCGCGGATGTCCAGAGAAAGGCTCGTCATTTGCTGACCGGATCACGCCGCGGCGTCTACTTCATGCTGGTTCTCGTGATGCTGCTCTGGTCCGGCAACAGCATCGTGGCGCGCGCCATCCACGAGGAGGTGCCGCCGTTCACGCTGGCTTTCTGGCGCTGGGCCGGCGCTTCGCTGCTCGTGCTCCCGGCGACCTGGCGCTACATCGCGGCCGACCGTGACATCATCCGGCGCGGCTGGCCGCGCATCCTCCTGCTCGGCATATTGGGCGTGGGTTCGTTCAATGCCTTCTTCTATTCCGGTCTGCAGTTCACGACCGCCTCCAACAGCCTGCTGATCCAGGCGGCGGTTCCCGCGCTGGTGCTGGCGCTGAATTTCTTCATCTTCCACATCAGGCCGCGACCGGTGCAGGTCGCCGGTTGCCTCGTCGCGGCCGCCGGGGTCCTGGCGATTATCTTCCGGGGCGATCCCGCCGCCCTGCGCGCCATGCAGTTCAATATCGGGGATCTGCTCATTCTGGGCGCGGTGGTGGTCTGGTCGCTTTACACGGTGCTGCTGCGCCTGCGGCCGCCGGTGAATGCCCTGACGTTTCTGGGTCTCACGATCCTCATCGGGGCGCTCGCGATGCTGCCCTTCTCGCTTATCGAGCTGCAGAGCCGGGCCGTGCATCTGACGCCGGGGGTGCTCGCCGGCGTGGCCTATATCATCGCGCTGCCCTCGATCGTGGCCTATTTCATGTACAATCGGGCGGTGGAAGAGATCGGCGCGGCGGATGCCGGACAGGTCGTCAATCTGCAGCCGCTGTTCGGCGCGCTGCTCGCGATCCTGATCCTCGGCGAGCCGCTTCATGCCTATCATGTCCTGGGCATGGCGCTGATCCTGCTGGGAATCGGCGCCACGATGTTTGCGCGAGCCACCCGTAGCGCC
Source organism: Sphingobium sp. SYK-6 (assembly GCF_000283515.1). GTDB lineage: Bacteria > Pseudomonadota > Alphaproteobacteria > Sphingomonadales > Sphingomonadaceae > Sphingobium > Sphingobium lignivorans. Next base: position 1,454,334 of record NC_015976.1, read on the forward strand.
ACGTTGCAGGGTTGATGAGGACGCCCGCTTTGGAAACGGATGCTAAACAAGTCGGGCGGCAAGCGCTAAGGTCGTCGCAATGACCGATTCACCAGAAGATCACGGGTCCGGGCCGGGCCTCGACCTCGGCGTGCCTGCACAGCCGCAGCCGCCAGCGCCCAAGAGCTATCGGGTGCTGGCCCGCGCCTATCGCCCGCAGACGTTCGCCGAGCTGATCGGGCAGGAAGCCATGGTGCGCACGCTGGCCAACGCCATCCGGCGGGACCGGCTGCCGCATGCCTTCCTGATGACGGGCGTGCGCGGCGTGGGCAAGACATCGACGGCCCGGCTGATCGCGAAGGCCCTCAATTGCGTGGGGCCGGACGGGCAGGGCGGGCCGACGATCGATCCCTGCGGCGTGTGCGAACCCTGCAACGCTATCGCCGAGGGGCGGCATATCGACGTGGTGGAGATGGACGCCGCCAGCCACACCGGCGTGGACGACGTGCGCGAGATCATCGAGGCCGTGCGCTATGCCAGCGTTTCGGCGCGCTTCAAGATCTACATCATCGACGAAGTCCACATGCTTTCACGTAATGCTTTCAATGCATTGCTGAAAACACTTGAGGAGCCGCCGGAGCATGTGAAGTTCCTGTTCGCCACCACCGAGGTGAACAAGGTGCCGATCACCGTGCTGTCCCGCTGCCAGCGCTTCGACTTGCGGCGGATCCCGGTCGATCTGCTGGTCGACAATTTCCGGATGATCTGCGGCAAGGAAGGCGTGGATGCGGAAGAGGATGCGCTGCGGCTGATCGCCACGGCGGCGGAAGGCTCGGCGCGTGACGGGCAATCCATCCTCGATCAGGCGATCGCCCATGCCGGCATGGTGGATGGGCGGGCCTTCGTTCAGGTGGAGCAGGTGCGCGAGATGTTGGGGCTCTCCGACCGTGGCGCGACCCGGCGGCTGTTCGACCAGATTCTCGATGGCGACGCGACGGCCCTGCTGGCGACGCTGGCCGAACAGGAAACGCTCGGCGTGGAGCCGGTGGCCACGATCAACGCGCTGCTCGAACTGATCCATGCCGTCACCATGGCCAAGGCCGGGCGCGGCGCGGGACTGGAGCGGCATCCCGAGGCGGAACGCGCGGCCATCGCCGGCTGGGCGGAGGAGCTGAGCTTTCCGGTGCTGCACCGGCTCTGGCAGCTCCTGCTCAAGGGACATGCCGAGGTGATCGCCGCGGCGCGCCCACAGGCAGCCTCCGAGATGGCGCTGCTTCGGCTGATCCATGCCGCGACGATGCCCGATCCGCTCGAGTTGGCGCGGATGATCCGCGAGGGTGGGCAGGGCGGCACGCCCGCCGTCGATGGGCCCTCTGCTGCTCCGGCCGCGTCGCCGACCGCCGCGGCCGCCGCGCCGCTTCCGGCTCCCGAGGAGGCCGCGCGCCCTGTCTTCCCGCCCGACTTCGCGGCGATGGTCGCCGCACTGCTCGACCGTTTCCCTCGCCTCGGCGCGGAAATGCATGATTATGTCAGTCTCGTGCGTTATGAACCGCCGGTGCTCGATTTTCGCATTCTCCAGCCGCTCGATGCCGATTTCCCCCGGCAAGTGGCGGCGGCGCTGAAGGATCTCACCGGCCAGTCCTGGACGGTCGGATCCACGGATGCGCCGGGAGAGCCGAGCCTGCGGGAGCAGCAGGTGCTCGCTCGCGAGGCGCGCATCGCACATGCCAGTGCCCAGCCGGTGATTGCCGCGGCGCTGGACGCATTTCCCGGTGCCGTGGTCATGGACCCGGCTTCGGGCCAAAGCTGAAGGAAGACGTGAAATGAAGGATCTGAACGATATTCTGGGCATGGCGAGCCGTGTGCAGGAGGAAATGCAGAAGGCGCAGGCCGAGCTCGACAATCTTCAAGTCGAGGGAATTGCCGGCGGCGGGCTCGTCAAGGTCCGCGCCAGCGCCAAGGGGCGTATCCTGGGTCTCTCGATCGACCAGAGCCTGATCGACCCCAATGACAAGGGCATGCTGGAGGACCTGATCGTCGCTGCGTTCAACGACGCGCGCGCCAAGGCCGATGAGGTGGCCAGTGACCAGATGAGCAAGATGACCGCGGGGCTGCCTCTTCCTCCGGGGTTCAAGCTGCCTTTCTGAGGCGGTGCGCCCGGCAGGGGGCGACCGGTCCCCTGAGCCCTGCCGGGAGACGGCATTCGTCAAGCCCCCGCCTGACTCACCTGATGCAGGCGGGGGGCATCCACGATTTCCCGTATCGAAACGTCGGCGGGTAGGCGGCTGCGTTTGCGGCGACGCAGCATTGAAAAGTTCCGGCCGGTCGCCGATATTGTGATCAGGTCAGCGGGCCGCAGTTGTGAACGCCCGCACAGGATTTGGAGTTGTCATGGATCTGGAACTGCCCCTCCTGCCGCTGCGGGACATCGTTGTCTTCCCGCAGATGATCGTGCCGTTGTTCGTGGGGCGCGACAAGAGCGTGACCGCGCTCGAGAAGGCGATGGCGGGCGACAAGGACATCTTTCTGGTCGCGCAGCTTGACCCGGGCGAGGACGATCCCGATCGCGACGCGCTTTACGACATGGGCGTGGTCGCCAGCATCGTGCAGATGCTCAAGCTGCCGGACGGCAATGTGCGCGTACTCGTGGAAGGCAAGCAGCGCGCGGCGCTGCTCGCGCTGACGAATGAGGAAGGCCATGTGGTGGCCTCGGTGCGTCCGCTGGATGACGGATCGGCCGAAGGCACCGAAGTCGAAGCGATGATGCGCTCCGTGGCCGACCAGTTCGAGAATTATTCCAAGCTGAACAAGAAGCTGCCCGCGGAAACCGCCGTGCAGCTGCGCGAGATCACGGAGGCCGGGCGCCTCTCCGATTTCGTCGCGGCCAATCTGGCAGTGAAGGTGGCGGACAAGCAGGCGCTGCTGACGGAGGCTGACCCCCTCAAGCGTCTGGAAATGGTGTTCGGCTTCATGGAAGGCGAGCTCGGCGTGCTGCAGGTGGAGAAGAAGATCCGTGGCCGCGTGAAGCGCCAGATGGAGAAGACCCAGCGCGAATATTATCTGAACGAGCAGCTCAAGGCGATCCAGCGCGAGCTGGGCGGCGGCGAGGGCGAGGACGGCGATGAGCTCTCCGAGATCGCCGAGAAGATCAAGAAGCTCCGGCTCAGCAAGGAAGCGCGCGCCAAGGCGGATGCCGAGCTCAAGAAGCTACGCGGGATGCAGCCGATGTCGGCCGAAGCGACCGTGGTGCGCAATTATCTGGATGCGCTGCTCGGGCTGCCCTGGGGCAAGAAGAGCAAGCTCAAGAAGGACCTGGTGAAAGCCCAGGACGTGCTCGATGCCGATCACTTCGCGCTGGACAAGGTGAAGGACCGGATCGTCGAATATCTCGCCGTGCAGGCGCGCTCCGACAAGCTGCGCGGCCCAATCCTCTGCCTCGTCGGCCCGCCCGGCGTCGGCAAGACCTCGCTCGGCCGCTCGATCGCGAAGGCGACGGGGCGCGAGTTCGTGCGCCAGTCGCTCGGCGGCGTGCGTGACGAAGCGGAAATTCGCGGGCACCGGCGCACCTATATCGGCTCCATGCCGGGCAAGATCGCGTCCAACCTGAAGAAGGCGGGCACGATGAACCCGCTCGTGCTGCTCGACGAGATCGACAAGCTCGGGCAGGATTTCCGCGGCGATCCGGCGTCGGCGCTGCTGGAGGTGCTCGATCCCGAGCAGAACAGCAAGTTCCAGGACCATTATCTGGAGATCGACCTCGATCTTTCGGACGTGATGTTCGTGACCACCGCGAACAGCCTGAACCTGCCGCAGGCGCTGCTGGACCGCATGGAGATCATTCGTCTCGAGGGTTACACCGAGGACGAGAAGGTCGAGATCGCCCAGCGCCATCTGATCGACAAGCAGATCGAGGCGCATGGGCTGAAGGATGGCGAGTTCGCGATCGAGGAAGCGGCGCTGCGCGACCTGATCCGTTATTATACGCGTGAGGCTGGCGTAAGGACGCTGGAGCGCGAGATCGCGCGGCTCGCCCGCAAGGCACTGCGCCGGATCCTCGAAGGCAAGGCGGAAAGCGTCACCGTGACGCCGGACAATCTTGGCGAGTTCGCGGGCGTGCGCAAGTTCCGCCACGGCGTTTCCGAAGAGGAGCACCAGATCGGTGCGGTCACCGGCCTCGCCTGGACGGAAGTGGGGGGCGAATTGCTCACCATCGAATCCGTCACGGTGCCGGGCAAGGGCGCGATCAAGACCACCGGCAAGCTCGGCGACGTGATGACCGAATCCGTGCAGGCCGCCTTCTCCTATGTGAAGGCGCGCGCGCCGGCTTATGGCATCAAGCCCAGCATCTTCCAGCGCAAGGATATCCACATCCACTTGCCCGAAGGCGCCGTTCCCAAGGACGGACCGAGCGCCGGCATCGGCATGGTGACGTCGATCGTCTCGACGCTGACTGGCATTGCCGTCCACAAGGATGTCGCCATGACGGGCGAAGTGACGCTGCGAGGTCGCGTGCTGCCGATCGGCGGGCTCAAGGAGAAGCTGCTGGCGGCCTTGCGCGGCGGCATCAAGACTGTGCTGATCCCGCAGGAAAACGAGAAGGACCTCGCGGAGATCCCTGCCAACATCAAGGAAGGGCTGGAGATCGTTCCGGTCACGCATGTCGATGAGGTCCTCGCACGGGCCCTGATCGCGCCACTCACCGCGATTGCCTGGTCGGAGGAGGATGACCTCGCCGCCCAGCCGCCGATCGGGGTTCAGGAGAATGGTCCGAGCGTTCGGCACTGAGCGGATTTGCCGGGGACGAGGCACGGCCTGCCTGCCTGCGTCGTTCCCGGAAATCGGGCTTGTTTCCCCCAGAGGTCGTTGCGCGCGGAAAATCCGACCAAAACGGCCGAATCATCGGCAAATCGGCCGAAAATTCTTTGACTCATGCGGCGAACCGCGCCTTTATGCGCGCCTTCGTCGCTCGATTCCCACACAAGCACATCCATGAAGGGGGTTCCTTAGGCATGAACAAGCAGGATCTCATCAGTTCGGTCGCAGACCAGGGCGGTCTCACCAAGGCAGACGCCGGCAAGGCTGTTGAGGCTGTTTTCGACGCGATCACCGCCGCTCTGAAGAAGGGCGATGAGGTGCGTCTCGTCGGGTTCGGCACTTTCTCCGTCTCCAAGCGCAAGGCCTCGACCGGCCGCAATCCGCGCACCGGCGAGACGATGGCGATCAAGGCTTCCAGCCAGCCTAAGTTCAAGGCCGGCAAGGGCCTCAAGGACGCGGTGAACTAAGACATTCGTCTTTTCCGGCGCTCCGGCTTCCCGTCGGGGCGCCCCGCTTTCCCTGAAGCATCGGCACATGTCGCGACGGCACGTGTTTTTTTGAAGGTCGGGCCTTGCCCGGCCTTTTGTTTTTCCATGCGCGTCCGTGAGGTCATCTCCGCGCTTGACGCTGGCACCGCGCGCGCATTATGGCGCCCCTCTCGATTGCGCCGTTCGGCGCTGTGGCGATCGTAGCTCAGTCGGTTAGAGCGCTGGTTTGTGGTACCAGAGGTCGTGGGTTCGGATCCCATCGGTCGCCCCATTTCCCTCCCTGAGACGCTCAGGAGCAGCGGGCAGCGCTGCCGGCAAAGGACGATCATTGCATGATGTGGTCCCATCAGGACTTCGATGACCATGAGGCGATCCATTATTTCACGGATCGGCAGAGCGGCCTGAAGGCCATCATTGCCATCCACTCGACGCATCGCGGGCCGGCCAGTGGCGGCGTGCGCTTCTGGCATTATGCGCGGGAGGAAGACGCGCTGACCGACGCGCTGCGCCTGTCACGCGGCATGAGCTACAAGAATGCCATGGCGGGATTGCCGATTGGCGGGGGCAAAGGTGTCATCCTGTCCGACGGCACGCCCAAGACGGCGGAGCAACTCGCCGCGTTCGGCGCCGCGATCGATTCGCTCGGCGGTCGCTATGTGACGGCGGAAGATGTTGGCATGAGCGAGGCGGATATGACCGCCATCGCCCGGCGCACGCGCCATGTCTCGGGCCTTCCGGTGGCCAGCGGGCAGGCCGGCGGCGATCCGGGCCCGGTGACCGCGCGCGGAGTCTATCTGGGCGTCAGGGCGGCCATTGCCGAGGGTCTGGGCCGGGAGGATGTCGCCGGCGTCCATGTCGCGATTCAGGGCGTGGGCAGTGTCGGCGGCGGTCTGGCCCGCCGTCTCGCGGCCGATGGCGCGCGGCTGACGCTCGCCGATATGGACCGGCGCAAGGCGGAAGCACTGGCGGGCGAGATCGGCGCTGCGGTGACGGACGCGAGCGAGATCATGACGATCGAGGCCGATGTATTCAGCCCCAATGCGCTGGGTGCCATCCTCGACGAACGATCAATCCCGCTGTTGCAGGCGGGCATCGTCGCGGGCGGGGCCAATAATCAGCTCGCCACCCATGCGGATGCGCAGCGGCTGCACGAGCGCGGTGTCCTCTATGCGCCGGATTATGTGATCAACGCAGGCGGCATCATCAATGTCGCGTCCGAATATCTGGGCCTGGGCGACAGGGCAGCGGTGGACGCGCGCGTGGATGAGATTCCCGACCGGCTCCGCGCCATCTGGGCGGAAAGCAAGGCGACGGGCATGCCGGCCGCCGACGTGGCGGATGCCATGGCCCGCAGGCTCATCGGACGCGATTGACGCGGGGCGGGGCTGACAGATGGCCAGCGTCTGCCTATAGGGCGGCGCATGTCAGATGAACGCGAAACGGGCAGCAGGCTCGACCCGAAATTCGACGCCGACGGCCTCATCACCGCCGTCGCCAGCCATGTCGACACTGGCGAAGTGCTCATGCTCGCGCATATGAACCGCGAAGCCCTCGATGCCACGATCGAGACGGATCGTGCGCACTTCTGGTCGCGCAGTCGCCGGAAGCTCTGGCGCAAGGGCGAGGAGTCCGGCAACGAGCTTCACGTCGTGGACATGCGGATCGATTGCGATCAGGATGCCGTCTGGCTGCTGGTCCGGCCGATGGGGCCGACCTGCCATACCGGCGCGCGAAGCTGCTTCTATCGCCGCGTGACTGCCAACGGGCTGGAACGGATTGACGGGCAGAGCTGATGGCTCTTCGCGTCCGTCAGGCAGGGCTGATGGCTTGCGCCGCGCTCATGCTTGTCCAGTGCAGCGATGCAGACGACATGCGCGCGCCGGAGGCCGCATCGCGTGACATGAGCCCGGCCGCCGAGGAGCTCGATGCGCTGGCGCTGGAAAGCGGCGCATTGCCTGACAGTGCCGCTCTCGATCCCGCAGGCCGTTACGGCCGGCGCTATGAGGGCGGTTCGGACAGCCTGTGCCTTGTCCCGGAAGAAGCCGCGCGCGGACGTTATCGCTTCGGCGTCGAGAGCCGGATCGGCGCCGACGAATATTGCCGGGGCGCCGGGCGGGCCCGCCTCTCGGCCGGCAAGCTGCTGCTGCGCTTCGAGGGGGCCGGCAGGGATTGCCTGATCGTCGCGCGCTATGAAGGCGACAGGGTGGAGATGCCGGGCGGACTGGACCTGCGCTGTGCGGCGCTCTGTTCGAGCCGCGGCTCGTTCGCCGGGGTCAGTTTCCCACGCGTGGATCGCAGTGCCGAAGCGGCGCGCGCGATGCAGGACTCGCGCGGACGTCCATTGTGCCGTTGACGTAAACGTAAGGCTCAGTTAGCATGTCGTCATGTCCAAGCCCATGATGATCGCCGGCATCCCGCAGCCCGAGCAGGACGGGCGCGCGGAATTCACCATTACCGATCTTTGCCAGGAGTTCGGCGTCACGCCGCGGGCGCTGCGTTTTTACGAGGACGAGCGGCTCATCGCGCCGCGTCGCCAGGGACTTGCGCGGGTTTACAGCCAACGCGACCGTGCCCGGCTTGCCTGGATTTTGCGGGGCAAGCGCGTCGGCTTCAGCCTCGCCGAAATTCGCGAGATGATCGACCTTTACGATGCTGGCGATGGACGCAGGAGCCAGCGCGAGGTGACCATCGACAAATGCCGCGACCGGATCGCGTTGCTCCAGCGCCAGCGCCAGGACATCGACGAGGCGATTGCGGAGCTGAAGGGCTTCATCACACTAGTCGAAGAGAGTCAGCTTGGCCCCGGGGGCTGAATGACGTCCAGGGAGTTCGTCCTGCTTGTGAGAGACGCGCTCTAAATTGCTGTTTCATGGCTTTTTCGGATCATCAGGCGTTTTCCTTCGATCTGAAAAGGCTCTAGTCGTTGATCCACCGCGCCGTTCCAGGAGAGAGAGATGCCCAGCTATACCGCGCCCGTTGCCGATACGCTTTTCGTGCTGGATGAAATCGTCGGGCTGGACAGGCTGGCCAATGTCCCGGGCTTCGCGGCGGCATCGTCGGATATCGTCCAGGCTGTTCTGGAGGAAGGCGGCAAGTTCGCGGCCGAAGTGCTCTATCCGCTGAATGCGGTGGGGGACCAGATCGGCTGCACGCGCAACGAGGATGGCACGGTCACCGTGCCACCGGGCTTCAAGGAAGCCTTCGACCAGTTCGTGGCGGGCGGTTGGACGACGCTGCATGCGCCGGAAGCCTTTGGCGGGCAGGATCTGCCGATGGTGCTCGCGATCGCGGTCGAGGAATTCTTCACTGCGGCGAACCATGCCTTCAACATGTATCACGGGCTGACCGGGGCGGCGGTTTCGGCGATCCTCGCCAAGGGCAGCGAGGAGCTGCAGCAGAAATATGTGCCGAACATGGTCGCCGGGACATGGTGCGGCACGATGAACCTGACCGAGCCCCATTGCGGGACGGACCTTGGCCTCATCAAGTCGCGTGCCGAGCCGCAGGCGGATGGCAGCTACCGGATCACCGGCACCAAGATCTTCATTTCCGGCGGCGAGCATTCGATGGCGGAGAACATCATCCACCTCGTGCTCGCCAAGACGCCGGGGGCGCCGGCGGGCAGCAAGGGCATCTCGCTGTTCCTCGTGCCCAAGGTCATGGTCGGCGAGGACGGTGCGCTCGGCGCGCACAATGCCGTGTCCTGCGGTTCGATCGAGCACAAGATGGGCATCCACGGCAATGCCACCTGCGTCATGAACTATGACGGCGCGATCGGCTGGATGATCGGCGAGGAGAATAAGGGGCTCGCTGCCATGTTCATCATGATGAATCAGGCGAGGCTGGGCGTGGGCGTGCAGGGACTGGCGCAGGCGGAAGTCGCTTACCAGCAGGCCGTCCGCTATGCCATGGATCGCCGGCAGGGGCGCGCGCTCACCGGCCCGGCCGAGCCGGACCAGCCCGCGGATACGCTGTTCGTCCACCCCGATGTTCGCCGCATGCTCATGGAAGGCAAGGCCCTGACGGAAGGTCTGCGCGCGCTGCTGCTCTGGGGGGCGTTGCAGGTCGATCTCGCCAAGCTCGCGCCGACCGAGGAGGAGCGCCAGGCGGCGGATGACTTGATCTCGCTGCTCACGCCCGTCATCAAGGGCTACGGCACGGACAAAGGCTTCGATGTCGCCGTGCTTGCGCAGCAGGTTTTCGGCGGGCACGGCTATATTCAGGAATGGGGCGTGGAGCAGAATGTGCGCGATGCGCGCATCGCCATGATCTACGAAGGCACCAACGGGGTGCAGGCGATGGACCTCGTCGGGCGCAAGCTGCCGAAGGACGGCGGGCGCGCCATCCAGGCATTCTTCCGCATCGTGGGCGAGGATGTCGCGGCGGGCAAGGCCGTGCCGGAGACCGCCGCGATCGCCGAGGCGCTGGAGAAGGCCAATCAGCAGCTTCAGGCGGCGACCATGTGGCTCATGCAGAATGCCATGACCAACCCGAACAACGCGGGCGCCGCGGCTTATGCCTATATGCACATCATGGGTATCGTCTCGGTCGGCCTGATGTGGCTGCGCATGGCGCGGGCGGCGCAGGCGAAGATCGCGGCCGGCGCGGAGAATGGCGACTATCTCAATGCCAAGCTGGTGACAGCGCGTTATTTCGCCGAGCGCATCATGCCTGAGGCGGGCGCCCTGCGCCGCAAGATCGAGGGTGGTGCCGAGGCGCTGATGGCGCTGCCGCCCGAGGCTTTCCTCACCGCGGCCTGACGAAGGGCTGCTCTTCCTGCTCCCGGCGGGCCGGCTTATCATGGTCGGCCCCCGTCCTCCTTTTTCGCCGAAATCCAACAAGCGTCTTGCATTGTTCGCGCTTGCCGGCATGATCGTATATTATCGACGATCTGGGCGATTGTTCCCGCGGGGTGGGGCGGTGGTCCTGCATGAGGAGGCGGACCATGGACGTGACACGCAAGGGATTTCTGGGGCTGGCGGCCGGCAGCCTGGCGGCAGGCGCGATGGCGGGCCGGTCCGTCACGGCGACGGCCGCGACCGCGAAGCCGGCCGATGCGGTTCGGCCCGCGCACCGAACGCTCATCAAGGGCGCGGACATCATCACCATGGACCCCGCCCATGGCGAGATACTGGGGGGCGATGTCCTCCTCGACGGTGGGAAGATCGTGGCGGTGGGCAAGGGGCTGACCGCTGACGGCGCGGAAATCATCGATGCACGCGGCATGATCCTGATGCCGGGCATGATCGACAGCCACCGGCATGTCTGGGAAGGCATGGACAACGGCGTCGTCGCCAAGATTTCCAAGACCGTCAATTACTACAATGAATACAAGCTGCGCACGATGGTCTCATACACGCCGGAAGACGCCTGGCTGGCCCAATATGCCAGCGCCATCCAGGCCATCGATTCCGGCGTCACGTCGCTCATCGACTATTGCCATATCTTCCATACTTCGGAGCTGGCCGAGCAGGCGGCGCGCGGACTGATCGACTCCGGCATCGCCGGGACCTTCTGCTACCAGGTGTCCCACTCGCCGACTTACAAGCCGGGCGACACGGTCAAATGGGATGACGCCAATGCCATGCGCAACGCCCCGGCGGACGAGCAGCACTGGCAGACCGTGCGACTCCTGCAGGAGCGCGTCTTCACCGGCAAGGACGGGCTCGTGCGGTTCGGTCTGTGCGCCAGCCCCGGCTTTTCCGACCGGCCCATGACGGAAATTCGCGACGAGCTCGCGAAGATGAGGACATTCGAGCCGCACATCATCGCGCAGCACCATCGCCGGTCCCATGTCCAGCGGCCCCCGGAAGTGTTCAACCAGTTCAGCCAGCTCGGCGAATGGGGGCTGCTCGGCCCGGACTATCATGTCTCCCATGGCACCGGCTTCATCGACGAGGAACTCGACATGTGCCGCGACACCGGCACGATGATCTGCGCGACCACCATGGGCGAGCACAGCTATCCCGATCCCTCGGTCCATGGCCGCGCGCGCCAGAGGGGCGTGGCGGTCGGCATCGGCGTCGACGGGGCGCTGGCCTTCACGCACGACTATTTCCAGCATGTGCGCGGGGCCTTCTACAATCTGTTCCGCACCGATATCGGCAAGGAAATCGCCTCGGCCTATCAAGGCGAGGACGTGCTGGATTTCGTGACGCGGCTCGGCGCCCGCTCGATCCGGGAGGATGGCGTGACCGGGACGATCAGCGCGGGCAAGCGGGCGGACCTGCTGCTGCTGAAGACGGACCGGATCAATTTTCCGATCACCGGCCTGCTCGCCGACCGCGTCGTGAATTATTCGAACCAGCCGGACATCGACACGGTGTGGATTGCCGGCGTGGTGCGCAAGCGCGGCGGGCGCATGGTCGGCGTGGACATGGCGGCGCTCAAGGCGAAGATCAACGAGGCGTCCACCCGCATTAACAGGGACGGCGCGACCATCCGCTTCGTTTGAGGAAGGAAGCGGGAGGCGGTGGCAGGCTGGCCTATCGGCCCCCGATCGCGGCCGGAGCGGGCTCTGCCGTTCCAGCGCCTTTCGGCAGGAAGCGCCTGGCGTCGGCGCGAGGCAGGGGCGCGAGTTCGCCGCTCTGCATGTCCGCGACCGGCCGTGCGCTTTCGGGCAGGCGACTATTGCTCTTGCCGGCGCGGTCATCGGCCAGCAGGCGCGGAGCCTGCGGGATGGGGACACGCCGCGTCATGCACTTGATGCGCGGCGTATCGGGAAACTCGTCGCAATTGTAGAGCATCCGCTCGATCCCGCTGTCCTTCATGCGCAGATAGGAGAAGGACATGGATGTCAGGTTGTTCTCCGCGACCGGGAAGCTGCGCGGCGTGGCGCGCGGATCGGTCCAGGCGAGCAAGCGGCACTGATCGCGCCCGGCGCACAGCTGGGACGCTGCCTGGGCATAACGTGCGGGGTCGCCGCCCTTGTCGATCGTCATGGCGAAGCCATTGCCGTCCGGGTCCATCGCGACGAGCCGGCCCGGGCCGATCCGCTGGCCGATATGTTCCGGCCCGATCGCGAGGGGGCGGGCCGTGTCGTCGATCAACGTGCCGGGCAGCCCGGTGAGGGCGAAGGGGTCCTCCTCGCCACGATGCGCCGGGGAAAGCGCGGCGAGCCGCGCGATCACCGGTTCTGCAGCGATGGCCAGCGCGCGGGCGAAGGCACCGGGCGTTCCCCACCAGCCTTTCCAGCGGAAGAAGAGATGCGTGTCGACGGCGGTGACCTTGTCGAGCGACTTGCTCCAGTAGGGCATCACCCAGTCCGTATGATAATGGGTGCTGTGGCCGACGGGGGCATAGACGTCGCCGGCCAGCATGGCGCCGGCCAGTGCCCGGGCGCGCGTCCAGGCCGCGACCGCGGGCGCTCGCCCCATGGCTCCGTCGCAGGTGAAAGTGAACTGGCAGCCGGTGCTGCGCTCCTGCCCCTGAAAGACGACGCCGCAGACGGTCTTGGGAAAGGCGGGATGGCGCAGGCGATTGAGCACGACCTGTCCCACTGCCCGCTCGCCCGTCGGATCGTCTCCCGCTTCGTAGATCATCGCTGCGGCGAGGCAGTCCACAGCCCGCTCGCGGGCGACCGTGTCCCCGCTGAAATGAAAGGGGCGGGCGGCGGGATTGGGATCGGTGGAGAAGGGGATGGCGGCATTGAGCTTGCGCGCCTCATCCGGTTTCGAGGCATCGAGCACCAGCGGCTCGACGACGGGAACGGGGCTATCGGCGCGGGGCGTGCCGGGGATAGGCGCGCTGACCGCATCCTGCGACCGGCGCGTGCCCGTTCCATTGAAGCCGAACAGGCCGATCGCCATCGCCCCGACAAAGGCAAGGACAAGCGCGGCGGCGAGCCACCGCCGGCCCATTTCAGGCCGCTCAGCAATCATGCCCTGGCTCGTCATGTTTCTTTCCCACGTCAGAGTGGCGCTATCTGTGCCTCCTGCCGCAGTTTGACAAGATGCAAGCGGCGGAGCGAGGCCGGCGCGGGAGCGACAGTCTCATTTCGAGAAACTCCGAGGGCCGGGGGTAAACATCTCCTGCCGGCCCGGTAGTGGCGGGGAGGGAGCGCCGGAGACTCGGCGCTTTCGGAGCGGAACCTCTCCACCTGGCCGGTCTGCTGAACGGTCCCACGCGGCGTGGACAAATCCGAGGCGGCGGCGGCCCAGCATATCTCGTCATGAACGACGTCATCCCGGACTCGATCCGGGATCCAGCTGCCTTGAAGATCGCCGGTCCAGCCGGTTTGAAAAAAGGAGCAGCGGGATCCCGGAGCAAGTCCGGGACGACGAACGAAAATCGCTGAAAACCTCGCTTCTGGTTCCCTCAAAGTCCGGGGAACTGGTCCGCGCCGCCTAGGCCTCCGGGAGGAAATCCGGCACCGAGAGATAGCGCTCGCCGGTATCGTAATTGAAGCCGAGCACTCTGGCGCCGGTCGGGAGCTCCGGCAGCTTCTGGGCGATGGCGGCGAGGGTCGCGCCGGACGAAATGCCGACCAGCAGCCCTTCCTCGCGGGCAGCGCGGCGAGCATAATCCTTGGCATCGTCCGGTGTCACCTGGATGACGCCATCAAGCAGGGCGGTGTGCAGATTGGTGGGGATGAACCCCGCGCCGATGCCCTGAATGGGGTGCGGGCCCGGCGCGCCACCGCTGATGACCGGCGAGAGGGTGGGTTCCACGGCGAAGACCTTCAGTCCCGGCCAGGCCTGCTTGAGCACCTGCGCGCAGCCGGTGATATGGCCGCCGGTGCCGACGCCGGTCACCAGCGCGTCGAGCGGCTCGTCCGCGAAATCGGCAAGGATTTCCTGCGCGGTCGTGTGGACGTGCACGTCGATATTGGCGGGATTCTCGAACTGCTGGGGCATCCAGGCATCCGGCGTTTCCTCGACGATCTGGAGTGCGCGCTCGATCGCGCCCTTCATGCCCTTCTCGCGCGGGGTCAGGTCGAAAGAGGCGCCGTAGGCCAGCATCAGCCGGCGGCGCTCGATGCTCATGCTCTCGGGCATGACGAGGATCAGCTTGTAACCCTTCACCGCCGCCACCATCGCGAGGCCGATGCCGGTGTTGCCGGAGGTGGGCTCCACGATCGTGCCGCCCGGCTTGAGGCTGCCGTCCTTCTCGGCCGCCTCGATCATCGAGAGCGCGATGCGATCCTTGATCGATCCGCCGGGATTGGAGCGTTCCGACTTCACCCAGACCGGCGCGTCGCCGAAAAGCCTGTTGATGCGGATATGAGGTGTGCCGCCGATCGTATCGAGGATGGATGAGACTTTCATGGCCGGTCTCCTGTCAATTTTTCTGCCGAACGAAAATCGGGAAAAGGTTGAGGCTTTGCAAGAGCGCAATGCCGGGTTGTTCCTGCATCATGCCGTTCTTTCGGGGCGTCGGCGGGCCGCGTCGTGCGACGGACGCAGATGTTCTTCCGGTGGATCGAAGGTGCGGGCCCGGCGCAACTCGGGGAAAAGGCGTGACCACCAGAGGGTGATGACGAGAGCGCCCGCGCCGCCGACCAGGACGGCGGCGACCGGGCCGATCAGGGCCGCGAGGAAGCCCGATTCCGCTTCGCCCAGTTCGTTGGAGGCCGAGATGGTCATCAGCGAAACGCTGGAGACCCGGCCGCGCATCTCGTCGGGCGTGTGAAGCTGGATGAGCGACTGGCGCACATAGACCGAGAACATGTCCGCGCTGCCCCATGCCGCCATGGCGAGCAGCGCGACGAGGATCGCGATCTGCTGCGGCATGAAGGCGGTGAGGCCGAAGACGATGGTGGCGATGCCGAAGACGCCCACGGAGATCAGCATCTTCAGGCCGACATTGTGCCGCAGCGGCCGGAAGGAAAAGATCAGTGCCGTGATGCCCGCGCCGACGCCGGGCGCTGCCGCGAGATGGCCGAGGCCCGCCGAGCCGACATGCAGGATATCGCGGGCATAGACGGGCAGCAGCGCCGTTGTGCCGGCCAGCAGGACGGCGAAGAGATCGAGCGTGATGGCACCCAGCACGAGCCGGTTGGTGCGCACATAGACGAGGCCATCCAGCACCTGCCGGAGCGGGTGGCGGTCTCTTTGTGGGGGCGCCTGCGGGACATGGCCGACGATCATCATGCCCACCACCGCGCACAGGAAAAGGCCGGCGCTGGCAAGATAGGCATAATGCGGCTTCATGGCATAGGCATAGCCCGCGACGGCGGGGCCAATGATGCTGGCCGCCTGCCAGGCCATGCTGCTGAAGGCGATGGCGCGGGGCAGCAGATGCTTGGGCACGATATTGGGCGCGAGCGAGCCGATCGCCGGGCCCTGAAAGGCGCGCGCGAAGCCGAGCACCGCGGCAAGGCAGAAGATGAGCGGCAGGCTTATCCAGCCTTCATAGCTGGACAGCGCGAGCACGCCTGCGCAGCAGAGCAGGATGCTGAGCGTCACCATGGCGATGCGGGTGCGCCGGAAATTATCGGCGACGAGGCCGGCAAAGGGCGTCATCACGAAGACGACGCCGAACTGGATGAGGCCGATCAGCCCGAGTTGCGCCGCGGACTGGCCGGGGCTCATGGTCTCCCGCGCGATGTTATAGGCTTGCCAGGCGATGATGAGCGCCATGCCCGTCGCGCCCAGGATGGTGCAGAGCCGCACGACGAGATAGGCCCGGAAGGCAGGGATCTGCAGGGGATGAGACGGTTCGGCCGATCCCCCGGCTGCCTCTGGCTCGCTGCTGGAAGAGGGACTCGCCATGACCGGTTCCTTGGCTCAAGCGATGACCGCGCGCAACGGCGCAAAGCTTGGTGGCGCTAAAGTTTTTGCCTGCTCGACGGATAAGCCGCGGGCCCGGGTACCGGGGCGATGCAGGCCGCCGCGGCATGGAGCCCGGAGACGGGGGAAAGTGATCCCGTCACCTCCCCCGCCGCCAGCGCAGTCCTTCAGGTCAGAAGGCGGCTTTCGCAGCGCCGCCCATCATCTGCTGCCGCACCAGCGGGATCGGCGGTCCGCCAAAGCTCAGGAACTCGTCATGGAAGGCTTTCCACGCCGCACTGCCGCCGCGCGATGCCGTCCAGTCCGCGCGCAGCTTGCGGATCAGCAGCTTGCCCATCGTGTAGTTGAGATAGGCCGGATCATAAGTGCCGCGCGCCGCCTGCTGGCGGGCATTGCCTTCATCCTGATAGCATTCCTCCCGGAACATCTGCTCGGACTGTTCCTGCGTCATGCGGCCCGAATGCAGCCGAATGGCCGACAGATAGCGGCAATTGCGCAGCAGCGCATTGGAGAGCTGGCCGATCTGGGTTTCCGGATCCCCTTCGTTGAGGCCGGCTTCCCACATCATTTCCTCGGTATAATGGGCCCAGCCCTCGGCGAAGGCATAGCCCACGAACACGCGCCCGAAGAGCGACGGTGAGCGGTTGGCATGCAGGAACTGGAGGAAGTGGCCCGGCATCACTTCGTGGATCGAGGTGAAGAGCAGGTCCTTCTTTCCGGGAATGAACGCCTCCTGCACGGCCTTGGGCCATGAGGGATCGGGCGGCGAGATATAGTAGATGGAGGGGATGCCCTTCTCGTACGGCCCCGGGGGATCGATATAGGCGGAGTTCTGCCGGTTATAGGGAGGACTTTCCTCGACCAGCGCCTGCTCCGTCCCCGGGATGCTGACGAGATCATGCTTCTGGACGAAGGCGCGCAGCACCGGGATCTGGCGCCGGGCCTCGGCGACCGGACCGTCGGCCGGCTTGTCCTCGTTCATTTTCTCCATGCAGTCGGCAATGCCCTTGCCAGGTGCGAAGCGGGCGCAGGCGGCTTTCAGCGCATCCTGATTGCGCTTGAGGTCGGCAACGCCGATGGCCTCCAGCTCGGCGAGTGGCGTGTCCACCATCTCGGTCGCTGCCAGCATGCGCGAGAAGCGATCGGCGCCCAAGGCAAAATCCTGCGTGGCAGTGGCGCGGTTGCTTTCCAGCCAGTCGGCCAGCTCCTTCATGGCGCGGGAGGCAGCGCCGGCGGCGGCATCGAACTCCGCCTGCAGGGCGGGGTCATTCACGCTGGCGAAGGCGGCCTTGGCATCGCCCGCATAATAGTCCGCGAAGCCCTGAAAGCCGGCCTTGCCATAATTGATGAAACTCACCGGCATCGGCGTCTTCAGATTGGCGCGGATCTGGGCGGCGGCCGTGGGCACGCGCCGGAAGAAGGCGATCATGGCCTTCATCCGCGTCGGCGCATCGGCATAGTTGCGGGCGATGTAGACATTGGGATCGAGCCCGCCGCCGACATAATAAGCCGGGTTGCGATACGGTTCGCCCGCATCGGTGAGCCAGAACAGCCGGGCACGGGCGACGGCGACCAGATAATCCCGCTCGAACGCCTCCTCCTTGCTCAGCGTGCCGGGCTTGAACGCCTGTGCCTGCGCGATTGACTGTGTCAGGAATGTCTCCTGCCCCTTGAGGCCGGCGGGGCTCCAGTCGGGCAGTTGCCCGTCGAAATCGTGGCGCCCCTGATAGATGGCGAAGGACGGATCATGCTGGAACAGGCTTTCCAGAAACGAATCCCGGAAGCTCGCCCAGTCCGCCGGAGCGGAAACATCGGTCGCAGTGGAAGGCGGCCCGCCGTCGGCAAGCGTGGGTGCGCATGCGCCCAGCGTCAGCGCGGCAAGAGCCGGCGCGAGCATCAGCGCAAGTCTGCGGGTGTGGATCATGAAAACGCCTCCCGTGAGTCTGCCGCCCTGAACGGCGCCGGCAGACTGGCTCGGCGCCCCGGCCTTGTCCAGTGCGCGAGAGAGCGGGAGCGATAAATGCGGAGCGGGGAGGGGAAGGCGGGTGCGGCAGGCAAAAAAAGGCCCGGCGGGAACCCACGCTCCGCCGGGCCTAGTATGAGCACTGGGTTTGGCCAGCGCCCTTCGGGTCGCCAGCCGTGACTAGGAGAAGAAGGTTAACAAGACGCAAAGAAATGTAATCTTTTGCATCGTGAAACAGATTATGCGGGCACGAAAGTGACTCGGCGCGGGCTTGCGAGACTTCGCGGTGGCAATGCGTGTTCCTCAGCCCTGCGAGAGATCCAGCCCCTCGATCGCCGACAGGATGACGGAGACGGCGGCGCGCTCTTCCGCGCTGAGTTCCGGCCGCCAGATGTCGAACAGCAGGACGACGCGCAGGGCGCTGCCCCGGTTCCACGCTTCATGCTCCACGCTGTCGTCGAAGATCAGGAGCTTGCCTTCCTCCCATGCGCGCTGCTCCGAGCCGCAGCGGAAGCCGCAGCCGGGCGGCACGATCAGCGGCAAATGGCAGATGAGCCGCGTGTTGAGCAGGCCGGTATGCGGTTCGATATGCGTGCCCGGCCGCAGCAGCGACCAGATGGCGAGCGGACCGCGTCCGGGAACGCGGGCGAGATCGGGCAGGGTCAGCGCGTCCATGGTGGCCGGGCAGCGTGCGGCATGCTCCGCTACCGGCTCGCCATCGCGCAGGAAATAGAAGGAGCTCCAGCGCGGATCGTCCCGCAGGGGATTGTTCGCCGGGGGGCGCGCGGCACTGGTCTGCACATAAGGCGTGAAGCCCACATCGTCGGCAAGCGCGGCTTCCAGCTCCGCGCGGAGCGCCGGCGTGCGGCTTTCCATCTCCGCCGCCCAGTCGAATTCCTCCCGCTCGTAGAAATAACGCTGCGGCAGACCGGGGAAGTAGAACATGTTGGGCTGCTGGAGATACAGCGTCACCCGGCCGAGCACGAGATCGACGGCATGGCGCACGCGCGGTGAGGCGCTGGCGACGTCCCCGATCCGCGCCTCGAGATGCGTGGAGAAATGATCGCTGTTCTCGGCCACATGGGTGCGTGCGCGCTCAAGCAGGGGATGGAGCGCCGACGGCACAGCGCTGACGCCCGCCTGCGCGAGCGCGGTGCGGAAATAGCTGGTGGCGGCGCGCCGGTCGCCGGCCTTCTGCTGGGCCTCGCCCATGGCGAGCAGGGCCTGCAGCTGACGCGGCTCGCGCGCGAGGATGGACGCCAGCGCCGCGATCTCGCCTTCCACATCGCCCGCACGCGCGCAGGCATGGGCCAGCAGCATCGGCGGGGGATCGGCCATGTCGGCAAGCATGGCGCGCGCTTCCGCCACGCGCCCGGCCCGCAAGGCCTCGACGACGGCGCGCTCGCCCGGCTGCGCCGTTGCCATCAGGCGAGGCTCACGAAGCTGTCGAGCACGCGCTTGGCGCCGGCCTGCTCGAAATCGATCTCCAGCTTGTTGCCCTCGATGGCAGTGACGCGGCCATAGCCGAACTTCTGGTGGAAGATGCGCATGCCCACGCTGATATCATCCCGCCCCTTGTTGCCAAGGCTGACGGCGCTCTGCCGCGCTTCCACGATGCGGGTGGGCTCGCGCGTGAACTGGCCCTGCGCGCGCTGCCAGCCGGGGCCCCGGCCCGAGCCGCGCGCGACATTCGCGAAGGGATCGTCCCGCTCGGACCAGTTGGCGCGCCACAGGCTCGCGCCGCCGCTCATGGTGGTTTCCACGTCCGTCGTCTCCTTCGGCAGCTCGCCGATGAAGCGGGAGGGAATGGAACTGGTCCACTGGCCATAGACGCGCCGGTTGGCGGCATGGAGGATATAGCAGCGCCGCCGGGCCCGCGTGATCGCCACATAGGCAAGGCGCCGCTCTTCCTCCAGCGCCGAGAGCCCGCCCTCGTCCAGCGACCGCTGGGAGGGGAACAGGCCGTCTTCCCATCCGGCCAGGAACACGGTGTCGAATTCGAGCCCCTTGGCGGCATGGATGGTCATGATGGTGACCTTCGCTTCCTCCTGCGCCCCCTCATTGTCCATGACGAGGCTGACATGCTCGAGGAAGGCGCCGAGCGTCTCATAATCCTCCATGGCGCGCGCCAGCTCCTGGAGGTTCTCGAGCCGGCCGGACGCCTCGGTGGAGCGCTCCGCCTGGAGCACCGCGGTATAGCCGCTCTCATCCAGAATCTGCCGGGCGAGGTCGGCATGGTTCATGGTGGTGGCGAGATCGCGCCAGCGGGCAAGATCACCGATGAAGCGGCCGAGCGCCCGGCGCGCCTGCGGCGTCAGCTCGTCGCTATCCACGATCCGCGCCGCGGCGAGGCTCAGCGGCACGCCCTCGGCGCGGGCCAGACGATGGACTTTCTCCACCGCCTTGTCGCCCAGGCCACGCTTGGGCACGTTGACGATCCGCTCGAAAGCGAGATCGTCCGCAGGCTGGTTGACGAGGCGCAGATAAGCGAGCGCATCCCGGATCTCGGCTCGCTCGTAGAAGCGGTAGCCGCCCACGATGCGATAGGGCATGCCGATCTGGATGAACCGATCCTCGAACTCGCGGGTCTGGAACTGCGCGCGCACGAGGATGGCGATGTCATCCGCCCGCACGCCCTGCCGCTCCAGCCCCTCGATCTCGTCGCCGACCCGGCGCGCTTCCTCGGGCCCGTCCCACACGCCGATGACGCGCAGCTTCTCGCCCTCGTCGGCCTGCGTCCACAAGGTCTTGCCGAGCCGGCCGCCATTCTGCGCGATGACCCCGGACGCGGCGGCCAGGATATGCGGTGTCGAGCGGTAATTCTGCTCCAGCCGGATGATCGCCGCGCCGGGGAAATCCCGCTCGAACCGCAGGATGTTCGCCACTTCCGCGCCGCGCCAGCTGTAGATGCTCTGGTCATCGTCGCCCACGCAGCAGATGTTCTTGCGGGTCTGCGCGAGGAGCCGCAGCCAGAGATACTGGCTGGTGTTGGTATCCTGATACTCGTCCACCATGATGTAGCGGAAGCGCTGCTGATACTGCTCCAGCACTTCCCGGTCCGTGCGGAACAGGGTCAGCATGTGCAGCAGCAGATCGCCGAAATCGCAGGCATTGAGCGCGCGCAGCCGATCCTGATAGGCGGCATAGATTTCCGCGCCCTTGCCATTGGCGAAGGCCTCGCTCTCGCCGGCATCGACATCCTTCGGCGTGAAGCCCTTGTTCTTCCACCGGTCGATGAGCGCGGCGAGCGCGCGGGCGGTCCAGCGCTTCTCGTCGATGCCGGCGGCCTGGATGATCTGCTTCATCAGGCGCAGCTGGTCGTCCGTGTCGAGGATGGTGAAATTGCTTTGCAGGCCCACCAGCTCGGCATGGCGGCGAAGCATGCGCGCGCCGATGCTGTGGAAGGTGCCGAGCCAGGGCATGCCCTCCACCGCAGGGCCGATCATCCGCCCGACGCGCTCGCGCATCTCGCGCGCGGCCTTGTTGGTGAAGGTGACGGCGAGGATCTCGGACGGGAAGGCGCGCCGCGTCGCCACCAGATGCGCGAGGCGCGCGGTGAGCGCGGCCGTCTTGCCCGTGCCGGCGCCGGCAAGCACCAGCACCGGACCCTCGGTCGTGAGCACGGCCTCGCGCTGGGGCTCATTGAGCCCTTGCAGATAAGGCGGGTCGGCCGGGGAGGGGGAGGGAACTGTCATCTCAGGTGAACAGCTAGGGAACGAAATGAGTCGGAGCAAGGCTTTCCCCGCATTCCGGGCTCTCCCCAAGCCCCATGTCGCGCCGACGCGACATGCCGCCGCGCGGGCAAGGCGGATGGTGGAACCCCTTGTCTCCACGCGGATTGTCAGGGGTACCCGCATGTCGACCATGAAAAGACATCAATCTGGAAAGGATGCCACCATGCGTTTTCTGACTCTGCTTGCCGGCCTCGGCGCCGCCTCGACGATGGCTCTTGCTGTCCATGCGCAGGATATGCAGTCGGCGCAACCCTCCACCGAGCCGATGACCCAGCAGCCCATGCCTCCGGGCCAGACGCCGCCGCCGCCCGCGGACGGGACGGCACCCATGCCGCCGGCCACCACGCCCACGCCCGACAGCGCCACGCCGCCGCCGCCCCCGCCGCCGCCTTCAGCCTATAATGCGACGCCCAACACGCCCCCGCCGGGCCGGATCGAGATGGCGCCGCCCCAGCCGGTGGAGCAGGCCGCGCCCCAGCCGCCGCAGGAGTATCCCGTCTGCTCGCGCACAGTGAAGGACGGCTGCCGCAATCCGGGCGAGCGCAACCCCGGCTGAGCCGGCGCGAACGACCCGAGCGAACCGCCCGAGCCAACCGATAGCCCGCGGCCGCCGTCCCTTGAGGCGGTCGCGGGTTTTCGCGTAGGCCGGGGGAATTTCCGGACATTCTAGGACAGATAAAAGCGATGCTCGCGCGGGGGAGTAATAGCGGCCGGCGCCTGATCCTGCCTTATTCGTAGCTCCACATAAAATCATTTAAATTCAAAAAGTTAAATAGTAATTTGCAGATGAGGTTGGCATGCGGCAGGAGCGGTCGCGTTGGCCGCCGCTCGCGCTGCGCACCTGACAGCTTGCCGCTCCGCCACAAACGAGGCGCCCTCAGCGCGATTGGGCGGCGGCCCGCTCCTGATTCAGCCGGAACAGCCGGGCGAGTATTTCGTCATCAGTCAGCAGCCCCGCGCGCCAGTCATCACCCCAGCCATAGGCTTCCGCCACTGCCTCATCGAGCGCGGCATGGGCATTGGCCAGCCAGTGCGGGCGGGCATTGTAGAGATTGGTGAGCGTGCGCTTCTTCAGCTCCTTCGCCGCATCCTCATCCCTGGGCACGATGCGGTCGGGATAACCCGGCACCACTTCCGGCACCCGCACGACCAGATCGGCGTGGTTGAGCCAGTTCTCCCGCAGCTCGTTGAGCCGCGCGGCCGCGACGGCGATTTTCTGCGCGCGCGGATCGTCGGCATAGTCGGCGGCGGGAATGTCGGGGGTCAGGCCTTCGGGGAAGGGGAAGGTCTCGAAGGTGGTCGAGGGGGTGTAGCGAGGGCGGTCTTCCAAGGAAGTGCCCATGCGCAGCGACCAGAGTTCGTGAAAGCGCGAGTGGAGGATGCCGAAGCTGGTGTCGTCTTCACGCGTGATGACCACTAAGTTTTTGTCCAACACAACCGTGGTGGGGAGGAATGCAAATACGCGATGCTTCGCGACCTCGGGAGTGACTATGCAGCGCGAAAGACCTAGCAGGCGCATTTTTAGCGTCGGCGCGCGCCTTGCCAATCGCCACCAATCTCGACGCTCGGTTGGGTTGCGACTTTCCTGGCGGGTCGGAAAGACGTGCTGATGAACCCAGTTGAAAGGGGCCTCATAACAGCTTGCATCGATCTCCGACATTTCCCCGAAATTGACGATCCAGCGGTCGTCCCACCGGCGCGTTACATGAAGACCGTTGAACCATGGCGCGACAACGTCCGCATTA
Source organism: Sphingobium sp. SYK-6 (assembly GCF_000283515.1). Classification (GTDB taxonomy): domain Bacteria; phylum Pseudomonadota; class Alphaproteobacteria; order Sphingomonadales; family Sphingomonadaceae; genus Sphingobium; species Sphingobium lignivorans. The sequence goes on from NC_015976.1 coordinate 1,477,788, forward strand.
GGCTGCCCGTTAGGATTGCCTCGTTCACTGATCCAAGCCCGCGCAATCGCTCCCGGGACATCGAACGCACCTTTTTTGGAGATGCCGTTCGATGCTACCTGCGAGTTTTCGATTAACGAAGTTGCCTCATGTATCGGCGTGTCCGCGGTTAAATCTGCCCTGATCGCAGCTGACGCCATTCCGTTAAGCTTTGGAGCTGCCGTCTTAATAGATTCAAAGCACACCATCGAAACTCGAACCGCCGCTCCTTCAACAGTCCACTCTTCATCGCTCCAAGCATTGAAAATTGCACCATGTTCGACAATAGGTTTCAGAACTTCACGGTTCGCGCCGCCGCGTATAGAGTTGGTCGAAACTAAACCCGCACGTTCCAACTGACCGGCAACAATTTTTGACCAGGCTTTGGCAAACCAATAGCAGACCAGATCGACTCCACCCGGCACTTCGGGCCATGCCTTGCGCAGCGCCCGCGTGTAATCCTCACCAAGCTCGGCGATCATCTTTTTGTTCCCAAGAAACGGCGGATTCCCAATCACCGCGTCCGCCGCCGGCCATTCCGCCCGCGTGCCATCTGCGTTCAGCACCGCATCCCGGCACTCGATCGTCTCCAGCGGACGCAGGATCGGGTTCTTCGCCGCGTCGAAGCCATTGCGGCGCATCCACTGGATTTCGCCGATCCACACCGAGACGCGCGCCAGCTCGGCGGCATAGGGATTGAGCTCGATGCCCAGCACGCATTCCGGCCCGACGCGGGGGAAGCCGCGCGGAAGGCCAAGCGCCTCGGCGTCCAGATTGGCGCGGTGCTCGATATCCTTGATGGCTTTCAGCGCGACATAGAGGAAATTGCCGGACCCGCAGGCGGGATCGAGCACGCGGAAATTGGCCAGTCGCTCGATGAAGGCACTGTGGATCGTCGCTGCCTCATCGAGCAGCTTCTGCGCCCGGCGTTTCTCGGCAGGGGTCAGCAGGCGCTCCGCCGTCCGTTTGGGCGCCTTGTCGATCAGGGCGGTGATCTTCGCTTTGGCCTCGGCCCATTCGGCTTCCAGCGGATCGATGATGACCGGCTTCACGATCATCATGATCTTGTCCCGGTCCGTATAATGCGCGCCGAGCTGGCTGCGCTTGGCCGGGTCCAGCCCGCGCTCGAAGAGAGTGCCGAGGATGGAGGGATCGATCTGGCTCCAGTCGCGCGCCGCCGCGCGCAGCAATTGCTCGATGTCATCCTCGTCCACGGGCAGGACATGATCGTCCGCGAACAGGCCGCCATTGAACCAGTCGATGGACGTGAAGCCCACCTTGCCGCCCTTGTGCGCCATGGCGCCGAACAGGGTCCGGCAATTCTCCGTGAACTCGGCCGGGGCGCGCCGGCTGACCTCCAGCATCTTCGTGAAGAGGAAGTCCGGCAGCAGCGCGGCATCCTCGGCGAACATGCAGAAGACGAGCTGATTGACGAAATGGGCGACCTCATGCGGTTCGTGGCCCCGATCGCGCAGGCGCTGGGCAATGCCGGCAAACTCGCGGGCGGTCTCCTCGGTCAGTTCCTGCCGGGATTTTTCGGGCTTGAAGCTTTCCGGATCGAGGAACACCGCCTTCAGTCGCTCGCGCACCGTGCCGTCGACCAGATCTTCCAGCGCGAACTCGTGGCGCTCCTGCACGCTGTTGGTCCAGTTCGTGCGGATGACGATCCGGCTCATGTCCGAGACGATCAGCAGGGGCGGATTTTCCAGCGCGACCGCATATTGGAGGAGCTGGTTGTAGGCCTTGTCCAAATTGGCGTGGAGGCCCTTATACTCCCAGGCGAAACACCCCTTGCGCCACACGTCTGCCCAGCCTTCGCCGCCGCTCGTCTTGCTCGCGCCCTTCTCGAAGGTGAACCATTCGCCTTTAGGATCGGCAGAGGCCGGATCGGGGATGCCCAGCAAGGCGCACAGATCATTGAAGTGGCTCTGCGACCCGGAGCGCTCCTTCAATTCGGACTGGCGCCATTTCTTGAGGAATTCGTGCGGTGTCATGCTGCCCCGGAGCCGAAAGATGCGGAGCCGCACCCGATAGCGAGCCGCCCCCTTCGGTCTTACTAGCCGATCGGCACGGCAGGGCAATCATGGCGCTGCCTGTCCTGAATGCCGGACAGGCTCACGCTCCCCTCACGCCGCCCGCAGCAGGTGCAGCTTTGCCTTGCCGACGACGCGTTCGGCGTCGATGTCGAAGCCTTTGACGTCGAGCGTTTCGTCGCGGGCGGTTTCGATGCTGATCCAGGTGCCGGGGCCGGTCCAGCCGAAGCGGGAGAGCTTGTCGAGCGCGACGGCGCCGGCGCCGGTGCCGTAGGGCGGGTCCATGAAGATGACGTCCAGCGGCGCGGGGGCGGGGCCGAGGGCGAGGACGTCGCCCTGGCGGATATCCGGCCGGGGGAGGCCGAGCTTCGCCGCGTTGGCACGGATCGCGTCGATCGCCGCGCGGTCCCGCTCCACGAACAGGCAGGCGGCGGCGCCGCGCGAGAGCGCTTCCAGCCCGAGCGCGCCGGAGCCGGCGAAGAAATCCCCCACGCGCAGCTCCTCGAAACTGCCGAGGCGGCTGGTGAGCATGGAGAATAATGTCTCGCGGGTGCGGTCCGCGGTGGGGCGCGTGGCCTCGCCGGCGGGGGCGACGAGCGGCCGCCCGCGCCATTGCCCGGAAATGATCCTCATGTGCGGGGCTCCCTGCTCAGTCCAGTGTCTTGCGGAACTTGACGAGATCGACCCGCCGCACTTCCACCACCTCGCCCGGCTGGGAATCGCCGAGGACGAAGGGGCCGTAGCGCGTGCGGATGAGGCGGCTGACGCGCAGCCCGAGATGCTCCAGCACGCGGCGCACCTCGCGGTTCTTGCCCTCGGTCAGCGTCATCTCGACCCACTGGTTGCGGCCGGTGCGCCGCTCCAGATTGGCATCGATGCGCCCGTAGCGCATGCCTTCGATCTCCACGCCCTCGATGAGATCCTCAAGCTGCGCCTGGCTGACCTCGCCGAAGACGCGGGCGCGATAGGTGCGCTCGACGCCGGTGGCGGGCAGCTCCAGCTGGCGCTTGAGCTCGCCATCGGTGGTGAGGAGCAGCAGCCCCTCCGTGTTAAGATCGAGCCGGCCGACGGGCATGACGCGCGGCAGATCCTTCGGCAGCCGGTCGTAGATGGTCGGGCGGCCTGCCGGGTCCTTCGCAGTGGTGAGCAGGCCGGTGGGCTTGTGGAACAGGAAGAGGCGGGCGGGAGTCGGCTCCTGCACCGGATTGCCGTCCACGGTGACGCCGCGCAGCGAGGTGAGGATGGTGGCGGGCGTGGTGAGCACCGCGCCATCGAGCGCGATGCGGCCCTCGCCGATCATGCGCTCGATATCCCGGCGGCTGGCGATGCCGGCGCGGGCAAGCAGCTTGGCGATGCGATCGCCCTTGTGATCGGCCTTGTGATCGCCGGCGCGAGTCTCGGCGCGATCCCCTTCCGGAGCGCCGTCGCGGGGCTTGCGCGCCCCCGGCTTGCCTGCGGGCCGGGCAGCGCCGCGCGGCGGGCGCGCGGGGCGGGACGAGGAGAAAGCAGGCTTGTCGGTCGCGGGACGTGCGCCCGGCTTGCGAGTGGCGGGGCGCTGGCCGGGCTTTCCGGTGGCGGGGCGCGCGTCAGCCTTTCCGGCCGGTGAGCGCGTGTCCGGTCCGGCAGGCGGACGGGCGCCGGAGCGGGCGTCCGAGCGGGGCTTGTCCGACCGGGCGGGCTTGCGCGCGTCCGGGCCATCGGCGGATGGGCGGCGCCGTCCCCCTGCGGGTCCGGTCGCGCCATTGCGCGGCGGGCGCCGGGGCCCTCTTGGTCCAGTGGCGTTGGCCATGCCTTGTCCTTTTTCGATCTGCTGTGTCGCTCTTGCACTGGCGAATCGCGGGGCGCCATCCTAGCGCCGAAAGGCGCCGGCGATCCTGTGCGGGTCGGCCTGGGTAGTGGCGCAACCGGGATGAGGCGGCAATGTTTTTCTCGAAGAGCGCGCAGCAGATACGCCGCATCCTCCTCGTCGAGGATGAGCCGCTGCTGGCCTTCGATGCCGAGCATGCGCTGCAGCAGGCGGGCTATGAGGTCGTCGCCACGGTGGACCGTTTCCGCGACGCGACAAAGGTCATCCTGGGCCAGGGCGGCATCGATCTGGTGATTACCGACATTCGCCTGCGCGGCGTGCGCTCCGGGGTGGAGCTGGCCCGGCATGCGCGCGAGCTGGGCATCGCGGTGCTCTTCGCTACCGCCACCTGCCCGGAGGAAGCGGCGGGGCAGGGCATCGCGTTCGGCTGCCTCGCCAAGCCCTTCCAGCCGCAGGATCTGGTGCGCGCCATCGCGGTCTGCGAGCGGCTGGTCGGCGGCCTGCCGCCGGGACGCCTGCCGCCGGGGCTGCGGCTTTTCCCGCGCGATTGAACGCGCGATCGCGCCGGTCCGGGCCGTCCGTGCGGATCATCGCCCGGCAACGGGGGCTGGCGAAACCCGCGCGGGGCGCTAAGCAGGACGGCCGGATCGCACAAAGGGGCAGGCAAGCATGTCGCAGACGCTGATTTTCGCACTCATCGTGGGTGCCGTGATTGCCGTGGGCTTCGTGGTGCCCGCCTTCCGGCCCTATCTGCGGCCGATGCCGTTCGTCGCCTTCCTGCTCGGCATTTCCAGCGGCTTCCCGCTCACCCTGCTGCTCGCGACGATGACCTTCTGGCTCTCGAAAGTGGGCATCGACAAGTCGACCATCGGCTTCGCGATCGGCCTCACCACGCCCTATACGCTCAAGTTCCTGTGGGCGCCGCTGGTCGACAAGCTGCCGCTGCCGGTGCTTTCCCGACTGTTCGGGCAGCGGCGGGCATGGCTGTTCTTCATCCAGGCGCTGCTCTTCGTCGCGATCTGGCAGCTCGGCGCGAGCGACCCCGCCAACGACCTCGCGCGGTTCGCGATCTGCGCCATCGCCGTCGCGTTCCTCTCGGCGACGCAGGACATCGTGATCGATGCCTATCGCATCGAGATCCTGAGCGAGGAGGAATTGCCGCACGGCACCGCGATGAACCAGTTCGGCTATCGCACGGGCAATCTGCTGGCGGGCGCGGGCACCATCTTCCTTGCCTCGAGCGAAGGCGCGGGGCTCGGCTGGGCCGTGGCCTATGGCATCACGGCCTTCTGCGTGCTCCCCGCCGCGATCGGTGCGCTGATCGCGGGGCCGGGGCGCTATGTGGCGCATGCGGCCGTGCGGCGGGGCGGCTCGATCGGCAACTGGATGACCGAGACGATCGTCAATCCCTTCCGCGAATTCCTCACGCGTCACGGCGCCTTTCTCGTCCTGGGCTTCGTGCTGACCTACAAGATCGGCGATGCCATGGGGCAGACGATGCTCGCCCCGATGATCGTGGAGCTGGGCTTCACCGACACGGAATATGTCACGGTGAACAAGTTCGTCGGCTTCGCGGCGCTCATCGCCGGCTCGGCGCTGGGTGCGCCCTTCATCGCCTGGCTCGGCATGGGGCGCGCGCTGTTCGTCTCGGGCCTCCTGATGATGTTCTCCAACCTGCTCTTCTGCCTGCTGGCGCTCGCCGGCCATTCCACGCCCATGCTCGCGCTGGCGGTGGGGACCGAGAATTTCACCAGCGGTATCGGGCTCACGGTGTTCGTGACCTATCTCTCCGGCCTTTCGAGCCTCGCCTACACAGCCACGCAGTTCGCGCTGCTTTCCTCCTTCGCGGCGGTCGGGCGGACATGGCTCTCGACACCCTCGGGCTATCTCGCCGAGGCCTTCGGCTGGGTCGGCTTCTGGGCCTTCACGGTGGTGGTGGCGGTACCCGGCATGCTGCTGCTCTGGATCATGTGGGCGAAGGGCTTCGTCGTGGAATCGGTGCGACAATCCAGCACCACGGACGACTGAGGCGGTCGCTGCAGGGCGCGCCCGGTTTGAAGGCTAGGGCGCGGCCGATTTCATGCGGCGCAGTTTCGCGAGGCCCCTGACCGCATAGTCATTGGCTGGATCGAGCTTCAACGAATGTTCGAAAAAGCCGATCGCGGCGGGTCGATCGCCGCGTGCGCTGGCGCTGTCCGCCAGGCCGTCCCATGCGTAGACCAGGTCGGGAAAGCGCTGGAGGCCGGCCCGGAAGATGGCATCGGCTTCCGCAAGTCGACGGCCATCGACCAGATCATAGCCGAGGTCCAGCAGCGTATCGCCATTTGCATCCGCCAATGGCGGGATCTGCTGCCGGGCCTGGTCGAAGCGGGCGAGGGCTGCAGGCACGCCGTCCTGAATCACGACGTCCCAGAGCGCATCGCGAAGCTGCGGTGCCGGCATCTTGTAGGGCGCGCCCAGAGTGATCGCCGAAAGGTTGACCGCCGCCTTTGCCGCCGACATCCTGTCGCCATTGCCGAGGACGATGACCGTCAACCGGTCGTCCGGAAAGCGCAGGATATAGGACGAGAAGCCCCCATCGCTGCCCGAATGGGCGACCGTCCTGCGGCCGAACCGCGTGCCGATCTCCCAGCCATAACCATAGCCGTTCCGGTAAGGCGTGAAGATCTCGTCCAGCGACTGGCGGGAAACGAGCTTTTCCGTATAGAGGGCCTGATCCCAGCGCAGCAGATCGCCGGTCGTCGACACGATGCCGGTGTCGCCCAGCCTCGTCGACGGATCGACGTAGGTCGCAGTGATGAAATCCGTGCCCCTGGAATAATAGCCTGTCGCGGCGCCCGGAATGACGGCCCGGTTGTCGTCATAGCCGCTGTGCGTCATGCCGAGCGGCGTGAAGATATTGGCCTTCAGGAATTGATCGAAGGCTGAACCCGATACGCGCTCGATGATGAGCCCGAGCAGGAAATAACCAGAGTTCGAATAGGAATATTTCTCTCCCGGCGTGAATTCCAGGGGGAGCGCGCGAAACAGATCGACGAATTCCGCCCTGGTGTAGCGCTTGAGGCTCAGCTCGTCGTCCCAGTCGGGGAGGCTGGACACATTCGGGATGCCCGAGCTGTGGGTCAGAAGATGGCGGATCGTGATGGGCTTCCAGGCCGCGGGGCAATCGGCGAGATAGGTGCAGATCGGATCGCCGACTTCCAGCTTTCCGCGATCGCGCAACTGGATGATCACCATGGCGGTGAACTGCTTGGTCAGGGAGGCGACGTGGTACACGGTCTCCGGCGTGTTCGGCACGCCCAGCTCATGGCTCGCCATGCCATAAGCGGTGTCGATGAGCGGCACGCCGTCCCGCGCGACGAGAACCGCGCCGGTGAACTGATCATGGGCAACCGCGGCGCGCATATAGCCATCGGCCCGGGCGCGCAGCTCATCCTGCGACGGCGCCGCCACGCTCGTCGGTGCCGGCGTTTGCGCCATGCCGGGCATCCCCATCATCAGGCCGCCGATCACGGCAGCCGCGCATGTCATTGAAACTCGCTGCATCGAAGGCCCTTTGCCTATCCGGTATCTCTGTCCGTGGAGGAAGCTATAGCGGGATTGAAGGCCTGCGGAATAGCCGCAGCGCGGCGCGTGGACCGGGCCCGAGGCCGGCACCCGCATCGGGCGGCGAACCGATGCCGTCAGCTCTTGAGCGTGACCCAGACCTCCACGGGCGCGACGAACTTGCCCGGGGCGGGCTTGCCGACATGCACGCGATCGGCCGTCACCAGCTCACCCGTGGCGAGATTGAAGCTGGTCCATGGCTTGGGCATACGGCCGAACGTCATTTTCTGGATGGGCTGGCCCGTGGCGGAATTCATGATGGTTGCGATGACACTCATGCGCGTGCCGATAGCCATCGGAGCATGGATCGGTCCAGAAGGAAAGAGGATGGCGCGCCGGTGTTTGTCGTGAGCCTGCCGATGCCCCGGCGGAGCGCTGCTGGTGTTGAGCGAGCGACGTGATTGAACGGAATGGCGGGAAATGGGTTTGGTGTTCATGAGGATGTTTTCGCCTTGCCTGATGGTCTTGTCCTGCCTTGCGCTGGCGGCCTGTGAGCAGAAGAATGGAGAGGGCGCGACAGGTGCGAGCGCGCCCGAGGCTGCATCTGCCCCGGAAACGGCGCGTCCTTTGCCCGAGGGCGATGTCGCGGGAGCGACGAACGATGCCGATGACGGAGCGCCGGACCTGCGGCCCCCTCCGCTGACGCCCGAGGCCGAACGCGGCGTGAAGGGCGCGCGCAATGTCCTTCTCTCCTTCGCGCGGGCGATAGAGCTCGGGGACTATGGACAGGCCTGGGCCATGCTGGGGCCCGCCGACCGGGAGAAATGGACGAAAGCGGCCTTCGCCGCGATCTTCAGCGATCTGGACGATATCGTCGTCGCGATGCCGGACGGCAGCATGGAAGGCGCCGCGGGCTCAAGCTATTACAGCGCGCCGATCAGCGTGACGGGCAAGGACGCTGAGGGTCGCCCCGTGCGCATCGAAGGGGAGGCCATCCTTCGCCGCGTCAACGATATCGAGGGGGCAAGCCCCGAACAGCTGCGCTGGCATTTCGAGACGGTCACGCTTTCCGCGACGCATTGAGGACGGGCCGTGCGGCACCGATAATCCCGGGCCTTTCGCGGATCGCCGCTCAGGCCGGGACCTGATCGTTTGCCACCAGCACCTGGCCGGCGAGATAGAGCGTGCCGGCGATGAGCACCGTGCGGTGCCGGTCCGGCGCGGCGGCGATGTCCGCAAAGGCTTCGCGGATCGTGAGGAAGGCGCTGTGCGGCACATCCCAGTCGGCGGCGACGGCGGCGAAGACCTCCGGCCCGTGATGCTCATGGCCCGGCACGGGCAGCGAGCGGATGGAGCGGACGAGCGGCCGCAGGGGCTCCAGGAAGCCGCGCACATCCTTGTTGGACAGCATGCCGGTGACGAGATCGATGCCATCCGGCGCGAGGCCGCCATCGCTCAGCGCCTTCGCCAGGGCCTGCCCGGCATCGGGATTGTGCCCGCCATCCAGGATGAGCGTGCGATCGGGCAGCATGGCATTGAGCGGGCCGCCCTCCAGCCGCTGCATGCGCGCGGGCCATTGCGCCCAGAGCGGCGCGGCGCGCAGCGCGGCATCGCTGACCGGCAGCACGTCCCGGCTGCGCAGCATGGCGATGGCGAGGCCGAGATTGGCGATCTGGTGCGCGCCGCCGAGGCGGGGCGGGGGCAGTTCCAGCCGCCCTTCCTGATCGCGATAATGGAGCTGGCCCTGATATTCCGCCACGTCCCAACTTTCGCCGCGCGGCATGAAGCGCGTGCCGGCATGGCCCGCGACCCGGGCAATGGTAGCCATCATCGGGCCGGGATAACGCTGGGTGACGAGCGGGGCGCCGGGCTTGGCGATGCCCGCCTTCTCGAACGCGATGCGGCAGAGCGGATCGGCCGGCACGCCTTCTTCCGGCGCCAGCAGGAAGGATTCATGATCGATGGCGAGCGAGGCGATGCCGCAGGCCACGGGCGCCTGCAGCACGTTGGTCGCGTCCAGCCGCCCGCCAAGGCCGACCTCGATGATGCAGGCATCGGCGGGGATGGTGGCGAACAGCATGAAGGCGGCGGCGGTGGTGATCTCGAAGAAGCTCGCGTTCAGATCGCCGCCGATGTCCAGCACTTCCTCCAGCGCGCGGGCCAGCGTCGCATCGTCGATCAGCGTGCCGGCAAGGCGGATGCGCTCGTTGAAGCGCACCAGATGCGGCGACGTGAAGACATGGACGCTCCGCCCGTCCGCCTCCAGCGCGGCGCGCAGATAAGCGCAGGTCGATCCCTTGCCGTTCGTGCCCGCGACATGGAACACCGGCGGCAGCGCCAGATGCGGATCGCCGAGCCGCCGGACCAGCTCGCTGATCCGCTCCAGCCCGAGCACGTCGCGGCCCGGGGAAAGGGCCATGAGCCGATCGAGCTGGGTCTGCACGGCGGGGTCGTCTGAAACGGCGTGGTCAGCCATTGAGGGCTCCGTCAATCCTCCTCCCGCCTGCGGAAGGGGTCAGGGTGGGCATTGCTGCGCAGCGAGGGCCGGCGCCGGATGTGCTTGCCCATCCCGAGGCTTCTCGCAAGCGGGAAAGGACAAGACCTAGGGCGGATCGACATTCAGCGCTGGCGGCCTGCAAAAGGCGGTTTCCCGGGCTTCCGGTGCTCACGTACCTTGAGTACGCTGCGCTCCGGGTCCCGAGAAACCACCATTTTCGCCACGCCATCATCTGAATGTCGATCAGCCCTAGGCGGCGCGCGCCGCCGTCAGATAGCCGATGGTCCTGGCCAGCGTGGCGCGCAGATCCTTGCGGTGCGTCACCATGTCGATCATGCCGTGATCCAGCAGATATTCGGCGCGCTGGAACCCCTCGGGCAGCTTCTCGCGGATCGTGTTCTCGATCACGCGCGCGCCGGCAAAGGCGATGAGCGCGCCGGGCTCGGCGATCTGGATATCGCCCAGCATGGCGTAGCTGGCCGTGACGCCGCCGGTGGTGGGGTCGGTCAGCACCACGATATAGGGCTGGCCCGCCGCGCGGAGCTGCTGGATCGCCACGGTCGCGCGCGGCATCTGCATGAGCGAGAGAATGCCCTCCTGCATGCGGGCGCCGCCGGCGGCGGTGAAGATGACATAAGGGCAACGCCGCTTGACCGCTTCCCGGACGCCCGCGACGAAGGCCGCGCCGACCGCCGTGCCCATCGACCCGCCCATGAAGGCGAAATCCTGCACGCCGACCACGGCCTGATGGCCCTCGATCGTGCCGCTGGCGTTTAGCAGCGCATCCTGCTCGCCGGTCTGCGCGCGAGCGGCCTTGATGCGATCCGTATAACGCTTGGAATCGCGGAATTTCAGCGGGTCTTCCCTGACCTGCGGCGCGGGCAGCAGCTTCATCGTGCCCTCGTCGAAGACCTGGGCGAAGCGCAGCCTGGGGCCAATGCGGCCATGATGATCACAGCGCGGGCAGACGGAGAGATTCTCCTCCCATTCCTTCTGGAAGATCATCTGCCCGCAGCCGGTGCATTTGTGCCAGAGATTGTCCGGCGTATCCGCCTTCCGGGCAATGAAGGGAATGGCGTTGCGGACGCGGTTGAGCCAGCTCATGCGACCTGTTCCTTTGCGTTGAGAGCCGCGCGCAGCGACGCGACGAAATCGCGCACATGCGGCGCGGCCTGTGATCCATGGTTGCCGACGAGCTCGACAATGGCCGAGCCGACCACGACGCCATCGGCATGCGCGCCGAACGCGGCGGCCTGCTCTGGCGTGCGCACGCCGAAGCCGACAGCCACCGGCAGATCAGTCGCCGCCTTGAGCTTGGCAACGGCAGCGCCGACGCTGGCCTGCGCGGCCTGCTGGAGCCCGGTGATGCCGGCAACCGAGACATAATAAAGGAAGCCCGATGCGCCCGCGAGCACGGCCGGCAGGCGCGCCGCATCCGTGGTCGGCGTGGCGAGGCGGATGAGGCTGACGCCGGCCGCGCGCAGGGCAGGGCCAAGCTCGGCATCTTCCTCGGGCGGGATGTCGACGCAGATGACGCCATCGACACCGGCCCTGGCGCATTCGCTCGCGAACCAGTCCGCGCCGCGAATGGTCATGGGATTGGCATAGCCCATCAGGACCAGCGGGACTTGCGGATGGCGGGCGCGGAAGGCGGCGGCGATCTCGAAGATCCTTGCCGTGCTGATCCCCGCAGCCATGGCGCGCAGGTTCGCGGCCTGGATGGCGGGGCCGTCCGCCATGGGATCGGTGAAGGGCATGCCCAGCTCGATGACGTCCGCGCCGCCCGCGACGAGGGCGTCGAGGATGGCGGGCGTGTCGGCCGGCGTGGGATCGCCGCCCGTCACGAAGGTGACGAGCGCGGCGCGGCCTTCTTCGCGGGCACGGGCGAAGGCGGAAGACAGTCTATTCATGCGACACCTATAGCCCTCTCCCCTGCAGGGGAGAGGGTTGGGAGAGGGGGAAGGAGCCGCGTTTCAATCGCAGAAAGGCCCCCCTCCAGATTTCCAACCACATCGGCATTTGCAAACCGGATCACATCATATCCTTGATGCCGCAGGAAGTCCGTTCGCTCGGCGTCATAGCCCGGCTGGAGCGCGTGGCCGTCTCCGTCGACCTCTATAATCAGCGTCGGTTCGCGAGAGGCGAAGTCGACGATATAGGGGCCAACCACCTTCTGCCTGCGAAATTTGTGACCCGCGAAGCGCTTGGCCCGCAGCGCGAGCCAAAGGCGCGTTTCGGCCTCGGTGGCGTTGGTGCGCATCGTTTTGGCGTGCGCGGTCAGGCGAGGGTCACGCATGCCCCTCTCCCAACCTCGGTTGGAGGCACGTGACTCCAACCGACCCCTGAAGGGGAGAGGGCTTGAGGAAAGTCATATCTCGGCCCCCAGCGCCTCGGCCACCGTGTAGATGTCCTTGTCGCCGCGGCCCGAGACGTTGACGACGATGATCTCGTCCTCGCGCATATCCAGTGCCTTGGTCTCGAGTGCTGCCAGGGCATGGGAGCTTTCCAGCGCGGGGATGATGCCCTCGGTGCGGCAGGTGAGCTGGAAGGCGTCGAGCGCCTGCCGGTCCGTCACCGGCAGATAGGTCACGCGGCCGCTCTCGTGCAGCCAGCTGTGCTCGGGGCCGATGCCGGGATAATCGAGGCCTGCCGAGATGCTGTGCGCCTCGGTGATCTGGCCGTCTTCGTCCTGCAGCAGATAGGTCTTGTTGCCGTGGAGGATGCCGGGCTTGCCGCCGGTGAGGCTGGCGGCATGCTGGCCGCTCTCGATGCCATGGCCCGCCGCTTCCACGCCGACCATCGCGACGTCCGGATCGTCGAGAAAGGGATGGAACAGACCGATGGCGTTGGAGCCGCCGCCGACGGCCGCGATCAGCAGATCGGGCAGGCGGCCTTCCGCCTTCATGATCTGCTCGCGCGTCTCCTTGCCGATGACGCTCTGGAAATCGCGCACCAGCTCGGGATAGGGGTGCGGGCCCGCCGCCGTGCCGATGATGTAGAAGGTATCATGGACGTTCGCGACCCAGTCGCGCAGCGCCTCGTTCATCGCGTCCTTGAGGGACTGCGAGCCGCTGGTGACGGGGCGCACTTCCGCGCCGAGCAGCTTCATGCGGAAGACATTGGGCTGCTGGCGCTCGATGTCCTTGGCGCCCATGAAAATGGTGCAGGGCAGGCCGAAGCGCGCGCAGACGGTGGCCGTCGCCACGCCATGCTGGCCCGCGCCGGTCTCGGCGATGATCCGCGTCTTGCCCATGCGGATGGCGAGCAGGATCTGGCCGATGCAGTTATTGATCTTGTGCGCGCCGGTGTGATTGAGCTCCTCGCGCTTGAAATAAATCTTCGCGCCGAAGCCGGGCTGCGCGCGCTCGCGATAATAGGCCGTCAGCCGCTCGGCGAAATAAAGCGGCGAGGGGCGGCCGACATAATGCGTCATCAGGCCGTTGAACTCGGCCTCGAAAGCGGGGTCCTCCTTGGCGGCGCGATATTCGCGCTCCAGGTCGAGGATCAGCGGCATCAGCGTCTCGGCGACATAGCGCCCGCCGAACGCGCCGAAATGGCCGCGCTCGTCAGGCAGTGCGCGCAGGGAATTGGGAAGAGTGCCGGAAGGGCTGGTCGCAGCAGTCATGGTCGTCTCGATCTCGCAGATATGTTGGTCCGTTCGCTTCAGTTCCTCAGGAAGCGATCAGCGCCATCGTACCCCGACGCGCCCGGCATGAGCGGTGATCCTCAACATCGCGAGACCGCTTCGCAGAAAGCCGCGATCCTGTCCATATCCTTGATCCCCGGCGCGCTCTCGACGCCGGAGGACACATCGACCAGCGGCGCGCCGGTGAGGCGGAGGGCGTGCGCGACATTGTCCGCATCCAGCCCGCCCGAGAGGCCCCAGGGCAAGGGCGGGCGGTGGCCGGCGAGGAGCGTCCAGTCGAAGCGATGGCCCATGCCCCCGGGCAGCGCCGCGCCCTCGGGCGTCTTTGCGTCAAAGAGCAGCCGGTCCGCCGCCCCGGCATAGGCATTGCCGGCCGCGAGATCGGCAGCGCTCTTGACCGGAATGGCCTTCCAGGTTTCGAGCCCGGTGCGCTGGCGGATCGCCGCGACGCGGGCGGGCTCCTCCTTGCCGTGGAGCTGGAGGACATGCAGGCCGCCCGCCGCGATCAGCGCGTCGATGATGGCATCATCCGGATCGACGAGCACGGCGACGCGCGCGACATGCTCGGGCACACGCGGCGCCAGATCGGCCAGCGCGGCGGGCGCGAGATGGCGAGGGCTGCGCGGGAAATGGACGAAGCCGACATGGCTCGCGCCGCCGCGCATGGCGGCGTCGATCGCATCGGGGGTGCGGACCCCGCAGATCTTGATGGCGACTTGCGACATGAACGGCCTTTGATGAGGAGCATCATGGCGCCGCAGGGCAGCGCCGCGGCCCCGTTAGAGCATTTCCGCGCCGGATGGAAACATCCTGCGAGATGGAGGGGGCGGTGCAGGGCGCGGGCGGGGGAGGGGATTTCACGCGGCGTGCGAATTCCAAGCCCTACGAGCGTCCGCTTTCAAGGGTCTCTGAGAGCGGTCGGAAAGGCAGCTAAGGGGTGGTGAGGGGACGGTCTGCTATCAAACTTGAAAAAGGAAATAGCGGCCATTTATTCGACGTAGAGATCAACCATTGCGCGCCGCTTGGACGTATCAGTAAGGATCGTCAGAGTGCCCCCGTGCGGCGCATCGCGTGGCGTCGCAATGTAGATTGTCGCGATAGGAAAGTTCTCGCCAGTTTTCGGGCCACAACAATAATCATGGGCCATACCGGCATCAGCCTTATCGACACAAAGACTACTTTGTCCAGTTCGGCAAACCGGTGGCACCTGAAATTTGTGTCCCGACATTAATTTGGAGAAATCGTCAGGCTCTACTTCAAACGAGCACCGCTCAAGGACATCGGTGACGCCAAAGCTGGTACAATCGACTCCTCTGATGGATTGCGGCAACTTCTCTAAGTTCAGCATCGTTGCCACATGGTGGCGATCGTCCCAACGCCAGACGAACACAGCTAACGCGCCAACAGCACCTATTAGCGCAAGGCCTATCAGACTGCGGCGAAGTAGCGTCATCATTGTGTCTGCAATGACCGCTATTAGGCAGTAAATTGCAAGCGGGGAATGACCAGAAAGTCGTCGTGTCCGGAAAGGCCGCTCTTGAGGCCTCGCACCTGATTTCCGGCCGTTCGCCATCGTCTTGTTAACCATTTTTCATGGCCGAATGCGGAGCAAGCGGTTCCGGTTGTAACACCGAAGATGTCGCATAAAAGTGCGAATGTCAGCTTTCAGGACACAGGGCTTGCAGGAGCTATGGCGTAAGCGTCGTGGCGAGCGGACATTTCCACTTTTCGTCATTCCCGCGCATGCGGGAATCCAGCTGAGACATCGCGTACGAGTGCCGGGGTGCAACTGGATTCCCGCGTGCGCGGGAATGACGATGTGGGACGAGGTGACGTCTCTTTTGGCGTCCGGAATGGCCGCTTTTGAGGTCTCGCCCCTCATTTTCCGCCATTGGGGCTCTGCGCTGTTAACCATCATTCATGGACGACTGCTGGACGTCGTCAATGACGAGATAGGGTGCGCCACCATGGCCTCGGAACCTGTCCACACCGCCAAACGGCGCTTCCCCCGCTTCAGCCGATCCAGAGGCGCTCGCGATACCATTTGGTGATGATATATTTGGTGCCTGCGCGCACTTTCATGCCGTGATGGATGGAGGCGGGATTGGGGCGCCCGTCGGGCAGGCGGTTGTTCCAGGCCACCAGCTTCCCGGTCTCCGGCTGGATGGTCTTGCCCAGCTTGGTGAAGCGCGTGGCGCCACCGGCGCCGGGCTCGTTCAGATAGACCATCAACGTCCATGTCCGGTTGCCCGAGCGGGAACAGTAAGTCGCGAAGTCGCGGCCACTGGGCTCGAAATAATCGGTATGGGCCTTGAACTCCTGACCCACGCCGTAACGCTGGCCCTGCAGCGGCTCGCCATGGGCCGGATCGAGGCCGGCATAAGCCGCGAGGCGGGCATTGATGGCCGCCACGAACGGGTCGGCATCATCGAGATCGCAGGTCTCGCTGGTCCGGAAAGCATCATAGCCCATGTCGTCGGCAATGGTGGAGGGGCGGCGATTGGCATCGATCCGCTCGATCAGGCCAGCGCATGCCCCGGCGTCCAGGAAGTCGCGCTTCATGAACAGCACGAGCTCGGGCCGCGGCAAGCGCTGAATGCCCGGCTGGGCGGCGAGAAGAGGCGCGTCCGATGTCGACATGATGCGATCGGCTGATTAGCAAGTGGATCATGTCCCGATCAACCGCGATGATCGTTAATGTTTGTTAACGCGGAAAGATTTCGGACCGTTAAATTCGATGATCATGGACGCGATGTCATTTTTTGGTAACCTTGATGTCGCGGATCGGTCATAGAGCGAGCATAGGCAACGCGGGCTTTGCTGGGAGGGCCTGACTCTAAGATGCGGTGGACCGAACTCATTCGGCGTGCGCGGCGGTCCCGATCGCCTGAATCGTCCGATCTCGGCCAGTGGATCGAGGCGGCGCTGCTCGTCATGCTGCTCATCCAGTTCGCTCGCCTGCTCTGGGCACTGGTGACCCCCGTCGGCCTCTATGGCGACTGGCGCGCGCGCGAGCCGGTCGTGGTCAGCGCCGATGCCCGCAAGGCCCTGTTCGCCGGCTTCGATCCGTTCTTCCGCGCGGGCGTCGCGGCGGGGGCAGGCGAGGGCGGCGCGCAGCAAGTGACATCCCTGCCGCTCCAGCTGTTCGGCATCAGCCTCAACGAGGCATCGGGCGGGGGATCGGCCATCATCGCCAGCGAAGGCGGCGAGCAGACAAGCTATGCGGTCGGTGACGAGATCGCGCCGGGCGTGACGCTCAAGTCCGTGCAGTTCGATCATGTCGTGATCGAGCGGGGCGGGGTCACGGAAACGCTTTATATCGATCAGTCTGGCGGTGACGGAAGCGGCGATGCGGCCGGCGCGCCGGATGGCGGCGCTCCCGCCGACAATGCGGCGCAGCCCGGCCCCGGCGGCGGCGCGGGCGCGCTTACGCCTGAGGGCATTCTCGGCGCCGTCAGCATGGTCCCGCGCTCGGAAAACGGCCGGGTGACCGGCATCGTGGTCGGCGCGCAGGGCGATGCCGGCATTCTCTCGCGGGCCGGCTTCCGTCCGGGCGACATCATCGTGCAGGTGAGCGGACAGCCGGTGCGCTCGGCGGGCGACATCCAGGCCCTGCAGGAATCGCTTCGCCCCGGCGCGCGCCTGTCCCTCATGGTCGAGCGCGGTTCGGCCACCGTGCCCATTTCTCTCATACTTCCGGAAAATAGATGACAGTCCTGCCAAAATTCCGCCGACTTGCCGGAACTGCCGTTCTCGCGCTGCTGTGCGCAGTGCCGGCGCTGGGACAGCTGAGCCTTAATGTCCGGGACGCGGACATCCGCGCCTTCATCCAGGATGCCGCGCGCGTCACGGGGCGCACGTTCATCATCGACAACCGGGTGCAGGGCAAGGTCTCGGTCGTCACCGACCGGCCGCTCACCCGCTCGGAATATTTCGAGATCTTTCTCTCCACGCTGCGGGCCAACGGGCTGGTGGCAGTGCCCGCGACGGGCGGCGCGTTTCGCATCCAGCCGGCGGAAGGCGTCGCGGGGCAGCCGGGGCAGGTCGGCGGCTCGGCGCATCGCAACCAGTTCGTAACCGAAGTCATCCGCTTGCGTTCGATCGACGCGCAGTCCGCGCTCGAGACGCTGCGGCCGCTGGTCAGCCGGGACGGTTCGATCACCGCGAACCGCTCCGGGCGGTCGATCGTCGTGGCGGACTATGCCGACAATATCACGCGGATCCGGCAAGTGCTGGCGCAAGTCGATACGGATGGCTCGTCCACCACGCTCATTGCGCTCAAGAATGCCGGGGCCCGGGAGATCGCCCAATCCCTCCAGGCGCTCGTCGCCGGGGGCGGGGAAGGCGCGCCGGCCGGCGCGACCGTGGTCGCCATCGACAGCTCGAACAGCATCGCCATCCGGGGCGACGCCACGACCGTTTCGCGCCTCTCGGCCATGGTGCGCGAACTCGACACGCGTGCCGCCACGGGCACGGAAATCCGCGTCTACTGGCTGCAGCATGCCGATGCGGACAAGATGGTGCCGGTGCTCCAGCAATTGCTCGGCCAGGCAGCCACCACGGGTGGATCGACCGCTGCCTCCACCCGGCAGAGTGGCGGAAATGGCGGCAACACGCCGCCGCCGGCAGCCGCGACGCCGGTCTCCGCGACATCGGGCGAGGGCGGCGTGGCCGGTCGTGGACCCGCTGTCGTGACTCGCTATGACGGCGCGAATGCCGTGATCGTCGCCGCCAATGGCGATACCCAGCGAATGCTGGGCGAAGTGATCCGCCAGCTCGATACGCGCCGGGACCAGGTGCTGGTCGAGGCGATCATCGTCGAGATCGGCAACAACGCGGCGCGCCAGCTGGGCGTGCAGTTCCTCATCGGCAGCACCAAGACCGGCTTTGCCGCCACCAATTATTCGAACGCCCAGCCCAACATCCTGACGCTCGCCGGTGCCATCGCGGCCGACCGGCTGAGCACGCAGGAAACGGTGGTCGTGGCGCCGGACGGCACGCGCACCACGACGACGACCACGGAGAATGGCGGCCTCGTCAGCGAATTGCAGGGCGCCGCGGTCGACTCGCTGCGCAGCGCGCGCGGCGGCTTCGGCGGGATCGCGACGGAGATCGGCAAGAACGGCATCTTCGGCGCCATCATCAACGCGGTGCAGGCCGATACGGAAAGCAATGTGCTTTCCACGCCCTCGATCACCACGCTGGACAACCAGCAGGCGCGCATGCTCGTGGGCCAGGAAGTGCCGGTGGCGACCGGCGAGGCGCTCAGCCCGAATTTCGACAACCAGTTCCGCACCGTGCAGCGCCAGAATGTCGGCATCATGCTGGACGTGACGCCGCAGGTCAGCTCGGACGGCACGATCAAGCTCTTCCTCAAGCAGGAAGTGAGCAGCGTCGCCGGGCCGGTCTCCAACGACAGCAGCGACCTCATCATCAATAAGCGCGAGTTCGAGACGACCGTGCTGGTCGATGATGGGGATATCCTCGCCATCGGCGGCCTGCTGGACGACAATGAGCGGCGCACCATCGAGAAGATCCCGCTGCTGGGCGACCTGCCGCTGCTGGGCAATCTCTTCAAGTCGCGCAGCCGGGCGCGGGCGAAGACCAATCTCATGGTCTTCATCCGGCCGACGATCCTGAGCAGCAAGGCGGATGCGCAGGAACTGACGGCGCGGCGCTACGGCTATATTCGCGGGCGGCAGGCGCTCGCCAATCCCGGCGTGGAACCATCCATCGACGAACTCGTCCGTGACTATATGGGCGCCGCGCTGCCGGTGAGTGCCACGGCGCGCCCGGACGATCAGGTGATCGACGGGCGCATCACGCCCATCGAGGAAACGCGCTCCCAGGCGGTGGTGACCACCCAGGACGAGAAAGGCGGGCAGAAATGATCGATCCGTCCCGGAACGATCCCGAAGTGCCTCCCGGCGAGGGACCGGACCGGGCCGTGCTGCCGATCGACATCCCCTATGGCTTCGCGCGCCGGCACGGCGTGGTCATCACCTCGCTGGCGACCGGCGACGACCCTGCCGAGCGGATCACGATCGCCTTGCGCGAAGGCGCGGACCCGCGCGTGCTCGTGGAGGTGCGGCGGCATCTGGCGCGCAGCTTCGACGTGACCATCGCCAGCGCGCAGGCCTTCGAGAAGCATCTCTCCGACCATTATGCGATGGAAGGCTCGGCCGCCGCCATGGCCGGATCGCTGGCCATGGGCGGGGACGATCTCGATTTCATCGCCGGCGACCTGCCGACCGCCGAGGACCTGCTGGACAGCGGCGACGACGCGCCCGCCATCCGCCTCATCAACGGCATCATCGCGGAAGCCGCGCGGCAGGGCGTCTCCGACATCCATATCGAGCCCTATGAGACCGGCCTCGTGGTGCGCATGCGCATGGACGGCGTGCTGCGCGAGACGCTGCGCATGCCGGCCCATGTCGCGCCCGTGGTGGTCAGCCGCGTCAAGGTCATGGCCCGGCTGGACATCGCCGAGCGGCGCGTGCCGCAGGACGGGCGCATCGGCCTGACGCTCGGCGGCAAGATGCTGGACGTGCGCGTCTCCACGCTGCCGAGCCGGGCAGGCGAACGCGTGGTGCTGCGTATTCTGGACAAGGAGAATGCGGGCATCTCGCTCGATATTCTCGGCCTCACCGGCATCGCCGACTCCGTCTTCCGCAGCGCGCTGGGCGAGCCCAACGGCATCATCCTCGTCACCGGCCCGACCGGCAGCGGCAAGACGACGACGCTTTATGCCGGGCTGCGCCAGCTCAATGACGGCAGCCGCAACATCCTCACGGTCGAGGACCCGGTGGAATATGCCATCGAAGGTGTCGGGCAGACGCAGGTGAACGCCAAGGTGGGCCTTTCCTTCGCGGCGGGGCTGCGCGCCATCCTGCGGCAGGACCCGGACGTGGTGATGGTCGGCGAAATCCGCGACCGGGAGACGGCCGAGATCGCGGTGCAGGCATCGCTCACCGGCCATCTCGTGCTCTCCACCGTGCACACCAATGATGCGGTGGGCGCGATCACGCGCATGCGCGACATGAAAGTGGAGCCCTTCCTGCTCGCTTCCACCCTGCGCGCGGTGATCGCGCAGCGGCTGGTGCGGCGGCTGTGCCCCCATTGCCGCGAACAGGTGCAGGCGGACAAGTCGGTCAGCGCGCTGCTCGGCATCGACGAAGGCGCGCTCATCTACCGTCCGCGCGGTTGCGAGCACTGCACCGGCAGCGGCTACAAGGGCCGCGTCGGCGTGTTCGAGGCGATCCGCGTCGACGACACCATCCGCCGGATGATCAACGAGGGCGGCGATGAATCGCTGATCGCTCGCCATGCCTTCCTCCATGCGCCCAATCTCGTCTCCTCGGCGCGGGCGCTGGTGCTGGGCGGCGAGACGAGCGCGGAGGAAGCGATCCGGATCTCGCGCCGCGAAACGATCGATGCCTGAATTCGACTATGTGGTGATCGACGGCTCCGGGCGGGAGAAGCGCGGGCTGCTGCGGGCGGATTCGATGAACGACGCGCGCGATGCGCTGGCCGCGAAGAAGCTGTTCGTGGTGCGGATCGCGGAAGGGCGCGGGGCGAGCCGTGGCGCCGCCGAGGCGGGGAAGGGGCGCGCGCTCTCCGGCCGCAGCCTGTTCACGCTGGAGCGCAACCGCCTCTCGACCAAGGACCTCACGCTGTTCACGCGGCAGCTCTCGACGCTGGCGCAGGTCTCCCCGCTGGAGGAAGCGCTGCGCACCATCACGCGCCAGAGCGAGAAGCAGCATGTGCGCGACATCGTCTCGCGCGTGCATTCCGGCGTGGTCGAAGGACGCAGCCTCGGCGAGGCGATGGCCACCGAGCCCAGGAGCTTCCCGGGCCTCTATCGCGCGATGATCGCCGCCGGCGAACGCTCCGGGAGCCTGCCCGCCTTGACCGAGCGGCTCGCCCTGCTGCTCGAACGGCAATCGGAAATGCGCTCCAAGATGCTGACGGCGCTGGCTTATCCCACCGTGCTCGCGGTGTTCGCGGTGATCGTGGTGGTGTCGCTCATGATCTTCGTCGTGCCGCTGGTGGTGGAGCAGTTCGATACGCTGGGGCAGCAACTGCCGCTGCTCACGCGGATCGTCATGGGCATTTCCAATGTGCTGGCGCGCTGGTGGTGGGCGATCCTGATCGTCCTGGGATTGCTGGGCTTCCTCGGCTGGCGCGCGCTGCGCAACGAGGCGGTGCGCCTGCAGGCGGACGGCATGCTGCTGCGGACGCCGTTTCTGGGCCGGCTGCTGCGCGATCTCCATGCCGCGCGCATGGCGCGCACGCTCGCCACCATGGTCGAGAGCCGGCTGCCGGTGATGGAAGGGCTCGCGCTCACCGTGCCGACCGTCCATAATCGCGTGCTGCGCGCGGCGACGGCGGAGATCGTCGAGGCCGTGCGCGGTGGCGGCAGTCTCTCGGCAGCGATGCGCCGGGCGGACGTCTTCCCGCCCTTGCTCGTCTATCTCGCCGCCAGCGGCGAGAGCGCGGGCCAGCTCGACCTCATGCTGGAGCGGGCCGCCGATTATCTGGAACGCGAGTTCGACGGCTTCACCGCCGCCGCGCTTTCCATGCTGGAGCCGCTGATCATCATCGTCATGGGTGGTATCGTGGCGATCATCATTCTCTCGATTCTGCTGCCGATCATGCAGCTGCAGAATCTCACAGGTGCCGGAGTCTGACATCATGAACGCCGCTCAATCCGACCATGCCGCACAAACCCTCCCGATCTCCCCGCGCGCGTCGGGGCTGCCGGAAGCGATGGCGCGATCCCTCGCCGGGCGACTGAAGCGGGGCGGGGAACAGGGCTTCACCCTGATCGAGCTGCTGGTCGTGATCGTCATCATCGGCCTGCTCGGCACCATCGTCGCCATCAACGTGTTCGGCGCGCTCGGCACCAGCAATGTCGCCAAGGCCAAGGCGGACATCGCCACGCTGGAATCCGCACTGGAACAGTATCGGCTCGACAATCTCACTTATCCGAGCAGCAGCGACGGCCTCAATGCGCTGCTCTCGCCGCCGCCGGGCCTGATGCAGCCCGAGCGCTACCGGCAGGGCGGCTATATCAAGAAGCTGCCCAACGACCCCTGGAACCGGCCGTATCAATATGCCGCGCCGGGCCGTCGCGGGCCGTTCGACGTCTATTCGCTCGGCGCGGATGGCCAGAGCGGCGGCGATGGCGAGAATGCGGACATCTATTCGAGCGATCTCTAGGCCCGCGCGGCGGATCGGCGCGCGCCGGAAGGATGCACGGGACATGATGCGGAGCGGCCAGCGCGGCTTCACCCTGCTCGAGATGCTGGTCGCGCTCACGATCTTCAGCATCGCCGGGCTCGCGCTCGTGCGGCTGCAGGCGGTCTCGGCCCGCACCTCGGTCGATCTGCGCACGCGGACCCTTGCGCAGATCGTGGCGCGCAATCTCATGGTGGAGCGCCTGACCGACCCCGCAGCGCCTGCGCTCGGCACGAGCGAAGGCACGGCGGAGAATGCCGGCGCGCAGTGGCGCTGGGCGCAGCAGGTGGAGGAAGGCGACGAAGGCAGGCTCGTCGTCATCACCCTGCGGGTCGATGGCGGGCCGGGCCAGTCCCCGGCAGTGCTCACCTTCGGTCGCGCGAAATGAGGACGCGCCGTCCCGGCACAGGGCGCGCGTGCGCCTCCGCACCCCGGTTCGGCGCGGCGCAGCAGGGCTTCACGCTGGTCGAGCTGATGGTCGTGATCGTCATCATCGGCCTCATGTCCGGCGCGGTGGTGCTCACCATGGCCGATCCTCGGGGGCGCATTTCCGGGGATATCGATCGCTTCGCCGGGCGCGTGCGCGCCGCGCGCGACGATGCCGTCATCAGCGGGCGGGCGGTTGCGCTGTGGGTCTCGCCGACTGCCTATGGGTTCGAGCAGCGCGCACGCGGGCAATGGCAACCGGTGCGGGAAGGGCCGCTGGCCTCGCAGGACTGGTCCGGCGGCGCCAGCGCGGACCTCGGTTCGGCGGGGCAGGCCCGCATCGTGTTCGACAGCGTCGGCCGCGCCGACCAGCCGCTGCGGTTCGTGCTGCGGCGCGACGACCAGCAAGTAACGCTGCGCATGGACCTCGACGGGAATGTGAGCAGTGGTGACTGAGCCGGGTCCACAGCTTGCGCCCGGACGGCGGGACAGCGGCTTCACGCTGATCGAGCTGCTCGTCGCGGTGATGATCTTCGCGATGCTGGCGACGGCTGGCGTCGCCCTGCTGCGCAGCAGCGTGGACGGGCAGGCGGCGGTGCGGACGCATCTGGACGCGCTGGCCGACGTGCAGCGCGGCCTCGCCACGCTCGACGCGGATCTCTCGCAGGCCGTGGTGCGGATCAGCCGGACGGATGCCGGCACGCTCGCGCCGGTCTTCTTCGGGCGGGCGGCGCAGGGGGATGAGCCGCTCATGCAGTTCGTGCGCGACGGCTGGGCCAATCCCGGCACGCTGCGCCGCCCCAGTCTGCAGAAAGTCGAATATTGGTGGCGGGACGGGCGGCTCGAACGGATCGGCTATGCAGCGGTGGACGGCGCGCCGGCGCCCGAGCCGGCCGTGCTGTTCGACGACGTGACGGCACTGACGCTGCGCTATCGCGCGCGCAACGGCGCCTGGCTGGAGCGCTGGGCGCCCGCACGACCGATCGACATGCCGACCGCCGTCGAGATCGCGCTCACGCGGCGCAACGCGGCGCCGCTGACGCTGCGCTTCCTCGTCGGCACGGCGATGAGCCAGCCGCCCGTCGACGACGCCGCAGCCGGAGGCCTTGCCGATGGTCAATGAGCGCGCATCCGAGCGCGGGGCGGCACTGCTCACCGTGCTGCTGCTGGTGGCGATCCTCTCGGTCATCACGGCGGTCGCGCTCGAGCGGCTGACGCTGGCCAGCCGCATGACCCGCAACATCGTCTCCGCAGATCAGGGCCGCGCCTATCTGCTGACGGCCGAGCAGATGGCGGCGATGCGCGTGAGCGACCTTGTCGCGATGCGGCCGGACCGCACCACGCTGGAAGGCGGATGGCTGGGGCGCGATCAGGTGATCGCCGTGCCCGGCGGCACGGTGACGGCGCGCATCATCGACCGGGGCAACTGCTTCAACCTCAACAGCCTCGTGAAAGGCCCGGACGACGGCGCCGACGAGGCGGCTTTCTCCGGGGAGGAGACGCTGGTGGCGCGGCCGGAAGGCATCGAGCAGTTCGCCGGCCTCATGCGCCTGCTCGGCATCGAGCATGGCACGGCGCTGCAAGTGGCGATTACGGCGGCGGACTGGATCGACAGCGATTCAACGCCCGGCAATGGCGGGGCCGAGGACCAGTTCTATGCGGGCTTCTCGCCGCCCTATCGCGCGGCCAACATGCTGATGGCGGACCCGAGCGAACTGCTGATGGTGGGGGCCGTCACCCCGGAAATCTACCAGCGCCTGCGCCCCTGGATCTGCGCGCTGCCGACGACGGCGCTTTCGCCCATCAACGTGAACACGCTGCTGCCGGGGCAAGCGGTGCTGCTCGCCATGCTCGCGCCCGAAGCGCTGGGGCTCGAGCAGGCCCGGCAGGTGCTGGCGCAGCGGCCGGTTGGAGGCTATGGCAGCCTCGTGACGTTCCGGAGCCTGCCGGCACTGGCAAGGCTCAATCTGTCCGATTCCGCCTGGGAGCAGCTGGCGCAGAAGACACGCTGGTTCGAAGTGGCGCTGAGGGCCGATCTCGGGGGAGACACGGTGGAAGAGATTGTGCTGATCGATGCGGGACGTAGGCCGGCGCGGCTCGTGCGCCGCCAGTGGGGCGAGGATTCTTGAGACACGACTATATCATCCTTCTGCCGCCCGAACGGGACGCGTCGCCGCTCTGGTATCGCGTCGCCGATGACAGGATCGTGCGGCGCGGGCGCGGCACCGAGTGGCTGCCACCCGATCAGGCCGACGAGCCGGAGGCGGGCATCGGCGAGGTCATGCTGGTGCTGCCGCCGCAGGCCACCACGCTGCACTGGATCGCCTGCCCGGGCATGACGCCCCGGCAGGGCGCGGCCGCGGCGCGGCTGATGGCGCTGCAGGCAAGCATCGGCGAGCCGGACCAGCTCCACGCGGCAGTCGCGGCCAATGACGATCCCGACGCGCCGCATGTCGTGGCGGTGACGAGCCAGAGCGCGATGACGCACTGGCTGGACTGGGCCGCGACACATGGCGTCGGTCGGGCGAGCATCGTGCCCTCGGCCCTGTTGCTGCCCGGACCGGCAAGCGGGTTCGTGCGCGGGCAGGTCGGGGCCGGCGAGGTCGTGCGCGGCGTCGACACGGCGTTCGACGGCGAGGAAGTGATCGCTCCGCTGATCATCGGCGATGCGCCGGTGACGCCGGTGTCCGACGAGGAAGTGGACGCGGCTCTGCTCTCGGCGCTCGACGAACCGCCGCTCGACCTGCGGCAGGGCAATTTCGCGCGGCGCGCGCCGGCACTGATCGATTCCGCGCGGATGCGGCGCATCGGTCTGCTGCTCGGGCTCACGGGCCTGTGCATGCTGCTCGTCTCTCTCGTGACCATCATCCGCTTGAATGCCGAATCCTCGCGGCTGGACGCGCAGACCGTGGAACTGGCCCGCACGATCGATCCCTCCGTGAGCGACCCGGACATGGCGGACGGGCGCATGACGGCGCTGCTCGCCGCCCGGGGCGGGCGGGGCGGCTTCACCGGCATGATGGCCGGGCTGATGGCCGCGATGCAGGCCAATGCCAATGTCGTGCTCACCAATGTCAATCAGGGCGGGGATGGAACGCTGCGCGTCCAGCTCGCCGCCGTCCGCGCCGAGGACATCAACGACGTGCTCATCGCCATACAGGAAGCGGGCTGGCGGATCAGCGCCAACGCGGTACAGCAACGGGGCGGCCGTGTGATCGCCGATATCATGGTGGTGCGCTGATGTTGCAGGCTATGCGGGCATGGTGGGCCAACCACAGCGAGCGCGAGCAGCGCTTCATGGTGGTGCTGGGCGTCATCGCATTCGTGATCTTCCTCTGGCTGGGCGTGCTGCGGCCGATCGGCGGGGCGCTCTCGGCGGGCTGGGAGCGGCAGCGGCTGGCGCTCGACCGCTATGCCTCCGTGCGCGACAAGGTGGCGGAACTGCGCCAGCGCCCGGCCGAGCGCCAGCAGGCGGACCGCGTGCCGCTCGATCAGCTCGTCGGCCAGAGCGCGGCGGAAGCGGGCTTCACGCTCGACCGCGCGACGCTGCAGGGCGAGGGGCGCATGTCGATCAACATGGGATCGGCCCGGGTCGGCCCGCTCCTCCAGTGGATATCGACGCTGGAGCAGGCCGGCGTGATGGTGCAGACGATCAGCATCGTGCCCGGCGCGGCCGAAGGCACGGTCGCCGTCCAGGCGGTGCTCGAGGAGATCAGGCCATGATCGGCTGGACGCGCACCACCCGCGTGAAAATCATGCTGGTGATCATCCTTGCCATCGGCATCCTGATCACCTGGCCGTTGCGAGCGGCGTTCGGCATCTTCGGGCTCAAGGAAATGGGCGTCGCCGCACGATCCCTGCGCGGGCCGATCTGGTGGGGCGGCGCCGAGGAACTGCAGGTGCGGGGCGTCAATCTCGGCACGGTCGACGTGTTTCTCAATCCCGTCCAGCTGCTCATCGGGCGCGTGCGCATCGATGTCGCGCGGCGGCGCGGCAATGCCGACGACATCGCCGGTGCCTTCACGATCGGCTTCGGTCGCCGGGGCATCGATGACGTGACGGGCGCGCTGGCCCTTGCCGCGCCGCTCGCGCCGCTGCCGGTGAGCCGGGTCGAGTTCGAGGACCTGACCGTCCACTTCACCGGCGGTCTGTGCACGCGCGCGGAAGGGCAGGTGCGCGCCCGCGTGCCCGCCCTCATCAGCGGCCTTGCGCTGTCCAACGGCTTTTCCGGCCAGGCGCGCTGCGCGGGCGACGTGGTCGAGCTGCCGCTGGCCAGCCAGTCCGGGCAGGAGCAGCTCAACATCCGCATCAAGAGCGACGGCAGCTACGAAGCCGCGATGCGCGTGCGCACGAGCGACCCGCTGCTGATTGCCGCGCTGGGCGCCAATGGCTTCCGCCCCGTGGGCGACGAGCAGATATTGCGGACGGTCGGCCGGTTGTGAATCCCGCCATGCAGGACGGCCTGCGCATCCTGCTCGGCGCGGGGGCGGGCGCGATCATCGGCAGCTTCCTCGGCGCGATCGTGACGCGCTGGCCCCGGGGGGAGTCGGTGGTCAGGGGACGATCGCGCTGCGACAGCTGCGGGCGCACCCTGGGACCGCTGGAGCTGATCCCGCTGCTCGGCGCGCTTCTCGCGCGCGGGCGGTGCAGAAGCTGCGGCGCGCGGATCGACCCGGCCCACATGGTCATGGAAGCGGGCGCGGCGCTGATCGGCGGTGTCTTGTTCTGGTGGCTGCCGTTGCCCGCTGCGCTGTTCTTCGCCGCCGGCGGCTGGCTGCTGCTGACGCTCGCCATGCTCGATGCGCGTCATCACTGGTTGCCGGACGCACTCACATTGCCGCTCGCCGCTCTCGGGCTGACGATCGGCGACTGGTTCCTGCCGGCGAGTTTCGAGGCGCGGCTGATCGGCGCGGGCGCGGGCTATCTGTGCCTCTTCGCGCTCGCGCTCGCGTATCGACGGACGCGCGGGCGGGAGGGACTGGGACTGGGCGACGCGAAGCTGCTGGGCGCGCTGGGCGCCTGGCTTGGCTGGCCATCGCTGCCGCTTCTGCTGCTGATCGCCAGCGTGGCGGGGCTGCTCTGGGCCCTGACGCTGAAGCTGACCGGCCGCGAGATCGATGCCACGACCCGGCTGCCGCTGGGCACGTTCCTTTGCCTCGCGGTCCTGCCGGCTGCCTGGGCGGGGCGGGCGATCGGGCTGTGACGGGGCGGCGCGCCGGGGCGGGTCAGGCGCCGGCGAGCGCCTGTCGCGTCCATGCGACAAGCTGGGCCTGATTCATCGCGCCCGCCTGCCGCGCGATCTCGCGGCCATCCCGGAAGAGAATGAGCGTGGGAATGGAGCGGATGCCGTAGCGCGCGGCAATGCCTTGCTCGGCCTCGGTATCGACTTTCAGCAGCCGCACATGCGGCTCCAGTTCGGCGGCGGCCGCCTTGAAAGCCGGCGCCATCGCCCGGCACGGCCCGCACCAGCTTGCCCAGAAATCGACCAGCACCGGGAGGCTCCCCCGGCCGACATGACGATCGAAGGCGCTGGCGGCGACATCCGTGGGCCGACCCTCGAACAGCCGCTCGCCGCAGCGCCCGCATTTGGGCGCCGCACCCATCCTCGCGGCCGGCACGCGATTGGGACTGGCGCATGCGGGGCAAATCACAAGCTCGGGATCGGACATGGGCGTGCTCCGGCTGGACAGGGCTCAGGGGTGAACAATTCGGTGCTATTGTGGAAGATGGTTATACGGCATTTTCGTCCGGAAGCAGCCTTTCGGGAGATGACGGTGTTGGGGGCATTCAATGTACGATAAATTCGATCTGAGCCCAGCGAACATAAGTAATTGGATTACCGGCCATATTTCTCTCCGGCGCAGGTTGCCAAACGCGCTTGATATGATCGCATGCGTTTTCGATAAGTGATGCATCCGACTCAATGTCCGCCGTTCCACATCCTAGGAAGTTTCCACTATCGTCTACACTTACGATGGTCCTGACCTCGGCTGACTTACGAATAGAAGGAGGGGCATCAAGTCGAATCTTGAAATTTGAAGTTTCCTCTGGTTTTAGGGCAGCAGTCCATCCAGGTGGCAGCATGACCGCTCGTCTTTGCCAAATCCCGTAGGTGGGCTTTCCTGTCTCGGAAATCGGGGGTTTGAAGCGTAATCGCTTCATAGAAAGATCGCAGACGATCTTATTGATGACTTCATTTCCTGAGCTTGAAACTATGAGGCATTGCTCCGGGACGCCCGTTGGAGCGATGATGACCTTCACAACAGCAACGCCGCCTCTGCCCTGACGCAATTCGTTCGACGGATAGTCAGAGAAATCAAGCCATCGCTGTCGTTCGCTTGTGGGTTCCAAGACCATTCCAGAAGCAACGAGTGCAGCAACCAACGTTACTAAAGGCATTCCGATTTCCCCATAGACGCCCTTGGAATTTCGTCCTTCCTAACACGGGCCTCCAGGTTGGCAATGTCGACCACAACTGATGCTGACCGTCATGACGCCCGAGCAGCGGCCGTCCTGTCAGGTCCAATCGGTCCCCAAGCTTAGTCGTTTACGCTCATGGTGTAAGCGTCTAGGAAAAGGGTTTCAGGATTTGCCCCAGGGAGCAGGCGTTTGAGTTCCAGTGATGCATATGCCGGCGAGCCGGTGAGGGCGCTCCAGATCGGGGATCCGGCGCCCAATTTCCGGGCCCGCACGACGATGGGCGACCTCAACCTCTCCGATTATCGGGGGCGCTGGTTGCTGCTTTTTTCGCATCCGGCGGATTTCACGCCCGTCTGCACCAGCGAGTTCATCGCCCTGTCGCGTGCCAGCGCGCGTTTCGAAGCGCTCGATTGCGCGCTGCTCGCGATCTCGGTCGACAGCGTTTATGCCCATCTGGGCTGGATCCGCGCGATCCGCGACCATTTCGGCGTGACGGTCAGCTTCCCGATCGTCGAGGATCCCTCGCTTGTCATCGGCCGCGCCTATGGGATGCTCGCACAGGATGCGCCGGACGCCGCGACGCTGCGATCGACCTTCTTCATCGATCCCGACGGGATCATCCGCGCGATGCTCTGTTATCCCGCGACGGTCGGCCGATCGGTGGAGGAACTGCTGCGCGTCCTCGCCGCGCTGCAGCGGGTGGACAGCAAGAATGTGGTCACCCCGGAGGGTTGGCGGCCGGGGGATGACGTGCTGCTCCCGCCGCATCAGGACCAGCGCTCGGCGCTCGCGGAGGCGGACGAAGAGTGCTGGTTCCACCGCACCCAGCCCGACGCACCGGGAGGACGCGGCGCGTGACGAGCTTCACGGATGGCGAGCTCGACGCGATCACCATTGTCCTCAAGGCGCTGGCACATGATGTGCGGCTGCGGCTCATGCGGACCTTGCTCGACCATGGCGAGACCTCGGTCAGCGAGCTCGAAGCCCTGACGGGCGTGGGCCAGCCCGGCCTCTCGCAACAGCTTGCCGTGCTGCGCAAGGCGGAGCTCGTGCAGACGCGGCGCGAGGCGAAGCTGGTTTTCTACAGCCTTGCGCCGCAGGGGCTGCATGGGGCGGCGCAGCTGCTGGCGGCGCTTTCCCGGACGGCGCCGGGAGAGGCGAGGCCACGGCCGGGCGGCACGCAGGCGCGCGTGCGCGGATCGGCAGCGACTTTCGCGCGGATGCTGGAATAGTCTGCGCCGACGGTCCGACGCACAGGCGCCGCTCCCGTCCGGTTCGGCAGAGCTTATTCGCTCATCGCGCGATTGATCGCATCCTCCAGTTCGGCCTGCGAGAAGGGCTTGCCGAGCTTGACGACCCGCAGCGTACTGTCGGTGGGGACCTCGCCATAGCCGGTGGCCAGAATGACCGGCAGGCCGGAGCGCTCGGACACGGCCTGTTCCGCGAGCTGGATGCCGGTCATGTTGGGCATCGCATGATCGGTGATGAGCAGGTCCAGATCGGGCGTGGTGCGGATGATCTGCAGCGCATCGGCACCCGATGCCGCTTCCCACACGCGATGGCCGAGATCTTCGAGAAATGCGGCGGTGTTCATGAGGATCAGCGAATCATCGTCCACGGCCAGAATGTTCAGATTGTGCCGCGCGACGGGGGGTGAGGGCTGAGCCGGCGCCGCGCCCGGAGAAGGGGTGGCATGCCGGGATTCGGGGAGCCAGAGCGTCGCGCTGGTGCCCTCGCCGATCGCGCTCTGCAGCGTGAACGTGCCTTCGAGCTGGCGGGCCAGCCCATGGATCATCGAAAGGCCAAGGCCCGTCCCTTTCCCCACGCCCTTGGTCGTGAAGAAGGGCTCGGTGGCGCGGGCCAGCGTCTCGGCATCCATGCCCGAGCCGCGGTCGATGACGCTGATCCGGACATAATGCCCCGGCGCGAGATCGGTGAGTTCGCCCGCCTCGACCGTCGAGAGATCGGCGTGGATGGAGATGGGG
The DNA here is from genome assembly GCF_000283515.1 of Sphingobium sp. SYK-6. Classification (GTDB taxonomy): domain Bacteria; phylum Pseudomonadota; class Alphaproteobacteria; order Sphingomonadales; family Sphingomonadaceae; genus Sphingobium; species Sphingobium lignivorans. The sequence continues at coordinate 1,509,406 of NC_015976.1, forward strand.
CCGCCGCGCGGGGCGGCATCGCGCGCGTTCACCAGCAGATTGATGAGGGCCATTTCCAGCTGGTTGGGATCGGCGAGAACGGGCGGCAGATCCTCCGACCAGCGGAAATCGAGCGGCCAGGATGGGCCCAGTGTCCGCTGGGCCAGCTCCCTCATGCCCGCCAGCAGCTCCGGGACGGCGATCTGCTCGGGCGAGAGGTCCTGCCGCCGCGCGAAGGCGAGCATGCGCTGGGTGAGGGCGGCACCGCGCTCGGCACCCTGCAGCGCATTGTCGATGAGCCGGGTGAGGCTGGGATCGTCCGGCAGGCGCTTGCTCAGCAGCGCGAGGCTGCTCGAGATTGCCATCAGGAGATTGTTGAAGTCATGCGCGACGCCGCCGGTGAGCTGGCCGATCGCTTCGAGCTTCTGGGCCTGGCGCAGGGCCTCTTCGGTCTGCTGCCGCTCGACGACTTCCCGCTGGACTCGCTCTTCCAGCGTCTCGTTGAGATCGCGCAGCGCGCTTTCCAGTGCCCGGGCCTTGGTGACATCGTAGATCACGCCGATCAGCCGGTAGCCCGATCCCTCCGGCAGTATCTCGCCCCGCCGCGCAATCCAGCGGCGCTGGCCATCGTCATTGCGAATGATCTCGAACTCGGCGTCCAGCGTCTCGGGAACATGGCTGCTGCGGGCATCCGGCAGGATGGGCTGCGCGCCGGGGACGAGGACGGCGTTGATCGTCTGGACCGGCAGGACCGACGCAGGATGCAGGCCGAGCAACCGGCAGAATTCCGCCGAGACCGCCGCCGTCGCATGCCCGTCCACGAACTCGAAGGTGCCGACGCCGCCGGCCGTCTGCGCGATGCGCAGCCGCTCCTCGGCGCGCTTGCGCTCGGTGACGTCGACAAGCAGGCCGATGAAGCGGCGCGGCTGGTCATAATCGTCGCGCTCGCACTGGCCGCGCCCGTGCATCCAGAGTGTCGTCCCATCCGGGCTGACGACCCTGAATTCCTTGGAGAAAAGCTCGGCGCCCGCCATCATGCCGGCGACCGCGATCTTGATGCGTGCCCGGTCCGCCGGATGAATGGCCTTGAAGAAGGCCTCGGTCGGCAGTCCGGTCAGCGCCTGCCCGGCATCCAGACCATGGAGCGCCGCGAAGCGCTCATCCACATCGAGGCTGTTCTCGCCGATGTTCCATGCCCAGGTGCCGCTCGCGCCCATCGCAGCCAGAGTGAGCTGTGTCTGCTCGAAGCCCAGCATGGTCTCAGAAGTCTTCGCCGACAACGCGCATGATGAACTCGCCGAGCAGTTCCTTGAGCGCGGCCATGGAGGGCAGGTCCAGGATCATCGCGATGTAGCCGCGAATGTCCCGGCTGCGCACCGCGAAATCGATGTAGAGAAAGAGCACGAGCCCCTCTGCCCCGTCATGCTCGGCGTCGAACAGGCTCCCGCCCGAACCGCGCACGACTTCCGGGATCGTCATGACCAGCGATCGCTTGAGCATGTTCGCCATGGTCGCGAGGCAGGAGTTGAGGATGATATTGCCCGTCTCGGCAAGCGCTTCCTGCTCCAGGTCGAGGACTTCCTGAACGCTGAGTTCGCCGCCGGTCACAGCGCGCACCAGCTCAAGGCTGTTCGTCTCGGGAAAGATGAGCAGGGCGCGCCCCGAGAAGGAGCCGGAAAAATCCTGCCGGACCGCGACCAGCTCGCTCACTTCGCGCTCGCTGATGAGGCGTGCGGCGCGGCGCTGGCTCACGACTTCGATGGACGGGACGGACAGCAGGACCTGCTCGCCGATCATCTTGCGCAGGCTCGACGCCGCGCGGCTCACCCCGATATTAACGATCTCCGTGAGGGCATCACGCTCCAGTTCGGACAGGATGAGAGTCTCGGCGCTCACACGTTTTTCGATCTGAGCCGAAGGGCCGCGCCGGAAATGAAGTTCGCAAGCCCCTCGCTGGTCACCGGCTTGGCGATGAACGCCGCGCCGACCTCGCGGGCACGGGCAATGACCTCGTCCTGGATATTGGCTGTGATGATCGCGAGTGGCATATCTGGTCGCATAGCGCGCAGCTCGGCGGCAAGTTCCAGCCCATCCTTCTCCGCCATGTTGAAATCGATCAGCGCGACGTCGACCGAGGCGGTCTCGAGAGTCTCGAGAGCCTGTGCGGCGCTGCCGGCTTCCAGCTTCTGCCAGTCGGGCTGAATGGCGGCCAGTGCCTTGCCGGCCACGATCCGGGCCAGCTTGCTGTCATCGACGATCATTACGGTAACGGCCATTCGAGGGCTCCAATAGTCTATTCTGCCTGGCGGCTATATTTTCCCCCTATAGTGGGGCGAAATTTACCCGATACTCTTTTTGTTCACCCCGTGCCTTTTCTCAGTTCGGGCAGGACGAAGGTTTCCAGGAAGCCATTGGCGCAGGATCCGACGAGGTTCGGCCGCGTCGCGAACAGCACCTGGATGACGGCAAGATGCGCAGACGCGAGCGCGCTGATGTCGACCGACCGGCCCGGCACCTGCTGGAGCGCGATGAGCAGCGTCTCGGCCTCTTCGACCGGGCAGGCGCCTTCGAGGCGGATGACATCATCCGCGATATGCACGCTCATGCCGCCAGCTCCGCAAGATCGAGGACGAGGAGCACGGTTCCGTCGGCGAGCAGGGAGGTCCCGATGACCGCGGGCAGGCGCGCGATCAGGCCGCGCCGCTCGCTCACCACGGCATCGAGCCGCTCGCCGAAGGCCGCGACGCGGAAGGCGACCGGCTCGCCGGCGGCCTGGCTCACGATCAGCCGTGCATGACCGGACTCTTCCCGGCCGCCCCCAAGCGCTTCGCCGAGATCGACGACCGGGACGGTGCGATCGCGGATCACGCAGGCTTCGCCCCGGCCCAGCTGCTGAATCCCGGACGCGGGCAGCCGGACGGTCTCGGCCACCTGATCGAAGGGCACGGCATAACGCTCGCCCCCGGCATGGATGGTGAGCAGGCGCGTGGTGATGGCGGCGAGGGGAAGCAGGAGACGGATGGCCGTGCCGGTGCCGACCGCGCTCTCGATCTCGATGGTGCCGTGCAGCCGCTCGACCGCCGCGGAGACGGCATCCATGCCGACACCGCGTCCCGAAACGTCGGTCACATGCGCAGCCGTGGAGAAGCCGCGGGCAAAGATGAGGCGAATAGCCTGCATGTCGGTGAGGTCGGCTGCATCGGCCGCGTCGATCAATCCCCGGGCCACCGCACCCGCCCGGATCTGGTCCGCCGATATCCCGCGACCATCATCCGTAAGGCTGATGACGAGACGCTCCCCCCGCGCCGCGATGGCGAGCGTGACCTGTCCCTGCGCGGGCTTGCCGGCCGCTGCCCGCTCTTCCGGCGTTTCGAGGCCGTGGTCGATGGCATTGCGCACGAGATGGAGCAGCGGCTCGAACAGTCCGTCGGCGATCTGCTTGTCGACCCGCGTGTCGTCGCCAGTCAGGGTGAAGTGGAGCGGCTTGCCGAGCGTTGCGCCCAGCTCGCGCGCAAGGCGGGGCAGCCGCCGCAGGATGGGCTGCAGCGACACCAGCCGGACATCGGCGACGGACTGTCGCAGCGCCGTGCTTGCGCGCTCGATCCCGGCCTGCGCGCGGCGGAAGGCCATGCCGAGCGCCGGATCCCGGGCGGCGATCTCGCTCGCCAGCGCCTGCAGGGCGTGGACCGCGACGACAAGTTCGCCGGTCTGGGTCGCAAGCCGATCCAGCCTCGCGCCATCGACGCGCAGCACGGATTCGCCGCTCCCGGCGGTAACGGCTATGCCGTCGTCCGGGTCAGGGCCCGTGTCGGGCTTTGCTTCTTGCGCGGCCTCGATTTCGATCTGATCGGGCACGAGCCGGAAGGCGGCGCGCACGGCATCCGCGCTCGCGCTGCTCGTGCCCTCGAACCGCACCATGCAGCGAAAGGGATCGAGCAGATCGAGCGGCGGCCATGGCTCTGCCGGCAGCATCTCAAGGGAAAGAAGGCCCGGCACGGCGGCCAGAGTCGCGAGCGGATCCTCCCCGCGAAAGAAGCATTCGGGATCGGGCGTGAAGCGGAAAGCCGTCATGGCGCCCGGCTGAGGGGCCTTCGGTTGGGGCGCTCGCGCGGCCTGAGCGGAGCCGTCCTCAGCCAATGCCGCGACGAGCTGCGCGGCGATGGCCGGCGCATCGTCACTGAGCGCCCCTTGCGCTTCCATCGCGTCGATCCATCGATCGACCTGATCGATTACCGCGACCAGCGCCTCCATCTGGCGCGCCGTCAGTGCCACGCCCGTCCGGCGGGCGCGGTCGAGGAGCGTTTCGGCCGCGTGGAGCAGCGCTTCGGCCGGCGCCATGTCGAACAGCGCGACGGAGCCCTTGAGCGTGTGGGTGGCGCGGAACAGGCTGTCGAAGGCCCGCGCATCCGCCATGTCCGCCGAAAGAGCGCGCAGATCCCCATGGGCCTGCCCGACGAGATCCCGCCCTTCGATCAGAAACTGTACGAGCAGATCGTCCATCAGTCGCGACGATAGACGATTGCGTCGTCAAGTCGAACCATCGTGAACCGGTCGTCGATCCGGGCCATGGATTCGCTGTGGCCAAGGCACAGATGGCCACCCGGATGGAGCGCGGAATGCAGATTGGCCGAAGCCTGCTGCCGGGCACTCTCGTCGAAATAGATGAGAAGATTGCGGCAGAGGATGACGTCGAACCGGCCGAGCGCCTCGACCGAAGCGGCGTCGATCAGATTGGCTTCCCTGAAGATCACGGATTCGCGCAGATCCTCGATGATCCGGTTACGATCCCGTGGCTCGGGCGTGAAATAGGCCTGCCGCACGCCATGAGGCAGGCGGGCGAGCGCGCGCGCGCCGTAGCGCCCGGCGCGGGCTGCGGCGATCGCGTCGCTGTCGATATCCGACCCCACGATCTCGACATGATAGGCATCCACCAGCGGCCAGTGCTCCAGCAGCCAGATCGCAATGGAATAGGGCTCCTCGCCGGTGGAGCAGGGCATCGACCATATCCGCAGCAGGTCGCCGGGCTGCTTGGTGCGGGCGATGGCGGGGAGGATCGTATTGCTCAGCGCCGCGAACTGATAGGCCTCGCGGTAGAAATAGGTCTCGTTGATCGTGAAGGCATTGATGAGCGACCGGCGCTCGGCCGTGTCGTGCAGCAGGGCGGCGAGATAGCCGTCCACGTCCGGGCTGCCAGTGCGGCGCATGCGCTCGGCGACCCGGCGTTCCACATAATAGCGCTTCTTCTCGCCGAAGATCATGCCGGTCCAGCGATGGAGCAGGTCGCCGAGCCGGGCGAGCTGGTCCCCGGTCAGCAGCGGCGGCTGGTCATCGCTCATCCGACGGCCCAATCGATGAGCTGCGGCGCGATCTCCGGCAAGGGCAGAACGAGATCGGCGCCGTCAAGCGCGACCAGCGTACCGGGCATGCCCCACACCACCGATGTCCCGGCATCCTGCGCGATGACATGGCCGCCACCCTGGCGCAGCGCCGCCATGGCTTTCGCGCCGTCCGAGCCCATGCCGGTCATCAGCACGCCCACCAGAGCCTGCGCACCCAGCGCCGCGATGGCGCTCTCGACCAGACGGTCCGCATTCGGATGCCAGTGCAGATCGGGGCGGGCAGGCGCGGGCATGGCGACGACCCCGCCGGAACGCCGCGAAATCAGCAGGTCCGCATCGCCCCGGCCGATATAGGCGTGGCCCGGCTGGAGCGGCATCGGCCGCGTCACCTCGACAACGCTGATCGCGCAGCACCCATCGAGGCGGCGCGCGAGAGGGCCCGTGAAGCTCCGGGGCATGTGCTGCGCGATGACGATGGGCCAGGGGAAGTCCGCCGGAATGGGTTGGAGCAGCATGTCGAGAGCGGGAGGACCGCCCGTCGAGACGCCGACCAGCACGGCCGCGATGCCTGCGAGCCTGTCGCCGGGCTTGGGTCTGGGGGCGGGCTTCGCTGGCCGGGCGGGTCGCGGCGGCCTTGCCGTGCGCAGCCGCACCCGGTCGGTGAGCCGGGCGGCGCGCGAGAGACGCGCCCCTGCTGCGGTCCGGACCTTCTGCACCAGCAGGCCCGCGACATTGTCGATCTCGAGCGAGAGCGGCCCGCGCGGCTTGGCGACGAAATCGACCGCGCCGAGCGAGAGCGCTTCGAGCGTTTCCTCGGCGCCTTCCTCGGTCAGCGAGGAGACCATGACCACGGGGGTGGGCCGCTCGACCATGATCCGGTCAAGGCAGGCAAGACCGTCGAGGCTGGGCATGTGAATGTCCAGCGTCACCACGTCGGGCGCGAAGGCATGCACTTGTTCGAGCGCCTCGCCGCCATCGCGGGCGACCGCGAGATCAAAGCCGCCGGCCTCGGTGAAGATCTCCGTCAGGAGCTTCCGCATCAGCGGGGAATCGTCAACGATGAGGAGTTTGGTCACGCGGGTTCGGCCAGTGTCCGCTCGAAGGCCTGCAGCAGATCGGCCTCGACCTGATCGAATAGCGCATCCGCCGACAGGACGAGCGCGAACCGCTCCCCGCCATCGAGGGCGAGCACGCGCTCGAACGGCCGGGTGCGGTTGGTGCCGAGCGTGCCTGCGTCGCGCAGCAGTTCGGCCGGGGCGCGGACAATGCCTGCCACTTCGTCGACCTTCAGGCCGGCGGGGGCACCGGCGATGCGGCACAGAAGAACGGCTCCGCCGCGCACGGGACGGGCGACTTCTCCCAGATGGACCGGCAAGTCGACGATCGGGGAGGATTCGCCGCGCAGTCGGCCGAGCCCGGCCAGGAAAGCCGGTGCGCCCGGCAGTCGGGTGATCCTGTCGGGGACGCGCGCGACACCGTCGATCGCCGCAAGCGGAAAGCCGAGCCGGTGGCCGCCAACGCGTACCAGCAGCAGTGCTTCGGTCTCGGCCCGTGCGCCCGGCGCTGCCGGCGCTTCCGGCCGGGCGGGCGCGAGGCGTGCGATCTGGTCGCGGCTGAGCAGGTCCCCTGCGGCGAGGACGGAGACGAGCCGTTCCCCGGCAACCGGCCGATAGATGCCTGCGACCACCGCTTCGGCCTCTCCGCGCAGCAGAGCGGCCGGCACGGGATCGATGCGCGAGACCGGGGCATGAATCACGCGATCGACCGCATCGACCAGCAGGCCGACGCGCTGCTGCCCGATCACAGCGACCAGAATGCGCGCCCCGCTGGTCTCTCCGCGCGGCAAGGCCAGCAGCGCCGCGAGCGACAGCAAGGGCAGAAGGCCGCCGCGATAATCGAGCGTGCCCAGCGCGACACCGTCGCTGCGGGGAAGGCTGGCGACGGCCTCGGGAACGCGCAGCACCTGCTCGACCTCGTCGAGCGGCAGAGCGAAATGCTGGTCGCCGAGCATGAAGCGCAGGAGGGGCAGGCGATCCTCATCCTGCACTGCTTCGACGGCGCGGGTCGCCGCCGGGCCCCGGCCGCCAAGCGTCCTGCGGTCCGGAAAGATGTCGGCGAGGCGTGTCTCGAGCGGAGGGCATTCCGGCGCATCGTCGGGGCCGACCACTCCCTCGACCGTGTCGATCGCCAGTGCGAAGCGGCTGCCGTTCTCGATCAGCAGGAGCCGGCTGGGCGCGCCGTCCGGCCTGTCCAGCAGACGCGACAGGGCAATGACGGGGGTGGCTTCCCCGCGAAGATTGGCCAGCCCGATCAGCGCGGGCGGGGCGAGCGGCACCGCCGTGAGAGCGGGCAGGGGAGCCACCGCGCGCACCTGCGCGGCCGGTATGCCATAGCGCACGCCGCGGGCATGAAAGGCAAGCAATGGCTCGGCGGCCTGCGCCATCAGCCTTGCGCACCGACCAGCGATGCCGCGAGCGCCGCAATATCCTCGATGGCCGCGGCAAGATCCTCGGCGACCTGCGCCTGCTGCGCGGCGGCCGAACCGGCCTCGCGCGCGGCCGTCGCGGCGAGTTCGGCTGCCATGGCGATCTGGTCGCAGCCCTGCCGGACCTCGGTCGCCGAGCGAAGGATCGCGTCGGCGCGGTCCAATATCGCCTCATTGGCGCCGCGCGCGTTTCCGAGGTCGAGAGTCATGGCGTCGAAGCGCTGGATCATCGCTTCGTTGCGGCCGATCTCGGCCTCGCTTGCCGCCACGCTCTGGTCCAGATCGCGCTGCGCCGTAGCGAGCTGGTCCTGGATGGAGCGCACGACATCCTTGGCATCCTCGGCATTGGCCGCGCCTTCACGGGCGAGCTTGCGAATGTCGGCCGTGACCGTCGCGAAACCGGCGCCCGCCTCGCCGGCACGCGAGGCTTCCACCGTGCCGCTGACCGCGAGCATGTTGGTCTGCAGCGCGACCAGAGCGAGCCCGTCGCCGATCTTCTCGATCCGGCGGGCCGTGGCGCCGGCCGTCGCGAGTTGCTGCAGGACAGCCCGCGTCTCGGCCACGCCGTTGGAGACATTGGCGGCGAGCGTTCCGACGCCGCTGCGCGCTTCGGTGACCCGCGTCACAAGGTCGCGGACGGTAGCGGACGCGTCGCTGGCGAGGCCATGCGCGCGCCCCGCGCTGCTCTCGATCTGCGCCATTGCCGTGCTGGCCTGCAGGGTCGCGGCGCTCTGCACCTGCGCCCCGCGCGCAATCTGCTCGAGCGCCACGAGGATCTGGCTGGAGGCGCCGGAGAGCTCCTGCACCATGGCAGAGAGCTGCTCGGCGGCCGTCGCGACCTGCTCGATCAGCGTCTGATCGCCTTCGCTCGCTTCCAGGCCGTTGGTCAGCCCGCCGAGCGCCTCGGCAATCTGCTGGCTCTGCTCCAGCGAAGCGGCCTGCTGCTCCATGGCCTGCTGTGCCTCGGCCCCCGCGGCGGATTGCTCCTCCGCCGCGCTGGCCACCTGCTCCGCGCCCCGCTCCGCCTCGTTGGCGGCGATATTCGCTTCTCCCGCCGCTGCCGCGATCGCCCGGGCGCCGGCCAGCAATGCGTCGAGCTGGCCACGCCCCTCCTGCAACGACGCGGAGATCGCGGCACCATTCTCGGCTTCGCGCGTCGCCGCTTGCGATATGGCGCGGATACGGTCCGCCGCGGTGCGAATTTCCGTCACGATATCGGTCGCGAGCTGGCGGATGTCGCGGGCGCTGTTGTCCGACGTGTCGGCGAGCTCGCGCACTTCGTCCGCGACGATGGCGAATCCCTTGCCGCCGTCTCCCGCGCGCACGGCCTCGATGGAGGCATTGAGCGCCAGCATGCCGGTCTGCTCGGAAATGTCGCTCACCGTCTCGCCCACCGCCGCGATGCGATCGGCGGCGGCCTCCAGTCGCTCGATGATCGCGACCGAACCCAGCTGGCGGCGCGCGTTGAGTGCGATGGCCGAGATGGAGGCATCGATCTGCATGGCCGCATCGCTGAACCCGGCCTGCAGCATTTCGGTCTGGCGCAGCGCGGCGCCGGCCTGCTCGGCCGCATGCGCAAAGGCGCTGCGCAGCTCGCCGATCGACCCGAGCGATTCCTGTGCCGCCCCGGCCGCTTCCTCGGCCCCGGTGGAAATCTGATCGACGGCGCGCTGGAGTTCTCCCGCCGCCGCCGCCGCTTCGCCAAGGCCGCTGGCCAGTTCCTGTGTCGCCTGATCGATACGATCGACCGCGCTGGTCGCGCGGCGCGACCGGGGCTTGCGCGACGGGGGAGGCGGGGGAGGCGTCGGTTCGCCCGCTGGCGCTTTCGCCATGGAGCCGCGCTTTGCCAGCGTGGCCTTCTTCACCAATGCCATGGTCGTTCGTCTTTCATTCGATGCGGAAAGAGGGGAGCCCAATGGCGCTTTCCAGACGCGCCATTGCCTTGCAAGCGTAGTCCGAGTGAAGGGCAGGGACCATGCGGGGATCCAACCATCACGATTAATCCGGGGCAGCGCAAGTGCGTTTGTCGGCGGGGTGGTGGTGAGATGGGGCGGGACCGCATGGAGCAGGCGCATCCCATCGCTATCCGCAGAGGGACTTTCGGTTCCAGCCGGCCGGACCCGGCGATCTTCAGGCAGCCGGATCCCGGATCGAGTCCGGGATGACGTCGTTCGGGACGAGATAGGCTCGCTCAGTTGCGGTCTTCCGCCGGGCTCGGCCGCCCGGCGCCGCCTATGCGCCAGGGCGGGTTTCCGGACGGGCGCTCAGTGGGCGACCGGCACGGTTCCGCCCGGGGCCGATGCCGGCATCCTGTTCCAGTCCGGCGTGCCGACGCCGGCGAGGTGGCGGAGGAAATAATCATAATGGCGGCGCAGGCCGTAATCGACGGGGCCGACCGAGCGCAGCACGCCATGCTCGCCGCCGGGCACGGTGAGCATGTCGAAATCCTTGCCTGCGCGGATGAGCGCGTCGGCCACCTGATAAGTCGATGCGGGGTCGACGTTCATGTCGAGCTCGCCGACCACCAGCATCAGCTTGCCCTGAAGGCGCCAGGCATTGTCCACGCCGGAGGAGGCAGCGTAGCTCTCGTCGAGCGGCCAGCCCATCCAGGCCTCGTTCCAGCTGATCTTGTCCATGCGATTGTCGTGGCAGCCATTATAGGCGATGCCTACCTTGTAGAATTCGGGGTGGAAAAGCATCGCCATCAACGTGTTCTGCCCGCCCGCCGAGCCGCCATAGATGCCGACGCGGTCGATGTCGTACCAGCTGTATTTAGCGGCTGCGGCCTTGTGCCACAGGATGCGGTCGGCAAGACCGGTGTCGCCGATGTTCTTCCAGGCGACATCATGGAAGGCCTTGGAGCGGTTGAGCGTGCCCATGCCGTCCATCATCACGACGATGAAGCCGAGATCGGCGAGCGACTGCATGCCGATCGTCTTGTCGCCGCTGGACTGGTAGCCGAACGGCCACCATTTCTTGGGCACGAAGCTGGAATGCGGGCCGGCATAGATGTTCTCGACGACGGGATATGTCTTGTTGGGATCGAAATCGCGCGGGCGCACGATGACGCCGTAGATGTCCGTCTTGCCGTCGCGGCCCTTGGCGACGAACGCTTCGGGGGACTTGAAACCCGCCGCGACGAGGCGGCTGATGTCGGCCGTCTCGACCGTGGCGATCATCGATCCGTCACTGGTGCGGCGCAGCTCGGAAACCGGCGGCAGGTCGATGCGGGAATAAGTGTCGACATACATCGACATGTCCGGCGAAAATGCGACGTCGTGATAAGCATCGACCGTGGTGATCGGGGTCAGGTTCCGCCCGTCGAAATCGATGCGGTAATAATGCTGGAGATAGGGGTCCTCTCCGGGCCGCATGCCGCCGGCGGCGAACCAGATCTGCCGTTTGGCATCGTCCACCTTCACCACTTCGCGCACGACCCAGTCGCCCCGGGTGATCTGGTTCTTCACTTTCCCGGTGCGGCCGTCGATCAGGTACAGGTGGTTCCAGCCATCGCGCTCCGACATCCAGATCACCTCGGCGCCGAGCTCGCCGACTTCGTGGTAGAACTCGCGACCCGAGCCGGTGTTGATGAAGGTTCGGGCGCGCTCCTCCACCGCCGTGCGCGGCGTGCCGTCCCGCGCATCGACTTCGATCAGGCGGCCCACCTGATGGCCGCGCTGATCGAAGGTGAAGCTGAAGCTGGCGCTGTCCTTGCGCCACTTGAACTTGCCCATGCGATAGGGATTGGCGAACAGCGCCTCGGGAATGGCGATCTGCTTCCCGGTCTCCGCGTGAAAGAGCACCGGCCGGTCGATGTCCACGGGGTCACCCGGCTTGGGATAAAGCTGTACGATCACTTTCGGCTGGACCTGATCGCTCGGCGAGGTGATGACGCGCGTCACCTCGCGGCGATAGCCCGGAATCACGCGATAGGCGGCGAGCTTCTTTGAATCAGGCGACCAGACGATGGACTCCGGATCGTAGAAATTGGCTTCCGACCCATCGAAGCTGATCCGCTTCCATTGGCCGCCGACGGGACGGATCGCGATGTTGAAATTCTCGACATAGGCTTCCCACTTGCCGTCCGGGGAGCGGCGCGGCGTGTTGATCGCCGGGACCGTCAGGTCGCGGACGACGCCGAAGCCGCGCGGCTGGCTGGTGCGCGGTGCCTGCGCGCAGACCGAGTCCGCGATGGTGCAGCGCCAGCCGTCCTCGGCGTAGCGGAATTCGAACGCCTTGCCGTCCGTCGTGTAGCTGATCCGCTCGAAGGGCAGGCGCAGCGGCTCGAATGTCTGGTTCATCGCCCTGCTGAGCGAAGCGGCGATCGCCGTCTGGTCGAAGGCCGCGCGCTTCGTGTTCGTGGCGCTGTCAAAAGTGACGAAAGCGAAGCCGCCCTCCACCGTCTTGCGATAGGTGAAGCCCTGGCCGCCTGGCAGCCATTGGGCCGGCTCGGCGACGTCGCGAGTCAGGTAGAGCCAGGACTCCTGGAGATGAACCGAGCGCTGGATATCCTCCGCGCTCACCTGCGCGCCGGCGGGCGTGATGCTCGCGAAGGCCAGAAGGGGCGCCATGGCCATCAATGCCAACCGGTTCATTCTCATCATCGCCCCTGTCCTGCGTCTGGCGGAAATTCGTATGCAATATACGATTGTTTAGCAAGGCGGATGTGGGATCTCAGGCGGTTTGGAGAAACTGGAGAAGCGGGATCCCGGATCGAGTCGGGATGACGCAGGAAATGGCTGAAAAGCGCGCTTTTCTCGCGCCAAGTCTGCGAACTCCTCCTCGCCGCTATGCCGTTTCCTCCGGCTGGTCTTCCGCCCGCTCCAGTTTGCCTTCCAGCGGATCCTGTTCCAGCCCTTCGAGCTTCGTGCCGGAGACATAGGCGGCTCGTCCGAGCAATTGCGCGCCGATCGGCAAGGTCAGCAGCAGGAAGAGAATGACGAGCGCGCCGGTCATCATCCCGTCGAGCGTGCCGGACAGCATGACCCCCAGCAGCATCAGTGTGGCGCCGAGCGTGCCGGCCTTGGTGGCGCTGTGCATGCGCTGGAGCGGGTCGGGAAGCCTGAACACGCCGATCGCGGCCACCAGCAGGAAGAGCGCCCCGAGCGAGAGGAGCAGCATGGCAAGCAGGATCAATCCTTCCTCCTCTTGCGTTCGAGGAACACCGCGAAGGCCGCAGTCGCCACGAAGTTGATGAGAGAGATGCCGAGCGCGAGATCGAGAAAGGCGCCCCGGCCCGTGCCGATCGTCCCGATCGCGGCGAAGCCCACCGCGATTGCCGTCAGCATGTCGAGCGCGACGAAACGATCGACGAAGCTGGGGCCGCGCACCATGCGCCAGCCCGCGAAGAGCAGCGCGAGGGCGAGCACGATGGCAAGATAATCCGCGAGGGCAGGCAAATCGATCATCGCTCGAGTTCCCTGATCCAGCGCTCATAGAGATGCTTGAAGCGCGCAACGGTGGCCTCGGCATCGGCCGTGTCGAGCACATGGACATAGAGGCGCTTGCAGTCCCCGGAGACGTGAAGGCAGGTGGAGCCGGGCGTGAGCGACGTGAAATAGGCGAACAGCGCCACGGCCCACGGCCGTTCGAGCGCCACGGGCACGACGACGATCGCGGGGGCGGTGCGGATGGCGGGGGAAAGGACGATGCGCGCGACGCCGAGCGAAGCGACCAGCAGATCCCACAGGAAAATGAGCGCCAGCAGCAGCACGGCACGGGCACGGCGCAGGAGCGTCATGAGGCGCCTCCCGAAAGCGCGCCGATCGCCTGCGCGGAGAGCCGGGCAACGATCCAGAGCCATTGCGGCATCAATCCGATGGCGAGGGTCGCGGCCGAGAGGATGGACATCGCGACAAGGCCCGCGAGCGGAACACGCCGCACGGAGCGCCCATGCGGTTCCTTCCAGCACGCGTCCGACCAGAAGACGGATACCGAGACGATCGTCATGAACCCGGCAATGAGCGCGATGCCGCCCAGCCACGCCATGCCCGCGTCCAGGCTCTCGCGGATCACGATGAACTTGGCCCAGAAGCCGGAGAGCGGCGGGATGCCCGCGAGCGAGAGGAGCGGTACGGCCAGCACGGCCGCGAACAGCGGATTGGTGCGCACCATGCCGCCGGCCCGCGTGAGATCCCAGCTGCCGCTCGTGCGCCGGATCAGCCCGGCTCCCAGGAACAGGTTCGCCTGCACGATGATCGAGTGGATCATGTAGAAAACGGCAGCGGCAATGCCGTCGGCCGTCGCCAGCGCCAGCCCGGCCATCATGTAGCCGACCTGCGCGACGACATGATAAGAGAGGATGCGCCGCATGTCGGTTTGCGCCAGCGCCCCGGCGACGCAGACGATCATCGTCGCCGCGGCGATCCAGCCCAGGAGCGGGACCAGTTGCGCGGCACCGACGCCGCCCGTGCCGATGCCGAATATACCCGCCAGAACGATCAGCAGGGCATAGAAACCCATCTTGGTGAGCAATCCGGCAAACACCGCGACGGCAGCCGTCGGCCCGGTATGATAGGATGCCGGAAGCCAGAGGTGAAAGGGGAAGAGCCCTGCCTTGAGCGCAAAGCCCCCCAGCAGCAGGGCCGCAGCCACCGCCGAGGCGAAACTGGGCGGGCGATGGGCGAGCGCCGCGCTTGCCGCACCGATATCGAGCGTGCCCGTGATGCCGTAGATGATCCCGACGCCCAGCAGGATGAAGGTCGCCGCGAGCATCGCGAAGCTGGCGTAGCGGATGGCGCCATCGATCTGGGCCGGCTTCCGATCGATGGTGAGGAGGCCCAGCGCGGCGATCAGCGCGAGTTCGAACCATACATAGAGGTTGAACAGGTCGTGGGTGAGGAACGCGCCGTTCACGGCACCGATCAGCGCCAGCGTGAGTGCGTCGTAACCGGCCCGGCGGCGGCGGGGGCCGACATCGACAAGCGCATAGAGGGCAGCGGCGAGCGCGACGAGCGCGGTCACGACGACCAGCGCGACACCGGGCAGCGCGGCCGTGAAGCTGATCCCCATGCCCGCCGGCCAGTTGCCGAACACGATCGCCGGCACGCTCCGGCTTTCGCTCGCCCGGACGAACAGCAGGATGGACAGTGCCAGCAGGGCCGCCGAGACAGCCACATTGCCCGCCGCCAGCACGGCCACATGCCGGCGAAGGATGAGCGCGGCCACGGCGCCCAGCAGCGGCAGCAGGATGGGCGCGACGAGCAGCCAGCCGTCAGTCATCGACAGCCTCCCGCTCGCGGGTCGTGCCGAGGCGCTCGGCCGCATCCACGTCGCGCGCGTCGACCGAGCGAACGGACCGCCAGGCCCGCAGCACCAGCACGGCGAACATAACGGTGAGCGCGAAGCCGATCACGATGGCGGTCAGGATCATCGCCTGGGCGATCGGATCGGCAGCGTCGCCCAGCACCTTCTCACCGTCCCGGATGATCGGGGGCTGGCGGCTCGCCAGGCGGCCGGTCAGGAACAGCAGCAGATTGACGCCCGTGGCAAGGAGCGACAGGCCGAGCAGCATCCGCACGAGATTGCGGGACAGCACCATGTAGAGCGCGCAGGCCAGGATCCCGGCGCCGGCAAGGGCATAGAGCATTGTCACCGCGTCGCCTCCCGCTGGAGGCCGAAATGGAAACTCAGCATGGCGCCAAGGACGACGAGATAGACGCCCAGATCGAAGATCATCGTGGTGCCGAGCTTGGGGAGCCAGCCTTCCGGCTCCCACCACAAATGGGTCAGGAAGGGCTGGCCCGACGCCATGCCGGGAAGGCCGCTCAGCAGCGTGCAGGCCATGCCGATGCTGACCAGCGTGAGCGGAGAGAGCCGCAGGGTTCGCTCCGCCTTGTCCACGCCATAAGCGAGGGCAATCAGCGCGAAGCTCAGCGCCGCGACCAGCCCGCCGACGAAACCGCCGCCCGGCTGATCATGCCCGCGCCAGAGGATGACGAGGGACGCGACAAGGAGAAGTCCCGCGATCCAGCGTCCGGTGACGGCCAGCGAGAAATGCACCGGCGGCGGACCGGAGACCGGCGCATCGCCGCTGCGCGCGGCAAGCAGGGAGCCGGCAAGCACGGCGGCCACCGCGATCACCATCGTTTCGCCCAGCGTGTCGAAGCCACGGAAATCCACGAGGATCACGTTGACGACATTATGCCCGCGCGCGGCGACATAGCTCATGCGCCCGAAGAAGCTGCTTGCCGCCGACACATGCTCGCCGGCGGCCATGTCGAGGATGCCGAGGCACAAAAGCCCTGCCAGAGCGGTGGCGATCAGTGCATCGCGCCCTCGCATGGCCGGCGCGCGCGTGGCAGGGGCGGCGAGCGGCACGGCAAGCAGCAATGCGGTCAGCAACACCACCAGCAGCGCCTCGACCGTGAACTGGGTGAGCGCCAGATCCGGCGCACCATGAGCCATGAAGCTGATGGCGATGGCGAAGCCCGAGAGACCGGTGGCGATCATCGCCGCCAGCAGCGTGCGCGCGCGGGCAGCCATGAACGCACTGGCCAGCCCCACCAGCACCACGATCGCCTCGCCGATGCGGACCGGTTCGGCAGCCGGCAAGCGCGGCAGGGCGCCGGCCGCAATCACCGACCAGCCGACCAGCAGGGCGACGCCGCCGATCACCATGGCCAGATAGCGGCGCAGATCGCCATGCTGAAGGCGCTCGGTCAAAGCGCTGGAGGCAACCGTCAGGCCTCTGAGGGATTCCTCCCAGATCGGCTCGATCGCCATGGCATCGATCCGCCTTGCACGGCGCAGGCGCAAGTGGATCGGCCCCCAGAAGCGCACGATCAGCGCCCCCGTGGCAATCACCACCGCGCTCAGCAGAAGCATGGGCGTGACCCCGTGCCAGACGGCGATATCGACCTCGACCGCGCGGCCATAGACCGCCGCGACCGCCGGGCGCAGGGCGATCCGGGTGATCCATTCGGGGTCCAGGCTGATGGTGAGGCCGGCCAGCGCGAGCACCAGAGGGGGCGCGACCAGCGAGAAGGTCTCCCCATGGCGGATTTCCGTGATCTTGCCGCGATTCAGGAAGAAGGGCCGCATGGTGACGACGCCGGCAACGCCCACCATCACCGCGTTGACCATGACGGCGATGGCGAGAGGCGCCAGCTCCCAGCTGCTCTCCAGCTGCGCCTGGAACAGGAATTCCTTGGAGATGAAGCCCATGAATGGCGGGATGCCCGCCATCGACAGGCTGGCCCCCAGGCAGGCGAGCGCGGTGAGGGGCAGGAAGCGGGCAAGCCCTCCCATGGCGCGGAGGCTGTACAGGCCGGTCGCGTGCAGCACCGACCCTGCGCAGAAGAACAGCGCCGCCTTGTAGAGAGCGTGGGCGAGCAGGAAACCGATCATGGCGACCGAGGCCGCCGGGCCATCCAGCCCCACCAGCATGACGAGGATGCCGAGCGAGGCGATGGTCGAATAAGCAAGGGCGGACTTGAAGTTCTCCGCGCGCAACGCCTGTATGGCGGCAAGCAGCATGGTGATGCAGGCGACCGTCACGAGCAGGCTGCGGCCCCAGCCGGTCACGCCGATCACCGGCTCGAAACGGGCAAGCAGGTAGATGCCGAGCTTCACCATGGTCGCTGAATGCAGGAAAGCGGAGGCCGGCGTGGGCGCTTGCATCGCATTGGGCAGCCAGAAGTGGAACGGGAACTGCGCGGACTTGGTGAAGGCGGCTATGAGGATGCAGACCACGACCGCGTCCCCCCAGCCGCTGGCCATGAGGTCCCGCCGCCGGTCGATCGCTTCCGCCATCGAATAGCTGCCGAGCGCATGGCCGATCATGATGACGGCAGCAAGCAGGGCAAGGCCGCCCAGCGCCGTCACCTGCAACGACATCAGGGCAGCGCGCCGCGCACGGGCACTGCGACCATCGAAGCCGATCAGCAGGAAGGAGAAGATGCTCGTCGCTTCCCAGAACAGCACCAGGACCAGCAGGTTTTCAGCGAGAACCGTCCCCAGCATCGCCGTCATGAAAAGCAGGATGTAGGAGAAGAAGCGCGCCCGGTCCGTCCGCGACTTGTTGGTGAGATAGCCGCCCGCATAGATGGTGACGAGGCCGCCGATGCCGGTGATGAGCAGGCAGAACAGGAAGGAGAAGCCATCCAGTCGCAGGGTGATGTCCGCGCCAAGCCAGGGGGCCCAGTTTCTTCCCTCGCCGCGCACCCAGCCGCGCTCCACGATCGGCGCCAGCGAGAGGAAGGCCGCGAGGAGACCGAAGGGCAGCAGGGAAATGACCAGACCGGCGCCCCGGCCGATCAGGCGGGCGGCAAGCGGCAGCAGGGCTGCCCCGATCAGGGAGGCGAGCAGGATCAAAAACATACGCGCCCTTCCTTTGACCGGAGCCGCACATAAAGGCCAACAAAATAAAGGCTAAATCCTCCGGTGCACCGCGCAGCAGACGTCGCGGCGGGTTTCGGCGCGATGCTGGGTGATGATGGCAAGGGGTGGGGCGCTGGTCCGACTAGCAGCCGTCGCCTCGAGGGACATGGAGGACGGCTGCCAGCCGGTGGGGCCGGTCTCGCGGGGGAGGGCGAGAAGGTCGGCCTTCACCCTGATACCCACTGGGCGTTTCCGCAGGGATGCCGTTGGGTAACAAATGATGGCCGGACCGTTGCGATGACGCGCATGGGCCTTGCCGGCTGCTCACGCGCCAGAGGCAAGGCCACGGGCGGGGTTTTTGCAAGCGACCAGCTGCAGATAGCCGAGGCAGGCGCGCGGCAGTTCCTGGCGCAGCCGCTCCAGATCCTCTTCCGCGGTGCCCGCCTCCATCACAACGCGAACCGTGCCGCCCAGCAGCGCCGCGAGCATGAACGCCGCTGAATCCGGATCGGCGAAGCGCGCGTCGGGAACAGACCTGAGCAACGGGCTGATCGCCCCGACCATGAGGTGCTTCGCCCGGTTCATCAATTCCTCGAGATTGAACTCGGTCGCGATCCCGTAAATGGCGCGCGAGGAGACCAGGTCGGCCATCTTTGCTTCGAGCCACGCGGCGGCAAGGCCTTCCGCGACGCTTTGCAGATCGCGTCCTTTCAGACGCGCGGCGGCCTCCAGCATGGCCGTCACGATCAGATCGAGCTGCCGCTCGACGATCGCGAAAAGCAGCGCCTGCTTGTGCGGATAATATTGATACATCGTCCCGACCGAGACACCGGCCCGTTCCGCCACGCGCGTGGTCGTGAGCCGCCCGACCCCATCCGACAGCAAAACCTGAATGGTCGCGGTGTGGATCGCCTCGATCGTCACCGCCGAGCGCGTCTGCCGCGGCGTTTTCCGGGGTTTCAAGAGGTCGGGTGAGGGGCGGTTCATATGCGAATTCCAAAACTGAAGGATCATTCATATCTTAGCGACGCAGACCCCCCATCACAAGGACAGACATCATGAAGACCATCCTCATCACCGGCTGCTCCACCGGCTTCGGCCGCGAGACCGCCCTCTATTTCCTCGAACAGGGCTGGAATGTCATCGCGACGATGCGCGACCCTGCCGCCAGCAGCCTGCCGGTGTCGGAGCATCTGCGCGTCCTCCCGCTCGACGTCACCAATCCGGAGAGCATCGCCGCCGCCTTCGCGCAGGCCGGCGCGATCGACGTGCTCGTGAACAATGCCGGCATCGGCTGGCTGAACGCCATCGAAGGGACGACGATGGAGGTGGTGCACCGGATCTTCGAGACCAATCTGTTCGGCACGATCGCCACGATGCAGGCCGTGCTGCCGGGCATGCGCGAGCGCCGATCGGGCGTGATCGTGAATGTAAGCTCCAGCTCGACCTACAAGCCCCTGCCGCTGCTCTCCGTCTACCGGGCAAGCAAGGCCGCCGTCACATCGCTGACGGAATCAGCGGCGCTCGAACTGGCGCAATTCGGCATTCGCGCAAGGGTCGTCGTCCCGGGCATGGCGCCCTCGACCAGCTTTGCCGACGGGCTGCAGGCGGAAATCATGAAGGGAGGCTGGTTCCCCCCGGCTTACCAGGACTTCGCCGACGAGACGATGGCGGCTCTGCAGGCGGCCGGAGCAGGGGAAGTCACGACGGCGCGCGACGTCGCCGAGGCGGTCTTCCGCGCCGCGACCGATGCGGACTGCCCCATGGTGCTTCCGGCCGGAGCCGATGCGATCGCCTGGGCGAGAGGCGAGTAACGGCGCCTGTCGGGCGGGCGACGAGCCCGATGCGACGCAGGCGAGGGGCGTCCGGTCAGGAGGCGAGGCGGTCCCGTTTCATTCGCAGCGTCACGATCAGGCCGCTTTCCGCCCATTCGTAATCGATGGCGCCGCCAAGCTGGCCCGTGACGCTGCGTTGCACCAGCTTGCTGCCGAAACCGTTGGTCCCGGAGGGCTTCTGCACCTCCGGGCCGCCATGTTCGAGCCAGGTCAGGACGATGTCCTCCTCTTCGGTGATGCTGGACACGTCGAGCGTGCCCGTCGGCATGGAAAGCGCCCCATATTTCATGGAGTTGGTTGCCAGTTCGTGCACGACGAGGGCCAGCGCCGTCGCAGCCGATTCCCCTACGCCCATGCGCTCGACCGCAACCCGGATGCGGCCCCGGTAAGCCCCCTTGTTCTCGTAAGGCGCCAGCAGGACCGACAGCAGGTCGCCCAGCAGCGCCGCATTGCCCTGGCCCTTGGGCAGAGGCCGGACCAGATCATGGGCCCGCCCCAGCGCCGACAGACGCTCGATCAACTCATGCGCCATCTCCTCGCGGGTCCTGGTCGAGCGCAACGATATCGTCGTGAGACCCGATGCAATCGCGAGGAGATTCTTGACCCGGTGGCTCATCTCCCCGGCCAGCAGCTCGTTGCCTTCCTGCGCCTGTTTACGCCCGGTGACGTCGAGGAAGATGCCATACATCGTGCGGCCGACGATCCCGACATCCTCTCCCTGCCCCCTGGCCGCGATCCAGCGCACCTCCTTCTCGACGAGGATGCGGAAATCCGTCTCATAGGGTCCGAGAATCTCGCGTGTTGCCCGGAACGCCGACCGGACGCGATCCCGGTCCGCGGGGTGGATCCGGGCGGACAGCTGCTCGAACGTGACCTTGTCCTTCCTGGGCAGGTCCCACAGCGAGAAGCCCGTGTCATCCATGGTGAACGCGTCGGTATCGACATTCCACGCCCACAGGGCGACGCCGGCGGCCTGAATGGCCCGGTGGAGCTGTTCAGGTCGCCACTGATGGGCCTCGGGCATCTCTGAAGCCAAGATCGGTATCCTCAATGCTTTCGTTCAGACCGGCACAGTCGATCTGGGTTTCATCGGCAAAATCGGAAGATGGGCGAAGCGTTCCCGCGGACAGTCCGTTCACGTGAAGGGATGACTGGTTATATGCGGGAGGGGCAGGGTTTTGCGCGCATCAACCGAAAAGTCGAAAGTGGCTCCTGATGCGCTGTCTGCGCTCCGGGTTGCGGCGCTGCACGTGCGCGCGTGCAAGCGGAGTACGAAAATGCTTGTTCAGGGTCTGCCGGCGCAGGCATTGACCCTGTCACGCAGGACGTCCACTGGAGGCTGGCTTGTCGGGTCAGGGTCACGTCTGCCCGCGATCAGCATAGAGTTTCCTTCAGTCCTACAGGGTGGCCATGCAGCTTGCTGGGTTCGATATTGGCCGGTTTCTGGCCGAGCACTGGCAGAAGCGCCCGGTGCTGATCCGCAATCCGTGGGTGAACTGGCGCAATCCTCTCGATCCCGATGACCTGGCGGGCCTTGCCTGTGAGGAGGGTGTCGAAGCGCGCCTGATCGTCCGGGATGGGGCAGGGCTGTCGGTGGAGCAGGGGCCCTTGCCGGAAGCACGCTTCGGCGAGCTGACCGATGATCCCTGGACCCTGCTGGTGCAGGCGGTGGATCATTATGTCGATGAGGTCGCCGCGCTGGTCGAGCCGTTTCGGTTCGTGCCGAACTGGCGGATCGACGATGTCATGGTGAGCTATGCCACTGACGGCGGCGGCGTCGGCCCGCATTTCGACCAGTATGACGTTTTCCTGATCCAGGGTCTGGGTCGGCGGCGCTGGCGCGTCGGGCCGCGATGCAGCTCGGCGACACCCTTGTTGCCGCATGAGGACCTGCGCCTGCTCGCGGATTTCGACGCCACCGAGGAATGGATATTGGAACCCGGCGATATCCTCTATGTGCCGCCGCTCTTCGCTCATGACGGTGTCGCGCTCGGCAAGGACTGCATGACCTATTCGATCGGTTTCCGGGCGCCGTCGCGGGCCGAGCTGATCGACGGCTGGAGCGGGCATCAGGCGGATCTGCTCCCCGATGAAGACCGTTATGCCGACCCCGATCTCGATCTTCAGGCCAATCCGGGTGAAATCACAGCCTCGGCGCTCGATCGCCTGCATGCCATGACGATCGAGGCCTTGTCCGATCGCGATGCGTTTGCCCGCTGGTTCGGGCAGTATACCAGCCTGCCCAAATATGCCGAGGCGGACTGGCGACCGGAGCAGCCGATCGAGCCAGCTGAACTGCGCGGACTGCTGGCCGAAGCGGCGGCGCTGTACCGCAATCCCGCCAGCCGTTTCTCCTTCATCCGGCAGACCGGGGAGACCCTGCTGTTCGTGGATGGCCAATGCTTCGAATGCGCGGGCGAGGTTGCCGCACTCGCCGAGCATATGTGCAAAGCGCCCGTGATCAAGGTCGCTCCTGCGCTTGCTGCATCGCAGCCGGTCCTGACGCTGGTCGCCGCGCTGGTCGATCAGGGCAGCCTGACATTCGACGGCGAGGCGTGAGCGGCGATGGCCCTCATCCTCTTCAACAAGCCTTATGGCGTTTTGTGCCAGTTCACGGACGAGAGCACAGGCCCGCCGCGCCGGACGCTGGCCGATTTCATCGATATCCCGGGCATCTATCCCGCCGGGCGGCTGGATCTCGACAGCGAGGGCCTGCTGCTGCTGACCGATGACGGCCGGCTGCAGGCGCGGATCGCGGACCCCCGGTTCAAGACGCCGAAAACCTATCTGGTACAGGTGGAGGGCGACGCGGACAGCGCCGCGCTGGAGGCATTGCGGCGCGGCGTGCGCCTGAAGGACGGGCCGACCCTGCCCGCCGAAGTGGAGCGTATCGACGATCCCGGGCTATGGCCGCGCGATCCGCCGGTTCGCTTCCGCAAAAGCGTGCCGGATTGCTGGCTGCGCCTGACGATCCGCGAAGGCCGCAACCGGCAGGTCCGGCGCATGACGGCGGCGGTGGGGCATCCAACGCTGCGGCTGGTGCGATGGCGCATCGGCGAGTGGACGCTCGATGGCCTGCAACCGGGCCAATGGCGCGCGATATGAAGGCGGACGCCGGCATCGCCATCACTATCAATCGGTAGGCCGGAAGCCAGCGAATGGGTGAGGGGCCCCATGCGATTTCGCACTGGTCCCCGGGCGATCAGGCGCTGATCGCCTCCAGGGCTTCGCTCGCTTCCATCCATGCGATCTCGGCTGTCTCGATCATCGTGGAAAGCCGGCCGCGCTCCTTCATCAGTTCGGCGGGGGACAGGCTGGAGAACGCCGTATCGGCCTTCCGCGGATCGGCCAGGGCTTCGTCGATCCTGCCGCGTTCGGCCAGCAGGCGAGCGAGGGCGGCTTCCGACTTGTCGGCGGCCTTGCGCAATGTCTGCTGCTTCTCCCGGGCATCGGCCGCGAGGCGCTTGGCTTCCTTCCGGTCGGCGCCGGACGCCTTGGAATCCGTGCCCGGCTTGCTCAGGACGAAGGCGATATAATCGTCCAGCGATCCATCGAACTCCTTCGCCGTCCCGCTATCGACCAGCACAAGACGATCGGCCGTCATCTCGAGCATATGGCGGTCGTGGCTGACGACGATCACCGCGCCGGAATAAGCGTTGAGCGCCTGGATCAGGGCCTCGCGCGCATCGACATCCAGATGGTTGGTCGGCTCGTCGAGGATCAGCAGATGGGGCGCATCGCGCGTGATGAGCGCCAGCGCCAGCCGCGCGCGTTCGCCGCCGGAGAGCTTGCCGACGAGAGTCGTCGCCTTCTGGGCCGGGAAGCCGAAACGGCCCAACTGCGCACGTACCGCCGACTGGCTGGCGCCCTTCATCAGCGCGGTCATGTGCTGAAGCGGCGTTTCGTCGCGGTCCAGCTCCTCGACCTGATACTGGGTGAAATAGCCCACGCGCATCTTGCCGCTGCTGTTCATTGCGCCTTCCATTGGCGCAAGCTGCGCGGCAAGCAGGCGCGCGAGAGTCGTCTTGCCGTTGCCGTTGCGCCCCAGCAGCGCGACGCGATCATCCGGGTCAAGCCGCAGATTGAGCCGCCGCAGGATCGGCGTCTCGTCATAGCCGACCGCCGCCATGTCGAGCGTGATCAGCGGGGGGCGCAGCTCATCGGGATCGGGGAAGTCGAAGGTCAGCGTCGGATCATCGACCAGTTCCGCGATCGGCTGCATCCGGGCAAGGGCCTTGGCGCGCGACTGCGCCTGCTTGGCCGTGGAAGCGCGCGCCGAATTGCGCGCGACATAATCGCGCAGCTTCTCCCGCTCCGCCTGCTGCTTCGCCTGCGCCGAGGCGAGCTGCGCCTGTCGTTCGGCCCGCTGCCGCTCGAAGGCATCGTAGCCGCCGGGATAAAGCGTCAGCTTGCCGCTGCCCAGATGCAGGATATGGTCGACGACATTGTTCAGGAAATCGCGCTCATGGCTGACCAGCAGGATCGTCGCGGGATAGGCGCGCAGGAAATCCTCCAGCCACATCACCGCTTCCAGATCGAGGTGGTTCGACGGCTCGTCGAGCAGCAGCAGGTCGGGCTGTGAGAACAGCAGGCTGGCGAGGGCCACGCGCATCCGCCAGCCGCCGGAAAAGCTGGAAAGCGGGCGCTGCTGCGCCTCCTCGTCGAAGCCCAGTCCGTTCAGGATCTGCGCCGCGCGGGACGGGGCAGTGTAGGCATCGATCGCCATCAGCCGATCGTAGATTTCGCCCAAGCGGTCGGGGTCTTCGGTCGCTTCGCTCTCGGTGAGCAGGGCGGCGCGCTCGGTATCGGCATTGAGCACGGTTTCCAGCGGCGTTTCCTCGCCGCCGGGCGCTTCCTGCGCGATATAGCCCAGCCGGGCGCCGCGCGGCATCTCGACCGAGCCGATGTCCGGCTCCAGCATGCCAGCGATGACCCGCACCAGGGTCGTCTTGCCCGCGCCATTGCGGCCGACCAGCCCGACGCGTCCGCGCGGGGGCAGCTTGGCCGTGGCAGCATCCAGGATGGTCCGCCCGCCGAGGCGAACCGTGATATCGTTGAGATTGAGCATGCGCGGCCCATTAGCAGAGCGACGCGCTGCCCCCAAGTGGGGATGTCAGCATTGTGAATGCGCGCGCTGCCCGGCCCTTGCGCGATCGCCCGGGGCTCGCTGCGGCCGCCGGAAAAAGAGACCTTCCCATTGGGTTGATTGATGATATGATACAGCATATCAAAAAATGGAGACTCGTCATGCGGACCTTTCATGCCGGTCTGGCTCTGTGCCTGTTCATTGTTCCGCCTGGCGCTTCGGCTTGCGAACTGGAGGCTATGGGTTTTGGCCGTTTCTCGCCGTTTCACGATTATATGCGGCAAACCACGCCGGCTGCGGCATCCGGGGCACCCGCGTCCACGGAGAATGAGAGCCGCCCTGAGCCACTGCCTCCCTCCGGCGCGACTTATGTGGCCATTTCGACCCAACCCCGGGACGACGCCAGCCCGGTTCGGAAGGAGCCGTCGGCCAACTAGAATGACTGTTTGCGTGGTTATGCCATGATCCTTTCCATCAGCGGCCTGTCGCATGGCTTTGCCGATCGTCCCGTCCTGCGCGGCTTCGCGCTCGACCTCGCGCGGGGCGAACATATGCTTCTCCTCGGGCCATCCGGCTCGGGCAAGACGACACTCATCAATGCTGTCGCCGGCCTGCTGACGCCGGACGAGGGCGTGATCGCCATCGAAGGCGAAGTCATCAATCAGCTCGGCGCGGCCGAGCGTGATCGACTGCGTCGGCGCAGGATCGGCATCATTTTCCAGTCCCTGCGTCTGGTCTCGGCGCTTTCCGTGCGGGACAATCTGCGCCTCGCCCAGCGCCTCTCTGGCGGGGGTGTCGACGAAGCGGCCATCGCGGCCTTGCTCGATCAGGTCGGTATCGGACATCGAGCCGATGCCAAGCCGCGAGCGCTCAGTCAGGGCGAGGCACAGCGTGCCGCCATCGCTCGCGCCCTGGTCGGCAAGCCGGCCCTCCTGATCGCCGACGAGCCCACCTCCGCGCTCGACGACACCAATGCCGAGCGGGTTGCGCGTCTCCTGCTGGAGACGGCCGACCACAATGGCTCGACCCTGCTTGTCGCGACCCATGATGCGCGCCTCAAGGCATTCATTCCGCGCAGCCGCACGCTGGCGCCCGCGCTGTCGGAGGCCGCATGATCCGCCTTGCCTTTGCCTATCTGCGTGATCGGCCGCTGATGACGGCGCTCAACGTGCTTCTTCTCGCCTTCGCCGTCGCGACGCTGGTCATCCTGCTCTCGGTATCGACACAGCTCGGCTCGCGCTTCGAGCGGGATGCGCGCGGCATCGATCTGGTGGTGGGCGCGAAAGGCTCGCCGCTGCAGCTGATCCTTTCCAGCATCTACCATATCGACGCGCCGACGGGAAACATCCCGCTGGACAGCGTCGATCTGCTGCGCGCCGATCCTTCGGTCCGACAAGTCATTCCCCTGGCACTCGGCGACAATTTTCGCGGCTATCGCATTGTCGGCACCGAGGTCGCCTATGTCGACCATTTCGGGGCCAAGCTGGCGGAAGGGCGGATGTTCACCGCGCCGCAGCAGGTCGTCATCGGAGCCGGCGTCGCCAGGGCGCTGGGCATGAAGCTCGGTCAGCGCTTCGTCGGCTCGCACGGGCTGGAGGCTGATGAAGGTGCCGGCGAGCATGAGCATTCCCCTTTCACCACAGTGGGCATTCTGGCGCCGACCGGCAGCGTCATCGACCGCCTCATCCTGACATCGGTCGAGAGCGTCTGGGACGTTCACGGCATCGCGCATCATCATCATGATGATGAAGCCGGGGAGCACCATGACCATGAGGCCGAGGCGCATCACGAGCATGAACCCAATCTCACCGGCCGCGAGGCCCTGAAACCCGAGGTGACCGCGCTGCTGGTCTCCTACAAGTCGGCCTTCGGTGCCGTGCGCCTTCCGATCATGATCAACCGCCAGACCAACATGCAGGCCGCCGTTCCGGCGATCGAGACCGCTCGCCTGCTTTCCCTGCTGGGCGTCGGCATCGACGGCGCGCGCGCATTCGCCTGGCTGCTCGCCGCGACCGGCGGCCTGTCGATCTTCGTGGCCCTGCTGGCCGCTGCCACCGCGCGGGAAGGTGATCTCGCCCTGTTGCGGATCATGGGGGCCAGTCCCTGGCAAGTCTTCGGGACGATCCTGGCGGAAGGCCTGATCATCGCAGCGGCCGGCGCGATGGCCGGCTTCGTGCTGGGCCATGCCGCGCTGGCGCTCGCGACCCGGATGCTCCCCCAACTGGGCGACTTCGGCTTTGATCCCTTCGCGCTTCCGCCGGGGGAGGGCAGCATCGTCCTCGCCGTTCTCGCCATCGGCCTCGTTGCCGCGCTCATCCCGGGCCTGCGCGTGTTCCGCACCGATCTGGTGCGCACGCTCGCCCGGACAAGCTAGGAGTTATGTCCATGCGCCCCGCCTGCCTCGCAGCCCTTGCGGCCATCACGCTCCTTGCCGCTCCGCTTTCCGGCGCGATGCAGGAGACCGGCCGCGTCCCCGATCCCAAGGTCAAGGATATCTGGCAGCCCGCCAAGACGCCGGCGGGCGGGATCGCCTGGTCCATGCTGGAGACGACCAAGCTCAGCGATCGCACCGATCCCAAGACCAACATCATCTATACCAAGCCGATTTTCCCGCCCGCGATCAAGGCACTCGCGGGCAAGCCGATCAAGGTCGCGGGCTGGATGATGCCGCTCGACAACGCGGCGCGGCAGAAGCACTGGGTGCTGCTCGGCTATCCCCCCGGATGCCCCTTCCACATGCATGCGCTGCCCAATCAGTTCATCGAAGTGATGGCTGCCGAACCCTTTCCGGTCAACGAGAGCAAGGTCCATGTGATCACCGGCACGCTGCAGCTGGTCGGCCAGGACGAAAGCGGCATCTTCTATCGCCTCGTCAACGCACGGTCCGCGTAACGGAGCAGCGCCGGTAGAGGCGTTTTCTCGCTGGCGTAGATCGGGAATTGCCCAGGCCTGATGTGACGGCGTTGACCGTGCTCCATAGCCTCAGGCTATTGCGCGGCGCAGCTTTTTTGGGGGACGAGGCGTCCAATCGCTCTAGAATGAAGGCAATCGCGCTTCTCTATAGGCCGCGCCGGACCGGCGCGGCCTTGTGGTTCTGGTGGCACGAAGAGTCTGCAGACCAGATCCTGTCGAGAAGCCCAGTCTTTCCGGTCGCAGTGCAGCGTCCATCCACCTTTTGCGGAGAAACCGTCGCATGGCACCGCGCCTTACGCGTTATATCATCATGGGCATGGTGCTCGGCGTGGCGGCCGGGACGGGGGCGCATTTTGCGCTTGGGGAGAATGCGGAACTCTCTGGACGGGTGGCCGGCTATCTTCATCTGCCGGCGGACGTGTTCCTGCATCTCATCAAGATGATCATCGCGCCGCTGGTATTCTCGACGCTGGTGGCGGGGATCGCGCATATGGGCGACAGCGCGGCACTTGGGCGGATCGGGGGACGGGCGATCGGCTGGTTCCTGGTCGCCAGCCTGATCTCGATCGGCCTGGGCCTTGTGATGGTGAACCTGCTGGCGCCGGGGGAGGGGCTCAACCTCACGCGCACGGCGGCGGAGGCCGGTGCAGCCGGCGGCATGGGCATCGAGACCGGCGGGCTCAACCTGCGCGATTTCATCCTGCACATCTTCCCCACGTCGATGGTGCAGGCCATGGCGGACAACCAGATTCTCCAGATCGTGGTCTTCTCGCTGTTCGTCGGAGTGGCACTCACGGCGATCGGGGAGAAGGGCAAGCCGATCGTCACGCTGGTGGAATCGCTGGTCGAGCTCATGCTGCAGGTGACCGGTTATGTGATGCGGGTCTCGCCGATCGCGGTGTTCGGTGCGCTGGCCGCCTCGATCACGCGGGAAGGGCCCGGCGTGCTGCTGACCTATGGCGAGCTGGTGGGCGAGTTCTACATCGCGCTGTTCCTGCTGTGGGGACTGCTGATCCTGGCCGGTGCGTTCTTCCTGGGGCGGCGCATCCTCACGCTGCTGCGCTATGTGCGCGAGCCGGTGCTGCTGGCCTTCTCCACCGCATCCTCGGAAGCGGCCTATCCCAAGATGCTGGAGCAGCTGGACCGGTTTGGCGTGCCGCGCCGCATCTACAGCTTCGTGCTGCCGCTGGGCTACAGCTTCAATCTCGACGGCTCGATGATGTATGCCAGCTTCGCGACGATCTTCATCGCGCAGGCCTATGGCATCGATCTCCCGATCCTCACGCAGATCACCATCCTGCTGGTGCTGATGGTGACGAGCAAGGGCATTGCCGCGGTGCCGCGGGCGAGCCTGGTGGTGGTCGCCGCGACGCTGGGGCAGTTCAACCTGCCGGTCGAAGGCATCGCGTTCATCCTCGCGGTGGATCACTTCATGGACATGGGCCGCACCGCGACCAATGTGCTGGGCAATGCCATCGCGACATCGGTGGTGACGAAGTGGGAAGGCATGCTCGAGGTCGAGGAGCCCGAATATGTGGCCCACCCCAAAGCCCCCGCCCACACCGCTGCCGATGGCCGCGCCGGCCTCGAACTCGCCGACGATATGGTCATCACGAGCGACAGCCACAAAGGCGCTTGAGGCAGAACGCGGCGGCCGACAAATGTGCTGCAGGGTTGGGGCGCCATCACCCTTTTGAAGGACGGCCCGGAAGCTGGTATCGCGGAGGAATGGAGCGCGGAGTTGACATTCGCCTGCCCTGTGGCGTTTCAGCAGGGCGTCTCCTTTCCATGATCGGTCCCTGCCCGTGATCAGCTTGCGCCATATCGAGGTTTTCCACGCCGTTTACAGCAACGGCTCGGTCAGCGGCGCCGCGCGTTCGCTCAACGTTTCGCAGCCGTCGGTTACCAAGGTGCTCAAACATGCCGAGATGCTGCTCGGCTTCCCGCTGTTCGAACGCGCGAAGGGTGGCCTCGTCCCGACCGAGGATGCGCACACGCTCTTCGCCGACGTCGCGGAGATCCAGGATCGCGTCTACGCCTTGCGTCAGGCGAGCAAGAATTTGCGACAGGGCCGGACAGGGACGCTGCGCATCTCGGCGTTGCCGTCGCTCAGCCTCAATGTGCTGCCCGCGACGGCCGCGCGGTTCCTCGCCACGCATCAGGGTGTGGGCTTCGACCTGCAAACGGTCCACCATGAGGATATGGTGCGCAAGCTCTATGAGCGCGAAACCGATGTCGTGATCGGATATGAAGTGCCGCCCGACGCGCCGGTCTCCCATCGCTGGCTGGGCGAGGCGGAGCTGGTCGTCCTGTTCCGGGACGAGGACATGCCGGACCCACCGGCGCGCATCGCTTTCGAGGAGCTCAAGGGGCGACCTTTCATCAGCCCGATCCGCAGCGGGCCTGTGGGGCGGCTTCTTCTGGCGGAGCTGCAGCGTCTTGACGTGCATCTCGACGAAGTCGTCTCGGCGCGCACTTTCTACATTGCCTCGGCGCTGGTCCAGGCAGGTGTTGGCATGGCGATCGTCGACAATTTCACGGCGCATGCAGCGCTCGCACCCGGCGTGAGCTATCGACCGCTGCAGCCGTCGCTGGTGTTCGACGTCCATGCGATTCATCTGCAGAACCGGCCGCCATCGGGCCTTGCGACCGCCTTTCTGAAGCTCATGGGGGACGCCATCGAGAGCCTATAGCCTCGCGTTATAGGGTGGCGGGAGCTTGCTATGCGACGCCGTGCGCGCCGACGCTCTATCGCGTTTGCGAAATAACCCGCAAACAATGAGAGCGTTCGATGATCCCACATCCCTATTTCCTGTATCTCGGCCATTCTGTCGATGAAATCGGGATCAAGACCTCTCGCGGTCTCGCCGTGTTCCGTGGCGAGGACTGTGTCGGCGAGTTTCGCCATGACGATTGCCCGCTCACCCTGGGCCTGAAGCGCATGAGCTTCGAGGAAGCGGTGGCGGCCGGTGCCCGGACGCTGGTGCTTGGTATTGCCAATGCCGGCGGGCGGCTGGGCAAGGATCTGGTCGATGATGCCGAGGCGGCGCTCGCTGCGGGCCTCAACGTCGCGTCCGGCCTGCACCAGCGGTTGCGCGACGAGCCGCGTCTGGTCGCCGCCGCAGCGAAATATGGCAAGACCCTCTATGACGTGCGCGATCCGGCGGATGACCTGGAGGTCGGCAACGGCAAGGCGCGCGCCGGCTTGCGTTTGCTCACGGTCGGCACCGATTGCTCGGTGGGTAAGATGTACACGACGCTCCAGCTCGCGCGTGCCCTGCAGGCGCGCAAGATCGCGGCGGACTTCCGGGCCACCGGGCAGACGGGAATTCTCATCGCCGGGAGCGGCGTGCCGCTGGACGCCGTGATCGCGGACTTCATCTCGGGTGCGATCGAGCAGGTATCCCCTGCCCGCATCGATGGCGGCTGGGATCTGATCGAGGGGCAGGGGTCGCTCTTCCACCCCTCCTTCGCCGGCGTATCCACCGGTCTGCTTCATGGTGCGCAGCCCGATGCGCTGGTGCTGTGCCACGAGCCGGGCCGTCCGCACATGCGCGGCCTGCCGCACTATCAGCTCCCTGATCTGGCCGAATGCCTTGAGGCCAATCTGCGTGTTGCGCGCCTGACCAATCCGGACGTGATTCCGGTGGGCATCGCCTTCAACACGTCCAAGATGGACCCGCAGGCCGCCCGGGCGCTGTGCGCCGAGACGGCGGCCGCCTTCGATCTCCCATGTGTCGACCCCGTTGCGATGGGTGTCGAGCCAATCATTGACCGGATTCTCGCATGCTTCGCACCCTCGACGTCCGCAACGACAGCTTCCCGCTGATCGCACCCTTCCGTATCTCGCGCGGCGTGAAGAGCGCCGCCGAGGTCGTGACGGTCTCCCTGACGCTCGGTGACCATGTCGGGCGGGGAGAGGCCGTGCCTTATCCCCGCTACGGTGAATCGATCGCGGGTACGATCGACGCCATAGAGGCCGTGCGTCCCGCGCTCGAAGCAGGTGCGAACCGCGGGGAGATCGGGCGCCTCATGCCTCCCGGCGCGGCGCGCAATGCCGTGGACTGCGCGCTGTGGGATCTGGAGGCGCAGCTCGCCGACAAAAGCGTTCCGGAGCTGCTTGGGCGTCCGGCTCTCACGCCCGTGCCGACGGCGCTCACGGTGGGTCTCGATACGCCGGACGCCATGGCGGCGGCGGCGGCAAAGCTCGCTTATGTTCCGCTCATCAAGGTGAAGGTCGACCGGAATGACCCGACGGCGCAGATCCGCGCGGTCCGTGCCGCTGCGCCGCGTCCGCGGATCATCGTCGATCCGAACGAGAGCTGGACGATGGCGGAGGTCCGCGATCTCCAGTCGCTTCTGGCCGAAGCCCGGGTGGATCTGCTCGAGCAACCGCTGCCGTCCGAGGAGGATGGCGAACTGGCCGGGTTCCGCTCGGTGGTGCCGATCGCAGCGGATGAGTCCGCGCATGTCGCGGGCGATGTTGCGGTGCTTCGCGAGAAATATCAGGTCGTCAACATCAAGCTCGACAAGACCGGCGGACTGACGGCCGCGCTGGATCTGGCGGCTTCGGTGCAGGCGCATGGCATGGGGCTGATGGTCGGCTGCATGGTGAGCTCCTCGCTCTCGATCGCGCCCGCTCTGGTCGTGGCTGCGCGCGCGGCCTTCATCGATCTCGACGGGCCGGTCTGGCTCAAGCACGACCGGGAAGGCGGGGTTTCGTGCACGGATGGCGTCATGTCTCCGCCGCGGCCGGGCTTCT
Organism: Sphingobium sp. SYK-6; assembly: GCF_000283515.1. GTDB lineage: Bacteria > Pseudomonadota > Alphaproteobacteria > Sphingomonadales > Sphingomonadaceae > Sphingobium > Sphingobium lignivorans. The sequence goes on from NC_015976.1 coordinate 1,542,125, forward strand.
GGGGCAATCCATAGACTGGGGTTATGGGATCGGAAACCCTTGCAATTGGCCGCTACACTTCACTTTTCCATGCTGCGCCTGCACAATCCGATCCAGCAGAAGCAGGCAAGTTTTGAAAGGGCGTTGATGACAGGCCGATCTTCACGGCAATTCCAGGGCCTCCGGCGCATTCTTGCAATGGCCACATTGTCCTGTTCGGCCATCCCGGCGGGCGCGCTGGCGCAGGACTATGATGTGCTCCTGCGGGGCGGCACCATCTATACCGGTTCGGATGCGCCCTTCGTCGGGGATGTCGCGATCGCCGGCGACAAGCTGGTCTATGTCGGCCCTCGCGCGTCCGGCAAGGCCAAGCGCGTCATTGATGCCAAGGGCATGATCGTTTCTCCGGGTTTCATCGATCCTCATACGCATGTAGGCGATATGCTCGCCGGCGACGATGCGGCTGAGCGACTGGTGCTACCGTTCCTCATGCAGGGCGTGACGACGGCGTTCATCGGCAATGACGGCGCGGGCGATCCCGATGTCGCGAGCGTGCTCGGCCGGCCGCGCAGTCATCCCGTGGGCATCAACTATGCGACATTCGTGGGCCTTGGGGCGGTCCGTAACAAGGTGATCGGGCCAGTCGACCGCGCGCCGTCGGCGGACGAGCTTGCGAGCATGAAGACACTGGTCGCGACGGCCATGTGCCAGGGTGCGCTGGGCCTCTCGACCGGATTGTTCTACGCGCCGCAAAGCTTCGCCAAGCAGGATGAAGTGGTCGCGCTCGCGCGCGAGGCGGCCGTACGGGGCGGCATCTACGACAGCCATATCCGCGACGAGTCGAGCTACACGATCGGCCTCTCCGGCGCGATCGAAGAGGCCCTCACGATCGGCAGGGAAGCCGGGTTGCCGGTCCACATCGCCCATATCAAGGCACTGGGCGTCGACGTGCATGGTCAGGCCGGCGCGATCATCGCGAAGATCGAGGCTGCGCAGGCGGCGGGGCATGTCGTCCATGCCGATCAATATCCCTGGTCCGCTTCGGGCACTGGCCTTTCGGCATCGCTGCTTCCGCGCTGGGCGGAGGATGGCGGGCGCAAGGCCATGCTGGCCCGCTTCGACGATGCGGCCACCCTTGAGCGCATCAAGGTCGAGATGCGCGAGAATATGCGTCGCCGGGGTGGCGCGGACTCGCTGCTGATCACGTCCGGCGGGCCGGATATCTCCGGCAAGACGCTGGCGCAGGTCGGCACAGACATGGGGCTCGATCCTGTCGACGCCGCCGTCGCCATTCTGCGCAAACAGAGCGCTTCGGTCGCCTCCTTCAATCAAAGCGAGGCGGATATCGCTGCCTTCATGAAGCGTCCCTGGGTCATGACCAGTTCGGACGCCTCGACCGGCCATCCCCGCGTCTATGGCTCTTTCGCACGTAAATATGACAAATATGTGAGACAGGAGCAGGTTGTTCCGCTGCGCGATTTTATCGAACGCAGCAGTCGTTTGACGGCCGAGGCCTTCAGCCTTGCGGGTCGCGGTCGCCTCGCGGCGGGCAGCTTTGCGGACGTGCTGGTGTTCGATCCCGAGCGTTATTCCGCGCGGGCCGATTATGTTCAGCCCACCCTGTTCGCCAGGGGCGTGCGGTTCGTGTTCGTGAACGGCGGCCTGGCGATCGAGGATGGGGCGCCGACGGGCGTCTCGGCCGGCAGGGCGCTTCCCCGCACCGCGACGAGCCATTGCCCGTGAGGCTGATCCGGTCCTGGTTCGCGATACCGCTCTGGAAAAGGGTGATCGCCGGCCTCGTTCTGGGCGTTGCATTCGCGGTCTTCTTTCCCGGCCTCACACCCGCGGTCGCGGTGGTCGGAGATATTTTCATCCGGCTGATCCGCATGCTCGTGGTGCCGGTGGTGTTCATCACGATTGCCTCGGGGGTGACCGCGCTCGGTGATCCCAAGCGGCTCGGTTCGGTCGGCGGACGCACCCTGGGGTTGTTCGCGGTCACGACCGCCATTGCGGTGTCGGTCGGCATGATCGTCGCCCTGATCATCGGGCCAGGCATCGGTGCCAATCTTGGCAGCGCGCTCCCACACGAGATCGGGACGCCCAAATCCACTTACGACCAGCTCGTCGGCATCATTCCCATCAACATCATCGAGGCGCTGGCCGCCGGCGACATGCTGGCGATCATCTTCTTCTCGCTGCTGCTGGGCGTCGGCACGATCCTGGCGGGGGAGGGCGGACGCCCGCTCGCCAACCTGCTCCAGTCCGGTTCGAACGTGCTGTTCCACATCATCCGCCTCGTGATGGAGGTGACGCCCTTCGGCGTCTTTGCGCTGACCGCCGGGGCCATCGCCACCAATGGCTTTGCGGTCTTCGCCAATATCGGCCTCCTCGCGCTGTGCGTGGTGATCGGATCGCTCATCCAGGTGGTGTTTGTTCACAGCCTGCTGGTGCGGGGCATCGCGCGGATGCGGCTTTCCTTCTTCTTCCGCGGGATCATGGATGCGCTGGCAGTGGCCTTCTCCACGGCATCATCTTCGGCGACGCTGCCGGTGGCGCTGCGCGTGGCGCGTGACAATCTGCGCATTGCCCCTGCCGTCGCATCGACCGTGCTGCCGATCGGCGCCAGCATCGGCAAGGACGGCACCGCCATGTATGTCGGGCTGCTGAGCATCTTCAGCCTGCAGGCGCTCGGCATCCAGCCCGACGCCGGCATGCTCGCGGTCATTCTGTTTACCGGTGCGCTCGCGGCCTTCGGCACGGCGCCCATCCCGTCCGCTTCGTTGTTCATGCTGGCTGCCGTTCTCTCGGCGGTCGGCGTCTCAACCGAACAGGCGGCCCTGATCGTCGGCTTCGTCCTGCCGTTCGATCGGCTGCTCGACATGACGCGCACGGTGCCCAGCGCCTGCGCCAATCTGGCTGTCACGACGGCCATTGCTCACTGGGAAGGCGACCTTGCCAGAAGCGACGGCTGACCAGCACGCAGAAGCTGGCAGTCGGGAGGAACTTCCAACCAAGAACCTAAAGGGGAAGCATAATGTACAGATTATTGATCTGCGCGTCGGCAAGCGCGCTCATGGCGACAATCCCGTTCCAAACAGCGGGGGCGCAGGGCATCGATGCCGAAGAGGGCGGAAGCGACGCAATCGTCATCACTGGCTCGCGTATCGCGCGCGACGGCTATAATGCGCCGACCCCGCTGACGGTGCTCAACGAAGCGGATGTCCAGGTCGCTGCGCCGGCCAACGTTGCCGACTTCGTCAACCAGATCCCGTCGCTGGTCGGCAGTGCCACGCCTGCCAACTCGAACCTCTCCATCAGCGCCGGCACGGCAGGCGTGAACGCGCTCAACCTGCGCGCGCTTGGCTCCAGCCGGACGCTCGTGCTGCTGGACGGCCAGCGCTCGGTCGGCGCCACGCTGGGCGGCATCGTCGATGTCAACAACATTCCCCAGGGCCTCGTGAAGAGCGTGGAAGTCGTCACTGGCGGTGCATCGGCAGCCTACGGGTCGGACGCTGTCTCCGGCGTGGTCAACTTCATCCTCGACAAGGAGTTCACGGGGATCAAGGGCGCCATCGAAGGCGGCGAAACCACCTATGGTGACGGGCAGAACTATCGCATCTCGCTTTCCGGCGGCATGAGCTTTGCCGGTGGCCGGGGGCATCTGCTGCTGAACGGCGAATATGCCAAGAAGGAAGGCATTCACGGCGTCCCGCGCGACTGGAACCAGCAGGGCTGGTACATGATCAACAACCCCGCTTATGCTGCCGGCAATGGCGCGCCGGAGCGGCTGATCGTCCGCAATGCCGGCCTCAGCAATGCCTATCCGGGCGGCATGATCACCAACACGGCGCTGCGCGGCACGACCTTCGGCGTCAACGGCGCGCTCGGCCAGTTTGCTTATGGCGAGACGCGCGATCCCTGGATGATCGGCGGGGACTGGCAGGCCGTGCAGGTCAACAGCAACCAGTCGCTCGATCCGGAAGAGGAGCGCAAGGGCCTGTTCGGCCGGTTGAGCTACGAGGTGACGGACAATATCGAGCTGTTCGGACAGGTGTCCTGGAACCAGACGAAGAATCTCGGCTGGCTCGGCGTTCAGATGAACCAGGGCAATGTCACCATCCAGCGGGACAATGCCTTCATTCCGGAGGAACTGCGCGAGCGGATGGTCGCCGAGGGGATTCAGTCCTTCGCACTCGGCACGACCAATGCGGACCTGCCGATCCGCAAGAATGACGGCGTGCGCGAAACCGAGCGTTATGTCGTCGGCGCGAATGGTCATTTCGAACTGCTCGGCACGACCATGCGCTGGGACGCTTATTACCAGAAAGGCATCACCCGCACGCGCGAGATGGCGCGTGATATCACCAACAATGCCCGCCTTGCAGCGGCGACCGACGCTGTCTTCCATCCCGACACCGGCGAGATCGTCTGCCGTTCCAGCATCGCCAATCCGGGCAATGGCTGCGTTCCGCTCAACCGCCTCGGCATCGGCGTGGCCGATCCGGCGGCACTCGATTATGTTCTGGGCAATCCGTTCCGTCGCCAGAAGTTCGAACAGGATGTCTTTGCGGCGAACCTCTCGTTCAATGCATTCGACCTTCCCGCCGGCGCGGTGGCCATCGCGGTGGGCGCCGAGCATCGCAAGGAGAAGGTCAGCGGCGAAGTCGATCCGGACTTCCAGAGCGGCTGGTTCGTTGGCAATTTCCGGGCGACGAACGGCCAGTATGACGTGACGGAGGCCTATCTCGAGCTGCTGGTGCCGATCGCCGAAGGCCTTGAATTCAATGGTGCCGTTCGCGGCACGGATTACAGCACGTCGGGTTATGTGACGACCTGGAAGGCTGGCCTGACCTATGAGCCGATCCCGGATATCCGCCTGCGCGCCACGCGCTCGCGCGATATCCGCGCGCCCAATCTCGGTGAATTGTTCACGGCCGGCTCGACCCGCACGAACGTGCTGATCGATCCGTTCAACGGCAATGCCACCGTGCAGTTCAGCGGCACCACGCAGGGCAATCTCGGCCTGGATCCGGAAAAGGCGGACCAGTGGGGCATCGGTGCGGTGTTCGAACCGACATTCCTGCGCGGCTTTGCGATGTCCGTCGATTTCTATGACATCAAGCTCAACGGCGGGATCAGCTCGGCGACGGCGCAGACGATCGTCGATCGCTGCTTTGAAGGCGTGCAGCAATATTGCGCGGCGATCGTGCGGGGTCCCAACGCTTTCGGCACCAATCTCCAGGTGTTCGAGAGCCCCTTCAACTTCGCCACGCAGCATGCCCAGGGCCTCGACTTCGAGGCATCCTACCGCACGCCCCTCGATCGTCTGGCGAGTTCGCTCGGCGGCGATCTGCTGGTGCGCGCGATGGCCACCCGCTACCTCAAGAACTATGTCGACGATGGCTTGACCACGCCGACGGACAGTGTCGGCCAGAATGCCGGCAGCGGTCCGCCCAAGTGGCTCTATCGCGTGCAGGCGACTTATACGAACGACCCGGTCTCCATCACGCTCATCGGGCGTGGCGTCAGCGCGGGCGTGTATGACAACAGCTTCATTACATGCACGAGCGGTTGTCCGGTTTCGACAGCCGACAACCGCACCATCAACAGCAACCGGATCGATGGCGCCTTCTATGTCGATGCGAACATCACGTATGACTTCAGCGTGCTTGGCGAGGAATCCCAGCTGTTCTTCAATGTGAGGAACCTCTTCAACAAGGATCCTGCGATCGTGGCCGGTGGCGGGCAGGGGGCTGCGGGCAGTGCCTATGCCACGCCGTCGACCAACCAGTCGCTCTATGATCTGCTGGGCCGCACCTTCCGAGTGGGGCTGCGCTTCAAGTTCTGAAACGACGACGGCGGAGCGGCCTCGTGTCGCTCCACCGCATCCAAAGTCGGGAGTGGTGGTATGAAGAAGGCATCGGGATTGATGCGCCGGACGGTCAGGGTCGCCGCCATGGCGGCGCTGTTTGCGGGCACGAGCGCGTTTGCGCAGGATTATGACGTCCTCATTCGCGGCGGAACCGTTTATGACGGGACCGGCAGCGAAGGGCAGAAAGTCGATGTTGCGATCAGGGGCGAGCGCATTGTCGAGGTCGGGCGCATCGCGGCCACGGCGACCGCCAGCACTGTCGTGGACGCGACGGGCAAGATCGTTTCGCCCGGTTTCATCGACCCGCATTCTCACGCCGGGGAAGGTCTTGTCGATCCGGAAGTCGCCGGCGCCGCGGCGATACTCTATCAGGGCATCACGACGCTGGCGATCAATCCTGATGGCGGCGGACCGGGGGACATTGCGCCCCAACTCGCGACGATCGAGGGGCATGGGACCGGCATCAATGTCGTTCCCCTGATCGGCCATAACGGCGTGCGGCGCGATGTCATGGGCGTGGCGAACCGCAAGGCCAGCTCAAAAGAACTGGCGGCAATGGAAGCGCTGGTGAAGAAGGGCATGGAGGATGGCGCTTACGGCTTCTCTTCCGGCCCCTTTTATGTGCCGGGCAAATATTCGGACACGGCCGAACTGGTCCAGCTGGCCCGCGTTGCCGCCCAATATCCCCATTCGTTCCACATCAGCCACATCCGGGATGAATCCAATTACGACATCGGCGTGCTGGATGCGATCGGCGAAGTGATCGAAGTCTCGCGGCAGGCCCGCATTCCCGGGATCGTCACGCACATGAAGGTGCTCGGCCCGCAATTGTGGGGCAAGTCCAGGGAGGCCGTGGCGCTGATCGAGAGCGCCCGGGCGGAAGGCCTGAGCATCTGGGCCGATCAATATCCCTATGCGGCGTCGGGTTCCGGACTGCAGCCGGCCCTGCTGCCCGGATGGGCGCAGGAAGGCGGGCCCGAAGCGATCGCCAGGCGGTTGCAGGACCCCAAGCAGCGGGCGGTCATCCGCGAGGCGATGGTCGAGAATCTTGCCCGTCGCGGCGGGGCAAACGCGATCATGATCCGCAATTTCCCGCCTGATCCCTCGCTTCAGGGCCAGCGTCTCGACGAGATCGCCGCCGCGCGGGGCATGCATCCTCTCGATGTCGCCATCGACATGCTCATCCAGGGCGGTTCGAGCATCGTCTCGTTCAACATGAGCGAGGATGATATCGAATATATCATGCGGCAACCCTGGACGATGACCTCGACGGACGGTGGCCTGCAGGCCTTTGGCGTGGGTGGCACGCATCCGCGCAGCTATGGCGCCTTCCCGCGCAAGATCCGCAATTATGTCCTGGACAAGCCCGTCATCCCGATGGCGCAAGCCATTCATTCCTCGACCGGGCTCACCGCACAGGTGCTCCATATCGACGACCGGGGCGTGCTCAGGGCGGGCGCCTATGCCGATGTGATCGTGTTCGATCCCAAGGCGATCCGTGACACCGCGACTTATGACAAGCCGCACGCCTTCTCCGAGGGAATGAGCTTCATTCTGGTGAACGGCAAGCCTGCGCTGGTCGACGGCAAGGTCACGGATGAGCGACATGGCAAGGTGCTTCGTCGCGCGAAGGACTGACGAGATCGGCTCCGTTCCGTTTCCACGCTCTCTCCCGGGGAGCGGAGCCGAACCTGAATGGGGCGCTAAGCCCCGGCATGATCTTGCCTCCGGTCCGGCCTGGTCGTCTGCGACGACAGGCGTTGCTGCGCCACCCGGGCGCAAGGTCATAGGCGAGGCAATGGACGGAAAGGACGAAAGATGACGACCAAACAGCGCTGGCTGACCGGCCTTGCTTCTGTGCTCGCGCTCACGATGGGCAGCGCCGAGCCTGCACAGGCCGATGGACCGCTGCATGATGTCGTCATCCTCGGCGGTACGGTGGTCGATGGCACGGGCGCTCCCGGCTACCGTGCTGATGTCGCGATCAAGGGTGATCGCATCGTGGCCATTTCCCGCGATGGTCTCGCCCCGGAGAGCGGCCGCTATGCCCTGAATGCCGAAGGGCTGGTGGTCGCACCGGGCTTCATCGACAATCACGCGCACATCTCGACCAATATTGATCAGTATCCGCTGGCCGAGAATTTCCTGCGGCAGGGCATCACCAGCATCGTTGCCAGTCTTCACAGTGGCGCGCAGCCCTATCCGCTCAAGCCTTATGCGGAATCGCTTCGCGTCGCACCCAATGTCGCATTCTTCACAGGCCATTCCTATGCGCGCATGCAGGTTCTCGGCATGGAGAACCGCGCGCCGAACGCGGACGAACTGCGACGGATGCAGAACATCATCGCCGATGGGATGAAGGATGGCGCGCTCGGCCTGTCGACCGGCCTGATCTATGTGCCAGCCAATTACGCCCGGACAGAGGAAGTGATCGCCCTTGCCAAGGTGGCTGCCTGCCATGGCGGCATCTACGTCTCCCACATACGCGACGAGGGGAACGGAGTTCTCGACTCGATAAAGGAAGCCATCCGCATCGCGCGCGAGGCTGGGCTGCCCGGCCAGATCAATCACCACAAGGTGATGGGGGCTGGGCAATGGGGCTGGAGCCGCCAGACCATCGCGCTGATCGACGAGGCGCGCGCAAGCGGGCTCGACATCACGCACGACGTCTATCCCTATGCGGCGTCCGCGTCCTATTCCACCGTGATGTTCCCGAGCTGGGCACTGGCCGGTGGCCCGGATGCGTTCCGCAAGCGTGTCGAGGAGAAGGGCACGCGCGCGCGCCTCGAGCAGGAGATGATGCGCATCCTGATGGTCCAGCGCACCGGCGCGGATCTCAAGCGGCTGCAGTTTCGTTCCGTCGAGGCCTTTCCCGACTATGACGGGCGGACACTGGCGGATCTGGCTGCCGACCGGGGTCTCGCTGGCACGCCCGAAGACGCCATCCAGCTCCTGATCGAACTGCAGCTCAAGGGTGGCTTCACGGCCATCTATCATGCGATGGACGAAGCGGACATCATCCGCATTCTCCAGCATCCGCTGGCGATGATCGAGACGGACGGGGATCCGGTCGGGCTCGGCGAGGGCTTTCCGCATCCCCGCAGCTATGGCGCATTTCCGCGCGTGCTCGGGCGCTATGTGCGCGAGCAGGGCGTCATCACGCTGGAAGACGCGGTGCGGCGCATGACCTCGCTCGCCGCCGACCAGATCGGCCAGACCGAGCGCGGCCGTGTGCGCGAGGGGGCCTATGCGGACATCACCGTGTTCGATCCCCGGCAGATTGCCGACAAGGCGACCTATATCGAGCCGCATCAATATCCGGTCGGGATCGTCCATGTGCTGGTGAACGGTGTTCCCGTCATCCGGGGTGGGGCGCTGACCGGCGAGAAGCCCGGCCGCCCCCTGCTCGGGCCAGCGCGTCCGGGCGCGGTGCGCGCCGACAAGGCCGTTCCGGGCTGCGAGGGCAGTTGACGCGGGTGGAAGGCTGATCTGCCGCCGGATCGCCATCCCCCTGCTGCTCCCTTCTACCTGATCTTCATCTCCTATCCTCGCTGACTCTCGCAAGTTGTCGGCTGCCTGAAACAGCCGTCACGCCTCATTTCGTGGCGGAACGGCGCCTTGTCCCGCAGCAAGAGGACAGACTTGCAGCGCGACACGAGAGAAGGCTTCCGGACTGACGGATTGTGGAGAGGATTGCATGCTCGCTGGGAATAAGATCATCATCACCGTCGCCATCAATGGCGGCATGCAGCAGGATCGCGAAGGTGCGGTCATTCCCAAGCAGCCTGTCGAGATTGGCGAAGCGGCGGCGCGCTGCTACGAGGCGGGGGCTGCGATGGTGCATGTCCATGCGCGTGATCCCGAGGGCAAGAATAGCGGCGACCCCGCAATCTACGCCCAGATCATCAAGGAAATTCGTGCCCGTTCGCCGATTCTCGTCCAGACCACCAACGGCATCGGCGTGCGACGCGACCCGAAAACGGGCCAGCTATACTGGCCATCCGATGAGGAGCGCCTGGGTCTGTTGGGGATCGAGCCGCAGCAGGACCTGTTCGGTATCGCGGCGGGTTCGGCGGATTTCTATAATCCCGAAGGCGGTTATCCGGGCGAGACGCCCTATGTGAACTCGCCCGAACTGCTGCGCAGTACGATCAAGGCCGTCTACGAGAAGGGTTCGGCGCTCGAATATGAGATTGTCGAGGCAAGCTCGCTTCATCGCCTCATGCGCTATGCCGAGGAGGGACTGTTCGATCGTCACCGCGAGAATATGTGGCTTCTGCACGGCGGCGGATTTGGAGCGACGCCGGCCATTGCGCGCAACGTGATCTTCTCCATCGATGAAGGCCTGCGCATGTTCCCCAAGGCGATCTGGGGCATTACAGGGACCGGGCGCGACATGTTCAAGATGGCGACACTGGGCGTCGCGATGGGTTGCGATCTGGTCCGGGTCGGATTTGAAGACGGCATTCACCTGCCGGATGGCACGGTGGGCCGCGACAATAGCGAGATGGTCCGGGCCGCGGTGGACATCGCCGCTTTCTATGGCGCCCAGCCAGCCACGGTTGAGGAAGCGCGGGCACGTTTCGGGCTCAAGGCGGCCTGACCGTGGAGCCACCCGCCGTGCTCGTCACCAGTCCGATGCTTGCCGCACGGCAAGCTGACTGGAATCTCGGCTATCGCCTGATCACGGGCGACGTGACGCCGGAGGTTGCCGAGCACGTGGAAGTGGTCGTGAGCGGCGACAGCCTTTCGAACGCCCTGATCGACAGTTTGCCGCGGCTCAAGCTCGTCGCCTGCTTCTCGACCGGCTATTCGGGAATCGATCTCGCCCATCTGCGCAGGCGCGCCATCGCGCTCACCACTGCTGCGGGCGTCAATGCCCATGATGTGGCCGATCATGCGATGGCACTGCTCCTCGGCTGGTGGCATGGCCTTTCCAGCGCCGACCGGCAGGTGCGCAGTGGCGGCTGGCGTGACTCGCTGCCTCCGCGCTCTTCACTGCGAGGCCGCAGGGCCGGCGTGGTCGGTCTGGGACGTATCGGGCGCGCCATCGCACAGCGGCTGCAAAGCCATGAGATGCCGGTCCGCTGGTGGGGGCCGCGGGACAAGCCCGACGTGCAATGGAAGCGTGCCGGGAGCCTGCCCGCGCTTGCTGAGTGGAGCGATATATTGATCGTCGCGAGTCGCGCCGATCCGCAGAATGCCGGCCAGATCGACGCTGCCGTGCTGCGGGCTCTGGGACCCGGCGGTGTGCTGGTGAATGTCTCGCGCGGCTTTCTCGTCGATGAGGATGCGCTGATCGGCGCGCTCCGCGACGGCTCGCTGGGCGGCGCTGCGCTCGACGTCTTTGCGGCCGAGCCGACCGATGCGACGCTTTGGAGCGATGTTCCCAACATCCTGCTGAGTCCCCATATTGCCGGGTTCACGCGCGAGGCAGGCGCCGACATGATTGCCCAGCTTCGCGAGAATGTGCGTCGCTACTTCGCAGGCGAGCCATTGCTGACACCGGTTGAGGACGCGGCATGACGGTCTTTCATCCCGCGACCGGGCTCGCGGTGGGGGGCTTCGGCGTCGGCACTTATCGTGTCCCGGGCGGCAGGCCCTTTCCAGCTATCGTTCTTGCCGATGGCACGGTGATCGATGTGTCTGGAGACTATGTCGATACTCATGCCATTTTCGACGACTGGGATCGTGCACTGGACAGGTTTGCCGACCTTGCCGCGAAAGGGCAGGGAAGTGACCTGCGCTTCGAGGCCATTGAGTGCCTGCCTCCGCTTGCCCATCCCAATCTGCTCGGCGCCGGTTCGAATTATCGCCAGCATGTCGCGGAGATGATGACACACAACAAGTTCAACCAGGACCAGCGTCTTGCAGGGGAAAGCGACGAAGCCTTCTTTCAGCGCAATCTGGCGGAGGTCGATCGGCGCGCAAGCGAAGGCATGCCGTTCATCTGGACGGGTCTTCATTCATCGCTCGCCGGTGCCAATGACGATATCGTCCTGCCGCTGATCGGCGAGAATCCCGATTGGGAGCTGGAACTGGGCGTCGTCGTGGCGGGAAGCGGTCGCTATTTCAGGCCGGACGAGACCGAGTCTCTCATTGCGGGCTATGTGATCGTCAACGATCTCGGCACGGTGGACGAGTTCCGCCGCGTAGACATCAAGTTCGGCTATGACTGGATGAGCAAGCATCAGCCGAGCTTCAAGCCGTTCGGGCCGTTCATCGTGCCGAAGCAATTCGTGAAGCGCGACGAAATCCGCATCAATCTCAAGGTCAATGGCGAGACGATGCAGGACTGGCCAGTGACGGACATGATCTTCTCGCCCGAGCAGATGCTTTCCTATGCCACCGAGCGGCTGCGGCTTCTGCCGGGCGATCTTCTGATTACCGGATCACCGCCGGGCAATGCCGGATCGCATGGCGGCCGGTGGCTGCGTCCGGGCGATGTCGTGGAAAGTTCGCTCGACTATCTGGGCCGCCAGCGCAACCGCGTCTTGGCGGAAGACGCTGGGGGGCGGAGCCCAACCTTTGGCGCATTCAAGACGAGTTGGTAGCGAGCCGCGGCAGGAGCAGGAAGAGCGTGGCGGGGATCAGCAGCAGCCCGGCCGCTGCGAGGAGGGCGGATGTATAGCCGCCCGTCATGTCCGCCAATTTCCCCATCCATAGCGGGCTGAGTCCCGCGGCGACCATGAAGCCGCCATATTGCGCGGCATAGGCGCGGCTATAGGCGGCGAGGGGGAAATAGCGCGCCGTGAGGATGCCGATCAGATCGGCTTCAGCGCCCATGGCGGCGCCCAGCGCGATCGCACCCAGCGGTGCCATCGAGGGGCCGCCAAGCGCCAGAACGGCGCAGCCCGTCCCGCACATGAGGCAACTCGCACAGCCGAGCCAGGCCGGCTCGATCCGATCCGCCAGCCATCCGACGAGGATCCGCGTGACGATCACCGACAGGCCGATAAGCCCGGCAAGGGCGCCAGCCTGCTGCACCGGCATGCCGGTCTCGCGCAACATCGGGACGAAATGCGGGAGCATGCCCGCAAAGGCGAAGGCCATTGCGCAAAAGGCGAGATATTGCAGGCGGAAGAGCCGCGACGAGCGCACCGCGCCATAGTGCTCGCTCCCGGCCTGAGCGGCAGAGGGCGCCCGGCCCGGCAAGCCGAGAAGCGCCGGAAGGATCCCGAGCGCCGCGAGCGCGGCAAGCGCCAGGAAGCCCTCGCGCCAGCCGTAGCGTGCGATGATGAGGGCAATGAGCGGCGGCACGATCGCCGCTGCGAGACCGATCCCGACCTGAGTGAGGCCAAGCGCCAGGCCACGCGAGCGGTTGAAGGCGGCCGAGACCGCGCGCGTGTAGGGCACGGGGGTCGACGTGGCCGTCAGCAAGCCGATCAGGACCAGGATCAGCACATAGGCCCCTGCCGACCAGACTTGCGACAATGCGAGGAAGCCCAGCGAAAGCGTGAGGGAACCCAGCGCTGCCATGGCGCGTGGTCCGAACCGGTCAATGAGCCGCCCGACCAGCGGCATCGCAGCTGCCATGGCGAGGGTGGAGCCGAAAAAGGCCGCACCGAATGCCGTCCGGCTGAGCGCGATCTCGCCTGCGAGATCGCGCGCAAACAGGCCGACATTATAGGTGAGCAACCCGGAGACGCCGAGACCCACGCCCAGTGCCGAGGTCAGGACGATCCGCCAGCCCCGTACGAACTCCGAAGGCGCTATAGCGCCGGCGGCTCCCGGCTCATTCTCCCCTGTCGTCACTCTTGTCCTTGCCGAGAGCTAGTGCGCATAATCCGCGCCAGCATCGTCCAGCATCCGGGTGAGCGCAACCCATTCGCGGTCGATCACCGCATCGCCATTCTCGAAGGCTCGCGCCATGAACCGGCAATCCTCCTCGGTCGGCCAGACGAGATCGGCCTTCGGATCACGGCATTGTGAGAGCGTCGCCACCTGCATGCGGCAGGCGCGCTCCAGATAATAGATACGCGAGAAGCACTCCCGCACCGACTTGCCGATGACGAGGGGGCCGTGGTTGCGCAGCATCAGCACGTCGCCATCGGCCAGGGCCGCCGGCAGTCGTGCGCGCTTCTCGGCGCTGTCGAACGGGCCACAATAGTCGAGATAGAAGATCTTGCCGAAGAAACGCAGCGCGTGCTGGCTCAACGGCAGCAGGCCCTCGCGATAATTGGCAACCGCGATCGTCGCTTCGGTATGCGCATGCATGACGCAGGCCGCGCGGGGCTGGCCCATATGGATGGCGCTGTGGATGCAGAAGCCGCCGCGGCTGATGCCGAGGCCGGTCGGATCGCTGATGACATTGCCGTCGACGTCGCATTTGACCATGTCCGAGGCGCGCGCCTCGTGGAAAAGATGGCCATAGGGCAGCTGGAGGAAATGTTCGTCCTCGCCCGGCACGCGGATCGAGATATGCGTATGGATGAGGTCGGTGATGCCGAGCCAATGGAACAGCCGGTAGGCGATCGCCAGTTCGACCCGCGCTTCCTGCTCCGCCGGTGAGATATGGTCCGCGACCAGTTTGACGGACGCCATGATATTGCCGGTCGTCATATCAGTTCCTCCCTGTCAAAGCTCCAGCTCAGCACCGCCCTGGATGCGCCGGAACAGCGCCATCGCGCTGAGCGCCCGGGGCAGGCCGGCATAAGGGATGGTCTGGAGGATGATCTCCTTGATCTCCTCGTCCGTGAAGCCGAGCTTGTGCGCATGCTTGAAGTGGATCGCGACGCCATGCGCGCCGATCGCGATCAGGATCGACATGCAGATCAGCTCGCGGTCTCGCAGCGACAGGCCGGGGCGTGCCCAGATTGTCCCGAAATTGGCTTCCGAGATGATCTTCCACAGATCCTCGTCAAGCTCGCGGACGCCCTCATTCTGCCCCCAGCCGAGCTGTGCGATGATGTCGAGCCCAGCCTGCTCCCGCCCGTCGTTAAAATCGCTCATCCTGTTTTCCTTCAAAACCTCACCTGACCCCGGACACCGAAGGTGCGCGGCGCGTAGAGGACGATGCCGACCGCCTGATTATTGGGATAAGCGTTGCTCATCGTGGCGCTGGCGATTGTGACAACATCGGTCACATTGTTGACATAGCCCTGGATCGACCAGCGATTGTCCGGCGCCTGATAGGAAAGGCTGAGGTCGATCCGCGCAGTCGGCTTTCCTTGTGTTTCTGGCACATAGGAAACGTCGTTCTGGAACTCCGTCTCGTAGCGGCCCCGCGCCTCTGCGGCGAACCTGCCGCCATTGGCGAGCGGAAAACTCTGCTCGATGCTGCCGTTGATCGTCCATTCCGGCGCGCGCAGCGGCGGCTGCCCGTCGCAATTCACGGTCGCCTGAGGGACGCCCGCCGTCACCTTGCACGCGGACGTGGCGGGTGGTGCAGCAAGGGTCAGATAGGAGAAGCTGTCATATTTTGCCTTGAGATACTGGATCTGCGTGCCGAGCCGCGTGGTCGGCGTTGCCAGAAACTCGCTTTCCAGTTCGAAGCCATAGGCGTGGGACTTGCCGGCATTCTCCGTCACCAGTGTGGATGAAACGCCGATCAGCTTCACGAAGGAAAGCTGCTGGTCCTTGTAGTCGGAGTAGAAGGCTTCGATGTTGAGCTGCAGCTTGTTGTCGAGGAACCGGTTCTTCGATCCCACCGTATAGGATGTCACCTTTTCGGGCTCGTAGGTCTGCGAGCCGACCGGACCATAGAAGAAGCCGCCTGCCTTGAAACCGGTTCCGACGCTGGCATAGAGGAAGTTGCGCGGCCCTGCGTCGAACTCGACGCCGGCTTTCCAGGTCACCTTGTTCCAGTCGCGTGAACCCCGGACGATGTTGGCCGGCGCGCCGACCGGCAGATCGGGAATGACCGGATCCGGACCGACGGTGTTGTTGAGCGTGTAGCGGGCGCTGTCGCTATTCTTCTTCTCGTAGGTGTAGCGCAGACCGCCGGTCACGCGAAACGCATCGGTGAAGCCATAGGTGAGCTGCGAGAAGAGTGCCCCGGTCCAGCCCCAGAGGTTGGTGTGTTGGTCGCTATAGTTGCGGCGTGGCGCATTCTCGCCATTGGCACGCGCTTTCATGTCCGTGTCGAGATAATAGGCGCCGAAGACATATTGGAAGGGTTGCGCGCTGGGTGAGGCGAGGCGCAGCTCAACGGATTTTTGCCAGGGCTCCTGCTGCTCGCGCAACTGCCAGCTCGTCGCTGTCGTCACGTAGCGGACATTGGCGGCGCGATAGCCACCAACCAGCGACACCGTACCGAGTGTGGTCGTCCAGTCCATATTGAGGCCGACGCCGTAATAATTCCCGTCGGTGAAGGGATTGCGGGTCTGCGCGGCGAGGCCAACGGACGTGTAGAAGCTCGCAAGATCGCCGACGCCGGTGTAGGGATCGGCGACGAAGCAGCTCACGCCTGTCCGTCCGAGCGCAGCGCATGGTTTGCGCAGCGTGGCCCCAGGCCCCTTTCCGCCCTGATGGGCCCAGTCGAACGAGATGAGCACCGAGAAATTGTCGGTCGGCTCGGCGAGGAACGAGGCGCGCACAGCCTCGCCTTTGTCGTCGCCCGTGCCGTCGCTCATGAAGCCGTCACGGCGCACGCGCTGCCCGGCGATCCGCACGGCGACATTGTCCGAGATCGGGATGTTCAGTACGCCGGTCGCGTTGAAGCGGTCATAGTTGCCGACGTCGGCGGCAAGGCTTCCTTCAAACTCGAACCTGGGCCGCACCGGAATGACGTTGATGGCGCCGGCCGTCGCGTTGCGGCCGTAGAGGGTTCCTTGTGGGCCTTTAAGGATTTCGACGCGATCGAGATCGAGATAGAGTCCGTGGATGACCGTGGGCGTCGCCAGGTAGACGCCGCCGAGGTTCACTGCGACGGTGGGATCGGCAAAGGCATTGCCGCCGAGCTGGCTGACACCACGGACAGCGAAGGTCGTGTATGGACCGCCTGAGGGCTGCACTTGCAGGCCCGCGGTCAGGCGGCTGAGATCCTCGGTTTGGCTCACACCGCGCGATACCATGGTTTCGCCCGTGACGGCGGTGACAGACAAGGCTGTCCGCTGCACATTCTCCGAGCGGCGCTGGGCGGTTACGACGATATCCTGAAGCCCCTGTTCGCCGGTCTCGATTTCGGCCGATGCGCTGCCCTGCGCCAGTGCCGGCGACGAGAGCGCGACGCTCAATGCCAGAAACGATGTTCCAAGTTTGGCCACCACCCCCATGAAATCCCTCCCGATGATTTGCTGTTTGGGGGAGAAGTAGATGGACGGGGGGAGGGGGTCTGTCCGTCCGGCAAAGGACAGAGGCGCTCGCTAGCGCAGGACCAGCCGGGCAAGTTCATAGGCGCTGCTTATGCCGAGGCGCTGATAGGCGCGTTTCCTGTACGTCAGGACGGACGACGCGGCGATTCCGAGATCGAGCGCGCATCCCTCGACCGAGATGCCCATGGCCGCGCGCGCACAAACCTCGCGCTCGCGGGGCGTCAAGGCAGGGTAACGCTGGCCGAACCGTTCCTCCAGTTCGGCGATGCGATCGGCCCGGTTCTCGACGACTTCGCCGATCAGGCTGCGGTGCCGGTCGACCAGTGGAGTCAGCAGGCGGTAGGCGCTGCCAAGCAGGGATAATTCCCGTTCCGTGAACCGGCCTGACGTTTTGCGTCGCACGACGGTCATGCAGCGCCAACCGTTTCGCCCCAACTTGCGAATGAAGGAGACGCGCTCGACGACGCTTGCTCGTTCCAGCATGGATCGATAGGCCGGCACGACGATATCGCAAGGCGCCACCTTCAGGCACAGGATCGTGTCGTCATCCTTGACGCTGTCGATGGCCACCTGCAGCGGATCATTGGGCAGGAACAGCTTTACATAAGTGCTCCCGTTGACGACCGGCTTGTCCAGTTCGGTCTGCATGATCAGCGGTTCCGATCTGGTGCTGCCATCGATGAGATAGAATCTGTCGACCAGCACGCCGAGCGATCCACTGAGCGTTCGGTAGAAGCGATCGGATCCCAGCCGATCGACTGCAGCCGCGAACGGTTTCAACACGGCTGGTTCGACCATATGTCCATCGATGCGTCGGACCTCTGTCATGGGCTTATCGCTCCTTGGTTGTCCCGAACTGGGTGGACAGGCGCCGCCATCCCGCTTCGCTATCTGTCGGCCCATCACGAGATGGAGGCAGCGACATGCAGTTCGGACTATTCATGGGCATCTGGGAAAACCCCCAGGCGGGCACCAGCCATCATGCCATCCTGCATCAGGTGATCGACTATGTCGTGCGCGCCGAGGCACTTGGCTTCATGTCCGTGTTCCTCAACGAGCATCATTTCACGGGCCTGCCCCAGATCCCTTCCTCGATGATGGTGCTCTCGAACCTGGCTGCCCGCACGCGCACGATCCGGCTGGGAACGGCCGTCACGATCCTGCCCTGGCACAATCCGCTGTTGTTCGCTGAAGAAGTCGGCACGCTCGATTTGCTGTCCGACGGGCGTTTCGATTGCGGGATCGGCCGCGGCTTCCGCTTTGTCGAATGCCAGGGATTCGGGATTCCCGGCGCGGAACTTCAGGCCCGCTATGAGGAAGCGCTGACCATTCTTCAGAAAGCCTGGTCGGCGCCGGGGCGTTTCTCGCACAGCGGCACATATTGGAACTTCACGGACGCGATCATCGACCCAAAATCGATCCAGCAACCGCATCCGCCGGTCTGGATCGCCGTCGGCAGCGATGCCTCGGCGCGCCGCACGGCAGAGCAAGGCTATAATCTGCTGCTTGATCAGTTCAGCGATTCCGGCCAGCTCGGCCAGCGCATCGCGGTCTATCGCGAGGCGGTGGAAGCGCAGGGCTGCCCGTTCGACCCACGCTCCATCGGCGTGACCCGCGCTTTCCATCTCACGACGAACGAAGCCGAAACACGAGAGGCGATCGCGCATCACCACCATGTGCTTGCCAATAATCGCATGCTCTCGACTGACCCGAACGCGTCCGGCGGCGTGCATGCGCCGCCGATGGCGACGGGCGATGAAGACGATATCTGGCTCATCGGCACGGCCGACCAGTTGATCGCCAGGATCGAGCGGCTGAAGGCGGCCGGCGTCGATTATCTGCTGCTGCTCGACGCGGCGGGCGATCAGAAGAGCCTCGAGCGATTTGCCAGCGAGATCATGCCGCTTTTCGCCGACTCGCGCGAAAGCGTTGCGGCCTGACGCATCAGTCCTAGTGCGTGACGAGCGAGCATAGCTCGAAGGGGCTCGTCACGCGCAGCCTCTGGTAGGCGCGCTGGCGGTAGGTGAGGACCGAGGTTTTTGCGATACCGAGGTCGAGCGCAGTGGCCTCCACGGTCATGCCGATCGCGGCCCTGGCGCAGACCTGCCGCTCACGCTGGGTCAACTGGTCGAAGCGGCTGGCAAATCTTTCCTCAAATTGCGCGACGGTCAGCTGCTGCGGGCTTGCCTGCCGACGCCGGTTGAGCGGCAGCATCGGCAGCGCCAGACAGGCGAGTCCGACCAGCGCGTCCAGTTCGTCATCCCCAAAGCAGCCCTCATTCTCATGACGCGCGACATTGATTACGCGCCAGCTATCGGCACCGCGCTGGATGATCGAGACGCGCTCGACAATGCCGGCATCGTCGAAAAAGCGCTGGCGAAAGCCGCGGGAAGCGATGTCAGAGGGGCCGATACGCAGCATGGCGACGTTGCTGCATTCGGGTGCCGCACGATAGGCATCGAACACGGGGTCGAGCCGGACATACCATTTGTTATAGGCTGGAAAGAGATCGGCGACGCCTGGCTCGCAGGAATAATATTGCAGCGAATGATCCTCGCGGCCAGTCGCCTCGAAAAGATAGATCCGGCGCGCTCCTGCGGTCACGGCCAGCACCGAATCCCGTACCGTGGAACCGAACTCCTCGGTTCCGATCGCGCCGAGGAGCCGTTCGTACATCGTCCCCATGGTGGTCGGCGCGCGCCAATCCCTGATCTGCCTGATGTCCGACATGTGCCTCTCCGGCTTTTCTAGTTACCGCTCGAGACCACTGCCCGAGCCGCCTCTCGCGATCCTGCGACAGCTATGACGACGAGCGCAAGCACCGATAGGCTGGCCGGAACAGAAAAGAGCGACATGATCGTCGTCTCCGAAACGCCGGCGCTGAGGCCGAAGCCAATCAGGATTGGCGCAATGACGGTGCCCACGCGCCCGACGCTCTTGGTCCAGCCGATGCCGACGGCGCGAAGATGATCGGGATAATAGCTCGCCAGCACGACATTCACGCCGCCATAGGCGCCGAGGAAAAAGAAGCCGCATATTGCCAGCAGCACGAGCAGGATTGTCGTTGGCGCCGAGGCTAATAACTTGCCGATAAGGAACATCAGGATCGCGGCGATCGTGAGGAAGGTCGTCAGAACGGGTGTGGCGCCGAACCGGTCAATAAGGATGCCCACGCCGAGGGCCGCGATAATTCCTCCGAACGAGAAGATCGACACGGACATGGTGGCCACCCAGTTCTCGCGACCGACCTCGACCAGCAAGATGGGGAGCCAGCTGCTGAGGCAGTAGCTGATTGTCAGCATCGAAATGAACAACATCCAGAGCATGAGCGTGCCGAGGAGATAGCCAGGCGATACGATCGCCAGTGCGCCATTGCCAATGCTCCGGGTGACTTGCGCGTTGGCCTCGTCTCGCTTCGCAGGTTCGATCAGCCAAAGGCCGGCAATTGCCGCAAAGATGAGGCAGCTGCCTCCGACGGCCACGGAGGCCGCCCGCCAGCCCCCCAGGCCCGAGAACATCTCGGCGACCACGCCCGACATGGTGGCGCCCAGGCCATAGCCGGTGAACAGGATCATGATCGCGATGCCGCGCCGTTCCGGAGGCGCCGAAGCCGTCACGATCGAAAGACAGCTTGGCAGGCAGCCCCCCAGGAAGGCGCCGGTCATCAATCGGGCGGCAAAGAGTTCCGCAGCGGTGCTTGAGGCGGCCGACAACGCCTCGAAAAGACCGAAGCCGACCAGCGTGCAGAGCACGATGCGCCGATGCCCCAGTCGTGCGGCCAGCAGCGGAAATATGATGAGGCCGGCGCACTGGCCGATCAGATTGGCCGAAAAAATCGGGCCCAGATCGGCGTGCGACAATCGCAACGTCGCGGCGATATCGGGTGCCAGCGGCCCCACGATACTGTGAACGATCCCGTCGAGAAAATAGACAAGGCTGCAGACCAGAATCAGGGAGAGGCGAAGTGACGCCTGCCCAGCATCCAATGCCTTTGGCCCGCCGCCCGCTTCAGCCATGCTTAGCTCTCCCATGGAGCCTTCTCGCACGATTTCGGCGGTCATTTTGTCCTCTCCAGAAAGGACGCAGGCAAGCACGCCGAAGTGGGGGGTGAGCCAATCAGAAGGTGCATCTTTCAGCGCCGAATCGCTGGAATTGCACCTGGATGGCCCTCCCCAGCAGCAGATCAGGCAAGCAGCGGCGAACCCGCCGCCGGCGCGCCAAACCGCAGCAACCAAGGAAGGGTTTATCGGTAAAATCGATCAAGGCCGTCCAGCGCAGGCTCAATCCATATGTGGACGAATTCGATATGTTGCATTCTGCAACTGACAAAATCAAAGCTAAATCGTTGATTTCATTGGTGACCCCTACGGGAATCGAACCCGTGTTTCAGCCGTGAGAGGGCCGCGTCCTGACCGCTAGACGAAGGGGCCACGTTCGGGCAGTTGCCTGCCGCCGTGATCGGGGCGCTTTAGGGGGCTCCTCCGGTCGGGTCAAGGGGGCGTGGCGCCTTCGCGGCGCTATGCTGCTCGGTCCGAGGCGAAGCGGTCACCCACCGGAATGCGCCTCCTCATTTCAGCGGGGTTTTCAGCTGTCGGCGATGTCTTCCACATGCAGTTCGGTGGCGGGGCGGGGCCCCCAGTCATCGATCTTCGCGCGGCCCGCGAGCCAGAAGCGGCGCGCACGATCGGCGCCCAGAAGGGCCTGGCCCAGCGGCGCATCGGCCTGGCGAAAGGCCATCGCCTTGAGCGAGCGTCCGTCTTCCCCGGCGACGATGGCGCGGACATGGCCATTGCCCACGATATCGGCGCGCACGACGCGGACCGGCCCGAGCACGACGCGCGGTGCGGGCCAGCCATTGCCGAAGGGGCCCGCCTGCTCCATCCGCGTCACCAGATCCGGAGTCAGCCCGCCGGGCGCGACCAGAAGATCAACAAGCAGGGCACGGGCAGCGGACGCGCGGGCGATGTCCTCCCGCAGCCGCTCCTCCAGAAAATCGGAAAGCGCCTGAACCCGGTCCTGCCGGACGGTGAGCCCGGCCGCCATGGCATGGCCTCCCCCGGCGATCAGCAGCCCATGGTCCCCGGCGGCGAGGATAGCAGCGCCCAGATCGACTCCCTGGATGGACCGTCCCGATCCCTTGCCGAGGCCGTCCTCGTCCAGCGCGATGACGATGGCCGGCGCGCCGGTCTTCTCCTTGAGCCGTCCCGCCACGATACCGATCACGCCGGGATGCCAGCCCGTCCCGGCAACCAGCGCGACGGCGCTCTCGCCGCGCTCGGAGAGAAGGCGCTCGGCTTCTTCCTGGACATTCGCCTCGATGATGCGTCGCTCGCTGTTCAGCCGATCGAGATCGGCGGCGAGCAGGGCGGCTTCGGCGGGATCCTCGGTCGTGAGCAGGCGCACACCGAGATCGGACCGGCCGACGCGGCCGCCAGCATTGATACGGGGCCCAAGTGCAAAACCGAGATCGGAGGCCAGCGGCGCACGTTCGAGCCGGCTGGCGGAGAGCAGCGCGTTGAGGCCGATATTGCCGCGGCGCGCCATTGCTTTCAGCCCCTGTGCGACGAAGGCGCGGTTGAGCCCCCGGATCTGTGCGACATCCGCCACGGTGCCGAGCGCGACGAGATCGAGCAGATCGATGAGGCGAGGCTCGGGGTTCCGGTCGAACCAGCCGCGCGCGCGCAAGGTGCGGATCAGCGCGGCACCCAGCAGGAACGCGACGCCGACCGCGGCGAGATGGCCATGCCCGGCGCCATCGCTGCTCTCGTCCAGTCGGTTGGGATTCACCAGCGCGAGGGCAGGGGGCAGGGCGGCGGCGCATTTGTGATGATCGACGACGATGACGTCGAGCCCGGCGTCGCGCGCCGCTTCCAGCGCGGCGAAGGCCTGCGCGCCGCAATCGACCGTGACCACGAGGCTGGAGCCCTGTTGGGCGAGCGCGACCAGCGCCTCGCCGGAAGGGCCATAGCCTTCCATCAGCCGGTCCGGGATATAGACGCCGGCGTTGAGCCCGAGGTCGCGCAACAGGCGGATCAGCAGTGCGGCGCTGGTGGCACCATCGACATCGTAGTCGCCGAAGATGGTGATGGATTCCCGGTCGATGACAGCCGCGGCGAGCCGCTCGGCCGCGCGGTCCATGTCCCGGAAGATCGAGGGGTCGGGCATGAAGGCGCGGATCGTGGGAAGGCGCTCGCGGTCCAGCATGTCGTTGGTGCAGCCGCGCCCGCGCAGCAGATCATCCACCAGATCGCCACTGCTGCCGGCGGGCTCCGGCCCGCGCCAGCGCCACGCGCGGCCAGTGAGCGATCGTTCGATATCGAGCGCGAAGCGGGTCGCGTTCATGGCCTGGCACCCAGGGACGGGGAACAGCGTTCAGTCATGATCGCGCGCATCGGCTCCTGAAGAGTGGCAAAAGGCTCGCCGGGCAAGTCCGGCCGGGAGACCCCTAGGCTCAGTCCTAGCATGAGATTGCTTCCGTGCGACAGCCGTGGCGGCACGCGGGCTTGAAATCCCCTGTCGATCGGCTAGCTCCACCTCATGGCTGCCATCCTTTCCGTCCGCGACGTCACCAAGCGCTATGCGAGCGGTCATGTCGCGCTCGAACGAATCGATCTGGACGTGGAGGAGGGCGAGATTTTCGCGCTGCTTGGCCCCAACGGGGCCGGCAAGACCACGCTCATCTCGATCATCTGCGGCATCGTGAATGCCAGCGGCGGGACGATCACCGTGGCGGGGCACGACATCGTGCGCGATTATCGCGCCACGCGCAGCACCATCGGGCTGGTGCCGCAGGAACTGACCACGGACATGTTCGAGCGGGTGATCGACACGGTGCGGTTCAGCCGGGGACTGTTCGGCAAGCCGCGGGACGATGCGTTCATCGAGAAGATCCTGCGTGAGCTTTCGCTCTGGGACAAGCGGACGGCGAAGATCAGCGAGCTTTCCGGCGGCATGAAGCGCCGCGTGATGATCGCCAAGGCACTTTCGCATGAGCCCAGGCTGCTCTTTCTCGACGAGCCCACCGCCGGCGTCGACGTCGAGCTGCGGCGGGACATGTGGGGGCTTGTCCGGCAGCTTCGCGAATCCGGCGCCACCATCGTGCTGACGACTCATTATATCGAGGAAGCCGAGGAAATGGCCGATCGGGTGGGCGTCATCAACCATGGCCAACTGGTGCTGGTGGAAGAGAAGACCACGCTGATGAAGAAGCTCGGTCGCAAGACCCTGCACATCACGCTGGCGGAGCCGATGGCGACGATCCCGGACAGTCTCGCTGAATGGGCACTGACGCTCATCGACGAGGGGCATCAGCTCGAATATGTGTTCGATGCCAATGCCGAACGCACCGGCGTTTCCGCGCTGCTGCGCGCTCTTGGCGACCTGGGCATCGGCTACAAGGACCTCAACACGCGGGAAAGCTCGCTGGAGGACATTTTCCTGCGCCTTGTCCACGGGGCCGGAGAGGAGAAAGCCGCATGAACGGGCATGCCATGCTGGCCATCTATCTCTTCGAGCTCAACCGCTTCCGGCGGACGCTGATGACCGGGCTGATCGTTCCCGTCATCACCACGGCGCTTTATTTCATCGTCTTCGGCAGCGCGATCGGATCGCGTATGACCGAGATCGACGGCATTCCCTACGGGGCCTATATCGTGCCGGGCCTCATCATGCTGTCGATGTTCACCGAGAGCATCTTCAATGCCAGCTTCGGCATCTACATGCCCAAATATAGCGGGACGATCTACGAGCTGCTCTCGGCGCCCGTCTCGGCGCTGGAGACCGTCATCGCTTATGTCGGCGCCGCGGCCACCAAATCGATGACCATCGGTCTCGTGATCTTCGGCACCGCGCATCTCTTCGTGGATGTGCCGGTCGCGCATCCGGTGGCGATGATCGCCTTCATGGCGCTGATCGCGGTCAGCTTCTGCCTGTTCGGCTTCATCCTCGGCATCTGGGCGCAGAGCTTCGAGCAGTTGCAGGTCATCCCGATGCTGATCGTGATGCCGATGACGTTCCTCGGCGGGGCGTTCTACTCGGTGCACATGCTGGCCGAGCCCTGGCGCACGGTGACGCTCTTCAATCCGGTCGTCTATCTCATCAGCGGGTTCCGCTGGACATTCTTCGGCCGAGGGGATGTCGCCATGGGCATATCGATGGGATTCGTGAGCGGCATGCTCGCCGTGTGCCTGGCCATCATCTTCTGGATGTTCCGGACAGGATACCGGCTGAAGAAATAGTCAGCGGGGCGGAGAGCCCGGGCCTCCGACGGGTATCGCGCAAACATCGACCCGTTTTCCCCGGTGCTCGACGTCCCCGGTGCTCGACAGGGAGGAGGGGCGGCGCGCGGCCGCCCCATATATCTCACTTGATGCGGTGTTCGCCCTTCACCCAGCGCACCGTGCCGGACGACGCCCGCATGACGACGCTGTGAGTCGTCATCTTGCCCGTGGCCAGACGCTTCACGCCATCGAGCAGGGAGCCGTCGGTCACGCCCGTCGCCGCGAAGATGCAGTCGCCCTTGGCGAGATCCTCGAGCTTGTAGATCCGGTCGAGATCGTCGATGCCCCACTTGCGCGCGCGTGCCCGCTCGTCATCGTTGCGGAACAGCAGCTTGCCGTTGAACTGGCCGCCGACGCAGCGGAGCGCGGCGCAGGCCAGCACACCTTCCGGTGCGCCGCCCGAACCCATGTACATGTCGATGGTGGTTTCCGGATTGGTCGTGGCGATGACGCCGGCCACGTCGCCATCGCCGATCAGCACCACGCCGCAGCCAATGGCGCGCAACTCGGCGATGAGCTTCTCGTGCCGGGGACGATCCAGCACGCACACGATGATGTCAGACGGCGCGACGCCCTTGGCGCGGGCGACGGCTTCGACATTCTCGGTCGGCGTCTTGGCGAGATCGATGATGTCGGGCGGATAGCCCGGCCCGACCGCGAGCTTCTCCATGTAGACGTCGGGCGCATTGAGGAGATTGCCTTCCTCGGCAGCGGCGAGCACCGCGAGCGCATTGGGACCGGCCTTGGCCGTAATGGTCGTGCCTTCGAGCGGATCGAGCGCGATATCGATCTTGGGGCCACGGCCCGGCGCGCCGCCGACCTTCTCGCCGATGAACAGCATGGGCGCCTCGTCGCGCTCGCCTTCGCCGATCACTACGGTGCCATCCATGTAGAGATTGTCGAAGGCCTTGCGCATCGCTTCCACGGCGGCGGCATCGGCGGCCTTCTCGTCGCCCCGGCCCACCAGCTTCGATGCAGCGATGGCCGCAGCCTCGGTCACGCGCACCATTTCCAGCACGAGAACGCGATCGAGAACGGAACTGGCTTCGACGGAACTTGACTTCCCCATCCCATGGCTTCCTTTGTCAGTTGAGGCGCTTCCGATAGGCGAGCTTTGTTGCAATGTCGATAATGCGAATGGCATTCCTGCTGGCATTGACCGCGCTCGCCGCCTCGGCCTGCCGCGCGCAAGGCGGTCCGGAGGATGAGCGCTCGGCCGAGATGATGAAGCGCTACGAGGCGCGGACGAAGATATTCAAGCCCTGCCCGGTGGGTCGTCCGGGCGAGATCGTGGTCTGCGCGCGGCCCGAGGAAGAGGCCGGTGCGCGCTTCCGCCTGCCGCTTCCCGGGGAGCGGGAGACCGCCTCCACGGTGCCGGGGGAAGCACCGCGCGCATCCGCCGCGCCAGTGAAGCAGGGGGGATGTTCCATCGTGTCGGGCGATCCGCCTATCTGCAACAAGGGTCTCACGGTCGTGAAGACGGGCCACTGAAGTCGCGGCATCACAGGCGTTCAGTCCAGGATGTGCATCACCATCGGCTCGCCCATGAGGCTGTCGGATCCACCCAGGCGCTCCAGCACATCCTGGATGCAGGATAGCGCGCCGGCATGCGTGACAATGGCCACCAGGACGGCATCATCGTCGCTGGCCGGGCGCTGGATGACGCTCTCGATGGACACATCGGCGTCGCGCATCGCTGCCGTGATCTCGGCAAGCACCCCCGGGCGGTCCTGCACCAGAAAGCGCAGATAGGCGCGGCCGATCCGCGCGCCGCCATCTGCCTTGACCTGCCTTTGCAGCCATTCGGCCGGCATGGCGAAGGCCGGGCCATATTCATCCCGCGCGACATCGATGACGTCCGCCACCACGGCCGAAGCCGTGGGGCCTTCCCCGGCGCCGGCGCCCTGAAAGAAGAGACGGCCGACGAAATTGCCTTCCGCCACCACGGCGTTGAGCGCCCCGTCGACATGGGCGAGCGGGTGATCGACCGGCACCAGCATCGGATGGACGCGCTGGAAAAGACCGACATTCTCGCCGCCATCCTCCTCGCACTCGGCCATGGCAATCAGGCGTACGCGATAACCGAGCGCCGCGGCTTCCCGGATGTCGGCGGCGAGCACATGGCGGATGCCGGTGATGTCCACGGAGGGGAAATCGATCTCCGTGCCGAAGGACAGGCTGGCTAGGATCGA
This sequence comes from Sphingobium sp. SYK-6, assembly GCF_000283515.1. Lineage (GTDB taxonomy): Bacteria > Pseudomonadota > Alphaproteobacteria > Sphingomonadales > Sphingomonadaceae > Sphingobium > Sphingobium lignivorans. Next base: position 1,569,702 of record NC_015976.1, read on the forward strand.
CAGCTTGTGCGCGGCGTCGATGCCGTCGATGTCGAAGGTCGGGTCCGCCTCGGCATAGCCTTTCGCCTGTGCCTCCTCCAGCACATCGGCAAAGGCGCTGCCATCCCGCTCCATGGTCGAGAGGATGTAATTGCAGGTGCCGTTGAGGATGCCGTAGACCCGCATGATCCGGTTGGCCGCAGCCCCTTCCCGCAGGCCCTTGATGACCGGCACGCCGCCCGCGACCGCCGCTTCATATTTGAGCGCCACGCCCGTCCGCTCCGCTTCCCGGGCGAGATCGAGCCCGTGATGGGCGATCATCGCCTTGTTGGCGGTCACGAAAGGCTTGCCCTGGCCAAGGCACTGGCGTGCCAGGGTGAGGGCAGGGCCATCCGAGCCGCCGATGAGCTCGACGACGGTATCGATGTCGTCTCGCCCGGCAAGCGTGCTCATGTCGTCTACCCACTCGTAGCGCGAGAGATCGACGCCGCGATCCTTGTTGCGATCCCGCGCCGAGATGGCGACGACCTCGATCGGCCGACCGGCGCGCCGCGCGACCAGCTCCCGATTGGCTTCCAGCAGGCGAATGACCCCCGCGCCCACCGTTCCAAGACCGATGATGGCGAGGCGAAGCGGGGCGGTGGTGTTCATGAGTGCTCGTTCCTGTGAGATGCGCGGCGCGCGTTGAGGGCGCTCTTAATGGCGACTGTGGAAAATCAGAACCAACTTTCTTGATCCGGCTGTGTGACCGCACCGTCGGGCCTGCTCCGGGCGCGTAAAGCGACCCCGGCATTCCGATTTTCCGGGCGAGTTCGGCCGGGGGGGGGAGGGAGGCGCTATGCCTCTCCCTCAGATCACCGGTTGGCCGGTCCTTTCGCAAGGCGCGAGGGCGCCGCGGAATGCGGCATAGTCCCGCGAGGCGGCCTGCGCTTCCGTGCGATCCAGTCCACGCAGTGGGCGGGCCGGCAATTGCTCGGGCAATCCGCAGGCGAGACGATACCAGAGCATCGTGTCGGGCTCCGGCAGCGATGCCGCCTCATCCACGACCTCCCCAAGGGAGGCGCTGAAATGCGGTTTCTCGTCGGGCCGGCGAATGACCGACAGGGAAATCGGGCTGCCATTGGCCGTCTCGAGGAAAATCTGGGTCTCCCCTTCACCGAGGATCGTGCCGGTGACGTGGAAGGCGGAGCTGATTCCGGTGATCGCGGGCGGCGCGTCCGGGGCCATGGCCTCGGCGATCACCTTGCGCACCAGCGCTTCGTTGGCGGCGGACCAATCCGTCACGGCTGTGCTCGACGTCAGCTGGAACTGGTCGATGCGGGAACCGACCTTGCCGAAGATGAGCAGCGTGCGCCCCTTCAGGCCGGGCTTCTTCGCTTTCGAAGTGGGGCCGTCGATCAGGAAGGAAACCTTGCGGGCAATGACGCTTTCCCCCCGAATCAGGCCCATGGTGTCGGCCTCAACGTAGAAGCGGGTGCGCCCCGCGCCGAGATCGGGCGCACGTTCCGGGGGCAATGCGATCACCGATTTCACCTGAACGCGGGCAATGGCGGGGGAAGCGATGACAAGGTCGGCAACGCGCGCAAAGCTCATCGATGGCGCGGCGGGCGCGGTCATTTCCTCCGCCGCTTGGCCGGGGCTCGGCAAAGCCAGGCCAGCGCAGAAAAGCGCCACGGGCAGGGCGCCGCCAAAGCGGCTTCGGCGACCCGCGTTCCTGTCAATCCTGTTCGGCATAAGATGATTCTCCGGAGGCGTGTCCAAGCATGGGATGATAGGCAATCAGAGCCATTGGTGCACTGTCAACAAAGCGTTTGCCTCCCGCGATTTGCCGCGATAGGACAAAGCCGGAAACGGAGACCGGGCGACCAGAATCGCGCGGACGGCGTAGTGTTGTTAACGGTGCGCTGATTCGCCATTCTGGATCAAGAGTGCCGCTTTAGAGCTAAGGAGTTTCGTTGCTGAATGGCCTATGCTGACCACTCACAATCGTCCAGTCGGACGATATCCATCGTAGTCGTTGCGATCATTCACGTGATCCTCGGCTATGCATTTGTGACGGGTCTTGGCATCCAATATGTCAAGAAAGCTGCAGAGCAGCTGAACGTCATCGATGTGGCCGAAGAGCCGCCGCCACCCGAGGAGGAGCCGCCGCCACCGCCGCCTCCGCCGCCGGACATGCCGCCGCCGCCTCCGCCGCCACCTTCGGCGCCGCCGCCAGTGATCTCGCTGCCTTCCCAGGCGCCGGTCCTTGCGCCGCCTCCGCCACCGATCCCCCGGCCACCTGCTCCGCCCGCGCCGCCGGCTCCGCCGCCGCCGCCCGTGGTCAGCAAGGCTGCCGGTGCCCGTGGCAATCCCGCAAACTGGATCACGAATGACGACTATCCTTCGCGCGCTCTGCGTGACGAGGCTCAGGGTACCGTGGCCATCGAGTGGGAGATCAACGAGCAGGGCCGCGTCGAGAATTGCCGCGTGACCTCGTCAAGCGGCAACCGCGATCTCGACGAGGCTGCCTGCAGCCTGATCGTGCGCCGCGGTCGTTATTCGCCGGCACTCGACCAGGCGGGTAACCCGATCCGGACGAAGGATCGCCGTCGCGTGGTCTGGCGTCTGCCTGAATGATCCTGAATTTTCCGGCCGTCCCGGACTGGGGCGAAGGACGGCCACTTCACTGACTGGTTCTGAAGAGGAAACAAACGAATGTTCATCCAACTTTCCGCCGCCGCCGCGCCGGCAGCATCCGCCAACCCTTACGGCCTCATGGAGGCCCTCGAGCAGGGTGGTGTCATCGCATGGACGGTCTTCCTGATCCTGTGCGGCATGTCCGTTTTCTCGTTCTTCATCCTGTTCTCGAAGCTGATCGAGCAGCAGAAGGTGATCAACCAGGCCAAGAAGATCCGCACGGTCTTCTGGCGCGCGCCTTCGCTGAAGGAAGGCTCCGCCAAGCTTGAGAAGAACAGCGCCTACAAGCAGCTCGTCGACGACGGCATCCTGGCGCAGGAACAGCATGGCAAGCTGACCGATCCGGTCGAGGCACATGACTGGATGCACGCATCGCTCGCCCGCTCGGAAGCGGCGATCAACTCGAAGCTCGGCGGCGGTCTGGCATTCCTCGCCACCGTTGGCGCCACCGCGCCGTTCATCGGTCTGTTCGGTACGGTTATCGGCATCTACCGCGCGCTCATCAAGATCGGCGCGTCGGGTCAGGCATCGATCGACGCCGTCGCCGGTCCGGTCGGTGAGGCGCTCATCATGACCGCCCTGGGTCTGGCTGTGGCCGTTCCGGCCGTGCTTGCCTACAACTGGCTGCAGCGCCGCAACAAGTCGATCGCCGAGGATCTGAGCGGCTTCAACAACGACCTGCTCGGCTACATGGTTTCCGGCGGCGCCGTCCGTCCGGCGGCCCTCGCCGCGCCGGCCGCCGCTCCGGTCGCCAAGCCGGCTGCTGCCAAGGCCTGATCGCTTCAGAACGGCACGGCCGGCTGAAACCGACCGTGCCGCCTGACATCGAGAAGCTCATGGCTACGGCCCAGAAGTAGGATTATGATCGATGGCAATGAGTGCTGGGGGTGGCGGTGACGACGCCCCAATGTCGGACATCAACACGACGCCCCTCGTGGACGTCATGCTGGTGCTTCTCATCATCTTTCTGATCGCGGTTCCGGTCGTGATCCAGACAGTTGAAGTGAATCTCCCGAAAATCGCCTTCGAACCCACCACGACCAAGCCGGAAAACGTGTCGCTGACCGTCCGGGCCGTGGATGGCAATTGCGAAGTTTACTGGAACATGACGAAGGTCAACGCGGGCGACCTGCTCAACCGCGCGGTGGACAAGCTCAAGAAGGATATCGAGAACGCTGGCGGCGTTGAGAACATGAGCCCCGAGGATCTCCCCGAGGCGCATATTCGTGCGGACGTCGATACGCCTTATCGTTGCATTGGAGGAACGATCTTCACCATGCAGCGTGCGGGCTATCCCAGGGTCGGGTTCATTTCCGAGCCTGAGCCGGGTTCGATTACCGTCCGTCGCCTCTGACGCCCAGATTTAGGAGACCAGTCCAATGGCAATGAGCGGTGGCCGCGACGACGGCGAACCGATGATGGAAATGAACACGACGCCGTTGATCGACGTCATGCTCGTTCTCCTCATCATGTTCATTATCACCATCCCCATCCAGACCCACGCGGTGAAGATCGACCTGCCGCAGAACGCCGACGCGCCGCAGAATGCGATCGATCCGGTCAAGAACCGCCTGACGATCGACCCTGCCGGCGTGATCTACTGGAATGGCAGCCCGATCGACCGGGTCCTGCTGCGCCAGTATCTGGAGCAGACTGCGGCGATGGCGCCGGAGCCGGAACTCCAGTTCGAGCCCGACCAGTCGGCCCGCTATGTGGTGGTCGACGAGGTTCTCGCCGCCATCAAGCGCGCGAAGGTTACGAAGCTGGGCTTCGTCGGGAACGAGCGCTACGGCGGCGTGTTCTGATCAAAGCGGAGCGGAGCCCCAGGCTTTCCGTTTCAGCAATCAGTCAGGGAGAGGGGGCTTCGGCCCCCTTTCTTTTTGGTGACGAGCGAGCGCCGGCAAGGATCCGATGCCGGAAGGAAGCGATGACGCGCCGGTCTGGGCTCGACTTCCTCATACCGGATGGTGCCTTCACCGCGACGGCAGGGTTGCGGCATTCTGCGCCCTCCGCGTACCTCTGCTTCTCCAGCGACCTGAATGTCGGCGACAGCCTTGAGGAGCGACTTTCCCGCCGCCGGCTAGCGCGGTCGGATGCGCTGGTTTCCTTGGCACGCGAGCCACGGAGCAAGGGCGCGGTTTTGGCAGATATATGTGGGGCCGCTTTTGCCGGCATGCTTCGCCCGGCGGCCCTCGGTCGGATGAACTCGGGGCGCCTCGACCGCACAGCGCCACGCAGAACCGCACAGAACCGCGCAGCGTCGCTGCAAAGGCACCTGCACTGGAGATGCCATTACCGCCATGGCACCTGGTCTCGCCCGGAAAGAGCCCTGGCTCGGGCGCAGGGACGTTAGGATATTGGTAATGCGCCGCGCCTTATCCTTCGCTTTCAAAGGCGAGCAAGAACGATATGGGCGCGCTTCAGGAACCTTCAGACCAACATTATGTCTCACGCCTGCAGGACCGCCAGACGGTCCTCATTGGCGTGCGTGTGCGGCGCAAGGGCGAAAGCTGGTTCAAGAGCCGCATCACGGACATGTCGCTGGGGGGCTTCCGCCTGCTGAGCTTCGTGAAGCTGCGTGTCGGCATGGAGGTCTGGGTGATGTTCCCCGGCTTCGAGGGACGCAAGGCGCTGGTCGCCTGGACCGCCAATCATGAGGCCGGCTGCGAGTTCGAGAACCCGCTTCATCCCGCGATCTTCGATCACATCGTGCGCATGTCGGATCCCGGCGCCCGGGGCTGACTCCCGCAGACATCGGCGGAGGCGGAGCTGATCGATAGCCGCCGCGCTCGCCCCGGGAGCAGCGTGGATCACCTGTTCAACGATGCCGCTGGTCATGTGCGGGCGCTTCCCCCGTCCGATCGCTCCTGTGCTCAGGCCGGTTCCGCGAATTGCAGCGCAGCGAGGCGCGCGTACAAGCCATTGCGCGCGCTGAGCTCGGCATGGTTGCCGATTTCCACGATCCGGCCCTGATCCATCACGACAATGCGGTCGGCGGCACGCACGGTCGCGAGGCGATGGGCAATGACGATGGTCGTGCGGCCGCGCATGAGCTGGCCAAGGGCATCCTGGACCAGCCGCTCCGATTCGGCATCGAGCGCGGAAGTCGCCTCGTCCAGCAGGAGGAGCGGCGCATCGCGCAGCAGCGCGCGGGCAATGGCCAGACGCTGGCGCTGCCCGCCGGAGAGCCGTGCGCCGCCCTCGCCAAGCTCGGTGTCGAGGCCCTGGGGCAGACCAAGCAGGAAATCCTCGGCATTGGCCGCGCGTGCGGCGGCGAGAAGGTCATCATCGGTGGCGTCCCAGCGCCCGTAACGCAGATTGTCGCGCGCGCTGGCGGCAAACATCACTGTTTCCTGCGGCACGAGCGCGATCATCGCGCGGATATCGGCCGGATCGGCGCTGCGCAGATCGACGCCGTTGAGCAGGATCTGCCCGTCGGCGGGATCATAGAAGCGCTCCACAAGCTGCAGGATCGTGGACTTGCCCGCGCCGGAGGGGCCGACGATGGCGACCGTCTCGCCCGGCCTCACATCCAGCGAGAAATTCTCGAGCGCCAGGCTGTCGGGCCGTGTCGGATAGCGGAAGGAGACATTCTCGAAGCGCAGATGGGCCTGCCGGGCATCCGGTATGGCGACCGGCGCGGCCGGCGGCCGGATGGAGGGCGTCGCGCTCGTCAGCTCGCTCAGCCGGGCTGCGGCGCCCGCGCCGCGCAGCAGATCGCCATAGACTTCCGTCAGGGCGCCGAACGCGCCCGCGACGAGGCCGCCGGTGATGACGAAGGCAGCGATGCTGCCCCCCGAGAGCCGTCCAGAGACGACATCAAGCGCGCCTTGCCACATGATCATGGTGATCGAGCCGAAAATGACGAGGATGATCGTGGCGGTCATGAAGGCCCGGGCGACGATGCGCCGCCGCGCCGTGGCGAAGCCTTCCTCGACGGCCTGGCCGAACCGGGCTTCCTCCCGGCGCTCCTGTACGAAGGCCTGCACGATCTTCATGGCCCCGAGCACTTCGGTCGTGATGCTGCCGACTGCGGCCAGGCGGTCCTGGCTCGCGCGCGACAGGTTGCGCAGGCGGCGGCCGATAAAGATCACCGGCCCCAGCACGAGCGGAATGCCGAACAGCAGCATGGCTGTGAGGCGTGGCGCGAGCGTGAAAAGGTAGATGATCCCGCCCAAGCCGGTGAGCACGTTGCGCAGGGCCACCGAAACCGTCGAGCCGACGACCTGCTCGATGATGGCCGTGTCCGCCGTCATGCGCGACGCGATTTCGGATGGGCGGTTCTGCTCGAAGAAAGCTGGCTCCAACCTCAGGAGGTTGCGTTGCGCGGCGATCCTCATGTCGGCGACGACGCGTTCGCCGAGCCATGAGACGAAGTAGAAGCGCAGTGCCGTGGCCAGCGCCAGGACGACCACGATGACCAGCAGATATTGGAACCAGCGGCCGATGTCGCTGCCGGTCCCGGCCGCGAACCCCCGGTCGATGACCAGCTTGAAGCCGCTCGGAATGGCCAGCGTCGCGGCCGATGCCATCATGAGGGAAAGGGCAGCGCCGACAAGGCGGCCCGGATAGTTCAATGCCATGCGCCAGATCAGCCGCAGGCTGCCCAGGCTGGCGCCACGCGGCGCGTCGTCGGATCGGTTGGAAGCCATGGCGGCGCCCTAGACGATTTTGCTCGCCAGTGAAAATGCTCTGTGGGGCATTCGTCCGGCGTTTTTCCTGTGTCGGGCGGATTGGGCGACGTGGACAAATCTCCCGGCCTGACAGGGAGTCCGCTATCTGGTCGCCTTGATAGCTAGCGCCATGGCTGAATTGGGTGGGGAGGCGTCAGGCGGTTTCCGGCGGAAAATGGGGACGAAGCCGTCGTTCCCAAACCGGAGGTTGAGCGCCCGCTCTGGCCTAATGCCGACGTTCCGCCCTTGTTCGCACGGGAAGCCTTACGACTGAGGCTGACGATAGAGGAAGGGCAGCTTCAATCGCCAATATCGCGCGAAGCTGCCATTCTCTTACGCCCCTTAGCCTTATCGGCTAACGCCGCCTGAACCGCTCGCCCTCATAGGTCCGGATCGCATTGCCACGCTCGAGTTCGCGGCTGTGATCCCACAGGGCCCTTTTGCCTTCGGCTTCACCTGCTCCCCGTCGCTCCTCAAGCGCCATCGTCAGTTTCAGCCGCGCAATCTTCTTGTTCGCGAGTTGCGAGCGTTGATCCTGGGACGTCGCGACAAGCCCACTCGGCAAATGCGTCGCCCGAACTGCGCTATCGGTCTTGTTGACATGCTGCCCGCCAGGCCCGGAAGCGCGAAAGGTCTGATAGCGAATGTCTTCGTCCCTTAGGTCCGGCGACTGCGCGTCGATCCGGAAAGGTCGCACGCCGACGAACCAATTCCGCCGCTTGTGCAGAGGGCGGAACGGACTGGTTCCGATCCAACGGATTGTGCCGATGCAGGTGGCGGCGAATGCCTCCGCCCCGTCGCCCGATACGCGCAGCAACGCCGTTGCCGCTGGTCCCTCGACCGGCTCGACCGGTTCGCATACCAGCCCGCCGGCCACGCCCTCCCGGCTGAGCGCATGGACCAGCTGAGCCACGACCCACTCGCACTCCCTCGGTCCCTGACCGGAGAAGAGATGCAGGATAATCTCCGTCATGCGCGCCTCGTCTTGTAGGTGAGCAGTGGGCGCAACGTCGCGATCAGGTCGATCAGCCCCGCCGTTTCGAGATCGCGCACGACCTGATGGACGTCCTTGTACGCCTGCGGAGCCTCCTCATAAATCAGGTCACGATCCTCGCAGATCACCCGGCTACCCAGCTTCGTTCGCTCAAGATCGGCGATGCTGAACCGGCGGACGAGCTTGTCCTTGGCCTCGCTGCGGCTCCATTTGCGGCCCGCGCCATGCGCGAGCGAATGCAGCGCCGCGTCAGCCTGTTCCAGCCGGGGGCGGACCAGATAGGTCATGTCGCCGCGCGATCCGGGGATCGCGACCAGCCCCTTGTCCGCGGGTGCCGCACCTTTGCGGTGCAGCCACCCACCCTGATGCGGCGTCACGCTGTTGTGGCAGATGTCGAGCAGACGCTCGCCAGTGGTCCCGATCCGATCGAGAAAGCGCTCGGCGATGACCTTGCGGTTGAGCACCGCCCAACGCATCGCATCGTTATGCGCGGCCAAATAGTCCGCGCGTTCGGTCTCGCCAGCGATCAACCCGCCGACATTGTGCCGTGCGAGATGCGCGGCCAGGATGGCCTGGCCCAGCCCCCGCGACCCGCTGTGTACCATCAGATAGAGCGCGGCGGGATCGACCCCCGTGTCTCCGTCTCCATGCACCGTCTCAATCCGCAGCAGCTCGGCGAAATGGTTGCCCCCGCCGATCGTGCCCAGCGCTTCGCCGGCAAGATCTGGTGCCAGCGCAGCCTCCGCGAGACGCGCGGCACCATCCCCTGACCATGGGCCGTCCAGACCGCGCAACTTGCGCTCGACGGTATCGAGCCGGAACTTGCGTAGCGGCATTGCGGTACGCCAAAGCCCCATCCCACACCCGATGTCGCTGCCGACCAGGTGGGGATAAACATGGCTGCGTGACCAGAAAGCTGCGCCCACCGCAATGCCGCGTCCGGCATGCAGGTCGGGTAGCCCAACGATGCGATCGATTCCGTCGAGCCGTGCAGTCTGGTGAAGCTGGTTCACCGCTGCCTGTTCGATCCAGCTTTCGGGCGAGGCCACGATATGTATGGTTGCACCGTTCATGGTGCCACCTCCTCTCGTGCGGGCTTGCGCCTGCCGGGCGCAACGACAAGCCCCTGGTCGCGCCAGAACCAGACACGATCCTTCAGCACGCCGTCGCACGGGTCGACATAGAGTTCGCAGCGCCGCCAACTGTACCGGTCGGGATCAAGGACACGGCCTTCGCACAGCAATTCCCCATGCCGGCCCTGCGAGATGCCGAAGATCACGAAATCGCGCAGATGTTCGCGAACGTGCATCTTCACGGTGCTGCCGGTGTCGAGATGCTCGCAGATTTCGCTGAACACATCATCCCAGCGCCGTCCTACCCGCCGCTGGAGGAAGCGCACGAGCGGCGCGAGATTCTCGTTGAGCGATTTCGAATAGTCCGCGCGCTCGCGGACGTGCCGCTTTAGACCGATCTGCTTGAAGTCGTTGTGGTCATTCTTGAGTTTTACGGGCGGCGCATGCCGCGAGCCCCAGCGCGGACGCTCGACGATGACCTTGAACATGTCAGCGCGCATGGCGATCCTCCCCAAGAGCGGAGATGCCCGTCGGCAGACGTTGAATATAAAGAATGGACGCGGCGCCATCGCCGCGAAAAAGGGTCAGGCGACCGCAGTCACCCGCACGGGAATTGCCCATGTGATATGTTCCTGAACTCGGAAAACGGGAGTGATGACGGGTGCGGTTGCGGCTCGCATATGTTCACTCCTTTCCTTCGTTCGAGAAACAGTGTTGCGGCCCTTACGCCAAATCGCCCCGCCGATCAATGGCTCCGAGTTGTCCGCATCGGTATCGCCACCCGGATGAGGTCCGCTTTTCGGTGTCCGCTGTTCGATCCCCAATGACCACTTCTCGGGCACATTGCTGTTGACGGTCCCGCAATGCGCGAACGGCGGGTTCTAACGGAAGCTGCTGTTCTATGCACGGCAGGCGAACGGCGCGATTTGGTCGTGTCCTGACAGGCCCCTTCCGGAGGAAGACGCCGGCTAGCCGCCCTTCCGCAAAGCCATCGAATTCGTGCACGCCGCCCAAGGCCTTCTCCGCCTGCGGGGAACGGCCCTCCAAAGCGCCGGAGGGGCGAGGCATCGCGGGCGGATATTCGCTGCTTGCTTTCGTGGCATCACCCCAATCAGCACCGCTTTTTCGGCTGTCCTACACCCCCTCCGCCATGGCAGCCCTGCCGGACGCCTCTTCCCGTTGCAGGAAACAGGATAATGCGTGGCTCTCGGCGAATTCTCATCGAAGGATTTTCATCATCCGGTCGGGCCGCGCAGGCTTGCCGGGACGAGCTCCAGCGTCTGCCGCATCGGCGCTCTCGCAAAGGTCACGGAAGCGGAAGATGACACGGACGGGTCGTCATCTTTGTAAACTTCCAGGCCGCACCGCCTTGTTGGCCCGGCATGGGTGGGCCGTCGCGGCGCATCGTCCGTGCTCCTCCTCCTCGGCACGGGCCCTCGCCACGGCTCCGCGAATCGGCCCGGCCCTCGAATGGCGCCGTCGCAGGGGAGAGGGCCATCCCCCGATTCCCCGATCGCGATCTCCCCGAGAGCCGAGGCGCGTTTCGGCTCGAAATTTGTCCGTGCTCCCCCTGGGCTATCGGTGCCGGGATGAACCCTGATGCGGCCGGATTCCGGCGCTCTTCTTTTGCATCGGCATCGGTCTCCATTATATGCAAGACATGGGGATCGAGCCGAGAAAAGGATTCTTAACGGCATATTCGTGGAAGCCGGTTTTACTGCATCGCAACATCGGTTCCCTTGCCCTATATGGTTGGGCAAAAGGCTAGGACATACATGCTCTACAATGCTTATGAGATTCAGCGCAGCCTGCTGGCCAGTGCAAGCGCCATGGCGACGGCCAGTGTGGAGCTGTTGCAGAATCCGGCCAATCCCTTCGCCTATTTCGGCGGGGGCCCCATGCTCGCGTCCGCCCTGGATGTCTTCGCCCATGCGGCAGCGCCGCGCGGCAAGCCGGCCTTCGATCTCCCCACTACGGACATAGACGGCAAGACCGTCGCGGTGCGCGAGGTCGTCGAGGCACGCAAGACCTTCGGCCAGCTCAAGCATTTCATCCGCGAAGGGCACGAGACGGGCAGCCCCAAGGTGTTGGTCGTCGCGCCCATGTCCGGCCATTTCGCGACTCTGCTGCGGGGCACGGTGGCACGCCTCATGCCGGGGCATGACGTCTACATCACCGATTGGCGGGACGCGCGCAACGTGCCGCTGTCCCAGGGCGGTTTCGACCTCGATGATTATGTCGACTATCTGATCGACTGGCTCGATCATATGGGCCCCGGCGCGCACATGCTGGCTGTCTGCCAGCCCTCCGTGCCCTGTCTCGCCGCCGCGAGCCTCATGTCCGCAGCCGATCATCCGGCCCGGCCGCGCACGCTCACCATGATGGGTGGCCCCATCGACACGCGCCAGGGGCCGACGGCGGTCAATGAGCTCGCGCAGGAGCGGCCGCTGAGCTGGTTCCGGCAGAATGTGGTGGCCACGGTGCCCTTCAGCTATCCGGGCGCCGGGCGGAAAGTCTATCCGGGCTTCATGCAGCTTGCCGGCTTCATGTCGATGAATCTCGGCAACCATCTGATGAGCCACTGGCAGATGTTCCGGCATCTGGTGAAAGGTGACGAGGAAAGCGCCGAGGCGACCAAGCGCTTCTATGACGAATATCGCTCGGTGTGCGACATGACGGCGGAATTCTATCTCCAGACCGTCAACGAGGTGTTCAAGAAGCACAGCCTGCCCAAGGGCGAGTTCATGCATCGCGGTGCCGTCGTGGATACCGGCGCGATCCGGGACGTGGCCCTGCTGGCTGTGGAAGGGGAGAATGACGACATCTCCGGCATCGGCCAGACCGAAGCGGCCCTCCACATCACGCCCAATCTGCCTGACGCGATGAAGCAATATTATCTCGCCAGAGACGTGGGCCATTATGGCATCTTCAATGGCTCGAAATGGCGCAACCGCATTGCACCCGTGGTGGAAGCGTGGATCGCGCAGCATGATCGGTCGACGCGCAACTGAGGTGAGGGCCGTGAGACAAAGGGCATGACGGGCGCGATCCGGCTTCATTCGGTGGCCGTGGAGCGTTTTCCCGTGGCCGGTGCATTCACCATCAGCCGGGGCGCCAAGACGTTCGTCGATGTCGTCGTCTGTACCGTCACCGACGGGGTCCGAACCGGCCGTGGGGAAGGCACCGCAATCTATTATCATGGCGAGACCGCGCAGGGTTGCGCCGACGCGATCCGCGCGGTTGCCACCGATCCGGCCGCGTTCGATCGCCACGCACTGCGAGGGCTGATGCCGCCGGGCGCAGCGCGCAATGCGCTGGATTGCGCGCTATGGGACATCGAGGCGCGGCGCGAGGGCGCGCCGGTGTGGCAGCTTGCGGGCCTTCCCGAACCTTCTCCGGTGCGCACGGCCTTCACCATCAGTCTCGACGAACCCGATGTCATGGCCGCGGCAGCGGCGCGCGCCGCGGCACGGGGCTTCTCCCTCCTCAAGTGCAAGCTGACGGGCGAGGGCGATCCGGCGCGCATCGAGGCGGTGCGGCAAGGCGCGCCCGATGCCGATCTGATCGTGGATGCCAACGAGAGCTGGGCCGGAATGGACATCGCGGTGCAGGCCCGCGCCCTCGCCGATCTGGGGGTATCGCTGATTGAACAGCCTCTGCCGGCGGGACATGATTCCGCCTTGGCGGGGCTTTCGCTGGCGGTGCCGATTTGCGCGGACGAGAGCTGCCAGAGCCTTGCCGATATCGAGGGTCTGGGTGCTTATCAGGCCATCAACATCAAGCTGGACAAGGCCGGAGGCCTGACGGAAGCGCTGGCGATGGCAAAGGCCGCGCGAGACCATGGCCAGAAGGTCATGGTCGGCTGCATGCTGGGCACCTCACTGGGCATCGCGCCGGCCTTTCTACTGGCGGGATCAGCAAGCTGGGTCGACCTGGATGGCGCGCTGCTGCTGGCGCGGGATCGCGACGAAGGATTGATCGTTTCGGACGGAATGCTCCAGCCGGGCCGTTTGTGGGGGACGGGACAATAATTAAAGATTTACCAGCTTGACTTAAGTCATCCTGATCGGTCACTCGAATGGCTGATCCGGAATTTGGGGCATGGAACCGGACCCTTTGGTCATATCTGAGGAGATGTTGCGTGCGCTTTGCACGAATTCTCGCGCTGCTGCTCGTTGCTGCCACCTTGGGCATCTGCGGCTATTATCTCTGGAAAATGCCCTTCGCCTGGTTTCACCTTCCGCCCGCGATCATCGGCGTCCTGATGAGTGTCTATTTCTGGCGCAGGGCTCCCAAGCGGAAAAAGGCCCGACGTGCCGCGGCGCTTGCGAGCTGTGCGGTGGTGCCGTTCATCGGCGCCAGCGCCGTCATCAGCCTCTTCACCTCGCCAGCGCCTGTCTGGCCCGTTTTCATGACGCTGACCGCGTTCTCCATCCTGGTCGCCGTCGTCGCGTTGATGCGGATCGAGCGTAAGCAGGCGCACATCTGGGCGGATTATTATCAGGACGTCGCCTGAGGCGAGGTTTGAACCGGCGGGACGGTTGCCCCCCAGTCGGCGGGATAGGGCATGATCATGCGACCGTCCGGCGCCGCCGTGAAGGTCGTCTGTGTCGGGTAAGCAAACTCGACCCCGCCTTCATTGAAGCGCCGCAGAATCGCGAGTCCGATCCGGTGCCGGATGCTGTAGATTTCCTCCCAGTCCGTCGAAAACACGTCGAACTCGACTTCGAAATCCAGTGAACTGGCGCCGAAGCCGACGAAACCCGCGCGCACGAAGACGCCGCCATTGGCTTCGACCAGTTCGCGCATGAGGACGGGGATGCCCTCCGCGACCTCTGGTGCCGTCTGATAGATGACGCCGACGGCAAACTTGAGCCTCCGCCGGTCGAGGCCTGAATAAGCCGTGATCTCCTTGTTCAGAAGCTGGGCATTGGAAACCACGATCCGTTCGCCGGTGACGGCCCGCAGCCGGGTGGATTTGAGGCCGATGCGCTCCACCGTGGCTGTCTGGCTGCCGAAATTGATGGCATCGCCCACCTTGAAGGGCTGGTCGAAGATGATCGAGAGCGAGGCGAAGAGATCCGAGAAGATACCCTGCGCGGCAAGGCCGATGGCGATGCCGCCGATGCCCAAGCCTGCGACAAGGCCGGTCACGTTGACGCCGAGATTGTCCAGCACCACGATGATCGCAACGGCGAAGACCGCCACCGAGACGAGCACCTTGATGAGGCCGGAGGCATTGGCAAGGGCCTCGCTGCCGCCCATCTCCGGGTTCGAGCGAAGGCGGATCAGGCCCAGGACGATCTGGCGCACCCAGATCGCGACTTGCCACGCAGTCACGACGGTGAAGAGAAAGCCGATCGTCCGGAACACAGTGGGGGGCGGATCGGCATAGCCGACCACCAGACGCGCCGCGACGAGCAGCATGAAGACATGGCCTGTGCGCGCTGCCGCTTCTTCAAGAACACTCATGAAAGGCGCGCTCTTGGCACCACGCGCGAAGATGCGGATGAGCAAGCCCTTCAGCAGCCCAAGCAGCAGATAGATAACCAGCCCGGCCGCCGACGCGATGAGAATCTCGCTCCAGTTGAGCGATACCCAGTCCCATGCCTGGTCCATCGTATCGACGGGATTTCGGGCGGACGCTGGAGAGGAAGCGGACATGGTGGCGATATCCCGAATTATCAGGCTGGAATCTGGGTAACCGCCAGAATGTAATTCAGTGCCAGATTGTCGCTCAGCACGAAGCCGTATCGGGGATCGGCGAGCAGGCCCTTGCGGTCCACGATCTGCAGTCCCTGCGCTGCGAGTTGCGCTTCCATTTCGTCGGGTGTGATAAACCGGGACCAGTCATGCGTGCCCCGGGGGATACGCCCAAGCCCTTCCGCCAGCGAGACGATCAGCAGGCGGGAGAGGGGCGTGCGATTGGGGGTCGAGAGGATGAGCAGGCCATCAGGCTTGAGCAAGCGCGCGATGGCGGCCAGGAAGAGGGCCGGGTCGCTGACATGCTCGATAACCTCAAGGGTGGTGATGAGATCATAGCGCGGCTCGGCGAGCATTTCGACGCCACAGGCGCGGTAGTCGATGGCGAGTCCCATGGCATCGGCATGCGCGCGGGCAACGGCGATGTTTTCAGGCGCCGCGTCGATTGCCGTGACGGCTGCGCCCATGCGTGCGAGCGGTTCGGCGACGAGGCCGGCGCCGCAGCCGATGTCCAGCGCGCGCTTGCCGGCAAGGGGCCGCAGTGTCGCGCTGTCGCCATGCCAATGCTTGTCGATCGCTTCCCGAATATAGCCTAGCCGGGCCGGACCGAGCTTGTGCAGCATGGCGCTGCCACCTTCGGGATCCCACCAGTCGGCGGCCTGGGCGCCGAAATGCGCCGCTTCCCTGGGGTCGATCGTCCCTGCTTGCGCGTCGCTTGCCATGACCTGTCCTGCTGACTAAGAGGGCGCCGGCTCGAAGCCGGCGAAACCAAAACGCCTGTTTTCCTGCCCCCTTGATAGTCGATGAAAGGTCCGCGGCAAGTCCATGGCGCGAATTGTGATGAAATTTGGCGGCACGTCGATGGCCGGCATGGAACGCATCCGCAACGTCGCAATGCGCGTCAAGCACGAGGTCGGCCTTGGCAATGAGGTCGCGGTCGTGGTTTCCGCCATGGCGGGCGAGACGGACCGGCTTGTCGGCTTCTGCAAGGAAGCGAGCCCGCTCTACGACGAGGCGGAATATGACGTGGTCGTCGCTTCGGGCGAACAGGTCACGTCCGGCCTGCTGGCGATGACGCTCAAGGCGATCGGCGTGGACGCGAGGAGCTGGCTTGGCTGGCAGCTTCCCATCCGCACGGTGGAAGCGCACAGCAAGGCGCGCATCGAGGACATCGAAACGCAGGCGCTGTTGCAGGCGATGGCAGCCGGACAGGTCGCGGTGATTCCCGGCTTCCAGGGTCAGATGGCGGATGGCCGCGTCTCCACGCTCGGCCGTGGCGGCTCGGATACCTCCGCTGTCGCCATCGCGGCCGCCGTGAAGGCCGAGAGATGCGATATCTATACGGACGTGGATGGCGTCTACACGACCGATCCGCGCATCGTGAGCCGGGCCCGCAAGCTCAACAAGGTCACCTATGAGGAAATGCTGGAGCTGGCGAGCGTTGGCTCGAAAGTGCTGCAGACCCGCTCTGTCGCGCTCGCGATGAAGGAGAAGGTGCGCGTGCAGGTGCTCTCCTCGTTCGAGCAACCCGGCAATGATCCCGAACCCGGCACGATGATCGTCAGCGAAGAAGAAATCGAGGAAAGCGACATGGAACGGCAGCTCATCACCGGCATCGCGCACGACAAGAACGAGGCCAAGATCATCGTGACCCGCGTGCCCGACAAGCCGGGCGCCGTGGCCAGCATCTTCCTGCCGCTTGCCGAGGCGAGCATCAATGTCGACATGATCATCCAGAACGACAGCAAGGACAATGCGGAGACGGACGTCACCTTCACCGTGCCGCGCGCCGACCTTGCCCGCAGTGTCGACATCCTCGAGGCACGCAAGGAAAGCATCGGCTTCCGGCGCATCATCACGGACGCGGAGGTCGCGAAGATTAGCGTGGTGGGCGTAGGCATGCGCAGCCATGCCGGTGTCGCCGCGCTGATGTTCAAGACTCTGGCCGATCGCGGCATCAATATCGAGGCGATCTCGACGAGCGAGATCAAGGTCTCCGTGCTGATCGACGAGGACGAGACGGAACTGGCGGTTCGCGTGCTGCACACGGCTTATGGCCTGGATGGGGACCAGCCGGCGGGTTGAGCCGCCGCTGACATTGTGGCTGAATGCCGGATGCGGGAAACCCCCGCCCGCCAACGCACCAGCCTGTATCGGCTCGGCTTGTGTCGAGACGTCGCCGGCAAGACGCTGTGGGGCGAAGAATGCGCGCCGGAGCGCACTGGATAGTAAAGAGAACAGGGGGTTTCCTTGACCGTTGATCGACTGGCCGCCCTGATGGAGCGCGGCGCGGAATTTCTGGGCAGCGAGACTGCAATTATCTGCGGCGCGATGAGCTGGGTGTCCGAGCGGCATCTGGTCGCCGCGGTCAGCAACGCCGGCGGCTTTGGCCTGATCGCCTGCGGCGCGATGACGCCCGAATTGCTGGATGCCGAGATCGCGGCCACCCGCGCGCTCACGGACAGGCCGTTCGGCGTCAATCTCATCACCATGCACCCGCAGCTTTTCGACCTGATCGCGGTCTGTGCCAAACATGCGGTAGGCCATGTGGTCCTTGCCGGCGGCCTCCCGCCCAAGGGCAGCATCGAGGCAATCAGGGAATGGGGCGCGAAGGTCATCTGCTTCGCTCCGGCGCTGGCGCTGGCCAGGAAGCTGCACCGCTCGGGTGTCGATGCTCTGGTGATCGAGGGCATGGAGGCCGGGGGGCATATCGGACCCGTGGCGACCGGCGTCCTTGCACAGGAGATCCTGCCGGTGCTCGCCGGGGAACTGCCGATCTTCGTGGCCGGCGGCATCGGCCATGGCGAGGCGATCGCAGCCTATCTGGAAATGGGAGCTGCAGGCGTCCAGCTCGGCACGCGCTTCGCCTGCGCCACCGAGAGCATCGCGCATCCGAACTTCAAGAAGGCGTTCTTCCGTGCCTCGGCCCGCGACGCGGTGGCGAGCGTGCAGATCGATCCGCGCCTGCCGGTCATTCCCGTGCGGGCGTTGCGGAACGCGGGAAGCGACGCGTTCACCACCAAGCAGCGGGAAGTCGCGCAATTGCTCGACGAGGGCAAGGTCGACATGGGTGCGGCCCAGCTTCAGATCGAGCATTACTGGGCCGGCGCGCTGCGCCGGGCAGTGATCGACGGGGACGTGGAGAATGGCTCGCTGATGGCGGGGCAATCGGTGGGCATGGTGACGAAGGAAGAACCCGTTGCCGACATCATCGCCGCCCTGATGGCCGAGGCGCGCGAGGCGCTCGCTCGTCGCACGGCCTGATCCCTGCGACGCGGCCGACCGGGGCGATGCCCAGGGAAATGGCCTCTCTCGGATGAAGACTTCGGCGTGAGCAGTTGCGTTCAGGAGGCGCGCCCGACCACGCATTTGTTGGCGCTCTTCGGCCATGCCTTGTCTCACGCGGGATTGGCTCGTAATCCAGCCTGGTGATTTCGCTTCCGCCGCTTACACTGGCCATCGCCGGAGCCGTCCTGGCCCTGTGGATGGCATTGTCGCTCTGGGCTCTCTTGACGGGACTCAGTCTGCGCCGGTCGTCGCGGCAGGCGCGGGGGCAGGCCGATCGGCTGGCGGACCTCCTGCAATCGGCGCCGGCGATTCCCATGCTCGTGCGATCGGACGGGCGCATCGAGGCGCCAGATCGCCTTGCGAACTGGCTCGGGCGCACCACTGTCCCCGCTTTTCTCTCCGAGCTGGTGTCCGAGGAAGGCGGGCTGGAGCCGGAACATTCCCGCGCGCTGGCTGCCGAGGTCAAGGCCGCCCAGCGCGGCGGACGCTCCTTCGTCCTCCCCATCCGGGCGCGCGGATCGAGCCGGACGCTGCTGGTGCGCGGAGGACCGGCCGGACCGGACCTCGCCAGCCCGGGGACGATCGTGCTGTGGATCTTCGATGCCACCGAGAGCCAGTCCCAGATCGAGGAGTTGCGCAAACGCGTCGGCGATTATCGAGAAGCGCTGGAGGCATTGTCCGGCGTCATCGAGGCCGCGCCGATGCCGGTCTGGCATCGCGGGGCCGACCAGCGCCTGAGTCTCGTCAACAGCGCATATGTCCGATCGGTCGACGGGGAGTCGGCGCAGCAGGTGATCGAGCAGGGCATCGAGCTTGTCGAAGCGGTCGATGGCCTCTCCCCGAGCGCATCCGCTGCTCGCGCGGCCGATGCCAATGCGCCGACCGCGCGCATGGTCCCCGTCACCATCGATGGCGAGCGGCGCCTCATGCGGGTCGTGGACGTGCCGCTCGGCCCGGTCGGTGTCGCGGGCTATGCCATCGACATGCAGGAGCTGGAGGAAGCCAGAGCCGAGCTTCGCCACCTGGTGCAGGCCAATCGCGACATGCTCGACCGGCTCTCCGCAGGCGTGGTCCAGTTCAGCTCCAATCATCTTCTCCAGTTCTGCAACCAGCCGTTTCTCAGCATTTTCGGCCTCAGTCCGGAAATGGCGACGGCCGACACGCATTTCGACCGCGTGCTCGATGCCATGCGCGATGCCGGGCTGGTGCCGGAGACGGCCGATTTTCCGGCCTGGCGCAAGGAGAAGCGCGAATGGTTCCAGTCACCCAATGCCCGCGAGGAGCATTGGCGGCTGCGCGATGGCGTGCATATGCGCGTCTATGCTCAGCCGCTCCCGGATGGCGGCCTGCTGCTGATCTTCGAGGATCGTACCGAGCATGTGCAGCTGTCGAGCGCACGCGACACGCTGCTGCGCGTGCGCACGGCTACCCTCGACAATCTGTTCGAAGCGATTGCCGTGTTCGCGGCCGATGGGCGCCTCCATCTCTGGAACAGCCGCTTCCGGCAGATATGGGCCGTGCAGGAAGTGTTGCTCGCCACCCATCCGCGCGTCGATGAGCTGATGTCGGCGCTGGCGGACCGGCTGGCGCGTCCGCAGCAATCGAGCCTCGTTCACCAGCTCATCCGTGCAGCGACCGTCGAGCGCCGCCAGCGGGGCGGACGCATCGCGTTCGCCGATGGACGCTATTTCGAGTTCGCGGCCATTCCGCTGCCGGACGGCAATGCGCTGTTCGTCATGCTCGACATCTCCGACAGCCGCCGTATCGAACAGGCGCTGCGCGACCGCAACGAAGCGCTCGAGGATGCCGACCGGGTGAAGACCGCTTTCGTGTCCAACATGAGCTATGAATTGCGGACTCCGCTGACCTCGATTGCCGGCTTCGCGGAGATGATGCAGTCCGGCTATGCGGGCGAGCTGACGCCGCAGGCGCGCGAATATGTGGATGCGATCATCGCCAGCACCACACGCCTCGCGCGCCTGATCGACAATGTGCTCGATCTTACGCAGGGCGCGGCGGGGGGCTTGCCGATCGAGCGCAAGCCGGTGGAGGTGGAACCGCTCGTGACGGGGCTTGCCGCTGCCTTCGAGGAGAAGGCGCAGGCGCGCGGCGTCACGATCGCGCTGGCGCTGCGGCCCAACCTGGGCACGATCGTCGGTGATGAACGGCGCATCCGGCAAGCCGTGGAGCATGTGGTCGATAATGCCGTGCGCTTCGTTCAGGACGGTGGGCGGGTGCTGATCCATGGCGAGGGCACGCACAAGAGCGTGCGCATCATCGTCTCGGATGACGGCCCCGGCATCGAATCCCGGCTGCAGGCCCGCCTGTTCGACAGCTTCGCGCGGTTCGGGCGCAATGCGGCCGGGGAGACTACGGGGCTCGGCCTGCCGCTCGTGCGCCAGTTCGTGGAATCCCACGGCGGCTCGGTGAGCCTGGTGTCGGAGCCGGGACAAGGCACCATCGTCACGATCGAGCTGCCGCGTGGCGAATGAAGCCATGCGCATCGTGACGCGCGCGCTCGCCGGGCCGGAAGACACCCAGGCTGCCGGCGAGGCGCTTGCCGGGCAGCTTCGCCCCGGTGACGTCCTGATGCTGGAAGGCGGGCTGGGGGCTGGCAAGACGACGCTCGCGCGGGGCCTGCTGCGCGGCCTGGGTTTCACGGGCGACGTGCCCAGCCCGACCTTCGCGATCCTGCAAGGTTATGAGCCACCGGAAACGGCGCTGCCGCTCGCTCATGTCGATCTCTATCGGATCGAGGAGGAAAGCGAACTGGAGGAACTGGGGCTCGACGACTGGCTGAGCGAGGGCGTGCTCGTGATCGAATGGCCTGACCGGCTTGGCGGTCGCTATGCGGACAATGCGCTGGCGCTGGCGATCGAGCCGTCCGGCGAGGGCGGGCGAGTCTTGACAGCGCGCCTTCCCCGGTCTTGGGAAAGCCGATGGCCGTTCCCATGATTCCGCCCGCCGGCGCTCCCGCTTTTCTTGCCGCTGCCGGATGGAAAGGTGCGCAGATCCTCCCGCTTGCCGGCGATGCCTCGTTCCGCCGCTATTTCCGGATCGTGGATAGCGATCGCCGGGCGATCCTGATGGACGCGCCGCCGCCGCACGAGGATCCGCGTCCGTTCATCGCCGTGGGGGAATGGCTTTGCGGTCATGGCTTCGCCGCGCCCGCCATCCTCGCGCGTGACCTGGCGCAGGGTCTCGTGCTGCTGGAGGATTTCGGCGATGCGCGCGTGCGCGAATATGTCGATGCCGCTCCTGAGGAGGAAATGGCCGTCTATACCCGCGCGGTCGATCTGCTTGCGCAGCTGCACCGGCAACCGGCCAAGACCGACCTCCCGCCTTATGATCGTGCCGTCTATCAGCGCGAGGCAGGGCTGCTTCCCGAATGGTTCTGCCCCGCCGCCGGGCTCGATGTCGACCAGGAGAGCTACATCGCCGCCTGGGACCAGGTGCTGCCGATCGTCGAGGGCGATGCGGCGCCGGTGGTGACGGTGCTGCGGGACTATCATGCCGAGAACATCATGCTGCTGCCGGACCATGCACGCTCGCATGGCCTGGGCCTGCTCGATTTTCAGGACGCACTGGCCGGCCACCCAGCCTATGATCTCGTTTCTCTCCTGCAGGACGCGCGGCGCGACGTCTCGCCCGAGGTCGAACGAGCGATGCTGGCCCATTACCAGTCCGTCGCGGCGGTCTCGGCGGATTTCGAGGCGGCCTATGCGGTGCTCGGCGCTCAGCGCAATGCCAAGATCATCGGTATCTTCACCCGGCTCTGGAAACGCGACGGCAAGCCGCGCTACCTCGATTTCCTGCCGCGCATGTGGGGGCTTCTGGAGCGCGATCTCGCGCATCCGGCGCTGGCGCCCGTCGCCGCATGGTTCGCTGCCAATGTGCCGGCACAGGCGCGCGGGCCGCTGCACAGCGACGAGAATGCGGCATGAGCATCGAACTCGAGACCGCGATGCTGATGGCGGCAGGCCTCGGCAAGCGCATGCGGCCGCTCACCGCTACCCGGCCCAAGCCGCTGATCCGCGTCGCGCGCCAGCCTTTGCTGGATCATGCGCTCGACCGGATCGAGGAAGCCGGCATCCGCCGCATCATCGTCAATGTCCATTATCTGCCCGACGCGATCGAGGCGCATCTGGCTGCCCGCGCGCGGCGCACGGGGGTGGACTATGTGGTCTCGGACGAGCGTGACAAGCTGCTCGAAACGGGCGGGGGGCTGGTGAAGGCCCTGCCGCTGCTCGGTGACAAGCCGTTTCTATGCGCCAATAGTGACAATCTCTGGGTCAATGGCCCGTTCGATGCGATCGGCGCGCTGGCGGCGCGCTGGGACGACAGGGTAATGGATGCCCTGCTGCTGATGATCCCCCATGCGCGGGCGACCGGCCACAGCGGGCTGGGCGATTTCCACATGGATGCGAATGGCCGGCTTAGCCGCCGCCGGTCCGGGCGCGTGGCGCCATTCGTCTTCACGGGCATCCAGATCCTGTCGCCCCGGCTCATTGTCGAGCCCCCCTCGGATGTCTTCTCCACCAATGTGTTCTGGGATCGGGCCATCGCGGAGGGGCGCGCTTATGGCATGACCCATGCCGGCCTGTGGTTCGATGTCGGGACGCCGCAGGCCATTCCGCTGGTCGAGGCGGCGCTCGCCAGTGTCTGAGCGGCGCGCGCCCGCTCTCTATACCATTCCCGCCCACCGGGCCTTTTCGGATGCGCTGGCGGCCGGTCTTCTGGCGCGCCACGGCCGCGAGGGTGGCGGGTTACGCCTGGCGCGGGGCATCATCCTCCTGCCCAACAATCGCGCGGTCCGCGCGGTGCGCGATGCATTCGTGCGCGCGTCGGGCAGCGGACTGCTGCTGCCTCGCCTCGTGCCCGTTGGCGATGTCGATCTCGACCAGACGCTGGGCAATGCGCTCGCTCCGCTGGGCGCGGATGCCGCATTGCCCCCTGCCATCGGATCGACCGAGCGGCTGATGATGCTGGCCCGGCTTGTACGCGAGCAGCGCGCGAAGGCCGGGGAACGGATCGAGATGGGCGAGGCCTGGCGTCTCGCCGCTGCGCTGGCGCGCACGCTCGACCAGCTCATCGTGGAACGCAAGGCTCCCTCGGACCTGAAGGCGCTGGAGCCGGACGACCTCTCCAGCCACTGGCGCAGCGCCTTTGGCGCCTTCGAGGAGCTGATGGCGGCCTGGCAGCAGGCGCTGGCCCTGCGGGGCTGCATCGACATGGCCGAGCGGCGCAACCGGCTGCTGGATCATGTCGCCGGGCGCTGGCGCTTGGCCCCGCCGGACAGGTTCGTGGTCGCGGCGGGCATCGTCACCAGTGCGCCGGCAGTGGCGGGTCTGCTGCGCGTCGTGTCGGACCTGCCGGACGGCATGGTCGTCCTGCCCGATCTCGACCTCAACCTGACGCCGGAGCAATGGGACGCGATTGGCCCGGTGATGGCGCCCGAGCCGGGACGGGAACGAACGGTTCCGCCACAGGAAACCCATCCCCAGTTCGCGCTCAAGCTGATGCTCGAGCGGATGGGTGTGCATCGCGACGAGGTGGCACTCTGGCGCTGGGGCAGCGAGCATGACGCGCGCGCGGCGCGTGGCCGGGCGATCAGCAATGCGATGCTGCCCGCGCTGCTGACGGGCGGGTGGCCCAAGGTGCCGCGCGGAGAACGCGCGCTGCGGGACGTGCGCGCCATAGAGGCTGCCAGCCCCGCCGAGGAAGCGCAGGCTATCGCTATCGCCTTGCGCGAGGCCGTGGAGACGCCCGGCCGGACGGCGGCTTTGGTGACGCCGGATCGCGCCCTTGCCACGCGCGTCTCCGCGCATCTGCGGCGCTGGGGCATCGAGGCGGACGACAGTGCGGGTCGGCCGCTCGCGCAACTGCCGCCGGGCACGCTGCTGCTGGCACTGGCTCAGGCCGGAGCGGAGCGATTCGCGCCGGTCGCCTTGCTCGCCCTGCTGAAGCATCCGCTGGTGATGGCCGGGGAGGGGCGCCTCGCCTGGCTGGAGCAGGTGCGGCGGCTCGATCTGCTGCTGCGCGGCCCCCGGCCGCCAGCGGGGCTCGACGGCGTCGCCGGCTTGCTCGCGGAAGAGGGCGGGCGACGCGAGCCCCTTCGTGCCGCCTTGCGGCCCTGGTGGCCCGGCGTCGCCGCGATGCTCGGCGGGATCGAGACGGCCTTCGCTGCCGAGCGGCCCTTGCCCGATCTCTTTGCGGCGTTGCGCGGGGCAGCCTCGGCGCTCACAGGCGAGCGGGTCTGGTCGGGGCATCAGGGGCATTCTGCCGCCCGGCTGATCGCGGATGCAGAGGCTGCGGCGCCGCATGGGCCGCCCACTGCCGATCCGGCCGGCTTCGTGAGCATGCTGGCGCAGATCATGACGGCCGAGGCCGTCCGTCCGCCGCAGGGCGGTCATCCGCGCGTGCAGATACTGGGCTTGCTCGAAGCGCGACTCCAGCAGGCGGATCTCATGATCCTCGCGGGGCTCAACGAAGGCGTGTGGCCGGGCCTGCCGTCGCCGGACCCATGGCTCGCGCCGCGCATCCGCCATGCCCTCGGTCTGCCGGGGCTGGATTATCGGATCGGTCTTTCGGCCCATGATTTCGCCAACGGACTGGGGGCGCCGCAGGTCATCCTGTCGCGCGCCCGGCGCGATTCCTCGGCGCCGACGGTCGCGTCGCGATTCTGGCTGCGGCTCAAGGCCATGACCGGCGAGCGCTGGGTGGAAGACAATCGCCTGATCGCGCTCGCGCGCATGATCGACCGGCCAGTCCAAGCGGCGCCGGCCACGCCGGTACCCGCGCCATGCCCGCCGGTGGAGGTGCGACCGAAGGAGATCGCGGTCACGGACGTCGATCGCTTGCGCGCCGATCCTTATGCTTTCTACGCGGCTCGAATCCTGCGCCTCTCCCCACTGGAGCCGGTCGATGCCGATCCCGGCCCGGCCTGGCGCGGCACGCGCGCGCATGACGTGCTGCAGCGCTGGATGGAGGAAGGCAGCGGCGATCCGGCCCGGCTGGCGGCCCTTGCGCAGGACATGATCGCGGGCGCAGCGGCGCATCCGCTGCTGCGGGCGCTGTGGCAGCCACGCCTGCTGGCCGGCCTGGATTGGGTCGCGGCGGAAGTGGCGGCGCAGCGCGAAACGGGGCGCACCATATTGTTCGGCGAACGCTGGGGGAAGATCGAGCGGGGTGGTGTCGTTCTGCGCGGCAAGCCGGACCGGATGGACCGGCTCGCCGATGGTGCGCTCGCCGTGGTCGATTACAAGAGCGGCGCCACCGCATCCGTGCGGCAGGTCGAGGCGGGCTATTCGCTCCAGCTCGGCCTGCTCGGCCTCATCGCGCGCGAGGGCGGATTCGAGGAGGCGGCGGGGGTGGTGCGAGGCACGCCGGTCAGCGCCTTCGAATATTGGAAGCTCGGCAAGTCCGCCAAGGGCGCGTTCGGCTACAAGCGCCCGCTCACGGACCCGCGCGGCACGCACAGGCGGATCGTGACCGATGCCTTCCTGCCCATGGTCGAACGCTTCTTCGATGAAGCGGCGGCGCGCTGGCTGACGGGGGGAGAGCCGTTCACGGCGCGGCCGCATTCGGATGCGCCGGTCTTCACGGACTATGACCAGCTCATGCGGCTCGACGAATGGTTCGGCCGGGGCGGCCGGCCGGGTGGTGACGATGGCTGAGGTCGGGATGCTTCATCCGCTCACCGGGGATCAGGCCGGCGCGTCCGATCCGCGAGGGCATCGCTGGGTGACGGCGTCCGCCGGCACTGGCAAGACGGCGGTGCTTTCCGCCCGGGTCCTGCGGCTGCTGCTGCAGGATGTCGCGCCCGAGCGCATCCTCTGCCTCACCTTCACCAAGGCCGGTGCGGCGGAGATGGCCGAGCGCGTGCATGGCCGGCTCGCCCGCTGGGTGCAGGTCGACGATGTCGACCTGTTCCGCGACCTTGAGGCGCTGGGCGAAGTGGCCGATCCTGCCATGCGCGAGAAAGCGCGCCTGCTTTTCGCCCGCGTGCTCGATGCCACTGGCGGGGGGCTGCGCATCCAGACCATCCACAGCTTCTGCCAGTCGCTGTTGGCCGCCTTCCCGCTGGAGGCGGGGCTGGTGCCTGGCTTCGAGCCGCTGGACGACCGCGGGCAGGCGGAACTCTCCCGCCGCGCGCTTATCGCCATGATCGAGACTGCGCAGCGCGACGCGGACGAGCCGCTCCTTTCCGCCATCGAGATGCTGGCGCTGCGGCTGGGGGAAGACGGCACGCAGGCCTATCTTGCCCGGTGCGTGCGTGCGGCGAGTGCGCTCGATGCCTTGCCGGACGATCTGGAAGAGGCGCTGCTGGACCAGCTCGATTTGCCCACCGGCGATGTCGAGACGGTGCTGGCCGAGCGCTGTGAGGATGCGGCCTTTCCAGTGGCACGCCTGCGGCAGATCGCTACTGCCAATGCCGCATGGGGTGCGAAATCGGGACTGGAGACGGCCGATCGCATCGCTGCTTGGCTGGCCGCGGCTCCGCAGGCGCGGGCGGAAGGACTGGACGAGCTGTGCAGCGCGTTGCTGACCCGCGAGGGCGAGGTCAAGAATCGCAACCGGGACAAGCTGCTCGCTGCCGCGCCCGATTATGTCGCGCTGGCGACCGCCTGCGGCGAGGCCATCCGGGCGCTGGTCGACCTGCGGCGCCATGTCGCTTTCGTGCGCCTCGCCGCACGTGGGCTCCACGCCGGCCGGGCCTATGCCCGCGCATATGCGCAAGCCAAGCGCCAGGCGGGCGCCGTGGATTTCGACGATCTCATCGGCCATGCCAGCGCTTTGCTGACGCGCCCCGGCATGGCGGAATGGATCCGCTACAAGCTGGACCAGCGGGTCGACCATATTCTGGTCGATGAGGCGCAGGACACCAATGATGCGCAGTGGAGCATCGTCTGGTCCATCGTGGAAGAATTCCTCGAGGTCGAGGATGACGGACTTTCGGCCCTGCGCACCCTGTTCGTCGTGGGAGATACCAAGCAGGCGATCTTCGGTTTCCAGGGCACCAGCCCCGAAGCCTTCCTCGGCGCGCTGCGGGAATTCCGCGTGGCGGCCGGGCGAGTCAGCCATCCCTTCGAGGAATTGCCGCTGGCGCTCAGCTTCCGGTCCATGCCGGCGGTGCTGGATGTCGTCGACGCGGTGCTGGAGGAGGTCGGCCATGCCGAGTTCGGGCTCGAATCGCCATCCGCGCCGCACCAGAGCGCCCGGCGTCATCCCGGCCGTGTGCTGCTGCTGCCGCCAACGTCCCTGATCGTCGCCGGGAGCGAGGCGGAAGGCGAAGGCGCGGAGGAGGTCGAGGACGGGCCGGTCGAAGGCGAGGAAGACTGGCTCTCGGATCATCAGCGCCGCCATGCCGAGAAGATCGCGCGGCTGGTGAAGGCGCTGATCGGCACGCCGCTCGCCAGCAAGGGGCGCGATGCGCGGCCCGGCGACGTTCTCGTGCTGCTGCGCAGTCGCGGCGCGCTTTCCCGCCTCATCGTGGCGCGGCTCTATGAAGCGGGCGTGCCGGTGGCGGGCGTGGATCGCTTGCGGTTGCAGACGCCCCTTGCGGTGCGCGACCTGCTGGCGGCGCTGCGCTTTGCCGTGCAGCCGGAAGATGATCTCAATCTCGCCGGCCTGCTCGTCTCGCCTCTGATCGGCTGGAGCCAGGAGGATCTTTTGGCCCGCGCCATTCCCCGCCGCGGTTCGCTCTGGGGGCATCTGCGCGAGAATGCCGCGCCGGAGGCGCTGGCGCCGCTGCGCGGGCTGCTGGCAGCGGCGGATTTCACCACGCCCTATCGCTATCTGGAAGCCATCCTGTCCGGGCCGATGGATGGACGGCGCAAGCTCGTCGCGCGGCTGGGCGAGGAAGCGCGTGATGCGATCGACGAGCTCATCAATGCCGCGCTCGGTTTCGAAGCGGATGACCACCCGTCGCTCCAGCGCTTCATCGACTGGTTCGATCGCGGCGATGCGGACATCAAGCGGGAGCTGGGCGAGGGGGGCGACATGGTCCGGGTGATGACCGTCCATGGTTCCAAGGGGCTGGAAGCGCCGATCGTGATCCTCGCCGATGCCGCCTTCGACCCCGGCCAGCGCCCGCGCGCCGATGCGGTGGACCTGCCCGTGGCAAACACCTCGCTGCCGCTGATCCGCCCGGGCAAGGGCGAGGCCGCGCCCCCTATCGAGGCCGCGATGGATGCGGCGCAGCGGCTCGACATGGAGGAGCACTGGCGGCTGCTCTATGTCGCTCTCACGCGGGCGGAGGAGCAGCTGATCGTGACCGGCGCGCTTGGCAGCCGCGCCAAAGGCGTGGTGCCGGAGGGGAGCTGGCATCAGGCGGTGGAACGCGCGATGCGGCGGCTGGGCGCGGATCGCCTCGACATGGCGGAGTGGGGCGAGGGTTTCGCCTGGCAAGGCCCGGCCGGATTGCCGCCCGCCCGGCCCGCGCGCGGCGGCGGCGACCAGGCGCCCGGTGGGGCGGATGAGGCTCTGCCCGACTGGCTGCATGCGCCCGCGCCCACGGAAGCGCGGCCGCCGCGCCCGCTGGCGCCCTCGGCGGCCGTGGACGATGACGTGCCCGATCCGCCACCCGATGCCGCCATGCGGGCCGCAGCGGAGCGGGGGCGCCTGCTGCATGCGCTGTTCGAGCGGCTGCCGGACCTTCCGGGCGAAGAGCGCGTAGCGGCGGCCGAGCGCTGGCTGGCGGGGCCGGGCGGGCTCGCCGATCCCGCCGCGCGCAGGGCGCTGGTGGCGCATGTCCTCGCGGTGCTCGACGATCCTGCTCATGCCGCCCTGTTCGGCCCCGGCGCGCTCGCCGAAGCGCCGGTCGCCGCAGTGGTCGACGGGCAGGTGATCGCGGGAACGGTCGACCGGCTGCTGGTGCGGGACGAGGACGTCCATGTCGTGGATTTCAAGACCGGGCGGGCCGTGCCGGCGGACGTGGCGCAGGTGCCCCTCGCGCATGTCCGCCAGATGGCGGCCTATGTCGCGGCATTGGCGGAGATCTTTCCCGAGCGGCAAATTCGCGCGAGCCTGCTCTACACGGCGGGACCGCGTCTGGTCGATCTGTCGGCTGCGCTGCTTTCCGCGCACAAGCCCCGCTTTGGACCGGCGGAGCACAACTTGTCCGCCCACAATCTTGAGACGGGCGGTCCGGCTGACTAGATAACAACGCAAAGATGCAAGGAGTTTGCGATCATGGCCACCAAGGCGATTTCCGACGCGAGTTTTCATGACGATGTGATTGCGGCCGACAAGCCTGTGCTGGTCGATTTCTGGGCGGAATGGTGCGGCCCCTGCCGCATGATCGGGCCGGCGCTGGAGGAAATTAGCGAGGAGCTTGGTGACAAGGTGACGATCACCAAGATCAACATCGACGAGCATCCCGATGCGCCGGCGCGCTATGGCGTGCGCGGCATCCCCACGATGATCCTCTTCAAGAACGGCGCACCTGCTGCCACCAAGGTCGGCGCCGCGCCCAAGAGCGCGCTCAAGGGCTGGCTCGAAGGCGAGCTGTAAGGCTTTTCGGGAAAACGTCTTCCGGTCTCGGTCCGCCATCGACCGGGAGACGTGTCCGAAACATGACGCACGAGATGGCGGGGTGCTGGGTAGTCAGTTTCTCCATATAAATATCTTTTAAATTAATATGTTGCTGGCTATATTTTAGTTGCCATGAAACTTTCGGCCTTCTCCCGCCAGAAGATCCGAGCCCGGACTGAAACAGGCCGAGTCGCAGTGAGTCGCGCCGATGCCCGGCGCCCATGAGAACGGGATGGACCGAGGGATCGTGCGGGGTCTCCATGGCTGCGCCGCAGGCCTGTCCAACACGGCGCTCCAGTCTGGAAGTTGACGAAGATGACGATACGTCCGCATCATCTTCCGTTCCCCTGAGCTTTGCGGCTGAGCCAATGAGGCGGACGTCGGAGCCCGCCCCGGCAAGCCTGTGCGGGCTGGCCGGATGATGAAAATCCCTCCAATGAGAAAGAACCCTGCTTGCCAGCACCCTTTCGACAGGATGCGGTGACCGGCAGGGCTGCCATAGGAACAGCGGTGTAGGACAGGAAAAAGCGAGGCTGACGGACGCAGAAACGGCGACCGGCTTTCGCTCAGCGGTAAAGAATCCTCGCTGCCCGGTCCCACATGGCGGGGGAGGCGGCAGCAAGCATGCCGCGTCCGGGCTCGGCGCCGAGCCTGTAGGGTGATCCGTCCGGGCGCGCTACGCGGCCACCCGCCTCGTTGACGAACAGCGCGCCGGGTGCGTGATCCCATGGCAAGGTCCGCTCAAACACGGCGAGGTCATGCGTGCCGAGCACGATGCGTGGATACTGCTCGCCGGCACAACGGGGGATGTCCGTCATGGCGAAGCGGCCCTCGATCCGGTCGATGAGGCCTTGCCGGTCTTCCGGCTTCACGAAGAGCAAGGAGATGCCGGCAATCGGCAATGGGCCGCCGCTCTCGCGTGCGCTCACGCGCTCGCCATCGATGGTCGCGCCCTGGCCGAGCGCGGCATGGCAAAGACGGCCGGTCAGGGGATCGAGCATCCAGCCCGCCTGCGTGACGCCCGCATCGACCAGCGCGACCATGATTGCGAAAGGGGGGCGCCCTGCAGCGAAATTTCCTGTTCCATCAATGGGATCGATGAGCCAGTTCAGGCCTGTTGCGAGATCGTTCATCCGGGCCGGATCGGCCGCGCAGGCTTCCTCGCCCACGAGACCGGCTTCGGGCAGCAATCTCGCCAGCCCTTCGTTGAGGCGCTCTTCGGCTTCCCGGTCGGCGATGGTGACCAGCTCGCCGGCGGTTTTCTCCTCGACTTCGTGCGTGGCGAGATTGCGGTAGCGCGGCAGCACGACATCGCGCGCCACGGCCCGCATCAGATCGGCGACCGAGTCCGTCAGCGCGTCCATGGGTTCAGCTCCGGTAATCGGCGTTGATCGAGATGTAGCCGTGCGTCAGGTCGCAGGTCCACACCGTCGCCTTGCCATCGCCCAGCCCCAGATCGACGCCGATACGAATTTCGTCACCACGCAGATGATCGGCCACTGGCGTCTCGTCATAGCCCTCGACCGCAAGGCCATGTTTTGCAACCCAGATATCGCCGAACCGGATGGCCAGCCGGTCCCGGTCGGCCGGTTCGCCGGCTTTGCCGACGGCCATGACCACGCGACCCCAGTTGGCATCCTCCCCCGCGATCGCCGTCTTCACGAGCGGGGAATTGGCGATCGAGAGCCCCACCCTGCGGGCACTCTCGTCACTCACGGCGCCGGTGACGGCGATCTCGATGAACTTGCGGGCGCCTTCGCCATCCCGCACCACCAGCCTGGCCAGCTGCCCGCATATGTCGTCCAGCGCGGACAGGAATGCGTCCGCGCCCGGATCGTCCATCGTTCTGAGCGGTGCGTTGCCGGCCTTGCCCGTGGCGAAGACAAGGACCGTGTCGCTGGTCGAGGTATCCCCATCCACAGTGATGCACGAGAAGCTCGCCCGGTTGCAGGCGTCGAGCATCTGCTGGAGCAGGGCGGGGTCGATCGCCACATCGGTGAACACATATCCCAGCATGGTGGCCATGTCCGGCGCGATCATGCCGGATCCTTTGATGATCCCGGCCAGCCGAACCGTCCTGCCATCCACGATCGCGCTGGTCGTTGCCCCCTTGGCGAACGTATCGGTCGTGCCGATCGTCTCGGCCGCCTGCTCCCAGGTGCAGGGCGCGGCGGTGAGCGCCGCTTCCACGCCCGCGCGCGCCTTGTCCTGCGGCAGCGGCACGCCGATCACGCCGGTCGAGCTCACGAAGACTTCATCGATCGAGCAGCCCAGATGCGCGGCGACCTGCGTGCGAATCTGGTCGACCGCCTCGCGGCCCCGATAGCCGGTGAAGGCATTGCTGTTCCCGGCATTCACGATGAGCGCGCGGGCCCGGCCGCCAGCCGCGCTTTCCCGGCCCAGCTCGACTTCCGTGGACGAGCAGACATTGCGCGTGAACACGCCGGCGACGGCCGTGTCTTCGCTCAGCGCGACATAAGTGAGATCGCACCGGTCCCATTCCTTGTATCGCGCGCGCGCAATGCGTGGCGTCACCCCTTCGATGGCGGGCAGGGCGGGGAAGGGGCGGGCAAGAGGAGAGCGTTCGGTCATCGCCGCGCGATGGACCCAAAGAAGGGGCGAATCAAGGGATCGCATCCATCGCTTTGCGGGCGGCGGGGAATTCGCATAGGCAGGCGTCCGGGAGGCGCCATGAACAGGAAGTCGGCGGATCTGCTGAACGCGCTTGGGGGCGTCATCACCATCGCGAGCCTTCTCGCCTTTGCCTGGAGCCAGATCGCGGTCGACGGGCTGACGCGGCGCGCCGGGCGCGTCGTGCATCTCGCGGTGCAGGATCTGACCATCAACCTTGGCATGGCGGGGTCTGCGATCACGCCGGGGCCGCCTCCCGTCATCATGTTGCCGCCTGGCAGCAAGGCGCCCCGGGGCCGTGGCCCGGCAACCTGGATCACGAACGACGATTATCCCATGGAGGCGCTTCGCAACGAACAGTCAGGCGTGTCGCAGATCGCCTGGACCATCGAGCCGGATGGTCGCGCAGGGCAATGCCATGTCGTTCGCGGAAGCGGCCACGCCGTGCTGGACGAGGCTGCCCGCCGTCTCATCCTGCGCAATGGCCGATACGAGCCCGCGCGCGATGCGCAGGGGCGCGCCATACGGGCGGTGGATCAGCGCCGGGTCGTCTGGCGACTGGCGGACTAGGGCTGATCGCCATTCAGCGCTGGCGGCCTGCAAATGGCGGTTCCCGTACTTCCGGTGCTCACGTACCTTGAGTACGCTGCGCTCCGGGTCCCGAGAAACCACCATTTTCGCCACGCCATCATCTGAATGTCGAGCAGCCCTAAGCGCGCTATTCGCTGCCTGTTAATCCCGAATGGAATAGACGAAGGCGGTATTGGCCCTTATGTGGGCATCGTCCAACGGCGGAGTGTTTCTCGCTTGCAACTGATGATCCTCCTTTCCGCGCTTCTGGCGTCGCTGACCGGCCTGGTGGCCGGAGAGCGGCCGGTCGAGCGGGCACAGGTGGAGCAGAGCGCCGTTGCGGCCGTAGCGGGGGTCGCCGCGATCGCAGCTTCGTCCGCATCGCGGCCGGTTGACGTGGCGCCTGTGACGTGGACGGATGCGCCGCGTGCGCAGGTCGTGCGTCCCCTCGCCATGAACACGCGCCTCGCCATCCGGCAGAGCTGGCTGAGATAAGCCGTTCCGGGCCGCTCCCGGCGGTCCGCATGCCTCCAGCGCGCTGAAAGGCGCGTGCGTTCCCGGCTGCACGCCGGTTCCAGACCCGTATTCCCATGACAGGATTCAGCCCATGTTCGGCGCACTCGCCAAATCCCTTTTCGGCTCGTCCAACGATCGTTACGTCAAGTCGCTGCGCAAGACCGTGGAGCAGATCAACGCCTTCGAGCCCACGATTTCCGCGATGGATGACGAGACGCTCGTCGCCCAGACCGCCAAGTTCCGCGCCAGCCTCGCTGAGGGTGCCACGCTCGACCAGATCCTGCCGGAAGCCTTCGCCACCGTGCGCGAAGCCGCCAAGCGCACGCTCGGGCAGCGCCATTATGATGTGCAGCTGATCGGCGGCATGGTGCTCCATCGCGGCGAGATCGCCGAGATGCGCACCGGCGAGGGCAAGACGCTGGTCGCCACGCTCGCCACCTATCTGAATGCGCTGGAGGGGAAGGGCGTCCACGTCGTCACCGTGAACGACTATCTGGCCCGGCGCGACTGCGAATGGATGAGCCGGCTTTACAATTTCCTTGGCCTCACCACCGGCGTGATCGTGCCCAATCTGAGTGAAGCGGAGCGGCGCGAGGCCTATGAGGCCGACATCACCTACGCGACCAACAACGAGCTGGGCTTCGACTATCTGCGCGACAACATGAAGTATGAGCGCAACCAGATGGTGCAGCGGCCGTTCAACTTCGCGATCGTCGACGAGGTGGACTCGATCCTGATCGACGAGGCGCGCACGCCTCTCATCATTTCCGGCCCGACGGACGACAAGTCCGAGCTTTACATCGCTGTCGACAAGCTGGTGCGCCAGCTCTCCGACACGGACTTCGAGAAGGACGAGAAGCAGCGCAGCATCGTCCTGACCGAGGACGGGACCGAGAAGGTCGAGCGCATGCTCGAGGAAGCCGGGCTGCTGCAGGGCGCCAATCTCTACGATTTCGAGAACACGCAGGTCGTTCATCATGTGAACCAGGCCCTGCGCGCGATCTTCATGTTCCGGCGTGACATCGATTATATCGTGAAGGACGGCAAAGTCGTCATCATCGACGAGTTCACCGGCCGCATGATGGATGGCCGGCGCTGGTCGGACGGGCTGCATCAGGCGGTGGAAGCCAAGGAAGGCGTCAACATCGAGCCCGAGAACCAGACGCTCGCCTCGATCACGTTCCAGAATTATTTCCGCATGTATCCCAAGCTGAGCGGCATGACGGGTACGGCCTCGACCGAGGCGGCGGAATTCTACGACATCTACAAGATGAACGTGGTGACCATCCCCACGAACCTGCCTGTGCAGCGCCAGGACGACGAGGATCTTTTCTACAAGAGCCTCGAGGACAAGTTCAAAGGCATCGCCAAGACGATCAAGGAACATCAGCTGAAGGGTCAGCCGGTGCTGGTCGGTACGGTGTCCATCGAGAAATCCGAGCTGCTGTCCGCCTTCCTGAAGCAGGAGAATGTGCCGCACAGCGTGCTGAACGCGCGCTTCCACGATAGCGAGGCGCGAATCGTGGCGCAGGCGGGCCGGCTCGGCGCGGTCACCATCGCGACCAACATGGCCGGTCGCGGCACGGACATCCAGCTTGGCGGCAACCTCGAATTCCGCGTCGAGGACGAATTGAATGCCATGCCCGAGGGCCCCGAGCGCGACGCCGCGATCGAGCGCATCCGGGAGGAGATCAAGACCGAGCGGCAGCAGGTGCTCGATGCGGGCGGCCTGTTCGTGCTCGGCACGGAGCGGCACGAAAGCCGCCGCATCGACAATCAGCTGCGCGGCCGGTCCGGCCGCCAGGGCGATCCGGGCCTCAGCCGTTTCTACCTGAGCCTCGATGACGATCTGCTGCGCATCTTCGGGCCGGACACGCTCTTTGCCCGCATGATGCGCTCCTCGCTCGAGGACGGGGAGGCGCTGCCGCCGTCCAAGTGGATGAGCAAGGCGATCGAGACCGCGCAGAAGAAGGTCGAACAGCGCAACTACGACATCCGCAAGCAGGTCGTCGAATATGATGACGTGATGAACGACCAGCGGAAGGTCATCTACGAGCAGCGCAGCGACATCATGGATGCCGGGTCCGTGAATGACGTCGTGACCGATATGCGTCACGAGACGATCAACGGCATCGTGGGAGCGGCCTGCCCGCAGGGCACCTATCCCGAGCAATGGAATGTCGAGGGATTGAAGGCCGATGTGGAGCGCACCCTTGCGCTGACGCCCGATATCGACGGCTGGCTCAAGGAAGACGCGGTCGATCCCGAGATTTTCGTCGAGCGGATCATTGCCATGTCCGATGCGGCGCTGGCGGAGAAAACCGCGCAGATCCGGCCCGAGACATGGGCCAGCATCGAAAAGAGCATCCTGCTCCAGAATCTCGATCATCACTGGAAGGAGCATCTGGCCACGCTCGATGCGCTCCGGCAGGTGGTGCATCTGCGCGCCTATGCGCAGAAGACGCCGATCAACGAGTACAAGCAGGAAGCCTTCGCCCTGTTCGAGCGCATGCTGAACAGCATTCGCGAGGATGTGACGAACACGGTCAGCCATATCGAGTTCCAGTTGCAGGAACCGACCCCGCCGCCGCTGCCGGACCTGCCGGACTTCCTTACCAGTCACATCGATCCGTTCACCGGCGAGGACAACAGCGCGGATATCGACGCGGGAACGCGCGGCCTCATCACCACCACCATCCCGCGCATGGCGCCGACGATGGCGGGCGCAACGGGCGGCGATAATCCCTATGCCGACCAGAATATCAGCCGCAATGCGCCGTGCCCCTGCGGGTCGGGCGAGAAATACAAGCACTGCCACGGCGCGCTGGCCTGAGCGCGCGCCTGCTGGCCCGGCGCCGCTCGCGCGGAACCGGGCCGGTTACTCCCGGGCGAGCCAGACCAGACCGAACAGGCTGACCATGCCGGCGGCGGTCAGATAGAGCCCGACCGCCCCGATCCCGTGCGTCGCGACGAGATATTGCGCAACGATGGGCGCCATGGCGCCGCCGAGAATGCCGCCGACGTTGAAGGCGAAGGACGAGCCGGAATAGCGCACGCGGGCCGGGAAGAGAGAGGTGAGCCACTCGCCCAGCGGCCCGTAAGTGAAGCCCATGACGAGCAGCGCCACGGCCAGGGTCATGAAGAGCAGGGCAGGCGCATCGGCATTGAACCCCGCGCCGAAGACGAAACCGAGCGGCACGGTCGCCGCGCAGCCGGCGATCAGCGCTTTGGCGGCCGATTGCCGGTCCGACCACCAGCCGGCGAGAATGATGCCCAGCGCCAGCATGAAGATCGCGGCAAGCTGCATGGACAGGACCTGGTCGCGCGCCATGCCGAGGGTCGTGGTGGCATAGCCAAGCGCGAAGGCCGTGGAGATGTAGAAGAGCGCGAAGCACGCCACGACCGCGAGCGTGCCTGCCATGGTTGCGCGCAGATGGCGCGTCAGCAGCTCCGCCATCGGGATGCGGGCCGGAGGCTCAGCATCGAGCGCGGCCCGGAATTCCGGCGTTTCGCCCAGCCGCAAGCGCACCCACAGGCCCAGGATGACGAGCAGGGCACTGGCGAGGAACGGGAGGCGCCATCCCCATGCCAGGAACTCGGCTTCGCTCAGCCAGAGGCCCAGCACGAGGAACAGGCCGTTTGCGGCGATGAAGCCCAGCGGGGCGCCGAGCTGCGGCATCATGCCGAAGCGCCCGCGCCAGCCGGGCGGCGCATTCTCCACCGCGAGCAGCGCGGCGCCGCCCCATTCGCCCCCGAGGCCCAGCCCCTGCCCGAAGCGCAGGATGCAGAGCAGCAACGGCGCCAGCCAGCCGATCATCGCATAAGTCGGGAGGAAGGCGATCAGGAACGTGGAGCCGCCCATCAGCAGCAGCGAGGCGACCAGCGTCGACTTCCGGCCGATCCGATCGCCATAATGACCGAACACCGCCGCGCCGAGCGGTCGGGCGAGGAAAGCAAGCGCGAAGCTGGCATAAGCGGCCATGAGCTGCGCGGTGGGGGAACTCGCGGGAAAGAAAAGCGGCCCGAAGACCAGACTCGCGGCGGTCGCGTAGATATAGAAATCGTAGAATTCGACCGTGGTGCCCACCAGGCTGGCGACCAGCACTCGCCGATGCTGCATCATCGCGGCAAGGCCGCCTCGCGTCGTTTCGGTCAAGACATTCCCCTCCTGCTGACCGGTACGTTCACTCCGGCGCTTGCGGCGCCGTGCCCTGATCTCCGGTTCGCCGCAACTGGTTCAGCACCTCATAGGCCATCACCGCCCCGGCGACGGACGCGTTCAGGCTGTCGGCACGGCCCATCATCGGAATTTTCACCAGCAGGTCGCAGGCGGCTTCATAGCCGGCAGGCAGGCCGCGCGCTTCATTGCCGATCAGCAGGAAAGCGGGCGGGACATAGGCGGGGGCCTGATAGTCCTGATCGGTGTTGAGGCTGGTGCCGATGAGCTGACCCGGCCCGGCGCGTAGCCAGGCGAGGAATTCATCCCAGCCTGCATGCGCGATGGTCTGCGTGAAGATCGCGCCCATAGAAGCGCGCACGGCCTCCACGGAGAAGGGATCGACGCAATCATCGACCAGTATCACGCCGCCCGCGCCCACGGCGTCGCCGATGCGCATCAGCGTGCCGAGATTGCCCGGATCGCGCATCGCCTGCGCGACGAACCAGATGGGCGCCCGGGCGCGGTCGAGTGCGGGGAGGGGCGTCAGCCGATCGCGATAGACGCCGATGAGGGTCTGGGCATTGTCCTTGCCGGACATCTTGCCGAGAATATCCGGCGTGGTGAAGATCACGTCGCCGCCGGCCGCTTCCACCGCATCGATCAGCGCGCTGGCCAGGGGATGGGGGTCCGCGCCGCTGGCGAGGAAGATCATCTCGGGCAGCACGCCCAGCTCGCGCGCTTCGGTCAGGATGCGCAGCCCTTCGGCAAGGAAAAGTCCTTCCCGCTTGCGCAGCTTCTTCTCGCGCAGGGAGCGGACCCGCTTGACGAGCGGATTGGAAAAGCCGGTGATTTCTCGGGCCAAGGCGTCTGTGCCTATTCCTCGCCGAAGCGATCCTGGACCAGTGCGGTCATGGCGGCCAGAGCTTCCTCGGCGCCTTCGCCCGCAGCGGAAATCGTGATGTCGTCGCCCATTGCCGCGCCCAGCATCATGAGTCCCATGATCGAGGTGCCGACGACTTCATGACCATCCTTGCGCACGGTGACCGTCGCCTTGAGCCCGCTGGCGAGCGTCACGAATTTCGCGCTGGCGCGGGCGTGCAGGCCCCGCTTGTTGGCGATGCGCACGGTCTGGCTGAGCATCATCCCGCTCACTGGATGTCGCCGAGCAGCTCGGAAGCCACGCTGATATACTTCTTCCCGGCTTCACGCGCTGCGGCCACGGCCTGCGTCACGCTCATCGTGCGCCGCGCGCTTTCCAGGCGGATCAGCATTGGCAGGTTGATGCCGGCGATGACCTCGATTCGCCCGGCATCGAGCAGCGAGATCGCGAGATTGGAAGGGGTGCCGCCGAACAGGTCGGTGAGCAGGATGACTCCCGATCCGTCATTGACCCGGTCGACCGCCGCGGCGATATCGGCGCGGCGCGCTTCCATGTCGTCATCGGGACCGATGCAGACGGTCTCGATCGCCTCCTGCGGGCCGACGACATGCTCCATGGCAATGCGAAATTCGGTCGCAAGCCCGCCATGCGTTACGAGCACAAGTCCTATCATGTCGATTTAGCGCCCCGCCCTTCAATTACCGTTTGTTTGCCTTGGCGCCGGTTCTCATAGGCGTCCAGCTGCACCGATTCCAGATTGCGGTGCATGATGGTGGGCGAAAAGCCAGCCGCGCGCAAGCGCTGACCGATCTCCTCCGTCACGCAGACGGACCGATGTCTCCCCCCGGTACAGCCGAACGCAATGGTCACATAAGCCTTGCCGTCCTCGCTGTAGCGCGGAAGGACGGTCCCGAGAAGCGCTTCGATCTGGCC
This sequence comes from Sphingobium sp. SYK-6, assembly GCF_000283515.1. Taxonomy (GTDB): domain Bacteria; phylum Pseudomonadota; class Alphaproteobacteria; order Sphingomonadales; family Sphingomonadaceae; genus Sphingobium; species Sphingobium lignivorans. The sequence continues at coordinate 1,609,315 of NC_015976.1, forward strand.
GACGGCTTTCTCGAACAACGGGTCGGCCATCACATAGTCGCGCACTGGTGCGTCAAGCCCGCCCAGATGGCGCAGGTCGTCCTCCCAATAGGGATTTCTCAGGAACCGCATGTCGAACATGAGATCGGCATTGCGGGGCACGCCCCGGGCAAAGCCGAACGACAGCAGCGTGAGGGTGGATTCGAAGCTGCCGGCAAAGCGCTGCCGGATCGCCTGCTGAAGCGCATTGCTGGTGAAGTCGCTGCTGTCGATGAGATGCTCTGCGGCCCGGCGCAGGGGCTCCAGCAATTCGCGCTCCCGGGCAATGCCGTCTGCCGCAGGGCGATCGGGGGCGAGAGGGTGGCGCCGCCGGGTCTCGGCATAGCGCCGTTCAAGCACGGTTCCCGAACAATCCAGGAAAAGCATCTCCACCTGATTACGCCCCTGATCGCGCAGCGAGGCGATGACGGACAGGACGGTGTCGGCAGCAAAGCCGCGCGTCCGGCTGTCGATGCCGATGGCGAGCGGGCGATCCTCTCCGGCGGCATAGCCCTGTGGCGGGGGGGCCGCGAGCAGCCGGTCCAGCATCGTGAGCGGGAGATTGTCCACCGTTTCCCACCCCGCATCCTCCAGGGTGCGCAGACTGGTCGATTTTCCGGCGCCCGAAAGGCCGGTGACGATCAGGATGGACTTGGGGGTGGGCGGGGGAATCATGGCAGCTTTCCGGTGAGGTTGGTCCGCTTCATGGCCCATTCCGCCTTTATGGGGGCTGAAGCGTCGAGGCCACGCAGCACGATGAGCGGCAGCATGATGCCGTGCAGAAGGATATGAGTGGAAGTCTCGGGCATTCTCGGCGGTTGCTCGTCCAGTCGGATCGCCAGCAAGGCCGGCACGTCGTCCATATAGGGCATCTCCACGATCCCGAGGTGCCGGATTTCCATCTTTCCCGCGATGTTCGGCGCGGCGCTGAGGCGCAGGCCTCCGTCTTGCACACGCAATTGCGTGTAATCGTCGCTGATGAGCGTGGCGCCCCGGTCGATCAGCCGCAGGGCGAGATCCGATTTGCCCGATCCGCTGGGCCCCATGATGAGGAGACCCTGGCCGCCGATCGCCACGCTGGATGCGTGCAGGACATCATCGGCACCTTCGCTCATCATTCGCTTTCCTGCGCTGACGGTGCCGTGGTCCCCGGCATGGTGAAGACGAACCGGGCGCCTTTCTTGCCGTCCGCCCTGCCTTCTACCCAGATCACGCCATGATGTCCTTCCAATATGGTGCGCGCGATCGCCAGGCCGAGCCCGCTATGCTTGCCGAAGCCGTCGCGCTCGGGACGCACGCTATGGAAACGCCTGAAGATCTTTTCGCGCTCCGCTTCCGGTACGCCGGGGCCGTCATCCTCGATCGCGACCTGCACCTGATCGCCCTGCTGCTCGGCAAAGAGGCGCACCCGGCCCCCTTCGGGCGAGAAGGAAATGGCATTGTCGATCAGATTGTCGACGACGCGTGCGATCTTCTGGGGGTCGCCCGTCACGAAGAGGCTCCCCCGCCCGGGGCCGGCATAGCTCACTTTGACCTGCGGGACGCCCTGTCGGGGCGTGTGTCCCCGGGCGATGCGGGCGATCAGGCGGCCGAGATCGATGCGCTCGAATGGCGTGCGCGAAAGTTGCGCATCGATCCGGGAGGCCTCGGCAATGTCGCTCACCAGCCTGTCCAGCCGACGAACATCGTCCTGCGCGATGTCGAGCAGCTTTGCCTGCAGCGCGGGGTCCTTGATCTGGCTGAGGCCTTCCAGCGCGGACCGCAGCGATGCGATGGGGTTCTTGAGTTCATGGCTGACATCGGCGGCGAATGCGTCCGTGGCATCGATCCGCTGGCGCAGGGCCTGGCTCATGTCCGAGATCGCGCGCGCGAGCATGCCGATCTCGTCGCGCCGGTCCGGCAGGCGGGGGACGATCACCTCGCGTGCACGCCCGAGCCGCACGCGCACCGCCGCCCGCGCCAGCCTGCGCAGCGGCAGGACGATCGTGCGCGCGAGGAAGAGGGAGAGGAGGACGGAAGCGATGATCGCCGCCGCCAGCACGAGGCTGATGCGCAGGCGCTCGGCACGGACAATCTCGGTAATGTCGCTGGCGTTGATGGTCGCCAGCAGCAATTGCCTTTCCCCGGGGAGGGGATGGGCGACGCTCAGGAAAGGCGTGCGATCCGGCGCGAAGCGGTAGGCCGCCTGTGGCGTTCCGCTCCGCATTGCGTCGCGCGCTTCCGGCCAGCGATCCAGCCTGTCGGTCGCGGGCTCGACGAGATAGGGCGGGGCGGAGGCGAGGGCGATCGTTTCCACCACCCGATCGATGCCGCGGGCCAGTCTGATATGCAGCGGATCCTGCTCCGGGCGCCGCAGCCGGTAGGTCGGCGGAGCGAGCCCGAAACTGTCGACCACCTTGTCTCCCGGCGCGTCATAGAGGCGCAGGCGCATGCCGGTCGTCTGGGCGGACCGCGCCAGAAGGGAGTCCCGGTCTCGCGCCCGGGCCAGTTCCATCGCCTTGACGATGAGCGCGGTTTCGCGGCCCATGGAGACGAGCCGTCCGTCGATCAGCCGCGTGCGATAGCTGTCGAGATAGAAGAAACCGCCCGCGAGAATGGCGAGCGCGAAGACATTGACCGCAAGGATGCGGCGCGTGAGCGAGATGCGCGTGGTCCATTCACCGCTCGCATGCCGCTCCTCATTCCTCGCTGAAACGATATCCGGCGCCATATAATGTGTCGATCGCGTTGAAATCCGGCGCGACGTCCCGGAACTTCCGGCGCAACCGCTTGATGTGACTGTCGATCGTGCGGTCGTCGACATAGATATCGTCCTGATAGGCGGCATCCATGAGCTGGTTGCGCGTCTTGACGATGCCGGGCCGCAGGGCCAGCGCCTCCAGGATCATGAACTCCGTGACTGTGAGCGACACATCCGTTCCGTCCCATTGCACGCGATGCCGCGCCGGATCCATCGTCAGGCGGCCGCGCCGGATCGTCTCGGCTGTTCCTTCCGTCGGCGCCTCGTCGTTCGTGTGGGTGAGCGCGGCGCGGCGGAGCAGGGCGCGGATGCGCGCGATGAGCAGCCGCTGGGAAAAGGGTTTCGCGATATAGTCGTCCGCGCCCATGGCGAGGCCGAGCGCTTCGTCCAGCTCGTCGCTCTTCGACGTCAGGAAGATGAAAGGCAGGCTGCTCCTCTCGCGCAGGCGCCGCAGCAATTCGATGCCATCCAGGTTCGGCATCTTGATGTCGCAGACGACGAGATCGGGAGGATTTTCCGTGATCGCCTTCAGGGCTGCCTGCCCGTCGGGATAAAGCCGCGTCAGGAACCCCTCAGCGATCAGGGCGATGCTGAGCGAGGAGAGAATGTTGCGGTCGTCGTCGACCAGGGCGATCGAAGCGCTCATCGAGCCTTGCGCGGTGCCATGTCATTGCGTGAACGACCCGATTAGACCAAGCGCCTTTCCAGCGCAACTCGGGGGCAAATCGTTACGGCAAGACGACCGGGTGCTCACGCGCGATGAGCCGCGCGCCCGTGTCCCGTTCCGTGGCAGTGCACAATGCATGTTGTTTGACGCTGACAGGTCAATTGCTTATGCGCAGATGACAAGTGCAATTCATTGTGACCATTGGTCCTGCGCGCCGTCAGACCGGCAGCGCAGGACAGTGAACCAGGAGACAGGTGTGCAGGCCAAATCTTCCTTCGACTTGAGCGAACAGGGCATTTCGACATCGGCTGCCGTTCATTGGAATCTTCTTACGGCGCCTCTCGTCGAGCACGCGGTTCGGAACGGGGAAGGCCATCTTTCCAAGGACGGGCCGCTCGTGGTTGCCACCGGCAAGCACACCGGCCGCAGCGCCAAGGACAAGTTCATCGTTCGCGATGCGACGACGGAAGACACCATCGGCTGGGGCAATGTGAACGTCCCGATGGAGCCTGCCCATTTCGAGGCTCTGAAAGCCGATTTCCTGGCGGCCCTGAACGAGAAGCCGCAGCTCTATGTCGCCGACCTGTACGGCGGCTCCCAGCCCGAGCATCGCGTCAACGTGCGCGTCATCAATGAGCTGGCCTGGCACAATCTCTTCATCCGGACCTTGCTGGTGCGCCCCGAGCCGTCGGAATTGGCGGACTTCGCCCCGGAATACACGATCATCGACCTGCCCAGCTTCCGGGCCGATCCGGCACGGCACGGCTCCCGCAGCGAGACGATCATCGCCGTCAACTTCACCGAGAAGCTCATTCTCATCGGTGGTACGGCCTATGCCGGCGAGATGAAGAAGTCGGTCTTCTCGATCCTCAATTATCTGCTGCCCGCCAAGGGCATCATGCCGATGCACTGCTCGGCCAACATCGGCCCGGACGGGGACACGGCCGTGTTCTTCGGCCTGTCCGGCACGGGCAAGACCACGCTCTCGGCAGACAAGAGCCGCACGCTCATCGGCGATGACGAGCATGGCTGGTCGGACACGGCCGTCTTCAACTTCGAGGGCGGCTGCTATGCCAAGATGATCCGCCTGTCCGCCGAGGCGGAACCGGAGATCCACGCCACCACCAAGCGTTTCGGCACGGTGCTGGAGAATGTGGTGATCGACCCGCACACCCGCGAGATCGACCTCGACGATGACAGCCTGGCCGAAAACAGCCGCGGCTCCTACCCGATCCATTTCATTCCGAATGCGTCGAAGGACAATCTGGGGCCCGTGCCGCAGAACATCATCTTCCTCACGGCCGACGCATATGGCGTGCTTCCCCCGATCTCGCGCCTGACGCCCGATCAGGCCATGTATCACTTCCTCTCCGGCTACACCGCGCGCGTCGCGGGCACCGAGATTGGCGTGACCGAGCCGAGCGCGACCTTCTCGACCTGCTTCGGCGCGCCCTTCATGCCCCGCAAGCCGAGCGTCTACGGCAATCTCCTCAAGGAGCGGATCGCCAAGGGTGGCGTCAAGTGCTGGCTGGTGAACACCGGCTGGACGGGAGGCAAATATGGCGTCGGCTCGCGCATGCCGATCAAGGTGACGCGCGCTCTGCTGAATGCCGCGCTCGATGGCAGCCTCAATGATGCGGAATTCCGGATCGATCCGAACTTCGGCTTCGAGGTGCCGGTCGCCGTGGCAGGCGTGGACAGCACGATCCTCGATCCGCGCGCGACCTGGACCGACAAGGCGGCCTATGACGAGACGGCGCGCAAGCTCGTCCAGCAGTTCGTCGAGAACTTCGCGCAGTTCGAGAAGGACGTGGATGCTTCCGTGCGCGACGTCATGACGGTCGCTGCCTAAGCAGGGACCGACAGCGCGCGCTGCGTGCTGATCGGGTTTGATTGTTGAACGCCGGCCATTCGATCGCGAATGGCCGGCGTTTGCTTTTCCGGTCCTGGAGAACCCAGCTTCCCACTCTTCCCTGCGGGGGCGGGGAAGGGGTGCCAGCGCGAAAGTTTTTGCCTGACCTTGAGGCGGCTCAGGTCTGTCCCGGGGGAAGAGAGGCGATCCCCGGCATCTCCGGCACCGGCTCGACGGTCAGGATCGATCCCGAGACGCCAGTAATCCGCACATAGCTTCCCGTGGATGCGTCCGGCCCGGAGACGGGCCAGCTGCCGTCATCGACCCGTACCCGTCCTTCGCCATGGCTGATCGCCTGCGTCACCACGACCGTCCGCCCGATCAGCCGCGCCGTGCGGTCATTGAGGAGCGGGTCTTCCGGCTCGACGGGACGGGCAAGATACCAGAGCCGGCCTCCGCTGATTGACAGGGCGCTGAAGATGGCAAAGGCCAGCCACTGGAAAGGCTCGCCGATCGGCAGAAGCAGCACGGCCCCGGCGGTCAGCGCGGCGGCAAGGGACACCCAGATCAGGAACACGCCGGGCGCGAGGAGCTCGGCCGCGGCGAGGATGATCGCCAATATGCCCCAGAAGATCGATGGATGGATATCCCCGAAGAGGCCGCCGATCATGGCGTTCGCGTCCGGGGCACGCCCGCCGGCGGACGCTCGGCCCTGGCGGGCTCATCGGTCCCGAGCGCTTCCCGGGCAAGCTGGCCGATGCCGCCCAATGTGCCGATGAGCTGCGTCGCCTCGACGGGAAACAGGATGGTCTTGGCATTGCTGGACGTGGCGAACTTCTCCACTGCCTCGACATATTTCTGCGCGATGAAATAATTGATCGCCTGTGCGTTCCCGCCGGCGATGGCGTCGCTCACCATCTGGGTCGCCTTCGCTTCCGCCTGAGCCTCGCGCTCGCGGGCTTCGGCATCGCGAAATGCTGCTTCGCGCCGGCCCTCGGCCTCGAGGATGCGGGATTGCTTCGCGCCTTCCGCGCGCAGTACTTCCGAGCTCTTGAGGCCCTCCGCTTCAAGGATGTTTGCGCGCTTCTCGCGCTCCGCCTTCATCTGCCGCGCCATCGCGTTCACGATGTCCTGTGGCGGACGGATGTCCTTGATCTCGACGCGCGTGATCTTCACGCCCCAGGCGTTGGTCGCGTGATCGACGACGCTGAGCAGGCGGGCGTTGATCTCGTCGCGCTTGGAAAGTGTCTCGTCCAGATCCATCGAGCCCATCACGGTGCGCAGGTTGGTGGTCGAGAGCTGGAGCAGCGCGACGCTGAGATTGCTTACCTCATAAGCCGCCTTGGCTGCGTCCAGCACCTGGAAGAAGACCACGGCATCGACCGACACCATCGCGTTGTCGCGCGTGATGATCTCCTGCGAGGGAACGTCGATCACCTGCTCCATCATGTTGATGCGGCGGCCCACCCGGTAGAAGAAGGCAGGATAGAGATTGAAGCCGGGAGAAGCGACCTCGGTGAACTTCCCGAACCGCTCGATGGTATAGCGATGGCCCTGCCGGACGATCTTCACGCTGGCGGCCAGATAGAAGATCACCAGAAAGGCGATGAAGAGAGTGAATGTGATCAAGTCCATGGCGATGGCCTCCTGCTCCTGGCCTCGCTACTATGTAGCGCCGCGCTTCCTGCGGGAAGCGGAATCGGATTGAACGAGGGAGAAAGCATCAGGATGAACGCCGCCAGGGATCCGTCAGCCACCATGCCGTTGAGGCTCGTTCGCACGCTGCTTTTCGTGCCTGCCTCCCGGCCGCGCGCCATCGAAAAGGCGCGTTCGCTCGATTGCGATTTCATCATCCTGGATCTTGAGGACTCGGTCCTTCCCGAGGACCGCGATCAGGCACGGCAAAATGCGGTCAATGCGGTCAAGGCCGGTTTCGACGGGCGGCCATGCGCGATCCGCATCAATGCCGAGGGGCGGAGCGACCACGGGCTGGACATGGTGGCGGTTCGCGCCGCGATGCCGCCTTATGTGATCGTGCCCAAGGTCATCGAGGCGCGGCAGGCGCATGACGTTCATCTGGTCACGCAGCGGCAGATCATCGCGATGATCGAGTCGCCGGTGGGCCTCGTCAATGCGCAGCGGATCGCGCGGGAGCCCGGTGTCGTGGCGTTGCTTGCCGGCACCAATGACATGCGGCGGGGGCTGGGCGTACCGCCCGATGCGCCGCGCAGCGCCATTTCGCTCGCTCTCCAGTCGATCGTGCTGGCAGCCCGCGCGGCTGGCGTCGCGGCCTTCGACGGTGTCTACAACAATCTGGAAGACCCCGAAGGGCTGGCTCAGGAATGCGAGGAGGGGCGGTACATCGGCTTCGACGGGAAGTCGATCATCCATCCAAGCCATATCGCCATCGCGAATGGCAGCTTCTCGCCCAGCGGCCCAGCCGTGGAGCAGGCGAAAGCGATCATCGAAGCCTTTACCGGCGGTGCCCAGCGCTATGACGGCCGCATGATCGAATCCATGCACGTGGCGGAAGCAAAAGCGATCCTCGAGCGGGCAGAACGCCTGCGCGGCTGATGCGCCGGCACCGGTGACGCCTGCAACGCGCGGCGTTCGGCCGAAATCGCGGAAATCGGGTGGCGCGCCGTGCCGGTTGAACCGGGCCTGCGCGCCACGGCTTCATTTGCGCTGCGACTGGCTCTCTTTCCGCACCCGCGCGAATTCGGAGCCGGCTTTCCACTCCGGCCAGCGAGTGGAATGGGCCAGATCATGGCCGATGTCGAACATCACGCTGATATCGTCGATGGCGCCGGCGAGGTCCCACTCCGGCGACCATGCATCGCAGGCCTGATGATAGCAGCGGCCGGTATAGTCATCGACCCACTTCTGGCCGGCTTCCCGGCCGCCCTCGACCAGATCGGACGCGCCGGCAATGCCCATGATGAGCATCACGGGCACGCCGCGCTTGGCGAAGGGGAAATGATCGGCGCGGTAGAAGAGGCCGCGCTCGGGGAGGCTTTCCTCTGTCATGCTGCGGCCCTGCGCGGCAGCGAAGCGGGCGAGATCATCCTCCAGCGTGGACTGGCCCTTGCCGACGAGGATGACGTCCCGCGCCTTGCCCGCCGTCTGCAGGATGTCGAGGTCCAGCACCGCGACCGTCTTCTCGTGGGGATAGAGCGGATTTGCGGCATAGCTTTCCGACCCGAGCAGACCGCGCTCTTCCGCCGTCCATGCAGCGAAGAGGATGGTGCGCTCGGGTGACGGACCGGCCTTGAAGTTGCGGGCAATCTCCAGCATGCCGGCAAGGCCCAGCGCATCGTCATTCGCGCCGGCACGATAGATGCGGCCCTGCGCATCGGGCGGTCCCTCGCCATAGGCGTCCCAGTGGCCGCCATAGATGATCGTCTCGTCCGGGCGAGTGGTGCCGGGAATTCTGGCGAGCACATTGCGGCTCTGGATGATCTCGTGCGAGACCGGATAGGCCGCGTTCAGGCGAGTGCCGTCGATTGGAACCGGCCGGAAATCGGCGCGCCGCGCTGCCTTGCGCAGCTTGTCGAGATCAAGGCCTGCGCGCTGGAAGAGCGCCTGCGACGCCTCGCCCGAGAGCCATCCCTGCAGCGCGAGGCTGGTCTGCTTTTCAGGGGGCAGGACAAGGCCGTAATTCTCGCCGCCGCTGCTGACCACGACGTTCCAGCCATAGCCGACACCCTCCGCATCATGCACGATCAGGGCACCGACCGCGCCGCGCCGGGCCGCTTCCTCGAACTTGTAGGTCCAGCGACCATAATAGGTCATGGTCCTGCCGCCGAACTTGCCTGCGACCGGTTCGGCCGGCGTGGCGACGAAATCGGGATCGTTGATGAGGAAGACGGCGACCTTGCCCTTGAGGTCCACGCCCTTGAAGTCATCCCATCCCCGCTCCGGCGCATCGACGCCATAGCCCACGAAGACCAGCGGGGCGTTGTCGATCACGGCCCTGTCGCGGGGCTGGAGCGTCGTGAGATGAATGTCCTTGCCCGCGGTCAGGGGCTGCGCGTTGCTGCCGCCCGTCAGTTCCAGCGTCTCGGGCTTGCCCAGCCGGGTGTGGAGCAACGGCACGGCCTGGGTCCAGCTTCCGTCCCGGCCGCCGGGCTCGAGCCCGAGCGCCTCGAAACGGGCAATGAGATAGCCCACGGTCTTGTGCTCGCCCACGGTGCCGGGCGCGCGGCCCTCAAACTCGTCCGAGGCGAGCGTTCTCACCGTCTGGTTGATCCGGGCGGCATCGATGTCCGGCCGGGCCAGGGCGGGCGCGGCGACGGCGAGCAGGAGCGAGGCTCCGATCCATTTCAAAGCTGACATGGCAGCGAGCCTTCGCGCCACAGCGGCCCCGATGTCAACCTCGGGATCGGCCGGCATGGGCCGCTGTCGCGTGCTGCTTTTCGCCGCCCCTAGCGGGAACGCATGTAAATGGTTACATGGGCCGCCACTGATTCCCCAGCGGGGTTCCTCAAGACCAGGTGGCGCTTTCATGGACATTCGGCTCGGCCTCACTTTCGACGACGTGCTTCTCCAGCCGGGGGAGTCCGACGTTCTGCCGAGCCAGGCTGATGTCTCCACCCGGATCAGCCGCGACATTGCGCTGAACATTCCAATCCTTTCGTCCGCCATGGATACGGTGACGGAAGAAGACATGGCCATCGTCATGGCGCAGCTCGGCGGCATCGGCGTGCTGCATCGCAATCTCTCCATCGAGGAACAATGCGCCGCCGTCCGCGCGGTGAAGCGCTTCGAGAGCGGCATGGTCGTCAACCCGATCACCATGGGACCGGACCAGCCCCTGTCGGACGCGCAGGCGCTGATGACGCGGCACCGGATCAGCGGCATCCCGATCGTCGAAGCCTCGGGCAAGCTCGTCGGCATTCTCACCAATCGCGACGTGCGCTTCGCGGAGAATCCCTCGCAGCCGGTGCGCGAGCTGATGACGCACGAGAATCTGGCGACTGTCCGCATCGGCGTGGCGCAGGAGGAAGCGCGTCGCCTGCTGCACCAGCGTCGCATCGAGAAGCTGCTGGTCGTGGATGACGATTTCCGCTGCGTCGGGCTCATCACGGTCAAGGACATCGAGAAAGCAGTCACCTATCCGCAGGCGACCAAGGATGCGTCCGGCCGCCTTCGCGTCGCTGCCGCGACCACGGTCGGCGACAAGGGGCTGGAGCGCACAGAGGCGCTGATCGACGCCGAATGCGACCTCATCGTGGTCGATACGGCTCATGGCCACAGCCGCAGTGTCGCGGCTTCGGTCGAGCGCATCCGGAAGCTCTCCAACAGGGTGCAGCTGATCGCCGGCAACGTGGCCACCGCCGAGGCGACACGCGCGCTGATCGATGCGGGCGCGGATGGCATCAAGGTCGGCATCGGTCCGGGCTCGATCTGCACCACGCGCGTCATCGCGGGCGTGGGCGTGCCGCAACTCACCGCGATCATGGATTCGGCCGAAGAAGCGGCGAAGAGCGGCATTCCCGTGATCGCCGATGGCGGCCTGCGCACATCGGGCGACGTGGCCAAGGCCCTGGCTGCCGGCGGGTCTGCCGTGATGATCGGCTCGCTGCTGGCCGGCACCGAGGAAGCGCCGGGCGAGACCTTCCTGTATCAGGGACGGGCCTACAAGAGCTATCGCGGCATGGGTTCGGTCGGCGCCATGGCGCGCGGCTCCGCGGACCGCTATTTCCAGCAGGACATCAAGGACCAGATGAAGCTGGTTCCGGAAGGCATTGAAGGACAAGTGCCTTACAAGGGACCTGCCCGGGACGTGATCCATCAGCTCGTGGGCGGCGTGAAGGCGGCCATGGGCTATACCGGCAGCCAGACCATCACCGATCTGCAGAAGCGCGCGCGCTTCGTGCGGATCACCAATGCGGGGCTCTCGGAGAGCCATGTCCATGATGTCACGATCACGCGTGAGGCACCGAATTACCCGACCCGTTGATCCCGCTCGCGGCTTGAACAGCACTGGGACCACGGGGATGGGCCAGTGACGCCCGCTGCACGCGCACAGGCCGCGATCGAGCTGCTCGATCTCGTGATCGCCGCTGCCCGTGACGATGGTGCTGCCGCGGATACGCTCGTGGCGCGCTATTTCCGGGAGCGGCGCTATGCCGGTGCGAAGGATCGGCGCGCCGTTCGGGACCTGGTCTATCGGGCGGTCCGGGCCTGTGGCGACCGTCCGGAGAACGGGCGAGCAGCATTGCTTGCGGTCGCGCGGCAGGATCCCGACGTGGCAGCATGGTTCGACGGATCGATGCATGGCCCGGCACCGATCGGGGCGGCCGAACTTGCGGCAAGTCCTTCGCGCCTGCCCGGCTGGGTACTGCCCGAGCTTTCGCCGCTGGTTGATGCCGCAGAGCAAGAGGCCCTGCTGGATCGCGCGCCGCTGCACTTGCGGGTCAACAGTCTCAAGTCGACTGCGGAAGAGCTGTTGCGCCACTGGCCGGAAGCGGTTCCCATCCCGGGCACGACACATGGCATCGAGTTGCCAGCCGGCAAGGACGTGGAGCGCGATCCCGCCATGGCGCAGGGGTGGGTCGAGGTCCAGGATGCCGGCAGCCAGATCATCGCGAGCGCATGCGGCGCGAAAGCAGGCATGACCGTGCTCGACCTGTGCGCGGGCGCGGGAGGAAAGACGCTGGCGCTGGCGGCGGACATGGGCGGCGAGGGGCGGCTGATCGCGGCGGACAGCGTGCGCGACCGTCTGGCGCGTCTCGCGCCACGGGCCGCGCGGGCTGGCGCCGCGAACATGATCGAGACGCTGCTGCTCGATCCGGGCCGCGAGGAAGCCGCGCTCGCGTCTCTGGAAGGGAGATGCGATGTCGTCCTCATCGATGCGCCGTGCAGTGGCGCGGGCACCTGGCGGCGCAATCCGGAAGCGCGCTGGCGACTGACGCCCGAGAGAGTGGCCAGGATCAATGCGTTGCAAGCGAGACTGCTGCGGGTGGCGGCGCCGCTGGTCCGGCCCGGAGGACGGCTCGTCTATGCCGTCTGTTCGCTGCTGGAACGCGAAGGGCGCGAGATAATTCAGGATTTTGTCAGCTTTGATCCGCTATGGCGTCCGGTGCCATGGAACGGTCGAGGCCGGCCCTGGGGCGACGGCACCTTGCTGACTCCCCATCATGACGGGACAGACGGCTTTTTCTTCGCCGTCCTCGAGAAACCATGCTAGCGTCAGGGTTTATGGCGTCAGTTGTACGCAGTTCGTTCTGGGAGACAGTCATGCGGTTCACGCCCGCCTCCATCCTGCTGGCGAGTGCCCTTGCGCTGTCAGCGAGCAGCGGTATCGGTCAGCAATCATTGCGGCCATCCGCTGTCGCTGCTTCGAATCCCAAGGCGGCGCAATGGGTTGCCCAAGGACAGCAGGCGTTGACGAGCGGCCAGTATGACCAGGCGCGCGATGCCTATGAGACGGCGCTTCTGCTAGCACCGCAGGATCCGGACATCTACCTCGCCCTGGGCAAGATCGCGCGGGCGCAGAAGATGCCCGGCAAGGCCATCCGCTATTTCAACCGTGTGCTCGACATGGATCCTTCCAACCAGACCGCGCTGCAGGGTGAAGGGCTGGCGATGATGGACAAGGGCGCCACCGAGAGCGCGCGCGAAACGCTCGCGAAGCTGCGGACGATCTGCAAGGCGAATTGCGCGAGCGCCGAGCCGCTGGCTGCGGCCATCGCGTCCGGGGCACCGAAGGTGGCGGCGGCCGAGACCAAGGCAGTCGCGCCGCCCAAGATCGTCGAGCAGCAATAAGGGGCTCTTGCCCCCTCCGCTTCAATCGGCGCTGCCAAGCCGCCGGGCAATCGCTACATAATCCTCGACACGCAGGGTTTCGGCACGCCGGCTCGCATCGATGCCGAGCGCGTCCAGCGTCTCCAGCGCACCGGGAATGCCCTTGATGCTCTGGCGCAGCATCTTGCGTCGCTGCCCGAAAGCCGCCGCCGTCAGGCGGCCGAGAGTGCGCACGTCGACGCCTTCCGGCGCCGTCCCCGGAACGACATGCACGACGGCGGACATCACTTTGGGCGGAGGCGTGAAAGCCGAGCGATGGACCTTCATCGCCAGCCGCACGGCGCAGCGCCATTGGGCGAGCACGGCGAGCCTCCCATAAGCGTCCTGCCCCGGACCGGCGACGATGCGCTCGGCAACCTCCGCCTGGAACATCAGGGTGGCCGATTTCCACCAGGGTGGCCACACCGCGCTTTCGAGCCAGCCGACAAGCAAAGCCGTGCCGACATTGTAAGGGAGGTTCGCCACGATATGGGCGGGCCCGCCGCACGCTTCGAGTGGATCGACCCTGAGCGCATCGCCTTCGATCACCCTGAGCTTTCCGGGGAAGGCCGCGGCCAGTTCTTCAAGGGCGGGCAGGCAGCGCGCATCGCGTTCCACCGCGGTTACCTGCGCCCCCGCGCGCAGGAGGGCGCGCGTGAGGCCGCCCGGTCCCGGGCCGACCTCGAACACCCTTTCGCCGGCAAGCGAACCGGGGACGGCGGCAATCCGATCGAGCAATTGCTCATCGAGCAGGAAATTCTGGCCCAGTGCCTTGCTGGCCCGCAGGCCGTGACTGGCGATCACCTCGCGCAGAGGTGGCAGGACGGGCGTCATGCAGGCTGGCCGGTCTCGTTCCATGCCCGACGGAAGAGCTCGGCATCCCGCGCCATGCGGATGGCCGCGATCATGGCGCCTGGATGGGCCTGGCCGGATCCCGCGAGCGCGAAGGCAGTGCCGTGATCGGGTGAGGTTCTCACGATGGGCAGGCCGAGCGTCATGTTCACGCCGTCGTCGAAATGGAGCGCCTTGATGGGGATCAGGGCCTGATCGTGATAGCAGCAGAGCGCGGCATCATATTCGCGGCGGGCGCGCGCGCTGAACATGGCGTCCGCGGCGTGCGGCCCGGTGATGTCCACGCCCTCGCTGCGAAGCTGCGCCAGCGCCGGTTCGATGATGGTCCGCTCCTCATCGCCCAGCAATCCGCCCTCTCCGGCATGAGGATTGAGGCCCGCCATGGCGAGTCGCGGCTTCTCGATGCCGAACAGGCGCCGCAGGCCGCGAACCGTCGCCAGAGCACGGCTGCGGATCAGGGAGGAGGTCAGGGCCTGGGGGACTGCCGCATAGGGCATATGGATCGTGATCGGCACGACGCGGAGCGTGGGCCCCGCCAGCATCATCACGATATTCTCGCGTCCCACGCCGCAGCGCTCGGCGACGAATTCCGTCTGTCCCGGATGGGTGAAACCGACCTGTGCGAGCTGGGCCTTGGAGACCGGCGCGGTGACGAGCGCACTGGCGCTTTCCGAACGGGCAAGGCCGGTGGCGGCCTCCAGCGACTGGAATGCGCAGCGGGCGCCGTCCAGAGTGGGAGACCCCGGCACGATCTCGCCGGCATCGGCCACCTGCAGGCACGGCAGGGCCTCGCTGAACACCTTCTCGGCATCCGCCGGATCGTGGATCTGCTGAACCGGCCCGTCCCAGACGGCACGGACCGCCGCGGCATCTCCCACGACGAAGAAGCAGGGCAGATCTTCAGCCTCCCGGGCCTCCCAGGATTTGGCAATGACCTCGGGACCAATCCCCGCCGGGTCTCCAAGTGAAATGGCAACAGGACGCATCGATGGGACAGCCCCCGGGGGCCAGGTCTGGATCAGCTCAGTTATAGTCGATCACCGCATCGCGACGCAGGTCGCGCAGATAGGTGCGGGCTCTCTTGTTGACCCGATCTTCTTCCATCTGGGACATGATCTGATCGAACGAAGGTGATCCCGCGTCTTCCGGATCGTCGCGGCCACACAGGATGAGCGCGCGCACGCCCTCGGTCGCCGAGCCGAAGGGCGGCGTGGCTTCCCCGACCTGCATGGCGAGCAGGACGGACTGGAGCTGCGGCGGCAGGTTGCGCGCGACGATGTCATTCTCGACCACGGTCGCGCCCAGCCCCTGGGCGAGCTCGGACACCGCGCCGCATCCCTGCAGCTTGCTCAGGGCGTCGCCGAAGGCATTGGCTTTCTGCTGGGCCTGCGCTGGTGTCGTCCCCGCTGGGAAGTCGATGGCGAGCTGCTTCAGGCTGAGCACAGCGTCGCGCGGATCGGCCGTCAGCACCTGGCGCTTGTCGACGAGGTAGAGGATCGAGAAGCCGCCCGGGATAGGGATGGGGCCCACGACCTGCCCGACCTCGAGCTGCTGCACGGCGCTCGCCAGCGCGTCGGGCAACTGGGCGGGACGCACCCACCCCAGATCGCCACCGACGGCCGCGGTCGATGCCTCGGAATACTGGCGGGCATAGGCCTGGAAGGACCCGCCCTTGCGGATCTGCTCCATGATCTGCTCGCCGTTCGCCTGCACTTGCTGCGTCGTTTCGGGCGTCGCGGAAAGGTAGATTTCCCCGACGTGGAATTCATCCTTGCCCTTGGACGCTTTCAGCCGGTCCACGATGGCGGTGACCTCGTCCTCCGAGACGTTCACGAAGGGCTGGACTTCCCGACGCAACAGGCGGTTCCAGGCGACTTCGCCCTCGATCTGGCGCTTGATGCTCCGCTCCGACGAGCCATGCTCGCCGAGATATTTGGCGAACCCTTCGGGCGAATAGCGGAAATTGGCCGCGACCCGCGCGAAATTCTCGTCCAGCTCGGCCTTGGGGACACGAATGTCCTTTGCCGCTGCTTCCTGGATCTGGAGGGTCTCGTCGATGAGGTTGCGCAGCACCTGCAGGCGCAGGCGGTCGGTTTCCTCCGCGCTCACCTTGCCGCCATTGGCAAGCACGACGAGCGCAAGGCGCTGTTCGATATCCGTCTCGGTGATGACTTCGCCGTTCACCAGCGCCGTCGCCTTGCGCACATTGGGATCGCGCTTGCCGAACATCGTCACATCGGCGGGAATGTCGAGCGCCGTGGACGGCGCGTTCAGGTCGTCGCCGCCGACCGTCTGCGACGGCGCCGCCTGGACGATCAGGCATGTCGCAACGCTCGCAATCACCGCTCTGGCGATACCGGAAGGCATCCTCTTAACCTTGATCAAAATGCTCTCCATTCAGAAGCAGGCGATGGCCCGAAAACTGGCCCGCTTGCTCCGGCTGATGCCGCGATGCGGCTGAACCGGGGCTGAGCGATGACTGTGACCGTCGCAGCCAGATCCCCGGTGAAGGCTGTTCTTTACATACCCAGATTCTTAAATACCAGCCGCAGCTGAAAGGAATTGCCGAGCCGCGCGTCGCCGACCGTCTGATAGTCGCGGCGCCATGTGAAGCCCATTTCCAGGCAATCGTCCTCATAGGCAATGCCGAGACGGTGGCGCACGGGCTCGAAGCCGGAGAGCGTGCTGGTCGGATCATCATTCGCGCCGGTGAGGTCGATATTGGTCGAGCCGAAAACGGACCAGTAGCGGGCGATCGCCACACGCGCCGCAACGCGGACTTCCTCGACATCGCGCAGGTCCTCCACGCCGGACGTCACGTTGCGATCCAGCCGGAGATAGCCCACTTCGATATAGGTCTTGCGCGAGCCGACCGTGGCCTCGATCTCGTTGCGGCGGACGGCAAGATTATCCTTGTCGACGCGGAAGCGGTGCGTGACCGCCAGGAAATCCTTGTAGCGCAGTTGCGCCCGCCCCACGATGTCCGACATACGATCGGAAAGGCCCGTGCCGTCCGGCAACACGGTGGCGCGTTCGGTGAGCCGGTAGCTCTGACCCACCGTCGCGTCGAAGGTGAAATTCGGCCGATCGAGCCGATAATCGAACCCGTAAGTGATCCGGCTCGAATCCTCGAAGCGGTCATAACCCGGAAAGCGATTCAGCGCGAAGAGGTTGGAATCCTCCAGATCGATCGCCCGAGCATCCTCATTGGGCACATCGAGATTGGAAATGCGCGGCGCGAGCACCAGCTGGATGCGCGGCGTGATCCGCTGGCTGCCGCCCAGCGCCTTGCCGATGAACGGCCAGCGCATGTCGAGCGCGAGCGCTGCGATCCCGCGCGTCTGCCAACCGGGCTCGCCGCGGTAGATGACCGTCGGGCTGAGATCATTCTGCGCGCTGTGATAGACATCGCCCCGGGCATAGCCGGTGATGCTCACTTCCTGGCCCATCCCGGTCAGCCGGCTCTGGGACCAGGTGACACCCGCGAAAGCACGCTGGGTATCCTGCCCATCGGTGCGCAGGATCGATAGGCTGTTCGCCTGAAACTGCACGCGCCCGCCGAACAGGGGATCGGTCGTGCGCAGGCGATAGTCGATTGCGGGGATGGCGATGGGCAGCTGCCCCGCCGAGACGCCCGGCCGCAACGACTGGAAAGCCCAGCCTGCGATGGACAGGTAGCTGCGCGTATCGATGCGCTCGAGATTGACGGTCGAACGCAGCCTGTCTTCGCGGGAAATGTCGTAGCGGTTGAGGAAGGTGCGATCGGAAACGTAGCGGAGCGAGCCGGACAGCGACCACAAGGGATCGAACTGGAATTTCCCGCTCGCGGCCAGATAACCGCGCAGCTTGTCCTTGGTGGTCGTGATAGTCGGATCCGCCACCGGGGTCACGGCGCTGACGGTCGCAAAGCCGGTGACCTGGTAAGCGCCATTGGAGAGTAAGGCTCGATAATTGCCCTCGATCATCGGCAATTCGGCGCTGAAGACGTGCGGCGTCAGCGTCAGGTCGCGATTGCTGGAGAGGCGCCAGTAATAGGGCACCGCGAACTCGAAGCCGTTGCGACGGTCATAGCCCACATCCGGCACCAGCAGGCCATCGCCGCCTTCCTCGCCGATGCTGTGGCGCAGGCCGGGCAGGGGAATGAGTGGCATCCCGAGCAGCTTGACCCGCGCATTGTCGTAGCGCACCCGCTCGCGCGCATTGTCCAGCACCACCCGATCGGCCTGGATCTGCCAGGTCGGCTCCTTGGGGCAGCCGGCATCGGTTTCGACCCGGCAAGGCGTGTAGGCGGCACGCTCCAGCACATAGATATCGCCTTCGCGCGTGCCTTTCTCGGCGGCGAGGCGATTGGCATTGTTGGTGACGATCAGCAGATTCTGGATGACGCCGTCCCGCAGGCTCTCGGTGACGTCCATCTCGTCCGCATAAGCCCTGTCGCCTTTCTCGTTCACGAGGGCGACATCGCCGCGCGCGATGACCGTTCCCGCCTTGCGGTCCCAGCTCACTTCATCGGCAAAGAGGCGTGCCCCTTCCCGCGACACCTGGACATTGCCCGACGCGGTGACGACATCCGAATCCTGATCATAATCGATGCGGGCGGCCTCGAAGGCGATTTCCTCGGCCGAGATCGGCTGGTCCGGCGGCGCCAGGTCGCGAGCAGCGACCGGGGGATCCTGAAGGATCGGGCCCTCGCCTGTCGTTTGGGCGCCGGCGCGATTCGCGCCTGTCCCCGCCAGCAGCAATGCGATTGCCGTGGCGGCGACCATCGTCGGCCGCTGGAGAGCTTGCCTCTGTTGCGCGCGGCGCAGCCTCGTCGCCAAACCTGTCGTCTCCATACTGGTTGCGGGCGGAAGCTTTGCTTGGCGCCTGCGCCGCCTATTGCATTGCCGCGCCCCGATCGCAATCTCCTAGCCAAGCGCGAAATCGCGTCAATCGCGCCGTTTGCCGTGGCGCGGCGGGCGGCAAGGCGCTATTCGGCAGCCAATCATGCGCCGGCTGGCGCGGTCATTTCGGTTCCAGGAGCTTAATTCATGAAGATCGCCATCAGTGCTTCTCGTCCCGAGGATGCGGGATGTCTCATCTTCCCGATCGCCAAGGGAGCGGACATCGCTCCGGCCATCGAGGCGCGGGCCCTGGCGGCCGATGCCGCCGCCAGCCTGCGCTTCGCGGGTGAAGCCGGGGGGCTTGTCGAGCTGTTCGCCAGCGAGGCGGGGAAGACCATGCGCATCCTGCTGGTCGGGACGGGCGAAGGCAGTGCCGCCGATTTCGAGAAGGCGGGCGCCGCTGTGTCCGCGCGGCTGCTGACTTCCGGCCTGACTCACGCAGCGGTGGACGGCACGGCAATCGAGGCGGCATCGCTTGCCCATCTCGGCTTCGGGGCGCTGTTGCGGGCATGGCGGATCGATACCTATCGCACGCGGCTCAGCGAGAAGGCGAAGCCGACCCTCGAGACGCTGACGCTGGTCAGCGAGGCGGCTGAGCTGGCCGCGCTGTGGGCGGATCGCGAGGCCCTGGCAGGCGGTGTGGCGTTCACGCGCGAGTTGATATCCGAGCCGGCCAATATCCTTTATCCCGAGAGCTTCGTGGAGCGTTGCGCGCCGCTGGCCGATCTGGGCGTCGAGATCAGCGTGCTGACCGAGGACGACATGGAGCGGCTCGGCATGGGCGCGCTGCTCGGCGTGGCGCAGGGCTCGGTCCGCAAGCCGCGCCTTCTGGCCATGCGCTGGGACGGGACCGGCGGCATTCAGGAAAAACCGCTGCTGCTGGTCGGCAAGGGCGTCACCTTCGATACCGGCGGCATTTCGCTTAAGCCCGGCCCCGGCATGGAAGACATGAAGTGGGACATGGGTGGGGCCGGGGCCGTGGCGGGCACCATGAAAGCCCTCGCGCTGCGCAAGGCCAATGCCCATGTCGTCGGCATCTGCGGCCTCGTCGAGAACATGCCGGACGGCAATGCGCAGCGGCCGGGCGATATCGTCACCACCATGTCGGGCCAGACGGTGGAAGTGCTGAACACGGATGCCGAAGGACGGCTGGTGCTGTGCGATGCCATCTGGTGGGCGCAGCAGACCTACAAGCCCGAGGTTCTGCTCGATCTTGCCACGCTGACCGGCGCGATGATCATCGCGCTGGGCCACGAGCATGCTGGTCTGTTCAGCAATGACGATGGTCTTGCCAATCAGCTTCTCTCCGCAGGTGTCCAAAGCGGCGACAAGCTGTGGCGCTTCCCGCTGTCCGAAGCCTATGACAAGCTGCTGGACAGCCCCATCGCCGACATCAAGAATATCGGGCCGCGCTATGCCGGCTCCATCACGGCAGCGCAGTTCATCAAGCGCTTCGTGCAGGATGGCGTGAAGTGGGCGCATCTCGACATCGCGGGCATGGTCTGGGCGGACAAGCCCGGCGCCACCTGGGACAAGGGCGCGACCGGCTATGGCGTGCGCCTGCTCGATCAGCTCATTCGCGATCATTATCAGGCGGACTGATCCGGGGGACGGGAAAAAGCGTGCAGGTCGACTTCTACCAGCTCAGCCGCGATCCGGTCGAAACCGTCATGCCCGCGATCGCGCGCAGGATCCTGGAGAGCGGTGGCCGGCTGCTGGTGGTCTCGGACGAGCGGGACCAGCTCGACCGGATTTCCCGGGGCCTGTGGAACGCGGGGCCGGAGACCTATCTCGCGAACGATCATGCCGACGCGCCGGCGTCGCATGTCCAGCCGGTGCTGCTCTCGCCCGGTTGCGAGCCGCTGAACGGCGCCCGTCATGCGGCGCTGGCGGATGGTCGGTGGCGGGAAGAGGTCCTTGGCTTCGATCGGGCTTTCTACTTCTTCGACGAGGCGACCATCGCCGGTGCGCGTGCGGCATGGCGCGCGCTGAGCCGGACGGACGGCGTCGTCCCTCGTTTCTGGAAGCAGGAAGGCGGCCGCTGGCGGCAGGGACCCTGAGCAACGCCGTGCTCTCAGGGTGGTGACCAGCCGGTCGTGTGGATCAGTTCGGCCAGCAATTGCGTGCGATGAAGATGCTCGATCTCCGGATCGGCGACCTGAAGATATTCGGCCCCTGAGAGATTGTCGCCACGCTTGCGGTTCAGTGGTGGCTCGAGGCTCTCGATCATCAATGCCTCCATCGTTTCGATGATCACATTGTGGTTCCACGAGGAGGACGGGGTGTGGAGCAGCCCATCCTTGCCCACAGCCCGCATGCCGAACCAGGAGAAACGATCCCAGCGTCCCGCCATCCGGTCCCCCGTATGGGCCTTGAGGCGGGCGCAGAGCTTCTCCGTCGCCCGGCCGACATAAATGATCCGATCGCGGTCATGCAGCAGGTAGACGCCGACCTGCTCTGCAAAGTCCACCTTGCCCGGCCCGCGCTTCTGCCGCCCGAACAGCCTGGGCTGGCCGCTCCAGCGGATCTGGTCCCGTTTCCAGTACATGCCGAATGCGGTGAGCGCTCCGGGGCCGGAGCGGGGCGCCGCCCTTTCCGCGCGTGTCTGCAGTGCCGGGCCGGGGCAATCCTCGCAGATCGTTGCGGCGGGCCGGTGATAGATGATGGGCTCCCTGCAATGACCAGCTTTGACACAGGGGATCACAGCAGTCCCCGCGGGCGCCGGGGACCGGGAATGCAGGGCAGGGACTGGCGGGATATCGGGGCCATCTGGCCTGTACTGGATCGATCCATCCGTCTGGCGGATCAGTCGATACATGATCTCTCCGGGAACAACATCTTGTCCGGGCTGGCTTTCCATTTGCATGTTATGCTCCCGTCCCCGGGCATCAGCTTAGATGGACCGCATTAATCGATCGTAACAAGGTTTCTGGTGTGCACTTGATCCGGCAGCACTTCGCCGCTAGAGGGCGCGCGTCTTTCCATTCAGCCTGATTTCGGAGCATTCCCATGGCGGTGACTCGCACCTTCTCGATCATCAAGCCCGACGCCACGCGTCGTAACCTCACCGGCGGCGTCACCAAGATGCTCGAGGAGGCAGGCCTGCGCGTCGTCGCTTCCAAGCGCATTCACATGACCCGCGAGCAGGCCGAGGGCTTCTACGCGGTGCACAAGGAGCGCCCCTTCTTCGGCGAGCTGGTCGAATTCATGATCTCCGGCCCCGTCGTCGTGCAGGTGCTCGAAGGCGAGGACGCCGTGAAGCGCAATCGCGACGTGATGGGCGCCACCAACCCGGCCAATGCCGACGAAGGCACCATCCGCAAGACCTATGCCGAGTCCATCGAGGCCAACAGCGTGCACGGGTCGGACAGCGAGGAGAATGCCGCGATCGAGATCGCCTACTTCTTCAAGCCGGAAGAAATCGTCGGCTGAACGCGAGTCGTCCATGCGACAGAAGGGCTGCCGGAGCGATCCGGCGGCCCTTTTTCATATCAGGCGCCCGTCGCCGGCTGGCCCGCCCAGGCAAGCAGGTCGAAATCATCGGGGACGATGAGGAAGAGATTGGCGACAGGGGTGAGCATGTTGCTGCGATGCCCCTTGCCGCGCTGGTCCTCAATGAACACCAGATCGCCCTTGCCGATGCGATGACGGGTTCCATCGGTGAGTTCTACTTCGATGTCGCCGGTGATGTTGATCGAGAACCGCTTGTTCGGGGCTGTTCCCCAGTGCGTCCTGCCCGGGCCGATGCTGCCGGCAAGGACGGTTTCGACGGGAATGGGCTTGTTCCCATGCACGCGCACCCGCCGGGCACGGGAAATACCGTCCGCATCGGCATAGACATGCAGCACTTCGAGCAGGCCGGGTGGCGCGCGCATTGTCTGCGCTTCGGCGCCCTGCGGAGCGAGCATGGCGACAAGCGCACCCGCAGTCATGAGATCACGCCGACTGGTTTCCATCCTTCGCTCTCCCTCTCCCTCTCCCTTTTTTGCGTGATCGCCCGCCGGACTCCTCGGCACTTTCCGGCGGCCGCATCTTTCTCGCGCGGCGCTGGCCCGGGAAGGAAGAAACGTCCGGCGCTAGTCGTTGCCTCGCATCTGCTCATGATGGCGGATCACTTCGTCAATGACGAAGCGCAGGAACTTCTCGGTGAAGTCCGGGTCCAGATTGGCGTCCATCGCGAGCCGGCGCAGCCGCGCGACCTGCTCGCTCTCGCGTTGCGGATCCGCCGGGGGGAGGGCGGCCGTCGCCTTGTATTCGCCCACGGCCTTCGTGATCTTGAACCGTTCGGCCAGCATGAAGACGAGCGCGGCGTCGATATTGTCGATGCTTTCCCGGTAGCGCCTGAGCGTTTCGTCCATTCCGCTGCCTTCTCCTTTTTTGCGGCGGGCATCACTCGCCTCTCCGCAGGCACAAGGCAAGCCAATTTGCTTGCCAAACCGGGGTGCTGCCGCCAGAGCACGGCCATGAGCGCCACCATTCACCGCCTGTCGCGCAACAGCGCGCCATCGCTCGAGCCGATGATGAGCCTGGTCGCGGAAGACCTGAACAGCGTCAACGCCGTGATCCTGGCGCGCATGCAGTCGCGCATTCCGCTGATCCCGGAGCTTGCGGGCCATTTGATCGCGGGGGGCGGCAAGCGCATGCGCCCCATGCTGACACTCGCTTGCGCGCGGCTGCTCGATTATGCCGGCACGCGCCATCACA
Source organism: Sphingobium sp. SYK-6 (assembly GCF_000283515.1). Taxonomy (GTDB): domain Bacteria; phylum Pseudomonadota; class Alphaproteobacteria; order Sphingomonadales; family Sphingomonadaceae; genus Sphingobium; species Sphingobium lignivorans. The sequence continues at coordinate 1,632,819 of NC_015976.1, forward strand.
GGCTCGCCGCCGCGGTCGAGTTTATTCACACCGCCACGCTGCTGCACGACGATGTGGTGGATGGCAGCGCGATGCGGCGGGGCAAGCGCACGGCAAACATGATCTGGGGCAACAATGCCTCGGTGCTGGTCGGCGATTTCCTCTTCAGCCGCTCCTTCGAGCTGATGGTCGAGGACGGCTCGCTCAAGGTCCTCAAGATTCTGGCCAACGCCTCCGCCGTCATTGCCGAGGGCGAAGTGAACCAGCTCACCGCCCAGCGCCGGATTGAGACGGACGAGGACCAGTATCTGGACATCATCGGCGCGAAGACCGCCGCGCTGTTCGCGGCCGCCTGCCGTATCGCGGCCGTGGTGGCCGAGCGGCCCGAAGCGGAGGAACTCGCGCTGGATGCCTATGGCCGCAATCTCGGCATTGCCTTCCAGCTCGTCGATGATGCCATCGATTATGTCTCGGACGGCGAGACCATGGGCAAGGACACCGGCGACGATTTCCGCGACGGCAAGATCACTCTGCCGGTCATCCTGGCTTATGCGCGCGGCAACGAGGCGGATCGCAAGTTCTGGAAAGAGACCATGTCGGGCCTGCACGGGGACAATGCCGATCTGGCCCATGCCCAGTCTCTGCTCGCCGCAACGGGGGCGATCGACGATACGCTGGCACGTGCCCGCCATTATGGCCAGCGGGCGATCGATGCGATCGGCATGTTCGGCAATGCGCGGGCCAAGGCGGCCCTGACCGAGGCCGTCGAGTTCGCAATCGCGCGCGCTTACTAATCGCAAGATGCCGGACAGGCCGGGGGGCTTGTTAGAAAGTCGCGTCTGCGTCACGGACGAGGCATGATGCAGCGGCTTCCCATCCATGCGGTTCTGCCTGATCTGCTCGCGGTTCTGCGTGCGCGGACGGGGGCGGTGCTGGTCGCGCCGCCCGGGGCTGGCAAGACGACGATGGTCGCCCCGGCCCTGCTCGCCGAGCCGTGGGCGGCGGGTAGCCAGATCTGGCTGCTCTCGCCGCGCCGGCTTGCCGCACGCGCCGCTGCCGAGCGCATGGCCGAGCTTGCCGGCGAGAAGCCGGGCGAAACCATTGGCTACGCCACGCGACTCGAGAGCCGCACCTCACCGCGCACCCGGCTGCTGGTCGTCACCGAGGGCATTTTTCGTCGCCGCATTCAGGCGGACCCCGAGCTGTCGGGCGTGGCGGCCGTGCTGTTCGATGAAGTGCATGAGCGCAGCCTCGAGGGCGATTTCGGCCTTGCCCTCGCCCTCGACGCACAGGCAGGCCTGCGGGAGGATCTGCGCCTGCTCGCCATGTCCGCTACGCTGGATGGAGCTCGATTCGCCGCGCTGATGGGAGGCGTTCCGGTCATCGAGAGCGAGGGGCGGGCCTATCCGGTCGATCTTCGTCATGTCGGACGCGATGCCGCGCAGCGACTCGAGGATGCCATGGCCGCCACCATCCGGCGCGCACTCGCGGAAGAGAAAGAGGGGGATGTGCTCGCTTTCCTGCCGGGCGTGGGCGAGATCGGGCGCACGGCAGAGCGACTCGCGGGCCTGCCGCCGCATGTCGCCGTGCATCCCCTGCATGGCTCGCTCGATCCGGCGGCGCAGCGTGCGGCGCTTCGGCCCGCCGGCCCGGGCGCGCGCAAGGTCATCCTCGCGACGAGCATCGCCGAGACCAGCCTGACCATCGATGGCGTGCGCATCGTGGTCGACAGCGGCCTCGCGCGCAGGCCCCGCCACGATCTTGCGGCCGGAGTGACGCGTCTCGTGACGGAGCGCGCCAGCCAGGCAGCCGTGATCCAGCGCGCGGGCCGGGCGGGGCGGCAGGGGCCGGGCGTCGCCTATCGCCTGTGGGAGGCGGCCGCCACCTCTGGCATGCCGCCCTTCGATCCACCGGAAATCCTGGAAAGCGACCTGACCGGCCTGGTGCTGGATTGCGCGGTCTGGGGCGTGACGGACCCCGCGACCCTGCGCTGGCTCGATGCGCCGCCCGCTGCAGCGGTGAGCGAGGCGCGGCGCCGTCTCACCGCGATCGGCGCTCTCGATCAGGAGGGCCGTGCGAGCGCTCATGGGCGCGCTATCGCCGAACTGCCCCTGGAGCCACGCCTCGCGCATATGCTGCTGCTATCCGCGCAAGCCGGAGAGGGGGCGGCCGCCGCCGATGTCGCCGTGCTGCTGACCGAGCGTGGTTTGGGTGGGCCCTCCGTCGATCTTTCCCGCCGTCGCGCGACCTGGGCACGTGAGCGCGGGCCGCGCGCGGACGGCGCGCGCAGGCTGGCGGCGCGCTGGCTTGGCCTTGTCGGCAAGAGCGCGCCCGCAGGCGAGGGCGCGCGCCATGACGAGGATGCCGCGCTGGCCCACTGCCTCGCGCGTGCATTTCCGGACAGGATCGCGCGCAGGCGTGCTGCTGACGGGCAGGACTGGATCAGCGTGGGCGGGCGCGGCTTCCGGCTCGATCCGGCCGATCCGCTGGCTCGCGCGGACTGGCTTGCCGTCGGTGAGATTCAGGGAAGCGCGGCGGGGGCGCGCATCCTGTCGGCCGTGGCGATGGAGGAGGCGGACGTGCTCGCGCTGGCGGCCGAGCGGATCGAGGAAAAGCGGACCGTGCGCTGGCGACGCGACCTTGGCGGCGTCGAGGCTTCCCGGGAGCGCTGGCTGGGCGCCATCCGCCTCTCCGCCGGCCCGGATGATTCGCCCGAACGCGCGGCGGTGATCGCCGCGCTGGCGGCCGCGCTACGGGAAGGCGGACTGGAGCTTCTGCCATGGGACAAGGCCGCTATGTCCCTGCGCATGCGTGCCGATTTTGCCGGGGAAGGCGCGCCCATCTCCAGCGAGGCCCTGCTCGCCGATGCGGAGGCATGGCTGGACATGCTGCTTCCGGCCGATGCCCGCCGCCTTGGCGCCATCGACTCAGGCGCGCTGCGCAATCTGCTGGTCCAGCGCCTGGGTTGGGATGCCACGCAGCGCATCGAGGCGCTTGCGCCGGCGGACTTCACCAGCCCGGCCGGGAGCCATCACGCCATCGATTATGACGCGCCGGCCGGTCCCACCGTCGAGGTGCGTGTGCAGGCGCTGTTCGGCTTGTCGGAGCATCCTGTGGTGGGGGCGGCGCGAATCCCGCTGGTCCTGTCGCTCACGTCGCCGGCGGGGCGACCGATCCAGACCACGCGGGATTTGCCGGGCTTCTGGAAAGGAAGCTGGGCTGCTGTGGCGCGCGAAATGCGGGGCCGTTATCCCAAGCATCCCTGGCCGGACGATCCTGCCGCCGCGAGTGCGACTCTGCGCACCAAGAGGGCGGACGCGCGGGGCTGAGCTACTGCACGGCGATTCTCCCCGGCACGCGATCTTGACACGCCCTGCGGTTTTGCGCGACGGACGAGCCGACAAGCAAGGGAGTCCCCATGGCCGCGCGTATCTACCAGATTCCCAAGAATGCGATGCAGTCGGGCAAGGCACGCACCGGCACATGGGTGCTGGAGTTCGAGGCTCTCGAAGCCAAGAAGCCCGATCCGATGATGGGCTGGGCCGGTTCGGGCGACACGCGCGAGCAGGTGAAGCTGACTTTCCCGAGCGAAGCTGCCGCGCGCGCTTATGCCGAGCGTTACGGCATTGCATGTCATGTGGTCAGGACGCCGCCCAAAACCTTGAAAATTCAGGCTTACGCTGACAATTTCCGCTAAGGTCGCGTCGCCTCGCGCACCGGTTTCCGATAAGCCGCGCCGCCAATTCGCCTAAAAGGCGTCGGCAATATCCATCATCCTTGTGAGCCTTCTGGGCGCGACCGCCCGCCAGCTCTTTGCCAGCCAGTCCCCGACATGGTCCCAGTCCACGCCGGGCCTGTCGAGCCGGAGCGCGACCCAGCCGCTCGCGCCATAATAAGCGGGGCGATAATAGAGATCCGGCTCCGCATCGATGAGCGCGTTCATCTCGTCCGGCCCCGATGTCTTCACCAGCAGCGCGATGGCGTCCTCGCCATGATGATTGACGGAAACATAAGCGAAGAACTTGCCGGATTTCTCGCCACCCACGCGCCAGCCCGGCGCGCCATGCGATGTACGCGCGTCCGTCTCGGGGAGGGCAAGCGCCAGCTCTCCCACGCGAGCGACGATCCAGTCCGCGTCCATCTCGCGGCTCACATAGTCGGCGAGCATGCGTGGATAGAGCTGATACTCCGCATAGAGCACGCGCTGTGCCAGCGAGTCGGCCGTGTCGCCGGGCAGGATCGAGACCGGAATCTGTCCCAGCACCGGGCCGTCATCCAGTTCGGACGTGACCAGATGGACTGTGCAGCCGCCATGGCTGTCGCCTGCGTCGATCGCGCGCTGATGCGTGTCGAGGCCCCGGTAATTGGGCAGCAGGGAAGGATGGGTGTTCAGCATCCGTCCCGCCCATTGCGCCACGAAGCCAGGCGTGAGGATTCGCATATAACCGCACAGCGCCACATAATCCGCGCCGGACCGGAGCAGCGCGTCCTGCATGATCGCCTCGTGCGCCTCGCGGCTCATGCCCTTGTGGCTGTGCGCGAAGGTCGGCACGCCTTCGGCCGCCGCGATGGTGAGCCCGCGCGCCTCGGGCTTGTTGGAGGCGACAAGCACGATCTCATAGGGGCAGCCGGGCAGGCGCGAGGCGTAGAGCAGCGACGTCATCGTCGTTCCGGTGCCGGAAAGCATCACTGCGACTTTAGCTTTGGCCATGGAACGCCTACTCATTCACCATCGCCCTGAACCTGTTCCAGGGGCTATCTGCGATCGGGATCGGCCAATGCGGCCAAATGGATACTGAAACAAGGTCAGCATGACGTGCGGCAGGCGTCAGCCGAGATGCGTCGCGCTCCAGCCGGCCATCGCGCTCCAGCTTTCCGCCGAGCCCCTTACGGTGCAGCCCTTGTCGCCTGCGCGAATCTCGCCGAGGCGATGCACCGTTTCCCCGGCTTCCTCGAGCGCGGCAGTCGCGCCGGTGACATCGCCGGGCGCGACGACCACGGCCATGCCGATGCCGCAGTTGAAAGTGCGAGCCATTTCGCCCGGCTCGATATTGCCCTGCGCCTGCAGGAAGGCCATCAGCCGCGGCTGTGGCCAGAGATCGGCATCGACATGCGCATGGAGACCGGCCGGCAGAATGCGCGGGATGTTCTCCAGCAGGCCGCCGCCCGTGATGTGGGCCATGGCGTGAACAAGTCCCTTGCGGACCAGCGGGAGCAGTGGCTTCACATAGATCCGCGTGGGCGCCATCAGCGCGTCAATCAACAGCACCTCCTGATCGAAGAGAGCAGGGCGGTCCAGTTTCCAGCCCTTGTCCGTCGCGAGGCGACGCACCAGCGAATAGCCGTTCGAATGGACGCCCGAGGAGGCTAGCCCCAGAATTACGTCGCCCTCGGCAACCTTGTCGGCAGTGAGGACCTCGTCCCGCTCGACCGCGCCGACGCAGAAGCCGGCAAGATCATAGTCTCCATCGGCATACATGCCCGGCATTTCCGCCGTCTCGCCGCCGATCAGCGCGCAACCGGCCTGTCTGCAGCCTTCCGCAATTCCCGCGATCACGCGCTCGGCAACGCCGTTGTCCAGCTTTCCGGTCGCGAAATAATCGAGGAAGAACAGGGGCTCGGCACCCTGCACGATCAGGTCGTTGGCACACATCGCCACGAGATCGATGCCGACCGTGTCGTGCTTCCCGCTGTCGATCGCGAGCTTGAGCTTCGTGCCCACGCCGTCATTCGCCGCGACCAGCAGCGGGTCGCGGAACCCTGCCGCCTTGAGATCGAAGAAACCTCCGAAGCCGCCGAGGTCCGCGTCGGCCCCCGGGCGCCGGGTTGCCCGGGCGAGCGGCGCGATGGCGCGCACCAGCGCGTTGCCTGCGGCGATATCGACGCCGGCCTGGGCATAGGTGTAGGCGGGGGGAGCGTTGTGCTTGCTGTCCATGTGCCGCCATTACCAAATCGGGCTTGGTTTTCCAGAGCAATGCCGCCAAAAGGACGCCGTGACGCTCAGCCTGCCTTCCCTGCGCCCCATTCACCTCGTTTTTCTGCTGGTTCTGGCAGCCTTTGCGGCCGTGCTTGTTGCGCAGATCGAAGGCGAGCGAGGGATCGCGCCGATCGCGTCCAATGGCGATTTCGAGGTGCGGGACATTCGCGTGGACGTTTACGGTCCCAACGCCGACGCCGCTCGCGCGACCGGCTGGCGCCTCGCCCAGCGACTCGGCTGGCGCGCGCTCTGGCAGCGCACGAACGGCGCGGGCGGGCCGATGCTGGGTGACGGCGTGCTGGATGGCCTGGTTTCCGGCATCGAGGTCCAGCAGGAGCAGATCGGCCCCAATCGATACATCGCCACGCTGGCCGTCATGTTCGATCGTGCCCGGGCCGGGCAGGCGCTTGGCGTGAGCGGCCAGATCATGCGCTCTCCGCCGCTTCTGGTGATTCCCGTGCTGTGGGATGGTGGTGCCGCGACTACCTTCGAGAGGCCGAGTGAGTGGCAGAAGGCCTGGGCCATGTTCCGGACCGCCGAGAGCAGCATCGATTATGTGCGCACCGTTGGCGATGGTGCCGATCCGATGTTGCTCAATGCCGGCCAGACCGGGCGGCGCGGTCGCAACTGGTGGCGGGTATTGCTCGATCTCTATGGGGCTGCCGACGTCATCATGCCGATCGCACGTCTCGAGCGGACCTGGCCCGGCGGTCCTGTGACCGGCCATTTCACCGCGCGTTATGGGCCGGACAATCATCTTGTCGGCAGTTTCACCATGACCGTGAACAGGTCGCAGGACGTGCCTAAAATGATGGCGGACGCGGTCGGCCGGATCGATGCGCTCTATGCCCGTGCGCTGGCGAGCGGCACGTTGCGACCCGATCCTTCGCTGGTCATCGAGGAGCCGGTCAACGCCGTTGAACTGGAAGGCGTCGAGAATCTGGATTCGCTCCTCGCCGCCCTGCCGAGCGAGGAAGGAACGGGGCAAGTGAATGGCGGCCTCACCATCATGGTGGATACGCCGTCCCCCACGTCGCTGAGCGAGGTTCAGGCCTTGTTGCGCTCTGTCCCGGGCGTCAGCGGCATATCCACGACGAGCCTGGCGCTGGGCGGCACTTCGGTGATGCAGCTTGGTTTCACCGGCTCGGCCGATCAGCTTCGCGTCGCGCTGGAAGCGCGCGGATTCTCCGTCAGCGGTTCAGGGAGCACGCTGCGGATCGTCCGCCGGGCCGGCGCTCCGGCGGCACAACCCTCTCCGGGGGGCGGCGACCGATGAGCCAGTTGCCGCTGCCCATGGGCTGGTCGCAGCGGGGGGAGCGAGACAGCCTGCTGATCCATGAAGCGAATGCTGATGCCATCGCGCTGGTTCGCAACTGGTCCCGCTGGCCTTCATGCTGCACCCTGCTGGTCGGGCCGCCACGCTCGGGCAAGACGCTCGTGGGCGCGCTGTTCGCGGCCGAGAACGGCGGGCAAGTGGTCGATGATGCTCATCGCGCCGACGAGCAGCATCTCTTCACGCTCTGGAACGACGCGCAGGACATGAAGGCGCCGCTGCTGTTGATCGCGCCGGAGCCGCCGCCCGCCTGGAGGATCGCCTTGCCGGACTTGCACACGCGCCTTGGCACCGCCGCGATCGCCCGGATCGGCTTGCCTGACGAGGCGGTCAGCGCGGCACTCATCGCACATGGGCTGGAGCAGGCCGGCTCCGCCTTCGCACCGGATGTCCCGGAATATCTCGCCCGGCGTTCCGAGCGATGCTATGGGGCGATCGAAGCTCTGGTGAGCCGCCTCAATGCCGCCTCGCTGGCGACGGGGCAGAAGCTTTCCGTGGGATCGGTGCGGCAACTTTTCCGTAACGAAACCGGGCCAGGCGAAACAACCGATCCATTTTCGCGCGGAGAATGAACGACCGTGGCTGAAGCCGATCCTGTCCCGTCGATTTCCGATGCATCGATCCCTGAACCGGGGCGTTATTTCAATCGCGAGCTTTCCTGGCTCAACTTCAACCAGCGCGTGCTGGAAGAAGCCTCCAATCCCGCGCATCCGCTGCTGGAGCGGCTGCGCTTCCTCTCCATTTCCGGCAACAATCTCGACGAGTTCTTCATGGTCCGCGTGGCCGGGCTCAAGGAGCAGCAGCTTCAGGGCGTGGAGCTCCGTTCGGTCGACGGACTGACGCCGGCCCAGCAGCTCGAAGCCATCGGGGCGCGCGCCGACGCGCTCATGGCCGAGCAGCAAAGCGTCTGGCACGACCTGTGGGCGGCCCTGCGCAGCGCCGGGATCAATGTGATCGGCACGGAGCAGGTCGACGGGAAAGCCGAGGCCTGGCTGCGCGAGCATTTCATGGAGCAGGTCTTCCCGATCATCACGCCTCAGGCGCTCGATCCGGCACATCCGTTTCCCTTCATCCCCAACAAGGGACTTGGCCTGTTCTTCGATCTCGTCCGCGAGTCGGACAAGCAGGTGGTGCAGGAACTGGTGATCCTGCCGGCGACGCTGCCGCGCTTCATTCGCATGCCGGGCCGTACGGCACGGTACATCGCGATGGAATCGCTGGTCCGGCGCTTCACCGATCTGCTGTTCCCCGGCTTCATCGTCCGCGAGAGCGGGCTTTTCCGCATCCTCCGGGACAGCGACATCGAGATCGAGGAAGAAGCGGAGGATCTCGTCCGCTATTATCGCAGCGCCATCAAGCAGCGCCGACGCGGCCGGATCATTCGCCTCGAGATGGAGCGCGGTGTTGCCGAGCCGGTCGAGAACATGCTCCAGACGCTGATGCAGGGGCATGAGGCGATGTCAGTGGACATTGACGGCTTCGTGGGCATCACCGATCTCGCCGAGCTGGTCGAGGAGGATCGTCCCGATCTCAAGTTCACGGCTTATGTCCCCCGCTTCCCGGAGCGCATCCGCGAATATGGCGGGGATTGCTTCGCCGCGATCAAGGCCAAGGACATCATTGTCCACCATCCCTATGAAAGCTTTGATGTCGTCATCGCTTTCCTGAAGCAGGCGGCGGCCGACCCGGACGTCGTGGCGATCAAGCAGACGCTTTATCGCGCCGGCAAGCAATCGGCGATCATCCGCGCGCTCATCGACGCGGCCGATGCCGGCAAGTCTGTCACGGCGATCGTGGAGCTCAAGGCCCGGTTCGACGAGGAGCAGAACCTGCTCTGGGCCAGCCAGCTCGAGCGGGCCGGCGTGCAGGTGGTCTACGGCTTCATCGAGTGGAAGACGCACGCCAAGATATCCATGGTCGTCCGTCGCGAAGGCACCGGCTTCCGCACCTACTGCCATTTCGGCACCGGCAACTATCATCCGGTCACGGCCCGCATCTACACCGATCTCAGCTTCTTCACGGCCGATCCGCGCGCCGGGCGCGATGCAGCTGCCGTGTTCAACTACATCACGGGCTATGTCGAACCCAAGTCGATGGAACTGCTCACCTTGTCGCCGCTCAATCTGCGCCAGAGGCTGACCGAGCTCATCGATGCCGAGATCGAGCATGCCCGGGCCGGACGCCCGGGCAATATCTGGGCCAAGATGAACAGCCTTGTGGATGCGGCCATCATCGAGAAGCTTTATGCGGCGAGCAACGCCGGCGTGAAGATCGAACTGATCGTGCGGGGCATCTGTTGTCTGCGGCCGGGCGTGCCGGGCATGTCCGACAATATCCACGTCAAGTCGGTGGTCGGCCGGTTCCTGGAGCATAGCCGCATCTGGGCCTTCGGGAATGGCAAGGCGCTGCCCAACAACGACGCAAAGCTGTTCATCAGTTCGGCAGACTGGATGCCGCGCAATTTCGACCGGCGGGTGGAGTATATGCTCCCCATCGAAAATCCGACGGTTCACGATCAGGTGCTCGACCAGGTGCTGGTGGCCAATCTGCTCGACAATGAACAAAGCTGGGTGCTCAACGCCGATGGTTCCTATGAACGCCTCAAGCCGGAAGGCAAGCGGTTCAATCTGCACCATTATTTCATGACCAATCCGTCGCTTTCCGGGCGCGGCGCGGCGCGGCGCAAGGACGTTGCGGTGCCCAAGCTTTCGCTCGGCAAACGTGGCTGAACGGAGCCTGCTTCCCGTGACATTGCTTGATCGTCCCACAGGCCAGTCGAGGCAGACGACGCTCAAAGGCGCCCATTTCCGTCGCACCGCAATCATTGATATCGGTTCGAACAGTGTCCGCCTCGTCGTTTATGATGGGCCCCGGCGGGTGCCTTTCATCCTGTTCAACGAGAAGATCATGGCCGGCCTTGGCGCCGACATCGGGCGGACAGGGCGGATCGGCGAGCGCGCCATAGAGCGCGGTCTTCAGGCACTGGAGCGCTTCTCCCGGCTGATCGAAGAAATGGCGGTGGAAGAAGTGATCTGCGTGGCGACCGCCGCCGTGCGGGACGCCGGTAACGGCGCCGAGTTCATCGAGCGCGCGGACAGCCTCGGATTCCAGGTCCGCATGTTGAGCGGCGAGGAAGAGGGCAGGGCGTCAGCCTTCGGCCTGCTCTCCGGCATCCCGCAGGCCGAAGGGATCATGGGCGATCTGGGCGGTGGGAGCCTCGAACTGGTGCGGGTCGGCGCGGGCGGTGTCGGGCCGGCGGTGTCCCTGCCGCTGGGCGTGTTCCGCATCGGAGAGATCAGGCGGCGGGGCAAGAAGGCGCTCGCGCAGCGCTTCGATACACTGCTGCATCAACTGGGCGGCGACGACTTGCCTGCCGATGTGCCATTCTATCTCATCGGTGGAAGCTGGCGGGCGCTGGCGCGGCTCGACATGCAGATCACCGGCTATCCCCTGCCGATCCTCCATCATTATGAAATGACGCCGGATCGGCCTGCGGCACTGCTGCAATGGCTGGAGCGGGCACAGAAGGCCGATCTCAAGGGCCTGCCCGCTGTCAGCAGCGCGCGTCTGCCGGGTTTGCCCGATGCGGCGCATATGCTGGTCGCCATCGTCGAGCGGCTGCGGCCCTCCCGCCTCACAGTCTCGGCTTTCGGCCTTCGCGAAGGCCTCCTGTTCGAGCAGTTGCCGCCGGAACTGGCGGAGCAGGATCCTTTGCTGGTGGCCGCCCGTATCGAGGGCGATGCGCAAGGGCGGTTCGTGGGTCATGGCGACCAGATCGCGGGCTGGATTGCACCGCTGTTCGAGAACGATCCGCCCGAATGGGCGCGTGTACGCCTCGCGGCCTGCCTCCTGGCCGATGTCGGCTGGCGTGCCAATCCCGATTTCCGGGCCGAGCGCGGCCTCGAATTCGCGCTGCACGGCAACTGGCCCGGCGTCACGGCGGCAGAGCGCGCGGCCATGGCCCAGGCGCTTCATGCCAATTTCGGTGGCGGCGCCATGATCGCTCCCGCGCTCGAAGCCCTCGCTCCGCCGGAGTTCCTGCGGCGCGCGATCGAATGGGGTCTTGCCATTCGCTTGTGTCAGCGGCTTTCCGGCGGTGCCGAGGGGCCCCTGCAAGGATCGTCGATCGGCACGCGGGAGGGCACGATCATCCTGAAGCTGGAGCCGGAATATGCCGCACTGGCCGGAGAAGCGATCGACCGGCGACTCCGCCAGCTGGGCAGTGCCATGGGAGCCGGCTTCCTCGTCGATGCATGATCCGGCCTGTCGGCAGACCGGCCTCCGCGTGAACTGACCCTGCGTCGTCCTGGCCGACTCAGCCGCAGCGGGCGCTGGTGACGATCATGGCCTCGTCATAGGAAACTGTCAGGCGGTCCTGCCTGAAGTCCATGGTCATCGCGCTGCCGGGTGGGCCCCAGCGCAGGGTGCGCGCACCCGATCTGGCGAGCAGTTCCGCGCCCAGCTCGGCGCTCACCTTGCGGCCGACATAAGTGCCGAGGCCTTCGTTCGCGCATTCACCGGTGGCCTGCGGGGGCGTGGTCGGGCCCTCGGCAGTGGTGGCGGCGCAGCCCGGCAGCATGATGGCGGCTACGAGAGCAATGGTCCGGCGCATGTCAGGCCTCCGTGCGAGTCATCAGCAGTTTACCATCGCGTACCGCGAAAGCCATCCGACCCTCCACCAGATCGAGCGCATCGCGGCCGAACTGCTCGAAACGCCAGCCCTCGAGAATGGGCAGGTTTGCCCGCACACCCGCGGCCAGCAGTTCAAGATCGTCGGAGCGTGCCAGCAGGCGGGAAGCGACGTTGATCTCGCGCGAGCGGATCTTGAGCAGCAGCTTGAGCAGATCGGCGACCAGCGCGCCTTCCTTGCCGAGGCCCGGGCGGCTTGGATCGCGCTCGGGCATCTCCTCGCGCGGCAGCGGCTTTGCAGACTGGATGGCGGCCATCAGGCGCGCGCCGATCTCATTGCCTTTCCAGCTTGCGGAAAGCCCGCGCACCTTGCCCAGATCCTCCTGGGCGCGGGGCGGATGCGAAGCGATGTCCGCCAGCGTCTCGTCCTTCGCGATCCGCCCGCGGGGCAGGTTCTTGTCGCGCGCTTCGAGCTCGCGCCATGCGGCGATCGCCTTGAGGCGCCCCAGCACCTCGGCCTTCCGGCTGGAGATGCGAACGCGTTTCCAGGCATCGCCGGGGTTCACGGTGTAGTTGGACGGATCGGCGAGCCGCTCCATTTCCTGATCGAGCCAGATCCCGCGGCCTGTCTTGCGCAGTTCCTCCAACATCAGCGGGAAGATCTCGGCGAGATGCGTCACGTCGCCGATGGCATAATCGATCTGCCGCTTGTCGAGCGGCCTGCGGCCCCAGTCGGTAAAGCGCGCGCCCTTGTCGAGATGGATGCCGAGCCAGCTGTCGACCAGATTGGAATAACCGATCTGCTCGCCCTGGCTCAGGGCCATGCTGGCAATCTGCGTGTCGAACAGGGGATAGGGCGTCTTGCCCGTGAGATTGTAGACAATCTCGATATCCTGCCCTCCGGCATGGAAAACCTTGAGGACGTCCTCATTGTCGACCAGCAGCGTCAGCAGTGGCTTGAGGTCCAGCCCCGACGCCTTGGGATCGATGGCGGCAGCTTCCTTGCCGTCCGAGATCTGGAACAGGCACAGATCCGGCCAGTAGCTGTTCTCGCGCATGAATTCGGTGTCGATGGCGATGAAATCCGCCTTCGCCATGCGCTCGCACAAGGCGAACAGAGCTGCATTCTCGGTAATCAGTGGATGGATTTGCATATGGCAAGTGATCTTATTATGGGCCGGTCCTCGGGTCGGGAGCCGGGATAAGCGAGACAAGGCGCGTCCCTTAGCCTCCTTGTCAGTCTTTGTCATTCATCCAGCCGCCTCGCAATGAGGGGCACGAAATAAAGGCCAGTCACGCATGCACGCCTATCGCACGCACACCTGCGGGGAGCTTCGATCCACTCATGTCGGGGAGACCGTCCGCGTCTCCGGCTGGGTTCACCGCAAGCGCGACCATGGCGACCTCGTTTTCATCGATCTGCGCGATCATTACGGCATGGTGCAGATCGTCACGGAAGTCGACGGGCCGGTTTTCTCCGTGATCGAAAGCCTCAAGGCGGAGAGCGTCGTGACGATCACCGGCAAGGTGGTCGCGCGTGCGGCGGAAGCGGTCAATCCGAACCTCTCCACCGGCGAGATCGAGATTCGCGCGGAGGATGCCAGCGTGCAGTCCGCCGCGCAGGAGCTGCCTCTGCCGGTGGCCGGCGAGCTGGACTATCCCGAAGAGATTCGCCTCAAATATCGTTTCCTCGATCTGCGCCGGGAAACGCTTCACGCCAACATCATGCTGCGCAGCAACGTCATCGCGTCGCTGCGCCAGCGCATGATCGGCCAGGGCTTCACGGAATTCCAGACACCGATCCTGACGGCGAGCTCGCCCGAGGGCGCGCGCGACTATCTGGTGCCCAGCCGCGTGCATCCGGGCAAGTTCTACGCGCTGCCCCAGGCGCCGCAGATGTTCAAGCAGCTCCTGATGGTGGCGGGTTTCGATCGCTATTTCCAGATCGCCCCCTGCTTCCGCGACGAGGATGCCCGCGCTGATCGGTCGCCCGGCGAGTTCTACCAGCTCGATTTCGAGATGAGCTTCGTCACGCAGGACGATGTGTTCGCGGCCATCGAACCGGTGCTTCACGGCGTGTTCGAGGAGTTTGCCGACTGGCAGGGCAAGAAGCGGACGGTCAGTCCCTTGCCGTTCCGGCGCATTCCCTATCGCGAATCCATGCTCAAATATGGCAGCGACAAGCCGGATCTGCGCAATCCTATCCTCATTTCCGATGTCAGCGCGCATTTCGTGGGTTCGGGCTTCGGCCGCTTCGCGTCGATCGTGGAGAGCGGCGATGTCGTGCGGGCCATTCCCGCGCCCGGCACCGCCGAGAAGAGCCGGAAATTCTTCGATGACATGAACGCCTGGGCGCAGGGCGAAGGCTTTGCCGGTCTTGGCTATGCCACCCGCAAGGGCGGCGAGTGGGGCGGTCCCATCGCCAAGAACCATGGCGAGGACAAGATGAACGCGCTGGCCGACGCGCTCGGTCTCGGGCCGGACGACGGCCTGTTCTTCGCGGCCGGCAAGGAAGCGCAGGCAGCGAAGCTCGCCGGCCTTGCGCGCACGCGAGTCGGCGAGCAGCTCGGGCTCATCGATCCCGATCGCTTCGAGTTCTGCTGGATCGTCGACTTCCCGATGTTCGAGTATGACGAAGACGCCAAGAAGATCGATTTCAGCCACAATCCCTTCAGCATGCCGCAGGGCGAGCTGGAAGCGCTGGAGACGATGGACCCGCTCGACATCCTCGCGTGGCAGTATGACATCGTCTGCAATGGCGTCGAGCTGTCGTCGGGTGCCATCCGGAACCACAAGCCGGAGATCATGTACAAGGCGTTCGAGATTGCCGGCTACAGCCGCGAGGATGTCGACACGAATTTCGCGGGCATGATCAATGCGTTCAAATATGGCGCGCCGCCCCACGGCGGTTCCGCGCCCGGTGTGGACCGCATCGTCATGCTGCTGGCCGACCAGCCGAACATCCGCGAAGTGATCGTCTTCCCGATGACGCAGAAGGCCGAGGACCTGATGATGCAGGCGCCGGCGCCTGCGACGCTCAAGCAGCTTCGGGAACTGCATATCCGGATCGTCGAGCCGCAGAAGGGTTGAGCGCAGCCGAGGGGCTTCACCGCCTGCCCATGCCTTCATCCGGCCTCCCCGGCGGGCCGGATGAGCAAGGCCGGGCGAGCGGTGTGCGATCCACGGCCTTCAGGGCGATGCACTCTCGACAATGACTACCCGGGCGGTAGGGTGGGGCATGGCCATCAAGCTTTCCGACTATGAGAAGGGCGGCAATTTCGAAGGCGACTTCGACAAGGCTCTGCTCAAGCTTCAGAAGCGGCTGGAGAAAATCCAGGTCGCGCATATCGTTCACAAGCGGCGCAGCGTCGTCATGCTGGAAGGCTGGGACGCGGCCGGCAAGGGCGGGATCATCAAGCGCATGACGGCGCTGCTCGATCCACGCTATTTCAAGGTCTGGTCCATATCGGCGCCCACTGAGGACGAACTCGGGCGGCATTTCCTCTGGCGGTTCTGGACGCGCCTCCCGGCGGACAGGCATATCGCGATCTATGATCGCAGCTGGTACGGGCGCGTGCTTGTCGAGCGGGTGGAAAGCTTCTGTTCCGAGAAGGAGTGGAAGCGCGGCTATGACGAGATCAACGAGTTCGAGGCGCAGCAGGTGGACAGCGGCACCGCCATCGTGAAGCTGTTCGTCCACATCACCCAGAAAGAGCAGGATCGCCAGCTCGCCCAGCGCCTGGACGATCCGTTCAAGCGCTGGAAGACCGGCCTTGAGGATTATCGCAACCGGGCGAAGCGGGACGCATATGTTGAAGCGATCAAGGAGATGTTCGCGCGGACCGACACGCGCTGGGCGCCCTGGCATGTGATCGACGGCAATGATCGCAAATCGGCGCGGATCGCGGCGCTCACCTGCATTGCCGACGCGCTGGAGAAGCATGTGCCAATGGACATGCCGCCAGCCGATCCGGCCGTGATCCGGCTGGCGCAAGAGGCCTTCGGTTACGATCCCGACGACTGATGCGTGGCTCTGCCGGTCACGATGCAGAGCTTCCCACCCCGATCAGGACGGCCGGGTGAGCTCCTGGTACATGATATAGGCGTCGACATAGCCGAGCTTGGGGTGCCGGAAGGCGCCGGGCAAGGCTCCGATGATGGTGAAGCCCATGTGCTGCCACAGCCGCACGGCGCGATGATTGGTCGCGATGACGAGGTTATACTGCATCGCGCGGTAGCCTTGCCGGCGGGCGGTTTCCAGCGAGTGGCGGCACAGCGCCTGCGCGACGCCTTTCCCGCGCTGGTCCGGCCGGACGGCATAGCCTGCATTGGCGACATGCGCGGCCGGTCCGGTCGAATTGGGCCGCAGCGTATAGGTCCCGATGACTTCGCCCGTGGGCCCTAAAGCCACGAAGACGCTCTTGTCGGCCGCAAACCAGTAGGCGCGCGCCGCAGACTCATCGAGGTCGCGATCCAGCGGATAGGTTTCACCCTCGCGGATCACAGGCTCGATGACCGACCAGATGCCCGGCCAGTCCTGTGGCGTCGCAGCGCGTATGACTGGCGCGTCAGGCACTACACTGCCGGATTCCATGACAAGCTCTTCCTCGCCGCCGCCGTTGCTGATCGCTTCATTCATCATTGCCTCACTGGAAGATAGGAGATGGCGTTGCCTCGCCAGTTCAGGATGAGGCCCGTGCCGTCTCGTCGCACCGGTGCCGCATCGAAATCCACGACGCCCATGTCGTTGGGCAGGAAAAGGATGCGGACCTCCAGCCTTCCCCCCTTCGGTGCGGGCGGGAGCTGAAAGACGGGCGAGGTCGTGCCATGGAAGGGCTCGGAAAGTTGAATGGACCGGGGTGTGCGGCCCGCGAGGTCGGCGAACCAGCCATCGGCCTGCGTGTAGCCCGTCCTGGCTTCTCCCTCTTCGAACTCGATACGGAAATCGACGGCGGGGATGTCCTTTCCGTCGGGCCATGTGACGTGCAGGGCGAAAGGGGGCTCCTCTCCTGCAGCGGCATCATGGACACGCGCGCTTTCCAGGCGGAACTCGGCTGGCTTCGGGCGGGGCAGGGTCGTCAGGCGAAGGTCGCCCTGTTCGCAGGTCCATTGTCCTTCCGCCCATTCGTCGAGCGCACCGGTACTCAGGAAATAGCGGAAGCGACCATCCTCGGTGATTTCGATCATCGAGGCGACGTCAGGCCCGGCGGAGGCGCGGAACTCGCCGGTCAGGCACTGCGCGGCGAGGTTCGACGCGGGCAGAAGTGCCCCGATCGTAAAGAACGGCAGTGCGCAGCGGATGAGCCGGCCCGCGCCGGATATCTTCGGCTGTCCGAAAACCGATCCGTCCGTCACGTCGCTTGCGGTGCGGGGGGAACAGCATCATCCGGATAGCTGATTTCCACGACTTCCCATTCCTTCTCGCCACCCGGCAGAAAAACGCGCCGCAGATCGCCCACCGTCGCGCCGCGCAGCGCACGCGCCAGAGGCGTGTCCCACCCGATGCGTCCTTCCCCGGCATCGGCTTCGTCGTTCCCGACGATGGTCACGTTTCGCTGCTGGTCATCCTCGTCGGCAATCGTGACGGTGGCACCGAAGAAGATCCGGCTCCTGTCGGGCTGCTGACGCGGATCGATCACGCGTGCCGCCTTCATGCGCTCGGAGAGCCAGCGCAGGCGCCGGTCGATCTCGCGCATCCGCTTACGGCCGTAGAGATAGTCGCCATTCTCGCTGCGGTCGCCATTGCCGGCAGCCCAGCTCACGATTTCGACGATCTTGGGGCGCTCGTCGGACAGCAGCCTGTCATATTCCGCGCGTAACGCCATCATGCCGGCCGGCGTGATGTAGTTCGGCCTGGCCGGACTGCTCATCCGGTTTATCGGCGGCGCTTGGGGCGTTTGGTGGCGTACATGAGCGCGGCAACCAGCGCGGCGGACCCCACGCCGATGCTCATCCAGAAAGCCTTGTTGGCCGTGAGAGGCTCCGTGCCATTGGCTTCGGCGGGGGAGGGCGCTGCCGCCGCTCCGGCTTCCTTTGATTGTTCGGTCATCGTTCCTGATCGTCGTTGATGAAGGGAAATATTGCAGGGAAGAAAGCGGGCCTCAGCCCGGCCGCTGCTTCCCGAGATACCGGCTGAGCGGCGCCGAGGAGGAGGAGGACGCCATCTGCCGGGTCGGATTGACGAGATCGTAGATCACGGCGTTCTCCAGCACGCGCTGCACATAGTTGCGCGTCTCATAGATCGGGATATCCTCGATCCACTGCACGATGTCCGCGCCCGGCAGGCGCGGATCGCCGTTGGCCTTGAGCCATTTGTTCACATTGCCCATGCCGCCATTATAGGCCGCCACGGCCAGCGGGTAGCTGCCGCCATAATAGCGCAGCAACTGGCTGAAATAGGTGCTGCCCAGCTCGATATTGTAGTGCGGTTCGAACAGCGAGCCCGTGTCGTAGCTCATGCCGATCTTGCCCGCCACTTCACGCGCGGTGGCCGGCATCAGCTGCATCAGGCCGCGTGCGCCGGCGCGGGAAATGATCGCACGGTCGAACTGGCTCTCCTGCCGGGTGATGGCATGGATCATCGTCCAGTTCATCTGCTGGCGATCGGGCACTTTCATGCGGGGGAAGCTCGCGTCCGCATAGCCGGAGAGGCCGTTCGCCATGGCGCGCCGGCCGACCATGACACCCAGGTCGGGGCGTCCCAGCATCTGGGACAGCTCGGCCACGAGCACATGGTCTTCGTCCGTCTCGGCCGTGGAAGCGAGAGCGCGCACGAAGCGGGACTGTTCCATCCATGCGCCATCCCTGCCCAGCTTGAGCGTTGCCTGCACGATCGGCCGCGAGAGGAAGGCCTTGCGCTGTGCCGCAGCAATCTCCACGCGTCGTTCGGCGGCTGGCGGTGCCGGAATGGCCTTGCCTTGCCGCTCCAGCGCGAGCTGGCCATAATATTGATCGGGGAAGGCGGCGGCCCGCGCGAAATGCTCGTTCGCGACGCTCTGACGACCAGCGGCAGCGGCGGCGCGGCCTGCCCAGTAATAGCCCTTCGATACGGTCTGCGGTGATCGGGCGCCGGTCGCATAGCGCACGAACATGCCTTCCGCGTCGGCCGGGCGACCAAGCTTGTTGAGTGCGGCCGTCCCGGCGAGCCAGACCAGGCTCGTATAATCGTCCCGCACGCCCAGCGGCTGGGCGCTCACGTCCGTTCCCGGCTCGAAGGCGTCGTCGACCTTGGATGCGATGGCGTAGGCGTTCGACCACTGGCTATCGGAGCCTGCGGCCCGCGCGTGGGCGAGCAGCAGTTCGTACCAGCGCTCGGCGTCGCCGGGCCGCTGCATGAGCGTCATGCGATTGGCAAGAAGGGTTCGCACCCCGGCGCTGTCGCCATTCTCGGCCATCCAGCGGGCCTTGTCGGCAAGATAGCCGGCGTCCATAGCGCCGACCGGATCGGCCGGCCCCATCTTCAACGCCGCGTCAGCCGCCTTCCGCTGGAATGCGATGCGCGCGGCGACGACGGCCTGGCGCGTCACGGGCACGGAGGGCAGCACGCGCTCGGCCACATCCGCGCGACGGCGCCAGAGCGCGGCATCGGCGCGTTTGAGATGGTCATCCGCCGTGAAAACCGAGAAGAACTGCCCGCGCAGCTTTTCCTCGTATTTCGGGTCCATCGGCCCCGCGATCCAGGCGGCGCGGGCCACGCCTCGCGCGTCCTCGAACCGGGCAAGGCGCGCCAGCGCCAGCGCATGGACAGCCTTGCCCTGCGCTGTCGTGGCCGGATATCTCTCGAAGAAGCGGATGATCTTGCCGGGGTCGTCCATGTCCGGATCGGCCAGGCGCTCGGCATTGCCGCGCAGCCGGCCCTCGTCCGGCCAGCCGGGATAGCCGAGCAGGAAATCGGCATAAGCGGCAAAGCCAAGCGCATCGCTGGAGGCCAGGCGCCGCCATTCGCCGATCGCCGAGGTGATCTGGGCATCGGAGGCGCTGTTGGCAGCGATCCGTTCCCGAACCGCCTCCCAGGTGACGGTCGTGGCGGACTGCGGTGCGGACGCGCTGGTCGCCCCCGAGGCAAGTGCCGCGGCGATGACGATGGCGGGCAAGCGAAGGTCTTTTCCCATGCGGTACATTATGGCAGAGCCTCGATGATCGAACGGTGAACGGGCGCGTGCATGGCCCCAATATGCCTGTCCGAGCGCGCGCTTTGAAGGAGTTTTTTCATGTTTTCCGGTTCGATTCCTGCACTTGTCACGCCGTTTCGCGACGGACGGGTCGATGAAGCAGCGTTTCGCGCCTTCGTGGACTGGCAAATCGCCGAAGGATCCAGCGCGCTAGTGCCGTGCGGAACGACCGGCGAAAGCGCCACGATGACGATCGAGGAACATAACCGCGTCGTGCGAATCTGCGTCGAGCAGGCGGCGGGGCGCGTGCCGGTGATCGCGGGGTGCGGATCGAATGACACGCGGATCGCTCTTGAGCACATGTTCGCCGCGCAGGCGGCCGGCGCTGCCGCCGCGCTGGTGGTTGCGCCTTATTACAACAAGCCCAACCAGGAAGGGGTCTATCAGCACTTCGCTTATCTGGCGTCGCGCTGCGACTTGCCGATCGTGCTGTACAATGTGCCCAGCCGGACGATCACGGACATCGGCATTCCGGTCATGCACCGGCTGGCGGAGGAATTCAGTTCGATCGTCGGGGTGAAGGACGCGACGGGCAATCTTGGCCGCGTGACGGCTCAGCGCCTCGCTTGCGGACCTGATTTCTGCCAGCTTTCGGGCAATGACGAGACAGCGCTCGGCTTCAATGCCATGGGCGGGCGGGGCTGCATCTCGGTCACGGCCAATATTGCGCCACATCTCTGCGCGCAGTTCCAGAATGCCTGCCTGTCCGGTGACTGGGACACAGCGCTTCACCTGCAGGACCGTCTCTATCCGCTTCATGATGCCATGTTCTGCGATTCGTCCCCGGGTCCGGTGAAATATGCCCTGTCCCGACTGCGCGAGGACATGCCGGCGGAGGTTCGACTGCCTATTACATGGCCATCCGGTGCAGCGCGCGCGACCGTTGACCGGGCCCTCGAGATCGCGGGTCTGGTTTAGCAGCGGTTCATCTCCTAGATATAGATTGCTTCACCGAAAGAGAGTTTCCATGGCCCGCCCGCGTCCATCCACCTTCAATAAGGTCAGGACCGTCGCCGAGAACCGGCGCGCTCGCTATGACTATGCCATCGAAGACGTGTTCGAGGCTGGCATCGCGCTGCGCGGCACGGAAGTGAAATCCCTGCGCTTCGGCGAGGGGTCGATCACGGAGAGTTATGCCGAAGTGAACGATGAGGAAGTGTGGCTCGTCAACAGCAACATTCCCGAGTTCAGCCACGGCAATCGCTTCAACCATGAGCCGCGCCGGGCTCGCAAGCTGCTGCTGCATCAGCGGGAGATCCAGAAACTCCATGGCGCCGTGGCGCGGCATGGCATGACCCTGGTGCCGCTGAGCGTCTATTTCAACGAGCGCGGCAAGGCGAAGGTCGAGCTCGCGCTGGCGCGGGGCAAGAAGGCCCATGACAAGCGCGAGACGATCAAGGAACGTGACTGGAAGCGCGAGCAGGGCCGGCTGCTACGGGAGCGGGGCTGATGCCTAGCAAGCGGCTGGTGCGGGCCTTTCGCGAGTCCATGCCCAGCCGGGAAAGCCTTGAGCAGAACCGGTTCGTCAAGCCAGTCGCGCACCGCGTGCTCGCGCCGGAGCTGTGGCGCTTCACCCGGCGGTCGGTGCCGCGCGGGGTCGCTCTTGGACTGCTGGTCGGCATCTTCCTGCTGATCCCGGGTCTGCAGATTGCAGGGGCGGCGCTGCTGGCATTGCCGGTGCGCGCCAATGTGCCGCTGGCCGCCGCCATGACCTTCCTGTCGAACCCGGCGACGACGCCTTTCATCCTGGCCGCCTCTTATTATGTCGGCTCCACCATGCTCGGGCGCTCGGGCGATCTCAGCCAGGTGATGGCACTCATCAACAATCATGCCGGCGTGGGCGACTGGATGCGCTGGCTGTTTTCCGAAACCGCGCCGGCTCTGCTGTTCGGCCTTGCGGTCGTTTCGGTCGTGTGTGCGGCGGTCGGCTATCTCCTCTCTTCGCTGCTGTGGCGCTCCCGCCTCGCACGGAAGTGGAGGCAGCGTGCGCACGCTCGCCTGCGCGAACCGGAGATGGAAGGCGACGCAATCGAACTCGGCCTGAGGGAACAGGCTTCGTGAAAGCTATCGGCCCGGGATCCCATCGTGGCGACTTGCTCAGCCTGACTGCTGACAGGCCCACCGTGAATCCCGTGCCGGTCATCGTCGCGGCGGCGTTCGTCAGTGCGCTTCTGCTGCTCTGGCTGCTGGGGGACGTTGTTCTGGCGGCCGGCTTCGGGGCAGCTGTGATCGGGGGCGCGGCACTCATCTGGTATGCCCAGCGGCTTTTCCCGTCGGCACAGGTGGATCAGGCTGTCGTGACCGACTGGACGGTCACGCGGGCGGCTGCCGAGGCGGCGGGGCATGCGATCGCGGTCACCGACCGCACGGGCCGCATGGTCTGCGCGAGCGATCAATATGGGGAGTGGTTCCCAGGCTATCCGGTGCCGGCGGAAATCAAGGTTTCAGCGCGCGATCAGGATCGGCTCGCCCAGGCCGCCCGCGCGGCATGGCGCGATGGAGAAGCCGAAGTGTCCGGCCTGTTGCGTGGCAGCCTGCAGCTCGATGTCCATGTGCTGCGCACCGGCCGCATTGACGACTATCTGCTCTGGCGCTTCGCAAGCGTGCGGCAGGCCAGCGTCATGGACGATTATCTGCGCATCATAGAAGGGCAGGCGGGACGGCAGCTCTCCGAAGCAGGCATCATGTGCGTGATGATCGGGGGCGAGGGACGCATCCGGGCCGCCAACCCCGCTTTCACCCTGCGCGCGACCGGCAGGCCGGACAGCAACATCATCGGCCGCGATTTCTCCGCCTATATGCGCGTGGATGCCAAGGGCCGCATCTTCTATGCGCAGGAGGAGCAACAGGCGACGCCGGTTCGCATGATGCAGATTCCGGTGCGTCCGGAAGATCCCGCCGGTCTGCTGGTGCTTGTGATGGTCGACGACAATGTGCCGTCGGTCGAGGGCATTTCCAGCCTCGCTTATGTCGAGACGCTGCTTTCGCTGCTGCCTTTCGGCCTTGGCATGGCCGATCGGGACGGGCGCCTGCTGTTCTACAACAATGCGTTCGCCCGGGCGGCCGGCATCGGGCCGGGCGACAAGCCGAGCTACCCCGGCGATCTGGTGATCGGCGAGGATCAGGCCGCTGTCGCCGAAGCGATCCGCCGCTATGCCATCGGCCCGCAGATGTCCGGCGATCTCCAGGTCCGCCTGCGCGGAGCCCCGGAGGAGTCCGTGTCGCTCAGCCTTGCCGGCGTGCGCGGTCTGGGCGAGGCGGCGGTGCTGCTCAGCCTCAAGGACAACAGCGAGGAGACACGTCTCAAGCGCCAGGTCGCCCAGCAGACCAAGATGCAGGCGGTCGGCCAGCTGGCGGGCGGCGTTGCCCATGATTTCAACAATATCCTCACTGCCATCATTGGCCATTGCGACCTGATGCTGATGCGCCATACGCCGGGCGACAGCGATTATGACGACATTCAGCAGGTCAAGGCCAATTCCAATCGCGCGGCATCGCTGACCCGGCAGTTGCTCGCCTTTTCGCGTCAGCAGACGCTCCGGCCGCAGGTCCTCCAGTTGCCTGACGTGGTGTCGGAAGTGTCGAGCCTGCTCAAGCGCCTGCTGGGCGAGAACATCAAGCTGGAAGTCTATCATGGCCGGGGCCTGGGCACCGTGCGGGCGGACCCGGGGCAGCTCGAGCAGGTGATCGTCAATCTCGTCGTCAATGCGCGGGACGCCATGCCGGACGGGGGCACGGTGACTGTCCGTACGTTCGCGGTGTCAGCGCAGGACGTGCGTGACCTTAAGAACGAGATCATGCCGATCGGAGACTATACCGGCCTCAGCATCGGGGACACCGGCGTCGGCATCGCGCCCGATCTGCTCGGCAAGATCTTCGAGCCTTTCTATACCACCAAGCCCGTGGGGCGCGGGACCGGTCTCGGCCTTTCCACCGTTTACGGCATCATCAAGCAGTCCGGCGGCTTCATCTTCCCCGAATCTCAGTTGGGTGAGGGCACGGTCTTCAAGATCTATCTTCCGGTCCACGCCACCAGCGCGGAAGTGGGCGGGAGCACGGCAGTGACTCGCAAGCGCCCCGCCACCGAGACCTGGGGCACGGGCACCATCTTGCTGGTGGAGGATGAGGACATGGTCCGCAGCGTCGCCGAACGCGCGCTCACGAGGCAGGGCTATACGGTCGTCAGTGCCAGCGATGGCGAGCAGGGGCTGGCCCGCCTTGCGCAGACCGAGAAGGTCGATCTGCTTATTTCGGACGTGGTCATGCCGGGAATGGATGGGCCGGCCATGGTGCGGGCCGCCCGCGCATCCTATCCGGATATCCCGGTGCTCTTCATGTCAGGTTATGCGGAGGAACAGCTGCGCAAATCGATCGATATCGATAACGTCGCTTTCCTTCCGAAGCCGTTTTCCGTCTCCCAGCTGGCAGAAGCGGCGCGCGACGTGCTTGCAGCCGCGCGCGCGGCGGGCTGAACCCGGCACCATTGTGCAGGGCGGCGCCCATCGCCATCACCGGGCGATCAGAAGGGACGTTCCCCGATATAATTGCCGGCCTGGGCATAGCGGCAGACCAGCACGTCTTCGTCTGCGCCCGTCGCACGCGCGCAGCCAACCTGCCTTGTCGCGCGCCACACGACCTGCGTGTAATGGCCTACATCTTCCACCCGGCCGGTGATGCTGTTGTCCGGGAAGGTGCCGCGACGGAAGTTGCGCTTTTCCCTCACCCATGCATCGACCATCGCCTCGGGGGTGTAGTGGCCTTTCGTGCCCGCCCAGAGATTCTCGCCGACTGGTTCGCGGGAATTCTCCGGAGCATGTTCGAACTCGCCGTTCCTGGCGAGATGATCGGCCCAGCTCTGGGCTGAGCGGGCCAGTGCCGCATTCCAGTTGAGCGGCTCGATCCCAAGCTTGAGGCGCTCCACATTGTGCGTAGTCAGCAGGCGCTGCTCGAAATTCAGCATCGGGTCCGTGGCGCCCATGGCGAATGGCGCCGCCAGGGCGAGAAGGCCGGTGCAAAGGCGGCTGTGCCAGCTGTGATCCGTCATCGCTCAGAACTCCCGCAGGTCCGCGGGATTTCTCTCACCAGCTCGTCACGAGCATGTGGACGAGGCTGGTTAACGGGATTTTAACGTCGAGGGTGTCGGCCGTTCATCGTGACGGGCAAGCGCTTGCTGGCGGTGGACTCGATCAGTCCGTTTGCCGGGACATCAGATCTGAGTCTGGCGGGGCGGCGAGCCGTTCTGATCGTCGGCGGGGACGATCACGACCATGTCTCCCTTGTGCATCTGCGCGAAGAGCAGCCGCGCAAAAGCCAGCGGCACGCCGATGCAGCCATGGGTCGCCCGGCCGACCCGCACATCGCTGCCATGGATCGCCACGCCATCATCTGTCAGCCGGAGCATGTAGGGCATGGGCGCATCATATGTACGGGAATGATAGTCCGCGTCCTTCTGCAGGACGGTGAAGCTGCCTGTCGGCGTGGGCTTGCCATCCGTGCCATAGAGAATGACCGCGGATCCGATCTCGTGCCCGCCACGGAATACGGAGAGGATCTGCCGAGCGAGGTCCACCCGCACCCATAGCGGCCCCTCGGGCACGCCTGCCTCGTTCCAGACATGCGTGCCGAAGCGCATCGGGCCGCTGACATTGAGTATGCTGTGGATGGCGCGCCGCTCGCCGTCCGGCATGAGCATGACAGGGTATTTGCCCGGCGGGTAATGCTGCCGCGTGCGTTCGCCGGAGCTCTCCGCGCTGATCCGGGACAGCTCGGGGGTGACACGCCGCGTCTTTGCTTGCTGGTGCAGGCCGAGGGCCGCGATGACGATGCCGGCGCCGAACAGCAGGAAGGACCGCATTCCCTTTCGCATCGATGGCGCTTCGCCCGGGCGGCCTATTGGCGCGCCATGCGGCGACGTCCGGTCACGCGCATCATCGCACCCACGACGCACAAGCCCAGCAAGATGGCGGCCCAGGTGGCCGGCTCGGGAATCGGCAGTGGCTGCGGATCAGGCGTGGGACCGGGGCCGGGGCCGGGCGGCAGGATACCGCCGCCGGGGCTCAGCGGCCCGGCGGGCAAGCTTGCAAAGGGCGTGCCTGCGGGGCCGGCAGGGCCGGAAACAGGCATCGCGGCCAATGCGGTTGGCATCACCTCGTCGAACAGCGGCATGTCGCCGAGGACGGCAGGCGTGGGATCGGGAAGCTCTATCAACGGGAACGGGCTGGAGGCCTCCCGCAGGCCGGGCAGCACGCGCTCGCGGGGAGATGCAGCGTGCTTGGCGCGGGATTTGATGGAGTATGTCGAGCCGGGGGTTCTCTCGCCGGGGGACCGCAGATCGAAGAGTGCGGCGGGATCGCGCAGGGCTGCCGCGATCCTCGCCAGGCTCGTCTCGCCGATCAGGAACTGGCTGCCGAGGGAGGCGATCAGAAGGCCGACGGCAAGCGGCCACAGGCCCAGGATCCGTCGGCGCCCGGGAGCAGCGGAGGATTCGGTCCGTCCGGCAGATTCGCGCCCGGGCCAGTCAGTCCATGACCAGAAGCGATCTGCCCGAAAAAAGCGGTAGAGCTGAGCCAATGAAAATAATGCCGAAATGTTGTTCCAAGGAATTCCAAGCGATCTAACAGAAAACTGCTAACATCATTTTAATGATTTTTGGCTTTTCTTCATGGTTAATTCATTAACCGAGTATTTCCATATTCGGTTATGCCTGCCTGATCGCTTTCACCTTTGTCAGCCATTAGCAGTGCATTCCGGAATGGCGCGATCACCTCCGGTCCGCTCGGCATGGAATCTGGCATCATCGGGAAGCCCACGAGACGTCCCTACTTCATGTTCCTCTCTTGTTCAACGAGAACAAATAGGATACAGACATATCTTGTACGGTCTGGACACTATGTTTTGACATCCATGGGGAGCGGCATCATGACGGTAAATCTCAAGCTCATAGACGGCGACAAGAAGGCAGGCACCATGGAACGGCAGAAGGCTCTGGAAGCGGCTCTGGCTCAGATTGATCGGGCCTTCGGCAAGGGCTCGGCCATGCGGCTCGGTTCCAAGGAAACGATGCAGATCGAGGCGATTTCGACGGGGTCCCTCGGCCTGGACATCGCGCTTGGCATCGGCGGATTGCCGCGCGGACGCATCATCGAGATTTACGGGCCTGAAAGCTCCGGCAAGACCACGCTCGCTCTGCATGCGATCGCCGAGGCCCAGAAGGCCGGTGGAACGGCAGCCTTCATCGATGCCGAGCATGCGCTCGATCCGGTCTATGCGAAGAAGCTCGGCGTGAACATCGACGAGCTCATCGTCTCCCAGCCCGATACGGGCGAGCAGGCTCTGGAGATCGCCGACACGCTGGTGCGCTCGAATGCGATCGACGTGCTGGTGATCGACTCGGTTGCGGCGCTGGTGCCGCGGGCCGAAATCGAAGGCGAGATGGGCGACAGCCATGTCGGGCTTCAGGCGAGGCTCATGAGCCAGGCCCTGCGCAAGCTCACCGGGTCGATCAGTCGCTCGCGCTGCATGGTGATCTTCATCAATCAGGTGCGCATGAAGATCGGGGTGATGTACGGCAATCCGGAAACGACGACCGGCGGTAATGCGCTGAAATTCTATGCTTCGGTTCGCCTCGACATCCGCCGCACCGGCCAGATCAAGGACAGGGACGAGATCACCGGCAATGCGACGCGTGTGAAGGTCGTCAAGAACAAGGTCGCGCCGCCGTTCAAGCAGGTCGAGTTCGACATCATGTATGGCGAGGGCATTTCCAAGATCGGCGAGATTCTCGATCTTGGCGTCAAGGCCGGGATCATCGAAAAGTCGGGTGCCTGGTTTTCCTACGATTCGGTTCGCATTGGTCAGGGACGGGAGAATGCCAAGCAGTTCCTGCGCGAGAATCCGGAAATGACGACCAAGCTGGAGCGCGCGATTCGGGCCCGTACCGAGGATGTCGCCGAAGGCATGATGGTCGGTCCTGAAAGCGATGATGCTGGCGAAGAGTGAACCATGACATGATCATCGGTAAATTGGCTCAAGTGAGTTCCAATGACCGTTGACAGACCGTGAAGCGAGCGCCGGATTTTCGGCGCCGCTTTTCGTCACGTCATCTACTGTAACGCCATCTGGGAGCGCTTCCTACGAGTGCTTCGTCACGCTTCTCTCGAGGGCGCGCCTGCGGAACTCGCGGGGAGCAACGGAATATTTCTCGTGAAATGTCCGGGTGAAATGCGCAGAGCTGTTGAAACCCCAGGAAAAGGCAATTTCGGTCAGTGTATGCATGCTCCACGCCGGGTTGCTCATCTGGCGGGCGCATTCCTCGAGCCGCCGCCGCAGGATATAGGCCAGTATCTTTTCACCGCCGCTTGCGAACACGGTACGAAGGTGACGGCCCGAGACGCGTAACCTGGCAGAAATCAGGGCAGGAGACAGATCGGGATCGCGCAGATTGTCCTCAATGAACTGGATGACATCCCGACGCCGTTGCCACGCGATGGCCGAGGCATCCGCGAGTGGGGCATTGCCGGATGTGTAGGACATCGAGATCATCTCGAGCAGATAGCGCGCGACCCGCTCCTCATCGAGCGGTGAGCAGCCCGGCCCCTGCCCGGAACCCAGTTCACGCACCATGGCCGCCGCCGCGCCAGTCAGGCCTGCCGCACGTCCGAGACGCTGCCCGCAGAATTGCTCGGGCGTCGGCAGGTAGGTGGACAGGATCTTGAGCGGCACGCGGACCATGATGTTGACTGCCGGTCCCTCGGTCTTGAAGAAATGGGGAAGCCCGGTGTCGCACAGCACGAAGTCGCCCGGCGTCAGTTCCGACTCCTTGCCGCACTGGTAGAAAGTGCCTGTCCCTTCCGCCTGAAGAAGGAAATTATACAGGCGTGGCGCCCCGATGACGATGTCGCTTCGCCTGCGCTCCACGCTGCAGCGATCCATGGCATGGCGCGCGATCTTGACCGGGCCGAGCTGCGTGATCCGCAGTTCCGCGTCGAACCTGTCCGTATCACCGGGCGTGAACTCGCATTTGCTCATACGCGTGGCATAGAGCGCGGCCCAGGCAGCCCCTCTGTCGGCACGGGGCAGGCCATTCGTGCTGATCAAGTCCATCAAGCGACCTCTCCCGGAGAAGCCCGCCATTTCAAGGGGCGGTGCGTCGATCTTAGGCCGAAATGGTCGCATCACCAATAATCCCTGTCAACGCATGAACCATACGTCACCTGTCGGGGGCCGGTTCCCGGCGCCGCCATCCGAGGCGCACCGGATCGCTCCGGGTGGTCGCCGGTCTGCCGGCCAAGGGGTGATCTTGACTGAAATGGCGCAATCTTCGGTGACTGAGTGCCGGCGCGGCGGTTCGGCCTTGCCCGCCGCTCGTACCCTGCACATGCTGACCAAAAACCGCCTGGGGAGGCTTGAGTGCCGCGTTTCATACTCCACCTTGTCACGCTTCTCGTCATTCTGGTGTGGCCGGCGATGCCGGCCTGCGCGCAAGGGCAGGCGGCGTCGGAGATCGACGAAGTGGCGCGCGATGTCGGACGCCTTGAATCGCTTCGGGCCGTGAAAACGCTTCAGCGAATCTATGCCCAATATGCGCAATATGGCTTGTGGCAGGACATGGCCGGCCTGTTTGCCAGCGATGGGAAAGTGATCTGGGGTGAGGAAAGGATCAGTGGCCGGGGCGCGATCGCATCATGGCTGGCGGGTCGCAGCGGCCCGGCGGGGCAGGCTGGTGCCCTGAACACGGAATTGATCGATGATCCTCTGGTGAACCTCTCGACCGATGGTCGCTCCGCGGAGGGGCGCTGGCGCGGGCTCGCTCTTCGCGGAGACGGCAAGGGCAGGGCGTGGATGGAAGGCGGCGTGTATGAGAACCGCTATGTGCTCGAGAATGGCGAATGGAAGATCGCCACGCTCCACTATCATCCGGAATATGAAGGACGCTACGAGACCGGCTGGAGCAATGTCGGGCAGAAGGACCTGCCGATCGTTCCCTATCATTTCAAGACGGATGAGGCCGGTGTCCCGATACCCAGGCCGCACGGCGCAGCGCCAGAGAGCGGAGCGACCCCGGACGCGCTTTCGCGCCGCGTAGCCGCACTGAACGCCGAAGATGACGTCCGCAATCTTCAGCACGCTTATGGCTATTATGTGGACAGGCGCATGTGGGACGATGTCGTCGACCTGTTCGCGCGCGACGGCGTGATCGAATTGGGCGGCAAGGTCTACAGGGGCCAGCAGGGTGTCCGCAGAGCCATGGAGATTATGGGGCCTCAAGGCCTCCGCCAGGGCATCCTCAATGACCATCTGCCTTTCGGCACCGTTGTGGAGGTCATGCCCGGCGGGCGCGAGGCCTATACGCGGGGCACCGAGCTGGCGATGATCGGCGACGCGGAAGCGGGTACCGCTCGCTGGAAAGTGAATGTGTTCCGCAACCGCTTCGTGCGCGAGCAGGGCGTGTGGAAAGTTCGGGAAATGCGGGTCACCCCGATCATGGACGTCGACTACAAGGCCGGCTGGGGCACGGACCCCCTCGGTCCGAAGAGTGCTGGCCTGCCGCCCATGCCGGTCTTCCCCCGGGCTTATGCGCCCGCAACTGGGCGGGCTTCTGCGGGCGGGCGCCGGATCGCCGCCGTGGCGCCGCTCACCGGGCCGATGCCAAAAGGGGAACGCGCAGTCAGAGCAAAGGACCTTGCGGACGTTCGTCGCCGCCTGCTCCGGTCCCAAGCCTGGGATGGCACGGAGAATGTCTCCTCCGCTTATGGCCATTGTCTGGACGATCATCAGTGGCCGTGCATGTCGGGGCTCTTTGCCGAAAAGGGGAACAAGCAATCGCCATTCGCCGGCTATTATTTCGGGCGCGATCGCATCGCTGCCGCGGCGACGGCGATGTACGGCGCAACGCGCGATCCCTCGACCGTGATGCGGCAGCGCATTGCCTATCACTGGCGCATAGCGCCGGTCATCCACGTCTCGCATGATGGACGCTCGGCCTTGCTTCGCACCTATCTCTTCCATCCCAACACGGCCCGGTATGACCCTTCGAGCGGCCAGCCGAACACGGGAAACACGATCCAGACCGGCATGTATCCAAACGACCAGGTCGTGCTCGAAAACGGGATCTGGCGCCTGTGGACCCTCACGATCGACGAGCCTTACATGATGATGCCTCACTGGCAGGGCGGCTGGTCTGCCGCCAGGGTTCCGCCGCCGGGCGGCGGCATGCGCGCGAGCCCCTTGCTGCAGAGATATCCGCCCGACCTGCTGCTCACCGATCTCGGCAAGCGCGAGGAAGGCTTCGCGGGAGGAACCGGAACCAAGATCGACTGGCCGGGCATCCTGCCGATGTGGTTCCACTATCGCAATCCGGTCAGTGGCCGCGTGCCGGAACGTTACTGGCCTGACTGCGTGCCCTGCGAGGCGCGCCCGGACGTGCGGCTGACCAGCAATGGCTACCAGATGCCGCCCACCGGCCCGTCCGTGGATGGCCTGGAGCTGGGTTCGTCGATGCGCGAGGAGGATGGTGCGGGGCGCCAATAGGGTCCCCGCGCCCCGGCGGAAGGAGGATCGGTCAACGCCTTGCTCAGTGTCGGGGCGTGAATATTCCGCTGTTCGGAAAGCTCCAAAACCCTCCTTTTCCAGCCATCACGCGGGAAATAGGCTCGTGCTTCCGACGGGCCACCAGTCGCATGGATTGTCCATCATGCAATGGGCTGCACCCGTCGTGAACGATGAGCCGTAACTGCTGCCAAAGCCGACAATTCTGGGCGCCGATCTGGGGAAGTTAAGAAATTTGGGCCGGGTAAACCCCTGTTCCTCGGTGGTCTTGCCGGATCATCCGGGGGCCGGAGACGCGGTGGTGGCCGGGGCTCTGGCGCCAATGAGACCGAAATTCGGAAAATAAAATTCAAGGGAGTGGAAATGAAAAACAGGATGAAAGAAGTCGCTTCGACTTTGGCACTGGCGTCCGCGATCGTGATCGCCTCGCCGGTTCTGGCCCAGGATACGGCAGCGGCGCCCCGCGAACAGGGAATCCAGGACATCGTCGTGACCGCGACGCGACAGGCGACGAACATGCAGGACACGCCGATCGCGATCACGGCCGTCACGTCCGAAGCGCTCGAAGAGCGCGGGCTGAAGTCCGTCGCTGACCTGACCGCCCTCGTGCCCAATGCCGAGTTCCGTCGGACCCATGGCGCGTTCGGACCCGGCGTCTCCGCCAGCATCCGTGGCATCGGGGCATCCGACACGAATATCGGGAACGATCCCACCGTCGCATATTATGTCGATGACATTTATTATCCGACCCTGCTGGGTTCCAACTTCGACCTGCTCGACATCGGCCATATCGAGGTGCTGCGCGGGCCGCAGGGAACGCTGTTCGGTCGCAACTCGCTGGCGGGCGCGGTCAACATCGTTTCCAAGCAACCGAATTTCAACGAACAGTCGGCTTATGTCGAGCTCAACGTCGGCCAGTATAACCGTACCGACGTTCGCGCGGGCTTTAACCTGCCGCTCGGTGAAAATCTTGCCCTGATGGTCTCCGGCGCGTTCAAGAAGCGGCAGGGATATCAGAAGATGCTGGACTTCACCTGCGAGATGAACCGGCGCGGCACGCCGGAGCTCGCCGGAGACGTGCCGGTCTACAATCTCGCGACGACCAGCAACCCGAGATACACGCCGGATGATTGCGTCGTGGGACATCTGGGCGGCGAGGACGTTCAGGCGGTGCGCGCCAGCATGGCGTGGGAACCGGCAAGCAACGTCCGCCTGACGGTCACTGGTGAATTCATCCGCGACCAGTCGGAAAATCCGGCCGATACCACCCTCTCGCTCAATCCGGCGCTCAACACGCCGAACGAGAATCTGACCTTCGGCTATTATGGCGTGGCCTATGATTCCCGGTTCATCACCGGCAATCCCTACACCACTTACGAGACCTACAATGATCCGATCGGTGCCGGCACGGTCATCCCCGGCCACACCTATTATAACGGCATGTCCACGCATGGCGGACACACGCTTCCGGCGCGGAATGACCTCACCAACTGGGGCATCTCGGCCAAGCTGGTCGTTGGCTTGACCAGCGACATCGATCTCACCGCGATCGCCGGTTACCGCAGCCTGGATGAAACCCACATCTACCAGAAGGACGGCACGCCCCTGATGACCGAGATGACGACCAATGTCGTCACCAATGATTACACCACGGGTGAGCTCCGCCTTTCCGGCCAGCATGGCTGGATCGACTGGGTGGCCGGCGCCTTCTATTTCGAAGCCTCCGGGTTCCAGCATGCGGTGATCGATCAGCCCCGTACCGGCCTGATCCGCTACCTCAACAACAGCTTCGATCCGGTGAGCAAAGCCGTGTATGCCAATGCGACGGTTCGTCCGTTCGACAATGGCCTGAGCTTCACGGGCGGCCTGCGCTATTCCGACGACAAGAAGGTCGTGTCGCTGTCCAACCTCGTGGAGACCACGCCCAATCCGACGGACATCGAATTCGATGTCACGCCGGAAGCCAAGGTGCTGAGCTGGAAGCTGGGCGTGAACTATGAACTGAGCGCCAACATGCTGGTCTATGCGTCCGCCGCGACCGGCTATACCTTGCCGGGCTTCAATCCGCGACCGCAGCAACCGAGCCAGATCGCGCAGTTCGATGGCAACGAGAGTGTCGCCTATGAACTCGGTGCCAAGCTGGACATGTTCGACCGGCGCCTGCGGCTGAACCTGGCGGGCTTCTACACGGACTTCAAGACGCGGCCGACGGCGCTTGCGGGGCAGGAGCTTCTCCTTGGCCCGGACGGACAGCCCAGTCCCGGGAACAGCATCCTGATCCCGCTGCCGGACGCACCGGAAGGATCGACCACCTGCCGGCCGCGCACTCCGGCGGAGATATCCAGCGGCGTCCCGGGCTTCTCGTGCATCACGCGCAGCTTCTATCTCAACACGCCGGCAACGATCTGGGGCGTCGAGGCGGAAGCCACCGCACGACCGATCGATGGACTAGTTCTGAACGGGGCGCTGGGCTACCACAAGTTCAGCTCGCCCGATGTGGACAATCGCGCGATCAATCCTCGCCAGCCTGAGCCCTTCTGGTCGGCAAATGCGGGCATTCAGTACACGATAGAAGGCATGCCGCTTGGGGGAACGCTGACCCCGAGGCTGGACTGGAGCTATCAGGGCAGCCGCGCGCCGAGCACGCGCACGACCGCCTGGAACCAGCCCGGCTATTCGTTGTTCAACACGCGGCTTACCTATGATCTGCCCGATGCGGGTTTCGCCATCTCGGCCGGCGTGACCAACCTCTTCGACAAGCTCTATTATGAGAATTTCTTCATCCTGCAGGATTCGGGACAATCGAACGTGCAGGGGCAACCCGCTGCGCCTCGCCAATGGTATCTGCAGGTCAAGAAGACGTTCTGATCGAAGACATGACAGGCGGCCGGAGCCAGAGCAGCTGATCCGGCCGCCCATCAGAAGGGCGTTCAGAGGACGCCGCTCGCCGGGAAGAAGAGGGGAGGCGTGTTGATGGCACCAGGTAGATCGATGGCATGGGCTATCCTTGTCGCGCTTTCCGGCTGCGCGGCTGCCTCGTCTCCGCCTGCCGACGGTTCGCCGGCTCCCATGCTGATCGCGCGGCAGGGCGCATTCGAAGCGGGTGGGACCCTTCTTCGCGAGGGCGATCGCACGCTGTCCTGCGATCATGGCCATGTCGAATATCAGATTCCCGTCAATGCGCGGCGCACGTCGCTGCTCCTGTGGCACAGCTCGTCGGTCAAGGTGTGGCAGAACCGGTGGGATGGCGGGGAGGGCTTCCAGTCGATCTTCCTGAGGCGCCGCTACCCTGTCTATCTCTGGGACGGGCCCCGCGTCGGTCGCGGCAACTGGGGGTGCGAGCGCTATGTCTATGAGCCCCGCACTGGCCGCGATCAGCAGAATTTCGTCTCCTGGCGGCTCGGCAGCCGTTATCCGGACTGGTTCCCCGGCGTTCAGTTCCCTACCGGCGACGCGGAGGCGCTGGATCAGGCGATGCGCGC
Organism: Sphingobium sp. SYK-6; assembly: GCF_000283515.1. Taxonomy (GTDB): domain Bacteria; phylum Pseudomonadota; class Alphaproteobacteria; order Sphingomonadales; family Sphingomonadaceae; genus Sphingobium; species Sphingobium lignivorans. Next base: position 1,667,937 of record NC_015976.1, read on the forward strand.
GCGTTACTTCGAGTTCGACACCGTCGCGAATGCCCGGCTGGAGGCTGCTGCGGCGGCCAAGGCGATCGATCGCATCGGGCCCTCCGTCCTGGTCACCAATTCTGCGGGCGGGCTGCGCGCCCTGCTGACGGCCCTCGAGAGCGACAATGTGAAGGCGATCGTCGCTTACGAAAATCCCGGCTATGTGTTCCCTGACGATGAGCAGGCGCCCGAGGGGCCAGAGCGGTTCGGGCCCGTCATTGTCACGCCGGAGGTATTCGAGCGGCTCACCCGCATTCCGATCCAATTCGTTTTCGGAGACAATCTCGACAAGTCTCCGTCCTGGGCCGAGTTTGCCGAAACCGCGCGAAAATTCGTCGACATCGTCAATGCACGTGGCGGGCGCGCGGAAATCCTGATGCTGCCCTCGGCCGGGCTCAAGGGGAATACTCACATTCCCTTTGCTGACCTCAACAATGTCGCCGTCGCTGATCTGCTCTCCGCGTATCTGGGCCGGCATGGGCTGGATCTCGAGGTCGAGAAATGAGCGGGCTGATAAGGATGCGAACGGGCGGCGCGCGGGGAGTCCCTCTCACGCGGCTGCTGGCCGCCTTCTGCCTGCTGACGATCTCGGCTGCCGGACTGGCGGCATCCGACAAGGCGGCACCGCCGCCGCCCACGGTTGCCGCCGACACGCTTGACGCGCTGGCGCGGGACGTGGACCGGCTGGAATCCCTTCGCGCCGTCAAGGATCTCCAGCGACGCTATGCGCATTACAGTCAATATGGTCGGTGGCGCGAAGTCGCGAACCTCTTCGCCCGCAATGGCAGAATCGAATGGGACGACGAGCGGATCGATGGCGCCGCCGCGATTGCCCGCTGGCTGGAGGCGCGCCACGGTCCGCGCGGGCTGGCGGCCGGCGCGCTCAACACCGAGTTTCACGACATGCCGCTGGTCAATCTGTCGGCGGACGGCCGGACCGCGGAGGGACGGTGGGCTGGACTGGCGTTCCGCGGCGACGGCAAGGGGCAGGCCCGCATCGAGGGCGGCGTCTACCAGAACCGTTATGTACGCGAGGATGGTCGCTGGAAGATCGCGGCCCTGCACTATCACCCGCAATATGACGGCGATTATTCCACCGGCTGGCGCAACAGCGGCAATGCCGATCTGCCGATCATTCCCTATCATTTCGATCCGGACAGTGCCGGCGTGCCCCTGCCGGCCGCCAGCGGACCGCCGCCGCGCAGCAGCGCCTCACTGGCCGACCTCTCCGCGCGTGTCTCCAACCTCAATGACGAGGATGCCGTCCGGAATCTCCAGAATGCCTATGGCTATTATCTCGATCGCCGGATGTGGGACGACGTGGTCGATCTCTTTGCTGCCAATGGCGCGATCGAGATCGCCGGCGAAGGCCGGTTCGCGGGCGGGCAGGGCGTGCGCGCGGCGCTCTCCCGCATGGGGCCGCCGGGCCTGGCGCGCGGCAACCTCAACGACCGCCCTCTGTTCGACTTGATCGTGCGCGTCGCGCCGGGCGGCCGGGAGGCGCGGGCGCGCGGCATCGAGCTCGCGCAGCTCGGTGCGGAAGGCGGCAAGGCGGGCTGGGAAATCAATGTGGTCAGCAGCCGTTTCGTCAAGGACGGCGGCTTGTGGAAGATCAGGGACATCCACATCCAGCCGGTGATGAAAGCGGACTATGCAACGGGATGGGGCGGTGGCGCGCTGCCGGGAAGCACCGCATCGCCCCCTGTCTTCCTTTCAGACCGCGATCCGGCGACTGGCCCGGCGATCGGCCGGTCACCAGCGGCTCATGCTCTGAGCCTGGCAGACATACGCCGCCGTTACCAGCGATCGCTCGCCTATGACGGCGCGGAGAATGTCTCGGCCGCCTACGGCTATTATCTCGACGATTTCCAATGGTCGAAAATGTCGGCGATCTTCGCGGTCGAAGGGAACAAGCAGTCCCCCTTCGCAGGCTATTATATGAGCCGGGCACGCATCGCAGGCGCGGCGGATGCTCGCTACGGTGCCCCGCCGGACATGCGCGCGCGCGTCGTCTTCCACTGGCGGATCCAGCCGGTCATCCATGTCTCGCAGGACGGGCGATCGGCCTTGCTGCGCACCCGCCTCATTCACTTGCGCACCGGCAAATGGTCGCCCGAGCTGGGCCAGCCGAACGCCGTGGGATTTCAGGCCGGCATGTATCCGAACGACCAGCTCGTGCTCGAAGACGGTATCTGGCGGCTCTGGAGCCTGACGATCGACGAGCACTATTTCACGAGTCCCGAATGGAAAGGCGGCTGGGCAGCGGTGAAGCCGACGCCGCCCGGCTCGGGGGCGGGAGGCAGTCCGCTTCTCAAGACCTATCCGCCCGATTTGCCGATGACCGATCTGGGGATTCGTGCGGAGGGCTTTCGCGGCGGCACCGGTGCGGCTCTCTACTGGCCGGACATCCTGCCGATGTGGTTCCACTATCGCAATCCGGTGAGTGGACGGGTGCCGGAGCGCTACTGGCCGGACTGCGTGCCATGCGAACGGTTGCCGCAGGCGCGCATGACCCGGCACGGCTATCAAATGCCGGAGACGGGGCCGCAGGCTGATGGCGTGGCGGTGTCCGCCCCACAGGGGCGCTGAGCCGGGCAGGCAATCACCGGGCTCGGCCGGTCTGCCGATCTTGACGACATGAAGGTGCGTTTCTTGGGCGGCTCTGCTGCCGGTCATCCCGTGTTTCATTTGCCCAGGCGGGCTTGGCACGAGGCGGCGGTACCCGCCAGTCCCGGCCCTTCACTCCCCTGCCATCATTCGGGGGCGGCAGACGCCTTTTCGTCAGGCAGGCCGATCAGCCGCGCGGCATTGCCGCCGACCAGCCGGCGGATCGCGTCATCGTCGAAGCCGAGATCGATGCACAGGCGGATCACCGACCGGAAGCCGGTCACGGGCGTCGGATTGTTGACCTGCCCGAGATCGGAGCCGAGGATCGTCTGCTCGGTGCCGCCCGCATTGATGACGTCGCGCAGTTCCTCATGCGGATAATATTGGAACCGCGAGCCAGGGATGAACATGCACAGCGAATGCTCGATGAAGGCGCCGGTCCTCGTCAGCTCGGCGATGTCGTCATAGGTCGCGCCGATCGTATAGGTCGGGTGTTGCACCAGGCGGCGCTTCACGCCGCGCTTCTGCGCTTCCTCGAACAGCGGCCATATCTCGGAAATGTGGAGATGGCCCGCAGACAGCACAGCATCGAACTCGGCGATCTGGTCCAGGATTTCCTTCACCTCGTCCTTGAGCCGTCCGTCTTCGTCGACGACGGTGAGCATCTTGGGGCGGCGCATGCGCACGCTGGTCGGCAGCAGCTCGCCATGGCGGTTCTGCCTGATGTGGTTCGCGGCCGAGAATGTCGGCATCCAGACCAGCTTGGCGCCGAGCTTCAGGCCATGGTCCACTGCATAAGGATTGAGCCCGCCAGATGTGTCGTTCAGCGGCACGCCCGAGAGCATCGTCACGTCGAGATGAGCATAATGCGACGAGAGCAGGGCCGTGATCGGTGTGGCCGAATAGAAGTGATCCTTGAACAGCAGCGCGCGCATGCGCGCATCGGATGCCTCCTGCAGCGCCTCAATATGATCGATCATGCGCGGCATGACCGATGGGCCGCTGTGGCAATGCATGTCAATGGCGCCGACGAGTAGCGCGTCGACTCGCTCATCGAGCGTGCTCTGGGGCGCCACCTGCGCCTGGTCGGAATTGGCAGTGGCCATCAGAAAACCCTCTCTAGCCCGTTTTGGTCGTTGCGATCGCCAATCTAGAGCGTCGCCCGGCCAGCAGAACGGCGGATTTGGGGGTTTCCGTCACGCGAAAAGTCGGTGGCGCCGAGTACTGGTCGTCCGATATTGGCGATATCAACCAACACCGGACACTTCCCGCGTGAGGGAAGGAGATGTCGATGTTCCAGGGGAGGATGGGATGAAACGACGGAGGCTTTGGCTTCTGGCAGCGGCGATGGCGGCGACGTCGCTTTCCGGCACGGGCGCGCGCGGGAGCGAGGTCAACCTGCCCGGCGAGGCCACCGCTACAACCCCGGTGCACCGCATCGGCATCATCACCTATGCGGGGCCAGGCGGGGGCGAGCGGATCAAGCAGGAACTGGCCCGCATCGGCTATCGCGAGGGCGAGAATGTCGTCTACCGGGAGTGGGCAGGCAATCGCGACCTTGGCGCCATGGATGGTCATGCCCGCGAACTGGTGGCGTGGCGGCCGGACCTGATCGTTTCCCTGATGACGAACGCACATGTCGCCGTCCAGCGTGCCACGGCCCGGAACCCGATCCCGGTCATCTTCTGGTCCGCGGATCCACTGGGGACCGGTGTGATCCGCAGTTACCGGAAGCCCGGCACCAACTTCACGGGCTTCTCCTACGAGCCGTATGTGCAGCTTCTGCAGGTCCGGTTCCTCAAGCAGGCCGTCCCAGGCATTCGGTGCATCGGGCATCTCTATAACCACACTTACGCTCCCGCACCCGGGACCCTGCGAGAATTGCAGGCGGCGGGCGCACTGATGAACCTGCCGGTCAAAGTCTATGAAGTGCTGGAAAGCGAAGGGCTGGAGCCGGCAATCCGCCGCATTCGCGAAGATGGATGTAGCGGCTTCGTGGTCGGCCCGCATGAACTGTTCAACGCGAATGGCGCACGTATCGGTCGCGCCGCGCTCGAGAACGGGCTGGCCGCCGTCAGCATCCAGATCTCGGTGACGCGGGGCGGCGGTCTGGCGACCTTCGCACCCCCTTTCGAGCGCGGCTGGACGGCGATGGCACTTGTTGCCGACCGGCTTCTCAAGGGGGAGGCGCCGGGCGAAATCCCGGTCGAGCGCGGCTTCAAGAGTCCAATGACGATCAACCTGAAAGCGGCATCCGCCCTCGGGCTGACCTTGCCCGATGCCTTGATCGACGAAGCCGACGAGGTCATCCGGTAAGAAGCCTGCATTGTGCGCGACCTTTAGAGTGCCGCGATGTAGCCGCCATCGAGTGCGATCGTGGAGCCGTGGACATAAGCGCCCGCGCGCGAGGCCAGGAAGAGGCACAAGCCCTTCACATCGTCCGCCTCGCCGGGGCGTCCCAGCGGGATATGGGCGGCCACGCTGGCCTTCACCGCCTCGGACGTGGTGTCGGTCATGCGCGAGTGAAACGGACCGGGAGCGATGGCGTTGACGCGGATGCCATCCCGGCCCAGCCGCTTGGCAAGTGAGCGCGTGAGATGATGGAGCGCCGCTTTCGACGCGCCATAGGCATGCGCTTCCCAGTTGGGAACATGCAGCCCGCCGATCGACCCGAGATTGATGACGCTGGCATATGTGCCGGGCGCGGCGGCGGCGCGCAGCAGTGGCAGGGCCTGCTGAACAAGGAAGAAGGGGGCGCGGAGATTGACCTCCATGGCCGCGTTCCAGTCCGGTATGTCGACGGTCTCGATCGGGCCATTGCCGCCCGTGCCGGCGTTGTTCACGAGGATATCCAGTTTCCCTTCACGCTCGCCGAACGCTTCGACAAGCCTAGCCGGACCTTCCGGGTCGGCCAGGTCCGCCACCAGCGGCAGGCAGGTGCCTCCCGTGGAAGCAGAGAGGTCGGCCGCTATTCCCTGAAGCCGGTCGAAATCCCGGCCGGTGATATAAGTGCGCACGCCACGCTCCGCATAGCCTTCCGCGATCATCCGGCCGATCCCGCTGGTTCCGCCGGTGACGAGCGCTACTTTCCCAGCCACGTTGAACAGGTCGTCGGCCATCGGTTCCTCCGTGCGTTTTCGGTCGGCAGGGCTCTGCGCGACGCCATCATGACCGGCAATGGCCTGTTGCATGCTTTCCATCAGGCGGAAACATTCGCTATCAGTATTGCGTGTCCGCCGCGCGGCGGCAAACTCGCGATCGTCTATCGCAGGGTTCTTGGGAGAGGATGCGCCGGCTGCGGCCAGCGCGCGCAAGGAGGGCTGGCATGGTCAGCAAGAAGCAGGCAGGAGGCGGCTCGATAAGATCGGTTGAGCGTGCGATCGACATATTGATGGCGATGAATCGCCGTCCGTTCTCGACGCTCCATGATCTTCATCGCGACACCGGTCTGCCGAAACCCTCGATCGTGCGGCTTTTGCGTACGCTGGAAGCAAAGGGTCTCGCCATGCAATCGTCGAGCTATGGCGCATATCAGCTGCTCAGCGGCGTGAAGTCACTGGCCAGCGGTTTTCATCATGAGCCCGAGATCATTGAGGTCGCCGAGGATATCATGATCGACTTCACCCAGCGTGAGGGATGGCCCCTCTCCATGGCGCTGTTCGATCTCAACGCCATGACGGTGCGCGCGTGCACGATCCGGTTCACTGCTCTCTCACTGGAGCAATCGTCGCTCAATCGCAGGCTGAGCCTCGTCACCCGGGCATTGGGCCGAGCCTATTTCGCCCATAGCCTGCCGAGCGAGCGAGCCATCCTCCTCTCGATCCTCAAGGACAGCAAGGATCCCGAGGATGCCGGCGCGCAGAACGAGGAAGCCATCGAGCGCATGGTCGAGGATGTGCTCCAGCGCGGCTATGCGACGCGCGATCCGCTGATCGATGGCCGGTCATCGACCATCGCTGTGCCCATCCGTCAGCATTCCCGCGTCGTTGCGACGCTGGGCTTCACATGGATCACGGTCGCCATGTCGCTTCAGAAGGCGGTGGACAAATATCTGCCGCGGCTGGTCGACACGGCGGAAAGCATCTCCCGCATGATCGAGAGCGGCAATCCGGCGTCGCGCGAGCAGCCCCGGGCGCAGGGCAGGGCAATTGGTCCGGCGGCGGTGCTGCCGTGCATGTCCCTCAACGAGCTGCCCGTCATGGCGGGAGAAATGGCCGGCGGGCGCTCCTGAAATGGGGCAGCCGCAAGGGCGGTATCAGTGAAGTCAAAGACAGAAAGACAGGGAGCGGGACCATGAAAGGCAAGGTTTTTCCGGGCGCAGTGCTGGCGCTGGCGGCGATCGGCTGCATTGCCGCGGTTGGGACGCGGAGCATTGCACCAGCGAAGGCCGGCAATACCGCGCCTGCTGCCTCGCCCACAGCGAAGGCCTATGTCATCGCGGAAGTCAACGTGAAGGATCTCAAGGGATATCGCGACTATGTGGCCGCGGCATTTCCGGTCATCCAGAAATATGGCGGCAAGTTCCTGGTGCGAGGCGGCACGACCATCGCCGTCGAGGGAGCGCCGCCCGCGGGCCGTATCATGGTGATCGAGTTCGAGAGCCTGGAGCAGGCGAAGAAGTTCGAATATTCGAAAGACTATACCGACATCGCGCCTTTGCGGCATCGCACATCCGAAAGCCGGCTGCTGATCGTGGAAGGCACGACGGACGCTGCGCGCGACCAGCCCTAACACTCGCGCCAGGGGGTGCCCCCATTCCCGTCCCGCACGGATGGAATGATCTGGCGCATAACCGGTCGGCAACCAGTCGGCTTCACAGGATCGAAAATGCCCGGCAGGAGAGCGCCGTAGATGATTGCCGCTTCCGTTTCCGATTATCGTGAGCTGGCCAGGCGAAGGCTGCCCCGGTTCCTCTTCGACTATATCGATGGCGGCTCCTACGCGGAAATCACGTTGCGCCGGAATGTGGACGCGCTGCAGCAGATCGAACTGAGGCAACGTGTGCTGCGCGCGGTCAGCACGGTCGATCTTCGCGCGACGTTGTTCGGCCAGCCCTACGCGATGCCGGTTGGCCTCGCGCCCATCGGTCTTGCGGGGCTGACGGCGCGGCGTGGCGAGCGCCAGGCCGTGCGCGCGGCCGAACAGGTCGATATTCCCTTCACGCTTTCCACCGTCGGGGCCTGCACGCTGGAGGAAGTCGCCCAAGCCGCCAGCCGGCCTTTCTGGTTCCAGCTCTACATGATCCGCGACCGCGCCTTCATGCGGGATCTGCTCGCCCGGGCCCGCAGCCTTGGCTGCTCGGCGCTCATGTTCACCGTGGATATGCCGCTGCCCGGGAGTCGCTATCGCGATTATCACTCAGGCCTCGCCGGCGCACCGGGACTGCGCGGCGACATGCGCCGCCTGATGCAGGGCCTGCTGCGACCGGGCTGGGCATTCGATGTCGGCATCATGGGGCGCCCCCACACGCTCGGCAATGTCGCGCCCGTGCTGAAGGGCAGAAGCGGCATCGAGGATTTTTTGGGCTGGATGAAGAACAACTTCGATCCCTCTTGCAGCTGGAAAGACCTGGATTTCATCCGTTCTGAATGGGATGGGCCGTTGATCATCAAGGGGCTGCTGGATGTGGAGGATGCGCGCGAGGCAGCCGCTATGGGCGCGGATGGCCTCGTCGTTTCCAACCATGGCGGGCGCCAGCTCGATGGTCGCGGCGACGGCCAGCGCCTTGCCGGGCATCGTGGACGAAGTTGGCGATCGCCTGACGGTACTGGTCGATGGCGGCGTCCGCTCGGGGCTCGATGTCGTCCGCATGCTCGCCTTGGGAGCCCGGGGCGTTCTGCTCGGCCGCGCCTGGGCTTATGCCCTCGCGGCGCGCGGTGAAGCCGGGGTCATCCATATGCTGGAACTCATCGAAGCGGAGATGCGGGTCGCCATGACGCTGGGCGGCGTCGGGAAAATCGATGGATTGGACCGCTCATCCTTGTCCCGGATGGTCTGAATTGTCCCGCATGGTCTGATCGCATGGCGGGGCCGATCGGCGATGACCGGGCGCCTCGCGCGCGCGTCGTGATTTCAGCGCCGGCCGCCACCATAGACGTGGTTGGCGTTGCCATGCAGGAACTTCTGCGTCTCCACCGACGTGAGGGACGCGGCGGCTGATTGGGCCATCGCGACCTTCTCCGGATATGTCCAGAGCCTGCTCTGCCCGACGTCGGAGCCCCACATGAGGCGGTCCGGGCCAAATCTGTCGACCATCTGGCGCACGAAATCCGCGGATTTCACGCCCGCCTTGAGGAAGCGCTCCATGTTGATCTCGGTGATCTTGAAATAGACGTTGGGGTCGTCCTCGAAGATGTGAATGCTCGACTCGATTCCCCAGTCCGGCGGCGGCGGCATGACGATCGGCGTTCCAGCTTCCTCCGCGAGCGCGACCTCATATTGCGAGGCGCCGAAATATGTACCCGCATGGTCCAGGATGATGGGCAGTTGCGGGTAGCGCCGGGCCATGAGCTTCACGAGCGGCAGCACATAGGACAGCTGGTTGTTGAAGATGATGAGGGCCATCGGCGTGCCGAACTCGGCGCAGACATCCCAGACCTCCATCGCGACCGGGGAACTCATCCAGGCGGTATCCAGCAGCCATGGCCGTGACTGGGCCATCCGAAAGCCGAAGGCCTGGCCTTCCTTCACCAGCCTCCGATAGGTTTCCGGTGTTCCGGGATCCTGCGTGTCGAGGATGACGACCGGCCGGAAGCGATCGGGATATCGGATTGCCGAATCGAGGATATAGCTGTTGTCGTATCCATAGATGTGGCCGCGTTGCACCAGGCAGGCGAAGTCCACGCCATTGTCGTCCATCATGGCGATCAATTGTTCTGCAGTCACCGTGAACGGGGATCGCTCGGGCGTCGGCAGGCCCGGGCCGAAAGGGCGGGGCGGGTAGGTCTCCCAGTCATCGGAGACGAGATGGGCATGCGTGTCGATCAGTCTGAATGGCATGCATCTCGTCCTTGCCAGCGCGTTCGAGCCACAGTGCGCGATCGCGGCGCGGCCACCGTTTCGAGCTAAAAACCTATGGCCGGGAATGCCTTGCGCTTGACTGTAGGGGCTGAACGACTTGTTCTATATGCACCTGCTCCTTTGTGGTTCAGGTCGCTTTCGCCCGTGCGAATCCGAGACCCAGGAGGAGGCCGCGTGCATCGACGATGCCGTTTGAAGCGTGGCTGCCAAACAGGGTGCTGGCAGTCTCCTGTCGCTGACGGTCCCGGCGAGTAAGGAGGCCGACCGTCTGGCGTTATCCCAGGCGGCCCGGAACGCACTCGCCGCTTGTAGCTTGAGCTGCCATCCCTTAAGCGGCTCCCATGACGTCGACCAACGATATTCGCCGCTCCTTCCTCGATTATTTTGGCGCCAACGGGCATGAGATCGTGCCTTCGGCTCCGCTCGTCCCGAACAATGATCCGACGCTCATGTTCGTGAACGCGGGCATGGTGCCGTTCAAGAACGTGTTCACCGGCCTCGAGACCCGGCCCTATCGTACCGCGACTTCCTCGCAGAAGTGCGTTCGCGCCGGCGGCAAGCATAATGATCTCGACAATGTGGGCTATACCGCGCGCCATCACACCTTCTTCGAGATGCTCGGCAATTTCTCGTTCGGAGACTATTTCAAGGAACAGGCGATCCATCATGCCTGGAACCTGATTACCCGTGAGTGGGGCATCGATCCGGAGCGGCTCACCGTCACCGTCTACCACACGGATGACGAGGCCTATGACCACTGGAAGAAGATCGCCGGTCTGCCGGATGAGCGGATCATCCGGATCGCCACGTCCGACAATTTCTGGTCGATGGGCGAGACGGGACCATGCGGGCCCTGTTCCGAGATATTTTTCGATCATGGCGACCACATCTACGGAGGCCCCCCGGGAAGCCCCGAGGAGGATGGCGATCGCTTCGTCGAAATCTGGAATCTCGTGTTCATGCAGTTCGACCAGCAGGCGGACGGCAACCGGATCGACCTGCCAAGGCCCAGCATCGATACCGGTATGGGCATCGAGCGCATCGCCGCAGTGCTTCAGGGCGTGCATGACAATTACGATACGGACACCTTCAAGGCGTTGATCAGCCAGTCGGTCGCGCTGACGAAAGTGGCGGCGGAAGGCGAAGCGCGCGCAAGCCATCGCGTGATCGCGGACCATCTGCGTTCCTCGGGCTTCCTCATTGCCGACGGCGTCCTGCCGGCCAATGAGGGGCGCGGCTATGTCCTGCGCCGCATCATGCGCCGCGCGATGCGTCATGCGCATCTGCTGGGGGCTGCTGATCCGCTCATGCACAGGCTGGTCGGCGGTCTGGTGGCGGAGATGGGCGCGGCCTATCCCGAACTGGTGCGGGCTCAGCCGCTCATCGAGGAAACGCTGTTGCGGGAGGAAACCCGTTTCCGCCAGACGCTCGACAAGGGGCTGCGTCTGCTTGACGAAGCCGTGATCGATCTGGCGCCCGGGGGCACGCTTGCAGGCGAAACGGCTTTCCGCCTCTACGATACTTACGGCTTCCCTTATGATCTCACCGAGGACGCCCTGCGCGCGCGGGGCCTGGGCGTTGATCGCGCGGGCTTCGAGGTCGCGATGGCGGCGCAGAAGGCCGCGGCGCGGGCCGCCTGGAAAGGGTCGGGCCAGAAGGCATCCGAAGACGTCTGGTTCGATATCGCGGAATCCGAGGGATCGACCGAGTTCACCGGCTATATGGGCGAGAGCGGCGAAGGCCGCGTCGTGGCGCTGGTGAAGGATGGCGTGCGGGTCGATCGCGCAACGGCGGGCGATCATGTCTCGATCGTCACCAATCAGACGCCCTTCTATGGCGAAAGCGGCGGGCAGGCCGGCGACACCGGCATGGTCCGGGGCGCCGACGGCCTGGTGGCCACCGTCACCGACACGTCGAAGCCGCTCGGGCGCATTCATGCCCATCATGCCGTCATCGAGGCGGGCACGCTGTCGGTGGGCGATATCGTTTCGCTGGCCGTCGACGGCCCGCGCCGCGCCCGGGTGCGCGCCAATCACAGCGCGACGCACCTGCTGCATGCCGCACTGCGCAAGGAGCTTGGCGCGCATGTCACGCAAAAGGGCAGCCTGGTGGCGGAAGATCGCCTGCGGTTCGACTTTTCCCATCCCGAGGCATTGACCCCGCAGCAGATCGCCGCCGTCGAAGCGGACGTCAATGCGCAGATCCGGGACAATGCGGAAGTCACGACCCGCCTCATGTCTCCGGAAGATGCCATCGCCGCCGGCGCGATGGCGCTCTTCGGCGAGAAATATGGCGACGAGGTGCGCGTCCTCTCGATGGGACGCAGCGAGGAAGATATCTATTCGGTCGAGCTGTGCGGCGGCACCCATGTCCGGGCGCTGGGCGACATCGGTCTTTTCAAGATCATTGGCGAGAGCGCGGTGGCCAGCGGGGTCCGCCGCATCGAGGCATTGACGGGCGAGGCGGCGCGCCTCTGGCTGAGCCAGCGGGAGGAGCAGTTGCGCGCGGTCGCGGCGAGCTTGCGGACGACGCCGGAGGAAGCACCGGCCCGTGTCGCCATTCTCGTGGAGCAGGGTCGGCGGCTGGAGCGTGAACTTGCCGAGGCCAAGAAGGCACTGGCGATCGCCGGTGCGTCCGGAGGCAGTGGCGCAGTCGCCGCGCCGGAAATCGTGAATGGCTACAAGGTCATTGCCCAGCATCTTCAGGACCTCGACCCCAAGGCGCTGCGCGGCCTCGTCGATGAAGCGAAGGCCCGGCTCGCCAGCGGTATCGCCACCATCGTTGCTACCAATGACGGCCGGGCCGCCATCGCGGTGGGCGTGACCGACGATCTCGTCGGGACCTTCAGCGCCGTCGATCTGGTGCGCGCGGGCGTTGCCGCGCTGGGCGGGCAGGGCGGCGGCGGCCGGCCGGACATGGCGCAGGGCGGCGGGCCTGACGCGTCCGCGGCGGACGCGGCTCTGGATGCCGTGCGGGCCGCTATCGCGGCTGCCTGAAAGAGAGCGCAGGCCGTCTCCGGATCTGCCAGCTCATCCTGCCATCGAAGAGTGGGGCCTTGGCGGTGAGGAGCGATCCACCCGCCGGGCGGGCCAGCAGCCTGTGCGGCCAAGATGTTTCCCGCTGCATCCTGGCCCTGCTGCATCGAGAAAGCAGCGCCGCCTGAAAACCGCGCTGCCGACGGGCCTGGCCGGTTCGTGAGCCCTGTCGCGATCTGGGAGTCCGTTCGGCAGGCTGATCGCCCTGACCGCGCATGTTGCATCGGACCAGAGTGCCGGTTCAATACTGCGCTGCACCTCTGGAAGTTTACAAAGATGACGACCCGTCGGTGTCATCTTTCGCTTCCGTGAACTTTCGACAAGCCAGATGCCAGAGCCTGCTGCGGCAAGCCTGTAAGGCCCGACAGACGTGAAAGTTCTCCAATGAGAAAAGAAACGCGCGTTGCCTGTCACCTGTCTGTTGGAAGGGGTTCCACAGGCCTGCCATGACGGACGGTCTGTAGGACAGCGGAAACGAGGCTGATGGGGATGGATGGCGAGCGTTCATCCGCATAGTCTCGCCCGAGACGACTGGCTCGCGATGTGCCGGTTAGGCCGGCTCGCCGGTCTCTCCGCTTTCGCTCAGGCGATAGCGGCTCAGGCGCGGTGCTTGCTCCAGCTGAGCGGCGGCCTTGATGGCTTTCTGCAGGTCGTCTCGTTTCTGGTGAACCGATGCGATGACTGGCCCCACCGCGATGCCAAGATCGACGAGCGCTGTCTCGGCGAGATGGAGCGAGCTTTCCAGCGCTTCCGGCACAGCATCGCTGGCGCCGGCGCGGTACAGCTCGGCGGCGTGATCGGTATCGCGGGCCCGCACGATGATCGGCAGGTCGGGCGCCCAGCTGCGGACACGGCGCGTCACCCGGACCGCCAGCACCGGATCATCCATGGTGATGATGAGCGCGCGCGCATGCCCGATGCGCAGCCGGTCCAGCGTGTCGGGGCGCGCGACATCACCAAAGCGCACGACATAGCCGTCCCGCCGCGCCTGCCCCACGATGTCGATATTGCTCTCGACCGCGACATAAGGCTGATCATGTGTGCGCAGCAGGTCCGCCACCATGCGCCCGACGCGGCCGAAGCCCAGAATGATGGCGCCGCCGCTTTCCGGCCCCGGCTCCTCGCTCGCGCGATCGCTGGCGCGCGCTTCGATGCGGCGGGCCGTGTCGTGGCCGATCCGGGCCAGGATCGGCGTGATCGTCAGTCCGATGGCCGTTACCATTTGCCAGAACGCGGCCGTATCCGCGCTGATGAGGCCCGCGATGACAGCTGTGCTGAGAACGATCAGCGTTGTCTCGGAAGGGCTGGCCATCAGCGTTGCCGTTTCGAACGCCATCCCCCGTCGCGCCCCGGCCAGCCTGAGGAGCAGGCCGGTGACGATCGTCTTGGTGACAAGCACCGCCACGACGGCGAGCAGGACCTTGTCCCAGCTCCGCATCAGGGCCAGCGGATCGATTCCCATGCCGACCGTGATGAGGAAGACGCCGAGCGCCAGGCCCTTGAAGGGCTCGGTGATGCTTTCAACCTCGCCATGATAGTCGGTTTCCGCGATCAGCAGGCCAGCCACCAGCGCACCCACGATGGGAGACAGGCCCACTACGACAGTGATCAGGCTGGATACCATGACGACAAGCAGGCTTGCCGCGAGGAACACCTCCGAGCTTTTCGTCCGCGCCGCCTGGGCGAACAGGCGAGGGAGCAGCAAGCGCCCCGCGACAAACATGGCCACGACCGTGACAACACCCTGCACGAACACAGTGGCGAGGTTTGTCCAGCCATCGTCGCCCACATTGGGTGCCATGGCACCGAGCGCAAACACGATGGGCACCAGCGCGAGATCCTCGAACAGCAGCATCGAGAAGGCGGCCTTGCCCACGGGCGAGCGCGTGCCGCTGATCGGCAGCACAAGGGCCGTGGAGGAGAGGGCGAGGGCAAGGCCAAGCCCGATCGCGGAATACCAGGAGCTGTCGAACAGCAGGAAACCGGCGGCGATGACCAGCGCGCTGCCCAGCAGCTCGGCCGCGCCCAGCCCGAAGACCAGCGCGCGCATCGACCACAGGCGCTTGAACGATAGTTCGAGGCCGATCGAGAAGAGGAGGAGGACGATGCCGAACTCGGCGAAGGAGGATATTGCCGACGAGCTGCCGATCGTCACATGGGAGAGCGCAGGATAGCGGCCGATCAGCTGGCCAAGCCCGTACGGCCCCACCAGCATGCCCACCAGAATGAAGCCGATGACGGGGCTGATGCGGTAGCGCGCGAAAGCTGGAATGACGAGGCCCGCGGCACCAAGGATCACCAGCGCATCGCTGTATCCCTGACTGCCGAACGGGCCGTGGATCATGGGCGGTTCACGACCGCCGTCGCGGACCCCATGGGAGCGAATGCGCGACGCGATTCGTCCTCATGGAGTGCGCCGGGAGAGGGGATGCTGCTCGGCATCGCTCCCCTTATTGCCAGTTGCTCATCTCGGCCTCGAGATTCGCTCGAATGGCCTCGAAGAACTGCTCGGTCGTCATCCAAGCCTGATTGGGCCCGATGAGGATCGCGAGGTCCTTGGTCATCTGGCCATTCTCGACCGTCTTGATGCAGACTTTCTCCAGTGTTTCGGCGAAGCGGATGACCTCCGGCGTCTCGTCGAACTTGCCGCGGAACTTGAGGCCGCCCGTCCAGGCGAAGATGGAGGCGATCGGGTTGGTCGAGGTCGCCTTGCCCTGCTGGTGCTGGCGATAATGGCGGGTGACCGTGCCATGCGCGGCCTCGGCTTCCACGGTCTTGCCATCGGGTGTCATCAGGACCGAGGTCATGAGACCGAGCGAGCCGAAGCCCTGTGCCACGGTGTCGGATTGCACGTCACCGTCATAGTTCTTGCAGGCCCAGACGAACTTGCCGCTCCACTTGAGCGCGCTGGCCACCATGTCGTCGATCAGCCGATGCTGATACTCGATGCCAGCTTCCTCGAACTTCGTCTTGAATTCGTTGTCAAAAATCTCCTGGAACAGATCCTTGAAGCGGCCGTCATAAGCCTTGATGATCGTGTTCTTGGTGGAGAGATACAGCGGCCACTTGCGATCGAGCGCATAGTTCATCGAGGCCCGCGCGAAGTCGATGATCGACTGATCGAGATTGTACATCGACATGGCGACGCCCGAACCCGGGAAGTTGAAGACCTCGCGGTCGATCACTTGCCCGTCGTCGCCCTCGAAGACGAGGCGCAGCTTGCCGGGGCCGGGGACGAGGAAATCGGTTGCGCGATACTGGTCGCCGAAAGCGTGGCGGCCGATGACGATCGGATCCGTCCAGCCGGGCACGAGCCGCGGCACGTTCTGGATGACGATCGGCTCGCGGAAAACCACGCCGCCCAGGATGTTGCGGATCGTGCCATTGGGTGACTTCCACATCTGCTTGAGGTGGAATTCCTCAACCCGCGCCTCGTCGGGCGTGATCGTTGCGCATTTGACGCCGACGCCATGCTTCTTGATGGCCTCTGCTGCATCGATGGTGATCTGGTCGCCGGTGCGGTCGCGCTCCTCGACGCTGAGATCATAATAGTGAAGATCGATGTCCAGATAGGGTTTGATGAGCCGCTCGCGAATCCATTCCCAGATGATTCGGGTCATCTCGTCGCCGTCGATTTCGACGACGGGGTTCTTCACCTTGATCTTGCTCATGCGCGCCTGGTCTTTCCCTGTTGGAAGCGGTGGTCGGCTGGAAATGGGCTGATGCCCTTTGCTCTGCCTCTAGGCAAAGCGGTGCGGAGGATCAACCACCCGAGAAGGAAAAGCGCGTCGCGACGGCCGTCCTGCCCCTCGCGCATCCCCGGCGGCGATCAGAGATTGTGCGCTGCCGCTGGCGTGCCTAGACTGGAAGGCATGACAACAGAATTTTCAGGATCGCAACCAGTCCTTTCCACGCGCGCCGGCGTCAAGTGGAGCTTCCCGAGCATTCATCCCGAAGGGCGCAAGTTCGGCGCCATCGCGGTGGGCATCACTGCCTTGCTGGCCTTGCTTGGCTGGTCCGTGCTCGCCTGGCTGATGGCGGGGCTCACGATCTGGGTCTTCGCCTTCTTCCGCGATCCCGTCCGTGCCGTTCCGCAGGAAGAATCGGCGATCATCGCGCCGGCCGATGGTCTCGTGACGCTCATCCAGACCGTGATGCCCCCGCCGGAAATGGCAGGCCCGGAAGGGCTGGGGGAGGGGCCGCTTGTCCGGGTATCCATCTTCATGAGCGTTTTCGACGTGCACGTGAACCGGACGCCGATCTCGGGCGTTATCAAGGACGTGGTGTACATCAGCGGAAAGTTCATCAATGCCGATCTGGACAAGGCGAGCGAGGACAATGAGCGTCAGCACATCCTCGTTGAGCGCGGTGACGGCCTGCGCATCGGGTTCACGCAGATCGCGGGGCTCGTCGCGCGGCGCATCGTTCCCTTCGTCAAGCGCGGCGACATAGTGGCGGCCGGGCAGCGCATTGGCCTGATCCGCTTCGGGAGCCGGGTGGACGTCTATCTCCCGGTCGGCACGGCCCCGCGCGTGGTGCTTGGCCAGCGCACGGTCGCCGGCGAGACGATCCTGGGCCAGATCGACGACCCGAAAACCGTGACGGGCGTGCTGCAATGAACGAGAGTGATGGCCGTCTGGCGCTCTGCCCGCCTGCGCTGCGGAAGATGCCGGCATGACCCCGCCGCCGCGCCGGTTCGCGCAGCGCATGAGCAGCAGGGGCATCACGCTTCGGCAAGTGGCGCCCAACGCCGTGACGGCCATGGCCCTCTGCTTTGGCCTGACCGCGATCCGCTACGGTATTTCCGGTGACTGGGGCCGGGCAGTCGCGGCAATCATCTTCGCCGGCGTGCTGGATGGGCTGGATGGGCGAATCGCCCGGATGCTGCATGGGGAAAGCCGCTTTGGCGCGGAACTCGATTCCCTGTCGGACGCCATAGCCTTCGGTGTCTCGCCCGCCATCATCCTCTATCTCTGGTCTCTCCAGTCCATGCCTCGCTTCGGCTGGATCGTCAGCCTCGTGCTGGCACTGAGCTGCGCCCTGCGGCTCGCGCGCTTCAATGCCAGCATCGATGCCGCCGAGCATCCGCGCAAAGCGGCGGGTTTCCTCACCGGTGTTCCCGCGCCGGCCGGGGCCGGCCTGGCGCTGATGCCGCTTTATGCCTGGTTCATTACGGAGATGGACCTGTTTCGCGACTGGCGGCTGGTCGGGCCATGGGTGGTGGCGATGGCTCTTCTCATGATCTCGAACCTCCCGACTCTGGGCTGGAAGCGCTTGCGGGTGCCGCCCGCCTGGCGAATGTTCGCGCTGCTGCTGGCCGGTGTGTTTGCCGCCATGCTGATGGTCGCGCCCTGGCATGCGCTGCTGGCGCTGACCCTGGGCTATCTGGCGCTCATCCCGGCGGGCATCATCAGCTACGGACGCGTTACGCGGCGGCCTGCCGCGCCCGGATCGTCGCCGCCTGAAGGCTGACCGGCGCGAGGGGCGTGCATGCGACTTGTGCGCCTTTTCCAGCATCTTCGCCGCTCCAGCCATCCACGTTCAGCGTGCGCAGGGCCGCCAGCGCCTGGCGCCAGCTACGCGCGAACTCCCTGGCCATCAGGGTCGGAGCCATCACCAATGCGGCCATGAAGAGCAGGGATCCGAAAGCATAGAACATCGAGGCGTCCTTTCTGCGTAGGCGGCGCAAATGTTTTCCATTTGTTCCTGTATGATCTCTCTTTGTTCTCATTCACTCTCGTTGTCAACTCTTGCCTTGCTGCATTATCTCGGCTAAGGGCGCGGCCCTAATCCACATGGGATCCGATACATACCGGTGCCGCTTCGCGGTCACTGGATCCCAGAGGCTCAACCGGAAGGAGTAATTATCATGGCGGCACCCGTCGTCACCCTGCACCAATTGATCGAGGCCGGCGCGCATTTCGGCCATCAGACCCACCGCTGGAATCCCCGCATGAAGCCGTACATCTTCGGCGAGCGGAACGGCATCCACATCATCGACCTGTCGCAGACCGTGCCGCTGTTCGCGCGCGCGCTCGATTTCGTCTCGACGACCGTGGCCGCGGGCGGCAAGGTGCTGTTCGTCGGCACCAAGCGCCAGGCGCAGGAAGCGATCGCAGACGGCGCGCGTCGTTCGGGTCAGCACTTCGTCAACCATCGCTGGCTGGGCGGCATGCTCACCAACTGGAAGACGATTTCCGGTTCGATCAAGCGTCTGAAGTCGCTTGAGGAGAAGCTGTCCGGCGATACGCACGGCTTCACCAAGAAGGAAGTCCTCCAGATGACGCGCGAGCGCGACAAGCTGGAACTCTCCCTTGGCGGCATCCGCGACATGGGCGGCATTCCGGACGTGATGTTCGTGATCGACGCTAACAAGGAAGAGCTGGCGATCAAGGAAGCCAACACGCTCGGCATCCCGGTCGTCGCGATCCTCGATTCGAACGTCAATCCCGCGGGCATCGCCTTCCCGGTTCCGGCCAACGACGATGCGAGCCGCGCCATCCGTCTCTATTGCGAGGCTGTCGCGCAGGCTGCGACGAAGGGCAATCAGGGCGCGGCTTCCGCGGCCGGCATCGATCTGGGTGCCATGGATGAGCCCCCGGCCGAGGAAACGCTCGCGGCCGAGGCCTGAGGTTCGGTTTTTTCTCTCCGGCGCTGCGGGCGGGCATTGCCGTCTGCGCGGCCGGAGAGAGGTCGATGGAATGAATCGCCCGGCAGGGATCAGGTGACATCGGATTGTCACCTGTTCTGCCTAACGGGCGTGCAAATTTTTGACAGATGGGAGCCAACAGAATGGCACAGATCACTGCAGCCGCCGTCAAGGAACTGCGCGAGCGTTCGGGCGCGGGCATGATGGATTGCAAGAAGGCGCTGGCCGAGACCGACGGTGACGTCGAGGCGGCGGTCGACTGGCTGCGCGCCAAGGGCCTTGCCGCAGCGCAGAAGAAATCGAGCCGCACGGCGGCAGAAGGCCTCGTGGCCGTCGCGGTTGACGGCACCAAGGGTGTCGCGGTCGAAGTCAACAGCGAGACCGACTTCGTTGCGAAGAACGAGCAGTTCCAGAACTTCGTCCGCGCCGCAGCGGAAGTCGCACTGGCCGGCGGCATCGGCGATGCCGAGGCGCTGAAGGCTGCCGCGCATCCGGCGGGTGGCACGATCGAAGACGCGCTCGTCGCGAACATTGCCACGATCGGCGAGAACCAGCAGCTTCGTCGCGTGAAGGCTGTCTCGGTCGAGCAGGGCCTGGTCATTGATTATATGCACAATGCCGTGGCGCCCGGCCTCGGCAAGATCGGCGTGCTGGTGGCACTCGAGAGCCCGGCTGGCGCCGACGTGCTGGCCCCGCTCGGCAAGCAGATCGCAATGCACATCGCTGCTGCTTTCCCGGTCGCGCTGAAGGCCGAGGAAATCGATGCCGACATCATCGAGCGCGAGCGCAAGGTCGCGACGGAGAAGGCAGCCGAATCCGGCAAGCCCGCCGAGATCGTCGCGAAGATGGTGGACGGCGCCATCGCGAAGTTCGCGAAGGAGAATGCTCTTCTCTCGCAGCTCTTCGTGATGGATAACAAGACCTCCATCGCCGATGTCGTCGCCAAGGCTGCCAAGGACGCTGGAACGACCATCCAGCTGACCGATTATGTCCGCTTCCAGCTCGGTGAAGGCATCGAGAAGGAAGAAAAGGACTTCGCGGCCGAGGTTGCGGCCGCCGCTGGCGTCTGATCAGATATTCGCAACTTTGAGCGCGGGGAAACTCTCCGTGCTTGGCATGGCGGCGCGGGCTCTCTAAGGTCCGCGCCGCTCCCACGTTACGCACCGTATTGAAGGCTTTCATGACATCAGCTTCTCCCAGGCGCATTCTGCTCAAGCTCTCGGGCGAGGCGGCGATGGGTGACCAGAGCTTCGGCATAGATCCGGTCACGGTGGCGCGCGTCGCCGGGGAAGTGAAAGTCGCTAAGGACGCGGGCTACGAGCTGTGTCTGGTGATCGGGGGGGGCAACATCTTCCGAGGCATGGCGGGTGCCGCGAAAGGCATGGATCGCGCGAATGCCGATTATATGGGCATGCTCGCGACCGTGATGAACGCACTGGCGATGCAGGATGCGCTCGAGCATCTGGATGTCGCGACCCGCGTGCAGTCGGCGATCCCTATGGCGAGCATTTGCGAGCCCTATATCCGGCGGCGCGCGCTGCGCCACCTGGAGAAGGGGCGGGTCGTCATTTTCGCAGCCGGCGTTGGCAGCCCCTATTTCACGACCGATAGCGGCGCGGCCCTGCGGGCAGCGGAGATGAATTGCGACGCGCTTTTCAAGGGAACATCGGTCGACGGCATCTACGATGCTGATCCCAAGCTTGTCCCCGCCGCCAAGCGTTTCGACCAGGTCAGCTACGATCAGGTCCTCAACCAGAATCTCAAAGTGATGGATGCGAGCGCCGTGGCCCTTTGCCGTGACAACGCCATTCCCATCATCGTTTTCAATATTCGCGAGCAGGGCAATCTCGCGCGCGTCCTTGCGGGCGAAGGTATTTCGACGATCGTCAACGGCGGCTGAGCTGCCGCGACGGACATATTGCGGAGAGGCACAATGGCAAAATACGACAAGGCTGATCTGGAGCGTCGGATGGCCGGCGCTGTCGAGGCATTGAAGCATGATCTTTCCGGCTTGCGCACGGGGCGTGCCAACGTGGCGCTGCTCGATCCGGTGACGGTGGAGGTCTATGGGGCGCACATGGCGCTGAACACGGTCGCAACTGTCTCCGCACCCGAGCCGCGGATGTTGTCCGTGCAGGTTTGGGATCGCAGCAATGTCGGGCTGGTCGACAAGGCCATCCGCTCGGCCGGACTGGGCCTCAATCCCATCGTCGACGGGCAGAATATCCGTCTCCCCATTCCCGATCTGACCGAGGAACGTCGCAAGGATCTGGCCAAGCTGGCGAGCCAGTATGCGGAGAAGGCGAAGATCGCCGCCCGCAACGTGCGCCGCGACGGCATGGACAATCTGAAGACCGACGAAAAGAAGGGTGAGATCAGCGAAGATGAACGAAAGCGCCTCGAAACCGAGGTGCAGAAGATGACCGATTCCACCATTGCCGAAATCGATGTGGCGGCGCAGGCCAAGGAAAAGGAAATCCTTGGCAAGTAACCGGCCCGGTGGCTCCGCCAAGGGGAGGCATGGCGGCGATGATCCTGTCGCGTCATAAGCTGTCGCGTGAAGCCGCGTCGATGCCGGACGCAGGTGGGCATTCCGCGTTGCCACGTCACGTCGCCATCATCATGGACGGCAATGGCCGCTGGGCGAAGGCGCGGCGCCTTCCGCGCATCGCCGGGCACCGAGCCGGCGCGGAAGCCGTGCGTCGCACTCTGCGTGCGGCCAGCAAGCTCGGCATCGATTGCATCACGCTCTACGCCTTCTCGTCCGAGAACTGGAAGCGTCCCGAGCAGGAGATCGCGGACCTCACCGGCCTCATGAAGCAGTTCATTCGCGCCGAGCTTGACGAGATCCATCGGGGCAATATCCGCCTGCGCATCATCGGCGACCATAGGGCTTTCGAGCCGGAGGCCGCCGCGATGGTCGATGCCGCCGTTGAGAAGACCGCCGGAAACACCGGCGCCACGCTGGTGGTTGCGCTCAATTATGGCTCGCAGGATGAGTTGACGCGCGTGATGCGTGGCCTCGCAGAGCGCGTGCGGAGCGGTGATCTGGATCCCCAGGCCATTACGCCCGACATCGTCGCGGCCGAGCTGGATACGGCGGATCTGCCGCCGCTCGATCTCCTTATCCGGACGTCCGGCGAGCAGAGGCTTTCCAATTTCCTGCTTTGGCAAGCGGCCTATGCCGAGCTCTATTTCACCGAAACCCTCTGGCCGGACTTCGATGAAGCCGCGCTGGCAGCGGCGGTGGCGAGCTATGCCGAGCGCGATCGCCGTTTTGGTGGCCTCTGATGTCCTCGACAGCCCCACGGTCTGATCTTGCCGTGCGGACAGGGTCCGCCATCGTTATGCTGGCGGTCGCCGGTCTGGCGCTGTGGTCAGGCGGTGGGTTCTTCAGGCTGTTCGTGCTGGTCGGCGCTGCGCTCCTGATCTGGGAATGGAAAACGATGGTCGATCGCTTTCCGGACGATCGTACGACGCGGGCAACATGGCTGGCTTTTGGGGGCGTCTATGTGGTCCTCGCCGCCCTGGCTCTCATCGCGCTCGAGCGAGGGGGAATGGTTCTGCCGGTGCTTGGCGCCGTGATCGCGACCGATATCGGGGCCTATTTTGCCGGACGGACCATCGGCGGGCCCAAGATCGCCCCTGCCATCAGTCCATCCAAGACATGGGCTGGCCTTGCGGGGGGCATGATCGCGTCGGGCTTGCTCTTGATGCTTTCCGGCCCGGCGCTTCTGTCAGGCGCGGTCGGAGGACAGTTCGACGCTGATGCCATTTCCGGCGGCACCGGTTCGCTCCTGCTCCTTCTGTGCGGTGGCGCGATCGCCGTGCTCGCGCAGACAGGCGACTTTTTCGAGAGCTGGATCAAGCGCAGGGCGGGGGTCAAGGACAGCGGATTGTGGATTCCTGGCCATGGCGGGCTTTTCGACCGTGTTGATGGGCTCTTGCCGGTGAGTATTGCCGCCGCTCTGGCGCTTTGGCTGATAAGGATATCCTGGTGAGCGCCGTCCGCAGCATTTCCGTTCTCGGTGCCACCGGGTCCGTCGGGCAATCGACGCTGGATCTCATCGGCCGTGAGGCGGATCGATACGAGGTCCTAGCATTGACTGCCGGCAGCGATGTTGCTGGACTCGCGGCCACGGCGATCAGGCATCGGGCGCGCTATGCAGTGATTGCAGATGCTGATCGCTATGCGGATCTGCGGTCGGCTCTGGCCGGCACCGGCGTGGAAGCAGCAGCCGGCCCTACAGCCCTGATCGAGGCCGGGGCGCTTGGCGCCGACTGGACAATGGCCGCGATTGTCGGCTGCGCCGGACTCGCGCCAACCCTGGCCGCGATCCGCGAAGGGCGCACTGTAGCGCTTGCCAACAAAGAGGCGCTGGTCTCCGCAGGTGACGTCATGATGGCGGCGACGCAGGAAAGCGGAGCCAACCTGCTGCCCGTGGACAGCGAGCATAACGCGATTTTTCAGTGCCTCGCGAGTGGCGGGATCGATGCTGTGCGCAGGATCACCCTCACCGCGAGCGGAGGTCCGTTCAGGACGCTGTCACGCGATGAGATGGCGCGGGTGACGCCGGCGCAAGCCGTGAAGCATCCAAACTGGTCGATGGGGCGCAAGATCAGCGTCGACAGCGCCACGATGATGAACAAGGGGCTGGAGCTCATCGAAGCCTGGCACTTGTTCCCCGTGGGACTGGAGCGGTTCTCCGTTCTTATTCATCCGCAATCGATCATTCATTCCATGGTGGAATTCCGCGATCGCTCGACCATCGCTCAGCTGGGCTGTCCGGACATGCGCGTGCCTATTGCCAGCACGCTGGCCTGGCCGGCCAGAATGGAAACGCCCTGCGAGCCGCTTGATCTCGCCCGCATTGGCCGACTGGATTTCGAGGAGCCTGATGAGGTGCGCTTTCCCGCGCTGCGGCTCGCCCGCGAGGCCATTGAAGCGCGTGGGAGCGCGCCCGGAATCCTGAATGCGGCCAACGAAGTGGCGGTCGCGGCTTTCCTTGAGGGGCGGATTCGTTTTCTGGACATTGGCCGGATCGTGGAAGACGTGCTAGCGCGGACCGACATCATGCCGGTCCGAGGCATCGAGGACGTCTGGGCGATCGACAGGTCGGCACGGCATCTCGCCGAGCGCCTGGCAGCGGAGCTCATCACGTGACTGATAACCCAGGCTTCATCTTCACCATCATCGCTTTCCTGCTGGTGATCGGCCCGCTCGTCTTCATCCATGAGATGGGCCATTATCTGGTCGGGCGCTGGTTCGGCGTGCATGCTGAAACCTTCTCGATCGGTTTCGGGCACGAGCTCAAGGCCTGGCATGACAAGCGCGGGACGCGCTGGCGCATCGGTGCATTGCCGCTCGGCGGATATGTGAAGTTCGCCGGGGATGCTGGCGTCGCGAGCGAAGCTGATCCTGCCTGGCTCGAGCTCAGCCCTGAGGAAAGGCAGCGCTGCTTTCCGGCCAAGCCGGTCTGGCAGCGGGCGCTCATTGTCCTCGCGGGCCCGGTGGTGAACCTCCTGTTTGCTGCGCTTGTTCTCGCGGGCTTTGCCTATATCCACGGCGAGAATGTGACGCCGACCCGGATCGGCGCCGTCGTCGAAGGAGGCGCGGCGGAGGCGGCTGGCCTGCGCCCGGGCGACCGCATTCTCGCGATCGACGGCGAAAAGGTGGAGCTTTTTCCCCAGCTCAGCAAAGCTGTCATGACGCGTTTGCCCGGCGAGGAAGTGACCCTTGAGCTGGATCGCGCCGGGCGCGTCATGGAAATACCGTTGGCGCTGGGAACGCGAGTCGAGCGGGATCGCTTCGGCAACGAATATCGCATCGCCCAGATCGGGATCCAGGCCGCTGAATCCGTACAGCGCGATGTGTCTCTGGCCGAAGCGCCCATTGTCGGGTTGCGCCGCACGGGCGAACTGATCGCCATGATGGCCAACGGCCTCGTGGATATCATCACCGGCCGGCGGGCGATTTCCGAGCTTGGCGGCCCGCTCAAGATTGCCCAGATTTCCGGCGAGCAGGCCGCGCTCGGTCCCGAAGCCCTGATCGCGTTCATAGCTCTCGTGTCGATTAACTTGGGGTTCATCAACCTGTTGCCAATTCCCATGCTCGACGGGGGTCATTTGTTCTTCTACGGGATTGAAGCCATTCAGCGCAGGCCGGTCAGCCCTCGTTTTCAGGAAATCGCCTTTCGTTCGGGAATGGCGCTTCTGCTTGGACTGATGGTTTTCGTGACAGTGAATGATCTGGGGTCATTTGGTCTCTGGCGGGGTCTGTCCGGCTTGATTGGGTGAATATGTTGAGGCAGGAGCAGCGCGCATGATCGCTGATCGGGTCGACGTTTTTGGGTACTGGCGAGGAAGCAGGGTTTGAGCGAAATTAGACGAATGTCGGCACAGGGTCGCCTCGCGCCATTGCTTCTGTGCGGCACGATGCTCGCCGGGCTGGGGCAAGTGCCTGCGCATGCGCAGGAGACGCCTGCTCCCGCGCCATCCCTGCCGGCGGCCAGCGCCGTCAGCCCCACCGGCACGGTGCGTTCGATCACGGTAGAGGGCGCGCAGCGGCTGGAGCCGGACACCGTGCTTTCCTACACGCGCCTGCGTGTCGGCGCTTCCTATACCCGCGCCACGCTCGATGAGGCGTTGCGCGAGCTTTATGCGAGCGAGTTGTTCTCCGATGTTCAGATCCGCGACAATGAGGGCGCGCTGACCATCCAGATCACGGAAAATCCGGTGATCAATCGTATCGTCCTCGAAGGTAATCGCCGCCTCAAGGACGACAAGATCCTGCCAGAGATCAAGATGGCGCCCCGGCAGATCTACACGCGCTCCAAGGTGCGTGCCGATGTCGCGAGGATCATCGAGCTGTACAGGCGGCAGGGGCGCTTCGCGGCTGTCGTCGATCCCAAGCTCGTCAAGCTCGACCAGAATCGCGTCGATATCGTCTATGAGATCTCGGAAGGGCCCAAGTCCAAGGTCCGCCAGATCAATATCATCGGCAACAACGTGTTTTCCGACGGCCGGCTACGCGGAGAGATGGCGACGAAGCAGTCCCGCTGGTTCCGTCTTTTCTCCTCGGGCACCACTTACGACCCGGATCGACTGGCCTACGACCAGCAGAAGCTGCGCCAGTTCTATCTCACCGAGGGTTACGCTGAATTTCGTGTGATCTCGGCCGTCGCCGAGCTGACCTCCAACAAGCAGGACTTCATCATCACTTATGTGGTGGAGGAGGGCGATCGCTACAAGTTCGGCGATGTCACGGTTCGCAGCGACATTCGCGACCTCTCATCCGACGGTCTGACCCGTTCGCTGCGGATGAAGAAGGGGGACTGGTACAATGCCAAGGCCGTCGAGGACACGGTCGAGCAGCTGAACCAGACAGCCGGCCTGTTCGGCTACGCTTTCGCGGACGTCCAGCCCGAGTTCGAGCGGAGCAAGGACGATCGCACGATGTCGATCACCTTCCGCATCGCCAATGCGCCCCGCGTCTATGTCGAGCGGATCGACATCAACGGCAATACGCTGACGCAGGACAAGGTTGTTCGGCGTGAGTTCCGCCTGCACGAAGGCGACGCCTTCAACACCTTCATGGTGCGCCGCTCGCAGGACCGCATCAATTCGCTCGGCTTTTTCCAGGAAAGGCTGGAAATCGAGCAGAAGCCCGGATCGGCGCCGGATCGGATCGTCCTCGAAACCAATGTCGAGGAGAAGGCGACCGGCGAGCTTCAGCTTTCTGCGGGTTTCTCCAGTCTGGAGCGTTTCATTCTTGCAGCGTCCGTCACCCAGCGCAATTTCCGCGGCATGGGTCAGGAACTGAGGACATCGGTCAATTACTCGACTTACTCGAAGTCGGTGAACGTCGGTTTCACCGAGCCTTATTTCCTGGACAAGAACATCGCTGTCGGCGCGGATATTTTCCGTCAGGATGTCAACAGCTTCAATTACATCTCCGGCAACGACCGCAACACCATCTACAGTCAGGTACGCACCGGCTTCCAGCTGCGGGCGGGTATCCCGGTTACCGAATATCTGTCGATGGCCCTGCGCTACGGCCTGTCGTTCGACAATGTGACGCTGGATCAATCGACCTATTACAGCGACCGTATCACGCCAGGCCAGTTCCAGTGCGAGCCGCTGCTGGCAGGGCAATATCTCTGCGACGCGATCGGCAGGCGGACGACATCCACCATTGGCTACTCGCTCATCTATGACACGCGCGATAACCGCATTCGTCCGACCCGTGGTCACAGCCTGACATTCAGCCAGGATTTCGCGGGTGTCGGGGGAAGCGTCCAATATCTCCGCAATCGCATTTCTGCCGACAAATACTGGCCACTGGGCGGGGGGTTCATCTTCTCCCTTCGCGGCGAGGGCGGATATATCAAGTCGTTCGAGAAGTCCCGGAGCGCCAGTAGCGATCCGATCCGCCTCGTCGACCGCTTTTTCCTGGGCGAACCACAGATGCGTGGCTTCGATATCCGGGGCGTCGGCCCGCGGATCATTCGCAAGCCCTATATCTATGACGAGCAGGGCAACCCGACGGGCGTCAACGAGAGCCGGGACACTTGGTCGGACGACGCGCTGGGCGGCCGGGCTTATTATCTCGCCCATGCCGAAATCGAAATTCCGCTGGGCGCTGGCGCGCGCGACATGGGCCTGCGTCCCTCGATCTTCGTCGATGCGGGTGCCGTATTCGGCGTGCGCCGGCCGACCTACGAGAATGGCGGCCTGCTCGACCTGCCGCAGCTTGTCACTTTGCCCATCTATGATGCAAATGGCTTGCGCCAGTGCCAGAACACGACGGACGGCACCCTGGCGTCGATACCCAATGGCGCAAGCTGCCCGACCGGTACGACGCTTTACGGCCCGCAAGTGGGTGGTTTCCGCGAGTTCTATCTGGGCGATACGCCCAAGCCGCGCGTGTCGGTCGGCTTCGGCGTCAACTGGAATTCGCCCTTCGGTCCGTTCCGAATTGATATCGCCAAGGCGCTCATTACGGCAGAAGGCGACGACACCAAGCTTGTAACTTTCAATATAGGGACTCAATTCTGATGCGTAATTCCATTCTTCCGGGGCTCGCGACGGCGTCGGCCGCCGTCCTGCTTTCCGCCGCGCCTGCAGCCGCACAGGTCAAGCAGGCCATCGCTGTGGTCAATGTCGAGCAGGCAATCGGGCAGTCGTCCGCGGCCCAGACGGCCGGTCAGCAGCTGCAGGTGACCTACAAGACCAACATCGACCAGCTCAATACGCGCCAGGCAGCGCTTCAGGCCGAACTGAAGCAGCGGCAGGACGCTTTCCAGGCTGCAGCGACGGCAGCGGGCCAGAACCCCACGCCGGCCCAGCGGACCCAGCTCCAGACCCAGTATGAAGAGCTCCAGCAGCGCGCCCAGGCAGCGCAGGCCGAACTCACGCAGATCGGCCAGCCGATCCAGCTCGCGCGCGAATATGCTCTCGAGCAGATCGGGGCGAAGCTTGACCAGGCGATGCGGTCGGTCATGACCAAGAACAAGATCGACCTGCTGCTCAAGGCCGGTGCCGCCGAGGCCTTCGTGCCGGGCGCTGATGTCACCAATCTTCTGGTTCAGGAACTCAATGCACTGGTGCCGTCCGTCGGCATCGTGCCGCCGCAGGGCTGGCGGCCCGGCGGCCAGCAGGCCCAGCAGCCCGCAGCGCCCGGTACGGCTGTCGCACCCACCCCGGCGGCGCCCGCCACCGGCAACAATCGCCAGCCTGAAGGGCGCTGATCGACCATGGCGGCCGACGGGGAGAGCGAGGACGAGATGAGCGGTCTGGATATCCGCCGGATCATGGCGGCGCTACCGCATCGTTATCCACTTCTGCTCGTCGACCGCGTGGTATCCATGGTTCCCCGCACCTCGATCCACGCGGTGAAGGCCGTGTCGATGAACGAGCAGTTCTTCCAGGGACATTTCCCTGGTCGCCCGATCATGCCGGGCGTGCTCATCGTCGAAGCCATCGCGCAGACGGCGGGCATTCTGGCGGTTGAATCGCTGGGGCTCGCCGGCAGCGGCAAGCTGGTCTACTTCATGGCGATCGAGGGCGCCAAGTTCCGTGCGCCTGTGGAGCCGGGCCATCTGCTCGACCTGCATGTCGAGTTCACCCAGCTGCGCGGCGCGGTCTGCAAGTTCACCGGCAAGGCAAGCATCGCCGGCAAGCTGTGCGCGGAAGCGCATTGCGTGGCGATGATCGCGGATCCGCCGAAGGACTGACGCGCTTAACAACAAGCGCGCAAGCCCTTGCCAGCGTGGCCTGTTCCCGCTATGGGCCGCGCTTCCATATGCCCCAGACCGGTCGGAAACCGGTCATTTTTGGAGCCCGACGCATGAAAAAAGACACGCACCCCGACTATCACTATATCACCGTGCAGATGACCGATGGCACGAGTTTCCAGACCCGCTCGACCTGGGGCAAGGAAGGCGACACGATGACGCTGGACATCGATCCCACTTCGCACCCGGCATGGACAGGCGGCCAGCGCCAGCTCGATCAGGGCGGTCAGGTTGCTCGCTTCAACAAGCGCTTTGGCGGCCTCACGCTCAAGAAGGGCTGAGCCTTTCCGCATCCGCGGCATGAGAGCAGGGATTGGGTGTCACCATTTCCCAAAGACGGAAAAGGGCCTCGCATTTGCGAGGCCCTTTCCTTTTGTGTCGCTCGGATGGCCTTGGTTCAGGCAAACATGATCTTCCTCTTGCGACGGCGCATGGTGGCGCCCGCCAGCGCGAAGCCGCCGATCATCATGGCCCATGTGGCCGGCTCCGGAACGACCCCGGTGAAATCCGGCTTACCGAGGAAGAGGTTCGGTCCCCAGTAACCGTCGGTGGTGTCGTTCTGAACGAAGTTCAGGAAATCGGGCGTCGAACCCTCAAGCCAGCGATTGTCGTTATACTGGATGCTTGAGTCGGTGTAGAAACCGATGTTGTTCCAGGTATAGTTGTTTCCCAGGCTCACCCCGGAGATAAGATACTCACCCGGCAGCAGTGTCAGCTCGGGGATCGTCACATAACGGAAGTGACCGACGATCGGATAGGCATTGGTGACGACGGCGGACGCGAGCAGCGTCCCGGTGCTGAGACAGCCGGCGGTGTCGCAGCTATAGAGCGCGACCTGATTGTCCTCGACCTGGCCGTTGAATGGGTCGGCATAATAGCCCAGCCCGCTGACCGTCACAGTCTCCAGGACCGTGAAGCTGTTCGCGAATATCCAGTCGCCGTTGTTGAAGGAATTGGTCGCGGTTTCGAATTCCCAGGCCGGTCCGGCATGGGCTGCTCCCGATATCAGCGTGGTGGCCGCCAGAGCAGCCCAGATCGTGCTTTTCATTATCCACTCTCCCACATCTATGGCGCCTTGCACCATGCAGGGCGCCTACAGGCGATCGAGGTTCGATCGTCTGAATGCGCGGCCCGGTTTCGCGGACGTTGTCGAGTTGTCGGTCTTCCCCACCACAAGACTCGGCCGTCTTGTTAACCGTGTTAATTATCCTGTGCCGGGTGAACTTGCAAATATGATGGGAGCGCGCCCTGGCGGGTCACGAGGAGCTTTCCAAGAGCCCGGCGCGCGCACGAAAAAGCGCCCGAACGGCGGTTGCCGTCCGGGCGCTTTCTATACGGTTGGCTGAGAAGATGTTTAGCCCAGATCTTCCGTCGTGAAGTCCTCGCCTTGCACCTTCGCCAGCGGATCGTCTCCCATCGCGGCTTCGGCCGGCTGACGCAACTCCGCCTCATGCTCCTCAGCCGCCGTGTTCGGCGCCACCAGATGCGCTTCGTTGGCGACACGCATTGCAGCGCGCAGCGCAGCGTCGCGGCTGTTGGCGGCGATGCGCATGCGGCTCATCGAGGAGCCTGTGCCGGCCGGGATCAGACGCCCGACGATCACATTCTCCTTGAGACCGATCAGGGTGTCCTTCTTGCCCTGAACCGCAGCCTCGGTGAGGACACGGGTGGTCTCCTGGAAGGAGGCCGCCGAGATGAAGCTGCGCGTCTGGAGCGAAGCCTTGGTGATGCCGAGCAGCACCGGCTTGCCCTGTGCGGGCTGTTGCCCAGGCGTCAGCCGGGCATTCACTTCGTCCATCTCGTCGCGGTCGACCTGTTCGCCCGCCAGCAGGGTGGTGTCGCCACCATTGGTGATCTCGACCTTCTGCAGCATCTGGCGAACGATCGTCTCGATGTGCTTGTCGTTGATCTTAACGCCCTGCAGACGATAGACTTCCTGAATCTCCGACACGAGATATTCCGCCAGCGGCTCGATGCCGAGCACTTCGAGAATATCGTGCGGATCGGGCGAACCGCCGATCAGGTTGTCGCCACGCTTCACATAGTCGCCCTCCTGGACGTCGATCACCTTGCTCTTGGGGATCAGATACTCGACCGGCTCGCCGCCATCCTCGGGGAGGATCGCGATCTTCCGCTTGGCCTTGTAGTCCTTCAGGAACTGAACGCGGCCCGAGACCTTGGCAATGATCGCATTGTCCTTGGGCTTGCGGGCTTCGAACAGCTCGGCGACGCGCGGCAGACCGCCGGTGATGTCACGAGTCTTGGCTGCCTCGCGAGAGATACGAGCCAGCACGTCACCGGCCTGCACCTGCGCACCGTCCTCGACCGAGAGCGTGGCGCCCGGTGCAAGGAGATAACGCGCAGCCTCGCCCGACGCGTCGTCGAGCAGGGTGAGGCGCGGACGAAGATCGTCCTTGGAGCGCGACGGTGCGCGGTATTCGGTCACCACGCGCTGCGTGATGCCGGTTGCCTCGTCCGCCTGCTCGGTCAGCGTCTTGCCGTCGATCAGGTCCTGATACTTCACGACGCCCGGCTTCTCGGTGATCACCGGCTGCGTGAACGGATCCCACTCTGCGATCCGGTCACCCTGCTTCACCTTGCTGCCATCCGCGAAGAGGATGGCGGCGCCATAAGGCAGGCGATGGACGGCACGCTCGCGGCCTTCCTCGTCGATGATCGCCAGCTCGCCGTTACGGGCAAGGGACAGGCGACGCCCGTTCTTGTCCGTGATGGTGGGCATGTCGCGCAGTTCGAGCGTACCGTCCGCGACGGCTTCGAGGTTCGACTGCTCGTTGAGCTGCGCAGCGCCGCCGATGTGGAAAGTCCGCATGGTGAGCTGCGTGCCCGGTTCGCCGATCGACTGCGCGGCGATGACGCCCACGGCTTCACCGATGTTGACCGGCGTGCCGCGTGCGAGGTCACGGCCGTAGCATTTGGCGCAGACACCCATCTTGGACTCGCAGATGAGCGGCGAACGGATCTTGATCGCCTGGACGCCGATGGCTTCGATCTTCGCGACCATCGCCTCGTCGAGCAGTTCACCTTCAGGGACGATGACCGAGCCATCCTTGCTGTCGACCACGTCCTCGGCCGTGGTGCGGCCCAGAACACGCTCGCCCAGCGAAGCGATGGTCGAACCGCCCTGGATGATGGCTTTCATCTCCAGCGCCCGGTCCGTGCCGCAATCGATCTCGACGATCGTGCAGTCCTGCGACACGTCGACCAGACGGCGGGTCAGATAACCCGAGTTCGCCGTCTTGAGCGCCGTGTCCGCCAGACCCTTACGGGCGCCGTGGGTGGAGTTGAAGTACTCAAGGACGGTGAGGCCTTCCTTGAAGTTCGAGATGATCGGGGTCTCGATGATCTCGCCCGAGGGCTTGGCCATCAGGCCACGCATGCCCGCGAGCTGCTTCATCTGCGCCGGCGAACCGCGCGCACCGGAGTGGCTCATCATGTAGATCGAGTTGATGGGCTTCAGGCGACCGGTATCGGTGTCCTTGGGCATGGCGCGGATCTCGTCCATCATGGCAGCCGCCACCTGATCACCGCAACGGCTCCAGGCGTCGATCACCTTGTTGTACTTCTCCTGCTGCGTGATGAGGCCGTCCTGATACTGCTGCTCATAATCAGCCACCAGTGCCTTGGTCTCGTCCACCAGTCCGATCTTCGAGTCCGGAATGATCATGTCATCCTTGCCGAAGCTGATGCCGGCGCGGAAGGCGTGGCGGAAGCCCAGCGCCATGATGGCGTCGGCGAACAGAACCGTGTCCTTCTGGCCGGTGTGGCGATAGACCTGATCGATGACGTCGCCGATTTCCTTCTTGGTGAGAAGGCGGTTGATCGTCTCGAACGGCACCTTGTGGCTCTTGGGCAGGCATTCGCCGATGAGCATGCGGCCCGGCGTCGTTTCGACGCGCTTCATAAACTCGTTGCCGTGCTCGTCGACCTGCGGGACGCGGCTGACGATCCTGGAGTGCAGCGTCACGGCCTTGGCGAAGAGCGCCTGATGCACTTCGGCCATGTCCGCCAGCATCATGCCTTCGCCCGGCTCGCCTTCCAGCTCCATCGAGAGATAATAGAGACCCAGAACCATGTCCTGCGAAGGCACGATGATCGGCTTGCCGTTGGCGGGCGAGAGGATGTTGTTGGTCGACATCATCAGCACGCGCGCTTCCAGCTGGGCCTCGAGGCTCAGCGGAACGTGAACGGCCATCTGGTCGCCGTCGAAGTCGGCGTTGAACGCGGCGCAGACCAGCGGGTGAAGCTGGATGGCCTTGCCCTCGATCAGCACGGGCTCGAAGGCCTGAATGCCGAGGCGGTGAAGCGTCGGCGCGCGGTTGAGCAGCACCGGATGCTCGCGGATCACCTCATCGAGGATGTCCCAGACTTCCTTGCGCTCCTTCTCGACCCACTTCTTGGCCTGCTTGAGGGTCATGGAGAGACCCTTGGCATCGAGACGGGCGTAGATGAACGGCTTGAACAGCTCGAGCGCCATCTTCTTGGGCAGGCCGCACTGGTGCAGCTTGAGCTCCGGACCGGTCACGATGACCGAGCGGCCCGAATAGTCGACGCGCTTGCCGAGCAGGTTCTGGCGGAAGCGGCCCTGCTTGCCCTTGAGCATGTCGGACAGCGACTTGAGCGGACGCTTGTTGGCGCCGGTGATGACCCGGCCGCGACGGCCGTTGTCGAACAGGGCGTCAACGGCCTCCTGGAGCATGCGCTTTTCGTTGCGGACGATGATGTCCGGCGCGCGCAGTTCCATCAGGCGCTTGAGGCGATTGTTACGGTTGATAACGCGGCGATAGAGATCGTTGAGATCGGACGTCGCGAAACGGCCGCCGTCCAGCGGAACCAGCGGACGCAGCTCCGGCGGAATGACGGGGATCACCTCGAGGATCATCCACTCCGGGCGGTTACCCGAATCGATGAAGCTCTCGACGACCTTGAGGCGCTTGATGATCTTCTTGGGCTTCAGCTCGGACTTGGTCTCGGCCAATTCCTTGAGCAGCGCATCGCGCTCGCCCTCCAGGTCGAGGTCCTCGAGCATCTTCTTCACCGCCTCGGCACCGATGCCGGCGGAGAAGGCGTCCTCGCCATACTCGTCTTGCGCGTCGAGCAGCTCGTCCTCGGTGAGCAGCTGATACCGCTCCAGAGGGGTGAGGCCGGGCTCAGTGACGATGTAGCTCTCGAAATAGAGCACGCGCTCGAGCTGCTTGAGCTGCATGTCGAGCAGCAGGCCGATGCGCGAGGGCAGGGACTTGAGGAACCAGATGTGCGCGACCGGCGCTGCCAGCTCGATATGGCCCATCCGCTCGCGACGGACCTTGGAGACGGTCACCTCCACGCCGCACTTCTCGCAGACAATGCCCTTGTACTTCATGCGCTTGTACTTGCCGCACAGGCACTCATAGTCCTTGATGGGACCGAAGATGCGCGCACAGAACAGGCCGTCACGCTCGGGCTTGAACGTGCGGTAGTTGATCGTTTCGGGCTTCTTGATCTCGCCGAAGGACCAGCTGCGGATACGCTCAGGCGATGCGATGCCGATCTGGATCTGGTCGAACACGTCCGGCTTGGCGACGGGGTTCGCGAAATTGGTCAGTTCGTTCATATCTCAATTCCCTCTTGAGGGCTGAATTTCGGTCAAGGGTGAAAAGAGGGCACCGGCTTCGGCAGACAGTGCCCGCTTCCCTTATTCCGCGGCCTCGGGCAGTTCGCCGTCGCCGTCCTCGTCGCTCATGTCTTCCAGCGCTGCCAGCTCCACATTGAGGCCGAGCGAGCGCATTTCCTTGACCAGCACGTTGAAGCTCTCGGGGATGCCGGCCTCGAACGTGTCGTCACCCTTGACGATCGCCTCGTAGACCTTGGTGCGGCCGACCACGTCGTCCGACTTCACCGTCAGCATCTCCTGCAGCGTGTAGGCCGCGCCATAGGCCTGGAGCGCCCAGACCTCCATCTCACCGAAGCGCTGGCCACCGAACTGGGCCTTGCCGCCCAGCGGCTGCTGGGTGACGAGGCTGTAAGGTCCGATCGAACGAGCGTGGATCTTGTCATCGACGAGGTGATGCAGCTTCAGCATGTAGATGATGCCGACAGTCACCTTCCGGTCGAAGGCATCGCCAGTCCGGCCGTCGAACAGCGTCGACTGTCCCGAAGGATCGAGCCCGGCCAGCTCCAGCATGGCCGAGACGTCCGCCTCGCGGGCACCGTCGAACACAGGCGTCGCGATCGGCACGCCGGTCACCAGGTTGGATGCCAGTTCCACGATCTGCTCGGAGCTGCGCGCCTCGATGTCCGCGGCGTAATTGTCGCCATAGACAGTGAGCAGCCGCTCCTTCACCGCTTCCGGCATTTCACCGCCGGTCACGCCGGGATTGGCCTCGCGCCAGTCCTGCAGGGCTTGCTTGATCTGCTGACCAAGACCGCGTGCAGCCCAGCCCAGATGCGTCTCGAAGATCTGACCGACGTTCATGCGCGAAGGCACGCCGAGCGGGTTCAGCACGATGTCGACAGGCGTGCCGTCCTCAAGGAACGGCATGTCCTCGATCGGCAGGATGCGCGAGATGACACCCTTGTTGCCGTGACGGCCGGCCATCTTGTCGCCCGGCTGCAGCTTGCGCTTCACCGCGACGAACACCTTGACCATCTTGAGCACGCCCGGGGGCAGCTCGTCGCCGCGCTGCAGCTTCTCGACACGGTCCTCGAACTTCTCGACGATCAGCTTCACTGCCTCGTCATACTGCGCCTTCACGGCTTCGAGCTGCGTCTGGCGCGTGTCGTCCGCCACAGCGAACTTCCACCATTCATGACGCTCGACCTCGGAAAGCAGAGCCTCGTCGATCTCGACGCCCTTCTTCACGCCCTTCGGGGCCGCCGTGGCGACCTGCCCGATCAGCATCTCGCGCAGACGGTTGAACGTGGCGCGATTGAGAATGGCGCGCTCGTCCTCGCGGTCCTTGGCGAGGCGGTCGATCTCTTCACGCTCGATCGCCATCGCGCGCTCGTCCTTGTCGATGCCGTGGCGGTTGAACACGCGCACCTCGACGATCGTGCCGGCAACGCCCGGGGGCAGGCGGAGCGAGGTGTCGCGCACATCGCTGGCCTTCTCGCCGAAGATCGCGCGGAGGAGCTTTTCCTCCGGCGTCATGGGGCTTTCACCCTTCGGCGTGATCTTGCCGACGAGAATGTCGCCCGGCTCGACCTCGGCGCCGATGTAGACGATGCCCGCCTCGTCGAGGTTGCGCAGGGCTTCCTCGCCGACGTTCGGGATATCGCGCGTGATGTCCTCGGGCCCGAGCTTGGTGTCGCGGGCCATCACCTCGAACTCCTCGATGTGGATCGAGGTGAAGACGTCATCCTTCACGATCCGCTCGGAGATGAGGATGGAGTCCTCGTAGTTGTAGCCGTTCCAGGGCATGAAGGCGACGAGGCTGTTGCGGCCCAGCGCCAGTTCACCCAGCTCCGTGGACGGACCGTCAGCGATCACGTCTCCGGCGGAAACATGGTCGCCCACCTTCACCAGCGGGC
The DNA here is from genome assembly GCF_000283515.1 of Sphingobium sp. SYK-6. Lineage (GTDB taxonomy): Bacteria > Pseudomonadota > Alphaproteobacteria > Sphingomonadales > Sphingomonadaceae > Sphingobium > Sphingobium lignivorans. The sequence continues at coordinate 1,705,091 of NC_015976.1, forward strand.
GCTGGTTGATGCAGGTGTCCTGGTTGGAGCGCTGGAACTTCATCAGCGTGTAGATGTCCACGCCCGAACGGCCCGGCTCGACATCCTCCGTGGCACGGATCACGATACGGGTCGCGTCGACCTGATCGACGATACCCGAGCGCTTGGCGGCGATGGCGGCGCCGGAATCGCGTGCCACCGTCTCTTCCATGCCGGTGCCGACGAACGGCGCCTCGGCCCGCACCAGAGGCACGGCCTGACGCTGCATGTTCGAGCCCATGAGCGCGCGGTTGGCGTCGTCGTTTTCCAGGAACGGAATGAGCGAAGCGGCAACCGAGACAAGCTGCTTGGGGCTGACGTCCATCAGCGTGATATGATCGCGCGGCGCCATCAGGAACTCACCGGCTTCACGCGAGGAAACGAGTTCCTCGACGAACTGGCCGTCCTCGGTCAGCTCCGCATTGGCCTGCGCGATCGTGTGTTTCGCTTCTTCCATGGCGGACAGATAGACGACCTCGTCAGTCACCTTGTTGTCGACCACCTTGCGATAGGGCGTCTCGATGAAGCCGTACTTGTTGACGCGCGAGAAGCTCGCCAGCGAGTTGATGAGGCCGATGTTCGGGCCTTCCGGCGTCTCGATCGGGCAGATACGGCCATAATGGGTCGGGTGAACGTCGCGGACCTCGAAGCCGGCGCGTTCGCGGGTGAGACCGCCCGGCCCGAGCGCCGAGACGCGACGCTTGTGCGTGATCTCGGAGAGCGGGTTGGTCTGGTCCATGAACTGCGAGAGCTGGGAGGAGCCGAAGAACTCGCGCACGGCGGCTACGGCCGGCTTCGCGTTGATCAGGTCGTTCGGCATCACCGTCGAGACGTCGACGCTCGACATGCGCTCCTTCACCGCGCGCTCCATGCGCAGCAGGCCGACACGATACTGGTTTTCCAGCAGCTCGCCGACCGAACGCACGCGGCGGTTGCCGAGATTGTCGATGTCGTCGATCTCGCCCTTGCCGTCCTTGAGGTTCACCAGTTCCTTGACGACTGCGAGGATGTCCTCGCGGCGCAGCGTGGTGATGGTGTCCTCAGCGTCGAGGCCAAGGCGCATGTTGAGCTTCACGCGGCCCACGGCCGAGAGATCATAGCGCTCGCCGTCGAAGAACAGGCCTTCGAACAGGGCTTCGGCCGTCTCGCGCGTCGGCGGTTCGCCGGGGCGCATGACGCGGTAGATGTCCGACAGCGCGTGGTCGCGATCCTCGGCCTTGTCGACCTTCAGCGTGTTGCGGATCCACGGGCCCGTGTTGACGTGATCGATATCGAGCAGCTCGATGCGATCGATCCCGGCTTCATCCAGCTTGGCGAGATTCTCGGGGGAAACCTCGTCGCCCGCTTCGATATAGATCGCGCCAGTGGTCTCATTGATGAGGTCATAGGCGCTGTAGCGGCCATAGATTTCCTCGGTCGGGATGACGAGCGATTCAAGGCCGTCCTTCTGCGCCTTGAGTGCCGCGCGCGGACTGATCTTCTGGCCCGCAGCGAACACCACCTCACCGGTCTTGGCATCGACGATGTCGAACATCGGCTTCTGGCCGCGCCAGGCTTCCGCCGTGTAGGGGATCTGCCAGCCGTTCTGGCCGCGGACATAAGTGATCTTGTTGTAGAACTCGCCGAGGATATCCTCGCTATTCAGGCCGAGCGCATAGAGCAGCGCCGTCACCGGCAGCTTGCGCTTGCGGTCGATGCGGACATTCACGATGTCCTTGGCGTCGAACTCGAAGTCCAGCCAGGAACCGCGATAAGGGATCACGCGCGCAGCGAAGAGATACTTGCCGGACGAGTGCGTTTTGCCACGGTCATGGTCGAAGAGCACGCCTGGCGAGCGGTGCATCTGGGACACGATGACGCGCTCGGTGCCGTTGATGATGAAGGTGCCGTTGCCCGTCATGAGCGGCATGTCGCCCATGTAGACATCCTGCTCCTTGATATCGAGCACGGAGCGGGTCTCGGTGTCGGCGTCCACTTCGAACACGATCAGGCGAAGCGTCACCCGCATCGGGGCCGCATATGTGATGCCGCGCTGACGGCACTCCTCGGTGTCGTACTTGGGATCTTCGAGTTCGTAATGGACGAAGTCCAGCTCCGCCGTGCCGGCGAAGTCGCGGATCGGGAAGACGCTGCGCAGGGTCTTCTCCAGGCCGGACACATAGCCGATCGCGGGATTGGAGCGCAGGAACTGCTCATAGCTCTCCCGCTGCACTTCGATCAGATTCGGCATCTGCACCACTTCGTGGATGTTGCCGAAAACCTTGCGGATGCGCTTCTTGGCGCTTTCGCCGGCCGTGGAGGGGGGGAGAGCCTTGGTTGCCATGCCTGTCCTGCCTGAATTGGTCCCAAAAAACTTCGCATCACAGCGAACTTCAGCCGCGCGGGTGCTCGATCGCCCGGGAGGGGTGCTCAGCCACGCAAAAAAGTGCGGGCCGGGGCTGTCCGATCCGCACTGCAGCGTCTGGAGGACCTGTCACTCGCCCCATACTTGTTGCTTGCCGTACGCAAATCGGCATGCTGGCCCGGGCGAGGGCAGGCGACTCATCCGGTTCGGCCAGCGATCTGGCGAACCCGATGAATCGTTCAGAGGGCCGATATAATCCTATTCGGCGCGAGTGCAAGAGCCTGCAACGCTTTGCAGGCTCTTAAGCTCCCTACGAGCCGGCGCCCTGCTTGCGATAAAGGACGCCGCACAGAACCCGAGCCCCGCTGTTGCCGGTCGGGTCCGTCTTCATATCATCGGGATCGGCGTGCACGACGAATGAGGCGCCATCGAGATCGAAAAGCGCAGTGAGCGACGTGTGTGCCGTGAACTTCAGGGAAGCCTCCCCGCGCGCATCGGCGGTCAGCATCGGCAAGTCGCCCTGATGCGGGCCGGCCGGATTCTGGGTTCCGTGCTGCGCACTGGTGGGGTTGAGATGCGGTCCGGCAGACGTGAAGTCCGGCAGTTTGCATTCGCCGATCGTATGGATGTGCATGCCATGATTGCCGGGGGTCAGCCCGCCACGCACAGTGATCGACCCTGCGAGCGCTTCCCCTTGCGGGAGCAGGGTGACCTTGCCCATCGGCAGGCCGGTGTTGTCGTAGAGAATCGCTTCTGCGTAAGGCACGGGCGGCGGAGGCGCGCCGGGAGGTGCCTTTTGAGCGCAGGCCGCGAGCGCGAGCAGGGCGATTGCCGTTGCGGCGTGAGGAAGCGAAGAAAGTCGGGCCATCTGGACCTCTCTTGTTAAGGCACACAGTTCAGTCAACGGACAAGCCTATAGAGTTGTTCTGGTAGCTCAAGTGTTACCGCGTCAGAGCCGCGCGATGAGCCGCTCCATACCGGCTGCTGCGCGTTGCGATGCAGCCAGGAGGTTGGCATGAAAATCGCCTGCGCTCTCATGGTTGGCGTCGTCGGTGGTCGCCTTGATGCCCGCCCATGGCAAGCCGAGATTGCCGGCATATTGCGCAACGGCCGCCGTTTCCATGTCCACCACGTCCGCATCGAGCGCGGCGACCAGGTGCTGGGCATAATGCGCGTCCTCGATGAAGGCGTCGCCGCTCGTGATGCAAGCCTCCGGGAGCCCGGTGCCGGGATCGGGCATGGCGTGATAAGGTTCGACATTTGCCGGCCCCATCGGCCACTCACCCGGCGGATAATGGACGAACGCGTCCGCCTTGCGCGCGCCATAGTCGTGCTGGATCGCGCGCGCGAGGTAGAAGCAGTCGCCCTCGATCTGGCTGAGCTTGCCGGCCGTGCCGACCGTCATCAGCAGGTCGGCACCGTGACGGGTGTGCAGCCGGGCCGCGGCCTGCCACATAACCGGTGGCGAGGCGGCAGACTGCAAAGCATATGAGGCCCGGTCGTCCCGCCGGATGCTCTACTTGGACAAAGGCTATAAGATGCCAACGCGATCGGTGCCGACCTCGCCAAACGGCAGATCGAACCCGTCATTCCGGGCGCTCAAGCCGCCGGGGCGACGCGGCCTTCGACTGGGGGCTGGCGTTCGGGCCTGCGGATCAGCACCGAGATGGCGATGATCGCGAGGAACAGGATGAACGGACAGATCGCCGCGATGGCATAGGTCCGCACGGCGGGAATGCCGCTGGCGAGGATCGCGCCGCCGATCAGCGGGCCGACGATGCCGCCGATCTTGCCGATCGCCGAGGCCCAGCCGCCCGCGCTCGCGCGGATGGCGCTGGGATAATAGAGCGCCAGCTGGCTGATGATCGCGGCATGGCAGCCGCCCACCAGCATGCCCTGCACCACGATGGTCGGCAGCAGCATCGCGCGGGGGATCCATTCCATGCCGACGGCGACTGCCATGGGCACGATGAGCAGCGTGCAGGTGGCGGCAAACTTGAGACCATAGCGGGCTGACAGGCGCATGATCACCACGCCGGAAATGGCGCCCAGCAGCGCACCGATCGCCGAGACATTGGCGGCCGTCTCGCGCGCCACGTCCATCCGCTCCAGCACCAGCGGGCCAAAAGCGGACTTGAAGAAGATGCCGAGCGCGCTGGCGCCATAGCCGATCCAGATGATCGGCGTGAGCAGCCGCAGATTGCCCACGAACAGATCGCTGAAGCGGAAATTGCGATCCTGCTTCTTCTCGTCGCCGAGCACGAAGCGGTCGCCGGGCTGCACATCCATGGCAGGGTCCAGCCGCTTGAGCGTGGCGCTCACCAGCTCGGGCTTGATGCCCTTGCTCACCAGGAAGCGCGGCGACTCGGGCAGGAAGATGGCGATCGCGATGGCGCAGACCACCGAACCGATGCCGCCGGCGAAATAGACGCCTTCCCAGCCATAAAGCGGGCCGAGCCAGTTGGTGAGCGGGGCCGCGGTCGCACTGCCGATGCTGAAGCCCATCATGATGAAGGCCACCACTGTCGCCCGCATCTTGGGCGGGACGAACTCGACATTGAGCGCCCAGGCCAGCGGCAGCGCGCCGCCGATCGCCAGCCCATCCAGAAAGCGCAGCGTGAGCAGCGCGGGATAATTTGTCGCGAAGCCGGTGAGGAACGTGAGGATGCCGAAGGCAAGCGTGCACATGATGATGGTGGGGCGGCGGCCGATCCGGTCACCGACATATGTGAAGATGAGGCCGCCCACCACCATGCCGAGCGTGCCGGCCGAGAAGGCATTGCCGATCTGCACGTCCGACAGGAGCAGCTCTTCCTGCATATAGGGCGCGGTGAACGACATCATCATCATGTCGAGCCCGTCGAACAGGGTCACGAGCCAGGAGAGGCAAATCAGCAGATAATTGAATGGTGTGAGCTTGCGACCGTCCAGCAATGTCGCCAGATCAATCGTGCGAGCCGGTCTTGTCATGGCTCTCTGGTCTCCCTCTCCGCGCATGGCAGCCTGCGCATCGAAAACGATAACAGGCGGCTCGTGCATTTGGCTACAGAAATAGCTAAGCTTGCTCTAATGATTAGCAAGCTTTCTAATAGGGCTGCAGGCGCGAGTCGAGTCGCGTGATCGGAGGGGAAACGAATGGCCGAGGAACAGACGCCCAAAATCCGTGAAGTCCGCCAGTCGGAGGATCGTTTTCTGGCATCCGACGTCTTCGAGACGGGCGGCCGGGTGCTGCCGCGCGCCAATGGCACGGGAACGTGGATGGAGCCAGCGCGCGAGATCCCCGTCTACCACACATGCGACGTGCTGGTGGTGGGTGGCGGGCCGGCAGGCACGGCGGCGGCCTGGGCGGCGGCGCAGGCGGGCGCGGACGTGGTGCTCATGGAGCGCTATAATCATCTGGGCGGGCTCTCGACCGGCGGGCTGGTGATCTGGATCGACCGGATGACCGACTGGACCGGCCGGCAGGTCATCCAGGGCTTCGCCAATGATGTGCTGGGGCGCTTGCCCACGGCCGGCCTGGCCGGACCGCCGCGCGCCGACTGGGGTTCGCGCGATCCCAGGAAGGCCAGCTACTGGGGCCAGCGCACCGCCGCCTTCCACGGCACGGTCTGCTGGTCACCGACGCTGGACCCCGAGCGGCTCAAGCTCATCAGCCAGGAAATGCTGCTGGGCGCGGGCGTGCGGCTGGTGTTCCATAGCTGGGCCGCCGTGCCGATGGTGGCCGATGGCAAGGTCGAGGGCGTGGTGTTCGAATCCAAGGCCGGGCGTCAGGCCCTGCGCGCCAAGGTGGTGGTGGATACCACTGGCGATGGGGATATCTTCGCGCGCGCCGGGGCCGAGTTCGACACCGACATCGAGGAAGGCGACGTCCATCACAGCGCCAACACCGGCTTCATGCTGGGCGGGGTGGACATGGATCGCTGGCTGGCGTTCCGCGGCAACGAGCCCGAGCAATATGCCGAATTCGCGAAGCTGGGCCGTGAGCGGCTGGGCTTCTTCCAGCCGCCTTATGTCTCGTGGCGCAATGACATCGCGCTGTTCCTGGGCCCCCGCCAGTCCGGCCTTTCGGCGCTCGACGTGGACGACCAGACCGAGCTGGAGATCCGCTCGCACCGCTTCATGCAGACGCATTGCGAGTTCTTCCTGGAGCATGCGCCGGGGTTTGAGCAATGCTACATGCTGCAGAGCGGCTCGCAGCTCGGCGTGCGGCACACGCGGCGTCTGGGCGGGGTCGGCAAGGTGCTTCGCAGCCAGTGGGCCGATGGCATCGCGCTGCCGGACGAGATTGGCGTCAGTCCATCGGTCAGCCTCAAATATCCGGTGATCTCCGTGCCTTATGGCGCGCTGGTGCCGCGCAAGCTGGATGGCCTGCTGGCCGGCGGCAAGCACATCAGCTGCGATGCCAATTCCCACGGCTTCATGCGCGAGATCCCGCAATGCTGGCTCACCGGGCAGGCCGCAGGCGCCGCAGCCGCGCTCTCGGTCGGCGCGGGCGTCCAGCCGCGTGCACTCGATGTGCGGGCCCTCCGCAAGGAATTGCGCCGGCAGGGCGTCTTCCTCCATGATGAACCCGATGCGATGGCGCAGCCCGCGCAAGCGGAAGCCGCGGCCGTCGCGCGCTGAGGCGCGGACAAGAAGAGAGGCGAAGAAGACCATATGGCGGATATCGACGCGGCGATCGAGCGGCCGGGAACGGACTGGACCAGGCTGGGGGAACCCTCCGGCGCCTGGACGTCCGAAAGCGGCGGCGGGGCCGAAGGCCTGACGCGGCGGCTGAGCCCGGCGCAGATCGACGCGCTGGACGCGGCAGTGCGCGCGACCGAGGGCCGCGCCGCGACGGACGTCACGGCCGATGATTTCGGCGCGCCGGAGCTGCGCGCGCTGATGGCGGCGGCGCGCTACGACATCATGGCCGGGCGCGGCGCGGTGCTGCTCTCCGGCATCGACATCGGCCGCTATGACCTGGAGCAGTTCAAGCGCCTGCATTTCGGCCTCGGCACCCATCTGGGCATGGCCGCCGAGCAGAGCCCGCGGCACGACCGCATCGGCCTCGTCCGCAAGGAGCCCAATCCCGACCGGCGCGGCTATCTGACCGACACCGAACTGGGCCCGCACACCGATTATCACGAGATACTGAGCCTTGCCTGCGTGGTCGCATCGGAGGAAGGCGGGGTGAGCGGCTTCGTCAGCGCTGCCGCCGTCTACGAGGCGCTGCGCCGGGAGCGGCCGGACCTGCTCGACGCGCTGCTGGAAGGCTATCATTATCCCACCAGCCTGGAGACGGTGACCGACTACAAGGTGCCGACCTTCTCGGTGGTGGATGGTCATGTCGCCATCTACAATTATGTGATCTACATTGCGCAGGCGGCGCAGATCCGGGGCGAGCCGGTGCCGCCCCGGCTTGTGGAAGCGCTGCGCTGCCTTTTCGCCATCGCCAAGCGACCGGAATTCATGATCTCCTTCACGCTCCAGCCGGGCGAGATCGTGTTCTGGCATAATTTCCGCGTGATGCACTCGCGCACCAGCTTCAGGAACAGCCCGGGCCGGGAGCGGACTCTGCTGCGCCTGTGGCTCCACGCCCACGAGACATTCCCCATGGCGCGGGGCTATCACGAGATCGGCCGCATTCTCGACCGCCAGCATGGCGAGGGCTGGTCGATGCTGGTGAACACGGATGAGAGCCTGCGCGCCGTCTATGAGCTGGTGAACGGCTAAGCGGTTTGCCGGAACGGATGGGTGGCGCGGCCCTGAGGCACCGCGCCGGCCTGGGGTGAACGCGGCAGGAAGTGTGGCAGCGCCGCAGATCGCCCGGTTCAGGCCTGCCTCTCGCGCAGGATATGTTCGAGGTCCTTGAGCGCGGCGGCCGCAGTGGCGCGCGGCGCCGAGCCGCCGCCGCTCACCATCAGCGTGCCCAGATCGTCCGTCTCGACGCGGATCGCCTTCTCGCTGCCCTGCACGCGCGCGAAGGGATCGTCCCCCGGCAGCGCCTGCAGCGTGACGCCGGCGCGCCACATGTCGCCATCCCGCCGGGCATGGCCGATGAGCTTGGGAACGAGCCCGGCCGCGCGCCAGTGGCGGACCTGCGCCTGATCGACATGGCGGATGCCGGTGACTGCCATGTCATCGATCGAGAGGCGGGCATCGAGGCCGAACAGGGCCATGATGAGCAGCTTGGCGGCGGTGTCCCACCCGTCGATGTCGAGGCTGGGATCCGCCTCGGCGATGCCGGCCGCCTGCGCTTCGATCAGCGCCGCCTCCAGGCTGATATCGCGCGCCATCATGGCGCTCAGCAGATGATTGGTCGTCGCGTTCAGGATGCCCTCGATGCGCAGCACGCGCGCCCCGGCCAGCGCATGGCGAATGACGTCGACGGTCGGCAGGGCGGCCGCCGCCGCGCCGCTGACGGCAAGCGCGACACCACGCGATGCCGCAAGATCCCGCAGCGCCACGCCCTCGCGAACCAGCGCGCCCTTGGACACGGCGATGACATGCAGGCCGCGCTCCAGCGCCGTGCGAATATAGGCCAGAGCCGGGCCGCCGGTGCGGATGTCCGAAGGGCTGGCCTCGATCAGAGCATCCGCGCGCGCCGCCGCGAGGAAGGCCGGGAAATCCGGCGCCGGGGCGAAGGTCGCGGGCTGCGCCGGCAACCCCTCGGCATCGATTGCGGCACCCTGCGCGCGCAGGACGCCGGTGAGGCGCACGTCCAGCCCATGACGATCGCGATAATGATCCCGCCGCTCCAGCAGCAGTGCGGCCAGCGCCGCACCCACGGCGCCGAAGCCGGTCATGGCGATGTTGAAGCGTTTCATGGGAGCTCCGGGGGGCAGGGGGATTTTGCTGCGGAATTGGGCGGTTATTCTTGTTGGCCGAGAATGGCGCCTTCCGCCAGATAAGCGTGACGAATATATCTCGCCGTTTGCACAATCGTAGAGCCGCCGCCAAGCGATCGTGGGCGCTAGAACCCGCAATGGGTCGCCACTGCTGTTTCGCGATCGGCCAAGCGAAAGCGACCAACCTCCACGCTGAGGCAGAATGGCTGTTGCGACGGGCATTACTTCGATCCAAGATGTCGCATGGATTTCATGAAGTGGCTCAACTCGATCGGCGAGCTTCTTTACGAAGTGATGAGCTGGCTGGTCTTTTACCCGATCACGCTGTGGCGCACGATCAGAAACCCTGTGACGATGATGAGCTATGCCGATGACGAGCTGCGTGACCGTAAGGACGAGCAGTTCACGGACACACTAAATCCACCACTGTTTCTCGTCCTGTCGCTTGTGCTCGCTCACCTTGCGGAAAATACTTTCGGCGGGGGCACCAATCCGATCATCGTCAAGCAGACGGGGCTCGCTGCGTTGATCAGCGACGACACCAGCCTGTTGGTGTTCCGCATGATCCTGTTTTCGCTATTTCCGCTGATGATGTCCGCCCGTTTCCTGCGCGCGCGCGGCGTTGCGTTGACGCGCCAGCGGCTCAAGCCGCCTTTCTACGCGCAATGCTATGCCTGCGCGCCCTTCGCGCTGTTCCTGGGCCTGGGAACGGCCGTCGGGCACACCGGCTTTGCAGGCGCATCATTCCTGGGGACGGTGCTTTCGGTCGGCGCCGTGCTGAGCTATCTCGTTGCAGAGACACTGTGGTTCTCAAACCATCTGGGCCAAAGCCGCTTGCGGGCATTTCTGAACGCCATGCTTGCTTTCCTCGAGGCCACGGTTGCAGCGCTTGCGATCGGCGCGCTGATCCTCCTTCGATAGCCGCCCGCCAGTCTTCGATAGATCGCATTGTCGGGCCAGCGTATAGTAGCGGCAGCGATAAAGGCATGAGTCTCTACGAAATGGAGTCTCCCAATGCGTTTTACTCGGGCAAGTTTGCTGCTTTTCTTTTCCATCGCACCGATTGATGTCGCGCTGGCACAGTCGACGGGTCTCGATGACCTCGTCGGCGCGCGCGCCGGCCAGGCCGAAGGCGAGCTGCAACGTCGCGGCTATGTTTACGTCGGTGGTTCCGAGGGGGACGACCGCAGCTACACGAATTGGTGGAGCGCCAGCCGACATCAATGCGTGACGATCGCGACGATGGACGGGCGCTATTCCTCGATCACGCCGACGACGGCGCCCGATTGCCGTCAGCCCGCTTCAGGACGACCACGGCCCGATTACGATGCTCCCGCGACAAGACCTCGGCCAGGCTACCAAACCGATCCGGGTTTCGGCCAGGCGTCACCACCGGACTATTCCCGCCCTGACTACCCGCCGCCGACCGTCGATGGCCGGTCCGTGGATCTCGGCCTCGTCTGCTTCGGCGATGGCGCCCGCACCGGCCTGTCAACTGGCACGCGATGGACCTGGAATCGCGATCGGGAGCGCTACGAGTACGGCCAGTATACGGAAACGAGGCCCGAGTTCTTCGATGCAACGCTAATGATTCAGATCTGGGATGGCGGCGGTCGCATCAGGCTGCCACGCAAGCTGATCCCGCCGATCAACTCGCGTGGGGACAATGGATGGTGGGATCTCTACGACGTATCGGTCGGCTCCGATGCCATCCGCGCCACCTACCGCCTGAACGGGCTGAACAAGCCGCGGGTCGACATCGATCGGCGCAGTGGGCGTGTCACCGTCGAGGGCTTAGCTGATTATGGCTTTCGCGGCACCTGTGATCTCATTGGACATGAGCCGCACCGGTTTTGAGGACAGAATGCGCCTGTTGCTGAAGATCGCCGGTCTCTGGCTGTTATAAAACAATAGCTGCCGGCATCGGCTCCGCTGCAACGCCGATGCGCCTAGCAACTGCCCTTGGGCAATGTCCCCACAGCGAACATGCGGCGATGCAGGGAGTTTTAGCAGCCCGTCGCTGTTACGGTCCGGAAACTGGCGCGCCCGGCAGGATTCGAACCTGCGACCATTCGCTTAGAAGGCGAATGCTCTATCCAACTGAGCTACGGGCGCCCGGCCACGCCCTTAGATCATTTTCCGGTCGGATGGAAACATCTGACGGGGTGGAAAGATGCCGGGGGATGAAGTCGGGGCGATGGCGGCAGCAGCGGCGTTTCCTTGAGCTGCGCGTGCCGGGAAACCGCCGCCTGCGCATGATTGCTCCCGGGAGCGAGACGCGGCATAGATGGGGGATGGCTGCCGATCCATCCATGCACCGCCCTGTCCATGTCGATGCCAGCGTGCTGCATGGGCGACAGCTGCGTTATTATGACGTGGTGATGGCGGCGTTCGTCGCCATCCTGCTGCTTTCCAACGTGATCGGCGCGGCCAAGCTTGCCACCCTGGGCGGCTTCACTTTCGGCGCGGGCATCCTCTTCTTTCCGCTCGGCTATGTGATCGGCGACGTGCTGACGGAAGTCTATGGCTATGCGCGCGCGCGGCGCTGCATCTGGGTGGGCTTCGGCGCGATGGTCTTCATGGCGTTCATGAGCTGGGTCGTGGTCTCGCTGCCCCCGGCTGACGGCTGGGAAGGGCAGGGCGCTTATGACGCGGTCTTCGGCCAGGTGCCGCGCATCGTGCTGGCGTCCATCCTCGCCTTCTGGGCCGGCGAGCTCACCAACAGCTTCGTGCTCGCGAAGATGAAGATCCTGACGCGCGGGAAGCATCTGTGGACCCGCACGATCGGCTCGACCATCGTGGGGCAGGGCGTCGACAGCCTGATCTTCTATCCGCTCGCCTTCCTCGGGATCTGGACGAGCGAACAGGTGCTGCTGGTAATGGTGACAAACTGGGCCCTCAAGGTGGGTTGGGAAATCGTGCTGACGCCCGCGACCTATTTCTTCGTCAATCTCTTCAAGCGCGGTGAAGGGCTGGACGTGTTCGACGAGCGCACCGCATTCACGCCGTTCAAGACCGGGGTCTGAGAAGGGCAGGATCAGCCCTCCGCTCACGGACGCTCGGGCAGGCCCCTGGCGAGGACGCGCTCCGAAAGGGCGCGGCAGTTCGAGGGGCCGCTCGCGTCCACCGCCGGCCCGCGCTTGTCGACCAGGCCGAGCGCACCGCCGATCGAGCGGACCACCGCGCCGGCCACGCCCCCGCCGTCGCCCTTCCGTCCAGCAGCGAGATCGAGCGAGGGCGCGGAGAGCGTGCCTTCCAGGCCGAGCGGATCGACCATGGGCAATCCGCTGGACTCGCGGGATGCGCCACCGATCCTCAGCGCGATGCGCTCGCCATCGAGATTGATCGTGCCTTCGCCCCGGCTGCGCGAGACTTCGGTTTCGACAAGGAAGGGCGCCGCGGTCAGCATTCCGCCGCGCGCCCGGAAGCCGATCGCGATGCAGCGCAGCGGCACGGGCGCGTCGCCATCGCCGAGCGCGGCGCCGATCGCCTTGCCCATGTCCTGTGCGAGAACGGCCGCGATGGTGCGGGAAATCCGCCCTTCGCCGGCAGCGAGGCCGACATGCCCCGTGCTCTTCGAGAGCGCGGCGCGGATGGTATCGCCCCGGCCGGAGAGCGCGATCCGCGCATTCACCGGCGCATCGATCTGCTCCGTCATGTCGAGCAGCGCGCCCAGCCGTCCACTACGCAGCCTGAGATCGAGATCGAGCCGGGGGGATTCGCCCTCGCGATGGTCCACGAGCAGGCGCCCGGTCAGGCGGCCACTGCTGAGCCCCGCCTCGACATCATCGAGCCGCAGCACCTTGCCTTGCAGGCTGATCTTGCCGCGCAGGGAGCGGAAGACGGAGGGGGACTTGAACAGCAGCCGAGCGGCCGTGAAGCGGATCGTGCCATCCGTGGGGCCCACCTTGGCGAGATTGATGCGGGTGTTCGGTAGCACGCGCGGGCCGATGCGGGCCTCCAGCGCGGCCTGTGCGGCGAGGCCGGCATCATCGGCGAGATCGTCGAAATCAAACTGGCTGAACGCGATGGTGGCGTCGATCTTCGAGCGGCCCTCGCGCTTCAGAATCTCGGCCCGGCCCGTGAGACGCGAGCGGCCCACGCTGCCGCTCAGCCGATCGAGGAACCAGTCCTGCCCCTGCCGGCGCACGCTGGCGCGCAGGTCGATCGGCTGCGTGCCGAACAGGCCGGCCTCGATGATGTCGTCCAGATATTTGAGCGTCGGCGCGCGCGCGGACATGGTCATGGCCATGTCGCTCGTGTTGAGCGCGCCTTTCATGGTCCCGCGTGCATCGAGTTGCAGCAGGGGAGAGGAGAGAGCGAGCTGGAAGGGATAAGCCGCGCCCGCCGGGCGGCCCGCGATCGCCGCGCCCTTCACGCTCGCCTCGATGGGCTCGCCATGGAAGCGGCCGGTCGCCCGGGCGGCAAGGCCGGTGGTCGCATTTGCCGCGATGGTGCCGGCGATCTCCAGGCCCCGCCTTGCGTCCCGCAGGGTGAAGCGGCTGTCTGTGATGACGAGATCGGCAAGATCGATGGACGATGCGCCGCCGCTGCCCGTGCGCGCGTCATCGCGCTCGCCGCTCCAGTTGCTGCGGCGGTTCTCATCCCGCACCAGTGCGAGCAGAGCGCCCCGGGCGTGAATGCCCCGGATCGCGCGGCCGCTGCCGGTAAGCGCGGGAATGAGCGCGACGCGGACCCGCACATCCTGCGCGCGCAACAGCTCGCCCGGGCCCGCCCAGTCCGGCTGTGCGATCCGCAGGCCGCGCACGACGAGCGTAGGCGAGAAGGAGAAGAAGGGCTCCCGGCCAAGGGACTCGATGCTGACCGGCGCATTCAGCTCACTGGACAGTTTCCGCTCCAGCCAGCCCTTCGCCATGCCGACCGGGAAGGCGCCGAGGAGAAGAACGAGCAGCAGGAGCAGCGATGCCGAGGCGATGGCGATCCATCGCACCCGTCGTGAGCGCGTCATGCGGCGCCAGCCTTCACGCCCGGAAGAGACGAAGCGGGCGGTGAAAGCGTTGAAGTCCATGGCCCTACAATGCCATGTGGGTTCGCATGGTTCCGCGAAGGCTGCGCTTGCCGTGGCGCGGGCCGAAGCTCAGTCGCTCGCGCGGCGTTCGTAAAGCGGTCGGATCTCGATCTCGCTTGGCACCGGCATGGGATTGGGACAGCGCTTCACCCAGGCGACGGCCTCGTCCATGTCCCGGACCTCCCACAGCCAGTAGCCGGCCACCAGCTCGCTCGTCTGCGCGAATGGCCCGTCGATGACGGTGCGGTCCGCGCCGTCGAAGGCGACGCGCTTGCCATGCCGGGAGGGTTGGAGCCCCTCGGCGGCGAGCAGGATGCCGGCTTCGCGCAGGTCATCGTTGAAGCGGCCCATCGCCTGCATCATTTCGGCTGTCCATTCGGGTGGCGCGCTTTCCGCCTCGCTCTCGGTGGTTGCCTTGACCAGCACCATGACACGCATGCTTCCTCTCCCCGATCGCGCTTCCGGCCGGTCCCCTATGTGTCGAGGACGAACCGCGCTCCCGCCTCGGCGTGAATGATCGTGCTGTCATAGATGGGCAGCACATTGGCATGGACGTCGACGACGAGATCCAGCTCGGTGCAGGCAAGGACGACGGCCTGCACATCCTCCTTCGCGATGTCGGTCAGCTCCGACTTCATGTAGCGCTCGGCATCGCGCGTCACCTTGCCGGCGGCCAGCTCCTCATAGACCATGCGGTCGATCCGCTGCGCCAGCTCCGCATCGGCGGGAAGCAGGCTGACGCCGCCCGCAGAGACGAGATGCTGGCGATAATCCCGGTCCATCATCACGTTGCTGGTGCCGACGAGCGCGACGGACTTCGCCGCATCCGCCTTCAGCCGGGCGCCGATCTCGTCGATGATGTGGATGATCGGGATATCGACCATCTCCTGGATCTGCGGCACGACCTTGTGCAGGCTGTTCGCGCAGATCATCAGCGCCTGCGCGCCGCCCGCTTCCAGCCGGCGAGCCGCGCCCACCATATGGCCCGCACCGCAGGCCCAGTCATTGGCCGATGCGCAGCGCGCCACATCGGCGAAATCCAGGCTGTCGATCAGCAAGGTGGCGCTGTGCAGCCCGCCCAGCTCGCGCTGCACGGCGCGGTTGATGAGGTCATAATAGCGGGCGGTGGACGTCCAGGAGATGCCACCGATGAGGCCGAGTTTCTTCATGGCGCCCATTGTTCGACGAAAGCAGGCGGAATGGCAAGCCGCGCGGGCATGCCGCCGGTCGCGCCTGTGCCGGCGTTGGCCGGTCCCTCAGTGGCCCAGCGCTTTCACGATATCCTCGACCATCTTCTTGGCGTCGGCGAGCAGCATCATCGTGTTGTCCATGTAGAAGACGTCATTGTCGACGCCGGCATAGCCGACGCCGCCCATGGACCGCTTCACGAACAGCACGGTTCTGGCATTGGCCACGTCGAGAATCGGCATGCCGTAGATCGGCGAGGACTTGTCCGTACGGGCCGCGGGATTGGTGACGTCGTTCGCGCCGATGACGAAGGCGATGTCGGTCTGGGCGAAAGCGCTGTTGATATCCTCCAGCTCGAAGACTTCGTCATAGGGCACGTTCGCCTCGGCGAGCAGGACGTTCATGTGCCCGGGCATCCGGCCGGCGACCGGGTGGATCGCATAGCGCACGCTCACGCCTTGCGCCTTCAGCATGTCGGCCATTTCCCGCAGCGCATGCTGGGCCTGGCTGACCGCCATGCCATAGCCCGGCACGATGATGACGCTTTCCGCCTGCTTCATGAGGAAAGCGGCATCCTCGGCCGATCCGCGCTTCCAGGGGCGCTGCTCCTTTGCCTCGCCATCGCTGCCGCCGGACGCTTCCGCGCCGAAGCCGCCGGCAATGACGGAGAAGAAGCTGCGGTTCATCGCCCGGCACATGATGTAGCTGAGGATCGCGCCTGAGGAGCCGACCAGCGCGCCGGTGATGATCATCGCGCTGTTTTCCAGCGTGAAGCCCATCGCAGCCGCTGCCCAGCCCGAATAGCTGTTCAGCATGGAGACCACGACCGGCATGTCCGCCCCGCCGATGGGGATGATGAGCAGGAAGCCGATGACGAAGGAGAGCGCGAGCACGAGCCAGAAATCAACCGGATATTGCCCGTGCCAGAAGCCGAAGGCGAAGACGCCGATCGCCAGCAGGATCGCGAGATTGATGAGATGGCGCCCGGGCAGCAGGATCGGCTTGCCGGACATCGTGCCGGCAAGCTTCAGGAAAGCGATGACCGATCCCGAGAAAGTGATCGCGCCGATGGCGACGCCCAGCACCATCTCGATCCGGCTGGCGCTCTGGATCGCGCCTGTCGCCTCGTCGATGATGCCGAAGGACGCGGGGTTGAGAAAAGCGGCGACGCCGACCACCACCGCAGCCAGCCCGACCAGGCTGTGAAAGGCCGCGACGAGCTGAGGCATCGCCGTCATCGCAATCCGTCGCGCAACTACGAAGCCGATGGCGCCGCCGATGACGAGCGCGAGGCCGATGCGGGGCAGGGCGACGGCATCATGCGTGGCGATGGTGGTGCCGACCGCGATGAACATGCCCAGCATGCCGAAGCGATTGCCCGTGCGGCTGGTCTCCGGGCTGGAGAGTCCGCGCAGCGCGAGGATGAACAGAACGCCCGAGATGAGATAAGCGAGCGCGACCAGCGGCTCGATCGGCAATCCGGAGAGCATCACTTGCGCTCCTTCTTCTTGTACATCGCGAGCATGCGCCCGGTGACCGCGAAGCCGCCGAAGATGTTGATCGACGCCAGCACCACCCCGACGAAACCGAGCCATTGCCCGACGGGGCTTTCCGCCTCGGCCGCGGCGATGAGCGCGCCGACGATGATGACCGAGGAAATCGCGTTGGTGACCGCCATCAGCGGCGTGTGAAGCGCGGGCGTGACCGACCAGACCACATAATAGCCCACGAAGCAGGCCAGTACGAAAATGGAGAGGATGGCGATGAAATCCATGGGCAATCTTCTCCTTGCTCGTCCATCGCGCGCCCTTCGCGGCGGCTTGTCTCCTGTCCGGCGGCGCGCGTCAGGCTGCGCCGGCCGGTGAATCCCTCAGTTGCCGGCCGCCGCCGCGCGGTTCAGCCCAACAACCGCTCGTTGACGATCTGGCCGCCTCGCGTCAGGCGGATGCCCTTCACGATCTCGTCCTCGTCCGGCAGGTCCGGCGCATTTCGCTCCTTGTCCCAGTAAGCCGAAAGGAAATTGTAGAGATTGCGCGAGAACAGGGCGGCGGCATCCGCGGCGAGGCGGCTCGGCACGTTGCGATGGCCGACGATCTTCACGCCGTGCCGCTCGACGATCTCGCCCGCCACGGCGCCCTCGACATTGCCGCCTTGCTCGACCGCGAGATCGACGATCACGCTGCCGGGTCGCATCGTGGCGATCTGCGCGTCCGAAACGAGGCGCGGGGCAGGGCGACCGGGGATCAGCGCCGTGGTGATGACGATATCCTGCCGGGCGATATGCGCGGAGACCAGCTCGGCCTGCGCCTTCTGATAGGCGTCCGACATTTCCGAGGCATAGCCGCCCGATCCCTCGCCCTCGATGCCGGCCACCGCGTCCACGAAGACCGGCTTGGCGCCGAGCGATTCGATCTGCTCCCTCGTGGCGGCACGCACGTCCGTTGCACTGACCTGCGCGCCCAGGCGCCGCCCCGTGGCGATCGCCTGCAGACCCGCCACGCCGACGCCCATGACGAACAGCCGGGCGGCCGAGATCGTGCCGGCCGCGGTCATCATCATCGGAAAAGCGCGGCCATATTCGCTCGCGGCATCGAGCACTGCCTTGTAGCCGGCAAGGTTCGACTGGGAGGACAGGATGTCCATGGACTGGGCGCGCGTGATGCGCGGCATGAACTCCATCGCCAGCGCTTCCAGCCCGGTGGCGGCATAGCCATCCACCCGTGCGCGCTCACGAAGCGGATCGAGCGCGCCGACCAGCAGCGCGCCCGGCGCCGCGCCGGTCAGCGTGGCGGCATCCGGCCCCTGCACGCACAGCACGATGCCCGCGCCCGTGACGGTCGCGGCGCGATCGCCGAGCGCGGCCCCGGCCGCCTCATAATCCGCATCGGTGATGGAAGCCTGGAGGCCGGCGCCGGTCTCCACCATGACCTGCGCGCCCAGCGCCGCGAACTTGCGGACGGTTTCCGGGGAAGCGGAGACGCGTTTTTCCCCCGGAGCCGTCTCGCGAAGAACGGCGATCTTCATGAGCGAAGCGGCTGGGCCGACGCGATCAGGAAATGATCAATATGACGAGGAGCGCCAGAATCGCGGTGATGATCGAGCCCCACTTCATCAGGGAGACAAAGCCCGTGAAGGTGGAGTTTGCCTGAGTCATGTCCTGCTGTGCCATATGTTCGGTCATCCCTGTTTCATCTCTCCGGACCTGTCTTAGCGGCAAGAATTCGCGCTCTCAAGCCGATTGAGGAGCCGTTTGCCGGCTGACGAAATGCCCCGATCGGCTTGCGCTTAATCCGCTCTTTACCTGCCGTCTTTATCAGCAGCCCCGGGGCACGTGCAGGAAGAGAGAATGAGCGACGCGGAAAATCCACTTCTCTTGCTGGTCGATGACGAGCCGGCGCAGCGGCGCCTGAACGTCGCGATGGCCGGTCGCGCCGGTTGGCGGACGATCTGCGCGAACAGCGCGGAGGATGCGCTGGCCGCGCTCGGCACGCGCGAAGGCATGCGTCTCTCGGCGGTGATCGTGGACGACTGGACCGAAGGGCTCGAGGCGACGGCACTCATCCGCGCCATTCACGAACGCCGGCCGACGCTCCCCGTGCTCATACTCACCGCCAATGGCTCGGCCGCCAAGGCGGTGGAAGCGATGCGCGCGGGCGCCCATGATTTCCTCATCAAGCCAATCGCGCCGGACAGTCTCCTTGCCGCGCTGCAGGCCGTGCTCAGCCATCCCACCTCGGCCGGCGAGTTGCGCCCGCTCACCGAAAAGATCCGAGCCCCGCTCGGCTTTGACGAGATCGTCGGTTCCTCGCCGACGTTCCGCGCGGCGCTCGCCATCGCGGCCAAGGCAGCGCGCGCCCGCGTGCCGATCCTCATTGAAGGGGAGAGTGGTGTCGGCAAGGAAGTGATCGCGCATGCGATTCATGCCGCAAGTCCGCGCGCGCGGCTGCCGCTCGTCACGGTCAATTGCGGCGCCATTCCGGCAAATCTCGTCGAATCGGACCTGTTCGGCCATGAGCGCGGTGCGTTCACGGGCGCGTTCGACCGGCATGTCGGCAAGTTCAGCGTCGCCAATGGCGGCACCATCTTCCTTGACGAGATCAGCGAACTGCCGCTCGAAGCGCAAGTGAAACTGCTGCGCGCGCTGCAGGATGGCGAGATCCAGCCTGTGGGCGCGCGCATGCCGAGCCAAGTGGACGTGCGCGTGATCGCCGCGACCAACAAGCGCCTGATCGACGAAGTGGAAGCGGGGCGGTTCCGCGAGGACCTCTATTACCGGCTCAACGTCGTCCAGCTCACCATCCCGCCGCTGCGCGAGCGCGCTGGCGACATTCCCGCCCTTGCGCGCCACCTGCTGGACCGCATCGGGGCGCAGCCCGGCATGCGCAGCCTCGGCATCACGAGCGATGCGCTGGGCCTGCTCTCCCGCCATGACTGGCCCGGCAATGTCCGGCAGCTCCACAACACCCTGTTCCGCGCGGCCGTGCTGTGCGAGGGCGATGCGCTGACCGCAGCCGATTTCCCCCAGCTCGCGGGCCAGATCGAGAATGTCGCGGCCCGGAGCGACCGCCGGGGCGTGACGCCCATCGTGCGCAATGCGCAGGAAAACGGCATCGGGGTGACGCTGTACGAGGCCAACGGCCATCTGCGCGCGCTGGCCGATATCGAGGCGGACGTCATCCGGCTCGCCATCGGCCATTATCGCGGCCGCATGACCGAAGTCGCGCGGCGCCTCGGTATCGGACGCTCGACGCTGTACCGCAAGCTCGCCGAACTGGGGATCGACACGGCCGCCTGACGGCCGGCCGGCCGCTCAGGCGTCGATCACGTCCTCGTCGACCTGCGCTGCGTTCTCCTGGATGAAGGCGAAGCGATGGGCCGGGTTGGTGCCCATCAGGCGATCGACCAGATCCTTGACGCCCGCGCGTTCCTCATATTCCTGCGGCAGCGTGATGCGGATGAGGCTGCGCTTTGCCGGGTCCATGGTCGTCTCGCGCAATTGCTGGGGATTCATCTCGCCCAGGCCCTTGAAGCGGCTGACCTCGACCTTCTTGCCCCGGAGCGGCCCGGCAATCAGTGCCTCGCGGGCAGCGTCGTCCGCCGCGTAGACGCTCTTGCCGCCCGAGACGAGCCGGTAGAGCGGGGGCTGCGCCAGATAGAGATGGCCGCGCTTCACCAGATCGGGCATTTCCTGGAAGAAGAAGGTCATGAGCAGCGTGGCGATATGCGCGCCATCCACGTCCGCGTCGGTCATGATGACGATGCGCTCGTAGCGCAGATTGTCCGGATTGCAGTCCTTGCGCGTGCCGCAGCCGATCGCCTGGATGAGATCGGCGATTTCCTGATTGGCGAGGATCTTCGCCGAGGTGGCGGAGGCGACGTTCAGGATCTTGCCGCGGATCGGCAGGATGGCCTGTGTCTTGCGGTCGCGCGCCTGCTTGGCGCTGCCCCCGGCGCTGTCGCCTTCCACGATGAACAGCTCGGTGCCCTCGGGATCGTCGGACGAGCAATCGGTGAGCTTGCCGGGCAAGCGCAGCCTGCGGCCCGAAGTCGCCGTCTTGCGCTTGATCTCCTTCTCTTGCCGGCGTCGCAGCCGCTCGTCCATCCGCTCCAGCACATGGCCGAGCAGCGCCTTGCCGCGATCCATGTTGTCGGTGAGGAAATGGTCGAAATGGTCGCGCATCGCCGCTTCCACGAGGCGCGTCGCTTCCGGACTGGTGAGGCGGTCCTTGGTCTGGCTCTGGAACTGGGGATCGCGGATGAAGACGCTGAGCATCAGCTCGCAGCCCGACATGATGTCGTCGGTCTGGATGTCCTTCGCCTTCTTCTGCCCGACCAGCTCGCCGAAGGCACGGATGCCCCGGGTGAGCGCGGCGCGCAGGCCCGCCTCATGCGTGCCGCCATCCGGCGTGGGAATGGTGTTGCAGTACCAGCTCGTCGAGCCGTCCGACCAGAGCGGCCAGGCCACGGCCCATTCGACGCGCCCGAGGCTGAGGCCATTGGGCCCTTCCGGGAACTCCTGCATGCCCCGGAAGAATTCGGCGGTGGCGCATTCACGCGTGCCGAGCTGCTCGCGCAGATGATCGGACAGGCCGCCGGGAAACTGGAACACCGCCTCGACCGGCGTATCGTCGGTGATGAGAATCGGATCGCATTTCCAGCGGATCTCGACGCCCGCGAACAGATAGGCCTTCGACCGGGCGAGGCGATAAAGCCGCGCCGGCTTGAACTTCAGCTCGTGGAAAATCTCGCTGTCCGGCGTGAAGCTGACGGTGGTGCCACGCCGGTTGGGCGCCGCGCCGACCTTTTCCAGCGGGCCGAGCGGCAGTCCGCGCGAGAAGCGCTGGCGATACAGCTCCCGGGCCCGCGCGACTTCGATCTCGGTATCCACCGATAGCGCATTCACCACGCTGATGCCGACGCCGTGCAGGCCGCCAGACGTGGCATAGGCCTTGTCCGAGAATTTGCCGCCCGAGTGGAGCGTCGTCAGGATCACTTCCAGCGCAGACTTGCCAGGGAATTTCGGATGCGGATCGACCGGGATGCCGCGGCCATTGTCGCTGATCGTCAGGCGATTGCCGGCACCCAGCGTCACCTCGATCCGGGTGGCATGGCCGGCGACGGCCTCGTCCATCGCATTGTCGAGCACTTCGGAAGCGAGATGATGCAGCGCGCGCTCGTCCGTGCCGCCGATATACATTCCGGGGCGGCGGCGGACGGGCTCGAGCCCCTCCAGCACCTCGATCGCGGAAGCATCATAGGTTTCGGGTGTGCGCGCGCCCTGGCCGCCGAACAGATCGTCTGACATGGCCGAGCTATAGGAGGAGCGGAGTCACCAGCGCAAGCGCCGCGGTCATAGAGACGCAAGGAAGGCCGGCGGGTGCGTATCCTCTCTCTCCCGGCAGACCGGGCTACACGTCTCGGCGCAAAACAGCCTCAAAATTGCGTTAAGCGCAAGTTATTGTGTTTCCGGCCGAAACTCTCCGCGCCGATGGTCGTTTCGCTCTCGCCCAACATATGGAGGGAGCATATTATCATGAAGACATCATTGTTTGCGTCATTATCGGCCGTGCTGATCGCTGGCGCGGCCGTGCCGGCGCTTGCACAGCAGGGAGACGCGACCCGGGACTGGACCGGGCCATATGTGGGGGGATCTCTGGGACTAAGCTGGCAACCGAATTTCGACCGTGACACGCTGGAACGCCTGACCTTCGATACGAATGGCGACGGCAATTTCGGCGACACGGTCTTCACGCCCACGGGTGGCGATGCGTTCAGCCCCGGATTCTGCCGCGGCAGGGCCTATGGCGCGACGCCCGGCTCCTGCGGCGGCGACAAGGACAAGCGCGTCGCCTGGTCGATCCATGCCGGCTATGACATGCAGTTCGGCAACATCGTGGTCGGCGGCATCGTCGAAGGTGGCCGCTCCATGATCGGCAATGCCGTCAGCGGCTTCAGCACGACGCCCGCCAGCTATGTGATGGCACGCCGGATCGACTGGGACGCCAATGCCCGGCTGCGCGCCGGCTATGCGCTCGGCACCGGCACGCTCGTCTACGGCACCGGAGGCCTCGCTTATGCCAAGGTGAAGAACAAC
This sequence comes from Sphingobium sp. SYK-6, assembly GCF_000283515.1. Classification (GTDB taxonomy): domain Bacteria; phylum Pseudomonadota; class Alphaproteobacteria; order Sphingomonadales; family Sphingomonadaceae; genus Sphingobium; species Sphingobium lignivorans. Next base: position 1,728,094 of record NC_015976.1, read on the forward strand.
TTTGCCACCAGCAACACGTTCAACAGCTTCACCGAGAGCAACACCAGCGCGGATGAATGGGGCTGGACGGCCGGCGGCGGCGTGGAACAGCGCATTACCGACAATTTCTCGCTCGGCGTGCTGTATCGCTACACGCGCTTCAACACCGACGGTCACACGGTGCGCGCGGGTCAGGGCTCGCCGGCCTCGACCACCAATCCGTTCGTCATCACGCCGGCGGGTTATACCGACATCCAGCGCACGAACGACGTGTTCGATCACCAGACCGTGCGCGTGACGGCGAGCTATCGCTTCTGAGGCAAGCCGCGCCATGAGGGGCAGGTGGAGGGCTGAGCCTTCCACCTCCTCCAGCCAGGCAAAAGAAAAGGGGCCGTCCAGCGGCCCCTTTTTCATGTTCAGATGCCGTCGCGCATCAACGCACGCGCGGGCCACCATAAGGCAAGGGCGGGGGCGGGCGGCGCGTGCCGCGCGGCAGCTGCGCCTGATAAGCGCGACCGCAATGCTCGACGCAATAAGGGAATCCCGGATTCACCTTTTCGCCGCAGAAATGGAAGTCCGGCTCGCCCGGATGGCCGAGCGGCCATTTGCAGATCCGCTCGTTGAGATCGAGCAGGCTGGTCTTGTCGGCGATCTCGGCGCTGGGCTTGGCCGGCACGAGCCGGCGCGGGGGAGCGGGCGGGATGGGCTGCTGCATGTCGCCCGGGCCCTGACGCAGGAAGCCGCCGGGGCCCACGGACACGATTCGCGGCTGGGGCGGCGGCGGCGGCGCTTCGGCAGCGGCGACCGGCGCGGGGGCAGCAGGCTGCGGCGCAGGCCGCGCTTCCACCACGGGGGGGGCCTTGGGCTGGGGCCGCGCGGCGCGGCTTTCCTCGACCGGCGCGGGCTCGACCTTGGCAGGCGCTGCGGCGGCCTTGCGGGCCTGCGGCGTCGCGGCGGGCTTGGCCGGATCAGTGGCCTTGACCGGGGAGGGGCGGGCCTGAAGCCCCAGGCGATGGGCCTTGCCGATCACGGCGTTGCGGCTCACGCCGCCCAGTTCCTCGGCGATCTGACTGGCGGTCATACCGCGTTCCCACATCTGCCTGAGCTGCTCGATGCGTTCGTCTGTCCAGGACATGACTATTCCTTCTCGTGAAGCAGGCCATATGGGGGCGACCCGCCAAAAGGTCAAATGACCAGTGCATGGCGGATGCCAGAAGGCTCGCGGGACCTGCTCACCACCCAGTGCGCCGCCCGCTGACCGGTTGCCGATCGAAACGGGACGCGATAGGGGCGGTGCATGGCCGACCAGAACCCGCTGCCCCCGTCCGCATCCCTCATCCGGCACGAGCCCGGCGTTCCGGTGATCCGCAACGTCAACTGGGCCGGCATGAACGCGCTCTACATGAAGGAAGTGCGCCGGTTCATGAAGGTGCAGCTGCAGACCGTCTGGGCTCCGGCGCTGACGACACTGCTGTTTCTGGTGATCTTCACGGTGGCTCTGGGACGCGGCGGCATCCAGGTGATGGGCGTGCCCTTCGCCGATTTCGTGGCGCCCGGGCTCATCATCATGGGGATGGTGCAGAACAGCTTCCAGAATTCCACGACTGCCCTGCTCTCCGCGAAAGTGCAGGGCACCATCGTGGATTATCTGATGCCACCCATCTCATCGGGCGAACTACTCTTCGCGCTCGTGGCCTCGTCGGTCACCCGATCGCTGTTCGTGGGCTTCACCATCTGGGTTGCGATGATGTTCTGGCCCGGCGTGCATGTCATGCCCCATCATCTCTGGGCGGTTCTCTTCTTCGGCATCGCCGGATCGGCCATGCTCGCGCTGCTGGGCATCCTGACCGCCATCTGGGCCGAGAAATTCGATCATGCGGCCGCCGTCGGCAATTTCGTGGTGGCGCCGCTCTCGCTGCTGTCCGGCACATTCTATTCCATGGATCATGTGGCGCCGGTCTTCCGCGCCATCAGCCATGTGAACCCGTTCTTCTACGCCATTTCGGGCTTTCGCTACGGCTTCCTGGCAGCGGCCGATTCGCCGCTGCTGGTCGGCGTTGCCGTTATGCTGGGGCTCAATCTCGCGCTGACGCTGATCTGCTATCGCGGGCTGAGTCAGGGCTGGAAGATCAAGGCCTGAGCGCAGCCCGCCATCGCCCGCAGCGGGCGGCGCTTCATCCCTGACGAATCAGTGCCAGCGGCTCGCGCCCAGCGCATAGCCTCCGTCGGCCTTCCGCTCGAACAGCGCATCGATCGCCGGATGATCGATCGGATCCCCGGTCTCGTCCGCCACCAGATTCTGCTGGCTGACATAAGCGACATAGCTGGATTCGCCGTTATCCGCGAACAGATGATAGAAAGGCTGGTCGCGGGGCGGACGGGCGGCCACCGGAATCGCCTCATACCATTCCTCGCTGTTGGCGAAGACCGGATCGATATCGAACACCACACCGCGAAAGCCGAACATGCGGTGCCGCACTGTGTCTCCGATGCGGAAACGGGCATGCGCGATGCGTGGCGCCGCGCCGAGCGCGCCCGGAAGGGCCGCCGCAAGCTCGGGAGGAATGGCGTTGCGCTTGTCGTTGGGCGATTGCTTCATGTGACATGATTTAGTGCGGCTTCGACCAAGCGCAAGTTTTACCGCGCGGGGCGCTTGGCAAAGCGAAGATCATCCGCTAACAGCGCGCGCTCAGCATCCGCCGGACGGGCCGCCAGGCGCGTCATTCACGGCAACATGCCTCTGCGGAGAGGTGGCTGAGTGGTCGAAAGCACCGCACTCGAAATGCGGCATACGGGCAACTGTATCGAGGGTTCGAATCCCTCCCTCTCCGCCAACCTTCTTGTAAATATCTGACATTAAAGGACATGTTCTGCAAAGGCGGGCTTCCGCCCCCTTTTTTCGCTCATTTACACCAGGCGGACAGCCCAATGACGGAATCCTGGCATTCCGGTCCGGTCTTCTCTCCAGGCTTCGTACGTGCTGCCGGATTTTCCAAATGGCGAAAGGCTCGGAAATCAGCGCGCCTTGCGGCGAGCACTGGCTTTTAGGATTTCCTCCATCTCAGTGATGCAGTCCCGCCCCCTGATGCCGTCCCCGGTTTTGCCCTCGGGATCGGCTTCAAAATGCGCCCGCATCTTGTCAGACAGCGCGACGAGAGCCTGATAATTCTCCTCACCCACTTTCTTGCGAATGGATTTCAGACCCTCGTTGAGCGCGAAGAACTCGGTTTCAATGTTGCGATCTGGGAAGTATCCGGTCTTGTCCTTGAATGTCGGCGCTGAGAGCATCATCGCTCCCAGAAAGTCCCATATTTCACTGACGCCCTGAGGAATGTAGGGCTTATCGGATCTGTAGCTCGAGCTAAACATATCACTTCCTCGGCCTGGAAATGGCGTACGTGCTATTCGGACCAAGTTGGGTTGGTCTAACGATCAACACTACGTCCGGCTTGAAATCGCTGTTAAAAAATCCCCGGACTTGTGGAGTCGCGAGAGTCTTGCGACTGATCGTGACATCGAACGCGACATTGCCGACGCGCACATCTGGGATCCTATATGTGGGATCACTCCCGGAGGTGTCATATTCCCTGCCAATCACCCTGATTTGCTGCCCCTTGGAATAATCGATTCCTCGAATGTTATATAAGTCGCGCAGTTCACGCCGTACCGCGCGATCTACATAATTGCCAATCGCCTCCTCGCGAGAAAGGCGCGGCTGCAGGCGCCCGGCATCGAAAAGAGCCTGGCCTTCAATATAGGCACTGTCCGCGCGCTCCTGCATCATACGCAGTGTTTCAACCTGTAACGGCCTCGTCTCGCCCTTCACACTATAAAAGGCCACGGCTCGATCAAGGCGGAGCTGACGTATCAGATTCGTCTGACCTCCGAGCGTTGCCGGGAACGCAAGCGAGTCCACCCGATAGCCGGGATCGATAGTTCTGATCTGCCCTATCAACATGTTGACATGCCCTTCCGCCAACCCGGCGGTCAACCGGTTGGCAGGACCGGTCAGATCGAGGATATTGTCGGCAAGCGCCACCAATGAACCACCTGGTGCAGTGGCCAAACCCGGGAACGTCCGTTCGAGAGTCAGCGGGTCGTTCAGCGGCGGACCGCCGTTGTCGCCCATGCGCGCTCGCGGGTTGGCGCGGTATTGCGCCGGTTGGATAGTTGTCGAAACTTCGTTGGGTCTGTAGACCGCTTCGCTTGGCGAGATGGTCTGACCTGGACGGCTCGGAGAGGACGTAACGCTTGCGTTCTTCGCAACCATGCTTCCAGAAGCATGTTGCCCTGCCCGATGCAAACTTCGGCGATCCGAGATGATGACATGGCTTAGCGAGCGCGGTCCTCCCGGCGCGAAAGTGAAGCGGCCATTGCTCGGGTCATGATAAGGGTTGAACTTGTGCTCAATTCCTTGCCTCCCCGCTTGTGGTGACAAGCGCCGTCCGGTCCGAAGATAATGGTCGAAAGCGAGGCGCTCGGCGGACTTCTTTTCACTGGCGAGCTGTTGATTGGGCATGCTTGCTCCTCGACTGGCATGAAGAACATTTCATGAACATTTCCAACATGTCAACGAAAATGGCAAATAGGTTAGGTGTGATCCCTGCGGTGCCTCGAGATGCAATGGCGAAACAGAAACGACGTCGATGGCTCAATTTTCCGCTCCGTCCCCGGCATCGCCCGAAGGATATAGCTCGATAATATCGCGTGCTGCCGCTCTGAGTTAACGCTCATCGCCATGGCACCGGATCGATTCTCTCAAGCACAAGGCGAACTCTGGGCGTGCGTGGAAGCGCTTTGGGAAATGGCGGCCGCCCAGAATATGGCCTCGGTGACTGATGCGCTTCATCCTGATTATGTCGGATGGGTCACCGGGCAGCCCCGGCCGCATGATCGCGATGCGGCGATCGCCGCCATTGGCCCCTCGACACCGCGCATTCTGGCTTACCGTTTGCAGCCGCTGGGCGTCACCATATTCGAGGAGACCGTCGGCGTCGTTCATTACAGCTACGAGGCAGAGGTCGAAGCCAGTCCGGGCGTTGTCCAGGCGATATCCGGTCGCTGGAGCGAGATATACCTCCGGATGGAAGGGCGATGGACGATGATTTCGGTGAGTGGGGGGCCGGACGGCGAGCGGTAGGGGCTGGATAGCCGTCGGGCCGGCAGAGGCCCGCTGCTGCCGGTTCGGGATCGTCCTCATGACGGCACGCCCTGGCTTGCCGGGCGGGTGGGCGCGGCGGCGCGTGGTCAGTGCCCCATGCAGGGCCGCAATCCGTTAGCGGCTTTGCCGGGCCCGGGTCTTCATCCGTGACGGAAGATGATCGAAATAGGCGGAAATGACTGCCTGCTCATCGAATGAGGCTTCGGCGCGGGCGCGGGCGGCACGGCCCATCGCGATGCGGGCGTCCGGGGAGAGGGCAAGGAAGCGCTCGAGTTCCGCGACAAGCGCGTCCCGGTCCCGAGGCGCGCAGATGAAGCCGGTTCGCCCGGGGTCGACTGCGTCCCGGCAGCCCGGCATGTCGGTGGTGATGACCGGGCGACCGGTGGCGGCTGCTTCCAGCAGGACGCGCGGCGTGCCTTCCCGATACCATGAGGGGAGCACGACGCAGTCGGCCGAAGCGAGCGCCGGGCGGACGTCCTCGGTCTGGCCCAGATAGTCGATCACGCCCTCGCGCACCCAATCCTCGATCTGCGCGAGAGGAATGCCCGATCGACTGGCGGGATCGAGCGGACCCAGGAGCTGGAAACGCGCCTCCGGATGGCGTGCGCGCACGGCGCGGGCGGCCTCGACGAAGAGCCCGACGCCCTTGTCCCACAGCAGCCGGGCGACGAGCAGGAAGACGGTCGACGAGCCGCCCTGGGGCATGGGCTGCTGGGCGAAACGATGCAGGTCCACGCCCGAGCCGGGCAGAAGCCGGGCGCGATCCCCCTCCACCAGCCCGGCATCGAGGAAGATCGCGCGGTCATCGGGATTCTGGAAGAAGACGGCGCGCGCCCGTGCGAAGGCAAGGCCGTACAGGCCGCGCACCAGCCGGTTCAGCGCGCCCGTATCATTGAAGGCGGGGCCCAGCCCGGTGACATTGGGCACGAAGGATATGCCCAGCTGGCGGCAGGCGAGCCCGGCGTAGATATTGTTCTTGATCGTGTAGCCGAAGACGATGTCCGGCCGCTCGCGACGCAGAAAGCGATGGATGCGCCACAAAAGCGCCGTTTCAGCCAGGGGCGACGTGCCGTTGCGGTCCATGGGCAGGGGCTGGACACGGCAGCCCATGGCTTCCAGCCGATCGCGATAGCCATCGGGCGGCGCGAGGACCACCACGTCGCAACCACGCTCCAGCAGGGCATTCAGCAACCCCTGCCGGAAGTTCGCGATCTTGAAGCAGGTATTGCCGGTCAGGACGACGCGCAGCTTCATGTCACGCTCCGTAATGGCCGCGATACCATTCGACGAACTGCGCCACGCCCTCGCGCATGTCCGTGGCGGGCCGATAGCCGGTCAGGCGCTCGAGCAGGCTGCAATCGGCCCAGGTCGCCGGGACATCGCCCGCCTGCATGGGCAGGAGGTTGCGGATCACCTTGCGGCCCGTCGCGGCTTCCACGGCATCGATGAAGTCCGACAGACGCTCCTGGCGGGAATTGCCGATATTGACGATGCGCCATGGCGCCACCGGTGACAGGCTGTCGCCCTCCACGGCCGGCGCCGCCCCGGGCACGGCATCCATGAGCAGGCGGATGCCTCGCACGAGGTCACCAACATAAGTGAAGTCCCGCCACATCTCGCCATGGTTGTAGACGTCGATCGGATCGCCGTTCAGGATCGCCCGCGTGAACTTGAACAAGGCCATGTCTGGCCGGCCCCACGGGCCATAGACCGTGAAGAACCGGAACATGGTGATCGGCAGGCCGTGGATATGGGCCCAGGCATGGCCCATGGCCTCATTGGCCTTCTTGGTGGCGGCGTAGAAGGAGAGGGGCCAATCGGCCTGATGGTCCTCGGCATAGGGCAGGACGCTGTTGGCCCCGTAGACCGAGCTGGTGGATGCCATGAGCAGATGAGCGGGGCGCGCCGCCAGCGCGGCGTCCATCAGGTTGAAGGTGCCCACCATGTTCGCATCGACATAAGCGCGCGGGTTCTCGATCGAATAGCGCACGCCCGCCTGGGCAGCGAGGTGGATGACGACATCCGGCCGCGCGGCAGCCAGGGCCGTGCGCAGCGCCGCTTCATCTTCCAGCAATGCCTCGGTCGCCGTGAAAGCAGGGTGCTGGCGCAGGATGCGGTGGCGGCTCTGCTTGAGCGCGACGTCATAATAGTCCGTCAGCCCGTCATAGCCGCTGACTTCCCAACCTTCCTGCAGCAGCAGTTCCGCGAGATGGAATCCGATGAAGCCGGCGGTCCCGGTGATGAATGCGCGTTTCATGTGGTCTGTTCCGGATTAGTGGAGGGCCTGACGGAAGAGAGGTGCCAGCCGCAGCGAGCCTCTCGTCGAGAGATGATCCTCGTCCGAATACCAGCCCCCCTCGTCATCGCCGGCGGGGCAGTGCCCTTCGCGCTCGCAGAGCAGGGCCGTGGGATCCACCAGCACCACGCCGGTGCGTCCCTGCGTTGCCAGCTGCAGGATGCGGACGGTGTTCTGATACCAGGCGGGATGCCCGAGGCCGCGTTGCGGCAGGCATGCACTTGTGGGATGGCCGAAGCGGAGGGACCGGCCCATGCAGCCGGCGATCTCCGACTGCGCTTCAGGCCGCGGCATCGGCACGACGATGCGATCGGCACGCGGGCCCAGCGTGTCGAGCGTGCGGGAGAGTTCATGGAAGAGGAACGAGCCCCGCAGCTTGTCATCGGAGGCCGGCGACCGCCGCATGTCATCCAGCACCGAGCCATACCAGCGCGCACTGAGCACGACGGTGCTGAACCGCGCGCCGGAGAGGGACGCGGAAACATTGTCCAGAAAATGGCGGCAGAGGATGTTGACGCGTCCGTTGCGGGCGGCGCTGTCCTGCAGGAACGGTGGACAGGAGAGGCGCGCGAACACCTCGAGGTCCACGGCATTCTCTGCGGCGATCTTCCGGAGCGGCGGGATAAGGTCCGTCGCGTGGGAATCCCCCAGAAGAAGCATCGGCCCGGTCTTCCGGACGCCAGCCCCGGGCGCGGGGAAGCGACATGTGCCGCCGGGCGGCGCCGCCGTCGCCAGCACGCCATTGAGGCAATCTCCCACCTCCTCGGGATCGTCGATGCGGGCGATATGCGCGCGGGTCGCGGCATCCTGGCCCATGCGGGCCCCGGGGGCGGAGAGACCGATGATGCAGCCCAACGCAACGATGCCGAGGCCAACGAACGCGACGATGCGCGCGTTTCGCCGCCAGGCATGAGTGACCGGCGTCGTCTGAAAACCGCCCGCCCTGAAGGGCTGCTCCACGAACCGCCAGCTGAGCACCGCGAGGAGGATGGAGGCCAGCACGAGAATGGCGGCTTCCCCGGGCGAAGGGGCGCGCATCGCCACGTAGACGAAGAAGGACAGGAGCGGCCAGTGCCAGAGGTAGAGCGAATAGGAAATCTTGCCGAAGAACACCATCGGCCGCGCCGCCAGCACGGACTTGACCGCTGACTGGATCCTGCCGCCGCCCAGGATGATCATGGCGGTGCCTGCGCAGGCCAGGACGAGATTCGCATTGGGCGTCCGGCCCGCGATGCCCGGACTGAAAACCGCCCAGAGCACCAGTCCAAGGCCGGTGAGCAGCAGGCTGTGCCCAAGCCGGGAAGGAACAGTCCATCGCAAGCCAATCAATGCCATGACGGCGCCGAGGAGCAGCTCCCACGCGCGGAAGGGCAGGAGGAAGAAAGTGTGGCTGGCGCCAAAGGGCACGAACCGCACCACCAGCTCGGCAGCGGCCAGCGAAATCAGCAGGGACCCGACGAAGACCGGCAGGAGCAGGGATGGGAAGCGCCGCTTCAGAAACAGGAAGAGCAGCGGAAAGAAGATATAGAATTGCTCTTCGACCGCGAGCGACCAGGTGTGAAGCAGGGGATTGAGCGCCGCTTCGCTCTCGAAATAGCCCGAGCGCGCCCAGAACACGAAATTGGCAAAGAAAGCGGAGGCGCCGGCCAGGCTCCAGCCATAGTCCTGGAAATCGAGCGGCAGGAGAATGAACCAGGCGGCCAGCGTGGTCGCCAGCAGCACCGCGAAGAGCGCGGGCAGCAGCCGCAGGACACGGCGAAGATAGAATGCGGCGAGCACTTGTCCCGTCGGCCGATCGTCACCCGTCAGAATGCCGGTGATGAGATAACCCGAGATGACGAAGAAGATATCGACGCCGAGATAGCCGGAGGCGAAGCCGGGCAGATGCGCGTGATAGCCAACCACGGCCAGCACCGCGATCGCCCTCAGCCCGTCAATTTCCTTTCTGTACTTCATATCCTCCGCTCCAGGCGCGACGCGCCACGGCTTCCTGACCGGTCGTCCGGGTGATTGTTTCGGGGTGTGATCCGCGCCGCGTCTCGCAGGCTTCGCGGAGGTCCGTCGGGAGCGGACGTGTCGTCAGGCAGTCAGGGGCTTGCGGAAAACCATTTCGAAGCTCTCGCAATAATCCTTGTCCGCGACATATTGGACGGTACCGACAAGCCGCCACAGAAGGTAGAAGGGCAGGAAGAAGCTGAAATAGGTGGACCGGTAGGTCCGACGCTCGGCGATGACTTCCAGCCCTTGCGCGAGCGCTAGCCGGCGGATCTGCGAGGGCAGGCAGCGGTCATAGAAGGCAGGAAAGCCGTCGCCTTTCTTGTGAGGAAACACCGCATGCATCATCCGGCGCTTGGCCTCGTTGGGCAGGCGAAGATTGAGCTGCGCGAAGGCGGCCCTGCGGCACGGAAGCCGGACGAAGCACTTGCCTCCCGGCGCGAGCAAGGCGGCAAGGCCGGCGATGGCGGCGGCGTTGTCGGTCACGTGCTCCAGCGTGCTCCGGCACACGATCAGATCAAAGCGCCCGAACTGTGCCGCGTCCGGCGCGCAGATGTCGAGCACAGCCGTCTCCGAATAAGTCGATGGCGGGGCGTTTTTCAGTTCTTCAGCGTCAAAGTCGAGCCCGACATAGACCTTCCCGCCGGCATCGAGGCCGGCGATATAGGCATAAGGCTTCTTGCCGCCCCCCACATCGGCGACGCTATGGGCTTCCTCGAACATGGGCTTGAGTTCGTTCGGCGCGAGCGTGCCGATCTGGCGCGGTGGGTAAGGAACCAACCGATCGAACTGCCGGGCGAGCCACGAATTTGCCGCGGCAAAACGCGAAATGATGCTTGCCATGGGAATGCTCCTTGAATTCAGGTCCGGTTTCCGGCGGCGCAGGATGCCGCGAACTGCGCCCAGAAGATGGCGCGACGCTCCTCGAGCAGGCCGGCTTCATAATCCTGCGCCGTTTCCCAGTTGGTCCGCGCACTGCGGGCCATCCATGCCGTATCGCCGACGCGGCGGCGCAGAAGGGTGGCGAGTGCCGGGACATCGCCGGGCGCGATGAGGTCTTCACGGGGAAGCAGTTCGGGAATGCCTGCCACGGTCGAGGCCAGCGCCGCGCATCCCCGGCTCATCGCTTCGATCAGCGCTCTCGGCAGGCCTTCCTGCAGTGAGGGCTGCAGGTAGATGTCGATATCGTCCAGCCAGCGCCGGACGGGCTCTCCCGACGGCAGGGTTCCCTCGAAATGCACGATGTCCTGGACGCCGACCCGCGCGGCCTCTGCTCGCCAGGGTGCGGGGTCACCGCCTCCCAGGACATGCAGGGACAGGGGCGGCAAGGCAGTACGCGCCTGGGACAGTGCGGCCATCAGGGTCTGAATGCCCTTGAAGCGCCCGCGCAGGGTGCCGATCAGGCCGAGCCGGAGAGGACGCGTCCCCGCTGCCCCGATGCGGGCCAGCCGCCGTGCCAGCACCTCTTCGGACAGGTCGGTCAGGATCACGTTGGAGGCGGCCACCACATGCGCTGCTCGCGTCGGGTAGCGGCGCTGGAGAAAGTCCCGCGTCACGTAGAGCGCATGGTCGGCCTGCCGGACGACCCGCTTCGTGCGCGCCCAGGCGACCGGGGCATAAGCGCGCCCCGCCAGATTGCCATAGTTCCACAAACCATCCCAGGGACACGCGACCATCTCGACAGCCCAGGGCTTGCCGAGCGCGCGCGCGGCGGCAATGGCCATGAGGCCGATTTCACTCGGCAGCCTCGCGATCACGGCATCGTGGCGAGCGACGAGCGCACGCATGCGCCGGCGCGCGGCGGGCCGTGCCAGAGTCAGGCCCCGGGGGCTCGAGAGGTTCGGAAACAGCTCGAAACCGACGCGCGGAGCGGACGAGAGCTCCAGCTGGGAAAGGGTCTTGCCAGCCGGGATGTCACCTTGCCGTGCAGCCACCGTGAGCATGTGGAAATGCCCCAGATAACGCTGCCAGAGGCTGGCTTCGAACTGGCTCTCCGACCACACGTTCTCATCGGCGACGATGAAGCGGTGATCATGCGCAAAAATGGCTTTCATGCGGTTCGACGCGCGGCAAAGAGATAGACGAGGCAGAGGAGCGCGAGCCGCTGGCTCCCGTCCACCAGGCTGATCGAGTTGGGTTGCGTCATGCTGAAGGCGATCACCACGAGGGTCGTGACCGCGAAGGGATTGCCGGGGTCGCGCATGATCCACCGGGTGAGAGCGTGCAGCATCATGCCGAACAGGAGGTAGACCAACACCACGCCGGGCACGCTGAAGTTCCAGTAAGCCTCGGCGACGCCGTTCACCGGATAACCGACGCCGCTATAGCCCTCCATGCTGCCCTGATTACCGAACAGCAGGGCGGCGGCGTAAGCGCCGGCGCCGCGGGGCTTGTCGGGCCAGATGGCGCGCGGCACCCAGAATGCGGCCGCCGAGACATAGGTCGCGCCCCACAGATGATCCTGGACGGTCGGCACCAGCGCCGCGACCGCGAGATCCGTGTCGCGATCGCGATTCTCCCGCTCCTGCGCGGACATCGCAAAAGCGGTGTCCGGATCGAATTGCGTCAGGGAGGAAAAGTCGACCTCGCCCCGGTTCCCGCTGCGGCGGATCTCGCCAAGCACGCCGAGCAGCAACAGGGCGGCGAGGCCAGCCAGCAGCGCGCCGGTCTTGGGGAGCTTGTGATTGTGATAGATCCAGACGGCAAGCAGCATCGCGACGGGCGCGAAGAGCCCGGACCGGCTTCCCGTGGCGACGAACTGCATGACTGCCGCCAGCGCGAAGGCCGCGATGAACAGCGGCTTGCCCAATGTCTGCGGGCGATAGGCATACCACAGGATGAGGATGATCGGCAAAAAGGCATTGAGCACCAGATAATGGCCGACTTCGCTCCGCATCCCGAAGCGGCCCCCGGCCAGCGTCGACATGTGCGCCACGATCCCGCCCTGCAGCTGGAGGAACAGGAGCACGATCGCCAGGCCCAGGCAGAACAGCAGGGCGATCTTCCATCCCTCGATGCGCAGCGGGCGGGACATGCGAGGCCCGGGCCGTCCCCGCGCCACCAGCGCAAAGCCGGCATAGGCACTGACGATACCCAGCAGGTGGAGAAGGCTCAGCTTTACCCGGGCTTCCATGACATGCGTGTCGGACCAGCCGACCAGCAGGGGATGATCCAGCGCCGTGATGTCCGGAAACCACATGGCGACGGGCGCGAGCAGAGCCTCCGGGCGGCCCAGGATCTCGAAGAGGATCATGACCGTTGCGGTGAGGACAAGCGGGTGCAGCCAGCCGACAGGCGTGCCGGCGAAGCGGCGCACCAGGAAGGGCAGGAGCATCAGGGTCTGGGTCAGGAAGTGCGCGAAGGCGATGGTCAGGGCGAGTGCGGGGAAAGCGATGCTCTGCCCGGCAGGCGCGGCGAGGGCGGGGAGCATTCTCCAGAAGATGAAATAGATCATCACGAGAAGCCGCGCCGTGTTGGAAATTGGCACGAACGGATTCTGCATGGGCGCATGCGCTGCCGCCCCCGGCATGGCCGGCATGGCCAGACTTGTCATGCGCTCCGCACCGCCGGTTTGGCGATGCTCCAGGCCGCAAGGTCGAGGCCGGTCAGTGCCGCGAGGGCGGCGTTGTCAGCGGCGAGCCGGCCCCGCAGGGACTCGATCGCGCGCGCGTCTTCCGCCGGCATCCCGCGCGACGTGCGGTACTGAAGCGCACCATATCCGCGCTTGAGGACGTCCCGGAGCGCGGCGGGGGGGCGTATCCGCGCGTTGAGATAGCGCGCCGCCGCCTGCACCCGCGACATGCGGATGCTCTCGGTGCGATTGCGCGCGGCTTTCTCCATCCGTGGCATCGCCGAGGGATCGAGGCCCAGCCAGTCCAGCAGACCGTCCACCGTGCCATTCGGATCCCTGACCATGTCCTCCATGACCAGCAGCTTCAGCCGGTCCGGGCCGAGCGCTTCGAGCCATGGGGCGACGTGGAGGATGTAGCGGCTGTACGTCACCTCGCGGTCGAGCACATAGGCGCTGCCCGGGTGCCTGCACCAGTCCGGCATCAGGGACGTGCCGGCGTCCATCAGTTCGAGATACCGCGCAAAGGACAAGCCCGGGCGCAGCCGCGCGAGATTGTTCAGCGTATATTGAAAGGAACTGTACACCCGCATCGCCGGCTCGCGCAGGACGATGATGGCGCGCGCGTCCGCCATTCCCGCGATGACGTCCCGTGCCACGGGGTCGAAGACATAATGGGTGGTGCCTTCCATCCGGATCGGGGCGTCCGCGTCCGCAGGGGCGAACAGCGTCTGATAGGCGTCCATGCCGTCCGCCGCCGCATTGGGCCGCCTGGACAGGGGATGGGCGGGATCGGTGAGGAAGAACGGCTCCTTGACGCGGCTTCCGCGCACGTCGGGATGCCGGGCAAGCCAGTCGAACAGGGAGCTGGTGCCGCATTTGGGCGCGCCAAGGATGAACAGATTGGGCCTCATCTCGACGCTCCCTCTCGCCGCGCACGCGCCGCGATGTCCCGGAACAGGCCGGCATAAGCCGCGCCGATCCGGCTCGCGGAGAAATCCTGCGCGCGCGCTTCACCTGCGCTTCCGAGGTGAATGCGCAGGGCGGGATCGTCAACGAGGCGCTGCAGGGCGGCAGCGAGGGCCTCCGCATCTCCCGGCGGCACGAGCAGGCCGTTCCGACCGTCCGTGATGATTTCCGCCGGGCCGTGCGGGCAATCCGTCGACACCACCGGCGTGCCCATTGCCATGGCTTCGACAAGGACATTGCCGAACCCTTCCCACCGCGAGGAGAGGACGAAGATGTCGGCCTGCCGCATGTGGATGAACGGGTCGCGCTGAAAACCGAGGAACGTCACCCGATCGGCGATCCCGAGGTCTCTCGCCATGTTTTCCAGAGTCGCGCGCAGCTCGCCCTGACCGAGCACGTTCAGCTGGATGCCTTCTCCCCGCAGCTGCGCGAAAGCCCGCAGGAGCGTGGGATAATCCTTCTGCCGGGTCAGCCGCCCGCAGGCGAGAATGGTGCATACCGGCCCCGGCGCATGACGCGGCCAGGCCAGCGCGGACGCCATCTGCGCCGGCAGAGGTAAGCCCACATTGGGAACCACATCGATCTTCTGCGCGAGCTGGGGGACGATGCGCCGCAGCTCATCCGCAACGCCCTGCGACAGGGAGATGACGCCATCGAAAGCAGGAAAACGCCGACGGATGAGTGCCAGCTCGAGCCGATCGCGCAAGGCGGCGTCCTGCTCGTGCGAGACGGCGAGGGAGTTCTGGATGGACAGCACGGCCGCCGGGCGATGCCGTGCCCGGCGCAACGCGGCGAGTGCGGACAAAGCAGGGCTGACCATGACCGGGCAGACGACATCGGGCCGCCGCCGGTCGATCAGGTCCGCGAGGGGCCTTGAAGCGCGCACGAGCCGCAAGGTGGAGGAATTGATCCGGCCGGTATCGAGCACGACGACCTCCGCGCCCTCCGGCAGGAACTCGGCATAGCTGCCGGGCCCACGCGCGACGGCATAGACCGGCCTGATGCCGGCCGCGAGCAGCCCCGGCGCGAGACGCACCGCGTTCATCTCCGCCCCGCCGCCGCCGAGCTGCGGGAGGAAGAACAGGACCTCGAAGGGAGTGGTTTGGTGGTTCATGGGATGATTGCTGCCGTTAGCGGGCGAGGCCCAGGTAAAGCTGACGCCAGGCCTGCGCGACCTGAGCGGAGGAGAAGCGGGCTTCGGCTGTCGTACGTCCCGCCTGGCCCATGGCCGTGCGCCTGTCGGGATCAGCGGCAAGCACGCGGAGCGCCTGCGCGAGGCCCTGCCAATCGTCGGCACCGGACACCAGGCCAGCGCCGGTACGTAAGAGCATCTCGTGCGCCGAGGACACATCGACGGACACAACCGGGGTGCCGCAGGCCATCGCCTCGATCATGCAGCGAGCCAATCCCTCGCGCTCAGAAGCGACCAGGACGATGTCGGCGGCCGCAAGCCAGTCGGCGACATCGGGCCTGAAGCCATGGAACAGGACGCGCTCCGAAAAGCCAAGCTCGTCCACCGCTGCGGCGCAGGTCCGGGCGTAAAGCTCGGTTTCGGGCGCAAAGTCGCCGACCATGTGAAAGCGGGCCGGAAGATCCAGGAGCTGCGGAACGACGAGCCTTATCACCTCGAGCTGGCGCTTCTTTGCGAAAATACCGGCCACCATGACGACGGCGATCTCGCCCGGAGCGATGCCCAGCTTTGCTCGCAAGGCTTCCCGTTCCTGAACGGTGGGGGGACTGAACGTGTCGAGATCCACGATACTGCCGATCGTGTGGCGCCGATCCTGGGTAATCGGGAGCCGGTCACCCACGAAGCGGGCCATGTCGTCCGAAAGAGTCACCAGCGCATCCAGCTTGCGCACGGCGCGATGCCAGTGGCTCGGATAGCGCTCCTCGGGAGGCTTGGTGTCGCGGAGCGTGAAAGCGAGGGGGCGGCGGGTCATTTGCGCGACCGGCCTCAATATGCGGAGCGCGCGGATATCGTTTGCATGCAGGACGTCGGCGCGCCACGCCGGCGCCATGGCGCGCGCGGTCGTCAGACCGAGCTGCCACAGCCGGCGGGAAGGCCGCGCTTCTTCATCGAACGCGAAAAGCTTCACCTCGGCCCGCCCCGCGCGCCACCTTGCGGTCCGCGCGGTCTCGCGATTGGTGAGCAAGGTCCAACGGAAATCGTTTGCCAGCGCTTCGAAGATGCGGGTGGCGCTCTCCATGCCGCCATTGGACCCGCGGCCGGACTGATAGGCCGCGAACAGGATGTGTGGGGAATTCACGTCTTGCGATCCGTTATTCGGGATCAGATCCCGGCTTCATCCGGGCGCCGCAACACCGCGATGCTCACCTTGTACGGGCGGAACAACCAGAGAAACCGGTGGGCTCGGGAACGCCATTTCTTCGGGTGATAGAAAGGAAAAAGCGATTTCAGGAAGTTCTTCAGAAGGAGGGACATCTCCGCTTTGGATCGCAGGGATTCCTGGAGATAAGTCATCGACGAGACGACCTCTCCCTCCACGAGCGACAGCTCGGGAAACATCATGGCGATCTGCGCGGGGCTTGGCCGCAGACCGGTGTCGATGGGATCCTTATGGTGCGGATAGCTGTAGGGCACCGTTGCGATCAGATAGCCGCCGGGCGGGACAATGAGGCCACAGGCGCGTGAGAACACAAGTGGGTCCGTTAGATGTTCGAGGATATTGCAGCAGAGCACCACGCTCGCACCCTCGGCCGCGATCTTTTCCCGGAAGGCCTCGGACAGCACGTCGCCGACCAGATCGACGCCGGGTGCCGCCTTCATGTCGCAATGAATGAACCGGAATCCCTTGGCTTCCAGCGGAGCAATCAGGGACTCGTGCACATGCGGCTGCATGACCCTGCGGAAATAGTCAGTGGACGATCCGATGTTCAGTATCGTCCGTTCGCCGACATTCGGGAGCGCTTCGATCAGAGCGCGGACACGGTCTGCTTCTTCCGGGCGCATATCAGTGGCGCCCTTCCAGGGCGACAGATCCGGGCAATGGCGGGCTGGCGTCCAGCACGACGTTGAAATTGTTGCGACGCACGCTCATGGCGCCATGCACAAGCCGCTGGATGGCCGGCACAGGGCTCAGTGCTTTCACCAGCCTCGATCCCGTCGGCATGGGAACCAACCGGACCTGGATATCACGGTAGCCGGCACGTTTCGCCAGATTGCCGAAATTCAGCGGCGTCCATGTGTGAAGATGCTGGTAGTCATTCTCGCGCCACGACCGGTGCATCCTCCCGGTCGGCATCTCGCACGGAACCACGAGCCGAATGCGCCCATTCGGCTTCACCACCCGGGCAATCGCCACAAGCACGTCCAACGGATAATCCACATGCTCGATGGCATGGAAACTGATGGCCAGATCGAAGCTGCCGGGCGCCAGTTCATCCAGTGACGAAACCACGTCGATTCCCCGTGATCGGGCAACTTCCGCGGCGGATTCGCCAATTTCGACACCGGCGCGGTAGGAGGCCGGCAGGCGCTCCAATATGCCGCCCGTGCCGCAGCCAAAATCGACCGTGCGCGCATCGGGGCGGGCGACATCGCCGAACAGGGTGGCGCGTTGCATCTGCACCTTGTCGGTCGCCGCTTCGCCGCGCTGTGCGAGAAAGTGGTCGCCACCTTCGCCGGAATAATGTGCGTTCTTCATATTCATTCCCTTTCAGACCGGTGGTCCTTCAGGCCGCTGATCGGAAGCAGGCCCTGAGCACCAGCCAGCTGGCGCCCCAGATGATTGCGGCAGAAATCACTTGCGCCATCGCGGCGCCGACCATGCCAAGGGACGGCACGGCGACGATCAGGGTCAGCAGGAAGGCGCCGATCGCCCACAGGTAGATCTCGAGCAGCCGCGTCGGAGAAATGAAGGCCTGGACGAAGCCGCCAAATGTGGCTGCGGAGAGCATGATGGTCGAGCCGAGCACCAGGACGAGGAGCGCGGGCCCCCCAGCTGCGAATTCCGGGCCGAAAGCCAGCCCCAGGAGGAAGCTGCCGAGCAGCCAGGTCCCCAGAATGATGACACTGCCCGGCACGAGCCCCATCAGGGCCAGCCGTGTCAGCAATGCGCGGGCGCGTACCAAGTCTCTGGTTGCGGCCAGGCGAGAGGTCTCGGTGAAGGTCGCGCTGGAGATCGCGGCGATCACCTTGCTCATCGGCCCCACGACCTGACGGAGCACGCCGTAAACCCCGACTACGGCCGTGCTCCAGAAATAGCCGAGGACGAAAACGTCCATGCGCGTGCGCAGGCTGTTGATGGTCGAGGTGCCCCAGGTCGTCCAGCTGTACCTGATGAACTCCGCCATCATGGGGCTGCGCTGCAGGTCCCCGAGCCTGAAAGAGGGCAGGACGCCGTTTCGCCGCAGGAGGCGAAAGCCCAGGAAAAAATGGAGAAGGTTGGTCAGGGCCAGATTTGCAGCGAAGGCGACCAGATAGTGTTCCAGCGGCGCATCGTTCATGTAGAAAACGGCCGAGACGATCAGGTTCAGCGTGGCGCCGATCACCTGCAACAGGCTGACCTTCCCGAACGCATCGAACAGCCGAAATACGCCGTTCATGGCGGATATTCCCGAGAGAAACACGGTGAGCGTATAGGCCAGCAGGTAGTGCAGGTAAGGCGTGAGCGCCGGATTGAGTGACACGAACCACGGCAGGGCAATCAGCGCGATGATACCTCCGACCGCTCCAGCCAGAAGATCCAGCGCGATCGCGATTCCGGTCACGATATTCAGCCGCTCCGGCAGGCCATCGGACATCGCCTGCGTGCACAGCCTGATACAGGACTGCTGAGTGCCGAAGGAAACAAATCCGCCCAGGAATGCGACATAGGCCTGAATGAGGGTGAGAACCCCAAGGCCTTCCGCGCCGAGAGCCCGTGCATTCAGCCAGACGGTTGCGAAAGTGATCAGTGTGGCGGAGCCAGTGCCTCCGAGCAGTATGAGCAGATTGCGGCGGATCGTGCGGACGAGCGTCTCAACGGTCATTTGCGGTGTGGCCGGAGGCGTTCTCAGGCATTCTCCACCTCCATGATCCCGGCGAAATAGGCGACTGTCCGCGCCAGTCCTTCGTCCAGCGGGACGCCCGGTTCCCACTGCAGGGCCCGCCGGGCGAGGCCGATGTCCGGGCAGCGCTGGGTCGGATCGTCCTGGGGGAGGGGGTGGAAGGAGAGCGTGGAGCGGGAGTTGGTGAGGGCGATCACTTTCTCGGCAAGTTCGATCATGGTGAACTCGCCCGGATTGCCGAGATTGACCGGGCCGGTGAAGCCCTCCGGACTGTCCATGAGCCGCAGGAAGCCTTCGACCAGATCGTCCACATAGCAGAAGGAACGGGTCTGGGTGCCGTCACCGTAGATGGTGATGTCTTGCCCGCGCAGGGCCTGCACGATGAAGTTCGAGACCACCCGCCCGTCATTGGGATGCATGCGCGGGCCATAAGTGTTGAAGATGCGGGCGACCTTGATGTCGAGCCCGAGCTGGCGATGATAATCGAAGAACAGCGTCTCCGCGCAGCGCTTGCCTTCGTCATAGCAGGAGCGGATGCCGACCGAATTCACATTGCCCCAGTAATCCTCGCGCTGGGGATGGACGGTGGGGTCGCCATAGACTTCCGATGTCGAGGCCTGGAAGATCCGGCAGCCGAGGCGCTTGGCCAGTCCCAGCATGTTGATGGCGCCATGGACGGACGTCTTCGTCGTCTGCACGGGGTCATGCTGGTAATGGATGGGCGCGGCGGGGCAGGCGAGATTGTAGATCTCGTCCACTTCCACATAGAGCGGGAACGTGACGTCATGCCGCAGGAACTCGAAGCGGGGATTGGCATGGAGATGCTCGATGTTCCGCTTGGTGCCGGTGAACAGATTGTCGACGCACAGCACCTCGTCGCCCCGTTCGAGAAGCCGGTCGATAAGATGCGACCCGAGGAAACCGGCGCCGCCGGTCACGAGGATGCGCTTGCGGGAATCGTAAAGGCGTTTCTGGGACATGGCCTGCTCTTTGGTGAGGAGGATGATTGCGTGCGTGGGACGGGGCGGTCGCCGGGGGGCGAGCGCGTCGGTCGTGAAAAGGATGGCCGGTCAGCGGGCTTTCAGCGGCCGATGCCTTCGTAGGCGCGGAAGCCGGCCGCGATCGCGTCTCCCGGCTCATAGATATTGCGCAGGTCGGCCATCAGCGGAGTGGCCATCGTGTCCGCCAGCCGCTTGAGGTCGAGGGCGCGGAATTCGTTCCATTCGGTGAGGATCAGGAGGCAATCCGCCCGCGCCGCGGCGGCATAGGGATCATCGAACCAGGCTGCGCCCGGGAGCATGGCCGCTCCTTCCTTGCGGCCATGCGGGTCGACGATACGTACCGATGCGCCCGCGCCGACGAGGGCCGGCACGATGGTGAGCGATGGCGCGTCCCGCATGTCGTCCGTGCCCGGCTTGAAGGTCACGCCGAGAACCGCCACCGTCTTGCCGTTGACGGAGCCACCGCACAGATCGAGCACCTTGTCGATCATCCGCCGCTTGGTGAGGTCATTGACCGCGATCACCGTCTCGGTGATCCGCTGGGGAACGCCATGTTCCTGGCCGATGCGGGCGAGCGCCGAAGTGTCCTTGGGGAAGCAGGAGCCGCCATAGCCCGGCCCGGCATGGAGGAACTTGTTGCCGATCCGGCCGTCCAGGCCCATCCCGCGGGACACGGCCTTCACGTCCGCGCCGACCCGCTCGCAGAGCGCGGCGATCTCGTTGATGAAACTGATCTTCGCGGCCAGGAAGGCATTGGCGGCATATTTGATCATCTCGGCGGATTCGAGGTCGGTATAGACGATCGGGAAATCGCGCAGATAAAGGGGACGGTAGATGTCGCCCATGATCGCCCGGGCCCGCTCGCTCTCCACGCCGACGACCACCCGATCAGGCTTCATGAAGTCCTCGATGGCAGCGCCCTCGCGAAGGAACTCCGGATTGGATGCCACGTCGAACGCGGCTTGCGGGTTCGCGGCGCGGATCGCTGCCTCGACCTTGCGGTTCGTCCCGACGGGAACGGTGGACTTGGTGACCACCACGGCATAGCCGGTCAGGGCACGCGCGATGTCCTGCGCCGCAGCCATCACATAAGTGAGGTCGGCATGGCCATCGCCGCGCCGGGTGGGGGTGCCCACCGCGATGAAGACCGCATCGGCGCCGTCCACCGCCTCATCGAGATCCGTGGTGAAGCGCAGCCGCCCGGCAGCGACATTGCGGGCCATGACGGCATCGAGGCCCGGCTCGTAGATGGGGACGTCCCCATTCTCCAGCATGGCGATCTTTTCAGGAACCCGGTCCACACAGACGACGTCGTGGCCGAAATCGGAGAAACATACCCCGGAAACGAGACCGACATATCCCGTTCCGATCATCGCAATTTTCATGTCTTACCCTTGTCGTGACGTTCAGTGGCTTCCCGGCACCAGTCCGCCCCGCCGCGTGGCGCAGCGTTCATCGGACCGGGCACGGAGCCGGTGCTGGAGAAACATGTCGTGAGGCGCTCCCGGGCAGGAGAGCCAGGCAGCGGGCTGCCGGAGGGATCGTCCGCCCCTTGGGGGCGGTCTGGCAGGCGTGAAGGTTCAGTCCCCGGAGGACGGGGGTTCGCCGAACTCGCCTTGCAATTGCTCAAGCTCGGCCTTGATCGCTTCATATTCGGTCATCTTGCGCTCGATGAAGCGGACCGCGAGGTTCGCGCGATGCGCGATCCCCTCGGGAGTCAGCACGTAGACATAACCGAGCTTGTTCTTCGACGCCTTGAAGTTGGCGAGCTTGACATGGCCTTTGTCGAGCAGGGCGCGAACACAGTAATTGACCGCGCCAAGGCTGACACCCAGTTCCTCGGCGATCTCGCGTTGCGAGGCATCCGGCCGCTTCTCGATAAGGCGGAGAATCCGGAACTGCGCTTCGTCGCGTTGACGATCAGCTTTGCTATTTGGCATGGTGCGGATCAGCCAGGAGCGGAGCAAAGCTACCGCACGGCGGGTGAATGAGACCCTTCCGCAATCTGTTCGTAAAGCGAGCAGGCTGAGCCCTCTCGTTCATGCGTGAACGCTAATCGATTCGCGCGGATTCGGAAAGCCCTTTTTCGTGTGGGCGACATTTTCTGTCAGCCTGTCTCCCGTTCGCGGTCCTTGCGGTCGCGCGAACGGGGAAAGGAATATTTGCTGCGCCGCCAAAAGCAGGTCGCGGAAAAGGGGGAGCGTGGGGTCAGCGCCCCGTCCAGGTCGGCGGCCGTTTCTCGATGAAGGCGGACATGCCCTCGGCCTTGTCCTGCGTCGAGGCGAGCAACTGGAACAGGCGCCGCTCGTTCACAAGCCCTTGCGAAAGCGAGGTTTCGAAGGCGACATTGACCAGTTCCTTGTTCGCGATCGCCGCGAGTGGCGGCATGGCGGCGATGGCTTTCGCCGTCGACAGCGCTTCGTCGAGCAGATCGGCCGCCGGCACCACGCGGGCGACGAGGCCGGCGCGTTCGGCCTCAGCCGCGTCCATGCGGCGGCCGGTCAGGCACATTTCCATCGCCTTGGCCTTGCCCAGCGCGCGCGTGAGGCGCTGCGATCCGCCCATGCCCGGCGCGACGCCGAGCGTGATTTCCGGCTGGCCGAACTTCGCGGTGTCGGCAGCGATGATGAAGTCCGCCATCATCGCGAGCTCGCACCCGCCGCCGAGCGCGAAGCCGGCGACGGCGGCGATCCAGGGCTTGCGCGTCGCGCAAACGCGCGTGTTCCATTCCGCATAGAGTTCCGCAGCAAACATGTCTGCGCCGGACTTGTCGGCCATCTCCTTGATGTCCGCACCGGCCGCAAATGCCTTCTCGCTGCCCGTGACGACCAGGCAGCGCTGGCCGGGATCGGCATCATAAGCCGCCATGACATCGATCAGATCGGCGAGGACCTGGCTGTTCAGGGCATTGAGGGCTTGCGGACGATTGAGCGTGACCAGCGTGACAGCGTCGTGTCGTTCCACAAGGATCGTTTCGTAGCTCATGACTGCATCTCCCTTGGTGGCATGGGCGAGCCGGTGGCGGGGCATCTTCCTGCGACAAGCGACTGACCGGTCTTGCCCGCCGATGCAAGGAATGGATCGGCAAGGCCGGGGCCGCAAGCCCGGGAATGGATGAGCCGCCCCTGTCCTTGCCCTTGATGGCCGGACCGCGAACGCGCGCTGCCCGGCCAGCCATGAGCCCGAGGAGGCGCCTCGTTACAGGATATATTTGGAGAGGTCGGTGTCCTTCGCGATGCCGGAAAGCTGACGCTCGACATAATCGGCATCGATACGGATGCTCTCGCCCGCGCGGCTGTCCGCCTCGAAGCTCACATCCTCGAACAGTTTCTCCATCACCGTCTGCAGGCGGCGGGCACCGATATTCTCGACCTGCTCGTTCACGCTGGCGGCGATCCGCGCAATGGCCCGGATACCGTCCGGCGCGAGGTCGACCGTGACGCCCTCCGTCGCCAGCAACGCGGCATATTGCTCGGGCAGGGAGGCCTTGGTGTCGGAAAGGATCGCGATGAAATCCTCTTCGGTCAGGCCCTTCAGCTCGACACGGATGGGGAGGCGGCCCTGCAATTCCGGCAGGAGATCGCTCGGCTTGGCGACGTGGAACGCGCCGGACGCGATGAACAGGATATGGTCCGTCTTGAGCGGGCCATATTTGGTGGCGACCGTCGTGCCCTCGATGAGCGGCAGCAGGTCGCGCTGCACGCCCTCGCGGCTCACCGATCCGCCGCGCACGTCGCTGACAGCGATCTTGTCGATCTCGTCGAGGAACACGATGCCGTTCTGCTCCGCCGAGGCGATGGCGACGCGGGCGACGTCATCCTGGTCGAGGCGCTTGTCCTGCTCCTCCTCGACCAGCTTGTCCCAGGCATCGGCCACGCGCATCTTGCGGCGCTTGCGCTGCTGCTGGCCCAGCGCCTTGGACATCATGTCCGAGAGATTGATCATGCCGACATTGCCGCCCATGCCGGGGATTTCCATCGGCATGGAGGGGCTGTCGGCGACCTCGACCTCCACTTCCACGTCGTTCATCTGGTTGCCCTCGATGCGCTGGCGGAAGGAGAGGCGAGTGGCCTCGCTTGCTTCCTTGCCGGTGAGGGCATCGAGCAGGCGGCCCATCGCTGCCTCGGACGCGGCGTCGCGCACGGCCTCCCGGCGGCGCTCGCGCTCCAGGCGCACGGCTTCCTCGACGAGATCGCGCACGATCTGCTCGACGTCGCGGCCGACATAACCCACCTCGGTGAACTTGGTGGCTTCGACCTTGATGAACGGCGCATCCGCGAGCTTCGCGAGACGCCGGCTGATCTCGGTCTTGCCGCAGCCGGTGGGGCCGATCATCAGGATGTTCTTGGGCGTGACCTCGTCGCGCAGCTCGGGCGCCAGCTTCTGCCGGCGCCAGCGATTGCGCAGGGCGACGGCCACGGCGCGCTTGGCGTCGGCCTGACCGATGATGTGGGAATCAAGCGCCGCGACGATGGCTTTGGGCGTGAGATTGTCGTTCATGTCTGTCTCTTGTCTGTCGTCATTCCGACGGGTGCGGGGAGGCGGGGCGGGGATCGCCAAGGCGGCGTCGTCCGGTCCGAATGCCCGCGCACCGGGGATGCGGGGAGGGGTCAGGTGGTGCTGTCCAGCGTCTCGATGGTCAGGCTGCCATTGGTGTAAACGCAGATGTCGGCGGCGATGCCCATGGCCTTGCGCGCCAGCGTCTCGGCATCCGGTTCATATTCCTTGAGCGCGCGGGCGGCAGCGAGCGCGTAGTTTCCGCCCGATCCGATGGCGGCGATGCCCTCCACGGGCTCGAGCACGTCGCCATTGCCGGTGAGGATCAGCGTCGTCTCCTTGTCCGCGACGATCATCATCGCCTCGAGATTGCGCAAGTAGCGGTCGGTCCGCCAGTCTTTCGCCAGCTCCACGGCCGAGCGCATGAGCTGGCCGCCATGGCGCTCCAGCTTGCTTTCCAGCCGCTCGAAGAGCGTGAAGGCGTCAGCGGTGGCGCCCGCGAAACCGCCGATCACGCTGCCATCGTGCAGGCGGCGCACCTTGCGGGCGTTGGGCTTCATCACTGTCTGGCCCATCGAGACCTGGCCGTCGCCGATGACGACGACCTTGCCGGAAGAGCGGACGGAGAGGATGGTGGTGCCATGCCAGACCGGCATGGCGCGGTGGTCGGAAGCGGTCATGGTCGGCGATATGGGTGAGTGATGGCTCCAGCGCAAGCGGCCGGGCATCCGCTATCGAGGGCCGCGCCCGGCGAGCCAGCGAAATCGGGAGAGCCGCTTCGAAGGGGATGACAGGCGCGTGCCCCCACCTTATGGGCCCCGGCCATGCCGCCCGCCGATCCCAATGCGCCTCTGCGCCCCCTGCCGTTCCTGATCTTCAGTTCCCGCTGGCTCCAGCTCCCGCTCTACCTCGGGCTGATCGTGGCGCAGTGCGTCTATGTGTTCCTGTTCCTGAAGGAATTGTGGCACCTGATCCTCCACGCCTTCGAGTTCACCGAGCAGCAGATCATGCTTGTCGTGCTCGGGCTGATCGACGTGGTGATGATCTCCAACCTGCTCATCATGGTGATCGTGGGCGGTTACGAAACCTTCGTCTCGCGGCTCGGCCTGCAGGGCCATCGCGACCAGCCGGAATGGCTCAGCCACGTCAATGCCGGCATCCTCAAGGTGAAGCTCGCCATGGCGATCATCGGCATTTCGTCGATCCACCTGCTGCGGACGTTCATCGAGGCCAATGCCATCGGGACCGCCAATGCACGCGTCACGCCGGAGGGCGTGATGTGGCAGACGATCATCCATGGCATGTTCATCGTCTCGGCGATCGGCATCGCCTATGTCGACCGGATGACCCAGCACAAGCACTGAGACGCGGCGCGGGGAGAAACGAACGCTCCTCGCGACCTGCCGCCTCCATCTTCTACTCAGGCAGGCGCCAGGACAGCCGGACGTCCGTGTTCGCCGCGCTTTCGATGACCAGCCGGTCGGCGGGCACCTGCCGCAGGACCAGCGCATCGCGCACCGCTTCGGCCCGGCCGTTGCGGCCCGCGACGACGATGGTGAGCGCCTGCCTGCGCCCGGCCCAGCCTGCGAGATCGAGGTTGCGGGTGCCGGCTTCATCCGGCTCGTCGCCCGAGAAGCTGATGGCCGGGAGCGGGGCGGGCGGCGGGATAAGCACCAGCGTCCAGTCGGGGATGTCGATCGTGGCGCGCCGCTCCAGCTCCCGATAGAGATCGAGCCCCGCGCCGGCCATCGGCTTCGCGACCGCCGTCGCCCGGCGATTCCCTTGATCGACTGTCACATCCTCGCGCGTGACCCCGGCGACGAGTGCCAGCCGGTCGGCGGCGAGGCTGGCACTGCGATTGAGCGCCTGCGCCCGATCCCGCGCCTGGGCGGCCGCGACCTGGGCCGTCTCGGCATTTCCGGTGCCCACCCGCACCTGATCGATGTTGACGTCTAGATCCCGGCGCAGCCGCTCGTCGAGGCTTTCACGGACCTTCTTGTCGGCGTCGGTCGTGTACTCGGCGGTGAATACGGTCGCGACGACCTTCATGGGATGGGAGCGGAAATCCGTCTCGAGGTCGCTGATCCGCGCGGTGCTTGGAAACTGGCGCTGGATCGCATCGCGGATCTGGCGCTGGGCAAGCGTTTCCCAGGCGATCTGCCGGAGCGTGAGCGCCAGCGGCACCGCGAGCGCCGTCATGCCGACGACCATCAGGATGCTCTGCAGGCGCGTGTGCGCCGGGGAAAGATGCGATCCGAATCCATAAAGCCGGGCCATGAACGCGGCCGTGAGCGCAATCGCCACGAAGTTCGTCATGAACAGCAGGGAGGCGCCGCCGGCAATGGTCCAGTTCATCGTCGCGATGCCGAAGCCGATCGCGGCGAGCGGGGGCATGACGGCGATGGCGATCGCGACGCCGACGACCGTCTCGCCCCGGCCACGGATCAGGGCATAGCTGCCGGCGAGCGAGGACAGAACCGCCACCAGAAGATCGAACAGATTGGGCTGCGCACGCGCCGCGATCTCGGTCGTCACCGTCTGCAGCGGCGAGAAGGAGACGAAGATCGCGGAGAGCAGGATCGCCAGAACCGCGCCCGCCCCGAGCGCGATGCCGGCGCTGCGCATCTCCTTGAAATCGAATGTTGCGAGCGAGAAACCAAGGCCGATGATGGGCATCATCAGCGGGGAGAGCAGCATCGCCCCGATGAGCACGGCGCTGGACGGAAGCAGCAGCCCCAGGATGGAAATGCCCGCCGAAATCACCACCATGAAGGCATAACGCGGCGACCAGCCAGCCTCCTCGGTGATCCGCCGCACGATGGCATCATGCTCCACGGTCGCGATCGACCGCTCACGCCACCAGGTCCAGAGCGGATTGGCAGAGGCGGCATAAATGTCCGACATGCGGGGCAGGCTCCTTACGCCAGGGAAAAATTCGCCGGGCTTCCTAGCAGTGCAGCCGAGGCTTTTGCCAGCGTTCCTGTCGCGCGTCTCCCGATCCGCACAGGAACGGCAAATGCACCGGCTGACGCCGAGGACCCGCTTGACATGACGAACGTCTCTCGCCAAAGCGCTCGCTCCCGCGGTCAAGCGCCGGGCGCGTAGCTCAGTGGTAGAGCACACCCTTCACACGGGTGGGGTCGTAGGTTCAATCCCTACCGCGCCCACCACCTTTCTTCCTGAAAATTGAGTAGGTTAGAACGGTGGATTCCCCGTCTGGCGGGCAGGGATTGGTTCTGAGCAAGGACCGGCAAAGGACGGCTTTCTCTCCGACGAACTGTCCACAGCTTTTTGCGTCATGCCGTCGCGAAGGATGCGATGTTGCTATATGACGAGCCTTCCACCTGTGGCGGACGGCGAGGCAGTATGAAGCTGTATCGGCAAAAAGAATGGAAGGCTTACTGCGAGCAACAAATAAAGCTTGCCGGTGGTCGGTGCGCTCATTGCCTCCGCTCTCGCGACGAAGTTGTCCTTCAAGTTCATCATCGCCATTACGTCAAAGGACGCTTGCCGTGGGAGTATCCCTACGACGAGTGCGACGTTCTTTGCCAAGGATGCCACGCGAAGGAACACGGCATCATCATGCCGTCGAAGGACTGGGAGCTAATTGGCCATGACGATCTTGGCGCACGTGACGGCAAGTGTGACCGATGCGGTCAAGAGCTCCGAT
This sequence comes from Sphingobium sp. SYK-6, assembly GCF_000283515.1. Lineage (GTDB taxonomy): Bacteria > Pseudomonadota > Alphaproteobacteria > Sphingomonadales > Sphingomonadaceae > Sphingobium > Sphingobium lignivorans. The sequence continues at coordinate 1,756,243 of NC_015976.1, forward strand.
ATACCCACATGGTGTTTCACCCGAGTTGGGGAACGATAATCGTTGGCGAGAAATGCTGCGATAATCTCACTGAAAGCACCGTGGGGACCGACAGCCATGCTGAATTTCTCAACTATCTGGAGCGACGTAAAACATTTGTTGGTTCGAACCAATGGAGTGTTCGCGATGACGGCGTAAGGTCCATTAAGCGCGCAGGTATAAGAATTGAGATCGCGGCGACCGACGAGGGGAAGTTTCGCGTTCGATTGGGCGGCTTCCAAGGAAAGGTTGACCACGACGCTTTTCTGGACGCTCAAATTTGGGTTTTCAACTACGTCGAGAGCGGCGAGGCCGCGACCGTGCTTCGCGGCCTCCAAGAGAAAGAGAAGAAGCGGTAAAAGGCGCTTCAGGAAGCCAAACCCGCCGCACCGGGGCATCCGATGACGATGCGAGGACGATTGTCGCGACCAACGATAGAACGCCGATGACGACGCCTATGAGCGTTCATGCGTGCGCTCGATTGAGCGCGGCGCAACCGCCTCCGGTCAGAGGGCCTGAACGCGAACAGAGCCAACTTATAATCGTGGGCAATCCGGGGGGTAGGTCGATGCCCTCTCATCCTGAACGCGTGCGTGCGCCTGAAATCTCCGCTATCGCTCTCGCGAACCTCAGCGGCAGGACAGGAGAATTCATGCCCGACGACGTGCGACAGGCCCTTGAGCGGTTCCAGCGTTTCGTGGAGCGGTTTCCCGCGGGCAGCGTCATCGACCAGCAGAGCGGGTTTTCGGTCGCGGACGGCATGTTGCTTGCCGGCGAGATCGAGATGAACGCCCGACGTTGGCGGGAGCCGGACGAGAACCCGATCGACTGACGCAGTCCGGCGCACCTGCCTGCACGGCTTTTCCACGTCGTTGCGCCTGGCGCGGTGTCGTGCCATCACCGCCCGCACATTCCTTCCGGTCCATGAGGTTTCCATGCGTCGAATGCTCCTTGCCCTCGCGTTCACGCTCAGCGGTGCCTCGATGGCGCAGGCGCAGGGCGTGCCGGTGGTGAAGGAAATCCTCATGCGATCGGTCGCCGTGCCGACGGTCGAGGGGCGAGGCAAGGTGCCTGAACTCGCTGAATATTATGCGGGTGTGCTTAAGTCCGCAGGCTATGCGGCGGGTGACCTGGCGTTCGTGCCGATGGGCGAGACCGGCTATTTCACGGCGACCTTGCGGGGCAAGCGCAGCGATAAGCCCACCATCCTGCTCGGGCATATGGATGTGGTCGAGGCGAAGGCTGCGGACTGGGAGCGTGATCCCTTCGTGCCCGTGGAAGAGAATGGCTATATCTTCGGGCGGGGCGCCGAGGACAATAAATATGACGTCGCGATGATGGTGGCCACCATGGCGCGGCTGAAGCAGGAAAAGTTCCGTCCCGCGCAGGACATCGTGCTGGTGCTCACCGGCGACGAGGAAACGCAGATGGCGACGACGCGCGCGGCCGCCCAGGCCTATCGCCATGCGGGGCTGGTGCTGAACGGGGACGCTGGTGGCACGCTGATCGAGGAGGACGGGCGGCCCGGCATGGTGTTCCTGCAGGCGGGCGAGAAGAGCTATGTCGACTTCACCGTCACCATGACCGATCCGGGCGGCCACTCGAGCGCGCCGACCGCCACCAACCCGATCTACCGGATGGCGCGCGCGCTTGCCCGGTTGGACGCGTTCCGCTTCCCCGCCATGCAGAACGAGCTGACGCGCGCCGTTCTGGCGGCGCGGGTGCCTGTCGAGGCGCCGGAGACCAGGGCTGCGATCGAAGCCTTTCTTGCGGACCCGAGCGATACGGCGGCGGCCGACCTGCTGTCGGCGCGGCCCGAACTGATCGGGCAGATCCGCACGACCTGCATCGCCACCATGATCGAGGGCGGCCATGCGCCCAATGCCTTGCCGCAGAAAGCCAGGGCCAATGTGAATTGCCGGGTTTTTCCCGGCGTGGCGATCGAGACGATCCACAAGACTCTCGTGGATGTGCTGGCCGAGCCTGCGATGGAGGTGACGGTGAGCGAGGATGCCACGGCATCGGACGCCTCTCCCTTGCGTCCAGACGTCATGAAGGCGCTGAAGGCGGCGGCTGGCCGGCGTTTTCCCGGCGTGCCGGTCGTCCCGGTGATGTCGGCGGGGGCGACGGACAGCCTGCACTTCCGGGCGCTCGGCATCCCGAGCTACGGCGTCGGCAGCCTCGCCATGCGCACCAGCGACAGTTTCGCGCACGGCCTCAACGAGCGGGTGCCCGTGGCGGGCATGGAGAGCGCGCTCGTTTACTGGCACGACCTGCTGACCGCGCTGACGAAATGAGGGGCGGGCCGTGCCCGCGTCGCGGCCGGAGCGAGACAGCGAGGCGAGCGCGACGATGCGAGGGATGAGCCCGGGGGGCGGGACATGAGCCGGCGTTACGATGCGATCGTCATCGGCGCCGGGCACAATGGGCTCGTCTGTGCTTATTATCTCGCACGCGCCGGCCTTTCGGTGCGGATCGTGGAGCGGCGCGGCGTGGTCGGTGGCGCGGCGGTGACGGAGGAATTCCATCCCGGCTTCCGCAATTCCGTGGCCAGCTACACGGTGGGCCTGCTCCAGCCCAGAGTGATCGCCGACATGGGGCTGGTGGCGCGCGGCTATCGCGTGGTGGAGCGGCCGATCTCCAATTTCCTGCCTCAGGAAGATGGCCGCTATCTCAAAGTTGGCGGCGGCCTCGCACGCACCCAAGCCGAGTTCGGCAAATTCTCGGCCAGCGATGCCGCGGCTCTGCCCGGCTATCAGGCAATGCTGGAAGGCGTCGCGCAGGTCATGCGGGACATGGCGCTGCGGCCGCCGCCCAATGTCGGCGGTGGATGGCGCGCGCTGGTGGACGCCGCGGTGCAGGGGCGTCGGCTGTCCGGCCTGGGACTGGTCCGGCGGCGGGACCTGCTGGCCCTGTTCACCCGGTCGGCGCGCGACATCCTCGACGAATGGTTCGACAGCGACGCGGTGAAAGCCGCATTCGGCTTCGACTCCGTCGTGGGCAACTATGCCTCGCCCGATACGCCGGGCAGCGCCTATGTGCTGCTGCACCATGTGTTCGGCGAGGTGAATGGCCATAAGGGCGCCTGGGGCCATGTGATCGGCGGGATGGGGCGGATCACCCAGCTCATGGCGGAGGCCTGCCGCGAGGCGGGGGTGGAGATCAGCGTTGAAAGCCCCGTCGAGCGCGTGCTGGTCGAGAGCGATGGAAGGGGCGGCGAACGGATCGCCGGCGTGCGGCTGGAGGGCGGGGCGGAGATCGCGGCGCGGCGCGTCATCAGCAATGCCGGGCCGGCCCTGCTTTACAACCGGCTGATGGACCCGGGCGACCTGCCGCCCGATTTCGCGCGGCGGATGAAGCGCTTCAGGACCGCCTCGGGCACGTTCCGGATGAATGTCGCGCTGTCCGCCCTGCCGCGCTTCGCCGCCTTGCCCGAGGAAGGCGAGCATCATCGCAGCGGTATCATCCTGGCTCCCACGCTCGATTACATGGACCGGGCCTTTGCGGACGCGCGGACGCATGGCTGGGCGCGCCGGCCCATCGTGGAGATGCTCATCCCCTCGACGGTGGACGATAGTCTCGCCCCACCCGGCGCCCATGTCGCGAGCCTCTTCTGCCAGCAGTTCGCGCCGGTGCTGCCGGACGGGCGCCGCTGGGATGATCCCGCCGAGGAGCAGGGCGCGATCGATGCCATCTTCGGCGTGATCGAGGCCTTCGCGCCCGGCTTCCGCGCGTCGGTCCTAGGCCATGATGCGCTGTCCCCGCTGGGACTGGAGCGCAGGCTCGGGCTGGTGGGTGGCGATATCATGCATGGCGTCATGTCGCTGGACCAGCTCTGGGCCGCGCGCCCGGTGCTGGGACATGGCCATTATCGCGGGCCGGTGCGCGGTCTCTATATGTGCGGGGCAGGCACGCATCCCGGTGGCGGCGTCACCGGCGCGCCCGGCCACAACTGCGCACGCGAAGTGCTGCGCGACGGCCGCATGCGCCGCTGGCCTGTCGGGGTGTGAGCGCGACCGTTAGCTGGCGGGCCGAGCGCCCATGGTCGGGTTTTCGTCTGCGCCGAGGCCGATGAGGGCGGCAAGGCTGGACGGGCTGATTCGGGCAGCCGTGGCGAGACCGATGGCCCATGCGGAGGGGAGGAGCCACGAGAGGCGCGAGGGCTGTATGACGGCGCCGCGATGCCCGTCCAACATGGCGCTGCAGTCTGGAAGTTTACAAAGATGACGATACGTCCGTGTCATCTTCCGCTTCCGTGAACTTTGCGGCGCCGCAAATCAGGCGGACGCCAGAACCCGTCCCGGCAAGCCTTTGCGGCCTGACCGGACAATGAAGGTCCTCCAATGAGAAACAGCCGTGCCTGCACCTGTCGCTCTCGACGGAAGCAGGCCTCCGGCAGGACTGCCATGGCAGAGGGGGTGTAGGACAGGGGGAAATGGAGGGAGGTGGAGGGGCGGGGGAGGGCCAGATAACAGGCGCGCTATTGCCACCTATGGTGGGATGCGCCAGCATGACAAGGTGAACAGATACCGGACCGCACTTACTGTCTTACTTGTGGGCCTGGTGACGGGGTGCAGCCGCGCGCCACAGACCTATGCTGCAGATTGTCCAATCCCGCTTCCACATTGGGGACGGGAAAAGGATGGCGTCGGTCATCTCATGATGGTGCAGCCGGTCTACCTAACTTCGGACGGCTCGATACTTTGGAACAAGACGATTATCTCGGATGACACGCTCCGGCGCTACATGATGCAGATGAGCGCCATGAAACCGCAGCCGCAGGTCGTTCTTGATGTCGCCCCTTCTGCTGCCTGCAGCCGTGTAGCGGCCGTCCGCGCGATAATGGATGCCGCTCCGATGTGCAGAGGACCCTATTCGCACTGCAGCGAAGGGTGGAACTGGGAACAATGGCCCGAACTTGGGACATGACCTGCTTCCGTATGGCGCCAAACACTGATTTAGTTCGCACATGAGTGATATCGCCACGCGCTAGGACGAACTCGCGGAGACCTTCATTGTCATGGTTCAACCCGCCTCACCACGCCTGTGGCTGCCCGCTTATGAGGCTAGGCCCTAGTGGCTCGAATGATCGCTTTCCGCATCGTCTCCCGCTTTCTGGATCACGGCGTCGGCAATCACCCGGTCGCCGTTGGAGAAAATGAAGGTGAAGCTCATCTTGCCGGCCTCAAGCGCCGTAGGATTGATGGACCAGAGCATGATATGCTTGCCGCCCGGGGCGAGGCTGACGGTGGAGCGGGCAGGGATTTCCATATTCTCGATCGGGCGCATGGAGGCCATGCCGCCCTGCGTCACGCTTTCGTGGATCTCCAGCCGGACCGCCTGCTCGGTCATCACGCCGCGCAGGACGATCGGCTCGTTGCCGGCGTGGATCTTGAAATAGGCGGCCGAGGGGGCCTGCGGATTGGGGTTCAGCCGGACATAGCCGCCATCCACATAGACCGCGGGCGGTGCCTCGCAGCCAGCCAGTGCCAGAGGCATCGCCACTGCCGCCATCGCCAAGAAGCCCGCGCGCATTCTCTCTCTCCTGCTGTCCCGACCCGTAACGCTCTGCTTCATCTATGCTGCGCCATGCCTTGTGCCAAGCGAAAGCCGCCCTATATCCGCCAGCGAAACACGGTTCCCGGGTCGGCGCCAGGCGCGGCACGGGGCGTGTAGACCGCTGAACACATTTGGGGTTGAAGAGGGCTGATATGGGTAAGGTTATCGGGATCGATCTGGGCACGACGAACAGCTGCGTCGCCGTGATGGATGGTGGAAAGCCGAAAGTGATCGAAAATGCGGAAGGCGCGCGCACCACGCCTTCCATCGTCGCCTTCGCCAAGGATGGCGAGCGACTCATCGGCCAGCCGGCCAAGCGGCAGGCCGTGACCAATCCGGACAACACGATCTATGCCGTGAAGCGCCTCATCGGCCGCCGGTTCGACGATCCCATGACCAAGAAGGACATGGAACTGGTTCCCTATTCGATCGCGAAGGGGCCGAATGGCGACGCATGGGTCGCTGCGGGCGGCAAGGAGTACAGCCCGTCGCAGATCAGCGCGTTCATCCTCCAGAAGATGAAGGAAACGGCCGAGGCCTATCTGGGCGAGACGGTCACGCAGGCGGTCATCACCGTGCCGGCCTATTTCAACGACGCGCAGCGCCAGGCGACCAAGGATGCCGGCCAGATCGCGGGCCTTGAAGTGCTGCGCATCATCAACGAGCCGACCGCGGCCGCGCTGGCCTATGGCCTCGAGAAGAGCGACGGCAAGACGATCGCCGTCTACGACCTTGGCGGCGGCACGTTCGACATCTCGATCCTCGAGATCGGCGACGGCGTGTTCGAAGTGAAGTCCACCAATGGCGACACGTTCCTGGGCGGCGAGGACTTCGACTCCAAGCTGGTCGAATATCTGGCCGAGGGCTTCCAGAAGGACGAGGGCATCGACCTCACCAAGGACAAGCTCGCGCTGCAGCGCCTGAAGGAAGCGGCCGAGAAGGCCAAGATCGAGCTTTCCAGCGCGCAGACGACCGAAGTGAACCTGCCCTTCATCACCGCGGACCAGAATGGTCCCAAGCATCTGGTGAAGACCATCACGCGCGCCGATCTGGAGCGTTTGGTGGCCGATCTCATCAAGCGCACGATGGAGCCGTGCAAGAAGGCGCTGGCCGATGCCGGCGTGAGCGCGAGCGAGATCAGCGAAGTGGTGCTGGTGGGCGGCATGACCCGCATGCCCAAGGTGCGCGAGGCCGTGAAGGAATTCTTCGGCAAGGAGCCGCACACGGGCGTGAACCCCGATGAAGTCGTGGCCATGGGCGCCGCCATTCAGGCGGGCGTGCTGCAGGGCGACGTCAAGGATGTGCTGCTGCTCGACGTGACCCCGCTGAGCCTGGGCATCGAGACGCTGGGCGGCGTGTTCACCCGCATGATCGACCGCAACACCACGATCCCCGCGAAGAAGAGCCAGGTCTATTCGACCGCTGACGACAATCAGCAGGCGGTGACCATCCGCGTCTTCCAGGGCGAGCGCGAAATGGCGGCGGACAACAAGCTGCTCGGCCAGTTCGACCTGGTCGGCATTCCCCCGGCGCCGCGCGGCGTGCCGCAGATCGAGGTCACCTTCGACATCGACGCGAACGGCATCGTCAACGTGTCGGCAAAGGACAAGGGCACCGGCAAGGAGCAGCAGATCAAGATCCAGGCTTCTGGCGGTCTATCCGACACGGATATCGACCAGATGGTCCGGGATGCCGAGAAGTTCGCCGAGGAAGACAAGAAGCGTCGTGAGGCGGCCGAGGCCAAGAACAATGCCGAGAGCCTGATCCACACGACCGAACGCCAGATCGCCGAACATGGCGACAAGGTCGACGCGGCGCTCAAGGGCGAGATCGAGGCAGCCGTCGCGGCCGCCAAGAGCGCGGTCGAGATCGGCGACGTCGAGGCCATGAAGACCAAGACGCAGGAGCTTGCGCAGGTCTCGATGAAGCTCGGCCAGGCGATTTACGAGAAGGAGCAGGCTGCGGCCGCTTCCCCGGGCGCCGAAGGCCCCGCGCAGAGCGACGGCGACGATGTCGTCGACGCGGAGTTCTCCGAAGTCGACGAAGACAACAAGGCATAAGAACGAAACATGGAACCGGCCGGCGCATATGATGCCGGCCGGTTCCTGACTTGGGGTCGCTTCGGGGCATGAGTAGCGAAATCGATTATTACGAACTGCTCGAGGTCGAGCGGACGGCAGACGCGGGCACGCTCAAGGCCGCCTATCGCAAGATGGCGATGAAATATCATCCGGATCGAAACCCGGGGTGCCAGGACAGCGAAGCCAAGTTCAAGGCGATCAACGAAGCTTATGATTGCCTGAAGGACGACCAGAAGCGCGCAGCCTATGATCGCGTCGGCCACGAGGCCTATCGCCAGCATATGGGCGGCGGCGGCGGTGGCGCCGGCGGATTTGGCGGCGGCGCGGGCTTCTCCGATTTCAGCGATATTTTCGACACGATCTTCGGTGGCGGTTTCGGCGGCGGCGGGCGTCAGCAGACGCGGCGCGGCGCGGATCTGCGCTATGATCTGGAGATCAGCCTCGAGGACGCTTTCCACGGCCGCGACACGACGATCAACATCGACGTGTCGGCCCCGTGCGATGCCTGCGACGGCAGTGGCGCGGAACCCGGCACGAGCGCCGAGACCTGCCCGACCTGCGCCGGCCACGGCAAGGTGCGCGCGCAGCAGGGCTTCTTCGTCATCGAGCGGACCTGCCCGAGCTGCCATGGCGCGGGCCAGCGCATCAAGTCACCCTGCCGCACCTGCCGGGGCGAAGGACGCGTGGACAAGGCGCGCTCGCTCGACGTCAAGGTGCCGGCGGGCGTGGACGAAGGCACGCGCATCCGCCTTTCCGGGCAAGGCGAGGCAGGACCGCGCGGCGCACCGGCGGGCGACCTCTACATCTTCCTGCATGTGAAGCGGCACCCGATCTTCGAGCGGGAGGGGACGAACCTGTTCTGCCGCGTGCCGATCAGCTTCACCATGGCTGCGCTGGGCGGCGCGATCACCGTGCCGGGGCTCGATGGCGTCGAGCATGAAGTCAGGATCCCGGCCGGCATCCAGTCCGGCAAGCAATTGCGCCAGCGCGGCGCGGGCATGCCCGTGCTCAACGGGCGCGGTCGCGGCGATCTCGTCATGCAGATCGAGGTCGAGACGCCGACGCGGCTCTCTGCCCGCCAGAAGGAACTGCTGGAGGAATTCCGCGCGACCGAGACGGGCGAGGAATGTCCGCAATCGAGCAGTTTCTTCAGCAAGATCAAGGAAGTCTGGAGCGACCTGACCGACTGATCGCAGCGTCGGCGCGGCATTGCCTTGCGGGGATGTCGCGCTGTCGTTCGATCACTGCGGACGGGATCGGCGACCTTGAAGCGCTTTATCGAGGCAGCGTGATCCGCGCGCCATCCGGCGTGTCGCTCGCGACCAGATCGGCAATAGCGCGGCCCACGACATCCGGCGTCTTGAGCGTTGCCGGATCCTCGCCCGGATAGGCGCGGGCCCGCATGACCGTGCGGGTGGGGCCCGGGTCCACGATATGGGTGCGGATGGCGCTCACATTGCGCACTTCCTGTCCATAAGCGGCGATGAGCACGTCAAGCGCGGCCTTGGATGCGCCATAAGCGCCCCAGTAGGCGCGCGGCGCGGCAGCGGCCACACCGGTCGACAGGCCAATGACGCGCGCGTCGCGGCTCGCCCGCAGCATCGGATCGAACGCGGCGATGAGCGCTTGCGGCACGGCGACGTTGAGCGTGAGCTGCCGTGCGAATTCCTTGGCGTCGATGGCGGGCACGGCAGCGAGCGTGCCGAGCGTGGCGGCATTGAGCACGAGGATATCGAGCGCCGGCCAGCGGCCGCTCACGGCCTGCGCCAGCCGGCCGATGCTCTCGCCGTCCGTCAGGTCGAGCGGCGCGATGGTCGCGCTGCCGCCCTCTGCATGGATGCGCTCTTCCACGGCTTCGAGGTCCTGCCCGGTGCGGGCGACGAGCACGACATGAGCGCCATCATGCGACAGCGCGAGGGCCGTGGCAGCCCCGATGCCCCGGCTCGCGCCGGTCACGAGGGCGATCCGCCCGGCGAGGGGACGGGTATCGGTCTGTTCTGTCATGAAGATTCGCTCCGGTTCAGACCACGCGCTCGTGGAGCAGTTCGAGTTGGTCCACCTCGGCCTGATCGTCGAAATCGGTCAGGGTCGTGGGATAATCGCCCGTGAAGCAGGCATCGCAATATTGCGGGCTCTCGCTGCTACGATTGCTCTCGCCGATGGCGCGGTAAAGGCCCTCGATGGAGACGAAGGCGAGGCTCTCGGCATGAATGAAAGCGCACATCTGCGCCACGTCCATCTTGTGGGCCAACAGCTTGCCGCGCTCGGGCGTGTCGACGCCGTAGAAGCAGCTATGCCGGGTCGGCGGGCTGGCGATGCGCATATGCACTTCCTTGGCGCCCGCCTCGCGCATCATCTGCACGATCTTGAGGCTCGTCGTGCCGCGCACGATGGAATCGTCGATCAGCACGATGCGTTTGCCGTCGATCAAGGCCCTGTTCGCATTATGCTTTAGCTTGACGCCCAGATGCCGGACCTTGTCGCCCGGCTGGATGAAAGTGCGGCCGATATAATGCGAGCGGATGATGCCCAGTTCGAACGGGATGCCCGATTGCTGGGCATAGCCGATCGCGGCGGGCACGCCGCTGTCCGGCACGGGAATGACGAGATCCGCATTCACCGGGCTCTCGATGGCGAGCTGCGCGCCGATGCCCTTGCGGACCGAATAGACGCTGTTGCCGTCCATGATGGAATCGGGCCGCGAGAAATAGACATGCTCGAAGATGCAGGGGCGCGGCCGCAGCGAATCCCCGAAGGGCCGGTGCGAGCGGATCTCGCCGCCCTGCGCCACCACGATCAGCTCGCCCGGCTCGACCTGCCGAATGAACTCGGCGCCGACCACGTCGAATGCCACGGTCTCGGAGGCGAAGATGATCGCCTCGCCCAGCCGGCCCATGACCAGCGGGCGGATACCCAGCGGATCGCGGCAGGCGATCAGCCCCTCGCGGGTGAGGCAGATGAGCGAATAGGCGCCTTCCACCTGCTTCAGGGCATCGATGAAGCGATCGAGCAGCGTGCGGTAGCGCGACTTGGCGAGAAGGTGGATGATGACTTCCGTGTCGCTGGTCGACTGGAAGATCGCGCCTTCGCGCACCAGCCGCTTGCGCAGGTTCATCGCGTTGGAGATGTTGCCATTGTGGGCAATGGCGAAGCCGCCGGAGGCCAGCTCGGCATAGAGCGGCTGCACATTGCGCAGGGCCGTCTCGCCAGTGGTGGAATATCGCACATGGCCGCAGGCAACGCCGCCCGCCAGCTTGCGGATGATCTCGTCATTGTCGAAATTGCCGGCGACATGGCCCATGGCCCGGTGCGTGTGGAACTCGAAGCCGTCCCAGCTGGTGATGCCGGCGGCCTCCTGCCCGCGGTGCTGCAGGGCGTGAAGGCCCAGTGCGACCATGGCGGAAGCGCCTTCAGCGCCATGAACACCGAAGATGCCGCACTCCTCGCGCAGCTTGTCGTCGTCGAACGGATGGGTGGTCAGCATGGGGGTACTCGTTGCCAACGGGAGAGGCCGCGGCGGCGCGACTCTCTTCGAACGGCCATATAGGGAGCATGGAGCCCTTTGTCGCCCCATTGTAATAAAATAATGCAGCCGATCCGTGCGGATACGCGTCGAGCCGGGCCATTTATGGCGCGGGAAGCAGCGTTTCCGGGAGCTGGTGGCCCGACCGCTGACCACGGACCTCGTTTGAACCGAAACCGGCGCGGACGCTCTGGCCAGCCCGCACCGACCAATCTAAAGGGGCCGGATGCACGCCTTCGCCAACCCACGCCGATTCCTGGCCATCGCGATGCCCCTGACGCCCTGGTGCTTCTGGGGCGGGATCGCGTTGATCCTCGCCGGATGCTGGGCCGGCCTGTTCCGCGCTCCGGCGGACTATCTGCAGGGCGAGAGCTTCCGCATCATCTATATTCATGTGCCGACCGCCTGGCTGGGCATGGGCGGCTGGAGCGGCATGACCATCGCGGCGATCATGCAGCTGGTCTGGCGGCACCCGCTCGCGGGGATCGCCGGAAAGGCCATCGCCGTGCCCGGGGCCGTGGCGACGGCGCTGTGTCTCGCCACCGGATCGATCTGGGGCCGGCCGACCTGGGGAACATGGTGGGAATGGGACGGGCGCATGACGTCCATGCTCCTGCTGCTCTTTCTCTATATCGGCTATATCGCTCTGGCCCGATCCAGCGCGGATCGCGGCGATGCGGGCGGGGTGAGCCGGGTCACGGCCATCTACGCGCTGGTCGGCGCGCTCAACCTGCCGATCATCCATTATTCGGTGGTCTGGTGGAACAGCCTGCATCAGGGGCGGAGCATCACTCTGTCCGGCAGCAGCATCGCGGGTTCGATGCTCTGGCCGCTGGGCCTGACGGTGGTCGGCTTCACGGCCTGGTTCGCGGCGATCGTGCTGCTGCGCATGCGCGCAATCCTCGCCGAGAACCGCATAGAGGCGCGGCTGCGCCGCATGTCCCGGAGTTGACGGCATGAATCCCTGGCCCTTCATCATCGCCGCTTATGGGCTGACGGCGCTGGCCCTCATCGGCACCAGCCTCTGGGCATGGCTGTCCGCGCGCCGGCTCGAAGCCCGGGCCGCGCAGCTCTCGGGACGGGGAGAATAGCCATGGTCGCGATCGCATCGAACCGGCGCGGGCCGAAACGCAAGCATCAGCGGCTGGTGCTGGTGCTGCTGGCGCTTGCCGCCATGGTCGCCGGCGTGCTGCTGGCGATGTCCGCGCTGCGCGACCAGGCCGCCTATTTCTACACCCCGGCCGAGGCCCGCGCCGCGACGGTCGAGCCCGGCAAGGCCATCCGGCTGGGCGGCATGGTCGAGGCCGGCAGCCTGCAGCGCGACAAGGACGGCGTGACCGTCCACTTCAGACTCACGGACGGAGAGGCGAGCGTGCCGGCCACGTTCAGCGGCATTACGCCCGAACTGTTCCGGGAAGGCTCCGGCGCGGTGGCGGAAGGCGCGTTCGATGCGCAGGGCGTATTCCGCGCCACCAACATCCTCGCCAAGCATGACGAGCGCTACATGCCGCGCGAGATGGAAGGCATCAGCTACAATCCCGAAACCCATGAGGCGAAGGCCGACAGCGCGGCCGCCGGCAAGGGCGACGCGGGCCAGCCATGATCGCCGAGACCGGACTTGCCGCGCTGTGGCTCGCGGCCACGCTGGCGGGTGTGCAGCTGCTGTTGGCCTGGGCCGCAGTCGCGCGGGGCAATGAGGAGGCCCGCCGGCTGATCCGGCCGGTCGCGGTGGCACAGGGCGTGCTCGCCTGCCTCGCCATGGCGCTGCTCATCCTCCTGTTCCTGCGGTCCGACATGTCGGTCTATCTGGTGGCGGCGAACAGCCACTCGATGAAGCCGTTCATCTACAAGTTCGCCGGCGCCTGGGGGAATCACGAGGGCTCGATGCTGCTCTGGGTGGCGGTGATGAGCGCGTCCGGCGCGGCGGTGGCGCTGTTCGAGCGCGCGCTCGACCGGGCCACCCATTATGCCACGCTCGGCGCGCAGGCGGCGATCAGCCTTGGCTTCTATGCCTTCCTGCTGCTGGCCTCCAATCCCTTCACGCGGCTCGATCCGCCAGCCGTGCAAGGGCAGGGCCTCAATCCGCTGCTGCAGGACCCGGGTCTCGCCTTCCATCCGCCCACGCTCTATTTCGGCTATGTCGGGCTCTCGGTGGCGTTCTCCTTCGCGGTGGGCGCGCTGCTGACGCATCAGGTCAATGCCCGCTTCGCTCGCGCCGTCCGGCCCTGGGTGCTGGGCGCCTGGGTGCTGCTCACCTTCGGCATCACAGCCGGTTCCTACTGGGCCTATTATGAGCTGGGCTGGGGCGGCTGGTGGTTCTGGGATCCCGTCGAGAATGCGTCGCTCATGCCCTGGCTGGCAGCGACGGCATTGCTCCACAGCGCTTCCGTGCTGGCCGCGCGCGATGCGCTGCGCGCGTGGACGGTCATGCTCTCGGTGGTGGCCTTTGCTATGTCCATGATCGGCACCTTCCTCGTGCGGTCGGGCATCCTGACAAGCGTCCATGCTTTTGCCGTCGATCCGACACGGGGAAGCTTCATTCTCGCGCTGCTCGGCCTCTACATCGGCGGCGCGCTCGTCCTGTTCGCGCTGCGCGTCCACACGGTGAACGAAGGCGCGCGGTTCGAGCCGGTCAGTCGGGAAGCGGCGCTGGTGGTCAACAATCTGCTGCTGTGCGTGATTCTCGGCCTCGTGCTGGTCGGCACGCTCTATCCGCTGCTCACCGAGATGATGGGCGTGCGGGTCTCGGTGGGCCCGCCCTATTTCAATGCGGTGATCGGCCCGGTCGCGCTGCTGCTCATGGCGCTGCTGGTGGTGGGACCGCTGCTCCGCTGGCGGCGGGACGATGCCGGCGCGGTGCTGCGGCGCGCGCTTCCGGCAGTCGGCCTTGGCGTGCTGGCGCTGATCGCGGCGGTCGCGCTGCCGTCTCCGCCGATCGGCTGGCTGCCGACGCTCGGGCTCGGCCTGGCGGCAGCCGTTGCCCTCGCCAGCCTGGCGCCGCTGTGGAAACGCAACCTGCTGCGCACGCCGCTTTTCACTTATGGCATGGTGATCGCGCATCTGGGGTGCGCGGTGAGCCTTGCCGGCATGGCGAGCGAGAGCGCCTTTTCCGTCGAACGGCTCGCTGCCGCCAAGCCGGGAGACCGTTTCGAGATCGCGGGCCAGACCGTGCGGTTCGACAGCGTGATGCCGGTCGCCGGGCCGAACTGGACCGCCATGGAGGCCACGCTGACGGTGAGCCGCGGCAACCGGGTGATCGGCGTCGCGCGTCCGCAGGCCCGCTTCTTCGCCGATCCGCCCACGCCCACCAATGAATCCGTGCAGATGACGCGCTGGAACGGCCAGCTCTACCTCGTACTCGGCGAGCAGCTCGAGGACGGGCGCTGGCAATTGCGCATCTGGTGGAAGCCGTTCGTCACCCTGATCTGGGCCGGTGGCGGGATGATCGCGCTGGGCGGTCTGCTCGCGCTGGTCGGCCGTGTCCGCCGCGAGCGCAGGCAGGGGCGGGCGCAGGCCCGGGAGGTGACGGCATGAAGAAGGCGATGAAGCGCTCCCTCATCCTCTGGATCCCGCTGGGCGGCTATCTCATCTTCCTGATCGTTGCCTCGCTGGGCCTCAATCGCGAGCAGCAGACGGTCATCCAGTCGCGCATGATCGGCAAGCCGGTGCCGGTCATCGATCTGCCCGAGGCATCCTCGAGCCATCCGGCCTTCTCGACCGGCGACATGGCGGACGGCAAGCCGCGTCTGCTGAACATCTTCGCGAGCTGGTGCGTGCCATGCGCGGCCGAGGCGCCGCAGCTCATGCAGCTCGCCCAGCGCGGCGTACGGATCGACGCGGTGGCCATCCGCGATGCGCGGCCCGACGTCGACGCTTTCCTGCAGCGCCATGGCGATCCGTTCCAGCGCATCGGGCTGGATGCCCGCAGTGCCCTGCAATTCCACCTCGGCTCCTCGGGCGTGCCCGAGACCTTCGTGATCGATGGCAAGGGCATCATCCGCTACCAGCATATCGGCTATATCGGCCCGCAGGACATGGAGACGATCCTGCAGAAGCTGAAGGATGCGGAATCATGAGGCGGTTCCTGCCGATAGCCCTGCTGCTGGCGATGACGATGGCGATACCGGCGCCGTCATTCGCGCAGACGGCGCTCCCGCCCGCGCCTTACGCCAACCGCCAGCTCGACGACCCGGCGCTGGAAGCGAAGGCGACGGACCTCATGCACACGATTCGCTGCCTGACCTGCCAGAGCCAGTCGATCGCCGACAGCGACGCCAGCATGGCGGCGGACATGCGCTCGGAGATCCGCGAGCGCATCGCGCGTGGGGAAGACCCGGAAGCGATCCGCGCCTGGCTGATCGAGCGCTATGGCGACTGGATCAGCTACAAGCCGACCGCCGAGCCGATTCTCTGGCCGCTCTGGGCAGCGCCGATATTGATGCTGGGCGCCGGGGGCCTGCTGGTGCGAAGCCGGATGAAGCGCCGCCGCGGGAGCCAGCCATGACCGGTCTCATCATTGCCTTGCTGCTGGCGACGCTGACGGCAGCCACGATCCTCCTGTCCGCCCGCATCTCCCTCCGCGCGGTCGCGCCGGTTGCGGCCGCGCTGCTGCTCGGGCTCGCCGGCTATGCCTGGCAGGGTCATCCGGGCCTGTTCGGCAAGCCGGTGTCGGCCGACACCGGGCAAGTGAAGTTCGACGAGGCTCTTGCCGAGAAGCGGCGCGAGATCGGCGAGCGGATTTCCTCGGCGACGAAATGGCTGGTCGTCTCGGACGCGCTGGCGCGCAGCGGCAATACCAAGGATGCAGCCAATGTGCTGCAGTCCGGGCTGCGCGAGAACCCCAGGGACCCCAATCTCTGGGTCGGCTTGGGCAACGCGCTGCTCGCGCATGGCAATGGCACGCTGTCGCCCGCCAGCGACTATGCGTTCCGCCAGGCGCTGACGATCGACCCGCAAAGCGTTTCCGCGAACTATTTCTATGGGCTGGCGCTTGCCGAATCGGGACAGTTCGAGCGTTCCAGGGACATGTGGCTGAAGCTGGCCGCCCGCTTGCCGGAAGACATGGAGCTGCGCGAGGAGCTGATCCGCAACGTGGCGCTCATCAATGCCCTGATCGAGCGTCGCGAAGCGATGTCCCGGGGTGGCGAGCAGGCGCCGTGATTGTGCGTTGCACCATGGGAGTCGAAATGGTAGGGCGCCGCGCGATCAGGCAGAGGCCTGGCGAGGGGAATGACCGATGACTGCGGTTCAGGCGGGCCAGTGACCACGCCCGATCAAGGGACGCCGGCCGACGGCGCTGGCTCCGACGACTCTGCGGCGCTGGGTCAAGAAACCGGCCATGCGGCCGATGGACTGACCAAGCTTGCGCTTGCGGCCATGGGCATCGTCTTTGGCGACATCGGCACAAGCCCGATCTACGCCTTTCGCGAGACGTTCGCCGGCCATCATCCGCTCGAGCCCGACCGGCTGCACATCTATGGCGTGCTCAGCCTGATCTTCTGGTCGATGATGATCGTGGTGACACTGAAATATGTCAGCATCATCATGCGCGCCGACAACAAGGGCGAAGGCGGCAGCCTCGCGCTGCTCGCCCTCATCAACCGGCAGAGCGGTCACAAACGCTGGACCGGGCCGATCGTGATGCTGGGCGTCTTCGCGACGGCGCTGTTCTACGGCGATTCGATGATTACCCCGGCCATGTCGGTGCTCTCCGCATCAGAAGGCCTGACGACGGTGGACCCGCGGCTTGGGCCCCTCGTCCTGCCGGCAGCCGTCGCCATTCTCGTCGGGCTCTTTGCTATCCAGGCGCGGGGGACGGCGCGGGTCGGGCAGCTTTTCGGCCCGATCATGCTCGTCTATTTCCTCACCCTGGCGACGCTGGGCCTCTTTCATATCGCCAGCAATCCGGCGATCCTGCTCGCGCTCAATCCCTGGTATGCCATCCAGTTCTTCCTGACCGACGGCGGCGTCGCTTTCCTGGCGCTCGGCTCGGTGGTGCTGGCCGTGACGGGGGCGGAAGCGCTTTACGCGGACATGGGGCATTTCGGCCGCAATCCCATCCGCGTCTCCTGGCTGTTCTTCGTGCTGCCCGGGCTCATGCTCAATTATCTGGGTCAGGGCGCCATGATCCTCTCGCTGCCGCCCGGCGCGGCAGCAGAGGCGATCCAGAATCCCTTCTTCCTTCTGGCGTCCGAGCCCCTGCGTCTGCCGCTCGTGATCCTCGCGATCCTCGCGACGATCATCGCGAGCCAGGCCGTGATTTCCGGGGCCTTCTCGCTGACCCAGCAGGCGATCCAGCTCGGCTTCATGCCCCGTCTCAAGATCACCCACACCAGCGCGAGCGCGCAGGGGCAGATCTATATTCCAGTCATCAACTGGGGCCTCATGGTGATGGTCATCGCGCTGGTGCTGTCCTTCCGCTCCTCCAGCAATCTGGCGGCTGCTTATGGGATCGCGGTCACGGGTGCGATGTTCATCGACAGCTGCCTGCTCGCCGTCCTGCTTTTCTCGCTGTGGAAATGGAACCGGCTGCTCTCCGTGGCGGTGCTGGCCCTGTTCTTCCTGGTGGATACCGCCTATTTCGCCGCCAATCTCACCAAGGTGCCCGATGGTGGCTGGTTCCCGCTGATGGTCGGGCTCGTCATCTTCACGCTGCTGACCACATGGTCGAAGGGCAGGGGGCTGATGATGGAGCGGCTGCGCGAATCGGCGATGCCGATCCCGGTGTTCGTCGCCTCCGCAGCGAACAGCGCGGTTCGCGTCCCGGGCACCGCCGTGTTCCTCACGTCCACGCCGGATGGCGTGCCGCACGCGCTGCTCCACAATCTCAAGCACAACAAGGTGCTGCACGAGCGGGTGGTGCTGCTCACCGTGAAGGTCGCTGACCTGCCGACCGTCGGCCCGGCCAAGCGCTATCAGGTGGAGGATCTCGGGCGCGGTTTCTTCCGCCTGATCCTGAACTACGGCTTCATGGAGGAAGTGGACGTGCCGGCCGCGCTGGCGGGGGCCTCCGGTTGCGGCGTGCCGTTCAAGATGATGGAGACGAGCTTCTTCCTCGCGCGCCAGACGCTCCTGCCGTCCGCGCGGCCGGGGATGCGCATCTGGCGGGAGAAGCTGTTCGCCTGGATGCTGCGCAACGCGGAAAGCGCGATGGAGTTCTTCCGCCTGCCCACCAATCGCGTGATCGAGCTGGGGAGCCAGGTCGAGATCTGAGCCCGTCCCCCGGGACCGAAATGGCGCGGGCCGAATCGCTGGCCAGCGTATCGCCACGGTGCCAGAGTGCCGACAGGCCGGCTTTCCCGGCGGGGGGCGGGGCATGACGGCTGGGCAGGGAATGATTGCGACGATTTCCGCGACGCTTGACCAGCGGCCGGTCAGTGCCCGGCAGATCACGATCCTGCTCATCGTCCAGTTCATCCTGATGATCGACGGGCTGGACATCCAGCTCCTCGGGCTCGTCGCGCCGGTGATCCTCGCGGAATGGGGCATCGAGCGTGCCGCCTTCGGTCCGGCGCTGGCGGCGTCCCTGCTGGGGCTCGCGCTCGGTGCGGGCGGCGGCGGGCGGCTCGGCGACCTGTTCGGGCGCAAGCGCGTCCTGTGCGTGGCGACCTTCCTGTTCGGCCTGGCGACGGTGGTCGCGGCCTTCGCGCAGGATGTGACGCAGATGACGATCATCCGCTTCATCAGTGGCCTCGGCTTCGGCGCGGCGACGCCCTCGTCCGTCGCGCTGGTCGCCGAATGGCTGCCCCGCCGGGCGCAGGCGAAAGCGATTGCGTTCCTGTCGGTCGGCACGCCGCTCGGCGGCATGGTCGGGGCGCTGGCGCTGCAGCTCTTCCTACCCATGCTCGGCTGGCGAGGCTGCTTCGTCGCATGCGGTCTGCTGACGCTCGCGGTTGCCTTCGTCGTGCTGGTGGCGCTGCCGGAGTCCGCCGCTTATCTGGCCGGAAAGGGCGAGAGCCAGCGCGCCGCCGACCTGCTGAAGCGCCACGCGGGCATCGAGTCGATCGCGCTCGCGACGCCTGCGTCCGCGCGCGAGATGCCGACCTCGCAAGCCCGACAGGACAGCATGTTCGCGCGCCATTATCTCCGCCTCAATGTGGGGGCATGGCTGCTGTTCTTCTCCGCCCAGCTCATCGTCTACGCCTTCATTTCATGGATGCCGACGATGCTCACCACGGCCGGCTTTCCACTCGCGCAGGCGCTTCAGGCGATCTTCGCCTTCAATCTCCTGTCTGTCATGGCCGCGCTGCTTGCCGGCTTCCTCGTCAATGCGCTCGGCTCGCGGATGGTGGTGATGTCGGCCGCCCTGCTGGCGGCAGGATGCATCCTGCTGCTGGGGCTGCGGCTGCATGGGCTCAGCGGCCTGCCGGATGCCGCGACTTATTGGGTGGTGATGGGCGCGGTCGGAGGCGTCGGCATTTTCGCCAGTACCGTCATCGCGACCGGCTATTCCGTGATCGCGCTCGGCTATTCCGAACAGGTGCGCGCGACCGGCATCGGGGTCGGGCTGATGATCGGCCGCTCGGGCGGCGTGATCATGGGGCTGATCGGCGGCGTGCTGCTGAGCGTGGCCAATGACCAGAGCTGGCCGTTCTTCGCGGTCGTCCTGTTCTTCGCGTTCACCATCCTCGCCGCCGCGCTCGTCATCAACCGGCATATCCCGCCGCTGCGCTGAGAGCCTGGCCGGTCAGGCCTGCTCGCCCGGATCGAGTGCCCGCAGATAGTTCGCGGCACGGGCCAGATCCGCAGGCGTATCGATGTCGATCATGCGGTCTGCCGGTGCTTCGACGATGAGCGCATCCCCGGCCAATGCGCGCGCGCCGCGATCGCCCTGCAAGGTCTCGATCATCGGCAGGAAAGCGGCGGGGAACAGCGCGGGTGGCTGAGGCGGCCCGCCGGGCGCGCGGGAGAAGAGGGGCTGGCTCCCGTCCTGATCCCACTGAGTGACCAGTCCGGCCAGATGCCCCGCATCGACGAAGGGCATGTCCGCCAGCAGGATCAGCAGGGCCGTCGCCCCCAGGCCGCGCGCGGCGCCCGCCGCGATGCGCAGGGAGGACGCCAGACCGTCTTCGGGATGCGGATTGGGGAGCAGGACATAGCCGGGGCAAGCCGCCGACAGCCGCGCGTCCGGACCCGCGATGACGAGATGACGCGCCGCCGGAATGCCCAGCCCCGCCTGCGCCGCCCATGCGATCAGCGGGCGACCCCCGAGCGTGGCCAGCAGCTTGTCCTCGCGCCCGAAGCGCGACGAACGACCGGCGCCGAGCAGCGCGACGACCAGGCCGTCATTGCCCGGCACGCAGCGCCTTCACGATGCCCGCCGCGATCGACAGGGCGATTTCCTGGGGCCCCATGCCGCCGATCGGGACACCGGCCGGGCCATCGATGCGCGCCAGCGCCGCCCGGTCGATGCCGAGGGCTTCGAGCCGCTCCAGCCGGCGCGCCTGATTGGCCCGCGAGCCCAGCGCGCCGACATAGCCGGTAGGGTGGAGCAGGGCGGCGGCGAGGGCCGGATCGTCGATCTTGACGTCATGGCTGAGCGTCACCACCGCCGCGCTGGCATCCGGCGCGAAGGCGTGCACGGCCTCATCCGGCCAGGCATCGGTCAGGGTGGCATCGGGGAAGCGCGCGGCGCTCAGGAAGCGCTCGCGCGGGTCGTTGACGGTCACGCTGAAGCCGGTCGCGCGGGCAATGGCGGACAGGGTCTGCGCGATCTGAACCCCGCCGACGATGAGCAGGCGGCGCGCCGGCTCGTAGACGTTGACGAAATGGCCGGGCAGGTCGCCCGTGACGGTGCGGCCGGTTGCAAGATCGGTGGAAAGAGCAAGAGGCCTTGCCGCCTTGCGCGCCGCCTCGATCGCGCCGAACAGGGCTGGCGGAAAGCCGTCTTCGCTCACCGGCTGCACGAGGACGCCGATCTGCCCGCCGCAGGGCAGGCCGGGCAGCCACACGCCGGGATCGCTGCTGCCATAATGATGAACGCTGGCCGGCGCGCCGGCGATCACCCCTTCGGCAAGGGCGAACACTTCATATTCGACACAGCCGCCGGAGATCGATCCGGCAAAGCGCCCATCGCCTGCCACGAGCAGATGCCCGCCCCGGGGGCGCGGGGCCGAGCCCGATGCCTCGATCACGGTGGCAAGCGCCATGGGCTGGCCGGCCCAGTCGCGGGCGGCCGCGACGATCTCGTCAATGTCGTTCAATGTCTGTCCAGTGGCTCTCGGATTCAGGCGGGGTGTCGCGCTCCGGGGGTGGGCTGCAAAACAGATTATTGCAAGGCTATGGACATTGACAACCGCCCACGCGCATCGGCATTCTCGATCATCAGCAAGGACGGGCAGGAGAGCGGGCATGGCCACCACATTGTCGATCAACGGCGAGACGCGGGAAGTGGACACCGATCCGCGCAAACCCCTGCTCTGGGTGCTGCGCGAGGATCTCGACATGCCCGGCACCAAGTTCGGCTGCGGCATGGCGCTGTGCGGCGCCTGCACCGTGCATGTCGACGGCAAGGCGGTGCGCTCCTGCACCACGCCGATCAGCACCGTGGCCGGCAAGCAGGTCACTACCATCGAGCA
Organism: Sphingobium sp. SYK-6; assembly: GCF_000283515.1. Taxonomy (GTDB): domain Bacteria; phylum Pseudomonadota; class Alphaproteobacteria; order Sphingomonadales; family Sphingomonadaceae; genus Sphingobium; species Sphingobium lignivorans. Next base: position 1,778,001 of record NC_015976.1, read on the forward strand.
TGTCGCCACCTTGCCGGTCGGCCGGAAAGTGAGCGAAGCCTGGACGGAGCTGGACGTGCCGCAATGCGGCTACTGCCAGGCCGGCCAGATCATGAGCGCGACCGCGCTGCTCAGCGCCAAGCCGTCGCCGAGCGACGAGGAGATCGATCAGGCCATGAGCGGCAACATCTGCCGTTGCGCGACATATCTGCGAATTCGAGCGGCGATCAAGAAAGCGGCCGCCAGCGAAGGAGCCAGCGCATGACCGCCCCGGTGATGCTCGGCCGCCGGGCGCTCCTCAAGGCGACGCTGGTCGGCGGCGCGGTGCTTGCCTTCGACGCGCGGATCGCCTTTGCGGCCAATCCGGGGGACAAGGCCACGGTCATCAATGCCTATATCCGCGTCAACCCGGACAACAGCTTCATCATCGGGGCGAAGAACCCGGAGATCGGGCAGGGCGTCAAGACGATGCTGCCGATGCTCATTGCCGAGGAACTGGACGTCGACTGGGCGCAGGTGACGCCCGAGACGACGATTGCCGACGACAAGGTCTATGGCTTCCAGATCGCGGGCGGCAGCTTCACGACGCCGATGAACTACATCCCCATGCGCCAGGTGGGCGCGGCGGCGCGCGCGATGTTCGTGAAGGCAGCGGCGGCACAATGGAACGTGCCGGAGAATGCCCTCACCACGGCGGGCGGCACGGTGACGCATGCGGCCAGCAAGCGCAGCGCCACTTATGCGCAGCTCGCGGCTGCGGCGGCGAAAGTCACCGCGCCGGCGCTGGACAAGGTGCCCCTCAAGGAACCGGCCGCTTTCCGCATCATCGGCCGGTCGAAGATCGGGATCGATACGCCCGCCATCGTCGCGGGCAAGCCGCTGTTCGGCATAGACGTGGTGAAGCCGGGGATGGTGCAGGCCGCGATCGAGGCCTGCCCGACTTATGGCGGCACGCTGGTGAGCTTCGACGAGGCGGTGGTTAAGGCCCTGCCGGGCATCATCGCGGTCATCCCGATGAACAGCAGCTATGACCTCAAGGGCGGCCATGACGCCGTCGCCATCGTGGCGGAAAGCTGGTGGGTGGCCAATCAGGCGCGCGCCGCGCTCAAGCCGGTCTGGTCGGTCGATGCGCAGAAGGGCTATTCCACGGCATCCTTCGCCCGGCAGGCGAAGGAGAAGATGGACGGCAAGGCTGAGACCACGTTGTTCAGCAAGGGCGATGCGACGCAGGCGCTGGCCGGCGCGGCGAAGACCGTCTCGGCCCGCTATGACTATCCCTTCCTCGCCCATGCGACGCTGGAACCCCAGAACTGCACGGCGGAATTCAGGGACGGCAAGATCGAGTTCTGGGCGCCGACGCAATTCCCCGCCGATGGCCGCAGGATCGTGGCCGAAGCGATCGGCATCGCGCCCGAGAACATCACGATCCACATGACGCGGATCGGCGGCGGCTTCGGGCGGCGGCTGTCCAACGATTATATGGCGCAGGTCGCGCAGATCGCGAAGGCGCTGCCTGGCCGGCCGGTCAAGCTCATCTGGAACCGCACGGACGATCTGCGGCACGATTTCTATCGGCCCGGGGGCTGGCATAGCCTGAGTGCCGGGCTGGATGGCGAGGGCCGCCTCACGGCGCTGACGGATCATTTCGTGACCTATGGCAAGGAGGGCAAGCCTGCCACCGGCGCGGGCATGCACGACACGGAATTCCCGGTGCGCTTGCTGGGCGATGTCGCTCTGGGCGTGTCGTTCATCGAGAGCAATGTGCCGACCGGCTATCTGCGGGCACCGACGTCCAATGCCATGGCCTTCGTCTTCCAGAGCTTCCTCGATGAAGTGGCACTGGCGGCGGGCACGGATTTGCCGGAAATGCTCCGGCGCATCCTGGGCGAGCCGCGCGTGCTCAAGTTCGAAGGCGGCTCGCCGGACGGCAGCACGCCCGAGTTCAACACCGGCCGCGCCCGGACGATCATCGACAAGGTCTGCCAGATGGCCGGCTGGAAAGGGCGCGAAGGCGGCAATGGCAAGGGCCGTGGCTTCGGTTTCTACTACAGCCACCGGGGCTATTTCGCGGAAGTGGTGGATATCTCGGTGAGCGAGAAGGGCGCCGTGCAGGTCGAGAAGGTCTGGGTCGCCGGCGATGTCGGCGCGCAGATCATCAATCCGATCAATGCCGTGCACCAGGTGCAGGGATCGGTGATCGACGGCATCGGCCAGATCCTCTCGGGGCAGAAGGTCGAGATCGTGAATGGCGCGGCGAACCGCACGAACTTCCACGATTATCCACTCCCCCGCATAGGGGCTGCACCGGAGGATGTCGTGGTGGAATTCGTCCTCTCCGACGCGCCGGTGACGGGCCTTGGCGAACCGGCGCTTCCGCCGGTGGTGCCGGCCATCGCCAACGCGATCTTCGCGGCGACGGGCAAGCGGGTTCGCTCGCTCCCGGTGGTGCCGGCGGACCTGACGGCCTGAGGAACGGGCGGGGAAGGAGAGCCGTCATTCTCCTGTTCCCCGCCGCCGCTTGAACCCGAGGAGAGGCAATATGGTCGAAGCCCGCTGGAACGGCACCGTCATCGCCCGCAGCGATGATATAGTGGTCGTCGAAGGCAATCACTATTTCCCCGCCGAAGCGGTCGATCCGGCGGTGCTGCGCCCCAGCGACACCACGACGATCTGCTCCTGGAAAGGCACGGCGCATTATTACGGCCTGCACGTCGACGGCGCCGACAACCCGGATGCCGCCTGGTATTATCCCGACCCCAAGCCCGAGGCGGAAGCCGTCCGGGGGCGGATTGCTTTCTGGAAAGGCGTCGAGGTCGGCTGAGAGGGCGGGGAGATCGGGCCTGAGCGCGGCGTATGGATCATTGATCCTGGCCGGGGCTTGCCCCGATTTCGTGTAAAGGAGCGTCCCCTGATCGCTCAGAGGATTTCCCGTACTCGTTCCGGCGGACGCCCCAGTCGCACGCCCTTGTCGGTCTCGACCAGCGGGCGCTCGATGAGGATCGGATCGGCGGCCATGGCGTCGAGGATGGCGGCGTCATCGGCATCCCTGAGGGCCTTCGCGCCGTCCTCGCCTTTGCGCAGGCCATCGCGCGGCGTCATGCCGGCCCGCGCGTAAAGCCCGGCCAGCGTCTCGCGACTCGGCGGGGTCTTGAGATATTCGACGATCTCGACGTCGATGCCGGGAGTGCTCTCGAGGATCGCCAGCGTCTCGCGCGATTTGGAGCAGCGCGGATTGTGATAGATCGTGGCTTTCATGGCTCGTCCTTCCGGTTTGGCTCTGGTCGATCGGCGGGCGCCTCGTCGCCCAATGCCCGCTGCATGTAGACGGTGTCCAGCCATTGCCCGAACTTGCGGCCGACTTTCTCCATCCGGCCCGCGTGGCGAAAGCCCAGCCGGCCGTGAAGCGCGACCGAGCCGGGCTCTCCGCCGCCGATCACCGCCAGCATCTGCGTGAAGCCGCGCGCGGCGGCAGCGGCGACCAGTGCGGCGAGCAGGGCGCGGCCGACACCCTGCCCGGTCCGGTCGGCGCGGACATAGATGCTGTCCTCGCAGGCATGGGCATAGGCCGGGCGATCGCGGAACTGCGTGGCATAGGCATAGCCCAGAATCGTGCCTGCCTCGTCGAGCGCCACGAGGAATGGCCACTGCCGCCCGAGACATTGGCTGATCTTCTCGCGCCAGTGTTCCGCGCCCGGCGGATCGGTGTCGAAGGTCGCCGTGCCGTGCAGGACGTGATGGGCATAGAGGGCGGCGATCTGCCCCGCATCTGCGGGCTCGACGGGGCGGATGGCGAGGACGGGCGCGGCGCTCATCGTTCGGATGATACGCGAGCGGTCCCGGCGTTCGGGAGCCGGCCCGAGGCCCGTGCTCCCGATGCCAGCCTCACGCCTCCTTCTGGCGCTCCAGCCATTCTTCCAGCCACTTGATGCTATAGTCCCCGTTCTGGACGTCCGGGTCCTCGATCAGCTTCTGGTGGAGGGGGATGGTCGTCTTCATGCCCTCGATGACATATTCCTCGAGCGCGCGCTTGAGGCGCATCAGGCAGCCCTCGCGGGTGCGCCCGTAGACGATCAGCTTGCCGATCATGCTGTCGTAATAAGGCGGGACATTGTAGCCCTGATAGAGCGCGCTCTCGACGCGGACATGCATGCCGCCCGGCACATGGAGCATCTGCACCTTGCCCGGCGAAGGCATGAAGGTCGCCGGGTCTTCCGCGTTGATGCGGCACTCGATGGCGTGGCCGTGGAATTCCAGCTCGTCCTGCGTGACGGACAGGGGAAGCCCCTCCGCGATGCGGATCTGCTCGCGCACGAGATCGAAGCCGGTGATCATCTCCGTGACGGGATGCTCGACCTGGATGCGCGTGTTCATCTCGATGAAGTAGAAGGCGCCATTCTCGTAAAGGAACTCGATGGTGCCCGCGCCGCGATAGCCCATGTCCGCCATGGCCTTCGCGACGAGATTGCCCATGCGTGCCCGCTCGGCCGCCGAAATGACGGGGGAGGGCGCCTCCTCCAGCACTTTCTGGTGGCGGCGCTGGAGCGAGCAGTCCCGCTCGCCCAGATGGATGGCATTGCCATTGCCGTCACCGAAAATCTGGAATTCGATGTGGCGCGGATTGCCGAGATATTTCTCCATGTAGACGGTGTCGTCACCGAACGCCGCCTTGGCCTCGCTCTTGGCCTGGGACATGAGGCTGTCGAACTGCTCCTCGTCCGGCACCACTTTCATGCCGCGTCCGCCGCCGCCCGAGGCTGCCTTGATGAGCACGGGATAGCCGACCTCGCGCGCCAGGGCCTTGGCGGCGGCGACATCCTCGATCGCGCCGTCCGAGCCCGGCACCAGCGGCAGGCCGAGCGCCCCGGCGGTGCGCTTGGCTTCCACCTTGTCGCCCATGATGCGGATATGCTCGGGCTTGGGGCCGACGAAGATCAGCCCGTGCGCTTCCACGATCTCGGCGAAGCGGGCATTTTCCGACAGGAAGCCGTAGCCCGGATGAATGGCATCCGCGCCCGAGATCTCCGCTGCCGAGATGATGGCGGGAATGTTGAGATAGCTATCCTTGGCGGCGGGCGGCCCGATGCAGATCGCCTGATCGGCCAGGCGCACATGCATGGCCTCGGCATCGGCAGTGGAATGGACCGCGACCGTCTTGATGCCCATCTCATGGCAGGCGCGATGGATGCGCAGGGCGATCTCGCCGCGATTGGCGATCAGCAGCTTCTCGATGCTCATGGGTGGGCCGCCTTCACGCGACCACGATCAGCGGCTGGTCATATTCGACCGGCTGGCCGCTCTCGACGAGCACGGCCTTGACCGTGCCGGCGCTGGCGGCCGTGATCGGGTTCATGACCTTCATCGCTTCCACGATGAGCAGGGTCTGCCCCGCCTTCACGCTGTCGCCCACCTTCACGAAGGGCTCGGCCCCCGGCTCGGGGGAAAGATAGCATGTGCCCACCATGGGGGATTTGATCGTGCCGGGCTGCGCGCCCGCCGGGGCGGCCGCAGCCTCCGCGAGCGGGGCGGCGGCGACCGGCGCGGCAGGCGCCGGGGCTGCGACGGGTGCGCCATAGCTCACTGTCTGCGCGGCGGGCTTGCGCACGACGCGAATGCGGCGCTCGCCGTCCTCGACCTCGATCTCGGTCAGGTTGGTCGCATCGAGCATCTCGGCGAGTTCGCGTACGAGGTTAACGTCCACCTGCATCGCGCTTTCGCCACCGTTGGTCTTGTCGGCCATGATTGTCCTTGGAACCCTGTTATGTCTTGGAATGGGCGCAGGGCCTATTGCCCTTCGCTGCATAAGGCAACAGATTCAGTCCATCTCCAGCGCCGCTTCCAGCGCCAGCATGTAGGAAAGCGGGCCGAAACCCGCGATCGAGCCCCTGGCCGCCATGCCGACATAGCTGTGGTGACGGAAGCTTTCCCGCGCCGCCGGATTCGAGATATGAACCTCGATCACCGGCACGGAGATCGACTTGATCGCGTCATGGAGCGCAAGGGATGTATGCGTGAGAGCGCCGGCATTGAGGATCACCGCCGTGGCGCTTTCCGCATTGGCCTCGTGCAGCCAGTCGACGAGATGACCTTCATGGTTCGACTGGCGGAAATCGATCTCGGTGTTCGCGCGGCGCGCCTCGTCCTCCATCCGGTCGGCGATGTCGTCGAGCGTGTCGAAGCCGTAGATCTCCGGCTCGCGGGTGCCGAGCAGATTGAGATTCGGGCCGTTCAGAACATAGATTTTTCTCTGGGACGTCATCGGCCATCCGGTCCTTTTGGTTGCGAGCCTCTGACCCCTCCCTATATGGCGGCCTCAACGGCTCTCAAAGCGAAAGGTGCGCGATACTCATGAGCGTGGACGGGACGATCGGCATCGTGGTGAATGGCGAGCATCGCCGGGTGCGCGCGGGCCTGACGCTCGCGGGGCTGGCGACGGAGCTCGGCCTTGTGCCGGAGAAAGTCGCTGTCGAGCGCAATCTGGAGGTCGTGCCCCGCGCGACGCTGGGGCAAGTGGTGCTGGAGGACGGCGACGAGCTGGAGATCGTCCACTTCGTCGGCGGGGGCGACGGCTCCCCGGTGCTGGCGGACGACAGCTGGAGCGTCGCGGGGCGGACCTTCCGCTCCCGCCTGATCGTGGGCACCGGCAAGTACAAGGACTTCGCGGAGAATGCCGCGGCGGTGGAAGCCTCCGGTGCGGAGATCGTCACCGTGGCGGTGCGCCGGGTGAATGTGTCCGACCCCAAGGCGCCGATGCTGACGGATTTCATCGATCCGAAGAAAGTCACCTATCTCCCCAATACCGCCGGCTGCTTCACGGCCGAGGACGCGATTCGCACGCTGCGGCTGGCGCGCGAGGCAGGCGGCTGGGACCTGGTGAAGCTGGAAGTGCTGGGCGAGGCGCGCACGCTCTACCCCAATATGGTGGAGACCATCCGCGCGACCGAAGTGCTCGCGAAGGAAGGCTTCAAGCCGATGGTCTATTGCACGGACGACCCCATCGCGGCGCAGCAGCTGGAGAATGCGGGCGCCGTGGCGATCATGCCGCTGGGCGCGCCGATCGGCTCGGGCCTCGGCCTCCAGAACCGGGTGACGATCCGCCTGATCGTCGAGGGCACGAAGCTGCCGGTGCTGGTGGACGCGGGCGTGGGGACTGCCTCGGACGCTGCCGTGGCGATGGAACTGGGCTGCACCGGTGTGCTCATGAACACCGCCATTGCCGAGGCGAAGAACCCGCTGCTGATGGCCGGCGCGATGAAGGCGGCGGTGGAAGCCGGGCGCATGGCCTATCTGGCCGGGCGCATGGGCCGGCGCATGTATGCCGATCCCTCGAGTCCGCTGGCCGGCCTGATCTGACCTGACAGCGGCCCGCCGGTCATAGGGCCTGCCCGACATGCGGTGAACCGAGGCGCGCGGCGCCCCGTCCGCCGGAACCTGCCCCATGCTCATCCGTTCTCTCTTCGACGCGCCGGACAGGCCGGCGCCCCGACAGATGGAGAGTATGATGGGTGAATTCGTCGACAAGGCGAAAGGAACCGCCAACGAAGCCGCGGGCCGGGTCAAGCAAGGCGTGGGCCGCGCACGGAACGATCCCGACCAGGAAGCCGAAGGCGTAGGCCAGGAGCTGAAGGGCAAGGCCCAGAAGGTCGGCGGCGCCATCAAGGGCGCGCTCGGCGACAAGGTCTGATCTCACGGCTTTCCGGTGGGGTAGACTGAACCACCCCACCGGAGGACCGGCCCCTATCGGAGGCTGGCGAAAAGCAGCATTCTCTCCGGCAAAACCGGACACTTCAGGACACATAAAAGCGATGTCGCGAAACGAAGGGTCTTGCGGGCCCTTTTTTGTTGTCCCGGACGGGCTGCGCAAGCGTGGCGCTTTCGATGTAGAATATAAATCATTGAAATATAATATTTTCTGATTCCGGCGGAACTTTCCCCCCTGCGGCTGGTTGCTTCCTCTTGACGAAGGCCGACGGCAGGAGAGTGCTGTGCCGGATCAACAATTACAGGACAGTCGCGCCTGCTGGCCGCCAGGGCTGGACGCGCGCGCCATGAGTGGCCGGGACGCGTCCCGCCGCTGGCCTGCGCCGTGATGGCCGCGCGCCGATGACCAGCGCGACCGGCTATGCCGCCGACCCCGTTCGCCGCACACCGGCGCAAGGGCCCGGCGATGCACCGGCCGGCGCGCCCCGCAAGATCCTTTCCGACAGACATGTGCTTGCGCTGACCATCGGCATCGTGGTCGGCGCCGGCATTTTCCGCACGCCCGCGCTCGTCGCCGAATTTTCGAGCAGCGAGGCGATGCTCATCGGCGCGTGGATCGCCGGCGGGCTGCTCTCGATCCTCGGCGCGCTCTGCTATGCGGAGCTGGCGGCATCCTACCCGCATTTCGGCGGCGACTATCATTTCCTCCAGCGCGCTTATGGGGTGCGCACCGCTTTCCTCTACGGATGGGCGCGCTTCTCGGTCATCCAGACCGGCTCGCTGGCGCTGCTGGCCTATGTGTTCGGCGATTATGTGGCGATGGTCGCGCCCATCGGCCCCTATTCCTCCGCCATCTATGCCGCGCTGGTCGTCATCGCGGTGAGCGGCGCCAACTGGGTGGGCGTGAAAGTCGGCGCGCAGGCGCAGACGCTGCTGACGATCGCCGAAGTGCTCGGCCTTATCGCGGTGATCGCCGCCGCTTTCCTGCTCGCCCCGGCGGCGCCCGTCGAGACGGTGGCTGCGGCGGAAGCGGGCGGGGCGGGCGGCGGCGCGCTCGGCCTTGTCATGGTCTTCGTGCTGCTCACTTATGGCGGCTGGAATGAAGCGGTGTATCTCTCCGCCGAAGTGAAGGATGCGCCGCGCAGGCTCGGCCGGCTGATGGTGATCGGCCTCGGCATCGTGACGGTGCTGTACGTGCTGGCCAATCTCGCTTTCCTGCGCGTGCTCGGCCTTGCCGGCATGGCGAGCGCGGAAGCGGTGGCGGCCGAGGCAATGCAGCGCGCGCTCGGCGGCACCGGCGCCGTGCTCATCAGCCTCATCGTCGCGCTGGCCGCGCTCACCTCCGCCAATGCCACGGTCATCACGGGTGCGCGCAGCCTGTGCGCGCTGGCCCGGGCCTTTCCCGCGCTGCGCTGGGCCGGCCGCTGGAGGACCGATCGCGATACGCCCGGCAATGCCATCCTCGCGCAGGGCGCGGTGGCGCTGCTGCTGGTGTTCGCCGGGGTCTTCGCGCTGGACGGCTTCCGCCTCGCGCTCGAATATACCGCCCCGGTCTTCTGGGTGTTCCTGTTCCTCGTCGGCCTCGCCCTGTTCGTGCTGCGCTGGCGGGAGCCGCAGCGGGCGCGGCCGTTCCGCGTGCCGCTCTATCCGCTGGTGCCCGCCATCTTCTGCGCCACCAGCCTCTACCTGCTCTATTCGAGCCTCGTCTACGCCGGGACCGGCGCCTGGGTCGGCGTCGCCGTCCTCGCGCTCGGGGGCATTCTCCTGGTCTTCCTGAAACCGCATGAAACAGAGGAGATGGACTGATGAAAAGCCTGATGATCGGTGCCGCCCTCGCGCTCGGCGCGAGCGTGACGGTCGCGACGCTTCACGCGCAGGACGCCGCGCAGGAAAGCGCCCAGCGTCCCGACGTGATCTACGTGCCCACGCCCCAGCCGGTGGTGGAGGCCATGCTGGCCATGGCCAAGGTGGGCGACGGGGACATTCTCTATGATCTCGGCTCGGGCGATGGCCGCATTCCCGTGACCGCCGCCAAGACCTTCAACATCCGCGCCATGGGCATCGACATCGATCCCCAGCGCATCCGGGAAGCGCGGGAGAACGCGCAGAAGGCCGGCGTGACCGACAAGGTGACCTTCAAGCAGGAGGATCTCTTCAAGACCGACTTCTCCGAGGCGACGGTCGTCACGCTCTACCTGCTGCCCACGCTCAACGAGAAGCTGCGGCCCCGGCTGCTGAAGGACCTCAAGCCCGGCACCCGGATCGTCAGCCATGATTTCCTCATGGGCGACTGGGAACCCGAGCGCAGCGAGGAAGTGGCGGGCAAGATGATCTATATGTGGACCGTGCCCGAGCGGGGATAGGCGCGGGCGGGAAGGTGGGGCCGGGTGACGTGCGAGGCGTGCGTCGTTCCCTGACAGTGGCCAGCCGAGCTCGCGCGCCTTCTTTGAGGGATGGGTGAGGACAGTCCATCGCTTGGCGGTCGATCGACGTGCCGGCCCGTATCCCAACCCAACCTTTCCTCTGAAGGGGAGGGGCTTAGGGCTGATTGACATTGTCCTGCGGACGCCTTCGGCTCCAGCGCTGGCGGCCTGCAAATGGCGGTTTCCCGGTCTTCCGGTGCTCACCTACTTTGAGTACGCTGCGCGCCGGGTCCCGAAAAACCACCATTTTCGCCACGCCATCATCTGAATGTCGATCCGCCCTAGGGCGCGTGGATCCGCGCCAAAGGCACGACAGCTATCCGTGCTTCCCGTCCCACATTGGTCGTTCCGGATACGACGACGTTGCGGACATTCGCGAGACCGTCGTAAGACGCGTTCGTGCCGTATGAAGACAAAACATTCGAAGTTTTCTTTAATTGGGTTTTGCCCGCTCTCGTGCTTCTCGCAATTGTTACGGGACCACTTTTTTTTAGCCAGAAGCCGGATCAGGCACCCCTTGCATCACACGCTTATGGTTGCTTCGTGGACGCTACTGGCGAGCGGATTGTCATCGATAATTCAGGCTTCCGGTGGGCGTATTCACAAATGAAACCGGCAGCTTTCGAACTTGCCGCAACAAAGTCAGGACTGCGGCTTCAATTCCATAAACCGTTGGCGATGCCTCAGGAAAGCAACACAGTTCCAAATAATCGAAGATTATCTATCTGGAGTCTCGCGGTTCAAACCAAATTAGATACTCCCGAGCTTGTAGACGGCGTTTGGATTACGGATGCGGAAGGTCGCAGACGTCTTTTCGAGCGAAGATCTCTAGAACGTTGTGCGGAAGGTCCTCTCCCCACAACATTTCGGCCGTAGCAGGGCTGAGACACGGCTTCTGATAGCGGTCGGTCGTTCACGTTTGGAATTTCTCCACGCAGCCTAGGTTGTGAGCGTGGCGCTGCCTTGCGCATCCGTCGCCCCGGGCTTGCCCCGGGGTCCCGCTGTCTTCTGGCGTCCGGGATGTGCGTGGCGGACGCGTGGGCTGGCTGTGCTGCCTGGGTTCTGTTGGCGATCGGTTGAAAGGAAGCGGGACCCCGGGGCGAGCCCGGGGTGACGAGGGGGTGGTATGGGTTGGGGTGGCGATGGAGGCGATGGCGGGTCCGTCCGCCCATTTTCGCCCTGCGGAATTTCCGTCTCCGTTTCATATTGCTGCCGCTTTCCGCAAGGCTGCGGGTTTGACCGGAAAGCGGGCGCATCTTATGGGCTGGCGTGCGCTGGTTCGGTTGCGGAGAGGGAGATACCGATGAAGAAACTCTACCCCGATGCGAAGGCTGCCCTGGACGGGCTGCTGTTCGACGGGATGTTGCTTTGCGCGGGCGGCTTTGGCCTTTGCGGGATTCCGGAGCGGCTGATCGACGCCATTCGCGATTCCGGCGTGAAGGACCTTACGGTCGCGTCCAACAATGCCGGCATCGACAATGAAGGGCTCGGCAAGCTGCTGCGCACGCGCCAGATCAGGAAGATGATCTCGTCCTATGTCGGCGAGAACAAGGAATTCGAGCGGCAGTATCTCTCCGGCGAGCTGGAGGTGGAGTTCTGCCCGCAAGGCACGCTCGCCGAGCGCTGCCGGGCCGGAGGCGCGGGCATTCCCGGCTTCTACACCAAGACGGGCGTGGGCACGCAGGTGGCCGAGGGCAAGGAGACCAAGGTCTTCGACGGGCAGGACTATGTGCTCGAGCGCGGCATCTATGCGGACCTGTGCATCATCAAGGGCTGGAAGGCGGACGAGAGCGGCAATCTCATCTTCCGCAAGACCGCCCGCAACTTCAACCAGCCCATGGCGACTGCCGGCAAGATCTGCGTCGCCGAAGTGGAGGAAGTGGTGCCGACCGGCAGCCTCGATCCCGACTGCATCCATCTGCCGGGCATCTATGTGAAGCGCATGATCGTGGGCGCGCCCTACGACAAGAAGATCGAGTTCCGCACCGTTCGGCCGCGTGAAGAGAAGATGGGGGAGACCGCATAATGCCCTGGACCCGCGATGAAATGGCGGCGCGCGCCGCGAAGGAGTTGAAGGACGGCTTCTACGTCAATCTGGGCATTGGCATCCCGACGCTGGTGGCCAACCACATCCCGCCCGGCGTGGAAGTGACGCTGCAATCCGAGAACGGCATGCTCGGCATCGGGCCGTTCCCCTATGAGGACGAGGTTGACCCCGATCTCATCAATGCCGGCAAGCAGACGATCAGCGAGCTGCCCAGCTCGGTCTATTTCTCCAGCGCGGACAGCTTTGCGATGATCCGCGGCGGGCACATCGACCTGACCGTGCTCGGCGCGATGGAAGTCTCCGAGGGCGGCGACATCGCCAACTGGATGATCCCGGGCAAGATGATCAAGGGCATGGGCGGCGCCATGGACCTGGTCGCGGGCGTCAAGAAGATCATCGTGGTGATGGAACACACCAGCAAGCATGGCGAGCCCAAGTTCATCCCCGCCTGCACGCTGCCGCTGACGGGGAAGAATGTCGTCGACATGATCGTGACCGATATCGCCGCGTTCCAGCGGACGAGCCATGACGAGCCCTTCCGGCTCATCGAGCTTGCCCCGGGCGTGACGGCGGAGGAAGTCGCGCAGAAGACCACCGCGAAATATGAGGTCGCCCTGGCCACGGCCTGAGCGGGCGTCGCAGTGCCGTAAAAGGCGGTCCGGCATTGCGCCGGGCCGCCTTTTTCGTGCGCCGCGTCTTTTCTGTTGCTCCGGCATGCGCAGGTCCGGCAAAGGGCGCGCGATAACAGGGGAGGGTGAATGGCCATCGGGACCATCAAGGAGCGCCCATATCTGGCGCTCGTGCTGCTGACGTCGATCGGCGTGGTCGGCTTTGTCGACCGGATCATCATGAATGTGCTGGCCGAGCCGCTCAAGCAGGAGTTTTCGCTGAGCGACACGCAGCTCGGCATCGTGACGGGCCTTGCCTTCGCGGTGCTGAATGTGGGCCTCGGCCTCGTCGTCGCGCGGATCGCCGAGCGGCGGCGGCGCATCGCGCTGATCTGGGTGGGCACGGTGCTCTGGTCCGCCGCCACCGCCGTCTGCGGGCTCGCGGCGAGCTATGTCCAGCTCCTGCTCGCGCGGATCGGCGTGGGCGTGGGCGAGGCCGTGGGGCTCCCGGCCACCTATTCGGTCGTCTCCGACTATTTCCCGCGCGAGAAGCGGGCGACGATGATGGCGGCGCTCAATCTGGCGCCGCCGCTCGGCGCTTTCATCGGGGCCAGCGGCGGCGCGCTGATCGCGCAGCTCTACGGCTGGCGCGCGGCGCTGTTCGTGGCGGCGGTGCCGGGGCTGATCCTCGCGCTGCTGCTCGCGCTGTTCGTCGCCGAGCCGCGGCGCGGGCGGCATGACGGCCCGGCCGGCGCGAGCGACACGGTGCCGCCGCTCGGTGCGGTGATCGGCCGCTATCTGCGCTGGCCGACCATGCGCAACATGCTGATGGGCTCCAGCCTTGCCGGGATGGTCGGCTTCGGGCTCAATGCCTTCCTGGCGGCCTATCTCATCCGGCGCTTCGACTTCACGCTGGTGGAGGCGGGGCTGGTCGCGGGGCTCGTTGCCAGCCTGCCGGCGACGCTCAGCATCCTGGGCTCGGGCTGGCTCGCCGACCGGCTGGCCTCGCGCGGCAATCCGCGCGCCTATGCGCTGATGCCGGCGATCACCCTGTGCCTCGTCGGGCCGCTCTATGCCTTCGCCATCACGCGCGACGAGCCGGCGCTGATCGTGGTGCTGGTGGGCCTGTGCGGCATCATCCAGTATACCTATCTGGGCCCGACGCAGGGCACGTTCCAGAACATGCTCAGCCCCCGCATGCGCGCGACAGGCACGGCCTTCACGTCCATGATCTACACGCTGGTCGGCGGTGGCTTCGGCCCGTTGCTGCTCGGCGCGGTGAGCGACGGCTATGCGGCGCGCGGCACCGACCCGGGACTGGCGCTGGGCTTTGCCATGGCGAGCATGGCGGCGGTCTATCTCTGGGCGTCCGCGCACTACTGGCTGGCGTCGCGCACCATTGAAGCGGATCTCGCGCGGCCAATATAGGGCTTTCGCCGCGATGCCCGCGGCGCTAGGGAAGCGGCGAAATGACCGAGAAACCGCGCACGCTCTACGAGAAGATCTGGGACGCGCATGTCGTCGAGACACGCGACGACGGCACGTCCCTCATCTATATCGACCGCCATCTCGTCCATGAAGTGACGAGCCCGCAGGCCTTCGAGGGGCTTCGCCTCGCCGGGCGCAAGCTGCGCCGGCCGGACCTGACGCTCGCGGTGCCGGACCATAATGTGCCGACCACGGCGCGCGTGGACGCGCAGGGCCATCGCCTGCCGATCGAGGACCCGCAGAGCGCCCAGCAGCTCGCGGCGCTGGAGCGCAATGCGCCGGAATTCGGCGTGCGCTACTTTGACGCGGTGGCGCCCGAGCAGGGCATCGTGCATGTCGTGGGCCCGGAGCAGGGCTTCACGCTGCCCGGCACCACGCTGGTCTGCGGAGACAGCCACACGGCCGCGCACGGCGCGCTCGGCGCGCTGGCCTTCGGCATCGGCACCAGCGAGGTCGAGCATGTGATGGCCACGCAGACGCTGCAGCTCAAGCGCTCGAAGACCTTCGCCATCGAGGTGGAAGGCACGCTCGGCTATGGCGTGACGCCCAAGGACGTGGTGCTGGCGATCATCGGCCGCACCGGCACGGCCGGGGGCACGGGGCATGTCGTGGAATATCGCGGCTCGACCTTCCGCGAGATGAGCATCGAGGGGCGCCTGACCGTCGCCAATATGGCAATCGAGGGCGGGGCGCGCTCCGGCCTGTTCGCGCCGGACGAGAGGACCTTCGCTTATCTCGAGGGCCGGCCGATGGCGCCGCACGGCGAGGACTGGGAACGCGCGCTGGCCTGGTGGCGCACGCTGGTGACCGACGAAGGCGCGCGGTTCGACAAGACGCTGCGGCTCGCCGCGAGCGACATCGCGCCCAACGTCACCTGGGGCACGAGCCCCGAGGATGTCGTGCCGATCACCGGCATGGTGCCCGATCCCGAGAGCTTCGAGGACCCCGCCAAGCGCGCGGCCGCGGCGCGATCGCTGGAATATATGGGCCTCTCCGCCGGCCAGCGGATGGAGGACGTCAGCGTCGAGCATATCTTCATCGGCAGCTGCACGAACAGCCGGATCGAGGACCTGCGCGCCGCCGCCGCGGTGCTGAAGGGCCACAGGATCGCCGACCGCATCCGGCAGGCGCTGGTCGTCCCGGGCTCCGGGCTCGTCAAGCGCCAGGCCGAAGCGGAAGGGCTCGATCGCATCTTCATCGAGGCCGGGTTCGAGTGGCGCGAACCGGGCTGCTCGATGTGCCTGGGCATGAACCCCGACCGCGTGCCGAGCGGCGAGCGCTGCGCCTCGACCAGCAACCGCAACTTCATGGGGCGGCAGGGCCCCGGATCGCGCACCCACCTGGTCTCGCCCGTCATGGCCGCCGCCGCGGCGATTAAGGGTCGACTTGCCGACGTCCGTGACCTAATGGGGAACGAACAAGGTTAAGGGGCGCAATGAAAAAGATTTTCTGGATCCTGGTGCTCGGCGCCATCGGCAGTGCCGCCATGGCCGTCGGGCTCGGTAACGCCAAGCCGGAGGTCGGCACGCCCCGCTGACCTTCCGCATTCGGAAGGGAGAGGGACGATGCGCGACCTGACGCTGGCCGGACCCGCATGCGCCGCGATGGCGGCGCTGCTGCTTATGACGCCAGCCATCGCGCAGGCGCAGACACAGACACAGACATCATCGCCCGCGCGTACCAAGCCGCCCGCTTCCTCCCCGGCGACCATCACGCTCACCCGGCTCGATTGCGGCGAATATCGCCAGCCGCGCGATGTCAGCGCCTTCTCGGACGCGTTCGCTTATACTGATCCGCCGCTCAGGATGCCGTTCGTCGCGAGCTGCTACCTCATCCGCCATGGCGACCAGCTCATGCTGTGGGATGCCGGCTTCGCGGGCTCCACCGAGACCATCCTGCTGCGCCGCACGCTGCCCGAACAGCTTGCCGAGATCGGCGTCGATCCGGCGAAGGTCGCGTTCGTCGGGATCAGCCATTATCATGGCGACCATATCGGGCAGGCAAGCCGCTTCCCGCAGGCCAAGCTGCTGATCGGCGCCGGCGACTGGGCGGTGCTGACCGCGACGCCGCCCCGCTATGCCAATGCCGATCCCGCGCCGCTGGCGCACTGGATCAGCGGCGGCGGCACGGTTGAGCAGCTGACGGGCGACAAGGACGTGTTCGGCGATGGCAGCGTGACCATCCTGAATCTGCCGGGCCATACGCCGGGCCATCACGGCCTGCTGGTACGGCTGCCGAAGACAGGGCCGGTGCTGATCTCCGGCGATGCCGTGCATTTCCGCGAGAATTACGAGCATGACCGGGTGCCGGGCTTCAATATCGACCGCGCGGATTCGCTGGCCTCGATCGACCGGCTCAAGGCCATCGCCAAGGCGCTGGGCGCGAAACTCATCATCCAGCATGACCATCGCGATGTCGCCAGCCTGCCGGCCTTCCCCAAGGCCGCGGAATGAGCGGGCCGAATGCGCGGCGCAGGGGCGGCGGCCTTGACGGCTCCGGCCCGATCGGTCACCAGCGCGCTATCTGACGTTTGGAGGCAGTTTTCATGGAACCGGTCAAGGAGGTCGAGGGCCGCGCCTATCCCTTCGGCATGAAGAATGTCGACACCGACATCATCATCCCGGCCAAGTGGCTCAAGACGATCAGCCGCAGCGGGCTGGGGCAGGGCGCGTTCGAGGCGCTGCGCAAGGAGCCGGGCAATGTGTTCGACGATCCGCGCTACGCCGGCGCGCCGATCATCGTGGCGGGCGACAATTTCGGCTGCGGGTCGAGCCGCGAACATGCCGCCTGGGCGCTCATCGACATGGGCGTCACGGCCGTGATCGCGCCGAGCTTCTCGGACATTTTCTCGGGCAATGCCTTCAAGAACGGCATCCTGACCGTCGTGCTGCCGCAGGAGGCAGTCGACCGGCTGCTGGAGGTCGCGAAGACCGACACCATCACCATCGACCTGGAGAACCAGACCGTCACCACGCCGTTCCAGGATCGCTTCACCTTCGAGATCGATCCGTTCCGCAAGGCCTGCCTGCTCGGCGGGCTCGACGAGATCGGCCTCACCATCCGCAGCGACGACGCGATTGCCGCCTTCGAGCGGATGGACGCGGCGCGGCGCCCCTGGCTGGTGCCGGCGGCGGCGTGAAACGATGACCGGGCGCCACCCTCCCGGGACCGGCGCGGCGAAGCGCGTTGCCATGAGCGTGGCGGGTTCCTAAACAGGCAGCGAATCCGCACGCTGCACAAGAGACACAAGAGACAAGGGCTTTTCATCCATGAATGGATTTGACGATCGCGAGAAGGCGTTCGAGACCAAGTTCGCCAAGGACCAGGAACTGGCATTCCGGGTGACGGCGCGCCGCAATCGCCTGTTGGGCGAATGGGCCGCATCCCTGATGGGGCTGACCAAGGAAGAGACCGACGCTTATGCCAAGGCCGTCGTCCAGGCCGACTTCGAGGAAGCCGGTGACGAGGACGTGATCCGCAAGGTGCTCGGCGATCTGGTGTCGGCCGGCGTCGACATGGACGATGCCCGCATCCGCGCCGCGCTCGGCGACAAGATGGCCGAGGCGCGCCGCCAGTTCATGCAGGAAGGCTGAGGCACCTGTCATGGCGATGGCTGCCGATGAAATCGAGGCCCTGATTCGCGCGGCGATCCCCGACGCGACCGTGGAGATCACCGATCTGGCGGGCGACGGCGATCATTATGCCGCGCATGTCACGTCCGAGAGTTTCCGGGGCAAGACCCGCATCGCCCAGCAGCGCGCCGTCTATGACGCGCTCGGCGGGCGGATGGGCGGCGTGCTCCATGCCTTGCAACTGACGACTGCCGTCCCCAATTGACAGGTGAAGAGCGCGGGGCGCGCCATTCACCGCTGCCCGGAGACCGATGATGACCGAGACCGTCCAGAACCGCATTGCCGACATCGTCAGCAAGAATGATGTCGTGCTGTTCATGAAGGGCACGCCGCTGTTTCCGCAGTGCGGCTTCTCCAGCCGCGCGGTGGCCATCCTGGAGCGCCTCGGCGCGCCGTTCGAGAGCGTGGACGTGCTGCAGGATCAGGAGATCCGGCAGGGCATCAAGAGCTTCTCCGACTGGCCGACCATTCCCCAGCTCTATGTGAAGGGCGAGTTCCTCGGCGGCTCGGACATCATGATGGAAATGTACGAAGCCGGCGAACTGCAGCAGGTCCTCGTCGAGCGCGGCGTCATCGCCGCCTGATCCCGCCGGCCCGGATTTTCCGGCCGAGCCTCATCGAGCGCTATCTCCAGTACGCGCGCCGTGCGCGTGCGAACCACGTGACGGGGCAGGGCGGCCCTGCAGTCGCCTGCCTTTGCCATGGATGGGATGATGCCGGACCGCGTCGAGCATGGCGATCGGGGGAGCGCTCGCGTTTCCGGATGGATCGGAAAAATGTGGGGGATGGGCGAGGAGACCAGCCGCATCCCCCAGTTTGCGGGTGCATCCCCTGATACGCAAGCGCCGTGCCAGCCTGCCCGACCGGGCTTTTCCGGCGGCATCCGGCAGTTAAGCGCGCGTTATCCAAGGGTGCGGCTGTAAAGTTTCCCGACAGGGCGATCGTTCATCGGGCGTGCAGCTTTTCCTTCCTATTGACTACAGTCGTAGATGTCGATTACAGTTGTAATCAGTCGAGTCTGCCAAGGGAGGACAAGACATGGGTGAACGCATCAGTGATGCCGAACATGCGGTGATGGAGGTGCTCTGGCGCCGATCCCCGCTGACGGCGATCGAAGTCAGCGAGGCGCTGGCGGACGAGCGGGACTGGAGCTTGCAGACCGTGAAGACGCTGCTCGCGCGGCTCGTCAGCAAGGACGTGATCGCGCATGAGGCCGATGGGCGGCGCTATCTCTATCGCCCGCTCGTCGAGCGCGAATCCTATGTGACGCATGAATCCCGGCGGCTCGTCGACCGGCTGTTCGGCGGCCAGATCTCGCCGCTGGTGGCGCATCTCGCCGAGACGCAGCAGCTCTCCGACAAGGACATTGCCGAGATCGAGGCCCTGCTCAAGGCGCTCAAGCCATGATCGCCTGGCTCGTCGAAACGCTGATCGCCACCAGCGGCCTCATGCTGCTCGTGCTGGTCATCCGCGATCCCGTGCGGCAGCTGTTCGGGGCGCGGGTCGCTTATGCGCTCTGGCTGCTCCCGGCGCTGCGCATGGTCATGCCGCCCTTGTCCCTGCTGCCGATCTCCATGGTCGTGCCCGCGGACCTGCCGGTCGCCGGACTGGGCGCCACCGGAGCGCTCACCGAGCTGGTGCGCACCCGCATGACGGACCTGCAGGTCGCCCAGGCGCTGCCCGCGCAAGGGACGGACGGTTTCCCGGTCGTGGCGGTGCTCGCCGGGCTCTGGCTTGCCGGGGCGGCAGTGTTCGCTCTCTGGCAGATGCTGAGCTATCGCCGATTCTGCCGGCAAGTGCTGGCCCATGCTGCGCGGCGGCGCTCGCCCGCGCGGGGCATCAACCTCATGGCCAGCCCGCATGTGCAGGGACCGGTCGCCTTCGGCCTGCGGCGCCGCTTCATCGTCTTCCCCAAGGACGCGATGACGCGCTTCGACGTCGAGGAACATGCCATGGCGCTGGCGCATGAGCTGGCCCACCACCGGCGCGGCGACCTGATCGCCAACAGCCTCGCGCTGGGCTTCCTCGCGCTGCACTGGTGCAATCCCATTGCGTGGTACGCCTATCGCGCCTTCCGCGCCGACCAGGAAATGGCGTGCGATGCGGACGTGATCGGCGCCATTCGCGACCGGGGGCTGGGCCATGCCTATGGCCGCGCGCTGGTCAAATGCGCGAGCGGCGGGGCGCTCTCCGCCGTCTGCCATCTCAATAGCGTCAACCGACTGAAACGGAGACTATCCATGTTGTCCAGGAAAAGCCCCAGCATGCGCCGGCGCCTCGCGGGCGTCACACTGACCGGCGCGGTCATGATCGCGGGACTTGCCCTTACGGCGTCCGGCGAAGGCATGGCCGCCCAGGTCGGAGCGAAGGTGAGCGAGGCTCTGCCGATCCCTCGCAAGGCGGACCTTCTGCCTTCGCTTCCGGCCGTCTCGCAGGCCGTCGCGGCCGTCTCCCATGACGCTGCGCGTGAAGCCGCGAGCGCCGAGCAGGATGCGCGGGCAGCGCAGCTGGAGGCCCGCGCGGTCGCCCAGCAGGCCCGTGCCGCCAAGGTCGAGGCGCGCGCCGCCCAGGCCGAGGCCCGTGCTGCCGCCGCAGAGGCGCGCGCCGCCCGCGTCGCCATGGCGCCCGATATGCCGGCACCGCCGCTGCCGCCGGCCCCGCCCGAGCCGCCGCTGCCGCCCGCTCATCCCTCCATGCGCACGCCGCCGTCACCCCCGACGCCGCCGTCGCCCCCCGCGCCCTATGTCGCGCGCAGCGGGACCGACAAATATCGCCACATCCGGGTCGCCGTGCCGACGCGGGCCGAGATCGACGCGACCGTCCCGATCGTGGAAGTGCGCCAGGGATCGGGCTGCTCGGACAGCAAGAGCTATGTCGACACGCACGAAAGCACGGTGCGGGTGGACGGCCGCGAGCGCAAGAAGATCAGCATCCGCATTTGCGGGGAGGACATGGAGCGGCATGCGCGGATGAGCGCGGTGCGCGGGCTGCAGCAGGCCCGGGCCGACATCGCCCGCAACCCGAGCATCCCGGAGCAGTCCCGCGCGCGGATGATGCGCGATCTCGACCGACAGGTGGATCGCCTGCGGGCGCGCGACTGATAGATCGGCGGGCGCGGCGCCGGCCGCGCCCGACGGGACTTGCATTCGCGGCGCGGGGTGACACATGGGGAGCATGGCCGAGCCCGCTTCCCCCGTCATGTCCAAGCCCGAGCCGGGGAGCGCGCCGCAGACCGGCCCGCAAGCCGGTGTCCTCATGGCGCTTTCCCTGCTGGTGGGCCGGCTGCTCGCGCCCAATCCCTCGCCTTTCACTTATGAAGGCACGCAGACCTATCTGGTGGGAACGGACGATCTGGCGATCATCGATCCCGGTCCGGCGGACGAGCGGCATCTGGGCGCGATCCTCGCCGCAATCGACGGGCGGCCGGTGCGGGCGATCCTGTGCACGCATACGCATCGCGACCACAGCCCGGCCGCCGCGCCACTGGCAGCGCTGACCGGCGCGCCCATCATCGGATGCGCGCCGCTCACCCTCGATGACGAGGGCCCGCGCGCCGACGCTGCCTTCGATGCCGATTATGCGCCGGACCGGGTGCTGGCCGATGGCGAGCAACTCTCGGGCGAGGGCTGGACGCTCACCGCGCTGGCGACGCCGGGCCACACCTCCAATCATCTCTGCTTCGCGCTGGCGGAGGAAGCCGTGCTGTTCACCGGCGACCATGTGATGGGCTGGTCGACCAGCGTGGTCTCGCCGCCCGATGGCGACATGACCGCCTATCTCGCCTCGCTGGAGCGGCTGATGGCGCGCGCCGACCGCTTCTATTATCCCGCGCATGGCGAGCCGGTCGCCGAGCCGCAGCGCTTCGTGCGCCATCTGCTGGGCCATAGGCGGATGCGCGAGGGGCAGATCCTGCGCCATCTCGGGCGGGAAGGTCCCAGCGCGATTCCCGCGATGGTCGCCGCCATGTATGCCGGGCTCGATCCGCGCCTGCACGGCGCGGCGGGGCGGTCCGTGCTGGCGCATCTCATCGACCTGGAACGCCGGGCACTCGTCCGGTCCGCAGGAGCCCTCTGGTCGGCGCGGGAGACCGGCGCGGCTGCTTGACGGCGCCCACCGCGCGGCGCATCCTCCCGGCATTCGAGGCATGCTGGGGGACGGTGGCATGGCGACGATACTGACTCCGGCTCCGGCCGGCATCGACAGGGAACGGACTTTCTTCCTCGCCATGGCCATTGCCATCGCCGTGACGGCGGTGGGCGGCTTCGGCTTCTTCATCCTCATCGGCCAGTCGAGCTTCGGGGCGCCATGGTGGGTGCATGTCCATGCGCTCACGATGATGGGCTGGGTGACGCTCTACCTCGTGCAGAACCTGCTCGTGTGGCAGGGCAATCTCGCGCTGCATCGCCGGCTCGGCATGGTCGGCGCGGCGTGGAGCGTGTGGATGGTGCTGGTCGGCTTCACGGTCACCGCGCTCTCGCTGGCGGCGGGCCGCGCACCGCCCTTCTTCGATCCGGTGTTCTTCCTCGCCATGGACTGGCTCAATATCTTCGCCTTCGCGGGGCTGGTCTGGGCCGGCATCCGCCTGCGCCGGCGGACCGACTGGCACCGGCGACTGATGCTGGGCGGGACGCTGGTGGCGCTCGGCCCGGCCTGGGGACGGCTGCTGCCGCTGCCGCTGCTGGGCGAAACCGTGGTCTGGTGGATCGCGGGGGTGCTGCTGCTCTATTTCGCGGCGGGGATGATCTATGACTGGCGGACCCGCGGACGAGTCCACCCGGCCTATCGCTGGGGCGTGGGCGTGATGCTCGCCTTCGTGCTGCTCATCCGCCCGCTTGCCGGATTTCCGCCGTTCGTCGCGCTGGCCCGCTCGATTACAGGTTGAACCCGCGCGCTCCCGGGGCCATCTGCGAAGGGTGAGCAAGCGGGAGAATCGATGATGGACGCACGTGGCGGGATCGGCGGAAGCCTGGCGGGGATCGACCTGCTCGCCGAGATCAACCGGCTGCGCAAGGAGCGGAATGCCGTCATCCTCGGCCATTATTACCAGAGGCCGGAAATCCAGGACCTGGCCGATTTCGTCGGCGACAGCCTGGAACTCTCGCGCAAGGCGGCGGAAACGGACGCCGACGTGATCGCCTTTTGCGGCGTGCGCTTCATGGCCGAGACGGCCAAGATCCTCTCGCCCGAGAAGATCGTCGTGCTGCCGGACATGGACGCCGGCTGCTCGCTGGAGGACAGCTGCCCGCCCGCGCAGTTCAAGGCCTTCCGCGAGGCGCATCCCGATCACATCGCGCTCAGCTACATCAACTGCTCGGCGGAAGTGAAGGCGCTGAGCGACATCATCGTCACCAGCTCATCGGCCGAGACGATCCTGAGCCAGATTCCCCGGGAACAGAAGATCATCTTCGGCCCCGACAAGCATCTGGGCGGCTATCTGGCGCGCAAGTTCGATCGGGAGATGCTGCTCTGGCCGGGCGTGTGCATCGTCCATGAGAGCTTCAGCGAGACGGAGCTCATCAAGCTCAAGGCACAGCATCCCGGCGCGCCGGTCGCCGCGCATCCCGAATGCCCGCCCTCGATCATCGACCATGCCGATTATGTCGGCTCGACGAGCGGCATCCTGCAATATGCCCGCACGATGGAAACCGACACGCTGATCGTCGCCACCGAGCCGCACATCATCCACCAGATGGAACTGGCGGTGCCGGACAAGACGTTCATCGGTGCGCCGGGCGCGGACGGCAACTGCGCTTGCAACATCTGCCCCTATATGGCGCTCAACACTCTGGAAAAGCTGTATATTTCCCTGCGCGACCTGCAGCCGCGCATCGAGATGGACGAGACGCTGCGGCTTGCGGCCCGCAAGAGCCTCGACCGCATGCTGGAAATGGCGAGCGGCACGGTGGGGCAGGGCGACATCGGGACTGTGGGCTCGCAATAAAGGGGCGCGCCGTCATGGCCAGGCTGCGCGCCTTCTGGTTCAGTCTCAACGCGAGCTACTGGTTCTTCCCGGCCCTCTTCTCCGTGCTGGCGGTGCTGACGGCCATCTTCACCATCGCGCTCGATCACGCCGGCGGCAGTGACTGGATGGCGCGCACGGGCTGGATCGTGCCTGCCCGCCCGGAAGGCGCAAGCAACATCCTCACGGTCATCGCGGGATCGATGATCGGCGTCGCCTCGACCGTCTTCTCGATCACGATCGCCGCCGTCGCCTATGCCAGCGGGAACTACGGCCCCCGGCTGCTCACCAACTTCATGGAGGACAAGGGCAACCAGCTCGCGCTGGGGAGCTTCATCTCCACCTTCGTCTATGCGGTGCTGGTGCTTCGCGCGGTGCGCATGCCCGGGGAGGGCGCGGACGCACATGGCTTCGTGCCGCAGATCTCCCTGTTTGTCGCCACTTTGCTCATGGCGCTCTCCGTCGCGGTGCTGGTCTATTTCCTGCATCATATTCCGGCGAGCATCCGCATCAACACCGTGCTGGAGCGTGTCGGCAAGCGGCTGATCGCGCAGATCGAGGACCGCTTCCCGAAGGACGGGCAGGACGATGAGCCGGCGGCACCCGCAGGCGGCGCGCCGGTGCCGGCAAGGGCGACCGGCTATGTCACGCTGATCGATTTCGATCGGCTGCAATCCTTCGCCTGCGACCATGATCTCATTCTCGCGCTCAGCCTGCGGACAGGGGATTTCGTGCATCCGGACGTGCCGCTGCTCAGGGTGCATGGCGCGCTCCCGGATGACGGCGCGGAGACCCTGCGGGGCGCGTTCATGTTCGGCGCCTTGCGCACGCCCGAGCAGGACCCCGATTTCCTGATCGACGAACTGGCGGAAATCGCCTTGCGGGCCCTCTCGCCGGGCATCAACGATCCGTTCACGGCCGTCACGGCGCTGCACTGGCTCGCCGCTGCGACGGCGTCGCTCGCGCGGCGCAATCTCGGCGTCAGCGCGCTGCTGCCGTCCGATGGCAGGCGCCGTGTCCATCCCTGGCCGGACGATTTCGCTCATTATCTGGGGCGCGGCTTCGGTGCCGTGCGCCTCGCCGCGGCCGGCAGCCCGATCGCGGCATGCAAGTTCCTCGAATGCCTCGCCAGCGTGGCGCATGGCTGCCGGGGACCGCGTCGCCGGGCGATGCTGGCGCGGGAAGCGGAACAGTTGATGGAGCAGGCCCGCCTTGCCCTGGACGGGCCTGCGCTGGCCCAAGTCGAGGCGGCGTTTGCCGCGACGCGCGAGACCTTCGACCGGCCATGAGCGCGACAACGGCCCTGGCCGGTTGATGCAGGTCGGCGGCCCGTCTAATCGAGGGGCATGACCAACAGCCTGTCCATCGGAGTCGTGCGCTCCGCTTTCGCCGCCATCCTCCTCACCGGCACCGCCGGCACCGCGCTCCTCGCGCAGACCAGCGAAACGGAGGATCCGTTCCTCTGGCTCGAGGAGATAGAGGGGCCGCGCGCCATCGCGCAGGTGGAGGCGTGGAATGCCGAGACCGACAGGCTGCTGCGCGCCACGCCGACCTTCGAGAGCGACCGGGCCCGTGCGAGGGCTATTCTCGACGATGAAGCGCAGATCGCGACGCCGGACCGGATCATGGGCGACCGCGTCGTCAATCTCTGGCGCGACGCGAAGAACCCGCGCGGCATCTGGCGCTCCAGCCCGCTCGACGCCTATGTCGCGGGCAAGCCGGTATGGACGACGCTGATCGACGTCGATGCACTGGGCAAGGCGGAAGGGCAGAGCTGGGTCTGGCATGGCGCGGACTGCCTCGCGCCCGCCTACAAGCGCTGCCTCGTCTCGCTCTCGCCGGGCGGCACCGATGCCGATGTGGTGCGCGAATGGGACATGGAGACCCGCAGCTTCGTGAAGAACGGCTTCACGCTGCCGGAAGCCAAGAGCAACATCGCCTGGGTGGATGCCGACACGCTGCTGGTCGGCACCGATTACGGCGCCGGATCGATGACCGATTCGGGCTATGCGCGGATCGTCAAGGAATGGAAGCGCGGCACGCCGCTGTCCGCCGCGCGCACCGTGCTGGAAGGCCAGAAGCAGGATGTGAGCATGAGCGCGGGCGCGGCCATGGACGGCGACCGGCGCTGGGTGTTCGGTTATCGCGCGAAGGACTTCTACACTTCCGACATGCTGCTGCGGCGGGCTGACGGGCGCTTCGTGCCGATGCCCATTCCCGATAGCGCCGACATGCGCGGCATCATCGGCGGGCGCGCGGTCGTCTTCCTCAACCGGCCGCTCGGGGACATTCCGGCAGGATCGCTGGTGGCCTGGTCGCTGGCCGACATCGAGGCCGGGCGCGAGACCAAGCCGGAGCTGATCTTCACGCCGACCGCCGCGCAGGCCGTCCAGGATGTCGAGACGACCGACAATCTGGTGTGGATCAGCCTGCTCGACGATGTGCAGGGCCGGTTGCTCGCCCTGACGCGCGACGCGAAGACGGGGCGCTGGGCGAGCCGGGCCGTGCCGCTCGCGGAGAATGCGACCGTCCATCTGCTCAATGGCGCGGGCAAGCGCGATCTCGCCTTCGTCACGGTCGAGGGCATGCTCCAGCCGCCCACGCTGATGGCCGTGCCCGCCAGCGGCGCGCCGGTGCGGGTGCAGAGCCTGCCCGACCGGTTCGACGCCAGCCAGTTCACCGTGGAGCAGCGCTTCGCGACATCGAAGGACGGCACGCGCGTGCCCTATTTCCTCGTGCGCAAGAAAGGCACGAGTGGGCCGGTGCCCGCGCTCATCCATGCCTATGGCGGGTTCCGCGCGGCGCAGCTGCCCGGCTATCTCACCGGCCAGCCCTATCGCGCCGGGCCGCTCGGCTTGTTCTGGGTGGAGGACGGCAATGCCTATGTGCTCGCCAACATCCGCGGCGGCGGCGAATATGGCCCGGCCTGGCATGATGCGGCGCTGCGCGAGAAGCGCCAGAACAGCTTCGATGATCTCCATGCCGTGGCGGAGGACCTGGTGAAGGCCGGGATCAGCCCCAAGGGGAAGATCGGCATTTCCGGCCGCTCCAATGGCGGCGTGCTGGTCGGCGCGGCGCTCACGCAGCGGCCGGACCTCTATGGCGCGGTGATTTCCGGATCGCCGCTCCACGACATGAAGCGCTACTCGAAGCTGCTGGCGGGCGCATCCTGGATGGCCGAATATGGCGACCCGGACAAGCCGGAGGACTGGGCCTTCATCAAGCTCTATTCGCCCTATCAGAATGTGAAGCGGGGCGTGACCTATCCGCCGACCTTCTTCTATCTCTCGACCAAGGACGACCGCGTGCATCCGGGCCATGCCCGCAAGCTGGCGGCGCGGCTGCGCGATTATGGCAACACCGTCTATTATCACGAATATCGCGAGGGCGGCCATTCGGTGGGCGCCGACCATGCCGAGGACGCGATCCGCGCCGCGATGCTCCATGCCTTCCTCAAGCGGGAACTGATGGGCGAAGGCCAGTGAGCGTCGCGACATCGTCGGCGCATGACGCCTTCGCCATCGAGGGGTTCGATCTCTCGGGCTTCGTCGCGGCCACGCTGGCGGAGGACTTAGGGCCCACCGGGCGCGACGTGACGTCCGAGAGCGTGATCCCCGCCGATGCGATGTTCGAAGGCGTGATGGACAGCCGGGACGCAGTGAGCGTCGCGGGCCTGCCGATCGCGGCGGCCTTCTTCCGCGCGCTCGACCCGCAGGTGGAGATCGAGATTCTGGTGGCGGAAGGCGCGCAGGTGACGCCGGGCACTGACCTCATGCGCCTGCGCGGCAAGGCCCGGGCGATGCTCACGGCCGAGCGATCCGCGCTCAACACCGTGCAGCACCTCACCGGCATCGCCACGCTGACGCGCAGCTATGTCGACCGGATCGCCGGCACGGGCGCCATCCTGCTGGATACCCGCAAGACCATCCCGGGCCTGCGCCTGCTGGACAAATATGCCACGCGCATGGGCGGCGCGCAGAACCATCGCATGGGCCTGTGGGACGCGGCGATGATCAAGGACAACCATATCGCCGTCGCCGGATCGGTCGACGCGGCGGTGGGCGCGGCGAAGGCGGCGGGCGTGGCGCGCATCATCGTGGAAGTGGACCGGATCGACCAGATCGAGCCCGCCATCGCCGCAGGCGCGACGCATCTGCTGCTCGACAATATGAGCCCCGCCGTACTGCGCGGGGCGGTGACGCTGGTCGGCAAGCGTGTGCCCACTGAGGCATCGGGCGGCATCCGCCTCGAGAATATCCGCGACTTCGCCGTGACGGGGGTGGACTTCATCAGCGTGGGGCGGCTGACGCAATCGGCCCCGGCGGCGGACATCGGCCTCGATTTTCGGGCATGACCGGCCGGGTGCAGCGGGGCGTCCGGGGACTGGCGCATGTCCTGCCGGTTCTGGGCGCGCTGCATCTCGCCAGCGCGCCGGCGCAGGCCCAGCTCGCTGCCTGCGCGCTGCCCGAACAGATCGAGGCGCCGCGTCAGGAATCCCCGACGGGGCAGGCGCAGCCCCGGATCATGCCGATCGGCGGCTATCTGCTCGCGCTGAGCTGGTCGCCGCAGCATTGCGCGGAGGCGCGGGATTCGACGAGTTTCCAGTGCGCGGGCAAGGACAATCGCTTCGGCTTCGTGCTGCACGGGCTCTGGCCGCAGGGCACGGGACGGGACTGGCCGCAATATTGCCGCCCTGCCGAGCGGCTGAGCACGCCGGTGCTGCGCGCCAGCCTGTGTGCGACGCCTTCGGTGGACCTGCTCCAGCATGAATGGGCGCGGCACGGCACCTGCATGGCGCGCGCGCCCGAGCCCTATTTCGCGGCCGCCCGGCGGCATTATGCGCGCGTGCGCTTCCCCGACATGACGCGTCTGGCGGCGGACGGGACGCTGACGGTCGCGCGCTTCACGCAAGCCTTCGTCGCGGCCAACCGGGCACGGCTCCCGGCGCTCGACGCCCGCGCGATCCGCGTGCGGATGACGCAGGACGGGTGGCTCGATGAACTATGGCTGTGCATGGACCGGCAGCAGCGCTTCGCGGCCTGCCGACCCGACTGGAACAAGGGCGCGGCGCCCGGGCGGCGGCTGCGCATCCGCCAGCGCTGAAGGCCGATCAGCGCCCGCGCGCGCTCAGCCCTCGATGATTGCCGCCTGCGGGTGATGCCGGTCCAGATGCTTGCGGATGATCCGCAGGTTGCGCGTGTTGGACCGGAAGAACAGATCGAACGCATCGCCGACCAGCGGGATCGCGCCGATCGCGGTATCGATGCCGACATTGGCGCTCATGCGCATGAGCTGCCAGCGCGACATGCCCAGATTGCGCGCTTCCCAGACGATCCAGGCGCCCATCGCGGCCGCCAGCAGATCGCCCACGATCGGGACGACGCCGAGGACGGCATCCAGCCCGACGCGCATGCGCGTACCGGGCAGGGTGAAGACGTTCTCGAGGATCTGCTCCATCGCTTCCACGCGCTGGCGCACCGCGCGCGGATCGCGGCCGAGACCGGGCATGCGGTCCAGCCCGGACATCATGTCTTCGAAACGGGGATTGCTGCCAGCCATGGGCCGAATGATCCTCACAAGATGCCGGCGAGGGGTGCCGGCATCTCATTAATTGGGGATGGCGATCAGCCGGTTCAATGGATGGATGCCGCGCGGCGAGGGCTGGAAGCCGGTGAGGCGGCGCGCCGCCATTGCCCAGCGGACGGGCTGGCCAAGCGGGATATAGCCGGCATGGGCCACGATCAGCGCTTCCGCCTCGGCCAGCAGACGGGCCTGCTCGGCAGGATCGCTCGCCTCACGCGCGCCCGAGAGCAGCTTGGTCGCGCGGGGATCGCAGGCGATGCGGGCCGGGCAATCGAGCCGGCTCAGATACCACAAGGCACTGTCGAACGGCGCGACCTCGTCGATGAGGCGCAGATCGGCCGAGGCATCCAGCGCTACCCGATCGAGCCGCACGCCAAGCTGCCCCAGATCGCGCGCAAGAGCGATGAACAGCACCGAGCCACCGGGGCCCTCGGGCAGGGCAATGCGCAGCACCGGCGGATCGCTGTCGTCATGGGCTGCGCGCCACGCCTCGATCACGCGTCGCGCCGAGGCGACGCGCTCCTCGACCGGGCGATCATGCCAGCCGGGGGCGCTGGGCTGCCGTCCCAGATCGAGCGGGCCGGGCAGGGGGAAGACCGCCGTGCGCCAGCCGGGAGGCCCCAGCGTCGCGGCCAGCCGCTCCCTGTCGATCGTGCGCGAGAGCGCATCGCGGACGGACAGATCCGCCAGGAAGTCCGACTTGCCGACAAAGGCCAGACCGAACAGGCCGGTGACGGGATCGGCGCGCAGATCCCGCATCTCGAAGCCCGCGGCGGACACGAGCGGCAGATGCTGGAAGCGTCCACCCAGGACGAGATCGGTCCTGCCCTCGCGATACCGGACAAGGGCCAGGGCGGCGCGATGGACTCGCAGGCTGCGCTGGAGAATCGGCGCGGGGGCCGGCTCGGGCTCAGCCTCGGGGTCCGTCACGGCCGGCATCGGTTCGAGCGCGATGACGCCATTGGCAAGCGTGGCGCGATAGGGGCCGGTGCCGCCGGCCCGCGAGAAAATGGCGAATTGCGGCTGTGCGAGCAGTTGCAGGAAGACCGGGAGCGGCGCGTCCAGCCGGATCTCGATCACCCGGTCGGTCATGGCGCGCAGGCGCGGGCTCAGGCCCGCCAGCGAGAGCGGGTTGGCGCGCATCCGCTCCTGCAGCAGGCGGACGACCTGATCCGCCTTTACCGGCTCGCCATCCGGCCAGCTGGTACGCCTCAGGCGGAAGATGTAGCTCTGCCCGCCATCCTCGACGATCCAGCTCTCCGCGAGCGCGCTCACAACCTCGCCGCGCGCGTCATAGGCAAGCAAGCCCTGCGCAGTCGCGCCCAGAATGGCCTTGGCGGCGGGTGAGACGCTGTCGCGCAGCGGATTGACCGTCTGTTCCGCCACACCGATGACATCGACCTGGACGGCACTGTCATCGCCCCGGCCACGGCCGCAGGAAACGAGCGCCAGCATGAGACACGCCAGCGCCAGATGGGCCTTCCGCCCCCGGGCAGGGACGCGCCGCTTCGGCCTTGCGGGCGGGAGAGGGGCGTGGAGCATGGCAGAGGCTCTAGAGATTTTCCGGCCGGGTGGAAACATCTCGTGACCCGGGAAATGCGCCGGATCAGAAAGAACGCGCGGCGCGGGGTTGGGGCGTCGAAGGGGCCGGGCCTGTAGGGAAAGCGCATCGTCGCGCGGCGGGCGGGAACCGGCCGCCGGGAACTGGTGCGGACGGCGGGACTCGAACCCGCACTCTCACAGGAGAAGCAGATTTTAAGTCTGCTGCGTCTACCGATTTCGCCACGTCCGCGCGGCCCGGCCGGCTATGGCGCGCCCGGGCGGCGGCGTCCATGACCTTTTGCGCGATTCCGCATGGCTCCGGCCATCGCCTGTGTCGGGCGGCCGCAAGAAGGGCGTGCGCTCAGTCCGTCGTGTTGAGGCGCGTGCGCATTTCCTTGCCGGGCTTGAAGTGCGGCACCCGCTTGGCCGGAACGACCACGGCGGCGCCGGTGCGGGGATTGCGGCCGGTGCGTCCCTGACGCCCGCGCGTCGTGAAGGCGCCGAATCCGCGCAGTTCCACCCGGCCGCCTTCGGCGAGGCGCGTGCCGATCGACTCGAAGACGATGTCGACGATCCGGTCGACTTCCTGAAGACTGAGATCGGGATGAAGTACGGCGAGTTTCTGCACGAGCTGCGAACGAATCATCTGCGCGGTCTTTCCGATGTAGGCCGAAGCCTTCCCCTTATCATCGCGGTTCGCTGTCCGTTCCCCGAATTCTGCGCCCCCGCAATCGCCCGGATTTGCCACAGGCCATGCCCAAATCAAGAAGAATCGCGGGAAAACCGACGGAATGACGAAAACGGCCGGCCGATACGAGATCGGCCGACCGGCTTTTCAGCGCCATGGGCGCCGTGTTTTTTCAGGCTGGATCAGTTCTTGGCCTTCAGCGCCTCGCCCAGGATGTCGCCCAGCGACGCACCGCTGTCGGACGAACCATACTGCGCGACCGCCGCCTTTTCCTCGGCGATCTGGAGAGCCTTGACCGAGAAGTTCGGCTTCTTCGAACGATCGAAGCCGATGACCAGGGCGTCGAACTTCTGGCCGGGCTGGAAACGCTCCGGACGCTGCTCGTCGCGGTCGCGGCCAAGGTCGCTGCGCTTGATGAAGCCGGTGACGCCATCGTCGCCCGCCTGCACTTCCAGGCCGCCGTCGCGAACCTCAAGCACGGTGACCGTGACGGTCTCGTTCTTGTTGAGGCCCGAGCCGCCGCGCGAGGCACCGCTGGTGGGCGCGCCCTTCTCAAGCTGCTTCATGCCGAGGCTGATACGCTCCTTCTCGACATCGACATCGAGCACCACGGCCTGAACGACCTCGCCCTTGCGATGCAGGTTGAGCGCGTCCTCGCCGGAAATGCCCCAGGCGATGTCCGACATGTGGACCATGCCGTCCACATCGCCGTCGAGGCCGATGAACAGGCCGAACTCGGTGGCGTTCTTGACTTCGCCCTCGACCGTCGAACCGACCGGGTGACGCTCGGCGAAGCTCTCCCAGGGGTTGGACTGCGCCTGCTTGAGGCCCAGCGAGATGCGACGCTTCTCGGCATCGACCTCGAGCACGAGCACTTCCACTTCCTGCGAGGTGGAGACGATCTTGCCGGGATGGACGTTCTTCTTGGTCCAGCTCATCTCGGAGACGTGGACGAGGCCCTCGATGCCCGGCTCCAGCTCGACGAACGCACCATATTCGGTGATGTTCGTGACGCGGCCGGTCAGCTTCGCGCCGATCGGATACTTGGCGGCGGCGCCTTCCCACGGATCGCTCTCGAGCTGCTTCATGCCGAGGCTGATGCGCTGTGTGTCGCGATTGATGCGGATGATCTGGACACGGACGGTGTCGCCGATGTTGATCATCTCGCTCGGGTGGTTGATGCGCTTGTAGCTCAGATCCGTGACGTGCAGCAGGCCGTCGATGCCGCCCAGGTCAACGAACGCACCATAATCGGTGATGTTCTTGACGACGCCGTCGATGATCTGGCCTTCCGACAGGGTCTGGATGAGGCCGCTGCGCTGCTCGGCGCGAGTCTCTTCCAGGATGGCGCGACGCGACACGACGATGTTGCCGCGGCGACGATCCATCTTGAGGATCTGGAAAGGCTGGGGGATGTCCATGAGCGGCGTGACGTCGCGGACCGGGCGGATATCGACCTGCGAGCCGGGCAGGAACGCCACGGCGCCGTCGAGATCGACGGTGAAGCCACCCTTGACGCGGCCGAAGATGACGCCTTCGACGCGGGCGCTTTCGGAGAACTCGGCTTCCAGCTTGTCCCACGCGGCTTCGCGGCGGGCGCGGTCGCGGCTGAGCATGGCCTCGCCATTGCTGTTCTCGACGCGGTCGACAAAGACCTCGACTTCGTCACCGACCTTCAGATCGGCCTTCTGGCCCGGCGCGGCGAACTCGCGCAGCGGCACGCGGCCTTCGCTCTTGAGGCCGACGTCGATGACGGCGAGATCATTTTCGATGCCGGTGACGGTGCCCTTGACGACGCGGCCTTCAAAGCCGCCGTCGGCGCCGCCGAGAGATTCATTGAGAAGCGCGGCGAAATCGTCGCGCGAGGGGTTTGCCGTTGAGGCCATGAATAAGGTTCCTTCGGTTCGTTGCTGGCCAGCCGGTTGTCTCCGGCGGTCTTTGGCCATAGTGCCCGGACGGCCTCATGCCGGACCGGGCATCCGGCGCGTGCCGTGCCGATGGATACAAGAGCTTCGAAAAAGCAAAAGGGCGCCTCGCGAAGCGAAGCGCCTCGTCCGGGCCGTTATGCGCGGTCCTTCAGGCGAGCATCCACCAGCGCGATCGCGCGCTGAACGGACGCGCCTATACTCAAATCGCTCGTGTCGAGCAAGTCCGCATCGTCAGCCTGCCGGAGCGGGGCATCCGCCCGCGCCATGTCCCGCGCGTCGCGCGCTTCAAGCTCCGCCGCGATCTCCGCGAGCGAGACCGGCTCGCCCCGCGCAACGAGCTCCCGGTGGCGCCGCTCGGCACGCACCGCGACGCTGGCGGTGACGAACAGCTTGGCATCGGCATCGGGCGCGATCACCGTGCCGATGTCCCGCCCGTCCAGCACCGCGCCGCCGGCCTGCCGGGCGAAGGCGCGCTGCCGCTCGAACAGGGCGGCGCGCACTTGCGGATGGCGCGAGGCACGGCTCGCCAGCGGCCCGGCTTCCTCCGAGCGGAGGGCGGGATCGGCCAGCAGGCTGTCCGGAAAGACGCAGGCGGCGGCGGCATCTGCGGGATCGTCGGGATCGCCGCCGTTGCGCGCGACCGTCACGCCCACGGCGCGGTAGAGCAGCCCGGTATCGAGATGGGGCAGGCCATAATGCGCGGCGAGCGCGCGGGCGATGGTGCCCTTGCCCGAGGCGGCGGGGCCGTCGACGGCAATGATCATGCGCCTTTCCTCATGGCGCGCGCGAGCCCAAGCGTGGCGATGATCGCCCAGACCACCTCGAGCGTCATGGCGGCGAGATTGAAATGGACGGTCAGCGAGGCAATGAGCAGCAGCGCGCCGGCCAGATTAAGGCCATTGAACAGCCGGAAATCCATGGTCCGCGCGAGGTTGGAATAGCCATAGGCGCCGACCACCAGCGCGCTGCCGAGCAAGCCGACGATGTTCGCCAGAATGTCCTGCGTCATGCCGTGCCTCGCAGCGTCGCCAGCATGGTTGCGAAACCCGGGAAGCTGGTCGCCACGGGACTCATGTCGTCGATGACGAGGCCCCCGCGCGTGTTGAGCCCCGCAACGGCGAAGCTCATCGCGATGCGATGATCCAGCTCGGCGTCGATGGTAGGCGCGCCATGGCCGCCGCCCAGCGGATCGCCGCCGCTGCCGGTGATGACCAGCCCGTCCTCCTGCTCCTCCACCATGGCGCCGATGCGGGCGAGGCCACGCGCCATGAGGGCCAGCCGGTCCGATTCCTTGACGCGCAGCTCGTCCAGCCCGCTGGTGCGGGTGATGCCCTGCGCATGGGCGGCCGCGACGAAGAAGACCGGGAACTCGTCGATCATGCTGGGCGCGACTTCCGGCGGCACGTCGATGCCGGTGAGCGCGCTGTGCCGCGCCACCAGATCGGCGACCGGCTCGCCGCCCACTTCGCGCTCATTGGTGATCGCGAGATCCGCGCCCATCGCCTGGAGCATGCGGAAGAGCCCGGCGCGCGTCGGGTTCATGCCGACATTGGTGACGGTGACGTCCGAACCGGGGGTGATCAGCGCCGCGACGACGGGGAAGGCGGCGGAGGACGGATCGCCCGGGACGACAAGCGTCTGCGGGTTCAGCTCGGCCTCGCCATGGATGCTGATGATCCGCGCGCCGTCGGGCCCCGCCTCCACGGTCAGGGTCGCGCCGAAGCCCCTGAGCATCCGCTCGCTATGATCGCGCGTGGGCACCGGCTCGATGACGCGGGTGATGCCCGGCGCGTTGAGCCCGGCAAGCAGCACGGCCGACTTCACCTGCGCGGACGCGACGGGCAGGCGATATTCGATCGGCACCGCCGGGACGATGCCGCGCATCGTGAGCGGCAGGCAGACGCTCCCGCCAGCGCCGGACGTGCCCATGAACTGCGCGCCCATGAGGCCGAGCGGGGTGGTGACGCGGCCCATCGGGCGCTTGCTGAGGCTCGCGTCGCCCACGAAGGTGGCAGTGAGCGCGTGGCTCGCGAGCAGGCCCATCAGCAGGCGCGTCGAGGTGCCGCTGTTGCCCATCTCGAGCGCGGTCGTGGGCTGGACGAGACTGCCCACGCCGACGCCATGGACGCGCCACACGCCATCCGCGCCGCGCTCGATCTGTGCGCCGAGCGCCCGCATGGCGGCGGCCGTCGCCAGCACATCCTCGCCTTCGAGCAGGCCGGAGATGCGGCTCTCGCCCACCGCCAGCGCCGAAAGCATGAGTGCGCGATGGGAAATGCTCTTGTCGCCCGGCACCGTCACGGTGCCGCGCAGCGGGGCCCCAGGCTCGAAGAGCGTGTTGCGCGCTTGATCTGTCATTATGCAAACCCGGAATTCTGGCCGGGGCGCATGGCGCTCGACCGGCGGACGGAAAAAAATGGCGCGCCGCTTTTGACAGCGCCGATCTGCTATGGCAAGGCGCGCGGCACTTCGCGGCGACATTGCTTCGCTGCGCACGATTTTCATCTCATCTGGAAGGACAGAGGCGGCACATGGTGAAGCCTGAATGGGGAACGAAGCGGACCTGCCCCAAATGCGCCACGCGTTTCTACGACCTGGGCAACAGCGAGCCCGTGACCTGCATCGAGTGCGGCAACGTCTGGACGCCCGAGCCGGTGCTCAAGTCCAAGCAGCCGCTGCCCTTCGAGGAGCTGCCGCAGAAGGCCGCCGCCGGCGCTGAAGCCGAGACGGGGGCCGATGACGATCTCGACATCGACGTGGACGTCGATGAAGAGGAAGGCTCGCCCGACAATGATGTCGACCTTGGCGGCGACGACGATCTCGGCGTCGAAGCCGGGGACGATGGCGACGAGGAAAACTGAGCCATTCCGCCGCGCGCATTTTTACTGACGCGCGGCAATAAATTGGACTTGCAGCGGGGCGAAGCCTGACATAAAGGCAGCGCCTCGCAGCGACGGACCCACCCGTCGCACCGCAGAATCGGGGCCGTAGCTCAGCTGGGAGAGCGCTACACTGGCAGTGTAGAGGTCAGGGGTTCGATCCCCCTCGGCTCCACCAATCTTCGTAGCCGCTGTGACGGCAGGAAAATGCTGAAACTAGGAATTTTCAAGTTTCTGTCACATTGGTGGCAGTGATGGAAAACCCGTGGGGGCTATCGCCTATTAATCCATCCAGAGACGGCAATAGAGATAACTCCAAGTGGCACTAAAAGCAGCGAAAAAGTTGATCGCAGGAAATCGTAAAATTGCTGGCTTCCTTTGTTCACAAGATCGATGGCTTTCAGTTTGTCAACGGATGACATCGTGGGATCGTTGGCAATAGCGGATATAGCGCGCACCGTTTCATCGGTTCCAAACAGACGCTGAGCTATTACTGTACCGACAACACCGATTATCGTGGCAGCGATTGGAACTACCCCATAAAGAATAACGCGCTCACGCTTTGATGCTTGCATATTCCCTCCAGTTTGGGGGCGGCCCGACCGAACCGCCCCGCCTGCAAGTTTAACGGGTTAAGTCAGCGGGCCTGCATCATTACGGCGCAGGCCAACTCATAATCTTTCTTCGCGTCTTCAAATTTGAAGAACGAATTAGTGGATATGGATACCGTCTTTCCATCGCCGTCGATGAGATACCATCGCCAGTTATAGTCGACGTCCATATGGCACATCAGATTTTGGTTGGGCATTGCACACACTCCTTATAGAAGTGAGCCAATCACAGAGGTCCGCTCATGAGGAATGCATGGCGCTGTGATCATTGCTCGATCTGGCAGTTCGACCAAATGGTTGTTCCTGCCGCCCCGAGTGCCGATCAAAAATCCTGCAAACCTTGGCCCTACCTCGTGTCACTTGCGTGCGGGCCTTTACCTCTAGCTCATGTTCACCTCCTTTTCCGGTCGGCCTTTCTTGCAGGCGCGGGTGAGATTATGGAACAAGAAGGGAACAGCGCAAGTGCCTTTCTGACTTGTCCACAGGGTTGTCACCGCATTTTGCCGACACTGGTACGTTCGGCTATTTTACGTGCCCCGGAATAGAAAAATAAAATGCGTCGTTTCAATATTGTAGAAGATGGATCGGTAATCCCCCCCCGGCTCCGCCAGCCTTCATTCGCTCCCCGATATTGGATCATTCCGCTTCTCCGGGATATTTGATCGCGGGTTTTTCGACCGTACGCGGTGGCGCGAACTTGAGAGCGCTTCCTTCCTTCGCGAGCGTATGGAACCCCGGCGCACACCAGCGCGGCGGCCCGATGTTTCTGGCCGTGAAATCGCATGCGGGCGCGCGCATCCGGCCGTTTGCGGGGCGGGGCGGTGCCGGGGGACGGCCGGGCGCGTTCAGCTTTTGGTGGAAATCGGGTGGCGCATGACCTATTGAATCCTCAACAACTTGTCGCATCCTGCGACCGGATGAAGGAGAGCGATTCGTGACCAGGCTCAGCGCCCTCATCGACAGTCGGCCGGACGAGGGGATCTTCCGCGTCAACCGCGCCATGTTCGATGATCCCGCTGTCTTCGAGCTGGAGATGCGGCATATTTTCGAGGCCGGATGGCTGTTCCTCGGGCTCGCGGCGCAGGCGCCGGACGCGCACGACTATTTCACCGTGAATGCCGGGCGCGTGCCCGTGCTGGTGATGCGCGGCGGGGATGGCGTGCTGCGCGGCTTCGTGAATTCCTGCCCGCACAAGGGCGCGCGCGTGGCGCATGCCGGCTGCGGCCATGCCCGCCAGCTCATCTGCCCTTATCATAGCTGGAGTTTCGACAGCTCGGGCAAGAACAAGGCGGTGAAGTGGAAGGCCGGCGGCGCCTACACGCCCGGCTTCGACGCGGACAGCCACGACCTGCCGGCCCTGCCTGCCTTCGGCGTCTACAAGGGCTTCGTGTTCGGCAGCGTGAGCGCGGACGTTCCACCGCTGCTCGACTGGCTGGGCGATGCCGCGAAGCTGCTCGATCTGGTCGCGGACCAGAGCGAGGAGGGCGTGGAGATGATCCCGGGCGGCGTGAGCTTCACTTATGACGCGAACTGGAAGCTGCAGCTGGAGAATTGCTCGGACAATTATCACTTCACGTCCGCGCATCCCTCCTACATCCGGCTTCTGGAGCGGCGCAAGGCGGCGGAAGCGGCCTCCGGCAAGGCCTTCACCTCCGCGATGGATTCGCAGCGCCACTG
Source organism: Sphingobium sp. SYK-6 (assembly GCF_000283515.1). Taxonomy (GTDB): domain Bacteria; phylum Pseudomonadota; class Alphaproteobacteria; order Sphingomonadales; family Sphingomonadaceae; genus Sphingobium; species Sphingobium lignivorans. The sequence continues at coordinate 1,816,743 of NC_015976.1, forward strand.
GAGCGGCGAGGACGACGAGATCGTCTCGGGCACGTTCAGCTTCCCTTATGGCCATGTGCTCAATTTCGGCCTCGGCGCGCCGACGCCGGCCTCGCCGCTGTTCGACCGTGCCGACCTGCTCGCGCAGCGGCTCGGCGCGGCGAAGCGGGACTGGATCTTCAACATGCGCAACCTGACGATCTTCCCCAATCTCCAGGTGGCCGAGAATGCCTCCAGCCAGTTGCGCGTGATCGAGCCGCTCAGCGCGGGGCGCACCCGCATGCGCACATGGTGCATCGGCCCCAAGGGCGAAGCGCCGGCCGCGCGGCGCCAGCGCATCCGCCAATATGAGGATTTCTTCAATCCCTCGGGCATGGCGACGCCCGACGACACGGTCGCCTATGAGGATTGCCAGCGGGGCTTCGCCGGCAAGGTGGAGCCCTGGCTGCAGGGCTATGCGCGCGGCATGGATCGCCGGCAGGCGGGGCCCAACGACCTCGCCGGGGAGATCGGCCTTGAGCCGGAGTTCAGCGTGGCAGGCAATTCGCGCCTGTGCGACGAGACGATCTACCAGAGCTATTATCGCGAATGGGCGCGGCGGATGGCCGGCGCGCTGGAGACGGCGGCATGAGCACCATCATCGAGCGCGTGATGACGCGGAGCGACGCGGAGGACCTGCTGTATCGCGAGGCGCGGCTGCTGGACGAGCGGCGGTTCGATGAGTGGCTGGCGATGTATCATGACGATGTCGTGTTCTGGATGCCTGCCTGGCGCGACGAGACCACGCTCACGACCGATCCGGACAGCGAACTTTCGCTGATCTACTATGAGGGCAAGCAGAACCTGGCCGATCGCGTCTGGCGCCTGGGATCGGGGCTGTCCAATGCCTCGGTGATCCCGGCGCGGGTGTCGCATCTGGTCGGCAATGTCATCGTCGACTCCTGCACGGGCGAGGAAGCCGTGGTGCTCGCGGCATTCACGGCCCATCATCACGACCCGCGCAGCGACCGGACGCATGTCTTCTTCGGCCATTACCGGCATGTATTCCGCCGGTCGGGCGATGAATGGCTGATCGCCGCCAAGACGATCAACCTGATGAACGACTGCATTCCGACGGTGGCCGACCTCTACATGCTCTGAGCGGGGCGGCCCGGGCGAGCGGGCGCCGCAGCCCTGAGCCCGGGAGCCTGCCGGAAAAATCGACGTAGGCAGCACCTGCCATGGTCCGGTTTTCCTGATTGTCGCGCTTAAGGAAGTGAAGACGATCATGAACCACCGGATCGAGGGGGGTGTCCGGTCATTCCGCATCCGCAGCAGGGCGGGGGGCTTTCGGGGCACCGGCCATTGCCCTGTCGCGGAAGGATGACCTGTCTCCCGCCTCTTCCGGACTGGTGCCGCAGGTGTTTCGTGCGACCCGTGCCTGCGGACCTCGAGCGGCGGCGGCCCTGTGGCCACCGCCGCTTTTTTTTGAGCGATACGAGAGGTGAGGGGCGGGGGCTCAGGGGCCCCGTCCCGCCCGTCCGATCAGGCCTGCGTGTCGTCGGCGAGCGGCGCGCCGCCTTCCGCGTCCGGATTGTCCTCCGTGCTTTCCTCGATCCGCGCCGCGCCCACGACATGCTCGTCCTGTGCCACGTCGAACAGGCGGACGCCCGCCGAGCCGCGGCCGATGACGCGCAGGCTGTCGAGCCCGATGCGGATCAGCTTGGCCTGATCGGTCACCAGCATGAGCTGATGGCGGCGCGTCGCGGGGAAGCTCGCCACGACCGGGCCATTGCGATCGATATTATCGATGTTGGTGATGCCCTGGCCGCCGCGCCCGGTGCGCCGATATTCATAAGCGGACGAGAGCTTGCCATAGCCGTTCGCGCAGACGGTGAGGATGAACTGCTCGCGCGCCTTGAGCTCCTCGTAGCGCGCCGGGTCCAGCGAGCTGGTGGCGCCATCCTCGCGCTCGCCCTTCCAGGGCGCGAAGCGGAGATAATCCTCGCGCTCGTCCTGGCCGGTGCCCACGCGGTGGAGGATGGAGAGGGAAATCACCTCGTCGCCTTCGCGCAGCGTCATGCCGCGCACGCCGGTGGAGTTGCGGCTCTGGAAAGCGCGCACATCGTCCGCGCGGAAGCGGATCGCCTTGCCCTGGCGGGAGGCGAGCAGCACGTCGTCATCCTCGGTGAGAAGCGCGACGCCGATGAGCCGGTCGTCGGCATCCTCGCCCTCGAACTTCATGGCGATCTTGCCGTTCGACGGGATGTTCGAGAAGGCATCCATGGCGTTGCGGCGCACATTGCCGCGCGCCGTGGCGAACATGACGTGCAGGTTCGCCCATTCCGCCTCGTCTTCCGGCAGCGGGAGCACGGTCTGGATCGCCTCGCCATTGGCGAGCGGCAGGAGATTGACCATCGGCCGCCCGCGCGTCGCCGGCCCGCCCTCGGGCAGGCGCCAGACCTTGAGGCGGTAGACCTTGCCATGGGTCGAGAAGAACAGCACCGGCGTGTGCGTGCTCGTCACGAACAGCTCGGTGATGACGTCCTCTTCCTTCGTCGCCATGCCCGCGCGGCCCTTGCCGCCCCGGTTCTGCGCGCGGAAAGTGTCGAGCGGCGTGCGCTTGATATAGCCCTGCATGGTCACGGTGACGACCATGTCCTCGCGCTCGATCAGGTCCTCGTCCTCGATGCCGTCGGCGGCAGGCGCGATGATGGACCGGCGCGGCGTGGCGAACTCCGCCTCGATCGCGTCGAATTCCTCGCGCATGACCTCATAGAGCCGCACGCGGCTGCCGAGAATCTCGAGGAAGCCCTCGATCGCGGTGGCGAGGCCCTGGAGCTCGCTGCCCACCTCGTCCCGGCCAAGCGCGGTCAGGCGATGCAGGCGCAGATCGAGGATGGCGCGCACCTGCGCATCCGAGAGGCGATAGGTGTCGCCGGTCGGGTCGGCTTCCGCCGCTTCCACGAGCCGCAGATACGGCGCGATGTCGGCGATCGGCCACTCGCGGGCCAGCAGCGCCTCGCGCGCGGCGACCGGGCTGGCCGAAGCGCGGATGGTCCGCACCACCTCGTCGAGATGGGAGACCGCAATGACGAGCCCGAGCAGGATGTGGGCCCGCTCGCGCGCCTTCGCGAGCTCGAACTTGGTGCGCCGCGTGATGACTTCCTCGCGGAAGCGCACGAACGCCTCGATGATCTCGCGCAGGTTGAGCAGTTCCGGCCGGCCGCCACGGATGGCGAGCATGTTGGCGGGGAAGCTCGACTGGGCCGGCGTGTGGCGCCAGAGCTGGTTCAGCACCACGTCCGCCGTCGCGTCGCGCTTGAGCTCCATGACGATGCGCACGCCTTCGCGGTTCGATTCGTCGCGGATGTCGCTGATGCCCTCGATCCGCTTGTCCTTCGCGGCCTCGGCGATCTTCTCGACCAGCCCGGACTTGCCGACCTGATAGGGGATCTCGGTGAGCACGATCTGCTGCCGGTCGCCCCGCAGCGTCTCGATCTCGTGGCGCGAGCGCATGATGATCGAGCCGCGCCCGGTGGTGTAGGCGTTGCGTGCCCCGCCCTGGCCCAGGATCAGCGCGCCGGTCGGGAAATCCGGGCCGGGGATATACTCCATGAGCTCTTCGGTGGTGATGGCGCCATTGTCCATATAGGCCTTGCAGGCGCGCAGCACCTCGCCGAGATTGTGCGGCGGGATGTTGGTCGCCATGCCCACGGCGATGCCGCCCGCGCCATTGACCAGCAGGTTCGGGAAGCGGGCGGGCAGGACGGTCGGCTCGCGATGCGCGCCGTCATAATTGTCCTGGAAGTCGACGGTGTCCTTGTCGATATCGGCCAGCAGCGCCGTCGTCGCCACCTTGGCGAGCCGCGCTTCGGTATAACGCATGGAGGCCGGCGGATCCGGGTCCATCGAGCCGAAATTGCCCTGGCCGTCGATCAGCATGACGCGCATCGACCAGTCCTGCGCCAGGCGGGCGAGGGCATCGTAGATGGCGGAGTCGCCATGCGGGTGGTAATTACCCATCACGTCGCCGACGATCTTGGCCGACTTGCGGTACGGCCGCCCGGCCACGAAGCCGCCTTCGTGGCTCGCCCACAGGATGCGGCGATGCACGGGCTTGAGGCCATCGCGCACGTCCGGCAGGGCGCGGGAAACGATGACCGACATGGCGTAGTCGAGATAGCTCGACTTCATCTCGTCGACGATGCTGATCGGGCTGATATCCGAGGGTTCGGCGAGGAGTGTCTCGTCGCTGCTCAATTATGTTCTCTTATGTCTGTTGCATGGAAAAGGGAGTTCCCGAGCCTAGCCGCCGGGGCGTCCGAATGCCAGAAAAAAGGGGTGGCGCGATGGCGCCCGACGACGCCTCCGGCCAGGCAGGCCGCTCATGTTCACAGCGCCGGAATCGCAAGCGTCCATCGACATGGCGGGCATGAGCTGCGATGATCCGCTTGCGGACCGATGACAAGCTGCGCTAGCCAGTTTATACCGCATTCAAACCCGGTTAACACTCACATTGCCATGGAACCATCCGGGACACATGCCGGTTTTTCCGTTCCCCGGCGAACCGATCATGAGCCTAGTCTTTGGAGGAAGTTTTGATGCGTCTGTTGAGAACTACTGCCCTGTCGATCGCGCTTGCGGCCGTTTCGGCCGGCATGATGATGCCGTCGGCCGCGGTAGCGCAGAAGAAGAACGACAAGAAAGCCGATGACGGCAAGATGAAGCTTTCGCCGAGCAAGGAATTCACCCCCGGTGCGCAGGCCCTGCAGGAAATGCTCGCCAAGAGCGATTTCGAAGGCGCCAAGGCGAAGCTCGCCGAAATCGAGCCGACCGCCACCAAGCCGGACGACAAATATTTCCTCGGCAATTTCTACCTGAACACCGGCATCGGGCTGAAGGACGAAAGCCTGCAGCGCAAGGGCGTGGAAACCATGCTCGCCTCCGGCATGACGCCGGCTGCCGACGTGCCCAAATTCCATTATTTCGCCGGCCAGTTCGCGCTGAACGCCAAGGATCACGCGGCCGCGCGCCAGCATCTGCAGCAGGCCGCGCAGGCGGGCTATGAAGGCGCCAACCCGGAAATCTACCTGGCCGAGAGCTATTTCGGCGAAGCCTACAACAATGTGAACGGCAACCAGTTCAACCCGGCCGGCAAGGCGCTGGTGCAGCAGGGCCTGCCGCACCTGAAGAAGGCCATCGAGCTGCGGCAGTCAGCGGGCGAGGCGGTTGATGCGAGCTGGTATACGCGCGGCCTCAAGATGTCGGTTCTGGCCGATGATCCCTCGCAGATCGAGTGGTCCAAGCTCGCGCTCGCCCATGCCGGGACGCCGGACAACTGGCGCGTGGTGCTGCGCTCGCTTCAGGACGCGAATGACAACATGACCCGGGATGAAACCCTGGACCTCATGCGTCTGATGGACAGCAGCAAATCGCTGCAGAATGCCTACAGCTACAGCGAATATGCCGAATCCGCCTGGAAAGCGGGCCTGCCGGGCGAAGTGAAGGCCGTGATCGAGACCGGCCGCGCCCGGGGTGAGATCGATAACAACAGCCTTGCCGACCTGTATCGCCTCGCCACGGAAAGCGCCGCGAAGGACAAGGCGACGCTCGCCTCCTCCGCGACCAGCGCCGCCTCCGCCGCGACCGGCAAGCCGGCCTCTTCGACCGCCAGCGCCTATATGGGCTTTGGCGACTATGCCAAGGCGGCCGAGCTTTACCGGCTGGCGCTGCAGAAGGGCGGCGTGGACGCGGACGAGGTCAACACGCGGCTCGGCATCGCGCTGGCACGCAGCGGCGACAAGGCCGGGGCCGTGGAAGCTTTCGGCAAGGTCGGCAACGGTGGCACCAACGGCGTGCGCCGCAAGATCGCCGATCTCTGGACGGTGTGGGTGAACAATCCCACCGCCTGATCGGCTCTCGCTATCGGGAAACAGGAAGAACGCCGGCGGAGTTTTCCGTCGGCGTTTTCGTTTGGGGGCGCTGCGTTTTCAGGGAGCGGCGCCGCGCTCAGATCTCGACCGGAACCCCGGGCAGATTCTTCGACGTGCGAATGGTGAGGGAGGTCTTGACGCTCGCTACGTTGGGTGCCTGCGTCAGGCGCGAGGTGAGGAACTGCTGGAAGCTCCGCAGATCCCGCGCCACCACTTTCAGGATGAAATCAATCTCGCCGTTGAGCATGTGGCACTCGCGCACTTCCGGCAGCTCGGCGACGTAGCTCTCGAAGGCGCGCAGGTCATTCTCCGCCTGGCTCCTGAGGCTCACCATGGCGAAGACGGTGATCGTATAGCCCAGCGAGACGGGATCGAGATGCGCGTGATAGGAGCCGATATAGCCGCGCTCTTCCAGCGTGCGCACGCGGCGCAGGCAGGGCGGCGCGGTGAGGCCCACTTTCGCGGCCAGATCCACATTCGTCATGCGTCCATCCGCCTGCAGGGCGTCGAGGATCTTGAGGTCGATTTCGTCGATGGCCGCACCCGGCATGAGCTGACATTTCCTTTCGCAATGATGCTCTATACCACAAGATAATGTCTCGACAATGCAATTGTCCCACAATGCGACGTCCCGTTTTTTGCAGCTAGGCGTCCGCTGAAACCAAGGTTACCCGTCGCTTAACCACGAAGGGTCCCCGGGCAATGCGTTTCAATGATATCTTGCGGACGGTGCTCGCCAACCCGGGCGAGGGCGCCACCGCGACCGTGACGCGCTGGCGGCAATGCATCGACCTCATCGCGCAGCATGACGTCTCCGGTGCGCAGCCGCCGCGCCTGCTGGACGAGGACGATCGCCGCCTCGTCCTGGGGATCATTGCCCGCCTGAGCCCGCAAGTGCCGCTCGAGAAGCGCATCGCATCCATCGTGGAGCTGGGCGGGCGGCTGCGCTCGCCGGGGCTCGTGCGCAGTCTCGCGCAGGATCATCCCTCGCTGGTCGCCGCGCTGATGAGCCATGTCCGCCTCGCCGACGCGGACTGGGCCGCGCTGATCCCCGATCTCGGCCCGCTGGCGCGCAGCGTCCTGCGCCGCCGCACCGACCTCGGGCCGCGCGCGGACGCGACGCTGCGCCAGTTCGGGCCGAACGACATGGCACTTCCCTCGCTGGTGGACGCCGACATCCTCACGCTGGCGGACGCGGATCGCATGCCGGCCTTCGCGGGCGATTCCGGCCACGGGCTGGACGATCGCCAGGACGAGGGGGCGGACGATGGGCCGAGCCAGTTCGAGCGCATCGTCGCGCGGATCGAGCGCTTCAAGGAAAGCCGTGTTCCCTCCGAGGCTGAAGGGGCGGACCAGACGCAGGACATTGCGCCGGCCGTCGAGGAAACCGCGCCCGCTTACCGGGATGAGGCTGCGGTTCCTGCGCCGACACCGATCGACCAGTTCACTTTCGAGACGGACGCTTCGGGGCTCATCCGGCTTGTCGGCGCGGCCCCGCGCGGCGCCGCCTTCGGCCTCAGCATCGCCGTGGCGGACCTGGACAATCGCCATGGCGCCGACGGAACGGCGCTTGGCGCGTTCCGTCGGCGCGCGGCCTTCGACAATGCGCGCTTCTCCATCGGGGAAGGTGCGCTGGCGGGCGAATGGCGGATGTCGGCGACGCCCCGTTTCGACAAGGCGAGCGGCCGGTTCCTGGGCTATGCCGGTTCGGCCAGACGCGAATTGCCGCATGAAGGGCTGGTGCGCTCGACGGCGCAGGATGACGCACAGGGATGGGCAGGCCTTTCCGCCCAGAGCACCCGCCAGCTCATCCATGAACTGCGCACGCCGCTCAATGCCATCCAGGGCTATGCCGAGATGATCCAGACCCAGCTCGTGGGGCCGGTGCCCGGCGAGTATCGGGACATGGCGCAGCATATTCTCTCCGATGCCCATGTGCTGCTGACGACATTCGACGATCTCGATCTGGCGAGCCGCATCGCGCGCGGCGACGACCGGACGCGGCCCGAGCCTCTCGATATCGAGGCGCTGCTGCGCGCGATCATGAGCAGCGCGGCACCCGAGGGCGTGGTGGCACTGTCCGTCGAGGAAGGTCTGCCTGCCATCACCGGCGATCGCCAGCAGGTGGAGCGGATGCTGCGCCATCTCGTGCGGGCCGGCTGTGCCGCGCTCGAACCGGGGGAGCAATTGACCCTGCGCCTGCAACAGGACGGCGCCGGGGCGAAGGTCCGCTTCCTCATGGCGCGCCCCAATGCGCTGCAATCCCTGTCCGAGCGCGACCTACTCGATCATGGCGGGGCGGGGGAACAGAAATTCCACGATGTCCCCCCGCTCGGGCTCGCCTTCACGCTCAGGCTGGTGAGGGGCATTGCCGCGCATCTGGGTGGCGGGTTCAGCATCACGAGCGAGCATTTCTGCATCCTCATGCCGGTCGCGGCCTCGCTGGAGAGCGGGCAGGAGAGCCAGCGCTGACGCCGGTCCGCGGTGTGCGCATGCTTAATCCACCGGCAGGGATTTCATGCTAGGGCGGCGAACGCACATCCCGCTCAAGACGAGGTCCGCATCATCGTGGCTGCCTTTGCCGCCAATCTGATCGAGCCGCCGCCCTCCACGGCAGCCATCGACTGGCCCGGGAGCCTCGGCCGGCGCTTCATGCTGTGGATCGACACGGAGGAAGAATTCGACTGGGCGGCGCCGTTCAGCCGGAGCGCGACGCAGGTCAGCGTCGTCGCGGGCATGGAGCGGTTCCAGCGCTTCATCGGGTCGGCCGGCGTGCGCCCGGTCTATGTGACGGACTATCCCGTCATCGAGGACGAGGCGGCCAGCGCCTTGCTGCGTGGCTGGGCGGAGGACGGTGTGGCGGACGTGGGCGTCCACCTGCATCCCTGGGTCAATCCGCCGCATCAGGAGGAAGTGAGCCTCTTCAACAGCTATGCGGGCAATCTGCCGCTCTCGCTGGAGCGCGCCAAGCTGACCGCGCTGCGCAACCGCATCGAGCAGCGCATCGGCGTGAAGCCGGTCGCTTACCGGGCCGGACGCTATGGCGTGGGGCCGCATACCGCCGCTTTGCTCGAGGACGCCGGCTTCCGGATCGACAGCTCGGTGCGGAGCCGCTTCGACTATCGCGGCCAGCTCGGGCCGGACTTTTCCGGGATGCCGCTGCGGCCCTGGCGCGCGGGGCCGACGGGCGGGCTCATCGAAGTGCCGCTCTCCACCGCCTATGTCGGCGCCCTGAGGCGCGGCGGCGAACGGCTCCATCCCCTGCTGGCGCGGGCCGGGCGTGTGGCCGGCGCGTTCTCCCGCTTCGGGCTGCTCGCGCGGGTGCCGCTGACGCCGGAGGGCGTCGATCTCGCCGCATGCCGCGCGGCGATCGACGCGCTGATCGAAGAAGGCGCGCCCTTGCTCAATTTCTCCTTTCATTCGCCGACGCTTGAGCCCGGACACACGCCCTACACGCGCAGCGCAGCCGACGTGGAGCGTTTCTATCGCTGGTGGGACGGCGTGCTGGATCATCTGGAAAAGCGCGGCATCGCGCCGATCAGCCAGGCCGAGCTGCTCGCCGCGATATAGCGCCGGCGCATGAGGATACTTGCCTTGCGGGGCTGGGGCGGGCTAACGCGTGGCTCGATACCCCTTGTCCGGGCGTCTGATGGACATCGGGGCCTGTAGCTCAATGGTTAGAGCTGGCCGCTCATAACGGCTAGGTTGCGGGTTCGAGTCCTGCCGGGCCCACCATCCCCTCACGCCGCATCCGTCCATTCCTGGTTCCGATTGTCCGCCGCTGACTGGCCGGTGAGGATGCGGGTCTTTGGCTACAGGATTTTGCCGCATAACCCGCGCGGGTGATGTGGGATGTCGCGAGGTTCATTACTCGGCCCCTCCGAACGTCAGGTTCAGGGGGTATCTATATGAACTATCGTGCGACGAGTGCTGCTCTGCTTCTCGCTCTCTCTCTTTCAGCCTGCGCCAGCTCCGGCGGCGTGCAGGATGTGGCCCGCATTTCCGATCCGGTCCAGCGGGAACAGGCGATCGCCGCGCTCCGCGCCGCAGCGCCCAAGCCGATCGAGGGCAATGGCGGCGCCTTCATGTCGCCCTTCACGTCGGATGGCGTGACGGCCGAGTGGGTCACCAATGCCATGGGCGTGCAGAATGCCGGCGACATCGCGGGCGCCGCGGGACAGGTCGCCGCTGACCAGCTGCTCAGCAACATTCCCTTCGCCGGCCTGTTCGCGGGCCAGGCGACCAAGAAGCTGGCGCGCGCCGCGGCGCTGAAGTCGATCGGCGGCGAGGAATTCCTCAAGAGCTCGAGCGACCAGTCGTTCAACACGCTCGAGGACATGGCAGCCAACATGTACGCCTTCCATTCCGGGCACACCGAATATGCGCGCATCGTGAAGGCCGTGACGGCGATCTATCCCGATTTCGGCAATATCTATGCCCGTTATCCGCGCACGCCGGTCGTGAGCGAAGCCACCACTTCGGCCTCGCTCTGAACATTCCGGGCCTGCGGGCGGGGCTCCATGCCCGCAGGCCAATTCCCCATATTCGAAGGAAAGGCCGGAAGATCATGGTCGCCAGATTCGGCAGGGCGTTCGTCGCGCTCGCAGTGATCGGTTGCATGCCCGCAGTGGCGGACGCCAAGACGAAGTCCCGGCAGCCAAGTCTCTACCAGTCTCCGGATTCGCCGGGCGCGGTGCGGGGCGTGGGCGTCGAATCGCAGGACATCGTCTCGATGAGCGACGCGATGATGCGTGACCTGCTCACCGTGCCGGCGATCATGAACGCGGCCACGGCGCCGCGCGTCATCATCGATTCCGCGCATTTCCGCAACGAGAGCTCCGAGATCATCGACAAGGCCATGATCACGGACCGCATCCGCGTGCTGCTGAGCCGCGCGGCGAGCGGGCGGGTGCGCTTTGTCGGACGTGAATATGCCGATGCCGTGCAGATGGAGCGCGACCTCAAGGATGCCGGGCAGGTCGACGTGGGAACGACCGGACGCACGCGCGCGATGGCCGGAGCGGACTATCGCCTCGTCGGCCGCATCGGGACGCGCGACGCGGTGGACACCCGCACCGGCGTCAAGGAGCGCTACAGCACCTATACCTTCGAGCTTCTCGACCTCGAATATGGCGACCTCATCTGGTCGAACATCTACGAGTTCAAGAAGGCCGCGCAGGACAACGTGGTCTATCGTTGAGCCGGGCTTCGACGATGTTCCGCAAGCTCCTCGCAGGTCTCCTCGTCCTGGCCCAGGGCGCGCCCGCGCTCGCGCTGGCCGACGCGGACCCGGCGCCCTATCTCGCGAAGCTGGATTCCGAGGGTGACCGCAACCGCGTGCTCAACCAGATGGAGATCGGTACGCGCTATTTCTGGTCGCAGGACTTCCAGGGCGCCGGCCGCAGCTTCGACGACTGCATCCAGAACATCGAGCTGGTCTTCCTCAACGATCCCAGCGTCGTGAAGGCGCGCAGCCTCTGGTACGAGGAGGGCGCCAAGACGTTCAAGGGCGAGCCCTATGAACGGGCGATGGTCTATTATTATCGCGGCCTCGTGTTCCTCGCGCAGGGGGACTATGAGAATGCGCGCGCCGCTTTCCGGCAAGGCACGTTCCAGGATGCCTTCGCGGAGGAAGAGCAGAACCAGGCCGACTTCGCGGTTCTCTATTTCCTCGAGGCATGGGCGTCCCATCTGAACGGCGACAAGGACCTGCGCGACGAGGCGCTGGCGAAGGTCCACGCGCTGCGGCCCGATTTCCCGGGAATCGGCGAGAGCGACGACACGCTCGCGCTGGTCGAGACCGGTACGGCGCCGCGCAAGCTGGGCGACGGGCTCGACCACAGCTATTTCGTTTTTCGGCGGGGCAAGGGCTTCACCGAGAACCGCGCCGAGCTGGTTACGGCGGGCGAGCAGCTTCCGCTCTATGCCATGGAGGACGTCTACCGCCAGGCAGCGACGCGCGGCGGACGCGAGATCGATCAGATCATCAAGGGCCAGGTCAAGTTCAAGCGTGCGGCCAACGACGTCGGCTCGACATTGACGGACACCGCCCAGGTCGTCTCCGCGCTGGGCGGCGACGGGACCGTGTCCGGCGCACTGGCCGGGGTGGGCGCGCTGGCCTCGATCCTCTCCGGCAAGGCCAAGGTGAAGGCCGATACCCGGACCTGGAGCTCGCTGCCCGATCGCGTCCACGTCTCCACCTTCGCTTCGGGGAAGCTGGGGATGCAGGATCTCGCCGTCCAGTTCCTGACGGACGGCACGCCGACGGACCAGCCTGCCCAACAGCTCATCACCATCAAGGACCCGAGGGGCCGCCAGCTGGCGCTGGCCCGCTCTCGCTAGGAAAGAAGGACGTGCAGATGACAGTTCACCGGATTGCGGCGCTTGCCGCCACGGCAGCCGCAGCAGCGATGCTCGCGGGATGCTCCGCGACCATGCCCGAGGGTGGCGTGCGCATCGACAACCAGAATTATGTGCGTCCCACGCTCAACACGGTTCGGGTGATCGACGAGAGCCTGGCGCGCTACAAGAACCGCAAGTGGGAAGCGAACTCGGTGCTCGACGTCGAGAATGTCGTGCTGAGCGATACCGGTACCGGCTTCAAGCGGATCAGCGTCGAGCTGCGCAACAAGACGGGCGTGGAAATCCCGCTCGAGGTGCGCAACAGCTGGTACGATCCCAATGGCCGCCCGGTCGACGCCGCATCCTCCTGGACACGCCTTTTCGTGAAGCCCCAGTCCATGGTGCTCTTCGAGCAGGTGGCGAGCAATGGCTCGGCTTCGCAATATTATGTCGAGGTTCGCGCCGCGCAGTAAGCGCGGCGCGCGGGGAGATCTGCCATGCGAGCTTTCATCATTCCGGCTCTGGCTGCCAGCGCGCTGGCCTGCGGCGGGGCCCAGGCGCAGGAACGCACCGGCATGCCGGTGGTCGCCGGTGCGGAGCGCGGCGGCATGCCCGCCGTCAATCCGCGCCGCGCGACAGCCGATCCGGACGCGGCCATGTATCGCACCCAGGACGAATTCCGCTCCTGGTCGCGCAAGGCCGGCAACCCGCGCATCCTGCTCTTCTGGAACGTGGCGCTGACGGACGAATCCTCGTCACGCTACCGCCTGCGCGCGCAGGAGGACGTGACTGTCGAGGCGTATGGCGGCACCGTGACGCGCTCCACCGACGCAGTGATCGAGGCCGAGCGCACCACCGGCGGGCCCAGTGCCTGGCTCGACAGGGACGATGAAGGCGATCTCGAAAGCGCCTATGTCACGGCCTTCGTGCGCGCGGGCGCCAATCTGGTCGATCGCGCCGCACTGATGCGCAAGGTCTCCGCCGCGCGGAACCAGGACGACCGGGTGGACCAGCAGTTCATGGAGACGCTCGCGGTCGAGGAAGGCATTGATTATCTGGTCGAGGTGCTGCCGGAATATCGCAGCGGCAGCGCCACAGGCATGATCTTCGGCATCCGGGTGCTGCACGTGCCGAGCTCCCGCGTGGTGGCAACTTTCCGGACCGAGGCGCGCCCGGCGGCCGGTCCCGAGCGCCTCGTGGCACGACCCGGCGGTTTCCAGCGCGAGCGGGATGAGCGCATCACGCCCGATCTCGTCGCCGAGACGCTGGCTTCGGAGACGATGCGCGGCTTCCTCTGATCAGCCGAGCAGATCAGCGAGCAGCAGGACGAGTTCCGCCTCGCGGTTGCAGCCGGTCTTGGCGTAGATATTGCGGACCTGAACCCGCAGCGTCTCGTTGGAGATGTTGCGGACGGCCGTGATCTGTTCGCGCGTCAGTCCCCCGGCCAGCAGCAGCGCCACCGAGGCTTCAGCCGTGGTAAGGCCGAAAGCGAGGCCGAGCAGCCTGGCATCCTCATCGCGGTCGCCGCGCAGGTCCTGGTCGCGAATGACGACGGCAACGGCGGGAATGAAACCAAGGGACCATTCGCGCTGCTGGAGCCGGAAGAAATCCACCCGGAACGGCCGCGTTTCACCGTGTCCGTCGTCGTCCTCCGGCCGCGCCAGGAGAAGGCGGCGGTGCGTGCTGCCGCCTTTGTCGATCACATCGCCGAGCGCGCGATCAATCTCGCGCGTCGCATGCTGCGTGACGCCGAACAGCCGGCCACCGATGGCGCGAAGCACGCCGGCGCGATCTGCCATATGGCGCTCGGCTCCCTCGGTCATCGCACCGACCCGGCCGGCCCGGTCGACGAGGATGCAGTTCACGGACATGTCGCCAAGCATGCCGCCGACGAGGCTCAACCCCTGCTTTTCCAGCGCGATCTGCATGCGGACCCCGGTGCGCGCGGCGCGATCGGCCAGGGCGAATATGCGCCGCGATTCCTCGGTGGTCCTGCCGTCCCGCTCGGTCCGCAGCAGGGCGAAACCGATCATCTGCCCGGTCTCCTGAAGGAGCACGGACTGGCAGCCATGAGGTATCTGGTGCCTCTCGCAGAATTCGAGATAGATGTCGCTGCGCAGCGCCGATTTGGCTTCATCGTAATCGGCTTCGAAGAGAATTCTGCGGTTGCCGTTTATTCGCTCCGCCGCAATGCGGAAGTTGATGTCCGCATGGCTGCCGTCGATCTCTTCGAAATCCTCCAGCATCCACGGATCGGCATGAGTCACCCAGTTGAAGGAAATGGCCTTGTCGCCGAGGCCGATCAGCTGGGCTCGGGCAGAGCCGGTATGGTCGGCGAGGTTCGCGAGCGTATTTGCCCACAGCGAAGGATCGAGCGCAGCATCCTGAAAGCTGCGCTCCCAATGGTGCGCTTCGTCCAAAATTCCCCCCAATTTTTCCGTCCGTTATGAAGTCGCGATAGTGCAGCATGGTTAACAGGCAGCTAATCCATGCACAGCGACCAGCACGCCCGGCATGAAGACCGGCCACGCCGTAGATGATCTGTCTATTGGCCCCCCCGGGTCATGAGCGCCCGGAATATCCGCACGCACCTTGTCCCCATAGCGAGTGCGAATGCTTCCCGCTACTGGGCTTTTACTGCCGGGACATGAGATTCCTTGGCCACGCCTCGGGCGCGGCGGCGGTCCGATGGCTCTTCGCGCCGGGGAAGAGGCGGCAAGGCGATCCTGAAGCAACCGCGGGCATGGGAGGGCAGGGCGGGGCCAGGGCGGCGGCGTGTGCGTTGTCACGAACGATGGCCGCCATGCCAGGGCGCGACACGCATATAAGAGCCCGGCTCAGTCGGGACTGGAAGCCGGGCTCTCATCGATGACCAGAGGTTGGCGACAGTCCTCAGAACGGGACGGGTCGCTGAACCTTCAGGGGCAAATCCGCTGCGGGGGGATTCTGCCGGCCAACGGCATCAGCCGTTGAGCTTGTCCTTCACGGCCTTGGCAGGCGCGAAGCTCAGCTTCTTCGAAGCCGCGATCTGGATCGTGGCGCCGGTGGAGGGGTTGCGGCCCTCGCGAGCGGGCGTGTCCTTGACCTTGAACTTGCCGAAGCCGTTCAGCGAGATTTCCTCACCCTTGGCAGCGGCGTCGGCGATCGAAGCGAACACCGCGTCGACGACGGCGCGGGCGTCCGTCTTGGTGAGATCGTGCTTGGCGGCAATGGTATCGGCGAGATCGTTATTGTTCATGGCACATCCTTTCTCTGTTTTCGGTCGGGCGCGCTTAGCGGCACCGCTCATGACAGTCTACCGCCGTCATGTCCTCTCCGCTTGTCCGCTGCGTCTTTGCGTTCGTTTGCAACGCGCCGGATCGTAACCAGCGCCAAGCCGGGCTTTGATATCCATCGTTCGGGAAAAAGCCAACGGCATCGGCCGAAAAGAGCGAATTTGCCTGAAAAACGGGGGCGTGGCGGCCTTTTTCAAGACAGGCGGCGTTCAGTTCCGTCATGTCATCGGGTGACGCTGGACGTTATCCGGACACTCAGGATCAAAGGGCATCTTCATGAATTTCCGTCATCTTGTCCCGCTCCCGCATATGGCTCTTGCCGGCCTCGCCCTCTCCCTTGCGGGGTGCGCGGCCACTGATGCGCCGGCGACGGGGGTGCCCGCGAGCGAAGGACCCGCCGAGTCCATTGCCTATGAAGTGGGCCCGTGCTTCGGCTTCTGCCCCGTCTACAATGCGCGCATCGCGTCGGATGGCACAGTCGCTTTCGAGGGGATTCGTCATAGCGCGACGATTGGAAAACAGGCAGTGGCGAAGGATGCCGGCACCTATCGCGCGTTCGCCGAGGCCCTTGCGCCTTTCCGTCCGGCGGACGGGACGACGGCCAGCACGACCTGCGAGGCGCGCATCAGCGATCAGCAGCATTATCGAATTACCTGGACATCGGCCGATGGCAAGACGACCGTCCTCCAGCATGATCGCGGGTGCCGGTCGCCGCGGAACGACCAGCTGAACGCAGTCCTGGAAGGCGCGCCGGAGAGGCTGGGCATTGCCGACCTTGCAAGACAGACGACCCGGCCCGGCGCCTCGCGGGGCTGAGCGTGAACGATCAGGGAGTGAATGATGTTACCCGCGCGAAGTTTCAGCGTCTCGATCGCCATGGAAGCCAAGGCGCTCTACGATCTCATCTGGCAGCCGGAGTTTTTCCCGAAATGGGCGCTGGGGCTGGCCGAATCGGACCTGCGGATGGAGGACGGTCGCTGGCAGGCCGATGGTCCCGAGGGGCCGATCCATATCCGCTTCACGCCCTATAATGATTTCGGCGTGATGGATCATTTCGTCGACACCGGGGAGGGGCCGGAGATCCATGTTCCGCTTCGCGTGGTCGAGAACGGCGCGGGCGCCGAAGTGATCATCACGCTCTTTCGGCAGCCGGACATGGACGAAGAGCGATTTGCCGGGGATATCAAGCTGGTGAACCGGGACTTGAAGGCTCTCAAGAAGCTCGTCGAAGGCTGAACGACTGGGATATCTTCAAGCGCCGGTCAGCCGGTCGGGCGTGACCGGCCTGCCGCGCATGGCGCGGTAGCGGCTCGGGCTCATGTCGAACCGGCGGCGGAAGGAGCGGCAGAAGCTGCTGAGATCATTGAAGCCGACATCGAAGGCGATCTCGGTGATGGTCACCTCGCTGCTTGCCTTGCTGAGGCGCGAGGCCGCCCGCTCCAGCCTGCGCCGCTGGATATAGGCGGACGGCGTCGTCGCCATGCCGGCGAAGAGGAGCTGGACATAACGGGCGCTCACCCCCACGCCGGCCGCGATCCGGTGCGTGTCGAGCGCGGCGTCGCACAGATTGGCCTCGATGAGATCGAGCACGGCGCGGCGGCGCAGATCCCGCCGGTTGGCCTGCTGCACCTCGGGACAGGCCGGGCTGTAGGCAAGATCGAGCAAGGGCCAGATGACATCGCTGATCGCATCGCCCCAGTCATTCTCGCCCGCTTCGAGCTGGCTCCACGCCGAGCGAAGGAAGCGCGAGAAGAGCGCGCCTGCGCCGCTGTCCCCGCGCACCGGAATGCCGACCATCTGGCGCAGGCGGGGCAGGCGGGCTTCCACATAGGCAACCGGCAGCCGCAGCACGATGGTCTGCGTCGGTTCGGCAAAGGTCAGCTCAAGCGAGCGGGAGGGATCGAAGAGCAGGAAATCGCCCTCGTTCAGCCGGCTTGTCCGCCCGCCCGTGTGATTGACGCTGCTGCCGACATGCTGAAGCTGAAGATTGAGGGCGCCGACGTCCAGCCCCGGCTGATTGTAGATCCGGGCGGGCGAGGAGCAGGGCGAGATGATGTCGCAATCCCGGAGCGAGGCGCGATACATGCGGGCCTCGAAGGGGCAATCGTCCGGCACCTCGATGGTGAGCGGCGCAATGAACCTGTCTGCCAGTTCCGTCCAGAAAGGCAGCCGATCGCGCGCGGCCACACTGCTGGTGTCGATTGCCTGGAGCATCATGTCCACGCCTCTCCTCATATGGTCCTGCCCTCTGTGCGGAGCATTTTTCCGGACGATGGCCGCAGGCTATGCGCAAATGACTCCCGCAGCAAGGCGATAGCAGCGACGGCGCCGGCGGTCCGTCCTCCGCCGCGCGAGTCAGCGCATGGGGAAATCGATCGGGCCGCCGTTCGCGCAGGCTTTCACATGCGCCTCGATGCCGGGGATGAAGCCCTGGTGGAAGCCGATGATCTTCTGCGCCTTCTCGGCCGTGCGCAGGCTGGCGAGCGCATCGCGCCAGGCCGCGCAGGCAAGCGGGCGCTGTCCGCCATCGCGCGCGACGACGCCGAGAATCATCTGCGAGAAACCGAGATTGCCGAGGTCATTGGTGGTGCCGGCCCTGCGTGCCTTTTCGGCGGCAGCCTTGCGCAGCGCGACCACCTGTTGCGCGGCCGCGATCGCGTCCTCGAATGCGCCCGCATCGCGCAGATTCTGGGACAGCGCTTCCTTGATGTTCATCTGCAGCGCGCGGACCGCATCGTCGCGATCATCGATCAGCGCGAGCCGGTCGATGACCTGCGCGGCGCGACGGATAAGGCGATCCGAAACATGCTCGATGCCCGCCCGCGAGCCCGCTGCGAAGCCATCGAGGCCGTTCCACGCCGCGCGGTAGAGCAGCAGGGGATCGTCGCGCCGTTCCTTCAGCAGGGCATCGTAGCGCTTCTCCGCCTCGAGATGCACGGCCAGCGCCTTCTCATATTCCGTATCGCCCAGGCTCAGGCCTTCATAATAGAGCAGCATGGCCTCGTCGGCGCGGGCGCCGAAGCTGTTGCGCTGGGCCGGCGTCCAGCCCTGCAGCTCCGTCCGTGCGCGCTCGATGAGGCTCGCCAGCCCGGCGCGCTCTCCCGCCACATCCAGGAACTCGAGCTGCGCGATCCGCAACGCGCTCATGGCGCGCACCCATTCATCGTCGCGGCCTGCCGGGGCGACGCTCGCGAGGCTGGCTTCGGCTTGGGCGATCGAGGCGCGCGCTGCCTTCTGGTCAGCCTTGCCATGCACTTCTATGAGGCCGCGATAGAGGGCCGAAAGGCCGCGATAGATGGCCGCATGCGCATCCTCCCGGGGGCGGGGCGTGAGCAGCTGGTCGGCCCTGCGCAGATTGGCGAGGGCATTGTCCCGCTCGCCGAGATTGGGCTCGTTGGGCACGCCCTGGATCTGGGCGAGGCGCAGCAGGCCGCGCGCTGTCTCGAGCTGAAGGTCCGGAGAAGCGCCGGGCGTGGCGGCGAGGGACGCGAGGTAGCGCTGCGCCTGATCGGCCAATGCCGCTCGCGCGGCGGTATTGCCCGGCACGCGGGCCAGCTGCCCGTTGAGATCGAAGAGCATGTAGTTGGCGAGGGCGCGAACGTCATTGAACCGGGTTTCCGCATCGGCCCGCGCGATCTGGGCGCGGTGGTTCGCGACGAGCGCATAGACGAGCGCGGCCACCAGCAGGGCGATCGTCAGGGCCGCCGCGGCAATGGGCAGACGATTGCGGCCGACGAACTTGGCGAAGATGTAGCCCGGCCCGCGCCGGACGGCGGAGACCGGATAGCCTGTCGCCCAGGCCTCGACATCCTCGGCCAGCGATTCGGCTGTGGCGTAGCGGTCATTGGGATCATCCGCCGTGGCCTTGGCGATGATGGCCCGCAATTCGCTGCTCTTGTCGTCGACCAGCCAGCCGAGCAGCTTGCCCAGCGAATAGATGTCCGTGCTGGTCGAGACGGCGGCGCTGGTCATGCGCTCGGGGGCCGCATAGCCCGGCGTAAGGCTGAGGCTGCCGATGGACGGCGCCCTGGCACCGTCAGTCGACGGCGCGAGATCGGGCGCGCGGGCAATGCCGAAATCGATGAGCTTGGGGGAGCCGTCCGGCGTGACCAGCACGTTGGAAGGGGTGAGATCGCGATGGACCACCAGGCTGCGATGCGCAAAGCCGACCGCGCGGCAGATCGCGCCGAACATGCGCAATCGATCCGCCCGGGACGGCGCCGTCTCCTCGACCCAGCGCAGCAGCGAAAAGCCGGGGACGAACTCCATGACGATGTAAGGCGCGCCTTCATCGGTCTCGCCGCCATCGAACAGCTGGGCGATGTGCGGATGGGAGAGCTGTGCCAGCGTCTGCCGCTCGCGGCGGAAACGCTCGGCCAGCGCGTCACTCAGAAGCCCGGGCTTGATGACCTTGACCGCGACCACATGATCGAAGTCGCCGGAATCGCGCTCGCCCCGGTACACCGTGCCCATGCCGCCGCGCCCGATGAGGCCGGTGATCCGATAGGCGCCGATGCGCGCCGGGAGTTCGGCCGTGTCCTCGCTCAGCCATGCGCCGCCCGTGCTCAGGCTGGCGCGCCGTTCGGCCGCGAGCAGGGAGCGCAGCCGCCCGGCCAGCGCTTCGTTGCCTTCGGTCCGGGCGGCGATCCACGCCTCGCGGTCCACCTCGGGAATGTCGGTCAGCGCCTCGAACAGGCGCAGTGCCTCGCGCTCCAGCGCGACATCATCCATGGTCGATCGTTTCCGCCATGGCGTCGGCCAGCCAGGCCCGCGCCGTGCGCCAGCGCCGCTTCACCGTGGCGGGAGACTGATCCGTGGCGATCGCCACGTCCTCGATGCTCATCGCTCCGAAATAACGCATCTCGACAAGCTCCATCAGCGCCGGATCGATGGCGCCCAGCCTGATAAGCGCGAAATTGAGCGATTCGAGATCAATGCGCTGCCCGCCGTCGACGCGGGTGTTCAGCTCGATCTTGTGGTGCTGGCGCTTGTCCGTCGCTTTCGCCCGCGCATGGTCGGTCAGCACATTGCGCATGATGCGCGAGGCCAGCGCGATGAAATGCGCCCGGTCGGCAAGGTCGATCGCGGACAGGCGCATGAAGCGGACGACGGCATCGTTGATCAGGTCGTCCGTGGACAGGGAGCTGTTCAGCTCATTGCGCAGCCGCGCCGCGGCGATCTGGCGCAGCTCCGGAAGCATCCGGCCGATCAGTTCGTCCCGCGCAACACGGTCCCCGGACCGCCACCGTTCGACAAGATGGGCAAAGCCCCCATCGGACCGATCCATGTCATTCGACCCCCACCGTCCTTGACCGCGCGATCTTCGATGGCCGGGCGTGGCCTGTCCAGTCCTAATGATGCCGTGAGCGCCGGGCGGAGAGGGAAGACGGGGAAAGCAGGAGGGCGGCGCCGGAGCATGCGTCTCCTCCGAACGCGAATGTCCTGAACCGGGACGAAGCCGGCGCGGCGTCGTGACCCGATCGACGCCATTTTCACGCTGTTCGTGATGGGAGGTCGCGTTCCGCGTCTCCCGGATCGATGATGTGGGAGAAAACAAATGACCAGGACGATGAAGCGGGTCCGCTCGGGCGTGACGGCCCTGACCATTCCGACCCTGACGATGATCGCGACGGCGCCGGCTCTTGCGGCCGAAGTGCCTGTCGACCTCTCCACCTGGACGGCGGAAGGCTACGGCAACAGCTACAATTGGGTTCTCGAAAGCGGCAACGACACGGTCCGCCAGACCGTGAACGGATCCCCGACGGTTTTCTACAGCGACTTCAACGCGTTCGGAAACCAGCTCTCCGGAACGATCCGCGTCAACACGAGCAGTGACGATGATTTCGTAGGCTTCGTGATCGGCTTCAACCCCGGAGACCTGACGGCGGAGTCCACCGATTTCCTGCTGATCGACTGGAAGCAGCTCAACCAGAATTTCTATGGCTTTGCCCCGGCCGGCCTCGCGATATCGCATGTGAGTGCCGGCCTTGCCGACAATGCCGGCGCCTGGTCGCATGACCCGGCTCTGGGCGTGACGGAACTGGCGCGCGGGGCTACGCTGGGCAGCACCGGCTGGGGCGACAACGTCACGTATAATTTCGACATCGCGTTCACCGCGAGCAACATCAAGGTCTGGGTGGACGATGTCCTCCAGTTCGATCTCGATGGCACGTTCAGCGATGGCCGGTTCGGGTTCTACAATTACTCGCAGGCGCAGGTCATTTATGCGGGCATCACCAACGAGGTCCTGCCCCCGCCGCCGCCGGCGGTGCCGGAACCTGCGACCTGGGGCATGATGATCGGCGGTCTGGCGCTGGTCGGCTCGGTCCTGCGCCGTCAGCGCGGATATCGGGTGCACTTCGCCTGAATTCGCCGGGCAGCGGCGCGCGGAAGCCGGGCGGGGGAGAACCCCTTGTCCGGCTTCTGGCCGTGCGCTGCCAGCCCAAGGGAATTAGCGGCCCCCGGAGGAGCGGAGGGGGGCGACGCTGTCGCAGGCGCGGGGACAGAGTCTGAGCTGAACCAGCGGCGGCTGTCGGAGTTTCCGAGAGAGGGCTTCAAAGGTCGCGATGTCGGGCGAGCGGACATTCCCACTTTTCGTCATTCCCGCGCATGCGGGAATCCAGCTGAGACATCGCGTACGAGCGCCACGGTGTAACTGGATTCCCGCATGCGTGTTGTGTTTCGTGAGGATGGCAAGTTGTTGCGCTGGGGCGTGGTATGCGAGGCATCGCAGTCTTGTTCGGTTATAGTTATTGACGAACTGTCGGATGAAGCTGTTGCGCTCCTGATGTGAAGAGAAGTGGTTTCGGCCTGCATTTTGGTTGTTTGCGGGGTGAGCGGCGATGGCCTGGCTGATACGTCTGTTGAAACGCTCGACCATGCCGTTGGTTTGGGGATGATAGGGCCGTGTGAGCTTGTGCTTGATGCCATGGGCGGCGCAAACCTGATCGAAGGCATGGCGGCCTGTTCCGGTGTTGCGTTTGCCCCAGTAGGCGCCACCGAAGCGATCGGTGAACTCGCTGCCATTATCTGTCAGCACGGTGTGGACGGGATGGCTGAAGGCTTTGAGGAAGCGCTCGAAGGCGGCAGCGAGGGTTGCGGCGCTGCGATCATCGAGGATGTCGACATGGACGAAGCGGGTTGCCCGCTCGATGACGACAAGCACATAGGCTGGTTTGCCGAGCAGGCGGGGCAGATGCTTGAGATCGGCATGGACATAGCCGAAGGGTGCAGGATCGAAGGGCAGGCTTGCGCCAGCGCCTTGATCGCTGGTGCGCGGGGCAGCGATGCCATGCCGACGCCACAGGCGGTAGAGAGCGGCGCGGGAGATATCGGCGCGCAGACAGCGGCGCATCACCTCGAGTGCATCGTCGAGCGAGAGGGCAAGGCGGGAGCGCAGTTCGACTGCGATATCCTCTTCCTCGGTTGAGAAGCGGGTCATCAGGCGGTGGGGTGTTGATGGCCGGTCCATCGTATCACGCCGCCCTTTCCAGCGGCGGATGCAACTCTGGTTGACGCCCAGTTCACGCGCCAGGTCCGCAACGCTCTTGTCGCTGGCCTGGATATAAGCCCGCTGGCGCGGGGTCGTGGTCGCATTCCGGTGAAGCTTGATCAGCATAGTCCGCGACTCCTCAGCCACGTCATGCCTCTCTCTACCCCAGAGGCTTCATGCCAACCATCCGAAACACTACACATGCGCGGGAATGACGATGTGGGATGAGGTGACGTCTCCTTTGGCGTCTTGTCCCGGCGGGCTATTTCCGGACCGAAACCCCGCCTAGCCGCCATTCCGCAGAGCCATCCTATGTGGCCACGCAGCCTAAAGCGGCAGGCCGACATAGTTTTCCGCGATGGTGGTCTGGGCTGCCGTCGAGGAAGCGATATAGTCGAGTTCGGCCATCTGCATCCGGCGCGCGAAGGGATCCGTGTCCGGGAAGCGATGCATGAGGGTGGTCAGCTGCCAGGAGAAACGCTCCGCTTTCCACACACGCGCCAGGGCTCTCGGCCCGTAAGCGGCGATCCCGTCGCTGTCGCTCTGCTGGAAATAGCGGATCAGCGCATCGGAGAGATAAGCGACGTCCGACGCGGCGAGGTTGAGACCCTTGGCACCGGTGGGCGGGACGATATGCGCGGCATCGCCGGCGAGCATCAGGCGGCCGTGACGCATCGGCTCGAACACGAAGGAGCGAAGCGGCGCGATCGATTTCTCGATGGCGGGACCGCGCGTCATCGAAGCCGCGGCATCGGGCCCGAGCCGAACCGCAAGCTCGTCCCACAGCCTGTCATCGGGCCAGTCTTCCACCCGGTCGGTGAGGGGAACCTGGATATAGTAACGGCTGCGCGTCTTCGAGCGCATGGACGCCAGGGCAAATCCATTCTCGTGGTTGGCGTAGATCAGCTCATGATTGCAGGGCGGGACATCGGCGAGGATGCCGAGCCAACCGAAAGGATAGATCTTCTCGAAGGCCTGACCGGCCGATGCGGGGATCGTCTGGCGGGAGGGGCCATGGAAGCCATCGCATCCGCAGATGAAATCGGCCTCGATCCGATGGACGCTGCCATCCTTCTGAAATGTGACGGAGGGACGATCGCTCTCGATATCGTGCAGGGCCACGTCGGCGGCTTCGTAGACGATCTCCAGCCCTCGTGCCGGCGCGGCATCCATCAGGTCGCGGGTCAGCTCGGTCTGGCCGTAGACCATGACCTGCTTGCCGGTGAGCGCCGCGATATCGATGCGGATCAGCCGCTCGCCATCGGCGAGGTTGAAGCCATCATGGGGCAATCCTTCCGCGTTCATCCGATCGCTGAGGCCGAGCCGGTCAAGCAGGTCGGTCGTCGTGCGTTCCAGCACGCCCGCGCGGATGCGGCCCAGCACATAATCGGGCGATGCGCGCTCTATGACGAGCGCCTCGATCCCTTCCGCCCGGAGAAGATGCCCCAGGAGCAGGCCCGCGGGCCCGGCTCCGATGATCGCGACCTGTACCTTGGTCTTCATGACCTCTCCTGCCTGGCGTGAAATCCGTACCTGCCACCTTCATGCCGCGAATCGGCCTTGCCTCCCATGGCCGGATCAACCAGACATCTGGACGATTCAGTCTCCGGCCGGGCGTCACCAGATGTCTCAAGTGTCTTCCACCAATGTCGTTCCTGCTTACTCTCTCTACGGCGAGGAGCAGCGGGGGATCACCGAAGGCTTCGTCCATGTCGAAACGCTGGACGAACGGTCCCGGCCCGAGGAATGGACGATCAAGCCACATGTCCATGGCCATCTCGATCATGCCATCCTCATCGCCCGGGGCGGCGGAACCATCCATGCCGAGGGCCAGCGCACCGATTTCGAGGCGCCGGCGCTGCTGCTGATTCCCGCCGGGGTCATCCACGGCTTTTCCTGGCATCGCGAATCGAGCGGATGGGTTTTGACGACGGCGGATTCCTATCTGCGCCAGCTTCTCTCCAGAGATCCGGACATCGCCTCCCTGTTCAGGGAAGCGACTGCCGTGCCGCTGGACGCCGGGGACGGACAGGCTGCCGAGCAGTGGATGATCGCGATCCGGCGCGAGCTGGACGAAGGAGCAAAGGGGTTTCGCGTGGGCGTGGAGGCATCGCTCCTCGCCTTGCTGGTGCTTGCGCTTCGCCGGTCGGCGGTCCTGCCTGAGCCATCGGCGGGGCAGGCCTATGCCGCCGATCTGATGCCGCGCTGGCGCGCCCGCATCGAGCAGCGGTTCCGGCTGCGGGAGCCCGTCAGCGTTCATGCCCGTGCGCTTGGCGTGAGCGAGACGACATTGCGGCGCGCGTGCCTGAGCGTCGCCGGCCTGTCGCCCGCCGCGATGATCGACCAGCGCGCCTTGCTGGAAGCGCGACGGCTGCTGTTCTATTCGCAATTGAGCGTCGCCGAAGTCGCTTATGCGATCGGGTTCGAAGACCCCGGCTACTTCTCCCGCTTCTTCTCCCGCCACATGGGCGAAGCGCCCAGCGTCTATCGGGCGAGGTGGGAGAAAGGCAGCTGAGGCTTGCCTGCCCGGTGCTCGCGACCGGTGCAGGCGGGCCCGATCAGCCCCCAGCGGCCGATTTCTCCGCTTGCGCGATGACGGCGCTGGTCCGCACGAAACTGTCCGGATTGAGCGAGATCGAGTCGATGCCCTCGCCGACCAGGAAGGCGGCGAAATCCGCATGGTTGCTGGGCGCCTGCCCGCATATCCCGATCTTGATGCCGGCCTCATGAGCCGCGCGAATGGCTTGGGCGATGGAGATCTTCACGGCCGGGTCCCGCTCGTCGAACATCGCGGCCAGCAGATCGGAGTCCCGATCGACGCCCAGGATGAGCTGGGTCAGGTCGTTCGAGCCGATGGAAAAGCCATCGAAGCGCCTGGCGAATTCGCTCGCGAGGATGACGTTCGAGGGAATCTCGCACATCATGTAAACCTGCAGCCCATCCACGCCGCGCTGCAGGCCATTCTCCGCCATCACCGCCAGCACGCGGTCGGCCTCCGCCAGCGTGCGGCAGAAGGGGACCATGACGATGATGTTCGAGAAGCCCATGGCTTCCCGGGCCATCTTGAGGGCCTTGCATTCGAGCGCGAAGCCTTCCCGGTAGCGATCGTCATAATAACGGGATGCGCCACGAAAGCCGAGCATCGGGTTTTCCTCGCTCGGCTCGAAGGCGCTGCCGCCGATCAGATGGGCATATTCGTTGGTCTTGAAATCGCTGAGGCGGACAATGGCCGGATGCGGGAAGAAGGGCGCAGCCAGCCGGGCGATGCCGCGCGCGAGCGTCTCGACGAAGAAGTCGGGCGGGCTGGCGAAGCCCTTTGCCAGCGCATTGATCTGGCGCCGGTCCGCATCGGAAATCCGCTCGGGATGCAGCAGCGCCATGGGATGGGCCTTGATGAGATTGTTGATGATGAACTCCATCCGGGCGAGGCCGACGCCCCGTGCCGGCAAGGGCCACCACTGGAACGCGGCGGACGGCTCGGCGATGTTCAGCATGACGGCCGTTTCCGCCTGCGGAATGGCCGTCAGATCGATGTCCTCGACGATGAAATCGAGCAGGCCATCATAGACCAGGCCTTTGTCGCCCGACGCGCAGGACAGGGTGACTTGCTGGCCATCGCGGAGGATCGAGGTGCCCGAGCCGGTGCCCACGATGGCGGGCACGCCCAGCTCGCGGCTGACGATGGCGGCATGGCTGGTGCTGCCGCCCCGATCAGTGATGATCCCGGCGGCGCGTTTCATCACCGGCACCCAGTCCGGATCGGTATTGCCGGTGACCAGGATCGCGCCATCCGTGAAGCGGGCGATGTCCGAGGCATCCTGGATGAGGCAGATTTGTCCGCTGGCGATCGCGCTGCCGACGGCCACGCCGGAGAGCAGGGGACTTGCCTGCGTCTTCAGCTCATAGCGGCGGAACGTCTTCTGCTGCCCGGTCCCGTGGACTGTCTCGGGGCGTGCCTGGACCAGATAGAGAAGGCCGTTGCTGCCGTCCTTCGCCCATTCGAGGTCCATGGGCCGGCCGTAATGGGCTTCGACGGCGACCGCCCAGCGGCCGAGCTCGAGGATCTCCGCGTCGTCCAGCACGAATGCCAGCCGCTTGTCCGGATCGGTCGGGATCACGCGGGTCTGGTGCGCGGCATCCTGCGCATAGACCATCGTGATGGCTTTCTCGCCCCGGCTCTTCTCGATGATCGGGGCAGCGCCGGGCTTCTCCAGCAAGGCCTTGAAGACGACATAACGATCCGGATTGACGGCGCCCTGGACGACGGTCTCTCCCAGTCCCCAGGCAGCGCTGATCGTGGCGACGCCGGGAAAGCCGGATTCGGGGTCGATCGTGAAGATGACGCCCGAGCCGGCGAGATCCGAGCGAACCATCTGCTGGATGCCCACCGAGAGCGCCACCGAGAAATGATCGAAGCCCTTCGCCTCGCGATAGCTGATCGCGCGATCCGTGAAGAGCGAGGCGAAGCAGCGCAGGCAGGCATCCAGCAGCGCTTTTTCGCCCCGGATGTTGAGGAAGCTCTCGTGCTGCCCGGCAAAGCTCGCATCGGGCAGGTCCTCGGCGGTCGCGCTGCTGCGCACCGCGACGGCGGGGTCGCGCGTCTGCGTGATCTCGGACAGGCGCGCATAGGCGGTGCGGATCTGGCTGACGAGATCGTCCGGGAGGTGGCAGGCGAGGATGAGCGTGCGGATCGCGTGGCCCGCGTCCTGCAGGCTTTCCTCCCCGGCACGAAAGCGAGCGATGTGCGCTTCCATTGCCGGACGGACGCCGCCAGCCGCGATGAAGTCCCGATAGGCCTGCGCCGTCGTGGCGAAACCGGCGGGAACACGCACCCCGGCGGTTCCAAGCTGACGCACCAGTTCGCCCAGGGAAGCGTTCTTCCCGCCAACGGACGGCACGTCGCCGATGGACAGGTCCTGAAACCATATCACGGCCGGATCAGTGGGTTGATGCGCCATTTTTCTCTCCCTTCGAATGCGACGGGTTGATTCGCTGCCGGACAGACATGGACAACCAAAAGGGGGCTGCGGCAGGGACCGGGTCATGACTAGGTGGGGAGGAGCGCCTGTGCCTTGATCGAGGTCAGGCCGGGGAAATCGCGCGGGAGGAAAGGGGTGGCCGGAATACAGCCCTAAGCGCCGGATTTGATTGCACATCGCGAGCCATGCTGACACTGAGGCGGAGCGGAGGACCGGATTGCTACTGCTGCTACTGATCGCCTTGCCCTTTCTGGGCACCTTGCTCCTTGCGTCGCTCGGAAGCGCCGGACGCACGGTCCAGGCGACCGCTGCAGGCGCCATGACTGGCGCGGCGCTGCTCATTCTGGTCAGTCTGGCGCCATCCGTGCTGCAGGGCGAGGTGCCGGCGGCGCGTCTCGACTGGGTCCCCGGCCTCGGCCTCGCGTTCAGCCTGTTCCTCGATCCGCTCGGCCTCATGTTCGCCGGGCTGATCCTGGGCATCGGCCTGCTCATCATCATCTATGCGCGCTTTTATCTCTCCGCGGCCGATCCCATGGGGCGCTTCCTTTCCTATCTGCTGCTGTTCCAGGGCGCGATGCTGGGCATCGTGATCTCGGACAACCTGCTGCTGTTGCTCGTCTTCTGGGAACTCACCAGCCTGTCCTCCTTCCTGCTGATCGGCTTCTGGCGGCACGAATCGGAAGCGCGGCAGGGCGCCCGCATGGCGCTGCTGGTGACGGGCGGCGGCGGCCTTGCGCTGATGGCGGGCCTGCTGCTGCTCGGGCAGGCGGCCGGCAGCTACGAACTGACCAGCATCCTCGCGAGTGGCGACGCCATCCGCCATTCGAGCCTCTATCCCGTGGCGCTCGTGCTGATCCTGATCGGCTGCTTCGCCAAGTCGGCCCAGTTCCCGTTCCACTTCTGGCTGCCGCACGCCATGGCCGCGCCGACGCCGGTGAGCGCCTATCTGCACTCGGCAACGATGGTGAAGGCAGGCATATTCCTGCTGGCGCGCCTCTGGCCGGTGCTGGCCGGGACGGAGCTGTGGTTCTATCTGGTCGCCACCACCGGCCTCGTCACCATGCTGATCGGTGCGACCGTGGCGCTGTTCCGGCACGATCTCAAATCGATCCTCGCTTATTCGACGATCAGCCAGCTCGGCATGCTGACGATGCTGTTCGGCTTCGGTACGCCGGCCGCCGCTATCGTCGGCCTGTTCCACATCCTCAATCATGCGACTTTCAAGGCGGCGCTGTTCATGAACGCCGGCATCGTCGACCATGAGGCAGGCACCCGCGACATCCGCGCGCTGGGCGGACTGGCCACGCTCATGCCGATCACGGCGACGCTGGGCATCGTCGCGGCGGCCTCCATGGCCGGCATTCCGCCCCTCAACGGCTTCCTCTCCAAGGAAATGATGCTGGAAGAGGCGACGCATTTCCAGTGGCTTGGATCGTCCTGGTTGATCCCGGCGCTGGCGACGCTCGGCGCGCTGCTCTCGGTGGCCTATTCGCTGCGCTACATCGTGCAGGTCTATCTCGGGCCGCGCCGGGCGAGCTATCCCGGCAAGCCGCACGATCCATCCTTCGGCTTGTGGGGACCATCCGGCCTGCTCGTGCTGCTGGTGATCGCCATCGGCCTGTGGCCCGCCACCATCGCGGCGCCGCTGATCCTCCCCGTCGCGCAGGCGGTCACGGGTGATGCCGCCATCCGCTTCGCGCCCAAGCTCTGGCATGGCTTTACGCCGGCCCTGTACATGAGCGTGCTGGCGATCGGGGGCGGCGCCATCCTGCTGGCGCGGCACGCCGGCCTGCTCTCGCTCTGGGAGCGGCTGCCGCTGCCTTATGCCAAGCCGCTGTTCGAGCGCGGGGTGGAGATGGTCGTCCACGCCAGCCGGACAATGACGCTGTTCGTTCACAACCAGTCGCTCCAGCGGCAGATGGCGTTCCTGTTCCTCGTCGCCATTCTCCTGGGTGTCGAAGGCGCGATGACAGGCGGGCTGCCGGCAGGGACAGGCCCCACGCTGCCCGCGCCGCCGCTCGCCGTGGTGGCCTGGCTGCTGCTGATCTGCGCGACGCTGGCCGTGGTGCGCGCCCAGCGGCAACGCTATCTGACGCTGATCTTCATCAGCGTCATCGGCCTGATCGTCTCGCTCGCTTTCATCTACCTCTCGGCGCCCGACCTCGCGCTCACGCAGATCTCCGTGGAAGTGGTGACGATCCTGCTGCTGCTGCTGGCGCTCAATCTCCTGCCGAAGACGCCGCCACGCCTGTCCGGCAACGCGCGGCGTCTGCGCGATGCCGTGCTGGGCGGGGCAGGGGGGCTCGCGACGGGCGTAGCGGCCTATGCTGTCATGACCCGGCAACCCAATGACCCGATCTCGCAATATCATTGGGCGAACAGCTATTCGGGCGGTGGCGGCACCAATGTTGTCAACGTGACGCTGGTGGATTTCCGCGCCTTCGACACCTTCGGCGAGATCATCGTGCTCGGCATCGCGGCGCTCACTATCTTCGCGCTGCTGCAGACCGCGATCATGGGTGCCTCGGGACGGCGGCTGCTCGCCTGGATCCCGGACATCGTCCGCTCCCCCGAGCGCCATCCGATGATGTTCGTCGTGGCGACGCGCCTGCTGTTCCCGCTGGCCGTGCTGGTCGGCCTCTACATCTTCCTGCGCGGCCACAACATGCCGGGCGGCGGCTTCATTGCCGGGCTTGTCATCTCCATCGCGATGCTGATGCAATATATGGCGTCCGGCTTCGAATGGGCCGAGCAGCGCCGGCAGGTGGACGAGCATCTGATGATCGGCCTCGGCGTCATCATCGCGGCGCTGACGGGCCTGGGATCGCTGGCGTTCGGCCTGCCCGTCTTCACCAGCGCTTTCGGCTACTTCACCTTGCCGGTCGTCGGCACGTTCGAGCTGGCGACGGCCATGCTGTTCGACATCGGCGTGGCCATGACCGTGATCGGCGCAGTGATGCTCGCGCTCGCCGAGCTCAGCAACATCGCCCAGCGCGCGCAGAAGGAAGTGTTCCCGGACAGCGGCCCGATGGACATCGACCCGGCCCGGATCAGGAAGGAGCTGTCATGAGCATGGAATTCCTGATCGCCAGCGCCATCGCGGTGCTCACGGCGGCGGGCATTTATCTGTGCCTGCGGGCGCGGACCTTCCAGGTCGTGCTCGGCCTCGCCATGCTCTCTTATGCCATCAACCTGTTCCTGTTCTCGATGGGCCGGCTGAAAGTGGATCGCCCGCCGATCTACGAGAAAGGGCTGATGGACTATACGGACCCGCTGCCACAGGCGCTGGTGCTCACCGCGATCGTCATCGCGTTCGGCATGACGGCGTTGGTGGTGGTGCTTTCGCTGCGCTCCTATCTCGAAAGCGGGACGGACCAGGTGGACGGCAAGCCCGACCCGGACGAGCGCGGGGAGCCGTGATGGATCAGCTGATCGTCGCGCCTCTTCTCCTGCCGGCCATCGCGGCCGCCGCCTCGCTGCTCTTCATGCGGCGCCGGCGCTGGATCGGCGCGGCCCTGTCGCTGGGCAGCGTGCTGCTGCTGATCGCCCTCGCGCTCCACATGCTGCTCACCGCCAGCACAGGCGCGGTCAACGCTTATGCACTCGGGAACTGGCCTGCGCCGTTCGGCATCGTGCTGGTGCTGGACCGGCTCGCCGCGCTCATGCTGCTGCTGACCGCGCTGCTGGCGCTGCCGGTGCTGGCCCATGCCGTCATCTCGGGGCTCGACCGGAAGGGCTGGCACTTTCACCCGCTCTTCCAGTTCCAGCTTCTCGGGCTGAACGGCGCTTTCCTGACCGGCGACCTGTTCAATCTGTTCGTCTTCTTCGAAGTGCTGCTGATCGCCTCCTATGGCCTGATGCTCCACGGCCAGGGGCCCGAGCGCCTGAAGGCGGGCGTCCAGTATGTCGTCATCAACCTCGTCGGCTCGACGCTGTTCCTCATCGCGCTCGGGATCCTCTATGGCGTGACGGGCACGCTCAACATGGCGGACATGGCAGTGCGCATTCCCGCCCTGCCGGCAAGCGACGGCGGGCTCGTCCGAGCGGGGGCGCTGATCCTGCTGTGCGTCTTCGCGCTCAAGGCGGCGCTGCTGCCGCTGCATCTCTGGCTGCCGCGCACTTATGCCGCGACATCGCCCGCCGTCGCGGCGTTCTTCGCCATCATGACCAAGGTGGGCATCTACGCCATCATCCGCACCGTGCCGCTGATCTTCGGCGCGCAGGCAGGCGCGGCGGCCTGGGCGCCGATGCCGTGGATGCTGCCCAGCGCGCTGGCGACGACCATCATCGGTTTCCTGGGGCTGCTCGCCGCGCGGGGCCTGCGCGATCTCGCCGCCTTCGCCCTGATCGGATCGACCGGCACGCTGCTGATCTCCGTCTCGCGCTTCGATCCCGGCGCGATGGCAGCGGGCCTCTATTATCTCCCGCATACGACGCTGACGGCGGCCCTGCTGTTCATCCTCGTCGACATCATCGCGCGCCGGCGCGGGAGCTATGGCGACGCTGTGGTGCCGGGCGTGCGCTTCGCCGGGCTGGAACGCCTTTCCCTGCTTTACCTGCTGGCGGCCATGGCGCTGGTGGGGATGCCGCCGCTCTCCGGTTTCATCGGCAAGCTGCTGATCCTGCAGGCGACCCTGACCGACCCGTGGCGCGCCTGGATCTGGGCGACCATCCTCGGCACGACGCTGCTCGGCATGCTCGGCATGGCCCGGGTGGGAAGCGCGATCTTCTGGAAAAGCGCTTCGGCGATGCCGCAGCCTTCCTTCCGCACCGCGGCGCCCTCGCCGCCGGGTTTCACGGAGCTGCTGCCGGTGCTTTTCCTGCTCCTGCTCCTTGGTGGCCTGACCGTGGGTGCGGGCGTAGCGAGCCACTATGCCCAGGAGACCGCCAGCCAGATCTTCGCGCCGGCCGCCTATATCGAGGCGGTGCTCGGCCCGGCAGTGGGGGAGCGATAACATGCTGCGACGGCTTTTCCCGCATCCCGGCCTCTTCGTCCTGCTGGTGATCGTCTGGATGCTGATGCTCAACAGCCTCACGCCGGGCGGCCTGCTGCTGGGGCTCGTCTTCGCCACGCTCGTGCCGATCTTCACCGGGCCGTTCTGGCCGGACCGGCCGCTGCTGCGCTTCGGCTGGCCGATGGTGGCCTATCTGGGCATCGTGCTGTGGGACATCGTGGTGGCGAATTTCCAGGTGGCCGCGCTGATCCTGTTCCGGCGCAATCGCGACCTGCGCTCGCACTGGCTGTTCGTGCCGCTGGACCTCACTTCCGCCGAGGCGATCACGACGTTGGCCGGGACGATCAGCCTGACGCCGGGAACAGTCTCGGCGGACGTCTCGACCGACGGGCGCCATCTTCTCGTCCATGCGCTGGACGTGCCGGACGAGGCTGCCGAAGTGGCGCGGATCAAGTCCCGCTACGAAGCCCGGCTGAAGGGGATCTTCCCATGATCGGCATCGCGCTCATTATCGCCCTGGGCTGCGTGGGACTGGCCATGCTGCTCAACCTCTACCGGCTGCTCAAGGGCCCCAACAGCAGCGACCGCATCCTCGCGCTCGACACGATGGTGATCAACGCGATCGCGCTCATCATCCTGTTCGGCATCTACGAGACCAGCACGACCTATTTCGAGGCGGCACTCCTGCTGGCGATGGTCGGCTTCGTGGGGACTGTCGCCTATTGCAAGTTCCTGCTGCGGGGGGACATCGTGGAATGAGCCTGGACGTGATCGCCGAGGCGCTCATCGCCTTCCTCATCCTGCTCGGCGGGGCCTTCGCGCTCATCGGCAGCTGGGGCCTCACGCGGCTGCCGACGCTGATGAGCCGCCTGCACGGGCCGACCAAGGCGACGACGCTGGGCGTGGGAAGCTGCCTCATCTCCTCCATGATCTACTTTCCGCTCAAGGCGGGCAGCTGGTCGGCGCACGAGCTGCTCATCACGCTCTTCCTCTTCATCACCGCGCCCGTCTCGGCGAACATGATCGCCAAGGCGCATCTCCACCGGCGGCGCAGCGGCGATGACGGGGAAGGGGGGAAGGCCATCCACGACCCCCTGCCGCCGCCGCCACCCGAGGCCCATTGGGCAAGCTTCGGCAGCGAGGACGGCGCGAGGATGCCGTAGCGGCAGGGGCAGCGTGATCCCGCGAAAGGCTGGCGCGCGAGGGATGACTTTGGATTTCCGCTCGGCTAAGGACCTGCCAGGATGCTGCCGCTTCGTGCCCTTTTCCTGCGTCATCGCGCAATCGCCCTGCTGCTGGTGCTCGCCGCGCTGTGCATGAAGGCGCTGGTGCCGGGCGGCTACATGATCGGGCAGAACAGCAAGGTACTGACCGTCCAGATCTGCCATGACGGGCTCGGCGAGCCGGTCACCAGGCAAATCGTCATTCCGATGAACGGCGAACCCGGCGATCACGGCAGCAAGCAGGGGAAAAGCGACTGCGCTTTCTCCTCGCTCTCCATGGCTTCGCTGGCCGGGGCGGGACCAGCGTTGCTCGCCATCGCGCTCGCCTTCATCATCGCGCTCGGCTTCGCGCCGGTGCGGCTGCCGCATCCCCGGCGCATCTTCCATCTCCGTCCGCCGCTGCGCGGGCCACCGGCGTTCGCCTGACAAAACCGCATTTTGTCGGACCGGCCGGTCTGAGCGCCTGATCGCGCGCATGCACCGGCCCTGCCGGAGCATTTTCCTATGTATCAGTTACTGCGCCGTTCACCCGAACGGCCCTGGGGCGCGCCCCGCCACGAGCTGCCGCCCGGTTCATCACGAGACGACACGACCGACCATCCCCTCATCCTGCACATGCGGGAGAACCGCTCGCACCTGACCCGCGCGGCGCGGGCGTGCGTCGGCATGATCGCCCTGCTGTTCATGCTGACCACCCTTGGTCCCGCGATGGAGGGGCAATGGCCGGTGCCGGTCTTCTCGATGGTCACCATCGCCGCGCTGACCTTCGCGCTGGAGCGGCATGCACGATCCCGACCCGCCAGCGAGACGCTCGAGCTCGATGACGGCCGCGTGCGGCACCGCGACAGCGCCGGGCGCAGCGTGGACTATCCCGCCTGCTGGATGCGGCTCGCCACGGAAGGGCGAAGCGCGGCCGAATTGCGCCTCTTCCTGCGGTGCCGGGAGGGCGCGATCGAGTTCGGGCGCTGCCTGAGCCTCGACGAGAAGCGAGAGGTGGCGCCACTGGTGGCACGCGCCCTCGCCGCCGCGCGGGGGCGTTGAGGATGCGCTGGCTCGCTCTTCCCGAGAGGCGCGCGCGGCAACTGCGTCGCTTCCGCCGCCGCACCTGGCTGCTGGTCGCGCTCTGCTTCGTCGCGCGCGGCGCGGACGCGGCGCTGGGCCTCGACCTCATCGAACATATCCCGCCGGTCGCCGCCCAGGACGCGGCGACCTGCCTGCATGACGCCCGCCATTCCGGCGCCGGCGCCTGACCAGACCATATCCAGACAGGAACACAGACCATGAAGACGTCCATCATCGCGCTTGGCGCAGCTCTTGCCGCAACCATGCCGGCGCAGGCCCAGACCGGAACCCCGACCGGGACCGGAACAAGAGGCTCTGCACCGGATGACATCCTCGTCATCGGCACACTCAATACCGATCAGGCCCGCACCGAGATCGAGAGAACGCCCGGTGGGGTGGAGGTGGTCCCGGATACGGCGTTCAAGAATACGCCGGTCCAGCATATCAAGGACATCCTTGGCTATGTGCCGGGCGTCATCACGCAGCCGCGCATGGGCGACGATGCGCGCGTCTCGGTGCGCGGATCGGGGCTCTCGCGAGCCTATGGCGCACGCGGCATTGCTTTGCTGCTCGACGGCGTGCCGATGAACACGGCGGATGGCCTCGTCGACTTCTTCGAGGTCGATCCCAGCGCCTATCGCTATGTGGAGGTGTTCAAGGGCGGCAACGCGCTGCGTTTCGGGGCCAATGCGCTCGGCGGCGCGATCAATCTCGTTACGCCGACCGGACGCGATGCCGCGCCGCTCGATGCGCGCATCGACGTCGGCAGTTTCGGCTATGTGAAGGGGCAAGCCAGCACAGGCGGGGTTTCAGGCGCGCTCGACTATTTCGCGACCGTCTCGGCACAGCGGATCGACGGCTATCGCGACCATAGCGATGGCAATGCCCTTCGCGGTAACATGAACGTGGGATACCGCATCTCGCCCAATGTCGAGACGCGCTTCTATCTGACCGGCGCCTCCACCAACCAGCGCATTCCGGGCGAGGTCTCGAAAGAGCAGGCGCTGGGCAATCCGCGTGCCGCGAACCCCGCCTGGGTCGATCAGGACCAGCAGCGCAATGTCGATTCCATCCGCATCTCGAACAAGACGACGGTCCGGCTCGACCAGACGGTGCTGGAGTTCGGCGCCTTCTATAACTGGCGCCATGTCGATCATCCGATCTACCAGTATCTCGACTACACCGTGGACGATTATGGCGGGTTCCTGCGCGCCGTGGACGATCGCAATCTCGGCGGCCTGCGCAACCGGCTGATCCTCGGCGCCAATCTCCACAACGGCACGATGGATACCGAGCAGTTCGTCAATCTGCCCGGCGCGGTGAAGGGCGACCTCACTCAATCCATGGTCGACAAGTCGAAGAACCTTTCCGTCTATGCCGAGGATTCGCTCTACGTTCAGCCCAACCTCGCGCTGATCGCGGGCGTCCAGTATCTGCACGCGACCCGCGATCGGCGCGACCGGATCGGCACCGGGTCAGGCCGTCAGAGCTTCGACCTGTGGAGCCCGAAGTTCGGTGTGCTGTGGGACGTGCAGCCGGACGTCCAGCTCTTCGCCAATGTCTCGCGCAGTGCCGAAGTGCCGAGCTACGACGCGGGCATTTTCTCCTCGCCGACGACGAGTATGAAGGCGCAGCGGGCGACCACCTATGAGATCGGCACACGCGGGCGCAGCGGCATCATCGGCTGGGATGTCTCGCTGTATCGCTCGGATATCCGCGACGAGCTTCAATGCCTCACGCTCTTCCCCTGGGCGCCGTGCACGACGACCAATGCCGATCGCACCGTGCATCAGGGGATCGAAGCAGGGCTCGACGCGACCATTCCGCTCTCGGCCTCCGGTGATAGCCTCGCGCTGACCGCGGCTTACACTTTCAGCGACTTCTTCTTCGATGATGACGCTATCTACGCCAACAATCGCATCCCCGGCGTGCCGAAACATTATCTGCGTGCCGAGATGCTCTACAAGCATCCGGGCGGCTTCTACGCTGGCCCGAATGTCGAATGGGCGCCGGGCCACTACTTCGCTGACAATGCCAACACGTTGACGGTCGATCCCTACGCGTTGCTGAACCTTAAGGCCGGGTTTGATCTGGGCGAGCGCTGGTCGCTCTATGTCGAGGGACGCAACCTCACCGACAAGCGATACATCTCCACGGTGGCCATTGCCGGCACAGCCAACCTGACGTCGGAGATATTCAATCCGGGCACGGGCCGGGCCGTCTATGGTGGCATCCGGTTCCGCTGGTGACCATGCGCGGCCGCAACCTGACCTTCATCAAGCGCTCCTGAGGACAACCGACATGGCAACCGGACAGCCCCGCCCGAACAGCTATCGCACGATCTGGCGATGGCATTTCTACGCCGGGCTGTTCGTGCTGCCCTTCATCATCACCTTGTCGCTCTCGGGCGCGCTCTATCTGTTCAAGCCGCAGATCGAGCGTTGGGAAGAGCGGGACTTCCGGGGATCGCCAGTCGCAACGCAGGGCGCGCCATCGCGGCAGGTGGAGGCTGCGATGGCCGCCTTTCCAGGTGCGCATCTGCTGGACTACCGCTTGCCCGAGCGCGCCGGTGACGCGGCAATGGTGCGTCTCGATCTGCCGGATGGCGGAGGCGTGCGGGAGACGTTCGTCGCTGCCGACGGGGCGGTCGTGGGGAGCCTCAGGCCAGAGGCGCGGATCATGGCGCTGGTCAAGACCGTCCACAGCCAACTGATGATCGGCAAGGCCGGCAACTGGCTGGTGGAACTGGCGGCGAGCTGGGCGATCCTGATGATCGCGTCCGGCCTGTATCTCTGGTGGCCGCGCGGGCAGGGGATGGCCGGCGTGCTGTGGCCGCGGCTGACGGGCGGGCGGCGCCTGTTCTGGCGCGACCTGCATGCCGTCACGGGCTTCTGGATTTCCGGGCTCGCGCTGGTGCTGCTGCTGACCGGCCTGCCGTGGACGGACGTCTGGGGCAGCGGCTTCAACCGGCTGCGTGCTGAGCTGGGTTGGGTGAAAGGTGCTTCGCCCTGGGTGACCGAAGAGGGGGCAGCCGAGGAACGGCAGCCGATTGCCGCAGCAGAACCCCATGCACCTCATCATGACGGCCATTCCGGCGTCGGGCACATGGGCGGGGATGACGGCGCCTTTTCGCCGACGCTTTTCGACGCGATGGTGGCGCGGGCACGATCCGAACGTCTCGCCTTTCCCGCCATCGTCACGCCGCCCGGCGCGCCCGGCCGGTTCGGCGCGCCCGGGGAGATGGCGTGGACGATCCGCTCCGACGCGGCCAACGTGCCCCTGCAGCAGACCATCCGCTTCAGCCGCGATGGCAGCGAGCAACTCTACCGCGAGCGGTTCGGAGACATCCATGTCATCGACCGCATGGTGGGCTACGGCATCGCCTGGCATCAGGGACAGCTCTTCGGTCCGCTCAATCAGGCGATCGGCGTGCTGACCGCCGCCGGACTGATCACCCTGGCCGTCAGCGGCTTCATGATGTGGCGCCGGCGCAAGCCCGCGGGCAGGCTTGGCGCGCCGTCGGCGGCGGAAAGGCCGGGGCGTGTTGTCGTCACCATCCTGCTGGCCTCTGCGGCGCTGCTGCCGCTGCTCGCCCTCTCGCTGCTGCTCATCTGGCTCGTCGAGCGCTTGGCTTTCCCCCGATTGCCACGGCTTGCCCGGTGGCTCGGCGCCGCATGACGAGGGCGAGCTCTAGCTGGCGCCGCCGATCGCCCCCGGGGTCAAGGCCAGTGCCAGGATGACCGCTGCGATCGACACATAGGCCCAGAGCCCCATGCCGGCCCATGCGATGCGCACCCCGCCGCCTTCGACGCGATCGGCGCGCTGGATACGCCTGGCGTAGATCAGCATGCCAGTGACGGACAGGCCGGTGAGCAGCGCGCCGGCGAGGAACCAGATGATCTTGGTTGCGAGCCCGCCGAACGTGCCGAAGTGCAGCGGGTCCGCCATTTCCGAAATGCGCTGGTGGACGGAGAGGTCGCGGCCATCCAGCATGGCGGTCACGCGGCCGGTGGCCGGATCGACCGCCACGCCATTGGCGCGCTCGCGCACCAGCCAGGCGCGATCCTGCCCCAGGAAGATGACGCCATTATCCGGCGTGAAGCGGATCTCGCGGATCGAGAGCGTGGGCTTCGCCGCGCGCGCGGTGGCGACAAGCCGGTCGAGCGCGGGGCCGGTCACCGGCGCGGCAGTGACAGCGAGGCGCGGCAGCTCCGGCACCGGCGCGCGCCCGCCGAGCGTCTCGACGAGATACCAGATGCCGGTCACCGTCATGAGCGCCACGAACCACAGGCTCCACACGCCGGCCAGCCGGTGCAACTCCCCCTGGAAGCGCCGCGCGTCGCCGCCGCGCGGGAGGCGCAGGAAGCCTCGCCACCATTTCTTGTAAGTGACGATGCCGGTGACGAGCGATGCCAGCAGCAGAAAGGCCAGCGAGCTGACGATGGGAATGCCGATCCGGGTGGGCAGCATGAGGTGCCGATGCACCTGACGCAGGAAGCGGTGGACATTCGCCCAGCCATGCGTGCCCGTCACCTGCGCTTCCCACGGGTCGACATAGACGCGGCGCGGCGCGCCCTTGCCCATGTCCACCCATGCCTCAACGGCGAACCATGGATCGATCGGCGCATGGAGCGTCTG
Source organism: Sphingobium sp. SYK-6 (assembly GCF_000283515.1). Lineage (GTDB taxonomy): Bacteria > Pseudomonadota > Alphaproteobacteria > Sphingomonadales > Sphingomonadaceae > Sphingobium > Sphingobium lignivorans. Next base: position 1,856,603 of record NC_015976.1, read on the forward strand.
CAGGCGTCCCTCCGGCTCGGCGCGCGCGGCGGCCTGCGCGATCTCGCCCCAGCTGGCAAGCGGGCGATCCTGCGGCGTGACGCGCATGGCGGGCGTCACCAGCCAGTCGATCTCATGCGCGAACACGGCAAGCGTGCCGGTGGCGAGGATGAAGGTCAGGAAGATCGAGAGCTTCAGCCCCGCCCAGCTGTGCACGCGCCACCACAGGGAACGCCGCTTGGGTGGTTTCACCGGTCGCATCGGCCGTCAGAACCGGACGCGCAGCTCGGCCAGGAAGGTGCGCGGCTCGCCGGGGAAATGCCCGCTCTGCGCGCTGAAGCCGGATGCGGCATAGACCTTGTCGAAGATGTTATCGACCCGGAGCAGCAGTTCGGCAAAGCCCAGCCCCTTGGTGATCGACGCGTCGAAAATCGTGTAGGGCTGCACCGACTGGCCGGAAAGGCTGATGCGGCTGGACACATGCTCGCCGCCGAAGGCGAAGGCCGCGTCAAGCCCCGGAAACTGATAACGCGTCCAGAAGCCGACCTTGTGCCGGGGCGCGTTGGCGAAGCGGTCCCCGACCGCATTGGTGATCGCCTGACCGGCGACCGTCCCGGTGATCCGGGTGTCGTTATAGCCATAATTCACCAGCAAGACCCAGTCGGGCGTGATGTCGGCGGCGAGGTCCACCTCGAAGCCCTTGCTCGTCACCTCGCCGATCGGGGCGAGCTGGTCGACGCCGTTCACGGGCGGAAGCGAAGGATCGACCTGCAGGATGTTCCGGCGGACGATGCGATAGGCCGCGAGATTGGCCTGGAGCCGTCCGTCGAGCAACTGCGTCTTCACGCCGCCCTCGATCTGGTTGCCGGTGACGGGCGCGAACGGGCCGCCGGCATTGGCATCCTGGCTGGCGGCCGCCTGCGGCTCGAAACTCTGCGACCAGCTGACATAGGTCGAGATGTCCGGCAGCGGCTTGAAGATCAGGCCCGTGCGCAACGTGACGTCACCATCCCGATAGGAGGAGCGGTTGCTCACCGTCCCGTCGGTGCTGGTCGTCACCTTGTCCTCGAAATGATCGTAACGCACGCCGCCCACCAGCAGCAGGCTGCGCGTCAGGCTGATCTGGTCCTGCAGATAGACGCCCTGCCGCTTGGTCCGGGTATCGGTCGTGGTGAACGGCAGCAGTGCTGCGCGCGCCGCATCGCCCTCCGCTGCGCCCCCATAGACTGGGTTGGAAAGGCTAAGGGACGTCACGCCCGTCCGCAGGATGCGGGAATCCAGCACATTCTTCTCGTCATACCAGTCCGCCCCGGCCTGGAACTTGTGCTCCATGCCGAACAGGTCCACCCGGGCCGTGGCATTGGTCATGAACGAGAGGCCGTGGACCGGGCGGATCTGATCGCGGAACTCCCGGCGGACGAGATCGGGATTGGCCGGATCGAGTCCTCGCGGCTCGTGATATTTCTGGGCCTCGCGCGCATCGAAATAGCGCACGCCCGCGTCGAACGTCACACGGTCCCCCACGCTCGTCTCATAGCGGGCCTGATAGGCCTGGCTCTTGAGATGCAGGAAGTCGGTCGGCTCATTGGCGTTCCAGCGGATATCCGTCAGGAAATTGCCGGCATCGTCGACAAGGACGCCGCGCAGCCGGTTGGCGCGCAGATAATTGTCGTAGATCGTGGCCTGCAGCGTGAGCTTGCCGCCCTCGTTGGTGCGGATCGCGATCGCGCCATCGGCGATCTTCGCCTTGTTCTGCGTGTTGCGCCGATACGGGTCCATGGCCTCGTAGAAACCGCCAAGGCGATAAGTGATGACGCCGTCGGCATCGACCGGCCCTGTCGCTTCCGCCGAGATGCCGACGCGATCATAATTGCCGCCGGTGGCGACCATGCGCAGCGAAGACGTGTCGGACGGGGTCTTGGACACGTAATTGATGATGCCGCCGGGCGATCCGGGGCCGAAGAACAGGCCGGCCGGACCCTTCAGGACCTCCACCCGCTCGATGTTGAACAGTTGCGGGACGGAAAAGCCGATGAACGGATTGCCGCGCTGCCCGTCATAGAAGGACTGGTCCTGCCGGAACCCCCGGAACGTCACGCCGGCATAGCTGAAGAAGCTGACGCCCGAGATGTTGCGATAGATGTCCGTTGCATCACGGGCGCCCTGATCTGTGAACAGCTCGGAATTGATGACCTGCACGGACTGCGGGATGTTCATCGGGTCTTCCGCAGCCTTGCCCACCGTCGTCTGCTCCGCGCGATACAGGCGCTGGACCCGGCCGGTGACGATGATCGTATCGGCCCCGTCGCTCTCGCCGGCATCGGCCGGAAGAGGCGCCTGCTGCGCGAGCGCGGGCACGGAAGACAGCGCGGCGGGCAGAACGACGGACGCAAGCAGGATGGATCGGAAAACAGACAAGACAGCCCCCTCGGAAGATTCGATAATGCGAGTTAGTCGCAACTATTGAAGGGTGCTTAGGAATGCAATGGCCTGTTTCTGGATTTTTCTGTTCGGGAATTGAGAGGGTTGCGCAGGCTGCGCGGAGGGCCGGAAGGCCGTATTGCCGCCTCGATCGTCAGGTCAGCGGCGGATGAAAGACGCCGTCACGGCGCTTGCGCCGCTTGCCATGGCGACGAGCAGGAAGATGACGGAGGTGGTGCCGCTGCTGTCCATCACCTTGCCGATCAGCGGCTCGCCAAGGCCGGCGAACAGATAGGCGAAGAAGTTCATGACGCCGACCGCGGTGCCCGCGCGGCGATGGCCGACGAGATCCGGGCAGAGCGCCCAGAAGCTGGCCTGTGGTCCATAGACGAAGAAGCCACAGAGGAAGAGCACGGCAAGCCCGAGTTGAACGGACGCGGCCGGAATGCTGTACATCAGCAAGGCCATCGCCGTGGCGAGCGTCATGTACAGGACGATGGCGACATAGCGACGGGTGGCGAAATAGCGATCCGAGATGTAGCCGTTGGTCGCGGCCCCGATCGCCATGCCGACCGGTAGCGCGATTGTCGTCCATTCCGGCGCGATCAGGCTTCCCGTGCCCGCCGCTGCGGCGCCGTCTCCGCCGATGAAATGGACCGGAACCCAGACCAGCAGGCCGTAGCGGGCCGCGTTCTGGAAGCCGATCGCCAGGCCCCCCATCCATATCCGCCAGTTGGAAAGCACCGCCCGGTAGCGCTGCATCGAGCTTTCTTCGCTTGTCTCGGAAACGGCCTCACGCTCGGAGGCATGCGGGGAACCGAAACCCAGGTCTTCCGGACGCTCTCGCGCGACGAAGAAGAAGGTCAGCCCACCCAGCAGCATCAGCAGCACCGGGATGCGGAAAATCCAGCGCCACTCCATCTCGAAGATATGGACCACAAGGATGGAGGTCACGAAGCTGAGGACCGAAGCCATGCCCGCCGCAAACACATAGCAGCCAAACACCTTCCCCCGGTCGCCCGGCCCGAACCAGTTGGAGAGGACGCGGCTGCCGGGCGCCCAGCCCATCGCCTGGAAATAGCCGTTGAGGCCCCAGAGGAAGCCGAGGCTCAGCAACCCGGTCGAGAAGCTCACCGCCCAGTTCGTCGCGCAGGAGAGGATCGCCCCGGCGCTCATGACCGTGCGGCCGCCCAGCTTGTCACCGAGATTGCCGTTGATGGCCTGGCCGATGGCGTAGCACCAGAGGAGCGCGGCGCTGACCCAGCCCAGCGTCTCCTTGCTGACGCCGAACTCCGCCTGAATGCCGGGTATGGCGAAGCCGAAGGTTTGCCGCCCCGTGTAGAAGAACAGATAGCAGAACATGGTCGCAAGCAGCACTTTGCGCCGCGCCCGCAGGAAGGATTGCCGCTGGTCGGGCAAGGCGGCGATCATCGCGATCGAGCTGGAGGAAGTCACGGCCGGGGAATCCTTGCTGTCGGCTTCCGCCAGAGGGACGTTCCCTGGCCGGGAGACATGTCTTCATGATGACAGCGCGACGGCAGCCCTTGCCGCGACCTCATCGGCGCGGTGGCGCTCACGCGACGGGCCGATCAGGAAAGCGTTCGCGCGCCCCGATGAAATTGCGGCCGCGCGGACCGTCAAAGGCGTCGGCCACGATGCCGCGCCATGCCTCGCCACCGATACCAAAAGCGGCAGGATCACCCGCAATGCCGAGATCGGTCAGCCTGCGGCGCAGGGCTTGCGGGGCCTGGGCGAGCGCGCCGAAAATCGATCCCAGCGCCGTGTCGCACGCATCATCCGCGCCGATCGCGGCGGCCATCACTTCCGGCAGGCAGAAGGAACAGGCGATCCCGTGAGCGACGCCATAGTCCAGTGTGATCGGGTAGGAGATGTTGTGCGCCAGCGCCGTTTGCGTGTTCGAGAAGGCGAGCCCGGCTTTCATCGCGCCGGCCGCGAGCATGGAGCGGGCGTCCTGATCGTCCAGATCTCCCTGCAGCCGGGCGAGCGCCGTCAGCACATCGCCGGCCGCCGCAATGGCGAAGCTGCGCGTGATGGGGTTTGCGTTGCGGTTCCAGAGGCTCTCAAGCGCGTGGGACAGCGCGTCCAGTCCGCTGGCAAGCGTGAGGGGCCAGGGCAGGCTCGCGGTCAGCTCCGGATCGATGAAGGCCGCCTCGGCATAAAGATCGTCCCGGTTCAGAGACAGCTTGCGTCCCTGCTCCGGATCCCAGATCGTCGCCCATTTGGTGAGCTCGCTGCCGGTGCCCGCCGTGGTGGGAACCGCGATGACCGGCAGCGCCCTGCCGCCAAGCGCGACCTGTCCATCCAGATAGCAGGCCACGCTCCTGAAGTCGCAATGGCCGGCCGCCAGGAACTTCGCCGTGTCCATCACCGAACCGCCGCCAAGCGCCACGATGACGTCTATTCCGTCAGCCCTGGCCTGCAGGAGCCCGCAGACATGCTGCAGCATGGCCAGGCTGGGATTGGGCATGATCGCATCGGCAATGGCGAGGGGCGGGTGGACATGGCCGAGCAGCCGGTCGCGCATGGGTGCGAACGGCGCGTCTTTATGGGTCACCAGCAGCCATCTGCGCTGCCCGATCTGTTCCTTCACCCGATCGAATACACCCGCCCCGAAATGCAGGGCGACGGGATTGTGAAAGGACCATTGCCTCATGGCCTTTCGCCGCCGGCAAGGCGCGCCTCGATGGCGTCGATGATCGGCGGGAGATCGGCGATGGTATCGATCACATAATGGGCGCCCGCCCGAGCAAGGACCGGAAGGCCGCGACCCCGATGCGCATCCTGCTCGTCGGCGGACAATGCCGTCCAGTCCTCCAGCGACAGGCCGACTTCGTTGCCGCTCGCCAGGATGCCGATCGCCCACATGCCGACCGCGCGACCGGCGGTGAGGCCGCTCGGGCTGTCATCCACGACGATGGCGCCGCGCACGTCGGCGAGGCCGAGCGCGAGGGCATTGGCGAGGATCATGTCGGGATAAGGGCGGCCGCGCGTGACATCGCTCACCGTGATGCAGCAATCCGGCTCATAGCCCTGCGCCGCCGCAAGGGGGATGAGCCCATCCATGATGCTGCGCGGATAACCGGTGGTGCTCCCGATCGCGATTCCCCGCTCGCGCAGGGCGCCGATCGTTTCCAGAGCACCCGGGATCAGCGCACTGTAGCGCGCGCAATTCACCTGATCGATCCTCAGGAAATCCGCATAGAGCGCATCGAGGTCCTGCTCGTCCGAAGGCTTGCCATGGTAAGCCAGCCAGCGCCCGGCGACGGCTTTATCAGCCAGGATCAGTTCGATGTGCGTGCGTTTCGCCGCTCCCATGGGCCCACGCGCTTCCGCTTCGCTGATCGGCACGCGGGCGTTGGCAAACGCCTCCTGGAAAGCGGCGACAGGCGCGATGCATCCGAAATCGAGGACCGTCCCGGCCCAGTCAAAAATAGCGGCAGTGATCTTGCCTGAATAGGCGAGGGGGGAAGCAATCTCGTTCATCAACCTGCTCTGATGGTCTCGGTCAGAGCGGCTCTAGGGCGCGAACATGACAGTCATATGCCTGAAACATACGTGCCATACCGATTGATCGACCGATATTTTCGGTGGATTGGAAGCGGGCCTTCACGTGACGCTCACGCAACTTCGCAGTTTCATCGCGGTCGCGCGCTACAACGGCTTCACGGCTGCTGCGCGCGCCTTGCGCACGAGCCAGACGACCATCACGTCACAGATCCAGGCCCTGGAGGAAGAGCATGGCGCGCGCCTGTTCGAGCGACGGGGGCGGCGCATCGACCTGACGCCGGTCGGCACCGAATTCCTGCAGATCGCGCGGCAGATGATCGAGCTGGAGAATGACGCCGCAATCCTGCTGAAGGACAGCGGCGCCCTGCGGCAGGGCGCGATCAAGATCGGCGCGGTAAGCCCTTTCCATGTGATCGCCATGATCGAGGCCTTTCACAGCCAGTATCCGGACATCTACACGTCCATGAGGCTCGGCAACTCAGGCGACGTCCTCACTGACCTCGGCAATTACGCGGCGGACGTCGGCGTCGTCGCCCGGGCGGACGACGATGATCGCTATTATATGCAGCATTATGCGAGCTATCCGGTGACGGCCTTCGTACATCGTGATCACCGCCTGGCCGCCAATGGCTCGATCGAGCTGGCCGAGCTCTCCAAGGAGCGTCTGCTGATGCGCGAGACCGGCTCCACGACGCGCCGGGCGCTCGAGGATGCCATGGCGTCGATCGGCCGCAAGCCGCGCATCGCGATGGAGATCGGCAGTCGCGAGGCGATCCGCGAGGCCGTGATCCGTGGCCTCGGCATCGGCACCGTCTCGCAATCGGAATATGTGCCGGACGAGCGGCTGGTGCCGCTCCCCATCACGGGCACCGCCGTCGTCACGCACATCTATCTGTGCTGCCTTCGGGAGCGGCGGCGCAGCCTGCTGATCTCTGCATTTCTGAATGCCGTGACCCGGCGGACCACCTGAAAATAACGCCATCCTGCTCTTTCAACATCGCGCTCCAATCCATCGAATTGTTCGGTGATTGTATCGACGGAACACGGGTAAATCCGCAGCATTGCGGTCACGCACCCTGTCTATCTCACCGGTCGAGGCGAAGGGCCGGGGCTGTCCAGAAGGCGAGCGACATCGCCTCAACCCCGGCCAACGCAGTCCTTTCCGGAACAATCAGGGGTCTCCACGTGAACATTCGACTTTCAGCCATGACCGGCAGCGCCCTTTTCGCGCTCGTCGCCGCCCATTCCCAAGCGAATGCAGCCGAGGCGGCAAGCCCGTCCGACAGCGCGATCGCACAGCCGACGCCCGGCGACGCGATGAGCGACACCATGGGCGAAATCGTGGTGACGGGCACCAACCTGCGCCGCTCCACCAGCGAAGGAGCGCTGCCGATCAGCGTCATCACGGCGGACGACATCGCGCTGCGCGGCGGCTCGACCGGCGCCGATCTTTTCGCGACGCTGCCCATGGCGGGTCCGCCGTCGATCAACGAAGCCACCATCGGGTCGCAGGCTGCGCGTGGCGATGTCATGTCCGTCGACCTGCGTGGCATTGGCGCGGGCAGCACGCTGATGCTGATCAACGGCCGCCGCATCGCCGCGCATCCGCTGTCCGGCACGGACCAAGGCGTGCCGGCGCTGTCTCCGAACGCCAACGTCATCCCCACCGCACTGCTGAGCCGCGTGGAAATTCTGCGCGACGGCGCATCGGCGATCTACGGCGCAGACGCCGCCGCGGGCGTCATCAATTCGATCGTTTCGCCCAACGCCCAGGGCGGGCGCCTCTCGATCGAGACGGCCCAGACGCAACATGGCGGCGCCGGCGAATATCGGATCACCGGGTCCAATATGTTCAAATTCGGTCGCACGTCGATCGGCCTCTCGCTCGACCTGTTCAAGCGCGACAAGATGATGGTCAGCGACCGCGACTGGGGCACCCAGAGCGACTTGCGCCGCACGCGCGACCTGCCGGCCCCGTGGAACGGTCTTCCCGTCGTCGACCCGAAGACCGGCACCGCCTTCGCGGTCGACAATGATTTCGACAACAGCAGCACGATCACCAATTTCGGCCAGTTCCGGCGGGGCTACATCCAGCCCGACTTCCAGACCTTCGTGAGCGGACGACCGGCCGGCAATGCGGGAATCGTGACGACCGCCAGCCCGACCGGCGGCGTGGCGACCATGGCTGCGGACGGCACCTTCTTCCTTGTCCCGGACGGGAATGGCGGCATCAACTTCAAGCAGAGCACGCCGAGCCGGACGCTGGGCAATGTGGAGAACGGCTATTATCACAATCGACTGCCCCACCGCACGCTGATCCCCGGGGTCGAACGCATCAACGGGGCATTGTTCATCGAGCATGAGGTGAACGACAATCTCACCCTGTTCGGCGACGTGCTTTATTCGGGCTCGCGCGCGAACAGCCAGCGGGAATCCGCCAATCTCCAGAATGTGAACGAGCCGGGCATCTATGTCCCCGCGTCGAACCCGTACAACCCGTTCGGCGAACGCTTCTACAATATCGATGGCTTGCCCAATGCGGACGGCACGCCGCGCATCAAGGGGGCTCCGGCCGATGTGACGATCGCCGCAGGCACGATGCCGAACGGCACGAAGGACCGCTATATCCAGGTCGACTCCAGCTTCTACCGGGCCCTTGCCGGTGTCCGGGGCACGATCGGCAGCGACTGGTCCTGGGAAAGCGCGGTCATGATGTCGGGCGCGTACAGCCATGAGACCGAGACCAATATCTACCGCGAATCCCTCGTTCGCAAAGCGCTCGAGCGGACGGACGCTACCGCGTACAATCCGTTCCCGGTGACCTTCAAGGTCGAGAACGGCAAGATCGTGGTCGACAAGCCCTATACCAATCCGGCGTCAGTGACCGACCCGATGTACGATACCGACAATCGCTACGGAAAGACGCGGATCATCACCTGGGACGCGAAGCTCTCCGGCGAGCTGTTCCAGCTGCCATTCGGCGGCGGTCGCGTCCAAGCGGCGGGCGGCACGGAAGTCCGCTGGGAGAATTACGATGCCTGGAAAGCTCCCTATGCCGGCCTGAACCCGCCGGGATCGGGCGCGCAATTCCCCTATCTGCGCGAGAATGACAACGACTTCATCTCGATGAGCCCGAACGCGGACGTCAGTGCGCATCAGCGCGTGCTTTCCGCTTATGCCGAGATTGGCCTGCCGCTCATCACGCCAGCGAACGCGCTGCCGCTGATCCATCGCCTCGAACTGGGCGCCGCGGTGCGCCACGAGCGCTTCTCGATCCATGGCGAAAGCACGACGCCCAAGTTCAGCCTGTTGTGGAGCCCGACGCCATGGCTGAGCCTGCGCGGCTCATACAACAGGAGCTTCCGGGCGCCCAATCTCGCGCAGACCGACACGACGCAATTGCTTCGCGTGAACTACACGCAGGATCCCTATCGCTACAGCGTCACCGGCTTTGCGCTGGACGGCAGCGGCCCGCGCCGCACTTATCGACAGGGCAACAACCGGCTGAACCCGGAACGCGCGGAGAATTTCGGTCTCGGCTTCGTGCTCGACGTGCCGGGCATTCGCGGCCTGTCGATCACCGGCGACTATTGGCGGATGAAGCAGCGGGACGCGATCAGCGCGCTCAGCAATGCCGATGTGCTGGCGCTGGACGAGCTGGCGCTCGATCTGGCGACCCAGGCCGCGCTGGCCAGCGGAAAATCGATCGATCAGATCGACCTCGGCTCGGGGACCGGCGCCTATGCCGGCAGTGCCCGCGTCGTTCGCCGTGCCGTGACCGCCGCTGACCGGGCGGCCTTCGATGCCTACAACGCTGCACAGACGTCCAATGCCTCGAAGCGGGCAGTCGTGGGTGAAATCGAGAATATGGTCGTCGACTATATCAACCTCGGGTCGCGCACTCTGTCCGGTCTCGATTTCGGCCTGCAGTATCGCTCGCCCGAAACGGCTTTCGGCCGCTTCACGATGCGTGCCGAGGCCACGCGCAATCTGCAGCGCGACGAGGACCTCACCGATGAAGGCGTCACCATCGATCAGCTGGGCCGCAACGGCTACGCCAAATGGATCGGCAATGCCGCCATTGGCTGGTCTAAGGGCGGCGTGTCCGTCAACTGGCTGACCACCTATTATGGCTCTTTCTCGAGCACTTCGGCGGCGACCACCGAAGCGATCTATGAGGCCCTCGGCCGCCCCGACTATATCAATGTCGTCGATGATAATGGCGTGATGCGCTATTATTACCGGGTGAAACCGGCCATCCAGCACACGCTGAACGCCAGCTATGCCTTTGGCCGCACGGTGAATGACGGCAAGCCACGCCATGCCGTGACATTCACGGTGCACAACCTCTTCGATGCGGACCCGCCGGTGGCAGACGAAGACAATGGCTTCGTGGTCGGCACCGTCAATCCGCGCGGTCGCCAGTTCCGGCTCAGATACACGTTCGGTTTCTGAGGACCGTCATCGCCTCCTGGAAGGCAGCTTCGCGCCGCCTTCCATCCCCGCCAAGCCAGCACGGACAGCCCATGAACCTCCTTCGCATCATGATCGGCGCGACCTGCGCCCTGCTTCTGGCCCAGGCACCATCACTCGCTGCCTCGTCGCTGGCGCAAGCGGATGAAAGCGTGAGCCAGGCGCATGGCGAGGAGAAGCCGCATCGCCCGGTTCTTCTCGTCAGCATTGACGGCTTCTCGCCCGATAGCCTGCTCGGGCCCGAAAAGGACCGGCCGAACCTCCCGGTGCTGCGCGGCCTGCTGCACGAAGGCAGCCATGCCGAGCGCGTCGTCAACGTCAACCCGACCGTCACCAATCCCAATCACACGACGCTGGTGACCGGCGTTTCCCCGATCGAGCACGGCGTGTTCAACAATCGTCCGTTTGCCGCAACGGCCAGGCTGCCGGAGTCCTACAGTCAGTATGAGGCGATCAAGGTGCCGACGCTCTGGTCGGCCGCGAAGGAGGCCGGGCTGCGGACAGCCAGCCTTTACTGGCCCGTGACCCGGGGCGCCGCGCCGATCGATGTCAACATCAATAACGGCGATTCCACCGACGACGAGCAGATCACCAGGGAGGCGATCCGGATCATCACCGAATATCGGCCTCATCTCCTGACGGTGCATTATGTGTCGCACGACAAGGAACAGCACGCCCACGGGCCGGGCTCGGCAGAGGGTCGCGCGGCGCTGGAACGGATCGACCGGGAAATCGGCAAGCTCGTGGCAGCGTATCGAGCTCAGAACCCGCAGGGCGTGATCGCGATCGCGTCCGACCACGGCTTCGACCGGACGACCCGGGAGGTCAACCTGAACATCGCCTTCGCGGATGCCGGGCTCATCACCTTCACGGACGAGACGCGCAGCGAAGTGAAATCCTGGCGCGCCTTTGCATGGTATGTCGGCGGCAGCGCGATGGTCGTGCTGCAGGACCCCGGCAATCGTGCGCTGGAGGCGGAGGTCGCCACATTTCTTGGAAAGCTCGCCCGGCAACCCGAAGCCGGCATCGCCGCCATCCTGCCCGCCGAGGACTTGCGGCACAGCGGCTTGTCGGATCAGGCGCGTTTCGTGATCGCCCTGAAGCCGGGCTATCGCATGGGAAATGCGATGAAAGGGCCGTTCAGCCAGGCTTATGCAGGCGGCTCGCACGGCGCCTATTCGACCACCAACACGCGCCGGGACATGCACGCCGCTCTCATCCTGGTGGGCGAGGGGATAGCGGCGAACAGGAATCTCGGCACGATCGACATGCGCCGGATCGCCCCGACGCTTGCCGGATTTCTGCATGTGCCCCTTGCCGCTGCGCGGGGCGCGCCGCTGGACGTTGGCGAATGATCTGGTGATCGCGATTCAGATGAGGCGGCAGGCACCCGACGCCCGCCGCCTCGCCCGGGTCAGAATGCGTGACGCATGCCGATGGCGACGCTGCGGCCGCGCAGCGGCGATTGATCCTTCACGAACGAGGTGTGCGCGAACGCCAGCTCGTTGAGAAGGTTGGTGCCGCGAACATAGAATTCCACCGCCTTTGCCCGGCCCAGATCGAAGCGGTAGCTCAAGGTCGCGTTGAGCATGTCATAGCCGGCCGTGCGCGTCTCATAAGAGGCGATCTTGTCCTGCTCGAATGTGTGATAATATTCCACATCGCCTGAGAGGGGACCCGCGGTGAGATCATAGCGGACGCCGAGCCGGCCGGGGGGAATGCGCGGAAGATTGTCATCCTCGCTTTTCAGCCTGGCATCCACATAGTCCCCGAAGATCGTCACGCGCGATTGCGGCGTCAGCTGATAGCCGATCTGCCCGTCGATCCCGGCGAAGCGGACGTTGGCGGCCGTGTAGATGAGGAAGTTGTGCCGGACCCCGGTTTCCGTTTCGGTCTCGATCAGCCGCGCGAAGACATAATCCTCGATATCCTGGTAAAACAGGCCCACTTCGAAGGCGAGGGGGCCGCCCGTCTTTCGGAAGGTAAGGTTGATCGCGTCCGTGGTCTCGAGCACATCCTCGGGCGCAATACCGGCATCGTTGAGGAGGGGATTTCGGGCGGCGAGCCCGAGCTCATAGCTGTTTGTGGCGAGATTGTTCCCGCGCGCGTAAAGCTCACGCACGCTCGGGGCGCGCTCGGTGTGCGCAAGCGACAGCGACGCGGCGTATCCATTGCCGACATTCCATGTCGCGCCGAACGAGACCGAGAACGGATCATGCCTGACGGGCGGATTGCGGCTGAGAAACGATTCAATCGTTTCGTCCTCGATCGCCTTCTTCCAGTCGGGCCCATAGAAATCGCGGAAGATCGTGTCGTAGATCGCTTCCATGTCCGGCGTCAGCGTGAACAGGAACTGCGGTCTTGCGGCCCGGGTCCTGCGCCAATCCTTGCGGGCGGCAAGCTCGACATCGACCGCACCGAATGACCGGCGCTCGCTCAGGAAGATGCCGACATTCTCCGTGAGGTGATAATAAGGCGGGACGGTGCCATAAGCATTGTCAGGGAACGGCACGTGAAGGTCTTCGACATTGATGCCGCTGAACTTGCCGTCGGTATACTGAACGCCCAGCGTGCCGGTGAAGCCGAAGATCGGCTTGTGGGTCAGCTCGAGCCGCCCGTCCCAGACCTCGTTGGTGTAGCGGGTGAACAGCAGGTCACCGTCGATCTCGTCATGGGCATAGTCGGTATAGGATCCGCGAAGGCGCACATGGGCAAGGCCGGGCAGAAGATCATCATAGTCCGCGCGCAGGTCGACCCGGTCGGCACGCAGCCTGATATAGGCAGTATGGTCGTCGGACCCGCCGAACGGATCGTCGAACCCGCCATGCGCCTCGCAATGCAGATCGAGGCCATGTGTGTGGCACACGCCGTTGATGTGGCTGTGGCCGGGCAGGCCATACTCGCTTTCCATCCGGCTGTAGGACGCGCCGATATAGCCCTTTGACGTGACCCAGGATGCGCCGAAGGCGTAGCTGGTGCTGTCTGCAAAGGAATCGCGCAGCTTGTCCGTGCCAAAGGCATCCGGCACGTCATAATCATCGGCCCTGCGACGCGCCCCCTCGGCGTGTATGGCAAATTGCCCGAGCCCGGCGGTCACACGGCCGACGAGTGTCTTCTCCTCGTCGCCTGTGCCGAAACGCACCTCGGTAGCGCCGGTGAGGCCGCCGACCGGAACGACCTTCGGCACCTTGCTGTCGATCAGGTTGATCGCGCCATTGGTGGCATTCCCGCCATAATGGATCGCCGCAGGGCCGCGCTGGATCTCGATTGCATCGAGCAGCAGCGGATCGGCGGTGATGGCGTGATCGGGCGAGATGGACGACACGTCGAACAGATTGGCCCCATCGGTCAGCACCTCGATGCGCGGCAGCGTCTGGCCCCGGATGACAGGGCGCGACGCGCCGCCACCGAAATTGTCCAGATGCACGCCTGGCAGACCGGCCAGAGTCTCACCCAGCCCGCCCTGACGGCGATGGGCGAGTTCGTCGCCGGCCAGAACCTGCACTGGCAGGGCTGTCTCTTCCGTTCTCAGCGACTGGCCGGTCACCACGATGTCTCTGCGCGCCGAACCGCGCTCCCTCGGGTCCGGATCGTCGCGCTCCACTTGCGGTTCCTGTGCCCATGCGGGCATGGGGCCGGACATGGCGACCGTTGCGAGAAGCGCTGCTGCGCGATGGGAAATATGTCGTAAACGCAATGACTTTGCTCCGCCCTGAGTTGCAGAGCGGGCGTGTATGATATGTTATACCGTAATTTCAAGAGGGATTGCGCTTTCTGCCCCGAGATATCAAGATCGACTTCATAGACCGATCTGATCCAGCCGGGGCAGGCGCGGCAACGCATAGACCAGGCCGCCCGTTCGCGAATGTCAGACAGTGGTTTGGCGGCTGGTTTAGGCGGGAATTGTTCGTGGGGACGATATGCCCGCCTTCATGGACGTGCGTACCGACACGCGCGATAGAGAGGTCCGGCGCATGGACGCCGATATGCATCATCGGCCCGGCAAGCGCGATCATCGTCGGCTTCATCCCTTGCCGGCAGATTTCCCGAGCACGAGGTTCCCGGCTTCGTCGAGACCGACGCCCAGACGGAGCTTCAGCCGCCGGTCAAAGAACGCAGTCTCGTCAGGACCGGGCCGCGCCATTTTGTCCACAAAGCCGTCGAGCCAGACATATTTTTCCTCATGGGTGAGGTCCGTGGTTTCCATGTCACCGGCCAGAGTGGCGGTGATGCGGGCATGATCGAAATTACCCGATTTCTCGATGGCACGGCCATGCGGACCCAATGCGCGATCTGGCCGGCGATCGAACGGCTCTGCAACTCGGATTCCCGGCGCGCGATGTTCATGATGTCGTCGCCAAGCTTGACGGACTGGGCCATGGATCACCTCTGGTGCCGAAGTAGCATTTCGCTACCTCGGTACCAACTAGCAGCTATTCCCAGGGACCGCCAAACCATAGGTTTGACCGTCGGTCGGAGTAAGTAACTCAGAAGATGTGATAATTTTTGCACCACAGCACGTCGATACGTCTACCGTAAGTAACGTAAGTCGTTTTACGCCTTACTCTTGACTTTTTTAAGTAGCGATCCATCTTCTTCGTGACCGCTGGGGGCAGCGGCTAACGGGGAAATCTCATGGTTGCAAAAGTCCGAATTAAAGCCGGTCCGGTTGAGTTTGAATATGAAGGTGAAACTGAATTAGCGGTCACCGACATTAAAGACTTGTTCTCTCATATCGAGACCTTGTTCAAGGTTCCTATACTGGCGGAGGGCGGAGAGACACATACGCCCGTAGAGCCTGCGCCTCCTGTTATCTCGGGCAACGCAAGTAGCGGAGGGGGTAAGAAGCTTCATGTCAACAGCGTCGCTCAGACACTCAAAGCGAAGAGTGGCTCGGAAGTGGCACTTGCAGCAGCTGCAACCCTTCAGATTTGTGAGGGTAAGCAAACATTTTCACGCACCGAATTGCTGGACACAATGAAAAAGGCAACGATGCACTACAATGCCAATATGTCGAGCAATTTGACTAAAATTCTTGGTACATTGGTGGGTTCAAAGTTCAATCAAATCGGTGATGGGGTGTATTCTCTTAAGTCTGAGGAGCATCAAAAGTTGGCGGCAGCACTTGCTTGATGTCGCCGGGCTGAAGGACTGGCTGCATCGCGATCTTGGTGCGCGTGATAAGCTGCTCCTCATACTCGCTACATTCGACCAGCCCGTTCAGCTTGCCGACTTACGCTCGCGTTCGGAGGAAGCGGGTTTCAAGCTTCCGAAGAAGTGGAATCTATCGCAGGTGCTAGGCCGTAGTGGTGGTTTAGCTCTGCGGAT
Source organism: Sphingobium sp. SYK-6 (assembly GCF_000283515.1). Taxonomy (GTDB): domain Bacteria; phylum Pseudomonadota; class Alphaproteobacteria; order Sphingomonadales; family Sphingomonadaceae; genus Sphingobium; species Sphingobium lignivorans. Next base: position 1,872,332 of record NC_015976.1, read on the forward strand.
ACCATCGGGATGGGAACTTGCCGAGACTGGCAAGAACTACCTCCGCAATCTCGGCGTGGAGTCGATCAGCCCAGCAGCGATGCAGGTTGCCGCTGATCTTCGGAAACACCTCGCCAATGTTCAAAACGTGACCACACGGGCGTTCGTCGAGGAAGCCATCAAGTGCCACGAGGCGAAGCTATATCGCTCGGCCATCGTTATGTCGTGGGTAGCGGCGGTAGACGTGCTGTATCGCGAGGTTGTCGCCAATCATCTCGCCGCGTTCAACGCCGAGGCGCACAAGTTCAATGCCAAGTGGAAGGCGGCGGTCAACGAGGACGGCCTCTCCAAGATGCAAGAGGCCGATTTTCTCGACCGGCTCGTCCCGATTGGTGTCATAGGTAAGAACGTGAAGGAGGAACTGGCGAAGGCGTTGAAGCTGCGGAACGGGTGTGGTCATCCTAACAGCCTCAAGATCGGGCCGAACATGGTCGCCAGCCATATCGAAACGCTCATCCTCAACGTATTCGAGCAATTCCAGGTCTGAATTACGCCCGAGCGCATTTTCCGGCAAATTCACCCGCATGTTAAGAAGCTGGCGATGGGGCCGACGCTTTCTGCAATTTGACACATACCCCCACCGGCAGGGGTTCGTCGCCCTGTCACCGGTGACGCTTACGGGTGCCGCCACTGCTTACGATTTGCTTATGGGTGAAATACTGGCAGCGCTCGGAGCGATCCCCTCGCGGGGTAAGTTACTGTATTTGAAAGAAAATGTGGTGGACGCACTAGGGCTCGAACCTAGGACCCGCTGATTAAGAGTCAGCTGCTCTACCAACTGAGCTATGCGTCCACTCGCCAAACAAACGACCCTGCAATGCAACGGTCCCGTTCAGGAGCGGCGCCGTTAGCATGGGGTTTGGGTGTTGCCAAACAAAAAATGCGCGATGCGGTGATTGTATCGTTCCGGAGGTGAAGAGGGGGAAGGGGACGGACTTGAAATGGGGCGGTGACGCCACGCCTGAGAGGCGAATGCGGGGTGGATGGCCGTTTCGGTCGCGCTCTGCGGGCGTGGGGGAGGCGGTCGGTAGAATGCCAGCGGGCCCGGCAGAGCGATGCGGGCGGCCTGCGCGCCGTTGGTGCGTCGCATTCAGCACAGGCGTCCGGCGCTTGTAATGACCTTGCCTGCGGTGCCGGGGAAAGCGCTCCGGCTGGCCGTCATGGTCCGCGCGCAAGCCTCCCCAGCACGCCGCCCTTGCATTCAGGGCCAGCGTTCGCCCAGCGCCTTGCGGTTGCGATCGATGTTCATGATGATGCCGACGCACAGCATGACGGTGAGCATCGATGATCCGCCATAGGACATGAAGGGCAGGGGGATGCCCACCACGGGCGCCATGCCCATCACCATCATGAGGTTGATGGCGATATAGAGGAAGATGGTGGTGGTAAGGCCGCCGGCGACGAGGCGCGCGAAGCGGTCCTCGGTGCGCTGCGCCACACGCATGCCCCAGCGCAGCAGCAGGAACAGGGCGATGATGAGCGCCAGTCCCCCCATCATGCCCCATTCCTCCGCCATGGTGGCGAAGACGAAATCGGTATGGCCCTCGGGCAGGTAGTCGAGATGGCTCTGGGTGCCGTTCAGGAAGCCCTTGCCGAACAGGCCGCCCGAGCCGATCGCGATTTTCGACTGGCTGATGTGATAGCCCGCGCCCAGCGGATCGCTCTCCGGGTCCATGAAGATCAGCACGCGCTTCTGCTGATACTCATGCAGGAAGCTGAAGGCGATGGGGATGAGCGCCGCGCCCGCCAGCCCCGCGCTCACGAAAAGCCGGAGCGGCAGGCCCGCGAGGAACATGACGGTGACGCCGCCGAACCCGATCATGCTCGCCGTGCCGAGATCCGGCTGGAGGAGCACGAGGAGGACAGGCATGCCAATCAGCACCAGCGACGGCCAGATCGCCATGAACGTCCGGATGAAAGCGCTGGGCAGGAGCGCATAGAAGCGGGCGACGGCAAGCACGATCGCCACTTTCATGAACTCGGAGGGCTGCAACTGCATGAAGCCGAGATTGATCCAGCGCTGGCTGCCGCCGGCGACCCCGCCGATGAGCTCCACGAGGAACAAAGCGACGAGCACCACGCCATAGATCGGGAAGGCGCTCATCCTGATGTAGCGGAAAGGCACACGCGAGATGACTTCCGCCATCACCAGGAAGATGCTGAAGCGGACCATCTGCATGCCCGCCCACGGCGTCACATGGCCGCCGGCGGCGCTGTAGAGAACGATGGCGCCGAACGAGGCGAGCACGATCAGCAGCACGTACAGCCGCCAGGGGAGGCGCGCGATCGCATCGGGGACGGGGACCAGCCGGTTCATTCGGGGTCCACGGCGTTCTGGCCGGCGGGCCGGACGATCGAGAGAGAGGCTTCGTCCTCCGCCCCGAGATCGTCCCCGGCGACGGGCGCGCTCTCGCCGGCACTGGTGGCGCCGCTCGCATTGGCTGGGTCGGATGCGTTCCCATTCCCGGTGGCGGCTTCCAGGATCGGCGCGGCCGCGGCCAGGCCCCGCGCGACGCGGAACTCGTTGAGCTGCCGCTCCAGCCGCTGCTGCGGCGTCCCGCCCCAGCTCCGTTCGAGATTGGTGAGCTTTTCCATCGCCTTGGCCGGATCGTACAGATAAGTGATGCAATCGCCAGAGATCATCGGCGCATCCTGGTTCCGATCGAGATGGCCGCCATGCTCGACGATGCAGGCAATGGCATAGCGCGGGTTGTCATGAGGCGCGAAGCCCTGGAACAGCGCATGGTCGCGCCGCTTGTAGGGCAGGGATGCGCTGCCCATGCCCCGGGCGGAGACGGCGCCTACCTGTGCGGTGCCGGTCTTCCCTGCCAGCAATATGTTCGGAATGGGGAGCCGGGCGGCGCGTCCGGTGCCGCCGCCATTCACCACATCCTTCATGGCATTGCGAATGACGGTGAGATGATCGAGCCCGATGCCCAGCGGCTGCCCTTCGTGCTTCTTCCCGTCCATGAGAAGATGGGGCTGGAGATCCATGCCCGTGGCGAGGCGCGCCGCCATCACTGCCATCTGCGTGGGATTGACCAGCATATAGCCCTGGCCAATGGTGGCGTTGACGGTGTCGTAGGTCTGCCACTCCTGCTGATATTTGCGCTTCTTCCAGGCGGGGTCCGGCACGGTGCCGTAGCTCTGGCTGGGGAAGGGCAGATCGAAGCGCTGGCCCAGCCCCAGCCGGCGAGCCATCGCGGCGATCGCGTCCATCCCGATCTTCTGCGCGAAATAATAGAAGTAGATGTTGCAGCTCTGCTCGATGGCGCGGTGCATGTCCACCCGGCCATGGCCACGCCGCGAATGGCAGTGGAACAGGCGATTGCCGACGCGCAGCGCACCCGTGCAGGTGACGGTGTCGTCAGGCGCGAGGCCGGCTTCCAGGAAGGACAGCGCGATCATGGGCTTCACGGTCGATCCGGGGGGATAGAGACCCGCCAGCGTCTTGTTGCGCAGCGGGACATGATCGTCCTTCGAGAGCATTTCCCATTCGAGATGCGATATGCCGTCCGAGAAGCTGTTGGGATCGAAACTCGGCATCGAGGTGGAGGCGAGGATGTCCCCGGTCAGGCAATCGACGATGACCACGGCGCCGCTCTGGGTGCCGAGCCGCCGGCCGGCGAATTCCTGAAGGCCGGCATCGATGGTGAGCTTGATGGTGCGGCCGGGCGTATCAGGCCGGGTGGTGAGATCGCGCACGACGCGGCCGCGCGCGGTGACTTCCACGCGCCGCGCGCCGGGCTTTCCGGTCAGCAGCGTGTCCAGCGATTGCTCGAGCCCCTGCTTGCCGAGCTTGAAGCCCGGCGTGATGAGCAGCGGGTCTTTCGTCTTGCGATAATCCTCTGCCGAGGCGGCGCCCACATAGCCCAGGAGATGGCCCACGGCGGGCCCGGCGGGATAATGGCGCGAGAAGCCTTGCGCGGGCGCGACGCCCGGCAACTCGGAAAGGCGCACCGATACGGCGGCATATTGCTCGTAGCTGAGGTCATCGGCGACTTGCACCGGCTGGAAACCGGCGGCCTTGTCCAGATCCTCGCCGATCCGGTCCACCGTGTTGGGATCGAGCTTGAGCAGGTCGGTCAGCTCGGCGATCACCTTGGGGCGGTTCTGCAACCGGTCGGGAATGAGATCGACGCGGAAGTTCGTGCGGTTGGAGGCGAGCGGCAGGCCGCGGCGATCCACGATCCACCCGCGCCGGGGCGGCGTGATGGTGAGATTGACCCGGTTGCTCTCCGAGAGGAGCTGGTATTTCTCGTTCTCGGCAATGGCGATCCAGCCCATGCGGCCGACGAGCAGCCCGCCGACCGTGACCTGCGCCGCGCCCAGGAAGAAGGCCCGGCGGCTGAACGTGAAGGACTGGCTGGCGTCGGTTACGGTCTTCTTGCCAAAGAGATTCACGGCAATCGCCATCTGTCGAGTGCAGCGCAAAGGCGCACGATGATCGGGAACAGACCGATACTATAGGCAATCTGTGGCAGGATTTGAATGATCGGCCCGCCATGGCCGGCAAGATGCACTGCCAGCCAGCCCCCGGCCAGCGCGAAGGCCATCGCCACGGACGCGACGAACCAGCCATGCCAGTAGTCCCGCCAGGTGTGGCGCTGGCTCTCGAAATCGAGCGCAAGGAGGATGATCGTCCACAGGAAGATCGCGCTGCCGAGCGGCTGTCCGCTCATGAGATCGTCGAACAGGCCAAGCGGCAATCCCACCCACAAGGGCCAGATGTCCGGCCGCAGCAGGCGCCAGGCGAGGAAGATCATGAGGCCAAAGGGCGGCAGGAGCGGCGTCTGCGCGATCACCGGGGCGACCGCGACGATCATCGAGCCGATCATCACCGAGACGACCGGCGTCCCCCGGATGTGGAGGAGCGTCCGGTCCCGGCCAATGCGGTGATCGTAGCGCGGCACTATTCCGCGCCCGCATTACTGGCTTCGACTTCACGTGCCGCTGCCTCGCGGGCGGCCTCGGCGGGCCGATAGGGCGTCTGCACCAGCACCAGCTCCACGCGCGAGGGATTGGCGAGCGGGAAGGCGACGGCACGGTCCCCTTCCAGCCGCGCCACGACTGCGACGGGGATGTTGGGCCGATAGATGCCGCCGATGCCGGACGTGACGAGGATATCCCCGGGCTTGAAGGGATTGCGCTCCGTATTCAGGGCACGGATCTCGACGGTGCCATCGCCACGGCCCGAGCTGATGCCGGGAATATTGTCCGTCGTCCGGCGCACCGGCACGACATTGCCCTCGTCGATCAGCAGCAGCACGTCCGAGCTGTTGGGCCCGGCGCGCAGCACGCGGCCGACCAGCCCCTCCGGCGCGCGGACGGGCATGCCCGGCTGCACACCGCGCGCGCGGCCGATGTCCAGACGGGCGAGGCGCGCGGCGCTGCTGCTCGTGGAGGATATGAGATGCCCGGCGGAAACCACGCCGGTCTCGCTCTCGGTCAGCCGCAGCAGGCGCTTGAGCCGTGCATTCTCCTGCCGGATGGCCTCCGCCTCGATCAGCCGGGTGCGATTGGCTTCCACCTGCCTGAGCAGCGCGGCATTCTGGGCACCGGCATTGATATAGGCCGCGACCGCCTCGTCCAGATTGCCGATTCCCACCACCACGGTCCGCAGCCCGCTGGACACGGGCCGCGTGATCTCGGCCGCGACGGATCGCAGCGCCGCGAACCCGGTCGGGTCGGCAATCGAGATCATGAGCAGCAGCAGGCCAAGGGCCGCGCCGGCAAGAGCGATCACATAGCTGGCGAACAGGCCATATTGCGCCTTCCGGTCATAGCCGGGGCGCCTCTTTCCTGGTGGCGGCACGACGCGCCGCCCTTGATCAGGCGGTCTGGAGCACGCCGCGGAAGACCGGGTCCTCCATTGCGCGCCCCGTCCCGATCGCGACGCAAGTCAGGGGATCCTCGGCGACGGTGACCGGCAGGCCGGTCTCGTCGCGCAGTTCCTCGTCAAGCCCCTTGAGCAGCGCGCCGCCGCCGGTGAGGACAATGCCCTGATCGACGATGTCGGCCGCCAGCTCCGGCGCCGTGTTCTCCAGCGCGATGCGCACGCCTTCCACGATGGTGCCGATCGGCTCCGCCAGCGCGTCGGCGATCTGGCCCTGATTGATCGATATTTCCTTGGGCACGCCATTCACGAGATCGCGGCCCTTGATGTGGATGATGGCGCCCACGCCGTCCGCCGGCTTCTGGGCAATGCCATATTCCTTCTTGATGCGCTCGGCGGTCGCTTCGCCGATCAGCAGATTGTGGTGACGGCGGACATAGGAGACGATCGCCTCGTCCATCTTGTCGCCGCCCACGCGCACGCTGGTGGTGTAGGCAAGGCCGCGCAGCGAAAGCACGGCGACTTCCGTCGTGCCGCCGCCGATGTCGACGACCATCGAGCCGATCGGCTCCGTCACCGGCATGTCGGCGCCGATCGCGGCGGCCATCGGCTCCTCGATCAGGAACACCTGGCTCGCGCCGGCATTGCTCGCGGCATCGCGAATGGCGCGCCGCTCGACGCTGGTCGAGCCCGAGGGCACGCAGATCACGATTTCCGGGAAGCGCGGGAATCGGCGATGGCCGTGCACCTTGCTGATGAACCATTTGATCATCTGCTCGGCGATATCGATGTCCGCGATCACGCCGTCGCGCAGGGGACGGATCGCCTCGATGGAATCGGGCGTCTTGCCCATCATCAGCTTGGCATCCTCGCCCACGGCCTTGACGCGCTTGACGCCATTGATCGTCTCGACCGCTACCACCGAGGGCTCGTTGAGGACGATGCCGTGGCCCCGGACGTAGACGACCGTATTGGCCGTCCCCAGGTCGATCGCCATGTCGCGGGAAGTGAACTTGAACAAATTGGAGAAAAACGACATCGAATGTCCTGTTCATGCCAGCGCGCCGGGACCGGCGCGTTTCGCGATCCTTTGGGAATGTCCGCTCTGGCGACTCCAACCATTTCAGGAAATGAATGGCTTTCGCTCGCGTAGGTCGCTCGCTTGGTCTAGTCGCCATCAGATGTCAATACGCCGCCTGCCCGAGACTCTGGTGAATCGCATTGCCGCTGGCGAAGTGGTCGAAAGACCCGCCAGCGCGCTCAAAGAACTGATCGAGAATGCGCTGGATGCGGGCGCCGACACGATCGCCGTGACGCTGCGGCAAGGCGGCCTTGACGGCATCGCCGTGACCGACAACGGCCATGGCATCGCGCAAGGGGAGATCGCGCTCGCGCTGGAGCGCCACGCCACCTCCAAGTTGCCCGACGAGGCGATCGAGCAGGTCCGCACGCTCGGTTTTCGCGGTGAGGCGCTGCCCTCCATCGGCAGCGTCTCGCGCCTCACCCTGTCGAGCCGGCAGCCGGGCGCCGACGGATGGCGCCTCATCTGCGACAATGGCGCCATCGCGCCACTGGTGCCTTGCGCGATGCCGGCCGGCACGCGCGTGGAAGTGGACGGCCTGTTCGCTCGCGTGCCGGCCCGGCGCAAGTTCCTGCGCAGTGCCCGTTCGGAATATGCCGCCTGTCTCGACATCGTGCGTCGCCTCGCCATGGCGCGCAACGACGTGAGCTTCGTGCTCGAGCATGACGGCCGGCGCGTGCTCTCGCTGCCCGGCGGGCAGGATCGCGAGGATCGCGTGGCCCAGATCATCGACCGCGAACTGGCGGACAATCATGTGATCGTCGCGCTGGAGCGTGAAGGCGTCTCGCTGGCCGGCGTGGCCTCACTGCCGACATTCCATCGCGGCAGCGCGGATCATCAGTATCTCTTCGTGAACGGGCGGCCCGTGCGCGACAGGCTGCTGGTCGGCGCGGTCCGTGGTGCCTATGCCGATTTCATCGCGCGGGACCGGCATCCGGTGCTGGCGCTGTTCCTGGCGCTGCCGGTGGAGGAGGTGGACGTGAACGTCCATCCCGCCAAGACCGAAGTGCGCTTCCGCGACCCGGCATTCGTGCGCGGCATGATCGTGAGCGGGCTGCGCCGCGCGCTCGACGAGGCCGGGATGCGCGTCGCCAATCGCCCCGAGGCCGGCTCGGGTGATCTCTGGCAGCGCGAGCCGGCGGCCATGGAACAGATGGCCGCCCTGGCTGCGCAGGGCATGCCGTTCGGGCCAGCGGGAGCGGGGATCGGAGTGGGCGCGATGTCCCGGGGCGGCGCTTATGGCGGCGCGCCGCTCCTGGGCGACCGGCAAGCGCGCTTCTCCGGCTTCGCACCCTCGGGCCGCGCCGAACCGGCATCACCGGCGGCCCCGGCGGGGCAGGACGCGCGCGAATTTCCGCTCGGCGTGGCACGGGGGCAAGTGGCGCGGACCTATATCGTCGCGGAGGCCGAGGACGGCCTTGTCATCGTCGATCAGCACGCCGCGCACGAGCGGCTGGTGCTGGAACGGATGCGCCGGGCGCTGGCCGATGGCGCGGTGGCTCGTCAGGCGCTGCTGCTGCCCGAAGTCATCGAGCTGGACGAGCCCGCCTGCGACCGGATCGAGGCGCGGATCCCCGAACTGGCCGAGCTGGGCCTGGAGATCGAGCGCTTCGGCCCCGCCGCCATGCTGGTGCGCGCCGCACCCGCGCTGCTCGGGTTGAGCGACGTTGCCGGGCTTGTGCGCGATCTGGCGGACGATCTCGCGGCGCTCGGCGATGCGACGTCCCTCAAGGCGCGGCTTGATCTGGTCGCGGCCACCATGGCCTGCCACGGCTCGGTGCGCGCCGGACGCATCCTCTCGGTCGCCGAGATGAACGCCCTGCTGCGCGAGATGGAGGTGACACCCCATTCCGGCCAGTGCAACCATGGCCGCCCGACCTGGATCAAGCTCGCCCATGGCGACATCGAGAAGCTGTTCGGCCGCCACTGAGCGGCGGGTCAGCCGCGCGGCTGCGCGCCTTACCCGTCTGCCGGGCGGCGCTTCTGCATCGCGATGGAAATGAGGCTCAGCACATCCTCGTCATGCTGGTTGACGATGCGGGTCTGCCATTTGAGGATACCCATTTCCGGGCGGGAACGGCTGGCGATCTTCTCGATCAGTTCACTGCTGCCGCGCAGGACGTCGCCGGGGAAGACCGGGCGCTTCCAGCGCAGCTCATCGATGCCCATCGCGCCGAGCGACTGTTCCTGCCAGCCGGGGACAGCCTGCCAGCGCTCGACCATGGCGGCCATCATCATCGCGCAGGTGTGCCAGCCGCTGGCGGCCAGGCGCCCGAAATGGGTCTGCGCCGCCGCGTCCTCATCGAGGTGGAAGGGCTGGGGATCGTAGCGCCGGGCGAAGGCGATCACTTCCTCGCGGTCGACCGTGAAGGGGCCGAAACTGTCGCTGATGCCCGGTTCGAGATCTTCCCAGTAATAGCTCATCGTCAGGAACTGCCCACTGCCAGCAAAAGCCCATTGTCGGATGCGGCTCAGCCAATGTCCAGAGCGACGGTTCCGCGCGGGACGGTCGCCGTCGCGCGACGACTGAGCGTGCCGCCCGGCGTCGATACCCGATCGAGCACCATGAAATGGGTGCGCCAGGCCTCCGGCGTCACTTCGCACACGCTGTAGCCGCGCTGATCGTTCATGAAGCGCAGCTGGGGATTGTTGGCCATCATCATGTCGGTTCCGGGCCGCTTGTCCTGCCCGTCACCACCGCTGGAAATGGACGTGGTGACGCATTCGACAGCGACGGGGCGATCGCGATCGTACAGGAGCCCGGCGAAATTCTGGTGCTCGTCGCCGGTCAGCACGACGGCGTTGTCGACGCCCGCGAGGCGGCGCATCAGGCGATTGCGCGGGGCGTCATAGGCGGCCCAGCTGTCGAGATTGAGGATTTTCTCCGTCTCTTCTTCGGAGCGTCGCCTGTCGAGCGGCATCATCATCACCTGCTGGGCGAGGCAGGTCCACACGGCGTCCTTGCGAGCAAGGTTCGCGTCCAGCCAGCTTTCCTGCGCCTGCCCCAGCACGGTCGCCTTCGGGTCCGCCACGTCGGCGCAGAAGGGCCGGAAACCATCCTCGCAAGGCTGGTCGGACCGGAAGCTGCGGGTGTCGAGCAGGTTGATGCTGGCCAGATCGCCATAATGCAGCGCACGATTGGCATGGATGAGGGGGCCGTGCGGGATCATGGCAGGGCGCACCGGCATATGCTCGTACCAGGCCTGCATCGCTGCCTGGCGCCGCAGGGCGAAAATCTCCGGCGGCACATCGCCATGCTGCTGGAAATCCTGCACCCAATTGTTCTCGACTTCGTGATCATCGAAGGTCGAGAGGAAGGGATGGCGGGAGCGGGCGGCCTGCAGATCGATATCCAGCAGATATTGCGCATAATGCGCACGGTAATCGTCCAACGAATACAGTACCCGGAGCCGGTGATCGCGCACCTTGGGCACGGGCAATCCCTGCTGGAAGGCATAGTCCGAGCGATATTCGTAGATGAAGTCGCCATAATGGAAGACGAAGGCCAGGTCTTCCTGCGCGAGATGCCGATAAGCGGTGTAGAGACCCGCCTCGTAATGCTGGCAACCGCACACGCCGAACCTGAGCGAGGAGACTGGCGCGCCCGCGCGGGGCAGGGTCCGTGCGCGGCCGAAGAGCGAGCGATCCGATCCGAGGCGAAAGCGATACCAGTAGGGCCGGTCGGGCTCGAGCCCGGTGACTTCCACATGGACGCTGTGGCCCAGCTCCGGCCGGGCCGTGGCCGTGCCGCTGGCGACGATGGTCGCGAACCGGTCATCGCTGGCGACTTCCCACAGGACGGGCAGGGCGGACATCGGCATGCCGCCATGCGGCGCGAAGGGCTCGGGCGCCAGCTTCGTCCAGATCACGAAGCCGTCCGGCGCGGGATCGCCCGAGGCGACGCCAAGCCGGAAGGGCGTGTCCGAAAACCAGTTCTGCGCGCGCACGATGGCAGGCGCGCCGGCGATGCCCAGTGCAGCGGCCGTGCCGCCGGTGGACAGGAAATCTCTACGTGTCAGCATGGCCGGATGCATTAACCGCCAAGTGTGACGGGTCAGGGACAGGCTGGCGAGGATGAGGTCGCGCTGCCTCTCACGCCTGCGCCAGCGTCTCCCTCTGCGAGGCCAGATGCGCGGCGCGCGCGGCCATGCCGTCGCACATGCGGCCGAGCGCTTCCAGCACGAGCTTGCGCACCTGCGCGTCACCGGGCTGGGTCTCGGCCATCGCGCGGCTCATGGCATCGATCCATTGCGTGGCGGTGGTTCGCGCAAGACCCGGCAGCACGACATGCATCGACATGATGCAGGCGCCTGGCCGCTGCTCGAACCAGTCCCGCGGTCCACCCGTCCATGCGACCAGGAAATCGGTGAGCGATGCGACCATCGGCACGAGGTCCGGCCCGTGCATGGCGCGCAGCTCCGCATAAGCCGGATCGCTGTCCATGATCTGGTAGAAGCGCTCGGCAAGCCGGGCGATCGCCGCGCGACTGCCCAGGCGCTCAAAGGGGGAGGCGAATTCATCCATGAAGCGGCGCTATCATCCGCGCCGCATCCTCCATTTGATCGGGATCAAGGCACGCCGAGCTGCTGTGAATGCTCAGCTGTGAAGGAAATGCATGACGTCCCCGTCCTGCACCACATAGGCCTTGCCTTCGGCGCGCAGCTTGCCCGCCTCGCGCGCCTTCGCTTCGCCGCCGAGCGCCACGAAATCGTCGAATGCGACGGTTTCCGCGCGAATGAAGCCTTTCTGGAAATCGCTGTGGATCTCACCCGCGGCCTCGGGCGCGTGCGCACCCTTGTGGACAGTCCAGGCCCGCGCTTCCTTGGGGCCAACGGTGAAGAAGGTGATGAGATCGAGCAGCTCATACCCGGCCCGGATGACCCGGGCGAGACCGGCTTCCTCAAGGCCCATGGCCTCCAGAAACTCGGCGCGGTCCTCGATCGGCATCGTCACCAGATCGGCCTCGATGGCGGCGGACACCACGACTGCCTGCGCGCCCTCGGCCTTCGCCTTCTCGAACACGCGGGCGCTGAAGGCATTGCCCTGCGCCGCGCTCTCTTCCTCGACATTGCAGACGTAAAGCACCGGCTTGGACGTGAGGAGCTGCGCCTGGCGGAAGATGCGGGCCTCCTCCTCGTCATGGGGCTCGACAAGGCGGGCGGGCTTGCCTTCGCGCAGGAGGTCGAGCGCGCGGCCCAGCACGGCGGCCGCGATCTTCGCTTCCTTGTCGCCACCGGTCGCCTTCTTTTGATAAGCCGGCACGCGCTTCTCGAGGCTTTCGAGATCGGAGAGCATCAGCTCGGTCTCGACCGTCTCGGCATCAGCGATGGGATCGACGCGATTGTCGACATGCTGGATGTCGTCATTCTCGAAACAGCGCAGCACATGGACGATGGCGTCCACTTCCCGGATGTTGCCGAGGAACTGGTTGCCAAGGCCCTCGCCCTTCGAAGCGCCCCGCACCAGACCCGCAATGTCCACGAAAGCCAGCTGAGTGGGGATGATCTTCTGGCTGCCCGCGATGGCCGCCAGCTTGTCCAGCCGGGCGTCGGGCACCGCCACCTGGCCGACATTGGGCTCGATGGTGCAGAAGGGATAATTGGCAGCCTGCGCCGCCTGCGTCTCGGTGAGCGCATTGAAAAGGGTCGACTTGCCGACATTGGGCAGGCCGACGATACCGCATTTGAAACCCATTGGACGTCCGTTCGATAGAGCGATTGGCAGCCCATTAACGCCGGGGTGGGCGCAATGCCAGTGCGAAGGGTATCCCGCTCGCTGCCGTCGCCTGCGCCCTCATGGATCCTGTTCACTTGGAAACGCCGCCGGTGTAGAAGATCGAGGGGTTCAAGGGGGGACGTATGAAGCCGGCTATATGGTGTCCATTTCTGTTGTCGCTGGCCATTGCCGGCGATGCGAGCGCGCAAGACGTCGCTCTTCCGACGCGTCTCGCGCAATGTCAGCCGCAGAGCACGACGACGGATGCTTCCGAGATACGCTACCGGAACTGCTTCCCCGATATCCGCGAGAGTAGCTACGCGGCCGCCTATATCAGTTTCAACAACGACCGGATGAATCTCGACGCCTATCTGGACGGGCTCGAACGAAACCAGCGGAGGAGCTTTCTCACCTTCCTGAGATCGCTTTTCGTCTCCAACACGGACACGGTGCTGGTCGTCGCACGGATCGTCGCAAAGCCCGGGGGCGGGCGGCCGGACGAGCTGGTCGGCAGCTACACGCTGATGAAGATCTTCAAGAGCGACAGGGGCGGCGAGCATTTCTCCGTGGAAAAACTGACCAAGGACGGGCTCGAAGGCCCGATCTTCTCAGCGGATTCAACCTCGAGGGTGGTTGTCCAGATTTCCTACGCGGCGGAGCACCGCGCGGAATCCAATGTCAGCGGCGCCATCAGCCAGCTGGGCGACTTGCTCGGGGGCATCAGTTATCTGCGGAAGATTTCGGCGCTCGCCGCTGACAAGAAGGCCGAGATCAAGCGGCTCGACGATCTGATTACCTCCAAGTTCAACCGGAATGCGGATTTCGGCAATGCCGTCGACCTGGGGCTCGACCCTGCCGGGACGCAGGCCTTCTACGGACGGCTGACGCTCGGCAAATATCTGGACAGTTCAGCGGGCGGCAATCTGCACGTCGCCGTGGTGCCGGTGGCTTCCGTCCTGGTGAACAATGCGCCGGTTGATCCATCCAGCATCCAATATGGCGATGGCCGCTGGGATCCTGTGGCGACCAGGCGGATCAGCGACCGCTACATCGACGGCCTGCCGCTTTCCTCCCATGTTCGCCAGGCGATGGGCGACGATTATCTGCTGTTGAGCCGGGCAGCCGACCAGACGACATTCAATCGCGTCTGCGACAAGCTTTCAGAGTTCCTGAGCGATCCGGCCTTCGGCCTATCCGGTACGGACAGCATGGCAGCGACCTGGGCCTTCATTGCGGGCAACCCCTTACTGAAATCTCCGCCGGTGCGGGCGAATTATTGCCTGAGCGCTTTCGAGCAGCAAGGCATCCTGGAGCGCCACGGCCTCGGCTTGCCGCCGCTCTCCATCGTCCCGGATGCCAAGTTCGACAGCCTCATCGCCGCAGCGCAGCTTTATGCGGCAAGGGCCGATGAAAGTGCGATCGCGGCCCAGCAGGAAATCAACCGTGCCCTCGTCGCCGAAACGCGCGCGGCCCTGATCCCGCCACCGGAGGGCTATTCGTCGACGCCGCTGGGAGGTCATCGTTATGCGGGGCAAACCGTCGATCCGGTCGAGCCATTCCACGGCGTAGCAACCGAGACGATGTCCGGACGGGAAGGCAATCGATATGAAGGGCAGCTCACGCTTGCCGGCAGCGGGCTCATCTACGAAGGACTGGGACGTTATGTGGTCAGTCGTCCTGGTACCGCCGGCTGGGAGTATCGCGACTATACCGGGGACTTTCAGGCCAACTGGTTCAGCGGAAACGGCGTGATGCGCTGGCCCGACGGGCGCGAGTTCAAGGGTCAGTTCGCGCGCGACCTGCCAAGCGGCTACGGGATACTGAGTTACTCCTCGGGGGAGCGCTATCATGTCCGAATGGTGGACGGGCTCCCGAACGGACCCGCCGTGAGAGAACAGAATGGGGAGCGCCGGGGCGGCAACTGGATATCAGGCACGTTCGTGCCGGAATGACCCGGTGGTGATTTTGCCGCGGAAGAATCATGCAATGGCGCAGGCACCGGCGGCAGGGGTTCCGCCGCCGGTGCCGCTCTGCATCAGTTGCCGACCGGCTGGTTGTCCGTCCGCGTGACCACCACGGTCGAGGACCGCGGCTGCTGGCCCGACACCGGCCAGTTGCCGGTCGGGTGCTGGATGTTCACGAAAAAGGTGCGCAGGTCCGGCGTGTAGGCGAGGCCGGTGATCTCGCAGCCTTCCGGACCGACGAGGAAGCGCTTGGACTGCTTCGTCGTCTGGTCGATGTAGAACATCGCATTGTGGCCGATCGTATCCTCGATGGACACGCCCGAGACGCCGGACGAGCCGGGAACGCTGTGATCGGTCTGCACCCACAGGCGACCCTGCGGATCGATGCGGATGCCATCGGGGCTCGAGAAGGTATCCCCATTGATGTTGCCGGCCAGATTCGCGCCGCCCGGTGCCCAGGCGGGATCGCCCGCGAGCAGGAACAGCTCCCAGGTGAAGCTGGTCGCGAGCGGAGAATCGCCACTTTCCCGGAACTTCAGGATGTGGCCGTGGCGATTTGTGACGCGCGGGTTGGCGGCATCGACCACACGACGGCCGCTGTTGTTCGTCAGCGTGACGAAGATCGCCTTGCCGTCGGGTGCGACCGTGATCCATTCCGGGCGGTCCATCACCGTCCCGCCGGCGACGCGCGCGGCGGACTGGCACTTGACGAGCACTTCGGCCTGGTTCGCGAACGAGACCGGCGTGGGCGCAGGCGGCGTCGTGCTCTGGCTGACATTGCCCGGATCGGACGCGGTCGCCGTCAGGCCGTTCTGGCCGTGGACGAGCGCGCGCCACTCGCCAGTGCCATCAGCGTTGAACTTCGCCACATAGAGCGTGCCGTAGTCGAGGAGGTTGGTGTTCGCCGCCCGATTGGTGGTGCTGTAGGCACTGTCCGGAACGAACTTGTAGATGCAGCCCGGGGTGCTGTCGTCGCCCATGTAGAAGGCCACGCGCCGATCGGTGTTTGCGAGGAACGTGACGTTCTCATGGCTGAAGCGGCCCATGGCGGTGCGCTTGGTGGGCGCGGCCAGCTCGAGATAGGGATCGATCTCGACGACCCAGCCATAGTTCTGCTCGGGCTGCGCGGGATCGAAATAGTTGTCCGTCGTTTCCTCGCAGGTGAGGTAAGTGCCCCAGGGCGTGCGACCGCTGGCGCAATTGTTCAGCATGCCCTTGATCGTGCCGGAGAGCAGGCCTGCGGCCGGGCCGCCGGCGCGATAGCTGGAATTGCCGGTGTAGCGCTTGTTGTACTTCGAGCCGGCCTTGACCGCCCATTTGCCGGTGGAATCGGCGGCGACCTCGATCACGCCGATGCCGACCGCGGAGAGAGCGAGCGCCTTCTGCTCGGCCGTGGCCGTCGCGATGTCCGGCACGCTCGCCATCAGGATGTTGAAATCGGGATATTCGAAGTTGATGGCCAGCAGTCCGCCCTTGTTCGCATCGGTGCCGGACAGCTCGAAATACTCCATGCCGTCATGATTGCCGCCGGACCACTTCTCGGCCTGCTCGAGGGTGGGGAAGCTGCCGGAATAAGGTGTGCCGGCCTCGATGGAGTCACCGGCCTTCAGCAGCACCTCGACCTTGTAGCCGGTCGGAACGGTGACGGTGTCGTTGCGGTTCGCGGGCACCGACGTGAAGCCGATCGTGTAGCTCGGGGTGGGCGTGGGGGTCGGTGTGGGCGTGGGGGTCGGTGTGGGGGTCGGCGTCGGAATGGTCACCGGGCCATCATCATCGTCATCACAGCCGGCAAGCATGGCAGCGACGGGGAGAATGGACAGGCCGAACAGGCCATTGCGCAACAGGCTGCGACGCGACGGATTCGCGGCAACGATGGCTTCAAGGCTGTTGGGCTGCGGCTCGCCTTCGACTTCGGTGCGATAGGGCGCGCGCGCCTTATCCGTGAGATAGGACATGATTTTCCCCTTGTTGGCAGTCTGGCTCGGATGCGGAAGCGACGGCTGGCTGCCCCCGCCCTTGGCGCCCACCTGATTGCAGCCGTTCATGTCATCACCATTGCCGGAGCGTTGCTTCGCCATGACAGTTGCATGACCATTGCGCGGCAGAACCATGTCCGATCCGTTACGGCAGCGGGCGGCTTCCCGGCCGGGCGCAGCTGCGTTAGAGAGCGCGCATGACCTGTGCCGATCAGATGAGGGCTCTTCCGTCGGCTCCGCGCCGACGCGGCGGATACGGCCTGAGTACCCTTGCCGGGCTCGCGCTGCTTCTCGCCGGCTGCGCTTCCACCAAATACCGCCCCGTGAGCGACACGCCGGTGCGGATCGGCAAGCCCTATGCCGTGCGCGGGATGACCTATACCCCGGCCGACGATCGTGCCTACGACCGCCTCGGCTATGCGAGCTGGTATGGCGACGAATCCGGCAACATGACCGCAAATGGCGAACGCTTCCGCAAGGGCGCGATCGCCGCCGCGCATACGACGCTGCCACTGCCGAGCTATGTCGAGGTCACGGCGCTCGATACCGGGCGGACGATCCTGGTGCGGATCAACGATCGCGGGCCTTTCACCAGCGGGCGGATCATCGATCTCTCGAAAGGCGCTGCGGCCCTGCTCGGCATCGAGCGGCAAGGCGTGGCTGCCGTGCGCGTGCGCCGGGTCGAGCCCCCCGAAAGCGACCGCGCGCGTCTTCGGGCCGGTCGCGAGGCCATGGCGCGCCCCCGGGTCGCGGAATCGACGCTGACGCTCTGGCGCGCCGCACTTGCGGACTCACGCACGGGGCAGGGCGGCTGCGGCGCACAGACCGCACGCTGCTGAAGGCGCGGGGTTCTGATACTGGGGTAATCCTAGTGAGCCCGGGAACCCTTTCGGGGCACCCTCAATCCGCGAGGCGCAGGGCGACTTCGCTCATGAAGCGGGCGTCATCGCCCTTCGCCAGCCATTCCGCTTCGCGGGACATCGCGCCGAGCAGGTCGGCCAGCGGGTCGATCTCGCTCTTGGCATAATTGCCGAGCACATGGCCCGTCACACGATCCTTGTGGCCGGGATGACCGATGCCGATGCGCACGCGGCGGAAGGCATTGCCGACATGCGCTTCGGTCGAACGCAGGCCGTTATGCCCGGCGGTGCCGCCGCCGCGCTTCACTTTCATCTTCATGGGCGCCAGATCGAGCTCGTCGTGAAAGACGGTCACGTTCCCGACATCCAGCTTGTAGAAATCGCAAGCCGCGCGAACGGCCCTGCCGCTCTCGTTCATGAAGGTCTGGGGTTTGAGGAGAAGGATCTTCTCGGGCCCGATGCGGCCCTCGGCGGTCAGGCCCTGAAACTGCTTTTTCCAGGGCGAAAAGCCGTGATCTTCGGCCATGACGTCAAGCACCATGAAGCCGACATTGTGGCGGTGGAGCGCATATTGCGTCCCGGGATTGCCGAGGCCAACCCAGAGTTGCACAGATGCGCTCCCCCCGCGCGGAGAGGCTTACGCCTCGCCGGCCTCTTCGCCTTCCTTCGTCGTGTCGCCTTCGCTCGACTTGAGCGCGGACGGTGCAACGATGGTAGCAATGGTGAAATCGCGATCGGTGATCGCCGGCTCGGCGCCCTTGGGCAGCTTCACCGCGCTGATGTGGATCGAATCGCCCACGTCAAAGCCGGTAAGGTCAACCGTGATGCTGTCCGGAATCTCGGCGGCATCCACGATCATTTCCAACTCGTGACGGACGACGTTGAGCACGCCACCGCGCTTGAGACCGGGAGCGGCCTCTTCGTTCTCGAACACCACGGGCACATTCACATGCACCTGGGCGTGCTCGGAAACGCGCAGGAAATCGGCATGGAGCGGGCGGTCCGTGACGGGATGGAAAGCGACGTCCTTGGGAAGGGTGCGAACCTTCTTGCCGCCAACCTCGACCATCACCACCGAGTTGAAGAAGTGGCCGGTGCCCAGCAGCTTGGAGAGAATCTTCTCCTCGACATGGACCATCTGCGGCTCTTCATTGTTGCCATAAATGACGGCGGGAACGCGGCCCTCGCGGCGGAGAGCGCGGGAGGCTCCCTTGCCTGCCCGATCGCGTGCCTCGGCCGACAGCGTAAGCGTGTCGCTCATATGCGTGTCTCCAAAAGCAGATTGTGTATATTCCGCCACGCCTCCAGGGATGACCATGACGGAAGGCGGCGCGCTTAGCGGCAAATGCAGGCAAAAGCAATGCCCATGAGCAACGCTGCGATGGGGCGGTGCCCGCCGGGCGCTCCGCTCAGCCGAGCACTTCCTGCACCGCAGCGACCAGCGAGCGGGCGCGAACGGGCTTCGAAAAGCTGGGCGCGCCGCTGAAGATCGGGGGCTGCACGTCCGCGAGATAGCCCGACATGACGAAGAAGGGAATATCGTCCTCCTTCAGCCGGCCCGCGAGCGGAGCCGACGTCTCGCCGTCGCCCAGGTTGATATCGAGGAGGGCAAGGGCGCATTCGTGCCGATCGAGCAGCGCCATCGCCGTGGGCACGTCTCCGGCCGGGCCGATGACGTCGAACCCCGCATTCTCCAGCATGGCGGCGAGGCCGAGGCCGACCAGCGGCTCGTCCTCCACGACCAGGATGTTCCGCGCGACCGGCGAGGGCGCCGCGAGCAGATAAGTCCACTCATCCCCGCGCGATGAGCGGTGCATTGGTCGCTCGGCAACGATGAGCGCGGCCGCAACGATGACGCCGCCGGAATCGCGAACCGCGGAGAAGGCCGCGCTCACCGGAATTTCGGCGCCCGACGCGGCGAGATGCGTCGTTTCCTGCCGGTCCGGCTGCTGCCCTTCCCGCAGGCGGGCAAGCACGGCTTCCTGATCGCGCCGGAGATGGTGCGGCAGGATACGACTGAAGGATCGCCCGATCATCTCGCTGGCAGAATGGCCGTAGAGTCGCGCGGCCGCGTCGTTCCAGCTCAGCACGATGCCGCCAAGATCGAGGCCGATGATCGCATGTTGAGCGCCATGCACGATGGCAGCGAGCAGCGCGTTGCTGCCAGTGATGAACGGCCCCTCGGCGAGGCCGGATTCATGATCGAAACGGGGCATCCGTGCGCCCTTTCCCGGTTCGTCCCACTCCGGGACGGATAGTGCCCGAGTCGCAGGAGGGGCGCAAACATAATCTCGGATTAACCGGTCGGGTCGTGTGACTTGCGGGGCCGGTTCACTGGAGGCGGGCCACGCGCCAGCCGCGCCGGGCCAGTTCGTTCTGCAGGCTCGCGGAACCCAGCAGATGACCTGCGCCCACAGCCACGAAAGCGATCCCTTGATGGCGGCGCAGATCGCCATCGAGAGCGGCGCCCCAACGTGCATTGCGCGCGTCGATGAGCGCCCGGCGCAAGCGCGGCGCGCTGTCGAGCGGCGCGAGGAACTGCCGCTCCAGCCGATCGAGGTCGCCTTGCGCCCAGGCCTGCTGCAGATCGGCATGGAGACTAGCCGCCGCATCCGCTTCCCGCACGGCCTGCACGAGCAGCAGGCGCTGGTCCGCTTCCGGCAGCGCATCGAAGATGCCGAGCTGCTCCTCGATGGTTTCGAGCCCCCGCACCGGCTTGCCGGCGGTCTCGAAGGTGCGGGTCAGCACGGTCTCGCCGCCATCCTCCGAGGAAAGGCCGAGCTCGGCGGATGCGGCGGCACTGACCAGCAGGGCGGCGGCCCAGCTCTCATAGCCGTCCAGCCCATGTAGCACGCCGGGCCGCCGCCGGATCAGGGCGCGCAGCGTCTCGGCATCGGCAGGCGCGAGCCGGGCGGTGGCCGGGGCAAGGCCCGTGGCGCGGCCGAGCCGCTCGAACACCGCGCGGCTGCGGCGCTCCTTTTCCAGCCCGGTCACCTCAAGGATCAGCCGGTCGCTGCGCGCCGTTGCCCGCGCGATCTCTGGCGACAGCCATGTCGTACCACGCTGCAGGGCGTGGACCGTGCCGAACAGATAGGCTTCCCGGCCGTGGCCAGTGACATGCCACAGGGCCGGTCGCGCGGTGACCTCCGCCTGCCCGCCCTGACGCCCGATCTGCCAGCCTGCCCAGGCGAGCACGACCAGCGCGGCAAGCGCGAGGCAAAGGAGCAGCGGGCGGGACAGGCTCCGGCGGGATGCCCGATCGGCCATGAAGGCTCAGCGCCGTCGGCTGACGCGCCGGGCGGAAATGCCGCGCGCCTTCAGCATCTGCTGCACGCTGCCGTCCCCGGCGAGATGGCCCGCGCCCACGGCGATGAAGACCGTGCCGGGCTTCTCCATGCGGGTGCTGATCCAGTCCGCCCAGCGGGCATTGCGATCAGTGAGCAGGCGCTTCTCCAGCTCCGGATTGCTGTCCACGGACTCGTTCATGATGGCGGCGAGTTCGTCCGGCTTGCCCTTCGCCCATGCGTCGATCATCCGCTCGATGGTTTGCGCGAGCGTGGGCAGTTCGTCGAGCGTCTGCACCAGCAAGTCCACCTGCAGCGGATCGGGCAGGGTTTCAAAAATGCCGATCTGCTCGGCGGCCGTCTCCAGCCCGGTCAGGGTCTTGCCGGCTTGCGTTGCCGCGGCCTCGATCACGCGGTCCGCACCGCTCTGCGGATCATAGCCGAGCCGGTGCAGCGGCGCGACGGTCAGGGTCAGGGTCGTGAACCATGGCTTCACATGGTCGAAAATTTCCAGCGGCAGGTCGTTCGCTGCCAGCGCGGCCTGCAGCTTCTCCCGCGACGGCGCGGGCAGGCGGCTGCTCAGGCTCTCGCCACCCGGATCGAACGCGCGCCGCAGGAGCATCTGCTGCGCCTCCGGCTCGTCATCCTGCCCCGCGATTTCGAGCACCACCTCCCCGGACTTGTCGAACGCGGCGCGCATCGGCCCCTCGAACCAGCGCATCCCGGGCTTGAGAAGGTGGATGGTGCCGAACAGATAGATGGTCGTATCCTCGTCCCGCACGACCCACAGTGCCGGACGCGCCCGCACGGAGCGCGGGGCCGAGGCGGCACGCGTCGGCGCATCCGCCGATGGTGCCGCAGGCGCGGCAAGGGCAGGGGCGGGCAGGCAGGGGGCGAGGGCCAGCGCGCAGCCGAGGATGAATGAGGTCCAGCGCATGATCTCTTTTTCCGGGTCCGGCCGTTGCATCGCGGAGTTGCCGGCGCCGCGCAAGGCCCTTGCGTCGCCGCGCCTTGACCCGCGCCCACCCATGCGCCAAAGCGCGCCCGTCCGTTCTCCCGCGGAAATGCGGGAGAAAGTTGCAGGTGAAATGATTGGGCGATGCCGGATACGGAAACCAAGCCGCTGAGTTTTCAGCAACTGATCCTGAAGCTGCATGCCTATTGGGCGGCGCAGGGATGCGTCATCCTGCAGCCGTTCGACATGGAGGTGGGCGCGGGCACTTTCCATCCGGCCACGACGCTGCGCAGCCTCGGCCCCGACCCGTGGAACTGCGCCTATGTGCAGCCCTCGCGCCGGCCGACCGACGGGCGCTATGGCGAGAACCCGAACCGGCTCCAGCATTATTACCAGTATCAGGTCATCATGAAGCCGAGCCCGCCGGACCTTCAGGGGCTTTATCTCGGCTCGCTCGAGGCGATCGGCATCGATCCGCTGCTGCATGACATCCGCTTCGTGGAGGACGACTGGGAAAGCCCGACCCTCGGTGCTTGGGGACTGGGCTGGGAAGTCTGGTGCGACGGCATGGAAGTCACTCAGTTCACGTATTTCCAGCAGATGGGCGGCTTTGACTGCAAGCCGGTCGCCGGCGAACTGACCTACGGGCTGGAGCGGCTCGCCATGTACATCCAGGGCGTGGACAGCGTGTACGACCTCGTCTTCAACGACGCGGTGGGGGACCGCCCGGCCGTGACCTATGGCGACGTGTTCCTCGCCAACGAGCAGCAGATGTCGAAATGGAATTTCGAGGTGGCGGACACCGAGAAGCTGCTGCGCTGGTTCCGGGACTGCGAGGCGGAGTGCCAGGCCTCCATCGCGGCGCACGTGCCGCTAGCGGCCTATGAGCAGGCGATCAAGGCCAGCCATGTCTTTAACCTGCTGCAGGCGCGCGGCGTCATCAGTGTGCAGGAGCGCGCCAGCTATATCGGCCGGGTGCGCGATCTCGCGCGCGGAAGCTGCGAGGCTTTTATCGAGGGCAATCGCCCGGATTGGGAAGCCAGATATCCCGGGTGGACGCTCTGATGGCCAATTTCCTTCTTGAACTGCGCTGCGAGGAAATCCCGGCGCGCATGCAGGCCAAGGCGAGCGAGGATCTTGCCCGCCTGTTCCGCGACAAGCTGGCGGAAAGCGGGCTCCGGCCGGGCGAGATCACATCCTATGTGACGCCGCGCCGTCTCGCGCTCATCGCACATGACCTGCCGATGGCGACGGACGCGGTGAGCGAGGAATATAAGGGGCCGCGCACATCGGCGCCGCCACAGGCGCTGGAAGGCTTCCTGCGCAAGACCGGTCTGACACAGGACCAGCTCGAGGATCGCGACGGCATCTGGTTCGCGGTGGTCGAGAAGCCGGGCCGCGCCACGGCGGACGTGCTGGCCGAGGCGATCCCCGCCATCGTGCGCGCTTTCCCCTGGCCCAAGTCGATGCGCTGGGGCGATGCTAGCCTGTCGAGCGGCAGCCTGCGCTGGGTGCGCCCGCTGCAGGGCATCGTGGCGCTGCTGGGCCATGACGTCGTGCCGTTCGACATCGAGGGCGTGACGGCGGGCAATGCCACCGTCGGGCACCGCTTCCATTCGCGCGGGCCAGTCACCATCGCTTCGGCCGAGGCCTATGTCACGGCGCTGGAACAGGCGCACGTCATCGTCGATCAGGAACAGCGCAAGGCAATCATTCGCGGCGAAGCCAACCGGCTGGCGCGCGAGGCGGGGCTGGAGCTGATCCCGGACGAAGGGCTGGTAGCCGAGAATGCCGGGCTCACCGAATGGCCAGTGCCGCTGCTCGGCCGCTTCGACCCGGCCTTTCTTGAGGTGCCGCCGGAAGTTATCCAGCTAACCCTCCGCATAAACCAGAAATACTTCGTACTGCGCGATGGTGCAGGCAAGCTGGCCAACGCCTTCATCTGCACCGCCAACATCGTGGCGAGCGATGGCGGCGCGGCGATCGTCGCGGGCAATGGCAAGGTGCTGGCCGCGCGGCTCTCCGATGCGCGCTTCTTCTGGGAGCAGGACCGCAAGACCCCGCTCGCGGTGCAGGCGCAGAAGCTCGGGCGGATCACCTTTCACGAGAAGCTGGGCACGGTCGCGGACAAGGTCGAGCGCGTGGCGAAACTGGCCGAATGGCTTGCGAGCGAAGGCATCGTTCCCGATTGCGACCCCGCCCTGGCGCGGCAGGCAGCGGAACTGTGCAAGGCCGATCTCGTCACCGAGATGGTCGGAGAATTTCCTGAACTTCAGGGCCTTATGGGCGGCTATTATGCTCGCGCCGAAGGTCTGCCGGATGCCGTCGCCGATGCGATCCGCGATCATTACAAGCCGGTCGGGCAGGGGGACGATGTGCCGACTGCCCCAGTGACGGTGGCTGTGTCGCTGGCGGACAAGCTGGATACGATCATCGGGTTCTTTGCCATCGATGAGAAACCCACGGGCTCCAAGGATCCCTTCGCTCTCCGACGCGCCGCCTTGGGCTGCATCGCGATTATGTCGACAGCGGGATTGCGGCTTGGATTGCGGGATGCATTGGGCTGGTGGCGCCATTCGGGAAACCAGACACTCCCTAACGAAACTTACGACAACCTGCTCGACTTCTTCGCTGACCGGCTCAAGGTCCAGCAGCGCGAAGCGGGTGTCCGCCATGATCTCATCGATGCCGTGTTCGCGCTTGGCGGGGAGGACGATCTGGTCCGGCTGCTGGCGCGGGTGAAGGCGCTGCAGGCCTTCGTCGGCACGCCGGACGGCGCCAATCTGCTCGCCGGGTACAAGCGCGCCGCCAACATCCTCAAGAAGGAACGGCCGGAGGGAACCAAGCCGGAAAGCGAAGCCGGCGAGGAAGATCCCGGCGTGGCGCTGACCGACCCCGACGTGGCGGAAGCGATCCGCGTGCATGACGAGAATGTCGGTCCCGGTTACGAGCCCGAGCCGGCGGAAGCCGCGCTCATGGCGGCGCTCGATGCTGCCGAGCCGCGTGCCGATGCCGCGATCGAGGCGGAGGACTTCGAGGGCGCCATGGCTGCCCTCGCCACGCTGCGGGCGCCGATCGACGCGTTCTTCGACGCCGTGACGGTCAATGATCCCGATGAACGGAAACGGAATTCCCGGTTAAACCTGTTGACCCGAATTCGTGCTGCGGTGCACAAAGTCGCCGATTTTTCACGGATTGAAAGCTAAAAACACGCAAGCGGACGCAGACCCGCATCTCATTGTCTGGACATTGGTCGCCCGGACGAACTCAGGCCATCCTGGCTCAAGAAGGTGGAACGGCAGATGACACGATATGTCTATCGCTTCGGCGGTGGTGTGGACGATGGTGGCAAGGGGAACAAGAATCTCCTCGGCGGCAAGGGCGCCAATCTGGATGGCATGGCCGCGATCGGCCTGCCGGTGCCGCCCGGCTTCACCATCACCACGGAGATGTGCACCCGTTACTATGAGGACGGGGAGACCTATCCCGAGAGCCTGAAGGCGGAAGTGGCCAATGGCATCGCCCATATCGAGGGCGTCACCGGCAAGCGCTTCGGCAATGCGGCCGATCCGCTGCTCGTCTCGGTGCGCTCCGGCGCGCGCGTCTCCATGCCGGGCATGATGGATACGGTGCTCAATCTCGGCCTCAACGACGAGACGGTCGAGGGGCTGGCCGCCGTTTCCGGCGATGCCCGCTTCGCGTGGGACAGCTACCGCCGCTTCATCCAGATGTACTCGGACGTCGTGCTCGGACTCGATCACGGCAAGTTCGAGGAAGCGCTTGAAATCGCCAAGGAAGACAAGGGCGCCTATCTCGACACCGAGCTGGAGGCCGCGGACTGGCAAGCGCTGGTCGGCGAGTACAAGAGGCTGGTGGAAACGCTCTGGGGCCGGCCTTTCCCGCAGGATGTGCATGAGCAGCTATGGGGTGCCATCGGCGCGGTGTTCGGCTCCTGGCAGTCCGAGCGCGCCAAGGTCTATCGCCGGCTCAACGGCATTCCCGGCGAATGGGGAACGGCCGTCAACGTGCAGGCCATGGTGTTCGGCAACATGGGCGACACCTCGGCGACTGGCGTGGCCTTCACGCGCGATCCGGCGACCGGCGAGAATGCCTATTATGGCGAATATCTCATCAATGCGCAGGGCGAGGACGTCGTCGCCGGCATCCGCACGCCGCAATATCTGACCAGGGCCGCGCGCGAGCGGGCCGGGGCGAAGCCGCTCAGCATGGAAGAGGCGATGCCGGAGACCTATGCCGAGCTGGCGCAGGTCTTCCAGATCCTCGAGACGCATTATCGCGACATGCAGGACATCGAGTTCACCGTGCAGCAGGGCAAGCTCTGGATGCTCCAGACGCGCGCCGGCAAGCGCACCGCCAAGGCGGCGCTGAAGATCGCGGTGGACATGGCCAGTGAAGGGCTCATCACGCGCGCCGAAGCCGTGGCCCGCGTCGATGCGGGGGCGCTCGACCAGCTCCTGCACCCGACGCTTGATCCCAAGGCGCCGCGCGATGTGCTCACCAAGGGCCTGCCCGCCTCGCCGGGCGCGGCATCCGGCCAGGTCGTGTTCGACGCGGAAACCGCCGAGCGGCTCAACGAACTGGGCGAGGCCGTCATCCTCGTGCGCATCGAGACGAGCCCCGAGGACATTCACGGCATGCATGCCGCCAAGGGCATCCTCACCGCGCGCGGCGGCATGACGTCACATGCCGCCGTGGTGGCGCGCGGCATGGGCCGCCCCTGCGTCTCGGGCGCGGGCGCCATCTCCATCGACGCGCCGAGCAAGCTGCTGCGCATCGGGGAACGCCTGCTCAAGGAAGGCGACATCATCACCATCGACGGCGCAACCGGCGAGGTGATGGCCGGCGAAGTGCCGACCGTGCAGCCCGAGCTGGCCGGCGATTTCGGCACGCTCATGGAATGGGCGGACGAAGTGCGCCGCCTGAAGGTGCGCGCCAATGCCGAGACCCCGCTCGACTGCCGCACCGCGCGCGAGTTCGGCGCCGAGGGCATCGGCCTGTGCCGCACCGAGCACATGTTCTTCGATGCCGCGCGCATCACCGCCGTGCGCCAGATGATCCTGGCGGACAGCGAGGCAGGACGGCGGGAAGCGCTGGCGAAGCTGCTGCCCGAGCAGCGCGCCGACTTCACGGCGATCTTCACCGAGATGGCGGGCCTGCCCGTCACCATCCGCCTGCTCGATCCGCCGCTCCACGAGTTCCTGCCGCACGAGGATGTAGACTTCGCGGACGTCGCGGCGGCAGCGGGCGTGGGCGTCGACCTGCTCAAGCGACGCGCGGCCGAACTGCACGAGTTCAATCCCATGCTCGGCCATCGCGGCTGCCGTCTTGGCGTCACATATCCCGAGATCTACGAGATGCAGGCCCGCGCCATTTTCGAGGCCGCGCTGGACGTGGCCGCGGCGAGCGGCGAGGCGCCGATACCCGAGGTCATGATCCCGCTCGTCGCCACGAAGCGCGAGCTGGAGCTGATGAAGGATGTGGTGGACCGCACGGCGCAGGCCGTGTTCGCCGAGCGCGGCGCACGGGTCGAGTATCTGGTTGGCACCATGATCGAGCTGCCGCGCGCGGCCCTGATGGCCGGCGAGATCGCGCAGGTGGGGGAATTCTTCTCCTTCGGCACCAACGACCTGACGCAGACGACCATCGGCATCAGCCGGGACGATGCCGGGCGCTTCCTCACCCAATATGTCGACAAGGGCATCTTCACGCGCGACCCGTTCGTGAGCCTGGATGTGGAAGGCGTGGGACAGCTCATCGGCCTCGCGGCTGAGCGGGGCAGGGCGACTCGCGCCGGCATCAAGCTCGGCATTTGTGGCGAACATGGCGGCGATCCGGCCAGCATCGCCTTCTGCGAGGAAACCGGCCTCGATTATGTCAGCGCCTCGCCTTACCGCGTCCCGATCGCCCGGCTCGCCGCGGCGCAGGCGGCTCTGGCCAAGGCGAATAAATAACCGGGCCAAGGCACAAAAAGGGGTTGCCATGGGGAGGGGCCGGGACTATCTGCGCCTCTCCCGGCTGCCCCACAGGCAGCCCGGTAAATGGCTCAAGCACCCGTAGCTCAGCTGGATAGAGCATCAGACTACGAATCTGAGGGTCGGACGTTCGAATCGTTCCGGGTGCGCCATTTCCTCCCATATTATCAAATGGATAATGGCGGCGTCCCGCTTTCACCTTCCTGGCAGGTGGCGGGCAGGCATCACATAGGCATCACGCCTATGGGAACCTGAATATCGTTCACCTTTCGGTTCAAGCGCCCGCGCAGTGATCCGCAGTGAACATCTCGCCCTTAGTGCTCTCACTCAACCTGCCGAGTCGCTTGCCTCGGGTAGCGAACGCGACCGCTGAGGCGCGATCGTGGATGTCATTGCGCGTCGGAAATACGAGCGCACGCTGGGGCCCCACTCTCCGCCCAGTCCGATCAAAATGAGCCTCCCGACTCATGGCTCCATCCCTGCCCCGTGGTCGCGGCGCCAGTAGAAGCCGACACGGAGTCTCGCCTGCTGCTTGCCTCCCGGCAGCCTGGCAATGACGAGAGAGGGTGCGTTGCGCTGTTCGCACTGACTTGACGAGATAGTCATGCGAACGGGCACCTCTTAGGCGGCGTGGACAAATTCGGATTGAATTTAGTCGGTCACAACGACCGCTTCTCCAATGATGCGCCCTTCCCACAGGTAGAATTTTCCGGCCCGCTTGAATGTGGATGCAGCCTGATCGCCGGATAGGAACATCCAGCCGAAGCGGCCAGTTTCACCGGGTCGCAACTCAACCCCGCCCAAAATCGGCCAGCCATCCCAAGCGGGTTCTTCCGGTGCGATGGTCGTTTTGCAGGGGCAGCCCCACCCCGAGAATACAGGCTGCGATTTGCCACCTTGATCGGTTGGATAGAGCCAGACGTCTGCAATCAGGTCTCGGCGCGCGTGGCGCATATCGGGCATGGGATTTCCTCCGATCCCATAGTGCCGTGAGAAGAAGGCTTGGGCAACATTATGGCGGAAACGCCAAGCCTCGTTGACGAAGCGCCAACAGATTGATTCAAGGCTTCCTTTTGGAGGCGGGTTTGAGCAGGGGCGATCTCACCGAAGCGGAATGGCGCGTTTTGAAGGACTTGTTGCCAATCGAGCCGAAGAACCGTGGCCGAGGCAGGCCACCAGAACAGAACCGATCAATCATCAACGGCATACTCTGGCGGCTCCGGTGTGGAGCGCTATGGCGCGACGTTCCGCCCAAGTATGGGAGTTGGAACACCATCTATCGACGGTTCCGGCGGTGGAGCGAAGCCGGGGTTTGGGAAACCGTCGCCGTGACGCTGGCTGAGATCATGACGGACAGCGGCCACTACAGCATCGACAGCACCACCGTTCGCGCCCACGTCTCGGCAGCGGGCGGAAAAGGGGGACTCATCGACGCGCTCTTGGCCGCTCGCGGGGCGGGTTCACCAGTAAGCTTCACTACCTAGCTGATGCTCTCGGACGACCGCTCGCCTTCCATCTGACGGTCGGCGAAGCGGCAGATTGCAAAGCTTATGACGCCCTGATCGGTCTGCCAGAGCGCACGCCATATGCTTTGCTCGCCGATAAAGGCTATGACGCTGACGCCATCCGCGCCGACCTTGCCGAACGGAAAATTGAGGCCGTCATTCCCGGTCGGTCAAACCGCCGCGTGAAGATCGAGCATGACCGGACGTTTTACAAGCAGCGCAACCGCATCGAACGCATGTTCGGTCATCTCAAGATCAACCGTGCTATCGCCACCCGCTACGATCAACTGGCCAACAGCTTCCTCGGCATGGTCCATCTCGCCACCGCCAGATACTGGCTCAAATTTGTGCACGCGGCCTAACTCATCCGGGCATATAAAATAAATACAGATATAATTTCCGTAAATGCGCATATATCCCAAAGTAAGTCTAGCAATAATCCGCGTTTTATTGATATATTCCAATTTTGGTATTATATTTAATGGCTAGATGCACTTTAGCGGGAGTGCCCTGTGCCCCTTCAAATTGTCGAGTTCAACGATCTTACGCCGCTGCATAACGGCGTCGCTCAGGTTTCTCTAGGATCACCGGTGGCCAACACCGATGGCGAGATCACCGGCGAAGTGACGCTGAGCGGGAAGACCAGGATCATCAAGATCGTCGGCGACGGAACGATCGACTGGGGCAACGACACTCATCCGGAGCCATTCCGCGGCGTCGAGTTCCGCGGTGTTAAGCCCGGAACCCAATTTACGGTCGCCTGATGTTCGGAACGCTTGGAGCCGGGGGCGCGAACGGCGCCTCCACCCGTCCGCGCAACGTGCGCGTCGCTGCGAATACGGCCGGGATCGTCTACCGTGTGCGCCGTCTGCTCGGCAGCACCTCGACGATTTCCCTGACCGCCGCGAGCAATGCGAACCTCAGCCTCGACGGCGACAATATCGAGGCTGAGAGCGGCATCGCGCTGGGGGAGACGCAGAAGGCCGTAATCCGCGAAGAGCTCGGCGACCAGGCGGTCGAGTATGCGGTCAACGTCAGCGCAACATCGGGGAGCGAACCTACGCCGACGCTCGACCCTGCCGTGAGCGGTCTCACGCTCGCCAACACGGCCGCCATCCGCGCCGGGTTCGCCGCCGTGCGCGCCGGCACGCGGGACATGCGGATTATCACGATCGGCGACAGCACGACCGCCACAGGCGGCGTCGTCACCGGCAACTCACGCTACCACTCCTGGCCGGCCCGCATGGCGAGACTGCTCCGCGATGGAGGCCTTGCGACGAGCCACGAAAATCTCGTTGGCTTCGCGGGCCAAAGCTCCGCCGACAATGCCAATACCAGCTTCCCCAACTTCACCTTCACCGGGCAGTGTAACCCCGTGGAGGATTCGCTGGGCGGGAAGATATTCGGCCAGTCCACTACGGGGACGTTCACCTTTACGCCGAGCGAGAATGTGACCGGCTTCCGGGTGCTCTACACCAAGTCGACATCGGCGGGTGTCTTCTCCTGGAAGGTCAACGGTGGTGCGGCGACCAACGTTAACCGCCAGATCGGTGCGGGTTATGCGTTAGGTGAACTGATCGTCGATGCCGCCACCGTGCCGGCGCTCGCAACGCCCGGCCTGCATACGATCAGCTTCTCGTGGGTAAGCGGCTATCACGCAGTCATCTCGGTCGAGGGCCTGCGGGACGAGCGCCTCGTTAACGTCTATAATGCAGCCATCTCGTCCAGCAAGGCGGTTGACTGGCCAACTCCGACAGGCCGGCCCTACTACCGGAAGGAGCTGTTGCAGACCGAGCAGGCTGACCTCGTGATCATCAACCTCGGCATCAACGATTGGCGGGCAGGCAACTGGACATCAGCCTACAACACGGCGCTGCAGTCGCTTATCACCTCCGCGAAGGCCGGCGGTTCGGACGTGATCCTGCTGTGCCCCTGTCCCTCGGCTGAATCCAGCGGCGAGAGCATATCGGCCGTGCGGCAGCTCGCCTATAACGACGCCATCCTGGCGCTCGCGGCGAGCAATGACGTGCCGGTCGTCAACCTGCGCAGCTTCTATGGCAATGGCGATGCGGCGGTGAGCGCGGGCTACCTGCTGGCGGACGGGATCCACCAGACGCAGGAAGGCTATGCCGCGACGGCGGCGCTGATGGCCGGCACGCTGGTCTATATCGAGCAGATGGCGTAAACGTCAGCATCGATCATGTGCATTCGATCCGCATTAGTGATTGCGAGCACTCCGGCAGAAGCACGAGGCGGCGGGCATACTTGACAGCGCCGGAGTGGAACCTCTGCAAAGGATGTCCCCAAGAGGGGCGCCGAAGTTGCCGTCCTCCGATTTCCCCGGTGGGCGCTGACGCGGTGCGATGTCACGTTTATAGGGATTATCGCTTGTCACGGCGTCACCTAACGCGTTGTAGCACAACCAATAGCCCCCGCAGAGTCCGCCAGGACTCTGCGGGGGGCTTCGCCGTTCAGTCGCTGGCGTGGCCGCTATCCATCGCCCGCAGCAGGCACAGGCGGCACCTCACCTTATCCGGATCCACGGTGACCAGGATGACTCTTACGCCCGACGCGCAGCGCCTTACGGCCGTTTCGATCGGGCGTATCTGGAGCGGGGGCCTATGCTCATGCGGCAATGCGTCCGATCGTGCGACATGATCCCGTGCACAGCGCGCGGCCGGCCGCCGGTGACGTCGCGAGGCTTCCATGGAGCGCGGTGGAGGGGGCATAGCACGATACCAGGCCGCACGATCCAGCCAGCGTTTCCAGCTCGCGGAGACTTGATGCGCTGAAGCCGTAGCGCGTGGCGCATATGTCGCATTGGCGCCCCATGGTTGCGCCTCTTAGCTTCGTCGACCTGAATCGAAAAGGGCGCCCCGTGAGGCGCCCCCGTCGATCGATCAGGCTGGCAGGATCAACGCACGAGCGAAACCAGGATAAAAAGCCCTATCACGCTCAATATCGATAGCGGGATCCATTCGAGGCGCTTCACCATAGCGCGCGCTTCGCTTCGTTGCTCGGGCGTTGCGATGGCGTTGCCCATGAGCGCCAGCACGGCGAATAGCATTATGATTTTCAGCATGGCAGGACTCCCGTGCGTTGCTCGATTCCGTGGCTGCCGTCATAGACGGCGACATCGGCCGGCGCATCGTGCTCCCTGCCGCCCCCTTGGAATATAGGGAGCGGCGGGCCTTCACCGTCTAGGGCAGGATGTGCTCGCCGAGCCTGTGGAAGAACGCTCGCTCCATGGGGCCGAGATCCCCGGCTTTGGAGATCGCGTCAGCCACGAACGGTAGCATGATCGGATGCCCGCTAACCCGCATTGCGTTAACGAGTGCGTCGGCGCGGGATTTCCCCTCAACAGTGAGTTCCTGGCCGCCCTTGTCCGACGCAGGCCAGTAATTTATCAGCCCACCCTGGAAGCATTCTGCGAAGTAGAGTGTTTCCAGCTTAACTTGATCCATGATGCATTCCTTTACTTCTTTGTTTGTTGATAGGTTTTCAGAGACGTCGCCCGTTGCCGCGGGCGGCGTTTTTTTCTTTAGATTAAGCTAAGCTAACTTTTATCGTCATTCAAGATAACCCTCGCGAATCGGTAAGCAATACTACCACCTCATCGGCGTGAGTCAAACGAATATTAAATCACTATAATAGTGACATCATGGAGTATTAAATCACTATTATAGGGACAGTGTCGAATATAATGCTGAATCTGCCCCTTTGGGCGGCTTTTTGTTATCCGCCGTCTTCTGGCCGCGCTCGCGAGGACGCATTGGGCGACGGGATCGCCAGCCAAGTCGCGCGGCAGATGCGGCCTCGCCGTTGAGGCTGAGCGCCCGTGCCGGCCGATAGCCTTTGCGCTCTCCGGACTCCATCACGCGACAGCCAAGCTCCGATGG
Source organism: Sphingobium sp. SYK-6 (assembly GCF_000283515.1). Lineage (GTDB taxonomy): Bacteria > Pseudomonadota > Alphaproteobacteria > Sphingomonadales > Sphingomonadaceae > Sphingobium > Sphingobium lignivorans. Next base: position 1,905,439 of record NC_015976.1, read on the forward strand.
CGGCTCACCCGAGAAGGCTCTAAGATGGGGAGGCTAGGACGCCAGGCGATTGGTGCGAGCTGGCGCGTCAGAGATGCGTAGGGCGCAGGCTTTCATCCTGAAGGGTAAGGGCTCTGGGTGCGGGGCGGGGGAGGGCTCAAATCTACCCGTCACATGTTCGCTCCGGGTCCCATCTCGCGATTACGCGGTAACGGGGGACGCGCTGAGCCCGATTCTCGCAAGGTTCTAGATCGGCCACTGAGACAAACGGGTATCATGACGCCTTTAACCTGAGGCAGACGGTAGAGTTTGCCATTGTCACAGGGTGAACAGGTACCCACCATACCCTGTGTCAGGAAAATTTGATTGAAATCATAAACTTGCACAGGGTGAACAGGGTGAACAGCCCTATTGTCTAGGGAATAGTGAGAGAGAAGAACCCCAGGTAGGCAATAGCTTGGTCGAGGGGAAAGCTGTAAAATGACAGCCTATAAGGAAATGCCTGTCCACCCTGCACACCCTGTACAACAGATTAGTTTTATTGGATTTTATCAGTCACAGGGTAGGGCGGGCACCTGTTCACCCTGTTCAGGTGTATGGTGGGCTAGTGTCCGACTGCATCCTGAACGCTCAGATTCCGGACAACCGCCGTCACGGCAACTCACTACTTTATCCTGAGCGACGAGTCGCGACGCGGATTCACTGCTCGGTGTCGAACCCGGGGCGACAGCGCCGAGGATGTGCAAAGTCCAGTTCTAGAGACACGCAACGCAAAGCTGATGGGGTGGACGCCCCCGCGACGGCATCTAGGTGCCAAAGTGGAGGTGTTGGAGCACCACTGAGGGAAGCGTCTGTGTCGCAGGTCACCACAATCGGTCTGGATATCGCCAAGAGTCTTTTCCATGCGCACGGCAACGGCGAGCGCGGTGTGATGGTTTTCAATCGCAAGCTGACGAGAACCAAGCTGCTCGACGTCCTTGCTGGACAGCGCGCATCATTGGGCGCGAGAGTTGCAGGCGATGAGACACGAGTTACGGCCCGTCCCACCGGCCTATGTGAAGTCGTTCATGAAGCGGAACAAGAACGATGCGATCGATGCGGAAGCGAGCTGCGAAGCAGCGTAGCGCCCCGGCATGCGCTTCGCTGCGGTGGGGAGCGAGGAACAGCAGGCTGCCCGCCTTGTGTTCCGGACGCGCGATCTGGTGATGCGTCAGCGCACCCAGTTCATCAATCCGATCCGAGGGCATTTGGCAGAGTATGGCTGGGTAGCACCACGCGGAACGGCGCACGTGACGATGTTCGCCGATCTGCTTGAGGATGAGGAGATGATCTCGACCCTGTCGGAAGCAGCTCGGCCGATGTTCAAGCTCCTGGTTGAACTGCTGCCGAGCTCGACCAGCAAATCACCGTGCTTGACCGTGCGATCGGCGGAGCCAGCAGGAGGAAGACGCTGTCCGGCGGCTGATCGGTTCTATCACCGCCACTGCTATCCTCTTGCTGGCGCCGCCGATCGAGACGTTTGCAACAGTCGGGACTTCGCGGCGTGGCTCGGCCTCGCCCCGCGCCGACGCTCAAGGGGCGGCAAACAGAGGCTTGGCAGCATATCGAAGAAGGGCGAGCGGACCATCAGACGGCTGCTCATCATCGGTGGTAGCACCGTCCGGCCGCGATCATGAAGGCTCGGACACTCGCAACGAAGCCGTCCGATGACCTCGCAATACGGGAACAGGTAAGCCGATGCGAAAATCATCAGGCAATGATTCGGAACGGCAGGCCAAAGTGACAAAAGCCGAATAGCGGACATCCGTGCGCCGCTTTCCAAAGGTCCTCAATTTCTACGCATTTTCAGCGCGGACGAATTTCGATGTCATTTCAGTTGTTCACATTGGACGCGTGGAGTTAACCTGAGCAGGAAATAGAAACGTATGTCACCCCCTCTCCCTTTTGGGTTCGCTGCCTTCTTGGCACGCGGATGGCATATCGTTTCCCCTTTTGAGGTGCAGCCGTGATTTATGCCCACTCGATTTCCAGTAAATCGGAGAACACCTGGGAGCCTCTTTCTCACCATTTAAGCAGCGTCAGTAACTGCGCGGAAGCATTTGCTGAGCGTTTCGGAGTAGGGGTTCTTGGCCGCATTATGGGGGCGCTTCACGATATCGGGAAGTGTTCGGCGGCCTACCAGCACTATATTCGCACACCACAGCAGGGTGATGGAAGGGCGCGCGGCCCCGACCACAGCACCGCCGGGGCGAAGGAAGCGCTGCGCCTGTACGGTGTGGCCGGCCGCCTGATGGCCTTCGGTATCGCCGGCCACCACAGTGGCCTGATGGACGGCCCGAGCCTGACTGAACGCGAAAACAAGGCGGTCGAGGACTATGTGGGGTGGGAAGGTCAGGCCCCGCCGCTGCCTGATCGACGCACATGGATGGCGAGCATGACATCGCCCCAACCGAATGCGATCGAACCGGCGTTCAGGGGTTTCTTCCTGACGCGGATGCTGTTCTCCTGCCTTGTTGATGCCGATTTTCTGGAGACGGAGCGCTTCTATGCCGTCGCCGAGGGCCGTTCACCGCCCGAGCGCGGAGGGCGGATCGACCGGCGCCACCGCGACGCCGTCCGCACATACATGGCGAAGTACCGGCGCGAAGATACGCCGGTCAACACGCTGCGCTCGCAGATTCTCGATCATGCCGTGGTAAAGGCCGCACTGACGCCGGGTCTGTTCACGCTTACTGTACCGACGGGAGGCGGCAAGACGCTTACCTCGCTTAGCTTCGCAATAGAACATGCGCTCCGGCATGGGCTGGAGCGGATCATCTACGTCATCCCCTTCACGTCAATCATTGAGCAGACCGCCGAAGTGTTCCGCACCGCGCTGGGGGCCGGACTGGCCGGCGATGTGCTGGAACATCATTCCAGCTTCGACTGGGACGCGCGCCAGCCCACCGAAGAGGGCGACGAGGAAGGGGAGGGCGCCAGCGGCCTCGCCAAGCTGCGCCGCGATGCAGAGAATTGGGACGTGCCGATTGTGGTGACCACGGCGGTGCAGTTCTTCGAAAGCCTGTTTGCTGCCCGCACCAGCCGCGCGCGCAAGCTGCACAATCTGGCGAAGAGCGTGATCGTGATCGACGAGGCGCAATCGATCCCCGTCCATTTATTGCGCCCGTGCATGGCGGCTATCGACGAACTGGCGAAGAATTACGGGGCGAGCGTGGTGTTGTGTACTGCAACCCAGCCTGCGCTGCGAAAGCAGGACGACGCGTTGCCGCGACCAGTAAGGGCGCCATCGGATGCCGGACCGGAACGGACAGACGGCCTCGATATTCCGGATGAACGCGAGTTGGCGCCCGATCCGCGCGGATTGTACCGGAGACTGCGGCGGGTGAGAGTCGAATGGTCGCAGATGCCGGTGCCCGACGCGGCGATTGCCGCCCGGTTTGCCGAGCGACCGCAGATGCTATGCATTGTGAACAGCCGCGCCCATGCACGGGAATTGTTCGAGGCGATCCGCCACCAGCCGGGCGCGCGCCACCTAACCACGCTGATGTGTGCGCGTCACCGCCGCGACGTGCTGGCTTCGGTGCGCGCCGATCTGGCGGCGGGCCAGCCGGTGCGGCTCGTAGCGACCAGCCTGATCGAGGCGGGGGTCGACGTGTCGTTCCCCGAAGTGTGGCGCGCCGCCGCGGGACTCTCGAACATCGCCCAAGCGGCCGGACGCTGCAACCGCAGCGGCGAACTGGGTCCGTTGGGTGAGGCCCATGGCCGGACGCTGGTGTTCGAACCCGAAATGGTGGAGGGCCGCCGCCCGATCCCGCGCGACCTCATGCCCTTTTACGATGCGGCGCGGGAGGTGCTGAAAAACCCAGCGCTCGATCCGCTTAGCCTGGAGGGCGTGACCGACTATTATCGATGGCTGTACTGGAAAAAGGGATATGCCGCGCTCGATCAGGCGAAAGGGACCGGGAGCGACTATCCGATCCTCTCCGCGATCCACGAGACGGTAGGCAGAGGCGGGGTCAACTGTCCGTTCCGCACCATTTCGGATGCCTTCCAGATGATCGACCAGGCGATGGACCCGGTGCTGATCCCGTATGACGCGGATGCGGAGGAGGCCTTGCGCGTGCTCGTCCATGCCGATCGCCCGCCGGCGGGCACGCTGCGGACGCTCCAGCAATATGTGGTGCCAGTGCCCAAACAGATCCGCGCGGCGATGTTGGCGAACGGTGACGCGGCGGTAGTGCGCGAGGACTATGGCGACCGGTTCGTACGGTTGGGTGACATGTTCCTGTATGACCGCAGTCTGGGCTTAGCGCTTTCTACCCCGGAATGGCGCGCATCGGAGCAGAACATCATGTGATGTTTCTAGAACGGGATGAGTCATTTTTGAATCAGATCCGATATGAGGTGGTGCTGCTGTAGATGCGGCACCACCGTCCGAGCAGATCGGTTCGCGCTTTGTTTGACTGATCTCAAAACATAATTATGAAAGTCGCATATTGGGGGCGGGTAAATGGCGGTCAGGCTACATATCTGGGGCGATCACGCCTGTTTCACGCGCCCGGAAATGAAGGTAGAGCGCGTCAGTTATGACGTGATTACGCCATCCGCAGCGCGCGGTATCCTTGAGGCCATTCACTGGAAGCCGGCGATCCGCTGGCATGTGACGCGCATCCATGTGCTGAACCCGATCCGGTTCCAGTCGATCCGCCGCAATGAAGGGGGTGCCAAGGCGAGCGCCGCCAACGCCGCCAGCGCGATGAAGCGCGGCACCACCGATGGGCTGGGCATCGCGGTCGACGAAAATCGCCAGCAGCGCGCGGCGCTGGTGCTGGTCGATGTCGCCTATGTGATCGAGGCGCATTTCACGATGACCGATCGGGCCGGGCCGGACGACAGCGCCGCCAAGCATATCGCGATGTTCAATCGCCGTGCGACGCAGGGCCAGTGTTTCCATCGCCCCTGCCTGGGCACGCGCGAATTTCCCGCCGAATTCGCGCTGATCGCGGACGGCGCGCCGCTGCCGGAATCGCGCCTGATCGAGCGTGATCGCGATTTCGGCTGGATGCTCCACGATATCGATTTCGCGCGAGGCAATGAATCGCGTTTCTTTCGCGCGCAGATGCAGGGCGGCGTGGTCGACGTGCCGCCCTTCGATGCCGAAGAGGTGGTGCGGTGACGATCCTCCAGGCGCTGGTGCGATATTATGACCGGCTGCCGGGCGTCGCAGCGCAGGGATGGAGTTCGGAAAAGTTCGGCTGGTGCATCGTGCTGAATGCCGATGGCGATGCGGTTGAGGTCGAGACTCTGCACGACCTGTCGGGCAAGAAGCCGCGACCGACGCTCCGGGTAGTACCTGCCGCAGTGAAGCGCACCGTTGCCATCGCGCCCAACTTCCTGTGGGATAAGAGCGCCTATGTGCTTGGGCGCACGGCCGGCGAAGGCAGGCGCACGGTCGACGAGCACGCCGCCTTCGTCGCGCTGCATCTGGAGCGGCTGGCAGGGCAGGGGGATGTGGGGCTGGTGGCACTTCGCCGCTTCCTTGAGAACTGGCGTCCCGAACGTTTCGACGAACTGCCGCGCGGCACCCCAGACATACTCGACGCGAACATCCTATTTCGACTGGAGGGCGAGCGTGGCTATCTGCACGAGCGGCCTGCGGCGCGCGCACTGGTTGAGGCGGGGGCGGTCGCCGGCGATGGTGTGGGCAGCTTGTGCCTCGTCACGGGCGAAATTGGGCCAATCGCGCGGCTGCATCCGACGATCAAGGGCGTGGAAGGCGCGCAATCCTCGGGCGCCGCGCTGGTGTCGTTCAATCTCGACGCCTTCACTTCGCTCGGCAAGGAGCAGGGGGCGAATGCGCCGACCAGCGAAGCCGCCGCCTTCCGCTATGGCGAGGCGCTCAATAAACTGCTGCGGCGCGACAGCCGCAATCGCCTGCCGCGCCCAATCGGCGACACGACGGTGGTGTTTTGGGCCGATTCTAGCGATGTGAAGGCGGCGGAGGCTGCTGACATGCTGGCGGGTGACTGGCTGTTGGGCGGCGCGGACGAGGTCTCCGACGCGCAAGAGGCCGCCAAGGTACGGGAGCAACTGGAAAAGATCGCCGCCGGGCGCCCGATCCAGGAGATCGCCGACGGAATCGAGCCGGGCACGCGCTTTCACATCCTGGGCCTGTCCCCCAATGCGGCGCGGCTGTCGGTGCGGTTCTGGCTGTGCCAGAGCTTCAGCGATTTCGCCCGCGCGCTGGCGCAGCATTATCAGGACATGCGCGTGGAGCCGTTGCCTTTTAGCTGGGGCGCCGCCCCTTCGGTCGGGCGGCTACTGGTCAACAGCACTGCGGCGCAGCGCGATTACAAGAACATTCCGCATGCGCTGGCGGGCGAGGTGCTGCGCGCCGTGCTCTACGGCGGGCGGTATCCGCAAACGCTGCTGGCGACCGCGCTGATACGGCTGCGCGCTGGCGATGACGCGGGCTCCGGCTGGCACGCGGCTGTGATCCGCGGTGTACTGGTGCGCGAAGGCCGCGCCAAACCCCTTGTTCCCGAATCAGGAGAGCTTCCGATGAGTTTGCAACGCGACTATCAGGACGCGGGCTATCAGCTCGGTCGCCTGTTCGCCGTCTATGAACTGGCGCAGCGTTCGGCGCTGGGGCGCGTGAACGCCAGCATCCGCGACAAATATTTCGGCGCGGCCTCGGCGGCGCCGGCCAGCGTGTTTCCGATCATCGTGCGCGGGGGGCAGAACCATCTGGCCAAGGTGCGCAAGGAAAAGCCCGGATGGGCCGCGCTGATCGAACGCGAGTTGGAGGAGATCCATGGCCATCTCGCCCCCGCGCTGCCACGCTCGCTGACGCTGCAAAAGCAGGGGGAATTCGCCGTTGGCTACTACCACCAGCGCGCCGCGAAGCTGAGCGACGGCAAGGAGGTGATCGATCCGGCCACGTTGAACGATACCACTAACTCCGAGGGGGAAGCATGAGCACGCCGGTTATCCAGCGCCACGAATTCGTCCTGTATTTCGACGTGACGAACGGCAATCCCAATGGCGATCCCGATGCCGGCAACATGCCCCGGCTCGATCCCGAGACCAACCAGGGGCTGGTTTCGGACGTCGCACTGAAGCGCAAGGTCCGCAACTTCGTCGCGCTGGTGAAGGAGGATCAACCGGGCTTCGAGATCTACATGACCGAAGGGGCCACGCTCAACAATCAGCACAAGAAGGCGTGGGCCGCGCTGCTGCCCGAAGTTACCAAGGACGACGAGTTCAAGCGGCTTCCCAAGGACCAGCAGAAGGCGCAGGAACTCACCCGCTGGATGTGTGCGAATTTCTGGGACATCCGCACCTTCGGCGCGGTGATGACCACCGGCGTCAATGCCGGGCAGGTGCGCGGGCCGGTGCAGTTCGGCTTCGCCAAGTCGGTCGAGCGCATCCTCCCGCTGGAAATCTCGATCACCCGCATGGCCGCGACGACCGAGAAGGATGCCGAGGAAAAGGGTGGCCGCACCATGGGCCGCAAGCATATCGTGCCGTACGGACTGTACCGCGTCCACGGCTTCGTCTCCGCGCCGCTCGCCAGCCACCCGACCAAGGGCACCGGTTTTTCGGAAAGCGATCTGGAACTGCTGTGGCAGGCGCTGGGCCAGATGTTCGACCATGACCGCTCGGCCGCGCGCGGCGAGATGGCCAGCCGCAAGCTGATCGTCTTCCGCCACCAGAGCGCGCTCGGCAATGCCCAGGCGCAGAGCCTGTTCGATCGCGTGAAGACGTGGCGGGTCCACGAAGGCTCGGTGCAGGAAATCGGCAGCACCGCCACCGACAACTGGCCGCCCGCACGCAAATGGGAGGATTACAAGGTCACGATTGACCGCGAGGGCCTGCCGGCGGGGGTCGAGATTCTGGAACTTTAGTAGGTGGGCCTCGATGGTGTCGAGGCTCACGCATTTTATACAACAATCTCAGTAGGTTTCGATCCACGCCGATTTCTCGACGACAGGAGATTATCCTATGGGGGCCACCATTCAATCTCAATCACGCTGATGCCGAGGACCTTCACTCTAATCCGTTTGGACACTCGCATGAGCTTGCCTTTCCTGGTTGGCAACTCGAAGCCTAGCCTAATCTTAGTAGGAAGGTAAATGGTTTTCGCGCCGCCCCCGGACCCGGCCGCCGAAGACGCTCTGGTGCCGGTGTCGGCGTTGCAGCATTATTTGTTCTGCCCGCGCCAGTGCGCGCTGATCCATGTCGAGCGCATCTGGGCGGAGGACGGCGCCACCGCCGAGGGGCGCATCCTCCACGAGCGGGTGGATGGCGGCCGGCCGGACCGCCGCGCCGGCGTCCGCACGGTGCGCGGGCTGGTGTTGCGCTCCTTCGAATATGGCCTGGCCGGCAAAGCCGACGCGGTCGAGTTCGTGCGCGGCGTGCCCTATCCGGTCGAGTATAAGCGCGGCCGCCCCAAGGCGCACCGCGCCGACGAGGTGCAGCTCTGCGCCCAGGCCCTGTGCCTGGAGGAGATGTTCGGCTGCACCGTGCCCGAGGGCGCGCTGTTCTACGCCCAGACGAAGAAGCGCAGCCGGATCGCCTTCGATGCCGAGCTACGTGCTCTGACCGCCGCGCTTGCCGCAGAAACCCGGGCGATGCTCGCCGCCGGCCACACCCCGCCGCCCCGGGCGATGCCCGGCTGCCGACGCTGCTCGCTGGCAGACGCATGTCAGCCCAAGCGGCTGGAACGCCCGCCGTCCGTCCGGTGCTGGCTGCTGCGCCAGATCGCCGAACCCGATGCCCTGTCGGAGGATTGACCGATGCGGCGCCATCTCAACACCATCTATGTCACCACCGAGGATGCCTGGCTGCGCAAGGACGGCGCCAATATCGTCGTTGAGGTGGAGGGCACCGAGCGCGGGCGCGTGCCGATGCACCTGCTGGAAGGGGTGGTGTGTTTCGGCCGGCCGGGCGCTTCGCCCGCGCTGATGGCGGCCTGTGCGGAGGCAGGGATCGCGCTCTCCTTCCTCACCCCTAACGGCAAGTTCCTCGCCCGGGTGGAGGGGCCGCGCACCGGCAATGTGCTGCTGCGCCGGACCCAGCATCGCGTCGCCGACGATCTCGTCCGCGCCGTGCCGATCGTGCGGGGGATCGTTTCCGCCAAGGCCGCTAACCAGCGCACCGTGCTACGCCGCGCGTTGCGGGATCATCGCGATCGGCTCGCACCCGAAACACATGCGGCGCTCACTGCAGCCGAGGCACGACTGGGCCATGTCGCCCGCCGGGCCGCGCAGGCGGAGGATATCAACAGCCTGCGCGGGCATGAAGGGGAGGCGGCGCTCGTCTATTTCGGTGTGTTCGATGCCATGCTGCAAGGCCAACGCCCCGCCTTCACCTTCGCCGGGCGGTCGCGCCGGCCGCCGCTCGATCGGGTGAATGCGCTGCTCAGCTTTCTATACGCAATGCTTGGGCATGACTGCCGTTCGGCGCTGGAGGGTGTGGGCTTCGATCCGCAGGTGGGGCTGCTCCATGCCGATCGACCCGGTCGCGCAAGCCTGGCGCTCGACCTGATGGAGGAGCTGCGTCCGGTACTGGCGGACCGGCTGGCGCTGACGCTCATCAATCGCGGCCAGCTGAAACCCCGCGATTTCACCGTGGACGAAGGCGGCGCCGTGTCGCTGACCGAGGATGGCCGCAAGGCTGTGCTGGTCGCCTGGCAGGAGCGCAAGAAGCGCGAATTGCGCCATCCGTTCCTGGGGGAAAACATGCCGATGGGGCTGGTCGTGCATGTCCAGGCCCAACTGCTGGCGCGCCACCTTCGCGGTGACCTCGACGGCTATCCGCCCTTCGTGTGGAAATGACCCGATGCTGATGTTGATTACCTATGATGTGCACACTCAGGACGCGGCCGGTCGGCGTCGGCTGCGGCGAGTGGCCAAGACATGTTTGGACTTGGGACAACGGGTGCAGAATTCGGTATTCGAGTGCGAGGTTGACCCTGCACAATGGGCTCTGCTTCGGGTTGCCTTAGTCAAGGAGATCGACCCGAGGAAAGATTCGCTGCGTTTTTATCGGCTCGGTGCCGATGGCAAGCGGAGGGTGGAGCATGTCGGCGCCAAGCCCATACTTGACCTAGATGGCCCCCTGCTATTCTGAACAGCGACACCGAGCGCCGCGCGAACCCCAGTCTGTTGGACAAACAGTGGTAGGTTCGCGCGAAATATTTCGTCGTGTTTCCAGAAGGGTGGCAGATAAGCCGCCCACGTCACCCGATCGGAGTGCTGCAGAAGAAGGCGTCCGCGCCACCGCCAAGATTTACTGCTCTTTCTCATCGTATTAGCCAAGTGGCCGTCGCTCCCCGTGCGGGGGCGTGGATCGAAACATGTTGTGGAACGCGATGCTGTCGTCATCCCATGGTCGCTCCCCGTGCGGGGGCGTGGATCGAAACCGTTTCCGCCTCGCGTGTAGGGAGGGATCAGCTTGTCGCTCCCCGTGCGGGGGCGTGGATCGAAACCCGCCCAACCCGGCGCCACATATCACGGCATGGCGTCGCTCCCCGTGCGGGGGCGTGGATCGAAACCAAACTTCGATGCCTAATTCTCAATCTCGCCCCGGTCGCTCCCCGTGCGGGGGCGTGGATCGAAACCTGAGCCAGTCAGGCAAGCCGCCGAACCAGGACGTCGCTCCCCGTGCGGGGGCGTGGATCGAAACTTCCAGCGGCTGAACGTCGTGGGATGGACCCCCGGTCGCTCCCCGTGCGGGGGCGTGGATCGAAACGCCGGCGAGATCGACGTCGCCACCATGCGATCCGGTCGCTCCCCGTGCGGGGGCGTGGATCGAAACACGCGGCAGACCATGTTGGGGATGTCGATGTAGGTCGCTCCCCGTGCGGGGGCGTGGATCGAAACCGCGAGACTAGCCCGGCTTTGGTCGTCATCGAAGGTCGCTCCCCGTGCGGGGGCGTGGATCGAAACTGGTTGAACAGATTGTCGCGCGCCTGCGCCCCAGGTCGCTCCCCGTGCGGGGGCGTGGATCGAAACAACGGCACGACCGGCAATGCGACCACCAGCGGCTGTCGCTCCCCGTGCGGGGGCGTGGATCGAAACAAGCCGTGGAACGCGAAGCGGCAAGGAGACGGGCCGTCGCTCCCCGTGCGGAGGCGTGGATCGAAACTACGCAGAAGAACATCGGGTGAAAGCAGCCAAGGCTGTCGCTCCCCGTGCGGGGGCGTGGATCGAAACGTGTCGCTTGCTGCGCCAGCTCCGACGCCATTGAGTCGCTCCCCGTGCGGGGGCGTGGATCGAAACGATGATGGCGGCAAGGAAGTGCAGGCACGGTGGAAGTCGCTCCCCGTGCGGGGGCGTGGATCGAAACCAGTCACTGCACGGCTCGCTCGTCCAGTCCTCCAGGTCGCTCCCCGTGCGGGGGCGTGGATCGAAACTTCGACCAGATAGCTGTCGCCACGTCCAGATCGAGTCGCTCCCCGTGCGGGGGCGTGGATCGAAACGCCGTGCCAGCGGGCCATGCTGCCCGGATAAGGGTCGCTCCCCGTGCGGGGGCGTGGATCGAAACGTTGATTTCGGTGACCTTGATGCCATGGACGATGGGTCGCTCCCCGTGCGGGGGCGTGGATCGAAACGCGTTCGGCACGGCGATAGTCGCGGTCCGCCTCGTCGCTCCCGTGCGGGGGCGTGGATCGAAACAAGCAGGAGCATCTGCGCCGCTGGCACGCGAAGGGTCGCTCCCCGTGCGGGGGCGTGGATCGAAACGTCGCGTCATAGGTCGATGCGGTGCCGGTCAGAGAGGTCGCTCCCCGTGCGGGGGCGTGGATCGAAACCGTCTTGATCCCAAGGACGTGCGCCTTGCGCAGAGTCGCTCCCCGTGCGGGGGCGTGGATCGAAACTACAAGGATTTCTCGATCGACATGCAGCTCGGCACGTCGCTCCCCGTGCGGGGGCGTGGATCGAAACTGAACCCGTGGGGATGGTCCCCCCGTCCGCGAAGTCGCTCCCCGTGCGGGGGCGTGGATCGAAACGGTGCGGCTTATACCAGTGATACGCCGCTGGGCGTCGCTCCCCGTGCGGGGGCGTGGATCGAAACAACGACATCACGGCGACATCGGGCGTCTTCGACAGTCGCTCCCCGTGCGGGGGCGTGGATCGAAACCGGGAATACGAGGCGCACCACGAGGCCCAGGCAGAGGTCGCTCCCCGTGCGGGCGCGTGGATCGAAACCCCTCCGAGCCGGTGGGATATCGCTCCGGGAACGTCGCTCCCCGTGCGGGGGCGTGGATTGAAACAGCCGCACTGCGATATATTCGGCGCCACCCTCGGCGGTCGCTCCCCGTGCGGGGGCGTGGTTTGAGACGCGTGACACCTTACCATGCGACCGCGGTTCCTGCGTCTCGCGAACGCCCCGCAGCCAACCCCTTAATGCGCGGCAAGCTTCGATAGGCGCTTCACGCCGGGAAGGTCGGTTACAGGGCGAGCGCTCCCTAGGCCCGGTCGCTTGCACCCGAACCGAAAAACGTTAGTTCCGGCCGAAGCGGCCATCCGCGCAAGTTCATACTCGACGATAATTGGCCGGTTGAAGCGAAGAGCGTTCCATTATCAGGCATCCCAAATCGACGCCGGCACACTCTGGGATCATAGTTCAGGCACGGTAATCGTCGCGGATGGATAACTCTGTTGTTGTCTGCAGAAGGTGCGCCGCTTGCTCTTCAACTGATAGATCCAAGTAGCGAGCCGGAGAACACCGCGCTAACATTCTCCTTCATCTGAATGATCCCGCGCGGGGCGCCGATTCAATCGCACAAAGGATGTATCGCATGGAAGATTCTGATCGCGGCCTGACCTTCTTTGACGGGTGCATCCGCGCTTATGGAGCCGCGACCCGTCATATGATGGAGGTCTGGCAGGACGTGACTGACAAGCCAATGGACACGCTGTCGGGCTATCCAAGGGATCGCTTTCGCGAAGCCCTCGGTTATTTTGTGCGAGCGATGAAAAGCGGCGACGCCGCGGTGCTGCGCGCGAAGCTGGATGAGGCGACGAGGCATGACGGGACCGTCAAATCCCTGATCGAGGACAGCCTTGCATCGCCGGCGGAGGCGTTCGCTCCGGATATCGACGATGTGCCGCCGTCCATTTTCAAGAAGGCAATCTGGGCTGAGGCCCTCAATTGTGTGGGCGACGAGCCCGTCGACGTCGACTTGGAGGTTTTCCTGCGGGCCGTCGTGTCGCGAGTGATTGGCGAGATGGGATGGAAGCGTCGTTTCAACGTGGGGGAGAATCGTCACTTTCCGCGCATGGTCCAGTGGCTGCGGGAAGTGGAGGAGGAGACGGCAGGGGATGAGGGCTTTGGCTTGCACCTCATGAATCGCGGGTCGGCGGGACGGGTTGCTTCTTACCCTGCCGGCCCTCACAATCTTAAGGTCAGACTAGACGCGGATTGGCTCTGAGGGGCCGACTGTAAGGAGTTGACTCTTGCTGCTCTATCACTTCGTACCGTCGCACTGGGGGCTTCAGAACATCCAACGTCGGCGGGTCAAGGTCGCAACGCTCGACGCCCTGAACGATCCCTTCGAGATGCTCGCGGCCACGTCGCCGTCGCGGGCGCATCGGGCGGCCTTTCGCCGGGCCAAGGCCGAGCGGGCGGCCGCTGTTGGCCTGCTGTGCTTCAGCCGCAACTGGTCGAACCCGGTGCAATGGTCGCATTACGCCGACGGGCACAAAGGGCTGTGCTTGGGCTTCGAGGTCGATGATGCTCGGTGCCGTCCCGTTCGCTACCGAAAAAAGCGGGTCGCGTTCGATCCGCACGGTCTCGACGATCCTGCCGCCGCCAAAGTCCTCATCGAGAGCCTGATGACCGTGAAGTTCGCGCATTGGGCCTATGAGGAGGAGGTGCGTGTATGGGAGGATCTTGCGACGTGCGACCACGAGGGGGATAATCGTTTCAAGCGCTTCTCGAACGTGATGAGTCTGAAGGAGGTCATTCTCGGCGCCGAGTGTGACACGGGCAGGCAGGCGATCACCGCCAAGCTTGGCGACCTCGCCCCGACTGTTCGACTGCGCGACGCACGGCTGGCATTCAAACGCTTCGCCGTCACGGAACAGCTCGATTCCAGGCGGTGGCAATGACCTCGTTGGTCGAGCCGGGCGGAGATTGCTGGACTATCGAGGACAGTACGGACCAAGAGTTCCTTCATCGAAACATCACGGCATCTGCCGAGCGCCTGCTCGCATTTCTCGACCTCAATCGGGTTGAGGGTATTTTCGAGTTCCCCTCCTCCAGATCGTTCCCGCACAACGCCTGCCAGAGAGTGTCTATGATCTTCGCCTTCTTGGTCGAGGAGCGTTATGCCGTACGAGACGCAGCCATCATCCGGGGCACCAATCCGAGGAGATATGAGCATCATTTCTGGGTTCGGGCCTGTGGTCGGATCTATGATCTCACCGCCCAACAATTCCGCGGTCGTCGGCCCATCCTAGGTATGGTTGCCACACCGCTCGCCCGGCGCTTCAACGAGCAGCAGGAAATGCACGACGCCGATTCCGTTGAGCGGGCTGAGGTGATCGACCTATTCCGTCGTGGCATCATCCCGTTCTGATGGCGCTCGTGGTTCCATTTTCCACCTGGCACTCAGACTCCTCGCAGAAAGCGAAGGCCCTGCCGGCCCGATTTGATGAAACGGATAAAGACTAACCTACGCATCCAGCACAGCCGGGCACTCCCTTGCATCGTTCTACCGGGCCGTTGCGTCTTTGTTTCGTGCACCCTCATATCGTTGTCGCAGCAACGCCAGCACCCCAGCGTGGCAGCGCAATCATCTCGGCGGACGAAGCGACAAAGCTCGTAAGACTAGGGCGGCTCGCCATTCAGGATTCCCAAGAGGACTGATCGCTGATTCATAGCATCCGTGTTGAGGCGCGGGCGAACGATGTCGGCCAAACGATATGAACTGAATGAAGCGCAATGGGCGAAGATCGCGCCCTTGTTGCCGGGCAAGGTGGCCGATCCGGGACGGTCGGCGTCTGATAACCGCTTGTTCGTGAACGGATGTCTGTGGGTTTTGCGATCAGGAGCACATTGGTGTGACCTGCCGGAGCGCTACGGTAAGTGGAAGACGGTGCATCGTCGCTTCAGTCGCTGGTGCCATGCGGGCGTCTGGGAGCGGGTGTTCGAAGCGCTGACCGCCGACCGGAACAACCAGTATCTGATGATCGACAGCACCATCGTTCGCGCACACCAGCAGGCGGCGACCGGAAAAGGGGGGCGTGCAATCAGGCGCTGGGGCGTTCCCGAGGCGGACTGACCACCAAGGTCCACATGTTGGCCGACCCGCTCGGCAGGCCGCTGCGCTTCATCATCACACCCGGCCAGACCGGGGACATCACCCAGGCACCAGCCCTGCTTCACGGCCAGAATGGTGCCGCCGTGCTTGCCGACAAAGCCTATGACAGCAATGCCTTACGGGCCATCATCGCTGGCATGGGCGCCAAAGCGGTCATTCCCTCCAACCGATCCCGCAAGCTCATCATCCCGCATGATGCGGCGCTCTATAAACACCGCAACCGCATCGAGCGATGCTTTGGCCGGCTCAAGCACTTCCGTCGCTTCGCAACCCGATATGAACGACGAACCATCCATTTCGCTGGCTTCGCATACCTTGCCGCCGCCATGGTCTGGTTACGCTGAATGTCGGTTAGCCCTAAGGGACGGCATACTCACCGATGCCGAATTCGAGGCGGAAAAGCACAAGCGTCTCGCTCAACACGGCTCAGGTTCCTGAACGTACGGCGGCTATTAGCAAGGTAACCAATCTTTGCTGAGCGCTGGCCGTGTTGGAGCAATAGCCTGGCACCATTGTCATAGAGCACCGACCCGATAGTACCGGCGCTGACGGCCATAGGGCTTGGAGAAGTTCCACTGTCGCCCGTCGCTTTCCCATCCGTTAACCAGTCGCATAGCCTTGCCGAGCTTCTGAGCTTCAACCTGATTGTACCGAAGCAAATCTCCCTGCAGACATTCCACCCAAATCTGATTCAGACAGGTGACAGAGCGGACCTCGCCATCGCATTCGATGTTTCCGCTATAGGCAGGAGCTTCGAGCCAAGCAGCAATGCGGCCAGCCAGCGCGTCTTCCGGAGTTTCCACTCGCCGGGATTCCTGGAGCCTTGCAGCCGTTTCAGCAGCATCGCGGTTGGTAAGATAGAGGGGCAGGGGGCCGAATGGCTGTATCTCGCGCATTGCCAGATATGTGTGGCGCGCTTCAGCCCAAATCTGATCCACATTCGCTGAGAGAGAACTGATGTCGATCGAGCGGCCGGCACATTCCACCGGCATGAAGCGACGTCCACCCGTGGAGTCCTTCAGGTATTCTCGATCATTGGTGGTGCCAACCAGGATCGAGGAGCGGGGAAAATCTGAGGCTCGAGCGTCATAAGCGAGGCGGACGCGGTCTACTGGCCGGCTGATGAAGGCCTTGATTGCTTGCACGTCTGAGCGAGCAAAGCCTGAGAGCTCGGGCATTTCGATCACGAACGCCCCCTGCATTTTCTCAACAAGCTCTTTGGGAGCATGGAAATCTCCATCCAGTTCGCCGGGCCAGTGCTTCGCCAACGTCCGGATAAAGGTGCTTTTGCCGATACCTTGCGGTCCTTCCAGGATAACTGCCGTGTCGTACTTGTGGCCCGGCTCATAAATGCGTGTCACTCCGGCCACCAACAGGAGCTTCGCCACTTCGCGGTGGTAGACGTTATCAGGGGTGCCCAAGTAATCGATGAACAGGGTTTCGAGTCTCTCAGCGCCATCCCATTCCACGCATTCCAGCCACTCCCGCACCGGATGAAAGGCGTTTTGCCAAGCGGCATTGACCGTGGCTGCCTTGAGATCGCGGTCAGCGACCTTGAGAGAGTAGCCGCCCTGCGTCTTTGGGGCCTCGAGTATTGATCGAATTGCATGCTCACGAGCGGACGACCACAGATCGCCGTTCAAAGAATCCTTTACCCGCCAGACGTCGCTGGTGAGCTGGCGCGTTGGTTTTGCGGGCTTCTTGCGACTCTGTTTAACACCTGGTGCCCTACGCTGCGTCACTTCTCGAGTGAACTCGTTCAGTTGTGCAAGGCCCCGAAATCTAGGGTCATGGGAGATGATCAGCTCAATATTGTGGAGCGTATTTTTGATGCCGCCAGCCTCATTGATATCCAGCAGCGATTTCCACTCAAGCTCAGGCACATCATCGCTCGGCGCCTTGGCGTCTGCCTTATCAAAGTCATCGACATGGGCGTCATCATCGTCGTCGTCGAGAGAATCGCCCTCAACGCCTAGCAAATCTGCGAATTCTTCGTCGTTTCCACCATCTCGGCCGGCCACCTCGTCGGCATCATCCAGGTCGTCGAGATCGTCCAGTTCGGCGGCCATCGCCGCGGCGCGCGCGTCCTGCGCCCACTGCCGGATCGTCGCCATCGTGACCGGGCGGCCGCGGTAGCGCCCAAAGCTCCGCCACTTGATGCGCCGCATCTCGCGGTCCTGGCGGTCACCGGTATATTTCTTCGAGCGCTTTGTGTGGCTCAGCCACAGATCGAAGCCTTCCTGACTGCCACCCGTCTGGTGGTGGATCGCCTGGCCGAGCCGGATCCAATCATCATAATGAAGATCAGAGACGTTGAGCGCATCGAGATCGCGCTCCATCTGGCCGGGCTTGAAGTCCAGCGGCGGAACGGCCTCAAAGGCGTAGGCCGTATCTTCGACGACGCCCAGTGCCTCCACGCGCGAAGCCGGAACAAACGGTCCCAGTCCCATCTCAAGCATGTCGAGATCGAACGGGCGCTCCCAGCGATAAGGCTCACCGGTGTTGGGGTGGATCGACGGCGGCAGCACGACCTGCTTGCCGCTGCCGAACAATTCCACTTCCCATTCGCAGGACCAGACATCCTTGTCCTGAGCCTTGTCGAAGCGGCGAAATTTCTCCGCCGAGGCGGCGAGACGACGGCTGCGGAACGGCTTTTCAGTGACGAAATAGAGGTGCCGACTGGCGCCGCCGCTGCCCGATATGACCGACGGGAACGACATGGCGTCCGGAAACATCTCGAGCAGCTTCGCCATAGCCTCTTCCGCCATGTCCGGCACCCGGATGTCGACGTCGAGCACATGGAGGTAGCCGCCTTCGACTTGCGAGGGCTCCCCGAGGCGGACGCCTGCGTTCAGACCATCCCGATAGCTCGCGCGCAGAGCGTCAAGCGTCGCGACCGGGATGTCTGACCAGTTGTCCTTGATGGGACGTTTCGAGCGGGGCGCCAGCCAGTGGACGGCAAAGCCCGCGCGCACAAAAGGCGCGACCTGGTCGAGCATGGTCATAAGGTTGAGAGTCCTTAAATTTGAACTCCGAACCAGAATCCGCTATATGCTGAGTTGTCTTCAATGACGGACTGGTTGGAGTTGCCGCGGCTGTCCCCATTGCCGCGGCAATTTCATCAGAACCCGGATCGTTGGATTAGCGCTAACACAGCGCGATCCATGTCGTTCCGGATGGCACGATCATCTATTGTGTATCGGAATGTGATTCCTTCCGGGCCGTCCGCTCCGTCCTCAAAGCTGAGGACGAGTTGCCCCGAGCGGGCGGCCCGGCTTCCAATATAGCGAGCAAGTGCCCGCCGCTTCCTGCATTCGGCCCGAACGATTTTACGGGCAACGCTGGCGGATAGGCCTTCGCTCGTGAGTAGGCGGACCCGTCCGTTCTCAAACGCCCGCCACTGCCGATTTTCCTGCCTCCCGGTCATCGAACGCATCGGCGGCTAGCTCGCCTGTTTGCGGGCAGCGTCACCATGACCAGCGAAGCCCTGCAGGCCAAAAGCTCGTGCCAGAGCGATATCGTCCGACGCGTCGTCCGGGTTCCTCGACTTGGACGATGCCGGCGGAAATGTTCCGGCGCTCGGCGTATCCTTCGACGGTCCACCGTTTCCGCCATTGGCAAAGCCTTTCAGGCCGAAGCTCCGAGCCAACTCGATATCGGACGAGGTATCGTCCGGGTTGTGGTTTCGTCTGGTCATGCCGCTTCTCCCATGCTTTCGACAGGTGCCGACACTGCGGCGTCACCACTGGCGAGCGCCTCATTTGCCGAAGCGACCTCTCGGAACATCCGGAGATAGTCGATCACGATCTCATTGACCTTCGGCCGTACCCCATTGAGAGGCGCCCAGCTCGGTCGAAACGAATGGGGCCATGTCGGCCACTTCAGATTCTGCAGGATCTCGATCAAGGCGCCGGCCGGACCGTACTGCCACTGATGGCCGGGCTTCCAGCCAAGCTGCGTGGCCTCGTGGTAGAGCTCCACCGATTGGGCGACGACCGCCGGCAGGGCCTCGATATATCCCTCGATGAGGGCATTTGCGCGCGCTGCGGGGCCTTCGGGATCGTGGATTTTCCACTTCAGAGACGCACGCTGGTACGCGTCCTGCAGGGCCGAAACGATCCGCTCGGCAGCAGAAATCGCTGCCCGCTCTTCGGAGGCTTCGATTTCCGCTTTTTTGAGCGCCTTCTCCAGAGCCGAAAGGGTCACCGAGGCTTCTGCGGAAGCCTCTCCGGTCAGCACCTCCACTTCAACGCGCTCTTCTGCCGCGACCTTTCGCTTGACGAGATCGTCAATGCTCTTGGTACGCGACTCGAGTTTTGTCCGGAGCTTCTGAAGCTCCAGCTCTGCCTCGGCCAAGTTCATCTCCGCTTCTCGCACATATGCCGGCGGATTTGTTTTCCGGGAGGAGTAGGACTTCGCCGATTCAACCAGTGTCGACACATGGAGGTGCCCGTACTTTTCGGGCAAGATCGCGGTCGTCGTCATGACAGCCCCCCGAAAGTCTGCGGGTCGGACCCGCTCAACTGAGCGAGGCTGAGGATTTTCGTCCGCGAGGCGATCAGCATGTCGAGTTCGTCGAGTTCCTCGATCGCCTCAAGCCCCATGAGCTCGGCGCGCTGAGCAGGGCTGTCACAATAGAAGATCGTGCCCGGCAGAATGCTGCCGTTGATACGAAAGACGGCCTTCACGGGCGCAAGACCGTCCGGGCCGGCCGCGGCATTGAGAGTCTTCCTGGTCATGCCGCGCCCTCCGTGTTCCGGAGACGCTGCTCCATCCAGGATGTCACCGAATTTGGGCCGGTGAGGGGGTAAACCACCCGTCGCCCGATGCGAGCGAAAGGCGGAGATAGCTCGGGGCGGTACAGGCGATATTGAACCAGCGTCTGCTTCGCGAGGCCGGTGATTTCAGCGACGTCATCGACATTACCGTAGCGCGTAAGGTCCGGTTGGATGCTCATAACAAATAGCTCCTTCTCCGGGCGGCCGTTCCGCGGCGCCCGGAAGCCCAGTATAAGGGCTCCGGATCCTAATATGAAGAGCTAGCGTTACGGTTCCACAGAATTTCCCAGAACCTTCAAATACTCAGTCAACATTCCGGTGACAACTACCATCTGTGATGATGTATATGGCCTCCTGTCAACATTTCGGTGACACATGCTTTTCTTTTAAAGTTCGGAATTAAGCTCAGATTGCGAGAAGGCGGCGCGTCTGTCAACATTTCGGTGACAGATGTTATTCTCTTAAATCTTAAAGTTCGGCATGCGGGTCAGATCGCGAGAAGGCGACCATGTTCGCGAGATTGCACGGGCACGCCGCTGGCTATGAGCCTGCACACGTCGCGGCAGGCTCTATAAACGTGAAGCCCTGTTCGACCGGGAGTCCAGCGCATGTAGCGCTTGGCTTGTTACGCCTTTTCCGGGTTGCTTCTATCTGTGACATAGCACGCCCAAGCTTCCAGCGCTGCGCGCTTCTCTGCCGCCCATCCATATCGCTGATAAACACCAGCTATGCCGGATCGCGAGCCCGAGAGATGGTTGAGCACCGCCTCTGTTACCTCAAAACGGACGCCGAGCCGTTGAAGGCCAGTTGCCACGGTCCGGCGAATGTCATGGACGCGCCACGGCGGAATGGCCACATTGCCCGCTTGGGCGGCCTTTGCGGCCTGCAACATAGCCGCGTCCAGGAGACGCTTACCTTGAGAGAATGCGGATAGCGATGTTTTCGCTCGGCTCGGAAAAACCACTCCGGATCTCGGCCATTCTGCACTCCCGGCCAAGCCGTCAAAAAGTGAGACCATCTGACGGCTGAGGGGAATGATGTTGGATTCACCGTTCTTTGCGCGCTCACCCGGCAGTGTCCATTCTCGGGCATTGCGGTTCACCTCTTCCCACCGCAAGCCGGCAACCTCCTCCCTTCGCTGACCGGTGAGAACTAGCGTCCTGTAGAAGGCAGGATAGGGGGATGGCAGCATGGTCGACGCCTGCCAAAGCCAGCGGAGCTCTTCGTCGCTCAGTACGCGGTCCCGCGCCTCCGCAGCCGGCGGCGGCTTCATGCTCGCCATGGGATTTGCGAGAAGGTCCAGATCCTCCACGGCCCAGGCGCTAAGCCAACTCAGGACAGCGAATACGTTCCTTCTTAATGCAGTCTGCCTCAGTTCCAGTGTGGATAGCGCCTGGTTCACGTGACTTCTCGTCAACTCATCCAGTCTTACCGCGCCGATAGATGGCAGAACGTGAAGACGCAGTGTTCCTTCACAGAACTCGTAGGACGCAGGAGAGGTTGTTTTGATGAACTTCAGAAAGCGCCCACTCAGCGCTCTGAGCGTCAGTTTTTGCGCCTTTTCCTGGGCCGCCGCCGCCGCAGCGGCTTCACGCTCCCGGCATCGCCTTTCGTCCTGAGCCGCGGCTACCGGATCAACTCCCTGAGCGACCATGACTGCCAGCTCAGCGGCGCGCGCTCTCGCCATTTCGGGGGTGAGTAAGCCGTGCCGTCCCAACGTCACCTTCCGCGGCGGGATCGTTCGCTTCTGCTCTGTGTGGGGCGGCCGGTACTGGAACAAATAGGTTTTGGTGCCGGCGGGGGTAACCCTCACCCCAAAGCCCTTCAGAGAGCTATCCCACAATACATATTCCATTGCGCTTGGATTCAGAGCTGCGACGCTTCTTCTCGTGATCAATCCAACTGCCAAACGAACCTCCAGGCATCACGCTAGGCATCACAGCGATGGATTTCAGCGCATCTTCACCCAACAGGAGCAATGATAGCCGGAAAGCAAGGCATTGAATATAGGTCAAAAGTTAAGCTAGAAACATCACAGGAAAGCTCAGCAAAACTCACGCCCCAGAACTACGAATCTGAGGGTCGGACGTTCGAATCGTTCCGGGTGCGCCATTTCCCCTGACAGGACTGGATCGAACGGATGGCGTGGGCCATCGGCTTCCGGTCGCTTCCCTTTCGGGATGGCTCTCCTTTTTATTCCGGGCTTGAGTGCAGCGCGCCGCCGGGCGTGGGGTCCCGGCGGCGCGTCTTTGTCAGGCGGCCCAGCCGAAACGCTGGCTGCGCTCCTGCAGGTCACGATAGTGCTGGATGCGGGTCTGCCGCAGGCCGGCGAGGCCGAAACGCTCGACAGCACGCTGCCAGCTCGCGAATTCCTCGACGGAGAGATTGTAAAGCGACATCACCTCATCGGCGGTCATCAGACCACCATTAACGGCCGCGACCACTTCCGCTTTGCGGCGGGGTGTCCACTGGCTATCTGGCGCGGGCAGATCTTCCCGACCGATGAGCTCACCGAGCGGTCCGATGACACGATCGGCAGAGGTAACAGGTTGATTTCTTTCGAAGGGGACGACATTCATGGCCACGATCCTTTGTCTTTTGCCATGACGTCAATTTTCGGCAATCTCGGTAAAAAAGCTGTTAACCATGCTCTAGGTAATTAACCGGATATTCTCGGTTCGTCGCAAATTGCGCCCTCGGGGCGCCCCTAGCGCCGGAGCAGGCCCATCGCGATCGCCAGGGCGATGCCGATACCAATCCCCGCGATGATATTATCCATGGCAAGGCCGATTGCCACGCCGAGCGCAAGCCCGACGCCAATCCCGACCGCGCTCCTGTTCCAACCGCCCATGATCCGCGCTCCGCTGGTTTCCATCAGAGACACAATGCCCTGCTGTGCGGATCGATCCGACGGTTCAGCGGCGGATGACCAGCGAATCGGGCCGTTTGCGGGGCACCCATTCGCCGCGGCCGGGGAAATTCTTCAGCACTTCGCCATCCCACAGGCGCACGGTGCGCCGATGGAAACGCCACTGGCCGTCCTCGCCCTTCACCGCATGATCGTCGTACCAGCCGGTGAATCGCAGCAGATAGGGCGGCTCGCCCTCGCACTCGGTGACGATGGCGAAGGAGCGCATCTTCACCGAGCCGTCCGGCTGAGGCTTGAATTGCGTTTGCGTCACATGGTGCTGGCGGCCGGGGAAGCCTGCCGCGTTGCGATAATGCTCGGCAATGCCGCGAATACCCTCATGGCCTTCCCAGATGTCCGGATCCTCGAACACTTCCTCGACCATGCGGGCATCCGGCGTGAAGCAGGCGACCAGCGCCTCGACATCGCCGGTGTCCAGTGCCCAGCTATAATTGGCGATGAGATCCTGAAGGCCAAGCCTGTCCTCGATAGGCAATGTCATCCGCATCCTCTCCCTGGTTGACCGGTCGTGCCGGCCTCGCGGGCATGACGACAATTTAGTACAAGTTCAACGATTGTCGGGGGCGACGATTTCCGGCAATCGCGCCGCGATTTGCCGTCATTCTCCTGCACGCGCCGCCCGCGCCGGCGATCTCGCCGGGCAAGCGCCGGTCACGGCTGCGCCGCGCGGTCCGGTCAGGGAAGTGACAGCTTTCACCGTTTAACGCGCTCCGGACACTACTCACCAGCAAGGCTGATCCTGCCCATGAACCATCCGTTCCGTTTCTCCGCCATGATCCTGGCGACGGCATCTTTCGGCGCCTTGGCCGGAGCACGGGCCAGTGCCCAGACGCTTGACGAGAAGGAAACGGAGCAAACGGACGGGACGATGCTGCCACCCGTCGGCGCGGGCACCAGCGGGGAATTCGGCGACGAAGAGGAAATCGTCGTGACCGGCGCGCGCGAACGCGGCGCGGTGGTCGGCGACACCAAGCCCGAGCAGCAATTTCGCGCCGCGGATATCCGCGCGCTGGGCGTCAGCACGATCAGCGACCTGCTGACCGAACTCGGGCCGCAATTGCAGAGCGCGAGCGGCAAGCCCCCGGTGACGCTGCTGGAAGGCCGGCGCATCGCCAGCTTCCGCGAGATCGCGTCGCTGCCTGCCGAGGCGATTGCCCGCGTCGACATCCTGCCCGAGGAAGTGGGGCTGCGCTACGGGTATAGCGCGGACCAGAAGGTGATGAACATCGTCCTGCGCCAGCGTTTCCGCGCCTTCACCGGTGAGGCGGGCACGCGGCTCCCGACTGCGGGCGGCGCGGCAACGCTGGAGGCAGAGGGTGGCTTCCTCGCCATCCGCAATGGCCAGCGCGTGAACATCTCGGCGGAATGGACGCAGACCAGCGGCCTGCTGGAATCGGATCGCGGACTCACCCGGCCGGAAAGCGCCGCCCGCTCGCTCGTTCCGCAGCGCGACCAATTGACCATCAATGGCAGCTATTATCGCCCGCTAAGCGAGCGCACGCATGCGACATTGAGCGCCGAGATCGGTACGACCGGCAGCGAGAGCGATGTCGGCCTTGCCTTGCCCGGCGTTACCATCCCCGGCGGCACGCCTTATGCCGGTGGTCCCGAGGACAGTATCGTCTATCCAACCGCCCCCGGCATCGGCGCGCTCGGCCGCTCGTCGAGCACGCAGAATGGCGAGATCGGCCTGACGATCAATGCGCAGCGCAGTTCGGGGCAATGGACGCTGACCGCCAATTACGCCCGGCAGGAATCGCGCGGCATCACAGCCCGGCCCTTCGACCTCACTGCTTATGCGCAGGCGGTCGCGGCGGGTGATCCGACCGCTGACCCGTCGCTGCCGCTGGCGGGCAACTGGCTGGTCGGCCGCCCGGCAGATGACACGCGCAGCACGCGCGACACCGCCAATGTCGACCTGCTCTACAACCGCTCGCTGCTGCGGCTGCCGGCGGGCGATGTCGCGGCGACTGTGCGGGTCAGCGGTTCGACCCTGCGGATCGACAACAGCCTCGACCGCGATCTCGTCCTTACCCGGCGAAATCTCGCGCGGGATGCTGCTAGCGGCGCGCTGACGCTGGAAATCCCCCTCACGCCCGCTTCGAGCCCGATCGGCCGCTTGTCCGCCAATGCGAGCGGCGGGGTGGAGCACCTGTCGGACGCGGGGACGCTGCGCGAACTCGGGCTCGGCCTCAACTGGACACCCCGCCGGGGCATCGCCTTCTCCGCCTCCTATCGCGACGAGAAGACCGCACCGACACCGGCGCAGCTCGGTGATCCGGTCACTTTCACCCAGTTCGTGCCGGTGTTCGACTATGTGCGGGGCGAAACCGCGCTCGTCACCACCATTTCCGGCGGCAATGCCGGTCTGGATGCCCCGCGTGCGCGGAATTTCCGCTTGGGCGTCGTGGTGACGGCGCTGGACGACCCGAACCTGCGCCTCAGCCTCGACTATAGCCGGCGGCGGACCGATGCCGGCATCACCGGCTTTCCCGGCATCACGGCGGAAACCGCAGCGGCCTTCCCGGATCGCTTCATGCGCGATGGCGCGGGCAGGCTGACGCAGGTGGACCTGCGGCCGATCAACATCAGGGAAGAGAAGCGCGATTCGATCCGCTGGGGCATCAACTTCAGCAAGCGGCTGCGTACCCCGCAAAGCCAGATCGATGCGATGCGGGCGGCGTTCCAGCGGCGGGGCGCTCAAGGTGGGCAGGGCGGGGCAGCGCGGCAACCCGGCCAGGATGCGCCTGCGCCGGCCGGCGAGAGCGAGCGGCCCCCTGCTGACGGCGCATCAGGGCAGGGCATGCGCGCCGATCGCGGCCCAGGCGGCGCCGGTGCCGGGGGCGGCCCGCGCGCCGGGGGCGGCGGCCGCTTCGGAGGCGGTGCCGGCGGGCCCGGAGGCGGCGGGCGTCTCAGCTTCGCGCTGTATCATGAGATCCAGCTCACCAACACGACGCAGCTGGCGACGGGCCTGCCGGTGCTCGACCTGCTCGACGGCGCGGCGCTGGGCAGCGGCGCCGGGCCTTCCCGCCACACGGTGGAAGCGCAGGCCGGCTTCTCGCGCGGCGGTTATGGCCTGCGACTGACCGGAGAATGGAAAAGCGCTACGCATATCGATGGCGTGGTGGGCGTGCCCTCCAGCCAGCTGCGGTTCGGTGACCTCGCAACCGTCAATGTGCGCCTGTTCGCCAACCTGACGCAAATGCCCGGGCTCGTGACGAAAGTGCCGCTGCTGCGCGGGGTGCGGGTGCAGATCGGCGTCGACAATCTGTTCAACAACCGCCAGCGCGTCACGGACGGCAATGGCGACACGCCCTTCGCTTACCAGCCCGCCTTCGTGGATCCGCTGGGCAGGACGATCCGGCTGAACATCCGCAAGCTCATCTTCTGATCGGGCGGGCTCAGCCGAGCGTAACGACCTCACAGGGCAGCGCCGGGGGCATCGCGCCGGCAAACTGCTCGTCCCAATGGGCAAAGGGCCGCACGGCGCCAAGGCTGCGCCAGCGCGGCACGCGCGCCGCCTCGACCGGGGCATGCACCCACTGCGCGTGCCCCGGCTCACCCGAGGCCAGCACGCCATCGTCCGGCGCGTCGCCATCCGGCGGAGCGAAGAGCCCGGCCGCGCCATAATTCTCGTCCAGAACCGGCGACCAGGGCGCCATGCCGACCGTGGGAGCCTGCGCGACGAAACATTGGTTCTCCAGTGCCCGCGCCTGCGCGCCGATCCGCACGCGCCAGTAACCCTGCATCGTGTCCGTGCAGGACGGCGCGAGGATGAGCGTTGCGCCCGCCTGGGCCTGCGCCCGGGCGATCATGGGAAACTCGATATCATAGCAGATCGAGATGCCGACGAGGCCGATCGCAGTGCGGAACAGGCGGATCGCGGTGCCGCCGGATATGCCCCAGCGCTCGCGCTCGAAGCGGGTCATCACGATCTTGTCCTGATGGCCCATCTGTCCCCCCGGGGTGAACAGGCGCGCGCGGTTCACGACGCGGCCGTCCGGTAGCGGCCAGGGCAGGCTGGCGGCGAGGATATGGACATCATGCGCCGCAGCGAGAGCGCGGTGATGCGCATCGATCTGGGGAGCCAGCCCCGCCACGAAGCGGAGCGAGCCCTGCAGATCGCCCATGCTGGCAGGATCGAGCGCGGCCAGTTCCATCGCGCCATATTCCGGGAAGACCAGCAGCCGGGCACCGGCATCGGCCGCTTCCTTCACCCATCGGGCCGTCTTCGCTTGCCATTCCGCGAAGCTGGCGAGCCGGTCGATGGGATATTGGGCGAGGGCGAGATTGAAGGCGCTCACAGGCTTTTGTGCCAGAACTGCATGGGATGGGATGTCTCCCCGGGCTGATCGAGGTCCTTCCAGTCATAATGCGCGATGACGCCCTCAAGCGGTGCATAGCCCCGCTTGCGCCAGAAGGGAGCGAGATCGCGGGCACCCGCCGGTCGGAGATCGTGGTCGGCGGGCCGGATCACGCCGCAGAAGCAGGCTGAGCGAGCGCCGGCCGCCCGCGCCGCCGCTTCGCGCGCATCGAAGAAGGCATGGCCAAGGCCGTGGCCGCGATAAGCTGGCAGCAGCACCGATTCCCCGAAATAGGCGAGGCGAGCGACGTCGTGCCCACGCTGCTCGAAGGGGGCGCGGAACGCCGCTTCCTGCCCTGCCATGGGCGAAGCAGTGGCCGCGCCGACAATGACATCGCCGGCGCGCGCCACCACCAGCACCGCGCCCGGATCACCGAGGAAATGCGCGAGATAGCGGCGCTCGTAATCGAGGGAGCCGTCATAGAGATAGGGCCACGCGCGGAACACGGCGATGCGCAGCCGCGCGAGATCCTCCAGCACGGCAGCGTGTGCCTCCGGTGTCAATAGGGTCTCGACAGCGACAGCGTTCACGCGGCCGCCTCTTCCTTGCTCACCTGCGCGATCCAGTCGGCGAGATTGTAATAGACGGTGACGCGCGTGATGAGCCCGTCGGCGAGCGTGAAGAAAGTGCCCGCGGGCAATTCGTAGCGCTGGCCTCGCGCGGGCGGGAGGCCTTCCTCGCCCTGCAGATATTCCCCATGGACGACGAACTCGGCGGCGGCCCGGCTGCCATCGTCGCTGGCCATGATCGCGATGTCGGTCAGCCGCTCGCGATAGGCGTTGTCCATCCGGCCCAGGAACGCGCGGAAAGCCGCCTTGCCGGTCTCGCGGCCGCCCTGATTAACGTCATGAGCGATATCGTCCGCGAGACAATCCAGCATGGTCTGGTGATCGCCCGCATTGAAGGCGGCGTAATAGCGCTCGATCAGGGAGATGGCTTCGTCACGCGTCATCTGCTCGCTTCTCCGTCCAGAATTGTGCCTCGGGGTCTCTATCGCCCCTCGCGCATTTCGCTAAGGTCAAATCCAAATAAAGCAGGAGAAGACTCATGCTTGTCGGCACAGTCCGGGAAATCAAGACACACGAATATCGCGTCGGCCTGACACCTGAAAGCGTCCACGAACTCGTCACGCATGGCCATGACGTGCTGGTGGAAAGCGGCGCCGGCCTCGGCATCGGCGCGACCGACGAGGACTATCGCAAGGCGGGGGCACAGGTCGTCCCGACCGCCGGGGAGGTTTTCGAGCGCGCGGAAATGGTGGTCAAGGTGAAGGAGCCGCAGCCTGTCGAACGGGCGATGCTCCGCAAGGACCAGATCCTCTATACCTATCTCCACCTCGCGCCCGATGCCGAGCAGACGGCCGATCTGGTGAAATCCGGTGCGACCTGCATCGCCTATGAGACCGTGACGGATGCCCATGGCGGCCTGCCGCTGCTCAAGCCGATGAGTCAGGTCGCCGGGCGCATGTCGATCCAGGCGGGCGCAACGGCGCTGGAGAAAGCGCATGGGGGCAGGGGCGTCCTGCTGGGCGGCGTGCCCGGCGTGCTGCCAGCCAGGGTGACGGTGATCGGCGGGGGCGTGGTCGGCTTCAATGCCGCGCAGATGGCCGCCGGGCTGGGCGCGGACGTGACGATCCTCGATCGCAATCCCGAGGTGCTGGAAAAGCTCGGCACCTATTTCGAGGCGCGGGCCAAGACGCGCTTTTCCAACAAGGCCAATCTCGCCGATTGCGTGGCGCAGGCCGATCTGGTGATCGGCGCGGTGCTGATTCCCGGCGCGGCGGCCCCCAAGCTGGTCTCCCGCGAGATGCTGGGCACGATGAAGCAGGGTGCGGTGCTGGTCGACGTCGCCATCGATCAGGGCGGCTGCTTCGAGACGAGCGTGCCGACGACCCATGCCGAGCCGACCTACATCGTGGATGGCATCGTCCATTACTGCGTCGCCAACATGCCCGGCGCCGTCGCGCGCACCAGCACTTATGCGCTCAACAATGTGACGCTGCCGCACGCCCTGCGCATCGCCGACCTCGGCTGGAAGGAAGCGATGCGCCGCGACAGCCACCTGCTTGAGGGGCTCAACGTGTGGAACGGCCAGGTCACTTGCGCGCCGGTGGCGCAGGAGCATGGCTATGAGGTCGTGCCGCTGGAGAGCGCGCTGGAAGGTTGACGCATCAGCTCTCGTAAGTGCGCTTGAGCGTCACCGCGTCGATCATCAGCCCACCGGCGATCATCACGGCGCTGACACAGGCCAGTGCCAGAAGCTTGCCGGGCGTTCCGGGATATTGCTCCATGTAATGGAGGCCGCGGGTGACGGCCCCGAGCGCCAGGGCGTAGATGGCCAGAAAGGCCTCGAACTTGGTCTTGATCGTGAAGAGGCGCCTGATCGTCTTCATGGCGATCATTACGCAATGTCCATGCCAGTCCCGCATTCCCGCGTGGGACGATGGTTAATGGTTAAGAAAGTGTAAACGCTGCCGACAGATCAGGCCGCGGGGAAGCAGATTCACTCGTTACCCGGCATCACAGAAGATGCCCGAATTCCTGCACCACCTCGCGGTAAACGGGGCGCTTGAACGGCACGATCAGGTCGACCAGCTCTTCCGCCTGCACCCAGCGCCAGTCGGCGAACTCGGGATGGTGCGTCTCGATATTGATGTCGCCATCCTCGCCCTTGAAGCGCAGGAGGAACCAGCGCTGGGCCTGGCCGCGATATTTGCCGCCCCACAGTTTTCCGATGAGCGGCTCGGGCAGATCGTAAAGATGCTCGCGGGCCGAACGCGCGATAATGTCCACGAGGTTGGCGGCGACGCCCGTTTCCTCGGCCAGTTCGCGCATCAGGGCCTGTTCGGCGGTCTCGCCCCGATCGATCCCTCCCTGCGGCATCTGCCAGGCATCGCCTTCCTTCGGCTGGATCCGCCTGCCGACGAACACATGGCCCTGCCGGTTGGCCAGCATGATGCCCACGCAGGGGCGATAGGGGAGGTCAGCCTTGTCCGTCACGGTTCTGCTCGCATTCGTCCTTCCTGAGGCGCTGCTTCATCCGATCAGCGCCCTGAGGCCTGCCGATGGCAAGCGGGGAGAGAAAAGGCAATGGCCGCGCGCGGCGCAACGGGCAGTTCATGCCTGCGATGGTCCTTTCCGGCCACGGTGCTGCGATAGTCGCCATGTTCCCCCAACGCCCCCACCTAATCCGGATCTTGTTTCCGGACGTCATCCCGTGGGGACCGATCCGGAGCCGCCGACAGTAGCATGACCGGCGGCGTGGCGGATATCCTCATCGCGATGAATCCCGCCCCTCTCAGGACGAATTCTAGCCCTTCGCCGGCCCGAGCGTTCATCGCCAATCGCTTGACGGCACGCCAGGAGGGCCGGAAGAACAGCGGATGGACAATCTGACGCACAGCATGGTCGGCGCCGTGCTCGGGCAACTGGGGCTGAAGCGCAAGTCGGGCCTCGGCATGCCGACCATCATCATCGCGGCCAATATTCCGGATATCGACGCGACGTGCACCGTTCTCGGCACGCAGTCGCTCGCCTTGCGCCGGGGGCTGACGCACGGTCCGCTGGCCATGCTGATCCTACCCGTCCTGCTTGCGGTCATCATGGTCCTGGTGGACCGGTGGCAAGCGCGCCGCGGGACGCGGCCGGCAGGAAGGCTCCCGGTCCATTTCGGCTGGCTGTGGTTCATCGCTCTTGTCGGGACGCTCAGTCATCCCGCTTTCGACTGGCTGAACAGCTATGGCGTACGCCTGCTCTCGCCCTTCAGCGACCGCTGGTTCTACGGCGACACGCTGTTCATCATCGATATCTGGCTCTGGGCGCTGCTGATCGGCGGCTATGTCTGGGCGCGGCGGGGAGAGCGCGTTTCCTTTGACGGGATGAAGACACGCGCCGCGATCATCGTGGCGGCGAGCAGTGCCTATATCTTCGTCAACGGCGCCATCTCCGGCGTGGCGCAGGCACAGGGCGACACATGGTTGCGCCAGCAAGGGCGGGCAGCCGAGACGCTCGTCGCCAATCCGCAACCCTTCATTCCATGGCAACGCGAGATGCTCTGGCGGGCGGATGGCCTCCATGGCCGCTTCCAATATAGTCTCTTCGGCAGCGCCGGGCCCGGCTCCGCTGCCGCACCGGGTCAGCCCACCGGGATGGACGACCCCGCCATCGAGAAAGCATGCGCGGTCGATCCCGATGCCCGTGCCTTCCTGTTCTGGTCACGCATGCCGCTCGCACGGCGCGAGGCCAATGGCGATCTGGTCCTGAGCGACCAGCGCTTCGACAGGATCCCGGTGCGCAACAGCTTCGTGATCCGCGTCCCGGCCGAGGCCCTGCGGTAGCGTCCCTCCATGACGGAGCCGGTCATCCTCTGGCTGCGCCGCGACCTGCGGCTGGGCGATCAGGCTGCCCTGCTCGCGGCCTGCGCGGAAGGGCCGGTCGTGCCGGTCTATGTGCTGGACGACGAGACGCCGGACCATCGACGCATGGGTGCAGCATCCCGCTGGTGGCTGCATGGGAGCCTCGCCAGCCTCGCAGGCGATCTGCGCGCCTCCGGCTCGCGCCTCGTGCTTCGCCGGGGACGCGCGGACGAAGTGCTGCCGGCGCTCGCGCGGGAAGTGGGCGCGCGGCGCGTCCATGCCCTGCACCATTATGAGCCCTGGTGGCGCAATGCGGAACGGGCGATTGCGCGCGTGCTCGACCTCGTGCTGCATGATGGAAACTATCTTCACCCGCCGGGCCTGCTGAAGTCCGGCAGCGGCAGCCCCTATCGCATCTTCACGCCCTTCTGGCGGGCACTGCGGGAGACGATGCCGCCGCCGGAACCCATGGCCCGGCCTGACAAAATCCCCGCGCCCTCCTCATGGCCGGCGAGTGAGCATCTCGACGACTGGTCGCTGCGCCCGTCCAGCCCCGACTGGGCGACCGGCATGGCGCGGGCGTGGCAACCGGGCGAGCAAGGCGCGCTCGACCGGCTCGAGGCTTTTGCGGATAGTGCCGGGGACTATGACATCGCGAGGAACCTGCCGTCGGTGGAGGGCAGTTCGCGCCTGTCGCCGCACCTGCATTTCGGCGAGATTTCGCCGTCCCTCATCTGGCATCGCATTGCCCGGCGCGATGGACGGACCGAGCCCTATCTGCGGGAACTGGCCTGGCGCGACTATGCGCAGACGGTGATCCTCCAGCATCCCCGTCATGGTAGCGCCAACGGCAGGGCGCAGTTCGACGATTTTCCGTGGCGGGACCTGCGCGAAGCTGCCAGCGACTTCGAAGCCTGGAAGCGGGGCCGCACCGGCTATCCCATCGTGGACGCGGGCATGCGCCAGCTCTGGACGACGGGCTGGATGCACAACCGCGTGCGCATGATCGCGGCGAGCTTCCTGGTGAAGCATCTTCTCATCGACTGGCGCCATGGGGAACAGTGGTTCTGGGATACGCTGATCGATGCCGATTACGGCAACAATAGCGTCAACTGGCAGTGGGTAGCGGGCACCGGGATCGATTCCAGCATGTTCGTCCGGATCATGGCGCCACTGGGCCAATCGGCCAAGTTCGACGCCGCGGATTATATCCGCCGCTGGGTGCCCGAACTTGCAGGGCTGCCGGATGGAGTGGTCCACGATCCCGAAAGCCATGGGTTCCGGCCATCGGGCTATCCCGTCAGGATCATCGACCATCGCGCCGCCCGCGAGCGCGCGCTTTCCGCTTACGCCGCCATCCGGGCGTGAAACGTTCGGCAGCCTGAACGATTGTCTTTACGGCGCCGAGAGACCATGTTGGCGCCATGACGGTCCACACCCCGCCAGCGAGCCGCCAACGCGCTTTCCTGCGCCGGACGGGCGCGCGGGCGGGGCGGGGGCTCTGGCGCTTCGTGCCGGGGGCATTGTTCACATCCGTGCTGAGACGAGTCGATCGGGGCCTGCTGACCGGCTCCCTCGAGCTGCACTTGCCGGATGGCGCCGTGCGCCTGCTCGGCGGCCATGCGCCGGGCTTCTCGGCCATCGTCCATCTTGCAAGCTGGCGAGCGGTCGCGCGCCTCGCCACCTCCGGCTCGACGGGCTGGTATCGCGCCTGGGCGGCGGGCGACTGGTCCAGCCCGGATCCGGTGACGCTGTTTGCCCTGTTCGGCGCGAATGCCCGTTCGCTGGGGAGTGCGGCGCGCTCGTCCGGGCTGCCGCGCCTGCTCGGGCGGCTGAAACTCGCCCGGCGGCACAACAGCCGGCGTGGCGCGCGCCGGAACATCGCCGAGCATTACGACCTCGGCAATGATTTCTACGCGCTCTGGCTCGACCGAACTCTCACTTATTCGAGCGCATGCCCCGCCTATCCCGATGAACCGCTGGACGAAGCGCAGACCCGCAAGATCGACGCGCTTCTGGACCGGCTCGACCTCAAAGACGGGGACCGGCTGCTGGAGATCGGCTGCGGGTGGGGCGGCCTCGCCGCGCGGGCGCTCGAGCGATACGACCTGCACTATACGGGCCTTACGCTGTCGAGCGAACAGAAGGCCCATGTCGAGCAACGCCTCGCCGCCAGCGGAGCGCCCGCGCGCGTGCTGCTGCGCGATTATCGCGACGCGGAAGGCACGTATGACGCGATCGCGAGCGTGGAAATGGTCGAGGCGGTCGGGGAGCGCTACTGGCCCGCTTATCTGGAAAGCATTGCGCGCCTGCTGAAGCCGGGCGGGCGGGCGGCCATCCAGTTCATCAGCATCGATGATGCAATCTTTCCCGCTTATGCCGCCCGGGCGGACTTCATCCAGCAATATGTCTTCCCCGGCGGATGCCTGCTCTCCGAGCGGCGCTTCCGGGAGATCGCCGCACAGAAGGGGCTGCTGTGGCAGGATCAGGTCCGCTTCGGGCTTGATTATGCCTGGACCCTGCGCAAGTGGCGTGAGCGCTTCGATGCGGCCGTTGACGCCGGCATGCTGCCGCTACGGTTCGATGTCCGCTTCGTCGATCTGTGGCGCTATTATCTGATGTATTGCGAGGGCGGGTTCATCGGCCGGTCGATCGACGTCTCGCAAGTCACTCTGGTGAAGGGCGATTCGCCGCCGGCATAGCGGCGTCGATCTCCTGCCGGATCCGCGCGATTTCCGCCTGCATGAGCGGCAACTGCGCTTCTTCTTCGTCGAGAATGGCCTCAAAGGCCTGCCGCTTCCACGCGGCCCGGCGCGCATCCGCATCCGGCCAGGCCGGCATGGTGGAGAGCAGCAGGTCGATCAGCCGGTCGGCGCCGTGCAGCCGGCCCCACAGATAGTCATTTTCCCGATAGGCGCGGCTGAAGAACGCGCCGAAGCTGTTGAACTCGATGCCGCGCAGCGTCGCGGCAGCGCCGCCCGCGCGGATAGCCGTCGCATCCTCGGGGGAAATCCGGTCCACCTTGATGGGGTCATATTCGTCCAGTCCCTCACCCTGCAGCAGTGGGAGCGTGGCGATGTCGTAGAAAGGGAAACCCAGATAGGCCTTGAGCAGGTGCCTGCGATCCTCCGGCGCGAGGCATAGCGCCGCTTCGGCGAAGCGCGCGTCCACCACCGCATCGGCCGCGCGCAGATCCCGCGCCTCGGCCACGGCCTCGATGGCGGCGAGCGGATCGCGCCGCGCCGCCCGGGCACGTTCCCGCACAGTCTCGTCGAACCAGCCGGGCAATTGCCTTTCCGCGTAGAGCGCGATGGCCTCGTAAAGCATGTCGCGCATCTGGGCGCGACCGTCATCGACTGCTTCGCCGGCCGAATCCTGCTCGCCCGCCGTCGACAGGTTGCGAGCGAGGAAGCGGAGGCGGCGGATGCGGAAGGCGACGTCATGGCTCCGGTAGAAGGCGATGAGCGCGTCGCTCGCGCCATCCGAAGTCCCGTGCCCCACATTGTCGATGCCACGCACATGCAGCGCATCCCGCAATGTCCGCCGCAATTCCTCCCGGTCCAACGGCGACCCGTCTCCGGCCAGTGCGAGGATCAGGTCGGCCAGTTCCTCGACAATGCCGGAATATTTGAGATAGCCATAAGCGGGATAGGCAAACCCCGCCGATCGGGCCGCCCGCTGCTGAAAGCGGGCGCGCCAAACGGCGAGACGCCGCGCCGTCGGCCGGATGAGGAACAGCGTGCGGCCAAGCGTGCGATCGACAGTGCGCTCGATATCCGGCCGAAGCGCGTCGACGATATGCTGCATGCGCCGTATCCGCGCCGACCGGGCCGCGATCGCTTCCAGATTGTCGCGAATGGGCTGCTCGCGCGGAATGTCGCTGACCGCGCCGAAGATCGTGCGGAAAAAACCGGGGAGGGGGCGTTCGCCCGTCTCTGTCCGTGCGACGGGCGACGTCAGGCGAAAACCCGCCACGTCGGGCGCGGGCTCGACATAGACGAAGCGCCTGTCCACGATCCGGCGGGCAGGGCGATCCTTGAGCGCATCGATGGCCTGCGCGAAGGGCGCATTGGCGAGCACGGAGCCATCGATCAGCACGGCATCCTCCGCCGTGCCCCGCGCACTGTGGTGCGGCAGGATGCGGCGCAGGAAGGCCTCGCGCCCCGGCCATGGCCGCTCCCGCTCGCTCAGCACGCGATCGAGTTCCCGCACCGTGAAAGGCGGAAAGGCGCCGGGAAAGCTCGCCGTGGCGCGCGCCGCGAAGACGAGCTCGGCCGGGTCCGCGAGGCGGCGGGGATAATCGCCCCGAGCCCGGAAAGCGATGGTCAGCCGATGCTCGGTTTCGTTGATCTGGGGGGGGCTGTTGAGCCGCAGCGTTTCCTCATGCCCCGCGAAATCCGTCGCCGTCACGAAGAGATCGAGCGGATGATGAGGCGGCAGCAGCGGCTCGCCATGGGCACCCGCACTCATCGCGTCGAAAGCATCGAGCAGCAGGCCCGAAAAGCCCTTGCCGCCGAAGGGTGGCGCGAACCAGCGCGCGCGCACGAAGTTGGAGAGCTTGCGGCGCACTTCCTCCCGGGCCTCGGGCGCCACCGTCTTGTCCACCGTGTCGCCGCGCCGGCGCATCAGCAGCCAGAGGATGGGCGCCGCCCAGAATTTGGTGAAGCGCGACAGGGGCCGCGCATCGGGATCGAGCAGGATGTCGGCATCGGCGCAGCGGAGCCACAATTCGGTCAGCGGATCGAGCGACTCGCCGGTCTCGATCGCCTGGGCAAGGAAGATGCCGTTGATGCCCCCCGCGCTGGCTCCGGCGATGATGTCCGGCAGGACACGCAGCCTGAGATCATGATCTGCCTGGCAGGCCCGCAGCATCGCGAGATAGATGCTCTCGCTTCCCCCGTCCGGCGCGGGACCGACGCTCCAGAAATCCCGACTGGCGCAGGCGAGGCGCCAGATCTCCTTGGTGACGCCATGCATGTAGACTGCGAGGCTCACGCCGCCATAGCAGACCAGCGCCAGCCTCAGTTCCTTCTCCCGCATGCGGGCAGATTGGCGCGGACGGCGCGGCTTGTCGACTCGTCAATCCTGCGGAGACCGGATTATCGGCAGCGACCTGCGCCCGTCAGTCCCCGCGCCGGTCAGCCCTTCGTGCTGAACGTCGCCCAGATCGGCAGATGGTCGGACGCGCGCCGCGCCAGCGCCGTGCTGTGAACGCCGCAATCCTCGAGCGCGATATTGCCGCGCCACATGATCCGATCCAGCGCCGCGACCTGACGGCGGGCATGGAAGCTGCGACCGCATGGCGCGATCTCATACTGGCGCGCGAAATCGGCAAGGCACCCGCGATTGACGGTCCACTCGTTGGTGTCGCCCATGAGGATCGTCGCGCCCGAGGGATCGCCATCCTCAAGCTGGTCGACATGATGGACGACTGCGGCTGCCTGCCGACGGCGCCACAGCCCCGAAAGGTCGAGATGCATGCCCACCACACGGGTCTTCATGCCCTTGAGATCGAGCGAGGCGAGCACGGCCCCGCGCGGCTCCAGGCACGGCAGATGCATGACGTCACCGGCAGCCCCTTCCTGCGCGTCCCGCCGGACCAGCAGCGCATTGCCATGCCAGCCCATGCTTTCCGTCCGGGTCGGCAATTCAACGGCCCGATAATCCGAGTGCATCGCCAGCAGCCGGTCCGGCAGCACGGCATGGCGTGGCCCGAAGCGGCGATCCGCTTCCTGCAGCGCGATCACGTCGGCATCGAGCTCGTTGAGCACGTCGATGATCCGTTCAGGCAGTCGACGGCGGTCGGTCCCGATGGCTTTGCGAATGTTGTAGGAAGCGACCTTGATCATGGACGCTCTAATTCGGATGCGCGAACCCGCTTGACAAGCCCCCCCGAACGCGGGACGCAACCGGGCGGACCGGCCATTCGTTATCGCTGCAGAACGTCGAATGGAGGAAGAAGATGAAGATCGATCATGGGACTCTTGTCGCGGTGATGGACGGCAAGAAAATGCTGCTCTTCCGGAACGAGGGCGACGAGACCTATCCCAATCTGGTGCTCGAGCAGGAGCGCGAGCAGGACAATCCTCCCGACCACGAGCAGGCCACCGATGCGCCCGGCCGGGCCTTCTCTTCGGTGGGGCCGGGACGCAGTGCCATGGAGCAAACCGACTTCCATCGCCTTGCGGAGGACAAGTTCGCGGACGAAGCTGCCGCGATGCTCAACAAGCGCGCCTTGGCGAATGCCTTCGACAAGCTCATCATCGTCGCGCCGCCCAAAACGCTGGGCGAGTTGCGCGGCCACTACCACAAGGAGCTGGAAAGCCGGCTGGTGGGCGAAGTGGCCAAGGATCTGACGGGGCATCCGGTGCCGGACATCGAGCGGATCGTCAGCGAAAGCTGAGCGCCGCTCCTGCGCTTCCCCGCACGCCGCTTTGATCTGGCGTTCCCTCTTCGTTCTGATATGAGGGGGCATGGTCAAGCTCAAACGCCGATATGTCTGCCAGGCTTGCGGGTCGCTGGCCACGCGCTGGCAGGGACAATGCGACGATTGCGGGGAATGGAACACGCTGGTCGAGGAAGCTGCGCCCACGGCTTTCTCGGTCCGGCACGATCTGCAGGATGGCGGGCGCGCCATCTCGCTGGTCGGGCTGGACAGCGACGTGGCCCTGCCCGAGCGACTCGGCACCGGCCTTGCCGAATTCGACAGGGCGCTGGGGGGAGGCCTCGTAGCCGGATCGGCCACGCTGATCGGCGGTGATCCCGGCATCGGCAAGTCGACACTGCTGCTGCAGGCCGCTGCCAGTCTCGCCCGCGCGGGGCGCGGCGTCGTGTACGTGAGCGGGGAGGAAGCGGCCGATCAGGTGCGGCTGCGGGCGCGCCGGCTCGGCCTTGGCGATGCGCCCGTGCAGCTCGCCAGCGCGACATCCGTGCGCGATATTCTCACCACGCTGGGGCGGGGGCGCGCGCCGGATCTGCTCGTCATCGATTCCATCCAGACAATGCACAGCGACACGATCGAGGGCGCGCCGGGCACGGTGAGCCAGGTCCGCGCTTCGGCGCAGGAACTCGTGCGCTTCGCCAAGAAGGGCGGGGCCGCGCTCATCCTGGTGGGGCATGTCACCAAGGACGGCACGATCGCGGGACCGCGCGTGCTCGAACACATGGTCGACACGGTGCTCAGCTTCGAGGGTGAGCGCAGCCATCAATATCGCATCCTGAGGGCGATCAAGAACCGGTTCGGCGGCACCGACGAAATCGGTGTCTTCGCCATGGCCGGCGAAGGGCTCCAGGAAGTCGCCAATCCTTCCCTGCTTTTCCTCACCGAGCGGGACGAACGCGTGGCCGGCACTGCGGTCTTCCCCGCCATCGAGGGGACGCGGCCGGTGCTTGTGGAAATCCAGGCCCTTACGGTGCGGCTTGCCAGCGGCGCCACGCCCCGGCGCGCCGTGGTGGGCTGGGACAGCGGTCGCCTCGCCATGATCCTCGCCGTGCTGGAGGCGCGTTGCGGACTCAGCTTCTCCGCCTGCGAAGTCTATCTCAACGTCTCGGGCGGCTACCGCCTGCAGGATCCGGCCGCCGACCTCGCGGTGGCCAGCGCCCTCATCTCCGCGCTCTCCGAGCGACCCGTGCAGCAGGACGCCGTGGTGATGGGTGAAATCGCGCTCTCCGGCGAGGTGAGGCCCGTGGCGCATGCCGCGCTGCGCCTGCGCGAATCGGCCAAGCTCGGCTTCCGGCGCGCGCTCGTTCCGTCGAGCGCGGCAAAGCAGGCCAAGGAACTCTCCGTGAGCGGCTTCACGCAGCTCAGCGACCTTGTTGACCATATGCTTGGGCGGGACTAGCGACCGCAGCATGACCGCACTCGACATTGCCGTCCTCCTTCTCATCGGCGGCCTCGCCATTCGCGGGTTCATCGCAGGCTTTGTCACGGAATCGCTGGCGCTGGGCGCATTGATCGGCGGCTTTGTCGCGGTGCGCCTGTTCCACGCCCCGGTGACGGCGATGCTGACCGGCCTCGTCGGCTCGGAATATGGCGCGGCCCTCATCGCCTTCGTCGCGATCTTCGGGCTTGTCTACGGGCTCGGGAAAGTGCTGGCCGGCTATATCGGCGGCAAGACCAAGAGCTCGGCGCTGGGCATGTTCGACCGGCTTCTCGGGCTTGGCTTCGGCGCGGTGAAGGGCCTGCTCGTCGCCACGATCTGTTTCGTTCTCTTCACGATCGTCTATGACGCGCTTTACGGGGTAGAGACGAACCGGCCGGACTGGATGCGCCTCTCGCGCTCCTATCCGCTGCTGAACGCCAGCAGCTCGGCCACGAGCAAATGGATTGCGGAGAACAGTCGGCAGGGTGGGCTGCTCGGCGATTTCGGAGAAAGCGAGCAGGACAATGCGGCCGATGCCGGCGAATGACAGGCAGCCGACGCGATGAGCGCCAGCCTTTACAGCATTGACGTCCTGCGCATGGCGGCGGACGTGGCGTCCTTCCCGCCGCTGGGTGACGCCGATGGCGCCGACGAACGGCGCTCCCCCACCTGCGGCAGCCGCATGAGCGTGACGCTGCGCCTGGATGCGGCAGGCACCATCGAGGCGATCGGGCTCGACGCCAAGGCCTGCGCGCTCGGACAGGCGGCCGCAGCCATCTTCGCGATCGGCGCGATCGGCGCGGACAAAGCGCGGATCGCGGCTGCGAGCCAGGGCTGGCGCGCCTATCTTTCTCGGGAAAGCGACAGCCTGCCCGACTGGCCGTCGCTCGACCTGCTGGCGGCGGGGCGCGATTACCCGGCGCGGCATCCCTCCATGCGCCTCGCCTTCGAAGCGGCGGAAGCCGCCATGGAACAGGCGCTGGTACGGGCATCGGCCGGTGGATGACGCCGGCACGGTCCCGACCGTGACGGAATTGCTGCTGAGCGAAGGTGTCATCCTGCTCAGCGTCGCTTTGGCCTTCGTCATCCTGTTCCGTCGTTTCGGGCTCGGCGCCACGCTCGGCTATCTGGTGGCCGGCGCGCTGGTGGGACCCTATGGGCTCGGCCTGGTGGGCGGGGGCGAAAGCAAGCTCGCCATCGCCGAGATCGGCATCGTGCTGCTGCTGTTCCTGGTCGGCCTGGAGCTCAATCCCGCGCGTCTCTGGCGGCTGAGACGAGATATCTTCGGGCTGGGCGTGCTGCAGGTGGTGACGTGCGGTGTCGTGCTGGTCGCGCTGATCTTCCTGACGACCGGCTTCACACTCGGCGCCGCGATTGCCCTCGGGCTGCCGCTCGCGCTCTCCTCGACCGCGCAGGT
Organism: Sphingobium sp. SYK-6; assembly: GCF_000283515.1. Taxonomy (GTDB): domain Bacteria; phylum Pseudomonadota; class Alphaproteobacteria; order Sphingomonadales; family Sphingomonadaceae; genus Sphingobium; species Sphingobium lignivorans. The sequence continues at coordinate 1,946,453 of NC_015976.1, forward strand.
GTTGCCCAGTCTCAAGGAGAGCGGGCGGATCAACTCCCCGTTCGGCGAGAAGGCCTTCTCCATCCTGCTGCTGCAGGACCTGGCGATCGTGCCCATGATCACCATCATCGCCTCGCTTTCCCGGGCGCCGACCGATCCCGCCGCGCCCCCCAACTGGATGTTGGCGCTCTATACGCTGGGCGCGATCGTCGGCCTCGTCCTGGCCGGGCGCTTCCTGCTCCAGCCTCTGCTGCGTCTCGTCGGCCGTTTCGGGGAGCGGGAGCTGTTCGTCGCGGTCGGGCTGTTCGCGGTGCTGGCGTCCGCCTCGCTGATGCACGCCCTGCACCTCTCGCCGGCGCTCGGCGCCTTCATTGCGGGCGTGATGCTGGCGGACTCGCCCTATCGGCACGAGATCGAGTCGGACGTCGAACCGTTCCGCATGATCCTGCTCGGCCTGTTCTTCGTTGCGGTCGGCATGGTGCTGGACGTGGCGGTCATCCTCCGGGAACCGCTGTTCATCCTGGGCATGGCGCTCGCGCTGGTGGCCGTGAAAATCGGGCTCATCGCCGGGCTGGGCCGGCTGTTCGGCATGCCAAGCGGGCAGGCGCTGGCGCTCGGCCTGCTGCTGAGCCAGGGTGGCGAGTTCGGCTTCGTGCTGTTTGCCCATGCGCAGAACGCGCTGCTGATCGCGCCGGAAGCCGCGAGCATGTTCAGCGCGATCGTCACCGTCTCGATGATGACCACGCCGCTGCTGCTCATGCTTGCGCGCCGGCTCGAATTCTCGGCGAAGGACGACGAGACGGCGGCGCTCGACGGGCCGGACGGGCAGGTGCGCGGCGGGGCAATCATCATCGGCTATGGCCGTTTCGGCCAGACCGTGGCCCAGATGCTGATGGGCCAGGGCTGCAAGGTCACGCTCATCGACCGCAAGCCAGCCCAGATCGAGCAATCCCGCCAGTTCGACATCAAGGTCTATTATGGCGACGGCACCAGCATCGATCTTCTGCGGCGGGCTGGCGCGGAGGAGGCCAGCCTGCTGATCTTCGCGCTCGATGATCGCCGCCTGACGCCTGCCATGGTCCACGAAGCGATGGAGGCCTTTCCGCAGGCGGCCGTGCTGGTGCGCGCGCATGATCGCCAGCAGCTTCTCGACTTCGCCAGCCTCTCGCCCGCTGCCGTGGTCCGGGAAGTGTTCGAATCCGCCGTGACCATGGGCAGGTTCGCCCTCAAGGAGCTGGGCCTTTCGCCCGAGCAGATCGACGAGATCGAGCGGCAGTATCGCGACAATGACCTCAAGCGACTGGACGTGCAGCTCGCGTCGGGATTGCTGGCGACCAAGGATCTGCTTTACCGGCCCGGGCGGACCATGGTCCTGCCGCACAAGGCGACAGTGGGAGACGAGGCATGATTGTGGTTCTTGCAGCGCTCAGCGCGGCCATTGCCATCGCGGCAGCAGCCTTTGGCGCGCATGCTGCCGGCAGCGAGCAGGCGGCGGAATGGTTGCGCACGGGCGGCCTGTACCAGCTCGTCCATGCCGTGGCCGTTGTTGCGCTGGGGAGCCGGGCAGACCTGCGCGCGCCTGCCGCGTTGCTGCTCGGCGGCAGCGTGCTGTTCGCTGTCACATTGTACGCCATGGCGCTTGGCGCGCCGCGCTGGTTCGGCGCGATCACGCCCATCGGGGGCGTCATGATGATCCTGGGCTGGCTGTGGGCCGGCTGGCTTTTCGCGCGGCCGCGCCGCTGAGTCAGCGGCTCTCGTCGAGAAAGGCGGAGACGTCCGCGAGATCGACATCCTTCGCCAGCCAGGTCTGACCGATGCCGCGCGCGAGCAGGAAGGGCAGGGTGCCTGCGCTCATCTTCTTGTCATGAAGCATATGCGCGACGAGCGTGGCGCCGGAGGCATCGATGCTGGCATCGGCAAGCGAGGCGGGCAGGCCCATGGCGCGCAGATGATCCCTGACGCGCGCGGCATCCTCGGGCGGGCACTCGCCCCGCCGCGCCGAATAGGCAAAGGCAAGGGCCATGCCGGCCGCGACGCCTTCCCCATGGAGCAGCCTGTCGGAAAAGCCGGTCTCGGCTTCCAGCGCATGGCCGAAGGTATGCCCGAGATTGAGGAGAGCGCGTCGGCCAGTGGTTTCGCGCTCGTCTTCCGCGACGATAGCGGCCTTGGCGGCGACGCTCTTGGCGATGGCATGGCTGCGCGCATCCGGATCGCCCGCCAGCAGGGCAGCGCCATTGGCCTCGCACCAGGCGAAAAAGTCGGCATCGTCAATCAGGCCATATTTCACCACTTCGGCATAGCCTGCCGCGACGTCGCGCCGCCCGAGCGTATCCAGCGTGGCCGGATCGATCAGCACCAGCGAGGGCTGGTGGAACGCGCCGATCAGGTTCTTGCCCGCGCGGCTGTTAATCGCGGTCTTGCCGCCCACGGAACTGTCGACCTGAGCGAGCAGCGTCGTCGGGATCTGGATGAAGTGGCAGCCGCGCTTCAGAATCGCCGCCGCGAAGCCGACGAGATCGCCGATCACACCGCCGCCAAAGGCCAGGACATGGTCCGCCCGCTCGATCCCGTGCGCGATCATCCGGTCCGTCAGGCTTTCCAGATGCCTCCAGTCCTTGGTGGCTTCGCCGGCCGGCAGCGTCACCAGCTCGGCGCGCAGCCCGGCGCTTTCCAGCGCGGCGGCAAGGCGGGGCCATTGCGCGGCAGCGACATTCGTGTCGGTGACGACGAGGAACGGGCGGCCCGTGGCATAAGGCGCCAGGGCCTCGCCGGCGCGATCCAGCAGGCCGCTCTCTATGCGCACATCATAGCTGCGCGCGCCGAGGGAAACGGGAACGATGCTCATTGGCCGATCGCCTTCATGATCTTGTCTATGGTCGCGTCATGCGGCGAATCCGAGCTCATCACGCGGATCGGCGCCTGGGAATAGAAGGGGCGCCGCTCATCCGCCAGCTGGGTGAGCACTTCGCGGGCGTTGCGGTTCCGGAGCAGCGGCCGGCCATCGCGGCGAGAGACGCGCTCGACCAGAATGTCGATATTGGCATCGAGCCAGATCGCGACGGCCTTTTCCAGGATGAGCCTGCGCGTGTCCTCGTTGACGAACGCGCCGCCCCCGGTCGCGATCACCTTGGGCGTGCCATCGATCAGCCGCGCGATCACGCGCCGCTCGCCGTCGCGGAACTGCGCTTCGCCGAAGGTGTCGAAGATTTCCTGGATGCTCATTCCGGCGGCGCGTTCGATTTCATCGTCCGCATCGACGAAGGGCAGCCCAAGGCGCGCGGCCAGCCGACGGCCGATGGTCGACTTGCCCACGCCCATCAGTCCTACGAGGACGAGAGAGGTCTGCGGCCGCCGATCCTCATATTTATCGTTTCGCACCATGATTTGCGCGGCTATACAGCGGCACACGCCTGAGGCAACGGCGATCATCTGCCGTCTCGAGAACCTGAAATTTCGGCAAGGCCACGCAATTCCATCATGAAACTCAGCCGCCGCGACCCCTACCGCCCTCGCAGACATCCTCTGTCCCTTCTCGTCTGGATTCCGCCCATCCTGCTGATCCTCCTCCTCGCCCTGTCCTGGTGGAAAGGCGGGGAGCAGCCGGTCAGCGAGATCGAGATCCCCGTTTCCGCCGAAAATCTGGCAGGATAGGCCGCCGGATGCGGTTCAACCGGCCCCTGCTCCTTGCTGGCCTGAGCGCGCTTGCGCTCGCTCTTCCCGTGCTGGCGCAGAGCGGCCCGGAATCGCTGTTGCCGGAGGGATTCGGAGAACCTGCGCCGACGCCCTCGGCGCCCCCGGCTCGCAACCAGCCTGCACCACCACCGTCGACTCCCTCGACGAGCACGCCGACTCCCTTGCTGTCCGCCACGAGTGCGATCGATCAGGCCGCGAACGCGATGCAGGCGCCGGACAATGCGGCCCAGAATGCCGCGCAGGCCGACGAGATCGCGGAGAAATACGACCTGCCGCCGACGGCCCGGCGCTCGCTCGATGTCATCGGGCCGCTCACGCCCGAGCTTGGCGGACTGGACCGCGCGGCATTCGGCCAGACGCATGGACAGGCTCTCGCAAGCATCATGCGCGCCACCCGCGCGCCGTTCATGTCGCGATGGGCCAGCATCCTGCTTCGCCGCGCCCTGATCTCCCAGATCGACACGCCGGGCGACATCAACGGAGCCGACTGGGTAGCCGAGCGGGCCTGGCTGCTGCTGCGCATGGGCGAGGCGGACAATGCCCGCCTGCTCGTCCAAGGCGTCGATTCGGACCAGTATACGCGGCGGCTTTATTCCGTGGCGATGCAGACCCAGCTGGCCACGGCCGATCCCGCCGGTTTCTGCCCGCTGCTGCCCCGCGCCCGCGATTTCAGCGACGAGCCCGGCTGGTTCATGGCGCAAGCGATCTGCGCATCCTTTTCGGCCGACCAAGGCTCGGCAAGCGCGCTGCTCAACCAGGCATCCCGGCGTGGCATTGCGCGTGGCATCGATTACCGGCTCGCCGAGAAGGTGGTCGGCGCGGGCCCCAACAGCCGACGCTCGGTGCGAATCGAGTGGGATGGTGTTGATCGCCTCACCACCTGGCGCTTCGGGCTCGCGACGGCGACGAATGTCGAGATCCCCGCCGCGCTCTATGCCACCGTTGGGCCGCAGGTCCGCGCGTGGGAAGCCCGCGCGCCCGGGCTCACGCCCGCGCAGCGCCTGCCGGGCACGGCCGTGGCGACACGGCTGGGCGTATTCTCAGGCAGGACCACGCTCGGATTTCATGCGGCGCTCGCCGAGGATGACGATGGCAGCGAGAGCGCCGAGCTTCTGCGCAACGCCTATGGCGCGAATTCCATCCGCGGGCGGATCGACGCGATGCGGGAATTCTGGCGCTTACAGCCGGCCGACCGCTGGCCAGCGGGGCCCGGCGAGGTTCATTTCGGCGCACTGCCCGTGATCGCACGCGCTGCCGCCGCATTGCCGCCGACGGCCGGTGCAGGCGAGGATACACCCTGGCTTGTCGCCGCGATGCTGTCCGGCGGCTATGACCGGAACGCCGCGCGCTGGGCCGCCGCGCTCGGCCGGCTGGAAGGCCATGCACGCGAGCGGACCTGGGCGCTTCTCGCCACCGGCCTGCCGGCACCGGCCTTCGACATGTCCGCGGGCCGCATCGAGTCCTTCGTCTCGGCCACGAGCGGCGAGGGAGAATTGCTGGGTGGCAGCCTCGTTGCCGCGCTCGCCGGGCTGGACCGGCTGCCGGTCGATGCCCGCGACCGCCTGTTGCAGGGCGCCGGCATCGATCCCGTTCCCCGGCGGCGCTGGAGCCGTTCGATCATGGCATCGGCGCAGCGCGGGGAACGCGGAACCGTGGCGCTTCTGGCCGCTGTCGGCATGCAGGGGCAGAACTGGCAGGCCATGACGCCCCAGCAGCTCTATTTCATCATCGCGGCGCTCCGTCAGGTGGGACTGGATCCCTATGCCCGCATGATTGCCGCCGAGGCGATGGCGCGGCTCTGATGGCTGAGGGTGAGGACGCGGATCGTCCCATTGCTCCCCGCGACAGGACGATGATCGACCGCTACCTCGCCATGCTGGCGGCGGAACGCGGCGCAGCGCGCAATACGCTGCTCGCCTATCGCAACGATCTGGAGGATGCCGCAGCGCGCCTCGGCCATCTGGCGACCGCGGATGACGCGGCACTGGCGACGCTGGGGGAGGACTGGGCGGACCTCGCGCCCTCCAGCCTCGCGCGAAAATCCTCGGCGCTGCGGGGTTTCTTCGCTTTTCTCGAGACGGAAGGGGAGCGGACCGACAATCCATCGGGCGGCCTCCCGCGGCCGTCCGTCCGCCGCGCCTTGCCGCGCGTGCTGGGCCATGGCGATGTCGACGCGATCTTTGCCGCCATTGCCGAGCGCCTCGCGCACACCCCGGTTAATCCGCTCGACCTGCGCCTCGCTGCCCTGATCGAGCTGCTGTACGGATCGGGCCTACGCGCCACCGAACTGGTCTCGCTGCCCGCCCGGGCGCTTGCGGTCGACCGGCCGTTCCTGATTCTCCGCGGCAAGGGGGGGCGCGAGCGGCTCGTCCCGATATCCGACCGCGCGCGCGCCGCGATCGCCGACTGGCGGCCGCACCTGCCGGAAAACAGCGCCTGGCTCTTCCCCTCCGGCAAAGGGCATCTCAGCCGCGTTCGCCTGTTCCAGATCGTCCGCGCGCTGGCGGCCGAAGCGGGCATCAATCCCGCCCGGGTCAGCCCCCACGTCCTGCGCCACGCCTTCGCGACGCACCTGCTCGAAGGCGGTGCGGACCTGCGCGCGCTGCAGGCGATGCTGGGCCATGCCGACATCGCAACCACGCAGATCTACACTCATGTCGATGCCGGCCGGCTTGTCGCTCTCGTCAATGCCCGTCATCCGCTCGTTGACCTCAGGCGGCCCGGAGTATAGCGCGCTGCCGATGATCAGTTATCTCGACTTTGAGAAGCCGGTCGCGGCCCTGCAGGCGCGCATCGACGAATTGCGCGAAACAGCCGACAGTGGCGCGATCGACATCGATGCGGAAATCGAAAAGCTCCAGCAGCGCTCGACCACGATGCTGGCGGATCTTTATGCCAAGCTCACGCCCTGGCAGAAGACGCAAGTCGCCCGCCACGCGGCGCGCCCACATTTCCGCGATTTCACAGCCATGATGTGCAGCGATTTCATGCCGCTCGCCGGAGACCGCGCCTTTGCGGACGACAAGGCGATCCAGGGCGGATTCGCGACCATCGCCGGCCGCAAGGTCATGCTCATTGGCCACGAGAAGGGCAATGACACGGCCTCGCGCGTGAAGCACAATTTCGGCATGGGCATGCCGGAAGGCTACCGCAAGGCGATCCGCCTCATGGAACTGGCCGACCGCTTCGGCTTGCCGGTGGTCACGCTGGTCGATACGTCAGGCGCTTTTCCCGGCGTCCAGGCGGAGGAGCGCGGGCAGGCCGAGGCCATCGCCCGCGCGACGGAAGCCTGTCTCGCGCTCGGCGTGCCGATGGTCGCCGCGATCGTGGGAGAAGGCGGATCGGGCGGCGCCGTCGCCCTGGCCTCCGCCAACCGGGTGCTGATGTTCGAGCATGCCATCTACTCCGTGATCTCGCCGGAAGGATGCGCGTCCATTCTCTGGCGCACGGCGGACAAGGCCGCGGATGCGGCGCAGGCGATGCAGGTCACCGCGCAGCACCTCGCCACGCTCGGCGTGATCGACCGCATCGTGCCCGAGCCGGTCGGCGGCGCGCATCGCATGCCGGCTGCCGCCATCGAGACGCTGCAGAAGGCGATCGTCGAGGAATTGCGGACGCTCGATGGCCTTGGGGCCGATCAGCTTCGTCGCCAGCGGGCAGACAAGTTCCTCGCCATGGGCGGTTGAGCGACAGCGGAAACGGCCCGTCCGGGGCAACCCGGCTTCCATCCGGAACAAGGCAGGCGGAACCGCGTGGACCGCTTTGCATTCCATGGAAGCCGGACTAATCCACGGAAGGCAGACTGATCTTGCACAAACGGGACGAGGGGAGGCTCATGGGTCGCAGGTTTCTCACGCTTTGGCTCGGCGGCGCGCTGGTGGCCGGTTGCGCGGCCACAGGGACCGGCACTGCCCAGCGCCAGATCCAGACCGCCACCTCGATGAGCCAGAACGAGAAGGCTCAGGGCGCCAAGGCGCATCCGGAGCTTCTAGCCGAATTCGGCGGCCTCTACACCGGACCGCAGGCCGCTTATGTGACCAGCGTCGGCAAGCGGATCGCCGTCCAGTCGAGCCTTTCCAGCCAGCAGAATGATTTCACCATCAGCCTGCTCAACTCGCGGGTGAACAACGCCTTCGCGATCCCCGGCGGCTATGTCTATGTGACGCGGCAACTCATGGCGCTCATGAATGACGAAGCGGAGCTGGCGGGCGTATTGGGGCATGAAGTCGGCCATGTGGCCGCGCAGCACAGCCAGAGGCGCCAGAGCGCGGCGGCGCGCAACTCGATCCTGGGTATGCTCGGGCAGGTCCTGGTGGGCGCTGTTGCCGGCGACTCCGGGCTCGGCCAGCTCCTGCAGCGCGGCATTGGCACGGGGGCGCAGTTGCTCACGCTCAAATTCTCCCGCTCGCAGGAATATGAAGCGGACGATCTGGGCATTCGCTATCTGGCAAGCGCGGGCTATGATCCCAAGGCGCTCTCCTCGATGCTGGCCTCGCTCGCCGCGCAGAACACGCTCGACGGGCAGATCGGCGGGCAGGGGAGCACCGTGCCGGAATGGGCCAGCACGCACCCGGACCCTGCTTCGCGCGTCCGCCGGGCGCTCACCAATGCCCAGGCCACGCGATCCACGAGCAGCTTGCGCAATGCGGACACGTTCCTCCAGAATCTCGACGGCATGCTCTATGACGACGATCCGAAGGAAGGCATCGTCTCTGGGCGGGAGTTCATCCACCCCGCATTCAAGCTCAAGTTCACGGCACCGAGCGGCTTCACCATCCAGAACGGCACCAATGCCGTCTCCATCGTGGGCCAGTCGGGCCAGGCGCAATTCACCGGCACATCGTTCAGCGGCGATCTCGATGCCTATGTCCAGAATGTGTTCGGGCAGCTGGCGGGGCAGGGTCAACGCCCCTCGATCGCGGTGAGACGCACGACCATCAACGGATTGCAGACCGCATCCGGCGCAGCGAGCATGACGAATTCGCAAGGATCCCGGCTCGATGTCACCGTCGTCGCCTATCAGTTCGGACCATCGACAGCCTATCATTTCGTGGTGGTGACGCCGGCGGGGCAGGGGCTCGGCAACCTGTCCCCACTGGTCAATTCCGTGGCGCGCCTCAGCGACACGGAAGCAGGCGCAGTGAAGCCACGCCGGGTGCGTCTGGTGACCGTGCGGGCGGGCGATACCGCGCAGAGCATCGCCAGCCGCATGACTTATAGCGATCATAAGCTGGAACGGTTTCTGGTGCTCAACGCACTGCAGGCTAACAGCCGGCTCGAGCCCGGGCGGCGCGTGAAGATCATCACCAATTAGGAGATGGACGTGCCGTAGCGGCGCGCCGCGCCCCTGAACGCAAAGAAGGCGGCGGCACATGGCGCCGCCGCCTCTTGCCTGTCGAGAAGGAGTCGTCGAAACTCCCCGACGGAAAGACTATTCGTCGAGCTTGTTCGACACCTTGTTGAAGGTATTCTCCAGGCTGCCGCCCAGGCTGCTCATGGCGCCGATAGCGGCGACGGCGATGAGAGCGGCGATCAGGCCATATTCGATGGCGGTCGCGCCCTTGTTGTTCTTCATCATCTTGCGAACGAAATTCATGACAGGTCTCCTCGATCTGCAGTACTACAATCACCCGGCCAACAAAAAATCAGTCAGCATCAGGTTTCTAGCGGCAGGATCGTTTCCAAAGTCCTAACGTAGAGGTCTGACTGTAAAGAATAGATGGTTAACGATTACTCACCTGATTGGCGACATTCGACCACACATTGTTGGTTTTGGTCGCCATGCTGGTCAGCGCACCGATCATCCCAAGCACGATGAGCGAGATGATGAGGCCATATTCCACTGCGGTCGCGCCGTCCTGCGAGACCAGAATTCTGCGGATAAGCGAGCGCACCGATTTTTCCTCTGCGACAGGCGATCGTGCATGTGTAAGGGAGAAGAGGTTAATAATTCATAGAGAACTGTAACCAAATGGCGAAGCAGCCCCTGGTCGTCGTGGCGGCCGCCCTTGTGGATTCAAATACGCGCATTTTTGTCCAGCAACGTCCGCCCGGCAAGGCAATGGCCGGATTGTGGGAGTTTCCGGGAGGAAAAGTGGAGCCGGGCGAGCAACCCGAGGCAGCGCTGGTGCGCGAGTTGCGCGAGGAACTCGCGATCGAGACCGAAACGGCCTGCCTCGCGCCTGCGACCTTCGCCACCGGCATGATCGAGGATCGCCCGCTGCTCCTGCTGCTCTACGTATGCCGCAAGTGGAAAGGGCAGGTCGTGCCAACGGAAGCGAGCGACAGCCGCTGGCTTCACAAGCAGCAGTTGTTCGCGCTCGACATGCCGCCCGCCGACCAGCCGCTCGTCGCCATGCTCGATGCTCTGCTCTGACTCATCCGGTCGGCTTGGGCCCTGAGGGGCGCAAGGCATCGGCAAGGGAGACCGTAGCGCTGCCGCGTCGTGCAGGCTTGGGCTGGGTGGCGCTGGGATGCCAGCCGCTCCCGTGCAGGATCACGAATTTCTCGGTGACCCGTCCATCGGGCTCGGCTTCCTGCGCGAAATGGTCTGCCGCGCGCACCAGCGCGGCGCGGGTGAGCGGCGGGGAAGGCGAAGCGAGGCACTGTGCCGCGCCCATGCCGCGTAGGTCTCCCAGCAGACCGAACAGCGATCCATATCGCACGTTGAGGGTCTGCTGATCCGCGACCGGCATGGCGAAGCCGGCACGGGCCAGCAGATCGCCCAGTGCGCGCACATCCACTTGCGGATGAAGGCGCTGCGCCGGCCGGTCGCCATCGGCTGCCATCAGCGCCGCCCTGAGCCGGGGGAGCGAACCCGCGCCGACGAAGCTCACCAGCAGCAATCCATCAGGCTCCAGCACGCGATTCATCGCGATCAGCGCGCCGGGCAAGTCGTTCACCGTATCCAGCGTCCCGCAGCACAGGATCAGGTCGAAGGCACCCGCCTCATAAGGCAAGGCGTCTTCGCTCACCTGCTCGCCCTGCGCCCGGGCGGCCCACACTGCCCCGGGATCCGCACAGGTCACCTGGCCATAGCCGGTTGCCGACAGATAGTCCCGCAGCCTTGTGTCCGGACAACCGATGACGAGAACGCGGGAAAAGCTGCGCGAGACGTCGCCCAGGCGCTCCAGCAACTCCTCCGCCATGGCGGCATAAAGGAAGTCGTGGCGCTGGAAGGTTGCGGCGGCCCGGTCGCGCCGCGATGCGCGCAAGGCCGGATCGAAGATGCGAGGAACGTTCATCTCGGGCTTGTGCCGTCTGCGGACGCGTGGAACAAGCCGTTTCATGGGGGTTTTTCCGTTTTTGAGGTCCGCGGTCCGGCCGGTGCTGGACTATGCCCTTCCGCCGCGTTGCCCGGCGTGCGGCGTGATCGTGGCCGAACCGGAAACGCTTTGCGCCGCCTGCTGGTCGACCATCGATTTTCTCGGGGAGCCGCTGTGCACGATCTGCGGGAGCGATCTCCCGCATGGCAGCGGGGAAGGGATCGCCTGCGGAGCCTGTCTCGCCACGCCCCCGCCTTATGACCGGGCCCGTGCGGTGATGCGCTATGGGGACGTCGCGCGGACCATGGCGCATCGGCTCAAATATGGTCGCCGGGTCAGCCTGGCCCGGTTCATGGCGATGCATATGGCCCGACTACTCGAGGATAGCGAAACGGCCGACCGGCTGCTTCTCCCGGTGCCCTTGCACCGATGGCGCATCTGGTCGCGCGGCTTCAACCAGGCGGCGCTGATCGCAGGGCATATGCGGCGGGAGACGGGGATCGCGCTGGAGCTGGATCTGCTGCGCCGGGTGAGAAACACGCCGCCGCTCCATGCCCTCTCCCGGCGCGAGCGCAGCCGGATCGTGAGCGGGGCATTCGTGCTGGCGCCCGGCGCCAGGGCGAAGATCGAGGGCCGGCGCGTCGTTCTGGTCGATGACATCTGGACGACGGGGGCGACGGCGACGGCCTGTGCCCGGTTGCTCAAGCGGAATGGAGCGGCCCGGGTGGAGATCCTCTGCTGGACGCGCGTCTCGCAGGCGGACGATTGACAATCCCGTCCGCCGCTCCAACATCCGGGAAAGAAAAAAGAAAGGAAGCGCATCGCCATGCATCAGGTCGAGATCTATACGCGCGCGTTCTGCGGCTATTGCGCTCGCGCTCTTGCCTTGCTCCGTGACAAGGGCGTGGCGTTCGAGGAATATGACATCACGATGGGCGGCCCCGGCCGCGCGGAAATGATCCAGCGCGCCAATGGCCGCGCCACCGTGCCGCAGATCTTCATCGACGGTCAGCATGTGGGCGGGTGCGACGATCTCATGGCGCTGGAGGTCAGCGGGAAGCTCGACGAGCGCCTCGGGCTCTGAAGCGGGCGCCCGAGTCATGCGGATCGCGCTGTTCCAGATGAATACCGGTATCGACCCGCAGGCGAATGCGTCAGCGCTCGTTGCCGGAATCAAGGAGGCTGCCCGTAGCGGCGCCGGGATATTGTTTACCCCGGAAATGTCGGGCTGTCTCGACAGGGACCGGCAGCGCTCCGGGAGCGTGATTGTCCACGAGGAGCAGGACGCCGTGCTCTCGGCCGTCCGGGCAGCAGCGCAGGACGCCGGCATATGGGTCCATCTGGGCTCGCTGGCGATCGCCGATGAGCATCAGCCGGGCAAGCGCCGCAACCGGGGCTATCTCATCGACCCCGCCGGGAATATCCGGGCCCGCTATGACAAGATCCATCTTTTCGATGTCGATCTGCCGACCGGCGAGAGCTGGCGGGAATCGAATAGCTATGTCGCGGGAGAGCAGCCCGTCGCCACCCAGACGCCATGGGGTCGGCTCGGACTGACGATCTGCTATGACCTGCGTTTTCCCGCCCTGTTCAGCGCACTCAGTGATGCCGGTGCGAATATCATCTCGGTGCCGGCCGCATTCACGGTGCCGACCGGCGAGGCGCACTGGCATGTGCTGCTGCGCGCCCGGGCGATTGAATCGGCAAGTTTCATCGTTGCGGCGGCGCAATGCGGACGGCATGAGGATGGCCGCCACACTTATGGCCACAGCCTGGTCGTCGATCCGTGGGGCACCGTCCTTCTCGACGCCGGTCAGACGATCGGCATCCATTATGTGGACCTGCCCCTCGATCGGCTGGAAGATGTGCGAACGAGAATACCGGCCCTGCGGCATCGCAAGCCGATCGGAGACGTTGTGATTTCATGATTTCCTTCGACCTTCAATGTTCCAGCAACCACATCTTCGAAGGCTGGTTTCGGTCTGGCGCCGATTATGAGGAGCAGCGCAGGGCAGGGCAGATCCACTGCCCGACGTGCGGCTGCCCGACGATTTCCAAGGCCGTCATGGCGCCGGCCGTGGCCATGAAGGGCAATCGCCGCAGCGATCTTGCCGGCCGTTCCGACAAGCAACCGGGGATTCCGCAGGATCCGCAGGTCCATGCGGAGCGCGTTCAGCACCTCCTTGATGCGCTGGCGAGCGCCCAGGCGGAAATGTTGAAGGAATCCCGCTGGGTAGGCGCCGACTTTGCCGAGCAGGCGAGGGCCATTCATTATGGGGAAGCCGAGCCCGCGATCCTCCACGGCGTCGCAAAGCCGGCGGACGCCAAGGAGATGCTGGAGGAGGGGATCCCCATCGCGCCGCTTCTCGTGCCGATCGCGCCGCCTGACGAATTGCACTGAATTGCAGCCGGACCGACCACAGGCTTCAAGGCGGTGGACATTGACCCGGTCCAAGCGGCACAATAGGAGCGCATGGCATGCGCCCGTAGCTCAGCAGGATAGAGCATCAGATTCCTAATCTGGGGGCCACAGGTTCGAATCCTGTCGGGCGCACCAATCCTTAACGCGTCGGATGGCATGCGTGCTTTGACGGAGAAGCAGACATGAACTGGAGCGATCCCCGACGCGGCCGTCCCGAGGGAGCGATCCTTTGACGGGGCCGACTATGGAAAACGAGCGAATGGCGCCGCCGCGCGGCGAAGCGGCCTGGCGGCAGGCGCGGCTGCTCAATGTGTGGATCGACGATCTTTCGGTCCAGGAACTGGTCGAGCACCTCGACAATGACGTACTCTTCACCGTCAATTCCGATCATCTCTACCAGCTCCAGCGCAACCCGGACTTCGCCGCCGCTTATGCGGACGCCACGATCGTGTCGTGCGACAGCAAATATGTCAGGGGCGGCGTGCTGGCGCTTGGTCGAGGCCCCATGCGCAAGGCGTGCGGATCGGACATCGTGCCGGCTTACTGGCAACATCACGCATCCAATCCCGATGTGCGGATGTTCCTTCTGGGCGCAAAGCCGGGCGTGGCGGCCATGGCGCAGGCCCGCATCAATCGCTTGGCCGGTCGTGATATCGTCGTCGGCGCGCATGGACCGTCGATGAACTTCGTCAATGACGAAGCCGAATGCGCCGCGGCCATCGAGATGATCAACGCGTCAGGCGCGACCTGTCTCGTCGTGGGGCTCGGCGCGCCCAAGCAGGAAATCTGGATCAGCAAGCATCGGCATCGCATGCCCGGCGTGAAGGTCTTCATGGGCGTGGGCGCAACGATCGATTATGAGGCCGAGGCCGTGGTGCGAGCGCCCAAATGGGTGCGCGCCATCGCGATGGAATGGCTCCATCGGGTGCTCAGCGATCCGAAGCGCTATGCCATGCGCTATCTGCGGAACACGGAATTCTTCTGGCTGGTGCTGCTCGATGGTCTTGGCCGATACCGGCCGCCGGCATTTCTTTCGCCAGTCACCGCGGCGCGAAAGACAAGGCCGGAGACCGGCGGCGCTGAACCGGAAGCGGCGATCACGGGCTGATGCGCGCGCCGAGCACCCCTTTCATTTAACATAATATATATTATCGGACTTTGAGATGAGCAGCAGGGCGGCGGACATAACTCCCCTTCAGGATATCATGGCGCGGCTGCGTGATCCGGAGCACGGTTGTCCGTGGGACGTCGCACAGGACTTCGCTTCAATCGCGCCGTACACGATCGAGGAAGCCTATGAAGTCGCGGACGCGATCCAGCGGGACGACATGGCCGGACTCAAGGACGAGCTTGGCGACCTGCTGCTTCAGGTGGTGTTCCACAGCCGGATGGCTCAGGAAGCCGGATCGTTCGACTTATCCGACGTTATCACAGCCATTTGCGAGAAGATGGTGAGACGTCATCCGCACGTTTTCGGCGATGGCGGCGCATCGCCCGGCTGGGACGAGATCAAGGCGGCGGAACGCGCGGAGAAAGATGACGGCGATCATTCGGCGCTGGCCGGCGTTGCGGTGGCATTGCCGGCGCTGGCCCGCGCCGAGAAGCTCCAGAAACGCGCCGCGCGCGTGGGCTTCGACTGGGACAATGTCGAAGATGTCCGTAACAAGATACTGGAAGAAATGGAGGAGGTCTCCGACGCCGTCGGCTCGGAGGCGCTTGAGGAAGAGATAGGCGACCTGCTGTTCGCGGTGACCAATCTCGCTCGCCATCACAAGGTTGATCCCGAAACTGCGCTCCGGCGGGCCAACGCCAAGTTCGAGCGCCGCTTCCGTGCCATGGAGGCCATGGCCGGCACCGATTTTCCCGGGCTTTCGCTGGGTGATCAGGAAGCGCTCTGGCAGGCCGTGAAAGCAGCGGAGAAGTCGGCCGGACGCGACTGACCGGGCTTCCCCGGCCGGCCTTCCGGCAATCTCATTGAGCGAGCTCGGCGCAGCCAGCCGCTGTTTTAAGCCTTGGAAGACCTGAAAGGGCGCCCCTTCCCCCTCCCCGCGCCCGGTGCTTGCGGGCGCAGCGACGGTCTCAGTTGCTATGGAGGCGAAGGAAGCGCTCATGGTCGGCGGGCGCCATGCGGACCGACACATGCACCGTTGCGGTTTCGCCCGACGTATCGTGCTCTTCCAGGAGCACATCGCCATGCGCATGGAGCCAGGCCAGCGCAGCGCCGTCGCCGCCGTCCAGCGTGATCTCGTAACGGCGATGGCCTTTCGCCAGAATATCCGAGAGCATGCGCCGCAACGCGTCCACCCCCTCCCCGGTCAGCGCCGAGACGATGGCGACATTGCCCTCCTGCTCGGCGCGAGCGCGCACGGCGGCAAGGCGCTCCGGATCCTCGATCAGGTCGGCCTTGTTCCAGATCTCGATGATCGGCGCGACCGGCCCCCCCCCTTCATGCGCCGCGTCCGGCGCTTCCGCCTTCCCGGCCGACCCGTCCTCGTCCGCCGGTGCGGCACCAAGATCGGCGAGAACATCGAGAACGTCCGCTTTCTGCGCCTCGGTATCGGGATGCGCAATGTCCCGCACATGGAGGATGAGGTCGGCCGACAGCACTTCCTCCAGCGTCGCGCGAAAAGCGGCGATGAGCTGGTGGGGCAGATCCGAGACGAAACCCACTGTGTCGGAGAGGATCGCCTTGTCGATGCCCGGCAGGCTGATCTGGCGCATGGTGGGATCGAGCGTGGCGAACAGCATGTCCTGCGCCATGACATCTGCGCCCGTCAGCCGATTGAAAAGCGTCGATTTTCCGGCGTTGGTATAGCCGACGAGCGCGATCACCGGCCAGGGCGCGCGCTGACGGCGGGCCCGGTGCAGCCCCCGCGTACGCGTCACCTGATCCAGCTCCCGCCGGATGCGGGCCATGCGATCGCGGATCATGCGCCGGTCCGCCTCGATCTGCGTCTCGCCGGGACCGCCAAGGAACCCGAAGCCGCCGCGCTGACGCTCAAGATGCGTCCAACTCCGCACGAGCCGGCCGGCCTGATAATCGAGATGCGCCAGCTCGACCTGGAGCCGGCCTTCCGCCGTCGCGGCGCGTTCGCCGAAAATTTCCAGGATGAGCCCGGTGCGATCAATGACTTTCGCGGACCAGGCCTTCTCCAGATTGCTTTGCTGGACCGGCGTCAAATTATTGTCGACGACGACCAGCTCGGCTTCGGCCTGTGCGACCAGTGCGCCGATCTCCTCGACCTGACCGGACCCGAACAGGGCGGCCGGTCGCGACTGGCGGACGCGCCAGACGCCTGTCTCCACGACGTCCAGCCCGATGGCCAGCGCCAGGCCACGCGCTTCCTCGAGACGTGCGGAGACGTCGCGCCGCTGCCGCCCGCCAAGGTCGGCATGCACAACGACAGCCCGCGCCCCGCGCGCGACCTCCTCACGTTCTGTGAAATGGGCGATGGTTCAGACTCGCCGGTCAGTCTTCGTCATCGTCGCTCTCCCCGGAGAGATCGAGCGGATGCGCAGGCTGAACCGTGGAAATCGCATGCTTGTAGACGAGCTGGACAAGGCCATCGCGCTGAAGAAGCATGCAGAACAGGTCGAAAGCGGAAATCTCGCCCTGAAGCATGACGCCGTTCACGAGGAACATCGTCACCGGCTCGCCGGACTTGTGAACCGCCGAGAGGAAAATCTCCTGCAGCAGCTTGGGCTTGCGTTCATTGGCGGAAAAGGCGGACTCGATCTTCGAGAGATCGAGCGGATGCGCCGGCATGACCGTGGAGATTGCGTGCTTGTAAACCAGCTGGGTCTGACCGTCCCGGCGCAGCAGCACGGAGAAGTTGTCGAACCAGGTCACGATGCCCTGAAGCTTGACGCCCTTCACGAGAAACATCGTCACCGGAGTCTTGCTCTTGCGGAGACTATTGAGAAAAATGTCCTGAAGATTGTTAAGTTTATCGGCCATTTTTAACTCCTGTTATTGGCGGGTCGCTGCCCGCATCGCGTCCAGTCTGAACGTCGATTGCCCCACCCTGCGTGGGGACGGCTGGAAACCTAGGCGATTCCCCGGGGGAAATCCAGCCATAGCCTGCTGCAATGCACAAAAGCCATTCATGACAGCCATCCCCCAGGCCAGCGGCTCATTCCGTCGATCGCGCGCAAGGCGCGAGGCGTTTCCCGCGCCTCAGTCCCTGCCCTCTCCGAGCCCAAGCGACTTGAGCTTGCGGTGAAGCGCGGAGCGCTCCATGCCGATGAACGCGGCGGTGCGCGAGATGTTCCCCGAAAACCGTTTGATCTGGATGCGCAGATACTCGCGCTCGAAGTTCTCGCGCGCCTCGCGCAAGGGAGCGCCCATAATCGCGCTCGAAAGCCCCAGATCGTCGCTGCCGCCCGTCGCGTCGACCGGCAACATGTCGAGCTCGATCACGCCCCCGGGCTGCATTGGCGCCAGGATGATGGTGCGCTCCACGACATTGCGGAGCTGCCGCACATTGCCGGGCCAGTCTCCTGACTGCAGCGCCGCCATGGTATTGGGCGCCATGACCGGCGCCGGCATGCCGCGCTCTGCCGCGAAACGGGCCAGATAATGCTCGACCAACCCGGGAATATCATCCCGGCGGTCTGCCAGCGGGGGAATGACGAGCGGCACCACGTTCAGGCGGTAATAGAGGTCCTCGCGGAAACGCCGTTCCTCGATCTCTTCCTTGAGATCGCGGGCGGTGGAGGAAATCACGCGGATATCCACCTTCACTTGCCGCTGGCCGCCAATGCGCGTGAAGCTCTGGTCGGTCAGCACCCGCAGGATCTTGCCCTGGGTGGTCAGCGGCATGTCCGCGATCTCGTCCAGGAACAATGTGCCGCCATGCGCCTGCTCGAGAAGGCCGGGCCGAATGATGCCCTCCGGCGTCTCGACGCCGAACAGCGCTTCCTCGGCCCGCTCAGGCTCGATGCGGGCGGCCGTGACGATGACGAACGGACCGTCCGCCCGGCCGGACCAGTTGTGGAGCATCCGGGCAGCGACTTCCTTGCCCACGCCGGCAGGACCGCAGATCAGCACGCGGCTGCCGGTGCCCGCGACTTTCTTGATGGTGGCGCGCACCGAATTGATGGCATTGCTGGTGCCGGTCAATTCTTCTTCCTGACCGAAACGCGCGCGCAACACCTGATTTTCGCGCCGCAGCCGCTCCGTCTCGGTTGCACGGCCGACGATGTGAAGCAGCCTGTCGGACTCGAAGGGCTTCTCGATGAAATCGACCGCGCCTTTGCGGATGGCCGCGACGGCCGTGTCGATATTGCCGTGCCCGGATATCATCAGCACCGGAATGGTCGCATCCCGCTGCTTGATCTCCTCGAGCAGTTCCAGCCCGTCGAGCCGCGAGCCCTGCAGCCAGACGTCGAGCAGCACCAGCGATGGCCTGCGCGCCGCCAAGGCCTCCAGCGCTTCATCGCTGCTGGCGGCGAGCCGCGTTTCGAAGCCTTCGTCCTCCAGGACGCCCGCGACAAGCTCCCGGATATCCGCTTCATCATCCACGATCAGAACATCAAGCGCCATTCAGTGTCTCTTTCATCATATCTCCGGGCCGCTCCTCGCCGTCCTCCGCCAGGCGAGCGAGCCGCGCGACATCAAAACGCAGCGTCACCACTGCGCCGCCATTCTCCGCGTCGGCAAAGCTCATCGTGCCGAAATGCTCCTCCACGATCTTCTTCACGATCGCGAGCCCAAGGCCGGTGCCCTTGGCGCGCGTCGTCATATAGGGCTCGATGATCCGCTCGCGTTCCACCGGCAGGCCAATGCCGTCATCCGCAACGGAAATGACGAGCTCGCCCTCCTGCTGGTGCACGGCCATGGCGATATGGCCATGAGGCGCGGAAGGGTCCTCCCCGCGCCCGGTCTCGCTGGCTTCCCCGAGATGACGCTGCTCGATCGCCTCGACCGCATTCTTGACGATGTTGGTCAGTGCCTGACCGATCTGCCGCCGATCGCAGACCAGCGTGATATCCGTCGCGTCGCCCTCGAAAGCGAAAGCGATCTCGGGATGCGCCACCTCATGCAGGAACATCGCGTGACGCGCGATATCGATCAGCGCTTCCTCACGGAATACCGGCTTGGGCATGCGCGCGAAGGAGCCGAACTCATCCACGATGCGGCGCAGATCGCCCACCTGACGCACGATCGTCTCGGTGAGGCGACGGAAGGTACCGGGATCGGACTCGATCTCCTTGGCATAGCGGCGCTGGAGCCGCTCGGCGGCGAGCTGGATCGGCGTGAGCGGATTCTTGATCTCGTGCGCGATACGCCGGGCCACGTCCGACCAGGCCGCGCGGCGCTGGTCGAGCAGCTGCTGGGTGATATCGTCGAAGGTCAGCACCCGGTTGCCGCCCTCGGCGACCACCCGAACCGCGAGCGTGCGAATCTCGCCGCCGGCGCGGATCTGGATGATGTCCGCTCCGGTCCCCGCTTCCATGAGTTCGGCAAGCTCCGGCGAGAGTTCAGCGAGCGGCAGGCCGACCGCCTGGACGCCGGGCTTCACGAGAAGAGCAGTCGCCGAACTGTTGAGCAGCAGGATCTCGCCATGGGGATCGACCGAAATGACGCCGGCACTGACGCCCGACAGCACCGCCTCGATGAGCGCGCGGCGGTTGGCGAGCTGGTTGTTGGCGGCGACCAGTGCGGTGGTCTGCGCCTCCAGCCGCTGGGTCATGCGATTGAATGTGCTGGCGAGCGTGCCCAGCTCGTCCCGGCCATGGGCATCGGCGACGCGCGTGGAGAGATCCCCCGCGGTGATGCGGCGGGCCGCGTCGACCAGCTCGCCCACCGGCCGCACCAGCCGGTCCGCGACAGCCAGCGCGATCCAGACCGCCGTCCCCACCAGCATCAGCGTGCCGATGAACAGGGCGATGTTGAAGCGCAGCTGCAATTGTCGCGAACGGGCGGCGAACTCGTCATAATCGGCGAGCACGGCCTGTGCCCGCTCCATCTCGCTGAACGCGGATATGGCGGAATCGCGCGTGGCATAGAGGAAGGTGCGGGAATCCGGATAAAGCAGCGCGAAGGCCTCGATCTGGTTGGGCTTGGCCTGGACGAAAACCGGTTGCCCGGCGCGCAGATGCCGAATGATCTCGGGCGTGATCACGTCCGCCGCCGTGCGCTGCTCGGGGTCCACCGTCGCAGCCGTGCGCGCCACGCCATCGCGGCCAATCTCGATGATCGCCGAGCGGTTCAGCTTCCGGGTGACGACCTGATAGATATAGCCCTCGGCGAAGGAGGGGCTCGTGATGCTCGACTGGGTGAGATAATCGCGCAAGTCGCTGGCCATGGTGATGGTTTCGTCACCCAGCTCCTTGAGATTGGATTGATAATAGCCGCGCGCGAGATCGCTGGCATTCTGCAGCATGCCGCGCGCATCGGCCGAGAACCAGAACTGCACCCCATATTGGAAAAGGAGCGAGGCGAAGATCACCACCAGCAGCAACGGCAGGCTAGCAATCATCGAGAACAGAGCCACGAGGCGCACGTGCAGGCGCCCGTTTCCGCCCACGAGGCTGCGTGCGGCGCGGCGGCGCGCGATCCGCTGGCCGATAAGCACGAGCAGGATGATTGCCGGCAGCAGGTTCAGCACCAGCAACAGCGCCACCACGGGCGCGCTGAGCAGCGAATCGTCCTGCTGCGGCCGACCGATCAGCCAGTAAGTGAAACCGGCAGTGACGAGCAGCGTGACGCCGGCCAGAAGCTCCGCAAGGCGGCCGAGCCGAGGCGAGCCGAACAAGGTCGGCGACGACTCGTCCATCCCTGCATTCCGACCCGTTCTCTGATCCATCGTGGCAGCGATACAACATCGGCGTGTCTCTGAAAACACGCTTTACGAGAGGATCGTCCCGCCCAGGCAACCCGTCGCCGGGCCGCCCCCCGTGCTGTCCGAAAAACGCGTTCTACCGCTCGCGCAAGGGCATGGCGGGATCGATATCGTAATGATTGAGTTTCTTGCGCAGCGTGTTGCGGTTCATGCCCAATGTTGCCGCCGCCCGGATCTGGTTGCCGTCCAGCGCGGCCAGCGTCTCGCCCAGCAATACGGGTTCAATGACACCGAGCAGGCGATCGTGAAGATCATGCGCGATGGCGCCCGTGCCGACGGCGAGTTGTTCCCGCACCCAGCGCCGGGCCGCTTCGCGCAGATCCACCGCGCCGCTCGCGGTGGCCCCGCCCAGCGTCTGCGCAAAGGTGAGGACCTGGCGCAGATGCTGTACCTGGATTTCCTGATCGCGGGTCAGCACGGTCAGCCGCTTCATGAGATTCTGCAGTTCGCGGACATTGCCGGGCCAGTCATAGGCCTCGAGCAACCGCGCCGCTTCGTCCGATAGGCTCTTGCGCGGCAGGCCGCCCTGCGCCGCCTTGTCGAGGAAATAGCGGGCAAGCAGAGGCACGTCGCCCGCGCGTTCCCGCAGGGCTGGCAGGCGGATCGGCACGACATTGAGCCGATAGAACAGGTCCTCACGAAAACGCCCCTCGGCGATCAGGTCCGGGAGATCCTGATTGGTCGCGGCGATGATCCGCACGTTCACGCGCACTGGCCGGGTGCCGCCGACTGTCGTGATCTCGCCGGACTGGAGCACGCGCAGCAGGCGGGTCTGCGCATCCATCGGCATGTCGCCGATCTCGTCGAGGAACAGCGTGCCCCCCTCCGCCTGCTCGAACTTGCCGGCGGAGCGAGCGACCGCACCGGTGAAGGCCCCGCGCTCATAACCGAACAGCTCCGCCTCGATGAGCTCGCGCGGGATGGCGGCCATGTTGATCGCCACGAAGGGCTGGCTGCGCCGGGGCCCAAGGCTGTGGATCGCTTCGGCCACCAGTTCCTTGCCGGTACCGGATTCGCCGAGCACGAGAATGTTGAGATCGTTGCTCACCACCCGCGCAATCGTGCGATACACTTCCTGCATCTGGGGTGAGCGACCGATCAGCGGCAATTCCTCCCCGCCGCCGCCTTCGCCCGCTTCCGGCGCGTCGCCGCTCGAGCGCACGCTGATGGCTTCGGCCACCGCGCGGCTCAGCTCGTTGAGATCGAAAGGCTTGGGAAGATATTCGAAAGCGCCCTGCCCTGTCGCGCGCACCGCGGTGTTGAGCGTGTTCTGCGCGGAAAGGATGATGACCTTGAGATCGGGCTCCTCGGCGAGGATGGCGCCGACATCGTCGAGACCATCGCCATCCGGCAGCATGACGTCCGTGATGAGCACATCCGGCGCGAAGACGGGCAGCGTCGCGCGACGCTCGGCAATGGAGCCGACCGTCCGGACGATATGGCCCTGACGCTTGAGCGCTTCGGATATGACGACGCAGATGGCCGGGTCGTCATCCACAACGAGAATCTTGCCGGTCAGTCTGGTCATCCGTTCGCGCCCATCGGCAACAGCACCCTGAAGATCGAACGGCCAGATGCCTGGTCCCGCTCATATTGCACCAGCCCGTTCATGTCCCGCACCAGCTTGTCCACAAGAGCAAGGCCGAGGCCCTGGCCGCTGCGCTTGTTGGAAATAAAGGGATTGAACAGCACGTCCCGGATGCTGTCCGGCACGCCGGGACCATTGTCGATCACCTGAATCTCGATCTGGAGGGGGGACGTCCCCTTCCCGCTCAGCACCGAGAGGCCGTGCCGATAGGCCGTGGCGACCTGAACTCGCCCATCCTCGACCCCCTCCACGGCTTCCACCGCATTTTTCACGAGATTGAGCATGATCTGGACGAAGGCGTCGCCATTCACCTGCGCGAATGGCAGGGAGGGGTCATAGGTCCGCACGATCGGGCAATCGCGCGCGAAACCGGCGGTCGCGATCTCCACCGCACGATCGAGCAGCGGATAGATGTTCTCCGGGCGGCAGGCGAGCGGCTGGTTGCTGGTGAAGTGCTGCATCCGGTCGATCAGCGCCGCGATGCGGTCCACCTCGTCGCAGATCAGCTTGGTGAGCGGACGTGTGGCTTCCCCCGCATCGCCTTCCAGAAGCTGCGCCGCGCCGCGGATACCGGAAAGCGGATTCTTGATCTCATGCGCAAGCATCGCCGCCGCGCCCGTCGCCGAGCGCACGCCCATGGAGGAGCGGCGCACGCCGAGCGTCTGGGACTGGCCATGAACATGGAGCGCCACGACCCGCCAGCGCTCGTCCTCGAGCAGCGGATGAATCAACACATCCATTTCCAGCGCCTCGTTCCGCCCGGCATGGACCTGGATGCCGAAGGCGGAGAGCGGCTTGTCCGTCATCCAGATGGCCGTATCCATGTGCGGATCGGCAATGCGCAACACGCGCCCGACGACACTGCCCACCAGAGCGGAGCGCGCCATGTTGAGCAGCGATTCCGCGCGGGCATTGGCCGACGCGATGCGGCCGTCCGGTCCGATCAGCAGCGTGGCGACCGGGTGCGCGGCGATCAGTTCGGCGGCGTCCGGCAGTGCCCCCCTGCCGGGAAGGAATTGGCTCGACAGCCGGTTTCTCCCGTTCTCAGGCTGCATTCCGCACTGGTTCGCGCAGGACCGCTTCGGGCTGCGCCAGCAACGGCTCATAGAAGCGGGCCAGCATGTCGAGCACGCGCGCCGCGTCCGGCACCTGGTTCACCTTGTTGCGGAATTCCGCCGAGCCCGGCAGGCCGCGCGTGTACCAGCCCAGATGCTTGCGCGCCATGTTGACGCCCGTCATCTCGCCATAATGATCGAGCATTGCACGGTAATGTTCTGTGATCATGGCATATTGCTCGGCCAGATCGGGGTCAGACCGGTGCTCGCCGGTGGCCAGCGCCTGCATGACCTGGCCAAGCAGCCAGGGCCGCCCATAAGCGCCCCGGCCGATCATCACTCCGTCGGCGCCGCTCTGCGCCAGCGCGGTGCGCGCATCCTCGATGGAGCAGATGTCGCCATTGACGATCACGGGGATGCCGACCGCATCCTTCACTTTCCGCACGAAGGCCCAGTCGGCACTGCCCTTGTACATCTGGTTGCGCGTGCGGCCGTGGACGGTAATCATCCGCGCGCCCAGATCCTCCGCGATGCGCGCCAGCTCCGGCGCATTCAGATTGTCATGGCACCAGCCCATGCGCATCTTGACGGTGACGGGCACATCGACCGCTTCAACCGTCGCCCGGATGAGGCTGGCCGCGAGCGGCAGGTCGCGCATCAGCGCCGAACCCGCATCGCCATTGACCACTTTCTTGACGGGACAGCCCATATTGATGTCGATGATCGCGGCGCCCCGATCGGCGTTCAGCTTCGCGGCCTCCGCCATCTCGGCGGGCTGGCAGCCGGCAAGCTGGAGCGAGACCGGCTCCTCGGCCGGTGCCCATGCCGCTTTCTGGAGCGACTGGCGCGTCTCCCGGATCATCGCAGGCGAGGCGATCATCTCGGTAACGTTGAGCCCGGAGCCATAACGGCGCACGAGCGTACGGAAGGGCATGTCGGTGACACCCGTCATCGGGGCGAGGATCACCGGCATGTCGATCCGCACCGGACCGATCTGGATGGGCTTGAGCGTCGTCATGTTCAGAATGCCTAAAAAACAGGCAGCGCCCTTAGCGCGAAAGCGGTTGGCGAGCAAGCAACCGCTAGGCTAAGCGCCTCGCTCATGGTCTCCCCTCCGCGCACTGCTGCTATCCTCCTCGCTGCCGGAAGCGGTTCACGCACGGGTGCGATGCTGCCCAAGCAATATCGCCCGCTCGCCGGGCGGCCGGTCGCCGCCCATTCCATCTCGGCCTTGCGCGGGCATCCCGCCGTCGACAGCGTGCTGCTGGTGGTGGCGCCGGGCCTCGCGGACGAAGCGCGCGCGATGCTTGGCGAGGAGGCCGCGGATGTGCTCATCGTGGAAGGCGGCGCCTCCCGCCGGCAATCGGTTGCGAACGCGCTGGAAGCCCTGGCGAGCGCGGAGACTCCGCCCGCGCGCGTGCTCATCCATGACAGTGCCCGCCCGCTGCTGCCGGCAGGCGTGATCGACCGGCTGCTGACCGCACTCTCGACGGGCGCTGCAGCAGCCATGCCCGTGCTGCCGGTGGCCGATACGCTGGTGCGGGCGGAGGGGGACGAGGCCGGCGCCGTGATCGACCGCGCAGTCCTGCGCCGGGTGCAGACGCCGCAGGCATTCGATTTTGAAGTGGTGCTGGCCGCCCATCGCAGTTGGTCCGGCGAGCTGGAACCGACGGACGACGCGCAGATGGTCCGGGCGACGGGCAGCGCAGTCCGGCTGGTGGACGGCGACCCCCGGCTCGACAAGATCACCTGGCCGGGCGATCATGAAAGAATGGAGCGGGAGCTCATGGCAATGATGACGACCCGCACTGGCCTCGGCTTCGATGTTCACCGGCTGGTCGCGGGCGCGCCGCTCTGGTTGTGCGGTGTCGAAATTCCCCACAGCCATGGGCTGTCCGGCCATAGCGATGCAGATGTGGCGATCCACGCCCTTGTCGACGCCATTCTGGGCGCGCTGGCGGAAGGCGATATCGGGAGCCATTTCCCTCCCTCCGATCCGCAGTGGCGCGGCGCGCGATCCGGGCAGTTCCTGGCCTTCGCGGCGGAGCGTGTCCGCGCCCGGGGCGGGATCATCGACCATGTCGACGTGACCATCATCTGCGAGGCTCCGAAGATCGGGCCTCATCGCGATGCGATGCGCAGCGCCCTCGCCCGGATCATGGACCTGCCTGAGTCGCGGGTGAGCGTGAAGGCGACGACCACGGAACGGCTTGGCCTCACCGGCCGGGGCGAGGGCATCGCGGCGCAAGCCCTGGCGAGCCTCCGCTTGCCCGAAGAACCGGCCTTTCCTGCGGCCTGAGCCTCACCGGTTCACTGGGCGAAACCCGCAGGAGAGTTAATGCCATTGGCTTTTGAGGCGGATCGGCCCATGCTGCGCGGCATGGCAGGGGTCGCAGAAGCAAAGATATGCTTGCTGCCGGAAGAGCTGGTGACGTTGGCCCGCGAGGTAATCGAGGCCAATCGCAAGCTCGGACGGCGTATCGTTGTTGCCGAGAGCTGCACTGGCGGCCTCGTGTCCGCAGCGCTCACCGAAATTCCCGGTTCGTCCGCGGTGTTCGAAGCAGGTTTCGTCACTTATTCCAACGCGCAGAAGGTCAGCCTGCTCGGTGTGAGCGAGGACGTGCTCGATACCTTCGGCGCGGTCTCGATCGCCACGGCCTGGGCCATGGCGCAAGGCGCACTCAATCGCAGCGGCGCGGATATCGCCGTCTCGATCACTGGCGTCGCGGGTCCTGACGGCGGAACGGAACTCAAGCCGGTCGGCACCGTCGTCTTCGCCCGCGCCGAACGCGGCGACGAAAGCGAGAATGTGGTGGCGGACCTGCGACGGTTCGAGGACGAAGGCCGCGCGAAGATCCGGCTTCACGCCGCGCTGTGTGCGCTCGAATTGCTGTTGCCGGAGGCGCTGGGCGAATAAAGCGCTGCGGCGCGCTCTTCGAAAGCGCCGATCATCTTGCGCAGGGCCCGGTCAAAGACCTGCCCGGCCAGCATCTCGAACATGCGGCTCTTGAACGCGAAATCGACCGAGAAGTCGATGAGGACGCCGCCTTCCCCGTCCGGCCGGAACTGCCAGTCGTTGGAAAGATGCCGCAGCGGCCCGTCGACATAATCGACATGCACGCTTTCCGGCCGGCGCTTGACGACGCGCGAGGTGAAGGTCTCGCGCAGCCCCTTGAAGCCGACCACCATGTCCGCCACCATTTCCGTCTCGCTCTGCGAGCGGACGCGAATGGCCGTCACCCAGGGCAGGAATTCCGGATAGGACGCGACATCGGCCACCAGATCATACATCTGGGCCGGGCTGTAGGGCAGTCTTCGGGTTTCGTTATGTCTGGGCATGGCAGGTCAGCGGGCTGACGCCTCCCCTGCCCCCGATCCGGCCGGGCCGATGCCCGAAGCAGCGGCGGCCTTCGCCAGCGCAGCCTCGCGCGCCGCGCGCATCTGCTGGAAGTCCGCGCCGGCATGATAGCTGGAGCGCGTGAGCGGGCTCGATGCCACCTGCAGGAAGCCCTTGGCCCGCGCAATCGCCGCATAGGCCTTGAATGCCTGCGGCGTCACGAACTCCATCACCGGCGCATGTTTGGGCGTGGGCCGCAGATACTGCCCCATGGTGAGGAAATCGACATCGGCCGAGCGCATGTCGTCCATCACCTGATGCACTTCGAGCCGCTGCTCGCCCAGGCCAAGCATCACGCCGGACTTGGTGAAGATAGAGGGATCAAGCTTCTTCACCATCTCCAGCAGACGCAGCGAGGCGTAGTAACGCGCACCCGGCCGAATGGTGGGATAGAGGCGCGGGACCGTCTCCAGATTGTGATTATAGACGTCCGGCCGGGCAGCGACGATCGCCTCTACGGCGGCTTCATGCTTGTTGCGGAAATCCGGCGTGAGGATCTCGATGGTCGTTTCCGGCGTGGTGCGGCGCAGGGCCTCGATCACCTTGACAAACTGCCGCGCGCCGCCGTCGGGCAGGTCATCCCGGTCGACGGAGGTGACGACGATGTGCTCCAGCCCCATCTCGGCGCAGGCATCGGCCAGATTCTGGGGCTCGCGGGGGTCGACGGGACGCGGCATGCCCGTCTTGACGTTACAGAAGGCGCAGGCGCGCGTGCAGACATCGCCCAAAATCATGACGGTGGCGTGCTTCTTCGTCCAGCACTCCCCGATGTTCGGGCAGGCGGCTTCCTCGCAGACAGTCGCCAGTCCCTTGTCCCGCATCAGCTTGCGGGTCGCCTCATAGCCCTGGCTGACGGGGGCCTTGACGCGGATCCAGTCCGGCTTGCGCGAACCAAGGCCGCGCGGTTCCGAGGAAATGTCGTTCATTGGGTCCAGATAGCGATCCGCACGCCGCCTTGCCAGCCCTGTCGAACTTGTGCAGGAGCGAAATCGCCATGGCAACATTCGCGAACATGCTCGAAGGATATCGGCGCTTCCGCAGCACCGGTTGGACGAATCAGCGCGCGCGATGGGAGCAATTGGCCGACGGCCAGAGTCCCCGCGTCATGGTGATCGCCTGTTCGGACAGCCGCGTTGACCCGACCGAGATATTCGACGCCGATCCGGGCGAGATCTTCGTCGTGCGCAACGTTGCCGCGCTCGTGCCGCCTTTCGAGACCAGCCCGGGCCACCACGGCGTCTCGGCGGCACTGGAATTCGCGGTGCAGATGCTGGGCGTCGAGGAGATCCTGGTGCTCGGCCACGGCCTGTGCGGCGGCTGCCATGCCGCGCTGACACAGGACATGCATGGCGCGCCGCCGGGCGAAGGGGGCTTCATCGCCAGCTGGATTTCCCTGCTCGACGACGCCCGCGCGGACGTCATCGCCCGTTACGGCGAGAACCGCAGCCGCGATGTCGGCCGCGCGATGGAGCAGGCGGCCGTCAAGGTCAGCCTCGCCAACCTGCGCACTTTCCCCTGGGTAAGGGAAAAGGAGAACTGCAACGTCCTGTCACTGAAGGGAGCCTTCTTCGCCATTTCCGACGGGAAGCTCCACTTGCTGGATGAACAGACAGGTGTCTTCACGCCCTATGAATAGCCCTTTCCGCCTGTTCACTTATGGCCAGCTCATGCCCGGCGGAACAGGGTATCAGACGCTCGGCCTCGAGCACCGGACCAGGCATCTCGGGCCCGACCGGGTGGCGGGCCGCCTTTATCATCTCGGCGATTATCCCGGCCTCATAACGGGTGCGCATGGGATCGTCCAGGGAGAAGTCCTGGAGTTCGAAGAGCCCGGACTGATCGAAGAGATCGATCTCTACGAGCTTTACGATCCGGAAAATCCGGTCGGTTCGGAATATCGCCGGATCGAGGTCGATCTGCTCGACAGCCCCCGGCGCGTCTGGACATATGAATATAACCGCACCGTCCGCGATCGCCCGATCATCGCCACCGGAAACTGGCGGATGCGCTGAGATTCGCGACGCGTTCCAGAGCGATCATCCGTGGAACGCCGGCCCTGTCCGGCGATCTCCCGCGACTTGAAAATGCGCCGGGCGCCTGACACATCCCGCTCATGGCCTTCATCGCAAAGCACATCAGGATCACCGGCCGGGTACAGGGCGTGTTCTATCGCGGCTGGACGGTTGCCACGGCTCGCAAGCTGGGACTGGCCGGCTGGGTGCGCAACCGGCTGGACGGCAGCGTCGAGGCCTTCGTGCAGGGCGAGGACGGGCAGGTCGAGCATTTCTTGATGCTGGCGCGGTCCGGCCCGCCTGCCGCACAGGTCGATGCGGTCCGGGACAGCCCCGCGAACCCCGGCGAGCACCATCTGTTCGAGCAGCGCCCGACCGCCTGAGCCACAGGCCGGCAGTCTCTCGCCGCTACCGCGAAAAGGCGCCCGCAACCGAGCGAGCGCCTTTTCACCATGCTGTTTCAGGTCAGCGCGTCAGCTTCTTGTAAGCGAGGCGGGTCGGGCGATCTGCCGCATCGCCGAGCCGGCGGCGCTTGTCTTCCTCATAGGCCTCGAAATTGCCTTCAAACCATTCGACGTGGCTGTTGCCCTCGAAAGCGAGGATGTGCGTGGCGAGTCGGTCGAGGAAGAAACGGTCGTGGCTGATGACCACGGCGCAGCCGGCAAAATTCTCCAGCGCATCTTCCAGCGCACGGAGCGTCTCGACGTCGAGGTCGTTGGTCGGCTCGTCGAGCAGGAGGACATTGCCGCCCTCCTTGAGCATCTTGGCGAGATGCACGCGATTGCGCTCACCGCCGGACAGCTGACCGACCTTCTTCTGCTGGTCGACGCCCTTGAAGTTGAACGCGCCGACATAGGCCCGCGTCTGGATCTCGTGCTTGCCGATGGTCATGAGATCATGGCCGCCGCTGATCTCTTCCCACACATTATGGTTGGGATCGAGCGAATCGCGGCTCTGGTCGACATAACCGAGCTGGACCGTCTCACCCACCTCGATGGTCCCGCTGTCGGGCGTCTCCTGGCCCGTGATCAGCCGGAACAGGGTCGACTTGCCGGCGCCGTTCGGGCCGATGACGCCCACGATGCCGCCGGGGGGAAGCAGAAAGTCGAGATTCTCGAAGAGCAACTTGTCGCCATAGGCCATAGTGAGGCCCTTGGCCTCGATCACCTTGCCGCCGAGGCGCTTGGGCGTCTGGATGACGATCTGCGCCTTGCCCGGTGCGCGGTTCTCCTGCTTCTCGACCAGTTCATCGAACGCGCGGATACGGGCCTTGCTCTTGGTCTGGCGCGCCTTAGGAGACTGGCGAATCCACTCCAGCTCCTCCTTGATGGCCTTCTGGCGCCCGGCTTCCTCGCGCTCTTCCTGCTCCATGCGCTTGGCTTTCGCCTCGAGCCAGGCGGAATAATTGCCCTCGAACGGGATTCCCCTGCCCCGGTCCAGTTCCAGCACCCAGCCCACGACATTGTCGAGGAAGTAGCGATCGTGGGTGACGAGGATCACATTGCCCGGATAATTGATGAGATGCTGTTCCAGCCACTGGACGCTCTCGGCGTCGAGATGGTTGGTCGGCTCGTCGAGCAGAAGGATATCGGGCTTCTCCAGCAGCAGCCGGCACAAAGCGATCCGGCGCTTCTCGCCGCCGGAGAGATTCTCGACGCCCCAGTCGCCCGGCGGGCAGCGCAGCGCTTCCATGGCGATCTCGAGCTGGTTGTCGAGTGTCCAGCCATCGACAGCGTCGATCTTTTCCTGAAGCTCGCCCATCTCGGTCATCAGCGCATCGAAATCGACATCTTCGGGCGGGTCCCCCATGATATTGCTGATCTCGTTGAAGCGGTCGACGAGATCGGCGACGGGGCGCACGCCGTCCTTCACATTCTCCATCACCGTCTTGTTGGGATCGAGCTGCGGCTCCTGCGGCAGATAGCCCACCCGAATGCCCTCGCCCGCCCAGGCCTCGCCCTGGAACTCGGTGTCGATACCGGCGATCACCTTCATCAGCGTCGACTTGCCCGCGCCGTTCACACCGATGACGGCGATCTTCGTCCCGGGCAGGAACTGAAGGTTTATGTTGTTGAAAACCGGCTTGTTGGCGCCGGGAAAGGTCTTGGTCAGCCCCTTCATGACAAAACTGTACTGGACGGCCATGGAGATCGGTCCTCGAATGGGATTTGGGTTGTGGAAAAATCCCGGCCCGGTTAGCCGAGCCGGCGTTGCTTGGCAAATGTCCGCTGACATGGTGCGAGTCCGGGGCCACGGTGCCGCCACCGAGACTCGCAGCTCAGCCGATCTCGCATGCTGCGCTGCGACAATTTCCAATTGGATCGGTTGAAAAGCCTATTGATTTCCCCGCTGCACGCGTTAATTGGGCGGCTCGTGCTTCTTAGCGGAAGCACGCACTTTGCTATGGGAGCCAAATAATATGAAGAAGTTTGCTGTGGCCTGCGCTGCTGCTGCGCTGATGAGCCTGGCTGCGTGCGGCGAGAAGCCGGCGGCTGAGATGAACAACGCGAGCAACGAAGTCGTCGTTGACGAGCTCGAGAACGCCGCGAACGCCGTCGACAATGCTGCCAACGCCGTCGACAATGCCGCGAACGTTGCCAACGTTGCCAACGCGACGAACGCCGCAGAGTAATCTGCGCGAATTTCGGTTCGATGAATAATTCGCAAGGGCGGTGTCGCAACGCGGCGCCGCCCTTTCCGTTTCCGGAAAACGCCTGACCTTCGGGCCGCCCCGGGACGCAAACAAAGATCACCATGGCGATTGCCGAGCCGCTCCCGCTTCGTTAAGCGGGCAGCCGTCGGGGAGTAGCGCAGCCTGGTAGCGCATCTGCTTTGGGAGCAGAGGGTCGCAGGTTCGAATCCTGTCTCCCCGACCATTTTCCCGTTCGTGCCATTCCCTGCCCCGCGTGCACGCTTCGCCGCATGGCCCGGAACATTCTCACCACGGCCGGATTTTCTTCCTGTCCCCCCAGCGAGGGACGAAAAGGAGAGAACCGAAATGGCAGAGCAGACACCGCGCAACAATCAGGACCAGAATCGCCAGCAGGGCGGAAATGTCGAGCGGGATCGCCAGCAGTCCCAGCAGCAGGACCAGAACCGGCAGCAGCAGGGCGGCG
The DNA here is from genome assembly GCF_000283515.1 of Sphingobium sp. SYK-6. GTDB lineage: Bacteria > Pseudomonadota > Alphaproteobacteria > Sphingomonadales > Sphingomonadaceae > Sphingobium > Sphingobium lignivorans. The sequence goes on from NC_015976.1 coordinate 1,978,827, forward strand.
AGCGCCAGAATAATCAGCCTCAGCGCTGACGGATCCATTCCTGAAAAGGCAAGGGCCGCCCATCGGGCGGCCCTTTGTCATATCGGCGTGTGGCGTGGGACGGTACATCCGGCCATCCCACTCTGCTCCTTGTGGGTGCGCCCCTTACTGGTGGGGCGGGATCGGTTCGGGTTCGCTGCCTTCCGCCGCCGGCTTGCCCGTCCGGGCCAGCAGGCTACGCGAGCGGCCGTAAGCGAAATAGATCAGCAAGCCGACGATGTTCCATCCCACGAAGCGCACCAGCGTCGTGGAAGGCAGGCTGATGAGCAGGTAGATGCAGCCCAGAATTGCCAGTGTGCCGACGAGGTAGGGCTGCGGACACCGGAAGACCCGGGCGAGGTCCGGCGCGCGACGACGCAGGATCATCATGCAGGCCGCGACCGCGATGAAAGCAATGAGCGTTCCGGCATTGGCCAGTTCGGCGATCTCGTCGAGACGAAAGAAACCGGCCACTGCAGCCACGAAGACGCCCGTGATCGCCGTGATCTTCACCGGCGTGCCGGTGCGCGGTGACACATCGCTGAGGGAACGCGGCAGGAGGCCGTCACGTGCCATCACGAAGAAGATGCGGCTCTGCCCATACATCATCACGAGGATGACCGAAGGCAAAGCGATCAAAGCGGCGGCCGCAATGGCCCATGCGGCGAACGGATGGCCCAGGGTCCGCAGGACAAGCGCCAGCGGCTCTGACGAGCCTGCAAGCTCGGTGAAATGCAGCGAACCGACGGCAGAGACCGCCACTGCCATGTAGATGAGCGTGCAGACCGCCATCGAGCCGATGATGCCGATGGTGAGATCGCGGCCGGGATTGCGGGCCTCCTCTGCCGAGGTCGCCACCGCGTCGAAGCCGTAGAAGGCGAAGAAGACGATGGCCGCCGCCGCCATGACGCCACGGGTCGTGCCGCCGATTTCATGGCTGCCGAAACCATAAGGCATGAATGGCTCGAAATTGCCGGCGGAGAAGCTGGGCAGCGCCAGGATCACGAAAAAGGACAGGGCCGTCAGCTTGATGATGACCAGCACGATGTTCAACGTCGCGCTTTCCCGCGTGCCGGCAATGAGCATGCCCGCAATGGCGAGCGCCACGAGCACCGCGGGAAGATTGATGATCCCGCCGCCATGGGGCCCCGCCAGGAGCATTGGCGGCAACTCGATCCCGACGGACTGGATCCAGCCGACCAGATAGCCCGACCAGCCGACCGCCACAGTGCTGCACGCCAGCGAATATTCGAGGATCAGGCTCCAGCCGACCACCCAGCCGATGGTCTCGCCCATGACGGAATAGCTGTAGGTATAGGCGCTGCCTGCGGTGGGAATGAGCGTCGCGAGTTCGGCATAAGCCAGCGCCGCGCAGGCGCAGACGGCCCCGGCGATCGCAAAGGCCAGCACCACGGCGGGGCCCGCCCTGTCGGCGCCCACGCCGGTGAGTGTGTAGATACCCGTTCCCACGATGGCGCCAACGCCAAGCGCAATCAGGTGCGGCCAGGACAGCGTCGGTTTCAGCCGACGATGATGATCATGCTGTCCGCCGCCGATCGGCTTGATCGGCCCCCAAAATCCTGAACTCACCCCAAAATCTCCCTGTTTATCTTATTGGATGATCCGGGAGAGTCGCGACCCTATTCCGGACTTTCCAACTGTTGCGTAAGGTCATCGATGGTTGCGCGCGTATGGGCGTCCGTCAATGCCAGCACTTTCTCGACGTCCCGGGCGAGCCAGGCATCGAGGATCTCGCGATGCTCCTCGTTCGCGCGCTCGTCGCGTCCCAGCGGTTCGAGATGCTTGCGGACATAGCGTTCCGACAGAACGTGCAGGCGTTGCAGAATATTGACGGTGAGATTGCGATGGCTCGGCGCTAGCAGCGCGAGGTGGAACGCCCGGTTGAAGGAGCCCACGCCGTAGCCGCCCTCGTCCGTCACCTGGTACAGCGTGGCGAAGACGTCCTGCGCGGCGCGCCGCTCCTCCTCGTTCGCATTCAGGGCGGCAAGGGCCATGGTTTCCGGCTCGAGCTTCAGGCGCAGATGATAGACCTCGTAGGCCTCCTCCGTGCTGAGCGGGCGCACGAAGAAGCCGCGATTGGCATGCGAGATCAGGAGACCTTCCTGTTCGAGACGCGCCAGCGCCTCGCGCAGCGGGATCTTGGAAATGCCCAGTTCGGCCGCGAGCAGATCCTGCCGCACCGGGCTCTCGGGCGGAACACGGCCGGAAAGGACGCGCTCGCGGACGAGATCCACGAGCTGCTCTGAAAGATTGCGAATGACGAGACTCATGCCGGCTCCACGCAGAGGCCCCCCGGATCGGGGAAGAAGATGCACCTTTAGACCATAAGTGGGGGCAAATACGATCCGTCACGACATCACACCACCGAAAATCCGTGCCAGAACGGGTCCGACCGATCGATCCAGATGGTATTGAACCCGGTTGAGATCGCAGAGCCTTGAATAGAGGGAATAATGGCCGGCTTTCCTCCCACGGTCGTAACTTCCTCAATTCTTCCCGTGAAGCGGCTGCAAATATAGCTTTCATGCACGAAAGGCTCGCCGGGCTTGAGCAGCCCCTTGGCATGGAGATGGGCGAGCCGCGCCGAGGTGCCGGTGCCGCAGGGGCTCCGGTCGATCGCCTTCTCGCCATAGAAGACGGCGTTGCGGCCATGGGCGCCCTCACCCTTGGGCTTGTCAGTCCACATGACGTGATTGACGCCCCGGATGCTGGGTTCCTCGGGATGGACGGGTTCGATCTTCTCGCGCACCATCGACCGGATGGTGCGGCTCAGCTCTATCAGCTGGCTCGCGCTCATGCCGTCCAGCCCCTCGTAGCGACCCTGGGGCTCGATGATCGCATAGAAATTGCCGCCATAAGCGATGTCGAGCGTGATCGGGCCCAGCCCGGGCACGTCCAGCTCGATACCGGTTTCGGCGAGATAGGAAGCGACATTGCGAAACCGTATGAACCGGACGCGATCGCCGTCGACCTCATAGTCCACGTCCAGCCGTCCCGCCGGGACATCGACGCGCAACTTGCCCGGCGTGGCCGGGGTTATCAGGCCATTCTCGAGGCCGAATGTGAGCATCCCGATGGTGCCGTGGCCACACATCGGGAGGGACCCGCTGGTCTCGATGAAGATGATGCCGATGTCGGCATCAGGGGAAGGGGCCGGATAGAGAAAGCCGCCGGACATCATGTCGTGCCCGCGCGGCTCGAAGCAGAGCCCGGTGCGGATCCAGTCGAACCGCTCCAGAAAATCCAGCCGCCGCTCGGCCATGGTCGCGCCCTTGAGATGAGGGGCACCGCCGGCAACCAGTCGCACTGGATTGCCGGCGGTATGGCCATCGATGCAGAAGAAGACGTGCTTCACGCCGCCTCAGGCCGCTGTCGCCAGGCTGGGCTGCGTTGCGGCGCACGTCTCGACCCAGCGAACGACGTCCTCACGACGCTTGCCTTCGAGCGGCATGCGCGGCAGGCGAACATGCTCGCTGCCACGGCCCATGATCGCTTCGGCCAGCTTGATCGACTGCACGAGATCATGCTCGGCATCGAGATGAAGCAGCGGCATGAACCAGCGATAGATGCGCAGCGCCTTCTCCATGTCGCCATCGTTGATCGCGGCGACCAGCGCGACGGATTCCCGCGGGAAAGCGCTGGTGAGGCCCGAGATCCACCCATGCGCGCCGAGGATCAGCCCTTCGAGCGCCACGTCGTCGAGACCCGCCATCACGATGTAGCGATCTCCGAACGCATTGATGATGTCCGTGAAGCGACGCGAGTCCGGCGCACTTTCCTTCACCGCGACGATGTTGGACTGCGCGGCGAGCCGCTCCAGCGCATCGATGCCGATCGAGACACGATAAGCAGGCGGATTGTTGTACAGCATGATCGGCGCATCGACCGCTTGGGCGATCGTCTCGAAATGCGTGCACAGCTCGCCCACGGTGGGGACGTAGACCAGTGCCGGAAGGACCATGAGCCCGTCCGCGCCAGCCTTGACCGCATCCTTCGCATAGGCGACGCCCTGCGCCGTGGTCAGCTCGGATACGCCCGAGAGCCAGGGCACGCGACCGGCGATGACTTCCTGAGCCGCCGCGAGCACCTGCCGCTTCTCATCAGGCAGAAGGGCGTTGTTCTCGCCACAGGTACCCAGGATGATGAGGCCATCCACGCCATCCTTGATCAGATTGTCGAGAACCGTCTGCGTGGCCTCGAAATCGATTGCGGAATCCGCCGTAAACTGGGTGGTGGCGGCAGGGTAGACGCCCCGCCAGGTTAATTTCGTTTCTTGCACTTAACTCTCCGTTGTCCACCCGTATCGTATACGGTATATTGTCTGAGAGGCCAAGAGGTAATTTTGTGTCGAAGAATGTCATCGTGATCGGAGGCGGGGTGGTCGGGTTGGCCGCAGCCGCTGCTTTAGTGGAAGCCGGCCATCAGGTTCGCGTGATCGCCCCTCTCAGCGACTCGCAGCCGGCGAGTTGGGGCAATGCCGGGCACATCGCTGTCGAGCAAGTCGAACCGCTCGCATCGCGGGCTGCGATCCGCTCCGTTCCGCGACGCCTTTTCTGGCGGGGCGGCGCCTTGTCGCTACCGGTTGCGAGCCTTGCGACATGGCTTCCCTTCACGCTGCGGTTGGTGCGCGCAGCCGCACCTTCCCGGTTCGAAGCGGGCAAGACGGCGCTGCGAGGCTTGCTCGCCGCGTCCCTCCCGGCCTGGCAGCGCCTCGCGCTGCGGATGGAAACTGCCGATCTCCTGCGGGAGGATGGTCACTTCATCCTTTGGGAAAAGCATGAGTCCGCCCTCAGGGGTGAGGCGGCCTGGGGCGCCGTCGACACCGGCGAAACGCACTTCCGCAGAGCCAGCGTCGATGAACTCGCGCATCTCGGCAATCTCATCCTTCCCAAGCCAGCCGACGCGATCCGTTTCGAAGGCAGTGCCCATATTGCCGATCTCGGGCTTTGCCTGGACGCGCTTCGCCGCCTCATCGAACGAAATGGCGGCGAGATGCTGGACGGACGCGCCAGCGCCGTTGCATCCGGGCCTTCGGGCGGGGTCTTGGTCACGCTCGAAACCGGGGAACGCCTCGAGGCGGATCATGCCCTGGTCTGCGCGGGCGCGCGTTCATCCGAGCTGATGCGCCCGCTCGGCTATCATGTCCCCATGATCGACGAGCGGGGGTATCATGTCGAGGCGCCGGTCACCGCCGCGCAATGGCCGGAACATCTGCCGCCCATCGTCTTCGAGGACCGGCAGATGATCGTGACGCGGTTCAGGGACAAGCTGCGCGCGGCGAGCTTCGTGGAGCTCTCGAGGCCGGGCGCCCCCGCCGATCCGGCCAAATGGCAACGGCTAGAGGACCATATCGCGGCGCTCGGCCTCCCGATCGGCAAGGACGCGACGCGCTGGATGGGCTCGCGCCCTACCCTTCCCGATTATCTGCCGGCCATCGGACGGTGCTCGCGCCATCCCGCCATCTTCCATGCCTTCGGGCATCAGCATCTCGGCTTGACGCTGGCCGCCGTCACGGCCGACATAGTGGCCGACATGATCGCCGGAGAAGCGCCACCCCCGGCGCTCTCCCTCGATCGCTTCTGACTTTTGACGCAAGGAATGACCATGACGCAGATCGGCGGCTCGGATGCGGCAACGGAGCTGGCATCCCTTGGCCCATGGCCCTCGCCGGCCCCGGCCATAACTGTGGACGAATATGCCAGCCGCATCGCCAAGGCACGGACCCTGGCGGCGCAAGAGGGCGTGGACGCGCTCCTGATCGGCGCCGGTCAGAGCTTCAATTATTTCGCCGGGCTGGGCTGGGGCGAGACCGAGCGGCTGGTCGCCATGCTGCTGCCGCTCGATGGAGAGCCGATCTTCATCTGCCCCCGCTTCGAGCTCGGCTCGCTGGAAGCGGAGCTGGCGATCAGCGGCGACATCCGCCTCTGGGAAGAGGACGAGAATCCGATAGCGCTGCTGGCGGACGCCTGCGCGCAAAGGAAAGTGCGTTCACTCGCCATCGATCCGGCGATGAGTTTCGGTTTCGTTCACCGCATCCGCAATGCCATGGATGACCTGCGCATCGAGAGCGCCGCCCCGATCATCGACGGATGCCGTCGCGCCAAATCACCTGCCGAGCTCGCGCTCATGCAGCAGGCGAAGAACATGACGCTGGAAGTGCAGCGCCGCGCGGCCCGCATTCTGCGCCCCGGCATTCGCGCCAGCGCCGTCACCCGATTCATCGAGGATGCGCACCGCGCTCTCGGAGCCTCCGGCAACAGCTTCTGCATCGTGCTGTTCGGCGAGGCGACGGCCTATCCGCATGGCCTTCCCGGCGATCCCGAACTGCGCGAAGGCGACATGGTGCTCATCGACACGGGCTGTCGCATCCGGGGCTACAACTCGGACATTACGCGCAGCTATGTCTATGGCGAGCCGACTGCCGAGCAGGCGCGTATCTGGTCCCTGGAACAGGAAGCGCAGCAGGCCGCGTTCGACGCTGTCCGGCCCGGCCGGGCCTGCCAGGACATTGACGATGCCGCGCGCGCGGTACTGGAGCGCGGCGGACTGGGGCCGGATTATCGGCTGCCGGGCCTGCCGCACCGCACTGGCCATGGCATTGGTCTCTCCATCCATGAAGCGCCGTATCTGGTGCGCGGCGACAAGACGCCGCTGGAGCCGGGCATGTGCTTCTCCAACGAGCCGATGATCGTCGTGCCCGGCCGGTTCGGCGTGCGGCTGGAGGACCATTTCCATGTCACCGAGACCGGCGCGCAATGGTTCACGCCGCCCTCCCCGGCCATCGACCGGCCTTTCGCCTGAGCGGCACGAACGCCCTGCGAGATGCAGGCGTCCGGCGCGGCGATCAGGCGGTCCGGGTCAATTCCTCGTAAAGTTCGCGGGCAATCGTCACGCCTTCGGCCGGCGTACGACGACGCGCCGCGAAACGGCGCTCGGAAGGCAGGCGGGCGCCCTGACCGGTGATGCCCTCGAACAGCGCTTCCGCCCGCGCGATGTGCGCGGCTGCCGCCTCGCCCAGGATGCCCGCCGGATCGATGGCAATCACGATTTCCCCGCCATAAGGCGAGGCGAGCGCGCCATCGTCATGCGCCAGCGACTCCGCGCTGGTCATGTCGCCGATCAGCGGGCCGGCCAGCAATTCGACCATCGTTGACAGCGCGGAGCCCTTGTGTCCGCCGAAGGTGAGTAATGCGCCCGCCAGCCCCGCTTCCGGGTCGGTAGTGGGATTGCCCTGCGCATCGATCGTCCAGCCTTCGGGAATGGGCTTGCCGGCGCGCCGATGCAGTTCGATCTCGCCGCGCGCGACGGCACTGGTCGCGAAATCGAAGACATAGGGGTCGCGGTCCGGGCGCGGCCAGCCGAACGCAATGGGATTGGTGCCGAAGAGCGGCGCCGTGCCGCCCGCCGGCGCCACCCAGGCATGGCTGGGCGTACAGGCGAGCGCGACGAGGCCGTGCGCCGTCACCGCCTCGATTTCCGGCCAGAGCGCCGCGAAATGAACGCAATGGTTGATCGCGAGAATGGCGATGCCGTGCGCCTGCGCCTTCTCGACCAGCAGCGGCAGGCCCTGAGCGAATGCGGCCTGCGCGAAGCCGCCATCCGCATCCACGCGCACCACCGCCCCGGCGGCCGGGACAAGGCGCGGCACGGCATGGGGGTTCACCTTGCCTGTCTCCAGCGTGCGGATGCAATTGGTCAGGCGGTAGACGCCATGAGCCGCGCAGCCATCCCGCTCCCCCGCCACGATGGTTTCGGCCACCAGCGGAACATGCGCTTCGCCGAGCCCATGACGTCGCAACACCCGATAGGCGAGGTCGCGTACATCATCGAGCGAGAGGTGAATCATCGTCTTATCGTCAGCCATGCTATCCTATCCCTCGGCCACCCTGCGGGCTGCAATGAATTGATCGAGCCTTTGTCGGCCGACCAATCCAGAGGCTTGCAGGAAAGCAGGAATCGTATACGTTATAACCATCAAGGGTCAATCGAGTAAGAACATGATCGATACGCAGTGCGGCCGCCGCTCCTTCCTGCTGGGTTCGGCAGCGGCGGTCCTGACGCCCGGCGCGGCACAGGCCGCGAGCCGACTCGCGGCGCGACCGTCCGCCACCCCGCTCGAACGCGCCCGGCCGCTGCCGCTGAGCGCCACGCGCCTCCTCCCCTCCCCTTATGCCGATGCGGTGGACGCCAACCGGCGCTACCTGCTGCAACTCGAGCCGGACCGCCTGCTGCACAATTTCCTCGTGCATGCCGGGCTGGAACCCAAAGGCGAGGCCTATGGCGGATGGGAAGGCGACACGATCGCCGGGCATACGCTTGGTCACTATATGACCGCACTTGCGCTGATGCATGCGCAGACGGGAGACGCGGAATGCGCCCGGCGTGCCCTCTACATCGTCGACGAGCTGGAGCGGGCCCAGAAGGCGTCCGGTGACGGCTATGTCGCCGGCTTCACGCGCCGCAACGGCGATGTCGTGGAGGATGGCAAGGCGATTTTCCCCGAGATCATGGCCGGGGACATCCGCTCCGCCGGCTTCGACCTCAACGGATGCTGGGTCCCGTTCTATAACTGGCACAAGCTCTACGCCGGGCTGTTCGACATCCAGACCTGGATCGGCAGCGACAAGGCGATTCCCATTGCCGTCAGTCTCTCCGGTTATATCGAGAAAGTGTTCGCTTCGCTGGACGACACGCAATTGCAGACTGTGCTGGACTGCGAGCATGGCGGCATCAATGAGAGCTTCGCCGAGTTGCATGTGCGCACGGGCGATCCGCGCTGGCTGGCGCTGGCCGAGCGCATCCGCCATCGCAAAGTGCTCGATCCGCTGAGCCGTGGCGAGAACTCGCTCCCCTGGATCCATGCCAATACCCAGATCCCCAAGGTCATCGGCCTTGCCCGGCTTCACGAGATCACCGGCCGGGCCGACCATGCCATCGCGGCGCGCTATTTCTGGGATACGGTCGTCCATCGCTACAGCTATGTGATCGGCGGCAATGCGGACCGGGAATATTTCCCCGATCCGGACACGGTCTCCCGCCACATCACCGAGCAGACCTGCGAGAGCTGCAATACATACAACATGCTCAAGCTGACGCGGCATCTCTATGCCTGGCGGCCCGAAGCGAGCCTGTTCGACTATTATGAGCGCGCGCACATCAATCACATTCTCGCCCAGCAGCGGACGGACAACGGCATGTTCGCCTATATGGTGCCGCTGATGTCCGGCACCCACCGGGCCTGGTCCGATCCCTTCGACAGCTTCTGGTGCTGCGTGGGCAGCGGCATCGAGAGCCACTCCAAGCATGGCGAATCGATCTGGTGGGAAGAGGACGACCAGCGCAGGGCCGGCGAAGCCCTCGTCGCCAACCTCTATATCCCGTCGCGCACGCAGTGGAGCGCACGCGGCGCCACGCTGGTGATGGAAACCGCTTACCCCTTCGACGGAGAGATCGATATCGCGCTGACCGAGCTCGCGAAGCCCGGCACCTTCACGCTCGCCCTACGCATCCCGGCCTGGTGCGACGAACCGGCGGTGCTGATCAACGGCAAGGCATGGAAAGCGACGCCCGCAGATGGCTATATCGCCATCAAGCGGCCATGGAAGCGCGGCGACAGCATCCGGCTTTCCCTGCCCATGAAGCTGCGCATGGAGCCGACGCCGGATGATCCCTCCACGGTGGCCTTCCTGCGTGGTCCGGTGGTGCTGGCCGCCGACATGGGGCCGGCCGACAAACCCTTCGACGGACCGGCACCCGTACTTGTCTCGAGCAACGTGCTTGGCGGCTTTTCTCCCGAGCCCAAGCCTGCGCCGTCTGCCCCGCCCCTTTATCGGGCGACAGAGATGGCCCGCCCGGCGCCGCTCGCCTTCGCGCCTTTCTTCCAGCAGCGGGACCGGCGCACCGCCGTTTATTTCCGCCGCTTCACGGAGGAGAACTGGCAAGTCGCCCAGCAGGCCTATGCCGCCGAGCAGGCCGCCCTGCGCGATCTCGACCGGCGATCGGTCGATGTCATGCACCTGGGCGAAATGCAGCCCGAGCGGGACCATGAGCTGGAATCGAAGATCTCCTACACCACCACCTATCGTGGCCGGCATGGGCGCGACGCGCGGTTCGAGGGCTTCTTCGCCTTCCGGATGAAAGTGCGGCCCGGCCCGCTCATTCTGCGCGCCACCTATTGGGGCGAAGAACGCAATCGCAGTTTCGAGATTCTCGTCGATGGCGAGAAGATCGCCACGCAGACGCTCGACGCCGCGCATCCCGGCGCGTTCTTCGATGTCGACTATGCGATCCCGGAGCATCTCACGCGGGGCAAGGACAGCGTCATCGTCCGCTTCCAGGCCGCTCCCGGCAGCACCCGGATCGGCCCCGTTTTCGGGTGCAGGATCTTCACGCCGCCAAAAGCACAGGCCACTTGACCGAGGCGAATGAAGGTATATCGTATACGTCAGTCTTTGACAGGGGGTAGCTTCATGAGATTCAGGCGTTCGCTGGCCGTGCTCGGCCTTTCCACCGCGTTTGTCATGGCAGTGCCCGCAGCCATATCCCCTGTCTACGCGCAGGAGCAGGGCGCCAAGCCGGCGGCCCATGCCCGCAGCGCGATGGTCTCAGCCAATCACCCCATCGTTTCGCGCGCCATGCTGGACACGCTGAAGAAGGGCGGCAATGCCATGGACGCCGCGCTGGTCGGCGTCATCATGCAGCCGATCATCGAGCCGCAGATGACCACTCTCGCCGGCGGCATGTCGATCCTCTATTATGAGGCGAAGACCGGCAAATATTACTATCTCGATGCCGAACTGGACCACAGCTCGAAGGGCGCGAAGATCACTCCGTCCTGGACCGCGATGACGACAGGTGGCAGCGCGGTGCCGGAAACGTCCGGTATCCGCATCGGCGTTCCGGGAACGGTCGCCGGACTGAAGGCAGCGGCAGACCGCTTCGGCTCGCTCAAATGGGCGGACTATTTCCAGCCGTCCATCAAGGTGGCCGAGCAGGGCTTCCCGATGTATTCCTTCCTTTATGGAGACATGGCGGAAGCCTCCATCGGACGGCTCGCCGCTTATCCCTCCGGGCGCGAGGAATTCATGCCGCAGGGCTATGTGCCGCCCGTAGGCACCACGGTGACTCGCCCGCGCCTCGCTGCCACGCTCAAGCGCATCGCGGCCGCCGACGGCGTGGATTATTTCTACAAGGGCGCCTGGGCGCAGAAGTTCGTGAGCGAGGTACAGCGGACCGGCGGCATGCTGAGCATGGCCGATCTCGCGGGCTACCAGGTGCGCTGGAACGAGCCCGTGCGCACCACTTACAAGGACTATGAGATCATCAGCGCCCCGCCGCCCTCCACGGCCGGCACGCTCATCGGCATGATCCTCAACATCATCGAACCCTGGGATCTCAAGGCAGCGCCGCATTTCACCCAGTCTGCCGAGAGCTTCGCGCGGATCCGCCAGGCCTTCGCGTTCGCCGAGAGCGCGACGGACATGTTCATCAAGGACCCGCTGTCCTTCAACCTGCCGGTCGAGTCGCTGTTGTCCAAGGATTATGCGGCGATCCTCACTGCCCAGATCGACGGCAGCATGCCCAAGACGGTGAAAAGCGCGGCCGCCCTGCCGCCGAGCGGCATGGAGTTCGCAGCCGACTTCTCGCGGCCCGATCCGCACAAGACCGACACCGACCATATCGTGGCTGTCGACAAGGACGGCAACATGGTCTCGGTGACCCACACGGTCTACGGCTCCACCTTCGGCACGGGCCTCGTGGTGGACGGCGTCGTCGTCAACACCGGCAATGGCTTCCCCGGCACGGACAAGGGACCGGGCAAGCGCGTGATCTCCCCCTTCCCCCCCACGATCGTCGCGAAGGCCGGGAAGCCCGAGCTGGTCATCGGTTCGCCTGGCCTCTCCTCACGCGCGGTGGCGCTCACGCTCATCAATTATCTGGGCTATGGCATGTCACTGGAGCAGTCGGTGGACGCGCCGCGCTTCTCCGGTTCGCAGCCCGGCGTTCCGACCATCATCGAGACGCGTGTGTCCGAAGCCGTCCGCGAGAGCCTCAAGACCGACTATGGCGTGGCCGTGCATCCCACCACGCCCTATAACTGGCATCTGGGCTCCATTCACGCGATCGCCCGCGGGGCGGACGGTACGCTGACCGGCGTGGCCGACCCGCGTCGTTCGGGCGAGGCCATCGGTTATTGATCTGCTGCCAGCATCGTTGAGAAAGAGACTGTCCCCCATGATCCTGCGCCACGCCACATCCCTCGCCGCTCTCGCCTTCGCGACCGTGCTGTCCCCCGTCATCTCCATGGCCTTGCCGACAAGCGCCGCCATGGCCGCGGAAGCCACGGACGCGGACCGCAAGCTCCAGGCCCTCTACAATGCCGAATGGCCCTGGCGGATGAAGGAATTCGCCCGCAGCGCGGATCCGGACGGCGGCCGCGCCAAGGCGTCCGATCATCTGCCGAGCGTCACCGCCGCCAGCCAGCAGAAGCGCTACGACTATTGGACGGGCATCCTCAAGCAGCTCGACGCCATCCCGGTCGATCAGCTTTCCCATGAGGAGAAGATCAACGCGGCGGTGTTCCGCGAGTCCATCTGGGCTATGGCGATGAATATCCGCTACAAAACCTATGAGGCGCCGTTCAACAGCGACACCTTCTTCTGGGGCGGCCTCAATCCCCGCACGCCTTATTCCACGGCGGAGGATTACCGGCTTTACCTCAGCCGCATGAAGGATGTGCCGCGTTATTTCGACGAGAATATCGTCAACATGAAGGCGGGCATCAAGCGCGGCTACACCGTGCCGCGTGTCTCCATCGAAGGGCGTGACAAGACGATCGAGGCCTTCGTCTCGCCGGGGACGGACAATCCCTTCTACGATGCGTTCCGCAACATGCCGGACACCATCCCGGCCGATCAACGGCAGGCGCTTCAGGCAGAAGCGCAGGCAGCGATCCGCGATTCCGTCGCGCCGGCTTATGCGAAGCTGCTCGCCTTCATGCGCACCGAATATATGCCCAAGGCGCGCAAGACGATCGACGCTTATTCGCTGCCGGACGGCAAGGCCTTCTATCAGGACCAGATCAAGGAATATACGACACTCGACTATACCCCGCAGCAGATCCATGAGATCGGCCTCAAGGAAGTGGCCCGCATCGATGCGGACATGAAGCAGACCATGAAGGATGCCAAATGGAACGGCACTTTCAAGGAATTCCTGACCTTCCTGCGCACCGATCCGCAATTCTACGCCAAGACACCCAAGGAGCTGCTGTCGTTGTCCGCCTATGTCGTCAAGAAGATGGACGGCAAGCTCAAGGACACCTTCAACCTGCTGCCGCGCTATCGCTTCACCATCCTGCCGGTGCCGGACGCCATCGCGCCGATCTACACCTCTGGCCGGGGCGGCCTCGATAGCTGCCTCATGAATACCTATGAGCTGCCTTCGCGCCCGCTCTACAGCATCCCGGCGCTGACTCTGCACGAGTGCAATCCCGGCCACAGTTTCCAGGCCGCTTATGCGCTGGAGGCGCCCGACCGCCCGATCTTCCGCGGCCAGACCTATTTCTCCGGCTATGGCGAAGGCTGGGGCCTCTATACCGAGTGGCTGGGCAAGAAGATGGGGATCTACGAGAGCCCCTATGAAGAGTTCGGCCGCCAGACCTTCGAGATGTGGCGCGCCGTGCGGCTCGTGATCGACACCGGCATGCACAGCATGGGCTGGACCCGCCAGCAGGCCATCGATTACATGACGGAGCATACCGCGCTCGCGCCCCTCGACATCCAGAACGAGGTCGATCGCTATATCGCATGGCCGGGCCAGGCCCTTGCCTACAAGCTGGGTGAAATCTCCATCCGCAACCTGCGCGCCGAAGCGGAGAAGGAACTGGGCGACAAGTTCGACCAGCGGCCCTTCCATGACACGCTGCTGGGCATGGGCTCGGTGCCGCTCACCGTGATGGAAGCCGAAATGCGCGCCTTCATCGCACGGGAAAAGGCAAAGCACGCGAATGCGGCCGACTGAGCGGCTCGCGCTCGTTCTTCTGGCCCTGGCGCCCTGCGCGCCGGGGCCCTTGCATGCGCAGGCTCCGGCACAGGCCGCTGCGATCGATGAGGCCGCTGAGAAGGCCGCCATCCGCACCGTGATCGCGGATATGGAGAAGGCATGGAACCGCGGCGATTTTCGCGGCTACATGGAAGGCTTCGAGAATCCCGGCGTCGTGTTCGTTTCGCGCGGACGCTTTCAGCGGGACTGGCAAGGCACGCTCGACCATTATATCCGCGATTATGGCGGCTCGGTGGAGCGTCGCGGCACGCTGCATTTCTATGACGTACAGGTGGAGATGCTCGCGCCGGACGCCGCGCAGCTCATCAGCCGCTTTCATCTCGATCGGCCGGATACGCCGCAATATGGGATCAACACCCGGCTGATGCGCAAGATCGACGGGCGCTGGGTGATCGCCCTCAATCATGTCTCGGCTGTCGAGACTCCCGATCCGGAAGACCCCGTCGCCAGCCATCGCTGACGCCATCACCGACGACGGGGTGCTCCTCCTGCGCGCGGGGTTTCCTCCCCGCGTCTTGCCGGGTCGAGCCGTCCGTTCCGCATTCACCGCAAGACGGCCGACTCAACCGGGAAAGAATGCCTTCAGATGCGCTGCCCGTCGACTCGCAAAGGCAGCGAAAGCGGATTGCTCTGGCGCAGGGCCTCGGGCAGCAGCGCATCGGAGATGTCCTGGAAGCAGACCGGGCGCAGGAAGCGCTCGATCGCCATCGTGCCGACCGATGTCGTCCGCCCGTCCGATGTCGCCGGGAACGGGCCGCCATGCACCATGGCATGCGTCACTTCGACGCCCGTGGGCCAGCCATTGGCGAGGATCCGGCCGACCTTGCGGATCAGGCGCGGCATGAGCCGACCGGCGAGCGCCTGATCGCCCTCGTCCATGTGCAGCGTGGCGGTGAGCTGGCCCTCCAGCCCTTCGAGCACCGCGCACAGCTCCGCTTCATCCTTGCAGCGCACCAGAAGCGAAGTCGAACCGAAGACCTCGCGCGAGAGAACGGGATCGGAAAGGAACTGGCTGGCGCTGGTTTCGAAAAGCGCCGCCCGGGCCATATGCGGCCCCTCGCCCACCAGCCCCCGCGCAACGAGCCGCGCGCCGCCATGGTCGGCCAGGGCTTCGATGCCCGCGCAATAAGCGGCATGAATACCGGGCGTCAGCATGGTGAGCGCAGCGCTTTCCACCAGCGCTTTCGTCGCACCGTCGAGGAAGCGATCCGCATCGGGCCCATCCAGCACGAGAAGCAGGCCGGGATTGGTGCAGAACTGCCCCGCGCCCATGGTGAGCGATCCGACGAAGGCGCCGCCCAGTGCCTCGGCCGCCGCCTTCAGTCGGGAAGGCAGCAGGAGGACCGGGTTGATGCTGCTCATCTCGGCATAGACCGGGACCGGCACTTCACGCGCCGCGGCGGTCTTCATCAGTGCCAGGCCGCCGGCGCGCGATCCCGTGAAGCCCACGGCCGCGATGAGGGGATGCGCCACCAGTGCCTGACCGAGTTCATGGGATGGGCCCGGAAGATAGGAGAACACCCCTTCAGGCAGGCCGCAATCACTGACCGCACTCTGGATGGCGCGCGCCACCAGCTCGCCGGTCGCCGGATGCGCGGGGTGCCCCTTGAACACAACCGGACAGCCGGCCGCCAGCGCGGAAGCCGTGTCGCCACCCGCGACCGAGAAGGCCAGCGGGAAATTGCTGGCGCCGAACACGGCTACCGGGCCCAGCGCCATCTTGCGCGAACGGATGTCAGATCGTGGCGCGGGGGCGCGGTCCGGCATCGCCGGGTCGATCCGAGCGTCGATCCATTCCCCCTGCCGGACCAGTCCGGCGAAGAGCCGCAGCTGGCCCACCGTGCGTCCGCGCTCGCCCTCGAGCCGGGGGCGCGGCAGGCCCGTTTCCCGCATGGCCGAGACAATGAGCTCATCGCCGATCGCCAAGATATTCTCGGCGATCTTTTCCAGGAACGCTGCGATCCGTGCCGGTGGGCTCATGGCGTAGTCCATGAAGGCCAGGTCCGCGAGACGGCATGCGGCGTCAACATCCTCGACGCCCGCCTCTGGGAAGCGCGCTTCGATGAGTTCGCCCGTCGCGGGGTCGGTCGCCTGGAAGAAGCGGTCGCTCGAACGAGCTTCACCGCCGACGAGAATTGCACCGGTCATATGTCACCTTATGGTTGGAAATCTGCTGGGCCGGTCCCGGCCCGGATGATGCTGCCGTCCTTCAGCGGGAACGATCGAGCAGGGCTTGCAACTCGTCCTTCCAGAACAACGCGTAAGTGTGCGTGCTGTGTCCGCGCGTTTCCGGCGAGGGTGGAATGAGGACGTAACGGGTCGTGGGCAGACGCGGGAGCACCGCTTCGGCAAGGCCCAGCTCGGGCGGATTGATGAAGTCGTCCGCCGAGTTGATCCAGGTCATCGGCGCCCTGATCTTCTCCAGATCCGGCGAGGGATCGTAGAAGCGCGATGAATCGAACTGGTAGAGGAAATCATTGGCATCGCGCGAGGCGAGGTCAGCTTCGAAACGCTCGGCGAGATAGGCTTCGGCCGCCTCGCGCGTGGGATAATTGACCTGCGCCCACCAAGGCGGCGTGCCCGCGACGACCGACAGGCTGGAGGCAGCGCGCAGGCCCATGAGAGGCTGCGTCTCATAGTTGCCGTTCTTCCAGGCCGGATCAGCCCGGATCGCGTCCATGGCGAGCTTGCGCCACATGCGGTTGCGCCCGGCGATCGGTACGGCCTGGCAAGCCATGGGCATCAGCGCCTGCGCGAAATCGGGATGCTGCTCGCCCCACAGGAAGATATGCATGCAGCCCATCGACGTGCCGAAGATCAGCCGCAACCGGTTGATCTTGAGGCCATCGACCAGCAGGCGCCGCTGCGCCTCCACCATGTCATTGTAGGTATAAGCGGGGAACCGCATCTTCAGGCCGTCGCTCGGCTTGGCGGAACGGCCATGGCCGATATTGTCCGGCAGGATGATGAAATAACGCGAAGCGTCGAGCGGCTGCCCGGGCCCGTAGAGATGGTCGGCAAAGCGCGGGACCAGGAATTGCGCACCCGATCCCCCCGTGCCGTGCAGGATCATCACGGCATTCTCGATCTCGCCCGCAGCGTTGCGGCGCGGCTGGCCGATCGTGCGATAATGCATCCGCAGCTCCGGCAGCGTCTCTCCGCTCTCGAATCGAAAGCTCCGGACGACATGATCGCCTTCCTTGATGACGGAAGCGTCGAAGGGCCGCGGATCGGCCTGCGCTGTTGCCGGCAAGGGGGCCAGAAACAGCGAGAGCGCCGCCGCTAGCGCTGCCCGAAAAGCTTGGCGTTTCATGATGATCTCCCGGGGAGAAAGGCAAGGGCCGGAAACGGGCTTGCCATGATCGGACGAGTTGACAGATTTCGTATACGATGTACGAGGAGATAGCAAGAACCGCAATCAAAAGGGTCCTTTCCATGCGCCGATCCACTTCGACTGCTTTGTTGAGCCTGCTTCTCCTCACTACGGCCGCCCCGCTTGCTCCCGCCTTCGCCCAGAAGAATGACAGTGCGGCGACGGCAAGCGAGAAGAAGGACGATGTCGTCCAGGCGCCGGTCGAGGAGCAGGCAAGCCCGAAGCGGGGCAATGTCACCGTTGCCGGCCGCCGCATCGACTACACGGTCACGCCCGGAACGCTGACCATCCGCAATGACGATGGCGAGCCTATCGCAAGCATGTTCTATGTCTCCTATGTGGCGGACAAGGCGCCCGGCGCTGCCCGCCGCCCGGTGACTTTCGTGTTCAATGGCGGCCCCGGCTCCTCGACCATGTGGCTCCACATCGGTTCCTTCGGCCCGGTCCGCGTCGATACGCCGACGGACAAGGCGACGGCGCCCGCGCCCTTCAAGATCGGCCCCAATCCCGACACCCTGCTCGACAAGACCGATTTCGTGTTCATGGACGCGATCGGCACCGGCCTTTCCCGCCCGCTCGGCAAGGCCCAGGGCAAGCAGTTCTGGGGCGTCGATCAGGATATCGACGTGTTCGCCAGCGCCATCCAGCGCTACATCACGATCAACGATCGGTGGAACGACCCCAAGGTCATCCTGGGCGAAAGCTATGGCACGCTGCGCGGCGCCGGCCTGGTGAACGAGCTGCAGAATCGCGGCGTGCAGATGAACGGCGTGATCCTCCTCTCGTCCATCCTCAATTACGGCATCCGCAATCCGGGCTACGACCAGATCAACGTCACCTATCTGCCGAGCTATGCGGCCACTGCATGGTATCATAATCGCCTGCCCAACCGGCCGGCCACGCTCGAACCCTTCCTGACCGAAGTGCGTGACTTCGCCAACGGGCCCTATCTCACGGCGCTGGCCAAGGGCGATGACCTGAGCGACGCCGAGCGCAACGAGATCGCGACGAAGCTTTCGACCTATACCGGGCTTTCTCCGCAGTTCCTCATCCAGAACGACCTGCGCGTGGACCTTGGCCGGTTCCGTAAGGAACTGATGCGTGGCAGCAGCCGCACCGTCGGCCGGCTCGACTCCCGCTTCCTCGGCATCGACGTGGACGATGGCGCCGAGCAGCCGGAATATGACGCTGCGGACGCAGCGATCAGCGGCGCCTATATCAGCGCGATCAACGACTATCTCTTCGGCACGCTCGGCTACGAAACCAAGCTCCAGTATCGCCCGAACTTCTACAAGGAAATCAGCCCGGCCTGGGACCAGAGCCACAGGAACCCGCTGGGCGGCTTCCGCAAGATGCCGGCGGCCGACACGGCGCTCGATCTCGGCCGCGCGATGCGGATCAATCCCTATCTCAAGGTCCTGTCGCTCAACGGCTATTATGACATGGCGACGCCCTTCTTCGGCGCGGAATATGATCTCAAGCACATGCAGATCGATCCCTCGCTGAAATCCAACATCACCTATCGCTATTATGAATCCGGGCACATGATCTACATCCACCCGGAATCCATGACAGCGCTGCGCACGGACCTCATTTCCTTCTACGACAGCCTGCGCGGCTGACGATCCTTCCACAGATCGGCTTCCGGAAGGCCGCGCACAGCTCAAGGGCCGTGCGCGGCCTTTCTCGTCAGTCCGGACCCAGCTGCGTTGACCCGGACGTGCCGTGCAGAGGCGCTGCCGGAGAATAGGCAAGTGGGAGGGTGTTCGGATGATCGATGAGCTTTCGACGAAAGCCCCTTGCCGTGCCGGCGATGCGAAACCCCACAGCTCAGGCCTGCACGGCAGGACGCCTCCCCCACCGGCATCCTTCCCCCCTTCAGAAGGACCGGTTGAGCGCCTGACCTGAAATGGTTCTGAGGTTAGCACTGGGCTGCACGGCCGAGCCTGCAGCTACCCGCTTGTTTCACGAAATCGCGCTGCCCGATTGGCCTATCCTGCACATATGAGAAGGGGCACCGCGCGCGGTGCCCCTTCCCCTCTGGGGAGCTCTTTCAGGACGTGAACCTCACTGACCGGTGAGATCAGCGTCCTCGATCGTCATGATGCCGTTGGGCAGGCCGCGCTCCGCCTTGGCCTTGGCGACCATGTCGCGGATTTCCGCGCGGATCTGGCGAGCGTCGTACACGATGCCGTCCTTGATCGTGTAGGTGATGCCGCCCACGCGCTCGACCTTGCCGGTCTCGTCATTCAGGTTGAGCGTACCGGTGCCGTAGAGAAGCTTCATGTTCGCAAGGGGATTGCCCTTGACGATGGCGAAGTCCGCTTTCCGCCCCACCCGGATCGTGCCGATCTCGTCCTCATGGCCGAGGACCTTGGCGCCGACCTGCGTCGCGGCATGGATCACCTCGAGCGGCGTGAAACCCGCCTCGCGCAGCAGCTCCATCTCCTGGACGTAGCCGAAGCCATAGAGATTATAGATGTAGCCGGAGTCACTGCCGACCGAGACCAGGCCGCCGCGGTTCTTGTATTCGTTCACGAACTGCATCCAGAGACGATAATTCTCCTTCCAGTCCATCTCGTCTTCCGTGGTCCAGTCGAACCAGTAAGAACCGTGATTGTGACGGCTGGGCTTGTAATAATCCCAGATGCCCGGCATCGAATATTGCTCATGCCACTGGGCACGGCTCATCCGCATGAAATCGCGGCTGGTGAGATAGGCCGTGAATGTCGGGCTCAGCGCGAAATTGCGCTCGAGCAGCGTGTCCATCACCTGGTTCCACTTGTCCGAACCGGGCTTGGCAGCCTGCTGCCAGAGACGGCCGGATTCGGCGAAGCGCATCTGCTCGTCATTGTTGATGAAGTCGTTCGGCCACTTCTGGAATTGCCGATCGGCGAACATGGCTTCGGGCAGGCCGTACCAGTGCTCCATGGACTCAAGGCCCACTTCCGAGGTGGTCAGCACATTGGCATAGGCCACGCTGGGCTGCGCATGATGCATGGTCGTGCGCAAGTCCAGCTTGTCGGCCTCCTCGATGGCCGCCATCAGCACATCTTCGGCGCCGCCGATGAACTTGATGCCGTCCGCGCCGCGCTTCTTGGCTTCCTGGATAGTCGCCCGCGCGTCAGCCGCCGTATTGACGAGCGCACCCCGGCGGATCGCCTGGAACATGGGGTAGACGTCGAAACGCGGCGCCAGAATCTCGTTCGCGGCACTACGCCGCTTGATGTCGACCGACCATTCCATCGGATGGTTGTTGCCGACTTCGCGCACGGTGGTGACACCATGCGCCATCCACAGCTTCAGAATATAATTGGTCGGGACCTTCTGGTCGTCTTCCAGCGAATGGAGATGGACGTGCGTGTCGATGAAGCCCGGCATCACATAATAGCCGGTCAGGTCGATCTCATAGTCGCCCTTGGCGGCGCGCTGGCTCTCGACGATTGCCTTGGGCGCGCCGATGCTCTTGATCTCCGCGATGCGATCGCCGGAGATGACGATGTCGACCGGTCCCTGCGCCGGAGCGCCGGTGCCGTCGATCATGATGGCGTTGCGCAGCACCAGCCGCTTGTAGGGGCCAACCCCCTCCGTGCGCGCCAGAACCGGATCGACGCCGGTGGCCGTGATTTGCGCCTGCGCGCTTTGCGAGATCGGCGTCAATGTCGTGGCCGCAAGGCCCAGGACGATGGCAAGGCGCCGTACAGCGCTGCAGCGCTGACTGAATGTCGTCTTCATGCAAGAAGCTCCAGTAAAGGAAAAGGGCCCGGCTGCATGTGCGGCCGGGCCCGTGGGAGGATCAGAACTTCATCGTGGCACCGATGAAGAAGCGCCGCCCCATGATGTCGTAGAGCGTGACGTCGGTGTTGGCGTCGCCCACATAGGTCGTTCCGAAAATCGGAGGCTTCTTGTTGAAGAGGTTGTTGATACCTCCGAACACCGAAAGCCCGCCGGTCACGTCCACATTGCTGGTGAGATCGAAGTACCAGACCGGATCGATGTCGCCGGCGACGGTCGTGACGCCCGAATAGGGCTTGATCGCGCCGATCATCCGGCCCTGCATCGTCAGTGTCACCGGACCGCTGGTATAGCGAGCGCTGACATTGAGCTTGAAGTCCGGAATGATGAAACCGCCCGAGCCCGAGGAGCAACCGCCCGCATAGTGGCCGGCGCAATCGAGCGGACCGGACGCGCTGGTGGTCTGCAGCGAGCGTTCGAACATCCAGCTGCCCACGGCCTGGAGAGACAGCGACGCATCGCCATCCAGGCTGAGGACGGACGGCAACCCCATGCGATAGTCCGCCTGGACGTCGAGACCGCTGGCCTTCATCGCACCGATGTTGCTCAGAGCGACACGGACATAGTCGATCTGACCGCTCGGCAGACGCAGGACGTTCTGGCATGCAACGCTCGACGGGCTGAGGCTTGCGGCGCACTCGGCCATGGTCTGGGCGTTATTGATGCTGGTGATCGCGTCCTCGATCTCCACGTTCCAGTAGTCGACCGTGAGGTTGAGACCCGGCAGGAACGGCGGCGAAACGACCGCACCGATGGTGTAGGTCTTGGACTTCTCTTCCCGGAGATTGGGATTGCCACCGCTCTCCTGGTTCATGCCCAGCGCCTGCTGCTCGAAGGTGTTGATGTCACCAGCCGGCACGCCGGTGGCGACGCAGAGCGCCTTGAGTTCTGCACTGCGGGTGTCGTTCGTCGACGACGTCCTTGCGCAGAAGTCGACCGCACCGTTCACATAACCGATGGTCCGCGCGCCATAGAGCTCGGCGATGTTCGGAGCGCGAATGGCCTGGTTATAGGCGCCGCGGAAGCGGAACCAATGCACCGGCGCATATTCGCCGCCGAGCTTCCAGGTGAACACCCCGCCGATGGTCGAGTAATCGGAGTAGCGGGCTGCGCCCTCGATCGCCAGCGTGTCGATGAACGGCATGTCCGAAAGCAGCGGCACGCGCAGCTCGCCGAACACTTCCTTCACGTCGAACTTGCCGGACAGCGCGGCTTGGGAGCTGGGACCATATTCACCCGCGATATCCTGCGGGCTGGGCACGAAATTGTAGCGGTCCTCGCGATACTCCGCACCAAGCGCCATCGAGACAGGGCCGGCCGGAAGATTGAAGAGGACACCGCTGAGCGAGCCGCCGGCCACGTAACGCTCGAACGTGTCGTGCGAGACCCGGCTTGGCGAAATGAACGCCGCTGCCTCGGGCGAGATCGCCCCTTCGCCGAAGATGTTCACCGGAACGCAGCCGAGCGTCTGCGTCTGGCAGACCACCTGTCCGCTGGAGTTGATCATCGTGTTCAGGCCGAGGCTCAGCCTCGATTGGGAGACCACGCCCTCATAACGGCTGTCCGTGCGGTTGCGATGATACTGGAAGAAGGTGTCCCAGTTCCATTTCCCGGCGCCTAGGTCCATGTCGCCCCGGGCACCCAAAGTGACGGCAAGCGAATTGCGCTCGAAGAACGCGTCGCGCGTGCCCACCTCTTCCGCGCGGCGGCCCGAGCCGACCACGGCAGCCGTGCCGTCGCCATCTGGATCGAAGATCGCCGCGTTGTTGATGAAGAAGTTGCGGACCGACTGGGTGAGACCAGGGTTGGTCGCATATTGCGGGACCAGCAGCGTCTGGGAGGGCGCACCCGGCGTCACGGGCGTGAAGCTGTCCGGCGCGAGCCGATACTCGTTGCGGGCGTTCACATAATAGGTCTCGCCGTAGAGCTGGATCCGGTCGGTCACGTCATAATGGGCGAGAGCCGAGAGGCTGATGCGGTCCTGCGGACGTTGCAGCAGCATGTAGGGCGCATAGTTGTACGTGCTTTCCGGCGCGCAATAGGCCTGCGGCGTCCCGCTGGAATCGAACGTAATGCCGGTGACCGAGGTGCAGTTGGCGCCCGGATTCATGTTCACGCCCACGATGGATGCGCGCTGCGCGGCAGTCAGGCCGACGCGCGTGCCGGGCACGTTGCCCGAGCCGGCATAGACCAGCGCACCGTTCACTTCGCCCAGCGGGATGCGCGACCAGGAGCGATCGCTCTGGTCGAACTGGTCCTGCTTGGCCCAGGTGGCGGCAAGCACGACGCCGCTGCGGTCGCTTTGCGTACCCCAGGTGAAGTCGATCTTGTGCGAAGCGGCATCGCCATATTGCGTGATGCCGGTCTGCGCCGTCATCGTCAGACCCTCGAACGTATCGTTGAGGATGAAGTTGACCGCACCGGCAATGGCGTCGGAACCATAGACGGCCGAGGCGCCGCCGGTGATGATTTCGGCGCGCTTGATGAGCGCATCGGGGATGCTCGCGAGGTCGACTTCGCCCGCGGAGCTCGCCGCCACGAAGCGGCGCCCGTTGACCAGCACCAGCGTACGGGTCGATCCGAGGCCGCGCAGGTTGGCGGTCAGAATGCCCGAGCCGCCACCGATGTTCGCCGAGGACGTGTTGCCCGCCGCAAGCTGCGGGAACTCGTTCAGCGTCTTCTCGAGGCTGACGTTACCCGACAGGGCAATGTCCTCGGAGCTCATGACAGTGGTCGGACTGGGCGCGGTGAGATCCGTGCGAACCAGTCGTGAACCGGTGATGACGATCTCTTCGCCCGAACCGCCGGCCTGAGGGGCCGTTTCCTCGGTCTGAGCAAAGGACGGCGTGGCGACCAGCAGCAACGCGCCGGTGGTCAGGAGCGTTGAACCCAACGCACGGGAAATGACAGTCGCAGTCGACCCAATACGGACATTCTTAATCACAGGAAGTCCCCTTTCGTTTTTGTTTGCTCCCAAGATTTTTCTTTTTTATTCAAGGCAATAAGAATTTCCTGGTCAGATATTGATCCAGGCCCATTCCTCGCTCCAGGGCAGGCGGGACATCTGAAGCGATGGCCCGCTGTCCTTCACGATGAATCCGTCGGAGAAGTTGGCACCGGTGCCGGTCTCGGGATCGAACAGACCGGGCTCCACCGAGAACATCATCCCGGTATCCAGCACGGTATGATCACCCAGCGCGAGATAAGGCGGCTGGTGGCCTTCCATGCCCTCGCCATGCGCGGGGCGGTGATAGACATATTTCTGGACACCCTGCTCCACCTGGAACTTGTGGATGTCGTAGGCGACGTCGGAACATTTCGTGCCCTTGCGCGAAAGGTCCTTCTGCATGAGGCAGGCGTCGCGTGTGACGGTCCAGATCTTCTCCATGTGACCGGTGCGCGGACCGATCATGTAGGGGCGGTAGCATTCGCCGCCGCAGCCGCCGATCCGGACGACGCCCGAGACCTGCAGGGCCTGGCCCTTCTGGATGCGATTGTAGAAGAACTGGTTGGGATGGGGATAGCCGGTGGGCTGGCCGGCCCGGCAATTGACCCCGACGGAGATGCCGACTGCATTGTGCGGCTTACCGTCCGGCGCGAGGTCCTTCATCATGATCTCGACGCCGAATTTCCGGGCGGCGTGCGCCACTTCGAAATCCATGAGATCGGTGCCGTGGGTGAGGATGAGGTCGCGAGCGTAAGCGTGGATCTTGTCGAAGTAGCTATAGGCTCTGCGCGTGAGGGCAATTTCCAGCGGCGTCTTGCGCATGCGCATGTAGAGGCAGAGTTGTTCGGCCGAAGCCATCGGAGTGCCGATTTCTTCCCCGACCTTGGTCTGGGCGGTGGGGGTCAGTTCCTTGTCGACAGCGAGCTTCTTGCCCCCGTAACCCCTCTTCTTGATATGGCGGAGCATCCAGCGCCAAAGATCGTTAGTGGGCCCTTTCGCTACCTTCCCTTCCTGGACCATCGTGCCTTCGACATCCAGCCAGTCGAAGTACATCTCCCCGCCATCGTCATACCACCAGGACTGAATGAGATCGCGGTCGAGTGCGGGGTAGAACCAGATCGGCGTTCCTGTGGCCGTCGGGATGAAGCAATGGATCATCCGCTCCGTCGTGGTGTGCCAGAGACCAGTGAAGTAGATGATGTTCCACTGGTTGGTGAGGAGGATCCCTTCGAAGCCCTGCTCCTTGAGCATTTCGCAAAGCCGGGATGTTCGTTCCTTGCTCCAGGAAAGAGGCAACCGATCGACCGTGGCAGGCGCCACCTCATCGGGTGGGAGAAACAGCTTGGCGGACTCCGCTCCGGTTACCGAAGCGCCCTTGGCGGGAGCCGGCGCAGCAAGCGCGGGGCTCATTCCCGGCACGGCGGCAAGAGCCGACACGCCAACGCCTTTCATGATGTTGCGTCGCGTGAGCAAGATATTTCCCCTCTTTTCGAATCAGCAGCGAGGGGAAGTATATCGGATATCGTATACTTTGCAATGCGTCGAACCGAGGAATGGGAAGGTTTGTTGAAATTTTATGACGCGTAGGGGCGTTTTTACATTCTAAAAATCGACACAATCGCCCTTCGGTTGTTCGGGGGTGAATCTGGCCCGTCGCTCAGGGCGCGGGCGCTTCCGCCGACGCGCTCCTCGCCACCCTGACGCGATCCCCCGTCTCGAGAATCTCCGGCGGAGAATCGACCACCTGTTCGTTTCTGGTCAGCCCCGCGACGATCTCGACCATCTGCCCGTCGTCCCGGCCCAGCGTGACCGGCTTCATTCGCACCCGGTCGCCGCGTTCGACGACCGCAACATGCGGACCACTGGCGCCGAAGATAAGGGCACTGCCCGGCACCCGAACCGTACTGGTCCGGTTTTGAACCGGGATCGTGACTTCGGCATAAGCGCCCGGCTTGAGGGCTCGCTTCGGATTGCCGGCCTGGAACTCGATCCGGACCGAGCCGGAACGGCGATCGACCGCGTTGGCACTGCGCACCAGCACCGCCTCGAACGTCTCGCCCGGATATTCAGGCAGTGTCATGCGCGCCTTCAGGCCCGGATGGACAGCCCCGCTGTAGCTCTGCGGAAGCTGGACGAAGACGCGCATGCGCGTCACGTCCGCGATCGTATAGAAAGGCCCGTCCACGGCGCCACTCGATCGTGCCAGAGCCCCGACCTCGATGGAGCGGCTCGTCACCACGCCATCAAAGGGTGCGACGATATTGGTGAAGCGCTGCAGGGCTTCGAGGCGATGCACGCTGGCGCTCGCGGCTTCGGCGATCGCCGCCTTGGCCGCGAGATCGCCGCTCTTCTCGTCGAGCGCTTGCGCGGAGACCCAGCCATCCTTGCGCATGGAAGTCCAGCGCTGCGCGGTCGTCTTGGCCAGTTCCTGATTGGCAAGCGCCGTCCGATGGCCGGCTTTGGCCTCGGCAAGCGCCTGGGCGATTTCGGGCGCGTCGATCCGCGCCAGCACCTGGCCTGCCTTCACGCTTTCGCCGATGTCGGCGGACCATGAACGGACATAGCCATCCACCCGGGGATAAAGGGCCGCATAATTATTGGCTTCGAGGACGCCGGGAAGAACGATCTGGCCGGCATCTTTTCCGGGTTGCGGCTTCACCAGCGCGACCGCCGGCAACGCGGCCCGCTCGACATCGGCCCGCTGCTCCGTCGCGCCGAATTGCCGCGCTGCGATACCCGCCGCTGCGATGACCAGCAGGACCGCCGCGCCGGTGAGTGCCATCCGTCTGGCTGTGCGTGCGGGCAGAGCGTCGGGTGTTTCCGGTGAGGTGGCATCATGCATGGGAAAGCTCCAGATCGAGCGCGCTTGCACGCCGCCCGGCGGGCGTATTGCGGTGCAGCAGCGAGAATATGGCCGGAACGAGGAACAGGGTGGCGAAGGTCGCGACGATCAGGCCGCCGATGACCACCCGCCCCAGCGGGGCGTTCTGCTCACCCCCCTCCCCCATCCCGAGGGCGACCGGCGCCATGCCGATGATCATGGCCAGCGCCGTCATCAGCACGGGGCGGAAGCGGACCATGCCCGCCTCCAGCGCGGCGCGGGCGGCGTCCGCGCCCTCGGCCAGCCGCTCCCGCGCGAAGCTCACGACCAGCACCGAGTTGGCGGTCGCGACGCCCATGCACATGATCGCGCCAGTCAGCGCCGGAACCGAGAGCGTCGTGCCGGATATGAACAGGATCCAGACGATCCCCGCCAGCGCGCCCGGCAAGGCAGTGATAATGATGAACGGATCGCGCCAGCTCTGGAAGTTGACGACGATCAGCAGGTAGATCAGCACCACGGCGCCCACCAGCCCCAGCCCAAGACCGCTGAAGGCCGTCTGCATCGTCTCATACTGGCCACGCAGCGCGACGACCGAGCCTTTCGGCGCTTCCGGGGCCATGCGGTCGAGGATCGCCTGGATCTCGCCGGCGACGGCGCCGAGATCGCGCCCCTGAATGTCGGCATAGATATTGTAGGTCGGCTGGAGATTGTAGGTCGTGAAGATCGGCGCCGTCGCCGCGCGGCTGATAGACGCGACGTTACCCAGCGTCTGCTGGCCACCGCCGCCCGACGCCATCGGCAGGTTTCTGAGGTCCGCCAGCGATGCGACATCGCGCTCGGGGGCCTGAGCCACCACCGGATATTGCACGCCGCTGCTCGGATCGATGAAGAAGACCGGCGCCGACTGCCCGGTGCCCGCGAGAATGGTGGAGAGGCTGCTCGTGACGTCCTGCGCGGTCATCCCGAACTGCCCGATCCGCGAGCGATCGATATCCACCCGGAGCTGCGGCGCATTGGCGGGCTGATCGAGCCGCGCATCCACGAGGCCGGGCACGGTGCGCACCGCCCGGAGCAGCGCCAGCGCATAGCGCCGGTTCGCTTCCCGGTCACGCCCGCGCACTTCGATGTTGATGGGCGCGGGCGCGCCGAAGTTCAGTGTCTGGCTCACGATGTCCGCGGGCGGAAAGGAGAATTGACTGCCGGGGAACAGGGGGGGCAGCTCGCGCCGCAGCGTCGCGATATGGTCGGCTGTCGGCGCATGGCCGGAAGCCAGCTTTATCATGATGTCGCCATCATCCTGCCCGAGCGTGCCGGAATTGTTATAGACCAGATTGATCCGGCTCGACGGGTTGCCGATCGTATCCGCCATGGATTCCAGTTCGCCCGGCGGGAGGAGACGTTCGACGGCCTGCTCCACGCGCGCGAACAGCACGGATGTCTGCTCGATGCGATAGCCGGTCGGTGCGCGCACATGCATGAGTATCTGGCCGGAATCGACGCTGGGAAAGAAATTGCTGCCAAGGAAAGGCAGCAATGCCATCGAGGCCAGGACAAAGCCCATGAACCCAAGGATGAACTTGCGACGCCCCGCGATCGCCGTGGCCAACATGGCGCCATAGCGCGCATGAACCCGCTCGAAGCGATGCTCGAAGCCGCGCTGGAGCCGGACGAACGGATTGCGCGAGCCCGACTGGCCGGCGAGATGGGCATCCTCCCCTTTCCCGATCGGGCGGAGCAGATACATGGCCATGGTCGGGACGAGTGTCCTTGAAAGGATGAAGGACGCGATCATCGCGAACACCACGGCCATGGCCATGGGCGCGAACAGATAGCCTGCCACGCCGGGCAGGAAGAACATCGGCAGAAACGCGATGCAGATGCAGAGCAGCGACACGAAGGCGGGCTGAGTGATCTGCGCCGCGCCGTCGAGAATCGCGCGCACCACGCCTTTGCCCTGCTCGAGATGCCAGTTGATATTCTCGATCGTCACGGTGGCGTCGTCGACAAGGATGCCGATCGCCAGTGCCAGTCCGCCCAGCGTCATGACGTTAAGGGTCTGGCCGAACGCTGCGAGCGTGGCGATGGCCGCGAGCACGGCCAGCGGAATGGAGAGGGCAATGATGACGGTGGGTCGCCAGGAGCCGAGGAACAGCAGGATCATGAGCGATGTCAGCGCTGCGGCGATGAAGCCTTCCCGCACCACGCCGGACACGGCCGCCTTCACGAACAGCGATTGATCCCCCATCGGCAGAACCTTGATCGATTCCGGCAGGCCCGCGAGGATCGAGGGAACCATGCCCTTCACGCCTTCGACGATGGCCAGCGTCGATGTCGCGCCGTTCTTGAGCACGGTCAGCAGCACCGAGCGATTGCCGCCGACATGGACGACATTCTCCTGCGGCGCGCTCCCGTCCAGCACATGCGCCACATCGCGCATATAGATCGTCGCGCCGTTCACCACCTTCACCGGCAGGTCATTCAACCCCTCGATTGAATCCGGGGCATTGTTGAGCCTCACCGCATATTGATTGGCGCCGATCTTCACGAAGCCGGCGGGGCTGATCTGGTTCTGCGCCGCGATGGCCCGGGTGACGTCGACGGCCGAGAGCCCCTTGGACTGGAGCGCCTGCGGGTCGATGTCGATCTCGATCCGCCGCTCTTTCCCGCCCGTGGCGCTCGGCACGGCGGCGCCGGGCACCGTCACCAGCCGGGGTCGAATCTGGTTCTGCCCCAGATCGAGCAACTGCTGCTCCGTCATGCCTTCCCCGGAGACGGCAAGCTGGAGAATGGGGACGGTCGACGCGTCAAAATTGAGGATGAGCGGCGCGTTGGTGCCCGGCGGCATGTTCTTGATGAGAGTCTGTGAAACCGACGTAACCTGCGCGGTCGCCGTCTGCAGGTCCGCGCCCGGATGAAGGAAGATCTTCACCACCGCCTTGCCGCGCAGCGACTTGCTCTCGACATGCTCGATATTGTTGACCGTCGTCGTCAGTGCCCGCTCGAAAGGGGCGATGATGCGGGAGGCCATCTCGTCCGCGGGCAGATTGCCATATTCCCAGGCGACGGCGATCACCGGAATGCGGATCGCGGGAAAGATGTCGACGGGCAGGCGCAGGATCGCCGAAAGGCCCGCCAGCGCGATGAGGATCGCCATCACGATGAACGTAAGGGGCCGCTGCAGCGCGACCTTGACGATCCAGGTCACAGCGAGACAAGCTCCGTCATGGCGATGCCGCCCCGAGTGAATGAAGAGAAGACCCGTATCCGGGCGGCACCGCAACGCCCGGCATTTCCACTCATGATCCGTCCGCGCATTCCCTGGAGTCCCCCTTTCCCGGCCGTCTTCGTGGCCGCCTGGCACCCTTGCGGACCAGCAGCAGCAAGTCTGAGCCCGGTCGGCCTGCATTCTCGTCAGGCTCTCCGGCTCCCCCTCCGGTGATAGCACCGGCCCGTTCGACAGACGGACTTCGCTGCCGCGTTGACAGGCCGACACAGGAGTATATCGTATACATCGTGCGCATCAAGTCGCTGTTTCAATCGACTGGGAAGCACAGCCGCGACAGTCATACGACACGTCAGACCAGAAGCGTTTCCACAGGGGGGTTCGCTATGAAGCCGATAAAGGGGTTCCCGTTCAGCCAGTCCATGACAGCGATCTGCGCCATGGCCGCCGCATTCACGCTAGCACCGGGCAGTGCTACCGCGCAGGAGAAGAAGGCCGTCGAGGCCGTGCCGGAGCGCGCAGGTGCCTATCCCGCGCCCGCGCGCAATGGCGAAGGCATAGGGCCATTCCGCAAGATGGTGATTCGCGGCGTGACGCTGATCGACGGCTCGGGCGCTCCACCGCGTGGCCCGGTCGACATCGTGATCGAGAACAATGTCATTGCCGACATCAAGCCCGCCGGAACGCCCGGACTGCCGCTCAAGGAAGGGCGCGAGCCGCGCGACTTCGACTATGAACTCGACGCCACCGGCATGTTCATGACGCCCGGCTTCATCGACATGCACGTGCATGGATCGAGCGCCGACAAGGCCCCGGATCTCTCCTATTCATACAAGCTGTGGCTCGCGCATGGCGTGACCACGGTGCGCGGCGTCGACCTGGCGCCTTTCGAGATTTCGCTGAGCGAGCGCGCGCGCTCCGCCCGCAACGAGATCGTCGCCCCGCGCATCTTCGTCTATCAGCGCCCGGGACAAGGCAATGGATGGACCGGCGGACGCGCGAACACGCCCGAAAAGGTCCGCGAATGGATTCGCTGGGCCGCCAAGCAGGGCATCGACGGCATCAAGATTTCGGCCAACGAGGATCAGCCGCCCGAAGTGCTCGTCGCCATCACGGACGAAGCCAAGAAGCTCAACCTCGGCACGGTCGCGCACATTTCGCAGGTCGGCGTGGCCCGTATGAGCGCGCTGGAATTCGGTCGCGCCGGCCTCGGCACGGTGACCCATTATTATGGCCACTTCGAGTCCATGCTGAAGAACGGCGCGATCCAGAACTGGCCGGTCGATTACAACTACATGGACGAGCAGGACCGCTTCGGGAACGTCGCCAATCTCGCGGCGGAAAGCGCCGAGCCCGGTTCCGAGCAATGGTGGGATTATCTCAAGGAGCAGAAGGCCAACAACGTCACCTTCGATCCCACGATGACCATCTACGTCGCCGGGCGCGACCTCATGCGCCTGCGCAACGCGGACTGGCATGACAAATATACCATGCCGCAGCTGTGGCAATTCTACCAATCATCACGCGTGAACCATGGCTCCTATTTCTTCGACTGGACCACGGAAATTGAGGTCAAGTGGAAGAATTTCTACCACAAGTTCATGAGATTGCTGAACGATTACAAGACGATCGGTGGACGCGTGACGACGGGCTCCGACTCCGGCTTCATCTATCAGCCTTATGGCTTCGGCTATATCCAGGAACTGGAACTGCTGCAGGAAGCGGGCTTCAATCCCTCCCAGGTCATCACCGCCGCCACGCTCAACGGCGCCCTGACGCTTTATGAGCCCAAGGGACAGCCTGTGCCACCGATCGGCACGGTGCGGGTCGGCAAGCTGGCCGACCTCGTGATCCTCAAGGAAAACCCGCTGCAGAATCTCAAGACCCTGTACGGCACCGGTGCGCTGCGCCTGAACGAGCAGACCCAGCAGCTCGAACGGGTCGGCGGCGTGTCATACACGGTGAAGGACGGCATCGTTTACGATGCCAAGAAGCTGCTCGCCGACGTCGCGGACATGGTACGCGCCGAGAAGCGCCGCATGGGCATGCCCGAGGAAGGCCTGCCCCATCCCTGAAGGCGCTTGTCGGGGCGTCCACTGCCGGGATCAGGTCAGCAGCATCATGATCTGGTCCCGGCACCTGAGCGGCAGGCGCCGCGCCCGGCTCGCATCGTCAGAGAGCTGGAAGGTCAGCGAAGCGTGCCGGCAGCGCGAAGCCGTAGCGGAGCGGATCATCCTCCCGCAGCTGGAACTCCGCGGTGCCGGTATAGCTTGACTGGCCGGCCACGCGGACCCGGCATGTCATGCGCCCGTCTGCTTCTTCGGTGGAGACGACCGATGCGCTGAATGCCCCGCCTGTCGGTCCGGCGAAGCGACGGGTCATGCCGGGCGCAATCAGCCCGCGTGCATGATCGCGCGCCAGACGCGCCGTGACGCCGCTACCGGTCGGGCTGCGATCGATCTGGCCTTCCGCGAACACGCACAGGTTGAACGTCGGCTGATCCGGCGCCACATCATCGATCAGGATCGTGCCATAGAGAAAGGCAAGATCGGGCGCTTCGTCATGGCGGATGTCGAGCTGCGCCCGCCCTGCACTGGTCAGTCGCGTGCCAAGCTCAATCAGTTGCGCCAATGGCGCGTTGAGGAAATCGATGCCGAGCGATGAGCTGGGCAGGATGAGATAATAAGCCCCGCCATAAGCCAGATCGCATGTGACGCTACCCAATCCCGGCACATCCAGAGCGATATCGCGGCCGGCGAGAAAGGCCGGCACGCTGATAAAGCTCGTCTCGACGACCTGGCCTTCCCGGATCAGGCACGTCACCTCGACCACGCCGCAAGGCAATTCCAGCCCGAAACTTACATCCTCGCCGGATGCGGTCACCTGTCCGCTTTCCACCAGCCACTTGCCCAGTGCGATGGTCGCATGGCCGCACATGGTGCTGTATCCCTCATTATGTGTGAAGAGGGCGGCCGCCGCGGCGCCGGGCTGTGTCGGCGCGACGGGGATCACGCCATACATGCCGGCATGACCGCGAGGCTCGAGCATCAGCGCGCGCCGGAGATGGTCATGATGCGCCCGCGCGTCGCGTCGCTTGGCCAGAATGTCGTCGCCCACCAGCACGGGATAGCCGCCCGTGACGATGCGGACAGGCTCGCCGCATGTGTGCATGTCCAGAACCGAGAGGCGCTCCATCGACTTTTCCCCTTCCCTGCCCAGCTGCGCGATCGCCGATCGCGCTGATAAACGCCGGAAGACTGCTGAGCCAACGCCATTCCGGCCATGACGCGCCGATTTACGCGAAGTCCACCCCTGCCACCTCAGGGTCGATCAGGGAGCCTCAGCCGCACCACCGACTCCGGGGCATCGTGAAGGCGCAGATAGAGGCTGTCCCCCTGCGGGCGGGGCAATGAAAGACTGGTGCCGACGAAGCCGTCCGGGACCGTCACCGGCCTCGCGAACTGCGCATCGTCGGCAATCGCGGCGATCACGAACAGGTCGCGCCCGTCCAGGCGACAATCGCCCCCTTCCGAGGGACAAGCGACACGCTCGACGGCAGGCAGGCGGACGATCCGCACCAGCGGCTGCCAGTCACCCGAGACATCGCCCCGGCTCGGACGGAAACGGATCTCGCCAACAGCGCTCGCACCAAGCAGCGCCTGAGGTTCGATCGTCGCGACGGCGACATCCGTGCCAATGCGCTGCAACTCCCCGTCCGCCACACTCAACCGATGGCTGGCAGTGCCATCAGCCGTGGCGATCTCGATCGCGTCCTGCGCGCCGATGCCGCCTTGCGCATAACGCAGGGAAAAGGTGAGGCGGGCAGCCGGCGGCACAATGTCCTCCGGCAGCGCCAGCGCGAGAGCGTCCGGGACCGCAGGCATGGAGACATTGCGATCGACAACGACCGCACTGGGCCGGGCGGGTGCAATGGTGGCCCGCACATTCGCTGTTCGCCCATCCCGCATGGTCACCCGGGCCTGTGCTTCCCCGGGCTGCGCGGCGATCGGCGCTTCGCTGGCGAGTTCGAGCCGGTCGCCTTCCTTGGCGCGCGTGAGATCGCCTGGCGTGAAGCGGGCCTCGCCGATCTGGAGCTGGGCGACCTGATCGAGCCGGGCGCCCGACAGGACACCGGCCTTGTCGCCGGCATGGAGCAGAAAGCCGTCCAGACGGCTGGCCTCGCGCAGCGCCTTGAGCGGCAGGACGGTGGGCGTCTCGGCGCCGTAATGCGACACAAGCAAAGTCAGGGAACCCGGCGCCATGTCCTCGAGCGGGAGCGTCACCGTCACGTCCTGCGCCGAGTTGGCTTTCCAGGTCAGGCCCCGCAGCGCGCCTGCTCCATCGCGCAGTTCCACCTTCTCGATACAGGCCGCGCCCTCGCCGCGCAGCACGAGCGGCTGCTCGCGGCCGACCACGACATTCGTCTGCTCGGCCTTCCACGAAGCGGGCGCGACGGTCTGCACGCGGACCGACGGTCCCTCGAAATCATCGAAGCCCCAGCGCCCGTTCAGCTTGGCCTCGCTCACACCTCCCGTGGGTTTGCGATCGCCCGGCGCAGTCACCACAAAGGCACCACGGGCCGGGTCGGGCGACAGCGGCAAGTCCGTGGTCCCGCCGTCATCAGTCTTGAGCCGGAGCGAAAGATCCCGCGCATAGGATGTTGCATGGAACAGCGCTGCGCCCTCGATCGGCAACTCCAGATCCGGCCGGTTCAGGCACATCATGCCTTTGGCTCGCGGGCGCAGCACGGGCGGCGTCGCCGGGCCGATCGGCGGCATCGGCACCACCAGCACCGAGCGCGGATTCTGGAAGGAGGGCGCTTCGTTGAGCTGCAGCCGGGTCTCGTCTCCCCGGCCGATCGCCAGTGCCGGCAGATATTGATACTGCGCCGTGCGAAACGCGCCGAACAGCTTGGCCAGATCGCGCGCAAGCCCGATATAGGGGCTGTAGTAGCCCGCCCCGGCCTCCCGCGTCGCGGCGATGCGATAGGCGACGTCCGCAGGCGCGCCCGTCAGCGTCTCGGTGAGCGTCGCGCCGCGATTGATCTGCAGCACCATGCGTTCGCGATTCTGCGTCAGGCATGCGGCCTGCTGGGCACGCGGATGCTTGAGGCACTCGGCGTCGAGCTTGATTCCCAGCGAATTGGCAAGCACCGGCGAAACCTGGCCGAGGCGCTCGGGCGCCGCTTCATCGAGCTTGGCGATCCCGGCAATGAATGTCTCCAGGCGCGCCCGGTCGAGCGAAGCCTGATACAGGTCCTGCGTTGCCCGCAGGAACACGCCGGGCTTGCCGCGAACGCCACTGACCACGGCATCGCGCCCGCCGCCGGTTTCCGGTGCCAGGAACGCGATCGCCTGTTCCGCACCCTCCGGGATCTCGACCGAGAGCGTGCTTTTCTTGGGCTTCCAGGTCTCGGCTTCCACGAACCAGTCCTTCGGCGGCGGATTGGTGGCACCGCGCAGAAAGCCGACGATGAGGAGATAACGGGCGGACTGATCCTCCGGGAGATTGGCGCGCAGGGTCAGCCGATCGCCGGGCTGGAGCGCCGGCACCTGCGCGAGCGGCAGGGTCGTCTCGCCGCGCGTGACCGTCACGGTGAGAGTCGGTCCGGTGAGATCGAACATCGTGCTCTGGGCCTGAGCGCCGCTCAGGGGGGCCACGCACATGATGAGGGAAAGCGCCAGGCGAAGGAGAAAGCGAGCCATGCCCCTCCTATAAGTTGGGGGACCTGGCGGCGCCATCCATGAAGTTCTGCAACTCTGTAAGGAAAACCGGTCCCGGAGCAGAGGTTTCCGGGGGGGTAGTACGAAACATGGAGTTAGTCGCCTGGCGCGAAAGCGGCATAGCGCTCGCGCCATGCCGCCACTTCATCCTCCAGATGCGCGGGCGCCGGATCCCCCGAGATGACGAGCCGTGCGACATCGGTCTCGGGATGCATCAACATCTTCCTTGATCCATCGCTGAACCAGACGGGGACCAGGCGATCGCACAGGCTGTCGAGAATGGCTTTCGCCATGCCATTCTCTATCGCGTCGCTGCCGTCGAGCTTGCGGACGTTGATTGAAACGCCCTCCAGACAGTTGCGTGGTTCCCGGACGAAATTGAGCGAGACCAGGAGGCCGGATCGATCCGGGCGAGCGTCATCAGGCATTTCCGCGACCCTGCGCCAGGCGCAAAACCACGTCCGGCAGATGTGAGGACGCACGGCATGGATCCCGCATCCCTTTGAAGTCAGGTGAGAACAAGCCGTTCCCGCCGGCTTCTTGAAATCGGGCGTATCGACTGTGAGGACATTGCAGCACGCAACGCAATCACCGCAGGCGCGATCGGCAAGGACGGGCCCGAGCAGGGCGGTTTCCAGATCGGGCGCGGCGGACATAAACGCAGGGACTGCCTTGCCTCCGGCGCGAATGCAAGGGTGCCGGGCCGGACGATATGCCCCCCGGACGCACGAAGGCCCCCATCGGGATTACCGAGGGGGGCCTGTGTGTGTGGTGTTGTTTGGTTGCGGGAGGGCGATCCAACCGTGACCGACAAAAGCTAGGAAAATCTGGTTTGTCGGTATCGTTGGTTGCGGGGGCTCGCAACCACCGAGACCGACAAACTTTGAAGGTGAAAATTTAAAGCGGCCCCACCCCAATTTCTGAAGCTCAGTAACCGATTCTAGAGCCTTACGCGGCTACGGTCTGCTTTTCCGCAGCAGTCAACAAAGACCGGTCGATCATATGAGCTTCAATGAAAATCCGGTCCTCGCTGAAGCTACCAATTAGGCTCAGGACTCATTGATTGAGCCAGAAGATGACGGCGGCGGCGATACAGATGGCGGACATGAAGGTGTGGGCGCAACGGTCGTATCGGGTGTGGATGCGCCGCCAGTCCTTGAGCTTGCAGAACATGTTTTCGATCTTGTGGCGCTGACGATAGAGCGCAGCGTCGTGCGGGATTGGCACCTTCCGGTTCTTCTTTGAGGGAATACAGGCGGTGATGTTGCGCTCCGCAAGCGCCTTGCGGAACCAGTCGGCGTCATAGCCTCGATCGCCGAGCAAGGCTTTGGCGGGAGGCAAGGCGTCGAGCATCAGGGCAGCGCCCTTGTAGTCGCTCATCTGGCCCTCGCTCAGCAGCATGACCAGCGGCCGGCCCTTGCCGTCGCAGACGGTGTGGAGCTTCGAGTTCAGGCCGCCCTTGGTGCGTCCGATACGTCTGGGAACATCCCCTTTTTGAGCAGGCTTGCCGCCGTCCGGTGTGCTTTCAGGTGGGTTGCATCTATCATCAACTGGTCGGGCTTGCCGCCCTTCGCCGCGAGGGCCGCGAAGATCTTGTTGAACACGCCGAGCCGGCTCCACCGGATGAAGCGGTTGTAGATCGTCTTCGGCGGGCCATAATCGGCAGGCGCATCGCGCCACCGCAGGCCGTTCCTGATCACGAAGATGATCCCGCTGATGATCCGACGGTCGTCCACCCGTGGCACCCCGTGCGATAGCGGAAAATATGGCTCGATCCGGCGCATCTGCGCTTCCGACAACCAGAGCAGGTCACTCATCACGACGTCTCCTCACGCCGTCATTGAATCAACCCTTCGCTATCACCGCAAGCGATTTAATAGGTCCTGAGCCTAGCTCTGCGGAGTGGTCTGTCGGCGATGCTCCTGATTCTGGCCTTTGGGCAATCAAGCGTGAGTTCCAAAGGCAGCCGTTCATTCATGACGCGCGAATAGCCGCCGTCTATGGAATCAAGCTGAGACAGCTGTCGTCAGTACAGTCCATTTGGCCGGACCCGATAGATCGCTATTTTATCTTTTTTTAGTCGATGGGCTTGTTTAGCTTGCCAGCTGGAGGGGGCTTCATGCACGATTCTAACGATCAGGATTTCACGGCAGTCAATCCTAGCGACGCGAGTGTGAACGATCCGACAATCGCCGCAGATATTGCAGGTAGCTTCACCTATGCCTCCTATCAGAATGCGATACCCGTCGTCCGATCCATCCAGATAGAAAATGCCGACGGACGCCATCACGAAAATATCCGCGTTGATCTCACCTCATCGCCAGCGTTTCTGCGCGCTAAGTCCTGGACAATTGATCGACTTTTACCGGGCGACAACCTCCCGTTGGGCGATCGCAAGGTCGATCTCGACGCTGACTATCTAGCCGGACTGAATGAAGCCGAACGCGGCGAGATCACCCTGCGACTGTCGGCTGGTGATGCGGTGCTCGACGAACAGCGCTTTCCTGTCCGCCTGCTCGCCCGCGACGAATGGGGTGGCGTCGCCGACATGGCACAATTGTTGCCTGCGTTTGTGATGCCCAACGACCCCGCCGTCGCCCGTATCCTGCGCAGCGCGGCCGACCGGCTGGCCGAACATGGGCATCCCAGCGGGCTGGACGGCTATCAATCGGGCGATCCGCAGCGCAGCTATATGCTCGCCGCAGCGATCTATTCGGCCGTTGCTGCGATGGCGATCCATTATGCCGAGCCACCGGCCAGCTTCGAGGATCGCGGGCAGAAAGTCCGACGGCCCGCTACGATTGCGGAAGAGCGGCTAGGCACCTGCCTGGATACGACGCTACTGATCGCTGCGGCCCTGGAAGGAGCCGGCCTGTATCCTGTAATATTGATGTTCCATGGACATGCGGCAGTGGGCGTCTGGCTAACGAAGCGGACTCTGGCCAACACGATCGAGACCGACCAGATGGAGGTTCGCAAGGCGCTGGCGTCGCGCGAGCTGATCGTGTTCGAGACGACCGGCGTCACCCATCGTCCAGCGATGGCCCTGGACGTGGCACAACGCGCTCTCGACCATCGCATGAGCGAGGAGGAAGCGCACGCCTTCGTCGCGGCCATCGATGTGCGGCGCGCGCGCAGCGGCGGCATAACTCCGCTCGCCTCCCATGAAGCATCGCGGCATGACGCTTCTGGGGAAGACGAAAGCGCAGTTGTTGCAGCACTGTCGTTGCCCGAAGCGCCATCTTTCAATGAACTGCCCGACCTTCAGGTCGAGGAGAAGCCGACGACTGCCGCCGGTCGTATCGACCGCTGGCAGAAAAAGCTGCTCGACCTGACGCTTCGCAACCGGCTGTTGAACTTCCCGGAATCGAAGAAGACGATCCCTTTCCTGTGCACTGATGTCGCTTATCTCGAAGACAGGCTGGCGGACGGCGCTGCCATTCAGATTGTGTCGTTGCCACAGCAGAACCCGTTGGGCGAACGTGACGCAGCTCTGTATCGCGAGGTGCATGGCCGCGATCTCCAGCGCGGTTTCGCGGCCGAAGCCCTGCAACGGGACGAGTTACCGTCGCCGCTGGACGCCCCCCAGCTCGAAGCACGGCTGATCGACCTATATCGGCAGGTGCGCAACGATTTCGCCGAGGGCGGCGCCAACACCCTGTTCCTGGCGGTCGGATTTCTGCGTTGGAAGAAGAAGCCGGAAGACGAGCGTAGCTATCGCGCACCGTTGCTGCTGGTTCCCGTCAAGCTGGAGCGACGCAGCGCAAGTGCGCCCTTCCGCCTGCGTTTCCATGAAGATGAGCCGCGCTTCAACGCGACGCTCCTCCAGTTTCTGGAACGCGACTTCGACCTCAGGTTGCACCAGTTCAGCGGAGATTTGCCCCTAGATGACAGTGGCGTCGATGTGCCTCGCGTGCTGGCGATGATGCGTCAGGCGGTGCGCGACGTTCCCGGCATGGAGGTCGTCGACGACACCGCGCTGTCGACGTTCAGCTTCGCCAAGTTCCTCATGTGGAAGGATCTGGTTGAGCGCACCGAAGCATTGCGCGAAAACCGGGTCGTTCGCCACCTCATCGACACGCCGGACAAGCCGTTCGGTGGGGGTGACGGCCAACCTGCGATCCGCGACGAACGTGACCTTGATCGCGTCTATGCACCGGCAGATATCATCAGCCTGTTGCCGTCCGACTCTTCACAGACCGCCGCCAGCCTGGCTGCCGCGGAAGGGCGCGATTTCGTCATCGTGGGACCGCCGGGTACAGGCAAGAGCCAGACCATCGCGAACATGATCGCCAATTGCCTGGGCGTCGGGAAGACCGTGCTGTTCGTGGCGGAAAAGACGGCCGCCCTCGACGTCGTCTATCGCCGACTGCGTGAACATGGGCTGGGCGATCAGTGTATCGAACTACATTCCAGCAAGGCCGACCGGCGCCATTTCCTGGCGCAGCTCAAGGCAGCGTGGGAGCATGGCGGGCGCGTTGATCCTGCGGAATGGATCGCCGTCAACGAGCGGCTGAAGCTGCGCCGTGATACGCTCAACGCCTATGTGGAGGCATTGCACAGGCCTTCGCCCAACGGCTGGACGCCCTATCTTGCGCTCGGCGTCGCGTTGCGCGAGGCTGACGCCTCTGCCCCGGAGCTTGGCTGGCCACGCGGGCAAATGCATGACACGCAGGCATTGGCGACCCTGGAAGAACTGGCGGGAGAGTTAGGCCTGGTCTTCGCGTCCGTCGAACGACGGCCAGCGCTTGACCTTGTCGATATAGAAGAGACCGGCGCAGCAGGGCAAGACGAACTGATCGCCGCCGCACAGTCGCTGCGCAACGCCGCCGATCTGCTGATCGGTGGCATCGACGCATTGCGCGGTGCCATCGGACTTGGCAGCGGCAATCAGCCGGTTGAAACTGAGATTGCGACATTCGCCAGTCTGGCTGAAGCGATGGAGGCTGGTCGCGACCGCGATATTTCCATCGCATTTGATCCCGGATTTGCGCGATCGAAGGACGATCTGGCCGCGTTGATGGTCGCGATCGGCAAATATCGGGACGCCGAAAGGCAACTCGCTGCATCCTATCCGCGGGATGGTGTGCGGGCGATAGAGACCGAGGCACTCGATCGCCAATGGCGCGAAGCAAATGCCTCCCTCTGGCCGTTTTCGGCGTTGGGCAAGCGCAAAGTGACGCACCTGCTCCAGAGCTATGCTGATGCAGGTGCGGCCGACCCTGAAAGCGATCTTGCCCAGCTTCACACCATGAAGCAGCAGTTGACGGAAATCGACGCAACACCATTGGCCGGTCGACCGCTGCCGTTGGCTGGCCTCGATACAGATCTGGGCGCCGTTGCTGACATCCTCGATCACGCAGCGCGACTGCGTGCGGCGCTGCGTTTCGACGGTCGCGATGCGGGCGCGGTGGAGGCCGCCACCCAGCGGATCGCTGGAGCGTTGCGCGAACGCGATCAGGGTGATCGCCTCTGGCAGTCCAGCGCCAAGCTGCTGGCAGCGCGACAAGGCTTTAACGACGCGCGAAGCCGCTTCGCCAAAGCGGCAGGACGCGACATTGCGCTTGAAGCCACGCCGGACGCTCTGGCTACCCTCTCAGCATCGCTCATGGCACTTGTGGATGCACGTCACTTGCTGCGCGATTGGTCAGCCTGGTGCCGCATCCGCAACCGGGCGATCGCTTCCGGGCTTGGCGCGCTGGTCGAGCAGATTGAGGCTGGAGCCGTGGCTGCGGATGGCGCCCGCAAGGCGTTCCGGCTAGGCTATGCCCGCTGGTGGCTGCCCATGGTGTTGGACAGCGATCCGGTGCTTCGCGATTTCCGGCGCTTCCAGCATGAGAACGCGATTGCCGAATTTCGTGAGATCGACGATCTGGTCCGCACCCATGCCACAGGTCGCGTGATCGGCGCGCTCGCTCACAACCTGCCTCCGGTGCAAAGCGTGCCGCGCAATTCCGAACTGGGCCTGCTGCGCTATCAGATGGAGTTGCAGCGTCCGAGCCAGTCGATCCGCGACATGATCGGCAAGATGCCGGAGACTTTCTCTAAGCTTGCCCCGTGCATGCTGATGTCGCCGCTGTCGATCGCGCAATATCTGCCCCCCAATCAGGCCCTGTTCGATGTCGTCATCTTCGACGAGGCATCCCAAATCACGACGTGGGATGCGGTCGGCGCGATCGCGCGCGGGCGCCAGACGATTATCGTTGGTGATCCCAAGCAGCTGCCGCCGACCAACTTCTTCGGCAGCAACGACGATGACGAGGATGTCGCCGACCATGAGCGGGATATGGAGAGCATCCTCGACGAGGCGAAGGCGTCGGGCATCCCGGTTCGCGACCTGCGCTGGCATTATCGTAGCCGTAGCGAGTCCCTGATCGCCTTCTCCAACAACCATTATTATCAGAACCGGCTCGTCACATTCCCATCGCCTCAGGTGGACGACCGCGCGGTGCGTCTGCGCAAGGTGCCGAACGGCGTTTACGATCGTGGCAAGAGCCGGACCAACCGGATCGAAGCGCAGGCTGTTGCGGACGAGGCGGTTTCCCGCATGCGCGGATGGCTAGAGCTTCCAGTAAAGAGCCGACCGACACTCGGCATCATCACCTTCAATGCGCAACAGCAGTCGCTGATCCTCGACCTGCTGGATGTGGCCCGGCGTGATGAACCTGCGCTTGAATGGTTCTTTGCAGATGAGCGGGTCGAGGCGACCATCGTCAAGAACCTGGAGAATGTCCAAGGCGACG
This sequence comes from Sphingobium sp. SYK-6, assembly GCF_000283515.1. Taxonomy (GTDB): domain Bacteria; phylum Pseudomonadota; class Alphaproteobacteria; order Sphingomonadales; family Sphingomonadaceae; genus Sphingobium; species Sphingobium lignivorans. The sequence goes on from NC_015976.1 coordinate 2,021,558, forward strand.
AGCGCGACGTCATCCTGTTTTCCATCACCTTCTGGAAGGATGCAGCGGGCAAGCTGACGATGGACTTCGGCGCGCTCAATCGCGACGGCGGCGAGCGCCGGCTGAACGTAGCCGTTACGCGTGCACGGCAGGAACTGATCGTCTTTTCAGGCTTCACCGCCGACCAGATCGATCCGACGCGGACCAAGGCGCTCGCGGTGCATCATCTCAAGACCTTCCTCGACTATGCGGAGCGCGGCGCGATCGCACTGCCGGCCCAGAGCGCGGGTTCGGTGGGCGGCTTCGAGTCGCCCTTCGAGGAGGCAGTGGCCGCGCAGCTGGAGCAACGAGGGTGGCAGGTCGTGCCGCAGGTCGGCATCTCGGGCTTTCGGATTGACCTGGGCGTTCGGCATCCGGACCTGCCCGGCGCGTATCTCGCCGGTGTCGAATGTGATGGCGCATCCTATCATAGCGCGGCGACCGCACGTGATCGCGACAAAGTGCGCGAACAGGTTCTGACAGGTCTCGGTTGGAACATGCTCCGCGTCTGGTCGACCGACTGGTGGTATGATGCCACAGGTTGCGCGGATCGGCTGCATGTGGCGCTGGAAGCGCTGCTAGAGACAAGCCGCGCGGCGGAACCAGACGGCAGCATCACTGCACATTGGGACATGGGGCACGAGGTCGAGGGGATTGAGGAAATCCGCGACGACGAGGCGGCGGCGCGTGTCGAGGAGGTAGCCCCCGCGCCCATGCCGATCGAGATCGAGCTGGTGTCGGCAGAGATTTCTGCCCCCGTCATGCCGGTCAGGATTACCGAAGCGACAGAGGTTCCCGCCTCCATCCCTGTCGCACCAGACGATCCAGACGGCCGTTATAACATCACCGATCTGACAGGATTTACAGCCGATCCTGACCAGTTTTACGATTTCGCCTATCGGGACACCCTGCGCGCGATGGTCGCCGCCGTGATCGAAACCGAAAGCCCGCTGCGCACCGATATATTATGTCAGCGCGTCGCCCGCGCGCACGGCTGGCTGCGCACGGGCGGCAAGATTCGCGAGCGGATCGACATGCACCTGCGCGACTATGATCGGACTCAGGAATCGAGCGGCGAATTCATCTGGAAGATCGGCGCCGTCGCAGATTTCCATCCCTATCGCCCTCCCCATAGCGACGAAGCGCGCCGGGCAATCCCGGATATTCCACTCGCGGAGCTATCGGCGGTCGTCCGGGACAATCCGGACCTGCTCGAAGAGCCGGATCCTGCGCGCGAGCTGGCCCGGATGCTGGGGGTCGAGCGCCTGGCAGCCGGATCGCGTACCCGGCTAGACGAGGCGATCACGCGCGGCCGTGGCAGTGACACGGCCGTGCCGAACACTTCTGCCATACCCGGAGTGGAATGAGCATGGCGCGCTTCATACACTCGAGCGACCTCCATCTGGGCAAGCGCTTCGGAAACTTCTCCGGCGGTTCCGTGCCCGCGAATATGATCGTCTGTTCGCCGCGATGCTGCGCCGCGAGAGCATAAATATGCGGTCGCGCAATCCCGTTCATGGAAGGCTCGAAGGTGAAGCCTCCGTCGCGACTTACATAGAGGCCCTGGTTCCAATGTGTTCCGGCAAGTATGAGTCCCGATCGTGGCTCATACAGGATTGCGCTGATATGCTTGTCGTCCAGCGCGGAGCCACGCAGCGCCCAGTCCGCTTCGGCTCCCCCGCGTTCGAAGATCTTCACGCCCTTCAACGTCGCCGCCAGGAGACGCGTCGCCACCCGGTCGTCACTCGTCACTGTACTTCCGTTGCACGACAAGACGGCGATAGCAGGCATCGCATTTGCCATGATCTTGCTTCCTTATCGATGGTAATGGGCGGACCCGGCAAGGGCTTTGATTGCACTTGCCAATCATGCCCGATCCCTGTTGGTATATCAACTTGTGATTTCATAAGGCAAGCGTTCGACGTCACGCCCGATCCCGACAAGCAGGCAAATCCGCCAAGCGATCAACCATCGGCGGGCACGGCAGCCGAGGAGAAATGCGTGGTAGATTCTTCCGGAGAAGGCTTACTCCTCGCTGGTTGCTTTTCTTGCTCGATCAGCTTCGCCAGCAGGCGCCGAGCGGATATCGGGGCGGCGTCGGTCTGCAGGAGAACGGGATTGAGGTGATGGATATCGGTGACCGGTCCCATTCGGCGCTGAACTGCCTCGATTATGGGCTCGTCCTCCCTCCGAAAGGCCTGGTCGAACATCTCCAATAGCGCATCGTCGACGTCCTTGTCCTCGGTTCGCTGATTGCGTCCGTTGACGAAGAAATAGTGACAGCTGAGTTCGGTCTCAGGGGTGATGAAATGAAGCTGTGGGATCAACGCCCCCTCCTCCTCCGGTGTGTCCATCTCCCATGTTCCGGCGTCGAAATCGATCATTGCCGGCGGGTACCAGGTCATGTGGGTTTTGGCGTTAACAAGTACATCTTCGCCGACACCGAAAAGACGCCGTGCGGCGGCCGGCGCGGGCAGGCCGGTGCGGAGGCGATAATTCAGGATCGACCGTTCCTGCCGCTCGAGCCTCGTGGTCGTGGCCGCAAGTGCCTGTTCGGCATCGACACCCTTTATGGCGAAGCCTGGATGGATAAATTGCGCGTGGCTGAGATCGAGAAGGTTGTCGATTACGAGCTGGTAATTGCCTTCGACGTGCAGCAAGCCCTTTACGAGCCGGTAGCGGTCCGTTTCCTCGAGGAATTTCACCTTTGGAAGGATCGCCTCGTCGGCGAACCCCGGATCGCCGGGCCAAAACCAGAGGATTCCGTATTTTTCCATGACAGGATAGGCCCGTACGGCAGCAGCCCGCAGCGGACCGCCACCCTTCATATGCGGGTTATGAGAACAGGCGCCGGTACGGTCGAAGCGGAGACCATGATAGGGGCATTCGATCTCATCGCCGACCGTCTTGCCAAGCGAAAGGGGCGCAAATCGATGAGGGCAGCGATCCTGTAGCAGTATCGGCCGCCCCGCACTGTCCCGATAGATCATCAGATCCTGGTCGAGCAGCTTGCGGGCCAGTGGCTTTTCGCCGACTTCGTCGGAGAATGCCGCTGCGTACCAGACATTTTCAAGATAGATGCTCATCTCGTTTCTCTCGATCACCATTCATCGCATTGCGCCTGAATGCCCTCCAGAGTTGGGAAGACATATCGCTAGGATTAGTGGTAGTTCTTCCCATGTTCATATTTGGAAATCGAAATATATTTCAGCCAAGTCACTAAATTTCCATCCATCGTCCCCGGCGAAATAGTCTATCGGGCTTAGGCCCGGGGCCGTGCATCGCGCCCCTCCCGGCGTCACGGCTCTTGAAAGCGGCATTTTTACATTGGCGGCTTTTTCGAGGGAATAATATAGGGCTGCGCCGGCAGGCCGAGACGGGCAAGGCCGTAATCGACCATGGCCTTATTTTCCGTGAAACCGATATGCTGTGCGGCCGAGTTGATATCGCGCCAGAAGCGCTGGAAGGACGAATTTTCGTAGATGACGGAGCCACCGGAAAGCGCATAGAGATCATTGATGGCCTTACGGCATGCCTGGATGGCCCAGCACCAGTTTCGAGGAAGCTCTTTCCTCTCGAGTTCGCCGAACTCCTCTGGACTGGTCACCCGATCGATTTTGGCTGCATCCGAGATAACGACGGAGATCGCGGCATCGACGATCACCGAGGCTCGCGAGAGTTCCGTGAGCATTGCGTCCCGGCCGGCCGGGGGCGAAACATTGTTTTCGAGCGAGGCCTGCAAGCTGTCGGCAAAGGATTTCACGGCTCCGCGCGCCATTCCCAGCGGCGCCCCGGCGATGGAAAAGGGCGTCACAGTCCCGAACGGAAGTCGGTAGATCGGCTTGTTGTGGAAGATCGCGCCCGGAGCGAGACCTCCCACCATATCTGTCACCAAGACACTTCTGTGTTCGGGTATGAAGGCATCCGCAACCTTTATCGACCGGCTGCCGGTGCCCCGCATTCCAACGGTGAACCAGTCATCCACGATCTCGATGTCAGACCGGGGCAGAAGGAAGAAGCGCTGTTCGACCTGGCCATCCTTCCGGGTCACGGGAGCGCTGGCAATGATCCAATCCGCGAAATCGACACCACTGCAGAAACGGCCGGAACCGCCTTTAAGGATAAACCCTCCCTCCGCTACGCTCACATCGGCCGACAAGCGGAAAAGGGTCGCCATCAGTGCGCCGGGCAGGGCTGCCACCTCTTCCTGGGCTTTAGCCGGGAAGAGGTTCAACATCCAACTGTGGCCCGCCAGAACGCCGAAGACCCAACCCGTCGAACCACAGGCTTCGGCAATTTCAATCGTGACGCGGACAAGCGCCTCTACGCCGACCTCGGATCCACCGAACTTGCGCGAGCCGACCAATCCGAAAAGGCCGCCGCGCTTGAGATCGGCGATAGACACGTCGGATATCTTCCGCTCCGCCTCCACGTCCGCACATCGTGCCGCTATGTCGGCTTTCAGTTCCCTCGCGCCTTCTACGGCCTCCTCAAGCGACCTCAGGATCCGAGGGCCTTGAACGGGGCTCGCTTCCGGCAAACCTATGTCCGACGCGAGTTGCATACGCAGCATTCCTTTATTGGTGAACCTTGTTGATCGGAGCTTTCCTGCCATTATTATGTTGGTATGTCAACCAAACGGGACGGATGCCTCGCTCCCCGTCGTCGAACCAGTGCGGATTGGGATACTCGGCGATGGCCCGCGGTCGAGTCCATCAAATGCATGGCGGAAGGACGCTGTGTAACCGTGGGCTGCAGGCCGCCTTGCACGGCGCGGGATTGAGGCGCTGATAGCCGCTCCTTTTGATGGGGTGGCCTGGATGGACGGTAGCGAGGCGGAGCGAGCAAGTAGTCATATGAGTGGTCATATGACTACTCGGATTGAGGTCGTGGGCCGGGTGTCCGGCCGCCGTCGCTGGACGGTGGAGCAGAAGCTGGCGATCCTGCGGGATGCGTTTGGGCCGGAGGGTTCGGTCCGCGCAGCGTGCGACCGGCATGAGGTTGGCAGCGGCTCGATCTACACGTGGCGCCGACAGGCGATGTCGGGAGAACTGACCGGCGTCCGGCCACCGGCCTTGCCGGCATTCTCCGAGGTTGAGGTTGCGGATCCGGTCGTCCGCGATGTTGCACCGTCGGTGCCATCGCGTTGCGGGCAGATCGGCATCGAACTGCCGACGGGTGTCCGCCTGACCGTGGATGCGATGGTCGATGCCGACGCCCTTGCCCGGGTGATCGCCGTGCTCGGCCGATGATCCCGCTGCCACCTTCGACGCGGGTTTACCTGGCCTGCGGCGCGACAGACATGAGGAAGGGTTTTGACGGGCTGGCGGTACTGGTCCAGCAGGTGCTGGAGCAGTCTCCGCATTCCGGCGCGCTGTTTGCCTTCCGCGGCAAGCGCGGCGATCTGATCAAGCTGCTCTGGTTCGACGGCCAGGGGATGTGCCTGTTTTCCAAGCGCATGGATCGCGGCAAATTTGTCTGGCCGGTGACGAAGGCAGGCAAGGTCAGCCTTACCTCGGCCCAGCTTTCCATGCTGCTCGAAGGCATCGACTGGCGCCGTCCCGAACGCACCGCTGCGCCGCTTCTGGCAGGATAAAAAGTCCCAGATTTGCGCGGTTTTTCTGGTGCGGGATGGCCCACTTTGCTAGTGGGTCACGGTGTCGGACACAGCCACTTCCAACCTTGATAAAGATGCCCGGATCGCCGAGCTGGAAGCAGCCTTGGCAGCTCGTGACACGCTGATCGACACGCTGCGTTTCCAGCTGGCGCAGTTGCGCCGCATGACGTTCGGCCAATCGTCGGAGAAGATGTCGGCCCAGATCGAGCAGCTCGAACTGACACTCGAGGAGCTCGAAGGCGAAGCCGCTGTCGCCGATGCCCGCAAGGATGCGCCAGCAGCCAAGCCCGAACGGCCAGCGCCGGTCCGCAGCCTTCCGCTCCATCTTCCTCGTGCCGAGCAGCGGATCGAACCGGAGGCAGGCCACTGCAATTGCCCCGATTGTGGCGGCGTCCTGCGCCCGCTGGGTGAGGACAGCGACGAGATGCTCGACGTCCTGCCGGTGCAGTGGCGCGTGATCCGCACCATCCGCCCCAAGTACAGCTGCCGGTCCTGCGAGAAGATCGTGCAGGCGCCGGCCCCGGCGAAGGCCATTGCCCGCGGCAAGGCGAGCTTCGCCACGCTCGCCCATGTGGTCGTGTCCAAGTTCGACCATCATCTCCCGCTCTACCGGCAGGCCGAGATGATGGCAGCGCAGGGCCTCGACATCGACCGCTCGACGCTGGCCGGGTGGGCAGGACAAGCCGCACATCTGCTCGACCCGGTCGTCTCCCGGATCCGCGAGGAAGGCCTGAAGGCCGGCAAGATCCACAGCGACGATACGCCCGTGCCGATGCTGATCCCCGGCAAGGGCAAGACCGCGCAGGGCCGGTTGTGGACCTATGTCGTCGATGACCGGGCCTGCGGATCAACCGCTCCGGCGCTGGTGTGGTACAAGTTCACGCCCGACCGTAGCGGCATTCATCCGCAGACCGAGCTGAAGAGCTTCACCGGCCTCCTCCAGGCCGATGGCTATGCCGGGTACGAGAAGCTCTATGCCGGCAATCGTATCCAGGAGGTGGCCTGCTGGGCCCACTTCCGGCGCAAGATATTCGACAACCACCAGACCAGCCCGACGCCGTTGACTACCGACCTGCTCGGGCGGATCGCCGCGCTCTACCGGATTGAGGACGAGGTTCGCGGCCAACCACCGGATATGCGCCGGCAACGGCGGCAGGAGAAAACCAGGCCGCTGGTCGATGAGCTGCGCGCGGCCATCGACGATGCCTCGCGCCGCCTGTCGCCCAAGTCCGCGATGGCCAAGGCGCTCGCCTATGGTCGCAAGCGCTGGATTGCGCTCACACGCTTCCTCGATGACGGCCTGGCCGAGATCGACAACAACATTGCGGAACGCGCGATGCGCGGCGTCGCAATCGGCCGGAAAAACTGGCTCTTCGCAGGATCGAAGGCTGGCGGTGAGCGCGCCGCCGCCATTTATTCGGTCGTCGAAACGGCAAAGCTCAACGGCATCGAGCCGCAGGCCTACATCGCCGATGTCATCGCAAAGATTGCGGGTGGTTGGCCAGCCTCGCGCTGGGATGAACTCATGCCGTGGAATTGGGTTGCCACCGAGCAACCGCTGATTGCTGAGGCAGCATAACCTGCGGCCTTCAGGCCACGCTTACGACGCTGTGGCCCCAATCGGGACAAGAAGTTCACGCCGAAACTGTATCCTCAGCGCGTTATTACGGCTCCCGTTACCGGGGCTGGCCTGCCTATCGCCGAGCGGCACAGTTGATTGTAATTGACGAGATTAAAAGGGTGCTGGCGCAATCGTCTGCGTGGAGCAGGAAACGCGGGAAGACGGCCTTCGATATCGCCAGACACGAACGTGCGAGGTAGGCACGCCACGCTTGCCTATTCGCGCGCCCGTCCTTCGCACCTGGGTATCCCGGCTGCTTGCGTGCCTCGAAATTGTAGCATCGCCTTGAAGGCCCTCCGGTCAGGCCCAGGGCAATCGAGGTGCCGGCCAACTTTGGATATCACGATAGGCGAAGCGCCAACCATCAGACGTTCGCACGCATTCGCTATTGTAATAGCCCATGTTTCGCACTCGATAATCGTCCGTTTCTGCTAAACGTTCAAGTACGGACCAGTAGCTATACACGCGGCATCGCTCACTATTGCCAGTCATCACGAAATTTGTGTTGTGGTGCTGCCAAGCATTTGTGCCTCGTGCTTTGAAAAAACCTTTGATGCATTCTTCGATCGCCTGATGTCCCTCCGCCCGGAGCGAGCCATAGCCTTCAAGGACCCCATCCGAGGTAAAGGTCGCCGCATATATTTCGGCTTCGCCGCAATCATAGGCCCAGCTGTAGCGGGAGAAGAGATCAAGGACCGCGAAACGATCGCTAGCCAAAATATCGGAATCAGTCATTGTCTGTCTCCAGTCAATAAATACCGAACAAAATCATTGTATCATTTTTGTGTGGGACCACATTTGAACAGTATCTCGACCATTTGTCCGTCAAGATCCTCGATAACGGCCCCATAATAATTTGGCCCATATTGCGGATACCGTGCTGGCGTCAGCGCGGTCTTTCCACCTGCTTTGAGCGCGGTGCTGTGGAAGGCATCCACGGCTTCCTGACTTTCGGCCTGAAAGGCATAATGTCCACCAATCGTAACCGTAAGGAAGGACTCTTGTTGGGGCGACTGTATCCAGAATTCCGCATGATCCCCGCCATAGCCGACCGCTCCTGGGAGATCGATGATCCTCTCCATTCCCAAGGTGGCGAGGACCTCATCATAGAAGTTAGCGGAGCGTGCGACGTCCGTGACACAAATGGCAGTGTGATAAAGCATGTCAGTCCCTCGATAATGTCCTGTGGGCCGCGCATTCCCGAATGATCAGAAGCTGAACCTGATGCGGCCACCGAAAGTTCTCGGCGCGCGGATTGTCGCCAGCACATAGCCTGGAAGAGCAGGTGTTTGGCTGCCGCCGGTATAGACCGCTTTGTCCTCCAGATTCTTGACAAAGCCGGTAATCGCAACACCTCGGCCGGCAGAGGTCCAGCTTAATGTGAGATCGGTGGTGTGATAGAAGTCGGTCTTCTCATAAGCGGTGAAATCGTTGTTGAGATAATAGCTGGACGAGAATTGTGTCGTGACGTCAAGTTCCAGCTTGCTGCCATCGTTGAGGGTCGCGCTATGCTGCCAACCCACCCTTCCCGACCATTTTGGTGCTCTGACAAGGGGGAACCCGCTGCAATCAATCGTCCGCCTGGGGAAGGGCACACCCGGCTCGACGGGCCCGATAGCGCATTCCGTCAGCGGTGCCGAGGGGCCAAGCTGGGCGGTAGTGTACTGGAATTCATCATAGCGTGTGTGGTTGTAGGACAGATCAGCAGAGACGGTGTCATTTTTCGTGACAAGCGCCACAATCGAGAAGTCTGCCCCGTAAAGAGTCGCCTTGCCAGCATTATCGGTTCTTGCGCCGATACCTCCGCTGTTGGTGATCGACAGATAGCTCTGTTGTTTATCCTTATAGTCCCAATAAAAGCCTTCGACGTTCAGCTGAAGCCGGTTGTCGAAGAAGCGGTTCTTGATACCGGCCTGATAGGCAGTCAGATGCTCTGGCTTATACTCGTTGGGCCGGATGTCCGCAAAAAAACCGCCGGCTTTGAAGCCTGTGCTGATATTGGCGTAGAGCATCGATGCCGGTGCAATATCGAATTCGAATCCGGCCCTGAAATTGACGGCCTTGTCTGTTCGCTTTCCCCCAATGTCCAGCACCGTTCCGGGCGGATTTGAGACCGGGAAGCGATCCCACGGAAAGTTGATGCGGCCGTTGACACCTTCTACCGACTTTTGCTCCCATGTGTAGCGAACCCCACCGATCAGGCGGAAACGTCGTTCAATCGCGCGTTCATTTCACCGAACACAGCCCAGGTCTTATCGGTGAGCTTGGGGCGAAAAGTGGCCGAGATGAACGTCACTTGGTTGCTTTGCACCTGATCTTGAACCCGTTCATCTGATGCGAGGGCGCCAATCACCCACTTTACCCGCGATTCTTCACGCGAACTCAGCCGGATCTCGATGGATTTCTGCCTGCTCGCGGTGTCGGTGTAGATGGGAATGACGGGCACGCTATAGCTCAGATTGCGCAGCCTGGAATGGATGAGGGACGGCAGGATCGTCAGAGTCGCCCACGGGAAGTCGTGCTCAATCCGTCCGGTAACGGTATAGGTGCGGATATATTGATATCCGTCCTGCTTTGGCTGGTTCGCATTGCCGGGGCTGACAGCCGCAATAACGGCGAGAGTGTCGGGATCGGTCGGACCGGCCCAAGGATTGGAGCTGATACGAGGCACCAGAACAGCCGCGTCGCCTCTGGCGTCGTTATAGACATAGGATGCGGAGAGCAGGGCGGAGGTGTCAGGCCCCGGGCGCCACAACAATTGCGTGCGTGTCGCCACGCTCTTGTCGTCGTTATAGCCATCGGAGAGATAGCCGTCGCGGTCCACGCGCTGGCCGGCGAACCGGATCGCGAGCGTGTCGCTGACGGGTCCGGTAATGGCGGCTGTCAGGCGCTTGCTGTCATAATTGCCATATTCGAGTTCGATATAGCCGCTGCTGTCGAACTTGGGCTTGGCTGTTATGAGATTGATCACGCCAGCCGATGCGTTGCGTCCGTAAAGTGTCCCTTGCGGCCCCTTGAGGACCTCGACGCGCTCAAGATCGAAAAACTGGCCGCTTAACGCGAAGGTTTTGGGGTAGTAGAAATCATCCACGTTCAACGCGACAGCGGGATCGTTGGCGGCGGTGAACGTCTGATCGCCCACGCCGCGGATGAATGCCTGCACCTGCGGGCCAAGCTGAGCGACCTCAAGGCCAGGCACAAGCGTCGAAAGCGAGGTTGCGTCGACGACGCCCTTACGCGTTAACGCCTCCGCGTCGATCGCTGTCACGTCTCGGGATTCCCGCTGAATATTGGTGGAGCGACGAGACGCCGTAACCACGATATCCTGGATGACGGAGCCGGTCAGGTCGGGAGGCGGCGGGTCTGTCTCCTGGGCAGCGGCTGGCACGCTTGTCGCTGCCAGCGCCGCAACGATCGCGATCCGCACGCTGCCCGCGCACGTCCATGCACCCACCATGCACTTCCTCCCCATGTCATTGTTATCGGCCGAGCTGCAAACGTGCGCTTCGTCACTTTTTGCGGATCGCGTGCGCGCGGGCATTGCTCGACACACTGCCTATCACATTTAGTTGGTATGTCAACTATGCGTTTGCGGCCGGGGCGTCGTGAATGTGCGGCAATACAGATGGCAACTCGTGCAGGGGCCGGCGCCTGCGTGAGCAGCCGCCGGAGATGAGCCATGGACACAATCGATTCGCTGCGGCTTGCAGCCGTGAACTCAGGCAATCGTCTGACTGGGCTTGATCAAATCGCTCCAGTATCCGCCCGTCTGAACGCTTTGCATTGTATCGCGCGTAAGCAGCTCATGAGGGAAACCAAGAGGCTGGGCACTGGCCGCATCGAGCATCTCGACATGTGCCTCATCGAGAACCAGCGGTAGTGCTCCAAGATTGTCATCGAGCTGCTCAAGCGTTCGAGCGCCGATGATAGGCATAGCGGTTGAGCCGGTATAAGCGGCTGTCTTGGCCCGGACCCAGGCAATCGCGACCTGGGCAGGTGACGCGCCCGCGCCGCGGCCAACAGCTTCGATCGCTTCGATGATGCGGGATTCCTGCTCGCCTGACATGCCGCGCACCGCTCCCCCGCCCCGCTCGCGGCGCCCTGCTTCACCGCGACGGTATTTTCCCGTCAATATGCCGCCGCCTAGCGCTGCCCAGATCACGACCGCCAGGCCCAGACCATCCGCCATTGGAAAGAACTCCCGCTCGGCGCTGCGCTCGGCGAGACTGAACTCGACCTGGACCGCCGTTACAGGCGCCCAACCTCGCAATTCCGCGATGGTCGCCGCGCGCGCCACTCGCCAAGCCGGAAAATCGGAGAAGCCAACATAGCGCGCCTTGCCGGACCGTACGACATCGTCGAACCCGCGCATTATTTCTTCGGTCGGCGTGACAAGATCCGAAAAATGCACCCAGAAGAGATCGACATAATCCGTACCGAGCCGCTTCAGGCTTCCCTCAAGGGAATGCATCATTCCCTTGAGGCTGTTCCCTGTCTTCAAGAGGGACTTGGCGCCTGCTGCACTCGTATATTTGGTAGAAATCGCAAAGGCGTCGCGGTCGGACCGGATAAATTCTCCAAGCAAGGATTCCGACTCGCCGTTCTGATAGCCGTCCGCACAATCGAAGAAATTCCCGCCGGCCTCCACGAAGCGATCGAAAAGAACTCGGCTGGCCTCGCGGTCCGCGCCCCACCCCCAGCGCGTCCCAAAAGTCGCGGTACCCAGCGCAATTTCGGAAACTCGTAAGCCTGTCCTGCCAAATAACTTGTATTTCATGGATTAGTCCTCCGAGACATCATCAAAACGAGACACCGCGGAAATCTGACCAGTGAACAAGCCGACCGTAGGGGCCGCCGGTTCATACGTCCGACCACGGTCAGGTGAATCAGTTCACAAATGTCCGCAGCCATCGCCATATCGAACATTAAGCAACGTGCCGCAGGCGGCCGGCCGTCCGCGTGCGATCGTTTCTAAGCCCAGGAGATGCCGCCGGGCCTTGTCGATGTATCGGGTCCTTCCACGATGGAGCCGAAAGGTCCACAGGCCTCCAGATAGTCGACGATGACAATGCCGCGTCCGATCCTGCACAAAGCGCAAGGCATCTGCCGCCGGTAACTGGCGTACCGATGCTGCGCTGCACGCCGCAGCACGATCGCCGAACCATCCGACGAAGGCCTGACCACCTCTTTCCCAAAGACCGCGACGTCGCCGCTCGTGCAGACGCGGGCATGTCCGGAGAATGACAGGTAAATCGGTAGTTCGCCTGGCTTGTGCCAAGCTGGCCGACGGAGTCAGAGAACAGGTGCATAATCACCTGCTTCGCCGATAGGTTGGCGCGGTCGAGATCACACCAATGCCGCGCTACCGCAACTCAGTCCCCAGCGCATGCGGATTTCTATTGGTGAGATCGATGATGCAGGCGCGGGTGCGGGTATTTCGTGATCCTGTGGGTCGCAGAAACCGAAGATCATGATTTCGCTTCCTTTCCCGCCGTCGGCCGAGCGATACACGGCATCCAAAGCGGACAACGATCACGTGTTTTCGCTATCGCCCGACCGCTTCGACCCTACCAACATTAGTTGGCTTGTCAACATACGTCCGCACGGAGCCTGGTGATGATCGAGCGTTTTGCTCCGTTCCCGAAGTGAACTACAGCGCTTTTGCGCTACCGAACTTGCCGACGGGCGGCACATCTTCGGAAGAATCCGCAACCGACGGCCTAATAGACATGTGCATTGAACGGCGGCACATTGATCCTATTCAGTTTTCTCCCCAAACCAAGGAAGAGTCATAGGCATCCACGACAGAAAGATTGGAAACGAGGCGTCGCAGCAATGCCAAAAGGAAGGCTTCTTCGTCTGTGGAGATGCCCTGCGTGAGCAATCTCGTCCTTTCGAGGGCGATTTTGAGGATCTGGTCGTGGAGGATTCTGCCTTGTTCGGTCAGGTAAAGCTTGCGGGCCCGCTGCAGAGGCTTCTCATCGATATAGATAAGATCCCGTGCCTGCAAGGTTTTGATGCTCCTGCTCGCAGATGCCTTATCCAGATCGAGGGCCTCACAAATATAGGAGGCCATAATACCGCCTTCTATAGCAAGAATGGACAGAATGCGCCATTCCATGATGCCCACGCCGAACAGCTTGAGATAGGTCTTTGAAGCCCCTCTTGTCATGCCATTAGCGAGCCGTACCAAAAACCAAGGGATGTATTCGTCTCGATCTAGAAGGTCGTTCTTACCACCGTCTTCTGGGTTGTTTTCTCTTTCTTTAGGCTTCGCCATACCTTCACGCTCCAGCTTCGTCGCGGATTTGTACCATTTTCCTTGTTATAGCAACTAAAGCACTCGCGGGTCCGCCGCAATGTGAAGTCGGGCGCCGCTGACGGAACGGCCGGGCCACAGCCTATCCGTCAACCGCCACCGGTTCGTTCCATCGGTCGAAAGAAGCCGAGTAGCTCTTTAACCGTGGCGATGGATCTTAAGCGATCATCATGATCCTACTGCATCGCCCCGATCACTGTGCCTTTCAGCTCGCAATTGCGGAGCCCGGGCGCATGACGCGCAGAGTTGGTATCTGCCGTCCGCGCCATGCGGGGGAGAAGGCTATTTGCGACTTCGTCATAATTGCGCGGGCTCAAGAGAGGGCTTAGGGCCACCCTTTCACATGATCTGGCTAGGTAGGAGCGTGTGGGAAGAGGGTATCCCTGGAGGACATTCCCGATTGCGCTGGCTATGGTCGGTTATCAATTGACGAATCGAGACGGGCCCTGAACGCCCCCGCAACGAAGGCGTCCAGTTCAAGGGGAAGGAACTTATGGACATACCAGACGACATTTTCACGGAACCTGACGCGGCCTCCGACACCCTCGCCAATCTGGGACCGCTGCGCCGCTTAGCAGGGATCTGGGAAGGGCATCGCGGTGTCGATCTCAACCCGAAGGCCGATGGTCCCGAGCAGCGGGACTATTACGAGCGCATCGACATGCAGCCGATCGACGCACAAACCAACGGGCCGCAGCTTTTCTACGGCCTGCGCTACCATGTCCACATCAACACAACAGAGGAGCAGATCGCCTTCCACGATCAGGTGGGCTATTGGCTTTGGGAACCAGCCACCGGCCTCATCCTCCAGACCCTGGCGATCCCGCGCGGTCAGATCGCCATCGCCGCCGGGCAGGCCGAGCCGAACGCCACCAAGCTGACCCTCAAGGCGGAGCGCGGCCAGACCGAATATGGCATCTGCTCGACGACCTTCCTCGAACTTGCCTTCCGCACGGACTCCTACCAGATCGAGGTCGATTTCAACGCCGACGGCTCGTGGAGCTATGTGTCCGAGACGAGCCTGCTGGTGCGCGGCCGCGATGCGCCCTTCCTGCATCGCGACACCAATACCTTGACCAAGATCGCCGAGCCGGACCTGAATCCCTGGGCGCGGATCATGCGCAACGCGCAGAAGCCTGCCGCCAGCGGAACCGTCTGATTCACCAAGCGCCGCAAGCGTTGGCGTTCGCTTGTCATTCCGCGCTTCGATCCTCGCATGGCTTCGGCTCGGCTGCGACGATTATCCGCTCCGATGAGACGTCGGCAAAGAGACAGGCTGCTTTTTGAATATTCGCGATCCCGGCTCGGCCCGAGGAACTCTTGAATGGGGCAGGAACCAGCGTGCCTGCCTCGCCTGCCATCATCCGAACAAGGATCGCGAAACAACCTTGGAAATTTCCGTTGATTGTCGGCGCCGTACGCAGCCGCCGAACGCTGACTCCCGCTACCGAGCTTCCACTGCTAAAATCCGATCATCCCGCGTCGGCGTGCCCGGTTCCGTCCACGCCATTGAATTCGGTTGCCCTTGTCTGGTGAGGTGGAGCGCCGCGGTCGCGCAACTGGTATAGCGCAGAGGCGGCCACGGGTGTGAGCATTCCGTCTTCCCCATCGAGCAGATCAAATCCCTGCTGCCGCATACGTGGATCCCAGTAGGTGGCGATATGGTCGGCGGTCGCGCTTGCGGCAGCGTCCTCGCCTATCGCTGAGAAGTTGCGCGCGATCTGGTTCAATCGGACGCACGGGGACGCTGCTCGCCGGACTTGGGACGGTTCTTCTTGCATTTCTCGGGTTCAGAGGATTCGATCCGGATTGGAATCTCATTCTCGCCTTTGCGCCTCTCTTTGCTGCGGGATTGATGCTTTCGGGCTGCCTCACGACATTGTTCGCTTACACGACAGATCTCTATCCGGCCGAGATTCGCACAACAGGGCTGGGAATTGGAGAAACAGCCGGACGCCTCGGCGCCGTCGGTGGATCCTATGTGGGAGCTCATGTCATTTCAGCGACGGGGTCGGCAGGCTTCTTCGCCTTGCTGGCAGCAATGGCGCTTCTCTTATTCATCGCATACGCATCTGCGGAGTATATGCGAGCGAGCCTGCTGCCGTCCAAACAGACCCAGAGCACCGTCAAGCTTCTTGGCAAAAGCTAACCCCGACAAGAAGGCAAGCTGTTGCCGCTAGCAATCTAAGCGCTGTTCATGCTCAATCTATTCATCGGTCCGATCCTCGCTCTTGTTTGAGCGGGATAACCAAATGTCTGTGGCAATGATCCAGCAAGTTCCACTGGACGGTTCATTCTGACCTTCGGGGTTCCCGCTTCGAACCAAGCCCTGCGACCTTCAGCGGAGGCATCCAAAACTTTTCTCACCGAGAGCGATGCACCCGTCCGTGATCAGTTGCAGAACCGTGGGTGATCACACCCATGGTCAGGCCTTCTTTCTGAGCGGAAAAGAAGGGGCGTACCTTTCGATACGCCCCCGGGCGGCCCCTTTTCCGCCATATTGGTTAGAGCACAGCTCCAAATTCAGAATCAGAAATTTCGGCGTATCGAAAAGAAGACCTGCCTCTTTCGTGCGACCGCGTGCTGCAGATCGCCATTGAATGCCGTCGCGTCGAAAGCCGACGTATAATAGGTCTTGTTCCCCAGATTCGTGACATTCAGCGACGCTGTCCAGGTCTTGTCTTGCGACTTCCATGCAATGGCAGCATTGAACAAGGTGAACGCCTTGATAAGCGACGTCTCGGCGTTGTTCGCCTCCGAATACATGCGTCCCTGATGGGTCATGTCGATACGCGGTGTAAGGATAGAGCCATCGCCCAACTCAATGCCATAGCTGATGCCGGCGTTCGCATTGAATTTCGCGGTATAAGGCGTGATAAAGGGCGAAGCGCCCGGCACCGGACCGCCGATCAGGCCGGTCAATGACGTATATTTGAAGTCCAGCAGGCCGCCGCCGGCAGTGAGGATCAAGCGATCAACTGGTTCCCAATTGATTTCAGCCTCAAGTCCCTTGATCGTGGCATCGCCAGCGTTTCTCGGCACGATACCGAAGGGCGCCGGCGGATTTGCCGGATCGTTGCCACAACAGGCCTGCGAGTCAACGAGGATGATATCCTTATACTTGCTGTAGAAGGCCGCCATGTTCAGCCGGAGCGTTCGATCGAAGAGATCGCTTTTGAACCCGACTTCATAGGAATCGAGAAACTCCGGATTGAAGCTTACGATCTGGGTCGGATTAATCGGTCGCGGATTAGTGCCGCCGCCCTTGTAGCCGGTGGACCATTGGGCGTAGACCATGAGATCGCGGCTGAAGCGATAGTCGACGCCAAGTCGGTAATCGACATGATCGCCCTTAAACTCGGCTGATAGGCCGTTATTCGGGGCGGGAATGTCGGTCCAGGCCCTAAACTGACGGAATTGATAGGTCTTTTCGTCCTTCGTGTAGCGGATGCCGCCAACGAAGTTCAACGAATCCGTCGCATGCACGACCAGATGGCCGAATACGGATTTGCTGGAGTTGTCAACCCTATCATTATTGTTGACATTGTTGAGGGGGAATGCGGGTGCATTCAGGATGTCCAACACGCCTGCAGCACTCGACGCGATGCGGTTAGCGAGGTTATTATAAGAGTCAAAATAGTAACCGCCGACGGTCCAGTCCGCCAGGGAGCCCACCGTTCCGGACAATCTGAGTTCCTGCGAAAACTGATGGTACCGCATATGGTTGTAATTCAACCTGTTGCTGAACGGATTGCCACCTTCCTGATCGTTCGAATAGTCAGCCCTCATGTTACGATAGGCCGTAATGGACTGAATACTGAGATTGTCGGTCAGTTTCCCATCGATGTTCAGTGCGATCCCGTCGCTATCGACGGCGCTGACGTTCGGATAGATTTCGCCCGTCTCGAAATCCTTGAAATTCGAATAGTTCTTGAAAGGGCCTGGCGAGATGAAGCGGGGGTCCTTGGAGCGCACCTGCTGTAGACCAGTCACTTGCGAGCTGTCCCGCACCATGTCCGTCCGCAGCGTCACATCCCAACCATCGGCAGGCACCCATCGCAGTGCCGCCGCTATGCCCGACACGTTCTTCCCGCCGAGAGTGCCCGTCTTGCATCCCTTGTTCTTGACGGTGACGGGACCTGGCGGCACGTTGCTCCCGGGGTTCGCACAGGCATAGTCGATCAGGTCGACATAGCCGTCCTGCTGCTGATGCATGGCCGACACGCGGAGAAACAGTTGATCCTTGATGAGAGAGGCATCGAATGCGCCGCGGACGAGAATCTTGTTGTCGGTGCCGTAACCGGCTTCCAGATAACCCTCATTGCTTCCCAGCGGCTTTTTCGTATAAATTTTCACCGAGCCACCAATGGAATTCTTGCCCGAAAGCGTTCCTTGGGGGCCACGAAGCACTTCTACCCGCTCGATATCAAAGAGATCGACGAACGAACCGTTGACTGTGCCATGGTAGACGTCGTCGAAATAGACGCCCACGCCTGGTTCGAAGGCCGGGTTGCTGTCGAACTGGCCGATGCCTCGGATATAGATCGCGGCCGCCGGGCCATGAACTGCGCTCGATGTACTGATATTGACGTTCGGCGCAATCTTGCCGACATTGTCGATGCTGGTAATTCCCCGTGCGTCAAGCGTATCCCCGCTTACCGCCGTGATGGCCAATGGGGTGTCCTGCAAATTCTGCGCGCGAAATTGCGCTGTCACGATGATATCGTCGGTGCCTACATTGTCCGCCTGCGGCGTTTCCTGCGCAAGTGCGGCGCCGGCGCAACCGAGCGCGATCACACTTGTAGCAACACACAAAATCGACCTTAAAGCCATCCTGCCCCTCCCCTGAATCCCAAATTCACATAACCCGCCGCGCTCCCAGGTTCATTAGCCCAGGATGCCTCGACTCAATCTCGGTACCATATGTATGCTATCTCGTCTACGTCGATGTTATACATTTTAGATATACGTATTTCCGGCTTGCGCGGAGTTACGTCACCCCACGGTCTCGCTGAAGACGAAATGGACGCTGATATTCAGGCAAGCGCCGCGGAAAATGGTGACGCGGGCACAACACTCCCTTTCCCGGCGAGCTGGATGATAGTATCCGGCGTTGATGGTCTTGATCCATCGGCAGTCCCACAGAAGGGATGCCAAATTGGTCAGGGCCCGATCAATGTCGACACACCTCCGGCGCGCACGCTATCTGCCGGTATGGAAGGCACCCGACTCACGCGCGTGATCCTCCCAACACCACGGCAAGAATAGCGCCGTGACCGAATTGCAATATTACGAAAATGCAAATTTGGCGACGATTATGGTGGCAGGCGCAAGCATAGCTCTGATCCCACGCAGAATTAGACCATCTTTCATATCACCAGCAAAAGATTGCACTATCGCCTCTTCAGACGAATATGCTGACGATATACATGAAAGTCTTACTCCGGCGGCTCGCAAATGGACATACGACTGTTGTACGTCCCGCAATGGGAGCTGTTCGGAACTAACCGCTTGGTGGGGATGACATTACGCCACCGTCTGGCGATTACGATGAAATAGTCGCATTGGCGCAAAGCGCCAGCCGCACATCTTCGCCAGTGGAGAAACCGATCGCTATTCCGCGGCGACAACCATTGGCCCTGCAATCTCCTTTTCCGCCCGGATCAGCGAGGCCAGCATTCGTCGTGCGGAAACAGGCGCTGCATCCGTCTGCAGGAGGATGGGGTTGAGTTCATTGATGTCGCTTACGCCCCCCATCCGGCGTTGGACCGCTTCGATCATAGGTTCATCCTGCCGGTGGAATGCGACGTCGAACATCTCCAGCAGTGCCGCATCGACTTGCGGATCGTCACGGCGCTGGTTGCGGCCATTCACGAAGAAATAGTGCGAGGTAAACTCGGTCTCTGGCGTAATGAAGTGCAACTGCGGAATATGTGCGCCGTCTTCCTCAGCCTCATCCATCGCCCAACTTCCAGCATCGAAATCCAGCATTGATGGGGGATACCAGGTCATCGTGGACTTGGTGTAGACCGGTGTTTCCGCATCATAGCCGAACAAAGCCTGGCTAGGCGCCGGCGCAGCCAAGCCACTGCGGACGCGGTGATTGACGATGGAGTTCTCACGACGTTCAAGCTTCTGCGTCGTCGCGGCAAGCAACTGCTCCGGTGAATAGGCGGAGCCGCCGAACTGAGGATGGATATAGGATGCGTGGCTCAGATCGAGGAGATTGTCGACGACCAGCTCATAGTTACCCTTAACGTGTAGCAGGCCTTTTACGACGCTGAACGCGTCAGGCCGCTCGAGGAACTCCACGCGCGGCAAGGCGCTCGGCTCCGCCAGATCCGGATTTCCGGGCCAAAACCACAGGATCCCATATTTCTCCATCACCGGCCACGCTGTGATATTCGCCGCCTTGAGCGCCCCGCCACCCTTCACGTGCGGATTGTGCGTGCACTCCCCCTGCGCATTGAAGCGCAGTCCATGATATGGACATTGAATCTCATCGCCGATCACCTTGCCTCCGGACAGAGGGGCAAAGCGATGGGGGCAGCGATCAGCCAGCATAGCCGCGGTACCATCCCCTTTGCGAAAGAGCATGATTTCCTGGTCGAGCAGCGTGCGGGCGAGCGGCTTGTCGGAAATTTCGTCCGCGAAGGCGGCCGCATACCAGACATTTTTCAAGTAGACGCCCATCGGCTCCCGTCCATAAATTGACTAGCAGAATTGCTGTACGATTATGAGAGAAAACGCGCGGTGACGCAAGGCGCAATTCAAAACCCACAGTCTGCCAATATCTCGATGATCAGATCGCGAAAGGCCTTCTGGCGGTCTGCCCGGGCTCGGATCAGCTTGTCGATATCGCGATCGACCAGCGCGCGTACAGTAGCCGATTTGTCGAGGATATCGCGTTCTTCAGATGGGCGCCGCGGCAAAGGCCCCAATATTCGATAACGGTCAGTCAGTCCCCAGAGCCGAGGCCCACACGATCTCGCGCCATCAAAAAAAATGCTGGCGGCCCGCCCAAACTTGACAGGGCGGCCCAGCCGCGGAGGTTAAGCCGACAGGATTTAATATATCAATTTTGCATGCAATTGTACATAATCGAAAAAGGGAGAAGAGGATGTTGCGACGGCTGATTCCGTTAGCGCGAATGCTGATGGGGGCAATCTATCTGATCAACGGCCTGAACTGGTGGGTGAAGATGATCTCGCCCTATCCTAGCATGTCCGATTTCGTAAACATGCCGCCCCCGCCAGACGTCGTCGGCGCGATGATCCAGAATGGCATATTGTTCCATCTGGTCAAGGCCACCGAAGTAGCAGCTGGCCTCGCGCTGCTCTCCAATCGCTTCGTGCCGCTCGCGCTGGTGTCCGTACTGCCGGTGACGTTTCCGATCTTCATCGTCGATGTCTTTTTCATCGCGCACCTAAGGGGCATGGTGATGGGCGGCGGATCCTTGTTGCTCAATCTCTTTCTCCTCCTCGCCTATCTGGGACATTACCGACCGCTCCTTTCCTCTCGCGGAGTTCTGGACCTGGAGGGCAATGCGGCGACGATCGATGACAGCGCCTCGATCGCTTCGCCCTTGGCAAAGCTATTCCGGCCGGCGATGCCCATGCTCGCAATCCTTGCGGTTGCTACAGGCCTGCTGATGTTGGGATGGCTGACCATCCTCATCGGCCAGTATATCACCAATCCGCTGCCGCTGAGCGCCGTCATCCCAGCGCGCGACCACTAGGTTCGAGAATGGAGACAGAATGATGGAACAAGGTCCGGACATCTCTCGACGCCGGCTTGCCATCGCCGCAATGGGAAGCGCACTGACAGGCATTGCCGTTCCGACCGCCACTCCGGCGGCGGCGACCCGCCGCGCGGCCACGCACGTCCCGGCGGACGACAAGCTGTCGATCATCGAACTCATGGCCCGCTACGCCTGGGCCTATGATACGAGCGACGTCGCCGGCTTCACACAGACCTTCACCGCCGACGGCATAATCGAGATATTTGGCAATGTGCTGGTCCGCGGTTGGCACGACGTTCCCGCGTTTCTCGCCACAGCCTACGAAATGCGCAAGGGCAATGGGTGGCAACATTTGACCGACCATCATGTCTTCGAAGAATATGACGGGAAACGATGCACCGTCTATTCCTATTATCTGATGCCTGAAGGCGATCCGTCGGGCAGCAATGTGCATTTGCGCGCGATGGGCTATTATGTCAGCAGATGCGTGAAGATCGGGAATGACTGGTTGTTCAGCAAGCGATCGGTATTCCGTTGGAACGGCAAGAAACCCTGGGCCGAGCAACCGTCCGGCTGAGGCGCTGCCAGATCAGGCGTCTAGGAACTCGAACCGAAAGGCTTCGCCATCGCGCTTGACGTGTCCACAGGAACTGTACCGGAAGTGCGCTGGAAACAGGACCGTCTCTGTATCCGCGACACGATTGAGTAGCTGCAGACGTGTCGCCGATGCCATATAGGGATCCTCGTCCGCGAAGATGTGCAAGTCCGGACGCACGAGCTGGATTGGATGATGGACGACATCGCCGGAGAACAATGCCGGCGGCCCGCCACGCTGCGCGTTGATCGCAAAACAGCCGGGTGAATGGCCGAACGCCGGCTCCAGCCACACACCATCCCCGAGTTCGCGATGCACTATGCTGTCTTCCTCGACGATATCCGCCAGGCCGGCCTCGACCACAGGAAGTACCGAGTCAAGATAGGCCTCACGATGAAAGGCTTCATGGTGCTGCATGCTGTAAAACGCATAATCCCTGCGCCCGAACAGATAACGCGCGTTCGGAAATGTCGGAACCCAGCGCCCGTCAATGAGCCGGGTGTTCCATCCCACATGATCGGCGTGGAGGTGTGTGCACAGAACCAGGTCGATATCCTCGGGCTTCAGGCCGATTGCGGCGAGATTGTCGAGATATCCCGTATTGAGCTGATGCGCGAACGGGATCGAGCGATCCTTGTGATTGCCGTTGCAGGCATCGATCAGAATATTGCGTCCGTCCAGTTGAAGGACATAGCTGTGGATACTGAGCGCGAAGGATGCATCCGCTGGATCGTCCGCCAGTGTCTCGTCCCAGAACCAGGGTTTGAGCCGAGCGAGATCGTCCGCGCTCACCCCGGGCATGACCATCGACATGGGCAACCCGTCCTCCAGTTCGAAGACCTTGCGGACGATCAGGTCGCCCAATTTCACGCCATGTTTCATCGTTCGCTTTCATTTGTCGTTGCGCGGTTCAACGCGGCCGCCGATCCCATATCAATGCGGCGATCAGGAAAAGGGTCGCGATGGAATAGGGGATGACGTCGAACATGTTCATGGCCGCGCCTCCCCTTCTACGCTGCCAGTCACGGGATCGCGCCCGGCGCTATCGCGTCCACCTCGCCAGATCGGCGTGAAGTGCGCCCCAGCTGTCAGCAGGGGTCGAAAATAGGCGAAATAGGCTGCGATCAGAATGAGATTGTAGAATAGTTCACGCGGCCCCGTGTAGAGTTGCCGCGGCGCACCGTCGACGAACGTATTCAGGTAGAAAATGGACATCGTCGTGGGCATCTCTAGCACTAACACGAGCGGTACATAGATATTCAGGATGAGGCATATGCCGACTAAGATTTCGACGATCTTGATCAAGCCAAAAAGCCCGATATGATCCATCTCCATAACGAAGGGGCCGGCCGGTGAAACCCCGATCGGGGCGGGCGGGACAAGCGGATGGAAATAATTGATGCCCGACAAAAGCGCATGAGCGCCAAAGGCAATGCGCAGCCATAATATGGCATAAGAGGTCCACCCTGCCTTGCCATGTTCGGTCCCGAACAAGTCCCACATCATCCTCTCCTTCTTAAATTCCGTGCCGCCAGCTTTTACATCCCGCCGCGCCAGGGTTGCCAACAGTCCGCACAAGGCGATCATGGAAGCCGCGAGAAAGGCCCGGTTGAGCGACGCCAGCGGCGTGCCCTCGCCTTCGGCCAGGCTCAGCAAGGCCACCGAGCCTATCGCGATCCCGATCTGCTGGCTAGTGAAGGTCACGGCCGCGATCACGCCCTGCTGATGCGGAGGGTGGGGACCGGTGATGACGGCGGTCAGCATGATGACCGCGAAGATGCTGCCGGCGGCGCCGAGGATCATGGGGATCATCACGTTGAACAGATAGCCGCCTCCCGGAAACATCCATCCATTGATGAAAGTGCCGAGGATCAGCAGCGCAAAGCCTGTGAGTACGTTGTGCGAGAGCGTGAATCGGCCCATCAACCAACCGATCGCCTGTCCCGCGCAGACCACCGTGACGGCGTGCGGAAGCATGCCGACGCCTGATTGCGCGGCCGACCATCCCATGCCGCGCTGCATGACCAGACTGGGCAGAATGAACAGCGCCGCCGATGCGGCCATTACCGCCATCATTCCGATCAGACCGGACTTCACGCGGGGATAGGCGAAGATATCGAGTGGCAGCAGCGGTGAATCTACGCGCTTCTGGATGCGCAGGAAGAGCGCCATCAGGCCGCATCCGGCGATCCCGAGCACAAGCCGTTCGGTCACACCCGGCACGAGGCCCGAACCGCTGGTGATCGCGATCACCAGCAGCAAGACCGCCGGCACGAACGAAACCGCGCCCGCAATGTCGAATGGCCGGCGGGCAGAAACAATCCGATCCGGAACGAGAACGCGGCTGAGGACGAGCAACGCGATCATGAACACGGCATTGGCGACGAAGACCGAGCGCCAGCCGAAGGCCGTCGCCAGTGCGCCGCCGAGCCCTGGCCCGATAAACAGCGCCAGCCCCTGCGCCATGCCGAAGATGCCATAGGCACGGCGCCGCTGCGGGCCCTCGGGAATGACCGTGTTGATCAACGAGAAATTGGCGGGGACCAGGATTGCAGCGCCCACGCCGAAGAACAATCGGCCGGCAAGGAGCAGGATGAAGCTCGGCGCCAACGCGGAGACGACCGCTCCGGCGGCCGCCAGCAGCAGACCGATCGCGAAGCAGCTCCTCTGTCCGGCCAGATCGGACAGACGCCCGCCGATCAGCAGCATGCTGGCAAACGTCAGCGCGCTGAAGCTCACCAGTCCGCTCAGCAGCGCGCGCCCGACCGGATATTCATCGCCGATCGAGGGAAGCAGAATGCCCATCGTCACCAGGTCCATGGTGACGACCATCTGGCACGCGCCAACCAGCAGCGTAAGAATCAGGACGTTACCACTCCGGCTCTCGGTCGCTCCCAGGGTCGCCACGGTCCGCTCCTCTTCCAGATCTTCGCGATCGATCAATGCTTTGCGTCGCCGCCATCGACTACGAGCGTCTGGCCAGTCACGAAACCGGCTTCCTCGCTCGCGAAGAAGGAGACCACTGGGGCAGAATATTCGGGTAGACTGACTTTCTTGACCGACTGGCTTTCAACGAAGCGGTTCATGAAATCCATGAAACTCGCTTCGTCGGGAAATCCCCCGCGTGTTCCTTCCGTGACCGTCGGCCCCGGGGCCACTGCGTTGACCGTGATGCCATATTGGCCCAGTTCGCCAGCAAGCGAGCGGACATAACCGATACTCGCGGACTTCGACGCGACATAGGCGGTGAGTCCGGGTGGCGGGATAAAGCAGCTGTTCGAAGCTACATTGATGATCCGTCCCCAACCTTTGGCCTTCATCCCCGGCAGGACCGCCTGGGTGAGCAGGAACATGCCATCGAGATTGAGCGACATGATCTTGCGCCAGACGTCGATCGTCACGGTTTCATGCGGGGTGAAATCATAGACCCCGGCATTGTTGACCAGGACGTCGACACCACCCATCTCTTTGTCGAGTCCCGCGACCAGTTCACCGATGGCATCGGCGTCGCGGAGGTCGCAAACATAGGCTCTGGCTTTCCCGCCATCGGCTTCGATCGCCGCGACGGTCCGGCCGGCATCCTGAACATCGATCGCGGCGATCTGGAAGCCATCCGCCGCCAGTCGCCTTGCATAGGCGGCGCCGAGGCCGTTCGCCGCCCCGGTCACGATTGCCGTCTTGCCGTTTCGCGCCATTCTCAAGCCCTTTCCTGGGAAATCTACCACCCCGCCGGAATCCGGGGTTGCTTCACTAAACTGTCAGTCCGAACGTTGGCATCGAGCAGGACGGCCGTGCGGATCATCGTTGTCCAAAATTATGTTTGAGTGTGAGGGCTACCCGTCGGGGCGGCGCAACCTGGGCTGCGGTGTAGCCCAGGAGATTCGCCTGCTGGTCAAAATGGTTAAGAATATAATATTTGTCGAACAGGTTGGTCGCTTCCAGCGACGCCTCCCAGGCCCCGGCCTCGGCACGATATGTTAGACGGGCATTGAAGACAGAAAAGGACGGTATCCGGGTCGAAGGTGCGTTGTTACCGTAGCTGAACGAAGAGGCCTGGTAGGAGCCGTCGAACCGGGGCGTCAGCGTGCCGCTGCCAACTGGAATTTCATATTGGATGCCGAAACTCCATTTCCAGTCGGGCGAGTTGGGCGCGACATTGTCTTTTGTAAAACCGGTTAGCGGATTCACGCGCGTATACTGGAAATGCAGATAGCTGAGCGAACCGTCGATGGTGAGCCCGGGGACGGGCTGCATCAATGTTTCGAACTCCAGCCCCTTGATCGTCGCGTCACCGGCATTGAGCTGCGCGAAGCAGAAGTTGAAAGCGCCGGTGTTAGGATCCGGGCAGTTATTGGCCTGGATCTGCATATCCTTATATTTGCTGATGAACCCGGCGACATTCAAGCGCACCCGCCGATCCAGGAACGTCGTCTTCACGCCTGCTTCATAGGATGTAAGGGTCTCAGGCTTGAAGGTCCGATAGGGCGAACCCGGCTCCAGTTCGATCAACGCGATCGGACGCGGATTGGGCCCGCCGCCCTTGAAGCCGGTAGCGGTCTGGGCATAGGCCATGAGTTGCGGCGTGAATTGATAGTCGAGGGCCACACGATAGTCCCAGCGCGATCCCCTATAGGTTTCGGCCTTACCCGTGGCGGCCTGGCCGACGCCCCTGTCGTAATCATGATGCTTATATTCTCGCGTGTAGCGAAGACCTCCGGTGAGGTTCAGACCGGCTAACGGGTGAACGACCAGATGGGCAAAGCCCGCCTCCGTATGCGCCTGGGTGCGGTCGTTCGTGTAGAGATTGGTCGGAATCGGAGGGTTGAAGGAAAAATCGGGGAAGATCGGAGCATCGATATGCTCGCGGTCCTTACCCTTCGTATCCAGGTAGAAGCCGCCGATTGTATATTCTGCGAAATCACCGAAGTTGCCGTTCAGCCGCACTTCCTGGGTGAATTGGCGGAAATCGATTTCCATATATTGCTGGCTTTCCGTAAAGGGCGAGCCATCAACATCGAGCGAGAAAAGCGTCTTTTGCTTTCGCCAGGCCGTGATCGAGGTGAGCGACATCGAGTCGCTGAGATCGAGCTTTGCCTGGAGAGACAGTCCACCGCCTGTCGATTGCGACAGCGGGTCGATGCAGTATCCCCCGTCGGTGGGGCTGCAATAGGTCGAATAGTTGACATAGCTCCCTAGTGTAACGAAGCGGCTGTCATAACCCGGGACGCCTGGCAGTCCATTTTGCGGCTGCTGTGCGACGCTCTGGACGACCGCCTGGCCTTCCGAACTATCCTTCGTATAGTCGCCGCGAAACCTCAGTTCGAACACATCGCTCGGCCGATACAGGATATCCGCGCTGCCAACGAGATATTCCTGCCCGCCGAGCGTGCCAAGTCGACAGTCGCCCCCGCCCTTTCGCACAGCGGTCGGGACATCGGTAGCCGCGGGATGGGAGCATCGATAGTCGATGCGGTCGACGAAGCCGTCCACAGTATGGCCTATCCCCGACAACCGAACGAAAAGATCCGGCGCGAGAGCAAAGTCGGCCGCGCCGCGTACCGTCATCCGGTTATCCGTGCCATAGGTGGCCGAAACATAGCCGGTATTGCTGCCTGCAGGCACCTTGGAATAGATTTTGATCGACCCGCCGATGGAATTCTTGCCGGACAATGTCCCTTGCGGCCCACGGGCAATTTCGATGCGGTCGATATCGACCAGATTGATGAGCTGCCCAGCCATGGTCGCGAGATAGACATCATCAATATAGATGCCGACACCCGGCTCGAGGGCGAGCGAATAATCGGTTTGCCCGACGCCGCGGATCGTAGCACTCATCGTGCCGCCCTGACCGCCACCCGCCCGGAGCGTGACGTTGGGAGCCTGGGCCGCTACATCTATGACATTTGTCTGGCTGCGCGCTTCCAGCAGTTCGGCATTCACGGCCGTGATTGCCAGCGGCGTCTGCTGCACGTTCTGCGCGCGATATTGAGCCGTCACGACGATATCGGCAAGACCCGCCGCCTCTTCCTGTCGGGCCTCGGTCTCCTGCGCATACGCTTGCGTTGCCAATCCGATCACCAGCGGCACGACGGCAGCCGATGCAAGAATATCTCTTCCCCGCATGATCCACATCCCCTCCCACCGAATAGCTTCGGCGCAATTTCTCCCGAGAGCAGCGTTCTACGACGCCTGAATCTCATGTCTGTGAGGCCAGCCTTTGGACCTGGATGGCCGCACATCTAAGCAACCTGTTGGCAAGCCAACCGCGCCGATGGTATGGGTCTTCCATTAGGTAGTCAATTCCTTATTCATTATCGGATACTTTTATAATCGGAAATAGCAAGGCCGTCGAGAACGGCACGGGGGATGGGATGATCCAGCAAAGGACTTGCACACAAAACACGCTCAGCGCGGCTCATTGGTTGTCCGGCAGACGCAAGGTGCTTGCCGAGGCCATTGGAGCAGGCATCGCAATATCGCTCGTCCTTGCAAGCTGCTCGGCCGACCCGTCACAGCCAGCCGCGAAAGACTGGCCCCTGATCGGCCGGGATATCCTCGGCCAGCGCTATTCACCGCTTGAACAGATCAATAAGGACAATGTCGACAAGCTCGGCCTCGCGTTCGAATTCACCGATTTTGTCGTGCGGGGAAGAACCCACCGCGGCGTCGAGGCGACGCCGTTGATGATCGGAGGGATGCTGTATTTCTCCGGACCCTGGGGCGTCGCCTATGCCGTGAATGCGCGCACGGGCAAACATTTGTGGACTTATGACCCAGAGGCGGACGGGCAATCAGGGCAGCATAGCTGCTGCGATGTGGTCAATCGCGGCGTTGCGGTCGACGGCAAAAGACTGTTCACCGCGTCCAGCGACGGCCACCTTGCCGCCGTCGATATCAAGACCGGCAAGGAGCTATGGAATGTCGACACCATCGTCGATCGACGCTGGAACTATTCCAGCACCGGTGCGCCCTATATCGCCGGAAAATATGTGGTGATCGGCAATTCGGGCGCCGACATGGGCGCTCGGGGCTATGCCAGCGCCTATGATATGGCCACCGGCAAGCTGGCGTGGCGCTTCTGGGTGGTCCCCGGCGACCCCAGGGCTGGACCCGACGAAACTCCAGACGTCACGGCCGCGCGCAGAACCTGGCCCATCGATACCAGATGGGAGCTGGGCCTTGGCGGCAATCCCTGGGATGGCCTGGCCTATGATCCGGAAACCAATACGACATTCATCGGCACGGGTAATGGCGGTCCACATCCCGCCTGGCTGCGCAGCGCGAGCGGGACAGTGACCGATCAGCTTTATCTGTCGAGCATCGTCGCCCTCGACGCCGATACGGGGCGCCTCAAATGGCACTATCAGACGACGCCGGGCGACAGCTGGGACTATGCGGCAACCTCGCCCTTTGTGATGGCTGACCTCGAAATCGACGGGAAGCCTCGCAAGGTGATCATGCAGGCGCCCAAGAACGGCTTCTTCTATGTTCTCGATCGCCGGACGGGCGAGTTGTTGCGAGCCGCTCCCTACACCCCTGTCAACTGGGCAAGCTCCATCGATCGACGCACCGGACGGCCGGTGCTGACAAAGCAGGCCGACTTCCGCGATGGTCCAAGCGTGATCTGGCCGAGCATGGCAGGCGGTCACAGCTGGATACCAATGTCATACAGCCCGAAGACAAAGCTGGTCTATCTGCCGACTTATGACGCGGCTGCCAGCTATGTCAGCTACGACAAGGGAGAATTCCTGCCCGGCAACGCCGATCACGGGACGCACAACGCCTTCCCCCCGTTCGAAGATTCGCGGCTCGGAACGCAATTCAAGCAAGGCCCCTCTACACGTTTCGAAGGCCGGCTGAAGGCGTGGGACCCGGCAAAAGGAGAAGCGCGCTGGACGTCGGAACCGCTGCCCTTCATCAACGGCGGCACGCTGGTCGTCGGGGACCTGGTGTTTCAGGGGGCCGCCGACGGATATTTGCGCGCCTATGACGCAGCAAGCGGGCAGGTTCTGGCAAAATTGTTCGTGGGGACGGCAATGATGGCAGCGCCGATCAGCTACGAGTTGGACGGCACGCAATATATCGCGATCCTCGCAGGTTTTGGAGGTCCGCAAGGCGGCTTCTTCGCGCCCGACAATGTGGCAAGCAGCCATGAGAATTATGAGCGGCTCATCGTGCTCAAAATCGGCGGCGCGAAACTCGCGCCTCCCCCAAACCGCGTGGCGGCAGAGCAGCAGCCCACGCCCCGGGCGATCCCCGCCGAGGCGTCAACGATAGCGCGGGGGCAACGACTTTTTGAGCGGCAGTGCAACCGCTGCCATGTCATGGGTGGGGCCGTCGGTATCTATCCCGATCTATGGAATATGGCGCCGGAAACGATCGACGCATTCGAGGGTATCGTCGGAGAGGGCGCGCTCAGCTACGCCGGAATGGGTAATTTCTCGAAAAGCCTCAACCGCCCCGACATCGACGCCATCAAGGCCTTCATCGTCAATGACATGATCGTCAAACGCCGGGAAGGCCCGAACGCAGGCGCACAATTCCGGGAGGCTACACACTAAGCAAGGTGTGGCCGGAACTGCTCGGAACGATGCGACGTACAGTAAAAATCTTTTCATTGCCCTGGAGCTATCGGTGAGCGCCATTACGTCCGAAATTTCCCCCCTTTCGGCAAAGCCGTGGAACTACGCACTCTATCCCGACTGGTTGGAGCCGCAGCCTCAGGACATGGGAGCGTAGGCACGCAAGAAGATGTCGATGGCGAATACCGCGTCACGGTCTATCTGCACCGGGGATGCCGCTTGCATCTGGCCTATCAACAATTGCTGATGGCAACCAACCAGAGTTATCGCCATCAACGCGCGGCCCGCATCCAGCGGATCAGCCTTGCGCAGCTGTCGACGATCCATCGCGCCTTCCAGATATTCCGCTATGTGCACGCGCGTATGATAGGGGGCCAGGTCGAAGAAGATGCGGCTCATTTCCGGGAAGCGCGCGCCTTCCGAAATGATCAGCCGGTTGAGCGCAATCGCCTCCACCGAGGTCACTTTTTTCAACAGGCTGACGCACAGGCGATGCAGTGTTGGCGCCGTTCGCCGCAGGGATCGAGTATCTGCGCGAGATGATCGCGATGGGCGCGGGTGGCGCGCAGTAGCACTGCGGTGAACAATTCCTCCTTCGATGGAAAGTGATTCCACAAGGTTCCCTTCGACCCACCCACTTCGGCGGCGATGCCCGACATGGTGGTACCGGCATAGCCGTGCGCGAGGAAATAAGCCTGCGCCACCGACAGGATCATGTCACGTCGATCAAGCCGACGCGCTTCCCTTCGTCCGGAAATCCGGGATGCATCTGGCATTGTCATAAAAACCGTACCATAAAGTACGCAGTTTCTGTTAGCAAGGCTCTGCGAGACTGGCAATGGCAAGTGGATCGGATTGCATGGCCAAGCCGTCGAACCGAGGACGTAGGCTCACACCGGACCGTGGCCGTCGTTAAACCGCCATTCCCTCCTCCGGATCACGCCAGGCCCGCTCGTATTACTCTTCAGCAATATAGCGTGCGATCACTCATCGAACGATGCAATGATCTTCTTGAGCAAATTGCTAAACTGACGCGCCTCCTCGTCCGAGAGTGCCGTCGTCAGTAGGTTCTGGACCCGCTGGACACCAGGAAAGCCAACCTTGATCAACGCCATTCCCGCCGGCGTAACTGCGAGCCTTTTGACACGACGGTCCTGTGAGCTGACCGTACGCGTGATAAGCCCCTTCCGAATAAGACGTTCGATTACGCCGCCAATGGTGGCCTTGTCGAAATCGATGAGTTCTGCGAGGCGCGTCTGGTCCAGCCCCGGGGTTTCGGCGAGCGCGACGAGAGCGACGAACTGCACGGACGTCAGTTCGAACTCGGCCAATTCCCGGGCGAAATAGGCAGATGAAATCTGCTGTACGCGCCGGATCAAATGTCCGGGCATGTCTTTCAGTAAATCGATCCGCATGTTTTGCCCGCATAACCTCGACATCCCTCAAGTCAAAAGCAATTAATCCAGGAGCGATATCGCCTAGCCGAGAAAGATGGGCTAAGCCCTCTCTGGTTAGTTGGTAAACCATCAATCGAGAGGAGAAACAATGAGCGCACTGTCCGAGCCAAGTGGTCACCCCCGAATGACACGCCGTGAATTGGCGGCATTACCGGTGGGAGTCGGCCTGCTGATGTCATCCAGCAAAAGCATCGCCGCCCAAGCTGGTCAAAAAGCAGGGGAAGCCGCAGTGAACCGTATTCCACTGGATGATCGTAAAGCGATCGAAGATCTCTTCTCGACCTATGTGTGGGCTTATGATTGCAGCGATGAAGCCGGTTTCCTGGAACTGTTTACCGAGGATGGTTTGGTCGTCGGCCTCGGCAAGAAACACGTCGGCAAGGAAGCAATGGGTGCCTGGTTCCGTTACCTTCTCGATATCCGTGAGCGCGAAGGGGATCTCTGGCTCCACCAGGCTGCGCACCATCGTTACGTCGGTAGCGGCAGCAACTATCTCGTCTATTCCTATGCGACGCATTACAATTATGCTGTCGAGGCCAAGACCTATGGGGTCCGGAGCCTTGGATATTTTGTGAGTGAGTGCGTCAAGCAGGGCACGGAATGGAAATTCCGTCGCTTCAGCATCTCCCACTGGGACAAGACAACGCAGCCGTGGAAGAAGTCGCTTCCGTGGGATACGGCCGCGATATGATGTGAATGCTGTCTGGAAGCGGCGGCCCCACGCCGCCGCTTCCCTCGGTCCTCCGCAGGGAGGGCGATGGTGCGGGATCTAGGTTTCGTGCTTCTGCAAGATCAATGCACCGGCGCCAGAACCGCAAGGCTGCTCCAGGGCGCCAACCATTGGCCGACCAATGCGATGATCCACAGCGTGGAAGCTCCGCCGATAACGATTGCGCCCCACCGAATGATCGACATCGCCATCGGGCAGGAAATATCGAGCGCTCGCGGGGTCGCCGTCTCACCCGGGCGTCGCACGAAGAGGGGCCGATAGTGTTCGAACCATTCGAGCATCAGATAGCCCTGCATGAGAAAGACCGCGCCGCCAAAGAAGATCATATCGAGAAACGATGCCCAGAAATTCCGCAGGGAAATCTCTCCACTCAATGCTGCGGCCACCGCCGCCCCGAACGGAATGGCATCCAGGATAAAGGTCATCACCAGGATGGGAAATGCCACCACGAGCACCAGCACGGCGTAGCGGTTGAAGACGAGCGAAACACCAACGCCTATTTCGATCAGCTTGGCGGCGCTGAACATCCAGCCGCTTTCGATCATCGTCGCGACGATCTGGTGTTTCATGGGTCCGGTCATCGGATCGAAGATGTTCGGAAAGGGCAGGATCTTGAACCACCAGTTCAACCCGGAAAGGATGCACTGAACGCCCAGCGCCCAACGGACAATCGTGATCGCCCTCGCCGATGCGTCCGTGACGCCTTCCGCTGTAGAGGGCATCAGAAGGCACCATATTTGTTGGGCGAGTTTTCCGGAATTGGCTGCAGCACGTCCCAATGCTCCACCACCTTGCCATCCTTAACCTTAAAAATATCGACCGCTGCGATACCCTTGGTTCCCGGTTCGCGAACCAGATGATGGTGAACCATGACGATATCGCCCTCCGCGACGATGTGCTTGATCGTCCGTGTGGGGCCGGCCTTGTCCCAGTTCAGATGAGAAAGGCGATCGATGACCGATTGGCGGTCTCCCACGACATTGGGATCGTGGTCGATCAGGTCTGGCGAAAAATATCGCCGCACGGCTTCCGCAGGATTCCGCCCTTCGATGCCGAGCTTCTCAAAAGCCAAAACCACTTCCTTTGGTCCGAGCGATTCCTCGGTCACCTCGGCATAGTGCTCCTTGCTGCGCGGACCAGCGTCCGAGGTTGTCCAGAATGTAAGAGCAACCGGAGCGGCTATACCCCCCAGGATGCACAAGGCATGAACCCATGCGCGCATTATTCAACCTCCCCGAAAATCAGTTGTTCTTGCCAAAAAGCCGCTTCAGGCCCAGGTCGCTTGGATCTCCATTATTCATCACCAGCATCGGCAGAAATTTGTCGAGATGACCAAGAGCAATCACTCCAAGCAGCGTCATGATCACGATGCCGACGACAATGCTGGTGGGATCGCGG
Source organism: Sphingobium sp. SYK-6 (assembly GCF_000283515.1). Lineage (GTDB taxonomy): Bacteria > Pseudomonadota > Alphaproteobacteria > Sphingomonadales > Sphingomonadaceae > Sphingobium > Sphingobium lignivorans. The sequence continues at coordinate 2,055,636 of NC_015976.1, forward strand.
TTCGCCACCAGATTGAGATGCGCGATCGAGAGAGCCACGGGAAAGGCGGCCACCACAGCGAGCGGCACGAAGCGGTTAGCGAGCAGCAGCACGCCCGTGATGATCTCGATGATCTTCACCACCTTGAACAGCCCGGAGTGATTGAGCGCACCAATAAGTTCATGCGAGATCGGAGACGACCCGGAGGGTCTGGGAAAGAACTCGAGCCAGTGATTCAGTCCGTGCGCCAGGAACCAGCCCCCGAAGAAGAACTGCACCGCATATACGAGGATCGTAAACCCCCGTCCTTCTCCCGCTTCCTTCGCCGCGGGACTCCCTAGGGTCGCCATGCCGCTTCTCCTCTCCAGGTCTCAAGATGTTTAGCAACGATAGTATTCAAAGTTTCTGTTACTCCGTGCAAACCATGGCTGCAACCACAAATCGTGACCCTAAACGACCGCCCCAGCGCGAGGGCCAAACCGTCGTCCACCCCCTTCTCCCGAACCCACGAATTTCCATCATCGAATAAAATATGGTTAGACTATCAATAACCGGCGTTGCTACTCGGGGCGAGCTTGCATCGGACATATATCGGACCAGCGGCAGCAAAATGCCGCGGATGGGTACCGCGAGGGGACAGAATGAAAGTTCTAGATCGGAAGTTTGCCGTAGGGACACGGGACTATGCGAAGCACGACGCCATTCGCTTCCCGCAGGCGGTCGCGGCGAAAGCTCGTAAAGATCGCACCACCTCCAACGCCCTGGCGCCCCATCCCGTCGGCGCGCGCCGTGCGGAAAATGGAACGATTCCGGAGACGATATTCCAGCGTTTAACGGCACGGAGCGCGCAGATTGAATAATCCTGACCTTTCGCAGACGGATCATCCGGGGCTCCCCCGTCCGCGCCGCTACGCCGCCATCGCCGCCTTGTCGGTGGGCACCTCGCTGGTGGTTCTGGACGGCGCGCTACCATCCGTGGCGCTGCCGACAATCGCACGATCGCTATCGATTCCCGATAGCCTCGTGGTCCTCGTCATCACCATCTACCAGCTTGTCTTGCTGATGTCGTTGCTGCCATTGGCGGCGATGGGCGAACGGATCGGATATCGTACCTTGTATGTGGCCGGCATGGCCGGTTTCTGTCTGGCTTCGCTGCTGTGTTTTGTCGCCCAGTCATTGCCGTTGCTCCTTGTGGCGCGGATCCTGCAGGCCTTTGGAGCCAGCGCAGTCCTGAGCGTGTCGGCCGCGCTCGTTCGCGCAACCTATCCGTCCAAACGGCTCGGGCAAGGCATCGCGATCAACAGCATCGTCGTTTCTGCTTCCAATGCAGTAGCGCCAACGTTGGGAGGCGCGATCATGGCCGTGGCGCCGTGGCCGTTCCTCTTCGCGTCAGTCGTGCCGCTTGGATTGATCACACTTTCAATGGCGCGGTTTCTTCCCGAGCCCGAGCGACGCGCCACTCCTTATGACTGGGGGGCAGCCGCCTTGTGCGCCGCGACCTTCGGCCTTTCCATCAGTGGTCTTGAACTCATGGTGCATGCGAGCCTGTGGAAAGGGACTCTCGTGCTGGCGGCCGGCATCGCCATCGGAGCGGTTTTCGTGCGCCGCGAATTGGGGCGTCCCGACCCGATTTTGCCCCTTGACCTCGTCCGCAGGCCAGTGATCGCGCTCTCTGCGACCGGTGCATTTCTGGCGTTCGTCGCGTCCATGATGATTCTGGTGGCTCTACCCTTTCGCCTACACCACGGCTTCGCCCTCTCGGCATCCCAGATCGGTGCGATGATCGCCCCATGGCCGGGCGCCATCATGCTCGTAGCACCCGTGGCGGGCATCTTGTCGGATCGGCTCGCGCCCAGTCTGATGGGAAGCCTGGGTATGGCCTGCAGCACTTTGGGGATGATTACCCTTGCCCTGTTACCGGCCAATCCAGACTGGTATGATATGGCTTGGCGTACGGCGCTGTGCGGCTGCGGCTTCGCGCTCTACACAGCGCCGAACGCGCGCCTCATCCTCAAATCTGCACCGCGCGATCGCGCGGCGTCGGCGGGGGGCCTGATCTCAACTTCGAGGCTGAGTGGACAGGTGCTGGGCGCATCGATGGCGGCCGGGCTTTTAGCGACCGGCTCCGCTGGCGCAATGCTTGCGCCATGGTTCGCCGCCTTGCTCTGCCTGCTCGCCGGAATGTTCAGCTTTGCTCGATTCTACGCCCGGGAGGGCTAGATTGGGATTGATTTGGCTTGCGGAGATTGAAGCCAAGAGCCGCAAACAACAATAGTCCGCCTAGAACAAGGCAGTATCGCGCGACCCCGCCATGGCCGATCGCCAGGGGACCGATCAGGCCACCGCACATTGCCCCAAGGCGTCCCAGCGTGCTGGCAAGACCGATCCCGCTCGACCGGACCCGCGGAGGGAACGTTCCCGAGGCGCCGGTATAGAGCGCCGTGATCAGGCCGTTCATCGCCATGCCTTCCAGTGCCAGCAGTCCGAACAGGAGCATGGCGGACGCGCTCCCAAACGCAGCCGGCGGCGGTAGCCCGATGCTCAGCAGCAGCGCTATTGTGATTCCGCCTGCCATCAATGCGTTAGCGACTACCCGCTCGCCCCTCGCAACGATCGCCCATCCGGTGAGGAGGACGCCGATGATCCCTGCCAGGGCAAAAACCGAAGTCGATGTGGACGCCAAAGCAAGCGAATAGCCGTTGCTGGCCAACATCGACGGCAACCACCCGAGCACAAGGCTCATCGCGAGATAGATGAAAAAGAAAGCAAGGAACAGGCCGAGCACCGCCGTACGGCGTGGGACCGCGAAGATTGTGCTCAATGACTGGGCAAGGCCGGGATCCTTGTCGCCGGGATTTTCGGCAGGAGCAGGAAGATTCAATGCCGCGAGCAAGGCTGCGAGACGTTCCGGTCGATCACCCTTCAACGCCAGATAGGCTGGCGATTCCGAGAGAAACAAGAACAATAGAACTGCTGCTGCCAAGGGCGCCATACCGCACAGCATGAACAAATTCCCCCACCCCAGCGCCGGGATCAGCCATTTCGCGAGCAGCCCCGCAAGCGCGATCCCGATAGGCGGGCAAACCATCGACAGAGCGACGCACAGGCCGCGTCGGCGGCCGGGCATGGATTCGGTCAGTAATGCCAGCGCGGGAGGGATACACCCGCCCAGACCAAGCCCGGCAACGAAGCGCAAACCGGCGAGATGTGTCGGCTCCCGCGCCATTGCGAGCGCGAGCGTCATCATGCTGAACAGAAGCGTACCGCCGACCAGAACGGGCTTGCGACCGAATCGGTCGCCGAGGATTCCCGCTATCGGCGTTCCCACAAACGCTCCGGCATGCCCTGCGGCCATAGCAATGCCGAAATCCGCGAGCGGCAGCCGCCAATCGGCGACGATCGCGGGCAAAGCGACCGCCAGAATTTGCGTGTCTATGCCGTCGATGACAAAAATGAGTTGAAGCAGCAGAAGCACCTGGAGTTGCCGCCTCGTCCACCGGGTCTGCTTTTCCGCAGCGCCTTCTTGCTTCACCGGCATTTCTCCCATATCTCCACGCGAAACAGCATGGTATCTTATTTTGCTAGACGATAGTATATAGCCTTTCTTACACCTGCCAACCACCATCTCCAAGGGCCGAACGCTTGCTAACACGGAAACAGATCGTTCTCCTGGGTGCCTTTACCGCGCTGGCGCCGCTCGCCATCGATATGTACCTGCCGGCGATGCCGGCGCTGGCCGATGATCTTGCGGTATCGGCCCGCCTCGCCGGCCAAAGCGTCTCGATCTTCCTCTTCGGCATCGCGGGGGGCCAGTTGATCGCGGGGCCGCTCTCGGACCGATTCGGAAGGAAGCCGACGATCGTTGTCGGACTGCTCCTGTTCACGGTCTCGGCTCTGCTGGCCGCGTTGACCCAGAATTTCACCATGCTCCTGGTCACCCGGCTGCTCCAGGCGCTCGGCGCGTGCGCGGTGATGGTGTCGGGACGAGCAGTTGTTCGGGATCGGCTCGATTCTCGCGAATCCGCGCGGCTATTCTCGCTCCTGGCGCTGATCGGCGGGCTGGCGCCGGTGCTGGCGCCGATGGTGGGAGCAATGCTCATCCGTTTTGGCGACTGGCGGATCATCTTCCTTGTCATGGCCGGCCTCAGCCTCGTGATGTTCATCTTCACCCTCCCCTTTCTATCCGAGAGCCGCTCGGCCGAAACGGCTGCCAATGCGCGCGGCGAGCATCCGTTCATGGCGTACTGGACGCTCATTGTGAACAAGCAACTATTGGGATATCTGCTCGCCGCGGCTTTCAATAGCGCGGCGTTCTTTTCTTATGTCGCCAATTCGTCTACCGTTCTGATCGACGGGTTTGGCATCACGCCTCAGGTTTTCAGTATCCTGTTCGCACTCAATGCTGTTGGCTTGGTGGCTGCGAACCAGTTCAACCGGTACCTGCTAAAGAGCCGTTCGCCCGAAGCCGTGCTGCGCGGTTCGGGACGAAATGCAATAGTCGTTGCGCTGTTGCTCTTCGCATTCGCAATGACCGGTGCTGGCGGCCTGCCAACACTTGTAATCCTGCTTTTCATCGTTGTCGCCAGCATCGCGCCGGTCCAGGCCAATACCATGGCTGGCGGACTCGCGGTCGATGGTTTGCGCAGCGGGTCCACAGCGGCCTTGTTCGGAGCGACAACCTTCGCCGCGGGCGCCGTCGCGTCATGGATCGCAGGACTGCTCTATCGCGGCAATGGAGCCGGGCTGGCGATCGTGGCGAGTGTGTGTCTCCTCGGATCGGCGATCGCGATTTTCACACTTATTGACAGCAATAAAAATATGGAGAGGTCATGAAGCAGCTCGAGTTCGGGAAAATTGCCGTATCGCAGGTCAAGGAGAGCGAGGCCGACCTTCCGGTCGCGATGGCGCTGCCGCAGCTCGAGAGCATGGATCTCGAACGCCTCAAACCCTGGTATTGGGATGACGCCCTGTCGCTGGACCCGGCGACCGCAGCGTTGCGACTGGCGGTGCGCAGCTATGTCGTTCGGGTCGATGGACTCAATATCCTGATTGACGCCTGCAACGGCAATCATAAGACCCGAAGCCTTCCCTTCGTCGACAACCTGGAACTGCCATGGCTCGACCGTCTGGCGGAGACCGGCCTTGCCCCCAATGATATCCATCTGGTGACCTGTACACATCTCCATGCCGACCATGTCGGCTGGAACACGCGGCTGGAGAACGGCCGGTGGGTCCCCACATTCCCGAACGCACGATATGTCTTCAGTAGGAAGGATCTGGATTTCTACGTGACCCAGCAGCATGAGCCGCTACATCGCGAATCCTATGACGACAGCGTCCTGCCGGTGATCGAGGCCGGCCTCGCCGACATCGTCGAGTCCGATCATGTCCTTCATCGCGAAATCGATGATGGGATCTGGCTGGAAGATGCAAGCGGTCATTCGCCCGGCAGCGTATGCGTTCACGCCAAACGCGGCGGTAGCCATCTGGTCTTCACCGGAGACTGTATGCACCATCCCGTGCAACTCGTCCGGCCGGACATTCCGTTTTTCGCCGATGAAGATGCCGCTCAGGCCTGCGCGACGCGGCTACGATTGCTCCAGGCCCACGCCGACCGGGAGAGCATACTGTTTCCCGCGCATTTCAGTGGTGACGGCGCCGGACAGGTCCGGTCGAACGGCGACAGTTTCCAATATAGCTTTCTGGCCAGATAGATGGATCGCATGAACCGCCTCGATCCGTTCCGGCATCGAGAGTGCTCCCAATAGAGCGGCACCGCTTGAATCGACGCAAACCATTACATTATAGCGCCGGGGTAGTTCGGTTGCCCGGCGCTATAACACAATGGCATCGGATCACTCGGCAAGCGTCTTACAGGCGGCGGCGGTAGCTTCAGGCCGCGACAGGCGGCCTTTCTTGCTCCTGGGCAATCAATCGCTTGACGATGTTGAGGTAGCGCACCAGCGGTCCATCCATCCCCAGCGTCAGCATGGGCCTATTGGGATTGCGATCGATAATCCGCTGCTGGGCGACGATTATGTCCTCATCCTCGCGAAACGCCTCGCCTGCGACCTTGAAAACCCGATCCTTGAGCTGGGCATGTTTCGACCAAGGACCAACAGCATAGAACAACTTGCACTGACCGTCCTTCACCGGAGTGACGATCTGGCCGATGAATCGGCTCAGGATCGGCTCCTCTTCGGGAATGCCTTCGCTACCGCAGCGGTCCTGAACGCCTGGCGCATAGCTTCTCGTCATGAGCGTGAAGACACCAGGAACGTTCACCTCGTTGATCACCAGGTCATCCGAGGCCATGTCGCCGATGAACGGGTTTTTCTTTCGACCGACGTGCCAGCGTTCGATATGGACGCCACGCTCCAATTTGGTCGTCTTCGCGTGGAACTCGCCCTCGATCAACGTTTGCACAGTCTTTTTGTCGCTCACGCCGAATGTTGCTTCGTGAACATAGGGCGCGTGCGATACGTCGAGCAGGTTGTCGATCAGGAGTTGCCCTTCCGCGTCGATATCGAGCTGAGATTGGGTTATCGCCCAATCCGGATGGTCCGGACCAATGAAGTTCGGGATCAGGGCGAAATCGAGGCGGTCGGCCTCTCCCATCCAGACCCAGGCGCATCCGTCCTTCTCGATCACATTGTAACTGCGCACACAGACGGATTTGGGAATGACCGGCTGGCCGGGGAGGTCAGTGCACGCACCGTCCGGCCCGAACATGATCCCGTGATACATGCAACGAAGATCATTTCCTTCGCGACGCCCTTTCGACAAGGGCGCGGCCCGGTGCGGACATCGATCCTCCAGTGCAACGAGCGAACCATTGTCCGCACGGTACATTACCAGCGGCTCGTTGAGGATCGACACGGACTGGACGTCAGTGCCGGTGAAGTCTTTCGACCATCCCGCCATGTACCAGCAGTTGCGAACATACATCATGCGATCCTCTTCCGGCTATCCGTTTTTATGCAGTGCGACTCACATCCTATTCCAAACGGCCGCCCAGCGTCAATTAATATGTATACTTACTAACGCGCAGTCCGGGCACGATCCGCTTACCTCACAAGGTGTTTCAGTGCCTGGGAAGGATGATCCATTCAGGCGCGATCGCTCTCGAGCAGACCGCCCGAATTACCTGCAGTCTGGTGCCCGATCGTTATAAACTTGTGATTCCACAAGCGGCTGACGATCTTCCAACCGTCCGGATGACGAACCAGCGTGTCTGAATAGCCCCCGTGAACCTGGCTGGCGACGATTTCGCCGTCGTCGGTCTTGGTCGTGGTCGCGTTCAACATCTTCGACTTCACATAGGCTTCGCTTCGGTCCTGGTTGAAGCTGATCCGAAAGCCGGTCGCATGATGAAAATCCTCGATGAAGAACTGTCCGTTACGAATATATTCCGCACGCACAGTAGGCTCCCAATCCGCTCTTATATGACCCACCGAGGTCCAGTCGAAGACGGTGTCGGGAAGAAAGATACGGTCTAGCTCGTCATAGTCCTTGTCGTCGGTCGCGTGAACATAACGAGCATAAAGGTCGATGATGGCCACGCGATCACCGAGTTCGCCAACACTGTAAATATCTTCCATTCCGGCTTCTCCTCACATTGATATAGAAATGCTGTCCATGCACGGCACATCAGTTCGCACAATATTCGCTATAAGCGGTGAGCGGGGTCGTGACTGCCGAGCGACGATTATGCCCTCATCCTCCAGGCTGTTCGATTGTTCAAAAAACAGCCTCTGAATGCCCTTCGCGCAATCTCATTGAGGAAGGCCTCGAACCACGTCCCCGTTACCCCGCTGCACAAGAGCAACGCATTGCCTTCACCGGAGAGTATGTTCCAGACACCTATTGTTACACCATTTTGCATAATGTATCGATATAGGAATCGATTGTCATCAAGGATGGAGAATTTTGTGAGCCTCGACGATATCCACGACGTGGACGACTATTCACAGATAACTGTCCGGGCGATGATCGAGCGGCTGCAGCGATCGACAAGCCCCGAGCAGTTGATCTACCGCGAGACCGAACTGGACGAGATGTGGCGCCTGGCTGACGTCGCACTGGCCGAGGCGGAGCGCAGCCGCTCGCCTGATTGCGAGCGGCTGGCGAGAATAAAGGACGCAATCGTGCAAGCGCATGATCTGGTTGGCGTGAACGGCCAACCGCTGGCAGCGGCGGATGTTCTGCGCGCGCTCGAACTGTGACGGCCCCCGGCGTTATTCTGGAAGTGTGATAACCACGATCCGCTTTGGCTTGATGGAATTGAACTATAGCAGTCCTCCGCGTCACCAAAGGGTCGCCAGACGCCATGCGCTCCGCAAAAGCGGGGTTCGCATGGCGAACAGGGCGATCACGCTGCCGGTGCATTTGCCAGCCCTCGCTCAACAATGGGTCGGTCAGTATCAGCGATGCGCGTACGGCTTGCGGTAGGAGGCCCGTCGCAGCTCGCCTCTCGCAGCACATGACTGATCCTGGCCGGCAACTATCCCGGCGTCTCACTGAAAGACTCCTCGGCGGGTTCGCCGACGACGCCTTCGGCCGGAAGAAGGCGACCGCAATCTTGATGCCGCTCTTCGGAAACGGCATGATAGTTTGTGCGTCGGCGCCTTTGCGAGATAGCCGCATTTCTCCTTCCTCTCGGCAGCTGGCGATCAGTGTTCGCGGTGGCCCGTATCATTCCCCTGGTACTGCCCCGGAATCGCTCCCGTATCCGATCAGCAAGGCGCGGCCGCGCTCCCCTTCGAGCAGCGCTCAACCGCCGTCGCGCAGTTCCAGTCGATCGTCGAGAAGAACGCCTTTTTCGAACGTCCGGACACGAACAGCTCGCCGCCCATCGATCAGAACAGGGCCGACAATCTCTTCGCGATCTGCCGAAACGCAATTCGACAGGACACGCTTTCCGGTCGGTCCGCCGACCGCCGGCTGGATTTCTACGCCATAGGATTTGAGCGCCCCCGCGACCGAGACATATCCTTGGCTGACATCGCGCACCACCGCTTCGACCGGACGCGTCAATGGATCACCGAACCCCGATCCCCCGCCACCGCCGGTCGCATAGACATCACCGGCCGCCAGTTGTGCGCGATGTTTCGCGGAAAGCCTCGTCAGGTGGATGCCGCCGCCGGGGAGAGCGACCTCGGCTTCCTCATTGAACGGCGGAGACAGCGCAGTGCCGCCGAATAACGCCTGCAATGGGTCCACCAGCGCATAGAGCTGATCCATATCCGCTTCGCCGATCCCACGCACGAGGATATTGTTGAGCGGCGGCGCCGGTTCGCCGCCCATCAAGCCGAAGCTGATCGGCCAAGCGTAACCCTGTCCTACCGCGAACACGGACCCGGCACCGCCCCGCATCTGGAAGGCCGACGAGACGGTCGTGCCGCCGCGCAAGCGCCCTGCCCCGCCAGTATCGGGACATTCCCGCCGATAGAGATAAAGCAGCGGGAACGCCATCTCCGCCGTTTCGATGTCGCCGCTCGACGCTCCGGGGCCGTCGGGCAGGCCGCCTGAATCCATCCCGTCGCGCGCACCGCTTGCTGCCAGGCCCTGGCCTGTTTCCATCAGCATCGTGCCGAAGGGCTGACCGCTCGTACGCGCACCGAATAGCTGGACGAGGTTAACATAGGACGCAAATCCCGCGAATGCGCGTTCTGGGCAATCCCCATCCATGGCGGCGAGCCGCCCCAATGCACCCATGACGCCATAGGCCACGCTGCGCGCGGCGAGCACGGAGCCTCCCGAAACGCCCGCCGGCCAGACCGCGTCGCAGACCGTGCCGGGCTTGCTCCTGACGGTGACGCACCGTTCGACCGCAGCCGGAGTCCAGGGAAGGTCGTGACACAGAACCGCGAGCATGCCGGCGACCACGCCCCCGTCCAGCGCGGTCCGAGTGCAGTTGAGCAGCGCCGGCGCCTGCGGGCTCGACGCCGAAAAATCGAGGACAAGCCCCTCGGGACCGTTCGCGACGTCGATGACAATCGCATAGATGCTGTCGCTGTTCACGCCGTCGTCGTCGAGCAGCACCGTCTCGCGGAAAGTGACATGCGGCATCTCCTGCAGGCGGAGGCGCAGCTTGTGCTCCACCATCTCGATCATGCCCGCCAACACGTCGGTCAGCGTATCGACCGAATAGGTAGCGGCGACCTCGCGCAGCCGCTCGATAGCGATATTGTTGGCCGCAATCTGAGCACGCAGGTCGAGCCGCATCAGGTGCGGCATGCGCGAGCGTCGCAGATACCCTGCCTCGACGTCAGCTTGCATGACTCCCCCGCGCACAATGCGGACCGGTGGAAAGACGGGTGCTTCCTCGAATATGGATCGAGCCCCCATCGCAAAGCCGCCAGGGACTGGACCGCCAACATCAAGCTGATGGATCACCGATCCGACCCAGCCGACCAACCGGCCGTCGATGAAGATCGGCGCCACACAGGCCACGTCATTCTGATGGAGCGCCCCCTTCCAGGGATCGTTGCACAGGAACATGTCGCCCTCGTGCACGATGTCCCGGCCATAGTCGGCCAGGATCGACCGCACGACCCAGGGCGTGACCGCGGCCTGGGCCGAAATATACAGACCCGACAATATGCCGTTTCCCTCGGCGTCCATCAAACAGGTATTGAAATCCCCTGCTTCGCTCGCAATCGGAGAGCCCGACATCGCCTTGATCGTCGTTCCGAGTTCGCCCTGGATAACCCATAGCCGGTGCCGGAGGATCTCGAAGGTGACGGGATCGATCCGGACAAGCGCACCGGTCCTTGTGCTGCGCACGGGCGTCAAATCAGTTGCGACGTTCATCGCGGACCTCCAACAAATTGATATCTCCACGCCAGCGCGCCGTCCAACCTGGTGGTATGACGACGGAGGTATAGTTGCCGGTGACAATGGCGGGGCCGGCCACGCCCGCCGGTTCACGCGCCGCCGCGAATGTTGCGACCTCCGCGTCATATTCGACGCCGTCGATCCACAGCAGAACAGTATGGCCAAGACCGTTCTCGCCCCCATCTCGGTCACCGGCCCGTTGGCGCATCGGATTATCGGCCGCGATAGGTCGGGCCGCACGGGTCACCGCAGCCGTCAACTCGATCAGATTGTTCGCATCGGATGCGCCGACGCCATAGCGCCGTTCATAGGCTTGCGTGAAGGCGGCGCCCAGATCGACATCCTCATGCACCGGGATGCGCAACTCCTTGGCCTGTTGGTTGTAGCGCAACTCGGCAAAGCGCTCAAATCGAATGCCTTTCCCATCTTCCCGTTCCAGCTCGACCCGCATTTCCTCTTCCATCTGCCGATAGACGTCATTCAGCCAGTTCGCCTCGACGGGAAGCGTGGCATGGATCGAACGCGTCTTCACGCCGCCCTCCCGCGCGCCCAGCATCCCATAGGCAGAAAAGGCCGAGGCGAGCTCCGGCACCAGGAAACGGGTCACACCGAGCTCGCCGCAGAATGCCCCCGCATATTGCGCGCCGGCGCCGCCATAGACCAGCGGCACCGCGCGGCGCGGATCGACCGACCGCTCGATGCAGGCCTTGCGGATCAGATCCGCCATCTGCGCCGAAGCGATGCGCAACACCGCCGCCGCGGCCGACTTCGCCGTCATGCCGGCCGGGCCGGCGATGGCGCGCTCGAGCGCGGCCCGCGCATGCGAAACCGATAGCGCGATACCGTTGGGCATGCGCGAATTCGGCGGCAGCCAGCCTGCCACCAACGCAGCGTCGGTCAGAGTCGGCTCCGCGCCACCGCGCTGATAGCAGGCGGGCCCCGGATCGCCGCCCGCGCTCCGTGGGCCGACGTGGATCAGTCCCAGTTCCTGATCGAAACTCGCCATCGAGCCCCCGCCCGTCCCGATCGAAGCGATCTCGAACGTCGGGACCGCGACGTTCAGCCTTTCGATGACCGGATGCTGGTTCCACTGAACATTGCCGTCATGGATGACGGTGACGTCCAGGCTCGTACCGCCCAGGTCGGCGCAGAGCAGCAATGGCAATTCATCGGGCGCATCGGTTGTCAGCGCCCGCGCGCCCACAACTCCGCCGATCGGACCCGAAAACAAGCTCGGGACCGCATTGCGGCCGACTTGCTCGACGCGTTCGAGATCACCCCAGGCTCGCGTCATCAGGATCCGCCCGGCGAAACCGCGGCGCCGCAATTCGCCGTCCAATGCGTCCAGATAGCTATCGGCGATACCGCCGATATAGGCGTTCAGCGCACAGGTCGCGAACCGCTCATATTCGCCGACCATGGTCGACAGGTCGGACGAGCAGGTGATCCGCGCACCGGGTATCACCTCGGCGATCACGCGCGCGGCCGCCTGCTCGTTCGCTGGATTGACGCACGACCAGAGAAAATTGACAGCGAATGCGGTCACACCCTGATCGCGCAACCTTTGCGCCGCAAGGCGCACTTCCTCTACATCGACTGGCTTTACGATATCACCGGCCGCGTCGATCCGTTCGCGAATCCCTTCAATCAGATTCTTGTCCCGAAACAGCGCAGATTTGTTCAGCTTTGCGAGATCGGTCCGCTCCCACTCGGCAAGACCGGCGACCTTCTGGTGCACGCGGCCGATCGAAAGCGTATCCTCAAAGCCGGCCGTAGTCAGGATTCCGACGGTTGCGCCAGCACCGGTGAGCGTGGCGTTGAGCATCGCGGTGGTCCCATGCGCCAGCACCGATGTTCGCGCCAATACATCATCCAGGCCTCCGATATCCCGCGCCGCGTCCTCGATCGCCGCCACGATGCCGTGCCAAAGCCTGCCCGGCGTCGACAATGCCTTGCCGATCACCAATCCATGCGGTCCGGCGATGGCACAGTCGGTGAAGGTGCCGCCTGTGTCGGTCCCGATAAGCAGTGGCCCCTGCCATGCAACGCTGGATTGGTGAGGGCTTGAAACGGTCATTTCGATCGCCATGGTAACTCTTTGCACAAGGGATGTGGGGCTTCTCCGGCGGGCTGACTCGCGAGCGGCGGAAGCTTGGCTTGTATAGGAATGGGTCTGTTGGTATGTCAACTAAAGTTGGTGCGTTGCCTTGCTGCGCTGCCGGCACGAGAACCGCGCCAATCACATGAATATCGTTTCGGGGAGGAATTATGGTCACAATGAAAAAGGCGCTGGTCACTGGCTCGTCATCGGGGATCGGCGCCGCCTTTGCAGCGCACCTCGCAAGACAGGGAAGCGACCTGGTCCTGGTGGCCCGGCGCCAGGATCGACTGGAGACGCTCGCCGAGCGCCTTCGCGGCGAAACGGGCGTGTCAGTGGAGGTTTTGAAGGCCGATCTTGCTGATCCAACGGACTTGCATCGCATCGAGGAACGGATCGAGCAGGGCGACGACATCGATCTCCTGGTCAACAACGCCGGCATTGGCGATATCGCACATTTTGTCGATCAAGAACGCGATACGCACGAGCGGATGATTGCAGTGAACGTCCTCGCGCTCACACGCCTCAGCCATGCCGCCATTCCCGGAATGGTGGAGCGCGGCGGAGGCACCATCATCAATGTCGCCTCGGGTTTTGCTTTCGACTACATGCCCGGCGCCTCGGTCTATGCCGCGACCAAATCCTACGTCGCCCAACTGACCCATGTGCTTGACGCGGAACTGCGCGAAAAAGGAATGCGCTTCCAGGCGCTGGTGCCCGGTCTCACGCGCACCGAGCTTGGCGGCGACGCGGAATTTTTCGATATGTTCCCGCCGGAGCATGTGATGTCGCCAGAGGTCCTGGTCGAGGTTTCGCTCGCCAGTCTCGAGTTAGGCGAACGCGTCTGCATCCCGCGCCTCGCAGACATTGGGGAATGGGAACGCGCCCATGCCGCAATCAGGGCGGTCGGCAAAAGCCCGCCACATAACCAGGTGGCGCCGCGATATGGCCTGGATCAGCAATCGGCGGGGTGACACTCATGACGGTATCGGCATCTCCTCTCTTGCTTGCGTTGCTACCATTGACGCTGGCGCTCTCCGGGCAGGCTGGCGCTCCCCCTCAGGCTCAGGACCAGTCCGCGCATACAACCAGCAATCTGACCGAATCCACACGCGCAGTCGCTCATGGCTTTCTGGAACAAATGTTCGTGATTGGCGACATGCGCGGCGCCTATGACCGCTTCGTCGACCCGAATTTCATTCAGCATAATCCCGAGATCGGCGACGGCATCGTCGCGCATCGGGCATTCTTTGCCGAGAAGGCGAAGTTGGCGGGAAATACGGGCAGCTGGGCGAACGTCAACAATATCCTCCTGGTCGATGGTGATCTGTTCGCGCTGCATCATCATGTTTTCACAGGCCCAAAGGATTCCGGACGGGTGTTCGTGGACATATGGCGCGTCAGGGACGGACGGATCGTCGAGCATTGGGACGTGATCCAGCCCATCCCTGCCCAACAGGCACACCGCAATGGGATGGCGTGCGGGAAAGGCGAGGACTATGCGAGTGCCCGCGCGATAGGCAACACATTGGCAAAACCGACATGCGGCCTACCCGATCCGTCGTCATCGCGGAGCGCTTCACTCAAAGTGATCGACAGCTATGCGGGCGCGCTCCGCAAAGGGGATGTTCGCGCCGCTACAGAGACGTGGCTTTCTCCAGACTATCGTCAGCACAGCCCCATGGTCGGCGATGGCGTCCAGGGCGCACTCGACTTTCTGCTGGCCGAATTCGGCAAGGGTGTGAGCGCCATGCCCAAGATGGGGGCGATTCGAACCATCGCCGAGGGCGATTATGTGATGCATCATCGGTTGACCACCTACGCCGATGGTCGCGAAACCGCGAATGTCGATATCTTCAGGATTGGCGTCGGGAGGATCAACGAGCATTGGGATCTGAAGCAGCCAGTCCCGGATGAGGCCGCCAATCGTAACGGAATGTGGTAAGACTGACCGCTATTCGAAACACCTTGTTCACTTATTCCCTGCGCTAACGTGCACCGTTTTCTGGCACGCGATAAGTGCTACCGGGTCTGCACACAGCTCGCCATAAGCCCATAAAATTCGTCCGCGAAAGCCGCAACCGACATCTCGCATCGCTTCGTCATGGTTCGCACTTCCCGCGTGCTTCGGCTGTCTACCGTCTGCATCCGGCCGCGCGCGCTGGCTCCTTGCGCTCGCGCGATGCATCAGCGGCGACACCGATGCTGCATATCAGCTAACGATACCAGATAATATTTTGCATTATAGACGGGCCGCCCCGGATTGATATAGGTCCTGCATCTGGCGCCCGCTTTCAGGGCAGCCTGGCGGGGAAAACATCCGCAGGACGGCATGCATCGATCAGGATGGCATAGGAGAGGCAGAAAACATGGTCCCATCAATAGCCTCGATGGATGCATCGGACTCCGGAGATGGAGGTCGATGGACTGCTTTGCAGGTGCGTTTGATGGCTACGGTCATGCTGATCAACGTGATCGACGGCATCGACTATCAATTGCTCGCCGTCAGCCTTTCGACAATCGCGCGCGAATGGAATGAACCCGCCGAAGCGTTCCGCATTGCGATGACGGCAGGATTTTTCGGCGCCGCATTGAGCACTCCGATCGGGGGCTGGCTAGGGGACCGCATCGGCCGAAAACGCGCAATCATTCTGGGTGTGCTTTTGTTCAGCACATTCACCACGTCGATGGGTCTGTGCCGAACAATCCCGCAGCTCATCATCGCGCGCTTCATCAGCGGATTCGGTCTTGGTATCTGCCTGCCTCCGATGCTGGCGCTTGTAGTGGAAACTGCACGTCCCCGCCAACGCGGCACAGTCGTGTCCCTGACCATGCTGAGCAGCCCCCTGGGAATCGCGCTCGCGGGCTTACTCGCCCCTGTGATCATCCCTGCATATGGCTGGCGAATGTTGTTCGTTATCTGCGGCTCCGCGGCGATCGGAATTGGGCTGATCGCGATGGCGGCGCTTATAGAATCTCCCGTCTGGTTGTTGCGCTCGGCGAGCAATCACAGCCGCGCCAAAGCCCTTGCCCAGAGCCTCGGCATTGCGCTTTCTTCGTCTCGGCAAGGCGACGGGGAAGCATCCCGAAGGTCTCCAATCCGGGCTGTCTTTACCGCCGCGCGTCCCTTATCGCTTTTCGCACTCTTCGCGGCGATGTTCTCGATCTATGTAACGATGAGCATTGTCCTGAGCTGGTTGCCTGCTTTCCTGGCCATGAGGCAATTTCCGTTACAATTGTCCAGTACCGTAATCTCCGCCTGGAGCGTCGCAGGCATTGCCGGAACTTTGCTGGCCGGTTTGGCTATAACCCTGCTCGGGATGGCGCGGGGCGTCGGCTATATTCTGTTCGGGACCGCCCTTGCGCTCGTCCTGACCGGTGCTGTTACAACCTTCGTCGATCCCAGAGTCGGCACTGGCGTTACGGTGTTTTTTGCTTTCGTCGCGCTTTCGGGCATGGGTGTGAGCGCAACGATCACTGCGCTGTTTGCCGCCGCAACTGAAGCCTTTCCGACGGATGCCCGCGCGACCGGTGTGGGCATCATATCCCTTTCCGGCAAGATCGGCGGGATTGCCGGCGCGGCGCTTGGCTCGTTCACGCTCACATTCACAGCTATATCGAGCTTCTTCTGGACGGCCGGTGCCGTCGCACTGCTGGCTTGGATCATGTTCGCATTGCACCTCGCCAGTCGCGGAACGCCAAGGGTATCTGAGCCGTCCAATCTCGAATCACAACGTTCGATCTGAGTTGGAAACAAATCGCACGTCCTGGCGGGTGCCTCGGGAACGACATCCGTTCACTTCGGGACGTGCATGCATCAACGCACGTTCAGTCCCAACTCGCTCAGGAGCTGACCCGCCTGCTCGCGTGAAATGGTGGCGCCGCGAAACAGATTCGCGTCGACAAGCCGCAAGCCGCCCAGATCAGCGCCGCGCAGATCAGCCCCCTCAAACCGCGAGCCGGTCATGATCGCCTCGCGCAAACTGCACTCTTCGAAGATCGTGGCCCGAAAATCGCACTTCCGCAGGTCAGCGTGGCTGAAGTCGATCTTTTTCAAGACCTTCTTGCGGAAAGAGTAGCCCGGCAGCTTGGCGTGGATCAACAAGCTTTCCTCGAAGCGGACGTCGAGCCCTTTCGCTTCCGAAAGGTCCGCACCCGTCAGTTTGCATCGCTCGAATATCGCGGTTGCGAGGATCGACCGCCGTAGAACGCAATTGTTGAGGTCGCTTGCGATGAAGGTTGCGTCGCTCAGATCGCTTCCGACGAATTGGGCGAGCGCCGCGCGACAAGATCGCCAGGCCGTACTTTCCAGCCTCGAGCCAGTGAAGTCGCCTCGCCGCAAGTTGCAGCGCTCGAATGTCCAGCGCGATAGGTCCAGCCCGCTCAGGTCAGCATCCTCAAGATCGCAATCGATCAGATGGGACGGTGACGAGGTCGCGAGCAAGCACTCAATGTCGGCTCGCGTTAGCGCCCTATCGCGAACAGAGCGATCGGAAAACAGATCATCCATCTGGAGCTGGTAACCCGGTCCGGCGGCGTTTTCCATAACATCCGTGCAGTGACGGCTCACAAGGAGCGATGGCGGAAATCGGTGAAATCCGCAAAGGCCATGAAGGCCACAATCCTGCCGGCAAAAAAACCATCGTCAAACTCTTTCGATGCAAGCGTCCGTCGACGGATCCGCCCTGGCCCGGGCCGTACCGGACATTCGGGCGATCCATCCTCGCTTACACGGGGCGAGCGGTTGTAGCATGAACTGTAACACGATTGTGCTATACTATCTTGCATTTTCATTGGCGCTCATTTACCCCCCAAACCAGCTTGGCAGCGCAAGAACTTGCTCGGCGACAACGGAACCCGGTGCATTGGGGAGGATGATCATGAAGACAAAATTCTACGGCACATCGCGCCTACAGGTAAAAAAGGCGCTACGTCGCGGCGGCGCTGCGTTCGCGCTCCTCTTGAGCGGCGTATCCCTTCCGGCTCTGGCGCAGGACGCCGGACAGTCCAGCCCACAGGATACCGCCTCTTCGACCGGTATTGCCGATATCATTGTCACCGCGTCGCGGCGAGCCGAGAATCTTCAGAAGGAATCTCGTGCCATTTCCGTGGTCGGCGCCGAACAGCTTGCCCGACAGGGTGTAACGGGCGCGGAAGCGGTTCAGGATCTCGTTCCCGGCCTCACCATTGCGCGCAATGGCCCGCAGCTTCAGGTATCCATTCGCGGCGTTGGCGACCGCACAATCAATGCCTCCACGGATCCGGCCATCGCTATCAATGTCGACGGCATCTACTATCCTAAATCCTTCGAGGCGAATGCTTCATTCTTCGATCTGGAGCGCGTCGAGGTTCTGAAAGGCCCTCAGGGCACACTGTACGGCCGTAACGCATCATCCGGCGCGATCAATCTGATCACCGCGAAGCCCAAGTTCGAAACAAGCGGCTTTGCCGAGGTTGAAATCGGCAACTATGGCAATCAACGGGGTACGGCGGCGATCAACACGTCTTTCGGCGACGCGGTGGCAGTCAGACTTTCCGGCCAAATCGTCGATCGCGAAGGCTATCTCACCGATGGCTTGAATGACGATAAGAGCAAGGCTGTACGGCTTCAGGTTTTGATCGCGCCGACCGACGTCACCTCTCTGCTGCTGACCGGTTTCTACGCCCATATCGGCGGCAAGGGATCGAGTGGCGTGATCGCGCGCAGATTTGGCAGCACCCCGTCTACGTCGCCTGTGCCCGACCCCAGCAATCCTTGGGCAGGACCGACCGATCCAAGAACGCAGGCCCGCATCAACGCAACGAATCCTGGTTATCAGACGATCGTCGAGAACAACTCGTTCCAGGACATCGACATCTACAGCATGTCGGCACAGTTCCAGCATAATATGGACTGGGGATCGCTGACGGTGATCCCGAGCTATGTCGGCGCCCGTCTGGAGGGCCTGAATTACGCGGCCCTGGTGGTCCCCACCTATCAGAAATCCACGAGCGATCAGCTTTCTATCGAAGCGCGGCTCTCCTCGCGCGAAGGTAGCCCCATCCAGTGGGTCGTGGGCGGCTTTGCTTCGTCGGAGGACGTCGACGACCAATATCAGAGCCGAATTCCCTACAGCCCGGCACCTGCATTTGGATCGTTCGCACTCGTGAGCGTCAGCCCGCATCGCGATGACCGGACATGGGCCGTATTCGGCGAAACCAACGCTTCCGTGACGGACACCCTTCGTCTTATCGCCGGTGCCCGATATACATGGGAAAAGAAGATCGTCCGCGGGTTCACCAATCCCATATTCGCACCGATTCCGCAGTTTCCGATCGAGGAAACAGACGCGGCTTTCCCTGCGCGATCCAGTCCCGGCAGCATATCGGTCGACGGGCAAAGCGTCGACAAAGCGTTCAACTTCCGGCTTGGAGCGGAATATGACGTAGCGCCCCGCTCCATGCTTTATGCCACGGTCTCCACCGGGTTCAAAGCGGGAGGCTTCTATGCCAACGTCGCACCCGACAATGCATATGCTCCGGAGAAGCTGACCTCCTATCAGGTCGGAATGAAGAACCGATTCTTCGACAATCGACTGCAGCTAAACGTTGAGGGCTTCTATTGGGACTATAAGGACAAGCAGGAATCCTTCCTCGCCTTGCTCCCGATCGGCAATGTCCTGGTGACCCAAAACGCCGGCAAGGTCTCCATGTATGGCTTTGATGCATCGGCGATCGTTCAAATTAGTGAAAACGATGTCCTGTCTGGAGAGGTGGAATATCTTCACAGCAAATATGACAGATACGTCTACACTTATACCGGCGCACCCGACACAACCGTGAATTGCGGCACGATTGTCAATGGATCTGAGACAACGCGTGATTGTAGCGGCTACCCGCTGGTCCGCGCACCCAAATGGTCCGGCCGGGTCGGCTATGAGCGAACGCAACCGTTACCTGGCCTGGGGAAACTTGTCTTCAATGCGCAGATGACTTTCTCATCTCCGTATTTCGTCGCGAATAACTTTAGCGCGTTGACGCGAACGAAGGCCTATCAACTTTATGATGCATCACTGACTTGGGCATCGGAGAATGATCGTTTCTCGGTGACCGGTTTCATCAAGAATATCGGCAATACTCCAGTCTATCAGGGCGGCGTCGTGTCGGCATCGTTGCAAGATGCGCTGGTCGGCATGATCGGAGCACCGCGAACCTATGGGGTGCGCTTCAGAGCTGGCTTTTAAGCCGATATTTCGAGCTGACCGGGCGACATGGTCCTTATGACCGCCGGTCGCTGATAAAAACAGGACCAGGCATAGCGAACTATCGCTATGCCTGGTCCTACGTTCCGTTGGCGATAGCAGCGCATTATCCCGTTTGTAATAACCCTATCTTCTGCGCACGTTTGCAGACTCAAGGGGCTGGTGACCCCTGAGCTGAGAAAGGTGCTCACCGGGCCATCGAGGCTGAACCTGGTGGGCCTACGTCAGCCCAGTGCTGATCGCCTTCTTCAGCTGCAGTAAGCCCTCATGGCGAGCGCCGCCGCCACCTGATCGATCAGCAACTCCAAGCCAACGTTACCGAGGCATGATCTCTTCACAAAGATAGCCGCGGCTAGGTGGAGAACCGCCGCCCTCTTCGGCTCAACGATCTGCTGTCCTGGAATAGACGTGGCCCCAACGCCGCCTGACTTCCGCCTTTCCGAATGAAGAGGCGATAAAGACAACCTCATCACGCGGTCTTATCACCTTGATCAGAACGACCGCAGTGGCATTGATCATTGGATTGGGGATGAGATCCTTTTCGTAGAGCCGGCCCACCAAGTCAGAAGCTGACGATCTCCCACAGCGCGAGAATCATCAACGCCAAAACTGCCTCGTCGATTAGACCGACGTCAACCTGCGGATCACCGATCGCTGAGTCAGTTGGGGCCAGGACGCACTCCGAAACCAAAAGAGCCGTAGCCGATGTCGCGTTCAACTTTCAGGTGACGATAAGCCTCAGACTGGCCGGCGCATCGGCTAAGGCATCTGAAAAGCCAAACGTGCTGTTCCGAACCGCCGTTCCGAGCTGAAGATCATTCTCATCTTCGTTGACCGACAAACGCAACACACCGTCGTTATCAAGAGAAACATGACATCGCCCGCAAAGAAAACATTCGCTACAGGCGTCAGAATCCCTCGATGCCCAGCTCAAGGAACCCTATGGCCCCGGTTGTTGGTCAAAGCACTTCGACACCCGGTTGCCTATCCTGCGCTTCGACCACCAGTTCCTTCAAGGCTATAGTCGTATCGGCAAGGCTTGTCGCGCCAACACGGGCCCTCTGGATGACGAGAGCCTTACCTTGGACATAGTCCTTGACCTGATTGACACAGTCGAGTGCGATTACGGCGCCATCCTTCAGGTAGATGACCGAAAAGCTTCGGGAGGCAGGATCGCCCCGCACAACCGTGTCGTCGTAACCCGTCGAAAGCCCCACGGTCTGGAGTTTGAGGTCATATTGATTGGACCAGAACCAGGGAACCGCATGATAAGGACGGGGCTCTCCGACAATCGCCTGCGCGACGGTTTTGGCCATATCGTTGGCGTTTTGAACGGATTCAAGGCGGATGCGGGCACCCCCTGCGAAGACATTCGCGTGCGCCGCGCAATCGCCGATCGCATAGACATCCGGCAGGCTCGTCTGGCAATTAACTTCGACTTCGACGCCATTGCCACCTTTGGCGCCGCAGGCGAGCAGGGGCTCCACAGCGGGAACGACGCCGACGCCGACGATCACCATGTCGGCGGGAATAACCTCTCCGTTCGCCAGTCGCACTGCCTTGACCTCGCCGCCCTCCCCTTCGAGCGCGTCAACCTGCACATCGGTGCGTAAATCGACACCATGAGCACGATGTTCGGCCTCGTAGAAAGCGGAAAGGGCTGGTCCAGCCACACGGGCCAATACGCGCGGCTGAGCCTCAAGTACTGTCACCTCGCAGCCCAATTTGGTCAGGACTGCTGCAGCTTCCAGGCCGATATATCCGCCGCCGATGACGACAACACGCACCAGGCCCGCGTCCAGGCGGGTCATCATCTGGTCCACATCTGCGCGATCTCTGATCGTATAGACGCCGGAGAGATCCGCACCAGTACATCCTAGCCTGCGCGGGTCCCCGCCCGTAGCCCAGATGAGCTTGCCGTATTGAACCTGCCCGCCGTCGGCGAAATCGACGCGATGGGCCACCGGATCAACCGAGACCGCCGCCCTCCCCAGGACGAGATCAATGTTCTTGTCTCGCCAAAAGCCTGGCGGTCTGAGGTAGAGCCGTTCGAAGGTCTTCTCCCGCGCGAGATATTCCTTGCTGAGAGGAGGCCGCTCATAGGGCGGCTCGCTGTCCCGTCCGACCATCAGGATCGAGCCGGAGAACCCCATTTGCCGCAAAGAGATCGCGGCCTGGGCTCCACCATGACCTGCCCCAACAATGACGATGTCGGCCTTCATTACCCTTAGTCTTCCGGAGCGATGGTTGCTTCAAGGCCATCCAGTTCGTCGCCGATGACGATCTGGCACGAGAGTCGCGATGCAGCGGTCCGATGGCTCGAACTGTCCAGCAGATCATCCTCATCCGCGCTCATCGCGGGAAGTTTGGGCAAATAGGCGAGCTCGACATAGACGTGACAGGTGGCGCAAGAGAGACACCCCCCGCACAGCGCAAGCAACTCGTCGATGCCATGATCGCGGATAACTTCCATCAGCGACAAACCCGATTTCGCTTCGATAGACTGCTGCGCACCGCCGCGATCCGTGACGACAATTTGAACCATTAACTTGTCCGATCTTACAGCCGAGCAGCGTGCCATTGCAGATGATCGGCCATGAATGTTGAAATGAAATAATAGCTGTGATCATAGCCCGGCTGGAGCCGCAGCGTGAGCGGAATGGCTGCAGCCTTACAGGCATCCCTCAGCAATTCGGGCCTCAGCTGTTCGTGCAGAAACTGATCCGCGTCACCCTGGTCGACCAGCAGATCCGGAATATGGGAGCCGTCTTCGATCAGGGCGACCGCGTCGTGCTTGCGCCACGCCGAAACATCATCTCCCAGATAGCCTCGGAGCGCTTTCTGGCCCCACGGAACCTGAGATGGCGCCGTGATCGGCGAGAAAGCCGAAACCGCGCGGTAACGGTCGGGAAAGGCCAGGCCGATCGTCAGAGCGCCATGACCTCCCATGGAATGTCCCATGATCGATTGCCGTTCGAGGTCGGACGGAAATTCCGACTCGATCACGCGCGGCAACTCTTCGGTCACATAGGACCACATGCGATAATGATGGGAGAAAGGCTCCTGCGTCGCATCGACATAGAAACCCGCGCCAAGACCGAAATCATAGCTGCCGGCTGGATCGTCGGTCACGCCTTCGCCACGCGGCGAGGTGTCAGGGGCCACGAAGATGAGGCCGAGTTCCGCGCATGCTCGCCGGAATTCACCCTTCTCGGTCACATTGGCATGCGTGCAGGTGAGACCTGACAGATACCACACCACCGGCAACTTTTCTCCCGGGGCGCAGTCCGGGACGAAAACGGAAAAGACCATCTCCGTCCCGGTCACCTTCGACTGATGCTTGTAAACGCCTTGTATACCGCCATGACTGCGGTTCGCGCTCAGCTGTTCGATCATGGCGGCAACTGTTCCCGGTTCTTACACGAAGGTGTAGGCACAAACCTTGTTGCCGGCCGGATCGCGCAGATAGGCGGCATAGGCTCCGGGCAGATGGCTGCGCGGTCCGGCCGCGCCTTCGTCCGTTCCGCCATTTTCGAGGCCGGCCGCATAAAAGGCATCGACTTCGGCGGTGCTGGCGGCCGCAAAGCCAACCGTCACGCCGTTGCTGGAAGGCGCTTCGCCGTTGCCGGGACGCGCAATGATGAACGCCGGCTTTTCCTTGCCGTAAAGAATCCATCTATTGCCGAAAGGCCCCAGATTCTGCACTCCGAGGGCACCCAGCGCCGCGTCATAGAACTTCGCCGACGTCTCGACATCCGCCGCGCCAATGAAAACATGCGAGAAGACGCCGTCACCAGAAATCACTGCCATAATATTTCTCCTGTAGCCTTGTTGGAATTCAAAACACCACGACGCTGCGGATGCTCTCACCCTTGTGCATGAGATCGAAACCCTTGTTGATTTCCTCCAGGCTGAGAACATGAGTAATCATGGGATCGATCTCGATCTTGCCGTTCATGTACCAGTCGACGATCTTGGGCACATCGGTGCGTCCCTTCGCCCCGCCGAACGCAGTGCCGCGCCAGTTGCGTCCGGTGACGAGCTGGAACGGGCGCGTACTGATCTCCTTGCCCGCCTCGGCCACACCAACAACGATGCTCGTGCCCCAGCCGCGATGGCAGGCTTCGAGGGCGGTGCGCATCACCTCTGTATTTCCGGTGCAGTCGAAAGTGTAGTCCGCGCCGCCATCGGTGAGGGAGAGGATCTCAGCGACAGTGGCGGCGCGGTCCTTCCCGCGACCATCGACGAAGTCGGTCATGCCGAACCTTCGCCCCCAATCTTCGCGGTCGGGATTGATGTCGACGCCGATGATCTTGCCTGCGCCAGCGAGCTTCGCGCCCTGGATGACGTTGAGGCCGATGCCGCCAAGACCGAAGATGACGACATTGTCGCCAACCTGGACCTTCGCCGTGTTCACGACAGCCCCGACACCGGTGGTCACGCCGCAGCCGACATAGCAACTCGACTGGAACGGCGCGTCCTCGCGAATCTTGGCGACGGCGATCTCGGGCAGCACGGTGAAGTTGGAAAAGGTCGAGCAGCCCATATAATGGAAGATCGGCTGGCCCTTATAGGAAAAGCGTGTGGTGCCGTCCGGCATCAGTCCCTTACCCTGGGTCGCGCGGATCGCGGTGCACAGGTTGGTCTTGCCCGACAGACAGCTTTTGCACTGGCGGCATTCGGGGGTGTAGAGCGGGATGACATGATCGCCCGGCTTCAGGCTGGTGACACCCGGCCCGATCTCGCGCACGATGCCCGCGCCCTCATGCCCAAGCACGCTGGGGAAAATGCCCTCGCTGTCAAAGCCGTCGAGCGTATAGGCATCGGTATGGCAGATACCGGTCGCCTTGATCTCAACCAGAACCTCGCCAGCCTTCGGACCCTCAAGGTCCAGCTCCACAATCTCCAGCGGCTTCTTGACTTCAAACGCTACCGCGGCGCGTGTCTTCATCCCCAAATGCCCCCTCTTCGAAAACTAGCAGGAACCCCGATGGTCCGCAGCGGAACCGTTTCAATCTCGACTCCACAGCCCATAGATTGTATAAATGATCGTTAGTCAAGTGAAGGATAAAGAAGGATGCTGAACTATCTCCGCAACGCCTGGTATGCGTCGGCCTATGCCGACGAAATCGGTGAACGGCCGCTGGCGCGCAAGCTGCTCGATCGCGACATGGTCATCTATCGCGACGCGGAGAAGCAACTCGCCGTTCTCGAAGATAGATGCCCGCATCGATTCGCCCCCTTGTCAGGCGGCAAGGTGATCGAGGGAACGATCCAGTGCCCTTATCACGGCCTGCGGTTCGATCGTACGGGCGCCTGCACCCATAATCCGCATATGAAGGGCGGAGGCCCCCTCAAGGCGGCGTCCGTCGCTGCCTGGCCCGTCCTGGAAAAATATGGCATCGTCTGGATCTGGCCGGGCGATCCAGAGAGAGCGCGCGAGGACGCGCTTCCCAGGATCGACTTTCTCGAACGTCCCAAGGACTTCAGCGTCGTCAAGGGACTGCTTCATGTCCGCGGCCATTATGAACTGGTGGTCGATAACCTGCTCGACCTCAGCCATGCCGCTTATATCCATCCCCAGTTTGCCGGTGGTCAGTATAGCAGTGAAGAGCTGCTGGCCGCGACGAAGCAGAAGCTCGAACGCCGCGAACGCTCCATCGTCAATCATCGCATCCGCAGCGGCCTTGCCGCTCCCGCGGCGCATCAGGCGCTGTTCGGTTTCGATGCGCAAACGCCGGTTCATTCCGAATCGACGATGACCTGGCATCCACCTGCAATGCTCGATTTCGCGGTCGGGAGCTGGATCGACGGGACCCCGAAGGAGGAAGGCGCTCATATCCCGCAGCTTCACTTCATCACGCCGGAGACGGAATTCTCATCGCATTACTTCTTCGTCAACGGCCGCAACCGACGGCTCGGCGATCCGGAGGTCGACAAGGCCCTGCTCGATTTCTTCGACCTCGCCTTTGGCCGGCAGGACGAACCCATGATCGAAATGGTGCAACGGCGGATGGGCAAGATAAGCGACATCAACCTCCTTAACCCGATACTTCTTCCAACGGACGCGGCACCCGTTTCAGCGCGTCGTCTTCTCGCCAAGCTGATCGCCGATGAAGCGGCCCAGGATCTTTCGCGATCGAACGAAGACGCCATCGCGGCGGAATGAGACATTGGGCTGAGACCAGCCATTCCGATAGTTTCGCAGCGCTCTGTGGACGTGCGGAGGAGCAAGCTGGTCCGCCAATGCGCCAAGTCCACGGCGTGCTAAAATAGAATAAATTATTGCCTGACAATCTTCGATCACCAATGATAGGCCAACATAGAAATTGGCAGAGCGGCTCGCCAAGCGAGTCCCGAGTGGAGCGGAAAGAAATATGGGTATTCTCGAAGGAAAGGTCGCGGTCGTCACGGGCGCTGCCCGGGGGATCGGTGCCGAGATCGTCCGCACACTGGCGCACGAAGGCGCGGCAGTGGTCGCGACGGACATTCTCGACTGCGACCAGACGGTTCAAAGCGTCAAATCGGCTGGCGGGCACGCCATCGCGGTCACTGGCGATATCAGTTCACCCGAGGCGGTCGCCCAACTGGCGTCCAGAACCGCCGAGGCATTTGGCCCGGCACATATTCTCGTGAACAATGCCGGCCTGCATCCCTCGCCGATGCCTTTCGAGGAATTGGGCTTCGATTATTGGCGTCGTACCATGTCCGTCAATCTTGACGCCATGTTCCTCACAATTCAGGCATTCCTGCCGCAACTGAAGCAAAATAGCTGGGGCCGTATCGTCAATTTCTCTTCAGCCGCAGCCAACACCGCTCCGCCCAATGGCGCACCTTATGTTGCGAGCAAGGCGGGCGTGGTTGGCCTGACACGCGCGGCGGCGACCGAGTTCGGCAAGTACAATATCACGGTGAATTCCATAGCGCCCAATCCGGTGCGCACGCCCGGCGCCGACGACGCGATCAATGAAGATATGTTCCAGGCGATTGCCCAACTCCAGCCCGTCCCCAAGGTGATGGAACCCCGGCATCTGACAGGCGCCATCCTGTTCCTTTGCACCGATGGCGCCGAGTTCATCACCGGTCAAAATCTGCATGTGGACGGCGGAATGGTCCGCGCCGGCTAAGAAAGGACGCGCAGATCCATTCCCAACCCCTTGTGCGCGATCCGTTGGGAAAGCAGTTCCCTCGGTCGGCTCGCCCGTCGCAAAGCTGCCAGGCGCTGAAGTCACGAGAATGGCTGGGCATTGCGAGGGCATTCTCGCGCGTACCAATGCTGGAGGCCTTTCCTCGCCCCGCATCATTGGACAATCGCCGCCCTGTGCTTCTCGACCGCCGCGATCAGGCTCGATAGCGTGGTTACGCTGGTCGCATTGCCCTCGACCTGGATCGGGCATCCCATCCCGTTCAACCGATCACGATGTGCCCCCAGTTATGCACTTCGCAGTGGCAAACTCTGCCGTCCGATCGGGCGGCGCGACGGGCAGTCTGATGGCGATCGCCCGCTTGACAGGCGATATCTGAATTCCACGCTGCCCAGCGTCATCCTTGCGCCAGGTTGGGTCGCCAGCCCTGCGACTTTTTGCTATCCGGCAGGCCTTGTCGTCACTGCTGCCTTCTTCGGCCTCACACGCGAAGACGCGAGCTAGTCAGCCGTCCAATAGCCAGGCAGGCTGTCAAACACCTCTTCAAGCAAATGTTCGATGCGATCCCGATCCGCCGAATGAGCCGCGAGCAAAGTGTCGCGATCCTTCATCACCAGCGCGTCATACAGGGCCTTCTCACCTGTCGCGGATTCCTCATCGGGAAGCAGGGCGCGAAAACGGTCCGTCAAGGTCCATAAGCGCATGGCCTCGCGCAGCAGAATCTTCTCCGGCGAAAGACTGAAGATCAGTTCGCGCGCCGCCGTCAGGGCTTCGAGCCATATCTCACGCTTTCCCGGACTTAATGGGCGAGAGATGATTTCGAAATAGGCCTTCAGTTTCTTGATCTCCGTGGCGTTGGGCCAACGGGCGCTGCGCAGCAACTCGGCTTCGAGCCAGCGCCGCAACTTATAAAGCTGACGCGCTTCCCCGCGCGACAGGCGAGTCACGAAATAACCCCGGTTGCGATCATGCTGCAGCAAGCCTTCCGCATGCAGCTGCTTGAGGGCCTCCCGAACCGGAACCTTGCTCACCGAATATTCCTCGGCCAGGCCGGTTTGGCTGAGATGAGCGCCGGGCTGAAGTCCTCCACGCATGATCGCGCGACGGATCAACTGTACCATTCGATCCGACAGCGCGGATTCGGGTTGGGCGGTAGAAATTGACGATGCTGTACTCATCGAGGATTCACACCTGAAAGTCGCATGGCTGTCAAGTCGCCCGCCATGGCGAAACCGTCACATGAATCGCGCCCTCGATTCCTCGCCCGGCGGTGGCCAGTATCGCCTCGTGCACCTGATCGAGACCAAAATCATGGCTGCACAACAGATCGATCGGCCAGCGGGTCGATCCGATAAGTTGCAGCGCGATTTCCACCGACCGGTAACTATGACCTCGCGGCGCACGGACGGTGAGATAGCGCTTTTTGATCTCACCGATCGGCACCTGCTGGCGAAGACCGTTAAGGCTGAGCCACGCCCCCTTGGCGGACAGGCTGATCGCCTGCTCGGCAATTTCACCCGTGGGATCCCCGGTTGTGTCCACCACCACGTCGACGCCACGACCCGCAGTCTCGCGCATCACGATCGCTTCGAGATTCTCCTGCTCGACATCGACGGCGATGTCCGCGCCCAGTTGGGGGGCAAGGTCCAGACGACTGCGATCGCGCGTCATCCCGCAGATAATGACCTTTGCCGCTCCCGCGGCCTTGGCCGCGAGCGCGCAGCCCAGGCCTTGCTGCCCGGGACCGTAGACAAGGACAGTCTTACCGAGGCCGGCGCCACCGTCGAGCACTGCCCACTGGACCCCGTTTCCGAGCGGCACAGCAAGCGTGGCGTGACGCGCGTCCATGTCCGCAGGAATCCTGTGGATCACGGCGTTAGGAGCGAGATACATATATTGCGCGTTGCCGCCCCAGAGATGCGGTGGATGCTCGGCGTTGCAGGTGCCGTAGCGCAATGTGTTGAACTGGTCCTTCACGTTGAAGAAGTCTGCTTCCATGCACAGCCGAAAGTCGCCCTGCCGACACCAGTGGCAATGCCAGCAGGGCAGATATTCGTGCAGCGCTATCCGGTCTCCGACCTTAAGCCCCCAACGCTTTGCTGCCGCTTCACCCAGCTCCTCTACCGTGCCGACATTCTCGTGTCCCATAATACATGGAGCGCTGTCGGGCTTTCGGTACATTTCCGGGTCGCTGCCTCCGACGCCGGAAGCCTCGACCCGCAGGAGGCCGGCCTCCGCGCCGATAGCGGGACGTTCAAACTCGCGGATTTCCGTCTTTTCGACGTCGACCTTTACGGCGGCGCGAACCGGTGCCTTCATTTCAGATTTCCTTATTAATGGTCGTTGCCGGTGCGATCCGACCCGACATCAGCAGGATGGCCACCAGGATTGGCGGTATAGCGAACAGCAGGTAGAGACCCGGTCGCCCGATCCCGATCTGAAGGGCCAAACCGGCCAGCATTGGCCCAACGGTCGCGCCGAGCCGGCCGATCCCGATCGCAAGGCCTGTGCCCGCGGCGCGCACTTTTGCAGGAAAGATAAGCGGCGTGCTGGCATAGAGGCTCGTCATTGCGCCTGCCATCAACAGCCCGATCAGGGCTGCTATCATATAGATCACCCATAGATCGGTCGTTGCCCCGGCAAACAATGCGATTGCGCCGCCAAAACCGACGAAATAGAGGCCAGCCACGCGAATGAGCCCAAATCTGTCCGCGAGCGCGCCGAAAAGGAAGGGTCCTACAAGACTGGCGAGATTGACGATCGTCATCGCCGTCGCGCCGACATTCTCCGGCACGCCAATCGCGATCGTCAGCCGCGTGGTCCACAGGAGGATGAAATAGAAGCTGATCATGTTGAGGAAGAAAGCGAGGCAAATCGCGACCGTGGCAGCTCGTTGCTTAGGGCCGAACGGGCGCCATGATGTGTCATCGTCGCCGCGGGCAGGCAGGGCGCCGCGCGGCGGTTCCGGCAATGAAAAGAGATTGAAGAAGAAAACGAGGGTAGCCAGCGTGCCACCGATGACGAAGACTACGGGCCAGCCGAATTTGGCCATCAGGCCGATTGCAAAGCCCCCCGCCAGGG
Source organism: Sphingobium sp. SYK-6 (assembly GCF_000283515.1). Taxonomy (GTDB): domain Bacteria; phylum Pseudomonadota; class Alphaproteobacteria; order Sphingomonadales; family Sphingomonadaceae; genus Sphingobium; species Sphingobium lignivorans. Next base: position 2,086,019 of record NC_015976.1, read on the forward strand.
TGGATCCAAGTGGATAGCCGGATGAAAAGATGGCCATTACCATGTTACGTCGCTCGGGCGGCGCTATCTCCGCAACAACGGTGTTGAGCGTCGCCAAGACCCCGCCGATACCCAGGCCTGTTACCGCAAGGGCCGCAAGCAGTTGCCACACATTCCCCGCGAGCGCGGCACAGAACATGCTGATCGCGACGAGCAAGAGCGACGCAAGCGCCACTTTCCTGCGCCCCAACCGGTCCGCGAACGGGGAGATGACAAGCGAGCCTATCATCATTCCTGCAGGGCCTGCGGCGAAAACGAGCCCCAGCATCGCTGGATCGAGATGCCACACCCGCTCGATCGCCTTGCCGATGAATGCGACCGCGACGACCCCATAGCCGTCGACCACATTCCCGAGGATGCACCCCGTTATCGCAACTGCGCGCCCTCTTTCCCGCAAAGCACAACCCTCTCATCGTATCTACTATTGCCTACATTATCGTATATTCAGCAAGTTCTATGGTCACCGCAACCGAAAAATGCAGCCGCCCCGTTCCCACGCCCTGAGGAGGAGCCTGGGCCCGTCGCGCTCATGTCCGCGACGACCTTCTGCGCGGGCCGCCTACACTTCGATAACCCATATTGCCTAACACTATTGCATACTCTACTGCCAGTAGTTCCACTTTAATTCAATGGGGATCGCAGCGATGCACGATTCGCACGCGCACATCATTTCTGACAATCTTGCAAAATATCCCGCAGCAAATCCCGACGATCCAAAGGTGGCGGAGGTGTTGAATGATCCCTTCCCGGCTGAGCGTCTGATCGAGGAGATGACGAGTTGCGGCGTCTCGAAGGCCCTGGTTGTGCAGCGAGGCCAAATTTATGGCTTTGACAACAGTTATGTCATCGATGCAGCCAAGGCCAGCAATGGAAAATTGAAAGCCGTCTGCAACGTCGATGTCAGCCAAAGCGCCTGCGGCGATGAAGTCAGAAAATTGCACACCTCCGGCGCCGCCGGATTTCGGCTGATGGCGAATATCCAGGACAAGACGTTCAACTGGCTTGATGGCCCGAATGCTCCGGCTTTCTGGAGCGCTGTGTCGGATTTATGCGTCCCCGTGTGCGTGCATTTCTTTGTCTGGAACCGCGACGAAGGTTTGACACGCCTTGAAACGCTACTCGATAAGTATCCCGTTACACAGCTCGTTATAGACCATCTGACCAACGGCCCCATCGGGAATGAGGTAGACAGCGGCATCGACGATCTGGTCCGCCGCATGGGCGATCGTGCCAATGTGTCGCTCAAGTTCACATCAATCCCGCTCAACTCCCTGGCCGAGCGCCAGCTTGACGCGAGCCGCGTGCTGGACGCCTATCTCGCCATTTTTAGCGCTGACAGGTTGCTGTGGGGATCCGACGTGACCCAGTCAAAGGGGTCCTATGCTGAGATGGTTGCCCGCGGCCGCCAGGCCGTGGAGCGCTTCCCGCAAGATATCCAGACAAAGCTTCTGGAAGCCAACGTAGCACGGATCTACAACCTCTAGGAACGCAGAATGAGCGGTCAGGGCGCGCGCCCCTGACCGCCAGACAGCGTCAGCATTGTTCAACGGATAACATGCCGGAATCGCGCGCACGGGGAACCCATCCCGGTAAGCACACTTCGCCTGACTGGGAAAGGTTGGGTAACCCTGGCGCCCCCACATGAAGGATTTGGCCGATCCACGGTTCGGAGTGAAATCCGCACAGGGCCTCAGCCGTCCCTAGGATCGATCGCTTCTGATCGGCAATCGGTTGAATATGTCCTGCTTCAGTGATCGGAAACCGATCGGCTTTTGCCTTGCAGATGCTGGCGAAAAGCCACGGCCGCAACCATGATAAAGAAGGATGCGATAGCTATCTGAAGGAAGAAAGCCGTGATGCCTCCGAATTTTACAACGGCAGCCGTCACAGCGGAACTGGTTACGGCGCCAAGGCGCCCAAACCCGAATGCGAAGCCCACGCCGGAAGCCCTACTGCTTGTGGGGAATGCCTCGGCAGCAACGGGATAACTGGCCTGCAGAAGCGCGGTCAAAACAGCCCCGCTCACAACGACATAAAGGATGATCACCCCTTCGCTGATTTCGCCCGCGACACTATAGATCCCGAGCGAAGCAAGAACGCTTACGCCCGAGAAAGTGATGAAAATCCACTTCGATCCCCACTTGTAGAGGACGAAGGACGTCGCGAGCGCACAGACGAGGCCGGCGAGATTGTATAATGTCATGACGGACGCGGCGAACTTTATGCCATAGCCGAGATCCGAGATGACCATTGTTCCCCAATTGCCGATCGCCACCCAGGCAAACAGGGTGAAAAACACCATGAAAGCCATGATCAGCGTCGTAGTCCGATATTCGGGCCCGAATACTGTTCGAAGCGGTCTCTTCGCCGCCGGGTCCTCTGCGGAAGTGAATTCCACATCCCCACTGAACATCATTCGCCTCGCAAGGCGGTTGAGAACACGAGCGGCGTCCGCGTGCCTTCCGCGGCCCATCAGGAACTTAGGCGATTCCGGGACCCAAAGGGACACCAAGGCGGCGATGACCAGCGGCATCGTTCCCCCTATCAGGAAAATCGCGCGCCAACCCGGATCGGGAAGCATTTCACGAGACAGAAGCCCCGCCAGGCTGGTTCCGATCGTCGATAAGGCATAGGCGATCATCATGATCTGTCGCCGCAATCTCCGTGGCAAGATCTCGGCCAAAAGCGCAGCCGCATTCGGCGTCATGACCCCCAGACCAAATCCGGCAAGCAGCCGCGCCAGCGCAAAGAGGAAAACGTCGGTCGCCATGGCGGAAAGAAGGGTCAGGACACCGAAAATCAGCAGGCTGACGCCGATCATCCGCCGGCGGCCGAACAGATCGCCCAGATATCCGCCGGCAAAGCCCCCGATCGCGACGCCGATCAGCGACGCCGTCAGGACAGCGCCGATCCCGCCATAACCCAGCCCGAAACTGGCATTCACGGCAGGGGCCACGAAACCGAGGACGACGATATCGAAGCCGTCGACGATGAGCGCCAGAGCAATGACGAACGACACTGTCAGTACATGCAATGTGACCGGCGCGTCATCGAGCGCGGTGTCTATGTCGATCTTGTTCATCAGTATTTGTACCGCAGGCGAACGCCGTAGGTCCTGGGCAACTGCGTTGTTGCCAGAACAAGACCGTCTATCCCGGAACTCTGAGCGCCCAGCGTATAGACTTCTTTATTCTCGATGTTACGCACATAAGCAGACACGTCCAGTCTCTCGCCCGCCGTCAGGTAGGCCAGCGACACGTCGCTGACATGATAGCTCTTTGTCCGTTCAACGGGGATGAAGTCAGGCGCCAGCCAATAGGGCGATGAGAAGCGCGTTTGCGCCAGCAGCGAGACGCGGGAACCGTCGGCAAGCGGGAAGTTATGCTGGAAGCTCACCCGGCCGCTCCACTTGGGAGCGCGCACAAGCTGGAAGCCGCTACAATCCACACTCGCACTGAGCCGCGGATCGGATGGCGCGCCGAGGCGGCACCCTGTCCGGGCAGCCGTGGTGTTCGTATCATAGACGAAATCGATATATTTGGAGTCGAGATATTCGGCGTCGAACGTCAGCCTGTCATTGTCCGTCAGTAGCGCCATGATGCTCGCATCGACACCCCTTATCCGGGCAGAACCGGCGTTGGTGGTGATATTGGCGGTAGCGCCCCCGGTAACGATGCCGATGTAAGATTCCTGGCGATCCGTATAGTCCCACCAGAACGCATCGACGTTGACCTGCAGATGATTGTCGAAAAAGCGGCTCTTCACGCCTGCCTCATAGGACGTCAGGCGTTCGGGCTTATAAGTATTCGGCGGAAGGGCGCCGAAGAAACCTCCCGCTTTGAAGCCGGTACTCACGGTCGCGTAGAGCATCACGCGGTCGGCGGCATCATATTCAACGCCGGCACGATAATTCACGGCATCAAAGGACGTATCGCCGAAAATGCGCCCGGCCGGTGTTGGATTGCCGCCAACAATCGTTTGCGACGTCCCATCGATCTTCTTCGTCTCGTAGGTGTATCGGACGCCGCCAATCGCCCGCAAGCGGTCGGTCAGACTGAGCTTACCCTCGCCGAACACTGCCCAGGTCTCGTCATCGAGCGTCGGGAAATTCCGTCTGATCTGGACAGCCCGGTTGATGGCGAACTGACTCCAATCGGTTGACTTCTCCTTGGAATAATATCCACCAAGCACCCATTGCAGGGCCGAGGACCCATCAGACGAAAGCCTTGCCTCGATCGATTTTTGGTTGCTCGTCTGAACCTGGTCATAGGGTATCCCCGGAACATAATTCCTGTTCCGGTTCGTGCCATGGACATATCCGGGAAGGACGGTCAGAACGATACCGTCTATCGGTCGCCATTCCGCAGTCGCGCTGAGCACCCAACTGTCCGTGTCGAGATAAACGTCGGTCCCGGGCCGGAACAGCGAATTGCTCGGATTGAGCAGGTTGAAGCGAGCGATCGACGCCGGATCAGCGGCGCCAACGAAAGAACGGCTGGAATCCACCTGTGGCAACAGCACGGGCGCTGCGCCAGTTCCACCCTGGTGGGCATAAGTCGCGCCAACGCGGAGGGAGAATTTATCGCTTGGCTGGAACATGAGTTGAAGCCTGGCGGACTGCATCTTTTCGTCGGAAAGACCATCGCTTAGATAACCGTCGCGGGTAGTGACCTGCCCGCTCGCACGCACCGATAAATTGGGAGCGATTGCTCCGCTCACCGCAGCTGCGGCGCGCATGGCCTGAAGGTTGCCGGCCTCCATTTCCACGAAGCCGCCCAGTGCCTCCGTCGGCCGCGCGGAGATGAGATTCATCGCCCCCGCGGTCGCGTTGCGGCCATATAGGGTGCCTTGGGGTCCCTTCACCACCTCAACCCGCTCCAGGTCGAAGAACAAGCCGGGGATGGTGAAGGATCTCGGGATATAGACGCCATCCAGACTCGGAGCCACCGCAGGATCGCCGAAGGCGTTCACAGAGCGATCCCCAACGCCGCGGATATAGATCTGGAATTGCGGTCCCGAACGACCGATGGTCAGGCCCGGAACGAGGTTAGCCAGAGCAGCGGGATCAGCGACGCCATTGCGTGAAAGCTCATCCCCTCCAACCGCCGACAGTTGCCTGGACTCCCGCTGTACGTTGACCGCTCTGCGCGATGCGGTCACGACGATATCCTGAATGCCGTTCGACTGGTCGGCGCCAGAACTGGACTCGTCCTGCCCTTCCACTGCCTGCGCGTGAGCTGGTAGCGCGATCAGCAACCCCAAGCTGGCAAAAGCAACCGATGTCCTTCGCAACACGAACCTCCCCTTTATCATGATCGTAACCCGAGCATGCGCTGAAACAGCAGCGCCCCCTCAACAGCTCCTCGCCGTCCGCCAAGGCATCACAGCGCGACCCGCAATGCGGCTCGCCATGTCGCAGGACTCGCCTCGCCGACCATCGAGATCTCGGGTGGCATCGACCGGGATCTCGATGGTTGGCGATTTGCGTTTCCGCGCATTCACACCTCCCGTCGCAGCCTTTGCGCCACCAACTGTCGATCCAGTTTGCATTTGATGCATTTTCTTTATACGATCTTGAATATCGAAGCGCCTGACAAAGCGCAACCCCCACCCGTCAAGGAACGCCGCCGGCGCGTAACGAATGCCTTCAATTCACTCACCGATTGGCGTGGCCGCGACCACAACGCGACCTGCCATGCCCCGCAGGCTCACGCCGGTAATTCCTTGGTGGCGAAATGCGAAACACCGCCGTTCGACCACTGGCGCCGGGCCGCCCCGGGCTCCGGCGAAAGCACCGGGCCTGTGGCTATGCGCACTATCGCCCTGATCGTCGTCAGACCGGATCGCCAGCAATCCTCCTTCGTCCACCGAGGTCGCATGCGGCTGGCATCTCCAAAACTCTCAGTCGGTGCGCCGCGCTCTTCCCATCCGCCATCCATTACTATTAAGGAGGGATCCTTGGTCTCCACTCGAACACGTGCTACGAAAAGAACATCGGCCAAGCCGCCTGCCGCGAGCAGTTCGCCGATCGTCGACCGCAAACGTCCGCAGCAGCCTTCCAATTATCCGGCAAGCAAGGACGAACTCCTCGCCTTATACCGCCAGATGCTCCTCATCCGCCGATTCGAGGAAAGGGCGGGCCAGCTCTATGGTCTCGGCCTGATCGGCGGTTTCTGTCACCTCTATATTGGCCAGGAGGCGGTCGCGGTGGGCATTCAGTCGGCACTCGAACCGGGCAAGGACAGCGTCATCACCGGCTATCGCGACCATGGCCACATGCTCGCCTATGGCATCGATCCCAAGCTCATCATGGCGGAGCTGACCGGGCGCGAGGCCGGCATTTCCAAGGGCAAGGGCGGTTCGATGCACATGTTCAGCGTCGAACATAAATTCTACGGCGGCCACGGCATCGTCGGCGCACAGGTTTCGCTGGGCGCGGGCCTTGGCTTTGCGCATAAATATAGTGGCGATGGCGGCGTGTGCGTCGCCTATTTCGGCGATGGCGCGGCCAACCAGGGCCAGGTCTATGAAAGCTTCAACATGGCCGAGCTGTGGAAGCTGCCGATCATCTTCGTGATCGAGAATAACCAATATGCCATGGGCACCAGCGTCAACCGCTCGTCGGCCGAGGATCAGCTCTATCGCCGTGGTGAGAGTTTCCGGATTCCGGGGCTTCAGGTCAACGGCATGGACGTGCTTGCGGTGCGCGGCGCGACCGAAGAGGCGCTAAAATGGGTGAAGGATGGCAATGGGCCGATCCTGCTTGAGATGAAGACCTATCGCTATCGCGGCCATTCCATGTCCGATCCCGCCAAATATCGCTCGCGCGAGGAAGTGCAGGAGGTGCGGGAGAAGTCAGACCCCATCGAAGGCGCGAAGAAGCATCTGGAAGCCGCCGGTATCAGCGAGGAGGAACTCAAGAAGATCGATCAGGACATCCGCAAGATCGTCAGCGACGCAGCGGATTTCGCGGAAAGCTCGCCCGAACCTGAACTGAGCGAACTCTATACCGACGTGCTGGTGGAGCAATATTAATGGGTATCGAAATCAAGATGCCGGCGCTGTCGCCGACTATGGAGGAAGGCACGCTGGCCAAGTGGCTGGTGAAGGAAGGCGATGAGGTGCGGTCCGGCGACATATTGGCCGAGATTGAGACCGACAAGGCGACGATGGAATTCGAAGCAGTCGATGAAGGCAAGATTGGCAAGATCGTCGTGGCCGAAGGGACCGAAGGGGTGAAGGTTGGAACCGTCCTCGCCGAAATGGCGGGCGAGGGCGGCGAAAGCGCAAAAGCCGCGCCCAAGGCGGAGGAGAGCGCGCCGCCTGCCAAATCCGATGCCGCGCCTGAAGCGTCGAAGAAGGCGGAAAGCGGCACAACCAAACTCGCCACGCAGGCGCAGGCGACCATTGCCGACCCGGACCTGCCCGAAGGCACTGAATATGTGAAGACGACGGTGCGTGAGGCGCTGCGCGACGCGATGGCGGAGGAAATGCGCGCGGACGAGCGCGTCTTCGTGATGGGCGAGGAAGTGGCCGAATATCAGGGCGCCTACAAGGTGACTCAGGGCCTGCTGGAGGAGTTCGGCGCCAGGCGCGTAATCGACACGCCGATCACCGAATATGGCTTTGCCGGTATCGGTGCGGGTGCGGCGATGGGCGGCCTGAAGCCCATTGTCGAGTTCATGACGTTCAACTTCGCCATGCAGGCTATCGACCACATCATCAACTCGGCGGCCAAGACTAATTATATGTCCGGCGGCCAGATGCGCTGCCCCATCGTGTTCCGCGGCCCCAATGGCGCCGCGAGTCGCGTGGGCGCGCAGCACAGCCAGAACTATGGCCCCTGGTACGCGGCGGTGCCCGGCCTGATCGTGATCGCGCCCTATGACTCGGCCGATGCGAAGGGCCTGCTGAAGGCGGCGATCCGCTGCCCCGATCCGGTGGTGTTCCTAGAGAACGAGCTTCTCTATGGCCGCAGCTTCGAAGTGCCCAAGCTGGACGACTACGTCCTGCCGATCGGCAAGGCGCGGATCATGCGCGAGGGCAAGGACGTGACGCTGGTCAGCTATTCGATCGGCGTGGGCGTGGCGCTGGAAGCGGCCGAAGCGCTGGCGGGCGAGGGGATCGAGGCGGAGGTCATCGACCTGCGCACGCTCCGCCCGCTCGACACCGCGACGGTGCTCCAGAGCCTCAGGAAGACCAACCGCCTGGTGGTGGTCGAGGAAGGCTGGCCGGTCTGCTCGATCGCTTCCGAAATCGCTGCGGTGGTGATGGAACAGGGCTTCGACGACCTCGACGCCCCGGTGCTGCGCGTCACCAACGAGGACGTGCCGCTGCCCTATGCCGCGAACCTCGAAAAAGCCGCACTCATCGACGCCGGACGCGTCGTCGAGGCGGTCAAAAGCGTATCCTACAGGAAGTGAGCGACATGCTGACCCAACCCCTTCAGCCCCGCAGGTTCCGTCAACCCAGGATCAACGCCTCTCCGGTGGCACGCAGGCTTGCGCAGCGACATGATCTTGATCTGCGCTCAGTCTCGGGTTCGGGACCCGCTGGCCGGATCGTGAAAAGCGATCTGGACGCCATGCTCCAGGCCGTCCCCATACAGGAAAAAGCCGTCACTGCTTTCCCCACACCCTCGTCGGACCCGTCGCTGACCGTTCCTTTATCGGTTGATCCGCCCGAACGCCCGGGAACGCAGGGCCCTTGGGTAAATGTCCCCCATGTGGCGGACAAGATCGCCGGCATGCGCAAGACGATCGCCCGACGCCTTACCGAAGCGAAACAGCAGATACCCCATATCTATTTGACCCTTGACGTCCGCGTCGATCCTCTTCTGGCCCTGCGACAACAGCTGAATGCATCGCTTGAGGGGCGCGCGATCAAGCTGTCGGTGAACGACATGCTGATCAAGGCGCTCGCACTGGCGCTAAAGGAGGTTCCCGAGTGCAACGTCATGATCTCGGGCGACCATCTCCTTAGCTTTCAGCGCGCCGATATATCGGTCGCAGTCTCGGTTCCAAATGGTCTGCTGACACCCGTGATAATCGATGCGGACGGCAAATCTCTTTCTACAATCGCGGTTGAAGCGCAGAATCTCGCACGAAGGGCACGGGAGGGCAAGCTGACGCCTGACCAATATCAGGGTGGAACCGCCAGCCTCTCCAATTTGGGAATGTTCGGCATCAAACAATTTGATGCGATCATCAACCCGCCCCAGAGCGCGATCCTGGCAATTGGCGCTGCCGAAAAGCGCCCCTATGTCATCGATGGCGAGCTGTCCGTCGCGACCGTTCTGACGGCCACTGGCAGCTTCGATCACCGCGCTATCGACGGGGCGGCAGGCGCACAATTGATGTCGGCATTAAAATCCCTGATCGAGAATCCGCTTGCACTCCTGGCATGAAGCGCGCCTGCGGGAGCGGACGCTCTAGCCGTTCCCGCAGGCGCCTCTCGTGGTGAGGCTACAAACTCCGCTCCTCGAGAATGGTCAGAACCGCTTCCTCAAATGCGCGGCGGCGGTTGGAGCGGACCTTGAGCAACTTCTTCGTATTGCGCTCGGCCAGCGCCTCGACCAGGTCTGCCTTGTTGACAATATTACGCGCCGCCGATGGTCGGCGCGGCAGGGGGACCAACGCGCGATATCGGTCGGTGAGCGACCAGTAGCGCATGGCCTCACGCACCATGATCTTGTTTGGCGATAGATTGAACAGGGCATGATGGAAAGCCTGGTGACGATCCCACCATTCGGCCCGATTGCCTTTGTTGAGCAGTTCTTCGAGTTCCTCCGCCTTCGCCCGAAGCTCCTCCAGATCGGCTTCCGTCGGCCACCGGATTGTCACCAGAAGCTCATCCTCGACCATGTCGCGCAGCCGGAAATACTGCCGTGCCTCATCAGCAGAGAAGCGCGCCACGAAAAAGCCCCGGTTCGGATCGTGCTCCACTACGCCCTCAGCGGATAGCAACTTGAGCGCTTCGCGTACCGGCACGCGGCTCGCGGAGAATTGCTGGGCAAGTTCGGTCTGGCCGAGCCGGATGCCTGGTGAATAATGGCCACAGGCTATAAGCGTCCGCAATTTTCCCGCAATAATGGACGGAACCGCGTCCGCAGTTTGTTTTGTATTCTGCTTTTCAATACTCGTAGCCACAAGCTTCTGCCTTATCCTTTGGACGAATATGATGTTAGGCAGAATCGTGATCTTTGGAAAGGGAGAACCGCAGTTCGGTGCCGGTCGGCGCGGCTCTCCCCGCCCGAGCCTATTTCCGGCGGTTAGGCAATGCAAACTCGGAGGGCTTGAGACCGCTCGCCGCTCTCCCGTAGCGGCTCATTGCACTATCCCATGTGAAAGCAAAATGTTGCGCAGCACTGTTAACATCGCGCCACACCCGCTGTAACCCGTGGCCGTCATAGATACCAGACCCACCCGATGCTTCGAAGATCCTGGTCGCCGCGTAGCGTGCGGTCTGCGCCGCCCAGGCCCAATCGCGCGGGATCCTGGCGCGATCAAGCGGCGAAATGTCCGCCGGTGAATGCGCCCGGTCAATCAATTCGGCATCGCGTAACACCAGCGCAAGCGCCGCATCCACCTCGGCCGAAGCCTGGGCAATTCGCGCATAGGTGGCCGATTGTTCGCCAAGTTCGACATCACCCGCGTCAGACAGGCGCTGGCCCAACTGTTCGGCGAAATTCCGCACGGCGCCTTGCGCCATGCCAATCGGCGCCCCGATGATCGAAAAGGGCGCGATATCGGCAAACGGCATACGATAGATTGCACCCTTATGCGCGTTCGCGCCCGGCGAGTTGCCGCTCAGCATCTCGGCAAGCGATACCGAGCGATGGGCCGGAATGAAGCTGTCCGCGATACGGATCGTGCGGCTTCCAGTGCCGCGCATGCCGACCGTATACCAGTCGTCGACGACTTCGATCTCGCTGCGCGGGATCACGAAGAAACGCGGCTCGAAACTGCCATCCGCGCGCGTGATACCGTTGCCGATAATGACCCAGTCGGCAAAGTCGATACCCGAGCAGAACCGTCCGTCGCCTCCTTGCAGCCGGTATCCGCCTTCGACTTCCTCGACCTTTCCGGCGAGCCGGAAAACCGTCGCGATCAAGGCGTCCGGGTTGGAGAAGACATCGTCCTGCGCCGCGGCTGGAAACAGGTTCAATAGCCAGCTGTGTCCGGCCAACACGCCATAGACCCACCCGGTCGAGCCACAGACGGCGGCGATTTCGGCGGTCACCCGGACGAGATCGGCAAAGCCGAGTTCGCTGCCGCCCAACGTCTTGGGCGTGACGATATTGAAAAGGCCCGACTGACGTAGTTCGTCGATCGTCGCGTCGGACACATGTCGATCCTCGTCCACCATCCGGGCACGCTCCCGAATTGCGGGCAGGAGACCCCGAACGCGATCAAGAGCGTCGGCGCTGTCGGCGATCAAAGTCCGTCCCTCGCCAATCGTTGGATTAGTAGCCATTTGATATTCCCCGTTCTTCAGCCGACAGCGGCCGTTTTCTGCTTGCGCAGTTCTTCTTCGATCTCCGCGCGACGCTCATCGGTCAGGAACCAGCGATAATGACCGCCCTTGGAGATCGGCGGCAGCCGCTCGGCAAGCAACGACCAGGTTTCCCCGCAATCATCGCTGTGGAAGATCTCGCCCGTGGCCGTACCGGCATAGAGACTGAAGGCGTCGCCGAAGCTGTGAAGGCCCATCGCCTCGATATTGCCAACGATTTTCGGAAGACCCACACCCATCGTCTCCCAGGTGGCGCCGCCATCGGCGCTATATAGCACCGCAGGGTCTGCCATCGGCGTGTCCTGTTCGCGCCACTTGCGCGGCGGGTTTTGCGGTCCGCCCATGATCACGCCATTTTCGTTACGCGGATCCAGGAACATGGCGTCCGGGTAACCGATGCGATCGTCCCGGGTGGTCAGATGCGTCCACACCCCATGCGCGCTGCGATAGAGCCCTTCGCCCCCGTCCATGAGGAAATCGTCCGGATCCGACGGCCTGATGAGCACGCGGTGATTGTCGTTATAGAAGAAATCCTCGCTCGACTCGTAACCTGTGACTTCGTCCCAGGTCTCGCCGGCATCATCGGACTTCAGCAGCGCGCCCTGTTCGATACAAATATAAATCTCGTCGGGACGATCCGGGTGAAAGGCGACATTCTTGACATGCGCCACATGCGGCGGCGGCGGGAACGTCCATTTGTCGGTGTTCTTGACCTTGAGCATGCCGGGCAACGCCGTCCAGCTCCTGCCGAGATCCGTCGATTTATAGAGCATCGGCGGCTCGGTGCCCAACCAGAGGACCGTCCCTTCCTCGCGCTGCTGCGCCGCCAGCGTATAGATGTGGCGGCTTTGCAGGCCTTCGTTATACGGCGTCCAATTCTCGCCAAGATCCTCGCTGACCCAGAGGCCCGCCTCATAATGGCCACCCGCGAACAGCAGCCCGGATTCGGGCTCATGCAGAATCGCGCTGATATGATAATCGATCAGCTTGCGATCGACCAGCCGCCAGGGCTCGCCCGGCGCGCGCTCGAAAATATGGACCCCATGAAGCGTCGCCGCGAGTAGGCGAGTCGCCGGCCCTTCACCCGTCGTAACGGTTCCACCATTGCAGGATAACAGTGCCAGCATGTCTTTCTCCTCGTCCTTAACCGGTCCGGCCGAGTTCTCGGCGCGGCCCAAATGCCGCAGGGAAGCCAAACCGCCTTGTTGACCTCCTGTCCCGGATTGCTATACAGTTCAGTATCCGATTCAAGAGAGGAACGCAAGCATGACGCCAGAAGCTGCGACGGACGCCGGAAGAGACCCCCTCATCATCGACTGCCACGGACATGTGAGCGCGCCGGATGCGCTCTGGGTTTATAAGTCTCTACTGTTGTCCCACCGCGGCGAGCATGGCCGGAAGTTTCCCGAAGTAACCGACGAGGAAATTCTCCACTTCGCCAACAAGAGGGAAATGGGCCCTTGCGGGCATCTCGACATGCTTGATCGCGCCGGCACGCATATGCAACTGCTCTCGCCGCGGCCCTTCCAGCAGATGCATTCGGAAAAGCCCGGCAAGCTCGTCCACTGGTTCACCGAGGAAACCAACAACATCATCGCGCGCACGGTCAAGCTGCTGCCGGAGCGGTTCTTTGGCGTCGCGGGCATACCGCAGGTCGCCGGAGACCCGATCGAGGGTGTCCTCCCCGAACTGGAGCGTGCGGTGAAGTCTCTTGGCTTCAAGGGATGCCTGCTCAACCCCGATCCATTCGAAAACCGGCCGGGCACCGAGCCGCCCGCGATGGGCGACCGCTACTGGTATCCCCTGTACGAGAAATTGTGCGAACTCGACGTCCCGGCCCATATCCACAGCGCATCATCGCACTCCGAGCGCTCGCCCTACACCCTCAACTTCCTGCTGGACGAAACAACGGCCGTTTACGGGCTTCTCCATTCGGACGTGTTCAAGGATTTCCCGACCCTCAAGATCGTCGTGAGCCATGGCGGCGGGGCCATTCCCTACCATGCCGGGCGCTTCCACGCCTCGGCGCTGCGGCGCGGCGGGAATTTCTACGAGCAGCTGCGTCAGCTCTATTTCGACACGGTCCTCTACAATGAGGAATCGCTGCGCCTACTCATCAAGACCGTGGGCGTCGACAACTGCCTGTTCGGCGCTGAATGCCCGGGCGTCGGCTCGGCCGTAGACCCGCAGACCGGGCATACGCTCGATCATATCTCGCCCTTCATCCGGGGATTCGACTGGCTGACGGACGAGGAAAAGCAGAAAATCCTCGCGGGCAATGCGATCCGCGTGTTCAACCTGGAAGGATTTGACTGATGGCTGAGATCGTCCTTGGCATCGGCACGAGCCACGGCCCGATGCTTGTCACACAAACCGAGCAATGGCGTTCGCGCCTCGCCTTCGATCAGAGCGTCAACCACGCCTGGCGCGGCGGTTCCTGGTCCTATGATCAGTTGGTCGCTGAGCGCGCCGATCAAAATTTCGCCGCGCAGATCACGCCCGAAGCGATGACAGCGCACAATGCGCGCTGCCAAGCTTCACTCGACCAACTGGCGGAGATATTCTCGGAGGCCAAGATCGATGTCGCAGTCATTCTCGGCAATGATCAGATGGAGATATTCGACGAACGGCTCGTGCCCGCTTTCTCCGTCTTCTATGGCGACACGATCACCAATTACGAGTTCCCGCCCGAGCGTATGGCGGCGTTGCCACCGGGCATCAACCTGTCCGTGGCGGGCTATATTCCTTCAGGCGGCGCCGAATATGCCGGCCAACCCGAACTGGCGCGATCGATCATCGCCCAGGCAATGGCCGACGAGTTCGATGTCGCGGCGATGAAGGCCCTGCCCAAGCCGGAAACGCCCCACGCTTTCGGCTTCGTCTATCGTCGCATCATGCGCGATAATCCCGTGCCCAGCGTGCCGGTGCTCGTGAACACTTTCTATCCGCCCAACCAGCCCACCGTGCGGCGCTGCTATGAATTCGGCAAGTCCGTGCTGCGCGGCATCCAGGCCTGGGAAAGCGATGCGCGGGTGGCCGTGCTGGCCTCGGGCGGTCTCACGCATTTCGTCATCGACGAGGAGATCGACCGGCTATTCTTCCAGGCCATGGAAGATCGCGACATCGCCCGGCTGGCGGATCTGGGCGAGGCGATCTTCCAGGACGGCACGTCCGAGCTCAAGAACTGGATCCCGCTCGCCGGCATGATGGCCGAACTCGGCCTCGACCATGAAATCCTCGATTATGTGCCCTGCTATCGAAGCGAAGCGGGAACCGGCAATGCGATGGGTTTCGTCTGCTGGCGATGAACAGCTGAAAATATGCGCGCCCCTGGGGCGCCTTCCTGTGAGAGGATAGCTTGATGGACCAAAACAATATGCTTGTGGCGCGCCTGAAGCGGCTGGATTGTTGCGCCGTGTCAGACGCGATGGATCGCCTCAAGATCCGCGGCCAGGTGACGGAACTCGCCCAGCGATCGGGCAAGGGCCGGATCGCGGGACGCGCAGTGACGGTGCGCCTTGGAACCGGCGATCCGCCGCCGGGCCCGCCCCGCCACCTGGGCACGACCGCGATCGAAGCCGCCGGCGCTGACACTGTGATCGTGGTGGAGCAAAAGACCGGGGTTGAGGCAGGATGTTGGGGTGGATTGCTGACCCTGGGCGCGAAAGTGCGCGGAGTGGCGGGCGTCGTGGCGGATGGACCGGTGCGGGATATCGACGAGGCCCAGGGCTACGAGTTTCCGATCTTCACGAACCGCACCACCTGTCTCACGGCACGCGGGCGCGTGGTGGAAAAGGAAACCAACGGGACGGTGACGATCTGCGACGTCACCGTCGAGCCGGGCGATTATGTGGTCGCCGACCAGAGCGCATGCCTCTTCATCAAGTCTGCCGACATCGAACGAGTGCTGGACACCGCCGAGGAGATCGTCGCCCGCGAAGCTGCGATGGCCAAGGCGATCCTGGCCGGCACGCCGATCAGCGAGGTCATGGGCGGAAACTACGAGCATATGCTTGAAAGCAAGGATTGAGAACCGGAATGAGCGAAGAAAACGTCACGCGAGCCGCGCGCCTCGACACCGCAACGATCAGCGACGCGCTCGATCGGCTCGGGATCGTCGGCCAATGCTACGAGATCAAGGGACGCGATCCCGGCTTCCGCATGGCAGGCCGCGCCTTTACCATGCGCTGCGGACCCGCCGCCAATCCGCCGGGCACCGTCGGCGATTACATCGATGAAGTGCCGGAGGGCCATGTCGTGGTGATCGACAATGGCGGACGCACCGACGCCACCATCTGGGGCGACATCCTGACGGAGATCGCGCATCGTCGCGGTCTTGCCGGCACGGTCATCGACGGCATCAACCGCGACGTCGCCCTCTGTCGTGAGCTTGGTTATCCGATCTTTTCCAAGGATCATTGGATGCGCACCGGCAAGGACCGCGTCCAGGTCGAAGAGATGCATTGCGTCGTCAATATCGGCGGCGCGCGGGTCGCGCCCGGAGATCTGCTCCGCGGCGATCCCGACGGTGTCGTCGTCATCCCGGCCGAGCACGAGGAAGTGGTGCTGGCCGCCGCCGAGGAGATCCATGAGGCCGAGGAGCATATCCGCCAGGCCGTACGCGGCGGCATGCGGCTCGACGAGGCGCGCACGCAGTTCAAATATCATCAACTCCAGACGCGAAAGGCATAGGCGGTACCGCGCATGACCAAAGTCGATCCCAAATGGCGCATCCGCTCCGATGGCTTTGCCCGCGTCCATCCCGATCTGGTCAAGCAGGCGAAAGCCCTCTCGAGCGCCACCATACATGAAGCCGGCGGCAAGATCGGTGTCATGCCGCCCGAAATCAAACCCGTCCATCCGCATTTTCGCGTGTGCGGCTCGGTGTTGACAGTCCATTCGCCCCCCGGCGACAATCTCTGGCTGCATTATGCGATCTATGCGGCGCAGCCAGGCGATGTGCTGGTCGTCCACTGCAACGGCGCCTATGACCACGGCTATTGGGGCGAAGTCATGTCGACGGCGGCAAAAGTCCGGGGTCTCGGCGGTCTCGTGATCGATGGTGGCGTGCGCGACTATACATTGCTCGATGAGGTCGGCTTTCCCGTATTTTGCCGCGGTCAATGCATTCGTGGCACCGGCAAGGACACGCAGGCGATCGGGTGGATCGGTGCGCCCATCCTGTTCGGAGACCTCGTCGTTCGCTCCGGCGATCTCGTCTTCGGCGACAATGATGGTGTCGTGATCGTCCCCTCCGACAGGGCAGAAGAGGTCATTCTCGCCTCAAAGAAGCGCGATGCCGACGAAATCGACATCTGCCGTCGTCTCGAGGCAGGCGAAACCACGCTCGACATTTACGGTCTGGGCTGACCTGTGGGCGTTTCGGCCGATGAGTTCCGGGAGGGCATGCGCAGGCTCGCCGCGAGCGTAACCGTCTTGACCACGCGGCTGGACGACGAGGCCCGCGTCGGCATGACGGCAACGGCCGTGACCTCTGTCTCGGGAGATCCGCCGACGCTATTATGCTGTGTCAATCGGGCCAACGCCACCAGAACAGCGTTTGCGCAGGCGGGCGTCTTCGCGGTCAACGTTCTGGCGGCGGGGGATAATGATCTGGCGACCCGTTTCGCCACACCGATGGCGCCAGAGGAGCGGTTTACCAGCGGCGCGTGGACGACCCTGTCGACGGGCGCGCCGATCCTTGAGACCGCCGTCGCTTCTTTCGATTGCCGCATCATGCAGACAACGGAAATCGGCAGCCACAGCATCTTTTTCGGTGAAGTGCTCGCCGTCGCCTTGCGCGGGCCGCACGTGATGCCGCTGCTCTATGCCCATGGCGGCTACGGCAAGTTCGCCGGCCCCCATCCTTCATTCCAGGATCTTATGTGGACCCCCGACTGGCAGGTGTACGACTGATGACCCAATCCTTTTTCCTGATCCAATATGTCCAGACCGGCAGCAATGCGCTGCGCGAGGAAAAGCGTGGCGAGCATATCGCCTACCGGAAGGGGCTGGGCGAAGCGCTGGCGCTTGCCGGTCCGCTGCTTGACGATGAAGGACGCCCGGTCGGCAGCGTGATCATCCTGGCGGCCGGCAGCAAAGCCGACGCCGACCGTTTGGCAACCGGCGATCCGTTCGTCGAGGCAGGCCTGTTGGCACTCGAGTCCATAAAGCCGATGCGGATCGCCGCAATGGTGCCACCTCGGCCATGAAATTTGAGGCGCTGATGATCGAAAGGTTCTGATCGATGTTTTCCAGCACCGCCATCGTGCCGACCGAAAGGGCAAGCCGGTACCTCCAGCAACTGTGCAAGCACTGGTCGCACAATCTCTCGGTCGAATTCGACCCGCATCATGGTCGCGTGGTCTTCCCCCACGACACGCGCGGGGCCGATTGGCCCGGCGACGGTGTGTTCATCATGGAAGCATCAGAGACCGCCCTCACCTGCCGGATCGAAGCCTCCGCCCTGGGCCAGCTCGAAGGGCTCAAGGGCGCAGTCGAACGTCATCTGAACCGCTTCGCCTTTCGTGAGGGCGAGTTGGAGTTCGCCTGGGTTTAACGCGCCACAACACACTGTTCATAACCACGAGAGGACCACTTATGTTTAACCTGCGTTCGACGACAGCGGCATTCCTTATTCCCTGCGCCCTTCTGATGGCCAATGCCCACGCCCAGACGCCTGCCGGCGCACAGGCGGGGAGCGCGGTCCCTGAGAACCAGCCGCAGACGGAGGCCGAGCGCAAGGCGTTCGCGCCGGATGACAAGTCGCCACTCGCCGTGGTCAACGCTTTCAACCAGATGGCTTTTTTCGATCGCCGTCCGATCGAGGCGTTCAAACGGTATCTTGCTGACGATTTTATCGAACGCAGTCCCGATTTTGCCCATGACGGTCATGGCAGCGATAAGGCGGGTCTCATCGCCTTCTTCGAAACCCGCGGCTGGAAAGAAGGAGAAGCGCTCAAGGACACGATCTATCAGGTGATCGGGGATGGCGAGCGCGTGGCGGTTTTTCACAAGGTTACGATGAATGACAAGGATCGTGGCACGGCATTTGTCGATATCTTCCGCGTCCGGGACGGTCTGATTGTCGAACATTGGGCGATCAGCCAGCCGATCCCGGCCAACACGACGCCTCGCCACAGCATGTTCTGAACCTGGCAGCCTCGCCCGCCGCAATTCAGCGGACGCTCCCTGACCATTGACGGTGCCGGCACCACAGCGACGCGGCCGCGCCGTCAATCGTCAACTATGGCTCACCGTGCCAGCTTGCGCAGCTCCTCGGCAGCCTCACACGGCCTGCCATCCACGCCGACCAGATCATGCGCCTTCATGATCGTCGCGCAAAGGCTCCGGAGAGCGCTGCGCTCGCCCTCCCCTGCCCGCTTGAACTCGATATTGGCGAGACGCCACATCTCATCCGGCTCGCTTTCGCGATAAACCAGATGTTCGGATGAGGTCGATCGCTCGAATCATGCTTTCTGCATATTCGTCTACATCGTGGATCTCATCCAGAGCACGACAGCCTCCACAAAAAATTCCTCTGTTTGCGTTCGATCAAGGATTAGTGACAAGCTCTCCGGTACGTGATATGGAATACACGATTGACTAACAAAAGGAGATTCGTCCATGCTCTCGCGAGAGGACAATGAGCTGCTCGTTCATGTGGGTTCTGGTACCGCCATGGGCGATCTCATGCGCCGTTTCTGGATGCCCGCGCTTTTGGAAAGCGAACTTCCCGAAAAAGACGGGAAGCCGGTGCGCATTCGCCTGATGGGGGAGGATCTGGTCGCCTTCCGGGATAGCGAAGGCCGGATCGGCCTGCTCGACGAGCATTGCCCCCATCGCGGCTCCTCGCTTGCTCTGGGCGTGAACGGCGAGTGCGGTCTGCGCTGCCTCTTTCACGGCTGGAAGTTCGACGTGACCGGCCAGTGCACGGACACGCCCGCCGAGCCAGAAGGCGCCACGCTCGCCAAGGCGATGCGCGTCAAGGCCTATCCGACCCGCGTCGCGGGTGGCATGATCTGGACCTATATGGGCCCCAAGGAAGCCGAGCCGCCCTTCCCGCATTTCCCTTGGTTCGATATGCCCGAAGGCCATTGCGAGGCGTTCAAGGTCATCTACGAATGCAACTACGCCCAGGCGATCGAGGGCGCCATCGACTCCGCCCATGCCGGCGTCCTGCACCGGGAGAGCCCGTGGGGCGAAGAGGCGAAATATCCGCACGAACGCGATCTGCGCCCCAAACTGGAAGTTGAATTCACCAATTATGGGCTGCGCTACTGTGCGGTGCGGAAGGACGGCGATCAAGGTCATGCCCGCATCACCCAGGTGCCGCTGCCGTTCTGGACTTTCATTCCGTCCGATGGAGGAAACTCGCCAGTGTATCGCCGCAATCGGCGCCTGATCAATGCCTTCGTGCCGCGCGACGATGTGACGACATGGCACATCCAGTTCTTCTATGACGAGACGCACCCCATCGATCGCGAGCATCGCATCGCCGAGGCCGGCACGCAGCATGACAAGGATTTCTTCAAGCTCGTCGGCAACAGGCAGTGGTACAATCAGGATCGCGAGATGATGCGGACCACGAACATGTCCGGCATCGTCGGTATCGCCGCGCAGGACCATGCCGTCAGCGAGACCATGGGGCCGATCGCCGATCGCACCAAGGAACATCTCGGCCGTACCGACATGGCTGTCGTCGCCTGGCGGCGGCTGATGCTCAAGGCAGCCCGCGAGCTGGCAACGACCGGAACCCTGCCCCAGGCGGCCCAGGCCAATCTCGACTGGAGCAAGATCACGGCAGAGACCTTCACCTTCCCATTGGAAGAGAAGAGCTGGAAGGACGTGGTCCCGCTGCCCCAGGAGATGCATCCGAGCCTGTCGACCGCGGCCTGAGCATCGCTGCATCGTGATTGTCGACACACATTGCCACGCTTCCTCGCGCTGGTATGAACCTATCGACACGCTCCTGTTCAACATGGACAGGTGCGGCGTCGATAGGGCCGTGCTCATCCAATTGCTGGGAAGTACGGACAGCGCCGACATGCGCGCAGCCCAACGCGCGCATCCCGACCGGCTCCGCTATGTTGCCGCGATCAATCCCGGCGCGCCCGATGCAGTGGCCGCGATCGAAGCTGCGGCTGCCGAGGGCGCGGTGGGACTTCGCATGCGCGCCGCGTGGCGCAGCCCGGGAGACGATCCACTGGCCCTATGGCGCGCGGTGGCCAGCAGCGGATTGCGGGTGTCGATGGTGGGCCCAGCCTCCAGTTTTACAGATGGCGAACTCGCTGAAATCGCGCTTGCCTGCCCCGATCTGCCGATCATTCTGGAACATCTGGGCGGACTTGGCCGCCCAGATGTTGGAGATCGCGCCGCCGCGCTGCGTGCGGTCATCGCTCTTGCAAGCCATCCCAACGTGATGCTGAAGCTGCCCGGCCTCGGTCAATTGGCCCCGCGTCTTTCCGGCATCGATGCTGCTGGCGCACTTCCCCTGGACATGAAAGGCGTCGAGCCGCTGCTCGCCTCTATCCTCGATGCGTTCGGTGCTGACCGGTTGATGTGGGGAAGCGATTTCCCGCCGGTCGCCAGCCGGGAAGGTTATGCCAACGCCCTCGGCTGGACACGCGATCTGATCGATCGCGTGTCGCCCGGCGCGGCCTCCCTCATCTTCGAAGAGACGGCCGCACGCGTTTTCGGTTTCTGAACCAACAGCGGTTTGATCGCAGTTCTGCGGCCATAAGCCCTCGAAGCGTTCATGACCGGATATCAGCGCTTAATCTGATGCCACTTCGCTGCTAGACCCATGCGAGATATCCGCGCAAACCGCTTATTTTGCGCTGATAGTCCAAGATAGAATGGACGCCGCAGTTGCCATGCTATGTGAGGCATCATGCTTGTTCGCCATCTCTCCTATTTCGTCACCCTCGCCAGGGAGCGCCACTTCGCGAGGGCCGCTGAAGTCTGCCATATCGCCCAACCCACACTCTCCGCTGCGATCCGCAAGCTCGAGGAGGATCTGGGAACCCCGCTGGTCGAACGTAGTCATCGCTTTGTCGGTCTGACGCCTGAAGGCGAGAAGCTGCTTGTCTGGGGTCGTCAGATTCTCACCGATTATCACAGTTTGCGCGATGATCTCGCGGGTTCTCGGCAGGGTCTCGTCGGCGAATTGCGGCTTGGCGTCATCCCCGCCGCCTTGCCCTGCGTCTCCTTCGTCACGGAACGCTTCTGTGCTGCTAACCCGGCTGCCACAATCGACATCCGCTCCATCACGTCGCGCGCCATCGCGGAAGGCCTCGATGCGTTCGAACTTGATGGCGGTATCACCTATCTCGAAAATGAGCCGATCGCCCACGTTCAGCGTGTGCCGCTCTATCGCGAACGTTACAAATTCGTCGTAGACCGGGAGCATCCGTTCGCCGGCCGCAAAACGATCAGCTGGCAGGAAGCGGCAGGCGAACGGCTGTGCCTGCTCAGTCAGGACATGCAGAATCGTCGCATCATCGACCGGCTGACGACCTCGATCGGTCTCGCCGTTCACCCCGTCGTCGCGAGCAATTCATTCCTCGCTGTCTGTGCGCATCTGCGGCACGGTAACTGGGCAAGCATCATGCCGCACAGCTTTTTCCACGTGCTGGGCAGCCAGCCAGATCTTGCTGCAATTGATCTGGTTGACCCTGTTCATGACGAAGCGGTCGGCCTTGTCATTTCCGGCCGTGAGCCGAGATCGCCAATGGCCACGGCGCTGCTCGCCGCAGCCCTCGAAACAGACATCGAAACCGCATTCGCAGATTTTTGATAGATGGATCCTATCAATCCTTCCGAGACTTTCATTGGATTTGCGAACCGTTTGCAGTCCATGCCAGCATCGTCCGAAGCGAAGCGCGGCAAGCGCGGCGCGAATGACCGGATGAGGATGGCTGATTTCGCGCCGCTGCCGTCGCCGATCGAGAGGTCGCTGCCGTCCTCCCCTCTTCTGAAGGATGACGAGATGGCAAAAGTTGTATGTGTTCTATATGATGATCCCATTGATGGCGCTCCGACGTCATATGCGCGAGATGAGCTGCCGCAGATCGACACATATCCCGATGGCCAGACGCTTCCCACGCCCAAGGCAATCGATTTCCAGCCCGGTACCCTGCTGGGCAGCGTTTCGGGCGAACTGGGCCTGCGGAAATATCTCGAAGCCAACGGTCACACGCTGGTGGTGACTTCGAGCAAGGATGGGCCGGACTCCGTTCTCGAGCGCGAGTTGGCCGACGCCGAAGTCGTGATCTCGCAGCCCTTCTGGCCCGCTTATCTCACTGCCGAGCGTATCGCCAGGGCACCCAAGCTCAAGCTTGCGCTCACCGCCGGCATCGGCTCGGACCATGTCGATCTGCAGGCTGCCATCGACCGCGACATCACCGTGGCGGAAGTCACCTATTGCAACTCGATCAGCGTCGCCGAGCATGTCGTGATGATGATCCTCGGCCTCGTGCGCAATTACATTCCTTCCTATCAGTGGGTGATGAAAGGCGGCTGGAACATCGCCGATTGCGTCGCGCGCTCCTATGATGTCGAGGGCATGCATGTCGGCACGGTGGCCGCCGGCCGCATCGGCCTCGCGGTGCTCAAGCGCCTCAAACCGTTCGACATGCACCTCCATTACACCGACCGTCACCGCCTGCCGGAAGCGGTCGAGAAGGAGTTGGGCCTGACCTGGCACGCGACGCGCGAGGAGATGTATGGCGTCTGCGATGTGGTGACCCTCAACTGCCCGCTCCACCCGGAGACAGAGCATATGATCAACGACGAGACGCTGAAGCTCTTCAAGCGCGGCGCCTATCTGGTCAACACCGCGCGCGGCAAGCTGTGCGATCGCGATTCCATCGCGCGCGCACTCGAATCCGGCCAGCTCGCCGGTTATGCGGGCGACGTCTGGTTCCCGCAGCCGGCGCCGCAGGATCATCCATGGCGCACTATGCCGCATCACGGCATGACCCCGCATATCTCTGGCACGTCGCTCTCCGCGCAGGCACGCTATGCGGCAGGCACGCGAGAAATCCTCGAATGCTATTTCGAGGGCCGCCCGATCCGCGACGAATACCTGATCGTCCAGGGCGGTGCGCTCGCCGGCGTCGGCGCGCATAGCTATTCGAAGGGCAATGCGACCGGCGGATCGGAAGAAGCCGCCAAGTTCGAAAAGGTCGACTGACCGTCATGACCCACGCGGACGCATAGTCCGCGTGGGTCATCGGGCCTTCAGAGTATCAAAATGACATCGGAAACCGAGAGCCTTCCGGCCGTGAGCGGCCTCGACAACATCACCGACTATGTTCGGGCCAACGGTCTGCCATCGCTGGTGGCCGGCCTCGGCGGCGCTTTGGCAATCTGGCTCCTCGCACAACTTGCCCAAACACTTGAACAGGCCCTCCTGATCGCTCCTTTCGGCGCCAGTTGCGTTTTGCTGTTTGCACTGCCGCAGAGTCCGCTTGCACAGCCCAAAAATGTGATTGGCGGTCATCTGCTTTCAGCCTCGGTAGGGCTGCTGGTTTTAACGCTTGTCGGCCACGGCCCATTCGCGTGCGGCCTGGGCGTAGGCATGGCGATCGCGGTTATGCGGTTCACCGGGACGCTGCATCCGCCGGCCGGGGCGGATCCCCTTGTCGTGATCATGGCGGGAGTCGGCTGGACATTCCTGGGTTTTCCAATCCTCGCAGGAACAATAGCCCTCGTCCTGCTGGCTTTGCTCTACCACCGACTTGTTTCGCGCAGGGCCTACCCGGCAGGATGAAGCGGCAGCCTCAACAGAGGGCCGCTTTGGTCGTAATCGATCTGCCGGAGCACACACCTGAGGCTTTGCTTTCGGACAAGGGCCATGACGCCGACGCCCTGCGTACCGGCCCTGCCCAGCGGAAGATCGAAGTGGTCTCCAGGTCGATCAAACCGCCACGTTACGATCGAGAAAGGCCAAACGCCATATAAACAGCGCTATCGCATCGAGCGAATGTTCGGCCACCTTAAGGTGAACCGTACCATCTTCAAACGCTGCGACCAATTGGCCAATAGCTTCCTCGGCATGGTGCATCTCGCTACCACAGGATACTGGCTCAAATTCGTTTCTGCCGCATAGAGTTTCGCCTGAATCAACCATTTCGCATTGTTGATGACGACTTGGCCACCGATCGCCGTTATCCCACGCATAGCAGACCAGCACCACATGTCGGTTAGGAAGATAGCCGTTCCAACGGCCCCGTCGAAAATGTCCGGCGTCAGAAAATCGCGACGCCGATCCAGGATTCAGCGCATTGCGAAGGTGTCGGGATCGGATGCATTTCAAGTCATACAAGAGGGCTAGCCCTACTGAGCCATCCGGCAACGAATTGGGGCCATGTACGACGTGAAATACGCGGGATCTTGTTTAGTTTCCAATGCCTTAAATCTGAAGCCGTGAACCTCTGTGTGCTTCGTAATACAGCAAGGAAGAAACGCGTATCACGAGGACTACAAAATAAGCCATTGAAAAAGAAATGGAAATACTCTGCAGCACCCGTGCGTAGGGTCCATTACAAACGGCCTCGCGCCGTGCGTCCAGCCTTACGCAGCGCGCTCGCGCTGCGCAGCCTCGTGCCGGAAGGCGCGGGGCAACCTTGCTTCAGAAGATTGGTGTTCATCGCTGCAGCGGCACGAGGGACGAAATGCATTGGTGGGGACTCCCCGCAAGCAAAAAAGGGGCCGGGCGCTAGCCCGCCCCCGGAAGTCATTTGCTATCATTCGCCGGGGCACGGAGTGTCCGGATCGCTGTGGAAGATATTGTAGTGGGCGTTGTGACGATCTGCGCGGTCTCGTTGGTCCTCCCCTGTGCCTTCAGGATCAGATAGGCATTCGAAGTCGCCGCGATCCAGCCGAGGTCATGGGCTTTGGTCGTCGCCTCATCATATTCAGCGTCGCATTCGCCGGTGATGACAAGGCCGTGGGTCACCGGGTCGATGTAGCCAGTGTAGCAACCGGCATAGTGGTCCGTCCGTCTGACCTGCTCCTCGATCTGGGCAATGAGCGCGAAACCTCTGATCTGCGCTGCCCGGTAATCGGGGTCATTGGGTCCAACAAAGCGATCGAGATGGGGATCGGTGATCGACATGACAGTCTCCTTGTCTCCCTTGCCTGCGCAGGGGAGGAATGATGGGAAAATGAGATCTCGGGAGGGCATGGAGCTGCGTATCTGAGCCGCCGGTGCCGGTATAAGCGGCAAGCGGCCCTTGCCTTGCCGAGTGACTATGGCAGAATGCACCGTGACGGGCAGGCCATCGGGGAAGGACGATGGACATGCCAAAGATGACCGAAAGGGATCGGCTCGCCGATCTGGAAGCGCGTCAGCGCAAGATGAATGATGAACTGGAAAGCGCGCGCCGTGCCCTGCGCGGCAAATATGCCGCTATGATCGCGGAGATGCCGGTGGAGAAGTTCACGGAAAAAGAATTCCGCGAGCTTCTCACACAGGCGATCCGGGTCGGTGGCAGTGCGGCACTAACCGCGGTTAAGGGACTGCCAGCGGTGAGCTAATCACGCCGCTGGTCATCACAGGTTCCGGCAGGGATGCGCCTCGAGAAAGCTGTCCCTGTCGGAATCCGATCTCAGGGTGATGAACCGCGCTTCCGGCCCGAACCAGATCATGGTGAAGCACCGCCGAACCGCCAACCGGTGGATATTGGCAAGGCTTCCCCGGCTGCGACCGTCCCAGATCACGAGACCGCTGAAGGCATCGCGCGCCATCGCCGCATCCTTCGGGACATAGAAGGCGGCGGTGCCCTTTCGCCCGGAAGAAGGAATGTTACGGACAGGCCAATCGCCCAGATTGTTACGTGGTCCCTCGCCTGAGCAATAGACCGTAACGGCAGCGATATCCCGGTCGGCAAGATGGCGCTGGACCAACCGATCCACGCCGCGTGCGTCCCCGATCAGGACGGGAAGCGCGCGCTCGACGATGTCGCCGATGCGTTCGATGACAGGTTCGGGAAGTGCGGTAATGGACAGCGATCCGGAAATGAAGACGGCCGAACCGGAGAGGTGTGATGGGGTATGCTCGGACATGGCTTTAATCTCCTCGAATGAGCCACTCCTCTTTGCCCTCCTCTCCTCTGGTGGGCAGACGCGACTTTGCCACCTCAGCCAACCCCGCCAAGACCGCACCCGAGGGGTGTCCCAGCGGCGAGCACGGCGGAGCCGCGCGCAGACGGCCGGGACCGCCTTGGCGGTTCCGCATCGCGCCCGCGACGGGCCCGCTCGCGGGTCCCTGAGCGGGGGCGAGTGTGACGCTCGAAAAAGAAATGAGGACCGGCCCGGCGAACCGGACCGATCCTCTTGGGGACGCTCACTGCGCCTCCCATCCCTGATCGCTGAGCCTGACGAACCGCGCCGGAACCCGCTTCTCCTTAACGAGGCGTGCGAGGTGAGACTGCAATCCCGACCCTTCGCAGACCAGCGCCTCGACGGGCCGCAGTCCGACCAGTTGCTCGTTGCGTACGAACCCCGCCCTCTTGCCCAGCTTCGCACTGAGGCGGAACGTGATGAGTGTCACCTTGCGGGATGCTGCCCATGCTGCGGCCATCGCATCGCACCCCTTGTCCTGTGCGGTGGTCGCCAGCACCATCATCGGGTTTCGCGCTTTCGCTTCGTCAAGTTTCCCCCAGATGAGGTGCTCGTCGAACCAGCAGTCCGCCCCGCCTGAGAAGATCACGACGGGTCCCTGCGGGCTGTGCGCATCGTTCCTGCGCTGGCGGCGGGCGGCTAGGAAATCGGTGGCGGCGATCACCGAGGCGGTGCGCTTGCTCGATACCAGCGACCCCTTCGGCGCTGACCACGGTCGTCCGGTTTCGGTGTGGAAGACGTCGGCGGCATAGTCGCGCATGCACCGTAGGGCGTCGGTGGCTTCGTCGAGAAATTCGAGATTATCGCGCGCCTGCTCGAGTTCGACGCTGTGGATTTCGCTGCCGTCGGCGCACCGCAGCAGGTCCTGAACATCGCGGGTCGCCTTGTCGGCTTGACCTGCCCACTGGTCGGCGACGTGATGGAAGCTGTTGACGATGCCCCATGCGAGACGTTCGGCTGCGGGCTGCAACCGGGTGTCCCGCAGCACGTCGAAGAGCGTCGTGACAATGAGTTCCACGGCGAGTTGCGCTTCCCTCGGATCGGGCATGTCGGTCGTCATCTCTTCCTCACCGCGCCCGATGCGGATACCCTCGAGATTGGAGGAGAAGGCGGCGTGGAAATCCTCGGTAGTGGCCGCTGTCTCCTGTGCGATGAATTCGGCGATGTCACAGAACGGGCGGATGCTGCGGTTGATATTCGTCATTGGAACCTCCTGCTGAAACGAAAGAGGTCCCCCCATGGGCACGGGCTCCGAGCGGCGGGGTCAAGGATCGCGTAGCGACCGGCGCAGCCGGCGATGGGGGTCACGATTTTTTTGGGCGGCCACCAACATTGCAGGACAGGGCCAAGGCTGACCCGCCCAAAAAAATGGTGGGGCCCCGTCGTCCTTGAGGCCGACGCGGTCCCGTGCCACCATAGGAATTCTTGAGAGAGAGAAGAGGCTTTGCGAATCTGGGGCTCGATGCCCCTGATTCGCAAATGGGTGCCTCCAGGCCCGACATCTCAGTAAAGCGCCTCAACGCCAAAACCACACTCAGCCTTTGCATGAAGAAGGGGACAGCGCGTTACGCCGTCCCCCGAAATGCTTTCGCGATTGAAGTATCAGGCAGCGGAGCGAAGACGACCACGCGGGGTCGGCGCGATCTTCTCGACCGGAGCCTGATCAGCCTTGCGGAAGGCGTGAATCGGAACACCCGCCTTGCGTAGCGCCTGATAGAGGTTCGCCTGAATGCCCGACCCCTCACCCAGCAAGGCTTCGACGGGTTTTAGGTCCACCAGCTTGCGATTGCGGGCAAAGGGCGCACCGCGTCCCGATCCCATCAGCGAATAGGTCACGAGCTGGACGTCACGATTGCCCGCCCACGACGCCACGATGGCATCGAAACCTTTGCGCTGCGCGGTCGTCACCAGCGTCATATGGGGGATGCGCTCGAGGATGGAATCGAGCCGATCCCAGAGCAGTTGCCAGTCATGCCATTCGGCATGTCCCGAGGCGACGACGATCGGTCCACGCGGGCGGTACCGCTCGCGTTCGGACAGTTCCCGGGCGCGCAAGAAGTCCTGTATCGACACCTGCGTGGCGGTGGCGGCCTTCGATACGCGTGAGCCGCGCGCCGGCGACCATGGGCGACCCGATAGCACGCGGAAGGTTTCGGCGGCATAGTCGCGCATGCACTCGACAGCCTCGCGCTGTTCGGTCAGCGACTGGCACAGGAGCTGCTTCTCCTCCAGTTCGGTGTTGAAGACCTCGGAAGGATCGGCACGGCGCATCATGTCGCGCAGTTCGTCCGCCAACGCATCTTCCTGTCTTTCGAGCTTGCCCGCGACAAAGTGGAAGCTGTTGACCATGCCCCATGTAATCTCGGGCGCGAGCGCATCGAGGCGGGTATCGGTCAGAAGATCGAAGATGGTGGCGATGATCCCCGCGCAATCCGCCTGCGCATGAAGCGGCTCCGGCATGTCATGCTCGCCCGGTTCATCTCCGAGGCTGATGATCGAAAGCGGGATAGGATCGCCAAAGGCGCGCTGGAATTCCGGTGTCGCGGTGATCTCGGCGAACAGCGCCGGCAGGTCTGCGAAGCGGCTGACGCTGCGCGAGCGGTCTTGGGTCATGGGACTTCTCCCTGTGGTGGATAAAAAAGGGGCGCAGACGCGCGATGCGTCCCGCCCCCATGGTGTCGGATCAGTGCATGCTCGCCCGGATGCCGGCGAAGGCGGCCGAGCGCGTCAGGACGGCCCCGACGATTTCAGCGGCATGCGGGGCAAAGGGTGTACCCTCGAGCAGGTCGTAAATGGCGGCGATGATCTCGCCGCAGGTGATTCCCGCCGGGATCTCCGGAATGTGGGCCGCAGGAAGGGGCGGCGAAAGCATATCCCGGATGGCGGGACTGGCCATGATCGCAGCGCAGAGCGCGGAGAGATCGGCCAGCGGGGCGAGGTCGTGCAACGAAGGGAGCGGCATGGGCTGCCTCCTCAGACAAGAGAAAAGAAAAGGGGCCGGGAAGGCTGACGCCTCCCCGGCCCGGAACCTGTTCCGATCAACCGGCGATCAGAACGGGTCCTCCTCGCCGAACGGCGCACCCGCGCCGGTCAGTTCGCCATTGGCACCGGCGGTGCTGCCGCCGAAGCCGTCCTGATCGCGCGGACCGCGATCGTCATAGTTGGTGCGGCTGACGCCCATGCCGCCTCCGAAGTCGGAGCGCATGGTGTCGCGCCGCCATGCGACCATGTAACCCCCGTGATCGGCCGGGAAGAGCGCGATCGGCATCGGTTCGGGCAGGCTGGGATCGTCAATGTTCCCGGCAAGGAACACTTCGCCGGTGCGCTTCGAGACGGCTTCCCACAGCGCGCCGATCTGGACCCAGCGGCGTGCGACGTTCAGGGCGAGAATCTCGTAGACCGGAGCCTTCTCATTCTCGCTCATCACCTTGCGCAGCCCGATGCGGGGCAGGTCGATCGTGCGGGTGGCGATCGAGCCCGTCAGGCGGTTGTTCACATTGAAGATTTCACCGATGTTCATCGTCTTGACCTTTCGAATGTCGCTCGAAATCCATTTCCCGGCGACACCCTCCCCGGTCCTTCTCTCCTCTCTGTCCCGCCCTCTCACCGCGCGCCGCGCGCCCATGGGACAGTGCTCCGCCTGCCTCCCGCACGACGCCGCCCCGCCTGCCCCACGCGCAACGCCGCGGCCCGCCCACAACTCTGCGCGACCACCGCGGCATGGCGCGGAGCCGGGGTGGAAGGTGCGGGGCCGAAGAAAGGTTGGGGAGCGAGGCTGGAGGCGCGGCGGTAGCCGCGCTGGCGCTACGCCGGCGGGAGTAGCGGTAGCGGCGGGGGCTGCATGATCAGGCGGTTCCTGCAGCCAGAACCAACGGGTCCATGCAGGGCGGCACCGGCCGGTGCGTTTCCGGTAGCGGGACCCATCAGGGGATGGTGCGGGCCGCACGGCGGGATCGCCGGACACTTCGCTTCCCTCGGGGATAGCTTATGGCACACACAGCAAAGCGCATGGATCGCGATTGACTACGAAGCGGCGGACGACGCCTTTGTGCTGACTGCACTGATCGTTTCAGCCAACGTCCGTGATGGGTGCCAAGGTCGCTGGCACCAGGTATGTTCCATGCCCGGCGGGAGCCAGGGATCAAGCTGTCCGGGGGAGGTCATCCGGATCATTGGCGGGCGGGGGAGCACAGGCTCGCCCGGCATTGAAACGCTCGATCCATGTGCTGATATGGGATCGTTGCTCGATCGGAACAGCAGCGGCCGCACGCTGGAATTCAAGAAGATCGAGAGGCGAGTTGGCGATGATCTCATCGATCTCGCCGGGATCGAGTAACCCTTCGGCACGGATGAACGCGGTCATCGAACCAGGACGTTTTTTCGTCGATTTGCGCCATAGCCCTTCAACGGTTCGAAGCCTCGGCGCGGCGCGCGCTTCAAGCAGGACGATGAGGCGCAATTCCTCGCGAGGCAGTGCGCGGACCTCTGAAACCTGCATTGCCGTGCAGAAGCAACATGAACTTTTACAAAAGCTTGGCAAGCCAGCATCTGCGATGATGTGTTCACAATCCTCGCGCGTGAGACCCCATTCCCGAAGTGGGTACCTGTACTCATAGAGATCTGAAACATGCCCTTCGCGATGAGCATAGCGCTGGTTGTCCCGGGCGGAGCAGTCGTAGCCGATCAGGCGGACAACCTTGCGTCCATTCGCCCAGGCGTGCTGCGCCGGAGGCCATGCCTTGACCCACTTATCCTGCGGTGAAATTTTATGCCGGGCCGAACAGCTGTGCTGCCCGAAGGCAATCGACGGCAATGTGCCGTTCGTCAGGCACGCATCGAGCAGCGAGGTGTAGGGTGGCCAATGCTTGAAGAACCGGGCCTGATATTCGACGATCTCGTTGGGAACACCATGATCGTCCATCCACTGGCGGAAGACAGGGATAAGCCGCCTCGTGTGTGGCTGCTCGGGCATGGCTGCCAGCAACGTCATGTCCGGGATTTCGCCGCGGCGGACCAGCTCGATGATCATCGCGGTCGAATTGATGCCCGCACCCCATGCCGCGACGACGGGCGCACGACTGCCCGCGCTCATGCGACCATCGCCAGCCAGCGGTCCGGCCAGGCCGGCGGCCTCGTCGTCACCCGATAGGCCTGGAGGGGCAGGATCCCGCGTACGACATAATGCGGGACGCCTTTGTCACGTCGAAGGATAAGGGCGATTTTGTACGCATTGTCGAAAGAGGAGAGTTTCTGCCTCAATGGCGAGAAACCGTTGCTTTGGTCTGGCGGGGACATGGAGCCTCCAGTGGGATAGGCGGAAAATCTGGCCGCGATCGACAGATCGTCAGCAGCGGCCGCAGTATTTCGAGCGGTACGGCGACGGGGATTGGCGACGTGGTCGCGTAGATCATCAGCCTGAACGGCTCGGAGAGCCTAAAACGCGATCTCTTGGGGATCGTGCGGGCTTCGTCGCTCAGTCCGCATTGCGCAGGATGCCGGGCGACGGGCTTCGGGCATAATGGACGCCCGCTAGCTCGAAACTCTCGGCCGTTTCGCCACGGGCACAATAGTCGATGCAATCCTCGCAAAGGCCATAGCCGGTATCGCGATTCCAGTGCTGCTCGAAATGGCCGGCATATTGACCGCAACAGCAACAGGTTTTCCAGGCAGATGGCATGGTGTCCTCCATCCGGTTGACGGTGGGTGTCGAGGATCAGGGTTGTGAGCAGCAGCGCGGAGTGCCGCTATTGCTTTCCAGAACTTCCGCTTGCGCCAGTCGCCATTCGGCCATGGCGGCGTCTTCGCGCTTCTGGAAGATGGGGCGTTCCTCGAAGGGGCGCGGATCGCAAACGATGCGCCATTTGCCGTCGGGATAGTTTCGGGAGACACAACCGATCGCACCATTTGGGTAGCGGACGCCGTGAACATACCAGCCGCCATGTCTCCAGCGGGAATAGGTAAATTCGGGCCTTGTGGATGGTGACGCGGAAGGGCCGCGATGGTTAGACGATGACATGATGACCTCCGTGCTGGAACAGGATCAGGCAGCGAGCGGAAGGTCGACATCGACCGCGTCCGCGGAATCGAGCGCGAGCAGGCTCCGAAGCGTGATGGGAATGCGATTTGCCCGCCGGGTCTTCGGGCCTCGGACAGGCCTTGCAGGATCGTTGAACCGACAGCCGATACGCGCGGCATGCTTGCCGATGACGGCGGGATCGCGGCCCAGCGCCTGGGCGACATCGACCATCGAGACGCCATATGTCCAGGCATTGCGGATTGCCCTGTCCTCGTCGGCGCTGAACGCGCGCATAAAACCGTGGGTAAGGCCCATCCGGTTGGCATGGTAGAGAACGGCGCGCACCCCGCGGCCAATCTGGTCGGCGATCTGCCGTGTCGGAATCTTGCCATAGTCCGCCCGCAACCGGGCTTCTTCCTCGGCTGTCCAGACGGGCCCTTGCCGAAAGCCGTCGCGATGGACATGGGTGCCGCGCAAGCCCAGCGCTTCGACCCGCCATCGGATCGAGTGCGGCGTGCGCCCAAGACGTTCGCGCAGCGGCGTCAGGCTCGCGCCGGTCGTATAGGCGTGACGCAGCAGATCGTCTTCCTCAGCAATCCATGGACGTCCCCAGCCCCGACCATAGCCCAATTTGCGCAGGCGTTGCCCGAGGCTGCGACCGTTGCGGGCCGGAAAGCCTTCAGCAGTCAGAAGCTGCGCAATGGCGACATAGCGTGCACCGGTCGATGCAAGTTCGAGCGCACGGGTCATTTCCGCGTCGCTCCAGTCGTCGGGCTGGCAGGCATGGCGCAGGCCCAATGTCGATGCGCGGGAAATGATGCCGGTGAACGGGCGGCCGATCAGGCTCGCGATCTGGGCGACAGGAACGCCCTTGTCGTAGCCGGCGCGAAGTTGCGCATCTTCCCAGCCACTATAGGGTGGCGATCCGGGCTCGGACAGGTCCAGCAGCCGTGCGCGTGCATAGAGCGCACTTACACCGCGGCCGAGCCGGGCGGCCAGCGTTGCCGTGGGTTCGTGCGCATAGCAGCGTGCCATCTCCTCGTCGTCCCAATCCGTCCAGGACCGCCGCGAATTGCGGCGCAGGCCAAGATCATGGATACGCGTGGCGACACCTGCCCGGGGCCTGCCGAGCATGGCCGCGATCTCGTCGATCGTGTGATCTTCGGCGAATGCGGCCCGCAGGCGGTTTGTCTCATCGGGGAGCCATGCGTCCGCACGGAAGGCCAGTTCTGCAAGCGGCGCGGTCGGGACAGCTTCCGCTTCGGGGACAAAGGGGGTCAGTTCGACGATATCGGCGTCGAGATCGAAGCTTTTATGGGTCATGATGCGCTTCCTTCAGACCAGACCGACGACGGGCGTATCGACGACGCGCAGGCGCAACCGGGCCGACAGACGCGCAATACGCGTATCCCCGCGCGGCATCGTATCGGACGCGCCGATGGCAGCGAGCAGATCCAGTCCGGCGTCGACATCATTGGCGGCAAGCGCAAGATGGCGCGCAAGATCGTCGGACGTGGTGGCATTAGGTGCAATGTTGCCCAGGGCACCGACAATGCGTGCGGCGGCGGGAGCGGCAGGGTCGAGCAGAAAGGCATCGAGCGCGCGCTGCCCCCGCATGGCAGCATGGGTGGTCCTGACCGGCGCAACCTCGCGCAGATTTTCAAGGTCGAGCAAAGTGCGGCTTTCGTCCGGGCCGAGGTCGGCAGCGGCCACAAGGTCAGGCGTGCGGCCGATATGCGGCGTGATCGTCGGATCGATCTTCGCGAGCACGGGCGTGGCGGACAGCGCGGGACCGAAGGCGAAGAACTCGCCGGGTGGAAGCAGGCGCAATAGCGCCGCCTGATCGCTGCCGAACCCGAGCAGGTCCGCGGCGCGCGCCACATCGCGGTCGAAGACGTTGAGGCCGATCAGATGATTATGCAGTTCCGAGACCACCGAACTGGCGAGTTTGGCGAGGCGCTGCGTAGCGATGATTGTGCCGATGCCGCGTTTGCGCCCCCGGGCGCACATGTCGGTCAGCGTGGCGACGCCTAGGCGGCGGGTTTCCGCATCACGGGCGGACGCTGCCATATGCGGTGCCAGCAGATGCGCTTCGTCGATGCATACCAGCACCGTGTGCGCCCAATGTTCGCGTTGGGCTGACAGAAGCCCGGCGAAAAAGGCGGCTGCCTTCTCGATGCGGTGATCGGGTTCGAGATCGGTGAGATCGAGGTGCAACGCGATCCGGTGCTGGCGCGTGCGCAGCGCAAGTGCAGTGAGACCGTCATTGGCATAGTCGCGCGCGACCACGGTGGTAGCGCCGATATGCGCGGCGAGATTGGCAAACTCTCCCTCCGGGTCCACGATGATGGTCGTGAGATAGTCGAAGGCCTCCTCGATGATCCGGCGCAGCGTCTGGCTCTTGCCCGCGCCCGATGATCCCTGGATCAGGCAGCGGCCCGACATCAGCTTGCCGAGATCCAGTTCGAGGGGACCGGTCGAGCACTGGCCGAGCGGGACGCGGGCGTCACGGGTGAAATTGCTGATGGGAATGTTCATCGGACATACTCCTTGACCGGCCGCCAGAAGGCGGTCGTTCGCGTTGAATGTGGAGGGGGAATTCAGGCGGCGATCGCTGCCGGAAGAATGATGGGTCCAGCATTGCGCCAGTCATGACCGGCCGCTTCCAGGGCATCGGTCACGACAGCGAACTGGCGATCGCCGTCATCGTGAAGGATTCCCAGCGCGCAAGGGTCGGCCATCACCTGGCTGAACAGACCGGCTCGATAGGCGTCGAAATCCTGCCCTGCCCCGAACGGTTCTTCGCAGGTAATCCAGAGCGACGCCTCAATCTCCCGGATCAGGGCAGCTGCGCGGTCGAGCTTGGGATCGTGGAACAGCGAGCGGCGGCGCAGCAGAAGCTCGGATGCCCAGCGAGGCCCTTCGGGCTGATCGATTTGCCACGCGGCGGCCTGCCAGCCCTTTTGTGACAGCGTATCGGGCGGGAGGAACGCGAATATATCGTTGAGCCAGCGCATCTGGTGCATGCAATGGATGCGCGCACCGATGGCGTCGCGCCGATCCAGCGCATCGGGATGCTCGGCCTCGAGCGCCGCTTCCAGTTCGGCGGGCGTCAGCGCGATGAAGCAGGCACGCTGATCCGGATCGGGAACGGCGCGGGACGCATAAAGTTTAGCCCGCGTGACTGGCGCGGATGCGTATGGCGGAAGTTCGACAAAGGCGGGCGCTACCGCGTGCCAGAGCGCATCAGGATAGTCGTCCAGGGCGACGACATGTTTGAGCGTGTCGCTGTCGTCAGCGTCGATAAGGTTGAGCCGCGCGCCGCCACGGATCGATGCAATGGATGCGGGATCGAAAAGGGCGACCTGCAAGGCCGAGCGTTCGAGGCTGCTGAGCGCGACATGGGTGACAGGATGGTCAATGGAACCCGATGGCAAGGTCATGCTGCCATCTCCATGGTTTCAAGGATCTCCACGACCAGTGTCGTGTCGTTCTCGCAGGCTTCGCAAAAGGCTGCGTCGAACACCGAGCCGAGCACCCAGTCCTGTGCGTGATCGTCCCAGCAGGCCCAAGCGTCGCGCATTACATCAGTGCTGCCGCAAGAGGCGCAGCGCACGGTGGTACCGGCCACAGGGCTTGCGGTGGCAACCGGTTCGGCCAGGTCGCCGGATTCCTTCGCCACTATTTCCGTTTCTTCGGGAAAGACCGGAAATCGATCGCAGGGCGGTTCGTCGCGGTCGAAGCTGATCCAGGTGGCGCCGGTCTTGCGGGCGTGGGTCAGCAGAGCCCAGATCTCAGGGGAAAGCGTGTCGGGGCGCTCGGGCCAGTCATCGAGGAGACCAAGATGGATCCAGTAGCCATACTGGTGTGGCTCGATGGACAATATGGGATGGTCGATGATGATCCGGCCGCTGTGTATGTGTGCTGCCAGGATCAACGCTTCGATGGTGTTACGCTCGGCGAGGGGAAGATGCACCGTCGAGCAGGCGCAGACGGGGAAGCGGCGCATGGCCCGTCTCCTTCATGAAGTTGAGAATTTGAAAAGTGTGAGCGCCGGGCGCCCTGCGGTGGATTTTTAGCTCGGAATGAAGTCGACGGTGATGCCGCCGCGCTCCGCCTGGATGACGATCTTGCGATCCTGCGGTATCAACCAGGTGAGATGATCCCGTGCGCTCATGTCGATGGCCTGAAGGATGGCTGCATCTTCTCCGAGAAGGATCCTGGTTGCCTCCTGGCGGGCATCACGCTCGAAGGCGCGTGACTGGGTTTCCCAGCTATCGTTGTCGCCATCGTCGATCGAACAGAATAATGTCGCGTAGATCAGCTGTCCCAAACGGTCTGGTGTGATGTCGCTGTCGCGCGTCACAAGGATGGTGGCCGCTTCGATGTCCCAACCGTTGTTGTCGCAAACAAGAGCCGGGATATTGATTGAATGCATGTATTGTGGTGCGTTTTCGCGTCCGGACTGAGCGACTGTCAGTTCGAGGACGATCCTGTCGACAAGGCCCGAAGGCAGATCAGCGGGAAGATGGTTGTTGTCATCATAGCGATATGCAGCGCCATCGTGGTGGATTTGAAAGGAAACATGCACGATGATCGGAAGCTGGTCGTACCAGGCATAGCCTTCCAGCAGGCGTTCCTCCTCGACAAGCTGAAAATACTGAAGCGGTGTCTGGCGCCGGGCGAGTCCGATCGGCTGCGCGAGGTCGGGCTGCAGAAAGGGGACGATCAGCATGGTGCCTTCGGAAGCGAACCTGGTGCGGATGCGCCCATGATGGTCATCCGCGGTCTGTGGATGCCAGGGCGACAACGATGATCGCGACTCAGGCAGTGCCACACCCAGTTCTTGAGCCCGCTCCCAGGCGGCAAAGGGGAGGCGATGATCGGGCCGGGCGGCGATGGCTTTGTATATAGCTCGTTCCGCAGCGTCACGAAGGGCCTTCATCGCCCCGTTTTCGATCACCTCCTTGCGGGCGGGCAGCACCAGATGGACATCCGGCGCATCGACAATATCGATCCGGACGGTCCAGCGGGCGCTGCTGTCCTTGAGTTCAAGAGTGGTGGGCAGGGAGCATTTGACGCGCAAACCGTGAAAATTGATGCGGCGACCATCCTGCCAGTCAGGGTCGAGATCATAAACACCGATACGGCAGCCGCAGGCGTCTTCGACCAGCAGCGCACCCTTGAGGAAATCCTCGCGCGGCTGCAGCACCCCGTTCATCGTGATCGGCAGGGGAAAGTGGAGGGCGATATCTGCGACAATGCTGTGCAATCCAAAATGCCAGTCACCAGGCATTTCGATCGAGATCAGCGTGCCCCAGCCAATCGTGCCCTGCTCAAGCGGAAGCGGTGCGCCGCTGTCCCATGCATGGGCCGGGATGCGGACTTTCCAGGCCGTGCCGGCTGATGGCGAGAAGGACTGGATTTCGACCGTGCGGCCGGCAAGGCTGAACATGCCCATTCCGGCGGGATCTTCGGACCGCGCGATATCATGATGCCAGCCCGAATGTCCCAACATCAGCAGGGCAGCCGGATCGTCGATGCCGCAACCATCATCGCGGATATGGAGGCAGAAACGGCCTTCCTGCTGTGTGAGATCGATGGCGATGCGCGTGGCGCCGGCGCGCCTCGCATTCTGGCACATTTCGTGGAGGCAGTCCCGGCTGTCGCCTGAGAAGAGACGCGACGCGCGGCGGATCGCGTCCTGGCTGACGGCCGTCTGGATGGTGGCGGGAAGAGGCATGATCATCTCCGGTCTCGACGACGGACCGTCTGTCCGCCCCCCTTGCGCCGCCCCCTCCCCTTTCATCCCGGATTGCAGATGCCAGGTGGGCAAGACGGTTGCCGCCGGGATGACCGTCCTGCAAAAAGAGGGTGATGAAGCATTCAAACGATGTGAAACTGCGAGACTTTCTGCGGCGCTTGCCCGACTGGATGCGAAAGGATCTGGCCTCGAGCGATGCGACAAGGCGGGAGCGCGCGGAAGATGCCCTCCATGCGATGTTGCTGCCGTTGCTGGTGAGTGGTGCCGATGGCCCCTGACGCGGCCGAGTGGGGATGCGCTAGCGGGCAGCATGATCGTCGGCGAGGAAAGTCGACCAATCCCCATATAAGGTGCCGCCATATTCGATGAGATCGTCGATCACGTTGAATTGCCAGTCGCAAACCGGTCCGTGAGAGTTGCTGACTCCACTGGCGCGCCACTGTGCCATGACGTCAGGGAAGAAGCGTTCCATGACGTCCGGGGTCGCGGCGAATTTCAGATGACACATATAGGTCACATGGATCGAGGCGAGCGGTCCGATCACGGGGCCATCGCTGCCCCAGTCCTCCATCTGCTCGTCGGGCGTGGCGCGGCCATGGTATGGACGCAGATAAAGCTTGCCCGGTTCCAGTGGTAGCGTGGGGAGCGTCGGCGGTGTCTGCGCATTGTCCGAACGGCAGGGAGCCGCAGGGCGCTCAAGCGTTCCCATAATCGGGATTCCTTTCCAATGTGGAATCACCAGTCGTGGACCGGCAAATCATCCGAGCTGTCACCGTCGCAATCGAGCAGCAGGAACTGAAAACCCCGGCTCCGGCCGAAGGCCATGAGGCGGAGCAGGTCGTCTGGCAGTTGCGCCTGGCGCGCTTCATCGAGCAAACGGGTGGGCACGAACCACCCGTAGACGGAGGCGGCGATGTCGATCGGGCGTTCGGTCGGCGGCCAGGAGGCCCAGCCATCGAGAAGGCCGGCCGTCTGGACCGTCAGATGCGCGGTCGAGAGCACACAGTAGCGTCCTGTTTCCACCGATTCCGGAGCGACGCTTGCCTGGACAGGTGGCGGGACGACCTGAAGTTGGTCCCTGGCGCATCCGTCCGATGGATGCCCGTCGAAATAGACGGCGATCACGGTCTCATTGTCCAGCGTGGCGGGATCGCGTTCGTCGCCGGTTTCCTTCCACCACTCCCTGCACCAGGCGGCGATTTCCGCGTCCAGCGCGGCCTCATCGATCGCGGCATGGATATTGGTGCCATAGCGGTGCTCGATGGCGGCGGCATGAAGGTGGACCGGCCAGGGCAAGGGCGATCGCTGGAGTCGATCTTCGGCTCCGCGGATTTTCGCGATCAGTTGGTTCCGTGCATGGTTTGCGAGGTCATCGGGATGTTCGATGGCCGAGCGTGCCCGTGCCAGCAGGTCGAGGTGATCCTCGCGGCTGGCGATATCCGTCGCTCCCGACGATCGCTCTTCGCCAATGGCGGTTGCCGAAGCATGTTCAGCATGCTGTCCGGCCGCATCGGAACGCAGGATCGGATGGTGCGGATGGGACCAGTCGACGCTCTCCGCTAGCCATCGGCCTATGAAGGACCAGTCGAGGCCGAAGGGGCAATCGTCATCGATGTCCTGCCATGCGCGTTCGACCGCAGCAGTCCAACTGAGCACAATGGGACGCAGGGCCTGAGTCCCAAGGCTGTCGAAGACCCTGCGAATGACGAAGGCACGTGCCAGCGCATCGGGATCGGTAGCGGGTCGATCGCGAAAGGTCAGGACAGTTTCCCACAGGCAGGCGGCGATTTCGAGACGGAAAGGGGCATAGCTGGTCATGGGCTGGATCCTGCTTCAGGCTGCGCGGCGTTGATTGTTGATGCAAAGCCCGAGATCGGCGGCCATCAGCGTTTCGATCCGCGGTGCGAGGCTATCCAAGGCTGCGTTGAGATCGATGCCGGACATGCGATGGCTGGCCTCCCCGGGATTATGATCGAGCTGAAGCATCGGCGGAACGAGACGCGCAGTCATTTCAGGGAAAATGGCGTGCAGGATGATGGCTTCGACACGGCGCGAAACGAGATTGAGTCGCGCCGCCAGGCCGCAATGCATGGCGAGATAGCGCTCGAACCAGCGGTTCGGCGCAAGCACGTCGGCGAGCCGGGTACAGGGCTGTCGTCCGGCCGGTGTCACGGCATGAAGAATGACCACACGATGACGACGGAGGGGAGTGAGCTGGTCCAGCGGGATAAGGACACGGTAGCTGTAAAGCGGAGCCTGCCCGTCAATGCGGGTCCTGCAGGTGATCATGTCCATCGGGCGTCTCCTTGACATGGGTGCGCGATGCTGCTCGCGGTGTCCTGCACACCCCCTCCCCCTCCGCTCCGCTGTTCGGTCCGGAGAGGGGTCTGGATACTCTGGAGAAATGGGCCGGATCGGGCTGAAAGCGGATGTCAGCCCGCGGCCTCGCCACCAGGGCAAGCCGCGTTGTCGTAGATAGGCCTGTCACCTGGCCGCCATGGGATGGGATGCCAGATGCGGCCATTGTAGCTGATGCGGCCGACGATGACGCCGTCGCGCATGAGTTCGGCTTCCGGGAAAGCGCTGGCGCCAAGGCAGGTCTTGTCGCGGCGTTCGCAATAGCGGCGCGACGCATCAGCGAGCGTCTCCACCATGATGTCGGGATATCCGGCTTGCCTGACGATCAGCGGCAACGGGTTTGCCCGGCCTGTTTCTGCATATGGGATTTTCGCGTTCGGGCGCATGGCTGCGATCCTCAACGGCAGGACATCATGGACGGGGAACGTCGTAGCGGGGATCGCATTCTGGCTTGCCGGGATAGAAGCCCAGTGGATCGGGCAGGAGGAGCTGAACGGCGGCATATTCGTCAT
The DNA here is from genome assembly GCF_000283515.1 of Sphingobium sp. SYK-6. Lineage (GTDB taxonomy): Bacteria > Pseudomonadota > Alphaproteobacteria > Sphingomonadales > Sphingomonadaceae > Sphingobium > Sphingobium lignivorans. Next base: position 2,127,351 of record NC_015976.1, read on the forward strand.
GGCCGAGAAAGCGCCCAACCTGGAGGGTGAAGGCGCTGCGAGCTTCAGCCCCGGCAAGGCGGGGACGGATCGGGAAGGCGCTGCCGAAATCGATATCCTTGTCGGGCACTTGGTCCGTCTGGCGCATTCGCCGACCGACTTGGTTAAGAACCGACCCCATCAGGACCGGCGCGAGATTACCGACAATCAACAGTTCGGGCAGGCCGAGACGGGCGTTGCCGATCGTGTAGGCAAAGCCTGGATTTGTGGCGTCGGGGAAGATTGCGAAGATATGCTGCCCCGTCCTGTCGATGTTGGATTGAATGATGGCCCTGCTGGTGGTGGGGATGATCATGATGGGCTTCCAATCTCGCGATGCGAGCCGGCGTCGCGTGGTCCAGGGGAGGTCAATAGTGCGGGATCGCGGAAGCAAAGCGGCGCAGCATTGCTGCCATATGCTTGCGCAAATGCGCCTTGTTGGAGATGATCGCTTCCGGCTTGAGCCGTTCTCCCTGCGGCGTCATGAATCCGTTCGCGGACGCGCCGTTTGTCAGCTCGACGACGATCTGATGGCCGCGCGGGCGGGCGGGGCCGGCATAGCGGGCGATAAATTCGCCGAGGCGGCCGGAGAGCCCCTGGGCGACCTTCGTCCAGCAAATATGGCCGCCGGCCATGATTTCGCCGGTATCAAGCCCACGATCGAGCCAGGCGCGAAGCTGACCGCGTTGCTGGATCACCGAGTTTCGTGTTCTCTCCATCGTGCGGCAGAGTGGAAGGAGATCGGTGTGATGGTCGATCCAGTCGAGATCATCGCCACCGGCAACGACCAGAATATCGTCAGGGTCGACATCGGCGAGCAAGACAGGCAACGAGTTCGGCGCACTCGCCGATCCGCCATTGCAGATACTATTCCACAGGCGAAATCCCTGGCCCGGAACGGCAAGGATCACCGTCATCTCCTGATGGCCTGGCCGGGACTGTAGCATGGCAGGAAGGGCAAGGCCTGCATCCGCCGCGGCAGTCGCACCTATGATGAGCAGGCGTCTGGACCATCGCGTGGGGCGCGGCGCGTCTGTCGGCAGAGGCCAATTGCTTGGAAGTGGCCGGGACACCGGCTGAACAGGGTTGCTGCTTGCCTCACGCTGCGTTGCGGCCGCGGCGGTATAGGCGCGCCGCGCTGCGTCGAACGGGTCGTCGAAACAACCTCCGCCGTCGCGAAAACCCTGGGCGTAGGCACTGTCGAGAGGATCAGCATTCGCGTGAGCCGTTGTACTGAAGAATCGGCGCGGCTCCCAGCCTGCCAGTGCCGCGATAGTACCATCCGCATATTGAACCGCGTCGTCCCAGTCATAGCCATGACGGTTTCGGGCCTGGAGGATGAAACGATCGCGCGCGTCGGTGCTGACTGCGGCTATACGGCGCTCGATGAATGCGAAATTCCTGCGCTTCCTTTCGCGTTCGCCCTCCTCGCGGATGGCGTCGTTGAGAGGACGAAGCGCCGCGACCCGCTCGCGAATGCGGGCCATCCGGTCCTGGGCTGGCGCCTCATTCGGGAGATCCGGGAAGTCAGCCCATGCGAGAGCCAGTTGCCCTGCGTGATCCTCGGGGCGGCCTCGCACGATCCAGCATTGGGCATCGGCGGGGTCAAAGGCGGTCGAGACTTCAGCCAAATTGGACGACCCCTGCCCGGTATGGCAGGATGGTCGCATAGGGTCGGATCCTGACCGCGTTGCGATGTGGCGCGAGTTGTCAGGCATGGGCGATCTCCTTGAGGATCACGCCATCCCTCCCCCCTCTCCTCCAGTGCTCAGGTTATTGCGCAAGTGGTTGCGATCGGTACGGGCCATCGGCCGCAAGGAGGCACCGCAAGTGGCGAAACGAGGCCTCAATCTCCGGCGTTACCCGAGCCGGTGAAGGGGCAGCCGGCGGCATCATAGCGATCGGGATCGGCTGCCCGGACATGCCATCCGAACATGGCGCCAGCCTGCATGGCCACAATCGCGGCGGGCGTTGCGTTGAAACTGGTATTGAACGCATCGACGGCGATCATCGAAGGCATCGGCCAGTAGCCCGTCTCTCCTCGCTTGATGATGATGGTCTCACCGGTTTCTGGATGAGGACAGGCGCACATGTCGGGAAGTTTTTCGAGATTGGCGAGACGCCGTGCCGCGTGTTGGAGGCGAAGCCTGGGCAAGTCCCAGAGCCAGGATGGCCCGAACTGGTTGCGGATCATGCGAAGCGATGTGCTATATGGCTCCCGCTCGTCATCGCCGTTCATCCATTTGAGAGTGAGCGCGTCCTTCCAACGCCGTCCGTGGCGCGCACGAAAATCGAGCAGCGCACGCCACATGCGATCGTCGGGTTCCTGCATGATGATTTCCTTGATCGGGACTGGCGACTCCGCCGCATGATGCGGCAGACTGGTCGGCTTTGGCCGGCGTGATCGCCGATCGGCGTCAGGCGGACCGGACGGTGGCGGTGCGACGGAGATCGGGAATGCGCGCATTGTCGTAGACGCTGTTCACCGACATATGCAGCGCCTGCTGCTGCGCGCTGAACCATGTCGCGGCCGGGATCCGATATGTCTCGGTGGCGAAAGGGTCGGCGCCGCTGAAAAAAGCGACGTCGACGGTGAATTCCTGAAGCGGAACGGCAGAATGGGGACGCATGAGGGCATCCTTTCAAGACAAAGGGCATCCTGGCGCGGGACCAGGATGCCGGATTGGAGGGGGAGAAGCGGAAGAAGGCCGGACGTCAGAGCGCCTGTTCGAGGAGCTTTCGGGCCCTGGTTTCCAGCTCGAGGCGGCTGTCCTGATGGGGCTTCGATCGGGCGAGCGCGGTTATGCCCTGCACGAAATCATAAATGGATTCAGGCGGCCGGCCTTCCTCGGCGAGCACGGTCTGGATGATTTTCGTGGTCTCGGCCTTCGAGAAGCCGCGCCTGCGCAGGAAAGGTTCGCGATCTTCGTCCTTGCGCGCGACGATCCGTTCGCGGGCGGCCTTGATGCCGGTGATGAAGTGCGACGGCGAGGAGTTCGCGAAATGCTCGAGCGCGGGCGCCGCCTGCTGGGCAAAACGAGCAGCGGCGAATTTCGAGTGGCGGATGTTGACCTCCTCGAAATTCTCGACACCCCAAAGGCATCTGTTCGCGCACACGCCGCGGAGGAAAAAGGTCGCGATGCCAAGCGTCTTCGAGCCGACCTCGCTGTTCCAGGCATAGAAGCCGCGAAAGTACAGGTCAGGATCGCCATTTGGCAGTTTCCCTGCCTCGATCGGATGCGTATCGTCGACGAGGAACAGGAAAATATCTCTGTCCGATGCGTAGAGCGTGGTCGTTTCCCTGGTGACATCGACATAAGGGTTGTAGGTCATGGTGCCCCACTGGATTGTGCCGGGCACCTTCCAGCGCGTATCGCCGACGCCATCACCGGCAAAGGCCATCACAGCCTGGACGAGTTCCCAGTCGAAAATGCGCCCATATTCGGAACCGGTAGCAGCCCGCAGTTCGGTTCTGCCTTCATCCGTCTGCAGCAGTTTGACCTGCTCGCCGCGGTGGGTCATGAGCCCATGTTGCAGGTTGATGCCCGCAAGGGCCGCCGGAAGCTGGCGCAGATAGGAAGCCGGCGCCCCAACCAGGCTCGCCACCTGGCCGAAGGACCAGTTGGTCGGCGCCAGGGGGCGATCATCGCCGGGCGCCATCAGCATCAGGCGTTCGAGATTGTCGCTTTTCGCCTCGACCCGGATCGCGCGGCTTTCGACGATGCGGGTGGTCGCCCGGTCCGCGCGGCCACGAACGGCATTATAGAGGCTGGTCAGCGAGAGATATTTCTCATCGTCGGGGCGTGAAAACCATTCCGACGAGACGCGGCTGCTCATTCGGCCGCGCGAGACGTCGATGCGATAGGGAGCGGATACGGGGGGCGTGTCGGTCATGCGGGCAAGGGTCGCCATGGGAACCATCTCCTTGAGATAGAGGAACGACGGGACGATCCACGTCTCCCGTCACATTCCCGCCCCTCCCTTCCCTTTCTGGCGTCTCGCGATCCCGGCTTCGCAAAACCCTGATTTGACGCTAGGATAAAGGCCGCGTTCCAAATCCTCCTTCTGGCTTATCCATCGATCGCCAGGAGGCCATTACAGTGACGACGTTCGGAATATTGGTCCGGCTGACGCGGCTGATGCCGTCTGCGGACCTCGGTGCCAGGCGAAGCCTGATAGAGGCTTTTGCCCTGGAAGCGCTCGTGATCGCGATGGGCGTTGCCGGTCCCTATGCGCTCAAGCTGCTGATCGACACCCTGGCCGGACCAGTAGGACCGCCCGTACAATTATTGTTGTACATCCTGCTGTTCGTGGGATGCTGGGCGGGCGCCTCCATTCTGGAAACGGCCAGGCTTTCCTGCACTGCGAAAATGGTCGAGGCATTGGCGCGAAAGCTCAATACTAATGCGCTTGGCGCGTCCCTGCCTCAAATCACGGCGGCGCGCGACAACCAGAGCGGACGCGTTCCCGGCATGCTGGAGCGATTGCCCTACAGCCTCACGCTGGTCGTGGAAGGATTGATCTGGCGGCTGGGGCCCGTGTTCCTGCAGGCTCTCGCCAGTCTCGCGGTGATCGCCAGCCTGATCGAGCCTCGTTATGTCCTGATCCTTGGCGTGACGCTTTTGGGATTCCTCGGGGCGACGTGGATCGGCGCGGCACGCCATCGTGTGCATGCCGATGCAACCAATGCGGCTTCATCGCATGTGTCCCGCACAATCGGCGACATCGTTCGCAATGCCCGGCGGGTCATCCTCAACGGCGCTCTCGATCGCGAACTCCACTATGTAGGCAGGACATTGAGCGCGAAGCGGCAGGCCAGCGCGGCCATGTACCGTTCGCTCACTGTCATGGCGGCGCTGCAGTTCTGCATCGTGGGAGCCGGGCTTGTGGCGCTGCTCATGCTGGCCGGTCTCGACGTCGGCAAAGGGCGAATGACGGCAGGCGACTTCGTGCTGTTGCAGACGTACGCCTTTCGACTGACGGTTCCGCTGAGTTCGCTGGGTTATATCCTGGCGCAAGCGGGTGTCGCGATCGCCAACATCCGCGACGTTCTGGCATTGACGAATGCCGAGGATGAGCGGGGTTCCTGGCAGCCGGACCGCTTTGCCGACGGCGATCTCGCCGCCGAAAATCTCAGCTTCGGCTATGGTGATGGCCTGCCTGCTCTCGCCGGGATTTCACTGCGCATCGCGTCAGGGCGCTTCGTCGCCATTGTTGGCCCGAACGGTTCGGGCAAATCCACGCTTGCCCAAATCCTTGCCGGCGTGCTCGCACCTGCCTCGGGAAGAGTCGAGATTGCAGGGGTCGATATCGCGACGATCCCCTGGGGAGAGCGTCATCGCTATATTCTTTATGCGCCGCAGTTCATCGGCCTGTTCAACCGCTCGCTGCGGGAGAACATCCTCTATCCCCCTGCAAACCAGCCCATCAGCGACGTCGAGGAACTGCTTCATGTCTGGCGCTTCCACGAGCCCGGGAGACCGATCGACTTCGATATGGAATTGGGGGAACAGGGCGAGCGCCTGTCGGGAGGCCAGATTCAGAAGCTGGAGCTTGCCCGCCTGGCGGGAGTAGACGTGCCGGTCCTGATCCTGGATGAAAGCACGTCCGCGCTCGATCCGCGCAGCGAGGCAGATGTGATCGCGAGGCTGCGGTGCAGGACCGATAGCGCGACGACGCTCATCATGATCACCCATCGGCTGGCGACAGCAAAGGGTGCCGACCAGGTCCTTTTCATGAATGGCGGTGAGCTGGTCGACAGCGGAACGCATGCGGAGTTGATGAGGCGATGCGTGACCTACCAGGATCTCTGGCTTGCTCCGCAAGAATGAGGCTGGCAGGCAGCTTCCCGGCAACGCCTTGCATGTTTTACAAAATGGCGTATATGTTCAACGCAAGGAGTTCCCGATGGCGACAAAGCATGAAGATCATCTGTCCCAGCGCCATGAAGCGGTCGTGGCTGCGGCAAAAGCGGCAGGCTTGCTGTCAGGCACGAACAGCGCCGTCGGCGCGCGCGTGCCGCGTGAACTCATCGATCGCGCCAAGATGCGCAGTGGCATCGCCTCGACCACGGATCTCGTCGAATATGCTCTTGCCAAAGTGGCGCTCGAGGATGATTTCGGCGCCAGGCTGGTAGGCCGGAAGGGTTCCATTCCTGCGGATATTGCGCTTGGGATTTGATCGCAAGGCGTCGTTACGCAGGATCAGGCCGCAGCGGCTCGCAGCAAGACTGACACGGCGACCCGAAGAGGAATTGCCGCTTGTTCACAAGGCAGCCGTCGTCGGCCGGGAGTTCCTGCTTGACACCTGTGTCTATATCGACGTGCTTCAGGGCAAGACACCGGTCGAAGTAGATCGCTTGCTTGAAAACCGGATCGTCAACCATTCGAGCGTGGCGCTTGGCGAAATGACCCATCTGATGGGTGCGCTCGATCCGGCCGACAAGCGCACGGCGTCTGTTCTCAAGATGCTGGGGCGGACGATCGATGATATTCCCGAGCATCGCCTGAGCGTGCCCTCTTCGCGTGTGTTCGGCGAGGCGGGCATGCTGGCGGGAATGGTGACACGCCTTTCCGGTCAGCCGCATTCCATCGCGCTGCTCAACGATGCCCTGCTGTTTCTTCAGGCTGCGGCGACAGGTTGCGATCTGTTGACGGGAAACCGGCGCGATTTCGATTTTCTGAACCAACTCATGCCGGAGACGGGCCTGATCCTCTACTGATCGGTGGTTCCCGTGCTCGGGTCACACCTCATCACGCAGAATGGAATAGACGTCATCACCATATAGGCGGGTGGTCTGGCAGCTCTCATCCCAGAAATGCGTTCCGGCGCGAAGGCGCGCTGCCACCCGGAGTCCGGTGTCGAGGATGCGCCAGATGCCGATGGGGGTCCACAGCCCGTGTGGAGAATATTCAAACCAGAGTTGGCGGCCGAGCTGGCCGCATTTCATCTGAAATGCCCAGCCGCGACGGTGGCGCTCGGCTCTCACCTCGTTCCCCGCATATAGGCCGGGCAGGATGCGTTCCATGCTTTCGCCGTGGCGGATCATCGTGAGTCCCCGGCGGATACAGGCGGTTCGGCCTGGAAGATGTCGGCTGCCCACTGCGCGATCCACGGTTCGGAAATTTCGTCGTGCGACAGTTGTCCCTCTTCGATCAGCGCCCGGATTTCGGCGCGCGCCTTTGCAATCGCCCTCTCCCATGGATCGCGTGGCGGTCGGTCATCGGGGCCGAGCGGCAGTTCGCCCTGCATGGGCGCGAGAGCGCGGACGGACCGCGCATATTGGCGGCGTGCCCAGCGCTCCATATGATCGGCGACGAAGGCGTCGGTCTTGGAGATCCGCGCTGGCGGGCCTCGATCCTGCTGCCTAGCCCGAATGCCTGGCTGTCTGTCGAAGCCACACGACGTTCGAGCCGGCGGAGCTTGCTGAGGGCCGTGCCTTTTATGCCGAGTCCGTGAATCATCGTCCTGCTCCCGAGAATGCGATCGAGATGCTCGAAGATGGCGATCACCCCATCGCTGCCGCCTACGGGTCTGCGGCACATGGAGCCGATACCGATCAGGGGTACGGCATCGATGATATCGCCTAGCGCATCGATGCACTTTTCATAATCGCCTGCGACCCGGCCTCGTATTACCGGCATGAAGCGATGGGCAATGCCGCGGTCATGAGCGCCGCGCCAGCAATCGCGGTTGACCCGGATGGTTCTCGAAATCCGGTCGCGCACCTCTTCACGATCGGGTGCGATCTCGGGTTCGACGCAATAGTCCATGCTGGCGAACCAGCGGAACGGATAGCTTGCGGCGAGATCGAGATAAGCTTCTGTCGCCCAGGGAAATCCGCGATACTGCGATAAAGCGACGAATCCGGCACTGTCCAATGCGATGCCGGACAATCCGTCGGCATTTTTCAGCAGATCAAGGCGCCATCCCTGCCATTCGGGCCTGCCCTTGCGGCGATTCCAGCGCGGCAGCGCGTTCGCGGAGATGAGTGTCGGCACCTGCATGGCGCGGGCGCGGTTCAGTATCGGCCCCGTGCGCAGGTGCGGCAAGCCGACCATGATCTCGATCGCCATGGGACTCAGGAGACGTGCCAGCAGCACCAGCGCTCTGCGGCCTGCCGAGCGCTGAGCAGGCCATGGTGCGCGCTACACCATCTGCGGAAAGGTGGATCGAGAGCAAGTGCGGGGTCGCCGAGCTGACCGACCACATCCTGGACAAAGGCATCGGCCGGATCCTTGCCGAGCCCGGCGCGCGCAGCGGTGATGGCCGCCTGAAGCCGCGCCGCCATCTTCTCGGCTTCCTCGATAGAAATATCCTCTACGGTGCGCATGCCGCCGCGTGGTCCGCAGATGGCCAGCGTTATGACCGTCATGCCGGCCGGTGTCTGGCTGAGCGCGGTGATATGGACATGATGGGACATGCCAGCCTCCAGCAATGTGAAATCTCGGATGGTCAGAAAAGGCTCAGCTGTTGCGGCATGGCCGGTGGCGAAATCCGTGGCTCGCGCGACGGTGAAACTGCATGGTTGATCGGGGCCGGCGCAGGTGGCGCTTCGACAGCATGGACAAGCGTCTCACCGGCGGGCTCGTGGCGTCGTCGATGGGCGAGCCGGGCGTTCCATCCGCCCAGAATATGGGCCGGTGTGTACCAATGCTCGGCCGTTTCGCCCGAGAGGGAGTTTCCAACCATGAGATGCGCCGGCACATGCAGCAGCGAGAGCTGGACTTAGGCCATGTGGATCGCGCGCGGGTCGATATCGATCGCGGTGACATGAAGATGGCGCTGATAGTTTATACCGAGATCGCGCATGGCCTCAGCGAGCGCGATCACCATCGACCCCGCCCCGCAGGCCGGTTCCATGGCGGTCACGAAGCCATGGTCGCCGATGATCGCCTTGACGCTTTCGGAATCCCGGATTGTCACCTGGGCCATGAAGCGACTGAGGGTATAAGGCGTGAAGAACTGGCCCCGCGCCTTGTTGTGCAGCTCAAGGTCGTGGAACAGGGCGCCCAGCACATCGCCGGGGCCGACTTCTAGAGCCTGCACCAGTTCTGCGAGGACTCGCGGAAACAGATCGATCACATCCGGCCGGTAGTGCCCGACAATGTCGAGATAGCTCGCCTCGCGTGGCTCGCGCTGCCGCGACGCCGTTGGCCATGGCGAGTGCCATGGCCTCCATACAGTGGCCGAAAACGGTGTAGAGATCGTGGCGCGGCTGGCTGCGGCGGAGCAGTGTCGCCATCGCCTTGAGATAGGGCTCATGCATCGGAGCCTCCAGATCGGTGATGAGGGCGAGCGGGCGCGGGGGCGGATGGCCCAGCCGCAGCGGGATCGTCCGCGAGGTGCTTTTCGTGACCGCCCGCAATTTACGCGGATTTAAGAGTGCAGGCGCGGATATGGCCCTGCTCAGGCAGCGTTCTTGCGAATCCACTCGTATAGAAGGTGATCATCCGGACCATATTCCGAGCCGATGGCGATGCGGATCAGACGGCCGTCTCAGGCAAAGGCCGATGCTCGGGGAAAGCTGAGGTAGGAGCGTCCTTCAAGGATCAGGTCGCCGGAGCGCACCTTCGTGATTTCGCGGGTCGTGCCGAGCAGGCGATGACCGGTCGGCGCGTCGATCAGTTTCAACTGGTCGCCGGCTTTGATCCGCTTCTTGAAGGCCGCCAACGATATCACCGTATCGACCGGATTGCGGCTCCCTTGACGCTTTGCCAACGCCGCCCAATAAGCTTGGCCGATGCGCACGTCGCAGTAGAAACTGCACGACCAGAAATCCTGCAATGGATTGGTCCGGGTCGAACCGAACCGTTCTATCTGATCGCGTATTTCGACTATGAAGGCGTTCTGCGCGTCGCGGCCGGTCAGGTCGGTTGGAGCATCGAGAATCTCCGCGATGACCTTGCGCCCCCCGGAAAACTTCTCCGTGCGGATCGCGAACGTGGTTTCGGTAAAATGTTCTGCCAGATGGCGCTCGATCCGAGAAGCGAGCGACGGCAACGCTTCTCCGGCGCGATAGAGGTCGCCTTCGTAGTGGAAGTTCCCGCGGTCGTCATGTTCGGTCTGGCTATACAGGCGCGCGGATGCGCCCGGCGCGGTGGCGTCGGTCATGATATTGTCCTTCAGGTTTAAGAAGTTTTTTGTGGTGTGAGCCGGTCAGGCCGGCGGCGGCACCGTCAGGGCATCGGTGCTATCGCCTGCTTCAATCCTGGGGAGCGTCCAGTCGAGATAACCAAGACGCGTGTCGCCATTCAGGACCTCGGCGATCCAGTCGACTGAAGGATGGTCGGGTTCGTCGACCCATGGATCGGGCGGGTCTCGCACTGGCGCGGTAGCGAATATGGCCAGTCGCCGCGCCAGCTGCTGCTGCGTGGTCTCGAACTCGACATGATCGGCGAAAATCGCGCACCACCCTCCCCCGAAGCTGTCGTGACGGGGACGTGAGCAGCTGTAGCTCCAGTCGAAGCCGAGGGGCTTGGATTTCAAACTTTCCTGGCAACACCGGCGGATGAGTTCGGCGATCGGGCCTGGCTGAAAATCCGTGGTTCCGTAGATCGAGACGACACAGTCTGCGCCGCCCGAAATTTCAATCTCCGCACCGAAATCGGGAAAGGCGGGATCATCGAAGATGCCAAGCAGGCCGTTGAACGGATTGCCGAGGTCCGTCGGCATGAAGGCGGCCAGAAACTCCGCGCTCGGTTCGCTCGGGCTGAAGTCGCCCAGCAGGTCGGCAGCGTGCTGCCACGCCTCCTCGATCAGCGCGCTTTCGGCTGCCGTGCAAGTGAAAGCGAAGGATCCCTGGACATGATGATCAGCCATGGACGGTCTCCGAAATGGCTGCATCGGGATCGTGGTCGACCAGGACCATCGGGGGCGGATTCATGCGCGCAAGCCGGTATTCCGCTTCGATCGCCTCGATGCTTCCCAGTTCCCTGATACGCTCGATCGGGAAGACTTGTTCGTCCTCCTCGGTTGTCGGGACCAGTTGTGGTTCGCCATGACCCAGGTAAAGAACGCGAACGGACGGAAAGCTGCCGGGATAGCCGCCGGACCAGCGAACATAGTGGAGACCATGGAGGCGACAGACATCTTCGATCTCTTCGAAACGACCATCGGCGACGTCATGATCCATCAGCGCGAGTGCCGTATCGGTGGGTAGATCTTCAGGGCTGAACGGCGTGCCATCCCAATCGATAGCGGGATTGTCTTTCCCGATAGCCTGGATGAGTTGAGGATATCTGGAGCGGGCAAGCACGCCACCGATCATGATGTGGACGGATACGCGGTCGGCCATGGTTCGCCGTTCATGGAAACAAGACCTTCAATCGGTCCTGATCGTCCCCTCTCCCTCCACTTTCCATTTCCGGACCTGCGCGAGCACGATGCACAGGATGCTTGCATGAGCGGCGCATTCCCGCTTAGCTGTTGACCCCAAATTCTTCCCACAATCACCGCCATCTTCATGGCCTTCCAGTTCAGGGAGTTTTACGTGGCCGACACCGAGCAGCCCGATTTCACCGCCATGACGGTGCAGTTATTGAGCGCCTATTTCTCGAACAATCAGGTGCCGGCGGGCGACATTGCCGGGATCATCGAAGCGACCCGCGGCGCTCTGGAACGGAAAGCCACGGTAGAGACGCCGGCGACGCTCGAATTTGTTCCGGCTGTATCGATCCGTAAAAGCCTGAGTTCGCGAGAGCACATCATCAGCATGCTCGACGGCAAGCCGTACAAGACGCTGAAACGGCATCTGGCGACAAACGGACTGACACCGTCGGAATATCGCGAACGCTATAATCTTCCCAAGGATTATCCGATGATCGCGCCGGCCTATTCGGAGCATCGACGCGCCGTCGCCCAGCAGCTTGGGCTCGGACGACGCGTTGGCGCAAAGGTGGGGGGCGAGGCGCCCGCAGTCGAGGCAGCACCTGTGGCTGAGGCGGGATCCGCTGGGGCTACGCCGGTTGTGCCGGAAGTCGCACCGGCGACCGAGGCGACCCCTGCCCCAGTCCCTGAGAAAAAGTCCCGGCGTTCTCGTGTCAGGGCTGCGGTTGCCAAGCTGGGCGATGAGGCCGGGATCGCTGCACTTGAACCGACGCCGGAGCCGGTAGCTGCGCCTGCACAGCCCGAAGGGGCGACCGCGGCAAAGCCTGCAGGCAAGAAAGCAGCCGCAAAGAAATCCACCGTGAAGAAGGCGCCGGCGAAGCCGAAGGCGAATGCCTCGACGCCAGCGCCGGCGGAGGAAGCTGTGGCCGCGCCGGCAACGGCGGAAGCTGCAAAGCCGGTAGCCAGGAAGAAGGCCTCTACGAAAGCCTCAGCCGTCAAGGCCGCTCCATCCACGAAGTCGAAGGCGCCCAGGCGGCGTGCTGCGACGGTCAAGCAGGATGAGGCCGAGGCGGAGGTGCCGGCACCGGCGGAATGATGATCTTCGGCGAAGTCCGGCGGAAACAGGCCGCGCTTTGCCTGCTCGATGATTTTCAGATCGTTGGAGCCAGGATCAGCAGTGGCGCTCGGCGATGATCCTGGCAAGGATGTCCCGTGCCCGTTCCGGCGGCAGGAATAATCTGGTCTTGAACTGCACCACCTCGCTGAATGCGCCGCATGCCTTCAGCCAGATCCGATCTTCGGGGCGATAGTCCCGGATCTCGAGACGGGCACTGTCGTTGACATGAACGCGCGCGAGCTTTGCCGTCCCGAGGCAGGGGATCGGCACGGCGCTGCCCGCACGCGCGCCGGCGATGATTTCGTCAGGACCAAGGGCGATGCCGCCGTCGAGCCCAAACTCCCTTTCGAGCCGTTCGAGGGCGGCAGGATGGATGATACGCCCGAGGATGGACGTGCCGGCGCCATCGTCGATCCGCCACACGCGCACATCATCCTCGGGCAGCTTGTTCCAGACGGGCAATAGCAGGCCGGTCGCGAGGGTAATCGTCTCGACCAGAAGATTCTTGGCGGCTTCAGCGGCCTCCTGCTGCCAAAGGTGCTGGAATGTGTCGCGGTCGACCTCGCTCCAGTGGCTGGCCGCCAGGGCTGTGACTTCCATGCGGGACTGACCTGTAGGGCGAAGAAGATAGCATCGCTCGATCCAGTTACCGTCCTCATCCTGCCCCGGCCATGTCGGCACGCGCAACGCCACCCGGCCGGAGCGGGCATTGCGAAGCCAGGCGATATCGTCCGCATCCTTGCATTCGAGCAGAAGCATGGCCCAACTGATGATCGGCGGCCGCCGGTGCAGCTCCAGGCGCAATAGCCTCGTCTCGGCCCGGGTCACGGGATCGGTGCGCAAGAGTTGATCCGACAGCAGATCCATGCGGTCGGCGCGAATGGTCTCGATGCCCAGGTCCAGTGTGCCCGCCGTGCGCGCTGCTTCGACGCGATCCTCGATCAGCCCCAGAAACTCCTCGAATATACTGTTCTGGGTTGCGATTCGCAACGCCAGGATGCGGTTGAGCCAGCGATGAATGGGCGGCAGACGCTCGAGCAGTTCCCCTCCCTCGTCGCACAGTTCAAGTCCCGTCATCTCCTGAAAGGCGTCGAGCGAAACGCTGCGCAGCTTGCCCTCGTAAAGGAGATGGAACCATTGCGTGAGCGCGTCGCGCGCAAAGTCCGATTCCAGATTGTCCGACGGGTCGAAGAGATTTTGCGATCCAGTCTGGCGCTGCCCCCTGGTCAAGGCGCCCAATGCTTCGAGACCGCGGATGATGGTGCTGAGGAAGCGGCGCTCACCGCGGCAATCCGTAGTGAGCGGACGATAGACAGGCGCCGTCATCTGATTGGTGCGATGACTGCGCCCGAAGCCTTGTACGGCCGAAAGGATACGGAAGCCCAGTTCCAGAAGGAAATGCGCGCGCCTACGATGGGCGGTCGGGCAGTTCCGATCGGAATGCATGGACCGGCCGGTGCTGCCCGCGAGCGAAAAGGCGGCGATCGGCTTGGTTCCATTCTGGAATGCCTGGACTTCGAGAACGTTGGCGCGGGCGCCCCGCCTTTCGATTTTCTGTTTGCCGGTGACATCGGTCACGATGCGCCGCGAGCGTCCGGTGATCTCGGCGACGCGATCGGTCCCGAAATGCGCGATAAGGGCGTCCAGTGCGGTGGGTATAGCCGGAAGCGCGCACAGATCCTCGATCAGTTCGTCTCGAGCGGTAATCGCCTTCTTGCACAACACCGGATTGCCCTCGGCATCGGTCATCGGTTCGGCGCGCACGGCGCCGTCGTCTGCCCGGAAGACCCGCATCTGGCGTATGGGAAAGGCATTTTTCAAATAGTCGATAAGAGTTTCTTTGGGCGAGACCTGAACATCCAGCATGGCCCGCTCCTCGGCGGTGAGTTCGGAGAGCCGCCGGTCCATGATGGCTTCACCCGTGCTCGCGAGTTGCACCAGCACGGCGTTGTCCGACGCCAGTTCCTGTTCGATCGCCCTGATGAGCGAGGGGATTTTCAGGCTCACGAGGAGGCTGGAAAAGAACCTTAACTTGGCAGACTCGAAGGAACTGAGCCCCGATCCGCGCGCCCGGGCGTTCTGCGTCTTGCCCGATATCCGGTCGACGATGCCGATCTCGGCCAGCACTTCGCGAAGCCCGCGATGAATGATGCTCCAGCTATCCGCATAGCCGTCGTAGATCGCGATCTGGTCGGGCGTCAGCACATGTTCGAGCGGCTCATATTCGACGCCCGCGAAGCTCAGTGCCCTGGCGGTGTAGAGGCCCATCGCCTTGAGGTCGCGGCAAACGACCTCAAGTGCCGCAATGCCACCCTCCTCCATCGCCTTCATGAACATGTCGCGCGTGGCAAAGGCCGTGCCCGGTCCCCACAGGCCAAGGCGAACGGCATAGGAGAGGTTTTCGGGCCTCGCCGCGCCAGTGGCGGACATGTAGAGAATGCGGGCCCGTGGCAGGGCATTTTGCAACCGGATGCCCGCCAGCCCCTGTTCCGACCCTTGGGCCTTTCCGAAATCGGTTTCCGTGCCGCCGGCATGGGCCATGGCGTGGGACTCGTCGAAGACGATCACGCCGGCGAAGTCCTCGCCGGTCCAGTCAAGCAACTGCTGCAGGCGCGATGCCGTGTCATGGCGGGCGGAGCGCAGGGCGGCATAGGTCAGGAAGACGATGCCGCTTTCCATCGTGATCGGTTTGCCGAGAGGGAAATTTGCGATCGGCTGGATATCGATGGCGAGGCCGCCCAGCGCCGTCCAGTCGCGGCGCGCGTCCTCAATGAGGTCGGCCATGGAAATCCAGATCGCGCGGCGATTGCCGCGGTTCCACTGGTCGAGAATGATGCCGGCCGCCTCACGGCCCTTGCCGACGCCGGTGCCGTCGGCGATGAAGAAGCCGGTGCGATAGAGGTGGCCGTCCCTGTCCTCGACAAGGCGATCGCCGGCGAGATTGGCCGCGAAACGACCGGCAAGATCGCGCTCATGGGCGTCGCCCGCATAGATGATGGTTTCGAGCTGCGCCTCCGACAGCGCCTTGATCGCGCGGTCCTGAAGCATTGGCCGATAGCTGGGCGCCGGAAGCGACACCGAAGCCATGGCGATGGATTCGACCAGGTCGTCGGGATGCCGGGAAGCATCCTCGATGGCGATCCGCGCGAGGCGCCAGGCGGAATAAATGCCCACGGTTTCCCCAGGCGCAAGCGGCGCCTGAGGCGCGGTATAGATAATCGGTCGCGCCTCATCCGCCGTGGCGGCGATTCGCGAGGGTGGCGCAAGCTTTTGGCCGTTCATGCGCGCGAAGAGCATGGCGGGCGATTGGGCGGCAGGGACAAGGGAACGGGGCGTAGCGGCGGCCGGCGGCGGCACAAGCGGCGGTGGCTCGAGGGGAGCGAGCCGATCGGGCATGGCAAGCACCAGGCGCAGCGCCGCTTCGAGGTCACCGGCAAAGTGGCGCTCGGGCGTGCCCGTCCATCCCCTGTCGAAGACCAGCAACCGCACATCGATCCCCGTGCCATGCTTGGCGTAAGGACTGCCCGAAATGGTGATCTCGGCGCGGGGCGGGACAAGTTCGGCGACGGCGTTATAGCCAAGCGCCGCAGAACCTTCAGGCGAGAAGCTGGTGGGCATGATGGCGACGCATCGCCCGCCAGGGGCCAGGCACGCCAGGGCGGCGCGCAGATGGCGCGCGCCGGCATGACGATCGATCCCGCGCCCGGTGCTGCGGCTGAAAGGCGGGTTGATCAGCACCACGCCCACGCGCAGGCCATGGACCGCCAGCATGCCGGTGCCCGCCGAGGGTTCGAGCAGGATATCGTCCGATCGGCAGCGCGCCGCCATGGCCACGAGCCATGCGAGGGTGATCGGCGTGCTGAACTGCTGGAGATCGACCTGCTTTTCCGAGCGGTAGGTCTGGGTGGGCAAGCGGCGCTCGAACTGCCGCAGGCGTTCGAAGATGTCGGCGGGCGTGCCGCCAAGGAGCGGGCTTTGCGGATCGGCGAGGAGCAGGACCTGGGCGGTTTCCAATGCGTCATAGGCATCGCGCATCGACCAGAGCCCGCCGGCATCATTGACGCCGAAAACCTCGGTCATCAACCGCTTGAGGCTTTGGCGGCTTACGGCGACGCCATTATGCAGGCGGTGGGAAAGAGAGCGGGCGACCTCGGACAGACATGTGGCGGTGTCTTGGGTCTGCGACAGGGCGAGTTGGGGCAAGTTCATGGGCACCTCTTGGGACAACAGGACAATCCTCCTGTCCCCTTCCCGCTTTCCTTCTTTGGGGCGGTCGGATTTGCGCGGTCGGGTACTGCGTGGGTAATTATTGGAGCGGGTACGAAGGGGACCGTTCAGTTCTTCAGGCGCTGACAGCCATCGCCGTGCCTGCATGGCTGCCCAGCTTGAAGGATGGCGGCGAATAGGATTAAATCATATCCACAAGGAGTGTCATCCATGCGGACGACCCAACAGTTCAGCGTGACGCTGCCGAACGACTTGGCGGCGCAGGTGCGCGACAAGGTGGCGTCGAGCGAATATGCCAGCGAGAGCGAAGTCATTGGCGACGGGCTGCGCGCGCTCGATGCACCGGACCGGGCCGTGGAGCAATGGCTGCGCAACGAGGTCGTCCCTGCCTAGGACGCCTATCGGGCCAATCCCTCGCGCGGGATTCCACTCGAAGACGTGCGCGTCGGGCTAGCAGAACAGCACAAGCGGGTGACCAAGCGCAGCTGAACGTGGCCCATTCCATCATCGTCACGCCGGAAGCGCGTGACCATGTTGATGCCATCTGCGACTTTATCGCCGCTGCCGCGCCGCCAGCGCAGCGGTTTAGCCTTCGATCTCGACGTCGATCAGCGTCGGAATGGCCGCTTCGATCGGAGTGTAGAGATCGATTTCCGCTTCCGGCGTCTCAAGACTGACGATCAGGGCGTAACGCGCTTTGTCGTTGAAGCGCTTGAGCCCGGTTCGCTCCCGCCACCAGCCGGTGATCGGGTGGATATAGAGCATGTTCCGCGCGGCCAGCTCGACGGCCGGGCCTTCCCAAATATCGACGTGCAGCGATCCGGCCGAGATGGTACGCTCGCCAAACAGCCAACCATCATTGTTTTCGCTGACCGGCCGCGAGTCATTCTCCGCACGCCCTTCGGCGTTGTTCCTGCGCAGGAAGTTCGCGGTGGTTTCGCGCGACCGCTTCAAGTCGAACCGCAGGCCGAAGGACTGATAACGAGCCGGGTCGATGGCCGTGGCGAAGCTGGGATTGGGCTCGATGAAATAGGAGAGCGTTACCTTCAGCCGCACGCGCAGATTGTCGAGTTCTTCAAGAATCTGGCGTGGCCAGGGCAGCGGATAGACATGGGCCTCGTGGAAGCGGATGCCTGACGCTTCCTTGCGAAAGGGCTGAATCTCTCTTTGCGCGACAAGGGCGAGATCGTTAATCATGGAGGCGCGAGCCCGGGCGAGGTCGGGAAGGCCATATCCATAGCGGCGGAGACAATCCGCTTTGTCGCGTTTAGCGGCGCAGGCCGCGATGGCCTCGGTCATGGGTGGCGTCCAGCGCGCGCTATGGACCATCAGCGCCCGGATGGTCTCGGGCCAATAATCAGGGTGGTCCGCCGCGATCTGCGCGGCTAAGCGCGCCGCCTGCGCCGTGGCGGCACTGGTGGCCCAGAAGCTGTCGAGCGGACGCTGACCGACATCGCGCGCGGTGGTGAGAAGCGAAAGGGAGTCGAGGCCGGCAATCGCTTCGGTTTTGGCGGGGCTGATCGCCCTGTTGCCCGCCTCGAATACGAGGTCGGGCTTGAACGGCGATTGGCCGGCGCGCCAGAGATAGGAGGTGCGGCTATAGGGGCTTCCGGCGCCGACCGCCGCCATCGGCGTCCAGTCCTCATAGCCGGCCTCCGCGATCTGGCTCTTTTCGGTGTAGCCGCCGATCGCCAGCGCGTTCCAAGCCTGACAGGGATCTTCCGCCGGGAAGGCGTCGGCATCCGCGATCTCCGCCGGATTGGCGTGGTCGGGGACGTTGCCCGCCGCGAGGACGATGAGCCGCTTGGGCGACGGGTTTTCCTGACCCTCGGATTCGGCGCCGGCCGCGGCCTGGTCAATGGCGGCACTCCATGCGGTCGCCTCGGCGCCGCTGCGTCCGCCATTGGTAACGGCCATGCAGAACAGGCGCGCGCGGTCGGGGTTTTGGATTTCGGCGCGTGCGATGGCGCCTTGGGTGATGGGACCGTAAGCGTGCGGGTCGTTCGCGGGAAAGCCTGCGGGCGGCAGGATTTTGACCGATTCCAGTCGGTGCATGAGGCGTCGCTGTTCCTGATCGGCCAAGGGCGCCACGAGGTCGCCGTGCAGCGCCAGGCCCGCCATGCCGGTGCCGTGGCCGGAGCCGGGCGCATGATCGTCGCCGCCCCAGTCGGGATCGACGCTCAACAGGTCTTCGACCGCGAGGGCGGGCTCGATGAGCGGATGGGCGCGATTGACGCCGGTATCGAGGAGGCAGATGGCCGGCGCCTCGCGGCCGGGCCAGATGGTCCGTTCGGCGAGGTCGTCGATGAAGGCTTGTGCTTCGTCACGCAGGTCGTGGGTGAAGACGTGGGGATTGTCGCTCGCGCGCCGCAGCTCGGCGATGCTACCCGTCGCAAACAGCAGCAACTCGATCGCGGCGCGGCGGCCATAGACCGGAACGACGATGGTTTCGGGAAAGCGCAGGAAGGTGTCGTCCTCGCCGACATGGAGCCCGAGCTGTGCGGCGGCTTCGAGAACGCGGTCAACCCGGTCGCGGAAGCACCACAGCGACCACCACATTTCCGCCTGGGGGTCTTCGGGCAATGCTGAGGGATCGTCCCGCCAGAAGGTGCGGATGCGCGCTTCGCGGATATGCTCGATCGTCTCGACGCGAGTTTTCCCTTTGGGCGAGCCGGTACGCTCGTTGAGCGGCCCGAAAGTGTAATCTTGGAACACCGCTTCGAGCGTGTCGCGCATGTCGTCGGGCACGAACAAGGCGATCCGGCGCGCGCCTTGTTCGGTGAACGTCACGGCGCCTTGCCGGGTTTTTTCCCGCGTGCGTTCGAGCGTGGTCGGGCCGGCTTGCGGCGACAATTCCACCTCAAGGAAAGTGCCATCGGGTGGCGCTAGGGGCGGAGCGCCATCCGGGACCTGCCGGACCTGCTCGGCGTGCTGAAAAGCCGAAGCGAGTTCGGCGATCAATCGCTGGCCGTGGTCCTGGCGAATGCGGATGAGCGGGCGCTGCCGGGCATTGCTGCCCGGCGACTTGAAAGCCACGCTGTGAGCAAGTCTCGATATGTCGAGATGCGGTCGATCGTGCTGGGCCACAGGTCAGTGTTTCGCGGAGAAAGCGGTGCGCATCGCTTGGCGCTCGGCGAGGCGAGCGGTGATGTCGGGTGTGGTTATCTGGTCGCGCTGGTCGAGGATGGCCGCCTTAACCGCTTCGTCGGCCGCGCGCGCGATCTCGGCCTGGCTGAGGCCGCGCGCCGCTTTTTCGATGACGGACCATGCCAATCGGGGATATTTCAACGGCTTGAGGTTTGCTTTGACCACTGCTCGCACCTGTTCGGCGGAAGGCATTTCGAACTCGATCACGTCGTCGAAGCGGCGCAGCAAAGCGCGATCGAGCAACTCGGGGTGATTGGTGGCCGCGACGAGCGGACTATCGGTGGCACTCTTTTCCTCCATGAACTGAAGGAAACTGTTGAGGACGCGGCGCATCTCGGCAACGTCGTTGGAGGCGGTCCGATGCCCGCCAACGGCATCGAACTCATCGAACAGATAGACCGCGCGGCGGCGAAGGGTCTCGTCGAACACGAGTCTGAGCTTGGCCGCGGTTTCGCCCATGAAGCGGGTAATGAGTGCTTCCAGTCTTATGATGTAGAGCGGCAGCTTCAACTCGCTGGCGAGTGCCTCGGCGGTCATGGTCTTGCCCGATCCGGGCGGACCCACGAACAGGAGCCGGCGGTTGGGCGCTTTGCCATGCTCGCGCAGCCAGTCGCGTCGCCGCTGCTGGAGAATAGCATTATCGAGCCGCTGCGAGACGGCGGCGGGCAGGATCACGTCGGCGAGCGTTACGGTGGGCTCGCGAAGGTCGAGAAGACCTTCAAGATCACCGCGCGGGCGGGCGAAAGCGATCGGAATGGATGGGCTGACGCCTCGCGCTGCGCGTGCGGTATCGACCGCGGCGCGCAAGTCGTTGGCGGTGTCCCGGCGACCCTGTCGGGCCTCGGCGGCGGCCACCTGCAACGCGATCGAGTAGAACTGCTCGTCGTCGCCTTCGGCTCGACTGCGCAGCATCGCCAGTATCTGCTTGGCATTAGACATTGAATCTACTCGATTTCTTCCGCACGCAATTTTCCCCCATCGTTCCTGATTCGATAACGCAAACGCCAACGGAATTGAAGAACAAGCTGTTGCGGGATGCGACATTTGCAGCCCAGTCGCGTCGATTTGCTCGGCGAAGGGTTGGGCGGATATGCTCCCTCGTCGAGTAGCAATAGTCGTCGGCGTAACCATAAATTCGCGCGGAAAGGTGACAAGTTTCATCTTTCTCTCGTTGGAGGTGGGCCGCGAATGTCGCTATTTCGGCTTCTTGCCGCGTAACGTTCAACTTCGAAGCCAGGGGGACGGGCCGTAGCCCATCCCCCCGGTCCCGATCAGGCAGCCTGGGAGATCTGATCGTCGTTGTCGGCGTCGACGATCCCATTCGGTGATGCATCACGATCATCGCCCGATGCGCCCTGTTCACCAGCGATTTCGGCAGGGCCAAAGCGCATGGCTTCCGGAAGCCATGCAAGCGCCCGTTCCTTAATCTCGGGTTCGATGATGACGTCGCCTCCGAAAAGCCGCTCGGCCGAGGCCGAAAGATCGTGCTTCTTGGAACCGGCGTAGCGCGATTGCAGCTCCAGTCCGCCGATCTCCTGGAACAGGCTGAGAATGGCGGGCTTGGTCAGCTTGTCGAAGTAGGTGAGCGCGGTTGGCCGCCACCAGGCCGCGACATCGATCTCGAGCTTCGTTCCGAGGTGATCGAGGAAGGTTGCTTCGCGGCGGCCGATCGGGACGGCCTGCAGCGTGCGCGCGATCGCCCAGCCTAGCCAGGCTGCACGCGCCTCATCGGGGAGAGCGCAGAAGGCGTCGTAGCGATCCGCGATGGCCTGGTGATTGACCCAGCTCCGGTCGAGCGCTTCGTCGAGCTTCGTCCATTCCGCCACAGCGGCCGTTTCCGGCTTGAAGTCGGCGAGGAGACGGGCGGGAGCCGAGGCGCGGAGATCGCTCGGAATGTCGAAGGACGAGAAGCGGCATTCGCGATCGACCATGATGAAGGTGCCCAGATTCAGCGCGAACGCCGGATTGCTGGCAACATGAACCGCCAGCAGTTCGGTTTTCATCATCGCCAGCATTTCGCGCAGGCGCTGGCTCATCACCGGGCCGATGATTCGCGCTTCGTCCTGGCCAGCCTCTCCGGCGAGGATTTCGCCGTCGGTTTCGCCATCCTCGAGACTTGCATCCTCGTCATCTTCACCCTCTTCGTCGGTGGCGACGGGCGCGACGAACAGTTCCTGGTGAATATGCGGCTGACCGTCCGGCCCGATCACGAGATAGGCGAGCACGCTCGCCTTCTGCTCGGCATCGACGATCGGCTCGCGTTCGACGATGGTGGACAGTTCGGTCTGGAGGGCGGTGTAGCGATTCTGGTCCTCCTCGTCTGGCTCGCAGCCTTCTTCCTCGAGTTCGGCTTCCAGTTCGGCCAGTTCCTCCCTGATTTCCAGCTTGCGCTGTTCCTGCTCCTCGCTGAGCGCCGGCGCCTCGACCGGCAAAGGCGTCAGGGCGTAGGTATCCATATAGGGGACGCGCGTGTTGGCGACGGGACGGACCTCGGCAAAGCCTTCCCGCTCGCGCAACATGTCCGCTTCGGCGGCGAGTTTCATCATCGCAAGCTCGTCGACGATATGGGTGTCGATCCAGCGTTCGTCGTCCGCGTCCGAATAAAGATCGGCATCCTCGATCCGCCCGCCGGCAGCTGTGTAAGCATCACGGCCGACCAGCAAGACGCGGGGGTCGTTGCCGCGATAGCTATAGTCCTTGATGCGGCGGCGAATTTCACTGACGGAATTGCCGGCGTAGCTCTCTGAGAGCATGTCCCAGATCGCTTTCTGGCGGGCGCTGTCAGCCGTGGTGCAATAGGCCTTGGCGACATCGAGCGTGATCTCGCCATTCTCGAGTGCCTCGAAGATCGGCTCGGCAAGGTTAGCGAGACGCAGGCGGCCCATCACGAAGCGTTCGGTGAGCCCGAACCGCTTGGCGACGTCGGCCGCCGTCTTGCCCTCGACCTCGATGATATCCCTGAAGGCGCGGCATTCCTCGCCCGGCCCCATCGGAAGCCGCTCGAAATTTTCAACGAGGCTGACCTCGCGGCCATTCCTGGCGTTGTCGAGGACCAGGACGGGGATCGCATGATCGGCCGGCAGGCTGCCCTTTTCGATCAGGCGATGCACGGCATCTAGGCGGCGACCGCCGGCGGTGATCCGGTAGTGGCCCTTCTTGCGCGAGACCGGCACGCCGACCAGATTCTGGATGAGGCCGTGGGCGAGGATGCTGGCTTCCAGTTCCGCGTCGGCATCCGTATCGGTGCGGGTCCGGACATTGACGGGCGATTTGGTGAGATTGGCAGCGGGTACGGGAATGGGAGTCTGGGACATGGGTTTCTCCATTGGTGCGGCTCGCTCATCGAACCGCCCATCCCCTCTTCCTCCCCTCTTGCTGCGTCGGGCCGGGACGGCACGAGACAGGATCGCAGGCGACATGGATTGTCAGCGAGGGAAGCGCTCATGCGCTCGTGGCAGCGAACAGGTTTTTACGCATTGTCATGATCGTCACGCCGCGCGCGGCATGTCCTCGAGCACCTCCGCCCAGTCATTATGAGGAACGGGGGGCCATGGGCTGAACACCTCCAGACCGCTATGCTGATGGACTAGCCGGATCTGGCGGCTCGCTTTCCATCCCGCCACATCCCTGTCGAAGAGCAGCACGAGGCGTTCCAGTCGGCTGGGCAGCAGGACATGCGCAGCGCGTTCGGTGCCGAGCGTTGCCCAGACCGGGATTCGATGAAGGCGCATCGCAGCGAGCGCCGTTTCGATTCCTTCGGCAAGGCCAAGAATAGTGGTTGCAGGCGCTAGCTGCACGGCGCCGCGGCCAGGACGTCCGAGCATCATTCGCGGGTCGGTCAGATCATTGGCTTTCACGGCCGCTACGGGATCCAGAAAGGTGCGATGAATGGCAACGATCCGATGGCCCTCGCGGACTGCGGCGATGAGCGCAGGTCGAAAGACTGCAGTCCTCCCCCGCCCCAACGGCGTGCGCGGGTTGTAGCGAAGGTCGCGCCAGGGCGGCATGAGGAAACGGTTGGCGAGATAAGCTTCGGCGGGCGTGCCGGCGATTGGATTGGAGGCATCCCAGACACGCAGCGCCGGCCCGGATCCGGTTTGAAAGGGGCGGTGCTTGATCGATGAGATCGGGGCGCCTCGCTCGGGCAGGTCCAGGTGAAGGCGGCGGATAGCCCGCAAGACGGCGATCGTGTCGCAGCCTGCGAAGCATTTGAACAGCAGGGCGGAGTCGCCGACGCGAATGGAGAGGCTAGGGTCATGATCGTCATGGGCGGGGCAGAGACAAAGCCCCTGGCCGCCGCTCCACCTGCCGCCGAGACGTTTGACGAGATTTGCGCCCGCTGCCTCGATTTCTTGCAGCCGCAGCGAGTCGGCACATAGCGCGTTGCGGCGATGCCGGTCAGGTTGGACATTGCTCATGCCATCATATCCCTGAACGGCCGGGGACGACGTTCGCGGGGGAATCGAGGTGCAGTGGAGCGGGGATCAGATCTGGCTCTGATTTGGCGATAGCGCTGGAGATGCCGGTCAGCTTGCGAGAGCAAACCGTTCAAGACGCACGCTCCTCTTCAAAACGGTGTATTGCGCGCAGCAGGTGTCGGCGCACCGTTGCAGCGGATAGATCAAGCCGGATCGCGATATCATCGACCGGACATTTCTCGATGAAATAGAGTTCGAGTATCCGTCGGCCAGGTTCCGGTTCGGAGCGGATGATGCGCCGCAGGCATCGTGTGTCTTCACGCAACTCTCTTGCGGATCGCCGCCTGGTTCGCATGCGCGACAGAATTGCGGATACAGCTTGAACCATTTTGGTTGGGGTCCGGGGAGGCATGGCGCAGCTCACGATGTCGTTGAAATCCGGGCGTAAGCCCGCTTCTCGCCTCACTCTCCCCTTCCGGTTCACGACCAATTTGCGTCCGTGAAATGAGGGTTGTTACCCTGTTGAAGTAACAACTAAATTTTTGCTTTGCAGCATTTTTGATAGGACTTCGGGCCCGACGGTTCTTGAGCGGCGACCGGCGGACAAGGCTATTTCGCGGCCCGCTCCAGAAGGAGCCAGACATGCTACATTCCCAGGAATATCAGTCCATCATTGAGGCCTTTTACGACGCGAGGGACAATCAGGACATTCAAGGTGTTCTTGAACATCTCACCTATTTCCTGGGCTTCCGGCATTTCGCGATCGGGCATCATGTCGATCTTCTCAATCCACCATCCACGTCCTTCGGTGTCTCGAACTACACGCCTGGCTGGCTCAGCGAAGTCTTCCATGAGGGTTACTATATGGATGATCCCATCCATTTCCTGTGCAACGGCCGAAATACAGGTTTTATCTGGCCGGATCCCCATCTGTTGAAGCGCTTGAATGAGCGGCACCGACATATCCTCGAGCGGGGCGCGCTGCGCAATTTCCAGGCCGGCTATACGATCCCCGTCCATCTTCCTGGCGAATATTCAGGAAGCTGCACATTCGCCACGCCCTTGTCGGGACATATCTCACGGGAAGTGCTGCCTGCCGCCTTCTACGCAGCTTCTCATGCGTTCGAGGCAATGCGGCGCCAGGCCCGCATGGCCGCGGGACTGAGCGTTGAACCCCCTCCGGAGATCACGCCACGACAGCGGGAAGTCGTGTTGCTGTTGGGGCAAGGCAAGAGCTACGCGGAAATGGGAGATATCCTCGGAATTTCCGGGAATACGGCCCATCAGCACTGCAAGGCGGTGTTTCGCTCATACGGCAACATCCAGCGGTGCAATCTGATCGCCCGCGTGCTGTTCGACGGTCTCGCCAGCTTCCCGGAGATGCTCCGAAAGCACTAGCAATACCCAGTTCCGGTCATAGGAGTTTGTTGTTCATCGCACCGATGATGCCCTTTCCACCAACGAAGGAGCATCATCATGATCGAGATTTTCGAAGGCGCGGAATGGGGCGAGAGCTCTCCCGTGCTGAACGGCATGTATCGCGACCGGAAAAGGATATTCGTCGATCTGTTGGGTTGGGACGTGCCGGTCGTCGACGGCGCCTATGAAATAGACCAGTTCGACGACGAGCATGCGATCTACGTCGTCGCTACCAATGAGCGCGGCGAGCATGACGGCTCGATCCGTCTGCTTCCGAGCGTTCGCCCGCATGTCCTGGGCAATATCTTCCCCGAACTGTGCGATGGCCCGGTGCCATCGGGCGAGCATATCTTCGAGCTCAGCCGTGCCTGCCTTTCGCCGCGTAACCGTGCGGCGCGCAGACTGCAGGTCCGCAACGCGGTCACGACGGCCGTCGTCGAGTTTGCGCTGCTTCGGGGCATTCGCCGTTTCACGTGCATCGCGGATTCAGGATGGCTGAGCCAGATCCTGTCGCTCGGATGGGACTGTCGGCCGCTGGGCTTGCCCAGGGAGATCGCGGGCCTGAGCACCGGCGCGCTCGTGATCGAGATCGACGGCGATACGCCCGACAAACTGCGGTCTGCAGGCACCTACGTGCCGATGCGTATCGTCCACGCCCACGCTGACGGCCGCGCCGCGGCCTGACGGAGACATCCCATGACCATCATTGCTCTTGACCGGCTGGTGCCGGATACGAAGTCGTGCTGCGAGCGCCTCGAGGCGGACGGGTACTGCATCATCCGCAACGCCGTTCCGTCCAGCCTGGTCGACAGGCTGGCAAGCGATCTCGCACAGGATTTCGCAGCGACCCCGCATTCGGTGGGGCCATTCTATGGAGAGACAACCCGGCGCTTCCACGGTCTCCTGCGGCGGTCACGTCAAATGGGGCGCTTTGCGCTCGACCCGCTGGTGGTAGCGGTCGTCGAGAGGTTCCTCCAGCCCTGGTGCGACACGATCCAGCTCAACCTGACGCAGGCGATCGAGATCGAACCGGGCGGCGTGGCACAGCCCCCGCACCGTGATCAGGACATGTGGCCCGTCCACACTGCCGGCGTCGAATATATGATCAACGTGATGTGGCCTTTCTCCGCGTACCGGGCGGAAAATGGCGCCACGTTGATCTGGCCCGGCAGTCATCGACGGCAAAATGAGATCGTGATGCCCGCGGAAGACGCGATCGCAGCGGAGATGGATCCCGGCGATGCGCTGATTTTCCTTGGGTCCACCCTGCACGCGGGCGGCGCCAACAAGTCGGCCAATTCCCGCCGGGGCATGATCATCAGCTATAGTCTTGGCTGGCTCAAACCCTACGAGCTGCCGTGGCTGGCCTATCCGCCCGAGATTGCGCGGTCCCTGCCCCGGTCTCTCATGACGCTCGCCGGATACCAGGCGCATCGCCCGAACCTGGGAACCTATGAGGGGCGTTGTCCATCGCTGCTGCTCAATGCCATGGGCGATGGAGCGCCAGGTGCGGTCGATGTTCTTCGCCCCGAGCAGGAACGGCTGATCGCCGACTATCGTGCGGGCCGGATTCTACCGGATTTTGCCGGTTCGCCGCCCGAGGACGGATGAGCCGCGATGGTCCGCCGTCGCATCTGCAACGCGCTGGTCGAACAGCCCGGCTTCACCGAAAGTGAACTGGGCCTCGATCGACGCCAGTGGCCGGTATGGATGATGTTTCTGGATCTTTACATGATCGAACAGAAGGACATGGAGGAGGTGTTCAGACAGTTTGCGCGTCTTTCGGGTATGTCTGTAACGACGGGTTTTCGCCGGACGGTCGAAATGGTCGAGGCCGGAATGCTCGACCGGATTCCGCACCCTGACGATCATCGGCGCAGCTTCATCCGTCTGTCGGCGCGAACAAGAGCTGGGATCGACAAGGTCATGGATGATCTCGCGAAATTGCTGTTCCCGTGATAAGCGACATCACCTTGAAGTGGGCAAGGCACCATCCAGGGCGATGCGACAGGATATTGATTGTAAGCAGCCTCACGATTCCCGCCTGCCGTCGGAGCGCGCATTGCAGTGTGTCAGACCCTCAATAATCGAGAGCAGCTGGGCCAGCTTCGGGATCGATCCAAGGTGGGCCTGGGATGAGTGAGGATATTGACACGGGCCGGATCGACGAGGCGGTGCTTGCTCTGCTGTGGCACAATTTGCGCGGTACAGGGATGGCCTGGAAAGGCTTTGACTGGGATGCGATGGAACGGCTCCATCAGCGTGGGCTCATCACCAATCCGGTCGGCAAGGCCCGCTCCGTCGAGCTGACGCCAGAAGGTCGGGAAGAAGCCGGACGTCTTTTTGATGAGCTGTTCACGCGCCGCTAAAGCGGTGTCGATGGCTGGCGGAAGTTCGGATAGTGAAACGTCCCGGCACGGCCTGTTTGTTGCGCTTTTCGTACCAGCGCCACAGCTGAGGAGCCGGGTGGATCTCAGCGCATGCTGTGGCGGCGGAGGGTTGCCGTCGGCGCCGGCACAGGCGGACGCCGAAGGCGGCGGACGGGGAAGAAATCGAGGACTGATTATGCAGACGTTGGCGACTCATTAGTTCAGCCAGGGACCGAGAAATCCGGCCATAACATCCGCCGCGCGCCTTTGGCGGAGAAGGCGAGCGTTGCGAAGTTCCTCGTCGGCCTCGACATCGGCGTCGTCGTCCTCGAACCGGGCGACGGCAACGGGCCCATCGCGCAGATAGCTCTCGTCTGGATTGGGATCGCGAAAGCGGGCAGTGAGACGAGCGATCGCCTCGTGGATGACGTCGGCATGTTTGCCTTCGAGCGCCCGGTGGAATGCGTTGTGGACGGCTTCAAGCCCGCCATCATGATGTTCGATGCAATAGACCAGATCATGCGCGTCCTTGCGCTCATGACGCTGGTCGTAGGCGAACGCCTTCAGGCAGGTGAAGCTGACGATGTCGGCATAGCGGATGGTCTCGGTGGCCCGTCCACCGCCGTTCAGCAGATCCGCCGTGATCTCGACGCGTTCGTGCAGGTCGAACACGATCGAGGCATGCGGAATGTTGATCGCGGTGACATTGCCTTCGGTCGGCAGCTCCTGGACCTTGCCGCCACCCAGTTCCGGCGAATCCGCGAGGAATTCAAGAATCATCTTGGCGCCGCCATCGATCTCGGTCTGCCAGCGCCAGGACTGCTTGGCGCCTTTGTCGTTCTCGGCGCGCTCGAATTTCATCGCCTTCAGATTCTCTTCGAGCGTGCTGTAGGCGTCGGTGTTTGTGAGGATGCCGACATCGACGACGATATCGACATCGCCGGTCCCGGCGTGGGCCGGCACCTTTGGGGGACGCGCGGTGACCAGATATCGAGGCGCCAATCCCCCGACCAGGAAGACCGAATCCTTCCACGGGCCGAGACCGCGCAGCAAGGTCACCAGCACGCGTTCGCACGCCTCGGTTACAGCGGTGCCGTAGCCGCCGATCGTCTGGGGCTTGGTCATTACGCGTCGAGCCTTTCCGAACGCAGGTGCGCTGCCATCTCACGGGAGCGGCCGGAGCCTTGCAGCAAGTCGAGATAGACTTGCAGCGGCGAAGCGAGCCGCACGTTCTCGATGCTTTCTGCCACGGTGACATCGCCCCGGGCGCGGGTCTCAAGAAGGCCCAGGTTCCAGCCTTCGCTGACGGCGCGCGCATTCAAGCGTTCCAGCGCCTCTTCCTGCCGGCGGCCTGGTTCGATCCGGCACTTCACCTGTGAGATGCTCGACAGGTAAGGCGCATAAAGCTGGGCGGCTGCTTCTGCCGTCATGGCATAGGCCGCGTCGGCATCGCGGCACGCCCGATCCAGCTGCTGGGCGAGTTCAAGCGCGTTGTTACCGGGAACATAGTAGCGCGCGAGTTTTGGCGGTTTCTGGTCGGTGATGTAGCTGGACCATGCGTCCACCAGCGCCTTGGCTGAGCGCAGGCGTCGCAGTTTGGAGGGGCCGGCGCCCTCGACGTCGACCCATTCACGTCGCTCCAGTTCACTGAGGGTCGCTGAAACGGTAGCCGGTGACACTTCGGTCGATTCTGCCAGCTCCTTGACACTGAGCCATTCGGACCGGCGATCAAACACGGCCTGGACGACCCGCGCCTTCTGTCCCTGGAACAGGGAACCGAAGATCTTGGCATTCTTCTTCTGGACTGGGCGATCGACATAGACGAAAGCATGGCGGGCGGGGATGTAGAGCGATCCGCCAAGGTCATAGAAGCCAACCCGCTCTTCGCGCAGGATGTCACGCGCGCCAGGGGAGATGGCACGCGCGACAAAGAAAGGCAGGATTTCGCGATCGTTCGGCATGTGTGCGAGGTGGTTGCGCAGCTGCCAGACGGTTTCTCGCACGTCGCGCGGAAAGGCCTCGCGCTTGGTTTCGACAAGGAGCTGGACCGCCTGCCCGCCGATCTGGGCATCAATCAGCGCATCGACCCGCCCACGCGGCCCGACCGCGACCTCGCGCCCATCGATTTCGGCATGGCCGCCTGGTAGCATCCTGATCGTATCGATCAGGCCGTTCAGCAGCTCATGTTCTTCAGCCTCATATTTCAACATATTTTATGTCCAGTGAATATGGCCGATTTATAGAATATTCGACCATCTGTCCATATCCACTGATCAGGAAATTTTCCGCTTATGCAACACGCGGTCCCGTTCTGATAGGGGTGCCACACCCGCTGACGCCTTGATCGAAAGTCGGCGGGATGAACCGCCCGTTATCGTGCCGTTTCAGTTCCAAGGGAATTCAGCAGCATGGTGTTGGATGCACCGGCTGTCAATTAGCTCTTGCCTCCGCGCGGTTCCCATGCACAAATGCCTGCGCTCCCATGAAATCTGGGAGTGGGGCGTGGAAACCCCGTTCACCATGGCTCGGTCACATTTTTGGGGCCGGGTGGCATGTGCGTATGTCCAGCCGGTAACGGTAAAGGCGCATGCGCCTGTGGTGAACAGGTTTCCAACATCCGGCTTCGGCCGTCGCTCCGAGTGGACATAGGTGCGGCGAATGGGGCGAAGAGATCAATCGGAAAATCAGGGCAATGCGGCCGCGGTGATCGACCCGGCCGATGGCAATATTGCGTCGGGAGTGACGGCTTCTCTCGCGGCGAGCGAATGCCATGGTCAATGATGCTCACACCAGTAGCGATGGCGCACATGCGGCCGATGACGATGATCTGATCGTCCGCCTCTATCAGGAGGAGAATCCCCGGCTGGTGCGGTATTTTTACCGGAACTCGGTCACGCGCGCGGAAGCGGATGAGCTCGCGCAGGAAACCTTTCTTCGGTTCGTCCGGAGCGGCGCCGCAAAAATGCTGACCTCGCCGCAGCATTATCTCAGGCGTATCGCGACCAACCTGCTGCGCGATTGGGTAGACCGTTCATCTACACGCGTATCCAAACTCAAAAGCCCCCTGTCGGACGCTGCTGAAATCCCGGGCGATTCAGATCAGCATCGCGCCCTGGCCGCACGGGAGGACCTGGCCTTCTGTGAAAAGCTGCTGTTGGACCTTGAACCATTCGATCGAGAAATATTCCTGCTCAACCGCGTTGACGGTTATAGTTTTCGCGATATCGGAAAGCGCATGGGGCTGAGCGAGTGGGCGGTGAAGAGGAACATGCTCAAAACATTGGGCCATCTGATGGCAAGGATGGAAGACCGATGACGGAGGGGCATGATCCCAGGCTCTCGATCGAGGATCAGGCGAGACTTTGGGTGCTCGAATGCAAAGATGATCCGGCAAGGCGTGCTGCCGCGATGCGCTGGTGCGATGAGGCTGCCGAACATCGGATAGCCTTCGACGAAGCTGAGGCAAAATTGATGCGTCTTGATGCCGCGGGTGAGAGTCTCCGCTCCCGCGAACCTGAGGGCCAAAATATGCCTTCTCGTCAAGGGCTTTGGAAACTGGCGATCGCCGCCTCGGTGATAGGCCTGCTGGTCATCGGCATATTGGGCTTCAGGAAGGAAGTGGGCCAGCCCGAGGGGCAGCGAGAAGTCGCGGTAGGAGGCGGTCACGTGCAGGACGACCCTCTCGTGCTCAGCACGAAAAGGGGAGAGGTGCGCAAGGTCACGCTTACCGATGGATCCGTGGTGACGCTCGATAGCGACAGCCGCCTGCTGGTTTGGATGCGATCGGAGCGACGGGATCTCGAACTCGATCATGGGCGGGTTCATTTTGAAGTGGCGCATGACCGCGCTCGCCCGTTCACTGTAATGGCTGACGGCGGTTCGACGACGGCGCTCGGAACCGTGTTTGATGTGGAACGGCGCGCTCAATGCAAGGTAAATATCGTGCTCTTCGAAGGAAAGGTCGCCGTCACCCCGCCCTGTCAGCGGCAGCAGGTCGACGGTCCGGTTGTGAAACGATATCTCGAACCCGGTGAAAGACTTCGCTATTCTGCGTCCGCGGCCCAGGAGGCACCAGCTGTTCCTGAAGCTGCACCGGAAAACGAAGGGCAATGGGTGACCGGCGTGAAGAGTTATAATGACGAAACCGTAGGTTCGATATTGGCTGAGGTGAACCTCTATTCACAGGTACAACTGGTTGCCGATACGCCCGAGATCGCCAACATGCGCGTGAGCGCCGATCTGCATATCCGCAACCCGCAGAATGTCGCAAAACATCTTGCCCGTTCTCTCGGTCTGACCGTCGAGTTTCAAGGCAACGACAAGATCATCCTCAAGAAGTAGCGTCCCCTCCGCTCAATTCGGAATTCCTCCCGTCTGACCCTCTGAACGCATCCAGCGATGCGCTTTTCATCAGGTCTGGGGGATAGGCATGCGAGCGGTTCGTAGCGGTTTTCTTATAGGCATTGCAGTCAGTGCTTTGATCGCGGTTTCTCCGGCTTCGGCGCAGGCGGACAAGTCTGTCGCCTTCGATCTCCCGGCCCAACCGCGTACCGAGGCCCTTCGCAAAGTCGCGCGGGAGGGTGGTTTGGAGTTTTCCGCGCCCGCCGATCCGCTGCGCGCAAAAAAGTCGAAGCGCCTAAAGGGAACCTACACGATTGAGGATGCCGCAAGACGTCTACTTGCTGGGACGCCATTGACTGCGGATGTAACCGATGGCGCGCTGATCGTGCGGGAGAGCAGCTTTACGGCAAAAAACGATAGGTCGGAAAACGGTGAGAATGAAATCATAGTCACTGGTTCACATCTCAAATCAGCCGAAAGCGCGTCACCGACCATTACGATACGTGCCTCTGACGTCGCATTAGCCGGACAGACTGACTTGGGCGAGGCGATCCGATCCTTGCCTCAGAACTTCAGCGGCGGCCAGAACCCGGGCGTTGCATCGGGTGCAAATGGCATTGCCAATCAGAACCTCGACGCGAGTTCTACTCCCAATCTGCGTGGTCTGGGTGGCGACGCAACGTTGGTGTTACTGAACGGCCATCGTTTGTCGTACGGATCGTTCGTCCAGGCGGTTGACATCAGCGCTGTGCCACTCGCCAGCGTTGAAAGGATCGACGTTGTCGCGGACGGTACGTCGGCGATTTATGGCTCGGACGCGGTTGGCGGCGTCGTCAATATCATACTCAAGCACGCCTATGACGGCGTCAATTTAACGGCCACGTTGGGAGGAGCCACCGACGGTGGGAACTTCCTTCAACAATATAGCGGAGTGGCGGGAAGGACGTGGAACAGCGGTGGAGTTGTCCTGTCCTATAGCCACCAAGCCAATGCCGCTATTTTCTCAAATGAGCGAAATTATACAGCATATATGCCGGAGGGCGGTACTATCTATCCTCGCGTTAATCAGGATAGTGTCGTGGCGAGCGCCCATCAGACACTGTCATCGACGGTAGATTTCAATATCGATGCAGCCTACAGCAACCGGCGTTCTTTCATGGCGCAGGCGACTGATTACGGTGTTTCATATGTGAATCGCCCCGATGTTACATCTTATTCGGTAACACCCTCTTTGCGCATTGGTTTGGCGACCGGATGGGAAGCACACGTCTCGGCGACCTATGGCGAGAGCAAGCTGGTTTACGACCAGGAAACACTCAACAACAGCAGTGCCTCGTCCCGTTCCACCGGCTTCTACAAAAACAGGATCGTCAACCCCGAGGGCTATGTGACCGGCTCGATAGGCGATGTTATCGCTCATCCAATCGAACTCGTGTTCGGTGCGGGCTATCGTTACAATAGCTATCGCTATGCTCCTTCGACGGCATCATTCCGCTATGGCGGATCGATCAACAGCTACTACGGTTTCTCAGAGTTCAAGCTTCCTTTCATCGCGCCCGAGGACGCGTCTCCGTTAGGCGACCGTCTGATCCTGAACGCCGCGCTACGCTATGAGCGTTATCCAAGAATAGCGTCGGTCGCGGTGCCGAAACTCGGTCTCATTTACGGCGCTTCTCCCGATTTCGACCTGAAAGTGACCTGGGGAAAATCCTTCAAGGCTCCGACGCTCGATCAACGCTATCAATTGCGCGGCGCTTACCTCGATTCAACCAGTTATATGGGCGGCGAAAGATTTCCCGCTGGATCCACCGTGCTGACCGACTATGGCGGCAACACTGATTTGAAGCCGGAGCGTGCAAACACTTGGTCGGCGACGATCGACCTCCATCCTCGTGCGGTTGACGGGCTTCATGCCTCTGCCACTTACTTTCACATCAGCTATCGGGACCGCATCATCCAGCCTGTGTCGGGCGCCGCTATGTTCACGGCGCTCGCAGATCCGGCCTATGATCCGGTAGTCAACTATTCTCCGACGTTTGCCGACATCGAGAATATTCTGTCCAATGCCGCCTATTTCTACAACTTTGCCGGTAGCGATGACCGCAGCAAGATCGTTGCCATCATCAACAGCCGCTATACGAATGCGGCCCATCAGATGGTGCAGGGCATCGACCTCGTGGTAGATTATAAACTGCCGCTGCCGGGTAAGTCCAGTGTGACAGTCTCGGCAAATGGCGCATGGCTTTGGTCCGATCAGAATTTCACGGGGGACTCAGCGAAAATTACGCTTGCAGGCGCAATTTTCAACCCGCCGCGTTTTCGGGCAAGGGGCAGCGCTGTCTGGTCGGATAAGCAACTGACCTTGAGTGCCTATGTCAATCATCTGGGCGGCCTTTCGGACAACAGACAATCCCCATCGGTACGAGTTGGGACGCTCACCACGCTGGATATGTCAGCGCGATACAAAATCCCCCAAGGTGAGGGATCTTTGGGCGGCCTTGCTTTGCAGGTCAGTGCCCAGAATATCTTCAACCAGCGTCCTCCCTATGCGGCACCCAGCGGCGGCTACAGCTATTACGTGAACTACGACTCAACCAATTTCTCGCCGATCGGACGCTTTGTCAGCTTCACGATTTCGAAGGATTGGTAATTGAATGAAGGTGGCCCGAGCCGCCCACGTGCCGAATGGACTCCAAAATGAACTTGACGCTTATCGCGCATCTTGGATGCGCCCTGTTGACGTGCGCCGCGCTTCCCGCGCATGCTACGTTGCGCGAAAATGCTCCATGCACCTTGGACATGGCGACGCCAGAGCTCCAAGAAATCCGCGTGGTCAACAAGGATGACCTTCTCCGTTTGCGGGATTTTGGTGCGCTGGGCGTCGGCAGCAATCCCGCTCCGTTCAGTGCATCTGCAGAAGGCCGAGTCGCGGCTTTGCAACTACGGCAGGCCGATGTAACTCATAACCGCTATTGTACGGCGGTCGTTCTTATCGAGATAGACAAGCCCGGTCGTCCGATCGTCATCGATGACGCAGGCGAGATCGTCGCCGCAAATTCAACCCGATATGGCATGACCGATCTCCCCCTCGGCATTCCGAAACCCACTCTACTTCGATGGTCGCGAGACGGAAGCCGATTGGCTTACACCAAGACATTCACAGACCGTTCGGAGATCTGGAGTTATAGTCGCTCGAGCCGTCGAACCAGCCGTGCAGTATCGAGCTCTGTGGACATACTTGATATGGCATGGTCGGATGATGGCAAGCGCCTGCTCTTTTCAAGCCAGCCGGACCTCGTCGCCGCGAGAGCCGCAATCGATTTCGAAAGCAAGCAGGGCTATCGGTATGACGAGCGTTTCTGGCCTCTTTCCAGCGATAGGCCCATGCCGCCGTCCAACATCCCGGTGGTCGATCGTGCCATAAATGCGGGCGATGGCACAGAGGTACCGTTGTCATCGCAAGATGAGACGACCCTCCATCCATCCAGAAACCGGCCCGCTGGCGCCATTGCCTATTCGTCAAGTCAGGGGGGCACACGCACTGCCTGGACCGCGCCCCAGACCGGAGCCCTGGATGCTGTAACGGAAATTCATATGCGATCGCCTCAGGACGATGAGACGGTTTGTCATTTTGCCGCGTGCCGTAACGTTTCAGCTTTATGGTGGTCTTCAGATGGGAAGCGCCTGATCTTCCAGCGCAGGGCTGGGGTCGCTGAGAGCCGGATGGAATTCTATTCGTGGACCCCAGGTTTGGCACCGCCACGCCGCCTGCTTGATACGGCGGACGCGCTTTTTGGCTGCATGCTGATCGGCTCCGATTTGCTGTGCGCGCAGGAGACATCCGTGCGACCCCGCACATTGATTGCGGTGAGCACCGCCACGGGTAAACGCCGTGAATTGTTCGATCCCAATCCGACCTTTCCATCGTTGATACTTGGTGCCGTCCGCCGGCTGGCTTGGTC
The DNA here is from genome assembly GCF_000283515.1 of Sphingobium sp. SYK-6. Lineage (GTDB taxonomy): Bacteria > Pseudomonadota > Alphaproteobacteria > Sphingomonadales > Sphingomonadaceae > Sphingobium > Sphingobium lignivorans. Next base: position 2,163,697 of record NC_015976.1, read on the forward strand.
GAATGCCTTCGGCCTGGATACATTTGGCGATCTCGTTTTACCTCCCGGTTCGTCCGGAAAGCGCCTGCCCCTTGTGATCGTCCAATATGAATCCCGCGGGTTTCTACGAGGAGGCACTGGTGATGAATATCCAATACAAGCAATGGCCGCGCAGGGGCTTGCCGTGCTTAGCTTTAACAGACCACCTTGGTACGGTCTTACCCGGCATCCGGTGACGGATGAGCAGTTTTACGCTTTCAACAACGAGAATTTTGCGGACCGTCGAAGCAATCTCTCATCGTTGGAGCGGATCATTCACCAGTTGGATCGGGAAGGGATCATAGACGCTGACAGGGTCGTCATAACCGGGCAGAGTGATGGAGCCGTTACAGCCACCTTCGCACTTGCAAATTCATCGCTGTTTTCGGCTGCTATTTTGAGCACTTGCTGCGAAAGCGGGCCTGCTCAAGAGGCGAGCGGCCTGGCGCTGGATGATTTTTACGTTTCGATGGGTTATCCTGCGACGCGTTCGAGTGGCAAGGAATTCTGGAGTGTCAATTCCATCGTTGATGCGAAGGATGCAAGAAAGGTTCCCATCTTAATTCAGTCCGCATCCAGTGAGTTCCGTATGGGATTGGCGACTTATCGGGACCTCTATCGGAAAGGGTGGCCGATAGAAATGTATGTCTATCCCGATGAAGGACACGTGAAGCTTCACCCCGCCCATCGAGCAGCAGTCTATAGCCGCAATCTAGAATGGCTCAGCAAGTATCTTCAACACCAGTGACGGCACCACATCTCGACTTCGTGAAGATGCAGAACGCGGATGACATTCGTTTCGTTGGCACCATAAGCATCCAGCGCTGCCCGGATCGTCTTCACATCGATCATCTCTTGGCTTGCCAAAACCCCGGATTCCAAATCTATAAGGATCCGCTTGCGGTTTAGATCAATGATTTGATAGACAAGGCCGTCGAACGCGCCCTTGAGTTTACGGCGGAGAACGTCTTGGGGCAGACGGGTCTTCATGACAGTTCGCGCCAAAGATCGATCCTGGCCACCTGTGAACCAGAACCATGTCGGGAAGGATAAGCACATCTCCACTAGGGGCTGAGAAAGTATCGGATAAATGGTCGGCAATGTATCGACGATATTGAGATAGTCGGTCGATGCGGTTGCTCGAGCGATATTTCTGACGTGCTGCCTTTGCCCTGGATAACAATTTTTGACCGCTTCGAGCCAAGGGTGGAGTTGGGTGTCGCGCAAATCAACTGCTTCGCGTGATAACATCTCGGTTGTGTCTGGCCAAGCTGTCACTCTGGCCCGATCACGCACGGCCGCCATTGCTTGTCTCAAAACCATCGGTAGGGAAGCGCCTGTCGCACCGCATATGTCGAAGGCGGTTGTAGCCAAGCTGCGGGACAGCCCTGAATGAAGGAAGCGGTCAGCAAGCGGATATGATGAATGGAGCTTGCCGAATACGTTATCGCCGCCTCCGCCATTGAAGTGGGCGCTTGCGCCCTTTGCCTCCCCTTGCTTGGCAGCTGCCTTGTCGAATATCTGAGTGAACGATCTGGCAGATGGTCGGGGACGTGCTGCTGAGAGATTCTGTTCAACACATGATGCACGCGGATCGCAAAGGATAGCATCGAGGTCTAGTCCGAGACGGTTCGCGACACTTCCAGCGTAACGGCGTTCATCAGCTTGGGGAGATTCCGCAAAAAACAGCAGAAGACTTGTGGGGCCGCAGTGTGATGCCAGCGCGGCTATGGCCGAAGAATCGAAGCCACCCGATAAGGAGACAAGCGGGTTGGGATAATGTCGGCACCAGGTGCCGATGATATTTGAAAAATTGCATTCCAGGAGGCCAACTGCTTGGCCAAAACTTATATCAAGGCGCGTCCCTATATGCTTCTCCGGTCTCCACAGGAGATCGTGATGAATCTGATCGCTGGTAATGATGGCAATCTCGCCGGGGAGAACCTCCAAAATACCTTTCAGGCAGGTTTCGCGGCGGCGGCGGTCCGGAGCCAGAAGGCAATTTGCGAGACTTTTCCAATCGATTGGCGCGTTAATGCCTGAATCTTCGATGATTGCGCGCGCGTCGGTTGCGATTGAAATTCTTTCCGCGGTTTGAGCATAGTAGCATGGAACCATGCCCGATGGATCGCGGTATATTGCGATTGTCCTTTCTTGTATATCATACGCAATCGCAACAAATCGCCCCCATCGTTTATCGACAATTTGCCGCAATACGGCGATCGGATCTCCGTGCGCATGATTTTCATATGAATTTCCGAAATCAGTATCAAAGGCATCCCCAATGATTATTACCTTGCCGCCGCATATAGTCTCGACTTGGAGATCGGAACTATGCGTCAAATTTTTGGGGAAGCTACTCAATGCCTGAGATCGACAGAGCGCCGATTCGATCTCCACGGATACAGCGAAGGTCGTGTTCATCGCATCACCAAAATGACGCGGAAGCCCGTCACAGTTTCCAAGCTCTGGCACAATACCGCGTCATCATGCTGAACCCAGCAGTGCGCCTGAAATGGGTCGGTCTGCACTCCAAATATGATTTTTGACGACACTCCGCGCCTGGTTATGAAACGCTGCAACGCCAATGCATCCGGCAAGCATCGAGATGCTCGTGGAAAGAGAAGAGTCGCGCGGTAAAATGCGGCCAGGGCATTCATCATGCGCCGAGAATGCTTGGCCGTTTGCGATACCGGCGAGCGCGCCGGGGCCTCCGCGACATTGAGCAGGGTCCTGAGCGCAAAGCGTTTTATGGCCCAGTGGAAGAACGAAAGCCAAAAAATGGCAGCAGCGTATTCGACCAAGAACTTGATTGTCGTAGGATGTGACCCTTCATCACCGACGATACAATACCTAATCGGAAGAGTTTGATCTCTTGATATAGAAGGGGGCTGATCTACGGACACAAAAAGACCGGCCCTATTCAGACCTTCTATTTCACTTGATCCAATCAGGATGCCGTCAGCCCAATTTCTGAGCGCTTGCGCCAGATGAGGGGTAAGCTCGAAATAGCGGTCACGATTGACGTCAAGCACGAGCATGCGGTCATGATAATCGCAAAAGCCGACGCCATGTCTGAGCGCGATGAAGGGCATGATGAGATGCCGCGGAGAACCCGGCTCGAGACATAGGCTCGAGCCAGATCCATCGCTGATCAGTCGTCGAGAGTGCCGAACGACGGCTGTCCCTGCGGATTGTCGATGCGCAGTTGGCCGGCGCCATGGGTCACCTCGCTGGCGATCCCCAGTTCGGTCATGCCTTCCTCGGCAGTTTCATATTCGCGTTCCATATTTGCCTCCTTCTGTCGCCACATGGTTCGTGGCGAGTCAAAGGCTAGGCGTGGGAGCAAATATATTCAGCAATATATGCTTTCATTTTGAAAGCATTATTTGGACTGATCCGGTTAGAGATAGACAACCCTGCCGGAAAGCGTTCTTATCCTTCTATATCAAATCCTTAACTATGGCTCGCAGAGCATCGAGACAGCCCTGATGCGTCTTCGGTGATAGTTCCAGAGCATCTGCAAAAGGGCATTTCCTGTCCCTGAAACTGCCAATATATTGGCAGAGTTGAGCTCGTCGGCACAGTCTGGCCAGCGCTCGATCTCCCGGAGTCGCACGGCCCGCAGGCGCTCCCCGGCATTGGTGATCGCCGCGACAATCTCCTCTGAACCGGAAACGCTTGCCAGCGTGACAAACATGCGTTCGGTGGTAGCGACGATGGCTTCCGGCGTCGTGTAATCGGTAAGCCAGCCATCCGGCGCAATAGGAAGCTGTGCATTGGCCCGCACGCCGGGTTTCAGCGCCAGGCGAATGAGTTGACCATGCCATGTATAGCAGTCGCGCAATTTTTCCGGCGTCCAACCAAGGACGCGGAAGCCATGATGGTGACCCACTTCGAGCAGACGTTCGCCATACATGCGGTGCAGCGTGTCACGGATCGGCGAGGAGCTGAGCCCGAATTCCGACGCAAGGTCCGTGACCGAAAGATCGGAAAATCCCATGTAGCGGCCCGAGAGCAGTGCGTGCTTAAGGTCTCGGTAGACCTGTTCGGCATGGCGTGTTCCAGGCGACATGACAAATCACTCGTCCGTTTTCTTATCGTCATCGTCATCTGCGGCAGACGTCAGGAGCTGGCGTGAGAGCGTGTCGAGATTATGTCGTGCGATGGCGTCGATGCAGACGGTTTCGAGCTTCGAGAGATCGCCTTCGAGAAGTCCGCGAGGGAACACACGGCCGTGCTCGATGAAGAGAAGAGGAATGACGAGGTGCCCGGTCGAGAGGCCTAGCGCATGCGCGCAGCGAAAATGATCGTCGAGTCGCGATTTAGGGTTGCCTGCTTCGATTTCGCGCAGCCAGCGGGTTCCGATCCCGACGGTCGCCGCGAAGTCTTCCTGCGTTATCCGCCCGACTCGTCTCATCATTTCTATGCGCCTCCCGGACATCAATTTGATCGTCGCAAGAACCGAGGGGTCATGTGCATTGGGCAAAGCCTGAAGCGGCATGACAAGGTCTCCCTGCCAATGGCTCAAAGCTCCCGCGCACAGCCCAAGGATGTAAAATGTTGTTAGTCGCACCAATGGTCAAATTATTTTGCTTTCAAATTGAAAGCGTTATTTTGGCGCGTGAATGTCCAGTGAAACAGATAGTTATAACATGCCGTTAACTGGCGGGTGCCGTCGCTGTCTTATAAGCATTCTGCAGTTCCCGGTCTTCGGAGGTCAGGAACATGATCAGCGCCACATTATAGAGACGCCATGTCGCCACCCCGGCTCCGCATTCCCCACTTTCGATAAGGCGCCTGCCGACGCGATCCACGACGTCAGCCAATCGGGATGTCGTGCCGACAAAGCGATAGGACGGGCCACCGAGCTGCCCGCACAGGGGCGATTCGAGTTCCGCAGCGATCTCGGAAGGGTCGCAGCGATCGAGAATGCTGATAGCGACATGAAGAGTCGTTCCATAAGGGATGAATTCTCGGGTCATTCGCGCGAGTCTGCAATGGCAGGCAAGGAACTGATCGACTCCCTGTTCCGACAACTGAAGCTTGTAAGTCCTTGAGGTCCTCATGCACGTTCTCCCTGCATGATTCGCGAGTTGGTCATGGTCATTGCGGCAGTGTCTCCATGAATAGAGACGGGCCAATGACCCCGAAAAAGCGGAAAAATCGGCACTGAGATGCCGAAACCGGTACTGAGGTGCCGAATCGGCATCTCAGTACCCTGCCCATTGCGTGGCCTGGCCTGACCTTTCATCCTTCATCCATCCGAACAACACGGTGACGGCGAGCACAGCCCTTTAACGATGCTCCCAGCCCGAACCGCATGACGAAACCCGACGCGCAAAGAACTGCGCGCCGGAAGAAGGAGGCTTATGTCAGTTTCGCACAGACATTTCCCATTGGCGATCCCTCCAGTTGCGGCTGAGCGCCTGTTTTCTTGGCCGTCCAACCAGGATCGCCGCAGGTCGATTGGCCGGGATGCGCCCACGTCGGTCAAATGGGTGAGCGGTATTTGCGGGGCGGCATTGCTGGCCCTCCTGCAGCCTGGCGCGGCGTTCGCGAAAGAGGATCAGGGCCGCACATCGGATACCGCGCTTGCCAAGGCTGTGGACGAAGCGGAACGGCAACTCCAGCAGACCTTCACCAACCTCCGCTTCGAGGATTTTGGCCCCTCGCCCGTTGAGGGTCCGATCTATCAGGCCAGCGCCGGCGGCCGGATCGTCTATTACGCGCCGCAAAGCGAGCATATCCTGTTCGCTACGGTCTATGATCGTAACGGCGTCAATCTGACCGCGCTGGCGCAGGAACAGGGCGCGACGCGCCGCCTGAAGGCCATCGATCCTGCCAAGGCGCTGGCGATCGGTCCTGCCGGCGCGCCTACGGTCATCGAGTTCACCGATCCCGACTGTCCCTACTGCCAGGCGCTTGATCGCTTCTGGGCCGCGAAGGCAGCGGAGGGCAAGCCTGTGCGGCGGCTCATCTTCTTCGTGAGCGGGATCCACCCGACCGCCGCGGCAAAAGGGGAACATATACTGTGCTCGCCCGATCGCGAGGCTGCGTTCAAGGCGGCCTATTCCGGCCAAAGTCCGGCCGCGCTGGCGCAATGCGCGCAGGGGCGCGCCAAGGTTGCCGACGATGCCGAGCTGGTCGCCAGGATCGGCATTTCGGGAACGCCGACCCTGATCGCCGACGGCAAGCTCATTTCCGGGTTCCAGCAGGCCGAGCTCGAGGCTTTTCTCGACAGCCACGCGAAGCCCTCGGCGGCAAAGGCGGCGAGCGATGCGTCCCGCTGAGTTCAGCCACGCCGTCGCGGCAAGCGACGATCCCCTTTCGGAGGGCATCCAGCCTGGCCTGACATGGCCCGGCGGATGAACCGGATGCCGGCGGCGACGGGCTCTTGGAGCCGTCCACCGACGCCCCGGCCGACACCGATCCTCTTTCGATGCCGGCAGGCTTTGGTTGGACGGCTTCTCTTTGGAGCAATGCCATGATGCGTAAACTCGGTAACAAGGCCCTGGTGGTGGCCAATTTCGGTCTCCCTTTGGGCGCGATGACCCTGGTGGGCGCTCCCGCCCATGCCTTCTCGGCGCCGGCCGCCGGCGACCTCGGCTACGATATCTACGATATCGTCGTGAACCAGGGCGTGAAGGGCCCGCTCGGCTTCGTGGGGGGCGTCGCCGCCTTCCTGTTCGGCGTGTCGCGCCTCTTCTCGAACATCATGATCGGCATCCCGACCATCGTCGCGGCCGTCTGCCTGATCAAGGCGGACTCCATTCTCCAGACTTTCGGGATGGTCGTCTGAGACGCCGCGTGCGGCTGCGCGCTGGCTGAGCGGCCAGACGCATTCGCACCGGCACGTGCTGGGGGCCGATGGTCGGCCTCCGGAAACCGGCACCTTTGCAGGTGTCATGAAGCAGGAGGAGAAGGGCAAGTGGACGAACGCCTTCCGCAATATCTGCATCGGCCGGTCCAGATCCTGTGGTTCGGATCGGACGAGTTCCTGCTCGCGACCTCGAGCGTGTTCGTGGCCGCGATCGTGGGCGGACTTGTCGGCTGGGCGCTAATCGCTGCCCTTCTCCTCTTCATTCCGTGGAAGCGGACCAAGCCCAGGGGCTATCTCGCGCACCTCGCGTGGCGCTGGGGCCTGGTTTCCTTCCCCCATTATCCGGGTCCTACCCAGACCCGCTTCTTCGAGTGAGGGCCATGCGCATGTTCGGTCGCAAAGGGAGCCAGGAGGATCCGCTGCTCGGCAAGCCCGCAAGCTTCGGCATCCATCGCTACCTGCAGGGCTCGGCGAACCTCTTCGAGGAGAACCGGCTGCTCAAGGTCGCGATTGCCGGCATGTTCGGCGTCACCGCGGTGCTGGGCGTGGTGATCTACACCACCAACCAGAATGCCCGCACCATCATCGTACCCTTCGGGGCCACCGGCGATCTCCATGTCTCGGGGAACAAGCCGTCCGAGGCCTATATCGTCGCGATGACGCGCAACATCGTCGCGCTGTCGGGCACCTGGTCGGCCTATTCGGCGGACCGCCAGTTCCAGGAGCTGCTCGGGCTCGCGCACCCTTCCGCCTATGGGGCGATGCGCGACAGCCTCAATGCCGTGCTCGACGAACTGGCGAACAATCCTACCCTGTCGATCGCCACCTATATCCGGGGCGATCAGCCGGTGCGGTGGACCGCGCATGAGATCGTGGTGCCGGTCGAGAAGGTGCGCGTGATCGGCGGCGTGATCCGCAAATTCCGGGGCATTTTGCGCATCGGCTACGCCATCGAAAATGGCCGGTTCTGGCTGACGCGTCTTTCCGAGGAGCAGTTCGATGCCGAAACCCGCTGAAGTGATTTCGAAGCAGGCGGCAGCGCCTGCTGGCTCGGAAATCACGGAAACAAGAAAATGCTGCGGCGCGCCGATGCGCCGCGCCCTGACGCTTTGCCTGCTGCTTGGGGGCCCGCCGGTGTCGGCGCAGACGATCCACGCGCTGCCCGACCAGACCAGCCATATCCGCATGTCCAACCGCGACATCAACCATGTCGTGTGCGAGGGCGGCGAGATGGAGGATATCAAATTCTCGGCCGAAAAGGGCCTCGCCGTCGAGAAGGGCGGCGCGGATGCCTGGATCAAGTTCCTGGCCCGAGAAATCGACGACGCCGGCCAGGTGACGCGCACCTATGTGACGCAGCCTTCCGAATTCTTCGTGCATTGCAACGGCGCCACCTACCCGCTCTATGCCGAGCCGGCGGAGATTCCGGCACAGACAGTGGTGCTGATGCCGGGCGCCCGCCAGCGCGCGCAAGCGAACAATGAGCTGATGGCGGCGCTCGCCGACGAGGACCGCGCCGTCTCGATCACCCTGTCGCTGCTCGACGATCGCATCCCTGCCTCGTTCAGCGAGGTCGCGCCGTCCGGCGGCACGGTCGGCATAGCGGCGGCGCCCGGCCTGTCGATCACCGAACAGCGGCGTATCGCGGTCGAGGGCGCCGCGCTTTCAGCTTCCGAATATCATCTCCGCGCGGCCGCCCCGGTAGCGCTCGACGAACGGCTGCTGGTCGATCCGGTGTTTGGGACAAGCATTTTCTCGCTCACCCTGGACCGGATCCGTCTCGACGCCGGCGAAACGGCCCGACTTGTCGTCGTTCGCCGGGGAGCCGGGCAATGAGCGGCGAAATGGGCAAGGATCCGGCACAGGGACCGGAAGAGCTGTCGCCCTATCAGGCGCATCTCGCCGGCGAAGGCGCGCGGGAAAGGGATGAGGCGATCCGCCGTCCCTCGCCGGCGCTCCTCGACTGGAAGGCGCAGTGGAGCAAGCTTTCCGCCCGCCAGAAGCTGCGCGCGCGCCAGCTTGCCGTCGGCGTAGCGGTCGGCGCAATCGGGTTCGGCCTCTATACGGTCTCCGGCAGCAAGGAGGAGGCGAAGCCCGCCAACCCCGCGTCCTCGCTCAACATGGGTGCGGGCCTGCGCGGTGACAGCCTCGAGGTGAAACTGCGCGGTGACTTCAAGAAGGTCCTCGATGGCCAGCAACTGCTCGGTGACCGGATCAGCGCGATCGAGGAGGGCAAGGTCGTCCCTGGATCGCGCTCGCCGGGGCGCGGAGCGGCCGGGGGCGTCGATGGCGATCTCCCGCCTGCCCTGCCGGACAGCGTGCCCGCCCTTCCCTATCCCCCGGAAACCGGCGACGTCGGCGCGGACGCGGACAAGCTGCCGGCCCCGCCCAACGGCCCGGTAGCGCCACCTGCCCCGCCTGCGCCGCCGGTCGAGAAGACGGTGGGCGCGATCGGGACGGCGACCGGCCAGGTCGTGGCCCAAGGCGCCGATGCCTCTGCTTCGTCCAAAAAAAAGAATCGGACGATCTATTTGCCGCCTGGTTTCATGAAAGCGCGGCTGCTGACCGGGATCGACGCGCTGGCGAGCCGGGACGCGACGAGTAATCCCGAACCCATCATCGCCCGGGTGCAGGCGCCTGCGGTGCTGCCCAATGAGGTGAAGGCGAACCTCGCCGGATGTTTTGTGATCGGCAACGCCACGGGCAGCCTCGCCAAGGAACGGGTCGAGGTCCAGCTCGTCTCACTGTCCTGCGTCGACTTCGACGAACATTCCATCGTCGATCAGCCGGTCAAGGGGTTCTTCGTCGATACCGACGGCAAGAAGGGCCTGTCGGGCAAGGTGGTGACGCGGGCCGGGGCCACGCTGGCGCGCGCCTTCATCGCCGGCACCATCAGCGGCATATCCCAGTCGGTCGAGGGCACGTTCGGCAACATGTCGACCTCGGCGCTGGGAACGATCCGCACGCTCGACGCGGGCGATGCCGCGAAGTCGGGCATTGCCGGCGGTCTCTCCAAATCGTCCGACAAGCTCACCGATTTCTATCTCGATCTCGCGCGGCAGGCCGGTCCCATCGTCGAGGTGGGCGCGGCCAAGGATGTGGTCGTGGTGATCCAGGAGGGCGCGACCCTCGAGATCAAGCCCGGCGCGGGAGTGAAGTTCTGATGCGCGCCCCTTCTGGAGTCAAAGCGATGAAAAGATTTCATCCCTGCCTGGCTGTCATGCCGTTTCTTGGTCTGCCGCTTCTCACGCTGTCCGGCTGCGCCACCGTCGGATCGATGATGTCGCCCTATGGCGAGAAATTCTCCTGCAAGAACAGCGACCATGGCCAGTGCATCCATCCGGACCAGGCCTATGCCGACGCGGTTGCCGGACGGGCGTCGAAATCCGATCCGTCGGTCACCCATGATCGCAAGCTGCTCAGCCCCGACCAGAAGGGGCGAGCGCCCGTGCCGGGCAAGGGCAGCGCGAAAGCGGCCGCCGTCGCCATGTCGCCGCAAGCTGGACAGAGCAATGTCGGCGCGGTGCTCGAGGGGGCCGGTTCGCCGATGCTACGCCCATCGCGCACGATCCGCACGCTGATCCTGCCCTATGCCGACAAGCAGCGGCCCGACCGTCTCTACATGGCGCGCTACGTCTATTCGATCCTCAATCGACCGGCCTGGGTCGTGGGTGACTATCTGGTCGAGCCGGGTGGACGCAGCCCCGCCCCGCCCGTGCTGCGCACGATGCGCGCGCCCGAACCGGACACCGCGGACGGAACGACCGCAGAGGACGTGCCGATGGCGATCGCGACGGAGAAGCGGCCATGAGCACGAACGCCGCCCACAGGACCCTCAGCTATCAGCGGCTCCGCGCGGCCGTGACCCGCGACGCCTATTCGGACTTCCTGCCGATGGTCGCCTGGGTCGAGGAAGAAGAAGCCTTCCTGTGCATCGACGATGGCTGGGGCCAGGCCTGGGAACTCGTGCCCGCCGCCTATATGTTCGCCCATGTCCAGCAGGCGCTGCTTGGTCTTCTCAACATCCATTTCCCGGAAGGCACGGTCCTTCAGCTCATCACCTTCGCCGATCCGCTGATCGATCCGGCGCTCGATGCCTATCTCGACCTCAAGGTGCGGCCGGACCCGCTGGTCCAGGCCTCGGCCCGGCGCACGGCCGACTATCTGCGTCGCGGAACCAGGGGGCTCGATGCGCTGCATTCGATCCCGGTGCGCGATTTCCGGCTGTTCCTCGTCATCAAGACGCGGGTGAAGCTCGGCGTCGATCTTCGCCGCCAGGTCGAGGAGCAACTGGCGAAGATGGGCATCCGGCGCTTACCGCCGGACGAACTGGTCAGCTTCTATCGCCGGATCTTCAACGGCGTCTTTGCCCCCGCGCCCGGCGTGTTCCTCAGTGAAAGCGTCGGCGGCATGCCTGCCCCCTCGATCGCACGGCAGATCATCGAGGCGGGACCAGACCTCTTTTTCGAGGGCCCCGAAGTCTTCCTCGGCAACCAAGTCGCGCGTTGCCTCACCCCCAAGGCGCCGGCGCGGCGGATCACCGCCGAGCGCGCCAACCGTCTAATGGGTGGCATGCGCGGGAGCGCCGAGGACAGCGACCAGATCGGCGGACCGTTCCTCTACTGTCTTTCGGTCCTCTTCGATCATTCGCAGTTCGAGATCCACAAGCGCGCGCAGATCCTTTCGGCGCAGAAAGCAGCCGGCAGCTTCGCGGTTGAGGTCGGCAAGCAGATCGAGGAGATCGGCTGGATATTGGACGAAGCGTCAAACAGCCGGTTCGTCTCGGTGATCCCGACCATGTGGGTGTTCGGCCGTGACAGCGCGCAGGCGCGGGAGATGGCCGCTCGCGCCAAGCGGCTTTGGGAATCCGAACCCCTGCCCTTCATGGTGCAGGAGGAGAGCTATCTGCTGCCGGTGCTGCTCGCCGCCAGCCTGCCCTTCGGGCTTTACCCGGAAAAGCGCACATTGAAGCTGCTGGAGCGCGATTTCCGCATGCCGGTCAAAGCCGCGACCTTGATGGCGCCGGTGCAGACCGATTTTCGCGGCGGTGGCCGCCCGGCGCTGCTCTATGTCGGGCGCAAGGGCCAGCTGATCACGCTCGATCTCTTCGATCCGCGGATCAACAATTACAATTTCATCGTCTCGGCGGAGTCGGGCGCGGGCAAGAGCTTCCTGCTGAACAATCTCTGCCAGCAATATTATGCGCAAGGCGCGCTCATTCGCATCATCGATATCGGCGGTTCCTACCGCAAGCTCTGCACGCTCTGTTCCGGGCGCTATATTGACATTGGCGAGGAGCGCCTCGTCCTCAACCCGTTCGACATGGGGCTGGCGCTCGATGGCGAAGACAAGCAGTCGGCCATTGCCATGGCGGTCGCGATCGTCGCCGAGATGGCCAATGCCTCGACGCGCAAGCCCGTCACCACGTCGGAATGGAACCTTCTCAAGTCCGCCGTGCAATGGACGGTCGATAGCGGACGGGGCGTAGACGGCATTGATGCGGTGCGCGACTGGCTCGGCCGCTATCCCGACAATGCCGTCTCCGATCTCGACCGGGTCGATCATCTCGTGCCGGTCGCGCGCGAACTCGCGTTCAACCTGCGCGATTTCGGGTCGCAGGGCGCTTATGGCCATTTCTTCAACGGCCCCTCCACCTTCGATATCTCCCGCGACGAGTTCGTGGTGCTGGAACTCGAACGGCTGAAGGCTCTTCCGGACCTCTTCAATGTGATCGTGATGGTGGTGGTGAACGCCGTCACCCAGGAGCTCTACCTCTCGGCGCGCGACAAGCCCCGCTTCGTCCTGTGCGACGAGGCCGCGCAGTTCATGACGCGCAGCGACGGGCAGGATCTCTCGCGCCTCGCCGAGGCGTTCGGCCAGGGTTATCGGCGTGCGCGCAAATATCAGGGCAGTTTCGGCATCGTGCTCCAGAGCATGAACGATCTCATGCTGTTCGGCGGCACGGGCCAGGTGATCCTGGAAAATGCCGCGACCAAATTCCTGCTGCAGGGCTCCACCTATGACAAGGCGGTCGACAACAAGATCCTCGACTATTCGGGGTTCGTGCTCGACCTGTTGAAATCGGTCCGCAACGCCAAGCCCCATTATAGCGAGGTCTTCATCGACAGTCCGCTCGGGCTCGGCATCGCGCGGCTGGTGGTCGATCCCTTCAGCTACTGGATCAACACCTCGGCGCCCAATGAGGTCGCCGCCTTCGAGGCGCTGGTGCGGGCCGGCCGCAATCCGCTGGAGGCGGTGTGCGAACTGGCCGGCGTCGATCCGGTCGAAGTGCTGGGCGGCGCCGGCCCCGAGGGCTGGAGGGTCGCATGACGCACAAGGCCCTTCCCCATCCCGACCAGCTGGCGCTCGACTGGGAGAAAAATCCGGCGATCGAGGCGCTGATCGAGGCGCGTGTGGCGAAGCGCGCCGAAGCGGCCGCCTTCCAGTGGCGGCTGCGGCTGGTGGCGATCGAGACCTGCATGATGGGCAGTCTCGTCATCGCGGCCGGGATCGCGCTCGACCAGCCCGTGCTCAAGACGGTCCGCACGGGTCTCATCGTGGCGGCGGCCTGCTTTGCGAGCGGGATGCTGCTGATCGGCCTTTCGGGTGCATGCGGGATGCTTCTCTCGCGCTTGTCGAAATGGAGGCACAAATGACGGACAGGATCGAACCATTCACGCCCAGAATGATCGAGGACATCGGTGCGATGTGCCGGTGCAAGCGCTATCCGGGAGAGAGCCAGAATGATTTTCTGGGTCGCGCGATCCTGTCGTTTCATGAGGCCAATGGCGAATGCGCGCGCAGCCTCAAGACAGCTGACGAGTTGCTCGCCGGGTTTCTCCACGACGCCAGACACCCCGTTCTGGGGCCGCTCATGCAAAGCTGTTGCGCCGTCGTCCCGCTCATTCCGTTCATGGTCCTGATCGGCTGGCCCGTCACTCTCTACGGCCTGTGGCTTGGCATCGTCTGCTTCTGGCCGCTCATCGAAGAAGCCGCGTTCAGGCTCTACTGCCGTCTGCGTCCGGCCGATCAAGAAGAGGCGAAGGTCAGGCCCGCATGACCGACATGTTTTCCTCAGCGCCGGCATTCGAGCCCGGAACCGGCCGATCGATGATCAGCATCGAGACCTATGCATGCTGGAAGGCGCGCGAGGAAGAGGATGCGCGCTGGTCAAGGCGTCTGACCCTGGCGATCCAGCTATTGCTGGCGCTGGGAATCATCGTCGTCAGGCTGGTCTGGTGGGATGAACCGGCTGCCTATCCCAGGCTGCTGTTCGTCTTCTCCTGCCTGGGGCCGGTTCTCTACGGCTATTGGCTGACCCGCGCCTGTCCGGTCCCTGGCCTTCCTTTTCTCGGAGGCAGGCGGTCATGAACGGCATTTTCTCCTCCACGCCCGCGCCGGGACCGATCCGCCTCATGGTCGGCAGCCAGGGCCTGTTGCTCGTGCAGTCCTTCATCGCCTGGCAGCTCCCGGCCGTGCCGACCCTGTTCCGCATTCTCGTCGCGCTCACGGCAATCGTCGCGATGGCGGCCCTCATCAGCGCCGCGATCGGCGAGGATCGCGTGAGTCCTCAGCCATGGTGGAGACGGCGCCATGGTCGCTAGTTCGCAGCATCGGCGTTTCGCTCGCTGTCCCCTCCTGCCCATTCTTGCTGCAATCGCGACGACGCTGAGCACGCTGACCTCTTCGGCCGGCTTGGCGACGACGAGCAAGATCGGGCGTACCTGGCCGATCGCCGAGCCCGACGCGCTGAGCGAGATCGAGGGCCGGGTTGCGCATGTCCCCGACATGAAGAGTGCCTTCGGGCCGCGCGAGAACTGGTCGGCTATGAAGGCGGCGACGCTCGGGATCGCCCAGGCCGACAGGGCCCGAACAGTCGTGCCTTTCTATACCCTCGATTCTGACATCCGGCTCCCGGACGGCAAGCTGCTCTACGCCAGGGGCTACAGCTTCAACCCTCTGGCCTATGTGTCGCTCCCGCAGCGGCTCATCGTGGTCCATCCGCGCGATCTTGCCTGGGCGCTGCGCACCGCGCGGCCGGCCGATTTCATCCTGCTGGCGGCGGGTGGTCCCGGCGATGCCGATGCGATCACACTCGGCGAGCGCCACGGCAGGGCGCTGTTTCTGCTCGAGGAGCGCGTCAAGGCGCGGCTCGGCCTGACCGTCGCGCCGGTGATCGTCGCGCAGACCGGGCAGAAGCTGGTGCTGACCGAGATCGACAGGCGCAAAACGGACCGGAGGGCAGTGCGATGAAACTATTGACGTTTCGCAGATTGCTCGCACTGGGCTGCGGCTTTGCCGCCCTGGCGGTCGCGGCTCCGGCCCATGCCTCCAAATGCGAGGCGGGCACGGTGTTCAATCCCATCACCAAAGTGCGCTGGAACTGCATTTTCCCGATTACCATCGGCGGCGTGAAGGTGGGTCCGAGCGATCCGCTCGGCAAGGCGCTCGATGCCCAGTCCGCTTCCAAGCCGCTGTGCGCCTGCCGCAAGGGTGTGACCTTCTGGTTCGGCGTCAAGGTCAGCTTCTGGTCGCCCAATCGGATGGTCGACGTGGTGACCGAACCGGGGTGCATGTTAGCGCTCGGCGCCGACATCATGCCGACCGGCGGCAGGCTCCAGGGCAGTCAGACCAGCATCTCGGACGGCACCAATAGCCGCAAGATGTTCGCGCAGATGCACTATTATATCGCGCCGGTCTGGAAGATGCTCGACATGTTCACCGACCTGCCGTGCATCGAGGATAATGGCTTCGATGTGGCGCTGATCACCGAAGTGCTGCCGACCTGGCAATCGGCCACGCTGGGCGCGATCATCCAGCCCGAGGCGATCCTCTTCGGCAATCCGGCCGCAGGTCTAGCCTGCATGGCCGACAGTGCCGCTGCAGCCGCCGGCAAGGTCGTCGATCCGCTCTTCTGGTGCATGGGTTCCTGGGGCGCGACCTATCCGGTGGCGGGCGATATCCATTTCGGGGACAGTGTCGAGGCCTGGGCAGGGCTCGCCGCGCGCGGCGTCTTCATGATGGGCAGGCTCGGCGCGCTCACCATCAGTTCGGCGGACGGCTGCTCGTTCATCCCCCAGCCGGTCTGGACCAAGAGCCGCTACAAGTTCCAGCTGATGGAGCCGGTCAAGGGCGGCCAGTGCGTCAATGTCGGTCGGCCAGGCGCGCTCTGGACCAGTGGCAAGCATGCGCCGGGCAAGGACAATGCCCAGTTCATGTTGTTCGAGAAGACGATCTGCTGCGCCGGAGTCTCGACGCCATGAGCCGTCTGTCTCGCCAGATCCGCGCCCGTACGCCTGGGATTAGCCGATGGCCTTCCCGTCACCCCATGGAGCCAGGCGTTCCTTGCGCGGCTAGACCGGTACCGCATGGCCCCCGCGGTGCCGGCCGGACGGTCGGCGTGGCCACGACAGACGATGATGCGGTACCCCCCTCCTCGCCGCATGTCGTCGTGGCCGCGCTGACCGTTTTCGAAGGACAGGCGGTGTTTCGGGCGGAGCTGCCCGGCCCGGTTCCATCCACGCTCCTGTTCCGGCTGCGGCGCGGATCCCGGCGGATCATTCCGAGCGAGATCCAGCCATGAGGCAGCGCGCCCTGCTTCTTATGGCGGCGCTCAGCCTGCCCGTAGCGCTTCATGCCCAGACGGCGGAGGATCGCGCCCGCGCCGCGGCCGAGGCTGCGAGGGCGAAGAGTGCTGATAGCGACGCGATCCTCGGCAACTATGTGACGCCGGGTCTGGCCGGAGAGGCGATCAGCACGGTCGATTCCTCCAAGACATTTACGCCCAACCTCGCCTGCCAGAAAAGCGCGACTTTGCTCGAACTGCTCGCGCAGCCCAATGCGAGCGGAGATATCGGAACGCTCAGCATTTCACGGGACCGCGATCTCGACGGCAGTTTCGATGAGGCGCTGACAGTCCCTGTTCCGGTTTCAGGGATATGCGCGAACGGGCTCATTTCCTGTGCGCCGGGGAGCTGGAACGCCTGCCGCTTCTTCCGCTGGGATACGGCCGCGTCGGGATCGCTCAAGCTCACCGAGGTCGAACTGACCGATCTTGCCGGCTGTTACTGCGTCAACAACAGCTGCGGCAGCAATCTCGTCTGGGGCAATATGGCCTCGGTGCTCAAGGATCTGGGCGGCGGTGTCGTGGGCGCGCTCACCACGAGCGATCCGCGCATCGGCATCGCCCAGGCCGCCATCGAGGGCCCCGTCATCCGCTATATCGGCGCGCAGACCACATCCTGCGCCGTGCAGCCGCACATCGGTGCGACCGCCTACAAAGCCAATCCCAATGCGATCGCCGGCGATGCCTTTAGCGCGGCAGAGGCAAGCAGCGTGTTCCAGGCACTTTCGGCTTCATCCACAGGAACCGGCCGGTCGCAGATCAATCGGAGCTGCACCGTGACCCGTCAGATGACGCTTGAGGAGATAACGCCAGAGAAGATCATCGATCGGGTCTCGGGCGGCTATGCGACCGATGACACGGTGCCTGGGCGGCGCATCTTCCTCATGGGGTCGCCGGCCGACAACAGTCTTTCCGGCGGCGCCTGCACCATCTTCGATTTCCACATGACGCTGCGCGTCAAGGAGCCCGACAGGCTGCAGCAGGTTCTTCTGACCCGCTTCGGGGCCGATGACTGGGCGCAGATCCGGATCGACGGCGAACTGGTGGGGTCAGGGCCGCAGGGCTGGACCGGCATGGGGTTGCCGCCGGGAAACTGCGAGAAGAAGGGCGCTTTCTATGCCTACCCCAATCTCGATATCACGGACAGGCTGACGCAGGGCGATCATTACATATGGCTGCGTATCGCGGTCGCCGATGGCGGCGAGGCCTATGCCTCGATCGAGGCGCTGGTGGACGCCGGCTGCAAGACGTCCGAGCAGCTTGTCGACACCTGCACGGGCTATGCGTCGAATGCGACATGCCGGCTCGACGATGAGGATGTGGACGGCGTCACCACCTTCCGCAACGGCGTAAAGACCGGGCTCAGCCCCCTGCCCCAGACCCGTCTGATGGGCACGGGCGCCTGCGCGATGCAGATCAGCCGCGATTTCTTCGCGCGCCAGCGCAATTATGCCTGCACGGTCGACCAGGGTGCAGTCCCCCAGCCCGATCTGTCGCGCGGCGCCTATATCATCGATCATTCGACCGAGACGCTGCTGGCCGACCGGGTGCGGACGGCCGATGGCGGTCATAGCCTCACGACCCGCACCTTCGCGCTGCCTGATCGTGGCAGCGTAAATGCCTGCGAGCCCATCTGCAAGACACGCAAGGCTCAGGCCAATAGCGCCGCTGCTCCCGATGGCGTGACCGGCTCGAAGCAGACCAATTCAACGGGCTGGGACTTTTTCTATCACGCCTGCCAGGACAGCAATGTCTGCCCCGCGGGCGAGGGCGAGGAGCTGGTGCAGGGCTGCGGCTGCATCGACGATTTCCCCGAAGCGGTGGTGATGATGCAGACGGTGCGTCTGGGCGGCGCGGATATGATCTGCACGGGCGCCGTGCGATGACGCCGGTGCGCGCCTTTCTTCCGACGCTCCTTTTTGTTGGCGCGAGCCTGTCGCTGTTCCCGGCGGCCGGGCTGGCCCAGCAGTTGTGCGCGGTCGACCTCAACGGCAATGGCGATGCGGCCGATGACGGCGAGACGGCGAGCTGCCACCTGACAGGTTCGGGTGGGTGGATGTGTCCGATCGGCGAAACGCGCTGCGAGGCGGATCTGGCCGGGGCGATGCATTGCCCGCTTGGCGATCAATATGCGTGCGCCGTGCCGGCCAGCGGCGGCGCGCCGACCTGTTCGCCCAACGTCTGCATCGACACCAGCGCCAACCCGATCGTCGATGATCCGGTCGTTGACGATCCGGGTGCCGAGGCGGATGGCGGCGTCGATGCCGACGGCAATTGTCTTGGCACGATCGAGATTTTCTCGGGCCGCGCCGCGCGGTGCCGCCCGGCCGGGCTCAAGACCACCTTCTCGAACTGCTGCAAGGACAAGGGCAAGATCGTGAAAGACGGCATGGGTGGTTCGATCTCGTCGATCGGTACCAAGATCGCCGTTGCCAAGGGCGTGTTCACCGGCATGAAAGCTGCCTATGGCGCGTTCAAGGCCGGCGCGACAGCGGGCCAGGCCGCGAGCGCCGGCGCCAATGCGATCGTTGTCGGCATCGACCCGACGTCGATCGCGATCAGCCTCGCCATCAACTTCATGATGGATTTCCTGCTTTCCGGTTGCGACCAGCAGGACATGGAAGTGGGCATGCTGCGTGGGTCGGGCATGTGCCATGAGGTCGGCAGCTATTGCTCCTCAAAGATCCTTGCCATCTGCGTCCAGAAGGCCCGCGGCCATTGCTGCTTCAACACCAAGCTCGGCCGGATCATCCAGGAACAGGGCCGGCCGCAGTTGAAGGCTTTCAGCGCGGTTGGCTGGGGCACGCCCAAGCAGCCCTATTGCCGGGGCTTCACGCCCGAGGAGTTCCAGGCGCTCGATTTCTCGCGAATGGACCTGTCGGAATATTATGCGGAAGTCGAGGCGCGGGCCCAATCCGAAATCCAGATCGACATGAAGGACAAGATCGATGCCACTATGCAGACGATCAACAACTAGCCGCGCGCTCCTCTTGGCAGCCATTGCCCTCGCCCCGCTGCTGGTCGGGGCGAGCGAACCGCAGGGTACGGCCGGTCAGCAGCGGGACGGCAATGCCCGCACGCGCATCCAGGATCAGGGCGAGGCGGCGATGGAGCGCGTGAAGCGCGCCGCCGACAATGCAAAGACCGCCAAGCCCCCTTCACCAGCTCTGCCGGCCAAAGCCGATGCCGCCGCGCAGCGCCGTGCGTTCGAGGGGGTCGACAGGCGCAAGCAGGATCCCGCCATGGCGAAAAGGGTGGAGGCTGATGTCGCGGCGGCTCGTGATGCACTGGCCGTCGAGCGGGAGGCCGCCAGCCGTCGTATCGCCCAGGCCCTGGGTCTTGAACAGCCAGAAGAGGCAGCGCTGGCCGGCGTCGTATCGACGGGTGGCACGAAACGCTGGGTTCCCGTGCTGTTCGTATCCTCCTCGATGCCGGTCGAGACGCTGCGCACCTATGCCGGACAGCTCGAACGTGCCGGCGGCGTCATGGCCTTCCGCGGCATGCCGGGCGGGATGCGGCAAGTGGCGCCGATGGCGAAACTGTCGGCCGTCATATTGCGCCGCGATCCCGGTTGCGAAGGCCCTGCCTGCGCGATGCGCGACGTGCAGGTCATTGTCGATCCGCTCGTGTTCCGGCAGCATGGCGTCACCCAGGTGCCTGCGCTGGCGATGGTGCCGGGTGATCCGACCCTGCCTTATTGCGAGCGTGACGAGGCCAGCCCGCGGGCCGCGCACATCGTGCTGGGCGACGCTGCCCTTTCCGGATTGCTCGAGGAATACGGCCGCATTGGCGGTAAGGAGGAGGTGCGAGATGCTCTTGCTCACCTGGCGCGCTGGTAACCGTCTCTGGCGCGAACTTAAGGATCTCCCGCTCCGGGCCGCGGTGGCACTTGGCGCAAGCGGTCTTGGGCAACCGGCCCGGCCTGCCCAGCTGCTCAAAGCCTATGGGATCGTGCTGCCCATCGGTCTCTTCGCCTGGTGGGCGATGCCGCAGATCACCCTGGTCATGACGCCGTCGATCGACGCATGGGTCGTCCATCGATCTCCGGGTCCGATCCATCGCGGCGACCTCATATCCTTCATATTATCCGATCCCGTAGCCGGCCCGAAGCCCGTCGCCATTACCAAATATGCGCTCTGCCTGCCTGGCGACCGGATCAGCATGGTCGAGAAGCATGGGATTGGCGGGCTGGTCGCGAATGGCTGGTACTATTGCAATGGCAGGTTGATGGGCGTCAGCAAGCCTGCGGCGCGCAATGGCAAGGCGCTCATGCATTGGCGGCCGGAAAGCCCGCGCATTTCCGAGGGGATGATCTTCGTCGGTTCGCGGCATCCCGACGGATATGACAGCCGCTATTATGGCCCGGTGGCGATCGAGCGGCTCACGCGCATGGAGAAGTTGCTGTGAAGCGCATGCTCATCCTGGGCATGGCGTTGCTCCTGCCCGCCGGTCCTGCGTGCGCGCAAGCGGCGCCTGCGAGCGCGGGCGATCGTACGGCGCGGGGCTACTGGTGGTACGAGACACCTAAATCCGGCGCTGAAGAAGAGGTGCTGCAAGAGACGGTCCCCAAGCCCGTCATCCCTCCGATGGTGGAACTGGCCAAATGGTCACCGCCCCGGATCGCGAAGCTCATCGTGGAGCAGCGCGACTATGCCGCTACCGTCCTCACGATCGACGCGGTCGCGGACTTCTGGCGGCTGCAGGATTTTGCCCGGCGCAAGGCCCGCGCCTTTGCCGGCGTGACCCAGCTTGCGATGCTCACCCATCCAGAACTCAATGCCAAAGCCGCCAATCCGATGGTCGGCGAGGCGCGCGATGCGCTGGGCGCGCAGAAGGACCAGGTGCGCCGCCAATATCTGCGTGCGCACGCCGGGGAATTTGCGCTCGTCATGTTTGCCCGGGAATCCTGCGGCTATTGCAAGGTGCAGTGGCCGATCGTCCAGCGGTTCAAGGATGACATGGGCTGGCAGGTGAGCCTGATGGATCTCGATCGCAGACCCGACCTCAAGCAGCGCTTCGGGGTCGAGGTGACGCCGACCACCATGGTCATCCGTCGGGGCAGTCCCCAGCGTATGGTAATTGCCGCTGGGGTCGAGTCTTACCCCAATCTTGCGCAGATGGCCTATCAGGCCGTGCGATTGCTGAGCGGCGATATCCGCCCCGAGCAGTGGCTGACCGGCGCGGGGGAGGAAGACGGCTTCTTCGATGCGCTGGCCAATGGCCCGGTCTCCTCCACCGATCCGCGCGTGATCGGCGGCGATCTTATCGATGCCAGGGAGCGCAGGCCATGAGGTGCCTGGGTTCCATGCTGATCTTCGGCGTCTCGCTGCTGGCGCCATTGATGTTGCTGCCGGCGAGCGCCTGGGCACAGCGGGCAGACCAGGACGTCGCGCGGCAGGCGGCCATTCATCCGGTATCGACGGCTGCGGACATGCGCCTGTGGCTCTCCCGCGTGCCCGTGACGCGCGATTTTCCGCCCGACTTCGAGACCATGCTGCGCGGCCAGGCGTCGCTTTATGTGATCGAGATAAGCACGGCACCCGGATGCCTGCCCTGCGGTGATCTCTGGACGAAGCTTCTCGCATTCCGTGGTCGCTATGGTTGGCAGATCCGAACGTTGCGACAAGATGAGGCGGCGCTCCGATCGGGGCGCCTTGGCCTTCCCTGGGTCGGAAACCCGGTCGCATGGGTGCGGCCACTGTCTGATCCGGGTCGCATGGTGCCGATCGCGATCGGCACCGATCATGGCGCCAATATCGCGCGCAACGCCTGGCTTGCCGCCCGGATGCTGGCCGGGGCGCGTGCCGCCGTGGGTGTGCGCGCCATGTCGAAATTCACCGGGATTGTCGCCTCGACCAGCAGGCAAAATGGAGCGCGGCGATGAGACCGATGCCCCCTGCGCTGCAACCTTCAGGCAAGGCTTTGCCCGGTTTTCCTGCCTGTTCAGTGCTGCGCGAGCAGTTGCTGGCTCATCGGCGCAAGCGGCATCACCTCGATGCCGGCGCCGAGGGGGAACGGTTCCTGCCCCGGGTAAATGACGATGCGCCGCTCGGGATCGATATCGGCGCAAGCATGATGGAAGCCTCGTTCCACTTTGGGATTGAGGCTGCGCTTTATTGCGATGGCCCAACGCTTGCCTCCAGCCAGTGTCAGCAGCAGATCGATTTCAGCGCCTGCCGACGTGCGATAGAAATTGGCCTGCGTTCCTTCCGGTGCGGCAGCGATCAGGGTTTCGATCACGAAACCTTCCCAGCTGGCGCCGGTGACGGGATGGCCAAGAATGTCGTCGATGGTCGCAAGTCCAAGCAGACCGTGAACGAGGCCGCTGTCTCGTACATAGAGGCGCGGGCTCTTGACGAGGCGCTTGCCGTTGGTGCCGTGCCAGGGTTCAAGACGGCGAACGAGCAGCAGATCGACCAGCAGGTCCAGCCATGCCGCTATCGTCTTGCCATCGACGCCGATGGCGCGGGCCAGTTCGGCGGCGTTGTGCAAACGCCCTTGATGATGGGCAAGCATCGTCCAGAAGCGTCGCAGACTTTCCGCAGGGATGCGCGGTCCCAGCATCGGCGCGTCGCGTTCGAGATAAGAGCGGATGAAATCCTGTCGCCAGCGCAGGCTCAGCGTGTCGCTTGTCGCGAGAAAGCTGTTGGGGAATCCGCCCCGAGCCCACAGGTGATCGATCTTCGCTTCGGGGATTTCAAGTGGATCCAGCGGGCGCATTTCCAAGTAACTGATCCGGCCGGCCAGACTCTCTCCCGGTTGCCGCATCAGATCCATGGACGCCGAACCGAGCAGCAGGAAGCGGCCGCTACGCAGACCCTTGCGGCGTCCCCTGTCGATCACGCCGCGCAGGATCTGGAAAAGGTCGGGCGCCCGATAAACTTCATCGAGGATGACGAGCTTGTCCTCATGCCCGGCGAGATAGAGTTCCGGTTCCGCCAGACGCGCACGATCAGCCTCGGACTCAAGATCGAGATAGAGCGAGGGACGCATCCTGGCGATCTCCTGAGCCAGCGTCGTCTTGCCGACCTGTCGAGGCCCGAGCAGCGCGACTGCCGGGCTTCTGTCGATCGTTGCCGCCAGTTCTGCCTTGATACGCCTCTCAATCATCCGCGCATTTATGGATCATCACTCCAGATTTGCAAGGTTAGTGGTTTGCGCCATGGCTCCGCAGGCGGCCCATATTTCGCTCTTTCGGCTCAAGGAAGTTCGTCATGCCTATTTCCCATCGGCGCCTGATCTCCACGCTGGTCCTGATTGTCGCTTCATGCGGCCAGACAGTTCCGGCCCATGCCCAGGGCTGGGCCGAGAGCTGGTTCGATAATGTCACCTACACCTCGCCCGGCAGCTTCGAGGACCAGACACGCGGCTATGTAACGGCAGGCGGCATGTCGGGCCGCGTCGATGTCCATGACGATTATCTGATGAGCCTGACGTTGCCCAAGGTGAAGGCAGGTTGCGGTGGTATCGACATGTTCCTTGGCGGCATGTCGTTTCTCGATCCCGATTATCTCGTCCAGAAGCTGGAGACCATCCTGCAGGCCGCGCCGGCCGTCGCCTTCCAGTATCTTCTGGAAACACTGGATGAGAAGATGGGCAATATTATCTCGAAGATGGAGGCGGCGACCAACTTCCTGAACTCTATTCAGGTGAACGACTGCCGTCTTGCCAATCGCATGGTCCAGATCGCGAAGGGCGACGACAACATGTCGGGAATCGTCGAGGAAATGACCGGCTACAAGTCGATCCGCGAAGGCTATGCCAATAGCTGGCAACAGAGCCGCGAAAAGATCCAGGCCAACAAGGGCAATCCGACCGAGGATCTCAAGGACGCGCTCGCCAATTGCCCGGCCGAGGTCACGGATATCTTCAAGACCGGTTCGCTGCTCGCGCATGCCGCAGCGCGCGTCGGCGCATCCGACTGGGCGGGCGTCATGCGGGCCCGGGTCGGCGACGTCTATATGCGCTGGGATGCAAACGACAAGGTGCCACTCTTCTCGGCCATTCCCGCCTGCCCGCGCCAGGATACCGAGAGCGCCGACGATTTCCTGACTGGTCGCGTGCCGACCCGTGCGCTCAACATCCCCGCCACCGCCGCGGATTGCTCGGTGAACGGCGCTGGCCGCGGCGCACTGATATTGGCGCGCGAGCGGATGGAGGCGATCTCCGTCAAGATCCGGACGCGCGCGGCGCTGACCACGGAGGAAAAGCAGTTCGTCGCCAATGTGCGGACGCTGCCGGTCTATCGCCTGCTCGAATGGGGCGTGCGACAGGGTCTCACCGATAGCGTGATCGCCGACACCGATGAACTCGTCGCCCTCACCCTCGCCTATCAGATGCTGAACGACCTCACCCGCTCGATCGACTTCGCGCTGCAGAATGCCGAACGCGGTGTGACGACGGCGGGGGCTGCCGATGCCGAGAACACGAACATCTGCCAGACCCGTATTCTGACCAAGGGCATCGAGCAGTTGCGCGAACTCAGAGACGAGGTGCTGCGCCAGCGCGCGCAGATGCGCCAGTCCTACATGGCCGCCATGAACCAGGCGAACCTTTCGGCGAATTATGCGGGTGTCGTCCGCCAGCGCGACCGCGATGCCCGCGACGCCGCTGGCGCCAACGCCAATCGCAACCGGTGAGGCGGGCCATGCGTCACATCATCCGCTTGTTCCTCGCTCTCGTCGGGTGTCTGAGCGCGACGCCCGCGCTGGCGATCGACGCGAGCTATCACACATGGGACGGCTTCTCGGAGACCGTCGATGCGTTTCATCTGGTCGCGATGATGTTCGGCGACCCGCGCTACGAAACGCTGGTCGTGATCATCGCGGTTGCCGGGATCGGGCTGGGCGCGGTTCTGGCAAGCATCAAGGGTTCCGGCATGGGTCTGGTTGCCTTCGGCTTTCAGATGCTGATCGGTATCGGCCTGTTCGCCGGCATGATCGCCACGACGGGCACGATCCACATCTACGACCGGGTGCGCAACGCCTATCAGCCGGTCGGTGATGTACCCAACCTCATCGTGCTCGTTGCCGGCGTCACCAACCTCATGGAGCGGACGCTTGCCGAGACTATCGACGACAACACAACCGATCCCAATGCAAAGCTGGAATTCGGTGCCGGCGGCCATGCATTCGACCTATTCCTGAACGCCGTCAGTCCCCGCAGCCCGATCGTGGACACCTTCCTCGATGCGACGGTGAAGGATTATGTGCGGCAATGCTATCCTGTCGCCCGCGTGTCGCCGGCCTATGGGGTCGACGACGATCAACTCTTCCGGACGTCGACCGACCTTCCCGCCTCCTTCGCGGCGATGGCGGGGCCAGCAACCTTCTCGACCGTGTACACGGCGAGCGACAAGGCCGGCACGACGATGAGCTGCGAGGCGGCATGGGAGTATATCGCCGATCGGCTGTCGGACAGCACGTTGTTCGACGCCTATAGCGACCAGGTCTGCGCGCGTACCGGCTTCGACGTGACCCAGGCAGCCCAGCGCGATCGCTGCCGCCAGCAGATCGATGCGCTGGGCGACATGATGCTGGGCCATTCCATGAGCCGGCAGAAGTTCCTGACCAATATTCTCCTCGGCCAGACCGTCGGTGACGTGCTATTCGAGGATTCCCCGGCGGCAACCGCCCGCGTGATGGCGAACCGGGCGATCGAGTCCAACGGGCTCGCCACGCTCTCCATCGCCAACGAATGGATGCCGACCATCCGCGCGTCGGTGTTCGCGATCATGCTGATGATGATGCCGATCGCGCTTCTCTTCATCCTGACACCGATCAACCTGCGGGTCGCGAGCTTCGCGCTCGGCCTCTTCGTGTTCGTCGCGCTCTGGGGCGTCATCGATGCCGGCATTTACCAGCTTACGCTCGGCCGGGCGATGGATGTGCTGGCCGAGCTGCGGGCAACCAATGTCGCCGCCGACAGCTGGATCCTCGCGCCCTCGGCGGCGATGAAGGCGCTTGCCATTTTCGGCTCCTTCCGGACGGCCGCGGCAGGCCTTGCCGGCGCGTTCGTCTTCACGGTGTTCCGCTTCTCCGGTAACATGTTCACTGCCTTCACGTCCGGGATGCTCGGTGTGCAGGGCCAGGGCAGCATGGCGGCCGCGACGGTGGGAACCAGCGAGGGCTATGCCTCGGCGCTGGAGGCGCAGGCCTCGGCCGGCGGCACCATGTCGCGGCGCGCGGCATCGTCGGGCTTCGGCGATTTCGGCGAGCGCAGCAGCTTCGGTCTCGACCGAAATTTCGCGTCGGCCGGATCCATGCTCGGCGAACAGGGTGGCGGCGCAGCAGGAACGGCCGCCTTCGGTCTCGGCCGGGCGGACGCCGCGCGGGAACTGGGCGGGCTCTCCCCGGCGCTTGTCGGCCGGAATCTGAGCGATCCGGCAACGGCGCGCGCGGTACGCGCCAATGCCGCGACTTCCGCGATCCACAATTTTGCCCAGGGCGATGCCCTGCGCAAGCTTGGCACCACCTATTTCGGCCAAGGCCAGGGCGGCGAGCGCGCCTTTGCAGCCCTCGCGCAGAATATGGTGCAGTGGAAGGCGTTCGGCGACCAGCGCGCCTATGACATGATGCAATCCGCCGCGCAGCGGCATTTTGAGCGCAGCGGCTATGATGCGAAGGATGCCGCGCTCAAGGCATCGACGGTGATCGCCCAGGCGAGCGCTGATCCGACTTTCGCCAAGCTGACGGCCAATGCGTTCGATCAGGAGCAGATGCTGCGCAATGACCTGACCGCGGCGCAGACACAGGTGGGCGCGATGGAAGGCCGGCGCGACTATGCAGGCGACAGCGTTGCCGCAGTCGAGCGCGGCAATGTCGCGACCGAGCAAGCGCATCGAACGGGCGGCAATCAGGGACAGAGGCAGGCTGCGGCCATGCTCGGCCTCTCCGTCACCGAAACCAGCCGGCGCATCGGGTTCATCAATGCGCTCTCAGGCGAGGCCCGATCGACGGCGATCAGCCAGCTATCCCGTTCAACCGGGCGCAATGAGGCACAGGTTCTGCGCGCGCTTGAGGGCTATAATGCTGCCGTGCAGGTCGGCACGGCCGATGGCGCGACTGCGGAGGCTGCGCGCGAAGGCACGAGCGTCTACGGACGCACGCGCGAAGCCGCCGGCTACGACTTCGCCGAGCGCTCGGGCAAGCTCGATGCCCAGCGTGAGATTGGTCCCGATGGGGTACGCAGCAATGCCCAGATCGGCGAGCAGCGGCGGCAGGCGGACAATGCGGGCTTTGCCGAGGGTGCTGCGGCCGCCGGTGTATCGGTCCGGGAAGCGGCTCACCTCGATTCCTTCATCCGCTCGCTTGCCGGCACTGCCGGGAACCAGGTCGACATGGCCGAGGGCGGCGCGGAAGGCATTGCCGATCGCGCGCGCAACGAGCGTCTGACCGGAATTGTCGACAGGGAACGTCTCACCCGCACCCAGGCGCTGCTCCGCGCGCACGGGGTGGAGATGTCCAAGCGCCAGATCGCCATGGACCAGAATGGCGACCTCAGTCTCAATCTGACGCCGGAACTCGCGGCGCAGATGTGGCGGGGCGGCCTTATCAACGAGAGTCAGCTTGGCGCCATCGCCAATGGCGGGCATGCCCGGTTCAGCTTCGCCCACAACGACCTGCTCGTCTCCAGCAGCACCGGGTTCAGCCAGTCCGCGCGCAACGATACCAGCACGCGGTTCGAGGCCGGCAAGCAGGCGGGGCCAGACACGATCGAGCATTTCCTCGGCAGTGGTCCGGAAGGTCAGGCTGCCATGGCCAACTGGCTGCGCGGTGGGTTTGAGATGGATCGGCGTGGCGACTGGCGGTTGAAGCCGCAGGTTGCCGATACTCTGGAGCGGGATGTCACGGCCATCATCGCGCAGACAGGGTGGAACAGATCGCTTTCCCGTACCGCAGATCATCAGACTTCAAACACTCAAAGCGTATCGGGTGACCTCTCCGCAACCGCTAGCAGGGGTGTCAGCGCCGGTGACAAGGGTGACAAAGGTAGGGCAGGAACCTCCGGTAGCGCCACTGGATCGCTGAGTGGCAAGCTAGGAATGGATATCTCCGACCGGGGATCTGCGACTGTTTCGGCACAGTCCTCAATGGACATCGTCAACTACGACGTTCGTGAGGTTCTCGCGTCGGCGGAGAGAGCTGCGGCCCGTTCGGGACGCCCCGAGGAAACGTTTGCAAAGGAATTGAGCGAGGGGGTTCTCGGCAATCAAGGGCTTCGCAATCGCTATTTGGAGCAAGCAGATTCTGGTCGCGGCACTATGCAGGTCACCGCCCCTCTTACTTCGATGGAACAATCGTCGATCCTGAGTTCAGGTCGATTAATGTTGGATCGGGATCATGGCTCAGCGGACGGGGACCCCAGCTTCAAGGAGCGCCGGGATCCCTAATGTCTATCCTTCATCAAGCCGATATGTCTGTGGTAGATACTACCAGATCGTATATCAAACGGATCCGTGTAAGGATCGATCATCGGCCTTTGCGAAGGCGGTCCCGGTGTTATCACCCATTCGCCACATGCGACCTTGGCTTTAAGGAAGCCATATCCCAGCACGGCTACCACCGTGATTGGATTGAAGACGAAGATCAGCAATACCATGATGTTGACCAGGTAGATGTTGAGCTGATCGTAGGGAATGGTGATCATCAGCTCGAGACCGATCCAGTAGAGCAGGGTCAGGGCCCAGGTCAGCTTTGCATACCATGGGCGCCAGAACCAGTCGGCAGCGCGAGGCGACGGCGCTGGTGCGGGGGTCTCTTCTGGTGTCGGGTCGAGTTGATCAACATCCTGCATTTGCAGAGCCTTTCCAAAGCAGAGAATAGCACAGCTTCGATGGGCGTGGAACCGGCCAACCATCGTAGCGATGCCCCGATCGTGCGCAGGAAGCCCGTTCCAATCCTCCCCCCTTCGACCTTTCCTTCCTCGCTCCGCCCAGATCTGCGCTCAGGGTCTGGAACGGAGAGAAATTCAGGTTCGGGACGAAAGCCGCAATGAAGAAGAAGCGGCGCGCTCCGGATATGGGTCCTAATCTCTCGCCTGCCGCGGAAGCTGCGATCCTGCGTCTTGCCAGGCTCCTGGGTCGTCAGATTGCGCGTGAACTTCATGAGGAAGCGCTGCAACGCGAAAAGTCTGCGGCTGTGCCACCGAGCCCTTCAGAATAGTTCACCAACGAACGGGCAAGCTGTATCTCTAGCCGAGCGGTCCTCCAAAACATACTCGAATCCATCCGCCCTGTGCCGCGGTTCCTGTTGTACGAACGGGCTGGCGTAGGGAGGAAGCCGTTAAAAAAGGCCGTAATGTCGTAGGCAGACGACCTGATGACCGTGTCAGGTTTTTTGAACTGTCCAACCCGGTTGGCGGCTCAAGTATCTCATGTTATTTTTCTTCGTCCAGGAGAAAGAAATGACCCGCGTTGCTCTCTATGCCCGCTATTCCGACGACAAGCAGAGCCCTGCATCCATCGAAGACCAATTCCTGATTTGTCGGGAACAGGCCAACCGGGAGGGCTGGCGCATTGTGTCGAGCTACAAGGATGCGGCTATCTCGGGTGCCAGCGTGATTTTGCGCCCTGGTATCCAGGCGCTGCTTCAAGATGCACAGATGGGTCGCTTCGATGTGCTGCTAGCCGAAGCGCTTGATCGCGTCTCTCGTGACCAGGCTGACGTAGCAACACTATACAAAAACCTTCATTTCGCTGGTGTGAAGATCGTAACGCTGGCGGAGGGCGAGGTCTCGGAACTTCATGTCGGCCTCAAGGGCACGATGAACGCGCTTTTCCTCAAGGATCTTGCCAAGAAAACCCATCGGGGTCTCCGCGGTCGTGTGGAAAAGGGCAAGTCGGGCGGTGGCCTCTGTTATGGCTATGATGTCGTACGCCGCTTCTCCAGTGAGGGCGAGGCGGTTCACGGCGAACGCACCATCAACGATGGTGAAGCGGAAGTCGTGCGGCAGGTATTTCGGCAGTTCGCTAATGGTCTCAGCCCGCATGCGATCGCCTGTCGCCTCAATGAAGCGGGCATAGCTGCACCGACGGGCAAGCTCTGGACATCGACCACGATCCGCGGACATGCCAAGCGCGGCACCGGTTTGCTCAACAACGAACTCTATATCGGTAAGCTGGTCTGGAACCGACTCCGCTACCTCAAGAATCCGCAGACTGGCAAGCGTGTCTCGCGCATCAATCCGCTGTCCGAGTGGATCGTTACCGAAGTGCCCGACCTGCGGATCCTGGATGACGAACTCTGGCAGGCTGCAAAATCGCGACAGGAAGATATCGCGATCCAATATGCTGGCGTTATCGAAGCGACGCGCTCGGCCCATAATGCGATGAACCGGACCCATCGCCCGAAAAGCCTGCTCTCAGGCCTCGTTTACTGCGGATGCTGTGGCGGGTCTTATACCCTTCGCGGGCAGGGGCGGTTTGCCTGTTCGAACCATATCGACACGAGAAGCTGTTCCAACGGGCATAGCATCGCGCGCGAGAAGTTGGAGGCGCGTGTTCTGGATGGTTTGCGGGACCGGTTGATGAGTCCCGAGGTCGCGGCCGAAGCCATTCGCACCTGCGTCGAAGAAACCAATCGCTTCAATCGCCAGCGTCGCGCCACAGACAGCGCGGATCGGGCTCAGCTCGACAAGGTTCTGAAGGCGATCAAGGGACTGGTGACGCTGGCGACGGAGGGCAAGGGCACGCGCTCGCTCGTCGATCAGCTGCTCGAGCTGGAGGCGCAGGAAGATGCCATCCGCGCCCGGCTCGCTGCGGCACCCGCCGATGTACCGGATATCCATCCGAACATCTCTGAGATTTACCGCCGCAAGGTAGCGAGGTTTGCGGAAGCG